>NZ_MPZV01000002.1 GCF_002020355.1 Thioclava sediminum
GGTCCGTTCGTCTATCGGTTAGGACGCCAGGTTTTCAACCTGGAAAGAGGGGTTCGATTCCCCTACGGACTGCCACTACTCCCCTGATTTCAAAACGATTTCGTCACGCGCTGTTTGGTCGCGTGTGTTTGCGTTTGCCGCCATAGCGCGACTTTGCGCGCGTCGATCCCGCATGAAAAAGCGGCCCGTTTCGGGGGCCAACCCTTTGCAGTAGATGGTGCAGCGTGGGGCCGAACGCCTTGTAGGCGCGACGCCATGTCGATCAGCAGCTCCCGACAAGATCTTCGGGAGCCGTCTGCGGCGGATGTCGGTTAGGCATGACAGCGCGCAACCTCGCCGCCCGGTCTTCACGGTCAGCTGTCATCAGAGTGCGCAGCGATGCCAGTGCGCCGGACTGGATAATGGAGGCGTTTTTCCTTCAGGAAGTTCGTCAATGTAACGCCAGCCCTTTCGATCTTCTGCTCGCGAACCACGTCCCACCCCTGCTGCTCAAAAAGGCCTCGGGCAAGATAGCTCGCGTGGGAGTGAAGGCGTGCTATCACGCCGTCTCGTGCGATTGCCTCGATCCGGGCATAGAGAGACCCACCGACGCCCTGTCGTTGGTAGCCGGGCGCGACGAAAGCAAGATCTATGTAGCCATCATCGTCCAAGGTCATAAAGCCAACGGGCTGGCCTACCAAACGCGCTACCACAGTTCTCTGAGCGGTCAGGCGTGATGCCCAGTTGGGTCCCGAAGGCGGCCCCGACGCCCAAGCCCGCCGCTGCTCAAAATTATAGAATTCCCTAGCTCCTTCACGCACGGCATCAAAGAATATGACTCCGAGCTGATCCGCTTCTGAGATGCGGAAATCACCAATTTCTATGGAAGAGTTCAGCATTGCGGCGGTCCTGCGGTGGCATCTGAAATGAGCGCGATCGAAGCCCAACAGCGCCAAAGCTGACCTTCCCGCGTAACGTCGTATCATGCAAGTTCGGGCTCGAAGCGACCATTGCGCTTCGAGCCTTCACGTTTCTCACGCGCACCATTTACTGAGAAGGCCTGTCCTCTCGGCGCCGCTTTCTCGATGCTCTGTCAGAGGCCTCACGCGCCGTAGGCCACCCAGATGTTTTTCACCTGCGTCGCGCGGTCGAGGAACAGGCGCCCTTGCCCCGCACGGGCACCCCAGTCGCGTGCGTCATCGGCTTCGACCCAGGTCTGCTTGAGGTTCCCGGCGCTTTGCGCCTCGACCATCTGGCAGCCCTCGGCATTCCCGAAATACCACATCGCATCGACGCCATCATGGGCGGCCAGCGTCTTCGCCAACTCGTCGCGCGGGCCCGTGACGATGTTGACCACGCCGCCCGGCACGTCGGAGGTGTCGAGCACCTGATAGAGGTCGGTCGCGGCCAGCGGATGCGTCTGGCTCGGGACCAGCACCACGCGGTTGCCCATCGCAATCGCGGGGAGCACCAGCGAGATCGCCCCCAGAAGTGGTTGCGCGGTCGGGGCCACCAGCCCCATCACCCCGATCGGCTCGTTCATCGCCAGCGTCACGAAGTCCGACTTGGTCGCATGGACCGCGCCGTCGAACTTGTCGGCCTGGGCTGCATACCAGAAGCAGCGCGCGACCGCCGTCTCGACCTCGGCCTCGGCGGCCTTGCGCGAGGCGCCGAAGCTTTCGAGACGGGCGGCGAATTCCGCGCCGCGCACCGAGAGGTTCTCGCCGATGTAATAGAGCACCTGCGCCCGGTTATGGCCCGTGGCCTTGCCCCAGCCCTTGGCCTTATGCGCCGCCTCGACCGCGTTGCGGATATCCTTGCGGTTGCCGAGCCCTGCGAGCCCCACGACCGCTTTGCCGCCCTTCACCTGATAGCTGTAGCCGCTATCGGGCCGCGCCTGCCTGCCGCCGACATAGAGCTTCGCGGTGCGGTCGATCTCGCCGCCCTTGATCGTATCTGCGGGGCCGGTCTCCAGCTCGGCGGGCGTCGTGCCCTTACCCTTGCCGGTTGCCGCCGCCGGGTTGCGCAGATAGGCACGCATGCCTTCGCGCCCGCCCTCGCGGCCGAAGCCGCTCTCGCGATAGCCGCCAAAGCCCGCGCCCGCGTCGAAGATGTTCGTGGAGTTGATCCAGACGATCCCGGCTTTCACCTGCCCCGCGATGTCGAGGCACAGGTTCACGTTCTCCGACCAGATGCTGGCCGCCAGCCCGTAGCGCGTGTTGTTGGCCAGCGCGACCGCATCGGACGGCGTGCGGAAGGTGGTGAGCGTGACCACGGGGCCGAAGATTTCCTCGGTCGCGAGAACGCTTGCGGGTTCGACATCCGTCACCAGCGTCGGCGGGAAGAAGCACCCCTGAGGCGCGGAGCCTTGGGTCAGCGTCGCGCCCTCGCTTGCGCCCTTCTCGACCAGTTCGCGAATACGCGCGAGCTGCGAGGGATGCACGATCGCGCCGATATCGGTGCTCTTGTCCATCGGATCGCCGGTGCGCAGCGTCTTCATCCGGGCACGCAGCAGCGTCTCGAACCGCTCGGCCACGGCCTCGGCGACGAGGATGCGCGAGCCTGCGCAGCAGACCTGTCCCTGATTGAACCAGATCGCATCCACCACGCCTTCGACGGCGGCGTCCAGATCGGCATCCTCGAAGACGACGAAGGGGGATTTGCCGCCCAGTTCCAGCGTCAGCGCTTTGCCGGACCCTGCGGTGCGCTCGCGCAGAATGCGGCCCACATCGGTCGAGCCGGTGAAGGCCAGTTTGTCGATCCCCTCATGGCCGACGATGGCAGCGCCGGTCTCGCCGTCGCCGGTGACGATGTTGATCACGCCTTTCGGGATGCCGCATTCCTGTGCGATCTCGGCGAAGGCCAGCGCGGTCAGCGACGTGTATTCGGCGGGCTTCAGCACCACCGTATTGCCCGCCGCCAGCGCGGGCGCGACCTTCCACGACAGCATCAAAAGCGGGAAATTCCATGGGATGATCTGGCCGCAAACGCCCTGCGCGGTGTGACCCGGCAGCTCGTCCTCCAAGATCTCCGCCCAGCCCGCATGGTGATAGAAGTGGCGCGCGACCAGCGGGATGTCGATGTCGCGGCTCTCGCGGATCGGCTTGCCGCTGTCGAGGGTCTCCAGCACCGCCAGAAGGCGCGAGTGCTGCTGGATGTGGCGAGCCAAAGCGTAAAGATGCTTCGCACGCTGATGGCCCGACAGCTTCGCCCAACCGCTTTGCGCCTTGCGCGCGGCGGAGACGGCGGCATCCACGTCCGACGCTGTGCCTTGCGTGACGCGCGCCAGCACCGTGTCGCTTGCCGGATCGCGGACCTCGAACAGATCGCCCGGCTTGGTCATCGCGCCGTCGATGAAATGGCCGAAGCCGCCCTCATGCTTGGCGAGCCATTTGCGCGCCTGGCTGTCGTCTTCGGGGGCCACGCCGTACTCCATGGTTTCGAGGATGTTCTGAATGCTCATTTTGTCTCTCCTCAGGCCAGCGCGTGACGGCTGCTATCGGCGTAACGGCCGGTGACGTAGTGCTCCAGCTGGCGCTCGATATCGCCCAGCATCGAGCTTGCACCGAAGCGGAACAGGTCGGGGTTGAGCCAGTCGCGGCCCAGCTCTTCTTTCATAAGGATCTGCCAGGCCAGCGCCTCTTTCGCCTGCTTCATCCCGCCCGCGGGTTTGAAGCCGATGCGGTGGCCGGTCGCCATCCCGTAATCGCGCAGCGCGCGCAGCATGGTCAGGCTGACGGGCAGCGTGGCGTTGACGCTTTCCTTGCCGGTCGAGGTCTTGATGAAATCGGCCCCCGCCTGCATCGCCACCATCGAGGCGGAATAGACGTTGTTGAGCGTCTCCAGCTCGCCAGTCGCCAGGATCGCCTTCATATGGGCGTCGCCGCAGGCCTCGCGCATCGCCGCGATCTCGTCATGCAGGCCCTGCCAGTTCCGGGTCAGCGCCAGTTCGCGGTTGATCACGATGTCGATCTCGGCCGCGCCCTGCGCCACCGCCCAGCGGATTTCCTCGAGCCGCAGATGCAGCGGCATCAGACCTGCCGGAAAGCCTGTCGCGACCGAGGCCACGGGGATATTCGACCCTTCCAACGCCTTGACGGCATGGGGCACCATCGTCGGATAGACGCAGACCGCGCCCACGGTCAGCTCGCCCGCGCTCAGGCCCAGCCCCGCCTCGATATGCGAGGCCAAGGGCTTGCGCGCCTTCGCGCAAAGCCGTTTCACCCGGCCCTCGGTATCGTCGCCCGCAAGCGTCGTCAGATCGACGCAGCGCACCGCGTTGACCAGCCACGCCGCCTGATGCGCCTTCTTCACGCTGCGCCGGGTGGTGAGCGTCGCGCAGCGGCGCTCGGCGGCGGCGCGGTTGACGCGGTGGCCCTCGAACATCCCCACATCGAGCGCCATGCCGGGGTTGCGCGCATGCTCCCCTGCGGCCGCGGCGGTGGGCACCAAAGCCCCTTCCGCACGCGTCTCGGTTTTCATTTCGGTCTTCATTGCGTGTCTCCTAAATCGGGACTCGTCACAGCCTCGCCGCCACGTCCGGAGTAATTCCCGGGCGTGCGCGATCGGGACAAGATCAGCATAAGTCAGCCGAGCCCATGCTCGGAAAGAAAGTCGTCGAATTCGGCGGGCGTCGCGTAGCTTGTTTGCGTGCCGCGACGGGTGATCGACAATGCGGCATAGCGCGCGGCACGGGTCAGCGCCGCGGTGGGCTCCACCCCTTGGCCAAGGAAATGCGCGAAACTGCCGATGAAAGCGTCGCCCGCGCCGGTGGTATCGACCGGGCTGACCGAGACCGGGGCGATCTCTTCGACGGTGTCCGCGGTGATCCGGCGCGCGCCGCGCCCGCCAAGCGTCACCACGACGTTGTGGATGCCGCGTTCGATCAGGCTGCGCGCGGCGGCGATCACCTCGTCATCAGTGCCGGTGGGCAGCCCCGAAAGCATCGCCAGTTCGCTCTCGTTCGGGCAGAACCAGTCGAGCCCATCGAGCCGCGCGATATCCAGATCGGGATGCGCAGGCGCGGGGTTCAGGATCGTCGTCACCCCTTCGCGCGCCCCGAAGGCCACAGTGTGATAGACGGTTTCCAGATCGACCTCGAGCTGCATCAGGATCGCAGAGGCTGCGCGCAACGTCTCGGCCGCCGCATCGACATCGGCCGGTGCCAGCGCCGCATTGGCCCCTTTCACGATCAGGATCGCGTTCTCGCCATCACGCTCGACGAAGATCGGCGCCACGCCCGAGGCCGAGCCTTCGACGGTGCGCACATGGGTCGTGTCGATCCCGTTTTTCTCCAGATTGGCGCGGACCTGCGGGCCGAACCCGTCATCGCCCACGCAGGTGACCATCGCCACATCCGAGCCCAGACGCGCCGCGGCAACCGCCTGGTTCGCGCCCTTGCCCCCGAACCCCATCGCGAAATCGGGGGCTTCGAGCGTCTCGCCGCGTCCCGGCATCCGGTCGATATAGGTCACCAGATCCATCATGTTCGAGCCGACGACGGCTATCTTCTCAGGCATTCTCTTTCTCCGTCAGGTCGGAAATCGTCTTGGCGAGCGCGGTAGTCTCGGCCTTGTCAGTATAGCCGAAGCGGGTCGCGAAATGCGCGGTCTCTCCGGCTGGGAGGCTGCGGAGATTGCCCTTCGCCTTCTCCGCCGTGTAACCCTCGGGCTCGCAGGTGGACGGCAGCGCGAAGGCCGCGACCGAGGCATCCTCGCCGTTCAGGATCCAGCGCGCGAGGTGGTCGAACTGATCGGGCCGCCAGCTCATCGAGAACCCGTCGCCCGCGGGCCGCTCCAGAAGCGCGTGGCTCTCGCCCGACGCATCGGCTGCGGGCCGCTCGATATAGAGAACCTGTTCGGGGTTCCACTTCTCGGGCGCGTCCAGCGTGGCGCTGTCTTCGGGCGCTTCCGCCAGCCGTTCAATGAAATCGGTATAGGCCCGCGTCGGCTGAACATGGGCGGGCACGTCGCGGCGGACGCGGGTACGCTCGGGCGTGAAGGGGGCCGCCTGATGGATGCGCCCGTCTTTGACGAAGGCGAAGTTCACATGGCACATATACATCAGGTCCATCGGCAGGGCGGAGCGGTTCTCGACCGCCATCGCCATCTCGATCTGAGTGGTTTCCCGCACCGTGATCGAGGGCATCGCGCGGTAATGCGGGCCGAAGCCACGGATGTAATCGACATGACCGCCAAGGCGCACGAACGCCCCCTGCCCGTCTTCGCCGATCTCCAGATGGGCGGCGTCCATCGTGGCACAGGCCATCTCGCCATGCAGCGGATGGTCATCCTGCGGACCGGGGCAACCGTTGCGCAGCAAGCCAGAGTGATAGGCGAGACAGCCATAGGTTTCGACGATCACCTGCGCCGGGCGCGGCTCGGCAAAGGCGCTGTCCATCGTCAGGCGCACGCCGTCGAACATCGCGTCCCAGAGCATCTGGCCCATGTAGGGCAGCATCTCGACCCGGCCGCGCGGGGTCTCCACGCCCACCATCTCGATGCCAAGCGCGGTGCGCCAGCCGGTGACGGTGAAACTGTCGGTCTTGGCGAGCACGCTCGGGGCCAGCCCGAACCGCTCACGCGGGAGAGGAATGATCACGCTCATCTTACGCTCCTTTCCGGCGACGCCAGGAATTGAGGGCGATCACCCCGATCAGGAAGGCGCCCCAGACGAAATCGATCAGGTGGTTCGAGACCCGCATCATCTGGAAGCCCGAGGACAACAGCGTCAGCGAGATCAGCGCAAGGGCCACGCCCAGCACATTGCCGCGACCGCCTGCCGGGTTGGTCCCCCCCAGCACCGCGATCAGCACCGCCTGCAGCAGGTAAGACGCGCCGTAATCCGACTTCGCCGCGTTGGTCCGCGCCGACAGCAGGATACCCGCCATCGCGGCCAGCATCCCCGTCAGCATGTAGGAATAGAGGATCATCTGGCCGCGCTTCACCCCCGCATAGACCGCCGCTTTCGGGTTGGTCCCGATCAGCTTGAGCCGCAGCCCGAAGGAGGTCCGCGCGAGCAGCAGCGACAGTGCGATGCAGACCAGCACGAAGATCACCAGCGGCACCGGGATGCCCACCAGTTTGCCGTTGCCGATCGCGTTCCACCCCGGCGGGAAGCCGACGATCGCAGGCCCTCCCGTCAGCACGAGGCACATCCCGATGAAGACCTGGCCGGTACCCAGCGTCGCAAGGATCGGCGTAATCTTCAGCACCGAAATCAGGAAGCCGTTCAGCAGCCCCGCCAGCAGCCCCACGATCAGGGCCGCGCTCACGCCCAGCGTCACCGGGCCGAGGCCCAATGCGCCCGAGCCGCCATCGCCCGCCATCGCCCCGAAGAGCGTGCCGGCCGTGATGCCCGCAAGGTTCGCGACGCCCACGATGGACAGGTCGATCCCCCCGGTCAGCATCGCGATCATCATCGCGATCGACAGGATGCCGAGTTCCGGCATGAAGAAGGCCATCGACTCGAAGTTGTAAGACGACAGGAACATCGAAGGCCGCAGCGCCGTCATCGCGATCAGCACCAGCACACAGGATACGGCCAGCATGACGTTGGTCTGTGCCGCCTCGCCCTTGAGCCAGCCGCGCAGGCCGGGCCGGGAGGTGGCGTTGGTCTTGGTCTCGCTCATCATCATCTCCCCTGCCTCACACCAAAGCCCTGCGGTCGCGCAGCGCCGTCACGGTCACAGCCGCAACCAGCATCGCGCCCACGACGACCCGCTGCCATGTCGTGTCGATCCCCATCAGGATCAGCGAATTCTGGATCATCACGAGGATGAACACGCCCAGCACCGTGCCAAGCACCGTGCCGCGCCCGCCGAAGATCGACGCGCCGCCCAGCACCACCGCCGCGATCACGTCGAGCTCCAGCCCCACGAAGTCGCGCGGATTGGCGAGCCAGATCATCGAGCTGTGCAATAGCCCCGCAAAACCCGCCAGCGCGCCCGCCGTGACATAGACGAAGATCATCGTGCGGCCGGTCGAGAAGCCCACGCGCTTCGCCGCCTCCGGGTCCGCGCCATAGGCATAAACCGAGCGCCCGATCATCGTGTGTTTCAGCACCAGATGCAGCGCGACGGCGAGACCCAGATAGATCACGATCATCGCGGTCAGCCCGTAGGTCGAGCCGTTCGCGCGTTCGAGCACGAATAGATCTGTCTTGCCGAAATTCACCAGCGCCTCGGGCATCTTGTTGATGTTCACGTTCGAGGTGCCGACGAGGCCCAACACCAGCCCGCGCACGACCGAGGCCGTGCCGAGTGTCACGATCAGCGGGATCATCTTGAACTTGTGGATGATGCCCGCATTCATCAGGCCCAGAAGCCCGCCGATTATGATTGTTGAGGCGAAGGGCAGCACCAGCCCGTTATAGTCGAGCGCCACCATCGAGCGGACCACGAGATACATCCCCGCGACCGCGAAGGCGGTGAAAGACACGTCGATCCCGCCCGAGATCATCACCAGCAGCACGCCCAAGGCCATGATGCCGATGACGACGTTTTCCTTGAGCAGGCTGAACAGGTTGGACATTTGCCAGAAGGCCGGGTTCACCAACCCGATGAAGATCATCGCGACCGCAAGGATCGCCAGAATGATCGCGTCGGAGCTGCGCAGGAATCTCATGCGGGCTCTCCTTGTTTTTCATTGGACAGCGCCGCGTCGAGCGCCTCTTCGGTCAGCGCGTCGCCCGCGAGTTCTCCGGTGATGCGGCCCTCGGTCATGCACAGCACGCGGTTGCAGTTCGCGGCCAGCTCCGGCAAGTCGTCCGAGATCATCAGAACCGCCAGATCGTTGTTGCGGGTCAGGTCCTGAATGATGCCGTGGATCTGCTCTTTCGAGCCGACATCGACGCCCACGGTCGGGCCGTTCAGGATCAGCACGCGCGCATCGGTCATCAGCCAGCGCCCGATCATCACGCGTTGCGCGTTCCCGCCCGAGAGCGTGCCCACCGGCACGTCGATCCCCGGCGCGGAAATCGCCATCTCGCCGAACATCTTATGGGTCTCCTCCCCCGCCTTCTCGGCATCGAGCCACAGATGCGGCGCGAAGCGGCTCAGCGAGGAGACGATCGCATTGTCGCGGATCGAGCGGGTCAGGAACAACCCTTCCGACAGGCGATCCTCGGGCACATAGGCGATGCCAGCCGCGATCGCTTCGGGGACGTTCTTCGGCATCACGGGCTTGCCGTCGACCAGCATCTCGCCGCTCATATCGCTGCGCAGACCGAAGATCGCCTGTGCGATGGCCTTGCGGCCTGCACCTATCAGGCCGGACATGCCGACGATCTCGCCCGGCATCAGCGTCAGGTTGATGCCCTGCGCCTTGTCGCCGACGGTCACGTTGCGCAGCTCCAGCCGCGGTTCGCGCCCGCTGACATCGGGGGCAATGAAATGCCCCTGATGCAGGTCGCGCCCGGTCATCGCGCGGGTGATCGAGCGTTCGTCATAATCCGAGATCGGGCCTTCGGTGACCTTCTTGCCATTGCGGAAGACGGTGAGACGCTCGGAGATTTCCAGCATCTCGCGCATCTTGTGACTGACGAACAGCGTGGCGATGCCGTCGGCCTGCAAATCCCGCACGATGCGGAAGAGGCGTTCGACTTCGCGCCCCGTGAGCGTCGTCGTGGGTTCGTCCATGATAATGAGCCGCGCATCGGCGAGCATCGCGCGGGCAATCGCCACGATCTGGCGGCCGGCGGCGGGAAGGGTCTCGACGGTCGCATCGAGATCGAGCGTCACATCGAGCCGCGCCAGCACGTCGCGCGCCATCTTGCGGGCCCGGGTCCAGTCGATCCGGGTCTTGCCTTCGCGCAGGAAAGTATTGAGCGCGAGGTTCTCGACCACGGTCAGTGTCGGGAACAGTGAGAAATCCTGGTAGATGACCTGCACGCCATGGGCGATCGAGGTCGCGGGGTCGAGCTTGCCGACCGGTTTGCCGTCGATCAGGATCTCGCCCTCGTCGGGCTGATAGACGCCCGAGACGATCTTGATGAGGGTGGATTTGCCCGAGCCGTTCTCGCCGGCGAGGCAGTGGATGCGGGCGGCGTCGAGCGTCAGCGACACGTCATCGAGCGCGCGCACGCCGCCGAAGCGCTTCGAGATGTTGCGCAGCTCGATCAGGGGAGCGGTGGCCATGGGGGTCTCCTCGCAGGCAGGTCGGCAACGGGTGGCGCGATCGCGCGCGCCACCCGAGCTTGAGAACCGTCAGGGATCAGAAGTCGTATTGATCCATGTTGTCCTTGGTCACGCCGACCCAGCCGGCCCCGTAGAGCACTTTCGCGTCCGCGCTATCGGCTTCCTTGAGATCGGTATAGCCTTCGAGACCGAGGTTAGTGCCCGCCTTGATATCGGCATGGTCCTTGCCCGCATCACGTGCTTTCAGCTCGGCCAGTGCGATCATGTTCATCGCGTAGCCAGCAACCGCCGGATCCCAGAACTGGATGTAGCTGATATCGCCCTGCGAGATGTACTGACCCGCGACCGACGGAAGACCGGTGCCCGCGAAGTGCAGCTTGCCCTGCAGACCGCCTTCCGCGATCAGACGACCGGCGCCTGCCGAGGTCGGCATCGGACCACCCACGACACCGGTGATGTCGGGATGCGCGGTCAGCGCCTCTTTCAGCTTGTTGTAGTCGGTGTTCGCGTCGTCATAGGTCTCCAGACGATCCGTCGCGAGCGACATGTCCGGATAGGCTTCCTTCTGACGCTCGATCGCGCCGTCGATCCACTCGTTTTGCGACTTCGAGGTCAGCGAGCCGACGGTGGCGACATATTTGCCCTTCTCACCCATCTGCTTGGCGAGGTGGTCCATCAGCTCCGCGCCATAGGCTTTGTTGTCGAAGGCTTCGATGTCGTAATCGACATTCTTGATGTTCGAGGCTTCGTGGCTCACCACGACGATGCCGCGATCACGAGCCTTCTTGAGCACCGGCTCGACCGCTTCCACCGAGAACGGCACGACGGCGATGGCGTCCACGCCCTGCGCGATCAGGTTCTCGATCAGCTGCACCTGCGCTGCCGCATCCGCCTGCGAGGGGCCGACCATCCAGGTGTCGCTGCCGGTGTCGTCGCCGAACTGCTTCACGCCGTCACGCATCCGGTCGAACCACGCGATGCCGTCGACCTTCACAACGGTCGCGATGTGGTAGGTCTTGTCGGAGCTGAGCATTTCCTTGTCGACATTGCTCGTGTCGACGACCTGCTGCGCCAGTGCCGGGGTGGCCATGGCGACCGCGAATGCAGCGGCCGGAATGAATCCGAGCTTCATGATAATTCTCCCTTCAAGCGGACCTCCTCGTCCGCGTTTCCCGGTTCAGGCGCATGCCGAAACCGGCCCTCCAAGTAATGTTACGATCGCAACATAACTCGGGACCATCTAGGGGATGAAGGGAAGTGTCAACTACATCTTAAGCTGCGCTGCAGCGAGAAGTCCGGCCTCGGTGACGACGCCCGAAACCTCGTCGAGAGACGCGAAAACGACCGGCTTGCGCTGGCCGATCTTGCTGGCATCCATGACGACAAAACACTGTTTTGAAAGCTCTATCGCCGCACGTTTCAAGGGGACTTCGTACTCGTGCGAACAGCTCAGCGCCCCATCGGAATCGAGCCCGCCCGCGGACAGGAACGCTACATCGATGTTCAAAGGCGCCAATCGGTCGTGCGGATTTCCCGCATGACACGAGCGCGTACTCGACTTGATTTCGCCGCCCAGAAACTCGACCGGGACGCTGCTGCGCCCCTGCAGGATCTCCGCCGTGGTCAGACAATGGGTGATGATTCGCCGCGCTTTGCCCTGCGCCAGAAGCCGCGCGAGATGGGGCAGCGTGGTGCCGGTATCGAGGAACACGACCGCGCCCTCGGGGACGAGTTCAAGCGCATGACCCGCCGCCGCGCGCTTGGCGTCGATGGCGCGGTTCATCTGCGCGTCGAAGTCGTAATGCTCGGTCGTACGTGTGGTGACGATATAGCCGCCCCGGCAGGCAAACCCCGCTTCGGGCTGCGCCGCGTCGCGCCGCAGGGTCATCTCGGTCACGCCCATCTGCTCGGACAGGTCGCGCAAACGCAGGGCGGGCGAGACATCGAGCAAGGCGGTTATCTGGTCGATCCGCTCTTGTTGGCGGCTGGGTCTGGTCACGATTTGGCTTTCAAGATTTGGGTTTCGAAACGCATTCTATAATCCGCAGAGTGTCCGAAACCGGACCTGCGAAAGCAAGCGCTGCGTTCCAATCCGCACTGCGCCGCAGCGTCACACCTTGTCAGCGAGCCCCGTCACTCGGCCGCCTTGGCCATGCTCTCGCGCACCGAACGCGCAGTCGATTGCAGCGTCAGGAACGCCTCGAACCGCGCCGCGTGCAAACGCTCCACCGCGCCGCCTGCGGGTGCAAACCGGGTCGCGACCTGCGACATCGCGCCCATCGCGGCCTGCAGGTCGTCGAACCCCTCCGCCGCGACCGCGCCGAGCATCGCAGCCCCCAGCAGCACCGGTTCCTCGCAGCGCGTGACCACGACGTCGCGCCCGGTCGCATCCGCGATGATCTGACGGGTGACGGGATGCGCCCCCGCCCCGCCCGAGATCGAAATCTCCGAAATCGGCGCACCATGTTCGGCCTGCACCTCGATGATCTGGCGCAGCCCATAGGCCAGCCCGCACACCCCCGCGACATAAAGCGCCACGAGCGAGTCCAGCCCGGTTTCCATCCCCTGCCCCACGATCACCGCGCGCGCATCGGGATCGGCGAAGGGCGCGCGGTTGCCCAAGAACTCCGGCACGACGTGAAGCCCATCGGCAAGCGTCGCGACTTCAGAAGGTGAACCCGCCGTCTCGAGCGCGAGATCGGCGAGGAATTCCGGCACGGATTTGCCGGCGGCCTTAGCCCGTTCGCGCGCCTCCGCTGCTGCCGGATGCAATTGCACGAGCTGCGCGATCGCCGCCCCGGCGCCCGATTGGCCACCCTCATTGAGCCACATCCCCGGGATCATCGCCGAGAAATACGGCCCCCAGACACCGGGCACGAAGGCAGGTTCGCGCGTCGAAGTCATTGTGCAAGACGAGGTACCGAACACATAGCCCAGACAGTGCGCCGGATCGCCCGACCCGCCCTGCGCCGCCACGGTGCCGATCCCGCCAGCATGGGCGTCGATCAGCCCGGCGGCGACCGGCGTTCCGGGCGTCAGGCCCATCTGCGCGGCGGCTGCCTCGGTCAGCCCTGCCCCAAGCGGCGTGCCCGGATCGACGATACGCGCGCCGATCCGCGCGAAACCGTCCTCCGCCAGATCGCCAAGGCCGATCGCGTGGAAATAGTCCGGATCCCAGCGGCCCTCATGGGCGAGATAGGTCCATTTGCAGGTGACCGTGCAGGCGGAGCGCTCCAGCGCGCCGCTCGCCTTCCATGTCAGGAAATCGGCGAGATCGAAGAATTGCACGGCCTGCGCGTAGATGTAGGGGCGCTCCTCGCGCAGCCACATCAGTTTCGGCGTCTGCATCTCCGGCGAAATCCGGCCGCCCACATAGCGCAGCACATCATGATCGCCCGCATTGATCCGCGCTGCCTGATCGCGGGCGCGGTGATCCATCCAGACGATGACGTCGCGCTCGGGCGCATCAGGATCGCCCACGGGCAGCCCGCCCTCCGGGCCGATCACGGCGAGCGAACAGGTCGCGTCGAACCCGATCCCCGCGACATCGAGCGGGTCGGCCCCCGAGGCCGCCAACGCCCCTTTCACCGCATCGCAAACCGCCTGCCAGATCTGGGCGCTCGACTGCTCGACATGGCCATGATCGTCCTGCCACATCTCCAACGGGTGCTTGCCGACGCCGAGAAGCGTGCCCTCCCGATCGAAAATCCCGGCGCGCGCCGAACCGGTTCCGACATCGACACCGACGAATAACTTGCTCACGTTGATCCTCCCCAGACGCGCATCTTGCCCAATCCTTAACGACATCGGGCGGGGACTGCCAACCCGGGGGCGCGGCAGGCGATTCTCGCAACACAGAGCAGCCGCGCCGCCGGAACCCCGATATCGAGGCCGAAAGACGTGCCGCTGCGAATAAAAACGCGGTCGCGCCCTTCAGCACCGCGACAGACCGCGCGTCCAACCTGCCCTCCGGAACGGGACGCAAATCTCGCGAACCACGCCGATACCGGAATATTTTCCTTCCGCGCAATAGAAGCAGTGAACCGCTTAAGCTTGCCATCGCAAAAATCCTGAACAATTTGGGACAAAATCCCTAACCAGCGAGGTTTCCCATGACCCGTCTCGCACGTATTTCCGCAGCCGCCGCGACCGGCGCTGCTCTCTTCGCCGCCAGTGCCGCGATGGCCAGCGACCTCGGCCCGCTCGTCACCCCGAGCGAACTGAACGCCGAGATCGACACGGTCGATCCGGTGCTGCTCGACATCCGCACCGGCAGCTATGAAAAAGGCCATATCGACGGAGCCGTCTATGCGCCCTATTCGCTGTTCCGCGGCCCGGATAACAATCCCGGCCAAGTGCCGCCGATCACGAAGCTGCAGGCGTCCTTCGAGCAGATCGGCCTCGAGCCCGACCGCCCCATCGTGATCATCGCGCAGGGCGATACCGATACTGACTTCGGCGCCGCCGCGCGCGTCTATTGGACGCTGAAAAGCACCGGCTTCACCGAGCTGTCGATCCTCAATGGTGGCACGACCGCCTGGGCCAACGCTGGCCTGCCGATGTCGGACGTGACCGAGAACCTGATGCCCACCGATCTCGATCTGACGTGGAACGACCGCTGGACGGCGGAGACGCCCGCAGTGAGCGATCTCGTCAACGGCAAGGGCAAAGCCGTGCTCGTCGATGCGCGTCCGCCCGCCTTCTATGAGGGCAAGAAAGCGCACTCCGCCGCTTCGCGTCCCGGCACCCTGCCCGGCGCCGAGAACCTGCCCTACACCAAGTTCTTCCGCTCCGGCGCGACGGTCATCGACGCGAAAACCGATGCGGCCGCTCTGAAAGAGCAGCTGGGCATCAAGGACGGCGAAGAGGTCGTGTCCTTCTGCAATACCGGGCACTGGGCGGCGACCGACTGGTTCGCCATGTCCGAGCTCGCAGGCATCGAGAACGTGAAGCTCTACCCCGGTTCGATGGTGGAATATTCCAAGACCGACGGTGAGATGGCGAACACGCCCGGCCTGTTGCGCAACCTGCTCAACCAGCTCACCGGAGGCTGATGATGAACACTGCCATTCTTGAACGGCAGGCAGCGTCGGGCGGAATCGCCCGGCGCAGTGCTTTGATCCTCGCAGCCCTTGCAGCGGTCGCGGCCCTCGCGCTGTTCGGCGGCGCGCGCTACGGCTTCATGCTGGCGATCGGGCTGGGCTTCGGTATCGCGCTGGAAGGGCTGCGCTTCGGCTTTGCGGGCCCTTGGCGCGCGATGATCGTGCGGCGTGAGCCTGCGGGCATCCTCGCGCAGCTTCTGGCGATCGCGCTGGTGTCCATCGTCGCGATCCCGGCGATCTCGAGCCATCCGGGCGAGCTGACCGGCGCGCAGGCCCCGATCGGCTTCGCGATGGTCGGCGGCGCGTTTGTCTTCGGTGCGGCGATGCAGGTCGTGATGGGCTGCGGCTCGGGCACGCTTGTGAACGCAGGCTCGGGCAACCCGATCGGGCTGCTCGCGCTGCCGTTCTTCGCCATCGGCAGCTTCTTCGGCGCTTACGGGCTGATCTGGTGGACCAATCTCGGCGCGCTGCCGATCCTGACCCTGCGTGGCACGAGCGGACTTGCCGTGACGCTGGTTCTTCTCGGGCTGGTCGCGGCCACGGTCTTCTTCCTCGGCAAGCGCGGCTCGCGAAGCCTGCCGCGGCGCTACATCATCGCGGCCCTCGTCCTCGCAGCGCTCGCCATCGCGAACCTGCTGGTCGCAGGGCAGCCTTGGGGCGTGGTCTACGGGCTGGGCCTCTGGGTCGCCAAGGGCGTGAACGGAATGGGCTTCGACCTGACGCAATCGGCCTTCTACGCAGCCCCCGGCTCGATCACCCGTGTGAAGGAGAGCCTGCTGACCGACTACACCTCGCTCACCGATATCGGCCTGATCGCGGGCGCGTTCGGGGTCGCCGCTTGGCGTCAGGGCGGGCTGTCGCAGAAATTGCCGAGCTATCCGGCCCGCGCCTGGGCCGCGACGATCATTGCAGGCTTCCTGCTGGGCTATTCCTCGCGACTGGCCTTCGGCTGCAACGTGGGCGCGTTCTTCTCGGGGATCTCGACCGGCAGCCTTCATGGCTGGGTATGGTTCGCGGCAGCCTTCGCGGGCGCCTATCTGGGCATCTGGCTACGGCCCCGCCTTGGACTGGAGGCACGCGCATGACCCGGAAAGCGACTGCCTTCACCGCCCTCGCGGCCCTGCTTCTTCTGATCGGCGCCGATCTAATCGGAGCGCCGCTCAATCCCTACCAAGCCCCTCCGGCCTTCGCCTTCGGATCCGGTCAGGTCGCAAGCGGCGGGTTCTGCGGAGCCTTGCCGAACTGATCTCCCAAAATCCTTGCGATCTGGGACACCGGCCCGCTTCCCTCGGGCCGGTGTTCTCTTGCCCGGCCTTGGAACCGCGCGCGCGGACCGCTAGAGATCGCCAGACGCGCGGTCCGCGCGAAGGGAGCCCCATCATGACCAGACATCCGATGTTCGGGATATTCCTCGCGCTGTTCGGCGCGCTGGCGATTTCGCCCGACACGCTACTGATGCGCTGGTCCGAGATGAGCGGCGCGCAGATGGTGATTTGGCGCGGCTTGCTGATGGGCGGCGCGATGTGGCTGACCTCCATCACCCTGCGCAGACGCCACCTGAAGCGCGACCTGCAGGCGCTCGCCAGCAGCGCGGGGCTCGTGCTGGTCGCCTGCCATTTCTCGAACATGACGCTGTTTGCCGTGGGGATCGCCGCCGCCCCGGTGTCGGTCGTGCTGTTCAGCGTCTCGACCGTGCCGGTCTTCGCGGCGCTGCTGTCCCGCCTGCTCCTGCGTGAAAACACCCACTGGTCCACATGGCTCGCCATCGCCGCCGTTCTCAGCGGGATCGGGCTGGCCGTCTTCGGCCCTGCCCCGGCGAGCGTGGGCGGCAATCCGATCTACGGCGCGCTTGCGGGACTTGGGGTCGCGTTGAGCCTGTCGACGACTTTCGTCACGATCCGACGCAATCCGCATCTGCCGATCCTGCTCGCCGTCGGCTCCGGGGCCGGGCTGGCCGGACTTTCAGCATTGCTCTGGACGGGAGGCGCGGCAGTGACGGGCGGTCAAATCTGGGCAATCGCGCTGGCGGGCGGTGTGGTGCTGCCGATCTCCTTCATGTCGCTGTCGTTTGCGTCGCGCTACACCTCGGCCTCGAATGTCAGCCTGCTGATGCTGCTCGAGACGATCCTCGGGCCGATCTGGGTCTGGTGGGGAACGGGCGAGGCTCCGAGCCGCGCGATGCTGATCGGCGGAGCGATCGTGATCGGGAGCTTGGCGCTCTATCTCTGGCACGCGGGCCATCGGCAAAGCGTTCTCCGGCGCAGCCAATCCGCCGCGCCGGAGCATCTCTAGTAACGCTTACTTCCGGGCAGCCGACTTGGCGGCCGGTTTCGCGGACTTCGCGGATTTGGCGGCTTTCTCCGAATCCGAGGGCATCTCGATATTGATCTCGAGGCTCGAGATATCGTCGTTGCGCTCCATCCGGATATCGACGCCATCCTCTTCGATCTGCATGTATTTGCGGATCACCGCGAGGATGTCGCGTTGCAGATCGGGAAGGTAGTCGGCCTGCGCCGACCCGCTTCCGCGTTCATGCGCGAGAAGGATCTGCAGACGGTCCTTGGCCGTCTGCGCCGATTTCGCGCGGCGGGGTTTGAGCGAGAAACCGAACAGGCTCATGCGGACCGCCCGAAGAGACGACCGATGAAGCCGGGGCGCTTCTCGCCCGGAATGCGCATCGGAATATCCTCGCCCAGAAGGCGCGAGACCGCGTCGTCATAGGCGGCCGACGCGCTGGACGGCTCGTCGAGTACGACCGGCATGCCGGTGTTCGATGCGCGCAGGACGGCGGTGCTTTCGGGCACGATACCGATCAGCGGGACCGCCAGAAGCTCCAGCACATCCTCGACCGTCATCATCTCGCCCTTGTCGATGCGCGACTGGTCGTGACGGGTCAGAAGCACCTGCGCCTTGACCGGCTCGCCGTCGCTTTCGGCCCGGCGGGTCTTGGACGACAGAAGGCCCAGCACCCGGTCGCTGTCGCGCACCGAGGAGACTTCGGGGTTGGTCACGACGACCGCCTCATCGGCGAAGAACATCGCGAGCTGCGCGCCACGCTCGATCCCGGCAGGGCTGTCGCAGATGATGTAGTCGAATTCCTGACGCAGTTCGTCGAGCACCTTCTCGACGCCCTCTTGCGTCAGCGCATCCTTGTCGCGCGTCTGCGAGGTCGGCAGGATCGAGAGCGTCTCGACTCGCTTGTCCTTGATCAGCGCCTGCTTGAGCCGTGCATCGCCCTGAATGACGTTGATGAAGTCGAACACCACGCGACGCTCGCAGCCCATGATCATGTCGAGGTTGCGCAGGCCCACGTCGAAATCGATCACGACGGTCTTATGGCCGCGCTTGGCGAGACCGGCAGAGATTGCGGCGGCGGAAGTGGTCTTGCCCACGCCCCCCTTGCCCGAGGTGATCACGATCACCTTGCCGAGCGGCGAATCGTCCTTGAGTTGCGTCATTCGAACGCCTCCACACAGAGTTTGTCATCGTCGAGGAAAACCTGCACGGGCTTGCGACGAAGCTCCGCGGGGATGGTTTCGCTCGTTTTGTAAAGGCCCGCGATCGCGAGCAATTCGGCGTCGAGCTGGCGGCAGAAGATACGCGCGCTCTCATCGCCATGTGCGCCTGCCATCGCCCGTCCACGCAGCGTGCCGTAGACATGGATGTTGCCCGCCGCGACCAGTTCCGCGCCCGAGGCGACCGATCCGACCACCGTCAGATCGCCATGCTCGGCCACGATCATCTGGCCCGAACGCACCGGCGTCTGCACGACCTTGTTGCGCGGGACCGGCGGGGCCGCCCGCTTCGCCGCAGGCTGCGGCTTTTGCGGCTTTTGCGGCTTCGGCTCGGGCATCGCGGTCTCGCGGCCCACCTTGATCGGAATAATTCCGTAGCCTTTTACTGCGCTTAGCTGCGCCTCGGTGGCGTTTTGCGCCCCGAAGATCTGCAGATCGCGCGCGAAAAGGTTGTCGATCATGTCGCGCACATCGGCCGGTTTCGAGAACTCCGGCACCTGCGCGAAATCGAGCACCATCGGCGCTCCGGCCAACAGATGGGGCGTCTTCGCAAGCTGCGCATCGAGCGCGGCATAGAACACGTCATCAGGCGCGTCTGTCTCGAGCCGTAGCGCGATGGCGGTCAGGAACAGACCGCGGAACTGGAAAGGTTGAACCGAGACCGGCGCAGGCTTCTGCCCGGTCGGAGATAGGGTATCTGACACGAGGGTAGCTCGCTTCTGCTCAGGAGTCGGGGCGCATCGTGCACCCACGTTGTTTTTCTTTGTTGTGTCGGATCACGCACTGCAAACGCCAGCACAAAATCGCGATGGCCTCTCTACTCGGCTAAATCCTGCCGTCAACCGGAAGTAGACGAAGTTTTCGTGTTCAGGCGCAGAGGCGGGCCCGGATCGCAGGTTGACCCAGCGTCGTCAGCCGGTATCGCCGCGCCGGATCACTCGAGCATCGCCGTCGCGAGCTGGCTGTCGAGAAGCTCTTCGGGCAGCAGGATGTAGATGTCTTCCGGCGGCGTCGTCAGAGAATAGATCATCACGCCGGGATCGACGCCCATGTCGATCAGATATTCCATCGTCCGCCCCTGCCCGCGCTGGATTTCCTCGACCGCGAAATAGGCGGGCATGTAGAGGTTCTCGTCGTAATAGTGCTGGTGCATCCCGATATATCCGTCGGGCGAGACACGACGTTCCTGACCGGCCGCGAGGACATAGGGACAGGCCGACATGCAGGCCATGCCGGGCAGGATCACGGTGCTCTTCTCGGCCTCGCGCAGCACGCGGCCAATCGCCAGCGCCTCACTCACTTCGCCGCCGGGGCTGCTGAGTGCGATCGTCGCCGGGGCCTCCTCGGGCGCGTCGCCTTCGGTGAGCCCCGCGAGATAGGTCTCCAGCCGATCCGCATCGCCCGGCGCGATGGCCCCGTTCAGCAGCAGCACCGTGCCGATCCCCTCGACCTCTTCGCGCGCAAAGGTCAGCCGGTCGGGATAGTTCGACGGCAGCTCGATCCCCGGCGGCAGCGCAGGCGCATCGCGGCGCGGCGTCGGACGTGCGGGATCGAAGCGGCGGCGCTGATCGCCCGGCGCGACCGGGGTGGTCATTTCCGGCACGGCGGAGGGCGGCTGCGGGCGATAGCGCCCCAGCCAGTCGCCCGCAATCATCACCACGGCGATGCCGACCTGCACCAGCAACACGACGTGCAGCCAGCGGCGCACGTCGAACCGGTCGAAGCGCGGGAGCGACAGGCGCATCGCTCAGCTCTCCGCAGGGCGCGGCGGCGCGTCCGCGGGCGCAGGCGGGTCGACCTTCTCGGACACCCGCTTGAGCATCTCGGCATCGGCGCCCCCCATTGTCTGCTCGACATCGCGCATCGCGTTCAGCGCGGCTTTCAGATCGGCCAGCGTCAGCGTCTCCTCGATCGGCAGCCCGTCGCGGCCCGAACGGATCGCGGCCTGCGTCACCGCCAGCACGAAAACCAGCACGGCGGGCAGCAGGTCGATCGCAATCGCCCCGGCCCAGGAAGGCACGAAACTGCCCGCGTAACGGATTACGGCCTCGGCGCTAGTGATCGGGTTATAGGCGGTCTGAATCGGCGGATCGCGGGCCAGAACCTCATCGGCGGCGCGCTCGAGCGTACGGCCCCGCTGATCGAGCGCTTCCAGAACGGAATCGATGGTCGAAGACTGCGCATCGCGGACATTGGTGGTGCGCCCGTCCAGTTCCGGCAGTACCACCGACGCCGGCAGATCCTGCGCTGCCCGCGCCACCAGCGGCGCGACAGACAGCTGATCAAGCCGCGCGATCACGCCCGCCAGCCGCACGCTTTGCTCGGCAAATTCGACCGAGCGTTTCTCCACCGGGCCGGGCGCCACGATCAGCGCGCGCATCCGCCCGAGGATCTGGTTGCCGGTCTCGAAGGAGTCGTCGATCAGCGGCTGCTGCGCGCGGATCTGCTCTTCGAGATTGGCCAGTTCCTCGGTCTTCTGGGTCAGCACGCGGAACACCGCGCCCCGCCCTGCCGTGCCCGAAAGCTGGCCCGATTGTTCCTGATCCGCCAGTGCCTCGAAGGCGGCACGCGCGCGTTCGACCTCGCGGCCCAGCGCCTGCGCCGAGAGCGCAATGTCATGGGCCTGCTCCAGCGCGGACTGGTAATCGCGCACGGTGGTGTCCAGATGCTGCTCCACCGCCGCCGACCCCGCCAGCGCCGCCGCATTGAGCCAACTCGACATCGCGACAATGGCCAGAGAGCCCACGATGGTCGAGACCGTCAGCCCCAGAAAGCCGCTCGCCGTGCGCATCGCGGGCAAAAGCCGCAGCATGTAGCTCCAGAAGACGAAAATCCCGACCGAGACGGCGATGGAATAGGCCAGTGCCGCGAAGAAGCTCATCGCGCCGTTATCCTCGAGGATCGAGGACACGCCGAGATAGGTATAGATCCCCGAGGCGATCGCCAGCACGCCCAGCGCCGCCGGCGTGATCGTGTCGAGCCAGGCCAGATGGCCCTCCAACTCCTTCGCGGTGCGCAGACCCTTGGTCTCGGCCGCGCTCAGTCTCTTGGTGGGTTCGGTCATCTGGGGCTCGCCCTTCTCGAAATTGGGATCGGGAATTGATCACAATTGGGGCACGGCACGGTGAATTTTAAGGGTTTGGAAAGAATAGTTTACTTCAGCCTGCGCCTGCGCGCGCCCGGTTGCGGCGGTTTCGCGCGTGATCTGCACCCGAATTGGTGAGGCCACCCGGGGGACTCCGGGTGGCCTCGTCTTGACGAACCGGCCACAACCGGCGCCCCACTTACATCGCCGGCAGGATCGTCAAGTCACGGATGTCGCCGCCGGCTCCTTCGACCATGCCCTTGCCCATCGCCTCACCACTCTCGAGGTCGACGGTGTAGAGCATGTTCCCGGTGGCGAGCCACGCCGTGTTTTTCATGTCTTCGGTGGTCTGGATGTCGAACGCATAGCCCTCGCCCGGCATGTCGATGCCGAACTTGCCGATGGCGGCGAGCGTGCCGTCATTGGGCGAGGTCTGCTGGATCAGCGCGACGATGGTGGAATCCACGTCATACATCGCGGTACTGTCGGGCATCCCGTAGCTGTTGGCATAGGCAGCGGCAGCGATCGCCGGGGCCTCGCCTGCATGCATGTCCTTTTCCTCATAAGCGAGGCTGCCATCGACGGTCACATCGCCGGTTTCTACGTTCACGCGGTGATTGGTGGTGCCCGACATGAAGCGCAGCTTGTCGGCCTTCGGGTTGAAATCGACGATCACCGGCCCGTCCACGGGCAGCATCTTGTCCATCTGCGAGATTTTCGTCGCAGCGCCGCTTTCCATATCGATCGTATAGAGCGCCTGATCGGCATCCACCGCGACCAGCGTCTTGTTCGACGGGCGCAGGTCGATCCCGTGCAGTTTCGCGGTGCCGGTGACATCCATCGTGCCGGTGACTTCGAGCGTCTCGGTATCGAACATCACGAGCGTCTTGTCGCCCACGAGGCCGATGGCCGAGGCCGCCAAGGCGCCGCTTGCGCCCATTGCGGTGACGAGAGCGGTCGAGAGGGTCAGTTTCAGCATGGTTATTCCTTTCGTTTCCCTGTTCGCGGCAAGCGCCTTTCGCGCCGTCCATGCCCCCTAGACCCGGCCAGATGCGGATCGGATGCAGGAAATCAAAATTTTTTCTGCGAAGTGGTGCGATGCCCCCTGCGACAGCAGGCGAGACACCGGCCCCGCAACAACGGGGCCGGTGTGAGAAATCAGACGTAAGCGCCTGCCGAATAGGTCAGATCATAGCTGTGGCTGTAGATCTCGAAGACGATGCCGAACGGGTCTTCGACATAGACCATGCGGTAAGGCTTGGTGCCGGGGAAGTATTCCCGGATCGGCATCCGCTGCTGCCCGCCAGCCTCAACGATGCGCTGGGTCAGCCCTTCCACATCCGGGTCCTGCACGGCGAAATGGAAGGTGCCGTGGCGCTTGTGTTCGAGCTTGTCCTCTGGCGCGTAATTGCCGGGGAATTCGAAGATCTCGATACCGATCCCATCCGCGGTCGACAGATGCGCGATCCGCAGCGAGCCCCATCCGGGCCCGAACACATCGGTGCACATCACGCCGATGGCGCTGTCATCCTCGACGGCCTCGGAGGGCTCCATCACGACGTAGAACCCGAGAACCTCGGAATAGAACGTCACGGCGGCCTCGAGGTCGGGGACCGACAGGCCGATATGGGAGAAGGTGCGCGGGGTGGTTGCCATCTCAAGGCTCCTTTCTGGTTGCGATGACAGCGATATGGATTGTCATACCCCTCATGTGAAATTATCATATTTCATCTGAACAATAACAATCTGTTATCCCTCATGCTGAACGCAACCTGGCTCGAAACCTTCACCGCGCTTTGCGAGGTGGGGCATTTCACCCGCGCCGCGGAGCGGTTGCACATGACACAGCCGGGCGTGAGCCAGCACCTCAAGAAGCTAGAAGCTCAGGTCGGACAAAAGCTGATCACGTGGCAGGGCAAGAGCTTTTCGCTCACTCCTGCGGGCGAGGCGGTTTTCGCGCTCGGCCTGTCGCGGCGGGCCGAGGAGAAACGCCTGCGCGACGCGATCGAGACCGATGACCGGGATGCGGGCCCGGTGCAGATTGCCTGCTCAGGCAGTTTCGCGATGCTGCTCTACCCGATCTTGCTGGAATGGATGCAAAGTGCGCCCGCGCTGAGCGTCCATCTGCAGGCCGCACCACAGGCGGATATACTGGCGGGACTGCTGGAGGGGCGGTTCGACCTCGGTGTGCTCGGCACGGACCCGGATCACGCGCGACTCGAGGCGCAGCATATCGGGCGCGAAGAGCTGTGCCTCCTGCTGCCTGCCGGGGCCGTGCCGCCCGAGACCTTCGCCGATCTCGACGCGCACGGCTTCATCGCCCATCCCGACGGCTACGCCTATGCCGACGACCTGCTGAAGCTGAACTTCCCCGAGGACTATCCCGGAGCTGACCGGCTGCGCCTGCGCGGTTCGGTCAACCAGATCGGGCAGATCCCTGCCCCGGTGGCCAATGGGATCGGCTACACTCTCCTGCCGCGCAGTGGGGTCGAGGCCTTTGCGGACAAGGCGCAGCTCTCTGTCGTCCCTCTACCGAAGCGTCGCTGGCACGAGCTGTGGCTGGCCTCCCGGCGCGGGCGCAGCGCCCCGGCGCGGGTGCTCCATACGCAAGAGATGATCGTCCAAGCCGCGCGGCAATTGCGCTGAGCGCCACGCTTTTCGACCGAAATCCGAGATTATTTTCATCCAATCGAGCGTTTCGCGGGTCTAGAGCTTGGAAACGGGAGAAAATCGTGAAGAACTTGGTCCGGGAGAGACCGCCGCGCGGCAGGCGGAACATGGGAGCGTTTATGACGAAAGCGGAAAGCTGCCCCGTTGCGCAGGCGCTGCACGATTGTGCCGAGGGCGATGCGGGCGCGCTTGAGCGGCTGGTGGCGTTGGAAGGCGGGCGCATGCTGGGCGTGGCCAAGCGCATCCTGGGCCGCACCGATCTGGCCGAGGAGGCCTTGCAGGAGGCGCTGGTGCGCATCTGGCGCAAGGCCGGGCAATTCAGCGGCAATCCCGGCTCGGCCAAGGGCTGGGTCTATACCGTCCTGCGCAGTCGCTGCCTGAACATTCTGCGCGACGGCAAACGGCTGAGCCTGCTCTCGCCCGAGGAATTGGGGGCGTTGCAGGATGCACGCGAGCAAAGCGTGCCCGAAGAGGGCTGGCAGATGCTCGCAGGCTCCAGCCGCCTGCGCGATTGCCTGGAGGCGCTCGACCCCGCCAGCCGCCATTCGATCCTGCTCGCCCATGTCGGCGGGTTCAGCCATGGCGAGATCGCCGCGCGCCAGTCGGTGCCGCTGGGGACGGCGAAAAGCTGGATCCGGCGCGGATTGGCCAGCCTGAGGGAGTGCCTGTCATGAGCCTGAACCGGACCGACCTCAATGCCATCGCAGATGATTACGTCCTTGGCCTGCTCGGGGAGACCGAGGCCGAGTTGTTCGAGGAACTGCTGGCGCGCGACCCTGCGCTGGAGGCCCGCGTGGCGGCGCTGCGCGACGGGTTGCTCCCGCTCGACCTCTCCGCGCCCAAGGTCGACCTGCCGGATGATTTCATGGATCGCCTGCGCGAACGCATCGCGGCGGAACCTGCACGCGAAGACGCGGCCCCACGGGGGGTGACGATCACGCCGGTCCCGCCGCAAGCCGACAACCTGCCGCAAGCCCCGCGCGCGAAGCGGCGCTGGTTGATCGCGGCGGGGATCATCGGCCTCGCGGTAGGGCTGGGCACCGGCTCGCTGCGCCCGACGCCAGAGCCGCGCGTGGTCGCCGTTCTGATGAACGCGTCCGGCGAGCCGCAGGCCGTGATCGAGGATTACGGCAATCGCGATGCCAAGATCCGCTTCGTAGCCGATGTGACGCTGCCCTCGGACAAAACGATCCAGGCCTGGACCCTTCCCTCGCCTGAGACGGGCCCGGTGTCGCTCGGCACGCTCGACCGGGTGGCGCCTGCAGTGTTGACCGGGCCCGACCTGCCCGCTCCCGCACCGCAGCAGCTCTACGAGATCACGCTGGAACCCGCGGGCGGCTCGCCCACAGGGCGCCCGACCGGCCCGATCCTCGGCAAGGGCTTCGCCCATATCCAGAGCTGATCGGGCCCTGCCCGTGCGGGAGGGTCTCCCGCACGGGCTTGACCTTGCCTATATTCGGCTGAAATGAACAGGGCGCGGCGCACGCGCCCCATTCGCCCGACCCAGACAGGCCCGAGAGAGGACCCCCCTGATGAAATTTCGCTTCCCGATTGTCATCATCGACGAGGATTTTCGCTCCGAGAATACCTCCGGTCTCGGCATCCGGGCACTCGCGCAAGCCATCGAGGCCGACGGGTTCGAAGTGCTCGGCGTCACCAGCTACGGCGACCTGTCGCAATTCGCGCAACAGCAAAGCCGCGCCTCGGCCTTCGTGCTGGCGATCGACGACGAGGAATTCTCCTCCGGTCCCGAACTGGACCCGGCAGTCGAGAAGCTGCGCGCCTTCATAGAGGAAGTGCGCTGGAAAAACGCCGATGTGCCGATCTTCCTGCATGGCGAGACCAAGACCTCGCGCCACCTGCCCAACGACATCCTGCGCGAGCTGCACGGCTTCATCCACATGTTCGAGGATACGCCGGAATTCGTCGCCAAGCACATCATCCGCGAGGCGAAAAGCTATCTCGAGAGCATCCAGCCGCCCTTCTTCAAGCAGCTTCTCGACTATGCCGAGGACGGCTCCTACTCGTGGCACTGCCCGGGCCATTCGGGCGGCGTCGCCTTCCTGAAATCGCCGATCGGCCAGATGTATCACCAGTTCTACGGTGAAAACATGCTGCGCGCCGATGTCTGCAACGCGGTGGAGGAGCTGGGCCAGCTGCTCGATCATAACGGCGCGATCGGCGCCTCCGAGCGCAATGCCGCGCGGATCTTCAATTCCGATCACTGCTTCTTCGTGACCAACGGCACCTCGACCTCGAACAAGATGGTCTGGCACCACACGGTCGCGCCGGGCGATGTGGTCGTCGTGGACCGCAACTGCCACAAGTCGATTCTGCACGCGATCATCATGACCGGCGCGATCCCGGTCTTCCTCAAGCCCACGCGCAACCACTGGGGCATCATCGGCCCCATCCAGCGCTCGGAATTCGAGCCCGAGGCGATCCGCGCCAAGATGAAGGCGAACCCGCTACTGGCCGATTACGACACCGACAATGTCCAGCCCCGGATCATGACACTGACGCAGTCGACCTATGACGGCGTGCTCTATAATACCGAAGTCATCAAGGGGATGCTCGACGGCTGGGTCGACAACCTGCATTTCGACGAGGCGTGGATCCCCCATGCCGCCTTCCACCCGTTCTACGGCCAGTATCACGCGATGGGCCGCAAGCGCGAGCGCACCGCCAAGTCGATCACCTATGCGACGCAGTCGGTGCACAAACTGCTCGCCGGGATTTCGCAGGCGAGCCATGTGCTGGTGCAGGACAGCAAGGAAGAAAGGCTCGACCGGCATCTCTTCAACGAGAGCTACCTGATGCACACCTCCACGAGCCCGCAATATTCGATCATCGCAAGCTGCGATGTGGCGGCGGCGATGATGGAGCCGCCGGGCGGCACGGCACTTGTGGAGGAAAGCATCGTCGAAGCGCTCGATTTCCGCCGCGCGATGGTGAAGGTCGAAGAGGAATACGGCCCCGAGGACTGGTGGTTCCAGGTCTGGGGCCCGACCGATTTCCGCGCCGATGGCGACGGGATGGCCGCGACCCGCGACTGGGTTCTCAAGAAGACCGATGCCGAGGGCGTCGAGACGACCGGCTCGGATAGCTGGCACGGCTTTGGCGACATGGCGCCGGGCTTCAACATGCTCGACCCGATCAAGGCCACGATCATCACCCCCGGCCTCGATATCGAGGGGCGTTTCGACGACAGCGGCATCCCCGCCTCGATCGTGTCGAAATACCTCGCCGAGCATGGCGTCGTGGTCGAGAAGACCGGGCTTTACAGCTTCTTCATCCTGTTCACGATCGGCATCACCAAGGGTCGCTGGAACACGCTGCTGGCCGCGCTGCAGCAGTTCAAGGACCATTACGACAAGAACCAGCCGCTGTGGCGCGTGATGCCGGAATTCTCGGCGAAGTTCCCGCGCTACGAGCGCATGGGGCTGAAGGATCTCAGCCAGCACGTCCATTCGCTTTACGCGAAATACGACGTGGCGCGGCTCTCGACCGAGATCTACCTGACCGACCATCACCCCGAAATGACCCCGTCGGAGGCGTTTTCGCATATCGCGCGGCGCAAGACCGAGCGCGTCTCCATCGACGAGCTGGAGGGCCGGATCACGACGAGCCTCGTGACCCCCTACCCGCCGGGCATTCCGCTGCTGATCCCGGGTGAGGTCTTCAACGCGAAGATCGTGGATTACTTGCGCTTCAACCGGGAATTCGCCCGCGAATGCCCCGGCTTCGAGACCGATATCCACGGGCTCGTGACGGAGACCAGCGAGGACGGCCAGACGTATTACTTCGCGGATTGCGTGGCGCGCTGAGCCTGCGCGCCCCGTGTTCGGCTATCACTCTCAGGGCGCGGCTCGGTTTATCCCGACCGCGCCCTAATTCATTCCTCAGACGGATCGGTTGCGAGAGGAAAGCAGCATGAGCGACAGGCCCAAAGGCACGATGATGGCCGTGGTCACGACCGGAACGGGCGGCTACGAGCGGCTCGACTACCGCGAGGTCGCGATGCCCGAACCGGAGCCCGGCGAGGTGCTGCTGCAGGTGCTCGCGGCGGGCATCAACAATACCGACATCAACACCCGGCTGGGCTGGTACTCTTCTGACGTCAAATCCGGCACGCAGGAGTCGCGCGAAGACGCCGAGCATGCCGATGGCGGCTGGAGCGGGGCCACGCCCTTCCCTCTGATCCAAGGCACCGATTGCTGCGGCCGGGTCGTCGCGGTGGGCGACGGCGGCGACGAGACCCTGATCGGCACCCGCGGCCTGGTGCGCTCCTGCATGCGCGAGCGCGATTTCTCCTCGATGGACACGGTTTGGCTCGGCTCGAATTTCGACGGGGCCTTCGCGCAATATGTCAAAGTCCCCGCTGGCGAGGTCTTCGCCGTCGAAAGCGACTGGAGCGACGCCGAACTCGCCACCCTGCCCTGCGCCTATGGCACCGCCGAGAACATGATCCACCGAGCAGGCGTCACCGCGCGCGAGCGCGTGCTGGTGCCCGGCGCCTCGGGCGGCGTGGGCTCGGCGTTGATCCAGCTCCTCAAACGGCGCGGCGCGGAAGTCGTTGCCATCACCAGCGCCGCCAAGCGCGAGATGGTGCTGGAGATCGGCGCGGACCAAGTGCTCTGTCGCGAGGACGATCCCGTAGCGGCGATCGGCGAGAACAGCGTGGATGTGGTGATCGACAACGTCGCCGGGCCGGGTTTCGGCACGATGCTGAAACTGCTCCGACGCGGCGGGCGCTATGCCTCATCGGGCGCGATTGCCGGACCGGTCGTGGAGCTCGACATGCGCGACCTGTATCTCAAGGACATCACCCTGATCGGCTGCACCGCATGGGGCGAGCCCATCTTCGGCAACCTGATCTCCTATGTCGAGAAGGGCGAAATCCGGCCCCTGCTGGCCGCCACCTACCCGCTCGATCAGATCGTCGAGGCGCAAAAAGTGTTTCAGGAAAAACACCACGCCGGGAAGATCGTGCTGATCCCGGCGTCCTGAGGCGTTGGATCCGGATATCCGGGTGGGAGCGCAAGCCCCACGCTGATGGCGCTCCCGCTCCGCCCGGCCCGGGGCCTACTTGTCCTTCTTATCGCCTTCGTCAGGCTCCTCGACACGCTCGATTTCCACCTTCACGCGGGTAGCCAATCCGGCGATCACGCCGAGGACGGCCAGCCAAGGCGCGGCGAGCACCACGACCCCGCTGACGACGAGGCTGAGATTGAGGGGCGCCTCGACGAAAGGATCCCCGCCGGCGGAGCTGATACGCAGCTGGCGCACGCTCCCCTCCTGCGCCAATTCCTTGACGCGATCGACGAGTTGGTTGCCTGCGACCTCGATTTCTTCCCAAACGGTGCGCTCGGGTTTCTTGTCGTCTTGCATCGAACTGTTCCTCTCGATTTGGGGGGTAAACACGGAGGTAATTACGGCAGCGCCCATCGGGCACGTCGCTTTGCCACGGCGCGCTGCGCAGAGGGAAAGGAACATGATTCCACAGCCCGCGCCTTGATCTTCGTCAGGCGCGGGCAAAAGGGCCGCTGCGGCGCGCGCTCGGGCAAAAGCCGAGTTCACGCCGCAACGGCCAAGTGATGCTGTGACGCCGATTAGCCCCGATCAGACCGCAGGTTTGCGGTGCAGCGTGCCCTGCTCGTAGGCATAGGCGCATTGGATCAAGGCGTGTTCGCTCCACTGCTGGCCGAGGAAGATCAGCTCGAACGGCGCGCCGGAGGCGTAGTAGCCCGCGGGCACGGTGACGCCCGGAATGCCCGCGATATTCAGCTCCCCGACGGTTGTCTCGAGGATCGCGTCGCCCGAATGCAGGCCCGGCAATTCGCAGAGCATCTGCGGATAGACGAGCGCGTCGAGTTGATGGCGCGCGAAGACTTCCTCCATCAGCAGCAGATAGGTCCGCTTCAGGGCCGTGAACGCAGGCAGCGCGGGCGGCGTGGTCGGGGATTTCACCGCCTCGACGAAATCGGGCAGCTCGTTGAGGAAGCCGAGGATCGCCCCCTTCGCGAGCACGTTTTCCTCCTTCGTCGCCTCGACGAACTCCTCCCAAGTCTTGATCGCCGCATTCGGGCCCAGCCGTTCGAGATATTTCGTCATGTCATAGGGGATGGATTCCAGCCCGCGCCCGTCGAAGAAGGGCGTGCCCGGCGTGATCTCCCGGTAGCTTGCGAAATCGGTGCCTGCGAATGGGTCCTCGACGAGAACCGCGCCAAGGTCTTCGAGCTCGCTCTTCGCGCGGTCATAGAGATCCGACGCCTCGTGCGAGAGTTCGTTCTTCCGCCAGCCCGGCCCGTACAGCCCGAGCCGCTTGCCCTTCAGGCCGTCCTTCGACAGGCCCGAGGCGTAGCCGCCTTCGGGGATCTTGTCGACGCAAGCCAGCGTCTTGGGATCTTCGGTGGTGAACCCCGCCAGGACATCGAGGCCGAGGGCGGCATCCGTGACAGTGCGGGCAATCGGCCCGACCACGTCGCGATTGCCCGAGAGCGGCACGACCCCGGCATTCGGCACCAGCCCGATCGTCGGCTTGATGCCCACCAGCCCCTGCGCCGAGGCCGGGTTCTGGATCGAGCCGCCGGTTTCCTCGGCCAGCCCCATGACGCACATATGGGTGGCGACCGCCGCCGCCGTGCCTGCGCTCGATCCGCCCGGCGCACGATCCTCGATCGCGGGGTTGATCGTGGGACCGGCCCAGCTGTCATTGGCATGCGTTCCGGTCCAGCTGAGGATCGGGACGTTGGTCTTGCCGAGGATCACCGCATCGGCGGCGCGCATCCGGGCCACCACCGGGCTGTCGCGTTCGGGCATCAGATCGACGCCGCCCGTCCCGGAATAGAGAAGCCGCCAACCGGCCGTGGTGGGGATGCCCGCCATGTCCATCGGATCCTTCACGACGATCGGCACCCCGGCCAGCGGCCCGAGCGCCTCGCCCGCGGCGCGCCGCCGGTCGATGTCGCGGGCGGTCTCGAGGGCTGCGTCATTCTCGAAGATTATCGCGTTGTATTTGCCGTTCAGCGCCTTGACCTGAGCCATGCAGGCTTCGGTCAGCGCCTCTGCAGTGAACGCCCCCGAAGCCAGCCCCTCCTGAACGGCGGCGACGGTGAGCGTTCCGAGGTCGGGCAGATCGGGTTTCGTTTGAGCGGACATGAGAGACTCCTTTTCCGTTTGGCGGGCATGGTGCCGCCATCGCCCGAGCCGGAGCCGGGCGGGGTGGATCGAAAGTGACAAAGCTCGACCCGTGGCGCGAACCGCTGAGGCCGCAGGGACGGTCGAAGCCGGGAAGAAAAAGGTCGCCCTCACCCAAGAAGCTGCCCTCCAAGGCAGAGGCGACAGGTTAAAGACCGCGCAACAAGGGATAGGGGCGCGGCCCTAAGCTCATTCAGCGATGCCGACGATCGACTTCAGGACCGAGGCCCCGACCGTGTATTTCGGGTCGACCATGTTGCCGAGGCGCACGCGCCCGCATTGGGTCAGCAGCATGTAGGCGTCGATCTCGTCGAAGCCGAAATCGGCGGCCATCCAGCGGATCAGCTCGCGGTAAGCGCCGCGCGCGGCGTCTTCCATCGGGCGTGCCGAGCCGACGGTCATGTAGAACTCTTCGTTCTCCAGACGCGGCGTGCGGATCGTCCAGTTCTTGATCAGGTCGATGCGTACGGTAGTCACGGTCGGGTGCTCGACCGCAACGCCGCAAAGCTCACCGTCACCCTGGGCTGCGTGGCAATCCCCGAGGAACAGATAGCCGCCCTCGGTCTGTACGGGCAAATAGACGACCGCGCCCGGTGCGACATCGGGAAGGTCCATGTTGCCGCCGTAATAATCCGGCACCAGCGAGGAGATCGCTTCGGCAATCGGCGCCGTGCCGATCGTGCCGATGAAGGGCTCGTAAGGCAGGCTGATCTTGTCGTTCCACTTCGTGCCCTCCTCGACGGTGATGTCGAGCTTGCGCACCACCTCGGGCAGCGGCGCGGTCAAGAGCGCCGTCTCGAAGGTGGGAACCAGACCGCCGAATTCGGGCATGATCACCGTGGTCCCCCGCGGCTGCGGGCCGCGCGGCACGATGCTTTCGATATAGACCGCGATCGTGTCGCCCTTCTCGGCGCCGTTGACGTAGATCGGGCCGTTTTGCGGGTTCAGGAACGGGAAGTTCAGGATCTCGGTCGGCTTGTCGGTCTCCGACTTGATCGCACCTTCGAACGCGTCATGGGTCTCGGCGCTGACGACGGTGCCCGGATCGACGGTCAGGACCGGCTCGATCCCGGCGGTGTAGATGTAGGGATAGCTTCCCTGCTCTTCCTCGGTGATCGTGCGCTTCTCGAGGGTCTGACCTTTCGCCACGCCCTTGCGCGCCATGATGGATTCTTCAAACCAGCTCATAAGTTGCTCCTTTTACTTGCAAATTCCATGATTGTTCCGGGGAGATCAGACCGACAGGTATCGTCGGATCGTGTCGCGGTCCTGCAGCATCTCGCGGTCGAGCTCGGCGACGATCCGGCCCTTGTCCATGACGTAGCAGCGCTGCGCCATCGCCCGGATCATGTCGACATTCTGCTCCACGAAGACGACGGTCACGCCGGTCTCGCGGTTCAGCTCGACCATGATGCGCGCGATGTCCTGCACGATGTTCGGCTGGATCCCCTCGGAGGGCTCATCGAGCAGGATCATCGACGGATCGCCCATCAGCACGCGCCCGATGGCGAGCTGCTGCTGCTGACCGCCCGACATCGTGCCCGCCCGCTGATCGGCGCGCTCCTTGAGGATCGGGAAATAGCGGTAGATCTCATCGACCTTGCCGGGGGTGGACTTGCCCGCGATGCTTTCACCAACGAGCAGGTTTTCGAGCACGGTCATGCGCGGGAAGACATCGCGGCCCTGCGGCACATAGCCGATGCCCTTGCGCGCCCGTTTATGCGCCGAGAGCAGGTCGATCGACGCGCCGTCGAGGTTGATCGACCCCTTGTCGGTCGACAACAGCCCAATCAGCGTTTTCATCAGGGTCGATTTGCCGACCCCGTTGCGCCCGATCACGGCGACGATCTCGCCCTCGCGGACCTGAAAATCGACGCCCTGCAGCACCGGCTTGCCGCCGTAGCCCGCATTGAGTTCGATCACGTCGAGAAGGACATCCTTACGCATCGACTTCTCCCAGATAGATGGCGGCGACACGTTCATCGGCGGTGATCTCGTCGATGGTGCCCTGCGCGAAAATCTTGCCGAAATGGAGCACCGTGACCTGGTGGGCGATCTGGCGCACAAATGCCATGTCATGCTCGACGGCGAGCAAGGTCATGCCCTCGCGGTTGAGTTCCTGAAGCATCTCGCCGGTGGCGAAGGTCTCGTCGGGCGTCATCCCTGCGGTCGGCTCGTCCAGCAGCAGCAGACGCGGTTTCAGCGCCACCGCCATACCGATCTCGAGCCACTGTTTCTGCCCGTGGCTGAGATTGCCGGCGAGCTGCTTGCGGTCCTGCGAGAGTTTGAGGAACGCCAGCAGCCGGTCGATCTCTTCTTGCAGGATCTCGGGCGCGACATGGTGCTGAAGCGCGATCGTCAGGTTCTGCTGGACGCTCAGTTCCTTGAAGATGCCGGGCACCTGAAACTTCACGCTGATCCCCTTGCGGATGCGCTCGAACGGCTTCGCACGGGTGATCTCCTCGCCGTCATAGAGGATCGCGCCGCTATCGGGCAGATGCTCGCCGAGGATCAGCTTGAAGAAGGTGCTCTTGCCCGCCCCGTTGGGACCGATCAGGCAGTGCATCTCTCCGGGCTGAAGCGCGAAATCGACATTGCCCGTGACGTGGAGCCCGCCGAAATGCTTGTTGAGCTGGCGTGTTTCGAGAATGGCCATCACCGCTCTCCTTCCAGTTTGGATTTCCGGCGCATGAAGGGCGAGATCAGCGCGATGACGATGCCACGCGGGGCGATCAGCACGGTGATCACCAAGAGCGTCCCCATCACGATCAGCGCGTATTGGCTGCCGTAGATCGTGAGCGACTGGAACACCATCAGCACCGCGAGCGTGCCGATGATCGTGGTCGTGAGGTCCGTGCGTCCGCCGACCGCGACCCAGACGATGGGCAGTGAGGCCGCCGTCATCCCCATCGAGGCGGGCGTGATGTAGTTGCCCCAGGAGGTGTAGAGCACTCCCGACAGCCCGGCGAGCGCGGAGCCGATCACGAAGGTCGCCAGCTGATACTTGCGCACGTCATAGCCCAGCATCTCGGCGCGCATCGGGTTCTCGCGGATCGCCACGATGACATTGCCAAAGCGCGAATTCACGAGGATGCGCAGGCCGAGATAGCAGACCAGCAGCAGCGCCAGCGTGACGTAGTAGAGGGTCACATCCGGATAGAGCACGATATTGCCGCCCGGCCACGGGATCGTCAGCGAGGGCATCGCGCCCATACCGTTGAACCCGTTCAGACGCGCCTTGCCGATCGCCCATTCGGGCCCCGCCGTCTGCGCCATGAAGCGCTCGAGCACCAGCGTCACCGAAAGCGTCACGATGCCGAGGAACACGCCGCTGATGCGCCCGAAGAACAGGAAGTAGCCAAGGATCGCCGCGAAAAGTGCGCTCAGGCCAACCGCCAGCACCAGCGAGAGCAGCGTCAGGCCGTAGGCGTCGCCGAGGTTGATCGTCAGGACCCCGTAGGCGTAGCCCGCGACCCCGAAGAAGGCGGTCTGGCCGAAGCTCAGCGCCCCGCCATAGCCCCAGATCAGGCTCAGCCCCATCGCCATGAAGAGCCAGTTGAAGAAGTAGACGTTATTGCCGACGTCGTAGCTGTCCGCGAAGGCCGGATAGGCGCAGGCGGCCAGCAGGACGACGCTGAAGCCCGACCAGAATTTCGGTCCCTTGCCGAGGGTTTGCGGCCCCTCGATGAGCTTCAGAATGGAAGTGAAACGGGATGCGCTGCTCACGTCAGGCCCTTTCTTTCAGGATCTTGCCGCTGATGCCGCGCGGCAGGATGCGGATCACGATGATGACGGCGATGAGCATGCCGATCTGACCGGCAAGCTGGCCCTGCCAGGAGGTCAGCGACGCTTTGATGAAGCCAAGCACGACCGCGGCAGGCGCCGTCCCGAGGAAGATGTCTGCGCCGCCCACGACGACGGTCACGAAAGCCTCGACCATGAAGGCGGCCCCCATCGTCGGCACGAGCGTCATCGTCGGCGCGTAAAGCCCACCGGCAAGCCCCGCGAGCGCTGCGCCCAGACCGAAGGTCAGGCTGTAGATGAGGTTGGTGTTGACCCCGAGCGCCTCGGCCACATGCGGCACCTGGATCGTGGCGCGGGCAAGGATGCCGAATCGCGTCTTGGTGAACATCAGCCACAAGGCGGCCAGCGTCGCGAGCGCCATCACCACGAGCACGATGCGGTAGATCGAATAGGAATAGTCGCCGACGGTGAAGCTGCCGAAGGGCGTGCCGCTGCCCGCCATCGTCGTGCCCAACACGATCAGCGTGCCTTGGGTGACGATCATCGAGATCCCCCAAGTGGCCACGATCGTATCGAGGGGACGTTTGTAGAGCGGGCGGATCACCACGACCTCGACGATCATCCCGGCGATACCGGCGGCCAGAGAGCCCAGCGCGATCGCGATCGGAAGGGGCACGCCCATATGGGTGGCGCTCGTCGAGACATAGGCGCCGCAGAGGATGAACTCGCCATGCGCGAGGTTGATCACGCCCATCATGCCGAAGATCACCGCGAGGCCGCAGGCGCTGAGCACGAGGAAGGCGAACGCGTCTCCGAACTGATAGAAGAAGCTGAAAAGAGAGTAGAGGAACTCCATAGACCGTCCCTTTCTTGGTGGCCGTCGTTCAGGGAAATCCGGGCAGGAAAATCCGGGAGGGGACGGATGCGGAGCCAAGGGGCTCCGCATCCGCGATGTGTCGGATTACTCCGTCGGCAGGTGCGACGGGGTGTACTGGTCGCTCGGATCGTTCTGGGTCAGATCGCAGCCGACATCGCCCAGCCAGTAGGGCTTGATGTCATCCCATTTCTTCGGGAACTCGATCGAGTGATCTTCGAGCACATGGGCCAGATAGATCGTGTGCGAGGTGTGCTGGCTCTTCGGATCGATGCACATCTCGCCCTCGGGCGCGTCGTAGCACAGGTTGCCATCGGCGAGCGTGGCGCGCACATCTTCCAGAGCGGTAGAGCCGCCGGCTTTCTCGACCATCTCCTTGTAGAGATAGACCGCCGCGTAGGAGTTCTCGGCTTCCTGGTTGATGTAGGGCTCGTCGGGGAACATCGCGTGGAACTTCTCGACGAAGGCCTTGCTTTCCGGCGTGTCGATTTCCTCGACATAGTTCACCGTCGCATACATGTCCTTCAGGCTCGGGGGCGTGAAGCGCTTATGCTCGTAGCCCTGACCCACGTTCACCGAGGACGCCATCGGCAGGTCGACATTCGCCGAACCGGCCTGCTCGTAATAGGACGACTGCGCCGTGCCCACCAGCAGCGTCACCACGAAGTCGGGCTTGGCCGCCTGGATGTTCTGGATGGTCTGCGAGAACTGCGACACGCCGAGCGGGATGAACTCTTCGCCCACCATCTCGCCGCCATTGTCCTTGACGATGTTGCGCACCCATTCGGCCGAGATCTGACCGAAGTTGTAGTCGGCGGCGATGGTGTAGACGTTCTTGCCGTACTTCTCCATCATGTAGGGGATCAGCGTCGAGAACTGCTGCTCCGGCACCGCGCCGGTGACGATCATGTTCGCGTCGCAGACGCCGCCTTCATACTGGTTGTTGTAGAAGGCCAGACCGTCGAACTGGTTGACGATCGGGCGATAGGCTTCACGCGAGGCCGAGGAGAAGCCCGCGAAGACCACGTCCACCTTGTCGCGCTGCAGCACGCGGCGCATGAATTCCTGATAGCGCGTGTTGTCCGACTGGGTGTCGTAGGTCACCAGCTCGATCGGACGACCGGCGATACCGCCCGCGTCGTTGATTTCCTTGGTGGCCAGCTGGATGCCATGCACCTTGCCGATGGTCGCGAGGGCGAAATCCCCCGACTGGTCTTCGAGCACACCGATCTTGATCGGCTCGGCGTCCTGAGCCATCACGGGCCCTGCAAAAGACAATAGGGTAGCGAGCACCGAAGCGGTGCTGATCAGTTTCCTGGTCATTTTCAACTCCTTGTTGAGGTTTTTCCGGGTGCCTTGCTGGGCTAGCGCGCCTGACACCTCTTTTTCGTTTCACCGCGATCGAGATCGCTGTCCGGGTTTGCCAGCATCAGGGACTCGCAGTGGTCCTCGACGCTGACGCGCGCGCGCATGCTCTCCTTTCGCAGAAGGTCATATGCGGCATCTTCGTTAAGCCCGCGCTGGCGCATGAGCGCCGCGACAGCCTTGATGACGTAAATACGTTTGCGGCGGCGTTCGCCCATATCGTCGAGGCTCGCCTTGAGGCCGTCGATTTGCTCGAACGCGTTCACGCCCAGATAGAGAGCGGAATAGACGGCGCCGCTATGGATCGGTTTTTGCAGGAAGGACGCGGCCCCGAGTTGGAGCATCGCCTTGAGACGGCTCGGCGCTTCCGTTCCGACCAGCCCGACCGTCGGACACGGCGCATGCTGGGGCGACAGGTTGAAACTCTCGGGCCAAGCCTGCGGCAGGTTTAGGTCGCCGTCGATGATGACGAGGTCGGCCTCTGGGCTCAGGTCTTCGGGCAGTTCGAAAACCTGGCGCGGCGAGACGGGACGGGTATCCGGCTCCAGCCCCAGCCGACGCAATGTCGTTTCGAGAATGCCCAGCGAACGGCCCTCGGTGGTGAAGATGACGGCCCTGCGGCCGCGGAAGTTTTGCGCGATCCGGGGTGTCTTCATTGAACCACCCTCACGTTCCTGCGCCGCTCCGCCGGCTCGAAGGTCGTCGTCGAGGAGACAAGATACGGGTCGGCCGCGATGGGTTCGGGCGCTTCGAGCAGGATGTCGAACTCGAAATCCGCGCGCGACAGCCCGATCCGGGGCGTGAGCGAGGCATGGTAGGTTTCGGGATCGATCGTGACCCGGCCTTGCGGCGCGTCGAACACCTGACCCGCAGCCGCTTCGAGAACCGCCCCCACCGACGCGGTACCCGCATCGGCGATGGATTTCGCGAGCATATGAATGGCGACATAAGCGGCTTCGGCTTCGGCGGAAACGACAGGTCCCTCGGGGAAGGCTTTGCCATAGGCCTCGACGAAGCGCTTGTTGCGCTCACCCGCGAGGGACGAGAAATAGACGCTGGAACTGATCTGCCCATCCGCCCCTACCGGGCCGATCGCGCGAAGCTCGGGCTCCGAGAGGTTACAGCTCGCGATCGGGAAGCGCGTGGTCTGCTCGATGCCGCGCGCCTCACAGGTCTCCCGGAACGCCCGGAAGAACGCGTAAGAGGACTCGCCGATCAGCGCGTTGAACACGAAATCAGGCTTGGTCTCGAGGATCTCCTCGATGATGGCGTCCATATCGGTCTCGCCGACCGGCAGATACCGCTCCGCCACCACTTCGCCGCGGCGCCGCTGAAGTTCCTCGCGCATCACCCGGTTGCTTTCCCAGCCCCAGATATAGTTCGAGCCGATGCAATAGGCGCGGCGGCCGAAGCGGGCGCAGAGAAAATCGATGAGCGGCGACATGTGATGGTTCGGCGCCGCGCCCGTGTAGATGACGTTGGTCGAGCTCTCGAAGCCTTCGTAATGCGTCGGATACCACAGCAGCGCGTCATGCTTCTCGAAGAGCGGGATCACTTCCTTGCGGCTCGACGAGGTGTAGCAGCCGCAGATATGGCGGATGCCTTGGTCGAACATGCTCTGCACCGCCGGCGCGTATTTGTGCAGATCGCTCTCGGGATCGACATGGATGGGGTCGAAGATAACCGCCGCGCTCGGGTCCGCGTTGATCTCATCACAGGCAAGCTGCGCGCCGTTGAGCTGCGTATGCGCCACTCTACCGTATGCGCCGGTGGTCGAGAAAAGCAGGCCGATCTGTAGGTCGAGACGTGTCATTTTCGATCTTCCAACGACAAAAACCCCCAGAAGCAGAAACTGCTTTGGAGGCGGAATTGCCGACATATCTGAGGGTTCAACGCGCCATGACGAGCACATTTGCTCGGCGCTTACCTCAAGCTAGGGAATCGATCACGAAGGTGTCAATAGACATGTTGCTTCGCTGTGGCCGCCCCCCTCTCATGCCCACACATGCACGTTATTGAAGCTGTTCCGAAAGCAGACTGCCCGCAAATTGAGCGCAACCCGGATGCAAAAGGGGCTCGCCTTCCCTGAAGCTGTGATATCCGGAGAATGGGCCGTCCCCCTTAGGGCGGAGGCTTTGCCGACGTGCGACGGGATCGCTCTTGGGCATGGAAGCGATGCGCTGGCGGAGGAGGTGGGATTCGAACCCACGGTAGGCTTTCACCTACGTCGGTTTTCAAGACCGGTGCATTAAACCACTCTGCCACTCCTCCGACCGGCTTCGCTTAGACCGCTTCACGCGATTCTGAAAGTCTTGCGCGCCGTTTTCCGCGCGTGGGCGTTGGGGCAGCTTTTCACGGGCTCTGCAAATCGCTAGGATCGCGCGTAACGCATGGCGCAAGCGGTGCAGACGCGCAGGCAAGAGGCGGGCAAACCGCGCGAAAAGGGGCACAGGATGACTGAGCAGGATAAGATGACGCGCAAGCGGGTGACGGGCTTTGCCCTGATGCTGGGCGCGGGGATCGCGCTGGCAGGCTGTCAGGAGAGCGGCGGCTCCCCGTTCGGGATGTTCAAGAAGAAGCCCGCGGACGAGACCGCGAGCCCCGGCGACGCCGAAACCGTCACCGAAAACGGCCAGAAGATGATCGAGCGCGACGTCGAAGCGCCGCAGGTCTTCTCTGTCGATGAAAAGGGCCTGTGGGACGGGCGCCCCTCGCTGGGCGGCGTCTGGGTCGCGCATCCGAACGTGAAAGACCCCGAGCGGGTGATCATCCGCAACCCGTCGAACGGCAAATTCGTGATCGGGGCGCTGTTCAAGCGCGAGACCGACAATCCCGGCCCGAAACTGCAGGTCAGCTCGGACGCGGCCGATGCGCTGGGGCTGCTGGCGGGCGCGCCGACCGAGCTTTCCGTCGTGGCGCTGCGCCGCGAGACGGTTCCGGTCAAGGAAGACAAGCCCGCGCCGCTCGTCGACAAGCCGGTGATCGCGGCCCCTGAAGAGGTGGAGCAGAAGTCGCTCGACGAGGTAACCTCGACCGCAGCGGCTGGGATCGCGAAGGCCCAAGGCACGCCGAAGCCCGCAGCGAAACCCGCCAAGCCCGCAATCGGTGCGGCCCCTGCCCCGGCGCCCGCCCCCGCAGCCCCGGTAGCTGCGGCGGCTCCGCAGCCGAGCACGCCGAAAATGAGCACCGGCGCAGGCTATATCCAGATCGGCATCTTCTCCGTCGAGGCGAATGCGAAACGCGCCCAGAGCCAGATGGCCAAGGCGGGCGTGATCGCCGAGATCAAGAAGGAACAGAGCCACTCCAAGACCTTCTGGCGCGTGATCGCGGGCCCTGCGCCCACGAAATCCGACCTCGACGCGCTCAAGACCAAAATTCACGGGCTGGGCTATCCCGACGCCTACCCCGTCTCGAAATAGGACTACGCAGAAGATATGACCTTCATTCGCCTGATCGCCGCCACGCTTGCAGCCTGCCTGTTCGCCCTGCCCGCCGCCGCCTTCGACACCAAGGCCCATGCGGCTTGGGTCTATGACCTGTCGACCAAGACCGTCCTGATGGCGAAGAACGCGGACATCCCGCTGCCCCCGGCGTCCATGTCGAAGCTGATGACGCTCGATCTGCTGTTCGAGGCGCTGGAAGATGGCCGGGTCACGATGGATACAACCTTCCCGGTGTCCGAGCATGCGCAGTCGATGGGCGGTTCGACGATGTTCCTCAACACGACCGACCGGCCTACCGTGCGGGATCTGATCCAGGGCATCATCATCAACTCGGGCAACGACGCCTGCGTCGTGGTGGCCGAGGGGCTGGCGGGCTCGGAGTCCTCCTTCGCCGACCTGATGACCGAGCGCGCGCATGAGCTGGGCATGAAGAACTCGATGTTCGCCAACTCGAACGGCTGGCCCGACCCCGGCCAGCGCATGTCGGTCCATGATCTCGGCATCGTCGCGAGCCGGATCATCACCCATTTCCCGCAATATTATCACTTCTTCAGCGAGACCCATTTCAACTATAAGGATCGCGCCCCGGCCAATGCCGAGAACCGCAATCCTCTGCTGGACATCCGCGCCGCCGACTGGAAGGCCGATGGCATGAAGACCGGCCACACGCAGGAAGCGGGCTACGGCCTCGTGGGCTCCGCGGTGATGGGCGAGCGCCGCATCGTCTTCGTGCTGGCAGGCATGCCCTCCGAGCAGTCGCGCCGGTCGGAAGGCGAAGCGGTCGCGAACTGGGCCTTCCGTCAGTTCGTGATGAAGGACGTGGCGAAGGCGGGCACCCAGCTTGCCGAGGCGCCGGTCTGGCTGGGCGGCAAATCGACCGTCGGCCTTGCGCCGAAAACCGATCTGTCGCTGCTGGTTCCCGCGGGTTCGAAAGACAAGGTGACTGCCGAGGCCGTGTTCAAAGGACCGCTGCAGGCCCCGATCAAGCAAGGTCAGGAAGTCGGCAAGCTGGTGATCACCGTGCCGGGCCTCGACAACGCCAACGAAGTGCCGCTCGTCGCCACCGAGGACGTCAAGAAAGGCGGCTTTGTCGTGCGCGTGAAAGCGGCGCTGGCGCGGCTGTCGGGCAAGGCGTTCGAGGCCGCGATGGAACGGGTGAACAGCTAAGCGCGCATGTTCATCAGCTTCGAGGGGATCGACGGATCGGGTAAATCCACACAGGCGCGGATGCTGGCCGAAACCCTGCGGGACGCGGGGCGCGAGGTTGTTCTGACGCGCGAACCCGGCGGCTCTCCGGGGGCCGAGGAAATCCGGCGGCTGGTGCTTGAGGGCGATCCCGACCGCTGGTCGGCCGAGACCGAGATCCTTCTGTTCACCGCCGCGCGCCGCGACCATCTGGAGCGCGTGATCGAACCAGCGCTCGCCGCAGGCAAGGTCGTGATCTGCGATCGTTTCGCGGATTCGACCCGGATGTATCAGGGCCTCTCGCGCGGCGATCTGCGCGCGGTGGTCGATCAGTTGCACGCCCTGATGATCGGGCGCGAGCCGGACCTGACCGTCCTGATCGACATCGACCCCGCTGTGGGGCTATCGCGCGCAAAGGGGCGGCAAGGCACCGAGGAGCGGTTCGAGGATTTCGGCGTCGGCCTGCAGGAAAAGATGCGCGCGGGTTTCCTGTCGCTGGCCGAGGAATTCGCGCCCCGCTTCCGGGTAATCGACGGCGCGCGCGAGGCCGATGCGATTGCCGCCGATGTGCTGCGTGCCGTGCAGGCGGAACTGCAGAGCTAAGGGCAGCGCCAGACCCTCGGGTGGGCGCTTCGCAACGTTGGTGGCTTGGCGTTTTATCTCGAAAGCCCAGGAAAACCCGCGTGCCCGCGATGTCATCGCCAATGCGCCCTCCCGGTGGGAGGGTCGGGCGCGGCCCGGGGCTGGTCGCCCCGCGCCGACAGCATTCCGCAAAAACCCCGCTGGAAACCGCCCGCGCGCGCAACTAGAGTGCCGCCATGAGCCTCGCCGACCTTCCCGATCCAACCCTTGCGCCCGGTGCGCGACACCCGCGCGACACGCTGCGTCTGGTCGGTCAGACGCGGGCCGAGGAGGACTTCCTCGACGCCTTCAACATGGGGCGGCTGCATCACGGCTGGCTGCTGACCGGACCGCGCGGCGTGGGCAAAGCGACGCTCGCATGGCGGATCACCCGCTTCTTGATGACCCAGCCCGAGGACAATGGGCCGGGCCTGTTCGGCGAGCCGGAACAGCCCACCAGCCTCGATCCCGATCCGAACCACCCGGCGCTCAGCCGTATCCACGCCGGATCGGAGCCGGGCATCTTCGTGCTCAAGCGTGGCGCGAACGCCACCGAATCCGCGCTGTCGCAGGACATTCGCGTCGATGAGGTGCGCAAGCTGCGCTCCTTCCTGCATCTGTCGGCTGCCGAGGGCGGACGGCGGGTGGTGATCATCGACGCCGCCGACGAGATGAACACCCAGGCCGCCAACGCGGTGCTGAAACTGCTCGAAGAGCCGCCGCCGCGCGTCACCTTCCTTTTGATCGCGCATCAGCCCGCGCGGCTCTTGCCGACGATCCGCTCGCGCTGTCGGGAATTGCGGCTGGGCACGCTCACGCCAGATCAGATGGAAGCTGCCATCGCCGCCGCCGAAGAGGAGGGCGAGCCGCCGGATCTCGACCACCACGCGCTGGCCGCGCTGTCGGGTGGCTCCGTCGGTGCCGCGATCCGGCTGATCAATCAGGACGGCATGACGACCTATGCCAAGCTCGTCGATCTGATGGGCACCCTGCCCCGGCTCGACCGTCTGGGCGCGCTGGCGCTGGCCGAAAGCTGTGTCGGCAAGGCGAACGAGAACCGCTTCATCCTCGTCCTGAACCTGATCGACCTCTTTCTCTCGCGCACTGCGCGCGCGGGCGTGATGGGCCCGGCGCATCCCGAAGCGTCGCCCGGCGAGGCGCAGCTCCTCGCACGATTGTCGCCTGACGATCAGGCAGCGATGAAATGGGCTGCCCTCCATCAGAGCATGGGGGCACGCGCCGCCCACGGTCGGGCGGTCAACCTTGACCCTGCCGCGCTCGTGATGGATATCGTCTTGGAGATCACAGCCGCCGCTTCCTGATGCGGCGCGAAAGGAGCCGATTTTGACCCTCCCGCCCGAGATCACAGACAGCCATTGCCATCTCGATTTCCCCGATTTCGACGGTGAGCGCGACGATATCATCAGCCGCGCGAACGCCGCCGGAGTGACGCGGATGGTGACGATCTGCACCAAGCTGAAGAACGAGCCCTCCGTGCGCGCCATCGCCGAGGCGCATCGCGGCGTCTTCTACGCCGCAGGCACCCATCCGATGAGCGTCGCCGAAGAGCCGATGGCCACGGTGGACGAACTGGTGGCACTGGCCAAACACCCGAAATTCGTGGGCATCGGAGAGACCGGGCTCGATTATCACTACACCGCCGAGAGCGCCGAGGTTCAGAAGCAATCCCTGCGCCTGCATATCGAGGCCGCGCAGGAAACCGGTCTGCCGCTGATCATCCATTCGCGCGATGCCGACGAGGACATGGAAGCGATCCTGACCGAGGGGATGAAGGCCAAGCCCTACTCCTGCGTCATGCATTGCTATTCGTCGGGGCCGCGTCTCGCGCAGGTCTCGGTCGATCTGGGCTTTTACCTGTCGATGTCCGGCATCGCGACCTTCCCGAAAAGCCAGGAGGTGCGCGACATCTTCGCGAGCGCACCGCTCGAGCGGATCCTCGTGGAGACCGACAGCCCCTATCTCGCGCCGCCACCCTATCGCGGCAAGCGCAACGAGCCCGCCTACACGGCGCACACCGCCAAGGTCGGCGCCGAAGTCTTCGGCCTGCCGCTGGAGGAATTCGCCGCCGCGACGCAGGCCAATTTCGACCGCCTGTTCTGGAAAGCCGCCGAGCATGGCGAGCGGGGGAGCATCGCTGCATGAGTCGGATGCGCTTCACGATCCTCGGCTGCGGCTCCTCGGGGGGCGTGCCGCGCATCGGCAACAATTGGGGCGACTGCGACCCGGCAAATCCGAAGAACCACCGGCTGCGCTGTTCGATGCTGGTCGAGCGGGTCTCACAATCGGGCACCACGCGGGTCCTGATCGACACCACGCCCGACATGCGCCAGCAACTGCTGACCGCGGGCGTGGGCGAGCTGGATGCGGTGGTCTACACCCACAGCCATGCCGATCACGTCCACGGGCTCGACGATCTGCGCCAGATCGTCTTCAACATGCGCACCCGCCTGCCCGTCTGGGCCGATGCCGATACCGAGGCCGCGCTTCTGGACCGCTTCGCCTATGCCTTCGTCCAGCCCTCGGACAGCAATTACAAACCGATCTGCGAGCTGAAATCGATCCATCGCGAGCGGCCCTTCCAGATCACCGGCGCGGGCGGCTCGATCGAGTTTCAGCCCTTCCGCGTCGAGCACGGCAATATCGACGCGCTCGGCTTTCGGATCGGCGGGCTGGCCTATCTGCCGGACGTCTCGGACATTCCCGAAGAGGCATGGGCCTATCTCGAAGGCCTCGATTGCTGGGTACTCGACGCGCTGCGCCGCACGCCGCACCCCACCCACGCGCATCTGGCCCGCGCGCTGGAATGGATCGAGCGTGCGCAGCCCGCGAGCGCGGTGCTGACCAACATGCATATCGACCTCGACCACGACACCGTCGCCGAGGAAACGCCGGATCACATTCGCCCTGCCCATGACGGGATGGTTCTGGACTTCGGCCTCTGATGAGCGTTCTGATCGACGTCATCCTGCCGGTCTTCCTCGTCATCGGCTTCGGCTATGTCGTGGCCTGGCGCGGGCTGTTCTCCGAAGGCGCGGTCGACGGGCTGATGCGCTTTGCGCAGAACTTCGCAGTGCCGGTGCTGCTGGCACGCTCGATCGCCAATCTCGACCTGACGCAGAGCTATAACTGGGCGATGATGGCCGCGTTCTATTCAGGCGCACTGATCTCTTTCGCCATCGGCATCACCGGTGCGCGCATGATAGGCCGCAACGGTCCGGAGAGCGTCGCCATCGGCTTCGCCTGCCTGTTCTCGAATTCGCTGCTGCTGGGCGTGCCGATCACCGAGCGCGCTTACGGCACCGATGCGCTGTCGGGCAATTTCGCGATCATCTCGGTGCACTCGCCCTTCCTCTACACGATCGGCATTCTCGCGATGGAGATGGTGCGCTCGTCGGGCACCGGCACGTCGCTGGGGCGCGTCGGGCTCAACGCACTGATCGGCGTGCTGCGGACCCCGCTGGTGATCGGCATCCTGACCGGCTTCGCGATCAAGATCCTCACCACGCTGACCGGCCAGCCCCTGCCCCATCCGATCCGCGAGGGGATGGATATGATGGCGCGCGCAGCACTGCCTGCGGCGCTGTTCGGGCTGGGTGGCGTGCTCTATCGCTATCGTCCCGAAGGCGATGCGAAGGCGATCGCGATGGTCACGGGCCTGTCGCTGATGCTGCATCCGGCGATCACCTATGGGCTCGCGCATTTCGCCTTCAAGGTGGACACGTCCGCGCTGCGTTCCGCCACGCTGACGGCGGCGATGGCGCCGGGGGTCAACGCCTATCTCTTCGCGAATATCTACGGGGTGGCGCGCAGGGTCGCGGCCTCGGCCGTGCTGATCGCGACGGCGTTGTCGATTCTGACGATCTGGGGCTGGCTTGCGATATTGCCGTGAGGTTTAGGGGCTCTGCCCCTTTGGCCTGCGGCCATTCACCCCGGGATATTTAGGGCAATTGGAAGAAGGGCAGCTTACGCCTTACGGACACGGATCACCACGTCGACGCGGGTGATCTCGGCGCCCTCGGGAGCCTGCGGGATCGAGGCGAGTTTCAACTCCTCGGCCGGGGCATCCGACAGACGGTTGTCGTCTTCCCAGAAGAAATGCGGGTGATCGTCCATACGCGTGTCGAAATAGCTGCGCGCGCCGTCCACCGTTATCTCATGCATCAGCCCCGCGTCGCAAAACGCCTTGAGTGTGTTGTACACGGTGGCGAGCGAGACCTTCTCGCCCGCATCGCAGGCGGCCGCGTAGAGGCTTTCGGCCGTGACATGACGATTTTCCCCATCGCCAACGAGCAATGTGGCCAGCGCCAGTCGCTGACGGGTCGGGCGCAGCCCGCCACGGCTCAGCCAGTCCTGCCCGCGGCGCTGTTCGGTCGAATTCGTCACAGCCATGTCATGTCTCCTCGGTACCTATATGAGACTTTTCCACTCAGGTTTCAATGCAACCGCGCAGGGGCGCGGCCTGTCACCGTCGCCCTTGCGCCACGCGGCCACGCGGTGATAGAGGGATGCAAAAGCACGCCAAAACCGGGAAGGAGCGCCGATGGCTGGGTTTCCGACGAGCTTCGGGAAAGAAGATCTTCTGAAATGTGCACGCGGGGAGCTGTTTGGCCCCGGCAATGCACAGCTTCCGGCGCCGCCGATGCTGATGATGGACCGCATCACCGACATCTCGGGCGATGGCGGCAAGCACGGCAAGGGCCATGTGGTCGCCGAGTTCGACATCACCCCCGACCTGTGGTTCTTCGAATGCCATTTCCCCGGCAATCCGATCATGCCGGGCTGCCTCGGCCTCGACGGGTTGTGGCAGCTGACCGGCTTCAACCTCGGGTGGCGCGGCTGGCAGGGTCGCGGCTATGCGCTTGGCGTGGGCGAGGTTAAGCTCACAGGCATGGTCCGCCCGGATCGCAAAATGCTGACCTACAAGGTCGATTTCACCAAGGCCGTTCAGACGCGTCGCCTGACCATGGGTGTCGCCGACGGGATCGTCGAGGCCGACGGTGACGTGATCTACGAGGTCAAGGACATGAAGGTCGCGCTCTCCGAGAGCTGACCCCCATAGACAGACAAGACAGGAGGCCCGCATGCGCCGCGTCGTCATCACCGGTTTGGGCATCGTCTCGCCCATCGGCAACAATGCCGAAGAAGTCACCGCCAGCCTGAAGGCCGGCAAATCCGGCATCGTATTCGCCGAGGATTACGCCGAGCGCGGCTTCCGCAGCCAGGTCAAAGGCCAGCCGAAGATCACGCTCGAGGACCATATCGACAAGCGCAACCTGCGCTTCATGGGTCCGGGCGCGGCCTATAACTTCATCGCGATGGAGCAGGCTCTGGCCGATAGCGGTCTCGAAGAGAGCGACATCTCGAACCCGCGCAGCGGCCTGATCATGGGCTCGGGCGGTCCGTCGACCTCGAACTTCTTCGAGGCGCATCGCATCGTCATGGAGAAGGGCTCGCCCAAGCGGATGGGGCCGTTCATGGTCACCCGCTGCATGAGTTCGACGAACTCGGCCTGTCTGGCCACGCCGTTCAAGATCAAGGGCGTGAACTACTCGATCACCTCGGCCTGCTCGACCTCGGCGCATTGCATCGGCAACGGCACCGAGCTGATCCAGATGGGCAAGCAGGACATCGTTTTCGCCGGCGGCGGCGAGGAACTGGACTGGACGCTGAGCTGCCTGTTCGACGCGATGGGCGCGATGTCGTCGAAATATAACGACACGCCCGAGCTGGCCTCGCGCGCCTTCGACGCGACCCGCGACGGGTTCGTCATCGCAGGCGGCGGCGGTGTCGTCGTGCTGGAGGAACTCGAGCACGCGAAGGCGCGCGGCGCGAAGATCTACGCGGAAGTCACCGGCTACGGCGCGACCTCGGACGGCCACGACATGGTGGCGCCGTCGGGCGAAGGCGGCGAGCGCTCGATGAAGCTCGCGGTCGGCACCCTGCCCGAAGGCCGCAAGATTTCCTACATCAATGCGCATGGCACCTCGACGCCCGCAGGCGACGTGACCGAAGTGCAGGCCGTGCGCCGCGTCTTCGGCGAGGAAAACGTGCCGAAGATCTCCTCGACCAAATCGCTCACCGGGCACTCGCTCGGCGCGACCGGCGTGCATGAGGCGATCTATTCGCTGCTGATGATGGAAAACAACTTCATCACGGCCTCGGCCAACATCACCGAGCTCGACCCGGAGATCAAACCGGAAGAGATCGCGATGGAGCGGATCGACAATGTCGAGTTCGACTCGGTCCTGTCGAACAGCTTCGGCTTCGGCGGCACCAACGCGTCGCTCGTGATGAGCAAGTATAAAGACTAACGGCAAGAACAAACGGCGGCAGGGACGGGAATGGCGGAACTGATGAAGGGTAAGCGCGGCCTCGTGATGGGGGTCGCCAACGAGCGCTCAATCGCTTGGGGGATCGCGAAGGCACTGGCCGAGCAAGGCGCGGAACTGGCGTTCTCCTATCAGGGCGAAGCCTTCGGCAAGCGGGTCGAACCGCTGGCCGAGAGCGTGGGCTCGAAATTCCTGCTGGATGTGGACGTGAATGACGACGCCTCGATGGACGCCGCCTTCGCCAAGCTGAAAGAGGAATGGGGCTCGATCGACTTCGTCGTGCACGCCATCGCCTATTCCGACAAGTCCGAGCTTGCGGGCCGGTTCATCAACACCACCCGCGAGAACTTCAAGAACTCGCTGACGATCTCCTGCTACAGCTTCATCGACGTGGCCAAGCGCGCCTCGGAACTGATGAACGAAGGCGGCTCGATGATCACGCTGACCTATATGGGCTCGCAGCGCGTGACGCCCTATTACAACGTGATGGGCGTGGCGAAAGCGGCGCTGGAATCGGCGGTGCGCTATCTGGCGGCCGATCTGGGCCCCGACGGCATCCGCGTGAACGCGATCTCGCCCGGCCCGATGAAGACGCTGGCCGGCGCTGCGATCGGCGGCGCGCGCAAGACCTTCCGCCACACCGAGCACAATTCGCCCCTGCGCCATAACGCGACGCTGGAAGCGATTGGCGGCACGGCCGTCTATCTGCTCTCGAACTATGGCGCCTGCACCTCCGGCGAGATCATCTCGGTCGATAGCGGCTATCACGTCATGGGCATGCCCGCGGCGGAGAACCTGTAAGCTCAGCCAATCACAAGCAGGGCGCGCGCCGGCCCGTGGGGTGGCGCGGTCCTCGCTCTGTGCGGCAGCGCTTTATCCACGCCACATACCTCGAACATGGCTGCGTTTCGCGTGGTTGGCCAAGGCGCCAGCCCGCGGGGACGGGCCGGCGCGCGCCATGCTACCCATTCCCTCCCTTCCCCCATCCCCTGCCCCGCGTTAGGCTTTCGCGAACACGCAGGGAGGCGCGCATGGCACTCGATTTCTCCATCGGCATCATCGGCTCAGGAATGCTCGGCGCAGCGATTGCCGAGGCGCTCTGGCGCGCGGAGCCCAAGTCGCTTCTGATGGCCAACCGCTCCGGCGCGCGGCCTGACATTGAGGGCTTCCCGCCGGAGAACGTGCTGACCGATCCGCAGGTGCTGGTAGAGGCTTGCGACGTGGTGATCCTCTGCGTGCCGCCCGCCGCTGCCCGAGACCTCAGGATCGACGCGAAGGACAAGCTGGTGATCTCCGTCATGGCGGGCGTGCCGCTCTCCGAGCTCACCCGCATCAGCGCCAGCCCCCGCGTGATCCGCGCCATGTCGAGCCCGGCGGCAGCAAAGGGCCTCGCCTATAGCCCATGGTTCGCGAGCGATGCCGTGACCGAAGACGACCGCGCCCGCACCCGGGCCCTGTTTGAGGCCTGCGGGCAGACGGACGAACTCACCGACGAGGCCCAGATCGACCTCTTCACCGCGATGACCGGCCCGGTGCCGGGATTCGTCGCGGCCTGCGCCGCCGCGATGGCGCGTCATGCCGAGGATCAGGGCGTCCCGCCCGAGATCGCCGATCGCGCCGTGCGCCAGCTATTCCTCTCGGCCGGGCAGATGATGGGCGAGGGCCCGACGCCTCAGACCCATGTGCAGGAGATGATCGACTACGCGGGCACGACGGCCAAGGGCCTGACCACTCTGCGCGACAATGGCTTTGCCGAGCGTCTGGCCGAAGGGCTCGCCGCCGCGACGCAAGCCTCGCGCGACATCTACTGACCCTTGCACCCGGCCCCGCCAACGCTAGGCTGTGGCTCGGGAGGAAATATCATGTCCATACAGCTTTGCGTCTTCGACGCCTACGGCACGCTTTTCGACGTCGACGCCGCCGCGCGCAATCTGGCCGCCGAAGAGCCGCGCCTGACCGAGATCTGGCCGCGCCTTGCTGCCGATTGGCGGCGCAAGCAGCTCGAATATAGCTGGCTGCGCGAGGTGATGGGCGATTACGTCGATTTCTGGCAGCTGACCCGCGACGGGCTCGATTGGGCGATGGCGGCGCAGGATCTCGACGATCCCGATCTGGCCGAGCGGCTGATGGCGCTTTACCGCGAATTGCCCGCCTTCCCCGAAGTGCCCGAGATGCTCGATGCGCTGCACCATCGCGGTGTCGGACGTGCGATCCTGTCTAACGGCGCGCCCGACATGCTGGGGGCTGCGGTTCATGCGGCGGGGGTCGGGCATCTGCTCGACGAGGTGCTCTCGATCCACGAGATCGGTCATTACAAACCCCGCGCCGCCGTCTACGACATGATCGCGCAGAAGATGGGCGTCGAACCGGAGAAGACCTGTTTCATCTCGTCTAACGGCTGGGATGCGGCGGGCGCGGCCAAGGCGGGCTTCCACGTCCTTTGGGTCAACCGCGCGGGCGCCCCGGTCGAGCGGCTGCCCTATAAACCCGCGGCGATCCTGACGGACCTGCGCGCGGTGCCCGACCACCTCTGAGAAGCGCTCACTCGTCCATCTCGCGCAGCGCGCGCCGCAGCCGCATCGTCTGCGCCTGAAACCCTTCCGCATCCGTGTATTCCACGAAATCGCGGTAGCGCAGATGCGGCCCCTTCACCCGATGCGCGTGCTTGATCGGGCACCAATATTGCTCGGTCCGCGCGGCGATCTCGTAGGCATAGCTCAGAAGTCCGTTGCAATAGCCGCAATAGACGCAGTTCAGCTTCTGCAACGTGTTGAGATAGGCCAGATGCTGACGGTCGACCACGATATGATCGGAGCGCTTTACCTTGGCGATGCGGTAGATCGGAAAACAGATCGCCTGATAGAGGCTCACGAAAAGGTCGAGCAGCACGAAGGGCACGATCAGCGAATAGATCACCGGGGCGGTCAGAATGACCATCGGGCGCGCATAGGACAGGAAGCGCAACAGCCCCACCCGCGCCTGCCGATGCGCATCGCGAACGCCCGCCTCGAACACCACCCGGTTATGGTCGAGCCGGAACGCCATCGCCTCGCGCCTGCGCTCCCATTCCGCTTCGATTTCGTCTTCGAGCGCACTCAGTCTTTCGTGTAATCTTTCCAGTGTGTCAGCCATGGCGATCTCCCTCTAACGCACTATGATCGCTGACAGGTCAGCAATCCAGAGAGGAGCGGCGTAATGGAATTCTTTACCGCGGATGATGGCGCGAAGATCGCCTATCGCGACAGTGGCAGCGGCGTGCCGATTCTGGCTTTGTCCGGGCTGACGCGGAACACCCGCGATTTCGACTACGTCGCGCCGCATCTCAAGGACGTGCGTCTGATCTGCATGGACTATCGCGGCCGCGGCGAGAGCGACTGGACCGGCGAGAAAACCTATACCGTGCCGCGCGAAGCGGCGGATGCGCTGCAACTGCTCGATCATCTGGGGATCGAGAAGGCCGCAATCCTCGGCACGTCGCGCGGGGGCCTCGTGGGGATGTATCTGGCGCTGACCTCGAAAGAGCGCATGACCGGGCTCGCGCTGAACGATGTCGGGCCTGTTCTTGACGAGAAGGGGCTGAACAAGATCTTCGACTATATCGGGCGCAACCCGGCGGCGAAGAGCTATGCCGAAATGGCTGAAAAGCTGCCCGAGGCGATGATCGGTTTCGATAAGGTGCCGCCCAATCGCTGGGCGATGGAGGTCCGCCACCACTACGTGGAGACCGATGACGGGCTGAAGATCAATTACGACCCGGCCCTGCGCGATGCCTTCCTCGGCGTCTTCAAGGGCGGCGTGGAGCCCGCCTGGCCGCTCTTCGAGGCCACCGAAGGGCTGCCGATCGTCCTGACCCACGGCGCGAATTCCGATCTGCTGAGCGACGCCACGGTGGACGAGATGCAGCGCCGCCGCCCGGACATGATCTATGCGCGCGTCGCCGACCGCGCCCATATCCCCTTCCTCGACGAACCCGAGTCGCTTGCAGCCCTCGAAGCATGGGTCGAACGGATCAAAGGGTGAGCGAGGCCCGTGTCACCCTCATTGCCAGCGCGATCACGCTGATCACGGGCGCGCTCTGGGGGCTTTACTGGCTCCCGGTGCGCGCGCTCGACGGGCACGGCCTGGCGGGCGCTTGGGGCACGGTCGCGATCACCCTGGTCGCCTGCGTGGCCCTTGCGCCCATCGCCTGGACCAAGCGCTACGAACTCGCCACCGCCACGCCAGCCGCGCTAATCTCGGTCGCGCTCGGCGGGGCGGCCTTTGCGCTCTATTCGATCGGCTTTCTCTACGGCCGCGTCGCGCTGGTGATCCTGCTGTGGTTTCTCACCCCGGTCTGGTCGGTGCTGATCGGACGGTTCGTGCTGGGCTGGCCGGTCTCGCGCCTGCGACTGGCCGCGATCGTCATTGGCCTCGCGGGGCTCGGCCTTATGCTGGGCGCAAGCGGCGGCCTGCCCTTGCCCAGCAGCTTGGGCGAATGGATGACGCTTGTAGGCGGCGTGATCTGGTCGGTCGCGACCACGGGGATGCGCACCAGATCGACGCTCTCGCCCGGCCCCGCCACCTTCGTCTTCGCACTCGGCGCGGCCCTTACCGCGCTCTGCCTCGCACCGTTCCTTGCGCCCCTTCCCTCGAGCGGCGTCGATTGGGCAGCGTCGGTTGGGCTGATCGGTGCCGCCGGGGTGTTCTGGTGGGGCGCAGCGACGGCCGGGCTCATGTGGGCGACCGTGCGGCTCGAACCAGCACGGATCGGAATCTTGCTTATGAGCGAGGTGCTCGTCGGCGCGGTCTCCGCCGCGCTGATCGCGGGCGAACGGCTTGCCGCGCTGGAGATCGCAGGCGGCGCGCTGGTGCTGGGCGCTGGCCTGCTGGAGGTCTGGCCTGCGCGCGCCACGCAACGCCCCGCCTGACCGACCCAATCCGCAAACAAAAAAGGCGCCCCGCGGGGCGCCTTTTTCATAAGATCGCGGCGCGGATCAGTCCTTCGCGCGCTCCACATAGGTGGTGTCTTCGGTGTTGATCACGATGCGCGTGCCCACGCCGATATGCGGCGGCACCATCACGCGGATCCCGCCGGTGCAGATCGAGGGCTTGTAGCTCGACGAGGCGGTCTGACCCTTCACGACCGGCTCGGTCTCTTCGACTTCGACGGTGACTTTCTGCGGCAGGTCGATCGCGATCGCGTTCTCCTGGAAGGTCTTGAGATGGACGCGGATGCCGTCGCGCAGGAACACCTTCGCGTCGCCGATCACGTCATCCTGCACCGCGAGCTGCTCGTAGGTCTCGGGGTCCATGAAGTGATAGCCTTCGCCATCCTCGTAGAGGAAATCGTATTCGCGCTCTTCGACATGGGCGCGCTCGACCTGCTCGGTCGTGCGCCAACGCTCCGACACCTTCGTGCCGTCCGAGATGCGGCGCATATCGACCTGCGTGACAGGCGTGCCCTTGCCGGGATGGATGTTCTGCGCGGTGATCACGACGTAGAGCTTGTCGTCGATTTCAAGCACGTTGCCCTTGCGGACAGAGGAAGCGATGACTTTCGCCATGAAAGGACCCCTTTGAATTCGGATAAAACAGGCTCTGGCGCCCGGATTGCAGAGCGCCTAAACCATTTGCGCCCCGATTTCCAGCCTGAAAGGCCTGTCATGCCCCCGTTCTGGACGCCCGAGCGCCACGCCGACCGCCGCCCCGCCCTTCTCGCGCGCAACCGCATTCAGGCGGCGATCCGCGGCTGGCTGGCGGCGGAGGATTTCGTCGAGGTCGATCCCTGCGCGCTGCAGGTCTCCCCCGGCAACGAGGCGCATCTGCACGCCTTCGCCACCGACATGATCGGCAATGACGGTGAGGCGCGCCGGATGTACCTGCACACCTCGCCCGAATTCGCGATGAAGAAGCTGCTGGCGGCGGGCGAGCGGCGCATCGCCGCCTTCGCCCATGTCTGGCGCAACCGCGAGGCGGGCAAGCGGCATTCGCCCGAATTCACCATGCTGGAATGGTATCGCGCGGGCGAAGACTATACCGCGCTGATGGCCGATTGCGCGGCGATTCTGCGGCTGGCAGCCGAGGCTACAGGATCGTCGGCGCTGCGCTATGGCACTGCCGAATGCGACCCCTTCGCCGATCCCGAACGGCTGTCGGTCGCCGATGCCTTCCAGCGCCATGCCGGGATCGACCTGCTGGCCACCTGCGACGGGGCCGAGACCGACGCGGAGGCGCTGCGCGCGCAATGCGAAGCGATCGGCTTTGCAGTGGCGGCGGGCGACAGCTGGTCGGACATCGTCTCGAAACTGCTGGTCGCGAAGGTCGAGCCGCATCTGGGCCATGGCCGCGCGACGATTCTGGATCGCTATCCGCTGGCCGAGGCCGCGCTGGCCCGCCCTGCCCCGGATGACGACCGCGTCGCCGAACGCTTCGAGCTTTACGCCTGCGGGGTCGAACTCGCGAACGGCTTTGGCGAGCTGACCGATCCGGCCGAACAGCGCCGCCGCTTCGAGGGCGATATGGATCTGAAGGAAGAACTCTATGGCGAGCGTTACCCGATCGACGAAGACTTCCTCGCCGCCCTCGAGATTATGCCCGAGGCGTCCGGGATTGCGCTTGGCTTCGACCGGCTGGTGATGCTCGCCACCGGCGCGCCGAAAATCGAGGATGTGCTCTGGGTGCCGGTGGGCGGCGCGACGGACTGAGGCTCAGCCCTTCCCGCCCTTCTTCTCGGCGGCATGATCGGCCAGCATCTTGAACGGCACCACCCGCAGCGCATCGCGATGCGTCGAAGCCAGCATCACCTCGGGCGCGCAGCCCTCCTGCACCGCCTGCAAGAAACGCGAGGCGCACAGGCACCATTGGTCGCCCGGTTTCAGCCCCGGGAAATCATATTCCGGGCGCGGCGTGCTCAGATCGTTGCCGAGATATTTCGAGAAGGCGAGAAACTCCGCCGTCATCACAGCGCAGACCGTATGCGAGCCGCTATCCTCCCAGCAGGTGTTGCAGCTGCCATCGCGGAAGAACCCGGTGCGGGGCTTGAGCGAACAGGGCTGCAATGTACCCCCCAGCACGTTGATCGCCTCATACATCTGCATCGCGCAGCCCTCCCTGTCAGGAAACCTCTGCGATGCGGCGCAACATGGCAAGGTTTTCCTCCTCGACGCCCTCCTCCTTGAAGCGCCAGTCGGCGGCGTTGAGCGCGATCACCGTGTCGGTCGCGGGGCTGACATAGATGTGCTGGCCATAGATGCCGCGCGCGAAATAATCGCCGCCGTGCTCCGCCGTGTCGACGGGCACCCACCATTGGTAGCCGTATCCCTCGCCCTTCGGCGCCTGCAGCGCGGTCGATTGCGTAACCCAGTCCTCGGGCACGATCTGGCGCCCGTTCCAGAAGCCCTTTTGCAGGAACATCTGGCCGAAACGCGCATAGTCCCGCGTCCGCAGGTTCAGCCCGCCAAGGACGAAGCTGACGCCCAACCCGTCGGTCAGCATCACCGGCGCGGCCTCCAGCCCCATCGGTGCGATCAGCAACTCGCGCATCACCTCCGCCGGATCGGCCCCGGTCGCACCGGCGATCACCATGCCCAGAACATGCGTATCGATCGAGACATAGAGCATCCGCGCGCCCGGCTCCGCCTCGCGGATCTTGAGCGAGGCGGCGAAGGCGTCCATCGACCGCCCCATCGCGAGAACACGGCCCATCTTGTTGATATCCGAATGGAAATCCAGATAGTCCTCGTTGAAGGCCACACCCGAGGACATCACCAGCGCATCGCGGATCGTCACGCCCTCATAGCCCGAGCCCTTCAGTTGCGGCGCAAAGCGGGTGAGCGGCGCGTCGAGATCGGGGATCACGCCCTGATGGTGCAGGATGCCCAGCGTGGCCGAGAGGAAGCTCTTCGCCATCGACCAGGAGATGCGCAGATCCTCGGGCGCGGTGCCGCGGAAATAGCGTTCATGGGTGATCTGGCCGTGGCGCAGCTTCACCAGCGCGGTGACCCAGCGCCGCTCGATCCAATCTTCGACGCCCTCGGGCAGCGCCTCCTCCGCGCCGCGGGCCAAGTCCGACACCGGCCCGTCGCCACATGCGATCTCGCGCGAATGAAACAGTGCGGGCATGTTGGAGAAATTGCCGACGATCCGGTCGGGCTCGAACAGCCGGTTCACCGCGCGCAGCCGCGCGATCTCGGCGCGCTTCCACCATGCGAGCCCCGCAATCGGTAGCGCCGCCGCCATGCCCACCCGGATCGCCCCCCGCATCGCCTTTTGTCCAAGCTGTTTCATCGCGCGTCCCCTCGCCGCATATCGTCACGGCAAGGAAGCACGCCCCACGCCGATGCGGCAAGGAGAACCGGGCGTCATCGCGCAAACGCGACCTGCGCAAGGGTCAGTAGATATAGCGGATCTGGTCGGTCCAGTAGCGCTCCATCCGGCGCAGCGTGTGGTTCATCTCCTCCATCGCGTCGAAGGTGATGACGCCGCGCGTCTCCATCCCGCAGGCGTGCCGCTCGAACAGGGTCGCCACGTTCTCGCGCAGCTCGCGCCCCTTCGCGGTCAGCCGCACCCGCACCGAGCGGCGATCTATCTCGCAGCGCTGATGGTGCATGTAGCCCGCCTCCACCAGCTTCTTGAGATTGTAGGAGACGTTCGACCCCTGATAATAGCCGCGGGTCTTCAGCTCCCCTGCGGTCACCTCGTTCTCGCCCACGTTGAACAGCAAAAGCGCCTGCACCGGGTTGATCTCGAGGATGCCCAGCCGCTCGAACTCGTCCTTGATGACGTCGAGCAGCAAGCGATGCAGCCGCTCCAGCAGCGAAAGGCTGTCCAGATATCCCGCCATCAGCCCCGGCGTTGCCGGGACGGGCGTCATGTCGCTTGCAGATTTCTGCACGGTCATAGCATTCTCCGCCAGTTTCGCTGCCCCTGACGCAGGACAGTGGCGGGAAATGGCAAAGATACCGTTAAGCGGCCCGAATTCTCCGAAAATTCGCGCAAAACCCTATGAAATCCGGGGCTTCCGCGCCGTTCTCAGGTTTTCGTAATGTGCCGTTCGCGGGCGAACTGGCCGATTACGGAGAGCAATTCGAGGTATTTCGGCGGGCAAGGCTGCGCGCCCGAGACCCACGGATACAGGTCCTGATCGTTCTCTTCGAGAAGCTGGTCATAGAGATCGAGAGTGGCGGCATCGAGATCGGGCAGGCACGCATCGGCGTAAGGCCCGAGGATCAGGTCCATTTCCTTGATCCCGCGCCGCCAGCTGCGCATCTTCATCCGTTTCAGCCGCGCCTCTCGCGTCTCTGTCATCAACTCTCTCCTGCCACCAAGCGCTTCTCCAGCCGTGCCAGCCGCACGTCGAGATCTTCGAGCCCGGACCGCACTTCCCGGATTTCGCGCACGAGGGCGCGTTCCGCCTTTGCGTCTTCTCCCTGTTCGGGCGGGCCGTCAAGCCCCTCGCCCGATCCGGTCAGCAGCCACATCAGCGTCACGTTGAGCATCCCCGACAGCATCTGCAGCCGGTTCGCGCGCGGCTCCAGCACGTCTTCCTCCCAGGCCTGCAGCGTCTCGAGCCGGACGCCCAGCTGCGTCGCCAGATCCTCCTGGCTCAACCCTGCCGCTTCGCGCGCGCCCGCAAGCCGGTCGCCGAACGTTGCGCTCGCCTCGCCATACCAATCGTCGACCATGTCTCTCTCCCGCTTTCGCTTGAACGCTTCTGGTGCCGAGCCTAGAAGTTTGCCGAACGAGTTACAAATCAAGGGCGACGCGATGGCATTCCTTTCCGACACGCTTGCACGGGTGAAACCTTCGCCGACGGTCGCGATGACCGGAAAGGTGGCCGAATTGCGCGCGGAAGGCCGCGATGTGATCGGCCTTTCGGCGGGCGAGCCCGATTTCGATACGCCCGAGTCGATCAAGGACGCCGCGAAATCCGCGATCGACGCAGGCAAGACCAAATACACCGCCGTGGACGGCATCGCCGAGCTGAAACAGGCGATCTGCGCCAAGTTCGCTCGCGAGAATGGCCTCAACTACACACCCGAGCAGGTCTCCGTCTCCTCGGGCGGCAAGCAGGTGCTGTTCAACGCGCTGATGGCGACGCTCAATCCCGGCGACGAGGTGGTGATCCCGACCCCCTACTGGGTCAGCTACCCGGATATGGTGCTGATCGGCGGCGGCACGCCCGTCTTCGTTCAGGGCGATCCCGCGATGGGCTACAAGATCAGCCCCGAGGCGCTGGAAGCCGCGATCACGCCGAACACCAAGTGGTTCCTCTTCAACTCGCCCTCGAACCCCTCGGGCGCGGCCTATTCCCGCGAGGAGCTGACCGCACTGACCGAGGTGCTGATGCGCCACCCGCATGTTTGGGTGATGACCGATGACATGTATGAACATCTCACCTTCGACGGGTTCGAATTCACCACGCCCGCGCAGGTCGAGCCCGCGCTCTATGATCGCACGCTGACGGTCAACGGCGTCTCCAAGGCCTATGCCATGACCGGCTGGCGGATCGGCTACGCGGCTGGGCCGAAAGAGCTGATCGCGGCGATGCGCAAGGTGCAATCGCAATCCACCTCGAACCCCTGCTCGATCTCCCAATGGGCCGCCGTCGAAGCGCTCAACGGCCCGCAGGATTTCATCGACACCTTCCGCACCGCCTTCAAGCGGCGGCGCGATCTGGTGGTGGCCGGGCTCAACGCCTGCCCCGGCATCTCCTGCCCGACGCCCGAGGGCGCGTTCTACGTCTACCCCTCGATCAAGGACTGCATCGGCAAGACCTCCGCAGGCGGGCGCAAGATCGAGAGCGACGCGGATTTCGCCAACGCGCTCTTGGAGGAAAACAACGTCGCGGTGGTCTTCGGCGCGGCCTTCGGGCTTTCACCGAATTTCCGCATCAGCTACGCTACATCGGACGCGGCCCTGACCGAGGCCTGCGCCCGGATCAAGGCCTTCTGCGAAGGGCTGTCATAAGGCGGAACGGCCGAGGGAGACTGGCGAATGACTGACTTGCCCGAGTATTACTTCCGGGTGAAGGAAAACGGCGCGACGGTGTTTCGCGTCGATACCGAGAACCGTCAGCGCCGGATCGAGATGGACCCGATCGCCAATATCAACATCCGCAATGGCGAGATCAAACCGCAGGGCGACCGGGTTCTGACCGAGGAAGACCGCGCCGAGATCGAGGCGTGGATGGCGCATCGCCGCGAGGTGCTCGCCCAGCGCGATGTCGACGACATCCTGCGCGCGGTCGATCACCTCAATCTCGTCACGCAATGGGCGCAGTCGAAGGCGACCGACGCCCAGCTCGAAGAGATCACGGATACGCTGTTGCTGACAATGCACGACCTGCGCAGCGTGCTGGTGCGCAAAAAGGCCGAGCGGCTGACCAGCGAGGGCTGAGCGCCCCCGCCCGCTCCGGCCTCAGCCTTTCGAGATGAACCCGGTGATCGGATAGACGCGGCCCAGCGCGCCGGGATTGCTCATGACGCGCACGCGGCTCCAGTCGTTCTTTTCCGAGACATCCACCACGACCATGTCGAGCGACACCTTGTTACGCTCCCAATTCGCGTGATCGACCCGGATCTGACGCGGCGAGTCGACGCCCGAGACCACCGCGATATGACCCAGCGGATTGCGACCGGTCGCCGAGAACGCCATCACCGCACCGACCTTCGGCTGATGACCGCGCGCATACAGACCCTTCGCCTGCGACCACCACGTCTTAGCATTGCCGCGAATGTCGATGCCCGAGGCATTGCGCGCAAACGGCACGCACCAGACACGCTGGCGCTTGGCGCGCATCTGCTTGGCAACTTCGACGGCATAGGCGCGGCGTTCGAGGTTGACGGAGCTCGCCTGATCCCGCGCGCTGGCAAAGCCCATCCGGTCGCCGGTGGTCGGGGTACAGGCCGAGACGGTCAGAGCCGCGATCAGAACAAGCGAAAGAGGGGCCGCGCGGCCCGCAAGGTCAGAGATAGAGAGCATGGGCGATCACTGTCGATGTCGAATTGTTGCGTCTTCGTTACCTCCTCCATAGCCCCGAATACCCCCTTCGCCGAAGGAGAATTTCGCCGCGCATCAGCGGGTTGGCAACAATCCGCTTACAGGAATGTAATCTTGGGAACCTTTTGCGATCTCGCGATGCGCATTCTACGGGTGACGGTCCGAAGGACAGCGCGCATGCAGGTAAATCTCGACCCATTCAAAGCCCGGATCGATCCCCCGCTCGGCCAGCCACGCCTCCTGCAGACGGTAGGCCTCCGGCTCGGCCGCCGCCGGACAGGGCCAGTCGCGCGCATGGAACTGAGCGCGGTGGATCAACTCATGCAACAGCGAGGAAAGCTGCATCGGATCGTCTTCGGACCACGGCCCGACGAGGAAGATTCGATCCTCCACCAGATCATAGGCCGCGCGCAGATCGGAATCGACCAGAAGATCGTGCCCCTCATAGGTGATGACCTCCCCGCTCTGGCACATGAAGATCGCAGGCGCGCCCTGCGGCACCGTGTAGTCGCTATGCGCCTCGATCCATTCGGCGAGCGCTTCCGTCACCGCATCGGGCACAGACATCGGCAGCGGCGCGGGACAGGCCCCGGCCGCTGCCGGACATAACAGTGCAAGCCCTATGACGATGGCTCGGATCATCACGCCTCCTCTCCAGACAGGATAGCAGCTGCGTGCGGATCTCGGAATTGATGCCGATCATTCGGGCCGATTGTTCAAACCGCGCCTTCCTAGTTCGGCATCATCGGCGGCGCCATCACGATATAGGGCGTCGTCGGAGCCTCCCCCGGCGGCAAGGCCTCGGGCATCCGATCCCCCGGTTCCCCGAGCGATTTGATATACTGGTAGAGCGAGCGCAGATCGCTCTCGGGCATGGCATGCACGTTGTAGAACGGCATTGGCGGCTTAGCGTCAAAGGTCTTCGCGTATTCCACGAAACCGTCCTCATCCATATCCTTGATCTCAAGGCGCAAATTGACCGCGTAGGTCGTGCCCCACGGCCCCTGCCAGCCAAGCGGCACGCCTTTGAGCGCCGCCTCCGGGTCGATCTTGCCGCCGGACTCGTTGTACCCAGCCGTGTGGCAGTCGTGGCAACCCGAGGTGATCGAGACCAGTTTGCCCCGCTCCACCGAGACCTCCTGAGCAACCACAGCCGAAGAGCTGGCCAGCGCGCCAAGCGCGGCCAGAATAAGAACGCGTTTCATGGGTTTCTCCCTCCCCTAACAGACGCGCCCCTCCCGGCGCGCCTCTCCCTGAGGTCCGGCCTTACGTCCAAACAGACCTGACCTTGCGGAAAGGATGCGCCCAAAGGGGCGAGTCCGGCAATTAGATAAAAGACAGGGTCTCGCAGCCGTGTTCAGGCAACGGATAGCGATGAGGCACGAACCTCACGACGGCGCGAAGCGGGCTGCGCCATCTGCCTCAGACGCTGACCACCTCGCGCAAAGCCTCGCGCGTCAGGGTCTCTTTCGTCCCCTCCATCGCGACCGCGCCGCGCTTGAGCACGTAGAAGCTATCGCCCAGATCATGCGCGAAGTCGAAATACTGCTCGACCAGCACAATCGCCATATCGCCCTTCTCGCGCAGGTAGGAGATCACCCGCCCGATCTGCTGGATGATGTTGGGCTGGATGCCCTCGGTGGGCTCGTCCAGCAACAACAGCTTCGGCTTCATCAGCATCGCGCGGGCAATGGCGAGCTGCTGTTGCTGTCCGCCCGAGAGGTCCCCGCCCCGGCGGTTCAGGAAGTCCTTCAGGATCGGGAACAACTCGTAAATCTCGTCCGGGATGACATGCTCGGATTTCGGAAGGCAGGCGAAAGCCGTCTCCATGTTCTCGCGCACGGTCAGCAGCGGGAAGATCATCCGGCCCTGCGGCACATAGCCCAGCCCCGCCTTCGCCATCGCCTGCGGCGGCACCCGGCCCATCTCCGCGCCATCGAGCGTGACAGACCCGCCCGAGCGCAGATGCGTCCCTGAGATCGCCTTCAGCAACGAGGTCTTACCCACCCCGTTGGTCCCCATGATGCAAGTCACCTCGCCCGCGCGGGCCACCATGTCGATCCCGTGCAGGATCTGGCTGCCCCCGTAATGGAGCGTCAGCCCCTCTGTCTTCAGCATCGCGGGTTTTGTCAGATCAGCGGCCAAGATACACCTCGATCACGCGTTTGTCGGCGGTCACATGGTCGAGCGAGCCTTCCGCCAGAACCGACCCCTCATGCAGCACCGTCACCTTGCAGTTCAGACGGCGCACGAATTCCATATCGTGCTCGACCACGACCACGGCATGATCGCGCGCCAGATCGACCAGCAGCGCGGTGGTCTGCTCGCGCTCGGCCAAGGTCATCCCGGCGGCGGGTTCGTCTACCAGCAGCAGCTTCGGCTCCTGCGCCAAGAGCATCCCGATCTCCAGCCATTGCTTCTGCCCGTGGCTCAGCTCGCCCGATTTGCGCGGCAGCTGATCGGCGAGGCCCACCTGCGCCGCGATCTCTTCGACCCGCGCGCGATCCGCATCGCCGGCCTTCCAGCCCAGCACCGCGAAGGGGCTGCGATTGGCCTTCAGCGCCATCATCAGGTTCTCGGTGACGGTCTGATCCTCGAAGACGGTGGGCTTCTGGAATTTCCGCCCGATCCCGATCCGCGCGATCTTCGCCTCGTTGAGCCGCAGCAGGTTGGTGGAGCTTTCCCCCCACAGCACAGAGCCCTCATCGGGCCGGGTCTTGCCGGTCACGATATCCATGAAGGTCGTCTTGCCCGCCCCGTTCGGCCCGATCACCGCGCGTAGTTCGGTCGGGCCGATATTGAAGCTGAGATTGTTGATCGCCTTGAACCCGTCGAAGCTGACGGAGATGCCCGAGACCTCCAGCAGGGTCTGCGCCCCTGCCCCCGGTTTGATCGCGACATTCATTCCTGCGCCTCCTCTTCCCGGAAGGAGCCTTTGTCGAGCCCGAGCGGCGCGCCGTGGCGGTTCGGACGGCGAATGCCCTCGAAAAGGTCGATCAGCCCCGACAGTCCCTTCGGTGCGAACAAGGTCACCAGCACGAAGGCGAGCCCCAACAGCACCTGCCACCAATCGACCCAGTCGATCGTGTAGAAACCCAGCGGCAGATCGGGCACGCGGCCGCCGGTAAACCAGCTCGAGACGATGGAAACGAAGGCCGCCCCCATCACCGCACCATAGAGCCGCCCGCGCCCGCCGATCGCGACCCAGACCGCGAGGTAGATCGAGGCGATAGGTGCCATCTCGCCCGGGTTGATGATCCCCGCCTGCGGGTAATAGAGCGCCCCCGCAATGGCCGCGATCACCGCTGTCAGGGTGAAGACGAACAGCTTGTAGCCCTCGACCGAATAACCAAGGAAGCGCACCCGCGCCTCGTCATCGCGGATGCCGCGAATGACCGAGCCGAACTTGCCCGAGACGATCAGCGACGCCGCGATATAGCCCAGCCCCAGCGCCAAGGCCGAGGCCCAGAGGAACCAGATCGACAGATGATCCTGCCCCGCGCTCACGCCGGGAATGTTCTGCAGCCCCGAAAGCCCGTTATTGCCACGCAGCCCGCTCTCGTTCTGGAACAGGTAGAGCGACAGCGCGAGCGTCATCGCCTGCGTCAGGATCGACAGGTAAACGCCCGTGACGCGAGACCGAAACGCGAGCCAGCCGAAGATCAGCGCCAAGAGCCCCGGCACCAACACCACGAACAGCAGCTGCATCGGCAGGTTGCCCGCGAAGGTCCAGATCGCAGGCAAGTCCGATCCACCCACCACGCCAAAGATTTGCGTGCCGATGGCGTCATTGACCTCCTGCGGGGTCATCGGGAACTCACCCGCCGATTTCAGCACGATGTCGCGGGTGCGCTCATACATGAGCCACATGCCGATCATGTAACCGCCCAGACCGAAGAAGGCGAAATGGCCGAGCGACAGGATGCCCGTATAGCCCCAGACCAGATCCATCGCGATGGCGATCAGGCACAGGCACAGCGTCTTGCCCAGCGTCTTAACCATCGAGGTCGAGATCGCCCCAGGCCCGTAGGCATGGGAGAGGAAGGTGACGCCCAGCGTGAAGACCGCGAGGATCAGCAGGAACCACAAGACGGAGGGGTTCTTGGCGAGAAATCCGGATTTCATGCGCGGACCTCCGATGTTGCGGCGGGGGTTTCGCACCCCCGCGCCCCCGCGGGATATTTGGACCAAGAGGAAGGGATAAGGGTGTGTGCCATGCTCAATCCCCCGCGGCCCGGCCCTTGAGCGCGATAATGCCGCGCGGGCGGAACTGGATGAAGATGATGATGAAGAGGATCATGTAGGTCTGCGCCGCGAGCGTATTCGACGGGTTGAGCCATTCGATCCCCTTCTGCAGCACGCCTATCAGGGTCGCGCCCGCAAGCGTGCCGAAGATCGAGCCGACACCGCCGACCACGACCGTCATGAACGACTGCACGATATAGTCCTGCCCCATCTCGGAGGTGACTTTCGCGAAGAGCCCGATGGCCACGCCCGCGATCCCGGCGATGCCCGAGCCAAACCCGAAAGCGAGCATGTTGATGCGATCCGGGTTGATCCCCATCGAGGCCGCCATCGACGGGTTCTGCGTGACCGCGCGGACCTCCAGCCCGAGGCGCGTCTTGCGCATCACCCAGAGATAGAGGGCAAGGAAAATCAGCGCCAAGACGAAGATCGCGATCCGGATATAGCTGATCGACACCACGTCATTGAGCGTCCACGCCCCTTCCAGCCACGGCGGCGAGGTCAGCGGACGCGCTTGCGTGCCGAAGATGTTCTTGAAGAGCTGTTGCAGCGCGATGGAAATACCGAAGGTCGCCAGCAGCGTCTCGAGCGGGCGTTTGTAAAGGTACCGGATCACCAGCCGCTCCATTGCGACGCCCGCGCCGAAGGTGATCGCAAAGGCCAGCGGCAGCGCGATCAGGATCGACAGCGTGTAATCGGGCACGAAGAGCTGCACGACATAGCCCGTATAGGCGCCCATCGTGATGAACTCGCCATGGGCCATGTTGATCACGCCCATCACCCCGAAGGTGATCGCAAGCCCGATGGCGGCGAGGAAATAGATCGAGGCGAGCGAGAGCGCATCGAGGCCGAGATCGACCGTCTGCATCCCCGCCACCGTGCGGCTCACCCGGGTCAGTGCGGCCTCGGCGGCGGCGGTCACTTCCGGGTCTGGCTCGGCATAGATATCGGCGAATTGGTGATCGGCGACGAGCGCCGCGGCCTCGGCATCGGTCAGCCGCGTCGGCACCTCGCCGGCAGCGGCCAGCGTCGCATAGGCCTCCTCGCGCTTGGCCGGATCGGCCATTGCAGCCAGTGGCAGCCCGCCCACCTGACCGTTCTCGACATGCGCGGCCAAAGCCTGCTGCATCTCGGATGCCGAAATCCGCGCGGGCGCCAGATCGGCCGAGACCAGCATCGCATAGGCCTCATCTTCGGGGATATCGCGACCCGGCTTGAGCGTTTCCGCAACATTGCCCTCGGGCGCGCCTTCGAACACCTTGCGGGTCGTCGCCACCAGCGGGTTCAGCGTCGCGCGGAAGTCCAGCCCCAGATCGGCCCCGAAACTGTCGATCGCCGCGACGCGCTCTTCGGCATCCTTGCCGAAGCGGATCGTCAGCAGGCGTTCCAGCCGCTGTTTTTCCGCCTTGATCGCGGGATCGGGCTCGTCGGGGATCGAGGCGCGCAGCGGCTCCAGATGCGAGGCCTCGCCATTGCGGTCGATCGCGGTCAGCGCCTCGCGGCGTTTCTTCGGATCTGGGTCGCTGAGCAGAAACCGCACCAGCGCCACACCGATCTCGGCGCGCACGCCGGAATTCGGCTTCACTTCCTTGATGTCGGATTTCGGCGCGGTGCCGGCGGGCTCTCCGGTGACCGGATCGCTTAGCTCGTATTCGCTGCCGGATTTCTTCACGATGAAGAAGGCGCCGTCGCTTTCGCGCAGCCCCACGCGCTTGTCGGACCAGGCCTGCAGGAAGCGCGAGGCCCCCTCGCCCGAACCGGCGACCGCCTCGATGACCGGGCCGATCGTGCGGCGCGACGGCTTGGCGATCTGCTTGGCATAGTCCTGAAGAACGGCGCGCAGCCCCGTGGCTTCGCTTTGCGTGGCCTCCGCCTGCGGCGCGTCGCCCGCATCCTGCGCCAGCCCCGGCAGAGCCAATGCCAGAACAATCCCGAGCGCGATCAAAAACTTGCGCATCCCGTCCCCTTAGGATGAAACGGCCGGGAGAGGCGCACCCCTCCCGGCCAAGACACGATCAGTAGTTCGATTTCTTCTGAACGCAGGTTTCGGTCTCGGTGTTGTACATGCCGCAATCGAGACCCGGCCAATCCGACTTGAGCACCGCCGATTCCGGCAGGAAGTCGGTCCAGGCGTCGCCCGGCACGGGGTCGGTCTGCGAGATGATGTCGAACTGTCCGTCTTCCATGATCTCGCCGATCAGAACCGGCTTGGTCAGGTGGTGGTTCGGCAGCATCTTCGCGGTGGAGCCGGTGAGGTTCGGGAATTCCTGCCCCGGCATCGCGGCGATGACTTCGTCGACATTGGTGGAGCCGACCTGCTCGACCGCCTGCACCCACATGTTGAAGCCGATATAGGTGGCTTCCATCGGGTCGTTGGTCACGCGGCTGTCGTCGCCGGTGAAGGCGTGCCACTGCTTGATGAAGGCCGCGTTCTCGGGCGTGTCGGCGCTCTCGAAGTAGTTCCACGCGGCCAGCTGACCGACGAGGTTCTTGAGATCCGCCTCACCCAGACCGGACAGCTCCTCTTCGCCGACCGAGAAGGCCACGACGGGGATATCCTCGGCGGTGATGCCGGACGCTGCGAGTTCCTTGTAGAAGCCGATATTCGCGTCGCCGTTGATCGTCGAGATCACGCCGACCTTCTTGCCGTCCGCGCCCAGCGCCTTCACGTCGGAGACGATCTTCGACCAGTCCGACTGCCCGAAGGGGGTGTAGTTCACGAAGATATCTTCCTTCGCGATGCCCTTGTCCTGCAGATAGGCTTCGAGAATGTTGTTCGTGGTGCGCGGGTAGACATAGTCGGTGCCCAGCAGCGCGAATTTCTCGACGCCAAGCTCTTCGAGGAAATAATCCACCGCCGGGATCGCCTGCTGGTTCGGGGCAGCACCGGTGTAGAACACGTTGCGCGAGCTTTCCTCGCCCTCGTATTGCACCGGGTAGAACAGCAGACCGTTGAGTTCCTCAAGGACCGGCAGAACCGATTTACGCGACACCGAGGTCCAGCACCCGAAGATCACGTCGACCTTGTCCACGGTGATCAGCTCGCGCGCCTTTTCGGCGAACAGCGGCCAGTCGGAGGCCGGGTCGACCACGACCGCCTCGAGCATCTTGCCGTTGATGCCGCCTTTCTTGTTCTGCTCTTCGACCAGCATCAGGACCGTGTCCTTCAGCGTGGTTTCCGAGATCGCCATCGTGCCCGACAGCGAGTGCAGAACGCCAACTTTGATCTTGTCGTCCTCCTGCGCGAAGGCGAAGCCCCCGCTCATCGACATGGCCCCGGCCAGAGCCGCAGACATCATAAGTTTACGCCGATTGATCATTTCATTTCCCTCGTTAGCGTCGACCCTGCGCGGCCCTTGATGGGCTCATTCTGCAGGTGCCGAACCTCCACTATTGGTAACGGTCGAGGCCATCCCTCCGACCAGGGGCGCACAGCCGAGCGCCTCCGACATCCAATCCCTCGCGCTGCGATGCGGCAAAAAATTCCGGCACCACGCAGCAAAAAACCCGCCGAATGGGCGGGTCTGCCGAAGTTTTCGCACAAATTGTGAGTTTTCGCCCAATAAATGGGCAACTATTTCGTTATCAGGCTGGAATCGATTTCAGCGCCAAACCACCCTCGCGCTCGAGAAATGCGACGATCTCCTCGATGCCCGCACCTTGGCGCAGCCGCGCCATGACATAGGGCTTCGACCCGCGCGCGGTTTTCGTATCCGCCTCCAACTGCGCCAGATCGACCCCCACATGCGGTGCGAGGTCCACTTTGTTCACCACCAGAAGGTCGGACTTGGTCAGCCCCGGCCCCCGCTTGCGCGGGATGTCCTGCCCCGCCGCCGTGTCGATCACATAGATCGTCAGATCGGCCAGTTCCGGCGAGAAGGTCGCCGCCAGATTGTCGCCGCCGCTCTCGATTAGCACCAGTTCCAGATCGGGGAGTTGCGCGGTCAGATCGGCGATGGCCGCCAGATTGATCGACGCATCCTCCCGGATCGCCGTATGCGGGCAGCCCCCCGTCTCGACCCCGCGAATACGCTCGCCCGGCAGCACCTGCGCGCGCATCAGCGCCTCGGCATCCTCGCGCGTATAGATGTCGTTCGTCACCACCGCCATCGACACGCGCGACGCCAAGGCCCGCGCCAGCTGCTCGGTCAGCGTGGTCTTGCCCACGCCCACCGGTCCGCCAATTCCCACGCGCAAAGGTCCGTTGCCCATATCCTCACCTCAAGTCTTGAAGAGACGCACATCGAGCGTCTCGTGTTTCATGGCCGAGACCTCGGCGCGAAAGGCGCTGAAGCTCAGGTCCGTCAGTTCCGCCTGCGCCGCGCGTGCCGCGATCTCGGCGATTTTTCCGTGCAGCTCGCTCAGAACCGTTTGTCCCGCGATTTGCCCCAAAGGGACAAGCCGGATCGCCGCAGAGACGAGGTTCGACGCGAAAGAATGCTGGAAGAGGGAAATCACCTCCGTGGCCGGCAGGTCCAGATCGCGCGCCGCCTCGGCCAGTGCGACCGGCAATATCCGCGGCGGCAGCTCGACGCCCCGCAACCCCGCCTGCGCCAGCGTGAAGGCCGCGCCCTGTTCCGCCGTCTCACGCAGCCGCTCGGCCGAACCCGCCATCGCGCGGCCCAGCGCGTCCAGTTCCTCCAGATCGCCACCGCGCAGCCCGCAGGCCAGCAGCACCGCATCGGACCAGCCCGCGCCATGCTCCAGCACATCGCCCAGCCATATCGCGAACCCCGCCGCATCCCTGATCTCGCCCGCCGCCACCGCCTGCTCCAGCCCATGCGAATAGGCGAACGCCCCGGTCGGAAAGGCCGGAGAGAGCCATTGCATCAGGGACAGAGGCGCGGTCGGATCAGGCATGGTCGTGATGATGGTCGTGGCTGTGCGAATGGTCGTGGTCATGCGAATGGGAATGCCCATGGTGATGCGAATGCCCGTGCTCGTGCCCCATCGTGCGCCCCATCCCGTAGGCGCCGCCCTCGGGTTGGAAGGTCTCGACCGCGGGCGAAACCACCGCCCCCAGCTGCTTCAGCATCGCCTCGAGCACATGATCGGCGCGGATCACCAGCCGCTCCGCCTCGATCTGGCACGGCGTGTGACGGTTGCCGATATGCCAGGCCAGCCGCGTCAGATCGCCCTTTACAACCAGCACCGGCTCCAGCGCCGGACGCACCTCGATGAAGCGACCGTCCTCCAGCACGAAGGCCTCGCCGCCCGTGAGGTTCGTCACCTCCGGCAGATCCACCAGAAACCCCGCGCCCGAGCCCGCAACCAGCCGTTTGCGGCGCAGAAACCGCCCCTCGTAATCCAGCGCCACATAGTCGACCGCCGCCTGCCAGGCACCTTTCGGCGCCACTTTTTCGGCCTTCGGATAATCGCTCATTCTCTCGGCTCCCCTTAACGCTTTCTCAAACCTCCGACCGCAGACTGCTCTGCAGCAAAGGAGTCTTTCAATGTTCCACCATTGCTTCGAACCGCGCACTCCCGCGGACGAGCTAGCCCAGATCCGCGCGCAGATCGCACAACTCAAACGCCGCGAGGCAGAGCTGCGCGAGGCCTATCTTACCCAGCCCGACATGCCCTGTCTCGGCCGCTGGACGAAGGTGGAGATCGTCACCAGCCGCCGCCAGGTGCTGGAGCCGCGCCTGCTGCCGCCCGAAATCCGCTCCGACCCGGCCTTTCAGCGCGAGAAAGTGACCCGCACGCTGCAGACCCGACCGCATGATCCGACGCGGAACCGCCTGCCCGAACTCGTCCGGGACAGACCCGTCAACGTCGGGCTGCGCCTCGTATCCGGCGGCTGACGCCATCCTCAGAAGAGGAAGTAACGCTGTGCCAGCGGCAGAACCTCCGCGGGCGCGCAGGTCAGCAATTCGCCATCCGCGCGCACCTCATAGGTCTCGGGATGCACGTCGATCTCGGGCGTCGCCGCATTGTGGATCATCTGCGCCTTGCCGATGCCGCGCGTACCCTCGACGGCAAGCGTCTGCTTTTGCAGACCAAGGCTCGCCGCCAGCCCGTTGGCCTGCGCCGCCTGACTGACGAAGGTGACGGAACTCGCGTGCCGCGCGCCACCCAGCGCCCCGAACATATTGCGCGTATAGAAAGGCTGTGCCGGGATCGAGCCGTTCGGATCGCCCATCTGCGCCGAGACAATCGAGCCCCCGATCAGCACCATCTCGGGCTTCGCGCCGAAGAAGGCCGGGTTCCACAGCACCAGATCGGCACGCTTCCCCACCTCGATAGAGCCGATATGCTGGCTCATCCCGTGGGTGATCGCCGGATTGATCGTGTACTTCGCGATGAACCGCTTCACCCGCACGTTGTCATTGTCGCCCTGCTCTTCCGGCAACCGCCCGCGCTGTTTGCGCATCTTGTCCGCCGTCTGCCAGCAGCGAATGATCACCTCGCCCACGCGCCCCATCGCCTGACTGTCCGAGCTGATGATCGACATCGCGCCCATGTCATGCAGGATATCCTCGGCCGCAATCGTCTCTTTCCGGATACGGCTTTCGGCAAAGGCCACATCCTCGGGCACCTTGTTATCGAGGTGGTGACACACCATCAGCATATCGAGATGCTCTTCGATCGTGTTGCCGGTATAGGGCCGCGTCGGGTTGGTCGAAGACGGGATCACGTTCGGCGCGCTCACCACCTTCAGGATGTCCGGCGCGTGGCCGCCCCCCGCGCCTTCGGTGTGGAAGGCGTGGATCGTACGTCCCTTGATCGCGGCGAGCGTATTCTCGACGAAGCCGCTCTCGTTGAGCGTGTCGGTGTGGATCATCACCTGCACGTCCATGTCGTCGGCCACCGACAGGCAGCAATCGATCGCGCCCGGCGTCGTGCCCCAATCCTCGTGCAGTTTCAGCGCGCAGGCGCCGCCCTCGACCATCTCGACCAGCGCCTCGGGGCGCGAGGCATTGCCCTTGCCCGACAGCGCGAGGTTGACCGGCAGCGCGTCGAAGCTCTGCAGCATCCGCGCGATATGCCACGGCCCCGGCGTGCAGGTCGTGGCCAGCGTGCCATGCGCGGGGCCCGTGCCGCCGCCCAGCATCGTCGTCATCCCCGACGCCAGCGCATCCTCGATCTGCTGCGGGCAAATGAAATGAATATGCGCGTCGAACCCGCCAGCGGTCAGGATTTTTCCTTCCCCAGCAATGACTTCCGTCCCCGGCCCGATGATGATGTCGACATTCGGCTGCGTGTCGGGATTGCCCGCCTTGCCGATCGCCACGATCTGCCCACTCTTCAGGCCGACATCCGCCTTGTAGATCCCCGAATGGTCCACGATCAGCGCATTGGTGATGACCGTATCGACCGCGCCGCCCGCGCGGGAGATCTGGCTCTGGCCCATGCCGTCGCGGATCACCTTGCCGCCGCCGAACTTGACCTCCTCGCCATAGGTGGTCAGGTCGCGCTCGACCTCGATGATCAGATCGGTATCGGCGAGCCGCACCCGGTCGCCGGTGGTGGGGCCGAACATATCGGCATAAGTGCTACGCGAGATCATAGCCGGCATCAGAGCGCCCCCATAACTTTCTGATTGAATCCATAGACTTCACGCGAGCCGCGATAGGGCACCAGCCGCACTTCGCGGCTCTGGCCCGGCTCGAACCGCACCGCCGTTCCGGCCGCGATGTCCAGCCGATAGCCGCGTGCGGCGTCCCGGTCGAACTCCAACCCCGGATTGGTCTCCGCGAAATGGTAATGCGAGCCGACCTGCACCGGGCGGTCGCCGGTATTGGCGACCATCAGCGTGATCGCCTCGCAGCCCTCATTCAGCGTGATCTCGCCCGCCGCGGGCAGGATTTCTCCGGGGATCATCGGCTCACTCCTTGTTGCGACGCAGGGCGCGCGCCAGTTCCGGCCCGACATAGGCGACCGCTGCGAGCGCGAGCAGCCCGATCAGCGGACCGTCGTGGAAAAACCATGTGCTCCCCGCGCTGTGGCCGGGATGGGCCAGCGCGGCAGTGGGCGCGAGGACGGCGAGAGCAGCTACAAATTTCATCGGACGGCCTTTCATTAGAAAAACTTATTTCGGGTCGGTCTGTATAAGCTGAACTTATCTCAGCGGATCGGATGGTGGACGGTGACGAGCTTCGTGCCGTCCGGGAAGGTCGCTTCAACCTGAATGGAATGGATCATCTCGGGGATGCCCTCCATGCATTGATCGGCCGAGATCACCCCTGCCCCCGCCTCCATCAGATCGGCGACGGAGCGCCCTTCGCGGGCCCCCTCGACGACGAAATCCGAAATGATTGCAATGGCTTCCGGGTGATTGAGCTTCACGCCGCGTTCCAGCCGGTTGCGCGCAACCATCGCAGCAACGCTGATCAGCAGCTTGTCCTTTTCCCTCGGTGTCAGGTTCATCGTATTCCCTCAGATCTGCCACACGCGCGGCGCCGCTTCACCGCGTCGCAACGTATTGAAAAGTCGTAGAATTTGTCGCCGCATCGGCCAACCGTCCCGCGCGAGCAGCCGGATGACGCATTTCCCGTCGAACCCCGAAGCCGCGCCCTCGACGCCCGGCTCGTCGAGCACCGCGCGCAGGGGCTCCACCGCGTCTTCCGCACCTTGCTGGCACAGGACGAGCGTCGCGAAAGCGCGTGCCTCGCCCAGCACTGCGCTGCGCGCGCCCTTGGCCAAAATGTTGGAATTCAGCAAGAAGGGCTCGAAAAACACAGGCTTTCCGGCGCGATCGATCCGGCGCATGTCGAAAAACTGCAAGTCCTGCACCCGCTCGCCCATCGCGATCCGGCCCAGAACCACCGCCTCGAGCATCAGGCAGGACGCATCGACGGCCAGCGAAATAGTCGTGTCGCGCGCAAGTTTCGCCCGATCGAACAGGATCGTCTCCTGCGGCAGCCAATCGAGATGACACCCGGCACCGACATTGTGATGCACCTCGACCTGCGCCTGACCACCATCCGCGCGATAGGCGCGCTCGGCGGCTTGGGTCGTCGCCACGAGCTTCGCGCCATCTTCCAGATCGGTTTTGTAGGAAAGCCGGTCTCCAGAGGCCAAACCACCGGAAGTATTCAGGAAAACCACTTCTGCCGCGCCCGGAACGCGCGGCAGAATGGCTTTCGCGGACCCGCTTTGATGGAGACCGGTCAGCCGCGCACCAGAAAAGGCTGCCCGCGCCGCGCCGCGCGAACGCTGCATCTCGACTGCAGCCGGAGTCTGTATTTTCGCGTCGAACATGGGTCCCTCCCTCCCGATTCAAAACCGCGCCAACGGGACGGTCCATGCCGTGCTCGCGCAGATTTGGCTTTGACCAAAGCACAACGGCAGCTGCGCCCATTTCACGCGCAATTTGCCCAATTTTTCAACTGTAATGAATCACCCCAAGGGACCGGGGCGGCGTTCTTCGTTGAGCAGCACATTCGCCTCGACCTGCCCGACCCCGGGCAAGGTCATGATCCGACGCCGCAAGACCCGTTCGAAATCGGGCAGATCGCGCGCAGTGACCCGCAGCCGGTAATCGAAGAGCCCGAGGACGTGCTGCACGAGCTGCACCTCCGGGATCGCGGTCACCGCGCGCTCGAAATCCTCAAGGCTGACGCGGCCTTTCGCGGCGAGCTTCACGCCCAGAAAGACCGTCACGCCGAACCCCAGCGCCTCGGGATCGACGATGACACGCCGCCCCGCGATAACGCCCGCATCCTGCATCCGGCGGATTCGTCGCCATGTCGCGGGCTGGGAAAGCCCGAGCTTGCGGCCCAACGCCCCCGCGCTTTGCGTGGAATCGCGGCTCAGCGCCCGCAGCAGCTGGCGGTCGAAGTCGTCGAGATCGAGGCTCATATCGGCAGCTCCGCGCTGGATTTGATCGTCGAGATCAGCATCAGAGCATCGAGTTCGGCGATATGCGGCAGGGTCAGAATGCGGTTGCGGTAGATCTCCTGATAATGCGCCATGTCGCGGGCGATGACCTGCAGGCGCATATCGGTGGAGCCGAGGAAGCTTTGGATTTCAATGACTTCCGGAACCTCTCGCGCGGCGGCGGTGAATTCGTCGAAAGCGCGCGGGTTGGTCTTATCCAAGGTGAAGCGCAGGGAAACCTCGACCGCCCAGCCGAGCGCGTGCCAGTCGATCAGCGCCTCTTCCCCGCGGATCACCCCGCCTTCGCGCAACTTCTCGATCCGGCGCCAACAGGTTGCGGGCGTGACGCCTGCGCGCTCGGCCAGCTCGGCCGAGGGGAGACCCGGCTCCGCCATCATCTGACGCAATATCCGCCGGTCGGTATCGTCGATCTGCATGATTTTTCCGATTTTATCCAAAAACGCGAATGACTTTTATCCTCGATAGCGGATACACTCAACTTCTGAACGCACATTCGCGCAGAACCTTCTATTCTCACCCTCAGACAAGAAGGAGGAACGCCATGCGCGTCTATTATGATCGCGATTGCGATGTGAACCTGATCAAGGACAAGAAAGTCGCCATTCTTGGCTACGGCTCGCAGGGCCACGCCCACGCGCTGAACCTGCGCGACTCGGGTGCGAAGAACGTGGCCGTTGCGCTGCGCGACGGCTCGCCCTCGAAAGCGAAAGCCGAAGCCGAAGGCCTGCAGGTGATGGGTATCGCGGAAGCGGCTGCCTGGTGTGACGTGATCATGTTCACCATGCCCGACGAACTTCAGGCCGAGACCTACAAGAAGTACGTCCATGACAACCTGAAAGACGGCTCGGCGATCGCGTTCGCCCACGGCCTGAACGTGCATTTCGGCCTGATCGAGCCGAAGCCCGGCATCGACGTGATCATGATGGCGCCGAAAGGCCCGGGTCACACCGTGCGCGGCGAATACACCAAGGGCGGCGGCGTGCCGTGCCTCTTCGCGGTCGAGAACGACGCGACCGGCAAGGCGCAGGACATCGCGCTGAGCTACTGCTCGGCCATCGGTGGCGGCCGCTCGGGCATCATCGAGACCAACTTCCGTCAGGAATGCGAAACCGACCTGTTCGGCGAGCAAGCGGTTCTCTGCGGCGGCCTCGTCGAGCTGATCCGCATGGGCTTCGAGACCCTCGTGGAAGCCGGTTACGAGCCGGAAATGGCCTATTTCGAGTGCCTCCACGAAGTGAAGCTGATCGTCGACCTGATCTATGAAGGCGGCATCGCGAACATGAACTACTCGATCTCGAACACCGCCGAATATGGCGAGTATGTCTCGGGTCCGCGCATCCTCCCCTACGAGGAAACCAAGAAGCGCATGAAGGACGTCCTGACCGACATCCAGACCGGCAAATTCGTGCGTGATTTCATGCAGGAAAACGCGGTCGGCCAGCCCTTCTTCAAGGCGACCCGTCGCATCAACGACGAGCACGAAATCGAGCAAGTCGGCGAGAAGCTGCGCGCCATGATGCCCTGGATCTCCAAGGGCAAAATGGTCGACAAGTCGCGCAACTGATCTGCACGACAGCGACGAGATTGGACCCCCGGCCTATGCGCCGGGGGTTCTTTTATGTGCGGGGTTACACCCAGTAACTGGCGCCGTTGGCCATGTTCATCGTCACGCCCCAGGCGAGGTAGAAGAGCCACACGCCGGTCAGCAGCTGGAACACGCCGCCCGCCTTTTCCGCCGTCTCGCTATTGGTCCAACGCGCGCCGAATTCGGCGAGATAAATCAGCATCAGGCCGATGAAGAGGATCGCAGCGGGAATGTCGCCATTGCCCCAGAACGAGATCGTGCCCATCGCGCTCAACCCGAACAGCGGGATCGCCATCCACGCCTCGGGCCCGGGATCGGAATGGGTGTAGCGACGCAGGCCGATGACGAACCAGTGGATGCCGTAGAGCGAAAAGGCGACAGCCGCCATGTAGAGCGGCGCGGCATTGGCGAAGACCGGAAACCATGTCAGGCCGATCATCAGGTAGATGCCGGTCAGAAGCTGGCCGAACCCGCCAAGGAAGATACCCCAGAGACCCAAGGTTCGCTCCTGCGCCAGCGGGTCGCCGGACCAGCTCGGGCCGTTCGCGACGGCCGCGCCGCCCTGGACGAAATAGTTGATCGAGAGCGATAGGAAGCCGATCGCGAGCGGCCAGAAATCTGATGTGGGAAAAATGGATGATTGGTCCATGACGCACCTCCGGTAAATATCGCCCCTCCATTGCTCCAAAGCCGCGGAAGGCCTTGAAGTTCAGTCACGTTTTGGTCACTCCAGACGCTGACCGCGGCAGCGCGTCGCCTTGCGGGGCTACGGGTTTCTTGTCACAGTTCCGCGAATTGAAAGGGAAGCAGATGGCCGAACCCGACCACGAGGAACTCGAAGCGATCTTCGAGGAGCGCGCAAAATTCTTCACCCCGAGATGGTTCGGCGATCTCTTCGCCGGGCGGCTCGCACCGGGAGATACGTTCTGGGCCGGGAATTACGGACCCGCGCTGGTGGTGGTGCCGCTGATCGTGATCCTGGCGCTGTTCACCGCGCTGATCTCGCCAGGCCATCTTGGCGCGTTCTTCGGAAGCTTCGCTGTGGCCGCGGGGATCTACCGGATCGCTGTGTTGATCGGTTTGACCCGCTCGGTCTGGCGCGCGGAGGCCGGCCCGACATTCTGGCGCTGGGTCGGCGTGCTCTGGACCGTGTTCGAAGCGGTCGCCCTGATCTGGCTGGGGCTGGGCCTCTTCGGCGGGTAAGAAAAAAGGGGGCGCGACGCCCCCTCTACTTCGCTCTTTCAAAATATCCCGGGGACGGCCGCAGGCCGGGGGCAGAGCCCCCTCACTCTCCGTTGATTGTCGCCCTACGGCGGCGGGGGCGGAGCCCCTTCATTCTCCGTTGATTGTCGCCCTACGGCGACGGGGGCAGAGCCCCCTTACGCGGTTTCGGCCTCGACAGCGGCGACGATGCTGTCGACCGTCGCCTCCAGCAACCCCTCGTCCTCGCATTCCGCCATCACGCGGATCAGCGGCTCGGTGCCGGATTTGCGGATCAGAAGACGGCCCTGACCGTTCAGACGGTTCTCCGCGTCCAATATCGCTTTTGCAACATTATCGGCGCTCAGAGGCTCCTGCCCCGCCTGATACCTTACGTTTTTCAACATTTGCGGCACGGTCTCGAATTGCCGCACGAGGTCGGAGGCGCGCAACCCGGTCTCGACCATCGCGGCGAGGAATTGCAGCCCCGCCATCAGCCCGTCGCCGGTCGTGGCGTAATCGGTCATGACGATATGGCCCGATTGCTCGCCGCCCAGATTGAAGCCGCCTTCGCGCATCCGCTCGACCACGTAACGGTCGCCGACCTTGGTGCGCTCGAGCCGCAGCCCCTCGGCTTCAAGGAAGCGCTCCAGCCCGAGATTGGACATCACGGTCGCCACGAGTGCACCGCCCGAAAGCTGACCGGATTCAGCCCAGCGTTTCGCAAACAGCGCCATGATCTGATCGCCATCTGCGACATGGCCGGTCTCGTCGATGATCATCACCCGGTCCGCATCACCGTCGAGCGAGATCCCGAGATCGGCGCCATGCGCCACCACGGCCTCGGCGCAGGTGCTGACATGGGTCGAACCGCAGCCATCATTGATGTTGCGCCCGTCGGGCGAGACGCCGACCGGGATCACTTCGCAGCCAAGCTCCCACAGAACCGCCGGCGCCGCACGATAGGCCGCCCCATTGGCGCAATCGACGACCACTTTCAGGTCGGGCTTGCGCAGCTTCGGGAAGGTGGTCTTGGCATATTCGACATAGCGCCCCAGACCGTCGTCGATCCGCTTGGCGCGGCCGATATTCTCGGGGCGCGCGAGGCGGATATCCGTGTCGAGCATCGCCTCGATCTCGGTCTCGGCCTCGTCGCTGAGCTTGAACCCGTCGGGGCCGAAGAACTTGATCCCGTTATCCTTGGCCGGGTTGTGGCTGGCGGAGATCATGATCCCCATATCCGCGCGCATCGAGCGGGTCAGGTAGCCCACGGCGGGCGTCGGCACCGGGCCGAGCAGCAGCACGTTCATCCCCGTCGAAGTCAGACCCGCCGTCAGCGCGTTCTCGAACATGTAGCCCGAGAGACGCGTGTCCTTGCCGATCACCACGCGGTGGCCGCGCGAGTCGTCCTGCCGGAAATAGCGGCCCGCCGCAGCGCCCAGTTTCAGCGCCATCTCGGCGGTCATGTTGCCCGAATTGGCCTCGCCGCGGACACCATCGGTGCCAAAAAGCTTCCTGCTCATTCCTCAAAACCTCTTTTGATCGCGTCCCAGAGCCGGATGCCTTGGGCGATCTCGGCCACATCGTGGACGCGGTGAATTTGAATGCCCTGATCGAGCCCGGCGAGCGTCACGGCCAAAGTGCCGGGGGCGCGGCTATCGGCCTCCTCGGCGCCGCCCACGGCCCCGATGAAGCGTTTGCGCGACACGCCGAGCAGGACGGGGCAGCCCAGCCCGTGAAACAAGCTGAGACCGCGGATCAGGGCGAGATTGTGCTGCGCGGTCTTGCCGAAGCCGATACCGGGGTCGGCGATGATCGCCTCGCGCGCGATGCCGTAATCCTCGGCCAGCGCGATGCGGTCTTCGAGATAGTCGTAGACGTCGAGCAGCACATCCGTGTAGCGCGGATCGTCCTGCATCGTCTCTGGCAGGCCCTGCGCATGCATCAGGCAGATCGGCGCGCCGGAGACCTGCGCCACCTCGACCATGGCCGGATCGAATTCCATCGCGGAGACATCGTTGAGCATCGCGGCCCCCGCCTCCAGCGCCTGATCAGCGACCAGCGACTTGCGGGTATCGATGGAGATCGGCGCATCGAAATCGGCATCGCGCAGCGCCGCAATCACGGGCGCGGTGCGGGCGATCTCTTCGTCTTCCTCGACTTCCGTGGCGCCGGGACGGGTCGACTCGCCGCCGATATCGAGAATGTCAGCGCCCATCTTGCGCAGCGCAACGGCGCGCTCGATCGCAGCATCCTCGACGTCGAAGCGCCCACCATCGGAGAAGCTGTCAGGCGTGACGTTCAGGATGCCCATGATCCGCGGCGCATCGAGCGTGATCCCGGCGACCGGCGTTCGCGGGGCGCAGAGCCGCTCCATCACCTCTTCGGGCAGATGGGCTGCGGGGATGATCTCGGGCTCGCCATCGCGGCGCAGAATCTCCACCTCATCGAACCAGCACCAGCCCCCCGCGAGGGTCAGGGCCGTGTCGGGACGGGCGGAGTCGGTTCGGGCGACGGGTCGATAATAGAGCTTCTCCATGCGCACCATTCACCCGATTGCGCCCGAGAGTTCAAGCCGTTCAGAGCGGGCGCGTCTCGACCGGCACGCGGCTTCCTGCCGGGGCTGAAACAGTCCCGTGAACTTCCAGCCGGGTCGCGGCCATCTGCTCGGCCAGCCACAGCGCCAGCGCCATCGCGTCGCGCGCGGGGCTTTTCGGGCCGTCGGTCGCGTCCAGCACGATCTTTGAGGGCGCCCAGACGACCATCTGGCCATGGCGCATCGCCCAGTCGATCTCGGTGCGGGTCGCCACCACAACGCAGCGCGGATCGCGGGCCGCGAGCCGCCATGCGTTCTGCTCGATCGCGAGAAGGTCGATGCGGCGCTGCGTGGGCCCCTGCCCGCTTTCGGGCACGGCGCCGTCGGGCAGCCCCACGGCGAGGATCACCGGAAGGCCCGTCTCCTGCAGCACGTCGAGCCGCGCCGAAAGGTCGGGCGCGTCGATAGCGGCGTTGGAGAGATAGGCCACCACCGGGTGCAGCGTTTCCTCCACCCCACTCTCGTCCACGCTTTTCACCGGGACGGAGGCGCGGGAGCGCACGATCTCGACGCCAAGCGCGCCGGGGCCGCGGTCGAGCTTTTCGATCCGCACGAAAACGCGCATCGCCTGCGGGCTGGCGAGGATACGCTCCGCCACGCCGGCTGCGAGCGTCTCCAGCAGGTTCACCCGTTCCTCGGCCAGTTCCGCCGCGATCGCCTCGGTGATCCGGTCATAGGAGAGGATGCGATCCACGTCGTCCTCGAGCGGCTCCGGCGTGGGCCGCACCTCCACCACCACGTTGAATTGCAGGCGCTGCGTGTGGCCACGCTCCTGCTGGAAGGCGCCGATATCGGCCTCCACCACATGGTCGCGCAGCGAGATGCGATCCCGAGGGTCGGTGGGCGCAGAGGCCGCCGCCCGCGCTTCGGGATGCGAAAAGGCGAGGGAAATATCGGAACTCATGCGCGCCTCGGGAATTTTTCTGTCATGTCGAGCATAGAAAAAGGGCGGGCCGAAGCCCACCCTCAACCGTCATTTCATCGCCTGCCCGCGACGCGGGCCCCTGAAAGCGCGGCCTCAGTTCGAGGCGGTGCGCACCGGGTTGGCGTAGAAGATGTGATGGCCGATCGACGCGGTTTTCGCGAAGCGGCGCGACCAGCTCGGGCGCACGGCAAGCGTGTGGAAGTAGGTCGCCCCATCGGTCAGCGAGCGCGGCGCGCCATCGATCATCGCCCGGGCGACTTTCGCGACTTCGGCGTAGGCCCCCTTGTTGCGGACGGTGTCGGAGCGACCGTCGCAATACCAGCTGAACTGGCAGGCGCGCGAATTGCCCTGATGGACAACGCCGCAGATCGAACCGGGGAAGCGCGGATCGTCGACACGGTTCAGGATGACCTCGGCGACGGCCTGCTGGCCCTTCACACCTTCGCCACGCGCTTCGAAGTAAAGCGCCTGCGAGAGGCATTGGAACTGCTCGCCACCCTTGGCAGCGGGTTGCGCGGACAGCCACTTGGCCGAAAGGACTTCCGGCAGAGTCGCATGTTTTTTCGAGCGTTCCGGCGCCATGGTGAGCGCGGTGACGCGTCGTTTGTCGATCGCGCTCATCGCGGAGCGCTCCGTCCACAGGACCGACATCAGTCCTTGTTCGGCGACCTCAGTGGGGTCGTTCGACTGGCTTACCGTGACTTCGGCACGCAAGCCTCCGGCGAGGGCGAGGAGGATGGCAGCACCCCCCGTCCAGCTTTTCAGCAGTGACATGGTTTTCTTCCGATAAGGTCAATCGCCGCGCACCCCCCATTGAGCCGCGACGGCGCATCGCTTACCCGAGCGAGCTATCCATGTCTAGGTTTTCACGAAAAAATGCGCGACCCCCTACGGAGTCACGGCGGAATCTTGCCAAAATGCACGGTGATTTGCGTGCTATGTCCCTGTCGAATCGCATATCGCGACGCGCGAAGATTTGCCAATGGTATTTGAGAAAAACGGCCAAATTTTCGCTTCTGTGACCTTACCTCTAGGGAAAAGATCGACCGCGCGGCGCAAGGAGTGCGAAATGGGCAGCAGCGAGACGAGCGACCGGCACCCGGAAAGGCGAACAGGAGACATAATCGAATCCCGCAGCCCGGCAGAAGGCGATTGATTCGGGGTTTCCGCCATGTTCGCCGCAGACCGAGATCGTGACATCGGGCCGGGCGGAGCGTCCGCGCGCAGCCCCGATCAGCAGCAACTCCCCTACCCCTTCGACGTCGAGGATATGGAACGGGTCTTCGCTATAGACCTGCTGGTTTACATAGGTCGACATGAAGCGGCCCGCATCGTCGCGGGAGAGCCCGTAGGTCATCTGCGTGAGGTCGTTGGTGCCGAAGGACAGGAAGGCCGCGTGTTCGGCGATCTCACCGGCGCGCAGGGCCGCACGGGGCGTCTCCACCATCACGCCGAGGCGGTAGGTGAAATCTTCCTTGGTCTCGGTGCGCACGGCGACGGCGACCGCATCGACCCGAGTTTTCACGATCTCCACCTCGCGCGAGGCGGAAACGAGCGGGATCATGATCTCCGGCACCACCTCGGCGCCACGGCGGAGCGCCTCCACTGTGGCCTCGAAGATCGCGCGGGCCTGCATGTCGTAGATCTCGGGCACAGTCACGCCCAAGCGCACGCCACGCATCCCCAGCATCGGGTTGAACTCGGACAGGGCCTCTACCCGGCGCGTGACCTCGGACAGCGGACGGTCCAGCGCCTCGGCCAGTTCACGCATCCCCTCGCGGTCATGCGGCAGGAATTCGTGCAGCGGCGGGTCGAAGAGACGGATGCAGACCGGCTCCCCCTTCATCAGTTCGAACAGAGCCCCGAAATCGTCCCGCTGCATCGGCAGCAGCCGGTCGAGTGCTGCACGGCGATCCTCCGGCCCGTCGGCGAAGATCATCTCGCGCATCACCGTCAGGCGGTCTTCGTCGAAGAACATATGCTCGGTCCGGCACAGGCCGATCCCGTCGGCCTCGAACATCAGCGCGGTGCGCGCATCCTCCGGCGTGTCGGCATTGGCGCGAATACCGATATCGCGCACCAGATCGGCCCAGCTAAGAAGCGTGCGGAACCCGTCATCCAGCGCAGGCGCGAGCATTTCCGCCGTCCCCACCAGCACCTCGCCATTGGTCCCGTCGAGCGTGATCGTATCCCCCTCACGGAACAGCCGTCCCTTGGGGCCGCGGAACTGGCGCTCGCGGCTGTTGATCTCGATCTCGGCGCCGACGATGCAGGGCAGGCCCAGACCGCGCGCGATCACCGCCGCGTGGGAGGTCATCCCGCCGCGCTCGGTCAGCACGGCGACGGCGGCATGCATCCCGCGGATATCCTCGGGCGAGGTTTCGCGGCGCACGAGGATACAGGGCTCGTCGCGCGCGGCAGAGGCCTGCGCGGCGGCGGCCGAGAACACGATCTTGCCGGTGGCCGCCCCCGGAGAGGCCGCGATCCCGCGCGCCAGCACGTCGCGGGGCGCACGCGGATCGACCTGATAGTGCAGAAGTTCGGTGATCGCGCGCGGCTCGACGCGGAGCAGCGCATCCTCGCGAGAGATAACATCGTCATTGGCCAGCGCCACCGCGATGCGCACGGCAGCCCGCGACGAGCGCGGCACCCGCACCGCGTCGATCACATGGACCTTGCCGCTTTCGATGGTGAACTCGATCTGCATCTCTTCACGCAGCTTCACCCGGCAGCGCGCGCCGTAATCCTTCAGCGTGTCGAAGACGCGGCCATCCGCCTCTTCGAGCGAGGCCCCGCGCGGGTCGCGCGTGAGATAGAGCGTCTCGACCGCGCTGGTACGGCCCTGGCTCTGGCCGCGGAACCGCCCGGTGATCTGCGGCGCGCCAGTGACGCTATCGACGAATTGCATCGTGCCCGAACCAGACAGGCCCGGCCCGATCCCCAGCGCCATCTCCTGCACCAGAAGTCCCAGCACCGCATCGGGCGGCGCGCCCTTGGCCTGACGCAGCAGCCGCGCCGTCGTGCCCTCCCAAGCCCGCGCCATGGAGCGCAGCACCTCGGCCAGCTGCTGGGCGCCCGATTGCGGGAAACGCTCGTCGGTTTCCTCTTCATAGGCGTCGAGCGCGGCTTCCAGCGCGCCCGGCCCGGGCTCCTGCTGGAACATGTCCGGATCGAGCCGCGCCACATGGATCGAGTAAAGCTGCACGAAGCGCAGATAGAGCGCGTCGGCGGCCTCGCTGCCATGCGTGTTCGACAGCACCGCATGCATGTCGTCATTCATGCCGACATTGAGCACCGTGCCCGGCCCGCCCCATTCGGGATTTTCCGGGCTCGGTCGCACCGAGACCAGCATCTGCGGCCCGAAGCAATCCGCGATCGCGGCCATGTCGAAAACCTGTCCCGACGCGATCGCGCGCACGGTTTCGGCGGGCAGAGCGACGGTTTTCGGGACGGGAAGGTCGAGCCGGATCAGCCGTTGAAGGCATTTCGCGCGCCAGCCGTGGCGCGCCTTATCGACCGACGCCGTGGGCGTAAGGGTCACAAAATCAGCGTTTTCAACGGGTTTCTGCATTGCAGCGCGCCTTCTCTCTCGACGCAGGATAGGCTGATTCCCCGCCCTCGCAAGTGTGACATTCGGACAGAAGACGTGGCGTCACTGGCCCGCCCTGTTTCGGCCTTGCGACAGGAGGCGCCGTGGGGGCGCCTCCGGCGGGGATATTTACACCAAGAGGAAGGATCAGCCTTCGATCTTGGTGAGGTCGGCCACATCGAGACAGATTTGCCGGATGCGCGAAAGCAGGTTCAGACGGTTGCGCCGCAGGATCGGGTTGTCGGCGTTGATCTGCACCGCCTCGAAGAAAGCGTCGATCGGCGCGCGCAGGTCGGCCATGGCGGACATTGCGGCAGCGAAATCTTCGTCTGCCATCGCCGGAGCGATCTTGGCTTCGGCGGCGTCGAGCGCCGCGAAGAGGGCCTTTTCCTCGTCGGTTTCCGCGAATTTCGGATCGGCGCCGAAGCTGTATTCCACCCCGTCCTTTTCCTCGGCCTGCGTGAGGATGTTGTTCGCGCGCTTGAAGCCCTGGATCAGGTTCTCGCCATCGTCGGTCTTGAAGAAGTCCGACAGCGCCTCGGCCCGTTTGACGACGAGGGTGAGATCGTCGCTGCCCGGCATGGCGAGCACGGCGTCGATCACGTCGTGACGGATGCCCGCATCGCGCAGGTGGACCTTGAGGCGGTCGTGGAAGAAGGAGAGGAGGTCGTCTCGGGTAGTCACGGTGTCAACTGCGGCGTTCAGCGCGAGGCCGACACGGATCGTTTTGGAAACCTCAATTCGCAGCTCATTCGCCAGCACCAACCGGATCACACCCAGCGCCGCGCGACGCAGCGCGAAGGGGTCCTTGCTCCCCGTGGGCTTCTCGTCGATCGCCCAGAAGCCGGTCAGCGTGTCGATCTTGTCGGCGAGGGCAACGGCGACCGAGACGGGCTCGGACGGCACAGCATCGGACGGGCCAAGCGGCGCGTAGTGGTCGCGGCAGGCATCGGCGACGGCGTCAGACAGCCCCGCCTTTTGCGCATAGTAGCGGCCCATCACGCCCTGCAGCTCGGGGAATTCATAGACCATTTCCGAGCGCAGATCGGATTTGGCGACGCGGGCCGCCTCGGCGGCGAGGTCCGGCTTGGCGCCGACCAAGGGCGCGATTTCGCGCGCGAGGTTTTCGATCCGGCGGATGCGGTCGCCTTGGCTCCCGAGCTTGTTGTGGAAGGTCACGGCGTCGAGCCCCGCGCCCATGCCTTCGAGCCCGTGGGCCTGAACGGTGCGCAGATCGTTTTCCCAGAAGAACTTGGCGTCCGACAGACGCGCCGAGAGCACTTTCTGGTTGCCCGCGAGGATCGTCGCTCCGTGATCGGCGGTCTCGCGGTTGGCGACGGTCACGAAACCCTCAATCCGGGCGGTCTTGGGGTTCTTCACCGAGAAGAATTTCTGATGCTCTTTCATCGAGGTCTGCAGCACCTCGGGCGGCAGGTCGAGGAATTCGCCGTCGATCTCGCCCATCAGGGTGACGGGCCATTCGACGAGACCGGAAACCTCGGCCAGCAGACCCTTGTCCGGCACCACTTCCCAGCCCTTCGCGAAGGCCATCTGCGCGGCATCGTGGTCGATCGCCTCGGCGCGCTCATTGGGGTCGAGCATGACCTTGGCGGCTTTCAACTGCTTGGCGTAGCTCTCGTAGCCCGAGACCTGAAGCACGTCGGGCGCCATGAAACGGTGGCCGCGCGTGGTGTCGCCGGCCTTAATGCCGTCCACGTCGAGCGGCACGACGGTCGCGCCGGCCTCGTCGGTCAGGATCGCGAGGATCGAATGCAGCGGGCGGACCCAGCGCAGCGAACCTTCGCCCCAGCGCATCGATTTCGGCCAGGGGAAGTTGCGGATCGTTTTCTCCAGCACCTCGGCCACGATCTCGGTCGCGGGGCGGCCCGGCTTTTCGATCACCGCGAAATAGACCTGCCCCTTCTTGTCGTCGCGCGCCTCAAGCTGATCCATGCTCAGCCCGGTCGAGCGCAGGAAGCCCTCGATCGCCTTTTCGGGCGCGTCGGTGCGCGGGCCCTTGCGCTCTTCGCGCAGGGTCGGCGAGTTGGCGGTCAGCCCCTCGACGGTCAGCGTCAGGCGGCGCGGGGTCGAGAAAGCGCCGGCGGAGGCATAGGTCAGACCCGCCTCGACGACGCCATCGGTAATCAGTTTCTTCAGATCCTCGCGGGCCTTGGCCTGCATCCGCGCGGGGATTTCTTCGGAGAACAGTTCAATCAGAAGATCGGGCATGTCATTTCTCCGCTTCGTCGTTCAGTTGGTGCCAGACATAGGCCCGGCCATCGGGATAAAGAGCCACGACGCGGTCAACGCCGGGGTGGATATTGTGTTGCGACAGGAAGGCCACCGCGCGGCCTGCCTCGAGGTCCGCGCCGATGGTTTTCGCATCATAGCAGTCGAACCATTTCGGGCCGATCAGCGGGGTCGGTCGATCATAGACCTCATAGGTCTCGGTCGCCGTTGCAATCGACAGATCGGTGTCGAAGCAGGCCCGGTAGCGCAGGGGCGAGCTGTCCGCGTCGATCCCTTTGTAGCCCTCGGCCTGCAGCTGGTCCTGCGTCGTGCCGTCCAGCTCCATCAGCGAGACTTTCGCCGCGTCGGAGCCCGGCGCTATCTCGTCGTAATAGCCGTATTCCTGCGAATAATAGACCACCGCGCCGAAGACGAGCGCGATTACCACGATGCCGCCTCCGATGAGCTTACCATTCACGCGACAGCCTCGCCGGTTTCGCTCTGGGAGGCCCCGCCCGCTTCGGTCTGCACGAAAGCGTCGGCGCAGGCCTTGGCCAGCGCGCGAACGCGGCCGATATAGGCCTGACGCTCGGTGACCGAGATCACGCCGCGCGCGTCGAGCAGATTGAAGAGATGCGACGCCTTGATGCACTGGTCGTAGGCCGGATGCGCCATGATGATCTTGCGGCCCGCATCGTCGGCCTCGGGCGAAGCGAGGATACGTTCGCATTCGGCCTCGGCATCCTCGAAATGGCGCAGCAGCGTCTCGGTATCAGCCACGTCGAAATTCCAGCGCGAATATTCCTGCTCGGTCTGGCGGAACACGTCGCCGTATTTCAGCGCGATCGGCGCGGAGGGGTCGTTATAGGGCATGTCCATGACGTGATCGATGCCCAGCACATACATCGCCAGACGCTCGAGCCCGTAGGTCAGCTCGCCCGAGACCGGCTTGCAGTCATGGCCGCCGACCTGCTGGAAATAGGTGAACTGGCTGACTTCCATACCGTCGCACCAGACCTCCCAGCCAAGCCCCCACGCGCCGAGCGTCGGGCTTTCCCAGTCGTCTTCCACGAAGCGGATATCGTGCAGTTCGGTATCGATCCCGATCGCGCGGAGCGAGCCGAGATAGAGCTCCTGCAAGTCCGGCGGGCTCGGTTTGATGAGCACCTGATACTGATAGTAGTGCTGCAGGCGGTTCGGGTTCTCGCCATAGCGGCCATCGGTCGGACGGCGCGAGGGCTGAACATAGGCGGCCGCCCACGGCTTGGAGCCGAGCGCGCGCAGCGTCGTCGCCGGGTGGAAGGTGCCTGCCCCCACTTCCATGTCATAAGGCTGCATCACCGCGCAGCCTTTCGAGGCCCAATAGCTCATCAGGCGCAGGATGATTTCCTGAAAGGATTTCGGGGCGTCCGGGTTTGCCATATTTCGCACCTTCCGTTGAAGCGCCTTCTCTCTAGGCAAGGGGCGCGGGGGCGTCAACGCCCTGCAAGGATTAGGGCGGACGATCTGCGCAACTCGACATGCAATGCTGCGGCCCCCGCCCCACAACGACGTATTTCATGACTCAAAAGAGGGCGTTTGGGGGGTGACCTCCGCCCGCGTTTCGCTAAGGTCGGGGGAAAAGCATATTTTACGGGGGCAGCAATGCGGGCAATTTCACGGACAGTTTCGATCGTCGTCGGAGCCAGCCTCACCGGCATGATCTGGACCGGCACGGCCTGGGCCGAAGCCTGGGTGCAGATCGAGGCGAAAAGCTCGCTTGCCCAAGCCGAAGCGCGCGCCCGCGACTGGGCGGGCATGTTCCCCGACACGACCGGTTTCCGGCTCGATTCCGGCTGGTATGCGATCGCGCTCGGCCCCTTTGCCGATGATGCGGAGGCGAATGCGCGCCGCCGGGTTCTGCGCCGCGAGGGGCTGATCCCGCGCGACAGTTTCGTGGCCGATGGCAACAACTTCCGCCAGCAGTTCTGGCCGGTCGGCGCGACCTTGAACGCCCCCGCGCAGGTGCCCGAACAACCCGCCCCGCAAGCCGACACCCAAAGCGACGTGCGCGGCGCGCCGATGCCCGCCCCGATCGACGTGGAGCCTCTGGACGGGCCGGATGCGACCGCGCAAACGGGCGATCAGACCACGCCCCCGGACACCGCTGCGCAAGACACCGCCACCGCGCCTGAGCCGGTGAACCCCGACACCACAACCACAGCCGACACCCCTGCCCCGCAGGAGGTCACGCCCGCGCCCGAACCGGTCGAGACGCTGCGGGACTCGCGCCGGTTGGAGGCCGCACTCGATCCGCAGACCAAGCGCGACATCCAGACCGCTCTGGAATGGGAAGGCAGCTATCAGGGCGCGATCGACGGAATTTTCGGCCGCGGCACCCGCAATTCGATCGCCGACTGGCAGATGAAGAACGATTACGAGCCGACCGGCGTACTGTCCTCGACCCAGCAGGCGGCGCTTCTGGACAAGGTCGCCTCCGAGCGCGCGGCGCTGGGGCTGCAGACCGTGACCGAAGATCAGGCCGGCATCCGGATCGACCTGCCGATGGGGCTGGTGAAATTCGACCGCTACAACGCGCCTTTCGTGAATTACGCGCCCAAGGATGGCAGCGGCGTGCAGGTTCTGCTGATCTCGCAGCCCGGCGACGCCGCGCGGCTGCGCGGTCTTTATGACGCGATGCAGACGCTCGAAATCGTGCCGACGGGGGGCGAGCGCAACATTCGCGGCAACAGCTTCACCATCGAAGGCCAGAACACTGCTGTGCAGTCCTACACCCATGCGGAACTCTCGCGCGGGCAGATCAAGGGCTTCACGCTGGTTTGGCCCGCCGGGGACGACACGCGCCGGGCCCGCGTGCTCGACGCGATGAAAAAGAGCTTCACGCCCATCGGCACCTCGTCGCTCGACGCGACGCTCGGCCAGCCGATGTCGGTGACGCGGGCCGCCCTGATGGCGGGGATCGAGAAGCGCGCGCCGATCTTCTCGCGCTCGGGCTTCTTCATCGATGCCGATGGCCATGTGCTGACCGCCGCCGAGGGGCTCGACCAATGCGGGCGGATCACCATCGAGGATCACCCCGCCTCGCTCAGCTTCGACGGCGGCGCGAAGGGCTATGCGGTCCTGACCCCGAAAGACACGCTGGCGCCGAAGGAAGTCGCGAAGTTCAACCCCGATGCCCCGATGGCCGGGAGCAAGGTGGCGGTGGCGGGCTTCTCCTATCCCGAAGCGCTCTCCGCGCCGGTGCTGAATTTCGGCACGCTCTCTGCGCTCAAGGGGCTGGAGGGGCAAGACAGTCAGGCCCGGATCGAGGCGCAGACCCGCGCGGGCGACGTGGGCGGGCCGGTGCTCGACGGCACGGGCGCGGTCGTGGGGATGTTGCTGCCCTCGAGCGGCGACGCAAACCGCGTGCTGCCCGACAACCTGACAGTTGCGCTGCAGGCGAAGGCGATGGCGCCGGGCCTGTCGGACAATGGCTTTACCCCGAAAGCCGCAGGCATCTCGGCCAATCGCGACCCGGAGGACCTGCAGCAGATCGCGGACGGGATGGTGGTGCAGATTTCCTGCTGGAAGTAATCAGCCCCGCCAGAAGCGCGGCAGCAACAGCACGAGCACGCTCATCAATTCGAGCCGCCCGAGGCACATTGCCGCGCTCATCAGCCATTTCGCGCTGTCAGGGAAATCCGCGACCGAGCCGTTCGCGGTGATCTCGGGCCCCCATGCGGGGCCGATATTGGCGATCGAGGTCCAGGCGGCGGTCATCGCAGTCTCCGTCCCGAGCCCGGTGAAGGTCAGCGCGATGATCAGTAACCCGAAAATCAGGATGAACAGCGAGAAGAAGGCCATCACCGAGTTGACCACGCTATCCTCGACCGGGCGGCCGTCATATTGCACTTTCAGCAGACGGTGCGGCGAGTAGAGACGCTGAATCTGCGCCTTGATCGCTTCGAGTAGGATCAGGTAGCGGAACACCTTGACCGAACAGGCGGTGGAGGCCGTGCAGCCCCCGATCAGCCCGGAAATCAGCAGGATCGTGAAGGCCAGATGCCCCCATTGGGTCACGTCCTCCGAGGCATAGCCCGTCCCGGTGAAGGTCGAGACCACGTTGAACGTCACCTCGCGCAGCGTCGGCCAGAAGGACGCCTCATGGCGGATCATCCGGTAAAGAACGATGATCGCGATCGCATAGCCCATCCAGCGCAGGAAGGCGCGCACCTGCGGGTCGCGCCAGAGCGGCATCGTGTCGCCGCGCATCACCTGAACGAAGCGGATGAACGGCATCGCCGCCAGCGCCATGAAGACCGAAGCCGCGTATTCCGGCGCGCCCTTATAGGTGGCGAAGCTGGCGTCGTAATTCGAGAACCCGCCGGTGCTCATCGTGGTGAGCGCGTGCATGATCGCGTCGAACCCCTTCATCCCGAGCCCGAGATAGGTCAGCGCGCAGGCGATCGTCAGCCCGACATAGATGCGGATCAGCGCGGTCGAGATATCCATCGCGCGCGGCAGGATTTTCCCAAGCGTGTCAAAGCCTTCCGAGCGGAAGAACTGCATCCCGCCGACCTTCATCACGGGCAGGAAGATCATCGCGACGATGATGATCCCCAGACCGCCCAGCCATTGCAGTAGCCCGCGCCAGAGGTTCACCCCCGGCGGCAACCCGTCGAGATGCGGAATCGCGGTGGTGCCGGTCGTGGTCAGGCCCGACATCGCCTCGAAATAGGCATCGACCAGCGACAGATGCGGCACGCCCAGCATGAAGGGCAGCGCCCCGAAGAAGGGCAGCGTCAGCCAGACGAGCGAGGTCAAAAGAAAGCTTTGATGGATCGACAGCGTCCGGGCCAGCCCGTCACGCGAGGCCAGCGCCAGCAGCGCCCCCGCCGTCGTCGTCAGCACCGCGCTTTCGACGAAGACCAGCCAATGCGCTGCGCCATAACCCAAATCGACCGCCGCCGGGATAAGCATCGTCAGCCCCAGCACGGATGTCAGCATTCCGATGATATATCCAACCGGGCGCAGATCGATCATGCGCCCCACCTTGCCCAGAGCGCCGGTCTAGTCAATCCCAGACGGGCCCGGAGGGACCTGCAGTGGCGCAGCGTGACTTTGCAAACCCGAGCGGTTTGGTCAGTAAATTTGCCCAACTTTGCAGGTAGGCCCTTGCGCTGCGGCGCGGCAACGCTACCGTAGCGCCACTTTCGACAACAGGGAGAACGCTATGTTCAACAAGATCCTCGTGGCCAACCGTGGCGAGATCGCCATCCGAGTGATGCGCGCCGCCAACGAGCTCGGCAAGAAGACGGTCGCCGTCTACGCCGAAGAGGACAAGTTGGGCCTGCACCGCTTCAAGGCCGATGAAGCCTATCGCATCGGCGAGGGCCTCTCCCCCGTCGGCGCCTATCTCTCGATCGAAGAGATCATCCGCGTCGCCAAGGAAAGCGGTGCCGATGCGATCCACCCGGGCTATGGCCTGCTGTCGGAGAACCCCGATTTCGTCGAAGCCTGCGACGCCGCCGGCATCACCTTCATCGGTCCGAAGGCCGAAACGATGCGCGCGCTTGGCGACAAGGCCTCGGCGCGTCGCGTGGCGATCAAGGCCGGTGTGCCGGTAATCCCCGCGACCGAAGTGCTGGGCGAGGATTTCGACGCGATCAAGAAAGAGGCCGCAGAGATCGGCTACCCGCTGATGCTGAAAGCCAGCTGGGGCGGCGGCGGGCGCGGCATGCGCCCGATCTTGGGCGAGGACGAACTGGTCGAGAAGGTCCGCGAGGGCCGTCGCGAGGCTGAAGCCGCCTTCGGCAATGGCGAGGGCTATCTCGAGAAGATGATCATCCGCGCGCGCCACGTCGAGGTGCAGCTGCTGGGCGACACGCATGGCAATCTCTATCACCTCTACGAGCGCGACTGCACCGTGCAGCGGCGCAACCAGAAGGTCGTCGAACGCGCCCCTGCCCCCTATCTCTCGGACGAACAGCGCGAAGAGGTCTGCCAGCTCGCGCTGAAGATCGGTCAGGCGGTCGGCTATGAATGTGCCGGCACGGTCGAATTCCTGATGGATATGGACTCGGACAATTTCTACTTCATCGAGGTGAACCCGCGCGTTCAGGTCGAGCACACCGTGACCGAAGAGGTCACCGGCATCGACATCGTGCAGGCCCAGATCAAGATCGCCGAGGGCGCGACGCTGGCCGAGGCCACCCGCGCCAAATCTCAGGACGAGATCGAGCTTTCGGGCCACGCTCTGCAATGCCGCGTGACCACCGAGGATCCGCAGAACAACTTCATCCCCGATTACGGCCGCCTGACCGCCTATCGCTCGGCGACCGGTAACGGCATCCGCCTCGACGGCGGCACCGCCTATGCGGGCGGCGTCATCACCCGCTATTACGACTCGCTTCTGGTGAAGGTCACCGCCTGGGCGCAGGATCCCGATCAGGCGATCCGCCGGATGGACCGCGCCCTGCGTGAATTCCGGATCCGCGGGGTGAGCACGAATATCGACTTCGTCATCAACCTGCTCAAGCACCCGACCTTCCTCGACATGAGCTACACGACGAAGTTCATCGACACGACGCCGGAGCTGTTCGACTTCAAGCAGCGCCGCGACCGGGGCACCAAGATCCTGACCTATATCGCGGATATCACCGTCAACGGTCACCCCGAGACCGCGGGCCGCAACAAGCCCCATGCCGAGGCGAAACCGCCGCGCCTGCCCGCCTACAAGGATGAGGCAAAGCCGGGCAGCCGGAACCTGCTCGAGAAAGAGGGCGCGAAAGCCGTCGCCGATTGGATGAAGGCGCAGAAGAAGCTGCTGCTGACCGACACCACGATGCGCGACGGTCACCAGTCGCTGCTGGCGACCCGGATGCGCTCGATCGACATGATCAAGGCAGCCCCCGCCTATGCCTCGAACCTCAGCGATCTGTTCTCGGTCGAATGCTGGGGCGGCGCGACCTTCGACGTGGCTTACCGCTTCTTGCAGGAATGCCCGTGGCAGCGCCTGCGCGACATTCGCGAGGAGATGCCTAACATCCTGACGCAGATGCTGCTGCGCGCCTCGAACGGCGTGGGCTACACGAACTACCCCGACAACGTGGTGCAATTCTTCGTTAAGCAGGCCGCGGAGAGCGGCGTCGACGTGTTCCGCGTCTTCGACTCGCTGAACTGGGTCGAGAACATGCGCGTCGCGATGGATGCGGTTATCGAAAGCGGCAAGATCTGCGAAGGCACGATCTGCTACACCGGCGATATCCTCGACCCGGACCGCGCCAAGTATGACCTGAAATACTATATCGGCATGGCGAAAGAGCTGGAGGCCGCAGGCGCGCATGTGCTGGGCCTCAAGGACATGGCAGGCCTGCTGAAACCCGCCGCCGCCCGCAAGCTGATCGCGGCGCTGAAGGAAGAGGTCGATATCCCGATCCACTTCCACACCCATGACACGAGCGGAATCGCGGGGGCTACGATCCTCGCCGCGGCAGATGCGGGCGTCGATGCGGTCGACGCGGCGATGGACGCCTTCTCGGGCGGCACTTCGCAGCCCTGCCTCGGCTCGATCGTGGAGGCCCTGGCCCATACCGAGCGCGACACCGGCCTCGACATCCACGCGATCCGCATGATGTCGAACTATTGGGAGGCCGTGCGCCACCAATATGCGGCGTTTGAGAGCGGTCTCGAAGCCCCGGCCTCCGAGGTCTATCTGCACGAGATGCCCGGCGGCCAGTTCACCAACCTCAAGGCGCAGGCGCGCTCGCTGGGGCTGGAGGAGCGCTGGCATGAGGTGGCCCAGGCCTATGCCGACGCCAACCAGATTTTCGGCGATATCGTGAAGGTCACGCCGTCCTCGAAAGTCGTGGGCGACATGGCCCTGATGATGGTGGCACAGGGCCTGTCGAAGGAAGACGTGCTCGACCCGGCCAAGGATGTCTCCTTCCCGGATTCGGTCATCGACATGATGCGCGGCAATCTCGGCCAACCGCCCGGCGGCTGGCCCGAGGGGGTTGTGAAGAAGGTGCTCAAAGGCGAGCATCCCTCGACCGAGCGCCCGGGCAAGAACCTGCCCCCGGTCGATCTGGAAGCCGCCCGCAAGGAGGTCTCCGAACAGCTCGACGGGCGTGAAATCGACAATGAGGATCTCGCCGGCTACCTGATGTATCCCAAGGTCTTCACCGATTACGCCAGCCGCCACGAAGCCTATGGCCCGGTGCGCACCCTGCCCACCCCGGTCTTCTTCTACGGGATGGAGCCGCAGGACGAGATCTCCGCCGAGATCGACCCCGGCAAGACGCTGGAGATCCGCTATCTCACCACCGGCGAAACCGACGAGCTGGGTGAGGTGAAGGTCTATTTCGAACTCAACGGCCAACCCCGTGCCGTGCGCGTCCCGAACCGCGCGGTGAAGGCGACGACGGCGGCGAAGCCGAAGGCCGAGGCAGGCAACCCGAACCATATCGGCGCGCCGATGCCGGGCTCGATCGCCTCGATCGCGGTCAATGTCGGCCAGAAGGTGAAACCGGGCGATATGCTCCTGACCATCGAAGCGATGAAGATGGAGACCGGCATCCATTCCGACCGCGAAGCCACGGTGAAGGCGATCCATGTCTCGCCGGGGGCGCAGATCGACGCGAAGGATCTGCTGGTCGAACTGGAGTAATCGTCGCAGCATTGAACAAAACGCGCGCCGAGGCCCCGCCCCGGCGCGCGTTTTTATTTGTTGGAAAGATCAGGTCCAGAACGTCATTGGGAACACGGAGGCCCCTGTTTCTTGTCGACCGCCCTACGGGCAACATTGACAAGACCGCCCGGGATTATAGGATCGTAACGATTTTTATCAGCATCTTAATCTATTCATAATTTCCAGAAAGATTTGTGAATGACTACGATTAGAGCGGAGTCCGGCTGCGCGAAAGCAGGCATCAATTTCGAGAAAATTTCGCGCTGGCAATATCTCCTGACACAACGTGAGATTACGGACACGATCCTGAAGCGTTATAGTTTCGGCGGCTGGCACCTTCATGTCGGCGACGGAGTATGCGTTTCGAAGCTGGAAGATGCCAAGGGCCGTGCGATCGGCCTTTTCATCGGTATCGGAGTCGATAACGAGACGTTGGTGAAGGGCACCCATAAAATCCTGTCACTCGATTTGGATCGCGATAGCTTCTTCGAGGATTTCGAAGACTGGCTCTTTTATGTTTCCGGTCGGTATAATGTATTTATTGCCAAAGGCGCTTCAAAGCGATTTTACAGTGACGCAGTCGGCATGAATGGCATGGTCTATGACCGTGAAGAACGACAGGTCGCGTCGAGCCTTGCCCTTTGCATCGAGCGCGACACAACACCTCATCCGCTATACGACCATTCTCTCATCGAGCGCGGCGAAGGCAATTACAGCCTGTTCCACAGTTACGATAAGGATGTCCGTCGCGGAAATCCGAATTTTTATCTCAATCTCAATGACTTTTCTGAAACTCGCTTTTGGCCGCGCGACGAGGATTTCACGACGGATCGATCACATGACGATATTTACGGAGAAATAATTCGACGAACCTCGAAGGTTATCGGAGAGATCAACGCTAACTTCAAAACTGCGCTCCCGTTATCGGGAGGGCAGGATAGCCGCTTGCTCGCTTCGATATCGCGCACGAACCTCGCGGGCTTCGACCAATTTTTCACCCATATCCATAATTACGCGAGCAGGATCGACGCAACGATCGCTGGAACACTCGCGAAGGTCCTGCAGGTCGACCATGAAATCCACGACAAGCGGAATATCAAGGTCTCTGAAGAGGATGTTTCGCGGTTCGAAGCCGAATTCCATGCCGCGCTCGGGTTCAAGAAAAAGCTGACCCGAGAAGTCGCTCACGGGCTGCATGAATGCCTCGAGGATAGGATGGTAATCCTGCGCGGCCACCAAACCGACTTGTTGCGTGCCGTGTTCATCGACAAACTGGGCGAGGACGGAAGAAACAATCTACGCTGGCAAGTCAAACGCCTGCTGATCGTTCCGGGCAAAGCGTTCGACCGCAAGACATACAGGACGTTTCTACCCGAGTATCAGAACTGGGTCGAAACGCTTCCGGAAAACGCTGCGAAACGCCAAGTCGACCTTATGTTCCTCGAAATATACTATAGCTCGACAATCGGGCTCATTTTCCCGGCACTTACGCGAAACTTCTTCATGTCGCCCTTCAACAGTCGACATCTGATATCCCTGTCTCTTTCAATCGAAGAGGGTTATCGCAAAAACAGCTTTGCGGTTAACGATATTATTTTCCAGGTTGATCCTGAGCTTCACGACGTCCCGTTCGATTATGAATTTGGCGGTGCCAATCTCGGGCGCATCGACGACCAACAGGCGATGGCGGAGCTGACAGCCGCGCGCCGCAAAGCCAGCGAAACGCGCGTCGCACTCAGGACCCAGCACCCAGATTTGGCGGCGTCCGAGGACGTCCTTGTGCCCTGAGCGACGAGCTCGCGCATGAAGCTCGAGGGACGAGGGGCACCGTAGAGGACTGAACTTCCGTCTCGCGGCGTCGCAAAACGTGTCCGCGCGCATCCAGACGTCGGCAACGGTTAGACGTGCCGCCAAACACCCTCTGCACGTTCGGCAGATGACGGACGCTCAGGGGCGCCCGCCTCCGATTGCGATGTCTTGTCGGAATTCTACGACGAAGAGGCCGCGCCACCTGCCCCGGCTCGAATCTCATGGATCGGATCGCAGGAGCCCCATGCCGTCTCAGACCGATAGCCTCGCGGGCGCACCGCGATCGAGGCCTTACCGCTGGCCTTCAAACGGGTCACGCGAAACTCGACGCGCGGGGTGTAGTAGTTGCGCTTGGTCTTGAGCCTGTCGACCTTCCAGCCAAACGTCGTGCGCTTTGGATTGTCGACAAGCACCTGCACCGGCTGCAACGGCAAGTCGAAATGATGGAGGAACGTGTCATAGACCTTCCATTCCCCGCCCGGGATTTTCAGCAGATCGACCTCGCCGGGTGTCGAATTCGACAGATGGCCGGTCTCGAAGGTGCAACGCATCACCTGCGTCCCGCGCGGCAGCTTCGGCTGCTCGGGATTGGCCAGAACCGGGCCAGCGGAAAAGACGACGAAAGCTGCGAAAAGAAATGGACGGAACATATGGCCTCGACAAATTAATCGGGCACGAAGCGGCCCGATTAATGCAAGACCAACGCCCGGATGTTAAAAGAGATCGCTGCCCTCACGGGCGGAAACTTCAAGCAGTCCCATAACATAGCCGGCAACAGAGCGGAAAGATATGAGTGAGATTTCACTTTCCCCGGAGCGCCAGAACGCGGCCGCGACTTGCGCCGTGCGGGAGCGGCGGATCTCGCCTTCGGGCAGGGTTGCGATATCGGCGGGCGAGAGCTTCATCACCACCTGATCCGCCTTGTCCCCACGAATGGTGAACATCGCGCGGGCATCCGAGACGTTGACGACCAGCGCATGGTCTGCGGCAAGCGCCTCGGCCAGCCGTGCAGTCAGTGCGGGCGCCTCGTCATGAGCGCAGATCAGCAACAGCTCATCCGGGCTCATCCAGGCGATGGAGCGCCCGTCAACGGTCTCGATGCGGCGCGCGCCGGGAACGGGAAGCCCCTCGGCCTTGAGCGCCTTGGCGAGCCCCTTGGCCTCCAGATCGGAGCGGATCGAGATCATGCCCACCAGCCCGGCCTCGGACACGGTGACGAAACCTTCGTGGGTCTGGCCCGAAAGGGCGCTGACGGCCTCAGACATTCTGCTTCTCCCCGTCCTTATCGTAGAAGACCGGATCGACGATCCGCGCCTTGACCATTTCCTCGCCCTCGCCGGTGAACTCGATCACCTCGCCCATCCGGTCGGGCCCGTTCAGTACCAGCCCCATCGCGATGCCCTTGCCAATCGTCGGCGAGTAATAGGTCGAGGTGACGCGGCCTTGCGTGTTGCGCTGACCGTTGTCGTTGAACCCGTCGGCGGGCGCGTGGCTGCCATCGGGGATCACCGATCCGTCGAGCGTCTCCAAGCCGACCAGCTTCCAGCGGTTCGGGTCGGTCATGTGGGACCGCTCCTGCGCGCGCTTGCCCAGATAGTCGGTCTTCTTCTTCGAGAGCGCCCAGTTCAGCCCCAGATCCTGCGGGATCACCGTGCCGTCGGTCTCGTCGCCGATCATGATGAAGCCCTTCTCGGCGCGCATTACATGCAGCGCCTCGGTGCCGTAGGGCATCACGCCAAGCGCCTCGCCCTCGGCCATGAGCGCCTTCCAAAGCGCGAGGCCTTGGCTCGCAGGCACCGCGATCTCGTAGCTCAGCTCGCCCGAGAAGGAGATGCGGAAGATGCGAGCGTCGAACGTGCCCAGCTTGCCCTCGGTCCACTTCATGAAGGGCAGCGTCTCCTTGCTGACATCCATGCCGCCCAAGCGCTCCAGCAGCTCGCGCGATTTCGGACCGACGACGGCGATCTGCGCGTATTGCTCGGTCAGGTTCGTGGTATAGACCTTCCAGTCCCACCACTCGCATTGCAGCCAGTCTTCCATCCAGCCGTGGATGTGATCGGCCCCGCCCGAGGTCGTGTGGCACAGCCACGTATCCTCGTCGAGCCGCGCCACGACCCCGTCATCCATCAGGAAGCCGTTCTCGTTGCACATCAGCCCGTAGCGGCATTTGCCCACCGGCAGGGTCGACATCATGTTCGTGTAGAGCATGTCGAGGAATTTCCCCGCATCGGGCCCTTTCACCACGATCTTGCCCAGCGTCGAGGCGTCGAGCATGCCCACATTCTTGCGGGTATTGGTGATCTCGCGATTGACCGCGTCACGGTGGCTCTCGCCCGATTTCGGGTAGCAATAGGGGCGACGCCAATGGCCGACCGGTTCCCAATGCGCGCCCTTGGCCTCGTGCCAGGACTGGATCGGGGTGCGGCGCAGCGGCTGGAACAGCTCGCCCTTGGCCTCCGCCGTCACAGCGCCGAGCGAAATCGGCGTGTAGGGCGGACGGAAGGTGGTCGTGCCAGTGGCGGGGATCGGTTGACCAAGCGCATCCGAGAGGATCGCGAGCCCGTTGATATTGCTCAGTTTCCCCTGATCGGTCGCCATGCCGAGCGTCGTGTAGCGCTTGGTATGTTCGACCGACTCGTAGCCCTCGCGCGCAGCGAGTTGCACGTCGGAGACTTTCACGTCGTTCTGGTAGTCGAGGAAGCTCTTGAAGCGCAGCGCGTCGGGCGCGCCTGCGGGCATCATCCAGACCGGGGCGAGCGGCGCTTCTTCCTCGGAAGCTGCGCCGATACCCAGACCGCCCATCGCCTCGGAGAGCGTCAGATCGCCATTGGCGGCCCCCACGACCGTCGCCATGCCGGTCCCGTCCGCGCCGGTCGGCGGACGGTTGGGATCGGGGCGGAACATCGCGCGCGCATCGTCCCAGGTTAGCTTGCCGCCGCAATGGGACCACAGGTGCACGACCGGCGACCAGCCGCCCGACATCGCGACGCAATCGCAGTCGATCATCTCGACCGCACCGCCCTCGCCTGCCTGTGCGCAGATCTCGACGCCGGAGACGCCCTTGCGGCCCAGCACTTTCGCGATGCCGCGCCCTTCGAGGACACGCACGCCGCGCGCCTTCACGGCTTCGGCCAGTGCCCCATGGGTTTCCTCGCGCGCATCGACCACGGCCGAGACCGTCAGACCTGCATCGAGGATCGCGAGCGCCGTGCGGTAGGCGTCGTCATTGTTGGTCACGAGCACCGTGCGATCACCGGGCGAAACCGCCCAGTTCACGATGTAATCGCGCACCGCCGAGGCCAGCATCACGCCAGGCACGTCATTGCCCGCGAAGGCCAGCGGACGCTCGATCGCGCCCGTCGCGGTGATCGTGTGGCCTGCACGGATACGCCAGAGGCGGTGACGCGGACGGCCATCGCCGGGGGTGGTGTCGGCGAGGTTCTCGTAGCCGATGACATAGCCATGATCGTGCAGGCCCGCCGCCATCAGGCGGGTGCGCATCGTGACGTTCTCCATCGAGGACAGTTCGACCAGCGCGCTGTCGATCCAGTTCTGTGCGTCGTGACCGTCGATCTGACCGCCATCGACGGGCGTGCGCCCGCCCCAGTTCGGGGTCTGCTCGATCAGCCAGACGCGCTTGCCCGCGCGACCTTCCTTGAGCGCCGCGGCAAGACCCGCCACACCGCCACCCACGACGAGCACGTCGCAATGGGCATAGACCTGTTCGTAGCGATCGGGATCGGCCTCTTTCGGCACGCCGCCTAGACCTGCGGATTTGCGGATGATGGGTTCGAAGAGGTGCTTCCACGCAGCTCGCGGCGCCATGAAGGTCTTGTAGTAGAAGCCCGCGGGCAGGAATTTGTAGAAGGTGTTGTTGATCTCGCCGATATCGAAGTCGAGCGACGGCCAGTGGTTCTGGCTGGTGGTCTCAGCCCCTTCGAACAACTCGGTCGTGGTGGTGCGCTGATCGGGCTCGAACCGTGCGTTACGACCCAGACCGACGAGCGCGTTCGGCTCTTCCGCGCCAGACGCCACGATCCCACGCGGGCGGTGATATTTGAACGACCGGCCCACCATGACCTGACCGCCGCCCAGCAGAGCCGAGGCCAGCGTATCGCCCGCAAAGCCGCGCATCGGTTTGCCGTTGAAGGTGAAGGCGAGCGGTTTCGCGCGGTCGATCAGACGACCACCCTTGGAAAGACGCGTGCTCATTTATAGCCCTCCCAGTCGGGGCGTTTCGCTTTGATCTTCGCGATCACATCGGCGGGGGGCTCGGTGGTCTGCGCCTTGTAGGTCGCAAACACCTCGAGCGTGTTGGTGTCGCGTGCAGCCAGGAACCACTTGCCGCAGCCATAGGCGTGCCGCCAGCGCTCGAAATGGACGCCTTTCGGGTTCTTGCGGGCGAACAGGTAGCCCTCGAACTCGTCATCCGACGAGCCCGGCCCGAAGCGCTTGAGATGCGCCTCGCCGCCCGGGGCGAATTCGGTTTCCTCGGCGATGACGCCGCAGCAGGGACAGGTGAGGGTCAGCATTTGGGATGCACCTCGCAGTTGGAGAGCGCCGGGAGGGATTTGAAGCAGGTCGAAAGGGAGGTCGTCTTCATCAGTGCGCCACCCCTGCGGCGACGCTTTCGTCGATGAAGCGGCCTTCCTTGAAACGGTCGAGCCCGAATTGGTCGGTCAGCGGCGAGTGGCCGCGCGCGATCAGTTCGGCCATGCCATAGCCCGAGCCCGGGATCGCCTTGAACCCGCCGGTGCCCCAGCCGCAATTGACGAAGATGCCCTCGACCGGCGTTTTCGACAGGATGGGCGAGCGGTCACCGGTCATGTCCACGATGCCGCCCCATTGGCGCAGCATCTTGAGGCGCGAGATGATCGGGAAGGTCTCGACCAGCGCGCGGGTGGTTTCCTCGACATGGTGCCACGAGCCGCGCTGGGTGTAGTTGTTGAACCCGTCGGTGCCGCCGCCGATCACCATCTCGCCCTTGTCGGATTGCGACATGTAGCCGTGCACGGTGTTGGCCATCACGACGACGTCCATGCAGGGTTTGATCGGCTCGGACACCCAGGCCTGCAGCGCCACGCTCTCGATCGGCAGACGGAAGCCCGCCATTTCGGCCATGACTGAGGAGTGCCCCGCGACGACGATGGCGAGCTGTTCGCAGTCGATCTCGCCCTTGCTGGTCGAGATGCCCTGCACCTTGCCGCCTTCGGTGCGCACACCGGTCACTTCGCATTTCTGGATGATATCCATGCCCATGTCCGAGCAGGCCCGTGCATAGCCCCAGGCCACCGCGTCGTGCCGTGCCGTGCCGCCGCGCTTTTGCAGCAGCGCGCCCAGCACCGGATAGCGCGGCCCGTCGATATTGATGATCGGCACGAGGTCCTTGACCTGCTGCGGCCCGATCCATTCCGTGTCGATGCCTTGCAGGCGGTTCGCGTGCACCGTGCGCTTGTAGCCGCGCACCTCATGCTCGGTCTGGCCCAGCATCAGAAGACCGCGCGGCGAGAACATCACGTTGTAGTTCAGGTCCTGGCTGAGATCCTCGTAAAGCGCGCGGGCTTTCTCGTAGATCGCCGCCGACGGATCCTGCAGGTAGTTCGAGCGGATGATCGTGGTGTTGCGGCCCGTATTGCCGCCGCCCAGCCAGCCTTTCTCGATCACCGCGACATCGGTGATGCCATGCACCTTACCGAGGTAATAGGCGGTGGCGAGGCCATGCCCGCCCGCCCCCACGACGATGACCTTGTAGCGTTTCTCCGGCTCGGGGGAGCGCCATGCTCGTTCCCAGCCGCGATGGAAGCGCATCGCCTCACGTGCAACGGCAAACATCGAATAGCGTTTCATGAGCGCGCCTCCGAGCAATCTCGACTCTTTCGCCTTTGTGATGGACCGGGGCGGCGGACGAAAGCCCCCCTGTTGCGGCATCGCAGGGAAAAAAGCGACATGGGCCTGCGACATCGAGTTCCATTCACGCGCTAGACCCTTTCGGCGCGGCGTCATCTCGCCTAAATGGGGAACGAAGGATGAGGAGACGCCATGCTGTTCTGGATTATCGCCGCCGCGCTCGTTGCGGTCATCGCGCTTTTGTTCGCCCTTGCGCTGCTGCGCGGGCGCGGCGAGGACGAGATGGCCCCTGCGGCCTCGTATGACGTGCAGGTCTATCGCGACCAGCTGCGCGATCTGGAGCGCGACGTCGAACGCGGCGTCACCTCGCGCGAGGAAGCCGACCGCGCGAAGCTGGAAATTTCGCGCCGGATGCTCGAGGCCGACCGCAAGGCGCAGGCAGGCTCCGATCTGGGCCGCGCGCCAAAAGGGGCGACCATCGCGGTCGTGCTCGGCGTCGTCGTGATTTTCGGCGGGGCATTCGCGCTTTACGATTACGTGGGGCAGGACGGGTACGAAGACCAGCCCATCGGCGTGCGTCTTGCGGATGCCGACAAGCTTTATGACAGCCGCCCCTCGCAGGCCGAGGCCGAGAAAATGGCCAAGGCCCGCGCGACCGCCCCTCAATCCAACCCGGATCCGCAATTCCTCGCACTGATGAAGAAGCTGCGCGAAGCCGTGGCGAAAAAGCCCAACGATCCGAAAGGTCTCGAATTGCTGGCACGCAACGAGGCGACTCTGGGCAACTTCGATGCCGCATGGAAGGCGCAGCAGCGTCTCGTCGCGACCAAGGGCGATTCTGCGACGGCGCAGGATTACGCCGAGCTGGGCGACATGATGGCCGTCGCGGCAGGCGGAATGATCACCCCCGAGGCGGAGAAAGTCTTCGCGACCGCACTGACGATGGATCCGAAGAACGGGCTGTCGCTCTATTATGTCGGCCTGATGATGCTGCAGAACGGGCGTGCCGACCGCGCGTTCCGCTTCTGGGACAGCGCGTTGCGCAACTCGGAGAATAGCGACCCCTGGGTGCCGATGATGCGGCAGAACATCGAGGAACTGGCATGGCTCGCGGGCGAGAAGGACTACACCCCGCCCAGACCGCGCGGCGCCCCCGGCCCGTCGCAGGCCGATGTCGCGGCGGCGGCGGATATGTCGCCCGAGGCCCGTCAGGACATGATCCGCTCGATGGTAGAACGGCTGAACGACCGGCTCGCACAGGAAGGTGGTAGCGCGGATGATTGGGCACGCCTGATCTCCTCCCTGCGCATGATCGGCGAGGTCGACCGCGCCGATGCGATCTATGGCGAAGCGAAGGGCAAATTCGGCTCGCGCCCGGAAGACATGGCGAAGATCGATGCGGCCCATCAGGCGCCCGCCGGTCAGGCGCTCAAGGATATGGGTGGCGCCTCGGCGGGGCAAAGCGCACCGCAAGCGGCACCCGCCCTCCCCGGCCCGAGCGCCCAGCAGATGAAGGAGGCGCAGTCCATGACGCCCGAGGAGCGCCAGCAGATGATCCAGGGCATGGTCGACGGTCTCTTTGACCGGCTGACCACCGACGGCGGCACGCCGCAGGAATGGGCCCGCGTGATCTCGTCGCTCGCGACTCTGGGCGAGAACGCACGCGCCAAGGAAGCCTGGGGCGAGGCACAAAAGGCGCTGGCCGACAACCCGGACGCGCTGGCTCAGGTCGAGGCAGCCGCGAAATCGGCAGGTGTGGCGGAATGATCTGCGAGACGATCGAAGAGTTCGCCGAAGCGATCCCCCGCATGGGCGGGGTCGCGGGGCTCGATCTGGGCACCAAGACCATCGGCGTCGCGGTGTCCGACGGGCTGCGCTCGGTCGCGACACCGCTCTCGACGATCAAACGCAAGAAATTCGGCGTCGATGCCGAGGCGCTCCTGAAGATCGTGGCGGAGCGCGAGCTGAAGGGCCTGATCCTAGGCCTGCCGAAGAACATGGACGGGACCGAGGGCGCGCGCTGCCAATCGACCCGTGCCTTCGCCCGCAACCTTAGCCGCCTCACCGATCTGCCGATCAGCTATTGGGACGAGCGGCTGAGCACGGTCGCCGCCGAACGCGCGATGCTGGAGGCCGACATGTCGCGCGCCAAACGCGCCGAGGCGATCGACCACGTCGCGGCCAGCTTCATCCTGCAAGGCGCGCTGGATCGACTGCGCTATCTGGGGGCGGCATGAACGATCCGCAAAACACCGACGACATCTGGAAACGCGCCGAGATCGAGAGCCCCTGCGTCAAGCTCTGCCAGATCCACCCCGAGGCGCGGATCTGCATCGGCTGCTACCGCACGATGGAAGAAATCGGCGCATGGTCGCGGATGACGCCCGAGGCGCGCCGCGAAGTGATGGCGGAACTGCCCGAGCGCGCGCCGCAACTTCGCAAACGCCGGGGCGGGCGCGCGGGGCGGCAGGACCGCTGAGCGCTTAAGCGCCAGCCCCTTTCGCCGGGAAGACGAAGCAGCGATCACGGCGGATCATCAGCCACATCGGCGTGCCGGGCTTCGGCAGGAAGACGTTCGGGACGCTGGCGCGCAGGATCGTGCCGTCGAAATCCATCCGAAACTCGACGAGGCTCTCGCGGCCCAAGAAGCGCGCGCGTTCGACCACGCCACGCGCGGGCGTTCCGTCCTGCGGCGTCGGGGCCGGGCCGCGCCCTGCCCGGTCGAAATCGATCTTCAGGTGCTGCGGGCGGATCACGATGTCGATCTCGGTCCCGTCCGCGTGGCCCGGCGTCAGGAAATCGCCGAATGCGGTCTCGGTCAGCGCGTCCTTCACCTGCCCCTTGAGCACGTTCACATCCGAGAAGAACGCCGCCGCCGCGCGATCCACCGGCGCGTTGTAAAGGTTGTAGGGCGCACCGCGCTGCACGATTTTCCCGCCGCGCATCAGCAGGATCTCATCGGCCATCCGCATCGCCTCATGCGGCTCATGCGTGACCAGAAGAACGGCCGTGTTTTCCTCTTTCAGAAGCGCCAGCGTCTCGTCGCGGATATCGTCGCGCAGGCGCTCGTCCAGTCCCGAGAAAGGCTCATCCATCAAGAGGATACGCGGCCGTGGCGCAAGCGCGCGCGCCAGTGCCACGCGCTGCTGCTCGCCGCCCGAAAGCCCGTGCGGATAGCTGTCGCGATGCCGCGTGAGCCGCACCTTCCCGAGCAGTTCCGTCACGCGGGCGCGTTTCGCCGCTGAGTCGCCCTTGAGGCCGAAGGCGATATTCTCGGCCACCGTCAGATGCGGAAACAGCGCGAAGTCCTGAAACATCAGCCCGATCGCGCGTTGCTCGGGCGGGATACGGAACACCGTGTCGCAGATCAGCTTACCATCGACGTAGATCTCGCCCGTATCCTGCATGTCGACGCCCGCGATCAGCCGCAGCGTCGTCGATTTGCCGCAGCCCGAGGGGCCCAGCAGACAGGTCACCTGCCCCGCGGGGATCGCGAAGGACACGTCATCGACGACGGCCCGCCCGTCGAACACGCGGCCAAGCGCGCGAACTTCGAGGCGCGGAGGGGGTAATTGTGCGCTCATACAGCGAAATCTCGACCGAAAGTGTCAGGCAATGCAGGGCGGGAGATAGCAGCCCCCCGCCCCCCAAGCAAGCCCGGCAGGTCCGGCAGACCCGGCTTAGATCGAGATGTTGTTCAGCCCGCCGTCGAGCATCACGTTCTGCCCGACCATGAAACCCGCATGGCCCGAACACATGAAGGCGCAGGTCGCGCCGAACTCCTCGGGCGTGCCGTAGCGGCCCGCCGGGATCGTCGCCTCGCGTTGCGCTTTCGCCTCCTCGACCGAGATGCCCTTCGCCTTCGCTGCCCCGGTATCGAGCGATACCGCGCGGTCGGTCGCGTGCAGGCCCGGCAGCAGGTTGTTGATGTTCACGCCATATTCGGCGACCTGCCGCGAGGTGCCAGCGACGAAGCCGGTCAGGCCCGACCGCGCGGAATTCGACAGGCCGAGCTGCGCAATCGGCGCGCGCACGGATTGCGAGGTGATGTTGACCACCCGCCCCCAGCGCTGCTCGATCATGGCAGGCAAAACCGCCTGCATCATCGCGATCGGCGCGAGCATGTTCGCGTCGAGCGCCGCGATGAAATCGTCACGCGACCAGTCGCGCCAGTTGCCCGGGGGCGGGCCGCCCGCATTGGTCACCAGAATGTCGACCTCGCCCGCTTCGCTCAGCACCGCCGCGCGCCCCTCGGGCGTGGTGATGTCGGCGGCCACGGGCGTCACGGTCACCCCGGTCGCAGCCATGATCTCGTTCGCGGTCGCGGCCAGCGCATCGGCACCCCGCGCGTTCAGCACGATCTCGACGCCCGCCTGCGCAAGCGCCATCGCGCAGCCCCGTCCAAGCCCTTTCGACCCCGCACATACGATCGCCTTGCGGCCCTTGATCCCAAGATCCATCGCGCCCTCTCCTTTGCTGTCATTCTCCGGCGTGCTCCGGCGGGGCCCCTCGCACGAAACACCGCGCGCCGCCCTGCCAGCTTCGCCTCGGACAGTAGCTTGCGCGCGGGGGAGGACAAGCGCGCTGTCGCCGCTTGACCATCGGGAGCAGCCCGCGGTAAGCCGATGCGATCCATCAGTTTCAGACGGCCCGGCAGGGCGAGGGAGAGCGCGTGTCCAACCCGAGCCAGATCGTTCACGTCTTCGAGGCCGAGGATATCTGGGTCACTTCCGGGGCCAATCAGGGCGACGCGCTCGGTCCTGCCGAAGACTGCGAACCCGGCGACATCTATCAGCTTCATCGCGCCGCCAAACCGCGTCGCCTCGTGCTGGCCCAGCAAGGCGCCGCGCCGATCGTGGCGACAGGCTCCGAGATCGGCGCGCCGGGCGATGCGCTCGCGCTGATCGCGCGGCACCTGCTGATCACGCCCGAGGGCGACACGGTCGATATCCTGATGATCCGCCACGACGCGACGGGCGCGCTTTATGCGCTGCCGCTTTCACCGATGGCGGCGCGCTTCGATTACACGCTTCTGGAAGCCAGCGAAGACCCCGGCGAGGCGCTGCTGTCGGACCTCGTCTGCGTGGCCTTCACCACCGGCACGATGATCACGCTCGCGGGCGGCGCGCAGATGCCGATCGAGCAACTCACTCCGGGCGCGCGCGTCCTGACCCGCGATAACGGCCCGCAACCGGTGAAGCTGGTGGCGAAGGCGACGATGCGCGCGCTGGGGTCTTTCGCGCCGGTCGTGATTTCGGCGGGCGTGCTGGGCAACGAGGGCGATCTGGTGATCTCGCCCCATCACCGCGTGTTCCTCTATCGCCGCGGCGTGCACAAGCTGGGCGACACGTCGGAAATCCTCGTGCAGGCAAAGCATCTCGTCGATGGCGAGAATGTCTGGCAGCGCGAGGGCGGTTTCGTCGATTACTACGCGCTGGTCTTCGATCGGCACGAGATCATCTATGCCGAGGGCATCCCGGTGGAGAGCCTGATGGTCTCGGAAGCGACGCTCTCGCTGCTTCCCGAAGAACTCGGCCGCGAGATTTCAAACCGCCTGCCCGACCTCGCCCATCGTCAGCATTTCGGTACGGAAGCCACACGCGAACTGCTGGACCGGATCGGGCGCGAGAAGCTGTTCCGCAAGCGCAAGGACTGAGGGTGGAGGGGGCGCTGCCCCCGCTCTTCTCTGCCCTCCGCTCGCGCTTCGGGCGTTCGGCGGGGCGTCCTTCCACTGGAAGGCTGCTAAACCCGCCTCACCCCCCGGGATATTTTTGCCAAGAGGAAGAGGTTAGCCGTTCAGCACGTCGAGCGCGGCTGCGTGGATCTCGGGCGATGCGGCAGCAAGCACCTGCCCGCCGCGATGGGCCGGACCGCCCTGCCAGTTGGTGACAAGGCCACCCGCCGCCTCGATCACCGCGATCGGAGCCGCGACGTCATAGGGCTGCAGCCCCGCCTCGACCACCAGATCGATCTGACCGGCGGCGAGCAGCGCATAGGCGTAGCAATCCATGCCGTAGCGCGTCAGCCGCACCTGTTGCGAAAGCCGCGCGAAGGCCGCGCCTTCGTCGGGCGTGCCGACTTCGGGGAAGGTGGTGAAAAGCGTCGCGCTGTCGAGCCCGCGCCCGCTGCGCACGCCGAGACCGCGCCCGCCATGCGGCCCCTCCAGCGTCGCGCGGCCGAAGCCGCCGGTGAAACGCTCTCCGATATAGGGCTGGTCGATCACGCCCATCATAGGCGCGCCGGGGCCATCCGCTTCCTCGGCGCATAGCGCGATCAGCACGCCCCAGGTCGGCGTACCCGACAGGTAGCCGCGCGTGCCGTCGATCGGGTCGAGCACCCATGTCAGGCCGCTCTCGCCACGGGTCACCCCATGTTCTTCACCGTAGATGCCGTCTTGCGGGCGGCGTTCCGCGATCAGGGCGCGCATCGCGGCCTCGGCGGAGCGGTCGGCCTCGGTCACCGGATCGAAACCGCCTTCGAGCTTGTTATCCGCGCCGATCCCGCCCACGGGCCGGAACTGCGCCAGGGTCTCGCGACGGGCGCAATCGGCAAGGTCATTGGCCAGCACGGCGAGCGCCGCACGGGTATCGGTGTCGAGATCAAGCATCGGTGTCCTCCCCGGGCCGTGCCGTCACCGCAACCGCCCCCCAGAAATGAGATAAGGGGAGCGGTAACCGCCCCCCTTCTCCGGGTCAAGCTGCCGACCGCCCCACATTCGGTCGCCAGTTGCGCCTAAACTCGTCTGCGTGGCGCTCAGGCCGCGTCGGACAGAACCTTGGCCAGTTCGAACAGCCGGCGGCGCTGCGCCTCCGGGATCGCGTAATAGGAACGCACGAGTGCGAGCGCCTCCTTGTCGGACAGAATATCCCCCGCCACTTCCGGTTGCATCCCGCTGTCTTCCGCGAGACCCTCGAAGAAGAACGAGATCGGAACCTCGAGCGCATCCGCGATATCCCAGAGACGCGACGCCGAGACGCGATTCATCCCGGTTTCGTATTTCTGAATCTGCTGGAATTTGATCCCAACTTTGTCCGCAAGCTGTTGTTGGGTCATCCCAATCATCCAGCGCCGGTGCCGGATACGCTTGCCCACGTGGACATCAACCGGATGCTTCATACTCTTTCCCCTTTAAGCCAATTTCACCCGCAAACTACCGTGCGCTGAGTGTGGCCTGCGCGGGTAAAATCTCAAACCTGTCTAAAAAGACAGGGAATTTGCGGCTTTCCGCAGCACACCTAACCTAAAGGATAGGTCGCCCGCTATTCGCCTTCCGCGTGTTTTGCGATTTGCAAATCAACGACTCAGGTGCCGTAGGGGAAGATGGTGGCGCTAACCGGTCTGTCACGAGGGATTGATTCGCGCGTCAACCCGCGGATCGGACCTGCCGCGGGGTCGCTTCCGGCACCAAAAGCGCGGGCTGGTCCTGATCTCTCGCGCGGTTTATCACGGACGCCGAAGGGTCCGCCCGCTTGGCAGACCCGCCTCGAGACACAACCTGCCGGAGCATTCGATGCGCGCCTATGTTCAGACCGCCCCCGGGCAACGCCCCGAGCTGACCGAAATCCCCCTGCCCGCGCCGGGGCCGGGCGAGGTTCAGGTGGCCATCCGGGCCTGCGGCCTGAACTTCGCCGACCTGCTGATGATCGAGGGGAAATACCAAGACACCCCCGCCCCGCCCTTCACCCTCGGGATGGAGCTCGCGGGCGAGGTCATCGCGGCAGGCGAAGGCTGCACCCTCGCCCCGGGCACCCGCGTTGCGGTCTTTGCGGGCCAAGGCGGGCTGGCGGAGGCGGGCAATTTCCCGGAAAGCCGCTGCACCCCAATGCCGGACGCGATGAGCTACGCGCAGGCTGCGGCCTTCCAGATCGCCTATGGCACCAGCCATGTGGCGCTGGAGACGCGCGCAGCGCTTGCCGAGGGCGAGACGCTGGTGGTTCTGGGCGCGGCTGGTGGTGTCGGCCTCACCGCTGTCGAGATCGGCAAGAAGATGGGCGCACGGGTGATCGCCTGCGCGCGCGGCGAGGCGAAGCAGCAAATCGCGCGGGACGCCGGAGCCGATGAGACGCTCGACAGCGAGAGCGACGACCTCAAGGGGGCCATCAAGGCGCTTGGCGGCTGCGACGTGGTCTATGACGCGATCGGCGGCCCGGCGGGCGAAGCGGCGTTCCGCGCGCTGAAGCCCGGCGGGCGCTATCTCGTGATCGGGTTCGCCAGCGGCAGCCAGCCGAAGCTGCCGCTCAACCACGCGCTGGTGAAGAATATCGCGATCCACGGGCTCTACTGGGGTGGCTATCTCAAGCTCGACCCGCAGGTGCTGACCGGCTCGATGGCGCGGCTGTTCGACTGGTTCGCGCAGGGCGGCCTCAACCCGCATATCGGCGCGACCTATCCGATGGAGCAGATCCCGGACGCGCTGGAGGATCTGCGCGCGCGCCGCTCCACCGGCAAGCTGGTCATCGAGATCGGCGCTCAGGCATAGGCCTCGCGGAGCATGGCGCGAAACGCGTCGACCGGGTCGCCGGTCAATCGTCCCGTGTCATAAAAGCAGATGCGAGAGCGGCCGATCGCCGGCAGGCCGCTCTCGGGCCCCAAGGCCACGCAGCCCAGCGGGATATATCGCGACAGACGCACCGCGACGCCCATATCGGCCGCCACCGTTGCGCTCGCCATTTCGTCAGATTGCCCCTCGAAAGCGGATTTCGCCTCGATTCCGACCGATTCAAGCGCCTCCAGCGCCGCGTCATAGAAGGCGCAGCTTTCCTCGATCGACAGCATCAGCGGGCGCTCGCAAAAGGCCCGCCCGAGCTGCGCGCCGATCCAGACCAGATCATCGGAAGCCAGCACCTCGGCCTCGTGTCCGGGCTTGTCTTCGGTGGTCAGGATAATATCGAGCTCCCCCGCATCGAACATCCGGCGCAGCACCGACGAACGGCGCGAGACAAGCTGCAGGCGCACCATCGGCCATTGCTCGGCCATCGCGCGCAGCAGGCCCGGCATTTGCGGGCTGACCAGATCATAGGGCAGACCGAAGCGCACGGTCACCTCGGCGTCCGCCGCGCGCAGCCGCGCCAGCGCCGCATCGTTCTCGGCACAGATGCGGCGGGCGTGGTCCAGAAGCGAGCGCCCCGCACGGGTCAGCGCCATCTTGCGGTTCGCCCGGTCGAAGAGAACCTTGTCGAGCGCTTCCTCCAAGCGACGGATCTGCATCGAGACCGCCGATTGCGTCAGGTTCAGAAGTCGCGCCGCCTGCGTCACCGACCCGGTCTCGGCGACCGTGAGGAGCGCCCGCAGCGCGGCGATATCGAGGTTTTGCGCCATGTCCGCCCATCCATCACGTTTCGTGATGCTTATTAGCACAATCATTCGTTTTCATCATCAATAAACTTGCGCCATCCTTCTCGGCAGGAACGATCTGCCACGGAGGATGAGACGATGACCTTCCTGACCCGGCGCAACGCCGCCTGCTGCGCCCCTGCCCGTCCCGCACGGCAGGGCCTCTTTGCGACCCTCGCTCGCATGGCCGCCTATCACCGGTCGCGCCGGGCTCTCGAGCGCCTTGATTCAAGGCTTCTCGACGACCTCGGGCTGAGCGAGACCGAGGCCGCATTCGAGGCACGGCGCTGGATTTGGGACGCCCCCGATCACTGGCGCGCGGGCCGCTGAGACAAAAGACGTGAAAACAGTGCGAAACGAGGCATTTTCGAGCGGCCCCAAATCTTGAATTTCGGGGCTGCTCTGCCAATATCGGTAGCGAAACCGGTCCGAGGGACGACCGGGAGATATAGTTGGAGGTGCTGATGGCTGATTTCGAAACGATGCGGACCCCCCAGGCGGGCACGCGTCAGGCTGCGATTGACGAGGGTCTTCGCGCACATATGAACAAGGTCTACGGGCTTATGTCGCTGGCGATGCTGGTGACCGGGGCCGTGGCGTTTGGTGTGGGTACGAACCCGGCGCTCGTTGCCGCGATCTTCGGCTCGGGCCTCAAATGGGTTGTGATGCTGGCTCCGCTGGCGATCGTCTTCGCCTTCGGTGCGATGATCAACAAGATGTCGACCAGCACGGCGCAGATCGTGTTCTTCGTCTATGCCGCGCTGATGGGGCTGTCGATCAGCTTCATCTTCGCTGCCTATACCGGCATCTCGATCGCGCAGACCTTCCTCGTGACGGCGATCTCCTTCGCGGGTCTTTCGCTTTACGGCTACACCACGAAGCGTAACCTGAGCGCGATGGGCTCGTTCCTGATGATGGGTCTGATTGGCCTGATCGTCGCTTCGATCGTGAACATCTTCCTCGCCTCCTCGGCGATGGCCTTCGCGATCTCGGTGATCGGCGTTCTGATCTTCGCGGGCCTCACGGCCTACGACACGCAGAACATCAAGAACACCTACCTGCAGCTCGCGGCCAGCGACTCGGAGTTCATGGGCAAAGCCGCCATCATCGGCGCGCTGCAGCTCTACCTGGACTTCCTGAACCTGTTCATGTTCCTGCTGCAATTCATGGGCAACCGGAACTGATCCGCGCCCAAGCGAACACGACACGAAGCCCCGCCCAACCGGCGGGGCTTTTTCATGTCAGCCCATCCGCAGCGCCATATCGAGCATGCGGTTGGAGAAGCCCCACTCGTTGTCATACCAGCCGAAGACCCGGATCAGCCCATGCTGGGTCGCCCGCGTCTCGGGCAGCGCCATGACGATGCTCTCGGGGCGCGCGCGCAGATCGGTGGAGACGAGCGGTTTCCCGGTCGTGCCGATCACGCCACCCGCGCCTTGCAGCACCGCGTTGATCTGCGCGACCGTGGCAGTTTTTTTCACCGTCACCGCCAGATCGACCGCTGAGACAGAGGCCGTGGGCACCCGCACCGCCTGCGCAATCAGGCGACCGGCGAGATCGGGGAGCACCTCTTCCATCAGCTTGCCTGCGGAGGTCGTCGTCGGCACCATCGACAGCGCGGCGGCGCGCGAGCGCTCCATCGGGCCGCGCGGCTTGTCGACCGTGGGCTGCGAGCCGGTATAGCAATGCACCGTTGTCATCGAGCCGGTGACGATCCCGAATTCCGCATCGATCAGCCGCGCAAGCGGCGCCAGCGCGTTCGTCGTGCAGCTGGCGTTGGAGACGATCTTCTGCCCGTTCAGCGCCGCATCATTAGCGCCCAGAACCACGGTGATCTCGGCCGCTTTCGCAGGTCCGGAAATCAGTACGCGAGACGCGCCACCCGCGATCCCCTGCCCCGCGATCTGCGGGCTGTCGGCGCGACCGGTGCATTCCATCACCAGATCGACATCCGACAGATCGAGCGTGGAGATATCATCCGCCCGGTGCAGCGCGATCCGGGTGCCGTTGATCACCAGCGCACCCGGTTCCAGCGCGACCGTGCCCCGCCACGGGCCAAAGACGCTGTCATATTCGAACAGGTAGGCCAGCATCTCGGGCGCTTCGATATCGTTGACGCCCACGATCTCGAGCCCCGGCCAGCGCGCAGGCGCCTCCGCCCAGGCGCGCAGCACCGAGCGACCGATCCGTCCGAACCCGTTTATGAAAACACGCATCTGGCGCACCTCCTGCAAACGCCCTTAGCGCCGCAGGGCGCCAAGGGAAAGTGCGCGATTGTCACCGATACGAGAGACTTCAGGCCGACAGTTCGTGCGCGGTGATCTGATAGGTGAAGTCCTTGGCATCGAGATAGTCGCGGCGTTTGCCGTCGATCTCGGCCTGCGGATACATCAGATAGGGCAGCTCCGGCCCGTCCGACCCCGGCAGGTCCACGTCATGCGCGTAGTTATAGCCAACCCAGTTGCCTTCCCATGCGCCGAACAGCTTCGCGCGCACGTCGACCACCTTCGGGTCTTTGAGCCCCAGATGGCCCTCGCCTTCCTGCAGCATCACCTTGCGCACATCGGCGGCGTCGGCGGGCACCCAGCCGAAGCCGCTCAGCCAGACTTCCGAGCGGCAATGCTGCGCGCCGGTGGCATCTTCGGATTTCAGACCGAGGCTCTTGTAGCCGAAGCGCGAGGGCGCGACGCGAATGCCATAGACATCACGTGCGGGCAGACCGGCAGCACGTGACAGCCCGACGAAGAGCGCGTTGAGATCGGCGCATTTGCCCGACAGGTCGCCCGAGGTCAGCATGAAAGAGATATCGCCCAGACCGCAGCCCGGCGTCTTCGGATTGCGCACGGTGTTCTCGACGATCCATTCGTAGATCGCGCGGGCTTTCTCCAGATCGCCGGTCTTCCCGCGCGTGATCGAGTCGGCGGTCTGCTTCACGATCCCGTCGGTCGGCAGCAGCTTGGTCGCGGCGGTGAAGCGCGCACGCTCGACCTCGTCCAGCGGCGCCACGTCGCCCGGCTTGCTCAGATCGACCACGAAGTCCTGCGTCTGGGCCTGCGTCGTCAGGGTCAGCGTACGCGGGCCCTCGGAGGCGCCCCAGACCGCATGCACCATCGGCGTGCCGGTGTCGGACGCATTCACGATCTGAACCTCGTCCGCATCGCTTTCCCAGTTCACCGCGCCGGGCTTCATCCAGCCGTCGCCATGCACGGAAGGTACCGGCACCCAAAGCTGCGCCGTCTCGCCACCGCCGGGCAGGCTGACCTTGGTGACCAGCTCGAAGCTGCGCCAGCCCGTGGGCTTGGGGTCGAACGCCGCCATCGCACCGCGCGGGCTGGCCGCCAGCGCCATCGAAGCCGCACCGAGTTGCAGAAGACGCCGTCTGTTCAAAGCCATGTCACCACTCCGCTGAATACTGGCCGCGTTCTACGCCCACGCCCCTGCAAGAACAAGGCAGCAGTTCGCTCAGCCGAACCGCCCGGTGATGTAGTCCGAGGTACGCTCGACCCGCGGGCGGGTGAAGATCTGCGCGGTCTCGCCCTCTTCGATCAGCTCGCCCAGATACATGAAGGCGGTGCGATCAGAGACGCGGCTCGCCTGCTGCATGTTGTGGGTGACGATGGCGATGGTGAACTGTTCCTTGAGCTGATGAATCGTCTCCTCCAGCTTGCCGGTCGAGATCGGATCGAGCGCGGAAGCCGGCTCGTCGAGCAGGATCACCTCCGGCTCCACCGCGATGGTGCGCGCGACGCACAGACGCTGCTGCTGACCGCCCGAGAGCGACTGGCCCGAGCTTTGCAGCTTGTCCTTCACCTCGTCCCAGAGCGCCGCCCCCTTCAGCGCCGCCTGAACCCGGTCGTCGATCTCGGATTTCGCGTAATTCGCGAGGCGTAGGCCGAAGGCGATATTCTCGTGGATCGTCATCGGGAAGGGCGTGGGCTTCTGGAACACCATGCCCACCTTGGCGCGCAGCCGGTTGAGATCGACCTTCTTGCCGAGGATATTCTCGCCATCGAGCAGCACCTCCCCCGTCGCGGTCTGCTTCGGATAGAGGTCATACATCCGGTTGAGCACGCGCAAGAGCGTGGACTTGCCACAGCCCGACGGGCCGATGAAGGCGGTCACACGGTTCTCGGGCAGGTCGAGATTGATCGATTTCAGGGCTTTGAAATCGCCGTAGAAGAAATCGAGGTTCTTGATCGAGATGCGCGATTTCGGCGCGGGATCTACCCCGTCGAAGGTCATCGGCGAGCGGTCGCGAATGAGGGTATCCATCAGTGTTTCTCCTTCTTGGAGGTGACGAGGCGGGCGACAATCGCCAGCGCCAGCACCGCGACGGTGATGAGAAGCGCGCCTGCCCAGGCAAGGGCCTGCCAGTTGTCATAGGGCGAAAGCGCGAATTGGAAGATGGTGATCGGCAGCGAAGCCATCGGCTGCGTCAGATCGAGGCTGAAGAAGTTGTTGGACAGCGCCGTGAAGAGAAGCGGCGCGGTCTCGCCCGAAATCCGGGCGATGGCCAGCAGCACGCCGGTCACGATCCCCGCCATCGCCGCCTTGTAGGCGACCGTGCGGATCACGATCCAGCGCGGCCAACCCATCGCAAGCCCTGCCTCGCGCAACTGGTCGGGCACGAGGCGCAGCATGTCCTCGGTGGTGCGCACGACGATCGGGATCACGAGGATCGCCAGCGCGACCGAGCCCGCAAGCGCCGAGAAATGCCCGAGGCTGACGACGAGCACCTGATAGACGAAGAGGCCCACGATGATCGAGGGTGCCGACAGAAGGATATCATTCACGAAGCGGATCACCTTGGACAGCTTCGCATAGCGCCCGTATTCGGCCATGTAGGTCCCGGCGAGGATGCCGATCGGCGTCCCGATCGCCACCGCGATCGCCGACATGATCACCGAGCCGAGGATCGCATTGCGCAAGCCCCCCGGCTCCATCGGCGAAGGCGTGTCTTGGGTGAAGACGGAAAGGTTCAGCGCGCTCGCCCCCTTGTAGAGCAGGTAGAGCAGGATCACGGCCAGCACGAAGAGGCCGAGCGCCGCCGCCCCCGTGGACAGCGTCATCATCACCGCGTTGATGGTTTTTCTGCGGGTCATCGAAGCCATGTCTTACGCTCCCGACTTTTGCTTCATGCGCTTGAGCATCCACTGGGCAGCGGCGAGCACGATGAAGGTGAGGATGAACAGAACGAGGCCAAGCGCGATCAGCGACGAGGTGTAGATCGGCGTCGTGGCCTCGGTGAATTCGTTGGCGATCGCCGCCGAGATCGTGGTGCCCGGTGCGAGGATCGAGCCCGAGATGCGATGCGCGTTGCCGATCACGAAGGTCACGGCCATCGTCTCGCCCAGCGCGCGGCCAAGCGACAGCATGATGCCGCCCACCAGCGCGGTGCGCACATGCGGGATCACGATATGGCGGTTCACCTCCCAGCGGGTCATGCCCATGCCGTATGCGCTTTCACGCAGCATCGGCGGCACCGTCTGGAAGATATCGCGCGCGAGCGACGCGATGAAGGGCAGGATCATCATCGCGAGGATCAGCCCCGCAGTCAGCATCCCGATCCCGTAGGGCGGGCCCGCGAAGAGCGTGCCGATCACCGGGACATGGCCCAGCGTGTCGATCAGGAAGGGCTGGATATAGCTCTGCATGAAGGGCGCGAAGACGAAGAGGCCCCAGATGCCGTAGATGATCGAGGGGATGCCCGCGAGCAGCTCGATCGCGATCCCAAGCGGGCGGCGCAACACGCGCGGGCAGGTCTCGGTCAGGAAGATCGCGATGCCAAGCCCCACCGGCACCGCGATGACCATCGCGATGATCGAGGTGACGACCGTGCCGTAAAGCGGCGCCAGCGCGCCGAACTTGTCGGTCACCGGGTTCCATTTCGCGGTCCACAGGAACGGCAGCCCGTATTCCTTAAACGCCGGCCACGCCCCCATAACGAGCGAGGCGAACACGCCCAGGAGAACCAGCAGCACCACCACCGCGGCGGCCAGCGTCAACGAGCCGAATATCCGGTCGGACTGGGCCACCGGGCGCGTGCTCTTCACGCCGCTGTCGTAATCGCTTGTCGCCGTCATCGCGCACTCCACTCAAAATCGCAGAAAGGGAGGGCCGCAGATGCAGCCCTCCCCCGAAGGTGTTTATGGCAGGAAGGATCAGTGGTTCATCGACCAGACAGCGTTGCCATCCTTGCCTTTGATCTGACCCCATTCTTTCTTGATCTGAGCCACGACGTTTTCGGGCATCGGGATGTAGTCCAGCTTGGCTGCCGCGTCGCCGCCGTTCGCGTAGGCCCAGTCGAAGAACTTCAGCGCTTCGGTCGAAGCCGCACCGTCCTTGGCGTCCTTGTGCATCAGGATGAAGGTCGCCGCGGTCATCGGCCAGGTCTTGTCGCCCGGCTGGTTGGCGAGGATGACGCCGAAGCCCGGCTGGCTCGACCAGTCGGCATTGGCGGCGGCTGCGGCGAAGGCTTCGGCCTTCGGCGCGACTTTCTTGCCTGCTTTGTTGATCATGTCCGTGTAGGTCATGTTGTTCTGCAGCGCGTAGGCATATTCGACATAGCCGATCGAGTTCTTCGTCTGATCAACGTTCGCAGCCACGCCCTGGTTGCCCTTGGCGCCAAGACCCACCGGCCATTCGACAGCGGTCGAGACGCCGATGTCGTTCTTCCAGGTCTCATCGACCGAGGCGAGGTAATAGGTGTAGTTGAAGGTGGTGCCCGAACCGTCCGAACGGTGGACAACGGCGATCGCCGCGTCGGGGAGTTTCACGCCTTCGTTGAGCTTGGCAATGGCCGGATCGTTCCACTTGGTGATCTTGCCTTCGTAGATCTTCGCCAGCGTCTCGCCGTCGAGAACCAGCTCGCCCGGCTTGATGCCTTCGACGTTCACGACCGGAACGATGCCGCCCATGACGGTCGGGAACTGAACCAGCGTGTTCTTCTCCAGCTCGTCGCCGCCCAGCGGCTTGTCGGACGCGCCGAAGGTCACGGTGCGGGATTCGATCTGCTTGATGCCGCCGCCCGAGCCGATGGCCTGGTAGTTGAGGCCCGTGCCCGTCTTCTCTTTGTAGGTTTTCGCCCAAGCCGAGTAGATCGGATAGGGGAAGGTCGCGCCGGCGCCGGAGATGTCGGCGGCCTGCACCGCGGCGGCCGAAGCCAGCGTCGCACCGGCGATCGCGGCGGTGAGGGTGAGGCGGGTGATGAACATTGAACAGTCCTCGCTGTCAGAATTCGGAAGCTATGAACGCGGTAACGAAACTCGTCCCGTCCGCTGGGTGCACTCATGACGGGGCTTTTTGACAGCTATGTAACAGTCGCGATTGCGTGACAGGGCGTGATAATCTGGCGGTTTTAGGGGCTTCGGGATCACGACACGCCTTGGGCAAGAAACCCCGAAAACGGAAGATCCATAGGGCCTTTCACACGCCTCCGGCGATCACGCTCTTATCGCAACGCCGCGAGGCATGGGCCGCATACGGCGCCCCCTACGTAAATTTCGCCGAGAAAATGACAGTCTGCAGGCGGTTTTCGTGACTATTTCGGTGTCATGAAACGGTCGCGAAGGCCGGATCGCCCTGCCCTCGCGACTCAGAGTCGGCGTGCGGCAAGCGGATGCCGCACGATCTGACTCGCGACAAAGGCTACAAGATCACGTGCGGCTCGGGCACACCGACGACCGGCGCGCGCAGCAGATAGGACAGACCCTGATCCGCATCGGGATCGGTCATCCCCTCAAGCGCGCTCGTGACCAGCACGTCGCGCATATCCGCGCCCCCGAAGGCCGGACAGGTGCTGTTCTTCCCCGGCAAATCGAGATGATGGGTCATGCGGCCTTCCGCATCGAAACGGGCCACCCGCCCCGAACTCCAAAGCGCGCACCAGAAGCCACCCTCTGCATCGACCACTGCCCCGTCGGGGTAGAGGCCCTCGGACGAGAGGTCGAGAAACAGCCGGCTCTCGCCCTCGGGCCAGCCATCCGCGTCCAGTGGCTGGCACCAGACCTTATGGCTGGGCGTATCGGCGTAGTAAGCCGTGCGACCGTCGAGAGTGAAGCAAATCGCGTTGGGGATGGAAATTTCCGAGACGAGGCGACGCAGCTCGCCCCGGTAATAGCGATAGATCGTGCCGCGCCCGCGCTCCGCCTCTTTGCCCATCGTGCCGAACCAGAAGCCACCCTGCCGATCCGCCCGCCCGTCATTCGAGCGGGTGCCGGGATCGTCGGCCTCCACTTCGACGAGCGGCTCCAGCGTGCCCTCGCCGATGTGGAACAGCGACAGGCCGGTCTCGGTCGCGAGGATCATCCGCTCGCGATCCACCCAGCCTGCCGCCGAGGCCATGCCCTCGAACTGCCATTCGAGCGGCCCGTTGGCATCGCGCGTCAGCAGCTTGCGGTTCAGGATATCGAACCAGAAGAACTGGCTGCGCTCGGGATGCCAGAACGGCCCCTCCCCCAGCTCGCAAACCCTGTCGTCAAACACGCTCATATGAATCCTCCCGCAATTTGCGGAAGCCTCTCACCCCTGCAGGTCTTCGGGCAAGAGGTTCTCGGGAATGTTCTGGAAACAAACGGGCCGCAGGAAACGCCGGATCGCGAGCGTGCCGACGCTGGTCGCGCCGAAATTCGTGGACGCCGGGTAAGGCCCGCCATGGACCATCGCGTCGCAGACCTCCACGCCGGTTGGGAACCCATTCGCAAGCACCCTGCCCGCCTTGCGCTCCAGCACCGGCAGCAGCCGTCCGGCCAGCGCCGCATCGCCGTCATCCATATGCAGCGTCGCGGTCAACTGCCCCGAGAAGCTGCGCGCGACCTTCACCATCTCGTCGTCATCCTTGACCGTCACGATCAGACCAAGCGGGCCGAACACCTCCTCAGAGAGAACTTCGTTCTCCAGCCAGTCGGCGGCGGAGACGCGGAACAGGTAGGGCTTCGCCTCGCGCCGGTCGCAAACCTGAGTCAGCAGTTGCTGAACGCCCCCGGCCTCCTCGAACCGCGCGGCGCCCTTGCTATAGGCTTCGGCGATGCCGTCGGTCAGCATGACCTGCGAGCCGCCCGCCTCGAGCGCTGCGAGGGCCGCGTTCACGAAACTCTCGCCCTCGGTGCCTTCTTTGACCACGACAATACCGGGATTGGTGCAGAACTGGCCCGCCCCCATCATCAGCGAGGCCGCCCAGCCCACGCCCAGATCCTCACCGCGTGCCGCAATCGCTTCGGGCAGCATGAACATCGGGTTGACCGAGCCCAGCTCGCCGAAGAAGGGGATCGGCTCGGGACGCTGCGCGCAAAGGTCATAAAGCGCCTTGCCGCCGCCCAAGCTGCCGGTGAAGCCCACCGCCTTGATCAGCGGGTGTTGCACCAGCCCCTGCCCCACATCATGCGAGCCGCCTTGGACGAGGCTGAACACCCCCTTGGACATTCCGCATTTCTCGACGGCGGCCTTGATCGCTTCGGCCACGATCTCGCCGGTGCCGGGATGCGCCGGATGGCCCTTCACCACGACCGGGCAGCCCGCCGCCAGCGCTGAGGCCGTGTCGCCGCCCGCCGTCGAAAACGCGAGCGGGAAGTTCGACGCGCCGAACACCGCGACCGGGCCGATGGGACGCTGGATCATCCGCAGGTCGGGGCGCGGCAACGGCTGGCGGTCGGGCAGCGCCTTGTCGTGGCGGCGATCCAGATAGTCGCCCTTGCGGATGTGCTCCGCAAACAGGCGCAATTGGCCGGTGGTGCGCCCGCGCTCGCCATTCAGGCGCGCTTCGGGCAAGCCGCTTTCCTGCGTGCCGATCTCGGTGATCGCCTCGCCGCGCGCCTCTATCTCGTCGGCAATCGTCTCGAGGAATTTCGCGCGGGTTTCGCGGCTCGAATAGCCATAGTCCCAAAACGCATCCTCGGCCGCTTCGCAGGCGGCATTCACCATCTCGACCGTGCCCATGCAGAACTCATGCGAGGGCCCATGCGCCGGGTCAGACGTGAAACGGGTCTCGGTCTTTACCCAATCGCCTGCGATCAGATGCTTGCCATGCGGGGTATAGGTCATTTGGTATCCTTCAGAATTCGAAGTCTTCAACAGCGGTGCGGCGGCCCAGCAGGAACGCATCGGCCACATGCACCATCGGCGCGAGATCCACGTCGGATGCGCCCTGCCGCACCAGCTCTGCCATGCGGGCATAGAGTGCGGGGTATTCTTCCATGATGCTCTCGGCACCCTCGGCTTTCGCGACGCCGATCTCAAGGACGTTGCCACCAAGGCGCAACGCCATCGACCCGGCATCGGTTTCCAGCTCGATATCCCAGGTCTGGGGGCCTTCCTGTCGCCAGTCGAAATCCGCCTCGATCGCGCCGGTAAAGTTCAGCCGCACGGCGATGGGGGCCTGTCGGTTGGCGGGAAACTCCAGCTCCGCCGAGGTCAGGTGAACCGGCGCGGGCAGGATTTCCGTCAGGATCGAGAGCGCGTTGATGCCCGGATCGAAAACGCCCATGCCGCCGGGCTCGAACACCCAGTCCTGCCCGGGATGCCATTTGCGCACATCCTCGCGCCATGTGATCCGGCCAGACTGCACCTTGCGATCCGCAAGCCACGCCTTGGCGGCGGCCACCGCATGGGCCATGCGCGAATGCCATGTCGCGAACAGCGTGAGGCCCCGCGCAGAGGCCATCGCCTCAAGCGTATGCACCTCGGCCAAGGTGGCCCCGGGCGGCTTTTCGAGCATCACGTGCCGCCCGGCTTCAAGCGCTGCGCGCGCAGCCAGAAAGCGCGGCACGGGCGGCAGGCAGAGGCTCACCACCTCAATCTCGGGATGGGCGGAGAGCATCTCCTCGATCTGCGTATAGGCGGGCACCCCCTCGACCGTCCCATGCCGCGAGACCGTCGCGGCCAGTTCCCAATCGGAGCTGGCAGCGATTGCGGGCACGTGCTGATCCAGAGCGATCTTGCCGATGCCGACGAGCGCGAGTTTCATCAATGACTGTCCTTTCCGACCGGGTTGCCCCGGCAGCCGACGAGGAAATCGAGATCCGCCCCGGTATCGGCACCCATCACATGCGCCTGATGCAGCCACGCGTAGCCACCGTCCGGCCGCTCATGACTCGGCTGCCACTTGGCAAGGCGCTCGGCCAGTTCCGCGTCCGAGATTTCGAGCGTCAGGCTCCGGTTCGGCACGTCGAGCGCGATCATGTCGCCGTTCTGCACGACCGCGAGCGGGCCACCGGCGGCCGCCTCGGGCGAGGTATGCAGCACCACCGTTCCGTAAGCGGTGCCTGACATCCGCGCATCCGAGATGCGGACCATATCGGTGATGCCCTTCTTCAGCACTTTCGGCGGCAAGCCCATGTTTCCGACCTCGGACATGCCGGGATAGCCCTTGGGGCCGCAATTCTTCAGCACCATCACGCAGGTCTCGTCGATATCGAGCGCGTCGTCGTTGATCTTCGCCTTATAGTCGTCGATGTCCTCGAAGACGACCGCGCGACCGCGATGGGTCAGCAGATGCGGGCTCGCCGCAGAGGGTTTGAGCACCGCCCCTTTCGGCGCGAGATTGCCGCGCACCACCGCGATGCCGCCCTGATCGGTCAGCGGCTTGTCGGCGGGCAGGATCACGTCCTCGTTCCAGTTCACGACGTCCTTGACCTCGTCCCAGATCGCCCCGCCCGACACGGTCAGCACGTCCTTGTGGAGCTGCCCCGCCTCGCCCAGACGTTTCAGCACGACCGGCAGACCACCCGCGTAGAAGAACTCTTCCATCAGGTATTTCCCCGACGGCATCAGGTTGACGATGGTCTTCACGTCGCGCCCGCAGCGGTCCCAGTCATCGAGCGTGACATCAACGCCCACGCGCCCCGCCAGCGCCAGCAGATGCACCACCGCATTGGTCGAGCCGCCGATCGCGCCATTGGTGCGGATCGCGTTCTCGAAAGCCTGCTTGGTCATGATGTCGGAGGGTTTCAGATCGTCCTTCACCATCTGCACGATGCGCCGCCCCGAAAGCTGCGCCATGACGCGGCGGCGGCTGTCCACCGCCGGGATCGCGGCGTTGCCCGACAGCGCCATGCCAAGCGCCTCGGCCATGCTCGCCATCGTGCTTGCCGTGCCCATCGTGTTGCAGGTGCCCGAGGATCGGCTCATCGACGCTTCGGCCTCGAGAAATTCCTCCTGCGTCATCTCGCCCGCCTTCACGGCTTCGGAGAATTTCCACAGATGCGTGCCCGAGCCCACACGCTCGCCCCGGAAATAGCCGTTCAGCATCGGCCCGCCGGTTACGACGATGGACGGAATATCGCAGCTTGCCGCCGCCATCATCAGCGACGGCGTGGTCTTGTCGCAGCCCACCAGAAGCACCGCGCCGTCCATCGGCTGGCCGCGGATCGTCTCTTCGATCGCGAGGGCTGCAAGGTTGCGAAACATCATCGCGGTCGGGCGGAACGTGTTCTCCGAGGCCGAGAAGACCGGCACTTCGACGGGGAAACCACCCGCCTCCCAGATGCCCGCCTTCACCTTCTCGGCCAGCTCGCGCAGGTGGCCATTGCAGGGCGTCAGGTCCGACCAAGTATTCAGGATGCCGATGATCGGGCGCCCGTCGAACAGGTCATGCGGATAGCCTTGGTTCTTCATCCAGCCGCGATGGTAGATCGTGTCGCGCGTATTGCCGCCATACCATTCCTGCGAACGCAGTTTGCGGGGCCAAGGGGCGGGTGTGAAAGCCATATCGGACCTCAGAGGCTGGCGACGGCCACGGGGGCCGACGCGTCGGAGTTGAGGGCGAGCGGATTGCGCAGCGCGAGACCGAACTGTGGGCATTCGATCTCGAACACGTCCCCCGGCGCGGCGCTGATCCCGTCGGCGAAGCTGAGCGTGGCGGTGCCGAAGAAATGCACATGCACATCGCCCGGCTCGCGGAAGGGCGCGTATTTGAAATGGTGATGTTCGAGATTGGCGATGGAGTGGGACATGTTCGCCTCGCCCGACAGGAAAGGTTTCTCCCAGACCGTCTTTCCGTCGCGCAGGATGCGGCTGATGCCCTCGACGCTTTCGGGCAGATCGCCCACCAGCATCTCGGGGCCGAAGCTCGCCGGGCGCAGCTTGGAATGGGCGAGCCACAGGTAGTTGCCGCGCTCGGTCACATGATCGGAGAACTCGTTGCCCAGCGCGAAGCCCACGCGGACCGGCTGCCCGTCGGGCGCGATGACGTAGAGCCCCGCGACCTCTGGTTCCTCGCCACCATCGAGCGCGAAGCTCGGCGAGGTCAGCGCAGCGCCCGGCGCGACTGCCGCCAGACCGTTGCCCTTGTAGAACCACTCGGGCTGGACACCCACCGAGCCAGCGGCGGGCTTTCCGCCCTCCAGCCCCATGCGGAACATCTTCATGCTGTCGGTCATCTCCTCGGTGACCTTGGTGTGCATCGCATCGCGAGTGGAGGCGGAGCCCAGATGGGTCAGCCCCGTCCCGGTCAGATGCAGATGCGCGGCATCGGGATGATCGAGCGGCACCAGCATCCGCCCCTCGGCATAGGCGGCCTCCAGGTCCACCTCGTCCCCCTGCCCGCGCGCGGCGATCTCGGCAGCCAGATCGTGCCCGGCGGCGATGGCGGCCAGCGCCAGATCGCGGGTCGAGGTGACACCCGGAACCAGATGCGCGGGGCCGTTGTCGCGCACGGCCACGGCGCGCGATCCGTCGGCAAGGGTCAATTGCGAGAGCAACATCTCAGGCTTCCTTGTTCTTGTTGTAGACATCGAAGAAGACGGCGGCGAGCAGCACGAGCCCCTTGATGACCTGTTGGTAATCGATGCCAATCCCGAGGATCGACATGCCGTTATTCATCACGCCCATGATGAAAGCGCCGACAACCGCGCCGATGATCTTGCCCGAGCCGCCCGACATCGAGGCGCCCCCGATGAACACGGCCGCGATCACGTCGAGCTCCACCGCGAAGCCCGCCTTCGGGGTCGCGGTATTCAGACGTGCGGCGAAGACGAGACCAGCGAGCGCGGCCAGAAGGCCCATGTTCACGAAGGTCAGGAAGGTCAGCCGCTCGGTGCGGATGCCCGACAGCTTGGCCGCCTTGGAATTGCCGCCCACCGCATAGACCCGGCGGCCCAGAGTGGTGCGTTCGGTTACGAAGACATAGATGATCGTCAGGATCACCATCGACAGCAGCACGTTCGGCAGACCGCGGAACCATGCGAGTTTCCACGTCACGAAGAGAAGCGCCACGGCGACGATCGCATTGCGAAGCACGAAGAGGCCAAGCGGTTCGCCCTCGATCCCGTAGCGCGCATCGCGCGACCGCGCCCTCAGGCCCAGCCACACCAAGAGCACCACAGCCGCGACACCGACCGCCAGTGCCAGCATATTCGGACGGCCCACGCCGAACGGGTCCGCGATGAACCCGGTCGAGAGCGCTTGGAACGACTTCGGGAAGGGGCCGATGGATTGGCCTTCGAGCAGCCAGAGCGACAGCCCGCGGAACACCAGCATCCCCGCCAGTGTCACGATGAAGGACGGGATTTTCCAATAGGCTACGAAATAGCCCTGCACCGCGCCAATCGCCATGCCCATCACGAGGCACGCCGGGATCGCCACCGCGACCGGCAGGTCCATCGACACGATCAACACCGCGGCAAAGGCCCCGATAAAGCCCATCACCGAGCCGACCGAGAGGTCGATATTGCCCCCCACGATCACCAGCAACATGCCCAAGGCCATGATGATGATGTAGCTGTTCTGCAGGAACAGGTTGGTGATGTTGACCGGCTTGAGCAACGTGCCGCCCGTCACGATCTGGAAGAACAGCATGATCGCGATCAACGCAAACAGCAGTCCGTATTCGCGGATGTGGCGCGCGATATAGGCGCCGATCCCAAGGCCTCCCGAAGGCTCGGAATTCGCTTGTTCGATCTGGTCCATGACTTTCCCTATTCCCTAACGATCAAGGACATGATGCGCTCCTGGCTGGCCTCGTCGGCGTTCAACTCGCCCACGAAGCTGCCCTCGTTCATCACGTAGATCCGGTCGGACATGCCCAGAAGTTCCGGCATCTCCGAAGAGATCATGATGACGGCCTTCCCGGCCGCGCTCAGTTCATTGATGATCCCGTAGATTTCGTATTTCGCGCCGACATCGATGCCGCGCGTCGGCTCGTCGAGGATCAGCACCTCCGGCTCGGTAAAGAGCCATTTCGCGAGCACGACCTTCTGCTGGTTGCCGCCCGAGAGGTTCATCACCTTCTGGAACACCGAGGGCGTGCGGATATTGAGGTCGCGGCGGTATTTCTCGGCCACCTCGGTTTCGCGAAAATCCTCGACCACGCCGTTCTTCGCCACCGCGCCGAGATTGGCGAGGCTGGTGTTGCGCTGGATCGTTTCTTCGAGGATCAGCCCGAGGCTTTTGCGGTCCTCGGTGACATAGGCGAGCCCCGCCGCGATGGCTCGGTCGACGCTGGAGACATCGGCGGGCTTGCCGTGGATCAGCACCTCGCCCGAGATATCGCGCCCGTAGCTGCGCCCGAAGACGCTCATGGCAAGCTCGGTGCGGCCCGAACCCATCAGCCCCGCGATGCCCACAACTTCGCCTGCCCGGACATGCATCGACAGGTCGCGGATCATCTGGCGGTCGCGATGTTCGGGGTGGCGCACGTTCCAGTTCTTCAACTCAAACAGCACCTCGCCCGCGCGACGGGTCCGGTCGGGGAAGCGATGCGCCATGTCGCGGCCCACCATGTCGCGCACGATGCGGTCTTCGGTGAGATCGCCGCCGCGCGCATCGATGGTAGAGATCGTGGCGCCGTCGCGGATCACGGTGACGCTGTCGGCCACGCGCTTCACCTCGTTGAGCTTGTGGCTGATGATGATCGAGGTGACGCCCTGCGCCTTCAGCTCCAGCAGCAGATCCAGCAGAGCCTGACTGTCGGATTCCGACAGCGCCGCCGTCGGCTCGTCGAGGATCAGCAGGCGCACGTTCTTCGACAGCGCCTTCGCGATTTCGACAAGCTGCTGCTTGCCCACGCCGAGACTGTCGACCAGCGTGCCGGGCGCCTCGCGCAGACCGACCTTCTTCAGCAGGCCTTCGGTCTGCTGGAAGGTTTCCTGCCAGTTGATCACGCCGCTCTGGGCGCGTTCATTGCCCAGATAGATGTTCTCGGCAATCGACAGAAGCGGCACCAACGCCAGCTCCTGGTGAATGATGATGATGCCACGATCTTCGCTGTCGCGGATGTCGCGGAATTCGGCAGCGGCGCCGTCATAGACGATCTCGCCCTCGTAGCTGCCTGCGGGATAAACGCCTGAGAGCACTTTCATCAGGGTCGATTTTCCCGCGCCGTTCTCACCGCAGATCGCGTGGATTTCACCGTCACGGACCGCGATCGAGACGTCGTCGAGCGCTTTCACACCAGGAAAGGTCTTGGTGATGTTGCGCATTTCAAGAAGGGTGGTCATCCGACCTCTCCGGCGTCAAATCGAGTGGGGGGGACTGGCCGCCCCGAAGGGCGGCCAGCGTGGCAAGTCGGGGAGGCCCGGCTTACTCGATCTGATCCTTGGTGTAGTAACCGGAGCCGATCAGAACCTTTTCCCAGTTCGATTTGTCCACCGGCACCGGCTGGAGCAGGTAGGACGGGATCACCTTGACGCCGTTGTCATAGGTCTCGGTATCGTTGATCTCGGGCTCGCCGCCCTTGAGCATCGCGTTGACCATGCCGACGGTGACTTTCGCCAGTTCGCGGGTGTCCTTGAAGATGGTCGAGTACTGCTCGCCCGCGAGGATCGATTTCACCGAAGGCACTTCCGCATCCTGACCGGTAACGATCGGCATCTTCATGTCGCCCGAGCCATAGCCCACGCCCTTGAGCGAGGACAGGATGCCGATGGACAGCCCGTCATAGGGCGAGAGCACGCCCTGCACCTGCTTGTCGGTGTAATTGGCCGACAGAAGGTTATCCATGCGCGACTGTGCCACGGCACCGTCCCAGCGCAGCGTGCCGACCGTGTCCATGCCCATCTGGCCCGACGGGATCACGACATCGCCCGAGTCGATGAGCGGCTGCAGCACCGACATCGCGCCATTATAGAAGAAATAGGCGTTGTTATCGTCCGGCGAGCCGCCGAACAGCTCGACATTCCACGGCTTGGTGTCGGGGAAACGCTCCTTGAGCCCCTGCACCAGCGAATTGGCCTGCTCCACGCCGACCTTGAAGTTGTCGAAGGTCGCGTAATAGTCGACATCCGGCGTGTCGCGGATCAGGCGGTCGTACGCGATGACCTTGATATCGGCGGCCTTCGCGTTGGCCAGAGCGTTCGACAGCGTCGTGCCGTCGATCGCCGCGATCACCAGAACGTCCACGCCCTTGGTGATCATGTTCTCGACTTGAGCGAGCTGGTTCGGAATATCGTCTTCCGCATATTGCAGGTCAGTGTCGTAGCCAGCTTCCTGGAACTGTTCGACCATCGAGTTGCCGTCAGATATCCAGCGAGCCGACGATTTGGTCGGCATCGATATCCCTACGGTTTCGGCCCAAGCGCCGGAACCGAGCAAAGCGGTGCCGATCGCCAGCACTGCGGCGGCGGTTTTAATTTTCATGGTGTCCTCCCTATGACGGTGCGCGGCCGTCTGTCCTCCTCGCGCAGCCCGATACCGGGCGTGGGAGAAACACTAGCAATGTGGGAGCATGATGATAAAATTACATTCAACGCAATCTGCATACCGAAAGTGATATGCCCCTTTCTCACCTGATGCTGAAACCGGCGCAGTTGCGCCTGATCCGGGCGGTCGCCGAGTCCGGGCAACTCCAACTCGCCGCCGAGAGCTGCGCCATGACGCAGCCGGCCGCCTCGCGGATGCTGGCCGAGGTGGAGCGGCGGGTCGACGCGCCGCTGTTCACCCGGCAGCCCAAGGGGATGGAGCCGACAGAGATCGGGCTGGCCGTGTTGCGCCGCGCCCGGGCCGTTCTGCGCGAACTCGAGAGCATGGGCTCCGACATCGAGGCGCTGCGCAGCGGCCATGCCGGGCGGGTGCGGATCGGCGCGGTGACCGGCCCTGCGGTGGGCTATCTCGTACCCGCGATCCGCGCCGTCAAACGTGCCTCGCCCGAGAGCGACATTTCCGTGGAGGTTCTGCCGTCACGCGATCTGTTGGGCTATCTCGCGGCGGGAGAAATGGATTTCATCCTCGCCCGGGTTCTGCCCGAGTTCGACAGCGAGCTTTTCGACATCACCCCGATGCGCGACGAGAAAATCGTCTTTCTCGTGCGCGCCAATCACCCGCTGGCCCGCTCGCCCTTCGTCACGATGACCGAACTGGGGGATTACGAATGGATCCTGCAGCAGCGCGGCGCGCCGATCCGGGAGGCGACCTTCGAGGCCTTCGCGGCGCTGGGCCTCTCCGAGCCGCGCGACTGCGTGAACAGCCCGTCGCTGCTGTTCACCATCGCCTATCTCGCGCAAAGCGACGCCGTGGCCGCCGTCTCGGAAGAGGTCGCGCAGCTTCTTATCCGGGACCCGGTCAATGCGGGCTTCGCGGTTCTGCGCATCCAGCAGGAATTTCGGGTGTCGTCCTATTACCTGCTGGGTCTGCGCCGCCGCCCGCTCTCGCCGCTTGCCCTTAGATTGCGCGAAGAGCTGCTGCAGCTTTCGGGGCAGGCAAGCTGATCGCAGACAGCAGCCACGTCCCCACATCTCCATCCGCTTAGCTCACCCGGTCAGGCGCGTCGCGCGCAGATCGCCTGCCTGTTCGAGGATCGGATAGGCCACATAGGTCACGTCCGTATTGATCTGCTTCAGCGCGCGCACGGTTTCCTGATGGATATTCGTGGTCTCGATAGAGGCACTGTTATTCGCGCGCAGCCGGGCAAGGTGGGCCGCCTGCAAATCGGCCTCAGCGGCGCGAGTGCGGTCTTTCTCCTCCACGAGCTGGCGCGCATCGTCGATCTCCCCCGACATCAGGACGTTCAGGGCCAGACGCGTGTTCGAGGTGACGCGGTCATGGAAATCGGTCAGCTCCCGCAGCCCCTCTTCCGAGAAGGTCAGGCCGCGTTCGTGGATGCGCTGGGCGAGATCGACGAGATTGGTCGAAATCTGATCGCCCGCATCCTCGAGATGGTTCGCCACCATCGCGATCTCCATCGCGCGCCGGGATTGCTCGGTGCTCAGCCGCGTCTCATTGAGCCGCGCGACATAGAGCTTGATCTCGTAATGCATGCGGTCGACCTCGGTTTCGTTGCGCTTGATGCGGGCGGCGACCTCCGGGTCCCAGCGGACGAAAAGCCCGAGCGCAGGCTGCAGCATCTCCAAGACCTGCTCGCCCATGCGCAGCAACTCGCGCGCGGCATTGCCAAGGGCATGGCCCGGATCGCCCAAGCCCTTTTGGTCGAGCGCGGTGATCCGTGTGGGCGACAGATCCTTGCGTTCGACCACGACCGCCCCGGCAAGACGCAGCACCGCAGGGATCAGCGGAAGCGACAGGATCGCGACGCCGAGGTTGAAGACCAGATGCAGGTTGACCACCTGCCGCGCCGTCGTCGCGCCCAGAAAGTCGAGCGCATGCGGGAAGGCCATCAGACCGATCAGCACCAGCGCGGCCCCGCCCCCGCGCAGGACGAAATTCGAGACCATGATGCGGCGCGGGATCGGATCGGCCGACAGCGTCAGCATCACCGGGATGATCGCCCCGCCGAGGTTCGCGCCCAGCACCATCGCCGCGGCGCCCGTCCCCGGCAAAAGGCCCTGGCCCGCGAAGGTCACGAACATCAAGACCGCCGCGATCGAGGAATGCATCGCCCAGGTCAGCAAGGCCCCGAGGACGAAGGCCGAGACGAGGTCGCTGCCCAGCCGGGTCAGCACCGCGTCTACCAGTTCGCTGTCGCGCAAGGGCGCCGTCGCCTCGCCGATCAGACCCAGCGAGAGCAGCACCAGCGCCAGCCCCACGAAGATGCGTCCCGCCTGCCGCGGCCGGCGGGCTTTCGACTTGAGAAACAACGTCACCCCGATCACGAGAAGCGCGGGCACAAGGACATGGATCGGCGAGAGCAGGATCTGCGCCACGATCGACGAGCCCAGATCGGCGCCTAGCACCAGCGCCACGCCCGACACGGCGGCCAATGTTCCGCTCGCGGCGAAGCCGGCGGTCAGGATCGCGACGGCGGTCGAGCTTTGCAGCAGCATCGCCGCCCCCGTCCCCGCCGCCATCGCACTGATCCGCGTGCCCGCCGTGCGGCGCAGGAACTGGCGCAGCGAAGCCATGAAGGCGCGCTCGACCCCGGTGCGGATCAGCCGAACCGCCCAAAGCAGCAGCGCCACCGCGCCCGCGAGATTGATCAGGAAATAGATCATAAGCTCTCCAAAATCCCGCGTTTGGCTTCGGATGCCCTCCAAGGCCACGCGGTTCTACCTCGTTAAACTGCATCAAAATGTGGGTTTCGCAACATTTTTCTTGAATTTATGCGGCATAGGCCACATCAATTTTAGAGTTCGGTGAGTTTTCTCACCTTCGGGAAAAGCGATGGATGCGAGCGTGAAACAAGACGGACAGCGACTGCGCAAACGCGACCGGCGCGAGCAGATCCTGTTCGAGTTGAAGCTGCGCCCCCACCTGCGCATCTCGGAACTCGCGGCGCGGTTCGGGGTCTCGACCGAAACGATCCGGCGCGATTTCGATGCGCTCGAAGAGAAGGGGCTGATCGACCGCGCGCATGGCGGGGCCTCGCGCCCCCATCCGGGTCACTATCCGACGCTGGACGAGCGCGAACGCGACCAGTTTCAGGAACGCGAGCGGATCGGGCGCGTTGCCGCCGCGCAGGTAGCCCCCGGCGAAACGCTGATGATCGACTCCGGCTCGACCACGCAGCAGATGGCCCGGTTTCTGGCCATGGCAGGCACCCCCTGCCGCGTCATCACCAATTCCCTGCCCATCGCCATGCTTCTAGGCGGAAGCGAGGGGGCGGAGGTGATCCTTGCCCCGGGGAATTACCTGCCGACGGAATCGGCGGTCGTGGGCGAAGAGACGCTCGAATTCCTGTCGCGCCATCACGTCGACCGGGCGGTGATCGGGGCCACGGCGCTTTCACTGGAAGGCGTGTCCGAAACCATTCCGGGCTTCGCCGCGATCAAGCGCGTGATGCTTGCGCAGGCGCAGGCCGGAATGCTGCTGATCCTCGGGTCGAAATTCGGCATTCACGGCTTCACCCGCGCCGCCACGCTAGGCGCGCTCGCCTCGGTGGTGGCGGACCGCGCGCCGCCCGCCGATCTGAAAGAGGCGCTGCGCGAAAACGCCGTGGAAGTACTGCTCGCCAAGTGAGGTCATCCACAAGAGTTTCCTGGGATGCCGGGCCAGCCGCAGACCTGAACGTGCTGGTGATCGCTGTCGCTGTGGTGATAAGTGAGCCCCTATCGGCACAGGCGCGAAGGACGACCATCTGATGACCATGACAGCGCAGGAAGCGCTCGTAGCTTATGAGCGCGCGCGCCATCGACTGCCCTCCCCGGGCGCGGGCACGACAAGCCAGATGGCCCGCGATCTCTCGGAACTTGCCGATCTGTTCGACGTCTTCCTGCTCGATGCGTTCGGCGTGCTCAATATCGGCGAGACCGCGATCGAAGGCACGCCCGAGCGCGTCGCGGCGCTGCAAGCGCAGGGCAAGCGGGTGATGGTCGTGTCGAACGCGGCGGGCGTCCCGCATGACAGCCTGATGCGGAAATACGCACGGCTCGGCTATGACTTCGCGCCCGAGGATGTCGTCACCAGTCGCACCGCTCTCGTTGCAGCCCTGCGCGAAGCGCCTGCCCGGGCCTGGGGCCTGATGGCGAGCCAAACGACGGGCGATGACGAGCTGGATCAGTTCGACGTCACATGGCTCGCCGAAGACCGCACCGCCTATGACGCGGCCGAAGGCTTCCTGCTGATCGGCGCGGCGGACTGGACCGAAGAGCGCCAAGGCCTGCTCGAAGCGTCCCTCCGCGATAACCCGCGCCCGGTCTGGGTCGGCAATCCGGATATCGTCGCCCCCCGTGAGGTCGGGTTCTCGCAGGAGCCGGGTCACTTCGCGCATAGGCTCGCCGATGCGACGGGTGTGGCGCCGGAGTTCTACGGCAAGCCTTTCACCAATATCTACGACATCGCCTTCGCGCGTCTCGGTCCGGTCGATCCTGCGCGCGTACTGATGGTGGGCGACAGCCTGCACACCGACATTCTCGGCGCACAGGCGACCGGAATCCGCTCTGCCCTGATCGCGGGATATGGCTTCTTCGGTGGCGAGGACGCGCAGGCGGCCATCGCCTCCTGCGGCATCGTTCCGGATTTCGTTCTGGAACGGCCGTGAGCGCGCCGCCGCTGACCCCGGCGAAATGATGTGTTTTTTAAAGCCATCGCGCGCGCTCCTGACCCGACCGTGATGGGCTATACTTGATATGCACCTTTTAGTATGTGTGTCCCCCGAGGAGCACGGAGGCCAGACCTGTCATGGACTCACCAGAAAGCATCCAACAGCATTTGGCTGCGATTGTGGAAGGCTCGGAAGATGCGATTGTCACCAAGGACCTCAACAGCATCATCCTGAGCTGGAATCGCGGCGCGGAAAACCTGTTCGGCTACACAGCACAAGAAGCCATCGGTCAGCCGATCACGATTATCTTTCCCGACGACCGGATGGATGAGGAGGTCGATTTCATCGCCCGTCTGCGGCGCGGAGAGCGGATCGCCAATTACGAAACGATCCGCCAGCGCAAGGATGGCAGCCCCGTTCCGGTGTCTCTGACCGTCTCGCCCGTGCGAGATGCCGATGGCCAAGTCGTCGGCGCGTCGAAGATCGCGCGCGACATCACCTTGCAGCATCAACTGGCGGAGCAGCAGAGACTGCTCCTGTCCGAGATGCGCCACCGGGTCGGCAACGCCTTCGCCGTGGCCGCGTCCCTGATTGCCGTCGCCGCGCGGCAGGCAGACAGCGCGGAGCAGCTCAGTTCCGAGATGCGCAGCCGCCTGCACGCGATTGCCTCGCTCAATTCGATGACCGTGAACGACCCCTCGGGCGAACAACCCGATGGCATGCCGCTTTCCTATCTTGTGAGCACGATCCTGAAACCCTTCAGCGAAGGGGCGAGCGTTCAGACCTCGCTTCCGGATATTCAGGTGCGCCCTGCTGCGATCACGCCGCTGACGCTCGTTCTCTTCGAGCTTGCGACGAATTCGGTGAAATATGGGGGCCTGTCGCAGAGCGGCGACGGCGTCGAGATTAGCGCGGAGATCGAGGACGGGCGCTTCAGGCTTGCATGGAAAGAGCCCGGCATCACCGAAGCGGGATCCGGCAAGGACGAAAACAAAGGGTTCGGCACATCGCTTTGTCGGCTCACCGTGTCCACCTCGCTCGGCGGCAGCTTCTCGCGCGAATTCACGCCGGAAGGATTGGTCGCGGCGTTGGATCTCGATCTGACCATGGTAGCGCAGATGCCGTGAGACCGCCGGGCGCGGAGCTGCACCTGCGATTTGGGTTTCAGGCGTCGCGATTTGCGCCCAACTCGAAGAAAAGGCTACGTATGTCGCGGAGATAGCAGAAAAATCGCGAGGCTCGACCATGGCACCGGACGGAAGCACAGCAAAACCGGCAGAGCTTCGGCACCGGATCATGGCCGGTTTCATCGGCAACGTGGTCGAATGGTATGATTTCGCGCTCTACGGCTATCTTGCAGGCGTCATAGCCCCGGTCTTCTTTCCCTCCAACGACCCGACCGCAGGCCTGATCGCGACTTACGGGATTTTCGCGGCCGGTTTCCTGATGCGCCCGCTTGGCGCGGCTGTGTTCGGGTGGTTCGGCGACCGCTATGGGCGCGCACGCACGATGCAGATTTCGGTCGTGATGATGGCGATGCCGACGCTGTTTCTGGGCATATTGCCGACCTATGCGCAGGTCGGCGTTCTGGCGCCGGCGCTTCTGGTTCTGGTGCGGCTGCTGCAGGGCTTGTCGGTCGGTGGGGAGTTCTCGTCCTCGGCGACCTACCTTGTCGAAACCGCGCCCCTGAAGAAACGCGGCCTGACGGGGAGCTGGGCCAATATCGGCTCCATGTCGGGCTCGCTTCTGGGGGTCGGGGCGGCGGCGCTGGTGACGAACCTCTTCGATCCGCAGACACTCGCGGATTGGGCATGGCGCCTGCCCTTCCTCGGCGGCGCGGTTCTTGGAACAGTGGCGATCCTGATCCGCCGCAACCTGCACACATCAGAGCATTTCCAGCAGCATCAGGAGGGGCGCGACGAGACATCGCCCCTGCTCGAAGCCTTCACGACGAACCGCAGGGAAACGCTTCTGGCGGTGGCCTTCGCGGCCAGCTACGGCACCTGCTACTACATCGCCTTCGTCTATCTTCCGGAATGGCTGTCCGGTCAGGGCTTGATGGCGCGGGACACCGCGCTTCTGATCAACACCGCGATGACGGTCCTCGTGATCCCGGCGATGCCGCTGGCGGCAATCGTGGGCGACCGGTGGGTGCCGCGTCGGGTCTGGATCGCTCTGGCGATCGGGCTGCTGGCGCTGGTCGCATGGCCGCTGCACGAGTGGATGCTCGAGTCGGGCGGCGCATTGCTGCCAGTGGTCGTAGCACATGCCGTGACCTTCCTGCTTTTGGCCGTGCCGCTGGGCTCCGGCCCCGCCCTGTTCGCGGAGATGTTCCCCGAGCGGGACCGGCTCTCGGGCTATTCCGTGGCCTTCAACATCGGCCTCGGCATTTTCGGAGGCCTCACGCCGATGATCGCCACGAGCCTCATCGCCGCGACCGGCATGGTCACCGCGCCTGCGCTCTACATGCTCGTGGCGGGTTTGATCGCTGTGGTCGCGCTTGTTTTCACTCCGGATCGCAGTCGCGCGCCTTTGCGCTGACCGAAGCACATTCGCGAAACCGAATTGGAGGCTGGACCGATCACCGGGATGCGCTATCACGGTGACGGCGCTCTCGGTTTGGAGATGCGAGGCGCCATCGACCGTGAGACGTGCAGAAGGACCACAGACCGGATGGAGCAGCGCGGAACCGACCGTCTGAAACTCGCCCTCCTCGCGCTTGCCGTAGCGGCGCTGGTGGTGGGCCTCGCCTTCTGGGCGGCTGGCGCGGACGCCTTGGCGAAAGCCAGCTGGATCGTCGGCGTCGTGCCCACCCTTGCCGCGCTTGTTTTTGAGATCTCCCGCAGCCTCCGCCGCGGCGAAGTCGGTCTGGATATCGTGGCCGCGCTCTCGATGACGGCCGCCCTCGTCTTCGACGAAACGCTCGCCGCGGCGGTCGTCGCGGTGATGTATTCCGGCGGCACCTTTCTTGAGAGCTTCGCCGAGGGCCGCGCCCGGCGTGAGATGCACGACCTGCTCTCGCGTGTCCCACGGACCGCGACCCGGCATCGCGATGGCGGGCTGGAGGATATTCCGCTCGACGAGATCGCCCCCGGGGATCGGCTGCTGATCCATCAGGGCGACGTGGTGCCGGTGGACGGGACATTGGCCTCCGAGACAGCCTTTCTGGACACATCGGCACTGACCGGGGAGTCTCTGCCGGTGCGTCTGGCGCATGGGGCCGACGTCATGAGCGGCTCGACCAATGCAGGCGAGGCGTTCGATCTGTTGGCGGTGCGGCCTGCGAAGGACAGTACCTATGCCGGGATCGTCCGGCTGGTCGAGGAAGCGCAGGCCTCCAAGGCGCCGATGTCGCGCCTCGCGGATCGCTGGTCGCTGGGGTTTCTCGTCGTCACGCTCGCCATCGCCTTCGCGGCGTGGTGGTTCACCGGAGACCCGATCCGGGCCGTCGCCGTGCTCGTGGTCGCCACGCCCTGCCCGCTGATCCTCGCCGTGCCGGTCGCTCTGGTGGCGGGCCTTTCGCGCGCGGCGCATTACGGCGTGCTGATCAAGGGGGCGGGGCCGCTCGAGACGATGGCGCGCATCGGCACGCTGGTCCTCGACAAGACCGGCACCCTGACCGAAGGCCGCCCGCAGATCGTTTCCATCGATAGTCACGACGGGATGGAGGAGGACGAGATCCTGCGCCTTGCCGCAGCCCTCGATCAGGCCTCGAAACACCCGGTGGCACAGGCGATCGTCACCGCCGCGAAAGAGCGCGGCTTCACCCTGCCCGTCCCGTCGGATGTAGCGGAAATCGCGGGCGAAGGCGTCGTGGGCCGTGTCGATGGGCGCAAGGTCATCGTGGGTGGCGACGACTTCGTGGCGGCGCGCGTCGGGCGCAAACCGGGCGACCACCCGACGATGGCCGCCGGGGCGGTTCTCGTCGCCGTCGCCGTGGACGGGCGCATGGCCGGGCATCTGGTGATGGCCGATCCGCTGCGCGAAGATGCGGGCGCCATGCTCGACGGGCTGCGCCACGAGGGGATCGAACGGATTCTGCTCGCCACCGGCGACCGGACGGATGTGGCCGAACGCGTGACCGAGGGGCTCGGCCTCGACGGGCTGCGCGCGGGCCTGACGCCGGACCAGAAGGTTCTCCTCGTGCTGTCCGAGCGCAAGCATGGGCCGGTCATGATGGTGGGCGACGGTGTGAACGACGCGCCCGCGCTCGCCGCCGCAGATGTCGGCGTCGCAATGGGCGCGCGCGGGGCCGCCGCCTCCGCCGAAGCGGCCGATGTAGTGCTTCTCGTCGACCGGATCGATCAACTGCGCGCAGGCATCGAAATCGCCGCATCCTCGCGGCGGATCGCCTTCGAGAGCGTCGCCGCCGGGATCGGCCTCTCCGTGCTGGGCATGATCGCGGCCGCCTATGGCTACCTCACGCCGGTGGAGGGCGCCATCTTGCAGGAGGCGATCGACGTCGCCGTGATCCTGAACGCCCTGCGCGCCCTTAGGATCAGGCCCAAGTGAGGACGCAAAACGACGTCGCACCCTCACTCAAGCCTGTGCCCAGTGGCGTTATCGCAGATAGACCTGATTGCCGCTGCGCACGACGCTCACCCTGTCACCGACGCGGAACTGGTTCGACATTTGGATGACCGTAATCGAGCCACCATTGTCGAGCCGCACGGTCCACGCATAGGACGTGTAGGTGCCGCCTTGGCTGGCGACGTTGCTGCCGATAATTGTGCCCGCGATCGCGCCCGCGCCGGTCATCACGTCCTTGCCGGTTCCGGAGCCGAACTGGTGGCCGATCACCGCGCCGACGAGGCCGCCCGTGACTGCGCCGACGATCTGGTCGCCGTCATTGGTGCGGCGCATCGTGACCGGCTGCACCGAAACGATGCGGCCATATTCGATGCTGTCATAGCTGTAGGTGGTGCGCGGGCCGGGGCCGGGACCGGTATAGGGACCGTTCGCATAGGGACCCGGCGTCGGGTTGCAGGCGGCAACGCTCAGCGCCGCAGGCAGAACAAGAAGAAAAATACGCATTTTGAACCTCCATGGTAGCTCCGCCGCATGTCTTTGACATCCGGGCGTAAAAGAAGCTTGCCGCGATTCAGAGCGCGTTTCCTTGTTTTCGGACAATGAGGTTGAATAAGTCGCAGGCGGAGGCCGCGTCGCAAGAAGCGAGGATTTTGGCGATCCCTCGAGGACTCGAACCCCGAACCTGCTGATTAGAAGTCAGCTGCTCTATCCAGTTGAGCTAAGGGACCGCTTGGCCCCTAAATGCGCGATCGGGGCGCGTGGTGCAAGTTCAGATCGCGCGCATCAGGAAGACGGAATTCGGATCGGGCTGATAGCCGACATAGGGCCCGCATTCCGCAAAGCCCGCGCGCAGGTAAAGCTGGCGCGCGGGTGCGAAGGAGTCCTGCGATCCGGTCTCGAGATAGAGCCGCGCCATCCCTTCGGCGCGCGCCGCCGCGATCAGCTGCTCAAGCATCCGCCGCGCGAGCCCCTGCCCGCGCATCTCGGAGAGGATATGCATCGATTTGATCTCGCCCTCATCGGGCGCGATGCGCTTCAGCGCGCCCATGCCCACCGGGCGCCCCGCCTGCCGCATCACGAAGAAGGAAATGCCGGGCGCAGCCAGCGCATCTGGCGGCAGCATATGGATCGACTCGGGCGGCGTATCTTCATGCATCGCCGCCGCGTGGCGGGCGTGAAGCTCTGCGAGATCCGCGCCCAGCGGGGTCTCGCGCGCGATTTCGATCGTGTCTTCCATGGGGCGTCCTCATCCGTATCGGCGGCAGATTAGGCGCGGCGCGCACCAGCCTCCAGCGCGAAAACGCCTTAGTTGCGGATGACTTTGCAGAACCCGCCCTGTCCGCGGATTTTCTCGCAGGTCGCCAGCGCCTCCTTGCGCGAACCTGCCGGGACTTGCGCCGTGTATTGCGCGCGCCGCCCGAAGCCCGGCATCACCGCGCGCACGAAGCGCAGCTTGGCGTCACCAATCGCGCCGGAATGACGCGCGGCGGCCCGTTTCCCGAAGACCTCAGCCGATCTCTGGGTGCGCCCGGCGGCCACGATCACGCCCCAGGGAGGGACCGGATCGCGGAACTCCCGGATCGCCCTGCCCTTCGCCAATGTGGTGCAGGCCGCAAGGAAAGGCGTCTCCCCATCGAGCCGGAAATCCACCTCCTCGGGTGGGGAGTCGCGCCAATCCTCCGCCGAATGGCCGGTAATCGCGCGCACATAGGCGCGGGTCTCGCCCGCAAGCCCGCCGGTCTTCGCGATGAACCCCGCCGCACGGTCCTCACCGCCGTTATAGCCGATCGCTGCGAGTCCGGGATTGCCGAAGCGCGTCGCCATCTCGGCCAGATAGCGCGCCGAGGCTTCGATCGCTTCGGCCGGATTGAACGGGTCTCCAAGCGCGCGCAGCCGCGCCGTGCCGGGCATGAACTGCGCGATCCCCTGCGCACCCGCCGGGCTGATTGCCGCCGGATCAAACCGGCTTTCGCGCCAGAGAAGCCGTGCGAAATAGCCCGGGTCGATCCCCGCCTCCTGCGCCGCGTTTTCGATAAGCCCGCAGGTATCGGCGAAATAATCTTTCAACCCGATGCAGCGCCGCCCATCTTCGGTGCAGCGCAGATCGGGTGCCGGAGGCCCGATCATCGCCCGAACGGGCTGCGCGTTCAGCGCCCCCGCGAGGACACAGAAAAACAGGGCTGAGAGGAGGGTTTTCATCACTGAAAATTAGCGGGAATTCCGGCATGGCGCCAGAGCGACGTCGAGGCCGAGCCTTAGTCGCGCAGCACACCTGCGGCGGCCAGCACTTTGCGATCCGGGCGCCAGATATCGCGATGCGGTGTCGCGAAGGCGCGCGTGGAGAAGCTGGCACTCACGCCCCGATCGCGCAGGAAGGCCCGGTCGATCGCCTCCTCTTTCGCGACATCGATCGGCAGCGGATAGGCTTTCAAGCTATAGCCGTGAAAGCCCAGCGTGCCCTCCGGCCCAAGATCGCGATGCGCGCCCGCCATGAAGATCAGCGTGCAGGCGGAATAGCAGCGTTTCGTCACCTGCGTGCTCAGCCCCCGCGCCAGCACGCGTTGCGCCAGCGCCCGCGCGGCGAAGACCTGCCCGCCGGCACTGTCGAGATCGACCGCCGAGACGCCCGTCGCCGGGGTCGCCTCGAACCGCGCCAGAAGATCGTAGCCGATATCGCCGGTCAGATAAGCGACGCCGTTGCGCACCTCCAGCGGCTGCGGCCCGGCATAGGCGGCCGGCACCAAGGCCGCGGTCTGCCTCGCGGCCTGATCGAGCGCATGGGTCACCGTCACCACCGCGACCGCGACCACCGCCACGCGCCCCGCCAGCAGCACATGGCCCCGCGCCTGCGCATCGATCCAATGCGACAGGCTGCGCCACGCCCCCACCAGCTGCCACAGCGCCAGTGTCATATCCGCGAGGAACAGCAACGCGAAAAACGGCATCGAGAGCGGCGACGACAAAGCTTGCCACAGCTCGGCGACAGCCAACCGTCCGCCGATCAGCACCACGACGAGCGCGATCCAAGGCGGGCACTCGCCCTGCCAGTAGCTGCCGAGACCCCAGTGTGAGGCGGGCTGAAATATCCGGGTGGCTCGGGCCATTTACGTCGTCCTTTCGAGCACCATCGGCTTTCAGTGTAGCACGACTGACCCGAAAATTGGGAAACTGCTGGAAAGGACGCGATTGCGGGCGGGCCGAAGGCGGGACTTCTGCCGCGAGCCATGCCTCTGCTATACTAAAGAGACGGGAGGTCCCTTCGCATGATCACGCTTACGATCAACGGGCGGCACGTCGAAGTCGATGACGGCACCAGCTTGCTGGAGGCGGCGAAGCTGGCTGGCATCCATGTCCCGACGCTCTGCTATTACCCCGGCTTGCCCGCCCATGCCGTGTGCCGCATGTGCCTCGTCGAGATCGAGGGCACTCAGAACCCGCAACCCGCCTGTCGCACGCTGGCGAAGGAGGGCGATGTCGTGGCGACGGACACCGTGGCGCTGGCAGCCTTTCGGAAAGCCGATGCGCAATGGCTGCTCGCGCGTCACCCCAATGACTGCATGCGCTGCGAGGTGAACGGGGCGTGCCAGCTGCAGCGTCTCGTCCATGAGAACCAGTGGGAGGAGCGTTGGCCGAAGATGCCCGCCGGGGCGCCTGCCGCCTCGGAAGAGCTCGCGAGTGATCACACCTCCCCCAGCATCTGGCGCGATCTGTCGAAATGCATCGAATGCGGGTTGTGCGCGGAGGTCTGCGGCGACGCCGTCCAAAACCAGAATGTCATCGGGTTCGCCAATCGCGGATTTGACCGCCGCCCCGTCACGGTCTTCGACGTACCGCTGTCGCAGACCAATTGCATCTCCTGCGGCCAGTGCACGCTTGTCTGCCCGGTTGGCGCGCTGATCGAGGCGCCCCATTGGCACGCGGTGCTGCAGACGCTCGACGCTCATCGGCGCGTCTCCGTGGTTCAGGTGGCCCCGGCGACCCGCATCGCCATCAGCGAGGAATTCGGGTTGGAGCCGGGCACCGTCAGCACGGGACGCTTGATCAATGCGCTGCGGCTTCTGGGGTTCGATTACGTGTTCGACACCAATTTCGCCGCCGATCTGACGATCATGGAGGAAGGCACCGAACTGCTGTCGCGGCTCAAAGCCGGGACGGAGCTGCCGCTGTTCACCTCCTGCTGTCCGGGTTGGGTGAATTGGGTCGAGCTGAACCGCCCCGATCTTCTGCCGCATCTGAGCACGACCAAATCTCCCCAGCAGATGCATGGCGCGATCGCCAAACGGGGCCGCTTTGCACGGTCTCTGGGGCCCGATTTCGCGGAGGGCAAAGCCGAGCCCTATGTCGTGAGCGTGATGCCCTGCACCGCCAAGAAGGACGAGGCCCAGCGCCCCGGCGTCTCTGGCGACGTGGATCATGTGCTCACCACCCGCGAACTGGCGCGGATGATCCGGTCGCGGGGCATCCCGTTCGGGGCGCTCTCCGAGGACGGGCAATTCGACAGCCCGCTGGGCGAGAGCACCGGGGCCGCCCAGATATTCGGCGCCTCCGGCGGGGTCATGGAGGCGATGGTCCGCACGGCTGCACATTTCAAAGGGGTCGAGCACGATTTGCCGCTGGAATGGGAGGCGCTTCGCGGCGTCCGTGAGGGCGTGAAAACCGCGACCATTCCCGGCGTCGGCACGGTGGCCGTGTGCAACGGGATCGCCTCGGCCCAGCGCATGCTGGAGGACGAGGCATGGCGCGACGACTATGTCGCGATCGAAGTCATGGCCTGCGTCGGCGGCTGTCTCGGCGGCGGCGGCGAGCCGAAATCCATGGACCCGCATATTCTGCAAAAACGCGCCAAGGCGATCTACAGCGTTGATGCGAAGGCACCGCGCCGCCGTTCCTATGAGAATGCGGATGTGCAGGCGCTTTATGCCTCGGAATTGGGCGCGCCGAACTCGCCGACCGCGCATCGCCTGCTCCACACCCATTACGCCACCAGACATTCCGCGCGCTCACTGCTGATGCGCTTTCTGGATTGCGTGGACCGGCGCGATGGCGCGGCGGCCGCAAAGCTGTTTCATCCCGATGGGGTCTGGTCGACCACCTCTCCCTTCGGCGTGCTGACCGGCGCAGACGAGATCGCGGGGCTTATCAACGCGAAGCTGCCGCCGAACCTGCGCGGTGCGAAATATGCGCGTCACCAGATGGAGAGCGCCTCAGATATCGACGATCTCACGGTCCTCGCCCCCGACGGGAGCCGCAGCCGCTTCGATCTGGAGCTGAGCACCGTGGAAGCTGACGGCTATTCTCAGACGGTGATCCAGACCCTCACGCGCACCGTCCTTTGACACTCTCCTGCGCAGGCTTTCCGCGCAACGGGCGAAGACAGGTCACAAATTCATCATCCCGACGATCACAAGCGCGTTTCTTTTTCCTTTCTTGTTCTAGAGCAAAGCCATAGCGGGCGACGGGGTTCATTTTCTCGGACGTAATACTCCCGCCCGAGCTTGCGGGAAGAGACACCGGAACGGATGAACGATGCCAAGCCAGAGCCGCGACGAAATCGAAAAAATGCTGTCCACTGCGAAGAGTGGACGCCCCTGGCGACTCTGGGCTTTCGGCGCGGGTGCTGTCGTGATCGCGATCGGCGCGTGGCTTTGGCTCGCGCCTGCCGGCGACACCACGGGCACGAGCTATGTAACGCAAGCCGTCACGCGCGGCGATCTGACCGTCACGGTTACCGCAACCGGCACGGTGCAGCCCACGACGGAAGTCGAAGTCTCCTCGGAGCTGTCGGGCACGCTCGATAGCATCGATGTCGACTATAACGACGAGGTCAAAGTGGGTCAGGTCCTCGCGCGGCTCGACGACACGAAATTCAAGGCGCAGGTCGCCAATGCCGAAGCCGCGCTTGCGGCCGCCAAGGCGCAGCTCGCACAGGCCGAAGCCACCCAGAAGGAAGCGACGGCGCTTTATGAGACACAAGCCGAGCTGGACCGGCGCGGCGTCTCGACCCATAGCACCTTCGTAACCTATATCGCGCAGCGCGATCGCGCCGTGGCCGCCGTTCAGGCCGCGAAAGCGTCGCTGACGCTGGCCGAGGCGAACCTCGCTTTGGAGAAGGACGATCTGGAGAAATCGGTCATCCGTTCCCCGATCAACGGCGTCGTTCTGGACCGCAATGTCTCGGCCGGTCAGATCGTGGCCGCCTCACTGTCCGCGCCCACCCTGTTCACGCTGGCCGAGGACCTGCGCCGGATGCAATTGCTGGTCGATATCGACGAGGCGGATATCGGTCAGGTTGCGGTCGGCAATGACGCGACATTCACCGTCGACGCCTATTCCGGTCGCTCCTTCCCGGCGACGATCACGCAGGTGCGCTACGCCCCCGAGACCACCGACGATGTCGTGACCTACAAGGGCGTGCTGGCGGTCGACAATTCCGATCTTCTCCTGCGCCCCGGCATGACCGCGACGGCGACGATCACCGTGGACGAGGCCAAGGACGCGCTTCTGGTCCCGAACGCGGCGCTGCGCTACGCGCCCCCGCAAGAGGTCGAAGATACGGGCAATGGCGGAAGCGGGCTCATCGGTCTCGTGATGCCGAGCCGCCCGAGTTCGGAGAGCGGCACCGCGAGCGGCAAGTCCGTCTGGGTGCTTCGCGACGGCACCCCCGTCGAAGTGGCGGTCACGCCGGGGGCGACGAACGGCAAGTTCACGATCGTCACCGCGGGCGATCTGGCCGTTGGCGATCAGGTCATCACCGATCAGCGGGATATGTCGCGATGAGTGAACCGCTTCTCGAGCTGCGCGGGATCGAGCGCCACTATGGCCATGACGAAACCCTCGTGCGCGCTCTCGACGGCGTCGATCTTCGCGTCGAACCGGGGGAATTCCTTGCGATCATGGGGCCCTCGGGGTCGGGAAAATCGACCGCGATGAACATCATCGGCTGTCTCGACCGGCCGACCGCGGGCAACTACCTGTTCAACGGTGTCGAGGTGGCGACCCTGAACCGCGACCAGCGCGCCCTGCTGCGCAGGCACTACCTCGGGTTTGTCTTTCAGGGCTACAACCTTTTGCCGCGCACCACCGCGCTGGAAAATGTCGAACTTCCCCTGATCTACAAGGGGATGCGCAAGGCCGAGCGCGTGGCGCGGGCCCGTCAGGCTCTGGCGCGGGTCGGGCTTGAGGGGCGCGAGGATCACACGCCGTCGCAGCTCTCGGGCGGTCAGCAGCAACGCGTCGCCATCGCGCGGGCGCTGGCGGGAGAGCCGATGGTGATGCTCGCCGACGAGCCCACCGGCAACCTCGACACCAAACGCAGCGTCGAGATCATGAACCTGATGCAAGACCTTAACCGCGAGTCCGGGCTGACCATCGTGATGGTCACGCATGAGGAGGACATGGCCGCCTATGCCTCCCGCCTCGTCGTCTTCACCGACGGTCGCGTCGTACGCGACGAGAAGATGCACGAAGGAGCGCTGTGATGCTCTGGGAAACCATCCGCCTAGCGCTGACCGCGATCATCCGCAACGCGCTTCGATCCTTTCTCACCGTGCTGGGCGTGGTGATCGGGGTTGCAGCCGTCATCGCGATGGTGACCGTCGGGCAAGGCTCCTCCGAACAGGTCTCGGCCAATGTGGAATCGCTCGGCACGAATGTGCTGGTCCTGCGCTCGGGGGCGCGGATGATGGGGCCCGGATCGCGCGATACCGCCCCGTCCTTCAAGCTTTCGGATGCAGAAGCGCTGGAGGACCTGAGCAGCCTCTCGGCGGTCGCACCTGTCGTCTCGACCTCAGCCACGGCGGTCTTCGGCAACAACAATCGCACGACATCGATCACTGGCACTACGTCGCCCTATCTCGAGATCGGCGGCTGGACAATCGCGCTCGGGCGCAGCTTCACCCCGGCGGAGGACCGCAGCGGCGCCAATCTTTGCATCATCGGCGAGACCGTACGGACGACCCTGTTCGGCGCGACCGATCCGACCGGCGAGAAGATCCGCATCAAGTCGATCTCCTGCGAGGTGATCGGCGTGCTGAAGTCCAAGGGCGCCGGGTCCTTCGGGCAGGATCAGGACGACCTCGTGCTGATGCCGGTCCGAACGGTGCAAAGGCGGCTGATGGGCAGTCAGGACGTCTCTTCGATTTCGCTTCAGGTGGCCCGGACGGCCTCCGTGGAGCGGGCGACGTCCGACATCGAGGCCCTGATGCGCGAGCGTCGCCGCATCGCGATCGGTGAAGACGACGACTTCTCGGTCTTCGACATGGCCGAACTGAGTTCGATGCTCAATTCGGTCAATTCGGTTCTCACCGGCCTGCTGTCCTCCGTCGCCGCGGTCAGCCTGCTCGTGGGCGGCATCGGGATCATGAACATCATGCTGGTCTCGGTGACCGAGCGCACCCGCGAGATCGGCATCCGCCTCTCGGTCGGCGCGCAGGCCCATCAGGTCTTGATGCAGTTTCTGGTAGAGGCGGTGGTGCTGTCGGTTCTGGGCGGGATCATCGGGATCCTCTTCGGCCTCGGCCTCGCCTATGTCGCGGCGCAGATCATGGCGATCCCCTTCTCGCCCAGCCTGAACGTCATCGCCCTCGCCTTCGGCTTCTCCGCCGTGGTGGGTATGGTCTTCGGCTACTTTCCTGCGCGGCGGGCGGCCCGGCTCGATCCGATCGATGCGCTGCATTATCAGTAGATGTCAGGCACAAAAAAGCCCCCTGCCGCGGAGGACAGGGGGCTTCGGGATCATGTATCGTCGAAGGTGATCAGGCGTTGTTGTCGACCACGACGATCAGATTGCCTTCGGCGTTGATATACGCGGCAGCGACATCCTCGGGCGTGTAGTCGGTGCCGTCGAAGACGCTGGACGGAAGCTGGCTGTAATCGGCATCCACGTCAGCGCCCATTGCGTTCTCGAGAGCCGCGGAGCCATTCTCGGCGCCTTTACCCTTCAGATCGGACAGAGCGACGATCTTGGCTTCGCCATCGGTTCCCACTTCATAATCGGCGAACTGGTCGGTGGACGCAGCGCCATTGGCCTGAAGGTCCGCGACGAGCTGACCATAGGTCTTCACCGACCCATCTTGGCCCATTCCACCATTCGAGCCCGCAGTCGTTGCGGCATCCGTCGATGCGCCCATATCCGCGCTTGCGCCGACATCAGCGCCTGCAGCCTGCGCCGAGACCGATGCGCCAGCGTCCGTTCCGGTGGATACGTCAGCCTGAGCCAGGGCCGCAACGGGCGCGGCAGTGGCCAGAATACCTGCGAGAGCGATCGACTTGATGGTGTAGGTCATAGTGTTCTCCTTGCATTTCATGCGCCGACCGTCAGCCGGCAGACAGAGAACACTGCAGAAAGATCACCGTTCCTGAGCGCGAGCAGGCTCGGAAAAACTCTGCTCAAACGTCGAAAATCGTGAGCGCGATAATGCCAAGGAACAAAGCGACGGGCTCTTGGGACGGAACGCAGAGCTACGTCGGAAATTCGGGCCACGTTGGAACCTGCGCGAGACCGTCGGTGGCACAGGTTGGAACGCAGTAAGAAACCGAAACGCAGCCTGACGCCCCAGCTTCATTCACGTGGAAATCGGGGGGGGGCGCGGTGCGGAAAACTCTCCCTCAGCCGGGAAAGCTTTCGCCGAAATCGCAAATATTCAGTGCGTCCAGTTCGCGCGGCGGTCGGTCGCGAAGTTCTCGCCATAGCCGCGGGCGCGGACATTCGGGGCGCGCTTATGCGGCTCCGTCACGACGTAATCGATGCCCTTTTCCTTGGCATAGGCTTCGGCCGCCTCGCGGGTCTCGAAGCGCAGCCGCACTTGGGCCTGCGTGTCGTTGGAGCTGGTCCAACCCATCAGCGGGTCGATCTCACGCGCGTCGGAGGCGACATAGTCGAGATACCAGAACCGCGTTTTCGCGGTGCCCGATTGCATGGCGTTGCGGGCGGGTTGGTAGATGCGCGCGCGCATGGGCAAACTCCTCTGCGATACCTCTGACTTTTCTTAGTGCATCTGAGCCAAATCGCAAGCCCCGGAGCGCAAAGCCGAAAGATGCGAGGTGATTGTGCATGACATGCCGAGCCCGGAGAGAACGCCGCCGCCTACCCTGTCCGAAGGATCCCGCGAGCACCGGTGAGATGAGGAACTGCCGACCGACTGGGGAGCAAGGGGTGGGGGTGGTGCGCCGGCCGGCAGTCTGATGCTACTTGCAAAAGGCAAGATGCGCGCGCGCCGCCGCGAATTCAAGCCAAACAGAGACGCAAGCCACTGTTAAATATAGACAATTCGAAACTCCGCGTTAAGCCTTCCGTAACGCCTTTCGCAAACCCTTGAATGCGAACGAAAAGAGGACAACTTTGGGGGGCAAGCAAAAGGTCTGCGCGATGCCTCACAACAATACCAATCTGCCCTCCGAACGCCCCGACGTGCTCACCCGCCCCAAGCTGGAAGGCGGCAAGCGGTTCGTGATGCAGACTCAGTTCAACCCGGCCGGCGACCAGCCGACCGCGATTGCGGAACTGTCTTCCGGTGTCGAGGCGCTCGAACGCGATCAGGTGCTGCTGGGGGCGACCGGCACGGGCAAGACCTTCACGATGGCCAAGGTAATCGAGGAAACCCAACGCCCCGCGATCATCCTCGCGCCGAACAAGACGCTGGCCGCGCAGCTATATGGCGAATTCAAGAGCTTCTTCCCCGACAACTCGGTGGAGTATTTCGTCTCCTACTACGACTACTACCAGCCCGAAGCCTATGTGCCGCGCTCGGACACCTATATCGAGAAGGAATCGCAGATCAACGAGCAGATCGACCGGATGCGCCACTCGGCCACCCGGGCGCTTCTGGAGCGTGACGACGTGATCATCGTGGCTTCGGTCTCGTGCATCTACGGCATCGGCTCGGTCGAGACCTATTCGGCAATGACGCAGGACCTCAAGACCGGCGATCTGATCGAACAGCGCAAGTTCATCAACGAGCTGGTGGCGCAGCAATACAAGCGACTCGATGCGGCCTTCCAGCGCGGCGCGTTCCGTGTGAAGGGCGACACGGTCGATCTGTGGCCCGCCCACTTGGAGGACCGCGCCTGGCGCTTCTCCTTCTTCGGCGAGGAGCTGGAGGCGATCACCGAATTCGATCCGCTGACCGGGGCGAAGACCGACAGTTTCGACCAGATCCGCATCTATGCGAACAGCCACTACGTCACGCCGCGCCCGACCCTGCAGCAAGCCGCGAAGGGCATCCGCAAGGAGCTGGCGCTCCGGCTGAAGCAGTTGGAAGAGGAAGGCAAGCTGCTGGAGGCGCAGCGCCTTGAACAGCGCACCAATTTCGATCTGGAGATGCTGGAGGCGACCGGCGTCTGCAACGGGATCGAGAACTACTCGCGCTACCTCACCGGTCGCGCACCCGGCGAGCCGCCGCCTACCCTGTTCGAGTTCATTCCCGATAACGCGATCGTCTTCGCCGACGAAAGCCACGTCACCGTGCCGCAGATCGGCGGCATGTATCGCGGGGACTATCGGCGCAAATTCACGCTGGCAGAGCACGGGTTCCGCCTGCCGTCCTGCATGGATAACCGCCCGCTCAAATTCGAGGAATGGGACGCGATGCGCCCGCAATCGGTCTTCGTCTCGGCCACCCCCGCCGCGTGGGAGCTAGAACAGACCGGCGGCGTCTTCACCGAACAGGTCATTCGCCCGACCGGCCTTCTGGACCCGATCGTGGAGATCCGCCCGGTCGAGACGCAGGTGGACGATGTGCTCGATGAGATCCGCACCGTCGCCGCACGCGGCTATCGCACACTCGTCACCACGCTCACCAAACGCATGGCCGAGGATCTGACCGAATACCTGCACGAACAGGGCGTTCGCGTGCGCTACATGCACTCCGATATCGACACGATCGAGCGGATCGAAATCCTGCGCGACCTGCGCCTCGGGGCCTTCGACGTGCTGATCGGGATCAACCTGCTGCGCGAGGGTTTGGACATTCCCGAATGTGGGCTGGTCGCGATCCTCGATGCCGACAAGGAGGGCTTCCTGCGCTCGGAAACCTCGCTGATCCAGACCATCGGCCGCGCCGCGCGGAACTCTGAGGGCCGCGTCATCATGTATGCCGACAGGATCACCGGCTCGATGCAGCGCGCTATGGACGAGACCGACCGCCGCCGCGCCAAGCAGATCGCCTATAACGAGGAACACGGCATCACGCCCGAGACGATCAAGAAGAATGTCGATGACGTTCTGGCCGGTCTCTATCAGGGCGACACCGATATGTCGCGGGTCACCGCCAAGGTCGATGCGGTCAAACCCGGCGCGAACCTGCAGGCGCATCTCGACGACATGCGCGCCAAGATGCGCAAGGCCGCCGAGGATCTGGAATTCGAGGAAGCCGCCCGTCTGCGCGACGAGGTGAAACGTCTGGAAGCGGTGGACCTCGCCGTCCACGACGACCCGCTCGCGCGGCAATCGGCGGTGGAGGCGGCCAGCGAGGCCGCCGTCAAGGCGCAGGGCCGCTCCACAGCCGGGCGCCCCGGTCAGCGCGGGGGTGTTAAGCGGCGGAAGGGTCGGTGAGGCGCGCCCGGCACATCGTCCTGAGCGCCTGGCTCGGTGTGATGACCGGACCGGCGCACGCCCAGATCCTCACTTGTGCCGCCCCACCCTTCGATAAGCCTCCCGAAATCGCAGCGCTCGTCACACAGCTGCGTCCCGCCCTCGACCGCTGGCCGAGCCTGCATGTCGCGCTCTTTCAAGACGCTGGCGAGCTGTGTCTCGCCGACACGCTGCACGATGCGCGGGGATATTTCGAGCCGCGCTCCTCCCGGCTCGTGATCGCCACCGACATGGCACCCGCCCTGCAAAAGGCAGTTCTGATTCACGAATTGCGCCATCTGGAGCAGAAATTCCACGGTTCCTGTCCCGATCCGAACCTGTCGATGAAGGAAAATGCCCGCGCGATCTTCGCGATGGAGGCGGACGCGACGACCTTCAGCCTCGCTGTGGCTTGGGATCTGCGCGAAGCCGGGATGCCCGACGCCTGGGACGCGCTTGCAGGATGGCCGATGCAGGACGATATCGCCGCAGCCTTCGAGACAGAAATGGGCCGCTCGGACGATCTCATCAGCGCGGCCAGCGCCGCTTTCACCCAGTGGTACGCGAAAGATGCACGACGCGAGCTATACTACCTCGCGTCGTGCAGCGATTATCTCGAGTCCCGCGACCGGGAACACAGAATGCTCAGCTATGATCGGCTTTCCAGCAGCTTCTTCGACGCGCTTTGCCGGCTACCCGATGGCGAAGCCTACCCTTGCACAGAGCCCGGAGACTGAGGTTCAGCCCCCGCTGACCGTCAGCCCCAGCAGCCGCCACTGCTGCATCCCGCCGCGGTAGTAATAGATCTTTTCCGCCGGGAAACCGGCTTCGATCATGCGGCGTGCGGCAGTGGGCGACTGACCGCACCACGGTCCGTTGCAGTAAAGCGCGACCGATTTCACATCCTCGCCATCGCAGATGAAGCCCTCGAAATCGGGCTGACAGCCAAGCTCGCCCAGACGGTCGGGGGCTTCCATATAGGGAATATTAATCGCACCGGGGATCGCGCCGCCCTCGAAGTCGCGGGTCACCCGCCCGTCGACGACCACCACGTTGGGATCCTTGAGAAATTCCATCATCTCCAGCTCCCCCACCGGGGTCACGCCGGGGGCCGGGATCATCGGCTGGATGCAGAAGCTCGGACAGGGGCGCGAGGTCTTGGCCCAATCGCCTTCCAGCTTGTTCTCGTTATCCTGAATCCGCTTGATCTCGACCGGTCCGTTGGCAGTGTCGACCGTGACGGACATGACGTCAGGGCGAATATTGACCGGCTCGGCGAAAGCGGGCTCGACAATAACAGGCGCGGCAGCCAGAAGCGCGGCAAGAAAAATGAAACGCATGTTAACCTCCCTTTTTCGTGATCATAACACGACTGCCAGCCTTGTCGCCGGCAGTGTGGACCTTTAGCTCAACGAAATGAGAGCGATTTTGATCCTTGGTGCAGCGGTTTGGGCGCAAGAAGCCCCCTCGCCCACATTGCTGCGGCGCACCCGTCACGCGGCATCGCTCTGGCATTCCGGCGCGGCGGAGCGGGTGATCTGTTGCGGAGGTGTCGGGCGGCATCCGCCGAGCGAGGCCGAAGTGATGGCCCGGATCCTGCGCGCGGAAGGCGTCGACGACGGGGCGATCACGCTCGAGGACCGCTCGACCACTACTTACGAGAATATCGGCTTCGCCCGGGCGCATCTGGAGAGCGACGAGGTGATCATCGTCACCGACCCCTATCACGCGCCGCGCGCGGTGATGATCGCGCGGCGGATGGGGCTGCGAGCGCGCGCGGATTGTCCGCCGCACCGCGCGAGCGCGAAGGCCCGCGCCCGCGAAGGGTTCGCCTACCTGAAGCTGGGATGGTGGCTGGCACGCGGTGGGCCTTCGCCCTGAGGCGCGCGCCTTGCGTCAGTCGAGGATCATCTTGCCGATAACCAGCACGATGACCGCACCGACAAGCGCGATGGCAATGATCGCAAGCAGACCGCCCGCCGCAAGCACCGCCCCGCCCAGAAGGGCCACGATGAAGGGGGTGATCAGGGCGCCGACCACGCCGATCGCCAGATAGGCGGCCTTGTGACGCCCACCCGAGACGACGCTCGCGATCCAGCCCGCCAGAAGACCTGCGAGCACGAGAAAGATCAGGCCGACCGTGCCGATAGCTTGCAGAACGCTTTCCATGATGTCACTCCGATATGTCTTTTCACAACAACGCGAGGCGAGCGATGAAGTTCCCTCTCCGCGCAACCATTTCGGCAGCGCAGAAACGTCCCCGCCTGCCCGTCAGAAATCGGCGGAAACCTCATACATCACCGGCTCGAAATTGCGGCACAGCGTGTAGATCACGCGGTTGCGCGAGATCATCTCGGGGCTGCGCAGCATCGCCTGATAGTCGCCCCGCTCGTTCCATTTCGAATAGGTCGCGATCCGCGTGCGCGCGTCGTTCATATGCAGGCCCGCGCCGATGAAACCGGGCGCTTTCGAGATCACCTCGGAATAGGCGGCTTGCAGCTTCTCCATCAACTCGTCGGCTGTGGCGGGCGTCATCTCGAAGGTGCAGATCACGGTCTGCCCTTTGAAATCGCTGGTAATCTCGGTCATGGGCGGTCCTCCTCGGCCTCATGCTCGCACAGAAGCGCGCAGAAATCACCGCTCTTTTGCGGACCTGCGTCAGAGTGGCAGAAGCGCCAGCGCCGGGATCGCCACGATCAGCGCGATGCGGATCAGATCGGCGCCCACGAACCAGCTCACCGCGACCCGAGTTCAGAACGAATGTTTCTCGATCAAGGCACGGGCGGAGCTCAGCAACGCCTCACCCGGCACACCGTTCTCTTCCATCTCGGCAACCCATGCGTCGATCACCGGCTGCGAGGCGTCTTTCCAGATCGACGTATCCTCGGCCGGGATCGTGATGATCTCGTTGCCCAGATCCATCGCGGCCTGACGCGAGGGGATATCCTCTGCCTGCTGCAGGTGTCCCGCCTGCGCCGAGAACTCAACGCCCGAGACGCTGTCGATCGCGGCCTGCAGATCGGGGTCGAGCGCTGCGTAGCGGTCCTTGTTCATCGCGAGAATGAAGCACGCCGTGTAGATCGAGGGGCCTGCAAATTGCGTGTGGTGATGGACCAGCTCGCCGATCCGCAGCGAGGCCGAGACCTCCCAAGGCAGGAGCGCCCCGTCGATCGTCCCGTGCGAGAGCGCCTCGGGCACAGCCGGGACCGGCATTTCGACAGCCGTCGCGCCGAAGTGTTCGAGCAGATTCGTCGTGACCCGCGACGGGCCACGCAGTTTCAGCCCTTCGAAATCGGAAATCGCGCGCACAGGTTTGTTCGCGTGGATCACGCCCGGCCCGTGCACCCAGGTCCCCAGCAGGTGAATGTCGCGGAAATCGGTGTCCACCATCTCCGCCTGCGCCAGCTCCCACAGCGCAGCAGACGCGGCTTCGGCCTCGGCGACCAGGAAGGGAAGCTCCATCACCTCGGTGCGCGGAAACCGCCCCGGCGTGTAGCCCGGCAGCGTCCAGACGATGTCGACAACCCCGTCAGTGACCTGATCGATAAGATCGGTCGGCTTCCCGCCAAGCTGCATCGAGGGGTAATGCTGGATGCGCACCCGGCCCTGCGACGCCTCTTCGACCGCCTTGATCCAAGGGGTGAGGATATGGGCGGGCACGAAGCTGGTCAGCGGCAGAAATTGATGCAGGCGCAGCGTGACCTCGGGCTCTGCGGCCAGCACAGGCGGCGCGGCCAAGGCGGCGGCACCGGCGGCAAGGGCGAAACTCTCACGGCGGGTAAATCTCTGGCTCATGCGGGTCTCCCTCTCACGCGGTCCAAAGCGGATTTACCCGGCGGATGCCCCCAACGTCCAGTTTTGCTTTTCGCGAGATGACGGGACCTGTCGTGCGGCCACAGCAGCGGCACTCGACGCATGGCAAAACCGCTCCTTCCCGCAAAAGAAAAACCCGCGCCAAGCGCGGGTTTTTCCTGTCCCCGGAGCTTCAGGCCCTACCCCGTATCTCCGGAAATGAAAAAGGCCGGAACGCGTACGTCCGGCCCCTTCCAATTCGGTGTTACCCGAAATTAGTTGTTCGAGGCTGCGACAGCAACGCCGAGCAGCAGCAGAACCGGGATGATGATGCCGGCGTTCGAGGACGACGACTGCTCAACCACAACGGGCTCGGGCTCGACGACCGGAGCGGTGTAGCCGCCAGCAAAAGCGGTCGAACCGGTGAGGCCGAGGGCCAGGGCGATGGTAGCGATCTTTTTCATAGTAATCTCCGTCATTACCGTAGGGAGCCGCCGGACTTTTCTGGCAGCTTCCCGGCGAGACTTACACAGCTTCCCGGGATTGCAAAGAGTGAAATACACGGCCCATTCACGCAGAGGCGAAGACTGTTGCACTTTGGCACTTTTCTTGCATGAAATGCCCAGAATTCGTGTCTAACGCGGCACAGGCTACCATTCCGCGCTTCTGGAGCGACGCGGATTCTGAGAAGAATTACGAGAACTTGTCCGGAACCGGCTTGCAATTTCGCCGCCCGGGAATCAAGGCACCGACACAGCACAGGCAAGGACGAGAATATGAAAATCGCGATGATCGGCACGGGCTATGTTGGCCTTGTTTCGGGGGTGTGTTTCTCCGATTTCGGCCATGAAGTCGTTTGCGTCGACAAGAACCCCGCGAAGATCGAAATGCTCGAGGGCGGCCGCGTGCCGATCTACGAGCCGGGGCTCGACGAATTGATGGTGAAGAACGTCGAAGGCGGACGTCTTTCCTTCACCACCGATCTCAAGGCTGCGGTCGCCGGCGCCGATGCGGTCTTCATCGCGGTCGGCACGCCGACGCGGCGCGGCGACGGCCATGCGGATCTGACCTATGTGATGGCCGCCGCCGAGGAGATCGCCAACGCGATGACCGGCTATGCGGTGATCGTGACGAAATCGACCGTGCCGGTGGGCACCAACCGTCAGGTCGCTGAAGTCGTGCGCAAGACCCGCCCCGATATCGAGTTCGACGTGGCCTCGAACCCCGAATTCCTGCGCGAAGGCGCGGCGATCGACGATTTCATGCGGCCCGACCGGGTCGTCGTCGGCACCACCTCGGAGAAGGCCGAAGCCGTGATGGGCGAGATCTACCGCCCGCTCTTCCTGCGCGAATTCCCGATCCTCTATACCGATCTGGAAACCGCCGAGATGATCAAATACGCGGCCAACGCGTTCCTCGCGACGAAGATCACCTTCATCAACGAGATCGCACGGCTCTGCGAAAAGACCGGCGCCGATATCAAGCAGGTCTCGCGCGGCATGGGGCTCGACGGTCGGATCGGCAACAAGTTCCTCCATGCGGGCCCGGGCTATGGCGGTTCGTGCTTCCCGAAGGATACGGCGGCGCTGGCGCGGATCGGTCAGGACTATTCCTGTCCGATGGAGATCGTCGAAACCGTCATCAAGGTGAATGACGACATCAAGCGTCGGATGATCGAGAAGGTCGTCGATCTCTGCGGCGGCTCGGTCAACGGCAAGACGATCGCGGTCTATGGCGTGACCTTCAAGCCGAACACCGACGACATGCGCGAGGCCCCTGCCCTGACCATCGTGCCCGCGCTCGTGGGCGGCGGCGCGAAGGTGCGCGTGGTCGATCCGCAGGGCAAGCGCGAGGGCGAAGCGCTGCTGCCGGGCGTGTCCTGGATGGACGATGCCTATGCGGCAGCCGAGAAGGCCGATTGCGTGGTGATCCTGACCGAGTGGAACGAGTTCCGCGCGCTCGACCTGAACAAGCTGGCCGCGACGATGGAGACCGCGCGCATGGCCGACCTGCGCAACATCTACGCCGAGAAGGACGTCAGGAAGGCGGGCTTCGAGGATTACGTGGCGGTCGGGCGGTAAGCCCTGACGGCATAGAAATCGATCCGGGAGGGGGCTCTGCCCCCGTCACCGGAGGGCGACAAAACTTAAGAGGGAGGGGGCTCTGCCTCCGCCCTTCGGGCCCCTCGGGGATATTTCTTCCAAGAGGAAGAGGCGCGTGGTCAGGCCACCTGCCCCGCAGCCCAGCCCGAGGCCCAGGCCCATTGGAAGTTGTAACCGCCCAGCCAGCCGGTCACATCGACAACTTCACCGATGAAATAGAGCCCCGGCACCTGCTTCGCCTCCATCGTCTTCGCATCGAGCGCATCGGTCGACACGCCGCCTAGCGTGACCTCCGCCGTGCGATACCCTTCCGAGCTGACCGGCCGCACCTGCCAGCGATGGATCTGATCGTCGAGCTTGGCGAGGTCCTTGTTCGATTGCTCGGCCAGCCGCCCCGATAGCTTCGCCTCCGCCACCACGAAATGCGCGAGCTTCTCCGGCAGATGCCGCGCGAGCGCATTGTGCAGCGCCTGCCGGCCCGCCGCGTCGCGCTGCTCCGACAGCGCCGCCGCGATGTCATTGCCCGGCGCCAGATCGATCTTGAGCGTGTCGCCCTCGCGCCAATAGCTGGAGATTTGCAGGATGGCGGGCCCTGACAGCCCGCGATGGGTGAACAGCAGATCCTCGGCGAAATGCGTCTTGCCGAGGCGCAGATCGACGGGCCGCGCGAGACCCGACAGCGGCGCAGTGCGCGCCAGATCCTGCTCGGCGAAGGTCAGCGGCACCAGAGCGGGCCGCGTCTCCACGATATCGAGGCCGAATTTCTGCGCGATCTCGTAGCCGAGGCTGGACGCGCCCATCTTCGGGATCGACTTGCCGCCCGTAGCCACGATCACCGAAGCCGCGCGGATCGGGCGTTGCGAGGTTGTGACGAGAAAGCCGTCGCCCTCCCGCTCCACCCGCTCGATCTCCGTCTCGAGCGACAGCACGCCGCCTGCCGCGCGCAGATCGCGCAGTAGCAGGTCGATGATCTGCGTGGCCTTGCCGTCGCAGAAGAGCTGCCCCAGATGCTTCTCGTGCCAGGCGATCCCCGCCGCATCGAGCCGCGCGATGAAATCCGCGGGCGTGTAGCGCGACAGCGCGGAGAGCGCGAAGCGGGGATTGCGCGACAGGAATCGTTCGGTCGCGTTTTGCCGGGTCAGGAGACGGTTGGTGAAGTTGCACCGCCCGCCGCCAGAGATTCGAATCTTCTCGCCCGGACGCCGCGCATGGTCGAGCACCCGCACCGAGCGCCCGCGCCGCGCCGCCTCGATCCCGGCCATCAGCCCGGCAGCCCCTGCGCCAAGCACCAAAACATCGCAATTTTCCATGCCATCTCGCTTGCCGTAGCGGCGCGTGACGCGCAATCGAAATTTGTCGGATTTTCCTCTTGAAGCCCCGCGCCCACTTGGCTACATACCCCCCCACGTTGGGGCGTAGCCAAGTGGTAAGGCACCGGTTTTTGGTACCGCGCACCGTAGGTTCGAATCCTACCGCCCCAGCCACTTTTCTCAGTAGAACTGAATTGTTTAAGGTTTCGCTGGCCGCTCAGGCCGTGAAATTGGCCTCTGCTCGGCTTGTTAACAGGCGGCGGCGACGCGACGTCTCCAGAGTTGCGCTCTCTCGACCCAAACGACGGCCACAAATCGCAGCCCCCTTCGCTCGAGGACGGACGGCTTCACTTCGCCGCCGGAATCACGCTGACCAACTATTCCAACCGGACCTTCATGTGGTCGCGCCGATCAACAGCTCGAACGCGTTTTCACGATTGAAAACGGCGCCGTTTGGTGGCGCATGTCGGTCATCTAAGGGGCGGAGGAGGCGGTGACCTCAGGGAGGAGGAGAGAGGCCACCGCCAATTTCCGAGGCTCAGGGAGGAGGAGAGAGCCTCAGGAACTGTTGCAACGATTTGCTCGCTGCGTTGAAATCTTTTTCGCACAAATGCTGCGCCGCAGAAACAGCTTATTCGACATAGCCGCGCTGCGCCTTCCGCATAGCTGACGGCGGATCACGATCCGTGCTGCGGGGCGCTGACCTCGGCGGACAGACCCGGGGCCAGTCGTTGGGCCTGCGGTTGGTCGGGGTCTATCGCGATCCGGACCGGCACACGCTGCGCGATCTTGGTGAAGTTCCCGGTCGCATTGGAGCCCGACAGCAGGCTGAACTGCCCTGCCGTCGCGGGCGAGAACCGCTCGATATGGCCTTTGAATTGCGTCTTGCCCAGCGCGTCGACGGTGAAAGTCACCGGCTCGCCCATCTGCAGCCCCGCAAGCTGGGTCTCCTTGTAATTCGCGATCAACCAGAGATCGGAGGGCACGAGCGAGACCAGTGTGCTCCCGGCGCTGACGAATTTGCCGACTCGCGCCGAGACCTGGCCCAGCCGCCCATCCTCGGGCGCACGGATCACCGCGTGATCGAGCGCCACCTGCGCCGCATCGAGTGCGGCCTGAGCTGCATCGGTTTTCGCGGCGAGCGAGCGTTTGTTCAACTGTGCCGTCTGCACCGCCTGCTCGGCCACGTCGATGGCGCTTTGCGCCTCCTGTACGCCCGCCTTCGCCTGATCGAGCGTAAGCTGCGCCTGATCGGCATCCGATTGCGAGACATAACTTTTCTTCGTCAGTTTTGACGCCCGGTCCCGCGCGGTCTGCGCCGTGGCTTGAGCTGCTTTCGCCGAGGCGAGCGAAGCCTGCTTAGCCTCGAGCGTAGCTTTCGCCGAATTCACCGCCTGCGCCCCGTTCGACTGCGCGGCCTTCGCCGTCTCGAGCGCAGCCTGCGCCTGCTCCACAGCCGCTTTCAGCGCGCGATCGTCGAGACGCACCAGCACATCGCCCTTCTTGACCTCCTCGAAATCACTGACCGGCACCGCCGTGACCTCGGCGGCGACCTGAGCAGAGATCGGCGTGACCTTGCCCTGCAGATAGGCATTGTCGGTCCAGGCAACGTCAGAACGGAACGGCGGCAGGCGCCATGCGTAGAGCACGGTCGCGACACCGGCGAGCGCGATGAGAAGGATCAGGGCGGAAGCGAGATAGCGGCGGGTCTGTGACATCGGATCAACTCGTAGAAACAGGGGTGGAGGGCGTGAGGCGCAGGCCCGGGAGGGGCCAGCTTCGGTGCAGGGCGACATGGGCGATCAGCCCGGCCAAGGCCGCCAGCGCGAACCAGAACACGGCGCGGAACGCATCGTCATAGGCGAGAATAGTGGCCTGCTGCTGCACCGTAGAGGCGACGGAAGACAGCGCGGCCCCTGCCCGCGCCCCGGCATCCGCAGTCTGGCTGCCCAGCGATGCGGCACTCTGCGCGAGGGTCTGGCTCAACATCGGGTTGTCGGCCGATATCTGCGGCGAAAGCTGCGCCATGTGATAGGCGGTGCGGTCGACCACCAAGCTCCGGAACAGACCGGAGCCGATGACCCCGCCGATGGATTGCGTGGCCAGAAACAGCACGACGAAGCTCAGCAGGTAGTGCGGCCCCTTCGCGAAGGCAGCTCCCAACCCTTTCGCCATCGCTGGCGGCAGGAACAGGATACCGGCAAAGCCGATCATCGCTTGGCTAAGATACATCTGCTCGGGCCCGGTGAGCGCGGTCGATTGCGAGTCGAGCCACGCCCCTGCCGCGATCAACACCAGCGCGATCCCGTGGAACAGCGGCGCGCGCGCTCCGCTATTGGTCAGCATCAGGACACCGGTCGCGGCCAGCATCGACAGCGCGATGATCCCGAACAGCAGTTGCTCCTGCCCGGGCTGCAGCCCCATCGTGCGCAGGAAACCGACGGCGCCCGCGCTTTGTTCGGCCAGCGCGATACGGAACACCAGCAGGGTCCCCGCCAGATGCAGGATCGGCGGGCTCAGCAACCAATGAAAATCGATCAGCGGATTGGCCCGCTGCATTTCGATCAGCACCGCGCCCGCGACCATCACGATCGCCGCCGCGAGCGCCACGCCCAGCCATTCGGTCTGCGTCCAGTAGTCGAGCGCACCGAACATGAAGACGCTGGTGAATGCACCGAAGCCAACCGCGAGCAGACTGAAGGAGACGAAATCGAGCGGCTTGAGCACCTTTTGCAGCGGGCGCGGCGTCAGTGGCAGCGCGAAGATCAGTGCCAGCGCCACCAGCGCCATGCCCATCTGGAACAGGCTCACCGCGTGCCAACTGGCATTCGCGGTGAGTTCGGGCAGCAGCACCCGCGCCAAGGGCCTGCCCACCATGATCATCGTCAGGACAGCGGGGATCGCGACCTTGAGGCGCTGAGCGGCGGGAATGGCCTCCAGCATGTAAAGAAAGCCGAGGCTCGACAACGGGGCCGCGGCGCAGCCGCTCAGGAAGGCCACGATGACCGCGGAATGCAGATCGTCCACCCAGAGATTGAGCACCATCGCCAGCACGAAGCAGACGATCCCGACCTCGGCGAAGCGGCGCAGGCCGAACTGGTCGCGGATGCGGATCAGCATCAGCGGCATCGAGGCGCGCGGCGCCATGAAGGCCGCCATCACCCAATAGGTGTGGTTCGTGGTGGCGTGCAAATCGCCCGCAAGCTGCGGAAGATTGGCCGAGACGAAGCCGGTCGCCAACGACTGCGATAGGGCCACGAAGACGGCGGCGCTGGCATAGACGATTCGCTTGCCTGCGGAATGGTCGGGCTCCGCAGGCGCGGCAGGCTGGGGCGCAGCCTCTGGCTCGGCGATCTCTCCCGCTGCGGACTCGTTTTGCGTGACCTCAGCCTCTTTGGCCGGGGCCGCCTCGGGCCGCGGCTCTGTCACCTCGGAACGCGCGTGCTCGCGCAGCGCCGGGTCGCGCGGCGATACCGGTTCGGCGGCCATCGGACGCGCATCCGGGCCGTTGATGTCGCGAATCTGGGAATTCATTGGCCGCGCATCCTTTCGAGATTGGCCTGCATCCGCTCCATCGTCTTGCGGGCGCGGGCGACCTCCTCGGCGTCGATGCCGTCGTAGAGCTTCGCGCGTAGCGCCTCGACGAAGGTCTCGATCTCGGAGGCATTCGCGCGGGCATGTTCGGTGAGAAAGATCTGGCGGACGCGTTTGTCGTCGGGATCGGCGCGGCGCTCCACAAAACCGAGCTTCTCCAGCCCGTCGAGCGTTCGGTTCAGCGTCGGCGTCTCGATCGCCAGCGTCTCGGCCAGTTGCGTCTGGTTCAGCCCCTCGTCGCGGGAGATCGCCAGGATCGCCTGCGCCCGCGCGAAGGTCAGCCCCATGTCCCGCGCCTGCGCGTCGAACATCGCGCGCACCGACCGCGCCAGCAGCATCATCGTGCGCGTCAACTCGGCACGGTCGCGGCGGGCGGCTTCGGTGGGTGCGGATGTAAGAGCGGCGCGGTCGGACATGGGGGCCTCGGGAATAAAGTTAGCCTGCTAACGTTTTCGTCCCATCCCACATATCCTCTGGGTCGCGAGGATCAACACAGGCCGCCCGCACAGGGGGCCGTGCGAAATTGCGAAAGGCCCCGGATCGCGCTGTCATTCAGCGTTCACGCTCAGGCGGAAAGCAAGGTCACAAGCCCGAGACCTGCGCCCACCAGCATCACCAGCGACAGCGTCACCGTCGCGATCACACGCGGCCCGGCGGCTGCCACCGCCCGCGCATCGACGCCAAGCCCCAGCGCGGCCATCGCGATCACCGTCAGGATGGACGCCCCCTGCCCCATCGGTGCGAGAGCCGCCTCCGGGAGCGCCCCGGCAGAGCGCAGAACGATCATCCCGAGAAACCCGAGGATGAAGAGCGGCGGCATCAGCCCGCGCCGTACGCGCCCTTCCGGCGCGGCGGAGCGCCCATCGGTCGGCAGATGCGGCGCGAGAAGCGACAGAACCACCGTAATCGGCCCCAGCATCAAGACGCGCACCAGCTTCACCAGCGTGCCGAGCTGGATCGCCGCGGCCCCCATCGGCGCTGCGGCCGCCAGAACCTGCGGCACCGCGTAGACCGTGATCCCCGACAGGATGCCATAGCCATGCACGCTCATCCCCGCCACGTGGCCGACCACCGGCAGCAGCAGGACGACCGCGACGCCCAACACGGCAGTAAACGCGATTGCGGCGCTGACATCGTCGCTATCGGCGTCGATCACGGGGGCGACGGCGGCGATGGCGGAGTTCCCGCAGATGCCGTTGCCGCAAGCGATCAGCAGCGCCATGCGGGCCGGCAGACGCAGGGCCCGCCCCAGCAGGTAGGCCGCGGGCACCATCAGCGCGACCACTGCGACGATGCCACCCAACAGCCCCGGCCCCACCGACAGAAGCGTCTGGGCGCTCACCGAGGCCCCGAGCAACACGATCGCGATCTCCAGCACCGTCTTGGCGGAAAATCGGATACCGGCTTCGAACCGTGCAGGCGGCGTCCAGAGGTAGCGCACTACCGCACCGATGAGGATCGCCAACACCAGCGGTTCCAGCCATGCCGCACCGAACAGCGCGTGCTCAGCCAAACCGCCCAAGGCCGCGAGCGCGGCGACGCCGATGCTCAACCCAAGCCCCGGCGCGAAGGCGCGAAGCGCAAGCCGCGGGCGGGTGAGGCTGCAGGCAAGGGTCGAATGGTGCGGCACGGTGGCCTCCTATCGTCAGGTCTTGCCCTGTAATTGCCCGCGCCAATTCATTCTTCAAACGAAATGTTTTTGTCGATATGATCGATTTTATCGATTATTCGAACCAGAGACACGCATGACCCCCGAACAACTCCGCGTTTTCGTCGCGGTCGCGGAAGAGCAGCACATGACCCGCGCCGCCGCCCGGCTGAACATGACGCAATCGACGGCCTCAGCCGCCATTGCGGCGCTTGAGGCGCGTCATGAGATCAAGCTGTTCGACCGGATCGGACGGGGAATTTCACTGACCGAGGAGGGCCGCGCCTTTCTACCCGAGGCGCGCGCGGTGCTGGCACGGTTTGCCGAGGCGGAGGCGATGCTTGCCGAGACCCGCGGCCTCGAACGCGGGCATATCCGCCTGATCGCCAGCCAGACCATCGCGGGCTACTGGCTGCCGCCCTACCTTGCCGCTTTTCGGCAAGCCCGCCCGGGGATCGAGGTGACGCTGGAAATCGGCAACACGCAGGAGGCGGCGGAACGCCTGCGCGCAGGCCTGCACGATCTCGCGCTTGTCGAAGGCGATGTCGAGGATGCGAAGCTGGAGCGGGTTCAGATCGGGGCGGATCGGCTGATGCTGGTCAGCGCCGCGCCGCCCCCCGGCAAGCTGGATGCGCGGGCGTTGAGCGCGGCGAGTTGGGTGCTGCGCGAGCCGGGCTCTGGCACGCGCTCTACCGCGGAAGCTGCCCTCGCCGATCTGGGTGTCGCGCCGCACGCGCTCTCAGCGGCGCTGGTCCTGCCCTCGAACGAGGCGGTGCTGAGCGCGGTCGAGGCAGGGGCCGGGATCACCATTCTCTCGGCCCATGTCGTCGCGCGGTCACTGAGCCTTGGAACGGTACGGGACTGGGATTTGCATCTCGCGCCGCGGCCCTTCTATGCGCTGCGTCACCGCGACCACCATGTCAGCCACGCCACCCGCGACCTGCTGGCACGGATCGATCAGTCCCAGCTCGACGATCTCACTCTGACGGAATGAACCAATTCGCGAGCTTCGCCTCGATCTCCGAGGGAAGCGCAGGCTTCGGGCAGACAGCCGCGCCGGGATACCGCTCGCGCAGCTGATTGGCCTCGGCATGGCCGGAATGGAACAGAAGCGGCACGCCCGCCTTGTGAAGATGATCGGCCAGTTCGTAGACTTCGCCATCGGCCAGCATCACGTCGAGGATCGCAGCGCCCGGCAAACGATCGCGGACCAGATCCAGACCCGCGCGCACGGTGGCGCACGGCCCCCAGACATCCATCCCGAGATCCTCGAGCATGAACTGAAGATCAAGCGCGACGACGGCTTCATCTTCGACAAGGAGCACCTCGCTCGGTGCTTTCTCAGTCAGCGTCGCCATCGATTTCATGCGCGAAGATAATCCTGTTGCAACGGCTTTCCGGCGTCTGACGCGTGTCGACCCGCGCCGATATCTGGCTTGCGGAAATATCGACCAACGTCGAGCCGAAGCCCTGTTTGTTCGTGTCGAGTTGCAACGCTTCACGGTACCGCTCGTTCCACGAAAGTATCACGGTATCGTCGTTTTCCATCGACCATGTGATCTCGAGATCACCCTCTCGCGGCCCCAATACCCCATATTTAGCGGCATTGGTGCTCCATTCGTGGAAAATCAGCGCAAGAGCCGTCAGGTGATGCGTCGGCACATCAACATCCGGCCCATCGATCAGGAATTTCGACGGGTCGTCATAGGGGGCCAGAGTCGTTTCGATCACCTCGCGCAGCGGGATCGCCGCACCAGAGGTTCGGGTGCGCGCCAGATCATGCGAGCGCGCAAGCGCGTTGATCCGCTGGCCCACATCCTCAACCAACTCGCGCGGGCTGGCCGCCGAACGCCCCGCGATGCGCAACATGCCCGAGACGATGGAGAACAGGTTCTTCACCCGGTGGTTCATCTCGCGCAGCATCAGCTCGCGCATCTGCGCCGCCTCTTCATCGGCGGTGATATCGACGCTGAGCCCCAGCAGGCGGTTTTCACTCCCCTCGCCCATCGTCCGACCCGTTGCGCGCAGATGGCGCTTCGTGCCGGAGGGGAGGTCGAGTTCGTAATCGACTTCCAATTCGGAACCAGTCTCGCGGGCCTCGCGCACCGCCTCTTCGACACGGGCACGGTCATGTTCCGCGATGCGTTCGAAGAACCGCTCGATCGGATAGGTGCCAGCCGCTTCGAATTCGAAGAAGGCTGCGACAGCCTCGTCGACTTCGACATCTCCATTGGGCTCAGTGATCGACCAAACCCCGATCTGCGCGATTTCCAGTGCGAGTTGCAGCCGCTCGCCCTTCAACGTCAGCTCGGTTTCGAGGCGCAACGCCTCGGTGATGTCGGTGAAGACGAGCGTCGCGCCTTCCACCTCGCCGCGCGAATTCAGATACGGCGTCGCGGAGAGCGACCAGACCTTGCCGAGCTCGGTGGACTTGACCCGGCGCGGTCGCGGCAACTCGCCCTCAAGGACCACATTGATCAGTTCGATCATCACCTCGGGCGTGTCGAGCAGGTTCTGGATGTCGTCGAGCGGACGCCCCCGGTCACTGCCGCGCAGGCGGATCATCTCGCTCGCGCCATCGGTGAAGTTGCGCAGGCGCAGCTTGCGATCGACCGTCACCAGCGCATGCAGCTTGGAATCGAAGATGTTGCGCAGATCGGCATTCGCGGTCGAAAGCTCCTCTACCTTGGTCTTGAGTTCGTCATTGACCGTCGCGAGCTCTTCGTTTGTCGATTGCAACTCCTCGTTCATCGACATCATTTCCTCGTTCGAGGATTTCAGCTCTTCGTTGGCGGTCTCCAGCTCTTCGACCGTCGTGCGCAGGCGGTTGCGGGTCGCGCGCAACTCGGCTTCCAGCACCTGCACATGGCTTTCCGACGGCGCGATCTCGTCGAAATCATATTCGTCCAACGCTTCGAACGGGCCACGGTCGCGGAAAACGATCAGCAGCGTATCGTCGGAGAGCGGATCGGCCAGCACATCGACACGCTGCCGCCCGGTTTCCGAGATCACTTCGACGTCGCGCACGATCTTGCGCGTGCCAAGCTCCGCCGACTCGCGGATCACCGCGGAGAGCGCCTCGCGTAGGCCCGCCCGCGCGAGCGATTGTGCATAGCCCTGCCCGGTCTCGGACGGGTCGATCTCAAGATACTTGCCCAAGCGCCCCGTCGCGGCGAGGATCGCCCCATCGCGATCGACATTTAGCGTCGCGGGCGCATAAAGATCGAGGATACGATTACTGGCCAAGGTCGTGTTCCAGTCTTTGGTTCTTCTGTCAGTCGTCTTCGGTCGGAGTGGCGCAAGTCGCGCATGAGGGTCGGAGCGCATCGGCAGTTCGGTCGGATAAGGAGACCGGGGCCCTATGCTGCGGAAGATGCGCATCGCGCCATCTATGGGATCGAAAAGTTCCTCATGCCGCCCGATCGTCTCGGATGGGCCGAGGAAGAGAACGCCGCCCGGATTGAGCGCGTAATGGAAGATCGGCAGTGCCCGCGCCTGCAACTTCTCTCCGAAATAGATCAGCAGATTGCGGCACGACACCAGATCGAGCCGCGAGAACGGCGGGTCCTTGATCAACGAATGCGGCGAGAAGCGCACCCGGTCACGCAGCGCGGCGGTGATCTGGAAATTGCCCTCACGCCCGATCGTGTAGAGATCGCGGTACCTTTCGGGCAGGTCAAGCAGGACCGAGACCGGATAGCGCCCCTCACGCGCGATCGCGAGCATCCGTTCGTCGATATCGGTGGCGAAGATCTGGAAATCGATCTCCTTGCCGCTCGCATGGATCGCCCGGTCGATGAGCATCGCCAGCGTGTAGGCTTCTTCGCCGCTCGAACAGCCCGGCACCCAGATGCGCAGCGCGCCGCCATCATCGGCCTTCTCGACCATCGGCTTGATCGCCGTCTCGTTCAGCGCCTCGAAATGCGCGCTGTCCCGGAAGAAGCGGGTGACGTTGATCAGCAGGTCGCCCAGCAGCGCCAGAGGCTCGTCTTCTTCGCGTTCGAGCCGTTCGAGATATTCGCGCGGGTGCAGAATGCCCACGACCTGCATCCGGCGCTGGATCCGACGCTCGAGGGTCGAGCGCTTGTATTGCGCGAAATCATGCCCCGTCAGACGGTTCAGCGCCGCGCAGATTTCATCGAGCGTTCCGGAAACCGGCGGCGCCGTGTTCACCTGATCCGGGTCGACATTGCGGAACTCGGTGATCCGCGCGATCACGTCGGAGGGCGCGCTGACCACATCGACCATCCCGGTCGCGACCGCCGAATTCGGCATGGAATCGTAGCGCGCCGTTGCGTCCTGCGCGATGCAGAAGCCGCCATGTTCTTTCACCGCCCGCAGCCCGACGGAGCCATCCGTGCCGGTGCCCGACAGGATCACGCAGACCGCGCGGCGCCCGAGATCCTGGCCGAGCGACACGAAGAAATCGTCGATCGGACGGCGAAGACCGCGGGGTTGGGCGAATTCCGAAAGCTTCAGGCGCCCGTTCTCGACCTCCAGCCCGTAGCCCGGCGGGATCGTATAGACATGCCCGGCCTCCAGCTTCGCGCCATCTTCGGCCTGAAGCACTTCGAGCGAGGTCGACCGGCCGAGCAATTCCGCCAGAAGCGACTCGTGGTTCGGATCGAGATGCTGAACCACGACATAGGCGCTGGGGTCATCCACCCGCGCAGGCTCCAGAAGATCGCGAAGCGCTTCAAGCCCACCAGCGGAGGCGCCGATGCCGACAACGTATAGATCCTCGGGGGCGTCCGTCACTGCACGGCCCGCCGATCCGCGCAGCGCGCGTCCAAAAGGGCGCGGCCTGCGCGCCCTTCTCTATAGTTCTCTTTGCAGTTCATCCGGAGATCGGTGTCACTAGCCTCAGGGCCCTGCAATAACATTTGACATAGTACTGAACACATAACCGTGGCCGCAGCCATTCTTAGCCCTCGCGGTAGATAATCGTGGCCATTGTGGAGAGGCTCTCCGACAGAACCTTGGCAGAGCCGATCATCGCGAGACCGAATCCGCGCGACATCGCGGCGAGATCGTCGGCATTGCGCAGTAGGCTCTCGTCATGCGCAGCGATGTCGACCTTCACGTTCTGACGTTCCGCCGCGGAGGTAAGGTCGAATTGCGACCCGAGGAACAAGCGCGTATCGCCATTGGCCTCGCGCAGACGCGTCATGAACACGAAATTCTGGAAGGTCTCGCCATTCGCGCGGCTGTTGGTGACACGGAAACGGCCCGCGGAAATGTCCTCGTCGTCGATGAACTCCCGCATCGCAGAGCGTTCTTCCTCAGTCGCGGCACCCGCCTGCAGGAAGCGACAGTTCTGCCCCAGCACCTCTTCAGCGGAATACCCGGTCAGATTGAGAAACGCCTGATTCACATAGACGAGCGGCACATCATCCCGATCGGCCGCGGCAATGGTCAGCGCGACATTCGACTTGTCGCAATAGCTGACCAGCGCATCTGGCAGTTCGTAATCTGTGTAAACGGGCATGAAGCCTCCGCTGCGTTTGAGAAAACAAGATTGATCATTGCGCGGAAAAGTCCAGCGCGCGAGGCGAAATACCACCGATAACCAATTTGAAGGGGGGGATGGTACCGCCTCCCCGGCTTGAACGGGGGACCTCTGGATCCACAATCCAGCGCTCTAACCAACTGAGCTAAGGCGGCACTGGCGCGGGATTTAGCCCCCTCGCGCGCGGAATGCAAGTGTCCGATGACGAGAAATTCGCACCAAGTCTTGCCTGCGCACGTCGCGGGGGTTAGGTGCATTTTCCATCCAACCTCTCAGGAGTTTTCGATGAGCATCGACAAGGAAAGCGACATCTCCGCGAATCTGCAAATCGGCCCGACCTCGCTCGGAATGGTGCGGATCTATGTCGAGGGCGAAGGCGTCGAGCTACCGCTCGATTTCGATCCCGACGAGGCGATGGAAATCGCCGAAGAACTGCAGGCCGCTGCGGAAGCTGCGCGTGAAATGAGCAAAGGCGGCAAGGGCAAGAAGCGCTGAGCCTCAAAATCCGGGCGGTATCGCGCCCGGATCGCACAGCCGCTGCAACCGCCGTGCCGACGCGCGCGCGAAATCGAGCGTCAGCGCCTTGCGCCGCGCCGGCGCAAGCTTGGACAGCGGCGCCTCGCGGATCATCTCGGCGCCGTAGCCATCCGCGATGAAAAGCCCCGTCCCCTCGGGCAGAAGATCCGTGGGGAAATCCTGGTCTACCGCCCAGAAATAGCGGTCGCACCAGTCCAGATAGCCGTCCCATTTCCGATCCGAGGTGAAATCGGCGCGGCTCGACTTGCACTCCACGATCCAGATTTCGCCCTTCCGGTCGATCGCCATCAGATCGGCGCGCAGCCTTGGGCGCAGCACCATTTCCGGCAAACTGTCGAGCCCTAGCTCGGACAGCGCGCGGGCCGTGCCGCGTGCTAGCACCTGCCCCGGCTGAAGTTCGGAAAGCGGAATCTGCGTCATGTGGGAAAACATGAACGAAGTGTGAACAAAAGTCCAGACTCAGCCCACCGCACCGATGCGAAGCAGCGGATCAAAAGGTCGGATCAGAAGACCAGCACCGAGAACACCAGAACGATCAGCGCCGCGCGCAGCACCCAGACGCCGGACTCGGCCACCCGCAGCAGCGTCGCGGCCTCGGCCAGCCCTTCGGGTTTGATCTGGCCAAGAAGCCCCGCAGCGCTGACCCGGAACGCCTCGCCAGCAAACAGCGCCAACGCCAACAGCAGATAGAGCAGGTAGTCGATCATGCGCGCATGGCCCGCCACCATCACCGGCAGCAACAGCGCCCCGGCGCCGACCTCGGTGCGCAAGGTGTTGTCCGCCCAGAGCCGCTCCAGCACTGCGCCGATCCCGGTGCTGCCACTCCCGCCGCCTGCGGCGGGCCCGTTCAAATCGCTCATGAAAACTCCTGTCCGCGAATTCCTGCCGCCAAGGGTAGAGCCTCGCAGGGCGAACCCAAGCGCCAAGGTGTCGCAGCGGCAGAGCCTTGCCACCCGGAAAAACCCGCCCTCTCCCCCTCTTGCCGGAGCGCGGTTTCACCCCTATCTGGGGGGCTGACGGTTACTGCTCTTTCTGTGAAAGACCCTTTTCCAGTGGCCTATACCATTCCTGAGGGAGCTGGCTCTGCCGGGGTCCTGGCCTCGGTATCTGGCGCCCACCTGACTTTTCAGGTCTCCGGGAACTCTCGTCTACACGTCTGCTGCGGTTTCCGTCACTCCACCCATCGCAAGACAGCAAAAAGCCCCGCCGGACCGGTCGGGGCTTTTGTCGTCTCGGGAGGTGGATGCGCTCAGCGGCGAAGCTGCATCTGCTGACGCGACTTGGGCGTATCGACCGGAACCGGGATCGCCAGATGCTCGGCCGCCATATCGGTGGGGATGCCGTCGCGTTTGCCGCCGCCGGAGCTGTCGTCATCCTCGGCCATGCGCATCACCGCGATCGCGAATTGGACGCCGGAGAAGACGATCGTGTTGAACACGACCAGCAGCGCCATTGCGATATAGCCGATATCGGACGTGAAAATCAGGTGGCGGAGATTGCCGACATTGAAGCCGAGAAGAAGGCCAACGAAGGTGAGCGCGATGAAGAAGCCAATGATGACGTTCTTGATGTAGAGCCGGACCAGTTCGGGCATGAAAAATCCTCCTGCTTACCTCACAATCTAGTGCATATTCCCAAGTTTCAAACAGGGAAACGGGCGGCAATTGCGAGATAAGCGGGGGTTTGCCCGTGGCATGGTGTCGCGAGTGAGCGCGCTCAGAACGCGTCGGGTTGCAGCGCGCGCGCCATGTGATCGAGCACCGCGTTGACGAATTTCGGCTCCTTGCCTTCGGGGAAGAAGGCGCGGGCCACGTCGACGAACTCGGTGATGACGACACGCGGCGGCGTCGCGGGGGTGATCAGCTCTGCCCCGGCGGCACGGAACAGCGCGCGCAGCACCGGGTCGATCCGGTCGATCGGCCATTTCGCCACCAGCGCACGGTCGGTCGCCTGGTCGATCTTCGCCTGCCAGGTTACCGCATCGTCGATCAGACGGCGGAACAGGTCGAGATTGCCCTCGGCCATTTCGGTGCCGTCCTCATCCACGGCGCCAAAGCGGAAATTTTCGAACTCACGGCGCACCTTGTCGGCGCCCTGCCCGGCCGCTTCCATCTGAAACAGCGCCTGAACCGCGTAAAGACGCGAGGCGGATTTCATCTGGCGCTTCTCCTCTTGGGTGAGCTTGCGCGGTTTCGGGGCGTCTTGGGGCGCGTCGGAAGAGGCGTCGTCGGTCATGCGTTGTTCGATCCGTCAGTGTCGCCGGCGATACGGAAGGATTCGGCGGGCTTGAACCCGATACCCTTCGTCCGGCGCGCCCATTTGCGCGACAATGAGATGAGATGCAAGGCCGCAGCCGCCGCGCCGCCACCTTTGTTTTGATCGGCAGGGTCGGCGCGCACTGCCGCCTGCTCGTAATTTTCGACCGTCAGGATGCCGTTGCCGATGCAAATCCCTTCGAGCCCCATCAGCGTCAGCCCGCGCGAGCTGTCGTTGCAGACGGTCTCGTAATGGGTGGTCTCGCCGCGGATCACGCAGCCAAGCGCCACGAAGCCGTCGTAATCGGCCATGCGCGCGGCCATCGCGATCGCGGTGGGCACTTCGAGCGCGCCGGGCACCTCGATCACGTCCACATAGGCGCCCGCCTCTTCGGCCACCGCCTTCGCCCCCGCGATCAGGTTGTCCGCGATATCCTTGTAATACGGCGCGACCACGATCAGCAGCCGCGGCGCGCTGTCGAATTTCGGCAGGTCGAGCGTGTAATGCGAGATTCCGGCCATGTCTTACTCCGTGATGGGGCGTGTGCCGACGATGCGCAGGCCATAAGCGTCGAGGCCCACATATTTCGTCTGCGGATTGTCGGTGAGAAGAATCATGTCATGCAGCCCCATCGAGGACAGGATCTGCGAGCCCAGACCGATCTGCTTGATCGTGCGCGGCCCCTGATCCTCTTCGCGCAGAAGGCGGTTCGACGGGTCGCGGAAGAGGCATACGAGGCCACGACCTTCCTCGGCCACGATCTCCATCGCGCGACGCACCTCGTCGGCGGGACCGGGGCCGATGCCCAGCACGTCGTCGAGAATGTTGAGCGAGTGGGTGCGCACCAGAACCGGCTCGGGCGTTGAAATGTCGCCCTTCACCAGAACGATGTGATCGACGCCCTCGGCCATATCGGTGAAGACACGCATCTCCCACTCGCCGCCATGGCTCGACGTGACCATCTGGCGCAGGCCCTCGCGCACGAGATTGTCGTGACGGCGGCGGTAGGCGATCAGGTCCGAGATCGTGCCGATCTTCAGCCCGTGTTTCTTGCCGAACTCGATCAGCCCCGGCAGGCGCAGCATGTGACCGTCATCGCCCATGATCTCGCAGATCACGCCGGCGGGCTTGAGCCCGGCCAGACGCGCCACGTCCACGGCGGCTTCGGTATGGCCCGCGCGCACCAGCACCCCGCCGTCGCGCGCCCGCAGCGGGAAGATGTGGCCGGGCGAGGCGATATCCTGCGGCCCTTTGCTCGGATCGATCGCCACCTTGATCGTCTGCGCCCGGTCATGGGCGGAAATCCCGGTGGTGATGTTCTCGCGCGCCTCGATCGAGACGGTGAAGGCCGTCTCGTGGCGCATCGAATTGGCGCGCACCATCGGCGCAAGGCCCAGTTGGTCGACGCGATCCGAGGTGAGCGGCAGGCAGATCAGCCCGCGCCCGTAAGTCGCCATGAAGTTCACCGCTTCGGGGGTGCATTTCTCGGCCGGAATATACAGATCGCCCTCGTTCTCGCGATCCTCGTGATCGACGAGGATCACCATGCGCCCGGCCTTCGCCTCGGCGATAATGTCCTCGGCGGGCGCGATCACGTGGCGCAGGCTTTCCTCGACCTCGCCGGGCATGTCATGGGTGCCGGATTTGTCGACCGGGGTCAGGGGTTTGCCGTCGGTGGTCATGCGTTCCACTCCTGCAGCCGCGCGACATAGCGCGCGAGCGTGTCGATCTCTAGATTGATCCGGTCGCCCGCCTTGGCATGGCCCCAGTTGGTGACCTGCTTGGTATGCGGGATGATGTTGACGCCGAACGTCGCGCCCTCGACCTCGTTCACGGTCAGCGAGGTGCCGTTCAGCGCGACCGAGCCTTTCGGCGCGATGTATTTCGCGAGCGCTTCCGGCGCGCGGAAGGTAAAGCGCGTGCTGTCGCCCTCATCCACCATCGCCACGATCTCGGCCACGCCATCGACATGGCCCGACACGATGTGACCGCCCAGCTCGTCGCCCACTTTCAGCGCGCGTTCGAGATTGATCTTCTGCCCGACTTGCCAACCGCCGCTGGCATCGTTGCCGCGGCCGCCGATATTGGTCTTGGCCTGGCTCTCGGCGGAGATTTCCACGTCGAACCAGTTTTTCGGCTCAGAGCCCGTGGCGATCACGGTCAGGCAGCAGCCGTCGCAGGCAATCGACGCGCCCAACTCGATGCTGCCCACGTCATAGCTTGTGCCGATCCGCGCGCGCAGATCGCCGCGCTGCTCCAGCTCCAGAATTTCTCCGATATCGGTCACGATCCCGGTGAACATGGCATATCCCCTCAGATTTCGGACCTTAGCTAGCCCGCAGGGCGCGCCTTCGCAAGAGATGAGCGCCCCGCCGTCCCGTCACACTCTGCGCGGCCCCGCACAGCGCCTGCCCTAAAATTGTCCAATATTTAAGGGATTACCCCACAAACTCCGTGACTTCGCGCGCATCCTGCGCAATCACGGAAGCAGGCCAAGGACCCACGACTGGATGAACCGTTTCGAAAATCGCCACTTCCTGATGCTGCAGGGGCCCCACGGCCCCTTCTTTCATCAGCTTGGCGCGATGCTTCGGCAGGCGGGGGCGACGGTCTGGCGCGTGGGGTTCAACCGCGGGGATGAGGTCTTCTGGTTCGACCGCGCCTCCTACCTGCGTTTCGACGCACCGCCGGAGGATTGGCCTGATCACCTGCGCGCCCTGATCGCCGAGAAAGGCATCACCGATCTCGTGCTCTATGGCGACACCCGCCCAATCCATGCGCAGGCCGTCGAGGTCGCGAAGGCGCTGGGCCTGTGCGTGCATGTCTTCGAAGAGGGTTACGTCCGCCCCTACTGGGTCACTTACGAGCGCGGCGGCTCGAACGGGCACTCCCGGCTGATGGAGATGTCGGTGGCGCAGATGCGCACGGCACTTGCCCAGTCCGAGATCGAGTTTCCCGACGCCCCGCCCCGCTGGGGCGATATGCGCCACCACGTGTTCTACGGCGCGCTCTACCATTTCTTCGTAATGCTCCGCTCCGGTCCCTATCGCCGCTTCCGTCCGCATCGCGACATCACCGTGTTTCAGGAATTCCGCCTCTGGCTTCGCCGCCTGCTGCTGATGCCGCTGCATATGCTGGAGCGCAAACGCGCGACGCGGCGCATCCGGCATGGCGGCTTTCCATATCACCTCGTGCTGCTGCAGCTCGAACACGATTCCAGCTTCCGGATGCACTCTCCCTTCGCGAGCCAGACCGAGTTCATCGATCTGGTGATGGAGAATTTCGCGAAAGGCGCCCCGCCTCATCATCACCTCGTCTTCAAGGCCCATCCGCTCGAAGATGGGCGCGCGCCCATCCGCGAGACGATCCGCAAAGCGGCCCGCGCACATAGGCTGGCGTCGCGCGTGCATTTCGTGCGCGGCGGCAAGCTGGCGGGGCTTCTGGCGCAGGCGCGCTCCGCCGTCACGGTCAATTCGACCGCCGCGCAGCAGGCACTCTGGCGCGGGCTGCCGCTGAAATCTCTGGGTCGTGCGATCTTCGACAAGCCGGAATTCACCTCCGCGCAACCGCTCGAGGCCTTCTTCGCAAGCCCGGCCCGCCCCGACAGCCGCGCCTATCGCGACTATCGCCACTACCTGCTGGAAACGAGCCAGGTTCCGGGCGGCTTCTACTCTGCGAAAGGCCGCCGCGCCCTGCTGCGACAGGTGGTCGACATGATGCTGGCCGCCGAAGACCCCTATGATGCGCTGGTCGCAGGCAACGCGGCCCCACGGCAACAGTTGCAGGTGGTACGATAATTTTTCTCGTTTTTTTCCCGAGGCTTCGGTAGCTTGGTCGCAAAACGATAAGCAGCATCCCGAACGAGGAGCTCGAGCAGTGACCATGACCCCTTCCCGCAGGGCCGTTTTGACGGGCCTTTCCGCCACGCTTTTGACCGCATCTTGTGGCCTTCCGCGCTCCGGCCCCAACAAGCGCGAACTCTTTGCAGGCTCCGTGATGCGCCAGGGCGATGCGTTCGTCGTCAAGGTGAACGACTTCGTCACCCGCGCAACCGCCGTGCAACCGGCGCTCGGCTTCACCTCCAATTTCATCAATGCCGGTCAGATCGGCTCCGATACGATCCGCCCGGGCGACACGCTTTCGCTGACGATCTGGGAGAACGTCGATGACGGGCTGCTCGCCAGCAAAGGCGCCAACGCGACCCAGCTGCAAGAGGTGCAGGTCGATGGTGCGGGCTTCATCTTCGTCCCCTATGCGGGCCGCATCAAAGCCGCGGGCAACACGCCCGACGGGCTGCGCCGCATCATCACCACCAAGCTCGACGCGCAAACGCCGGACCCGCAGGTTCTCGTGACCCGCGTGGCAGGCGATGGCGCGACGGTTTCGGTCATGGGTGCGATCAACGGTCAGGGCGTCTACCCGATCGAGCGGCCGACCCGGACGCTTTCGGCGATGATCGCCAAGGCGGGCGGCGTGGCGATCCCCCCCGAGGTCGCCAAGATCACCGTGACGCGCGGCGGCATGTCGGGCTCGATCTGGCTCAAGGATCTCTACGAGAACCCCAAGATGGACATCGCGCTGCGCAATGGCGACGTGATCCTCGTCGAGAAGGACCAGCGCGCCTTCACCTCGCTCGGCGCGACCGGCAAGCAGGCCCGCGTGCCCTTCGAGACCCAGACGCTTTCGGCGCTGGAGGCCATCGCAACGGTGGGCGGCTTGCAGTCGAACCTCGCCGATCCGACCGGCGTCTTCGTGCTGCGCAACGAGCCGGCCGATATCGCGATGAAGGTGCTTGATCGCACCGACCTCGTCGGCGATCAGCGCATGATCTACGTGCTCGACCTGACCCAGCCCAACGGCATGTTCATGGCGCGCGATTTCGCGATCCGCGACGGCGACACGGTCTATGTCACCGAGGCGCCCTTCGTGCAGTGGCAGAAGACGCTCTCGGCGCTGACCCAGCCGCTGGGCACGGTGAACACGCTCAATACGCTCGCCGGGAACTGATGCCCCGCGACAGAGACCAGGAGGCCGCCGGGGCGATCCCCCGGCGGCTTTTTTTCTACAATGGCGGGGTGCTGCGCCAGAAGCGCCTGCGCGAGATTTTGCGCGCAGCAGACCATGCACCGCGCCTCGGCCTACCCGGCCCCGACGATGGCGTGATGGTCTGGGGCCGCTCGCCCTATGCGGCGCGCGGTGAGGCGGTGGCCGCCAAGCGCGACGTGCCGCTGATCCGGGTGGAGGATGCGTTTCTGCGCTCGATCCATCCGGGCCGAACCGGCGCGCCGCCTTTGGGCCTGATCCTCGATCCAATGGGCGTGCATTTCGACAGCTCCCAGCCCTCGCGGCTCGAACATCTCCTCGCGACCGAGCCGCTCGACGATAGTGCCGTCTTGCAGCGGGCGCGCGACGGGATTGCCCGGCTGAAAACCTCGGAGCTCTCGAAATACAACGATTTCGACCCGGACCTGCCCGTTCCCGACCCGGGCTATGTTCTGGTGATCGACCAGACACGGGACGATGCCTCGATCACCCATGGCGGGGCGACGGCGGCCACGTTCCGCGAAATGCTGGCCTATGCGCGGATCGAAAACCCCGGCGCGCGCATCCTGATCAAGACCCATCCCGAAACCCGCGCCGGGCTGCGGGGCGGCCATTACGGGCCGGAAGATTGCGATGCGAATTCCGAGATTTACGACGCGCCGGCCTCGCCATGGAAACTGCTCGAAGGCGCGATAGCGGTCTATACCGTGTCGTCGCTCATGGGCTACGAGGCGATCCTCGCAGGCCACAAGCCGCGCGTCTTCGGCCAACCGTTCTATGGGGGATGGGGGCTCACGCAGGACGAAAACCCCGTACCCCGCAGATCGCGCAGCCTGACCCGCGCGCAGATTTTCGCGGTGTCGCATATCCTCGCGCCGATCTGGTACGATCCTTGCCGCAAGCGCCTGTGCAGCTTCGAGGAGGCGGTGGATCAGCTCGAGGCCGAAACCCGCGCCTATCGCGAGGATCGGCAGGGCTACGTCGCGGGCGGCATGTCGCTGTGGAAACGCCCGCATCTGCGCAAGTTCTTCGGACATCACGGGTCGCTGCGGTTCAGCGAGACACCCGACCCTGCTCGGCCCTTTCTCTACTGGGCCACGCGCGCGGCCCCAGACGACGACCGCGACCCTATCCGCGTCGAAGACGGGTTTCTGCGCTCACGCGGCCTCGGCGCCGAACTCGTCCCGCCGCTCTCGTTGATCGCGGATCGCACTGGCATCTTCTACGACCCGACCCATCCCAGTGATCTGGAGGCGTTGATCGCGCGGCCTCTGCCGCCGGGCGGCGAGGTGCGGGTGCGCAAGCTCATCCAACGGATCACGACTGATGGCCTGACGAAATACAATCTCGGCGGCGCGCTTCCCGACCTGCCCCAAGGCCATAAGATCCTCGTGCCCGGCCAGGTCGAAGACGATGCCTCAATCCGCCTCGGCGCGGGGGAGACTTGTACAAATGCGATGCTTCTGGAGAGAATCCGGGCCGAGAACCCCGATTCAGTTATCCTTTTCAAACCTCACCCCGATGTCGTCGCTGGTCTGCGTCCCGGCGTCGTACCCGATGAAGTGGCGAAGACATATGCCGATCTGATCCTGCCCGAGACCAACACCGCTGCGCTGATCGACGCGGTGGACGAGGTCTGGACGATGACTTCCGGCCTCGGCTTCGAGGCTCTCTTGCGCGGCAAGGCTGTCACCACCCTCGGGGCGCCCTTCTATGCCGGCTGGGGGCTCACACGCGATCTCGGGCCTGTTCCGGCGCGCAGAGCGGCGCGCCCCGATCTGCTGCAGCTCACCCATGCCGCGCTGATCGCCTATCCGCGCTATCTCGACCCGGTCAGCGGGTTGCCCTGCCCGGTCGAGGTCGCGCTGGATCGCCTGAGCGAGGGCCGCACCCTACCCCGGGGCCCGCTCAACCGGATCGGCGCGAAGCTGCAAGGCGTGTTCGCGTCCTACGCGTGGCTCTGGCGCCGCCAGCGGTGAAGCAGGTCGTCGCCGATGGGGCGGCTTTCGACCAGCGTGTAGCGCGGCGCAGAGGCCAGCGCACTCAGCCCCATATCGCCGACCCCGGCGCGACCATCCGCGCCCAGTACCATGCCCGCCGTGAAACCGATCAGCTCGTCCACCAGCCCCGCATTGATCAGAGAGGCCGCGAACTTACCGCCGCCTTCGCAGAACACGCGCGTCAGGCCGAACCCGGCCAGAGCCTCCATCAGCGCCAGCGGATCGAGACCGCCGCCAACTGTCTCGGCCACCTCGATCGGCTCCGCGCCCACATCACGCCAGTAGTCTTTCGCTTCCTCGGGCGCGGCAGCCCCATGGATCAGCCAAAGCGGCGCGACGTCCAGCGACCCGGCAAGCCGCTTGCGCGGCAAATCAAGCCGCACCGAGGCCACGATCCGCAGAGGTTGGCGCAGCGGCTTGAAGCTGCGCACGGTCAGCAGCGGATCGTCGGCCCGCGCGGTCCCGCCGCCCACCATCACCGCGTCGAATTCAGCGCGCATCGCATGGACCAGCGCGCGCGATTGCGGCCCGGTGATCCACTGGCTCTCGCCGGTCGAGGTCGCGATACGCCCGTCGAAACTGCTCGCAAGCTTCAGCGCGAGCCACGGCCGCGCGCGGGTCACACGGCTGAGAAATCCCGCCTGCAGATCGCGCGCCTCCGCCTCCATGAGCCCGGTTTCCACGTCGATCCCCGCGTCGCGCAGCATCGCATGACCGCCGCCCGAAACGCGCGGATCGGGGTCTTCCATCGCCGAGACGACACGCGCCACCCCGGCCTCGCGCAGCGCCATCGCGCAGGGCGGCGTCTTGCCGTAATGGGCGCAAGGCTCCAGCGTGACATAGGCCGTGGCGCCATGCGCCGCCTCCCCCGCCTGCGCGAGCGCACGCACTTCCGCATGGGGCCGCCCGCCCGGCTGGGTCCAGCCGCGCCCGACGACGCGGCCCTCTTTCACGATCACGCAGCCGACGGCCGGGTTCGGCCAGACATTGCCAAGGCCCCGGCGCGCAAGCGTCAGGGCCATCGACATGAACCGCCGGTCTTCTTCGGTCACTCGGGGTCGCCCGCTCCCGGCGGACGCAATTCGGAGACGAACTTGTCGAAGTCGTCCGCTTCCTGGAAGTTCTTGTAAACGCTGGCGAACCGGACATAGCCGACCGTGTCGATCCGCGCGAGCGTCTCCATCACGATCTCCCCGATCACCTTCGAGGAGATGTCGGTCTCGCCCATGCTTTCCAGACGCCGCACGATGCCGGAGATCATCTGGTCGATCCGCTCGGGTTCGACCGGGCGCTTCTGCATCGCGATCCGGATCGAGCGTTCGAGCTTGTCGCGATCGAAATCCTCACGCTTGCCGGAGGTCTTGATCACCACGAGGTCGCGCAGCTGGACGCGTTCGTAAGTGGTGAAACGACCGCCGCAGGCCGGGCAGAACCGACGTCGCCGGATCGCGACGTGATCTTCCGCCGGACGGCTATCTTTCACCTGAGTATCGACATTTCCGCAAAATGGGCAGCGCATTCGCTTTCCCCCGTTCGTTGTCCCGCCTCACGATAGGGTCTGCATGCCCCTCTTATCCACAAGACCTTAGCCTAGCGTCGATGGTTTGGGTAGGAAAAATCTTTCGACCCCAGATGTGGCGGTTGCCTGTGGCGAATGAGACTCAGCGCATGAGGGCCATGACCTCGCGGCGATGCGCGCGGCTGCGATGTTCGAAAAGGTAAATTCCCTGCCACGTTCCGAGCGCCATACGCCCCGAAATGACAGGAATCTGCAAGCTGACCGGTAGAAGCGCCGATTTGATATGGGCCGGCATATCGTCCGGCCCCTCATAGGTATGGGTCAGGTAGGACATGCTGGGATCGGTCGTGGGCGGCACGAGCCGATGGAAGAATTCCTTCAGATCGGAGCGCACTTCCGGGTCGGCATTTTCCTGGATCGCGAGACTTGCCGAGGTGTGACGGATGAACAGCGTGAGCAACGCCTCCTCCGCATCGGCGCCCGCGACCCAAGCCGCCACGTCACGCGTGAATTCGTAAAGACCCGGGCCCGATGTTGCGATCTCGAACCGGCGATGCATCAGCTTTTCGGCGCGGGACGCGCCTCGGAGCGATCCGTCGCGACGATCGCGAGGCATTCGGGGTTGATGTCCATGATCTTGCGCTCTTTCGCCCACACCGCATCGGCCTGCGCGCCGCTTAGCCCGCGCTTGACCATGGCCTTGGGTTGCGGCGTGCCGTCGCCGACGCCCGAGACCACCGAATAGGTGCCGCCTGCCTCTTCCTGCACATAGAGGAAACAGGTGCCTGCTTGATCCATGCGCGGCGTGCCCGATTGCATCGTGCCGACCTGACAGGCAGCGAGAACGAGAGGGGCGAGCAAGGCAGGCGCAAACTTGAACATGGTATCTCCGGTTATTGGGTCGCTTCAATTTGGACCGCCGCAAGACGACAGGCAACGCCTTTTGCCCACGCGCGCCACACGAATTAGGCCGCCACTACGCGTGGGAAACCTCGGCACTCTGGAACTGCGCGAGCAGGTAACTGAAACCGTAGCCGCAGGCGATGGAGGCGAAGATGATCTCACCGCCATCTTCGATCAAGCCGAGAAGCCATGAGAGCGGAGCGCCCTCGAACACGCTATGGATCGCGTCGAACCCCACTCCACAGATGATGAGACCGAAGATCGAAGCGGAAAAGCGAAGCACATAGAGGCGCTGCTCCGGCGACCCGAAGCGATAAGCGAGCCACAGAAGCGCGACAACAACGACGCCTTGTCCCGCGAAATACACAAGCTCTCCGATCGTCTGCGCGGCATGCGGATCGGCGATGACTTGTTCGAACACCCCTTCCCTCAGAAACCGGCCTGCGTGTTCGTGCAACTGCTTGCTGTCATCGGCAAGCAGAATGGCGAAGACGGCAAATATGAACACGCTCATGGCGTTCGGCTTTTTCAGGAACGACGCGAGCATGAACACCATGATCGCGGTCCATTTGAAGAACCCGAAATTCTCGGAAAAGCTGAGGTCGAGACCGATATCGAACCGCCAGAACTGTTCGGCGATCAGCCCGTCGCCATGATTGAGCCCCAAAACGTTGTAAGTGATGAAAATAACCAGCAGCACTGCATCCACGAAAAGCAAAGCGAACAGAAACTTTCGCGTTAACTCGTCATTGAACGGTTTCAGCAGGGCTGGCGCGTAATTGCGCAGCCGCATTTAACTCCCCCCAACGAACACCCCAATTGTCCGTAAGGTGACGATAACACGATCAGGGGAATTTCAAACTTTCCAGCAACTTGAGGGACGAAAAAGCCGTTCCACCCCCCGAAATGCTCAAGAAATGTGCGAAATATGCGGTTTAGGGGCCGCCGCCTCGACGCAGCAATGCAAGCGGACCGCCCTCCGTCACGGCACGTGAACGAGACCGTTCATCTTGCAGCCCAGCGGCGCAAGATCGGCTTCGACCGCGGCTTTATGCGCGTTGAATTCGACGTTATGGGCGTCGATCGCCTCTTGGCTCGGGGCATGGCCGGACTCGCGCTGCGCCGTGGTTTTCGCCTCCAGACGCGCGGCCTCGGCCTGATGATCGCTGGCGAAGACGGCCTTGGCCTTCTCCCAATTCTCGGCGATCGCCTCCTGGCTCTCCCCTTCGCAAGTGAAGAGATAGACCAGCTTGGCAGGCTTGTCGGGAATGTAGAATTGCGCGCGCTCGGCGGCGCTGGCGGACCCAGCGACCAGAAGGGCTGCAGCCACAAACGTAGTGAAGACTTTCATGCTCCCCTCCCCGGATGACATGAAAACGCCCCCGAAACCGGGGGCGTCCTGATCGAATGCTATTACTGGTCGAGGAACGAACGCATCTTGCGCGACCGGCTCGGGTGCTTGAGCTTACGCAGCGCCTTCGCCTCGATCTGACGGATACGTTCGCGGGTGACCGAGAACTGCTGGCCCACCTCTTCGAGCGTGTGGTCGGTGTTCATGCCGATACCGAAGCGCATCCGCAGAACCCGCTCCTCGCGCGGGGTGAGCGAGGCCAGAACCCGCGTCGTCGTCTCCTTCAGGTTCTCCTGAATGGCGGAGTCGAGCGGCAGAACGGCGTTCTTGTCCTCGATGAAATCGCCAAGCTGGCTGTCTTCTTCGTCGCCGATCGGCGTCTCGAGCGAGATCGGCTCCTTGGCGATCTTCATCACCTTGCGGACCTTCTCGAGCGGCATCTGCAGCTTGTCGGCCAGTTCTTCCGGCGTCGGCTCGCGGCCGATCTCGTGCAGCATCTGGCGACCGGTGCGGACCAGCTTGTTGATCGTCTCGATCATGTGGACCGGGATACGGATGGTGCGCGCCTGATCCGCGATCGAGCGGGTGATCGCCTGACGGATCCACCACGTCGCATAGGTCGAGAACTTGTAGCCGCGGCGATACTCGAACTTATCCACGGCCTTCATGAGGCCTATATTGCCTTCCTGAATGAGATCGAGGAATTGCAGGCCGCGGTTGGTGTATTTCTTCGCGATCGAGATCACGAGACGCAGGTTCGCCTCGACCATCTCTTTCTTGGCCTGACGGGCTTCTTTCTCGCCCTTCTGAACCTGCTGCACGATGCGGCGGAATTCGGAAATATCGACGCCGACATACTGTCCGACCTGAGCCATCTCCCCGCGCAGCTCTTCCACCTTGTCGGCGGAACGCTCGAACAGGGACTGCCAAGCGCGGCCCGACTTCGCCTGCATCCGCTCGGACCAGCTGGGGTCCAGTTCGTAGCCGCGATACTCTTCGATGAACTCACGACGGTTGATGCGCGCCTGATCGGCGAGCTTCACCATGCCGCTGTCGATCGACATGATCTTGCGGTTGATGCCGTAGAGCTGGTCGATCAGCGCTTCGATCCGGTTGTTGTGCAGGTGAAGCGAGTTCACCAGCTCGACGATCTCGGAACGCAGCTTCTGATAGGCGGCTTCCTCGGTGACCGAGAAGGAGCCATCCTCGTTCAGCGTCGCCGACATCCGCAGATCCTGCATTTCGGCAAGCTGAGCATAGTCGCGCGCGATCAGTTCGAGCGTCTCGAGAACACGCGGCTTCAGCGCGGCTTCCATCGCGGCGAGCGAAAGGTTCGCGCCTTCGTCCTCGTCGTCATCGTCGGATTGGATCGGGTTGCCGTCCGCGTCGAGCTCGGGCTCCGAATTGCCGCTATCCTCGGATTTCTTGCTGCCCTCTGTCGTCGCCTCGGCTCCGACGGTGGGCGGTGCGATCTCTTCTTCTTCGCCTTCGACCCCTTCGAGCGAGTTGCCGAAGGTGGTCTCGAGGTCGATCACGTCGCGCAGCAGAATTTCTTCGTTGAGAAGTTCGTCGCGCCAGATCGTGATGGCCTGGAAGGTCAGCGGGCTCTCGCAGAGGCCCGCGATCATCGTGTTGCGGCCAGCCTCGATGCGCTTGGCGATCGCGATTTCGCCCTCGCGCGACAGCAGCTCGACCGAGCCCATCTCGCGCAGATACATCCGCACCGGGTCATCGGTACGATCGAGCGTTTCCGAGCTGGTGGTCGAGACTGCGACTTCACGCGACCCCGAAGCCGTCGTCGCGACTTCGCCGCCCTGGCTGCTGTTTTCTTCCTCATCGGCCTCTTCGGCTTCGATGACGTTGATGCCCATTTCCGAGAGCATCGACATGACATCTTCGATCTGGTCCCCGGAGACCTGATCTTGCGGCATCACCTTGTTGAGCTGGTCATAGGTAATGAACCCGCGTTCCTTCGCCTCGGCGATCATCCGCTTCACGGCGGCCTGACTCATATCGAAGGACGTCGCGTCGTCGCTCGGGGTGTCGGATTTATTGTCGTCGATGTCTTTGGCGGCCATGTGGGCTCCTCGGTCAGGGCTTGGTTGGGCTCAAGCTATGACGAAAGCGAATCATATCTCGTCTGTGTATCGAATCGCGGCGGCGAATCACAGGGGCGCGAGGGCTGTGGACAGAAAGTTGATTCTGAATGTGTCCGCAACAATTCGCTTTTCCGTAATCCGTTGGCCCGCAGCCATCCGGCTCAATGTTTCTTACGCCAGATTTCCCCGTCGATCATGGCCTGAAGCGTTGCGGACAGCGCCGCTTGATCTTCGCCCATATCGGAGGAGTCCTCCAGTTTCGATCTCTCTGCACGATGGCGAAGCGATGCTGCTTGCGCCAGACGCCATGTCACGCCTTCGTCGGCAAGCCCCGCCAGATCCTCCATCGCGTCGGCGACCTCTTCGCGCACGGCGCGAGCGGCGTCCAGCTTGGCCAGTTCCTCGGTCAGGCACATCCGCGCCAAATCGAGGTTCTCAGCGTTGCGAACCGGAGGGGCAGAGCGCAAATGGGGCAGGTTCAACAGTTTTTCAAGGTCGGCCGCCATTTCCGCGTAAAGGTTTTTCGCGATTTCCGGGGCGGGCGCGGCGACATGGGCGAGCATCCGGTGGCGCAGCTGATCATGCGTCGCGTCGCGCAGCGGCACGGCTTCCAGTTCCGCCTCGAATTCGGCGATCAGCGCCGGGTGGGTGACGCAGATGCCGAGGATCATCGCCTCGCGCAGATGCTCGGCCACGTCGCTCGGCGCGGTCGCCAGAAGCGAGGAGCGCGTCTCGGGCAAGGCCGGCGGCGGCGCACCGAAGCGGCCCTTGCCGCGCTTGCCGCCGGGGCCGAAACCGCTCGGCGTGAAGCCCCCGCGGGATCCTTGCGCGCCGCCCTGTTGGCCAGCCTGCGGACCGGTGCCGAACAGCTCCCAGCGCAGGCGTTTGATCTCGTCCCCGTAATGGCCGCGAATCGAGGGATCCTGGATGCGCGCAATCGCGGCGCGCAGGCTCTTGTCCAGGGCCGCCCGACGCTCGGGACTGTCGAAGACTTTCCCCTCGGTCTCACGTTGCCACAGCAGCGAGACCATCGGCTTCGCCTCGGCGAGGATCGTCTCCATCGCCTCGCGGCCCTGCTTGCGGATCACGTCATCCGGGTCGAGCCCCGGCGGCATGATCGCGAAACGCACGCCCTTCCCCGCCTCCAGCAGCGGCAGCGCGAGATCGATCACCCGCAGCGCCGCGCGCAGGCCCGCCGTATCGCCATCGAGCGCGATGATTGGCTCGTCATGGATGCGCCACATCAGGCGCAGCTGATCTTCGGTGATCGCGGTGCCCAGAGGTGCGACCGCCCCGCCGAAGCCGCCCTCGACCATGGCGATCACATCCATATAGCCCTCGCAGACCACAAGCGGCGCGCCCTTGCCGCAGGCTTCGCGCGCGGGGCCATGGTTATAGAGCGAGCGCCCCTTGTCGAATAGCGCGGTCTCGGGCGAGTTGAGATATTTCGCCGGATCGTTCGGATCCATCGCCCGCCCGCCGAAGGCGATGCAGCGCCCGCGCGGATCGCGGATCGGGAAAATGATACGGTTGCGGAAGACGTCGAAGGGTTCGCGCCCCTTCTGGCTGTCCTTCGCAAGCCCCGCGCCCTTGATCAGTTCGTCGGAAATCCCCTTCGCCTTGAGCGCGTCGCGCAGGCCCTGCCAGCCGGGCGGCGCAAAGCCGATCTCAAAGCGGTCCACGGCGGGTTTGTTCAGGCTGCGCCCGGCCAGATAGTCGCGCGCGGCGCTCCCGGCCTGCGTGTTCAGATGGAGGCGGAAATACTTCACCGCCTCTTCCATCACATTGGCCAGCTCGGTGCGCAGATCGGCCTTCTCCTGCGCCATCGGATCGCGCGCGGGCATCTGCATTCCGGCCTCACGGGCGAGGATCTCCACCGCCTCCATGAAGCTGACATTCTCGGTCTCGCGCACGAAGCTCAGCGCGTCGCCCTTCGCGTGACAGCCGAAGCAATAGTAATAGCCCTTGCGGTCATCGACATGGAACGAGGCCGATTTTTCCTGATGGAAGGGGCACGGCGCCCACATGTCGCCCTTGGCCTGGTTCGACTTGCGCATGTCCCAAATGACCTTGCGCCCCACGACCTGAGCGATCGAGGAACGGCTGCGCAATTCGTCGAGAAATCCGGGTGGCAGGCTCATGGTCTCTATATTGTCTCCATGTGCGGCAGAGTCGAGGGGACCCGCGGAGCTACCCACAGCTTTCGGCCTCGCGCGCGCCGAGAACTTCGCGTCAGCCGAAGGTGAGAAATCCGCCCCTTGAGGCGAGTTAACTTAGTTTAAACGACTCAGTCTCTAAGACGGCACCCAGCGTCAGAAGACCCTCAGATTGGTGGCCGATTGGGAAACTATCTCACACACACTGCGGCATTCCACATTTAAAGCACAACAATTCCATGAAGTTAGACAAGGTTTTGCCTTAATTTCGCCTCAGGAATTATGCAGTTTCATCCGGTGATTTTTTACGAGTTTTCTCCGCTGGCGGCGAGGCCATGGGACAAGGAGAAGGAGGTCGGGGATGAGGGACAAAACCGAACAAAACGGCTTGGCACGCCGTATCGAAGCCGCGCGCGCCCGAATGGGGCGGTTCGCGCAGGACGAGGATGGAGCGGTTTTCATCTTCAGCCTGCAGGTTTTGATCGTGCTGATGGTCATTGGCGGCATTGCGATTGATTTCGTCCGCCAAGACGAACGCCGTACGCTTATCCAAAGTTCGCTCGACCGAGCCGCGCTCGCCGCCGCCAATCTGGATCAGACGCTCGATCCCGCGACCGTGGCGAAAGACTACCTCTCCACCAGCGGCCTCGACTATCTCAATATCGAGCCCGTGGTCGAAGAGGGCGCGCAGAAGGAATACCGCCGCGTATCGATGACCGCGCAGGATGACATGCCCACGATCTTCGGTGACCTGATCGGCTTCGGCGTCGATTCCTTCCGCTCCAACACCGCAGCCAAAGCCGAGGAATCCATCGGCAATGTCGAAATCTCGATGGTGCTCGACGTCTCCGGCTCGATGGGTCAAACGGATTCCGGCTCCTATTACGGCGAGACGAAGATCGCCTCGCTGCGCGATGCCGCGACGAATTTCACCAACAAGATGTTCGACAACGTTCAGCCTCCGGGCGCGCCGGCCGGTCGCCTTTCGATCTCGATCGTGCCCTACAACCAGCAGGTCTCGCTCGGCCCCGACCTGGCGGCGGCGTACAACCTGTCGAACGATCACAGCTACAACACCTGCGCCGACGTGCAGCTTCAGGGCTTCAACAGCGTGAGCCTGCCGACCACCGGCCTGCAGCGCACCATGTATGGCTGGAGCTATGATCTCGTTGGCCAAGGCTACGGCGTGTACAAAACACTCTCGGAATCCTCCGAGAACTGCTACGAGCACAGCTATTCTGACGTGATGGCCTTCGAGGACAATCAGAACGACGTCGTGAACAAGATCGCGTCGCTGCGTGCAGGTGGCGATACCGCGATCGACATCGGCGCTCGCTGGGGCTTCGCGCTGCTCGACCCTTCGGCCAAACCGGTCTCAGCTGCTCTGGTCCAAAACGGGACGATTTCTGCTGATGTGGACGACCGCCCCCTGCCCTATCCGGCGACCGGTCAGAGCATCGATGAACGCTCGATGAAGGTGATGATCCTGATGACCGACGGTCAGAACACACGCACCTTCTCGACCTATATGAAGTACAGGACGGGCGATTCCGGCCTATTCTCGATCGACAGTTCGACGGCGTTTAATGACGACAGCTCGACCATGTCGCACATGTACTGGTTCTCGCAGGAGCGCGCAGATCAGGGAGAGAAGCCCTATTACTCATTCGCCGATCGCAACTGGTATGCGCCCGAGGAAATCGGCGAGACCATCGCGACGAAAGTTTACGAGACGAAGTGCTATACGGATTGGCGGGGCCGCGAGCGTTGCTACCAGGATTCGCATTACGAGTATCAATTCGAGCCGCGTGATCTGCATGCGATCGACTGGCGCACCGTCTGGAGCAAAGGATGGACGCTGCAATATGTGATCCAGACCTTCCTTCTGCCGCCGCGCCAGCGCCTAGACCCGCAAGAATCCGTGGCTTCGATCTACGACGAGATGGCGATCTCCTCGATGTTCTCGGAGAAGGACAAGAACCTGCACGACGTGTGCCAGGCCGGGAAAAGCAAGGATATCATCGTCTTCACTGTGGCCGTGGATGCGCCCCAGAGTGGCAAGACGGCGCTCGCCGATTGCAGTTCGGGTCCGAGCTACCAGTATGACGTCGACTCCGCCAATCTCGCGGATGCGTTTTCCTCGATCGCGACGCAGATCTCTACCCTGCGCCTGACGAACTGACCGGAGAGCGCAGAGCATGGCATTGAGGCTGACGCATAAACGAGCCTTCCTGAGGGCGGAGGACGGGGCGGTGACGATCCCCGCCCTGCTCTGGATCGTGTTCCTGATCTTCTTCATGTTCGCCGGCATCGAGCTGGGCGTGATCTTCATCAAGCAGACCCTGCTGACCCGCGCGACCGAAGCCACGAGCCGGATCATCCGCATCGGGAACTACTCAAGCATCGACGAGAAAACGCTGCGCCACGAAATCTGCAAACAGGCGGGCTTCTTCGGGAACACCTGCATGAACCGGGTTTCGGTCGAGATGTTTCAGGTCGACAAGACGAACTGGACCTCCTCAATCGCCAATCACCCGGTGCGCTGCGAGGATTTCTCGGACGTAACCAAGCCACCGCCCTCCGGCACGCTGGAATCCGCCGCCCCGGATCAACTGATCCTCGTGCGGGTCTGCCTGCGCGAAAAGCCGATGCTGCTGGAAGATTTCATTGCGCAAGCTTTCCTCGAAGCATCGCCGGTCGGCGCGGATGGCGATTACGCCTTGGTGACAACGACCGCGATCGTGATCGAACCGGCAGTCGCCTCTGCTGCAGGAGGGACCTGAGCGATGGTCATGGCAAAGATGCGCAATGTGTTCCGCCGCTTCCGCGACGACGAGACCGGATCCATCCCGATCGAAGGGCTGATGGCCTTCATCATGCTGTCGGGCTGGCTGATCCTGTCGATCGAAATGTATGACGTGTTCAAAATTCGCGGCGCCGCGACACGGGCCAATGTAACGGTCTCGGACCTGATCTCGCGCGAACGGGATCCAATCGGCCCGAAATTCGTCGCAGGCATCAAACAGGTCTACGATTTTGCGACCGGCAATAGCGACCCGTCGCGCAGCTGGATGCGTGTGACCTTGGTGAGTTGCTGGGACGATCCGCAGGATTTGAACCACGCCTGCAACGATCCCACCGAAGGCAGCGACGCAAAAAAGGTGAAGCTGGACGATTCCTTTGCGACCGGTCTGGCGCAAAGCTACACGCAGGAGGCGCTCGATCTCGAGGCGGACCGCATTCCGGTCCTCGCGGCGGGCGACCAGGCGCTGATCGTGGAGACGTCCTACGCCTATGATCTCCCCTTCAAGTTGTCGGAAGCCTACAAGGCTTATCTGACGTCAATCGGGAAAGATCCGACCAAGCATTTCGTCGGCTTCCGCGATGCGATCTCGTTCGACAATTTCATCGTCACCCGGCCGCGCGTCGCCCGCCTGACGTGGAGCGACGCAGACTGAGCGGCAGCGCGAAAGCCGCGCTCAGCCGTGGTCGCGCCAGCGATTGACGATCGGATAACGGCGATCCAGCCAGAACGCCTTGCTCGACAGGCGCGTGCCCGGCGCGGACTGGTGGCGCTTCCATTCCGAGATATAGAGCAGATGCTCGACCTTCTTGATCGTCTCGCGCTCGTAGCCCTCGGCCACGAGATCGGCGACCGAGGCGTCGCGCTCCACCAGCCCTTCGAGAATACCGTCTAGCACCGGATAGGGCGGCAGGCTGTCCTCGTCCTTCTGGTCGGGCCGTAGCTCCGCCGAGGGCGGCTTCTCGATGATCTCGCGCGGGATCACCTCGCCTTCCGGGCCCTTCATCCAGTCGCGGTAGTTCGTATTGCGCCAGCGGCAGGTCTCGAAGACGCGGGTCTTGTAGAGGTCCTTGATCGGATTGTACCCGCCCGCCATGTCGCCATAGATCGTGGCATAACCCACGGCCATTTCCGACTTGTTTCCAGTGGTCAGAAGCATTTCACCGAACTTGTTCGACAGCGCCATCAGCATCACGCCGCGCAGGCGCGACTGGATGTTTTCCTCGGTCACGTCGGGCTCGGTGCCCTCCATCAGATGGGCAAGTGCATCCGAGACCGCATCGCGCGCCCCGTCGATCCGCACTGTATCGAGCCGCATCCCCTGACGCGTCGCCAACTCGGCCGCGTGATCGAGCGAGCCCTGCGAGGTGTATTCCGAGGGCAGCATCACGCAATGCACGGCCTCCGGCCCCAGCGCATCCGCCGCGATCGTCGCCACCAGCGCGGAGTCGATCCCGCCCGACAGGCCGAGCACGACCTTGGAGAAGCCCGACTTGCGCAGGTAATCGCCAAGGCTTTCGACCATCGCGCGGTAATCCTGCTCCCATTCCGAAGGCTGCGGATCGTCACGGCCCGCGACGCAGGCCCAGCCTTCGCCGTCACGCTCGAAATCGACATGGTCGATGATCTCGTCGAAAGGTGCGAATTGCGCGGCCAGTTGCCCGTGACGGTTCAGCACGAAGCTCGCCCCGTCGAAGACCTGATCGTCCTGCCCACCGACAGAGTTGAGATAGGCGAGCGGCAGCCCGGTCTCGACCACGCGCGCGACCATATGGGTCATCCGCACGTCGAGCTTGCCCCGGTGATAGGGCGAACCGTTCGGCACGATCAGAATCTCGGCTCCGGTCTCGGCCAGCGTCTCGGCCACGTCGGGGTGCCACGCATCCTCGCAGATAGGCGTCCCGACCCGCACGCCGTTGATCGCGTAGGGCCCCGAGATCTGACCGGTATCATAGATGCGATACTCGTCGAAAATCCCGTGATGCGGCAGATCGTGTTTCAGCATCCGCGCGACCAGCGCGCCGTCTTTCCAGACCCAATAGGCGTTATACTGCCCCTGCTCGGTCCAGTAGGGCCCGCCGATGCCCAGCGCCGGACCGTCCGTGATCCGCGCGCCCAGCGCCTCCATCGCGGCGACCGCGTCGCGCACGAAAGCGGGCTTCGCGATCAGGTCCTGCGTCTGGTAGCCGGTCAGGAACATCTCGGGCAGCACGACCATGTCGGCGCCCGCGCGCTTGCCCTCTTCCCAAGCGGCGAAGGCCTTCTCGGCATTGGCCTCCAGCGCGCCCACGGTGGGGTTGAGCTGGGCCATGGTGAGGCGGAAACGATCGGCCATAAGCGTCCTCGGGGCTGTTATCGCCCTCTCATTTAGCAGAAAACGCTGGGGTGAAAAGGGGATGGCTGCCCTGCATTTGCCGCCCCTCCCGTGACGCCCCTCAACGCGACCGCCCCGACACCGCCCCCTGCCCGCTTGTCAGGCTATCCCCGCGCAATTAACCTTTCCCCAAGCACGGCAGAGCGCGAATCCACGCGCTCGCGAGACCGGAGCACAGGCAGCACCATCAGGGGGCACGCATGGCAGGCGCGCAGCTTCGCATCGCGACATTGGCAGTTCTGATCGGCTGGACCGCGCAGATCGCGCCGGCGCAAGAGGTCATCACAAAGCAATACGATGACGGCGGCCTCTATGAGGGCACCTTCACCGATGGCAAGCAGGACGGCTATGGCAGCTACAAGCTGCCCTCGGGCTACGAATACGAAGGCCAATGGGTGATGGGCGAGATCAAGGGCAAGGGCCGCGCGCGCTTCCCCAATGGCTCGATCTACGAGGGCGAGTTCGACCACGGCAAACCCAACGGCAAGGGCAAGATCACCTTCGCCGATGGCAGCACCTACGAGGGCGACTGGCTCAACGGTCAGATCACCGGCACCGGCACCGCGCATTACGCCAACGGCTCGGTCTATCAGGGCCAGTTCCGCAACGCGATGCATGACGGCAAGGGTACGCTCGAGAGCGCGAACGGCTATCGCTACGAGGGCGACTGGCTGGGCGGCGTCAAGCAGGGCAACGGCAAGATCACCTATCCCGACGGCTCCACCTATGAGGGCCAGATGGCGCATGGCCAGCGCGACGGCACTGGCACGCTCACCATGGCGGACGGGCTGACCTATGTCGGCGACTGGAAGGCCGGCCAGATGAACGGTCGCGGCAAGCTGACCCAACCCAATGGCGACGTCTATGAAGGCCAGATGGTCAACGGCAAGCGCCACGGCTCGGGCAAGGTCACCTATGCCAATGGCGACACCTATGAGGGGGAATTCCTGCTCGATAAGCGCCACGGCACCGGCACGTTCCGCGGCAAGGACGGCTATGTCTATACCGGCCAATGGAAAGAGGGCCGCATCGAGGGTCAGGGCAAGGTGCAATATCCCGACGGCTCGGTCTATGAGGGCAGCTTCAAGAACGACCTGCCCGACGGTCAGGGCAAGATCACCTATCCCGACGGCTCCAGCTACGAGGGCGGCTGGGCGCATGGCGTCATTCAGGGCACCGGCACCGCGCGCTACGCGAACGGGCTCGTCTATGAGGGCGAGTTCAAGAACGCGCGCAACGACGGGAAGGGCAAGATGACTTACCCGGACGGCTACAGCTACGAGGGCGACTGGGTGAACGGGCAGCGCGAAGGTCAGGGCACCGCGCGCTATGCCGATGGCACGACCTATGAGGGCGCCTTCAAGAACGGCCAGCGCGACGGGACTGGCAAGCTGACCATGCCCGATGGTTTCACCTATGAGGGCGAGTGGCGCAACGGCGCGATCGACGGACAAGGCCGCGCGACCTATGCCAACGGCGACACCTATGTGGGCAGCTTCTCGAATGGCAAACGCGAGGGGCAAGGCACGATGACCTATGCCTCCGGCACGGTGGCGAGCGGCGAATGGTCGAACGACAAGCTGCAGGATACCAGCGCCCCCGCGACGCAGCCCACGCCCGATGCCAGCGCCGAGACCCCGCCGGTCCCGGCGAACGAACCGGCGACTGCAGAGCCTTCCGCGAACTGATCCGCTCTTCTAGGCTGGCTTACAGCGCCTCGCCCCTGTCGAGCTTTGCGAGCACCGCCTCCGCCGTCTTCAGCTTGGCGTCGCGGGTCTCTTTCTTCTGCTTGTCCCAGTTGCGATAGATGAGTCCCATGCGCGGATTGCCCTCGAAGCGGTCGCGATGCCGGTCGAGGAAATGCCAGTAGAGGCTGTTGAACGGGCAAGCCTTCTCGCCGTCCTTCGCCTTCACGTCATAGGCGCAACCGCCGCAATAATCCGACATCTTGTCGATATAGGCGCCCGAGGAAATGTAGGGCTTCGAGGCCACCACCCCGCCATCCGCGAACTGGCTCATCCCCGCCGTGTTCGGCGCCTCCACCCACTCATAGGCGTCGATATAGACCGCGAGATACCAGTCCTGCACTTGGCGCGGGTCGATCCCGGCCAACAGCGCGAAATTGCCAGTCACCATCAGACGCTGGATATGATGGGCATAGGCCAGATCGCGGGTCTGCCCGATCGCGGCTTTCATGCAGGCCATGTCGGTCTCGCCCGACCAGTAGAACCACGGCAGGTCGCGCTTGTGGTTGAGCGCATTGCGCGACGTGTAATCCGGCCCTTCGCGGAAATAGATGCCCCGCATATATTCGCGCCAACCAAGGATCTGCCGGATGAACCCTTCCACCGAATTGATCGGCGCATCGCCCGCCTTGTAGGCGTTTTCCGCGGCCTTGCAGACCTCCCGCGGTGAGAGCAGCCCGAGATTGATGCACGATGACAGGATCGAGTGATGCAGCAGCCGGTCCTCGGCCAGCATCGCGTCCTGATAGGTGCCGAAATCGCGCAGGTTATGGGCAATGAAATGCTCCAGCGCGCGTTCGGCCTGCGCGCGGCTGACCGGCCAGTTGAATTCGTCGAGCGACCCGAAATTGTCGGGGAACTCCGCCTCGACCATATCGAGCACCTCCTGCACCAGCGCATCCTTGCGGAAGGTCGGCGCGGGCTCGCGGAACAGGTCAGGCTGGGCGGGCTTGCGGTTTTCCTTGTCGAAATTCCACTCACCACCCGCCGGATCGTCGCCTTCCATCAAGAGCCCCGTCTCGCGGCGCATTTCGCGGTAGAACCACTCCATGCGCAACTCCTTGCGCCCCTCGGCCCAGTCCGCGAAGCGTTTCTCGGAGCAGATGAAGCGGTCGTCGGGCAGTTGGCGGATTTTCAGCGGCGCGCTCTCGAAGGCCTGCCGCAGTCGCCATTCGCCGGGGGCGAGCGTCACCACCTCCTCGGCCCCCTCTTCCTCGGCGCGGCGCGCGAATTCACCCACCAGCGAGCCCGCGTTGTCGTTATCGATCAGCTCGGTGTAGCGGACATGCCAGCCGTCGCGCTCCAACTCATCGGCGAAGCGACGCATGGCGGCGAAGGTCAGGGCCAACTTCTGCTTGTGATGGCCGGTATAGGTGGCTTCCTCGCGCACCTCGGCCATGACCACCACATCCGTGCCCTTGTCGCCGCAGCGCAAAGCCGCGCCGTCATGGCTCAGCTGGTCGCCCAACACCGCGATCAGCTTAGTCATAGATCATCTTTCGGGTCATGCCGCCATCGACGACCAGCACCTGCCCCGTCACGAAGCCCGCATCGGCAAGGTACAGCACCGCGTCGGCGATGTCGGAAGGCGCGCCCACCCGGCCCACGGGATGCAGCGCGTGATCCTCTTTGCTCAAGGCCTCGCCGCTCGAATTGATCCAGCCGGGCGCGATGGCGTTGACCCGAACTTCCGGCCCAAGGCTCACCGCCATTGCGTGGGTCAGCGACGTGACGCCGCCCTTCGCCGCCGCATAGGCGAAGGTGTCAGGCTCGGATTGCAGCGCGCGGGTCGAGGCCATGTTGACCACCGCGCCGCGACCCTTGCGCAAGGCGGGCAGAGCCTCGCGAGTCATCAGGAACGTGCCGGTCAGATGCGGGTCGATCCACCTGTGCCACACCTCCAGCGTCAGGTCCTCCAGCGGCCCGCATTCGGGATTGGCTGGCCCGCCATTATTCACCAGCAGATCGAGCGTCTCAAACCCGGCCTCCGCGACGGCGGCGCGAATATCGTCTTCGCTCCCCAGATCGCAGCGGATCGCCTGCAAGCCTTCGCGCACCTCCAGTGGGTCGATATCCAGATCGAGCGCCGCGACCTGCCAGCCGCGATCCAGCAGCGCCTCGGTGATCGCGCGGCCGATCCCGCGCGCAGCCCCGGTGACGATGGCGTTTCGGGTTACCATGGGATCTCCTTGCCTGCGTAGTCGTAAAAGCCGCCCGATTGCGCGGGGGGCAGCCCGTCCAGCACATCCAGCAACCGGCGCGCGGCGTCTTCCGGGGCGAGCTTGTCGCGCGGGTAATCGGCGGTAAAGGGGGTGTCGACCGTGCCGGGATGCAGCGCCGCGATAACGAGCTGCTTGTGACTACGTCCCAGTTCGATCGCCGCGCCGTGCAGCAGCTGGTTCAGCGCCGCTTTCGAGGTCCGATAGCTATACCAGCCGCCCAAGCCGTTATCCCCGATCGAGCCGACCCGCGCCGAGAGCGCCGCAAACCGCGCGTGCCCGTCGCGGGGCAACAGGCGGGCGGCGTGTTTCAGCACCAGCGCCGGGCCCATCGCATTCACGGCGAACTGGGTCTGCAATTCCTCGGGCGTCAGATGCGACAGCGCCTTTTCCGGCGTGCCAAGTGCGCCCGAGGCCACGAAGATCAGATTGACCGGCCCCTCGATCTCGCGCAAACCCGCCTCGACCGAACGCTCATCCGTCACATCGAATCCATCGCGCGACCGCGACAACCCCTTCACCGCGAAGCCGCGCGCTTCCAGCTCTGCCCGGATCGCCGAACCGATCCCGCCCGTATCTCCGATCACGATTGCCTGACCCGCCACCTTGTCCTCCGTCATATGCGCCAAAAGGCTACGCGCCCCCGCCGCGAGCGGTTCCTTTTTTGCTTTTCATTTATCACTTGGCGCCTATAGTGCCCCCCATGACACGGGTTAAGCATATTCAACTCACCGCAGCCGGGGCTCTCGCCCAAGGCGCGATGCCCCGTGGTCTCCTTCTTCTTAGCAGCCTCTGAGCGTGCCTTCGGGCGCGAACGCTCAGGGGTAACCAGCGCCCGGACAACTTCCGAAAGCCACCGCGCAATGCTGGCCTTCGGGACCAAGTAACGCTAAGAGCCAAGACGAAAGAGACTAGCAGATGGCCCAGACCATGATCGACAAAAACCGCGTTCTGATTTTCGACACGACCCTGCGTGATGGCGAGCAATCGCCGGGCGCGACGATGACCCATGACGAGAAGCTCGAGATCGCCGATCTGCTCGACGAAATGGGCGTAGACATCATCGAGGCCGGCTTCCCCATCGCCTCGGAAGGCGATTTCGAAGCCGTCAGCGATATAGCGAAACGCGCCAAGTTCTCGACCATTTGCGGGCTGGCCCGCGCGAAGCTGCCCGATATCGACCGCTGCTGGGAGGCCGTGCAGCACGCGAAATCGCCGCGCATCCACACCTTCATCGGCACCTCGCCGCTGCACCGCGCGATCCCGAACCTGACGATGGACGAGATGGCCGACGTCATCCACGAGACCGTCAGCCACGCGCGCAACCTCTGCGACAACGTGCAATGGTCGCCGATGGACGCGACCCGGACCGAGCATGACTACCTCTGCCGCGTCGTCGAGATCGCGATCAAGGCGGGCGCCACCACGATCAACATCCCCGACACCGTAGGCTACACCGCCCCGACCGAATCCGCCGATCTTATCCGGATGCTGCTCGAGCGGGTGCCGGGCGCCGACGAGATCATCTTCGCGACCCACTGCCACAACGATCTGGGCATGGCGACCGCGAACGCGCTGGCCGCGGTCGATGCAGGTGCGCGCCAGATCGAATGCACGATAAACGGTCTGGGCGAGCGCGCGGGCAACACCGCGCTCGAAGAGGTCGTGATGGCGATGAAGGTCCGTCAGGACATCATGCCCTACCAGACCCATATAGACACGACGAAGATCATGAACATCTCGCGCCGCGTGGCGCAGGTTTCGGGCTTCCCGGTGCAGTTCAACAAGGCGATCGTCGGCAAGAACGCCTTCCTGCACGAAAGCGGCATCCACCAGGATGGCGTGCTGAAGAACGTCGAGACCTTCGAGATCATGAAGCCCGCCGATATCGGCCTCAACGAGGCGAATATCGCGATGGGCAAGCACTCGGGCCGCGCCGCGCTGCGCGCGAAGCTCAAGGATCTGGGCTACGAGCTGGGCGACAACCAGCTCAAGGACGTCTTCGTCCGCTTCAAGGCGCTGGCCGACCGCAAGAAGGAAATCTACGACGAGGACCTGATCGCGCTGATGACCGACAGCGCCGCGAACACCGCCGATGACTACCTGCAGGTGAAATGGCTGCGCGTCGTCTGCGGTTCGGACGGGCAGGAAGCCGAGCTGAAGATGCTCGTCGATGGCGAGGAGAAATCCAGCAAGTGCCAAGGCGACGGCCCGGTCGATGCGGTCTTCAACTGCGTCAAGGAAATCTACCCGACGCAAGCGAAGCTGAAGCTCTATCAGGTGCATGCCGTGACCGAAGGCACCGACGCGCAGGCGACCGTTTCGGTCCGCCTCGAAGAAGACGGGCGGATCGGCACGGGGGCGGCGTCGGACACCGACACGATCCTCGCCAGCGTGAAGGCCTATGTCGGCGCGCTCAACCGCCTGCGCTTCCGCAGCCAGAAAACCGCGCCCGACGCGGATGTGAAAACGGTGAGCTACAAGCTCTGAGCCGACCACAAATTGCACAGGTTTCGGGCAGCCCGCGAAGGGCTGCCCGTTTTCAATCCAGCCCCCGCGAATTCCCCGATTTCAGCACGATTTCGTGACGTATCGCATATCTGTAATTTCAAGCAATTTTTCCGGGCGAAATCCGACTAAAATGTTGAAAAAGGTCAATCCCTTGGCCTAGCCTCAGCGGATAACCGCAGGGGTGCCTTGCCGACAGCGCAAATCCGCTTCCCCGTAAGGGCCGCTTTGACTATACGAGGCGCGGGCCGTGGCTTGGCGCGAGTCGCGGTGTTTCTAAGAAATTTGGGATGGGACAGGCGTAATATGGTTGGTGGGATCTTCTCCTCGGACATGGCGATCGACCTCGGGACGGCGAACACGCTGGTCTATGTCAAAGGCAAGGGTATCGTGCTGAACGAACCCTCTGTGGTCGCCTATCACGTCAAGGACGGCAAAAAGCAGGTGCTGGCAGTCGGTGAAGACGCCAAGCTGATGCTCGGCCGCACCCCCGGCTCGATCGAAGCGATCCGCCCGATGCGCGACGGCGTCATCGCGGATTTCGACAGCGCCGAGGAAATGATCAAGCATTTCATCCGCAAGGTGCATAAGCGCTCGACCTTCTCGAAGCCGAAGATCATCGTCTGCGTCCCGCATGGCGCGACCCCGGTGGAGAAGCGCGCGATCCGTCAGTCGGTTCTCTCGGCAGGTGCGCGCCGCGCCGGCCTGATCGCAGAGCCGATCGCAGCGGCTATCGGTGCCGGCATGCCGATCACCGACCCCACGGGCTCGATGGTGGTCGATATCGGCGGCGGCACGACCGAGGTGGCCGTCCTCTCGCTCGGCGACATCGTCTATGCGCGCTCGGTGCGCGTGGGCGGCGACCGCATGGACGAGGCGATCATCTCCTACCTGCGCCGCAACCAGAACCTTCTCGTGGGCGAATCCACCGCGGAGCGGATCAAGACCACGATCGGCACCGCGCGGATGCCCGATGACGGGCGCGGCATGTCGCTCCATGTGCGCGGTCGCGACCTGCTCAACGGCGTACCGAAGGAAACCGAAATCACCCAGGCGCAAGTCGCCGAGGCGCTGTCCGAGCCCGTCCAGTCGATCTGCGACGCGGTGATGCAGGCGCTGGAGACCACCCCGCCGGACCTCGCCGCCGACATCGTCGACCGTGGCGTGATGCTGACCGGTGGCGGTGCGCTGCTGGGCGAGCTGGATCTGGCCCTGCGCGAGCAGACGGGCCTCTCGATCTCGATCGCCGATCAGTCGCTCAACTGTGTTGCGCTCGGCACCGGCAAGGCGCTTGAATATGAGAAACAGCTTCGCCACGTCATTGATTACGACAGCTGAGCCGGGACCGGGATCGCACCACGCCCGGCCAGTGATCTGACCGGAGACGGAATTGGCCAGAAATCGCGACGACCAAGACTATATCGGACCGCTGCGCCGACTGGGCGTTGCGGTTCTTGTCGTCGTGTTGCTCGCGCTCTTCCTCGTCTGGCGCATCGACAGCCCGCGGATGGAGCGGTTCCGCTCTGCCCTCGTGGATCGCTTCGTGCCCAGCTTTGATTGGGCGATGGCGCCGGTCACGAAACTGACCGACATGGTCGAGGGTTTCCAATCCTATTCGCGCATTTACGAGCAGAACCAGGAGTTGCGCCGCGAGCTGCAGCAGATGAAGGCGTGGAAAGAAGCCGCCGTTCAGCTGGAACAGCAAAACGCGAAACTTCTGGCGCAGAACAAGGTGCGGCTCGATCCGAAGCTGACCTCCGTGTCGGGGCGTGTGCTCGCCGATAGCGGCTCGCCCTTCCGCAAATCGGTGCTGCTGAATGTCGGCAAGCGCGACGGTATCGTCGATGGCTGGGCCACGATGGATGGGCTGGGCCTTGTGGGCCGGATCTCGGGCGTAGGCTCCTCGACTTCGCGGGTGCTGCTGCTGACCGACGCCTCGAGCCGCATCCCGGTCTCGATCCCGGCCTCGGGGCAGAACGCAATCCTCGCGGGCGACAACTCCCCCTACCCGTTCGTGGATTTCCTCGAACATCCCGACCGCGTGCGCCCGGGCGACCGCGTGATCTCCTCGGGCGATGGCGGGGTCTTTCCGGCGGGACTGCTGGTCGGTCAGGTCTTCCAGGGCCGCGACAAGCGGCTGCGCGTGCGCCTCGCGGCCGATTACGAGCGGCTCGATTTCCTGCGCGTGCTGCGCTCGCACCCGGCCGAGCGGATCGAGAATGCAGGCGGGCTGATCGCGCCCGACCCGAAGGTCATCGAACAGGAAGCCGCCGAGAAGGCGCGCTCGGAGGCCGCCGAGGGCGCGCTCGAACCCGATGACGGGTCGGAGGACGGCAACGGGGGCAGCCAATGATCGACCCCATCACCCGCCGCCGTCTCAGCTACCGCACGCTCTTCGTCGCGATCGGCCTCGTGCTGATCTTCGTGCGCCTGATGCCGGTCGACCATTCGCCAGGCGGCCTGCCCGGCCCCGACCTGACCTTGGCCCTGACGCTCGCCTGGGTACTGCGGCGGCCCGAATACGCCCCGGCCCTGCTGATCGTTCTGGTTTTCCTGCTTGAAGACATCATGTTCTGGCGGCCCATCGGACTTTGGGCGCTGATCGTCCTTGGCGCGACCGAATTCCTGCGCCGCCGCGAGCAAAGCCTGCGCGATCTGCCCTTCGCGCTGGAATGGGCATTGGTTGCGGGGCTGCTGATCGCTATGGTGGCGGTGAAGCGCATCGTCCTGCTTGTCACGATGGTCGATCAGCCGAGCCTCGGCTTGGAGCTGTTCCAGATGCTGGTGACGCTCGCCGCCTATCCGGTGGTTGTGCTTGTGTCGCGGGTGGCCTTTGGCCTGCGCCGCGCGGCACCGGGCGAGGTCGACGCCTACGGACATCGAATGTGAGGGGGCCCAGAATGAGACGATCCCCGAAAGAGACCGAAGTCAGCACCCGCCGCATCACGCGACGCGGCTTGCTCTTGGGCGGCGCGCAGGCGGCGGTCGTGGCCGTTCTGGCGGCGCGGATGCGCAAGATGCAGCTCGAAGACGCCAAGCAATACCGGCTGCTGGCCGAGGGCAACTCGGTGAAGATCCGGCTGATCCCGCCAGCGCGCGGGCTGATCTTCGATCGCAACGGGGTCATGCTTGCGGGCAACGAGCAGAATTACCGTGTCACGATCACCCGCGAGGATACCGACGACGTCGATGCGACGCTGGCCGCTTTGCGCCGTCTGATCCCGATTACCGATGACGATACGAAAGATATCCTGCACGACATCCGCCGCCGTCCGCCCACGACGCCGGTCACGGTGGCCGACCGCCTGACATGGGACGAGTTCTCGCGCGTCGCGGTGAACGGCCCCTCGTTGCCCGGCGTCAGCCCCGATGTCGGCCTGTCGCGCCTCTATCCCCGCCGCGAGGATTTCGGCCATGTGATCGGCTATGTCGGCCCGGTCTCGGATTACGATCTGAGCAAAATGGAAGATCCCGACCCGCTTCTGCTGATCCCGAAATTCCAGCTGGGAAAAACCGGGATCGAGGCCAAAGAGGAAAGCGTGCTGCGCGGCGCGGCCGGTCAGCGGCGCGTCGAGGTGAACTCCGCAGGGCGCGAGATGCGCGAACTGTCGCGCGAACCCGGCCAGCCCGGCGAGAACCTTCAGCTGACGCTCGATTATCGTCTGCAGAACTATGCGCTGCAGCGGTTGGAGGAGGAATCCGCCGCGACCGTGGTGATGGATGTGACCAATGGCGACGTGCTCGCCTGCGCCTCCGCGCCGAGCTTCGACCCCAACCTTTTCGTGCGCGGGATTTCGGTCGCCGATTATCAGCGCCTCACGCAGGACGATCACCGCCCGCTGGCCGACAAGACCGTGCAGGGACTCTACCCGCCGGGCTCGACCTACAAGATGGTCACCGCGCTCGCCGCGTTGGAGGCCGGGCTGGTGACGCCCGAGGAAACCATCTGGTGCCCCGGCTATGTCGAGATTGCGGGCCGCCGCTTCCACTGCTGGAAGGGCGCGGGCCATGGCCATGTGAACATGACCAAGAGCATGGAGCAGTCCTGCGACGTCTATTACTACGAGCTGTCGCAGCGCGTCGGCATCGACAAGATGAGCGACATGGCCAAGCGTCTGGGTATTGGCGTCCGGCCCGACCTGCCGATGTCGGCGGTGAAGGAAGGCGTGGCCCCCACCAAGGAGTGGAAGCGGGAGCGCTACGGCAAGGACTGGCTGATCGGCGACACCGCGAACGCGGCCATCGGTCAGGGCTATGTGCTGGCCTCGCCGATGCATCTCGCGATCATGGCGGCGCGCATCGCCAGCGGGAAGAAAGTTGAGCCGCGTCTGATCCGCGCCCGTGACGGGGTCGAGCAACCGATCCGCGTCACCGACGATCTGGGCGTCGAGAAGGTCTATCTCGACAGCGTGCGCAAGGGGATGACCGCGGTGGTCAACTCCTCGCGCGGCACCGCGCGCGGCTCGCGCATCGCGATGAAGGAATGGAAGATGGCGGGCAAGACCGGCACCTCCCAGGTCCGCAACATCACCAAGGCCGAGCGTGCCCGCGGCGTGATCCGTAACGAGCAGCTTCCCTGGAACCGCCGCGACCACGCGCTCTTCGTGGCCTTCGCCCCCATCGACAATCCGCGCTACGCGGTCTCGGTCGTGGTCGAACACGGCTCGGGCGGCTCGACGGCCGCCGCCCCGATCGCGCGCGACGTGTTGCTGTTCGCGCTGGCGGGCGGTCTGCCCCCGGATGATGCCTACCCGTCCTTCGCCCGCGCGAAGGCCAAGGAGCTGAACGAAACGCTCGATCTGGTCGACCCCGACACCGTGCAGAAGCCGCAATCGAGGTCGCGCGCATGAGCTATCTCGAGAGCAATCTGAAGACCGTCCCGACGGGATGGCGCAAGATTTTCTATCTGAACTGGCCGCTGGTGATCCTGCTGACGGCGGTGGCCTGCGCGGGCTTCCTGATGCTCTACTCGGTCGCGGGCGGCAATATCCACACCTGGGCCGAGCCGCAGATGAAGCGTTTCGCGCTCGGTATGATCGCGATGTTCACCGTGGCCTTCATCCCGGTTTGGTTCTGGCGCAATGTCTCCGCGCTGGCCTATTTCGTGGCGCTTCTGCTGCTGGTGGCGGTGGAGTTCTTCGGCGCGATCGGCATGGGGGCACAGCGCTGGCTGGAGATCGGCCCGCTGCGCATCCAGCCCTCCGAGTTGATGAAGATCACCCTCGTGATGCTGCTGGCCGCCTATTACGACTGGCTGCCCGTCGAGAAGGTCTCGCGCCCGCTCTGGGTGTTCATCCCTGCGGTGATCATTCTTGCGCCCACCTTCCTCGTACTGGCCCAGCCCGACCTCGGCACCGCGGTGATGCTGGTGCTGGGCGGGGCCTTCGTGATGTTCGCAGCCGGGGTGTCGTTTTGGTATTTCGGCACCGTGATCGCGCTGGTCGTCGGGCTCGTCTTCGGCGTGATGGAAAGCCGCGGCACGGAGTACCAGCTGCTGCACGACTACCAGTACAAGCGCATCGACACGTTCCTCGATCCCGGCTCCGACCCGCTTGGTGCGGGCTACAACATCATGCAGGCGCAGATCGCGCTCGGCTCGGGCGGCTGGTCGGGGCGCGGCTTTATGCAGGGCACGCAAAGTCGGCTGAACTTCCTGCCCGAGAAGCACACGGACTTCATTTTCACCACGCTCGCCGAGGAGTTCGGCTTCGTCGGCGCCTTCTCCCTCCTGATGCTCTACACCGGCATCATCGGCTTTGCGCTTTACACCGCGATGGCGACGAAGGACCGCTTCGCATCACTCCTCAGTTTCGGGGTCGCAGGGACGTTCTTCTTCTTCTTCGCGATCAACATGGCGATGGTGATGGGGCTGATGCCTGTCGTGGGCGTGCCCCTGCCACTGGTGAGTTACGGGGGCACCGCCATGATGATCCTGCTCGCGGCCTTCGGGCTGGTGCAAAGCGCCCATGTCCATAGACCGAGGCAAAGATGATCCGCGTCCTTTTCGCCGACAAGCCCGAGAACTGGGCCCGTTACGAACGCCCGCTCACCGAGGCGATCGCCGCGACCGGCGTTGAGGCCCAGATCGTTCAACCGGGCGAGATCGATCCCGCGCAAGTCGACTACGTCGTCTATTCGCCGCAAGGCCCGGTGCAGGACTTCACCGCCTATACCGGCGCGAAGGCTGTGCTGAACCTCTGGGCCGGGGTGGAGCGCGTGGTGGGCAACGAGACCCTCACCCAGCCGCTGTGCCGGATGGTGGATGCCGGGCTGGAGCGCGGCATGGTCGATTACGTGACCGGCCATGTGCTGCGCTATCACCTCGGGATCGACGCGACACTGGCGCAGCAGGACGGTGTCTGGCGCCATGATGGCGGCGTGCCGCCCCTGGCGCGCGACCGCTCGGTCGTGATGCTAGGCTTGGGTGCCTTGGGCAAAGCCTGCGCCGAAGCGCTGGCAGGGCTTGGTTTCGCGGTGACAGGCTGGAGCCGGTCGCCGAAAGACATCCCCGGCATCACTTGCCTGAACGGCGATGACGGTCTGGCGGAGGCGCTGTCGAAGGCGGAAATCCTCGTCTCGATCCTGCCCGACACACCCGAGACCACCGAGCTTCTGAACGCGGACACGCTGGTGCAGATGCCGAAAGGCGCGCGGATCATCAATCCGGGTCGCGGCACGCTGATCGACGATGACGCGCTGCTCGCAGCGCTGGATCGCGGCCAGATCGGTCATGCGACGCTCGACGTCTTCCGCGCGGAGCCCCTGCCCCCCGAGCACCCCTATTGGGCGCATCCCCACGTGACGGTGACGCCCCATATCGCCGCCGAGAGCCGGGCAGAGACTGCGTCCGAAGTCATCGCGGAGAATATCCGGCGGGGCGAAGCGGGCGAGCCGTTCCTCTATCTCGTGGACCGGTCGCGCGGCTATTGAGCGGCGCAGGCCGGGGGTTTCACACCCCCGGACCCCCGTGGGATATTTCGACCAAGAGGAAGATCAGAGCGTTGGCGCGGGCAGTCCGAGCTGCTGCGCGAGACCCGCAAGGCGGCTTTCCTGCCCCGACCAGTCGGCGGCGCGCGACGCAAACAGCGTCGCCTGAGACTGGTGGATCAGCCCGTCGGAAAGGATCTTCAGGTGGTTCGCGCGCAGCGTCTCGCCGCTCGAAGTGATGTCGGCCACGGCCTCGGCGGTGAGGTTCGCGATCGTGCCCTCGGTCGCGCCCTGGCTGTCGACAAGCTGCCAGTCGGCGACACCCTCGCGGGTCAGGAATTCGCGCACGAGGCGGTGGTATTTCGTGGCGATCCGCAGGCGGAAGCCGTGGGTGGCGCGGAAGCGGTGGGCTGCGGCGTCGAGGTCTTCGAGGCTGTCCACATCCGACCAGCAGGCCGGCACCGCGATGATCAGATCGGCATGGCCGAAGCCCATCGGCGCGAGATCGGCGACCTGGCTTTCCCAGTCGGCGAGCTTCTCGCGCACGAGATCGGAGCCGGTGACGCCCAGATGGATACGTCCCGCGGCCAGTTCGCGCGGGATTTCTCCGGCCGACAGCAGTACGAGCTGCACGCCCTCGGCCCCTTCGACCGCGCCCGCATATTCGCGCTCCGACCCGGTGCGCTTGAGCGTGATGCCCGCTTGCGCAAACCAGTCGAAGGTCTTCTCCATCAGACGCCCTTTGGAGGGCACGCCGAGTTTGATCATGGCCTCGCTCATGCTTGCGCCTCCAGATCGGACATCAGCCCCGCACGGATCACGCCGCCCACGGCGGGGATTTCGCGCCCCTGCCCCAGTTGCCGGGTCAGCGCGTCATAGCGCCCGCCGGAGGCGACCGGCGGCAGCGCCGGATCGGCGGCGGTGAAGGTGAAGACGAAGCCGTCGTAATATTCCATCGTCGAGCGCCCGTGGCTCGCGTCGAAAGTGATCGCGGAGAGGTCGATACCGCGCGTGGCGAGCGCGTCGAGGCGCTTTTCGAGCCGCGCGATGGCGGGTTCGATGGCAGCGATGTTCAGCGCGCGCAGGGCGGCAGGCGCCTGATCGGCGGCACAGCGCAATTCAGCCAGCTTGCCCATCGCGGCGACCGCATCGGTCGGGATCGGCGCGGCAGCGGCATCGGCGGCGAGCGTGGCGATCCGCGCCTCCATCTCCTCGCGCGAGCGAAGCCCGATCCACGGCGCGCCGGAGCGTTGGCCCGTCAGCAGATCGGCGCGGGCTTTCGGCACCTCGACCTGCCCCGAATAGCGCGCAAGCAGATGCTGGAACCGCTTGGGGCGCCAGATGTGACGGGCGAGCGCGGCTTTGCGTTCGGGCAGCGTATCGAGCCCGTCGACGGCCGCGCGCAGTAGGCCCATATCGCCGATCGTGGCGGACAGGGTCAGCTTGGCAAGAAGCCCCGCGAACAGCGCGAAGACCTCAGCATCCGCGGCTTCGGGATCGGCGCGGTCGAAAATCTCGAACCCGGCCTGAAAATACTCATGGGCGCGTGCCGCGCCGCGATGATCCTGACGGCGGAACACCTCGCCCGCGTAAGCGTAGCGCGCAGGTTCGGCGCCATTGGCCATATGCTCCTGCACGACCGGCACGGTGAAGTCCGGGCGCAGCATCATCTCGCCGCGCAGCGGGTCGGCGGTGACATAGGCGCGGGCGCGAATATCCTCGCCATAGAGGTCGAGAAGCGCCTCGGCGGGTTGCAGGATGTCAGGCGTGACCTCGACCGCACCGGCGGCGAGGAATAGCTCCAGCAGACGGCCTGCCTGTCCCCGCGCTTGCGCCTTGTCCGCCATCACTCGGCCTCGTAGCGCGCAAGGATCTCTTGCACTTTTGCGACCATTTCCCCGGTCGGAACCTCGAATTGCGCCGGTTGGGATTTCCATTCTTCAACCGTCGCGTCCTGCGCGATCTTCGCACCAAGGATCAGATCCTTGATCTGGACGACACCGCGTTCGGCCTCGTCCGAGCCTTGGATGATCGCCACGGGGCTCTCGCGTTTGTCGGCGTATTTCAACTGGTTGCCGAAGTTCTTCGGGTTGCCCAGATAGACCTCAGCGCGCAGCCCTGCCCCGCGCAGTGTGGAGGCCAGCGCCATGTATTCGGCCATCCGGTCGCGATCCATCACGGTCACGACGACCGGGCCCTGCGCAGAACCGCCAATGCGGCCCTTGGCGCGAAGCGCAGCCAGAAGACGGTCGACGCCGATCGAGACGCCGGTGGCCGGCACGACCTGACCGGTGAAGCGCTTGACCAGATCGTCATAGCGCCCGCCGCCTGCGACCGAGCCGAATTGGCGCGGGCGGCCCTTCTCGTCGGTGATCTCGAAGGTCAGCTCGGCCTCGAAAACCGGGCCGGTGTAATAGCCCAGGCCGCGCACAACCGAGGGGTCGATGACGATGCGGTCGGGGCCGTAGCCCTGCGCGTCGAGAAGCGAGGCGATCTGCTCGAGTTCATCCACGCCTTCCGCACCGAGCGCCGAGCCTTCGACCAACTCGCGCAGCCGCGCGACGGTGGCGGCGTTGTCTTCGCGCTTGGCCTCCATGAAGCCCATGACCGTATCGGCCTGTGCTTCGGACAGCCCCGCACCTTTGGTGAAGTCGCCGGAGTCGTCCAGACGCCCCTCGCCCATCAGAAGGCGCACGCCCTCCTCGCCGAACTTGTCGAACTTGTCGATGGCGCGCAGGACGATGCCGCGCTCTTCCTCGAACTTGGCCGGATCGGCCGGGTCGAGAACGCCCGCGACTTCCATCACGCCGTTCAGAACCTTGCGGTTGTTCACCCGCACGACGTAATCGCCGCGCGGAATGCCGACCGCCTCCAACGCATCCGAAAGCATCCCGCAAATCTCGGCATCGGCGGCCACGGACGGCGCGCCCACGGTATCGGCATCGCATTGATAGAACTGGCGGAACCGGCCCGGACCGGGCTTTTCGTTGCGCCAGACGGGGCCCATCGTGAAGCGGCGATAGGGAGTCGGCAGATCGTTGCGATATTGCGCCGCGACCCGGGCCAGCGGCGCCGTCATGTCGTAGCGCAGCGCCAGCCACTTGCCGTCATCTTCCTCCTGCCACGCGAAGACGCCCGCATTCGGGCGGTCCACATCGGGGAGGTATTTGCCCAGCGCCTCGACCGTCTCGATAGCCGAAGTTTCAAGCGCCTCGAAGCCATGCGTGCGATAGACCTCTGCGATCTTCGCCAGCATATCGGCCCGCTCGGTCACCTCCGTCCCGAAATAATCGCGGAAGCCCTTCGGGGCCTCTGCCTTGGGACGGGGCTGCTTTTTCTGTTTCGCCATCGGCTTGCACCTGATCTAATCTCGCGCGAGGGTGTAGCCCAAGGGGCTGGCCCCGGCAAGCAATAGGAACGGCAGATGCAGGAACGGCTGGAACGGGCGGAAGAACAGATCGCCTATCTGACGCAAACGGTGGACGAGCTGTCCGATGTCATCGTCGCGCAAGCCCGCCAGATCGAACGGCTGGAGCGCCATCTGGGCCTGCTGATGGAGCGCGAGGCCGAGCGCGAATATGACAGCGGCAGCGCGATTCCTCTGGCCGATCAGAAACCGCCGCACTGGTAATGGATGCGGCGCTCTGGGGGCTGAACGGGGTTTTCGTGAGCGCCCAAGCGCTCATCTACACTGCTTTGCTGATCTGGCCCCCGGGCATCGACCTTCGTTCGACACTCGACCGGTTCGAGCTGTGGCAGGGCAGCGGCATCCTCGCGATGCAGGTGTTCTTCGCCGTGCCGCTGATGTGCGGGCTGATCTGGCGGCTGCGCAGCCATCGACAGGCGATGATTTTGGTCTCAGTGAGTTTTCTGGCAACTGCCGTGCTGGGCGCGGCGGCGTGGCTGGAGATGGGGATGATCTCCGGTGCGGTACGCGACGGGATCAACGAGCCCGATCTGCTGCGCGGCTTGGCGCTGCTGCGGTGGGGCGAGTTCGCCACCGCCCTTGCCGCCGCGATAACGCTGAGGCTGGCATGGGTGGCGCGCAGCCTGTGAGGCTCAAACCTCTTCGACCTCGCTCACCCCGCGCAAGGAGCGCAGCGCGCCTTTCACCTGTGCGTTGACCGGCGCCTCGGGCATCGCGGTGATCTGGTAGCGGCAGCCGCGCTCATTGTCATAGACCATGAAGCTGATCGGGCCGCGCGAATGGACCTTCCCTTCGCGGGCGACCCGCTCGACGAGGCTCGCGACCGAGGCGACCGCGTCATTGTTGTCGATATGCACCAGAAGCCCCGACGAGCCCGCATCGGCCGTCGCCTTCTCCACGGTCTGGGCCGAAGTGGCGACCATACGCACCGACTCGCCATCCACCTCGACCTTCACGGTCAGCACCAGAAGGTTGCCGGTTTCCAGCACGTCGCGGCAGGCCTCCAGCGCCTCCGACCAGAAGGCGACCTCATAGGGCCCCGACGCATCCGACAGCGCGACGAAGGCGAAGCGGTTGCCCTTGGCGGATTTCTTCTCGCGCACCGAGGCGACCTCGCCCGCGATCTTGGTCACGAAAGGACCGCCCACGGCCTTTTGCTGCACCTCTTCCCAGCTCAGCACCTTCTTGCGCTTGAGCGCGGGCAGGTAATCCTCGATCGGGTGACCCGACAGGTAGAAGCCGATGGCCTTGTGTTCTTCGGCCAGACGTTCGCCCGGCAGCCAGTCGTCGGTATCGGCCAGACGCGGCGGCGGCAGATCGTCGCCCGCCTCGCCGAACAGCGACACCTGCGCCGACTCGCGCGCCTCGATCACCGCGCCCGACCACGCCATCAGCGATTCCAGCGACTCGAAGACGCGCTTGCGGTTCGGATCGAGCAGATCGAAGGCCCCTGCCCGCGCCAGCATCTCCAGCGGGCGCTTGCCCACCCGCTTCATGTCCACGCGCCGCGCGAAATCGAACAGGTCCTTGAACGGTTCTTCGCCGCGTGCGGTCACGATCATCTGCATCGCGTCCGCGCCGACGTTCTTCAGCGCGCCGAGCGCATAGACCAGTTTCTGATCGACCACGTCGAAGGTCGAAAGCGAGCGGTTCACGCAGGGCGGAATGATCTCGATCCCGAGCTTCTTCTGCACCTCGTCGGCATAGATCGCGAGCTTGTCGGTCAGATGAATATCGCAATTCATCACGCCGCCCATGAACTCGACCGCGTGGTTCGCCTTCAGCCAGCCGGTGTAATAGGACACCACCGCATAGGCCGCCGCGTGGGATTTGTTGAAGCCGTAGTTCGCGAATTTCTCCAGAAGGTCGAACACCTCGGAGGCCTTCTTCTTGTCGACTCCGTTCTTGGCCGCGCCCGCCTCGAATTTCGGGCGCTCGGCATCCATCGCCTCCTTGATCTTCTTACCCATCGCGCGACGGAGAAGGTCTGCGCCGCCAAGCGAGTAGCCCCCCATGACCTGCGCGATCTGCATCACCTGCTCCTGATAGACGATGATGCCCTGCGTCTCTTCAAGGATATGGTCGATGGTCGGGTGGACCGAGGTGATCTTCTTGAGCCCGTTCTTTACCTCGCAATAGGTCGGGATATTCTCCATCGGACCGGGACGATAGAGCGCCACGAGCGCGACGATGTCCTCGATACAGGTGGGCTTCATCTGGCGCAGCGCCGATTTCATGCCCTCCGATTCCACCTGGAACACCGCGACCGTCTTGGCGTCGGCGTAGAGCTTGTAGGTCTTCTCGTCATCCAGCGGGATCGCGTTGATATGGTTCTCCGCGCCCTCGGCAGGCTCGTAAAGCTGATTGCCCGCGGCATCGACATGCAGCGGACGGCCGGATTTGAAAATCAGCTCCATCGCCGAGCGGATCACGGTCAGCGTCTTCAGACCGAGGAAGTCGAACTTCACCAGACCCGCCTGCTCGACCCATTTCATGTTGAACTGGGTCGCGGGCATGTCCGAGCGCGGATCCTGATAGAGCGGTACCAGCTCGTCGATCGGACGGTCGCCGATCACGACGCCCGCCGCGTGGGTCGAAGCGTTCCGAAGCAGCCCTTCGATCGCCTTCGCGTAATCGAGAAGCCGTGCCACGACCTCCTCGTTGCGAGCCGCCTCGCGCAGACGCGGCTCGTCGGCCAGCGCCTTCTCGATGCTGACGGGCTTCACGCCCTCGACCGGGATCAGCTTCGAGAGCTTGTCGACCTGCCCGTAGGACATCTGCAAGACCCGGCCCACGTCGCGCACGGCGGCCTTGGACAGAAGCGCGCCGAAGGTGATGATCTGGCCCACCTTTTCGCGCCCGTATTTATTCTGAACATATTGGATCACCTCCTCGCGACGATCCATGCAGAAGTCGATGTCGAAGTCCGGCATCGAGACACGTTCGGGGTTGAGGAAGCGTTCGAACAGCAGCGAATAGCGCAGCGGATCAAGGTCAGTAATGGTCAGCGCGTAAGCCACGAGCGAACCCGCACCCGAGCCCCGCCCCGGCCCGACCGGAATGTCATGATCCTTGGCCCATTTGATGAAGTCGGCAACGATCAGGAAGTAGCCCGGGAAGCCCATCTGCTCGATGATGTCGAGCTCGAATTGCAGGCGTTTCTCGTAATCCTCGACGGGTGCTGCATGCGGGATCACGTCAAGACGGTTGCGCAACCCGTCCCAGGCCTGACGCCGCAGTTCCACCACCTCGTCATCGGCGAATTTCGGCAAGATCGGCGCGCGCTTATAGGTCGAGAAAGCGCAGCGTTTCGCGATCTCGACGGTGTTCTCCACCGCTTCGGGCAGATCGGCGAAAAGCGCGACCATCTCGCCTTCGGATTTGAAATAGTGCTGCGGGGTCAGACGCCGGCGCGGTTCGATCTGGTCGACATAGGCGCCTTCCGCGATACAAATCATCGCGTCATGGGCCTCGTAGATCGCGGGCTTCGGGAAATAGACGTCGTTCGTGGCGACCAGCGGCAGACCCAGCTCATAGGCCCATTCGACGAAGGGCCGCTCGGTCGCGATCTCGGCCTCGGTCAGCGTGCCGCCCTCGCCCGGGTGACGCTGCAATTCGACATAGAGCCGGTTCGGGAAGATCCCGGCAAGTTGCTGCAACAGCGCCTTCGCGCGGTCCTTCGCGCCATTCCGGATCAGCCGCCCGACGGGGCCGTCTGGGCCGCCCGAAAGGCAGATCAGCCCCTCGGAATAACGCTCCAGCTCCTCAAGCGTGACCTGAACCAGCGCCCCGTGCTTGTCGAGATAGAGGCACGAGTTGAGCTTCATCAGGTTCTCGTAGCCGCGCTCGGTCTGGGCCAGCAGAACGATCGGAGCAGGCAGGCGCGGACGCTCGCCCGGCTTGGCCGGATCGAACTCCAACGAGACCTGACAGCCGACGATCGGCTGCAGCCCCGCCCCCGTCGCGGTCACGGAAAACTCGAGCGCCGCGAACATGTTGTTCGTGTCGGTCACGGCGACGGCGGGCATCTTCGCCGACTCGCACATCTTCACGAGTTTCTTGGCGGGCACGGCGCCTTCGAGCAGGGAATACTCGGTATGGACGCGCAGATGAATGAATCGGGGGCTGGTCATGCCACCAGATTTAGCGGGTCGGGCGCGTTGCAGAAAGCAGGAAAAACTTAGCGATCAGACTAACCATTGACTCGAATCGGCAATGCGCAAACAGTTAGCCACATGGCTAAGCATTTCGACACACAGGCACTCGACCGCTATTTCGCCGCCATGGCCGACCCGACCCGCCGCGCGGTGCTGGAGCGGCTGACGCAGGGGCCCGCTTCGGTCTCCGACCTGCATGCGCCGCATCAGATGGCGCTGCCCAGTTTTCTGCGCCACCTGAGGGTGCTGGAAAACGGCGGGCTGATCGTGACCGAGAAGCGCGGTCGCGTGCGCATGGCGAGGATCGAGGCGCTGCCGGTCCGCGCCGCCGAAGACTGGCTGGCCACCTTGCGCCGGCAATGGGAGGACCGCCTCGACCGGCTCGATACGCTGGCAGAGGCCTTGGAGCATGACACGAAGGGAGATGCGCAATGACAACCGAACTCGACCTGACTCTGACCCGGCGCGTGGCCGCCAGCCCCGCCACGGTCTATCGCTGCTGGACCGAACCAGAGTTGCTGAAACAGTTCTTCGCTCCGAAACCCGGCAGGACGGTCGACGCCAAGCTCGACGTCCGCCCAGGCGGCGCGTTCTACACGAAGATGGTCTTCGAAGAATACGGCGAGATCGAATCCGAGGGCTGTTACCTGATCGTCGAACCGGCAAAGCGGCTCGTCTTCACCGATTGCCTAAGCGCCGATTTCCGTCCTTCGGCACAACCCTTTTTCACCGCAGATCTGAACTTCATCGAGACTGAGGAAGGCTGCGAATACAATGTCATCGCCCGGCATGCCAGCGCGGAAAGCGTCAAACGCCACGAGGAGATGGGCTTCCATGAAGGTTGGGGCACCGTCGCGAGGCAGATGGCCGAGATCGCTGAAGCCATTGAGCGCGGCTGAACGCCCAATTCTTGATCACCGGATCAAGTTTCGGGCAACGCGCAGCCGCGAATCCCTTGCCAAAGCCTGCCTGCATCGGCTTTGCTGGGCCGGTCCCGTTCTACGCCGCATCGAGGGGGACCGCAGGGACGACTGGTAAGGCGGCGGATTTTTCGTATGGAGATCACGTTTCTTCTCAATGGAGAAACCCGGACGGTGGCACTTACCGATCCGACGCAATCTGTGCTCGACTGGCTGCGCGCCGAGGGGCTGACCGGCACCAAGGAGGGCTGCAACGAGGGCGATTGCGGGGCCTGCTCGGTCATCGTGACCGACGCGGAGGGCGCCAAACCGCTCAATGCCTGCCTGATGATGATGCCCCATCTGCACGGCCGCGCGCTGCGCACCGTCGAGGGCGTCGCCGGGCCGAAGGGTGAATTGCACCCCGTTCAGCAGGCGATGGTCGATCATCACGGCTCGCAATGCGGCTTCTGCACGCCCGGTTTCATCGCGTCGATGGCGGCGGGGCATCTGAACGGGCGCCACGATCACGACGATCTGCTGGCGGGCAACCTGTGCCGCTGCACCGGATACGCGCCGATTATCCGTGCCGCCGAGGCGGCGCAGGATGCACCGGTGCCTGCATGGATGCACGACACGCTGCCCGATCTGGCAGAGGTCGCGCCTATAGCCGATCATGTCTTCCTGCCCGACAGCGCGGATGCACTGGCGGATTGGTATCTCGCCCATCCAGACGCCACGTTGATCGCCGGCGCGACCGATGTGGGGCTCTGGGTCACGAAGCAGCTGCGCGAGCTGAAAGAGGTCGCCTTCCTCAACAACTGCACGGACCTGCAGACCATCGAGGAAACCGACGACCGCTATATCGTCGGCGCGGGCGTCACCTTGGCCGCGTTGCGCGAGGCGATCCGCGACACGCTCCCAAGCTTTGCCGAATTGCTGCGCCGTTTCGCCTCCGAACAGGTCAGACAGGCGGCGACTATCGGCGGCAATATCGCGAACGGCTCGCCCATCGGCGACAGCCCGCCCGTCCTGATCGCGATGGGCGCGGAGCTGACGCTGCGCAAGGGAGATGCGCGCCGCACGATTCCGCTGGAGAGCTTCTTCCTCGACTACGGCAAACAGGACCGCGCACCCGGCGAATTCGTCGAAAGCGTCAGCTTCCCGAAATCCGCGCCCGATCTGGCCTGTTACAAACTGTCGAAACGCTTCGATCAGGACATTTCGGCCGTCTGCGGCGCGCTGAATATCCCGCGCGATGGCGACAAGATCGGCGCGCCGCGTATCGCCTTTGGCGGCATGGCGGGTATCCCGAAACGCGCCGCGGCACTGGAGGGCGCGCTGGAAGGTCAACCCTTCACCGAAGAGGCGATCACGGCCGCCCTGCCCGCGTTGGAGCAGGACTTCACGCCGCTCACCGACATGCGCGCCTCGGATGCCTACCGGATGGAGGCCGCCAAGGCGATGCTGATCCGATACGTCCGCAATGCCCAAGGCACCCTCTCCATTCTGGAGGTACAACCATGAGCGTCGGCACCAAGAAACCCCACGATTCCGCGCAGTTGCACGTCACCGGCGCGGCGCGCTACGTCGATGACATCCCCTGCCCCGGCAACACGTTGCACCTCGCTTTCGGCCTCTCGACCGAAGCCCATGCCGAGATCGCCTCGCTCGATCTGAGTGCGGTGCGGAGCGCCCCGGGGGTGGTCGCGGTGCTGACGGCCAAGGACATGCCGTTTGCCAACAATGCCTCGCCCGCGCCCGAGCCCGAACCGGTTCTGGCCGAGGGGGTCGTGCATTTCGTCGGCCAGCCGATCTTCGTGGTCGCGGCGTCCAGCCATCATGCGGCGCGCAAGGCCGCACGGCTGGCGAAGATCGACTACACGCCCCGCCCGGCGATCCTGACGGTCGATGAGGCGCTCGACGCGAACAGCCATTTTGAAGGCGGCCCGGTCACCTGGGCGCGCGGCGATACCGGCAAAGGCTTCGCGCAGGCCGAGCATATCGTCGAAGGCAGTTTCGACATGGGCGGGCAGGAGCATTTCTACCTCGAAGGTCAGGCCGCCCTCGCGCTGCCCGACGATCAGGGGATGGTGATCCGGTGCTCCTCGCAGCACCCGTCCGAGGTCCAGCACAAGGTGGCCGACGCGCTTGGCTGCGCGATGCATGACGTCCGCGTGGAGATGCGCCGGATGGGCGGCGGTTTCGGCGGCAAGGAAAGCCAGGGCAACGCGCTCGCCATCGCCTGCGCCGTGGTCGCGCGAGCCACCGGGCGGCCCTGCAAGATGCGCTACGACCGCGATGACGACATGGTCATCACCGGCAAGCGCCATGATTTCCGGATCAAGTATCGGCTCGGCGCAGATGCCGAGGGCAAGATCGTCGCGGCCGAGTTCACCCATCTCGCCCGCTGCGGCTGGTCGCCGGACCTGAGCCTGCCGGTCTGCGACCGCGCGATGCTGCATACGGATAGCTCTTACTACCTGCCGAATGTGAAGATCGAGAGCCACCGGCTGCGCACCAATACCCAAAGCGCGACGGCCTTCCGGGGCTTCGGCGGCCCGCAGGGCATGATCGGCACGGAAGCCGCGCTCGATCACCTCGCCCATGTGATGGGGCTCGACCCGCTCGATCTGCGCAAGCGCAACTACTACGACCCCGAGGGCGGGCAGAGCACGCATTACGGCCAGCCGGTCGAGGATTTCATCCTGCCCGAGATCACCGAACGTTTGGAGCAATCCGCCAAGTTCGCGGCCCGCAAGGCCCGCGTGGCCGAGTGGAACGTTGCGAATACCACCCTGAAGCGCGGCATCTCGCTGACGCCGGTGAAGTTCGGCATCTCCTTCACGCTGACCCAGCTGAACCAGGCGGGTGCGCTGGTGCATGTCTATGCCGACGGCTCGATCCAGCTGAACCACGGCGGGACCGAGATGGGTCAGGGCCTGCATCGCAAGGTCTGTCAGGTCGCGGCCTCGGTCTTCGGCGTGACGGATGAGGATGTGCGCATCACCGCGACGGCCACCGACAAGGTGCCCAACACCTCCGCCACTGCGGCCTCCTCCGGGGCCGATCTGAACGGCATGGCGGTCAAGGCCGCCTGCGAGACGATCAAGGCACGGCTGGCGGGTTTCATGGCCGAAAGCGCGGGCGCCGCGGTGGAAGACGTGACGTTTGCCAATGGCGAGGTGCGCGCGGACGATCATGCCCTGCCCTTCGCGAAGCTGGTGAAGCTCGCTTACGAGGCGCGGGTATCGCTGTCGTCGACGGGCTTCTACGCCACGCCGAAAATCAGCTGGGACCGGATCAAGGGTCAGGGCCGCCCGTTCTTCTACTTCGCCTATGGCGCGGCGGTGACCGAGGTGGTGATCGACACGCTGACCGGAGAGAACCTTATCCTGCGCACCGACATCCTGCATGATGCCGGCGCCTCGCTGAACCCGGCCATCGACATCGGCCAGATCGAAGGCGGCTACGTGCAGGGCGCGGGCTGGCTGACGACCGAGGAACTGGTCTGGGACGACAAGGGGCGTCTGCGCACCCATGCGCCTTCGACCTACAAGATCCCCGCCTGCTCGGACCGCCCGCGCGTTTTCAACGTCGCACTCTGGGACGAGCCGAACCGCGAGGACACGATCTATCGCTCCAAGGCGGTGGGCGAGCCGCCTTTCATGCTGGCGATCTCGGCCTTCCTCGCGCTGCAGGACGCGTGCAAATCCTGCGGCCCGAACTGGCCCGATCTGCAGGCGCCCGCCACGCCCGAGGCGGTTCTGGCTGCCGTGCACCGGGCAAGGGGGGACGCATGAGCCTCGATCCCGCAGCCCTCGCCCGCGCGGCAGACCGCGGCCCCTTCACCCGCGTCGTGGTCGCGCGCGCCCAAGGCTCCACCCCGCGCGAAGACGGCGCGGAGATGCTGGTCTGGGCGGATCATGTAGAAGGCACGATCGGCGGCGGCGCGCTGGAATTCTCTGCCATTACGAAGGCGCGGGGCGGGCTGACGGGGATCGAGAAAATCCCGCTTGGCCCCGCAATGAACCAATGCTGCGGCGGGGCCGTGGTGCTGGGCTACGAGCGAATGGACCAGACCACCGTCGCGCAGATCACCGGCGACTGGCACGCCCGTCCTCTGACGCCGGGCGCGCCGGAGCCGCTCGCCGTCACCCGCGCGCTGGCCCGCGCCCGCGATCGCGGCGAGACGCCGCCGCTGCTGGTGGAGAACTGGCTGATCGAACGCGTCGCGCCGCCGCCCGCCCCGATCTGGGTCTGGGGGGCAGGCCATGTCGGGCGCGCGCTGATCGGGGCGCTGTCCCCCCTGCCCGGCCTTGCCCTATCCTGGGCCGATAGCGGGGCGGAGCGGTTTCCCGACATCATCCCCGAGGGCGTCACGCCACTAATCGCCGAGAACCCGGCCGATCTGGTCACCCTCGCGCCCACTGATGCCCGCCACTTCGTGCTGACCTATTCACATTCTCTCGATCTGGAGCTTTGCCACCGGCTGCTCGCCCATGGCTTCGGCGGGCTCGGCCTGATCGGGTCGGACAGCAAATGGGTCCGCTTCCGCAAGCGTCTCGCCGCGCTCGGTCATTCGGATGCACAAATTTCGCGCATTGCCTGCCCGATAGGCGATCCGACCTTGGGGAAGCATCCTCAAGCCATTGCCCTTGGGGTAGCGACCGGGCTAGTGAAAGAGCTGAATGCCGCGGGGGCGGCAACGGGGAAAGGGAAACGCGCCGGGTGACGGAGCTGCTCAAGATCGAAGGGCTGACAAAAGCCTATCCTGGGGTCGTGGCCAATGACGGCGTCGGCTTCTCGGTGCGTCCGGGCGAGGTCCACGCCCTGCTGGGCGAAAACGGCGCCGGCAAGTCGACGCTGGTGAAAATGATCTACGGGCTGGTGAAGCCCGATTCCGGCACGATGCACTTCGCGGGCCAATCCTTCGCGCCTGCCGATCCGCGCGCCGCACGCGCGGCAGGCGTCGCGATGGTGTTCCAGCATTTCTCGCTTTTCGAGGCCCTCAACGTCGCCGAGAACGTGGCGCTCGGCATGGAAAACCCGCCGCCGATGCGCCAGCTTGCCAAGCGTATCCGCGAGATTTCCACCGCTTATGGCCTGCCGCTGGACCCCGCGCGACTGGTGGGAGACCTTTCCGCGGGCGAGCGTCAGCGCGTCGAGATCGTGCGCTGCCTGCTGCAGGACCCCAAGCTTCTGATCATGGACGAGCCGACCTCCGTTCTGACGCCGCAGGAGGTGGAGATCCTGTTCCACACCCTGCGCAAGCTCTCCGCCGAGGGCACTGCGATCCTCTATATCAGCCACAAGCTCGAAGAGATCCGCACGCTTTGTGAAGGCGCGACGATCCTGCGCGCGGGCAAGGTGGTGGCGAGCTGCAACCCGCGCGAGAAGACCGCGCGAGAGCTGGCCGAGCTGATGGTCGGCGCGGAGCTGAAAGTCACCGACCGGGCCGAGCGCAAGCTGGGCGATGTCGTGCTGAAAGTCTCGGGCCTGTCGCTCGCACCGCTGTCGCAGTTCGGCCCTTCGCTGAAGGATCTGAGCCTCGAGCTGCGCGCGGGCGAAGTGCTGGGCATCGGCGGCGTCGCGGGCAACGGTCAGGAAGAATTGCTGGCGACCCTGTCGGGCGAGCGGCCCTCCGCCCCCGGCACGGTCAGCCTGATGGGCGAAGATATCTCGGGGCTCGGGCCGAACGGCCGCCGCGCGAAGGGGCTGCTGGCCGCGCCAGAGGAACGGCTAGGCCATGCCGCCGTCCCCGCGATGAGCCTGACCGAGAACGCGATCCTCACCGGCACGATGCGCAAACCGCTGACCCGCAACGGATTTGTCGATCAGGGCGCGGCGAAGACCTTCGCCGATGAGATCATTCAGGCCTTCGACGTGCGCACGCCGGGTTCGCATGTCGCGGCCCGCGCGCTCTCGGGCGGCAATCTGCAGAAATACGTGATCGGCCGCGAGGTGCTGCAAAACCCCGCCGTGCTGGTGGTAAACCAGCCGACATGGGGCGTGGATGCCGCCGCCGCCGCGTCGATCCGGCAGGCGCTCCTCGATCTCGCCGCGAAAGGCGCTGCGGTGATCGCGATCAGCCAGGACCTCGATGAGCTTATGGAAATCTCCGACCGCTTCTCGGCGCTGAACGAAGGCCGACTGAGCGCCTCGCGCCCGACCCAAGGGCTAACGATCGAAGAGATCGGCATGATGCTGGGCGGAGCGCACGGGATGCAGGAGGCCGCGGTATGATCACCCTCGTCCGGCGCCCCACCCCGTCGCAATTCTGGTCCTACGCGACCCCGCTCCTCGCCGTGATCGCTACCATGATCGCGGGCGGCATCCTCTTCGCGATACTGGGCAAGCACCCGGTCGAAGCGATCCGCGTGATCTTCTGGGACCCGCTGTTCGGCGGCAATGCCAGCTATTTCCGCGGCCAGCTTCTGGTCAAGGCCGGGCCGCTGATCCTGATCGCCTGCGGGCTCGCCGTGGGCTTTCGCGCGGGCATCTGGAATATCGGCGCCGAAGGGCAATACATCATGGGCGCGCTGTTCTCGGCATGGCTGGCGCTGAAGATGTACCCGGCGGAAAGCCACTGGCTGTTCCCGGCGATGATCGTGCTGGGCGCGCTTGGCGGCTTCCTCTGGGCGATGATCCCGGCGGTGCTGAAGGTGCTGTTCGGCACCTCGGAAATTCTCGTCTCGCTGATGCTGGTCTACGTGGCCGAGAACCTGCTGGCCTATATGGCTTTCGGCCCGCTCAAGAACCCTGAAGGCTTCGGCTTTCCCGGCTCGCGCAACCTGCAAGACTACCCCTCGGCCTTCAATCACGAGCTGATCGAGGGCACGGGGATGCATTGGGGCGTCGTCGCGGCACTGATCGCGGTGATCTTCTCCTATGGGCTGATGCACCGCCATATCACCGGTTTCCGCATCCGTGTCGCGGGCGAGGCTCCGCGGGCTGCGCGCTTCGCCGGCGTGATCCCGGCGCGGCTGGTGATGCTCGGGCTTGGCATGGGCGGCGCGTTCGCAGGGCTTGCGGGCATGTTCGAAGTCTCCGGCCCCTCGGGTCAGATCACCGACAGCTTCAACGTGGGCTACGGCTTCACCGCGATCATCGTGGCCTTCCTTGGCCGCCTGCATCCGATCGGCATCCTGCTGGCGGGGCTCCTGATGGCGCTGACCTATATCGGCGGCGACATGGCGCAGCTGATGCTCGGCCTGCCCTCGGCGGCGATCCAGGTCTTCCAGGGGATGCTGCTGTTCTTCCTGCTGGCCTTCGACGTGCTGACCAATTTCCGCATCCGCTTCGGGAGGGTCGCGGCATGATGCGCAAACTCCCCTCGCTGCGCCTGTTGATCATCTTCCTTGGCGGCGTCGTCATGGGGCTTGGCCTGTACTACCTGCTCGCGGTAGCGCAGGCGTTCTGGGCCTTCGTCGTGATCGGCGTGGTGATGATGGTGGTGTTCGAGCTGGCGCTGGGAGCCTCGCGGGCGGTGATCTACCGCATCGGCGCGCGCCCCGACAGCGAAGAGCCCCGCCGCCCCACCCTGCATGGACGCGAGCGTTACGCCTCTGTGGCCGGACTCGTCGTCGGCCTCGTCGGCGGCTATCTGGCCTGGGGGCCGGTTCTGTTCTGGGGACATGGAGGCGCACTATGATCGTGGGCGGCATCGATATCATCACCCTGACCGCGACGCTGATGGGCGCATCGACCCCGGTCCTGCTGGCCGCGACCGGCGAACTGGTCGCCGAGAAATCGGGCGTGCTCAACCTCGGCGTCGAGGGGATGATGATCATGGGCGCGGTTGCAGGCTTCGCCGCCGCCGTCGCCACCGGAAGCCCGGTTCTGGGCTTTCTGATGGGCGCGATCGCCGGTGCTTTGCTGGCGACGCTCTTTGCCTTCCTGACGCAGAAGCTGCTGTCGAACCAGGTCGCGACAGGTCTCGCGCTGACGCTGTTCGGGCTGGGCCTGAGCGCGCTGATCGGCAAGGGCTACGAGGGCGTGCGCCCGCCGCCGACCGCCAAGATCGATTTCGGGCCGCTCTCGGATATTCCGGTGCTGGGCCGTATCCTCTTCTCGCATGACTGGATCGTCTATCTCTCGCTGATCCTCGTCGCGGTGGTCTGGTACGTGCTGCGCTCCACCCGCGCCGGGCTGATCCTGCGCGCGGTGGGCGAGAGCCATGATGCCGCCCACGCGCTGGGATACCGCGTCGTCGCCGTGCGCTTTGCCGCGCTGGCCTTCGGCGGGGCGCTGGCCGGTCTGGGTGGCGCATATCTCAGCCTCGTGCGCGTGCCGCAATGGACCGAAGGCATGACCGCAGGCGCGGGCTGGATCGCTCTGGCCATCGTGGTCTTCGCAAGCTGGCGCCCGTGGCGGGTGCTGCTGGGCGCTTATCTCTTCGGCGGCATCACCGCGCTGCAGCTGCAATTGCAGGCCGCAGGCTACGCGATCCCGGTGCATATCCTCTCGATGGCCCCTTATGTCATCACCATCGTGGTGCTGGTCATCCTGTCCGCCATTCACCGCCACGGCGTGCAGGCCGCCCCTGCCAGCCTCGGCAAGTCTTTCCACGCCTCGAGCTGAGGCATCTCTCGAAGGGCCCCATCAAGAGGCCCGCCACCCAACTTGGAGTAACGCGATGAACCGCAGATCCTTTTTGAAAACCACCGCCGCCACGGCTGTCGTCGCGGGCGTCGGCGTCCCGGCTTTCGCCGCTGACGAGCCGCTGAAAATCGGCTTCATCTATGTCGGCCCCGTCGGCGACATGGGCTGGTCCTACCAGCACGACCAAGGTCGTCAGGCGATCGAAGAAAAGTACGGCGACAAGGTGAAGACCTCGTTCATCGAGAACGTGCCGGAAGGCCCCGATGCCGAGCGCGCGCTGACCCAGCTGGCGCTGGACGGCAACAAGCTGATCTTCGCGACCTCGTTCGGCTACATGGACGCGGTGATGAACGTCGCCAAAAAATTCCCCGACGTGAAATTCGAGCACGCCACCGGCTACAAGCTCGCGGACAACGTCGCCACCTACGACGCCAAGTTCTATCAGGGTCGCGCCATTCAGGGCACGATCGGCGGTCGCATGACCAAGACCAACAAAATCGGCTATATCGGTTCCTTCCCGATCCCCGAGGTCTATCAGGGCATCAACGCCGCCTATCTGGCCGCGAAGAAGGTGAACCCGGATATCGAGATGAAAGTGGTCTGGGCCTACACCTGGTTCGATCCGGCGAAAGAGGCTGACGCGGCCGCAGCCCTGATCGCGGATGGTGTGGACGTGCTGCTGCAGCACACCGACTCGACCGCGCCGCAGGCGAAAGCTCAGGAAGCGGGCAACGTCATCACCTTCGGTCAGGCCTCGGATATGTCGAGCTTCGCGCCGATGCCGCGCGTCGCGTCGACCATCGACAACTGGGCGCCCTATTACATCGAGCGCGTCGGTGCGGTCATGGACGGCTCGTGGAAGTCGGAAGCCACCTGGGGCGGCATCGACAGCGGCATGGTGGAGATCGGCGAGATCTCCTCGGCCGTGCCGGACGACGTCAAGAAAGAGGCGCTGCAGCTCAAGGACGATATCGGCTCGGGCAAGGTCCATCCCTTCACCGGCCCGCTGAACAAGCAGGACGGTACGGCCTTCCTCGCCGATGGCGAAATGGCGACCGACGATCAGCTTCACTCGATGACCTTCTACGTCGAGGGGATCACGGCAGAACCGCCGAAGTAAGTCAGTCCTACTGATGCGAATGGGAAAGGGTCGGCCGCGCGCCGGCCCTTTTTCGTTGTTTCGCAAGTGTCTTTTCACTTCACGTTAGCGTCAGACTTGTTCCACAGGCTGATTCGTCGCAGGATTTGAAAGGCGGGTCTTCTTGACACATTCAAACAATTGCATCTATCGAGTTAGACGTGACAAGTTGATGACCGGGTAACGGGAGGGAACAAAATGGCACATATCGTGGTGCTGGGCGCAGGTCTTGGCGGCGCCATCATGGCTTATGAATTGCGTGACCAAGTCCGCAAGGAAGACGAAATCACCGTCATTACCAAGGACCCGAAGTACCACTTCGTGCCCTCCAACCCTTGGGTCGCCGTCGGCTGGCGCGACCGCAAGGACATCACCGTCGATCTCGAACCGACGATGAAGAAGAAGAACATCAAGTTCATCCCGGTCGCGGCAAAGCGCCTTCACCCCGATGACAACAAGGTCGAGCTGGAGGATGGCCGCGAGGTTTCCTACGATTACATCGTGCTCGCCACCGGCCCGGAACTCGCCTTCGACGAGATCGAAGGGCTCGGGCCCGACGGCTTCACCCACTCGGTCTGCCATGTCGATCACGCCGAGGATGCCGGCACCGCCTTCAAGCGCTTCTGCGAAGACCCCGGCCCGATCATCGTGGGCGCGGTGCAGGGTGCATCCTGCTTCGGCCCAGCCTATGAATTCGCCTTCATCCTCGATACCGCGCTGCGCCGGGCGAAGATCCGCGATCAGGTGCCGATCACCTTCGTCACCTCCGAGCCTTATGTCGGCCATCTCGGCCTGGACGGCGTCGGCGACACCAAGGGTCTTCTCGAAGGCGCGATGCGCGACAAGCACATGAAGTGGATGACCTCGAGCCGCGTGAAGAAGGTCGAAGACGGCGTGATGCATGTCGAAGAGATCGCCGATGACGGCTCCGTCAAGGCGACCCACGAGATGCCGTTCAAATACTCGATGATGCTGCCGCCCTTCCGCGGCATCCCCGCGGTCATGGGGCTTGAAGGGCTCGTGAACCCGCGCGGCTTCGTCATCATCGACAAGCACCAGCGCAACCCGAAATACCCGAACGTGTTCGGCATCGGCGTCGGCATCGCGATCCCGCCCATGGGCCCGACCCCGGTGCCCTGCGGCGTGCCGAAAACCGGCTTCATGATCGAGTCGATGGTGACCGCCACCGCGCATAACCTCGGCAACATCGTACGTGGTCAGGAACCCGACGAGACCGGCACCTGGAACGCGATTTGCTTGGCCGATTTCGGCGACAGCGGCATCGCCTTCGTGGCCCAGCCGCAGCTTCCGCCGCGCAACGTCAACTGGTCGAGCCAAGGCAAATGGGTCCACCTCGCCAAGATCGGTTTCGAGAAATATTTCATGCGCAAACTGCGCAAGGGCACCTCGGAACCGTTCTACGAGAAGACCGCGATGAAGATGCTCGGCATCGACAAACTGAAAGCGGTCAAGAAGACCCACTGAGCCCAACCGGCACAGATATTTCTTGCCAAATCACGGGGCGGGCCTGCGGGTCCGCCCCGTGCTGATTCCTGCCGACGATCAACAGAGCGCCGGAACACACAGGTCTGTGAAACGTTTGCCCCCCCGATACGCGGCCAGATGCCGCATGAAAGGGAGACGACATGAAGACGTTGAAGACGACCACTGCGCTCGTTGCCGGCCTTGCCGCGCTGAGCCCGGCGATCCTGCCGTTCAGTGCGCTTGCCCAGGATAGCAATACCGCCGCCGCTGAATGCATCGCGAAGGCGGTCGCAGATGGCACCCCGATGGAGAAGGCGAAAGCCGATTGCGAGGCCGACGCGGCAAATGCCGATGGCTCCGCCGAAGCTGCGGCAGGCACCGATCCGGCGAATGCCGACGCGCCGATGAGCGACAGCGAAGCCGATCAGGCCGCAAAAGCCGCGATCGAAGGCGCAGCCCCGCCCGCCGATCAGGACCCGGCTGCGAGCGGTGACACCCCCGACGCCAGCGCGAAAGCCGCAGTCGAAGGCGGCGCGGATGTGACCACTCAATCCGAGACCACGGGCACCGATACCAACGCCGACGCGGCCGCCGCTGCGACGACGGATGCCAATACCGATGCGAATGCCGATGCCTCTGCCGAGACCGACGCAGCCGCTGCGACCGACGCACAGCCCGATGCTGCGGCACCGGAAGAAACCGACGGTTCGGCCACCGCAAACACCGATGGCTCGACCACCGCAACGGCTGATGGCTCGACCGATGCCACCACCCCTGCCGACGGCCAGACGGACGCCGAGGCGACGAGCACGCTCAGCCCCGACACCACCTCGCAGGACGCCCCTGCCCCGGTGACCGACACCACCGAAAACGCGATGCAGAACTCGGAGGCCCAAGCGGACAGCACCGCGACGGCAGAGCCCGAGGCGAAACCTGCAGGCGAGGCTTCGACGGACACCACCTCCGACACGCAGGTCGTGCAGGAAGGCAATGGCGGGTCCGGCGCTGAAGTCGAACCGAAGGTGATCCAGCCAGAAGAGGCCGCCAATGCCGACGCGACCGCGGACGGCTCGGCCAGCGCGGACACGACCGCAAATGCCGAAACCGATCAGCAGGCGAGCCAAGACACCGCGGCCACCAAGGCGACGAAGCTGCTGGAGAACGCGCTGACCGATACGAAAGCCGCGATCGAAGGCGAAGCCGTGCAGAACGAGGCGCTCAACGCGCCGACCGACAGCGCCGACTCCGCCGACGCCACCGAAGAGACGGTGACCGAAGAGACCGCGCGTAGCGCATCCGAAGACTTCTCGACCTCGGTCGACGCCAAGCGCGACGCAGAAGCGCAGGCCACCGCGCAGACCGACTCGTCGAAGAAGAAAAAGAAAGACCGCCTGAGCACGCTGGAAACCGCCGCGCTCTCGGGTCTTGGTGCGCTCGCCGTGGGGGCGATCCTGAACAACGGCTCGAAAGTGGCCGTGAACTCGGGCGACCGTGTCGTTGTGCAGCAACCCGATGGTTCTTACCAACTGGTGAAGGACGACAACGCGCTGCTGCGTCAGCCCGGCTCGAAGATTCGCACGCAGGACTACGCGGACGGCTCGTCGCGCACGATCGTGACCAAGCCCGATGGCAGCCAGATCGTCACCGTCTATGACGCCCAGCGCCAGATCCTGAAGCGGACGCTGGTCCAGCCCGACGGCACGCAGTACCTGCTGGTCGACGACGCGCGCGGCGCCGACCCGGTCGACGTCTCGGCGCTTCCCAAGCCCAAGCCCGTCGCGACGGTTTCGTCCAGCAACGAGCAAGCGCTCCGTGATGCGCTGACCCGTCAGAGCGGCATCGACCGTACCTTCACGCTCTCGCAGGTGCGCAACATCACCCCGGTGCGTGATCTCGCCCCCGCGATTTCGGTCGAGAACATCAACTTCGAGACCGGGTCCGCCGCGATCCAGCCCGATCAGGCGCAGGCCCTCTCGGCTCTGGGTCAGGCGATCCAGCAGCGCATCGACGAGAACCCGCGCGAGCTGTTCCTCGTGGAAGGCCATACCGACGCCGTCGGCAGCGCCGCCTACAACCTCGCGCTCTCGGACCGTCGCGCGGAATCGGTTGCGCTGGCTCTGAGCGAGTATTTCGACGTGCCCGCCGAGAACCTCGTGGTGCAAGGCTATGGCGAACAGGACCTGAAGGTGCAGACCGAAGGCGCCTCGGAAGCCAACCGCCGTGCCGCAGTGCGCCGGATCACCGATCTTCTGCGCACCGCCTCGAACTGAGGTTGAGCCAGAGACAAAAGCAAAGGGCGCCCTGCGGGGCGCCCTTTTCGCATGTCTCCCGAAAGAGAGGGAGGAGTGGTGGCGAGGGGGGGACTTGAACCCCCGACCCCACGATTATGAGTCGTGTGCTCTAACCAGCTGAGCTACCTAGCCACTGGGGGGCTAACTAGGCAAAGCGGATCGTCCAGTCAAGGACGTTTTGCGGGAAATTTGCCCCCATTTCGCTGCGGCATATTGGGAATTGGCGAAGCCGCGCGCAAAGGCTAGGCATGAGGGGAAAAGGAGAGACCATGCACGCCGCCCCTGCCCTGCCCCTGACACGCGATATCGTTCTGATCGGGGGCGGACATACCCATGCGCTGGTGCTTCGGATGTGGGGGATGAACCCGCTGCCGGGTGTCCGGCTGACCGTGATCAATCCAACCCCCTCCGCGGCCTATTCGGGAATGCTGCCGGGCCATGTCGCGGGGCATTACACGCGCGACGAGCTGCAGCTCGATCTGGTGAAGCTCGCGCGGCATGCGGGCGCGCGGCTGGTTCTGGGGCGCGCCACGGGGCTCGACCGGGCGCGGCGGCTGATCGAAGTGCCAGGGCGTGCGCCGATCGCCTATGACGTGGCCTCGATCGATATCGGGATCACGGCCGAGATGCCGCAACTTCCGGGCTTTCTCGACCACGTCGCGCCCGCGAAGCCGCTCGACGCTTTCGCCGATGCCTGGGACGCTTTCGCAGCCAATCCGCCCGTGTCGCCAAAGATCGCCGTGGTCGGCGGCGGCGTGGCGGGGGTGGAGCTCGCGATGGCCTGCGCGCATCGGCTGCCGCAGGCACAGGTCACGGTCTATGAGGCTGCGCCCGAGTCGCTGCGCGCGCTTGGCGCCGGCGCGCGGAACGCGATGCTGGCGCACTGCGCGCGGCTTGGCGTGACCATCGAGACCGACGCGGCGCTGATCGGCGCGGGAAAAGGGCAGCTCCTGCTGGAAGGCGGCCGCACGGCGGAGGCCGATTTCATCATCGGCACAGGCGCCACGAAACCCGCCGACTGGCTGCCCGAGACCGGGCTCGATCTGACCGACGGCTTCGTCACGGTCGGCCCGACGCTGCAAAGCTCCGACCCCGCGATCTTCGCCGCAGGCGACATCGCACATCTCAGCCACGCGCCGCGCCCCAAGGCGGGCGTCTATGCGGTGCGCGAAGCGAAGCCGCTCTTCGCCAACCTGCGTGCGGCGGCGTCAGGCGGCGCGATGAAGACCTATCAGCCGCAACGCGATTATCTGAAGCTGATCTCCACGGGCGGCAAGCAGGCGGTGGCCGACAAATGGGGCCTGCCGTTGAACGGTGCATGGCTGTGGCGCTGGAAGGACCATATCGACCGCAAGTTCATGGCGAAGGTCCACGACCTGCCCGCGATGCTGCCGCCGCCGCTACCGCGTGAGCACGCGCAGGGGATCGAAGACGTTCTGGGCAGCAAACCGATGTGCGGCGGCTGCGGCGCGAAGCTCGGCGGTCAGGCGCTGCGCGAGGCGCTGTCCGATCTGCCCGCGCCCGCGCGCGGCGATGTGCTGAGCGGTCCGGGCGACGATGCCGCCGTGCTGTCTTGTGGCACGCAAACGCAGGTCTTCACCACCGATCACGTCCGCGCCTTCACCGAGGACCCGTGGCTGTTGGGCCGGATCGTGGCGCTGCATGCGATGAGCGACGCCTGGGCGATGGGCGCAGCCCCGCAGGCGGCCTTGGCGCAGGTCACCCTGCCCCGCCAATCAGAGGAACTCGGCGCGCGGGCCCTGCGCGAGATGCTTAGCGCGGCGTCCGAGGCTTTCCGCGACGCGGGCTGCGATCTCATCGGCGGCCATACCTCGATGGGCGCGGAGCTGACACTGGGCTTCACCGTGACCGGGCTGGCGGAGCGGACTTTGGGCCAAGACGGCGCGACGCCCGGCGAGGTGCTGATCCTGACGAAGCCCCTTGGAACGGGCGTGGTCCTCGCCGCCGAGATGGCGAAACACGCGCCGGGCGAGGTGGTGGCAGGCGCGCTGGAGAGCATGGGTCGCAGCTCTGCCGAGGCCTCCGTGATCCTCGCGCCGGTGGCCTCTGCGATGACGGATGTGACGGGCTTTGGCCTCGCGGGGCATCTGCTGGGTCTGTGCGAGGCGTCGGGCGTCTCGGCAGAGCTGAACCTCGCCGCGATCCCGCTGCTCGATGGGGCCGAGGCTTTGGCCGAGGCAGGCGAGCACTCGACGCTTCTGCCGCAAAACATCGCCAATTGCGCGGGCCGGATGACCGCGCCGCCGGGCCCGCGAACGGAGCTGCTGCACGATCCGCAGACCTCGGGCGGGTTGCTGGCGAGCGTGCCCGCGGCGCAGGCTGCGGAGGTTCTGGCAAAGCTGGAAGCGGCAGGCTACCGCGCCACGCAGATCGGCGTGATTGCGGAGGGTCCGGCGTTCCTGCGGGTGCGGTGAGAAAAGGGTCGCGCCCGACCCTTGGGTGGGCGCTTTGACCGGTCGGTGGCTTGGCGCGTTATCTCGCAAGTCCGGAAGACATTCCAACTCGCGATGACATCGCCGATGCGCCCTCCCGGGGGGGAGGGTCGGGCGCGGCCCGGGACTGGTCGCCCGCGCGGAGGGCTCACGTACTTAGCGCTCCGCCATCTCCTGCGCCTCTTTCACCACCTGCGCAGCCAGCCCCTCGATCGCCTCCGGCGCGAGGCTTTCCGCCTCGATCACCCGCTCATGTTCCACATGGCGCGCGCGGTGCTTCTCGTATCGTGGATCGTAATGGTCGCGCATCAGCTCGCCCGCCAGCGCCGCATATTCCCCCGCCGTGGCCTGTGCCTGCCACGCCGCGATCCGCTCGGCGGGTTGGAAGGGCCGCAGCTGATCGAGCACCGCCAGCAGCCGATCGGCATCCGCCGTGATATCCGCATAGGCCCGCGCCAGGTACTGCGCCCGCTCCGACAGCGGCGCACGCACTCGCAGGCGCGGAGCGTCCTTGATCGCGGCCCAGATCCCCGCGGGCAGTTGCAGATCACCGATCTTGGAGCTTTCCGCCTCCAGCAGCACCGGCCGCGCCGGATCGAGCGCCGCGATCTCCATGATCAGCCGCGACTCGAAATCCTTCTGGCTGGACTGGCCGCCCTCCATCGCCCCGAAGAGCGAGCCGCGATGATTGGCGAGCCCCTCCAGATCGATGACCTGCGCACCCTGCGCCCGCGCGGCTTTCAGGATGTCGGTCTTCGCGGTGCCGGTGTTTCCGTCGAGAACGACCACCGGACAGGGCATCGCGGCAAGCCCGGCCTCCACGACCAGCGACCGGAAGGCCTTGTAGCCGCCCTCGACAAGCTCCACGCGCCAACCGACCTGCTTCAGGATCGTCGCGAACGACCCCGAACGCTGCCCGCCGCGCCAGCAATAGACCAGAGGCCGCCAGCCGCCTTCCTTATCGGCCAGTGGCCCTTGCAGGTGTTTCGCAGCATTCCGCGCCACCAGCGCCGCGCCGATCTTGCGCGCATCGAACGGCGCGACCTGCTTGTAGATCGTGCCGACACGGGCGCGCTCCTCATCGTCGAGCACAGGCAGGTTGATGGCGCCGGGGATATGATCCTCGGCGAATTCCGAAGGTGAGCGCACATCGATGATCGTGTCGAAATCGAGCGCGGCGACCTCGGCAATCGAGGTAAGTTTCATCAGTAGACAGTGACCTGCGTGCCGACGGGAACGCTGTTGAACAGATCGATGACATGATCGTTCACCATCCGGATACAGCCGTTCGAAACCGCGTGCCCGATCGAGCCCGGCTCGGTCGTGCCGTGGATGCGGATCGCGGTGTCACGCCCGTTCTGGTAGAGATACATCGCCCGCGCGCCGAGCGGGTTCTGCGGCCCGCCCTCCATCCCGTCCTCGTATTTCTTGTAGGCCGGATTGCGTTCGATCATCTCGCGGGTGGGCGTCCAGCTCGGCCACTTGACCTTGCGCGCCACCGTCGCGGTGCCGCGGAACTTCAGCTCATCCTTGCCGACGGCCACGCCGTAACGCATCGCCACGCCCGGCGCGACGATGTGATAGAGGAAGAACTTATCCGAGACGATGATGATCGAGCCCACCGGCAGATCCGGCTTCACCGCCACTTTCGTTGGGTAATATTGCGAGCCGATCGGCCAGCGCTTGGCCGGCCCGGTCTCGACGCTTTGCGCAGGTTCGGTTGCGGCAATGGCGGGCAGGCTTGCGAAGGGCAAGGCGGCCAGCGAGAGAAGAAAAGCGCGGCGATCCATTATCAAACTCCTGCAAAATCCTGCGGCGTCTCCCGGCTACGCGTTCGACACAAACCAAGGGTGAGGCTAGCAAAGCCGCCCCACCCTCTCAAGAATTTGGTCTCGGGTCAGAAAAAGGCCAGCGCCAATCGTTGCCGCTTTGTCGATTACTTACCGAAAGCGCAGCCCGATTTGATGCCGAACTTGCCGAAGATCATCGCCGCCGGGCAGAAGCCGGTGAAAGCCGATTGCAGCAGGTTCGCGCCGATGAAGGCGGTGAACCACAGCCAATATATCGAGACATAGACGGCCAGCAGCAGCGAGATCAGGATCATCACGCCAGCAAAGGCAAAAATCGCACGGTCGAGGTTCATTCGAGGGCACTCCACGAAAAAAGGTTACGTTGTCAGAAGATATAACAGTTACTCACGACAAATTCAATTGCTTGCATATGTCGCGCGACGCTTGACCGCAGCCCCGTGCAGGATCAGATAACGCCCTATGAGCGAAGCCACTTTTATCATCGACGCCATGCATTGCGGGGCCTGCACCGGACGGGTCGAACGCGCACTCATGGCACAACCCGGCGTACAGAACGCCTCGGCCAACCTGATGGCGCGCAGTGCGCATGTTGAGTTCGACGGGCCTGCCGATCTCGAAAGCCTCAAATCGGCCCTCGACCAGGCGGGCTATCCGGGCCGTCTGAAAGAGGAGATGGCCAGCGGCCCCAGCGCCGCCGAGCGCCAGATGCAGGAGGCGCGCCAGCTCAAGCGCCAGTTCCTGACCGCGCTCGCGCTGACCGCCCCGGTCTTCGTGCTCGCGATGGGCGCGCATATGATCCCCGGCATGCATCACCTGATCGCCAATACGATCGGGATGCAGGCAAGCTGGTGGGTACAGATGATCCTCACCGCGCTGGTGCTGGCCTTCCCAGGCCGCGTTTTTCTGCGTATCGGGGTGCCCGCGCTGTTGCGCGGCTCGCCCGAGATGAATTCGCTCGTCGCGATGGGCTCGCTCGCCGCGTTCGTCTATTCCGCCCTCGTCACGCTTGCGCCCGGGCTTCTGCCCGAGAGCGCGCGCGGCGTCTATTTCGAGGCGGCGGCGACCATCGTCACGCTGATCCTGCTGGGCCGCTGGCTGGAGGCGCGCGCCAAGGGCCGCGCAGGCGAGGCGATCTCGCGGCTGATCGGGTTGCAGCCCAAGACCGCGCGCGTGCAGACCGAAAACGGCGTCGAGGAACGTCCGATCGAGGAACTCGTGCCCGGCGACATCCTTCTGCTCGCCCCCGGCGAGCGCGTAGCCCTCGATGGGATGATCGCCGAGGGCGCCGGCCATATCGACGAGAGCATGCTGACCGGCGAGCCGGTCCCCGTCGCGAAATCCGAAGGCGATCCGATCACCGGCGGCACGGTGAATGGCGAATCCGCGCTGAGCTACCGCGTCACCGCGACCGGCGCCGACACCGTCCTGTCGCGGATCATCGCGATGGTCGAAGCCGCGCAGGGCGCGAAACTGCCGGTGCAGGCGCTGGTCGACAAGGTCACCCGCGTCTTCGTGCCCGTGGTGATGGCGCTGTCGCTCCTGACTTTCGCGATCTGGATGATCGCGGGCATGGGCTTTTCGCATGCCTTCGTCGCGGCGATTTCGGTGATGATCATCGCCTGCCCCTGCGCGATGGGTCTGGCGACGCCGGTCTCGATCCTCGTGGGCACCGGGCGCGGCGCCGAACTGGGCCTGCTGTTCCGCCGCGGCGACGCGCTGCAACGCCTCTCGGAAGTCGCAGTCGTGGGCTTCGACAAGACCGGGACGCTGACCGAAGGCCACCCCGCCCTGACCGATCTCGAACCACTCGCCGATCTGCCCGAGACGGAAATCCTCGCGCTCGCTGCAGGGGCCGAGGCGCGCTCGGAGCATCCGCTGGCCCGTGCGATCCTCGCCGAGGCTGAGACGCGCGGCATCGCCCATGCGCCGGTCAAACGCGTCAAGGCGTTGTCCGGCAAGGGGCTGCGCGCGCAGGCCGAAGGCGCGAAGCTCTGGATCGGCAATGCCGGTGCGATGGACGAGGCCGGGGCCGATATCGCCCCCTATGCCGAACGTGCGAAGGCGCTGGCCGCAAAAGGCCGCACCCCGGTCTGGATGTCGCTCGACGATCGCCCTGTCGCCCTGATGGCGCTGTCGGATCCGATCAAACCCGAGGCGCGCGAAGCGGTCGACGCCCTCCACAAGGCGGGCAAGCAGGTGGCGATGGTCACCGGCGACACGCGCGCCACTGCGGAAGCGGTCGGCCACGATCTCGGCATCGACCGGATCGAGGCCGAAGTGTTGCCCGACGGCAAGCGCGACGCGGTCGAAAGCCTGCGCCAGATCGGCCCGGTCGCCTTCGTGGGCGACGGCATCAACGATGCGCCTGCCTTGGCTGCTGCCGACGTGGGCCTCGCGATCGGCACCGGCACCGATGTCGCCATCGAGGCCGCCGAGGTCGTGCTGATGCGCGGCGACCCGAACGGTGTCGCGATGGCGCTGGAACTGTCGCGCGCGGTGATGCGCAACATCCGGCAAAACCTGTTCTGGGCCTTTGCCTATAACGTCGCGCTGATCCCGGTCGCGATGGGCATCCTCGTGCCCTTCGGCGGGCCCGGCCTGTCACCGATGCTGGCGGCGGGCGCGATGGCGTTCTCCTCGGTCTTCGTGGTCACCAACGCGCTGCGCCTGCGTCGCGCCCTGCGCTGATCCGGGCGTGGATCGGCGAGAGCGCGCCGAGGCTGGAACTCCGCCCTTCCCAAGCGGCAACGACGGCGTTTAGCTGCTTGCGACCCACCACCCGGAGCGCCCGCATGCTGACTCGTCGCCTCTTTCTGCTCTCGCTCGGCGCTCTCGCGGCCTGTGGCGGCTCGCCGCGGCCGATGGCGAAACCGGCCTACGCACTGCCGCTCCATCGCAACGAGACGCCGGAAATCCGCGCCCTGATCAACCGCTATTCGGACCATTATGGCGTTCCGCGCAGCCTCACCCACCGCGTGGTCCAGCGCGAGAGCCGCTACCGCGCCGATGCCCGCAACGGCCCCTATTACGGGCTGATGCAGATCCTGCCGCAGACCGCGCGTGGCATGGGGTTTCGCGGCAAGCCGCATGACCTGCTCGACCCCGACACCAACCTGAAATACGCGGTGAAATACCTGCGCGGCGCGTGGCTGGTCTCGGATGGCTCGGAAGATCGCGCGGTCAAATGGTATTCGCGCGGCTATTATTACGAGGCGAAACGGCGCGGATTGCTCCGGGAAACCGGGCTGCGCTGACCTGCGACCTGCGCATCCTCGAACGAAGGACGCTCCGCGGGGATATTTGAACCAAGGTGAAGCAAAGCGCCCTTCCTTCGGCTTGGCCGAAATATCCCCGCCGGAGGCATCCGACAGTTTCCAAGCAGAGCTGCCCTCACTCAGGCGCGCGCAACACCCCCGCAGGCCGCGCCGCCAAGGGACGCAGCGCGAAGACCAGACCGGCCAGCAGCGTCGCGATAACGCCGCCCGCGACGATCAGAAGCGCGGGGAGCGGGGCGAAATGGAACTCCGCCCCCATCACCAGATCGACCACGGCCCAACCCGCGAGCCCGCCGAAGAGGATCGCGACCAGACCCGCCGCCGCGCCCATCAGTGCCGAACGCAGCGCGAAGCTCGCTAGGATCGCCCCGCGCGTGGCGCCGAGCGTCTTGAGCATCGCAGCCTCCCAGGCCCGCTCCCGCTCGCCTGCCGCTGCCGCACCGATCAGCACGACGAAGCCCGTCAGCAGCGTCACGCCCGCGGCCAGCGAGGTCGCCCGTGCGATGGCCGAGAGCGCATCGGTCACGCGCTGCAGGGCGTCGCGCACGCGGATCGCAGTGATATTGGGGAAACGCTCCGCCAGATCGCGCATCACCTGCGCCTCGGCGCTTGGCGGCGCGTAGATCGTGGCGAGCCATGTATGGGGCGCGCCGCGCAGTGCCGCCGGATTGAGGGTCAGGACGAAACCGATCCCGCCGGTCGAGAAATCCACATCGCGGAACGAGGTCACCTTCGCGGTGATGTCGCGCCCGAGGATGTTCACCGTGATTGTATCGCCGAGCTTCAGGCCGATCTCCTGCGCCTCCTTGGCCGAGAAGCTAGCCAGCGGCGGGCCGTTATAGTCCTTCGGCCACCATTCGCCTGCGGTGATCTTCTCGCGCGGGGTCTCGGCATAGGTCACGCCGCGATCGCCGCGCAGCACCCAATGCTCGCCATGCGTCTTGCGCGCGTCCTCGCCGTTGATCTTGGTGATCACGCCGCGCAGCATCGGCACGCTTTCGACCTTGGTGACTTCGGGCATATCCGCCAGCAGATCGGTGAAGGGCTGGATCTGGTCGGGCTGGATGTCGATCACGAAATAGGCGGGTGCGACCTTCGGCAAATCGCGGTCGATCGCCCCGCGCAGACCGCTATCGACCTGCCCCACGGCCGCCAGAACCGAGAGGCCGAGGCCCAGCGACAGGATGACCGAGCGCGCTTCGGAACGCGGCCCGCCAATCGCGGCAAGGGCTGCGCGCAGCACGGGGCGGCCCCGGGCGCTATGCTGGGCGCGGCGCGCCAGCCAGCGGATCAGGCTGGCGGCGAGCGTGAGGATCAGGAGCGCCACGGCGATGCCGCCGAGGCTCGCCAGCGTCAGTGTCCAGAGGCCCGAGAACCACGCCGAGACGGAGACAATGACCGTCAGAAGCGCGACGGTCAGCACAAGCGTGGGCCAGCCCGGCAGGCGGCGGCCTGCGCCGGTGTCGCGGTAAAGCGTCGCCGCGCGCATCTTCGACATGCGCGAGAGCGGCCAGAGGGCAAACAGCATCGCGACCAAGGCACCGTAAAGCGCGGCCTCGCCCAGCGGGCCGGGATCGAGCCCGATCTCGACCGGCAGCGGCAGCGCGCGTTCGATCAGGCCGGATGCGCCGAGGACGAGACCGGCGCCAAGGACGAGCCCCGCGAGAATGCCCGCGAGGCCGAGAGCTGCGAGCTGCAGCAGAAACGCCGCGCGGATCGTACTTCCGGTCGCGCCGAGCGCGCGCAGGGTGGCGATGGTGGGCGCTTTGCGTTCGATCCATGCCGCGACGGTGGCTGAGATGCCGACGCCGCCCACTGCCAGCCCGGCAAGCCCGACCAGCACGAGGAAAGAGCCTAGCCGTTGCACGAAACGCTCCGCCCCCGGCGCGGCACGGCGGCGGTCGGACCAGCGCATGCCAGCCCCGTCGAACCGGGTCTCGGCCTGCTGTTTCAGGGTGGCGAGGTCGGTGTCTGGCGGCAGGGTCGCGCGGTATTCGGTCTCGAAAAGCGAGCCCGGCGAGAGAAGCGGCGTGTTCTCGATGGCCGAGAGCGAGACGATGGAATGCGGGCCAAGCCCCATCCCCGTCCCGGTCGAATCCGGCTCGCGCACGATCCGCGCCATCATCACGAAATCCTGCCCGCCAAGCTGCACCTTATCGCCGGGGCTCAGGCCCAGACGGTCGGCGAGGATCGGATCGAGGAAAATCCCCGGCACGCCGCCCTGCCCCGTCAAAGCGTCCGGCGCAACGGGCGGATCAAGCTGCAGCTTTCCGGTCAGCGGATAGGCCCCGTCCACTGCCTTCACCTGCGTCAGCGCGCGGTCGGCGGGATCGGTGCCGGTCGACAGCATCGAGCGAAAATCGATCACCTCGGAGACCGCGGTGGCGCGGTCGGCGATCCATTGCAGCTCCTCGGGCTTGGCGCGGCGATAGGTGAATTCGTATTGAGCGTCGCCGCCCAGCAGCACCGCGCCCTGATCCGACAGCGCGCGCTCGATGGCCGAGCGCACCAGCCCCACGGAGGCGATCGCCGCTACACCCAGCATCAGGCAGAGCAGCATCACCCAGAAGCCGCGAATGCCGCCGCGCAGCTCGCGCCGGGCGATGGAGAGCGCGAGGCTCATGCGGGGGCGTCCGTTGCGATGTGATCGCCCACGACTTCGCCGTCGCGCAGCTCCACGATGCGGTCGCAGCGCGCGGCCAGTTCCGGTGCGTGGGTCACGAGAACCAGCGTCGCGCCGTGTTTCTCCTGCAGACCAAAGAGCAGCTCGATGATCGTCTCGCCCGTGGCACTGTCGAGATTGCCGGTGGGTTCATCGGCCAGCAGGATCGCAGGCCGCGGCGCGACCGCGCGGGCCAGAGCCACCCGCTGCTGCTCGCCACCCGACATCTGGCTGGGATAATGTTCGAGCCGATGCGCCAGCCCGACGGCGTCCAATTCGGCTGCGGCGCGCTCGAACGGGCGCTCCACCCCCGCGATCTCAAGCGGCATCGCGACGTTTTCCAGCGCCGTCATCGTCGGGATGAGGTGGAAGCTTTGGAAAACCACCCCCATATTACCCCGACGAAACCGCGCCAGCGCATCCTCGGACAGCTTCGAGAGATCATGGCCCAAAGCGGTGACAGACCCGGAGGTGGCGCGTTCGAGCCCGCCCATCAGCATGAGGAGCGACGATTTGCCCGATCCAGACGGCCCCGTAAGCCCGACGCTTTCCCCTTTCGCGATGCTCAGGTCGATCCCGTTGAGGATCTCGACCGGCCCGGTATTGCCATCGAGCGCAAGCCGCGCGTCTTTCAACTCAAGGATCGTGTCACTCATGCGCCGTCTTTCTTTTGCTTCAAAGGGATATGGGCCGCGGATGGGGATACGCAAGCGGATCGCGGCGGGTTTTATCGCCGCAGGGCTGGCTCTGGGGGCCGGGCCCGCGATGGCGGAGGTATCGATCCTCGCATTGGGGGACTCGCTGACCCAAGGCTATGGGCTCGATAATCCGGCGGACGGGCTGGTGCCGCAGCTGCAGGGCTGGCTGCAGGGTCATGGGCAGGATGTGAAGATGATCAATGGGGGCGTCTCGGGCGATACGACCGCAGGCGGGCTGTCGCGGATCGACTGGCTGCTGACGCCCCAGCCCGACGCGGTGATCGTGGCCTTGGGCGGCAATGACCTGCTGCGCGGGCTGCCGCCGGAACAGGCGCGGGCGAACCTCGATGGCATTCTGGCGAAACTGCAGGCGAAGGGCATTCCGGCGCTGCTGGCGGGGCTGCCCGCACCGGGGAATTTCGGGCCGAAATATCAGCAGGATTTCGACGCGATCTATCCCGATCTGGCGAAGAAATACGATGCCGTTCTGGTGCCCAACCTGCTCGCTCCGATCACGGAGACCCCGATCGAGGAGCGCGCCAAGACCGACCTGATGCAGCCCGACAATATCCATCCCTCGCCCGAAGGGGTGAAGAAGGTGGTTTCTGCTCTGGGTCCAAAGGTGCTGGAACTGCTCGCGAAGGTGAAACAGGGGAGCTGAGCGCTCAGCTCTCCTCTTCGGGATAGGCCGCCTTGCAGGCCGCGATCTGCGCCTCGGCGGCCTTCGACAGCTCCGCCTGCCGCTTCAGAAGCGCTTCCAGCTTGCGTTTCTCGGCGGCCGGATCGATCGGAATCGGGCGCTGCCGCGTCACCGTGTAATCCTCAAGGCACATACGCGGCCTCTGGATCACCTTGTCGCCCTTGGTGATCGTGTCGTAGCCGCAGATTTCCCAGCGGCTCGACGTGGTCTCGTAGCTCTGCCACGCGTAGCCCCGCGCGATGTTACCCTGCACCTCGCCCACCAGATTGGTGACGCGCCGCAATTCGGTCGTGGACTGGCGGATGCAACGCTCCTGCGGGGTGCCGCAGGCGGCGAGCAGGACGAGCGGGATCAGCATCAGGGCGTGGCGCATGGGCGGTCTCCTTCGCGTTCAGCCTACGCCCGCTTCCGACCGCGATCAATCGCGCCCTTCCCGCATCCCTCAGCGCCTGATAAGGATCACGCTAAAGATTTGGGAGGCCCTACGCATGACTGATACGGTTGAGGATTTCGACGCCCGCAAGGCCCGCGCGAGCCAGTGGTTTTCCGACCTGCGCGACCGGATCGTCACGGCGTTCGAGGGGCTGGAAGACAGCCATGCGCAAGGCCCGCTTTCCGATCAGGCGCCGGGCCGGTTCGAGGTGACGCCGACCGAGCGCAAGGGGCCGAACGGCGAGGATCATGGCGGCGGCAAGATGAGCGTGATGCGCGGCGGCCGCGTCTTCGAGAAGGTCGGCGTGAACATCTCCACCGTCTGGGGCGAACTGGCACCCCGCGCGCAAAAGGCGATGGCCGCACGCGGCGTGCCGGGGATGGAGGACGACCCGCGCTTCTGGGCCTCCGGGATCAGCCTCGTCGCACATATGCAGAACCCGCATTGCCCTGCCGTGCACATGAACACCCGCATGTTCTGGACGCCCGGCGCGTGGTGGTTCGGCGGCGGTGCCGACCTCAATCCCTGTCTTGAGTATGACGAAGACACCGCGCATTTCCACGCCGAGATGCAGGCCGCCTGCGACGCCCATGACAAGACCTATTACGACCATTTCAAAGCCTGGGCGGACGAGTATTTCTTCATCCCCCATCGCGGTCGGGCGCGCGGCGTCGGCGGGATTTTCTACGACGATCTGAACACCGGCGAGTGGGAGGATGATTTCGCCTTCACACAATCGGTCGGCGCGGGCTTCCTGCCCGCCTTCCAGCCGCTGATCGAGAAACGCCGCGTGCAGGACTGGTCCGAAGACGACCGCGAGACCCAGCTGCGCCATCGCGGGCTCTATGCGGAATACAATCTGGTCTATGACCGGGGCACGAAATTCGGGCTCGAGACCGGGCATAACGCAGATGCGGTTCTGATGAGCCTGCCGCCGGTCGCGAAGTGGTATTGAGGGGATAAGGCGCGCATAGGCCCAAGGTTGGAGGGGCGCTGCCCCTCTGCGCTTGCGCGCATTCACCCCGGGATATTTTCGCCAAGAGGAAGAGGGGGATGCGCGCCCGCATACTCGGACGCGCGCTCGGTCGAAACCGCGCGTCAGCCGTTGCGGATCGTTTCGACCATCAGGGCCACATTCTCCGGATCGGCATCGGGAGTGATCCCGTGGCCGAGATTGAAGATATGCGGGCCCTTGCTGAAAGCTTTCACCACGTGGCGCGTCTCGTCGATCAGCGCCTGACCGCCGGTGACCATATGCGACGACGCGAGGTTACCCTGCACGCAGCCGGACACCTGAACATGTTCGGCGCCCCATTCCGGCGTGATCGAATTGTCGAGCGCGACGCAATCGGCGCCGGTCTTCTGATGGAAGCCGATATAACCCTCGCCCGCCTCGCGCGGGAAGGCGATGACCGGCAGGCCCGGGAAGCGCGCTTTCATCTCGGAGATGATCTTGCGGGCGGGTTCGACGGCGAAATCCTCGAAATCCTGACCTTTGAGCGAGCCCGCCCAGCTGTCGAAGATCTTCACGACCTCGGCCCCGGCCTCGACCTGTTTCGACAGGTATTCGATGGTCGAGACGGTAAGCAGGTCGATGATCTTCACGAAAGTCTCGCGATCTTCGGCCTTCAGCGCATGGGCCGGGCCCTGATCTTTCGTGCCGCGACCCGCGATCATATAGGTCGCGACGGTCCACGGCGCGCCGGCGAACCCGATGAGCGTGGTCTCTTTCGGCAGTTCTTCCGAGAGGATCGAGACGGTCTCATAGACCGGGTTGAGCGTCTCGTGGATGTCGTCCTTGGTCTTGAGCTTGGCGAAGCCGTCCGCCCCGGTGATGGTCGAGAGGCGCGGACCCTCGCCGGTGACGAACCACAGATCGGCGCCCAGAGCCTGCGGCAGCAGCAGAATGTCGGCAAACAGGATCGCCGCGTCGAAGCCGTAGCGGCGGATCGGTTGCAGCGTCACTTCGGCGGCCAGTTCGGGATTGTAGCACAGCGACAGGAAGTCGCCCGCCTTCGCCCGCGTCGCGCGATATTCCGGCAGATAGCGCCCTGCCTGCCGCATCATCCAGACCGGAGGGGTCGGCAGCACTTCGCCTTTCAAAGCTCGCAGGATCGTCTTGTCGGTCATTCTTGCGCCTCCTCTTTGCACCCCTTCGACGCGACCTGTGGCGTCATGTCAAGCGCAGGGCTTCTTGCAAGGTCCATCTGTCGCGGATATTCCGGGGCCATGACACAGATGCCCGATGCGAAATCCCCGCTCAAGATCGGCACCCGCGGCTCGCCGCTGGCGCTGGCGCAGGCCTATGAGACCCGTGACCGGCTGATGGCCGCGCATGGTCTGCCCGAAGACGCTTTCGAAGTCGTGGTGATCAAGACCACGGGCGACGACCGGGCGATGATCGCGGCGGACAAGCCGCTCAAGGAGATCGGCAACAAGGGCCTGTTCACGAAGGAAATCGAAGAGGCCATGGTCGATGGCCGCATCGATATCGCCGTGCATTCGATGAAGGACATGCCGACCGAGCAGCCCGAGGGGCTGGTGCTCGATTGCTACCTGCCGCGCGAAGACGTGCGCGATGCCTTCGTCAGTCTCGAATACGACTCGATCATGGCCCTGCCCGAAGGCGCGACGGTCGGCACGTCCAGCCTGCGCCGCCGGGCGCAGCTTGCCCATGTGCGCCCCGATCTGAAACTTGTCGAGTTTCGCGGCAATGTGCAGACCCGGCTGAAGAAGCTGGCGGACGGCGTCGCTGCGGCGAGCTTCCTCGCCTATGCGGGGCTGCGGCGTCTGGGGATGGAGGACTCGGCGCGCGGGCCCATCGCTCCCGAGGAGATGCTGCCGGCCGTCGCGCAAGGCGCGATTGGGATCGAACGCCGGATGGCCGATGCCCGCGCCGAGGCGCTTCTCGCGCCGATTCATGATCTGGTGACCGAGCAGCGCCTGCTGGCCGAACGCGCCTTCCTCGCGACGCTGGACGGCTCTTGCGAAACGCCGATTGCGGGGCTTGCGCTGATCGAGGGCGACCGGCTCTGGCTGCGCGGCCAGATCCTGCGTCCCGACGGTTCCGAGGCGCTCGCGGGCGAGCGCTGGGGCAATATCGACGAGGGCGCCGCGATGGGCGAACACCTCGCGCGCGATCTGCTGTCTCAGGCGGGCGAAGGGTTCTTCGACTGGCGCTGAGCACTCAGCACAGAAGCTGACCGGCGGCGCGGCGCTCCAGCGCCCGCTCCATCTCGGGGATTTCGCCGTCGCCGAAGCCGCGCAGGGCAAGGCGTTCCAGCGGGCTGATATCGCACCAGAGGTTTTTGAGCACCTTGTCGCGGCGCTTGCGCGGCACATCGGCCAGACGCATCTCGTAGATCTCGTCCGCCGCCGCGAGCAGGCGCGGATGCAGAGCCTCCAGAAGCGGCTCGAACGCGGCACGCGCGGACTTGGCATTACGCAACCGCAGGATCGCGCCCTCCCCTATCGTCATCGTCTGGATCAGCGTCCAACCGAGCACGTCGGCAGCGCGATGCGGCGGGATCGGGGCGTGACCGCTGAGGCCGTAGGTCAGGCTCAGAACCCCGCGCTCTTCTTGCGGCATCGCCAGCACCACGCGGGCGCACTCCTGTTCCAGAGCGGTTTCGGCATCTTCCAGACGGCCCAGCCGCGGGGTCGTCACCTGCGCGGGCGGAACCTCCGCGCGCAGCAGGATATTGCGGATCACATTGTCGAACTTCAGTGCGATATGACGCGAGAGCATGATGCTTCCTTTTACATGTACAACCTCTCCCGCCCTGCCTTTTGAACTAGGTTTCCAGCGCAGCCGTTCCCTGCCTGTGGCGGTTTTTCGCCGAGCATTTCGCTAAGCCTTTGTAGCTCCACGAGTAAGGCTTCGCGGCTGCCTCTTGAACTTGGACGCCCGAAGGCGCAAAGCGGCGACATGCTACGTCCGATCCGCCTTGTCCTCTCCGATCCTGCTCTGCGCCTCGCCGCCATTTTGCTGGTGCTGTTCGGCGCCCATGCGGCGACGATGGGGCCCTATGTCTCGGCGCTGGCGATCAAGGTCTTCGGCCTCTCGGACCGCGCTTATTCGGGCGTGCTGATGGTCGCCTCGGTGCTGTCGGTCTCGGCCTCGGTCGGGCTTGGCATCCTCGCCGATCAGCGCGCGAACCGCCGGGCCATCGCGCTTGGCACCTCGGCGATGCTGATCGTAGGCTCGGGGCTGGTGCTGGCGGGCGACAACTGGGTGGTCTTCGTGATCGCCAACGCGCTGATCTTGCCGCTCTCGGCATCGATCTTCGGCCAGCTCTTCGCACTCTCAAGGCTTGCAGCCTCGACCCACCCCGCAGAGGACCGGCCCGCGATCCTCTCGACGCTGCGCGCGCTCTTCGCGCTGCCCTGGGTGGTGGTGCTGCCGATCTGGTCGGTGGTCTTCGACCGAGGCGCTGCGATGACCTCGATCTACCCGGTGACGCTGACGTTGGGGGCTACGATCCTCGCGCTGACCTTCCTGTTCTGGCCGCGCGACGGCGCGACGCGCTGGCCCGACCCGAAATCGGGGCTGACTTTCCGGCAATCCCTGCACGAGATGGCGAACCTGCCGATCCTCGCCCGCGTCGTGGCGCTTGGGACGATCAACGGGTCGATCATGCTCTATCTCGTCGTGATGGGGCTCGTGTTCGAGGCGACGCCCGGTCGTGGGGCCGCCGATACCGCGCTTTACGCAGGGCTCATGGCGGGGCTGGAGGTGCCCTTCATGCTGGCGCTGCCGCTGGTTCTGGGTCGGATCGAGCGCACGACGATGATCTGGATCGGGGCTGCGCTTTACGCAACCCATCTGGGGCTGCTGCCGCTGCTTGCGCCCACGCCTTACGTCTGGTTTCTCGCCCTGCCTGGCGCGATCGGCGGCGCGGTCGTGCTGACCCAACCGATGGCCTATCTGCAGGACCTGCTGTCGAACCGGCCCGGCGCGGGGGCCTCATTGATGGCGCTGCAGAAACTGGCAGGCGACGGGTTCTCGGCGGCCATCTTCGCCATTGGAACGGCTATTGCGGGCTATGAGCTGGCCGCAGCGGCAGGCGCCCTTCTGGGCGTGGCCGGCGCGGGCGTACTCTGGGCGATGGACCGGCGCGCGGCGCGGTCCTGAGCCTTAGAAGGCCGGGACCTGCACGCGGTCGAGAAGGCTGCGCCCGCCATCGACATTGATGATCTGCCCGGTGACGAAGCTCGCCCCCGAAGACGCCAGATACTGCACCGTCTCTGCCAGCTCCGACGGCGGCGCGATCCGGCCCAGCGGCGTGCCTTCGCAGATCGCCTCTCGCCAGTCGTCGTTTTCCTTCAGCGCATCCTGCAGCGAGCGGCTCATCACCGAAGCGAAGCTGACGCCGTTCACCCGGATCCGCTTCGGCGCGAGCGCCACGGCGAGCGAGCGGATCGCCTGATCCTGCGCCGCGCAGGCGATCGAATAGGCCATCAACTCGGGCTGGGTACGGTTCGAGGCCAGCGTCGAGACGTTGATGATCGAGCCGATCTCGCCTTCGGTCCGACCCTCATCCTCGGCCTGCTTGATCATCCGCTTGGCGGTCATCTGACTGACCCGCAGCGCCGATTTCATGTTCTGCGACAGCATCGAATCGAGCACCTCGACGGACGGATCAAGCGGATCGCAGGGCGCGAAGGTACGCGCACAGTTCACCAGAATGTCGATCCGGTCGAACGCGTCCACGGTGGCCGAGAGCAGGTTCTTCACCGCCAGCTTCTCGCACAGATCGCCCGAGAAATAGCGCACCGGCCCTTCGGTCTTGGCCGTGTCGCCCAGTTCGGCGGCAAGCTTCTCTTCATCGATATCGGCAAACATCACCTGCGCGCCGCGATCGACGAAATGGCGCGCGATGGCCTGACCGATACCGTGGGCTGCGCCCGTGACGATGACGGTCTTGCCGGAAACAGAAAGGGACATTGGGTGTCTCCTCGTGGATGTTGAGGCAGGTTAGGCGAGCTTAGCGCCGCTTGCGAGGGGCAAGGCGGCGTTTCGGCTCGGCTGTGGCGCGCGTGCCCGCCGATTTCCCCGGGGTCTTCCCGGCGGGGATCGGCTTGGCAGCGCGGATGATACGGAAACGGGTCGAAGGGCCGCTGGGCGGCGTGATCTCTTCAATCTCGTGGAACGCCGCGGCGAGCGCGTCGGCATAGGGCAGATGGCGGTTCGCCACCATCCAGAGCGTGCCCGACAGCGACAGCATCCCGCGTGCGGCCTGAATGAAGGCCAGACCGAGTGCCGGATCGGCCCCGCGCGCTGCCCCGTGGAAAGGCGGGTTCATCACGACGGCCGTGTAGCGCTCTTCCGGCGCATGCCGCGTGGCATCGGCCCAAAGGAACTGTGCGCGTGGATCGGTGATGTTGCGTTTCGCGCAATCCAGCGCGACCGCGTCCGACTCGACCAGATCGAGCCGTTCGACGCCCTTGCGGGCGAGGATCTGCGCCGAGAGCCAGCCCCAGCCCGCGCCGAGGTCGGCGACTTTCGACGGTAGGCTATCCGGCAGGCACTCCGCCAGAAGCGCCGAGCCCTCATCCACCGCATCCGCGGAGAACACGCCCGGACGGGTCACGAAGCCTTCGACCGGGTGGATGTCCTGAGCCGCCCAGTCGGTCAGCAGGTCGGGGGCTGCGAAGAACCATGCGATCTTGCCATGGGCCTTTGCGATCGGCGCGGACAGCTCCACCCGTCCCCGCAACTCCTTGAGCAGCGAGTCGATCCCTTCGGTCTTCACCCCGTCGATATAGATCGGCCCGCCCGGCGCCACGCGCTGACAGGCTTCGGCAATCAGCGCGCGGGCTTCGGCCTTGGCGCGGGGCGCGAAGATGATCGCGGCGGCATAGCTGCCCTCGGCAGTCGGCGAGACGCGAACGCCGCGCTGCGCGAGCACGTCATGGTCGGGTTTTTCGGGCTGAATCGCGACGAGGCGATCGACCGGAAGACCGCCGAGGTCCAGCGTGCCCACAGGCGCGAACAGCGCGATGTCTCCCTCGGGCGGAAGCGCCTCGGGCATCTCGAGAGCGAGCGAAAGTCGCGGATGGCTCATGCAGGGAACCCTCTGAAAGAAACGAGCCCGCCGAATAGGCGGGCGCGACTGAATTTGCAAGGAACCGCTTGGGCGGCCTTTAGTCCTTCTCCATCGTGCATTGCAGCGGGTGCTGGTGGCGGCGCGCGAAATCCATCACCTGCGCCACCTTCGTCTCGGCCACCTCGAAAGAGAAGACCCCGACCACCGCAAGGCCCTTCTTGTGCACGGTCAGCATGATCTCGAACGCCTGCGCGTGGTTCAGACCGAAGAACCGCTCGAGGATATGGACGACGAATTCCATCGGCGTGTAATCGTCGTTCAACAACATGACCTTGTACATCGGCGGGCGCTGCGTCTTCGGCCGTGTCTTGGTCGCGAGGGACGCGTCGTTATCGCTGTCGTCCTGGTCGTCGTCGGACATCATGTAAAGAGGCTCGGTCAAGGGCGCTCCGGCATCAGGAATCGTTGAGGGGCTCTGGCGGAATATAGGGTCTTCGTGACATATGAAAAGTCCTTCGACACCTGTGACGAGAAAGGCGGGACCATGCGGCTCACGGCGATTGGCTTCGATGCGGATGATACGCTTTGGCATAACGAGCGTTTCTTTCAACTCACGCATGACCACTTTACCGAATTGCTGCGCGACCACGCCGAGCCCGATCATCTGGCAGAGCGGCTGATCGCGGCGGAACGTCGCAACATCGCGCATTACGGCTTTGGCATCAAAGGCTTCACCCTGTCGATGATCGAAACCGCGATCGAAGTGAGCGAAGGCCGCGTGCCCGCGACGATCCTGTCGGAGATTCTCGCGGCAGGGCGGGAGATGCTGTCGCACCCGATAGAGTTGCTGCCCCATGCACGCGAAACGATCGAGGCGCTGTCGGACGACTACCGCATCCTTCTGGTGACGAAGGGCGACCTGATCGACCAGGAGCGCAAGCTGGCGCAGTCAGGCTTGGGCGAGTTGTTCGACGCGGTCGAGATCGTCTCGGACAAGAAGCCCCCGATCTACACCGAGATTTTCGCGCGCCATGCCGAAGGGGCGGAGCACGGTCTGATGGCGGGAAATTCGCTGAAATCCGACGTGATCCCGATGATCGAAGCGGGCGGCTGGGGCGTGCATGTGCCCCATGAATTGACATGGGCTTTCGAGCATGCCGAGCCCCCGATGGATCATCCCCGCTTCGCGGAATTGCCGGACCTCGGCGCGCTGCCAAATTTCGTCGCGAAAATCACGGACTAAAATCTTTCTTCTCAGAAAAATTTTGCGAGCGCCGCGCCTTTGCGTCGCGTCACCTGCCGCATGACCTCACGCGCGCGCGAGCGGAACCAACCACTGCTAGAGACAACTTCGCGAGAGACCTACCACATATTGCGGTATTGCATGAATGTCGCAGTGAAAGCTCTTGAAAATAGACAGTTTCCAGCCTGCAACACCCATGCTACGCTTCTCGCTAACAAGCCCCGCAAGCTGGCTCAGATCGGCAACGCAAGAAGGGGCAAATTTGAGGCAGTGAAATAGGTGAAACCGTGACCACGCTGATGCGCTGGGTCCGTGATGGGCTATTCGTAATCCTTCTGACACTCATTGCGCCGATCGCTGCGCAGGCCGCGCCCTACGCGGCGATGGTCATGGACATGCGATCGGGCGAAGTTCTCTACTCCAAGAATGCCGACACGCCGCTGCATCCTGCGTCGCTGACGAAGATGATGACGCTCTACATCACCTTCCAGGCGATCGAGCATGGCGAGTTCAGCCTCGATTCCATCGTCACCGTGACGAAGCACGCCGCCAGCCAGCCGCCCTCGCGTCTCGGCCTGCGCCCCGGTCAGAAGATCGCCGTGCGCTACCTGATCCGCGCCGCCGCGATCAAATCCGCCAATGACGCCGCTGCGGCGCTTGGCGATTACATCGGCGGCTCGGAAGAAGGTTTCGCCGCGCGGATGAACCGCACCGCCCGGCAGCTGGGCATGAAGAACACCCATTTCGTCAATGCCAACGGCCTGACCCGCAAGGGCCACCTGTCCTCGGCGCATGACATGACGATCATGGGCCGTCACCTGTTCTTCGACTATCCGCAATATTACAACATTTTCTCGCGCCGCTCGGCGGATGCGAAAGTGCGCACCGTCTATTCGACGAACCGCAAATTCCTCGCGGCCTATAAGGGCGCGGATGGTATCAAAACCGGCTACACCTCGGCCTCGGGCTTCAACCTGACCGCCTCGGCACAGCGCGGCAACAAGCGCATCATCGCGACCGTCTTCGGCGGCACCTCCACTGCGCAGCGCAACGCGAAAATGGCCGATCTGCTGGATCTGGGCTTCAAGCGCGCTCCGAATAACGCGCCGACGAACCGCCCCCGGATCCCGCAATATATCGAGCCCGCGCAATCGCCGATGCTGATGGCCAACCTCGCGCCGAAGAAGAGCCCGCGCCCCGATATCCGCCCGACCGCGCCGACTGCGGATAGCGATGCGATCTCGATGGCGCTCGCCGCCGCGGTGCAGGCCGATCAGGTGGATGAGAGCACCGACATCCCCGAGGACGTGGCCGAAGGCGCGCAGGACGCTACTGCGGACACGCAAGATGTCGTCGTGGCCGATGCTGGCACGCTCGGGATCGGCGCGGAGATCACCGCAAGCCCCCGCCCGCAGCGCAACCCGCGCGAGATTCAGGTCGCGGACGCGACGAAGGCGCTTCCGGCCGAGGTGACCAAGGCTACCCCGCTGGCTCAGGCGCAGGCGCATGACGCCGCCGTCGCCGCCGGCAAGGCCAGCGCGGATGGCAGCGAAGAGCCGAGCGACGTGCAGCTTGCCTCCTACGAGCCCGGCGCGTCGGACGGCCCGAAATTCGTCCAGTCCACCCAGCCGCAGCCGGAGACGATGGAGCTGGCCGAGGCGCATACGCTCGATCTGGATCAAAACGGCAAAGCCGATGGCGCCAAGGCCCCGTCCAGCTTCGTGCAATCGACGGACCCGCAGCCCGAGACCGCGCAGATGGCCGCAGCCCCCGAGAAGCGCAAAAGCGAGATCATTCTCGCCGCTCTCACCCCCCCTGCCCCGGCCCCCGAGCAGAAACCGCGCGTGGTCGCCCGCGTCTCCAGCTCGGGTGGGCGCAACTGGGGTGTCAGCCTCGGCCTGTTCGGTTCGCGATTCGCCGCAGAGCGCCACATGCTGACCACGGCACTGATGGAAAGCGACACTTTGGGCGAAGCTTTGCGCAAAGTGGCCACCCGAAAGACCGGTTATGAGGCGAATTTCGTAGGAATGACCCAAGACATGGCACAACTGGCCTGTGCAAGGCTCGAGTCTCGCGCTATGGACTGCAAAGTGGTCGGCCCCTGAGAGTCTTCCCTTAGGGGCAAAATATGAAAAGCCGCGCTTGGTCAGCGCGGCTTTTCCTTTTTCCGGACCTTATGGCACCCGCCGCGCGGATCGCACCGACAGGAGCCTCCGGCGGGGATATTTATGCCAAGGCGAAGCGGGCGCGAATCTAAGGGGATCGGGCCGTCCGGTCCGGCCCTGCGCGTCGCGCGCTCAGTCCTGCTTCGGGTGGTCGTCGAACTCGTCGGAAAGGATGCGCTCGGCATCGCCTTTCGGGTCGTCATACTGATTGTTCTTCAGCGACCAGAAAAACGCCCCGAGGCCAATCCCGCCGAGCAGCAGGGAAATCGGAATCGAATAGAGAAGAACCTCCATGAGGGGCTCCTTTCAGCGCAGGCGCAGCGAGTTGAGCGAAACCGTGATCGAGCTGGCCGACATCGCGAGCGCCGCCATCAGCGGCGTCGCAAGCCCCGTCAGCGCGAGCGGCACGGCGATGATATTGTAGACGATGGAGATGCCGAAGTTCTGCTTGATCCGGCGGCGGGCGCGCACCGAGATCGAGGCGGCATCGGAAACCGGCGCGAGATCCTTCCCCAGAAGCACGATATCCGACGCCGTGCGCGCGGCATCCAGTGCGGAGGCGGGCGAGACCGAGACATGGGCCGCGGCCAGCGCGGCGGTGTCGTTGAGACCGTCGCCGACCATCAGCACGCGGTGGCCCTGTTGGGTCAGATCGCTCACGAGCTGTGCTTTCTCCGCGGGCAAGGCACCGGCGCGGTAGGTGTCGATCCCGAGCCGCGTGGCGAGATCGCTCACCGCGCCTTCGACATCACCAGAGACCAGCCAGACCTGCTTGCCCTGCGCCTTCAGACCGGCCACGGCCTCTTCGGCCCCGGTGCGCAGCGTGTCGGCAAAACGGATCGAGATCGGTGCCGCATCTCCAATCTTGAGATGGGTCGCGGTGGTCGTGCCGTCCTCGGCGCCGATCCAGTTCGCACGACCGAGCCGCACGCGCTGTCCCTGCCAGACACCTTCGACGCCATAGCCCGGAACTTCGCGCAGATCGCTCAGCGCAGCGGGCGCAACGCCCTGCCCTGCCGCGGCCTCATTCAGCGCACGGGCGAGCGGGTGGCTCGAGCCTTCGGCCAGCGCCATCGCGACGGACAGCGCCTCGGGCGAGAGATCGGAGAGGTTCTGCGGGCGCGGCGCGCCCATGGTCAGCGTTCCGGTCTTGTCGAAAACAACCGTATCAATCTCGGCCATACGCTCCAGCGCGGTGCCGTCCTTGATCAGAAGCCCCTTGCGGAACAGCTTGCCCGATGCGGCGGTCACCACGGCAGGCACCGCAAGCCCCAGCGCACAGGGGCAGGTGATGATCAGCACGGCGGCGGCGATATTCACCGCCAGACGGAAGTCGCCGCCCGTGATCCAGGCCCAGGCGCAGAACGCACTGAAGGACAGGATATGCACGATCGGCGCATAGGCCCGCGCCGCCCGTTCGGCGAGCGAGGTGTATTTCGTCTTCGCGCTTTCGGCCATCGCGACGAGATCGGCCATCCGATGCAGCGAGCTGTCGCGCCCGGCCGCCGTCACGCGCAGGGTCAGCGGCCCGGTCAGGTTCACCTCACCGGCGGAGAGCGTCATACCGGGCAGCACCTGCACGGGCAGGCTTTCGCCAGTCAGCAGAGAGCGGTCGCTCTCGGATTGGCCCTCGGTCACCTCGCCATCGGCGGGAATACGGCCTCCCGGGCGCACCCGGATCAGATCGCCGGGCACAAGTTCGCCCACGGGCACGGTGACCTCTTCGCCGTCGCGCAACACGGTCGCGCGGGGCACTTCCAGCGCGGCTAGCTCTTCGGCGGCCGAGCGCGCCACGGCGCGGGTGCGATAGTCGAGATAGCGGCCCACCAGCAGGAAGAAGGTGAGCATCGTCGCCGCTTCGAAATAGGCGTGTGCCCCGGAATGCATCGTCTCGAACAGCGAAATCCCGAGCGCGAGCAGGATCGCGAGCGAGATCGGCACATCCATCCCTAGACGCCCGCCGCGCAAGCTCGCCCAGGCATTGGCGAAGAAGGGCTGGCCCGCGAAAATCGTGGTGGGCAGCGCGATGGCCGCCGAAATCCAGTGGAAGAGGTCGCGCGTCGAATCCTCCGCCCCCGACCAGACCGCGATCGAGAGCATCATGATGTTCATCATCGCGAAGCCCGCGACGCCCATGCGCATCAAGAGGTCCCGTCCGCGCTTGTCGGCCTCGGTCGCGGACAGCATGCCGGGATCGAGCTCGTGCGCCTCATAGCCGATCTTGTCGAGCGCCGCGATCAGCCCCGCCGGTTCGACATCGCCCGCCGCATCAACCGAGGCGCGTTTCAGCGTCAGGTTCACCCGCGCCGACTTCACACCCGGCTGCTTCATCAGCTCGCGTTCGACATCGGTGATGCAGACCGCACAATGCGCCGTGGGCAGCGACAGCATGATCCGCGCGCCCTTGATGTCACCCGACTTCGCTATCTGCTCGGCCGAGGGGGCCGCGATGCAGGCGGGACAGGCCGAAGCCGAGACATGCTCGTCCTCGAACGGTTCGCTATGCGATGGAGAAGCGGGCGACACCGACATCGGCTCAGCCTTTCACGAACAGGTCAATCCGCTGGCGGAACTCCGTGCCGTCGGCGGCTTTCGCGTCGAGATGCACCAGCCACACGCCCGGCGCAAGATCGAGCTTCGTGGTGAAGATGCCGCCGACATAGTCGAAATCGGGCGTCATGTCATCGCGGACATGGGTGGTGCGCCCGACGAGCGCCTTGAACTCGGCCACCCTCGCGGGCAGCCCGTCCTCGTCGCGGATCACGAAGCTCAGCTTGCCGTCGGAATACTCCGGCGACACGGTCCAGCCGAGCGCATCCTGCGCCAGTTTCTCTTCGTTGAAGGTCTGCGAGGCGACATAGGAATTGTCGACCTCGAGGCCGGGGAAGGTGCTGACAGCCTGCCACGCCATGACGAGGTTGACCGCGATGATCACCCCGAAGGAGGCCACCGCGATCATCAGCACTTTTCTTCCGGTCAGCGGTTTCGCCATATCGGTCATTGTACCCTTCCGTTGAATACGGTCGTCTCCGACACGCGATCAGTATTGGTCATGTCCTCGATCCACATCGTCAGCTCGGTACGCTCGCTGGTGGCGATGGACGAACCGGGTTCGGCGACAATATAGACCCTTTGGGTCATGGTTTCATCTGCGGGCACCGTCACGGTGCTCCCGTCCTGACCTTCGAGCAACACGCTCAGCGTGCTTTGCTCGGCCGGATCGGGGGCTTTGACGGAGACCTTGAACTCGGTCGCCTCGCCCGCCTTGTTGCGCAGCCGCAGCGTGTAGATGTTGCGGATCGCGCCCGAGGGCTCCACCACGAAGAGCGGATCGCGGTTCGGCGTCACGTTGAAGTCGATGGGCGAGCGCATGAAGAGCGCGACGACCAGACCGATGCCGATCAGCGACCACATCGAGAAGTAGAGGATCGTGCGCGGGCGCATGATGTGCTTCCAGACATTGATGACCGGATTGCCCGAGCGCTCGTTCGCCTCGTCCTTCAGCGCCATGTAGCCGATGAGGCCACGCGGCTTGCCGATCTTGTCCATCATCTCGTTGCAGGCATCGATGCACAGGCCGCAGGTGATGCATTCAAGCTGCTGGCCGTCGCGGATATCGATGCCCATCGGGCAGACGTTGAAGCAGGCCATGCAGTCGATGCAGTCGCCCTGCGTCGGATCGTGCTGGCCCTTCTTGAGCTTGCCGCGCGGCTCGCCCCGCCATTCGCGATAGGCGATGGTGATCGTGTCTTCGTCCATCATCGCCGCCTGAATGCGCGGCCACGGGCAGGCGTAGATGCAGATCTGTTCGCGGGCGAAGCCGCCGAAGGCGAAGGTCGTGAGCGTCGCCACCGCGATCGTCGTATAGGCGATCGGCGAGGCGGTGCCGTGGAACAGATCGGTCAGCAGCGTAGGCGCATCGGTGAAGTAGAACACCCAGGCGCCGCCGGTCGCGACGCCGATCAGCAGCCAGAGCACCCATTTCGTGATGCGCTTGCGGAACTTCTCGGCGTTCCATTTCTGACGCAGCAGACGGATACGCGCGTTGCGGTCGCCCTCGACCCAACGCTCGACAAGGATGAACAGATCGGTCCAGACGGTCTGCGGGCAGGCATAGCCACACCAGACGCGCCCCAGCGCCGAGGTGAACAGGAACAGGCCAAGGCCCGCCATGATCAGAAGGCCCGCGACGAAGTAGAATTCATGCGGCCAGATTTCGATCATGAAGAAGAAGAACCGGCGGTTCGCGAGGTCCAGAAGCACCGCCTGATCGGGTAGCTCCGGGCCACGATCCCAGCGAATCCACGGCGTGATGTAGTAGATGCCAAGCATCACCGCCATGAGCACCCATTTCAGGTTGCGGAACTGGCCGTGCACGCGGCGCGGAAAGATCGGCTCGCGGGCGGCGTAAAGCGGCGGGGGATCGACTGGTTCGGTGGAGCTCACGACTCTCTCCGTTCATATATTTCTCTGCGTCACAGGCTCTTCTGGTATGACACAGTCGTGAAGGCTTTGACCTGCGTCAAAAAGACAGGTCTGCCATACAGGAAATCTTCACTGGTTGGTATTTTTACTGGTTACCGGCATGCGCCGCTTGCTTGAAGAGCCAAGACATGAACTGGCGTAGCGCCGGTCGCCTCACGCCCGGTCGCGTAACCGTGTAATAGCCTTTTTCCTCGCTGTCTTCAAACAGTAGCCGCAACCGTCCGGCCGCAATATCCTGCTCTACCCAGACCAAGGCGGTCACCGCCACCCCCTGCCCGCCGCGCGCCGCTTCGAGCAAAAGATTGCCCGGCATCGCTGTCAGGCTTTTGGCCTGATCCTGCGTGACACCATGGCGCGCGAACCAGTCGGTCGACTCGGAAGTGCCGAGCTCTTGCAGCCACGGCAGGCCACGCAAATCCGCCGGGCAGTCATACCGCCCATCCCCCACCAGCGCAGGAGCCGCAACCACGACGATGGGCGAGCGCACCAAAAGCCGCGACTCGAGGCCGGGCCAGTCCCCCGATCCGTAGCGCAGCGCCATCTCGACCCCGCCCGGCGCAAGCGTGGAGACGGTCGCCGAAGGGTCGATAGTCAGACCGATCTCGGGATGGGCTTCGCGAAAGTCCGGCAGCCGGGGCAACAGCCAGGCCGAGGCGAAGCTTGGTGTAGTGGCGATTTGCAGCGGGCGGGAGTCGGCGGTGTCGCTCAGCGAAGCGACCGCTTCGGCAATCGTGCCGAACCCGTCGCGCAGCGCTTGCGCAAGGCGGCGACCGTCGGGCGTCAGCGCAGGCCGCGGGCCCGACCGGTCGACAAGCGTCAGACCGAGCCGCTCTTCGAGCCCTCGCAATTGCTGACTGACGGCTGCATGCGACACGTTGAGCGCACGTCCCGCCTCGGCCACCGATCCGCACTCTGCGAAAGCCGAAAACGCCCGCAGCGCGGTCAGGGAGGGAAGGGTTCGCCAGTCCATATCTGTAACTTCAACTTACATAGTGGAAAGTTTCCTGAGTCGCATCTTCGCGCAAATAAAGCATCCTGACCAGAGTTGACCCGCCTTCAGGAGATCAGACATGAAAGATAGAGTTACGCCCGACACGCTGATGCTGTTCGCCCGCATGAACCTCCATCCGCCGCAAAGCAACTGGCCGCACCTGCCGGACCCGATAGACTCGCGTAAGCGCCATCGCGCACCGCGCCCCTCTCTGCGCCAACGGTTTCGGGAGATTTGGAAATGATCGGGATCTGGGCGCAGAGCTTCACCATCGCTACGGGCCTCGATCAGCGCCCCGGCCTGCCGGCGGCCCGCTCTCATCGGCGTTCACATCGGCGTGCAAAGACAAGCGCAGAGCTTGTTTTGCCCAAAGATGACCCCAAGATAGACGACAGGTAACCCTCGACAAACGAGAGGGCCCCGCGACGGGGGCCCTCTGAAATTGGGCACCGGCACCCCCAGGAAACGCGCGAACAGGACGGGGTGCCGGTGCGACCCGCCAGACCAAAGCCCCGCGGGATCTCTGTGTTTTCGACCGTTACTGGCCGCCGCCCAAGCTGTGAACGTAGGCTGCGACGGCGCGGATATCCGCTTCCGACAGACGCTCGTTCCAGTTCGGCATAACGCCAAAGCGGGCGTTGGTGACCGTGTAGGTCAGCGTGTCCACATCCCCACCGTAAAGCCAGACGGCGTCGGTCAGGTTGGGCGCACCCTGCATCTGGTCGCCGGTGCCGTCTTCGGCATGGCAGGCCGAGCAGTTGTCCATGAAGACGGTCTCGCCTTCAGTGGCCATTGCTTCGTCATGGTCCTGACCCGAGATCTTGCGGACGTATTGCACGACCTGATCGATCTGCGCGGGCTCGAGAAGCTCGTCCGTGCCGAAAGCGGGCATTTGCGAGTAACGTGCCTCGCCATCCGGGTCCGTCTCGTTGCGGATGCCGTGCGTGACGGTGAAATGGATGTCCTCCATCGTGCCGCCCCACAGCCATGCGCTGTCGAGAAGGTTCGGATAGCCCAGCTTCGAGTTGCCGCCCGCACCCGCACCGTGGCACTGCGCGCACCAGGTCCGGAACACGGCCGCACCAGCGTTCTGGGTGTAGTTGTTCAGCTCGGGATCGCTCGAAATCTGGTCGAGATCGACCGAGACGAGCTTCTCCTGGATCGGCTTGTTCGCCGCAGCGAACTTGTCGATATCGGCCTGCACATTCGCGCGGGTCGACGAGTGCATGATCCCCGGCGTCGCGCCGGATTTGAAGATCGGCCATGCCGGCATCGCGATCGAGTAACCGATCCCCCAGATGACGCAGGCATAGAAGGTCCACAGCCACCATTTGGGCAGCGGATTGTTGTATTCCTCGATGCCGTCCCACTGGTGACCCGTGGTCTCGACCTCGTGCTTGTGCTTGCTTGGTCTCTTGCTCATGTTCTCCACGCCTCCTTACAACGTGGCGCCGTCAGTCCTTGGGGGACCGGCTCTCGCCGGCCTCCGAGGCATTGGCGGGTTTGTCTTCGTGCCGGAACGGGATCTCGGACGTATCTTCGTAGGTCTTGCGCGAACCGGGCCGGAAGACCCAGGCCACGACGGCCAGGAAGAAGACGAACATGAAGATCAGAAACCAGCTGTCCGCGAATTCCCTGAAGATGTGATAGTCCATTGATCAGCTCCCCTTACCGGCTGGCCACGGGTTCGAAGGTCGAGAAATCGACCATGGTGCCGAGCACCTGCAGATAGGCGACGAGTGCGTCCATCTCGGAAATGCCCGGGCGACCGTCGAAATTACGGACGTTCGTCGCGTTGGGATAACGCTCCATCAGCCCGTCATAGTCGCTGTTCGGATCGGCCTGAGCGGCAAAGTCCGCCTTGGCGTTCTCGATCATGTCCGAGGTATAGGGCACGCCCACCATCGCATCGGTCGAGAGCCGCTCGTCGATATGCGCGGGATCGACCATGCGATTGAGCAGGAAGCCGTATTTCGGCATCACCGATTCCGGCACGACCGACTGCGGATTGGTCAGGTGATCCACTTGCCAGGCATCCGAGTAGCGGCCGCCGACGCGAGCGAGGTCGGGCCCCGTCCGCTTCGAGCCCCACTGGAACGGGTGGTCGTATTGCGACTCCGCTGCCAGCGAGTAATGGCCGTAACGCTCCACTTCGTCGCGCATCGGGCGGATCATCTGCGAGTGGCAAACATAGCAGCCCTCGCGGATGTAGATATCGCGCCCGGTGAGCTCCAGCGGCGTGTAGGGCCGCACCCCTTCGACGTCCTCGATGGTGTTTTCGAGGTAGAAGAGCGGTGCGATCTCCACGATGCCGCCGATCGTGACGACCAGGAAGGCGAAGATCAGCAGGAGCGTGGCGTTCTTTTCAAGAACACTGTGCTTGTCGAGAAGTCCCATCTGTTCCTCTCCTTATTCAGCCGGCACGGCGGCAACCGAACGCGATTCCACGCGCGGCTGACGAGCGACGGTCATCCACAGATTGTAGGCCATGATGATGCCACCCGTGAGGTAGAGCACACCGCCCAGACCACGGACCACGAACATCGGATGCATGGCGGCCACGGTGTCGGCGAAGGCGTTCACGAGGAAGCCCTGGCTGTCCACTTCGCGCCACATCAGGCCCTGCATGATCCCGGCGACCCACATCGAAGCGGCGTAGAGCACGATCCCGATGGTGGAGAGCCAGAAGTGCCAGCTGACCAGTTTCAGCGAGTAGAGCCCTTCACGTGCCCACAGACGCGGCACGAGGAAGTAGAGCATGCCGAAGGTGATCATGCCGTTCCAGCCGAGCGCACCCGAGTGCACGTGACCGATCGTCCAGTCGGTGTAGTGCGACAGCGAGTTCACCGCCTTGATCGACATCATCGGGCCTTCGAAGGTCGACATGCCGTAGAAGCCGACCGACACCACCATCATGCGGATGATCGGATCGGTCCGCAGCTTGTCCCATGCGCCCGAGAGCGTCATCAGACCGTTGATCATGCCACCCCAGGAGGGCATCCACAGGATCACCGAGAAGGTCATGCCCAGCGTCGAGGCCCAGTCGGGCAGCGCCGTGTAGTGCAGGTGGTGCGGACCGGCCCAGATGTACAGGAAGATCAGCGCCCAGAAGTGCACGATCGACAGCTTGTAGGAGTAGACCGGACGTTCAGCCTGCTTCGGCACGAAGTAATACATCATGCCCAGGAAGCCTGCGGTCAGGAAGAAGCCCACCGCGTTGTGGCCGTACCACCACTGCGTCATTGCGTCCTGCACGCCCGAGAAGACCTGAACCGACTTCGAACCGAAGAACGAGACCGGGATCGACAGGTTGTTCACGATGTGCAGCATCGCGATGGTCACGATGAAGGACAGGTAGAACCAGTTGGCGACGTAGATATGGGGTTCCTTGCGCTTGAAGATCGTGCCGAGGAAGGCCAGCAGATAAGCGACCCAGACGATCGTCAGCCAGATGTCGACATACCATTCCGGCTCGGCATATTCCTTCGACTGCGTTGCGCCGAGGATGTAGCCGGTCGCGGCGAGTACGATGAACAGGTTATAGCCCCAGAACACGAACCAGCCGAGGCTGTTGCCACCGAACAACCGCGCTGCCGAGGTGCGCTGCACCACGTAGAACGACGATGCGATCAGCGCGTTGCCACCGAAAGCGAAAATCACCGCCGACGTATGCAGCGGGCGCAGTTTGCCAAAATTCAGATAGCCCTGTGCCCATTCGAAATTGAGCGCCGGATAGGCCAGCTGGAAGGCGATAATGACGGCGACCAGGAAGCCCACGACACCCCAGAAGGTCGTCGCGATCACCCCGGCGCGAACCACGCCGTCGAAATACTCGTTCTGAGCCACCGGCTGGCGGCTCCCCATGGTGCGAAGCACCCAGATGAATGCGATGGCCGCGGCCAGCATGACCTCGACTGCATTCACCTGATAGGCAAGATCGCGCGCGTAGCCGGCCGCAATGGCGGCCAGAACCGCCACAAGGCCAAGCGCGATCAGCTTGATATAATCCCACATTTTGTGCGTCCCTTCGTCTGGTCTGCCCCTGCGGCACCCTCGTAAACCGAGAATCCTCCTGGGCTTGACTGGAGTCCTTGTGGTCCGAGGGTATGCACGATGCCTTGATCTGCATCAAATGCTCGCGATCACAGTGCGCCATTCGGTCGCAGTTATGTGATATGACGGGCACGTCCCTTGATCCGCGTCAAAGTGCGGCCGATCTCTTCGGGTTAGTCTCTGGTCTCACATGCTTATTCGCTTTTGGCGCAAGGACAGGACCCATGGCTTACAAGACACTTCTCACGATCGTCACGGATCCCAAGGCGGCCGCGACACAGATCGATACCGCCGTGGCCGTCGCCCGGCGGCGCGACGCCCATCTCGACGTGCTCTGCCTCGGCGTGGACCGCACGCAGACTGGATATTACTACGCGGGCGCGACCGCCTTCGTGCAGCAGGAAACGATGGATCGCGCGCAGGACGATGCGCGCAATGCCGAGACCGCGGTGCGCGCGCGGCTCGAAGCCGAAGATATCCGCTGGGGCGTCGATGCGGTCGTCTCGCAAATCGGCGCGATGCCCACAGTTGTCGGCCAACGCGCCCGCTTCGCCGATCTGGTCATCATGGGCCGCCCCTATGGCGAGGGCCGCGGGCCGGAGATCGAAGCTGCGGTCGAAGCCGCGCTTTTCGAGGGCCAGGTGCCGGTCGCGATCGTGCCCGACGGGTATAACGGCGACATGCCCGCCAAGCGCGTCGTTATCGCGTGGAATCAATCTCATGAGGCGATGCGTGCCGTCCGCGCCGCCCTGCCCGTTCTGAAATCCGCCGATCTGGTCGATATTACCGTGATCGACCCGCCCGCGCATGGGCCCGAGCGCTCCGACCCCGGCGGCCAGCTCAGCCAGATGCTGGCGCGTCACGGCGTCCATGCCGAGGTGTCGGTGCTGGCCAAGACCATGCCGCGCGTGTCGGACGTGCTCAACCGTCATGTCAGCGACAGCGAAGCCGATGCGATCGTGATGGGGGCTTACGGCCATTCGCGCTTCCGCGAAGCGATCCTGGGCGGGGCGACGCGCCACATGCTCGAGATGGCAGAGGTTCCGGTGATCATGGCGCACTGAGCGCGCCACCTTTCTGAACGGATGACGGCGCCTCTCGGGGCGCCGTTTTCATGACCCGAAGTCGGTCTTTATGCCCTTCGCCTTGCCGAGCTTGCGGCAATAGCTGGCCCAGTCGCGGAAGTCCTGCGAGAAGGCCGCCATCTTGCCGCGCCCGCGCCAGTCGTCAAAGCTTTCACGCTGATGAACCGCGACCCAGCTGGCGGCATCCGTGCGCCCTTCAGCCTCGGCCTGCTTGATCGCCGCGCCTCGCCAGATCATCCCCGCCCGGTCGAGCTTTTCCGCCCGCGCGGGGTCGGACATCATCGTGCCGACGCCGTGAAACAGGCCCGAGCATTGCGCCATACTCTGCGACAATGGCTGCGCCACACTCAGGCCTGGAGCGGCAACGAGGAAGAAACAAGTAATCAGGATACGCATAAGACCTTCCACGATGCTGCCTCCCCTTGTTTACCTAACGACAGTGCCGAAACCGGGGCAGAACCCGCACGAATTCGCGACCTTGTCGCGACATCCCTGCCCTGCGCGGAACCCCGGTCAGGCTGACGGGTTGGCTGGTTAAATAAAGACCGGAGCCCCCAATGACCCGCATCATCCTTCCCGCCCTTCTCGCCAGCCTCGCGCTGCTCGCCGCCTGTCAGGAAATGGCGCCGAAACAAGACGGGGCGACACCCAAGACGCTGCCGGAGGGCATGGTCGGGCGTTGGGGACTGACGAAAGCCGATTGCGACGGCTCACGCGATGATGCCAAGGGCCTGATGGTGGTGAAGCCGGACAGCCTGCAATTCTACGAGTCGCAGGCCAAACTCACTGAGATCGACAGCGCGACCGATCGCGTGGTGCGGGCGACGTGGAATTTTACTGGCGAAGGACAAAAATGGCAGCGCGACATCGTGCTGACCCTGTCGAGTACGGGCATCTACCTCTCGCGTCAGGATATCACGCGGGACTCGATGAAGCCCCTCACCTATCGACAGTGCGTGTCCCCCTGATCGGACGGATGCTCAGATGAGGAAACCGCCGTCGCTGTCATCACCTGCTTCCAGCAGCAGCCGATCCATATCCGGCACGGTGACATGGCGCTTGCCCTGCAGCTCGATCACGCCGTCGCGTTTGAGCGCGGACATCTGACGGCTCACCGTCTCGAGCGTCAGCCCGAGATAATCGGCCATCGCCTCGCGCGTCAGCGGCAGATCGAACACCATCTGCCGGGCGCTGGGGCTCATGTTGATCGACGCATCGCGCCGCGCCACGATCGACAGCAGCGAGGCGATCTTCTCGCGCGCGGTCTTGCGGCCCAGAAGCAGCATCCATTCTCGCGCCGCGTCCAGTTCGTCGAGCGTCATCTGCAACAGGCGCTGAGCGATGTGGGGCGTGCGCTCCATCATCTCCTCGAAAGGCTTGCGCCGGAAGCAGCACATCAGAATATCGGTGGTCGCGGTCACGTTATAAGCGGCACGGTTGCGCCCGGGACGGCCCACGAAATCCGAAGGCAGCAAAAGGCCAACCATCTGGGTGCGCCCGTCTTCGAGCGTCTGCGTCAGGGTCGCAATACCCGAGACGACCGAGGCCACGAAATCCATCTGGTCGCCAGCCCAGATAATCGTCTGGCCTGCCTCGAAACTTCGGTAATATTTGATCTTCTCAAGCTGTTCGAGCTCGTCTGCATCGCATCGTGCGCACACAGCGCGATGTTGGATCGGGCAGTCTCCGCAGGCGAGCGAAGCAGGCTGAACGTCATCATGTGCCATGTGGATATTGCTTGATCTGGGTCAAATTCTGTTGCGCGTCTTACATCTAAAGATACGCCTATGGAACAGGAATCGCAACTGACCCGGCTCGGGCTCTTCGACGCACGGGTGCCCCGCTACACAAGCTACCCCACCGCCCCCCATTTCGCGGGCGATGTCGGACCGATGGAATTCGCGCACTGGATCGAAGCGATCCCCGAAGGTGCGTCGATCTCCCTTTATATGCACGTGCCGTTTTGCCGACGGCTGTGCTGGTTCTGCGCCTGCCGCACGCAAGGCACGCAGAGCGAAGAACCGGTGCGCGCCTATGCCGAGACGCTGCTGGCCGAACTGCGTCTTTTCAAGGAACGCTTGGCCCCCGGCGTCACGCTGTCGCGGCTGCATTGGGGCGGCGGCACGCCGACGCTGATGCCCGCCGAGATGATGCGCCGCCTCGCCGATGCGGTATTCGATGCGGTGCCGATGGGCGAAGGTGCGGAATTCTCGGTCGAGATCGACCCGAATGAGATCGACGCCGAGCGCATCGACGCGCTGGTGGAAACCGGAATGAACCGCGCCTCGATCGGGGTGCAGGATTTCGACCCGCAAATCCAAGGCGTTATCGGGCGCGATCAGAGCTACGAGATCACCAAGGCCGCGGTCGACATGATTCGCGAACGCGATGTCGCGAGCCTCAACGCCGATATTCTTTACGGGCTGCCGCACCAGACGCCGACGAAGATCGCGGACTCGGTGCAGAAGCTGCTGTCTCTCGGCCCCGACCGGGTGGCGCTTTACGGCTACGCGCATGTGCCGTGGATGGCGCGGCGCCAGACCATGATCCCGTCGGACCACCTGCCCACCCCGCAGGAGCGCCTGAAGCTGTTCGAGGTGGCGCGCGAATTGTTCGTGGCCGACGGCTATGACGAGATCGGCATCGACCATTTCGCCCTGCCGACCGACGGCCTCTCGATCGCGCAAAGGGCAGGCAAGCTGCGGCGCAATTTCCAGGGCTATACCGACGATCAGGCCGAAGCGCTGGTCGGGCTCGGCGCTTCGTCGATCTCGCGCTTCCCGCAAGGCTATGCGCAGAACGCGCCCGCCACCTCGGCCCATACCGCGGCGATCCGGGCGGATCGGTTCTCGACCTCGCGCGGGCACCGCTTCACCGCGGATGACAAGATGCGCGCGCGTCTGATCGAGGCGCTGATGTGCGATTTCGAAGTGAGCGCAGCGGAACTGGTGCAGGACTTCGGCGCCGATCCGGAAGAGCTGTCCGCGCTGTTCGCCACCTGCGCCGAGCATTTCGGCGACATGGTTCAGGTGAGCGCGGGGGGGCTGCGCATTCCGGTCAAGGCCCGCCCGTTGACCCGGATGATCGCGCGCCATTTCGATGCCTATGATCTGTCGAAAGCCGGGCACAGCTCGGCGATCTGATCGAAGGGAAGAGGGACGGGAGAGGGGTCGCCGCGCGCGGCCCCTTTTCTTTTGCGCGGGGTCATCCGGCGACGCCCCGGCCGCGTATCGCCCTGCATGAAGATGCGCCGCAAATCCGATCTGCCGATGAAGCTCTGCGCCAACTGTGGCCGCCCCTTCGCGTGGCGCAAGAAATGGGCCCGGGATTGGGAGAGCGTGCGCTACTGCTCAGAGCGCTGCCGGAGATCAGCAAAGACCGAACCGCCGAGGCGAAATCGCGGCGATTGATTTATCATACCGCATGGTATATTAATTCCGCATGACCGCTACGCCAGCCCCATCGCGCCGTGGCCGCCCGCGCCGGAAACCGGAGGATCAGGACGCCCGAAAGGCGCTGATCCAGGCGGGGTTGGCGCAACTGACCGAGCGCGGCTACGCGAGCGTCGCCCTAGAAGAGATCACCGCCGCCGCCGGTGTCACCAAGGGCAGTTTCTACCATTACTTCCCGACGAAAGCGGCCTTCGGCGCGGCGCTGATCGACGCCTATGGCGCCTATTTCGAAGACAAGCTCCGCCGCGCCTTCGACCGCGCGGACCTTACCCCCCTCGCCCGGCTCACTGCTTTCACCGAAGAGGCCGAGGCGGGCATGGCGCGGTTCGATTTTCGCCGTGGCTGCCTGATCGGCAATCTCGGTCAGGAGATGGGCAGCCTGCCCGAGGAGTTTCGCACCCGCCTGATCGCGGTATTCGAGCGCTGGCAGAGCCTCACCGCGACCTGCCTGCGTGACGCGCAAGCGGTGGGCGAAATCGGCCCCGATCATGACGCCGACGCCCTCGCAGAGCTGTTCTGGACCGGCTGGGAAGGCGCGGTCCTGCGCACCAAACTTCAACGCAACCCCGAGCCGCTGCGCCGTTTTACCGACGGCTTCCTGCGGCTCGCCCGAAGCTGAAAGGATACCCCATGGTCAAAGCCATTCTGATCGAGAAACCCGAAGAGACCCAGAGCGCCGCGCTCAAGGAGATCGACCTGCCCGATCTGACCGAAGGCGAGGTGGCCGTCGACGTCGCCTACTCGACGATGAACTACAAGGACGCGCTGGCGATTACCGGCGCGGGCCCCGTGGTGCGCAGCTTCCCGATGGTGCCGGGCATCGACTGCTCGGGCGTCGTCGCCAACAGCAAGCATCCCGATTTCGCGAAAGGCGACCGGGTCGTGCTCAACGGCTGGGGCGTGGGCGAGAAGCACTGGGGCGGGCTGGCCGAGCGCGCCCATCTGAAAGGCGACTGGCTGGTGAAGCTGCCCGACGGGATCTCCTTGCGTCAGGCGATGGCGATTGGCACCGCGGGCTACACGGCGATGCTCTGCGTGATGGCGCTCGAGGCGCATGGCGTGACGCCCGAGAGCGGCGAGGTCGTCGTGACCGGCGCGACTGGCGGCGTGGGCAGCGTAGCAACGGCGCTTCTGGGCAAGCTGGGCTACAAGGTCGCGGCCGTGACAGGACGCCCCGAAGAGGAAGACTACCTCAAGGGCCTCGGCGCCGCCTCGATCGTTCCGCGCGAGGATGTCTCGGGTAAACCTCGCCCGCTGAACAAGGAACGCTGGGCCGGGGCTGTCGACGTGGTCGGCGGCGAGGTGCTCGCCAATGTCCTGTCGATGATGACCTATCGCGGCACCGTCGCGGCCTGCGGTCTGGCGGGCTCGATGAACCTGCCGACATCCGTGGCCCCTTTCATCCTGCGCGGCGTGACCCTTGCCGGCGTCGACAGCGTGATGTGCCCGATCGAGGACCGCGTCGAGGCATGGCGTCGCCTGGCCGCCGATCTCGACATGGACAAGCTCGCCGCGATGGAGACCGAAGTCGCACTGGAAGACGTGATTGCAACCGCGCCGAAATTCCTCGAAGGAAAGATCCGCGGGCGGATCGTCGTTCCGGTCGCACCTGACCTCGGCTGATTACGGTAGATAATGCTGTCTTTTCTGATCCTCGCGCTCGCCGGTCTCGCGGCGGGCGCTTTGAATGCGGTCGCGGGCGGCGGGACCTTCCTGTCCTTCCCCGCGCTCGTCTGGACCGGCGTGCCGCCGATCACCGCGAATGCGACCGCGACGCTGGCGGCCCTGCCCGGCTATCTGTCGAGCGCATGGGCCTTCCGCCACGAGTTGCGCCACAAGGGCCCGATGGCGCTGCGCACGATCCTGATCGCCGCCGTGGCAGGCGGTTTTCTCGGTGCGCTGCTGCTATTGATCACCCCCGAGAAACTGTTCGCAGGCGTGGTCCCGTGGCTGTTGCTGCTGGCGACGGCGGCCTTCGCTTTCGGACCGTTCCTGCTGAAAGCGCTCCAGCGTTCGGGCCGCACGATGGGCGCGGTTTCGGCCTTTGCTCTGCTGATGGCCGTGACGATCTACGGCGGCTATTTCAACGGCGGCCTCGGGATCATGCTGCTCGCCGCGCTCGGCCTGATCGGCTTCACCGATCTGCACGCGATGAACGGGCTGAAGAACCTCGTCTCGGCGGTGCTTTCGCTGGTCTCGGTCGTGACCTACGCAGTGGCCGGGCTGATCGACTGGCAGGCGGTCGTGGTGCTGGGCATCGCGAGCGCCATCGGCGGCTATCTGGGCGCGCATCTGTCGAAACGCATCACCAATATGGCGCTGCTGCGCGGCTTCATCATCGCGGTCGGGCTGGTGATGGCGGCGGTCTTCTTCGCGCGCGGCTAACCCAGCCAGAGCGCCGAGCCGAACATCTTGCGCAACAGCCCCGTCTGGCCGCTGACACCCGCGCGAGCGTAGATCTGCTTCGAGGTCGAGCGCGCGGTCTCCAGCGTCCAGCCCAGCCGCTCGGCCGCGTCGCGCAGGCTCGCCCCGTCACACAAAAGCGCCGCGAGCCGCGCCTCGGACCGGTTGAGATCGAGCGCGCCGGCGATCCGCGCGACTGGCAAAGCTTCGGCCCGCGGCATCTCACGCAGATGACCGATCAGCGCGGGACTGCCCCGCCATTGTCCCGGCGCAAGACGGAGAACACCCCGGCCCTCAGGTCCCAGTGGAATCGGCCGGACGACCTCCCGCCCCTCTCCGAGTGCAGCAAGGTTCTGACGAAAGCGCAGCGCAGCGTCGGGATCGGCGAATTCCGGGCGTGCGCCCATGCGCAGCCGCAACCAGCCTTGCGCATCGAACTCCGCCGCCACGCGCGGGTCGAATGCGAGCACCGTGCCCGCAGGCGTCAGCACCACCCAGCCAGCGCCGAGCGCTTCGGCAGCCTCAGTATCACGCGCAGCACGGGCTCGCTCGCCACCGAGCGCCTCGCGGATCATCATTGCCTGCCCCAGATGCGGCGCGAGTGTCGAGAGCGCCAGCGCCTCGGCCGCGCGGAAATCCCGATGCGGACGCGCGATCATCAACACAGTTTGACCCGCCGCCCCCGCCGCAACTTTCAGCGCGCGGAGCGGTCCGGGCCATTCGATATCGCCCGGCAGGTCGATCTGCGAATAAACCCGGTCAAGGCGCATAGGGTGCAGGCGCGCAGCATCGGGCAAAGCAATCCTGCCAACCTGCCAGCCCGCGCCCTCCCCCTCGTTCGCGAGAATCTGCACCGCCGCGCCCTCGGCATGGGCAGCCTCACAAAGCCGCTCGAGAAAGCGCACCCAGCCAGCCTTTCCCGCCTCGCTCGCCGCCGCGAAGAGCGCGTTGATCAACAGTGTGTTCTCGGACTGACCCAACATAAGCCGTATTTACCCCCCCATTTGGGGGGTTATCCAGCAAAACCCGACGCCTATATCTTGGAAAACCGCGTTCAGACAGAGACCTCCCTCATGAACAAGACCCTGACTCACCTGCAGCGGCTCGAAGCCGAGAGCATTCACATCCTGCGCGAAGTCGTGGCCGAAGCCGATAATCCGGTCATGCTCTATTCCGTCGGCAAGGACAGCGCGGTGATGCTGCATCTCGCGAAAAAGGCCTTCTACCCGTCGCCGCCGCCCTTCCCGCTGATGCATGTCGACACGACGTGGAAATTCCAGGCGATGTACAACCTGCGCGACAAGGCCGCGAAGGATGCGGGGATGGAACTGATCGTGCACCAGAACCCCGAGGCGAAGGCCAAGGGGATCAACCCGTTCGATCACGGCTCGCTGCATACCGACATGTGGAAAACGGAAGGTCTGAAACAGGCGCTGGACAAGCACGGCTTCGACGTGGCCTTCGGCGGCGCGCGCCGCGACGAGGAGAAATCCCGCGCGAAGGAACGCGTCTTCTCGTTCCGCTCGGCCAATCACCGCTGGGACCCGAAGAACCAGCGCCCCGAGCTTTGGCGCCTCTACAACGCCAAGAAGGCCAAGGGCGAAAGCGTCCGCGTCTTCCCGATCTCGAACTGGACCGAGCTGGACATCTGGCAATATATCCACCTCGAAGGGATCGAGATCGTCCCGCTCTATTTCTCGGCCCCGCGCCCGACGGTGGAACGCGACGGGCTGATCCTGATGGTCGATGACGACCGCTTCCCGCTGCGTGATGGCGAGGAGCCGAAGATGCGCTCGGTGCGCTTCCGCACGCTGGGCTGCTACCCGCTGACCGGCGCCGTCGAGAGCGAGGCGCAGACCCTTCCGGAAGTCATTCAGGAAATGCTGCTGACCACCACCTCCGAGCGTCAGGGCCGCGCGATCGACCACGATCAGAGCGCCTCGATGGAGAAGAAAAAACAGGAAGGCTACTTCTGAGCCTTCCCCTCCCGAGCCGCACGCGCGCCTTCATTTCCACCCTATCAGGTGAGCCGACATGACGACCAACGATCCGATCTACAAGACCGACGCGCTGATTGCGCAGGATATCGACGCCTATCTCGAGGCGCATCAACACAAGACCATGCTGCGCTTCATCACCTGCGGCTCAGTCGATGACGGGAAATCGACGCTGATCGGGCGGCTGCTCTATGACAGCAAGATGATTTTCGAGGATCAGCTGGCGGCCCTTGAAGCCGACTCCAAGCGCGTCGGCACCCAAGGCCAGGAGATCGACTTCGCGCTACTGGTCGACGGTCTCGCCGCCGAGCGCGAGCAGGGCATCACCATCGACGTGGCCTATCGCTTCTTCGCAACCGAGAAGCGCAAGTTCATCGTCGCGGACACGCCCGGCCACGAGCAATACACCCGCAACATGGTCACCGGCGCTTCGACCGCCGATCTGGCCGTGATCCTGATCGACGCGCGCAAAGGCGTGCTGACCCAGACGCGGCGCCACTCCTATCTCGTCCACCAGCTGGGCATCCGCCATATTGTGCTGGCCGTGAACAAGATGGACCTCGTCGATTACGATCAGGCGACCTTCGACGAGATCGTGGCCGATTACAAAACCTTCGCCGACAGCATCGGCATCGAAGGCTTCACCCCGATCCCGATCTCGGGCTTCAAGGGCGACAACATCACCGGCCCGAGCGAGAACACCCCTTGGTACAAAGGCCCCTCGCTGCTGCCCTACCTTGAGGCGGTCGAGGTGGACGTGACCTCCGATCAGGAGCGCCCCTTCCGGATGCCGGTGCAATGGGTGAACCGCCCGAACCTCGACTTCCGCGGCTTCTCGGGGCTGGTGGCCTCGGGCACCGTGAAACCGGGCGACGAGGTGCGCGTGCTGCCCTCGGGCAAGACCTCGAAAGTCGCGCGGATCGTCAGCTTGGAGGGCGACCGCGACATGGCGGTGGCAGGCGAATCCACGACGATCACGCTCGCCGACGAGATCGACTGTTCGCGCGGTCAGGTCATCGTCGCCGCGAAAGAGCCGCTGGAGGTTGCCGATCAGTTCGAATCCACGCTCGTCTGGATGGACGAGACCGAATTGGTGCCGGGCCGCGCTTATTGGCTGAAAATCGGCACGCAGACCGTTTCGGCGACCGTCCACGAGCCGAAATACGAGGTGAACGTCAACACGCAGGAGCATCTGGCGACGAAGACGCTGGACCTGAACGCGATCGGCGTGGCCAACATCACCACCGACCGCGAGATCCCCTTCGCGCCCTATGGCGAGAACCGCGATCTGGGCGGGTTCATCCTGATCGACAAGATGACCAACCAGACGGCGGCTGCGGGGATGATCAATTTCGCGCTGCGCCGGGCTCAGAATATCCACTGGCAGGCGACCGATATCGGGCGCGAGCATCATGCCAACATGAAGCACCAGAAACCCGCCGTGGTCTGGCTCACGGGTCTCTCGGGCTCGGGCAAATCCACGATCGCCAATATCGTCGAGAAGAAACTGGCGCGGATGAACCGCCACACCTTCCTGCTCGATGGCGACAACGTCCGCCACGGCCTTAACAAGGATCTGGGCTTCACCGAGGCCGACCGCGTGGAGAACATCCGCCGCGTCGGCGAGGTCGCGAAGCTGATGACCGATGCGGGCCTGATCGTGGTCACGGCCTTCATCTCGCCCTTCCGCTCCGAGCGCGACATGGTCCGCGCGATGATGCAGCCGGGCGAATTCCTCGAAGTCTTCGTGGACACGCCGCTGGAAGTGGCCGAGGCGCGCGACGTGAAAGGGCTTTATGCCAAGGCACGCGCCGGTCAGCTGAAAAACTTCACCGGCATCGACTCGCCCTATGAGGCGCCCGAGAATGCCGAAATGCGGATCGACACCACTGCGATCAGCCCCGAGGAAGCGGCCGATCTGATCATCGAGCGGCTCATTCCGTAAGCGGTTACATCCGCTGCACCAAGTCACGCGAACGTGCGGCCCTCCCGGGGGCCGCACGTTTTCGTTTTGGCCTTGACCTCGCTCGGGGGCGCGCCCCAACCTGCGCGAAATACCGCCAGCAGAAAGAAGCCCGAATGCCGATCGAAAACGTGCACTTCAGCGAACTCGAATATTCCCGCCGGATCGCGCTCGTGCGTGCGGCGATGGCGCAACGCGAGATCGACATTCTCTTCATCACCAACCCCTCGAACCAGTTCTGGCTGACGGGCTATGACGGCTGGTCCTTCTACACGCATCAGGGGGTGATCCTGCCGATGGAAGGCGCGCCCTACTGGTGGGGCCGCTTCATGGATGCCAATGGCGCGCGCCGCACCGTCTGGATGGAGGAGGAGCACATCCTCCATTACAACGACGCGATGGTGCAATCCGACATCATGCACCCGATGGAAGACCTCGCATCGCACCTGCGGATCATGGGCTACGGCAAGGCCCGGATCGGTGTCGAGATGGAGACCTATTTCTACACCGCGAAGGCCCATGCGGTCCTTTATGAAGGGCTGCCCGAGGCCACGCTTCTCGACGCCTCGGTGCTGGTGAACTGGCAACGCCTGATCAAATCCGACGAGGAGTTGCGCTTCATGCGCCGCGCCGCGCGGATTTCCGAACTGGTGATCGAACGCGCGATGGAGCTGGCCGAGCCGGGGCTGCGCAAGCACGATCTGGTGGGCGAGCTCTATCGCACCGCCGTGCAGGGCGAGGAAGACAGCTGGGGCGACTACCCGGCCATCGTACCGATGCTGCCCTCGGGCCCCGATGCCTCCGCCCCGCACCTGACATGGAATGGCGAGGCGCTGAAGGCGGGCGAGGCGACCTTTGTCGAACAATCCGGCTGCTACCGCCGCTATCATGCGCCGCTCTGCCGCACCGTGTTCCTCGGCAAACCGCCGCAACACATGATCGACGCGTCCGAGGCGCTGACCGAGGGGCTGAACGCAGGGATCGAGGTCGCCCGCGCCGGCAACCGTGCCTGCGATATCGCCCGGGCGCTGAATGTAGAACTCGCGAAGGTCGGCATCGAACGGCCCAACCGCGCGGGCTACGCGGTTGGCTGCTCTTACCCGCCCGATTGGGGCGAGCACACCGTCTCGATCCGCGACACCGACGAGACGATACTGGAGCCCGGCATGACCTTCCACTTCATGCCCGGCCTCTGGATGGATCATTGGGGGATGGAGACGACGGAGACCATCGTGATCACCGAGGACGGCCCCGCCATGCCCCTGTGCAACGTCGAGCGCAAACTATTCATCAAGGACTGAGACCATGCGGATCGACACAACCCGCGCGATCCTCTCGGACCTGATCGCCTACCCAACGATTTCGACCGACAGCAACCTGCCGATCATCCATTACATCGCGGACCGGCTGGAAACCGTCGGCGCGGCGGTAGAGGTGATGGTCGACGAGAGCGGCCACAAGGCGAACCTTTTCGCGACACTGGGCGCGCCGCGCGACGGCGGGCTGGTGCTGTCGGGCCATTCGGACGTGGTGCCGGTCACCGATCAGGACTGGACCAGTGATCCGTTCGACATGACCGAGCGTGACGGCAAGCTCTACGGGCGCGGCGCCTGCGACATGAAAGGGTTCATTGCGGCCTGTCTCGGCTCGCTCGATCTGCTGGCCGAAGCCGCGAAAACCCGCCCGATCCATTTCGCCTTCACCCATGACGAGGAGGTCGGCTGTCTGGGCGCGCAGGAGCTGGTGAAGCTGCTCGCGAAACGCCCGGTCAAACCCGCGCTTTGCATAATCGGCGAGCCGACCTCGATGCAGGTGTTCGACGGCAACAAGGGCTGCTGCGAATATACCGTGCGCTTCGAGGGGCTGCCGGGCCACAGCTCCGCCCCCGAGAAGGGCGTGAACGCGGTCGAATACGCGGTGCGCTACATCAACCGCCTGTTCGAGCTGCGCGCCGAACTTGTCAGACGCTGCCCCGAAGGCTCGCGCTTCGACCCGCCGCAGACGACACTCAACGTGGGCGCGCTGAAAGGCGGCATCTCGCATAACGTGATCGCGCCCCGCGCCGAACTGGCCTGGGAGATGCGCCCGATCAACGCCGCCGATATGGAGTTCGTCAAAGGCGAGATCGCGAGCTACGTCGAAGACACGCTGCTGCCCGAGATGCGCGCAATCGCGCCCGAGGCCGGGATCGCTACCGAGACCATCGGCGAGGTCGTGGGGCTCGAGCCGATGGACGACAATGCCGCGCGCGATCTGGTCTTCGCGCTGACCGGCCAGAACCACGCGGGCTGCGTCGCCTTCAACACCGAGGCCGGGCTGTTCCAGTCGCTCGGGATGGATGCGGTGATCTGCGGGCCGGGTTCGATCGAGCAGGCCCACAAGGCCGACGAATTCGTCTCGCTCGAGCAGATGGATCAGGCGCTGACGATGCTGGGAAGGCTCGCCAGCGCCCGAACCTGACCGCTCTTACGCGGCGGCTTGTCGCACAGGGGTGGCGGCGGTCTCGCGGTAATGCGCCTGGGCTGCGGCAACCCCGCTGCCCAGCTTCACCGGCAGGCCGAGATCGACCATCGCCATCTCGGCCGTGACCAGCCCCGAGAGCGCCATCACATCGGTCATCAGGCCCAGATGCCCGATGCGGAACACCTTGCCCGCGACATCGCCCAGCCCGCCCCCGAAGGCCACGCCATAAGTATTCAGCCCCTGCGCCACGATCCGGCCGGCGTCGAACCCATCGGGCGCACGCACCGCGCTGACGCTGTTGGAGTAGAGATCGGGCGAGACGGCGCAAAGCTCCATCCCCCAGGCCGCCACCGCGCGGCGTACGCCTTCCGCGATCCGGGCATGACGGGCGAAGACATTGCCCAGCCCTTCCTCCAGCAGCATGTCGCAGGACGCCTTCAGCCCGTTCAGCATCCCCACGGGCGGCGTGTAGGGGTAGCCATTGGCCGCGTAGCCCGTACGCATGTCGCGAATGTCGAAGAAGCAGCGCGGCAGCTTCGCGCCCTCGACCGCCTCCAGCGCCTTTTGCGAAAAGCCGGTGATGGCGAGGCCCGGCGGCAGCATGAAGCCCTTCTGACTGCCAGTGACCGCAACATCGACGCCCCAGTCATCCATCCGGAACTCCATCGACCCGATCGAGCTGACGCCATCCACGAAGAACAGCGCCGGATGCCCCGCCGCATCCATCGCGCGCCGGATGCCCGCGACATCCGAGGTCACGCCGGTTGCGGTCTCGTTATGTGTGGCGAGCACCGCCTTGATCTGGTGGCCCGTGTCGGCGCCGAGGATGTCCGCGAAGCGCTCGACCGGGATGCCCTCACCCCACGCGACGCTGACCACCTCGACCTCCAGCCCGTAACGCTGGCACATGTCGATCCATTTATGGCTGAACATCCCGTTGCGGCAGGCCAGAACCTTGTCGCCGGGCGAGAGCGTGTTGGTGATCGCCGTCTCCCAGCCGCCGGTGCCGGTCGCGGGGAAGACGAAGGCCTCGCCCGTGGTCGTCTTGAGCACTTTCTTCACACCGTCCAGCGCCGGATGGATGATATCGGCGAAACCGGGGCTGCGATGATCCATCGTCGGGATATCGACGGCTTTGCGTAGCGCCTCGGGGATGTTGGTCGGGCCCGGAATGAAAACGGGATTGAGATGGATCATGACGCCTCCTCCATGTGTCGGAAGCGTTTCTACCATGGCGCGGCTGACGCAGAAATTTTTACGGATCGTGGGCGTTTGCGCCGCGTCAGCCAAGAATTCTTATGGAATTCAGGGCTTTGTTTTTTTCACACAGTGAAATTAGATTTTGCTTTATACTGCGTAAGATATTTCTTTTTGCCGCTCAGAGGTGCGCCCGATGACCACGCCCCGCCGGAAGGGCCGCCCGAAAGGCTTCAACACCGACCCCGCGCAGGGCACGATCCTTGCGTTGGACCGGGCGCTCGACGTGCTGGACCTGCTGGCGCGGCATGGCGGGCTGTCGCTGAGCGCCATCGCGCGCGAGCTGGACCAGTCGCCCGCGACGATGCACCGGGTTCTGGCCACGCTTCATGCCCGCGATTTCGTGGAGCCCGAGGCGCAGGACTGGCATATCGGCCCGGCGGCCTTCCGCATCGGCTCGGCCTTCCTGAGGCGCACCAATGTCTTCGAGCGTGCCCGGCCGCTGATGCAGGATCTGATGCGCGCGACCGGAGAGACGTCAAATCTGGGCGTGGAGCGCGCGGGACAGGTTCTGTTCACTGGGCAGGTGGAGACGCATGATCCGATCCGGGCGTTCTTCCCACCGGGCACGGTCGCGCCGCTGCACGCGTCGGGCATCGGCAAGGCGCTTCTGAGCACCTATGCGCCGGACCGGCTCGACCAGCTCCTCGCGGATTACGATTTCGCGCAGTTCAATGATCGCACCATCGGCGATGCGGAAGCCTTGCGCGCAGAACTGGAGCGGATCACGGCGCAGGGCTACGCGGTGGACGATGAAGAACGCACGCTGGGCATGCGCTGCATCGCCGCGCCGATCTTCGACGCGCATGGCGACGCGGTCGCGGGGATCTCGGTCTCCGGCCCTGTGCAGCGAATTCCCGATAGCCGCCTGCCCGTACTCGGGCACGCGGTCGCTCAGGCCGCGAAAGCGATCAGCCACCGGATCGGCGCGGCTTAATTCAGCCGCTGACCGGTTTTCGGATCGAAGAGATGCAGGTCCTCGGCGTTCACCGAGAGCCGCACCTGCTCCACCGCCTGCTTCTCCATATGCACGCCCGGCAGCGCCGCGGTCATTGCCTCGCCGCGCCCTTCCAGCGTGCCGTGCAGGAGCGTATTCGCGCCCAGCGGCTCGGACAGGGTGACATTTAGCGTCAGCGGCCCGTTGTCATCGGGATGCAGGTGTTCGGGCCGGATCCCGAGGCTGACCGGGCGATCGGGCAGATCGGTCGGGCCGAGCGTGACATGGCCCAGCATCACCTGACCGGCGCGCACCTCGGCGTCGATGACATTCATCGACGGGCTGCCGATGAACTGCGCTGCGAAGATCGTCACGGGGCGTTCATAGACTTCGAGCGGCGTGCCGATCTGCTCGGCCACGCCGCCGTTCATCACGATCATCCGGTCGGCCATGGTCATCGCCTCGACCTGATCGTGGGTCACATAGAGCGCGGTCACGCCGAGCTTGCGCTGCAGCTCGCGGATTTCGACGCGCATCTGCACCCGCAGCTTGGCGTCGAGGTTCGACAGCGGCTCGTCGAACAGGAAGACCGAGGGCTCGCGCACGATGGCGCGGCCCATCGCCACCCGCTGACGCTGCCCGCCCGACAGTTCGCGCGGCTTGCGCTCGAGATAGTCCGACAGCTGCAGCAGCTTCGCCGCCTCGTCGACGCGTCGCTTGATCTCCGACTTCGCCATGCCCGCGATTTTCAGCCCATAGCCCATGTTCTGACGCACCGACATATGCGGGTAGAGCGCGTAGTTCTGGAACACCATCGCGATGTCGCGGTCCATCGGCTCGCGCTCGTTCACGCGGGCCTCGCCGATGCGGATCTCGCCCTCGGAGATGCTCTCCAGCCCCGCGACCATGCGCAGAAGCGTCGATTTCCCGCAGCCGGACGGACCGACGATGACGATGAATTCGCCATCCTGGATGTCGATCGAGACCCCGTGCAGAACCTCGGTCTTGCCGAAACGTTTCTTGATATTTTCGAGTTCAACGGTCGCCATTGTCTGCCCTTATTTCTCGCTGTCCACGAGGCCGCGAATGAAGAGTTTCTGCATCGAGATCACCACGATCACCGGCGGGATCATCGCGAGGATCGAGGTCGCCATGATGACCGGCCAATCTGCGATATCGTCGCCCGACGGGAACATCTGCTTGAGCCCCATGACGATGGTGTTCATCTCGGGATTGGTGGTGATGAGAAGCGGCCAGAGATACTGGTTCCAGCCATAGATGAAGAGGATCACGAAGAGCGCCGCGATATTCGTGCGGCTCATCGGCAGCAGGATATCGAAGAAGAAGCGCATCGGGCGCGCGCCGTCGACGCGCGCAGCCTCGGCCAGCTCGTCGGGCACCGTCAGGAAGAACTGCCGGAACAGGAAGGTCGCCGTGGCCGACGCGATCAGGGGCAGGATCAGGCCGGAATAGCTATTGAGCATCCCGAAGCCCGCCACGACTTCGTAGGTCGGCACGATCCGCACCTCGACCGGCAGCATCAGCGTGATGAAGATCATCCAGAAGAAGAAGCGCCGCCCCGGAAAGCGGAAATAGACGATCGCGAAGGCCGACAAGAGCGAGATCGCGATCTTGCCGAGCGCGATCCCCAGCGCCATCACCAGCGAGTTCACCAGCATCGTCGCGACCGGCACGTTCACCCCGGAGAACAGCGCATCCGAGTAGTTCTGGATCAGGTGCGAGCCCGGCATCACCGGCATCGGCGCCTGCGCGATCTCTTGCTGGGTATGGGTCGAGGCCACGAAGGCCAGCCAGATCGGGAAGAAGATCACCAGCACGCCCACGATCATGAGCACATGGGTCAGCCACAGACCGGAGCCGCGCTTTTCCACCATGCCCGGGGGCGGTTCGTTGTGCATGTCAGCCATCAGTAATGCACCCGCTTCTCGACGAATTTGAATTGCAGCACCGTCAGGAAGCCCACGACCACGAGCAGCACCACGGATTGAGCGGCGGAGCTGCCGAGATCCTGACCGACGAACCCGTCGGCGTAGACCTTGTAGACGAGGATCGTAGTGGCCTGTTGCGGCCCGCCGGACGTGATCGTGTGGATCACGCCGAAGGTCTCGAAGAAGGCGTAGACGATGTTGACGACCAGCAGGAAGAAGGTCGTGGGCGACAAGAGCGGCAGCACGATCGTGAAGAAGCGCCGCCAGAACCGCGCCCCGTCGATCGCCGCCGCCTCGATCACCGATTTCGGCACCGCTTGCAGCGCCGCGAAATAGAACAGGAAGTTGTAGCTGATCCGCCCCCAGGCCGACGCCACGACGACAAGCCCCATCGCCTCATGCTCGTTGAGCACATGGTTCCAGTCGTAACCCATCTGGTTGAGATAGAAGGCGACCACACCGATCCGCGTGTTGAACATGAAGAGCCACAGCACACCGGCCACCGCGGGCGCGACCGCATAGGGCCAGATTAGCAGCGTGCGATAGGTCCCCGCCCCTTTGACGAGCCGATCCGCCAGCACCGCGAGGAACAGCGCCGGGATCATCGAGACCAGTGTCACGAGGGTCGAGAACACCGCCGTCGTCACGAAGGACGCGCGGTAATAGGGGTCGTTGAACAGGTATTCGAAATTTCCGAGGCCCACATATTGCATCGACAGGCCGAACGGATCGGGGATGAACAGCGATTGCCACACCGCCTCGCCCGCCGGGTAGAAGAAGAACACGCCCGAGACGATCAACTGCGGCGCAAGCAGCAGCATCGGCAAGAGCCAGCCCTTGAAGGTTACGCGTTTTTCCATATCGGGATCGGGGCCTTCGAATAGAAATAGCCGCGGGCAGGTTTCCCCCGCCCGCGGCCGGATTTGGGTTAGCGGTTGGCTTGCTCGAAGCGGCGCAGCAGCTGGTTGCCACGCTCCACCGCGTTGTCGAGCGCGTCCTGAGCGGTCTTGTCACCGGCCCAGACAGCTTCCAGTTCCTCGTCGATGATGCCGCGGATCTGGTCGAAGTTGCCCAGACGGATGCCCTTCGAGTTCTCGGTCGGCGCATTCGCGGTCATCTGCTTCACAGCCACATCGGTGCCGGGGTTCGCGTCATAGAAGCCCTGCTCGCGGGTCAGATCAGCCGCGGCCTTGGTGATCGGCAGGTAGCCGGTGTCCTGGTGCCACTTCGCCTGCACTTCCGGCGAGGAGAGATAGCTCAGGAATTCGGCGACACCCTTGTAATGGCTGTCATCCTTGCCCGACATCACCCAAAGCGAAGCGCCCCCGATGATGGTGTTCTGCGGCGCACCGTCCACGTCACCCCAATAGGGCAGCGGGTGCACTTCGAAGTTGAACTTGGCTTCGGACTTGATGCCCGCGTACCCGGCCGAGCTCTCGGTGAAGAGCGCGCAGGTGCCAGCGCGGAAATCGGCGCCGCCTTCGTTGCGGCGGCCCTTGTAGATGAACTCACCCTTCTTGGCCCAGTCACCCAGCGTCTGGATATGCTTGACCTGAACGGGGCCGTTGAATTCCAGCTTCGCGTCGAGACCGGCGAAGCCGTTCTCTTGGCTGGCGAACGGGACGTTGTGATAGGCCGAGAGGTTCTCGAGCTGGATCCAGCTCTGCCATGCGGTGGTCATCGGGCAATCGACGCCCGAAGCCTTCAGCTGGTCGAGCACCTTGCCGACATCTTCCCAGGTGGTCAGCGGCGCATCCTTGGCCACGCCTGCCTCGTCGAGCATGTCGCGGTTGACCCAGAGAACCGGCGTCGAGGAGTTGAAGGGCAGCGACAGCATCTTGCCGTCGGTGGTGGTGTAGTAGCCCTTCACCGCGCCGATATAATCGTCGGGATTGAAGTCGACGCCCGCGTCTTCCATCACCTGATAGACCGGCTTGATCGCGCCCTTGGCGGCCATCATCGTCGCCGTGCCGACCTCAAACACCATCAGGATGTCGGGCTGCTCACCGGCGCGGAACGCCGCGATCCCGGCGTTCAGCGTTTCCGAGTAGTTACCCTTGTTGGTCGCCACGACCTCATACTGGTCCTGGCTGGCATTGAAGTCCTTGACCTGCTGATCGACGAGCTCGCCGAGACGGCCGGTAAAGGCGTGCCAGAACTGGATTTCCGTCGCCGCATTGGCCGTGAAGGGCGCAATGAGCGAGGCCGACGCAAGCGCCGCACCGAGTGCAAAATTCTTCATGTCTTCCTCCCATATGTAGCGGGATTCATTGTTGGATGGATCTGAGGCCCCGTGCGAAGCCTCCGCGCTACGCGGCGTAGTGTGCGGATGTAACAGGAACAAAACAAGAGAGTGATTTCGTTTTCGCTTTCACGCTCGGTCGCGTTACCCGATGCGGAGCCGTGCCTCCTCAATCCCTATTTTTCATAGGAATTTCGAAGTTTCTCGAAGTTAGGCCGATCCATTGCTCACGATTTTGTGAAGCGCATTTTTGCGCGCTTCGACCAAAACCGAACAAAAACCGACAGCACCGCGCAACGTCCGAGCATGTTTCGCCCCACCCCCGCCGCGCTTTGCCGAATCCCTCCGATTTGCTAGCCTGCTGAAATGGTTCAACTCGGTTCGGATCATCGTCATGTTCTTTGCGTCGTATCAGTTTTCTGCCTTTCCGATCCTTGCCGCCGCAGGGATCGCCCTCGCATCGACGGGCATCGCTTATGCCCAAAGCTCCGGTGAAGGTCCCGCCCTGCGATGGGATCAGGCCGAATGCCTGCGCGATCATGCAACCGACTACCTCGAGCAACGGGCATTCCCGTCAATCCTCTTCGTGGGCTTCTGTAAGGACGGGGTTTTCGACCCCACCGCAGCGGAGATCGCACAGGGAACGAGCCGCAATTCCGCCATCGACTCGGAAGGTCTGCCGCGGTTGCAATCCGGCGCGGTCATCCCCGCCAATCCCAAAGCTGCAGTGCTCGTGTTGACCCGTGCGCAGCTCGAATGCCTGCGCGACAGCTTCGACAGCGTCGCGCGCAAGCAGGTCGCGAAACTCGACGAGACGACCGAAATTCCGGTGGCCGAGCTTGATTTCTCGGGATGCCCGCAGTGAGCGCGGGGCAAACGCCGCCCGCTACCGCAGACGCCCCCAATGTGCCCTCCGACGCGCCTGAAACGGATACGACCGCCCCGCCCGAAGTCGCGTCCAACACGGCCATGAGCCTCCGGGATAAGATCGAGATGGGCTCCTGGATCGCCACGATAGCTGCCCTCGTCTTCACCGCCGGGCAAATCTACCAATGGCGCGAGGACCGGAAGGCCGATCTCTCGCTCGAGATGGTGGCTAGGTTTTCCGACCTCGAATATGCAGGAAGCGCCCGCCGCGAACTTGCGCAGTTCTGGTGGCAGAACTCGGACGCCCTAGCCAAAGTCACAGCGATCAAAGGCGGCATTCCTCCCGCGCAGCGGCAAAAATTTCTTGAGCTGTTGTTCCAGAAACGCCCTCCCGTGAAGCGTCAGGAGCAATTCGCGGCCGTGTCAGAGATGGCGAATTTCTTCGATCAGGTCGAGCTGTGCATCGCGACGAAACGCTGCGACGCACAGATCGCGACGGACTACTTCTGCGGCTACGCCGCGAATTTCGCCGACCTCTACCAAGGCCCGCTCACCCAAGTGCGCGAAACCTTCGGTACTTCCGGGCTCGGGACCGGCCTGCAGCACTTCGTGGAGGCCCGATGCGACGACTGATCCCAGCCCTCGCCCTGCTGAGCACTCTCACTTTCGCGCCGACTTCCCAAGCAGCCGACATCTACTGGGCACCGCCGATTACCGACGAATTCGTGCTTCCTTTCGGGGAGGAAGCGTTTGGGGATGCCATTCACGCGGGCGACAGTTTCGACTTCAAGGATTACCTGCACATTCGGATCGAGGGGGAGATCGAGACCGGGGACGCGGAGAAGTTCAGTGAGGTCGTAGCGGAGCACGCCAGCGAGATTTTCAACCAGAGCCAATCTCTTGGCGTGAACGAGAAGAACGTCGTGGTGTCACTCAATAGCGAAGGTGGCGACTTCTACGCAGGGCTAAAGCTCTCCGACCAGATCGTGGGATTCGAGACCTATGTCGGCAAGGGCGATCAGTGCCTATCCGCCTGCGCAATCGCGTTCCTGGGTGGCTCTGTCCGCATGGCCCGCGGCGCGAAAGAAATGCCGATCCGGCATATTCACTCCGAAGCTGTTGTTGGCTTTCACGCCCCATTTTCCAGCATTACGAGCGCAATTCAGGTGTCGGATGGCACGCCATTCTCGAAAGAACTCAGTAAGCTCATCGCAAATCAGTTTTACGCTCAGGCCCAAGATGCGATCAACGAGATCACCAAACGGATGAGCGCTTGGGAACTCGCCCCGGATTTCGTCTTCGCGATGATCGGAAAGAAATATCGTCAAGACGATGAGCGTCCGTTGGCTGAGCAGTATCTGCTTCTGAACAATGTCGCGGCATTGAAGGCCACCAAGACGACACTTGTGGCCGATCGCATGACTTATCCCGCGCAGATCGGATTGCTCGGGGCATTCAACGCCTGCACCTATGTGGTATTCGAAAACACCGGCGGAGAAGCCTGGTTCGACGCGCCTTGGGACTCGGTCGCGCACGGAAGCTACGACGTTCCACCGACCGGGGCGTTGATTCCCACGAACGTGAAGCGCTCAGGCGGCCCGCTGCCGCGCCTCGAAGTGGACGGTTACTCGCGCACATTTCTACCGCCGGAAGGCGATGACGTGTATTTCTTCCAGAACATGATGCTGCGAACCGGTCGTATGGATTGTACAGTCTTCCGGAAGCCGGATGGCGATTGGTATGTGCAGACCTATTCCCCCGACATTCATTCCCCGAACTTCCCCGAGGACCGGCGACGCGAGATACTCGACTATAATGCCCCCTATCCGATCAGCAATTTCACCATACTCGGTCCCTACAGCGTCTGGAATAACTTCCCCGCGATTGAACCCGCCGAATGGATCGCGCGGATCCTGAACAAATTCCCCGATGTCACCGGCCCCAGCTTCGACTGCACTGGCAAGCTAGATCCGGCGGCGGAGGTGATTTGCCTGATCCGCCCGCTTGGACAGCTAGACGGGTTGCTGGGCAAGCTTTACGGACAGGCCGTCGAAAGGGACGCAAAGGCCACGAAGCAAAGCCAGCGAGGCTGGCTGAGCGTCCGCGACCGTGCCTGCCGCCCCGGGCTCATCGACACCAACGATCCGCTGCAATTCCGCAACCTGATAGATTGCTTGACCTTCTTCTACGAAAAGCGGCTGGAACAGCTCGACCAGATCGCGCAGGCCAATTAACCGCCATAGCGGAAATCGCGCACATGCGCGGGCATCTCGACGGCGTCGAGATTGCGCGGATCGGGGATCGGGTCGCCCACCTCCATACGGATCGGGATCACCCCGGCCCAAATCGGCAGCGCGTAATCCTCCTCGTCGTCGCTAGGCCCACCGGTCCGGATCTTCGCCGCGCCCTCGGCGATCTCCATCCCCAGCACGGTCGTCGCTTTCAGATCCTGCGTGTGATCGGGACGCAGCATCTCGTAGCGGCCCGGATAGAGATGGTTCACGAAATTGCCGAGCTTTTGCAGCTTCTCGGTCGGGTCCTCCACCTTGAATGCTGTCCCAAAGAGCATCACCGAGCGCGTGTTCAGCGAATGATGCATACCCGAGCGCGCCAGCACCAACCCGTCGAGGATCGACACCGTCAGACAGACCTCGGCCTGCGTCTCGCTGCGCAGCGCGCGGCTCGCGGAAGAACCGTGCCAATAGACGTGATTGCCCTCGCGCCATTGCATGGTCGGCGTCACGTAAGGCCTGCCATCGCGGACATAGCCCACATGGCACATCGGCTGCGCATCGAGGATCGCGTTGATCGTATCGCGGTCGAAATGGCCGCGCTCATGCAGACGGCGCAGGCGGGAACGGTCGGTCACGGGAAGGGTCTCGGTCATGGGCGTCTCTATTAAAGCGGGTCAATCTTGTCCCGGCAGCGATACCGCCCTATTGGATAGGAAAACATGTCCAGTTTCGCCAAAATGCACCAGTCCAATCTGAACGCCTCTCTTTTCGGCCTGTCGCTTGATCGGCACTCCGGCGTGCCGCTGCACGCGCAGCTGACGCAAGCGCTGCGCGAGATGCTGCGCGCCGATCCCGCCGCAGCCGGAGAGCGCCTGCCGCCAAGCCGCGCTCTGGCCGAGGAGCTGTCGGTCTCGCGCATGACAGTGACCACCGCCTACGATCAGCTGATCGCCGAGGGCTATCTGAGCACCCGCCCCAGCGGCGGCACCTATGTGGCCGAGGACCTGCCCCATCTCGCACCGCCCGCGCCGCGGGACGCCTCACATTCGCAGCCGCACGCGGCACAGACGTGGCTACCCTTTCAGCCCGGCCTGCCCGATCAGGCGCTGTTCCCGCACAGGCTCTGGGCGCGCCACCTCGAGAGGGCATGGCGCAACCCCGATCCCGCGCTTCTTGACCGGCCTGACCCGTTCGGCTGGCCCTCGCTGCGGCAGGCGATCCGCGACCACCTCGCGGCATGGCGCGGCCTCGACTGCGCGACCGAACAGGTGGTGATCACCGGCGGTGCGTGGGACGGGTTCGACCTGATCGCGCGGGCGGCGCTGCCCCCCGGCGCGCTGATGGCGACCGAAGATCCCGGCTGGGCGACGATGGGCCATGTGCTGGCCGCAAGCGGGATCACCGAGCGCCCGGTGCGCATCGACGCCGAGGGGCTCGACCCCGCCGATCTGCCGCCCGAGACCCGCGCGGTCACCATCACCCCCTCGCGCCATTTCCCGACCGGGATCGCGATGCCGCTGACGCGCAGGCTGGCACTGCTTGACTGGGCGCGCGAGCGCGATGCATTGATCGTCGAGGATGATTACGACAGCGAGTTCCGCTATCGCGGCCAGCCGCTGCCGGCGCTGGCGGGGCTCGATGGGTTGCAGCGCGTGATCTATATGGGCAGCTTCTCGAAACTGCTCAGCCCGGCGCTGCGGATCGGCTATCTCGTGCTGCCCGAGCGGCTGGTGACCCCGATGCGAACGGCGATTGCGACGACCGGATCGCGGGTCTCGATGGTTCCGCAACCAGCGCTGGCGAGCTTCATGGCGAGCGGCGAATTCGCGACCCATCTGCGGCGGATGCGGCGCCATTACGCGAAGCGCCAGCGTTACCTGCTGAGCGAACTGGCGGGGCTGGAGGACTATCTCCAGCTTCAGCCCGACCCGTCGGGAATGCATCTCTGCGCAGGCCTCGGCCCGGCCCTCGCCCCCTTCGGCGACCGTGCGATATCCGAACGTGCAAAGGCAGAAGGTCTCACGCTGCGGGCGCTATCGTCCCACGCCCGCCTGCCCGGCGCGCCACAGGGACTTCTGTTGGGTTATGCCGCCTTCGACGAACGGGCGCTAAGCACCGCCGCAAACACGCTGCGCACCCTGCTAAAGACGCTTTAGCAGATACGCGGCAACTGCTCGCCCACCAGCATATCGACGATGCGCTGACCTCCGAACGCCGTCGTCATTCGCACCTGCTTATGCCCCCCGACCGCACGGCCCACGATCACTGCACCGGACCCTTCGGGGCGCGCGCGCATCGCGGCCAGCGCCGCCTCGGCCTCGGCCTCGGGCACGAAGACCACGAGCCGCCCCTCATTGGCCAGATACAAAGGATCGAGCCCGAGGATCTCGCACATCCCCACGACCTCGGTGCGCAGCGGCAACGCATCCTCCTCAATCTCGATCCCGCAACCCGCAGCCTCCGCAATTTCGTTAAGCGCCGAGGCCAACCCGCCCCGCGTCAGATCGCGTGCGGCTTTCGCGCCCGGTGCCACCGCCAGCACATCCGCCATCAGATGCCCCAGAGCGGCGCAATCGCTCTCGATCGCGCTCGACAGCGCCAGATCGCCGCGCGCGGCAAGGATCGTCGCGCCATGATCGCCCAGCACCCCGTTCACGATCGCCACATCGCCGGGCGCGACCAGTCCTGCGGCCATCTCGACCCCACCGGGGATCACGCCGACGCCCGCCGTGGTGACGAACACCCCGTCACAGGCCCCGCGCCCGACCACCTTGGTATCGCCGGTGACGATCTTCACGCCCGCCGCCTCCGCCTCGCGCGCCATCGTCGCCACGATCCGGCGCAGAAGCGCGATCTCGGTGCCTTCCTCGATGATAAAGGCCGCCGAGAGCCAGAGCGGTGTCGCGCCGCCCACAGCCAGATCGTTCACCGTGCCGCAAACCGCGATCTTGCCGATATCGCCGCCCGGAAACTCGATCGGCGTGACGACATAGCTATCGGTCGTAAAGGCCAGCCGCGCGCCGGGCTCGGCCAGCGCCTCGGCCTGCAAACGCGCCTGATCTTCCATGCCGGGCGGCGCGAAGACCGAAGTGAACACCTCCTCGATCAGATCCCGCATCGCCTTGCCGCCGCCGCCATGGGCCAGCGTCACCCGCTCGTCGCGCAAAGCCATTCTACCTACCTTCGCCTTGGTCCAAATATCCCGGGGGAGCGGCAAAGCCGCGGGGGCGGAGCCCCTTCTTCCCTAACCTTTTCTCGCCCTCCGGCGACGGGGGCAGCGCCCCCTTACTCCGCCGGCTCGACAGCGCGCGCGCCGCCATATTGCCAATAGGCCGCACAGGCCCCTTCGGAGCTGACCATCAGTGCGCCAAGCGGCATTTCCGGCGTGCAGCCGCGCCCGAATTGCGGACAGTCCACCGGCTTCATCCGCCCCGTCATCACCTGCCCGCAGGCGCAACCCTCGGCCTCTTCGACCTCGCGCCGACCGGTGGCATAGCCAATGCCGAACTTCTCCTCGGCGTCATAGGCTTCGTATTGCGCACGGATGCGCAGCCCCGACTTGTCGATCTCGCCCAGACCGCGCCACTCGAAGGACGGCCGCGTCTCGTAGACATCGTCGATCGCGGCAAGGCTCACCGGATTGCCATGCTCGGGCACGACGCGGGCATATTGGTTCTCGACCTCGGCGCGGCCCTCCGCGATCTGGCGCAGCACCATCAGTACTGATTGCAGCAAGTCGAGCGGTTCGAAGCCTGCCACCGCGATGGGCTTGCCGTAATCCTGCGCGATGAAATCGTAAGGATGGATGCCGATCACCATCGAGACATGACCGGGCCCAATGAAGCCATCAAGGCACATATGCGGATCATCCAGCAGCGCCTTGATCGGCTCGGGCACGGTGATGTGATTGCAGAACACACTGAAATTGCCTAAGCCCTCGCGCGCGGCCTGCTGGATCGCAAGCGCCGTGGAGGGGGTCGTGGTCTCGAACCCCAAGCCGAAGAACACCACTTCGCGCTCGGGGTTACGGCGCGCCAGTTCCAGCGCGTCGAGCGGCGAATAGACCATGCGGATATCCGCGCCATCGGCCTTCGCCTGCAGCAGCGATTTCTTCGTGCCCGGCACGCGCATCGCATCGCCGAAAGTGGTGAAGATCACGCCCTCCCGCTCGGCGATCTCGATACATTCATCGACGCGGGCACGCGGCAGCACGCAGACCGGGCAGCCGGGGCCGTGGATGAACTCGATGCCCTCATGGACCAGCTTGTCGAGACCGTAGCGGAAGATCGAATGGGTATGCCCGCCGCAGACCTCCATGATGTGAACGGGCTTGTCCTTCGTCGCGCCGATCTGATCGGCCACCTTCGCGATCTCGGCCAGCAGCACCTTGGCGGCTTTCGGATCGCGGAATTCGGATGCGAATTTCATCTGTCTCACTCCCCTGCCAGCGCGGCATCGCCCGCGGCCATCTGTTCCAGAGCCTCTTGCGCCTCGCCAAGATCGCGCAGCGCCTCGAGCGTTTTTTCGGCCTCGTCCTCGTCAACCAGGCTCATCGCGAAACCGACATGGATCAGCGCCCATTGGCCCACGAGTCCCTCGAGCGCGCCCTCGGCCACGCAGGCCACGTTCACCTCGCGGCGCACGCCCGACACTTCGGCCATCGCCATCTGGCGCGTCTCATCGGTGATCGCCACGATCTGGCCCGGAATACCCAAACACATCAGTCACTCTCCTCCTCAGCGGCCACCGACGGGTCGGCGATGCCGTAACGATCCAGTTTCGCCCGCAGGCCCACGCGCGACAGGCCCAGCTCGGCCGCAGCCCGGCTCTTATTCCAGCGGTTGCGGGTGAGCGTCTCGCGCAGGATGCGCATCTCCATCAGCTCGATCCGGTCCTTGAGCGTGCCCTCAGCGGTCATCACATCCTCGGCGGCGCGGTCGGCGCCCTCATCCGACGGATCGGCCTGCAGGATGTGACGCGAGATCAGCTCGGCGCCCAGCACATTGTCCTGCGCGAAGATCAGCATCCGCGTGACCTCGTTGGTCAGTTCGCGCAGATTGCCCGGCCAGTCGTAATTCTCCAGAAATTCCAGCGCGGCCGCCTCGAAGCCCATCACCGGCTTGCCGTGGCTCGTCGCGATCTCGGAGAGGATCGCCTGCGCCAGCATCGCCACGTCGCCGCGCCGCGCGCGCAGCGGCGGGATCGCGATCTCGCCAAGGCTCAGCGCATAGTAAAGATCGGTGCGGAACCGCCCCTCGGCCACGCCTGCGCGCAGGTCGCCCGACGCGCCCGCGATCAGTCGCAGATTGGTCGAGACCGCCTCCTGCCCGCCGACCGGCGTCACGACCCCGTCGCGCAGCATCCGGTGCAGCGCGAGTTGCAATGCCGGGCTCGCGCCCTCGATCCCCGCCAGATAGAGCGTGCCGCGATCGGCTTTCTGCGCCAGCCCGATCTTGGCCACGCCACCGGGCAGCACACCGCGCTTGGCGCCGAACAGCTCGACCATCGCGAGATCTTCCGGCATGCCGGAAATGTTCAATTCGTAGAACGGCTTCTCCGAGCGCAGCGAGCCGTAATGCATCGCGCGGGCCATCTGCGTCTTGCCCGTGCCCGGCTCACCCGTCATCAGCACCGGCACGTCGAAGCTGGCATATTGCCGCGCGAGAGTGACCGCCGCGTTCATCGCGGAATTGGGCGCGCGCAGGATCGTCTCGAACCCCATCCCCTCGCGCAAGGACCGGCGCCGCTTCTCGACCCGCGTCTCAGTGGTCGAGTTGAGGAACCGCATCTCCAGCGTCAGCCGCTCGTTCTCACGCGACAGCTGGAACATCCGCGCGGCATTGCGGGCCACCGCCAGAAGCTGCTCGGGATGCCAGGGTTTGGCGATAAACTGGTGAATGCCCGCATCGTTGATCGCGGCCACCATCGACGCGCTGTCGGTATAGCCGGTGATCACGACCCGCACCGTTTCCGGCCAGCGCTCGCGCACTTCGGTGAGGAAATCGACCCCCGAGCGGCCGGGCATGCGCTGATCGCAGAAGATCACCTGCACCCATTCCTCTTCGAGCACCGACATCGCCTCTTCAGCCCCCGGCGCGGTGAGGATCTCGAACTCGTCCTCGAGCGCCATTTTCATCGCCTGAAGCGAATGGGGCTCGTCATCGACGAGGAGGATGGCCGGGGTCGAGCCGGTCATGACGCGGCCTTCCGGTCGAGCCCGCGCTTGAGCCAATCGAGCCACGCCTGCATCCCCTCGCCCGTGCGGGCCGAGACGCGCAGCACCTCGATCTCCGGGTTCACGCGCTTGATATTCGCCTCGTAGAGGTCGAGATCGACATCGCAATAGGGCGCGAGATCGGTCTTGTTGAGGATCGCAAGACCGGCGGCGGCGAACATATCCGGGTATTTCAGAGGTTTGTCCTCACCCTCGGTGACCGACAGGATCGCGACCTTCGCGTCCTCGCCCAGATCGAAGGCGGCGGGGCAGACGAGGTTACCGACATTCTCGATGAACAGCAGCGACCCTTCGGGCAGCGCGAGCCGGTCCAGCGCGGTTTCCACCATGCGCCCGTCGAGGTGACAGCCCTTGCCGGTGTTCACCTGAATGGCCTTCGCGCCTGTCGCGCGAATGCGGTCGGCGTCATTGGTCGTCTGCTGGTCGCCCTCGATCACCGCGAGCGGCGCATCGCCCAGCATCTCGATCGTGCGGCACAGAAGCGTGGTCTTGCCCGAGCCGGGAGAGGAGACGAGGTTGGTCGCGAAGATACCCTTCTGCGCCAGTCGCACCCGGTTCTTCCCGGCGAAATCATTGTTTTTCGACAGGATATCGGTCTCGATCTCGATCAGACGTTCCTGGCTCATACCCGGCACTTCGGTGCCTGCCGCCCCAAGGCCGATATGGATATCGCCGTGGTCGTGGTGGTGGGCGTGATCGTGAGAATGATGACCCTGCGCGGGTGCAGGCGGCGCCGGGGCCGCTTGCGCGAGCACCGCCAGAGGCGCCGCTTTCGGCGCAGCCTGACCGCTCTTTTCCAGATGGGCGCGGAACTGATCTTCCACGCTATGTCCGCTGCATCCGCACACCGTGCACATCAGAGCACCTCCATATCCTTGATCCGCATCTCCTCGCCGCCCTGCGCCAGCAATTTGCCGCCGCCGCAGTTCGGGCAAGGGTCCAGTCGATGTTCGATTTCCACGCTCTCCGCGCAATCATAGCAGAGCGCTTTGCCGGGGATGTCGATAATCTGCAATTCCGCACCTTCCGCGGGCGAGCCGCGCATCACCACGTCGAAGGCGAATTCCAGCGCGTGTTTCTCGACGCCTGCGAAGCGCCCGATTTCGAGCCGCAGCGTGGTCACGCGCGAAAAGCTGTTGGCCTTGGCCGCATCCTCGATCACGCCGCGGATGCCTTCGGCGATCGACATCTCATGCATCGGCGACCTCCCGCATCAGAACTGGCACGCAGGGATCGAGTATGTCCACAACCAAGCTTGCCAAAGACGCTTTCTCTGCGGGCAGGGTCTCCAAGCTGCGCTGCAACATCCCACCCGGCACGGTCAGATGGTCGGTCGGCGTGATCCGCGTGAGCGCGCTCACACGACCGCCATTCAATCTGACCTGCAAGGTATAAGCGCCCCGCGCCGCCGCGACCGAGGCCACGCCCGGCGCGATCCGGCGCGCGGGCGGCGCATCGAAGCACATCCGATCCAGATCGACCACGCGCCCCAGCGCCCTCCAGAGCGGTCCGCGGCCGTAGCGCGCTTCGGCCTGACGCATCAGATCCGCGTCGCGCACCCGACCGGCAGCGGAATTCTCCTGCGGCACCATCGACAAAGGCTGCGACAGGTCGGGCAGATCGGCCACCGCTTCGCCCGGCGCGAAGCGCTCCGCGATCGCGGCCAGAAGCGGACTGATCCCCGCACCGGAACTCAGCCAGTCCGCCAGCCGCGCGGGCCGCGCACCGCCCCAGATCCAGCGCTGCAGCGCCGCGCCGCCCTTCGACCAATCCGCGGGCAGCGGCATCGGGTCGTGTTCAATCAGCGCGGGCCAGCGCAGGCATAGCTTGGAGAGATGGTCGCGCAAAATCTCGCGCCGCGGGTCGCATCCGGCGGTCTCCAGCCCCGTCGCCAACCGCACCGCGAGGCCCTGCGCCATGCCGCACAGGTTGAACAGGCGCGGCATCAGTTCCGCGACCTCTTCGGGGGTCTTGCCCAGCATCATCGCCTCAACCGGGCTCGGCACGGGCAGCGCAAGCACCGCCTTCAGCCGAGCGCCGTCGCGCGCGATGGTTATGCCGAGCGTCTGGGTCATTCCGCGTCATCCGCCTCGTCGCGCGGCGCATCCTCGGCCAGACCGGCCGAGATCAGCTTGCGCCGGGTCGGTTGCGCCATCTCCTCGACGCGCGCATCTTCCGCCGCCTGCGCAGCCTCGGCCTCCTCGACCGCGGCAAGTTCGGCCTCGCGACCGGCGCGGATTTCGGATTTGCGATCCGTCTCGGCGCGGTTCTCGTCCTTGAACAGCTCCGTCATGATCGCGCGGGCGACATCGGTCGCCTGCATCTGCGTCTGGAAATCGCCCATCGGCGAGAAAAGCGAACACGCCTTGTAGCCGCCGCCCATCTCGCGGACGTTATGGATGAACTCGTACGTGCCGGACGGGAAATCGATGTTTTCCTTGGCGCCGGGGACCAGCGCCGACCAGTCCTCGCCCTCGCGTGGCAACATGATCAGGTTCATGAACCACGGGCTGACAAGCACACCGAGCCCGCGCCCCTCGTGCGAGACGAACCCCACCGGCTCGACCGAGAGCGCCTTGTTCACCAAGGGCACGTCGCGCATTTTCGAATGCCAGACCTCGCGGAAATCGGCCGTGAGCTTGGCCACCTGCTCCTCGATCCGACGCGCCTCCAGCATCGCGGGCGCGCCCGGATCGGTCTGCACCATGAACTGCTCTTTCGGCGCGTCGCAATTGGGGCAATGCCAGTCCTCGGGCAGCATCGAGAACGGCGTGCCGGGCAGGACCTGGCGGAAATCGTCGCCCTCCGCGGGATCGTAGGGCGTCCAGCAGATCTTGCATTCCATGATTGCCTGATCGGAAATCCGGTCATTGGCGCCCATGTAGCTTCCCTCGAACCCCGCAACGCTCATCGGATCGCCTCCAGCACTTCGACGATCCGCTCGGCGGAGTCGACGAGATCCTCTTTCGCGGCGATCGCCACCTCGGGCATCGTGGTGACCTCGAACGTGTCGAGGATCAGCGTGTCCATCGAGTTGAAGAACTGCACACGCCACACATGGGGCAGCGCGGTCGCGGTGACGCGGCAATTGCCGTAGCCACGCGACAGGATCGTCACCGCGCCTTCGCCCGCCGCCGCATCGAGCCAGACAAGGTCTTCCTCGGTATGGGGCAGCAGGGTCAGGTTCACCACATGCGGCTCGCCGCCCATGAAGCTGCCCGATTTATCCTCCAGTTCGGCCATCAGCGCCGGCGCGTTCACGACACCCGGACCGCGCGGATGGGTCTTGCCTTCGGCCTTGCGGAACGGCTCGAAGGCGCGGCTCAGCGCCGCCGAGGGGACCGGACCGACCTCGATCTTGTCGACGCCAGAACCTGCGATCATCCAGACGCCCGCGAAGACCGACTCCTGCACCGCCAGCGCCGGGATACCGCGGATCTTCATCGCGACCTCGCCCTGCCCCATCGTCTCTGCGATGAGCGCGCGGTTCTCGGCGTCGAGATGGCTCAGATCGAAACTCGCCATGCCGCCTTGCGCCGCCGCCTCGCAGGCCTTCGCTACATCGGCCAGCGTCTTGAGCGCGGGCGTGACGCTGGACGGGTCGTCGATGTCAGGCATATGCGCCGAATAGGTGCGCATACCCGAAGGGAGCTGCATGTATTCGAGTTGCGCATCTTCGTCTTCGGGTTGCGAGCCGGGACCGAAGCCCATGGGCGGAAGGTGGAAATTGGAAACCATCGTCTCAGCCTTTCGCGGTCAGGATATGGGAGGTGCGGGCGACGTAATCGTCCCAGTCGCGGATCTTCTCGATCGCGCCGAGATACTCGCCCTCGCGGTAGAACAGGAAACCGGGGGCTTTCAGCGCGCGGGTCTGCTGGCGCAGTTCGGTCTCGATCGCATCGCCCACCACCGCGCAGTCGAAAGCGTGCTGGAAGGCCATGCGGATTTCCGGCAGCACAACGGCGGCGTCGGGGGTCTCGAGGTTGCGCTTGGCGTCGCCCGGAATGAACAGGCAATGCGCCCCGGGACGCGCGGTGAACTCGGCCACATCGGACATGTTCGCCAGAAGCGGATAGCCCATCTCGTCGATCAGGCGGGTTACCAGCGGGTGCATCGCGCCCGAGGGCTGGGCAGTATCGGGCATTGCGAAATCGTGCATGTGTCTCTCCTCAGGCAGTCGTTTTGCCGGCATCGCGCGCGGCTTGCAGATGGGGCGGCAGTTGCGGCTCGCGAGCGTCGAGATCGGCGAAAGCATCGCCGAGATCGCCGCCCTGCATCAGGGCCCGCAGCCCGCCAAGCGCGGCCGCGATCTTAGTCGCCTCGTCCTCGGTGATCACCTCGCGAGAAGCCCCGAGAAAGGCGAGAAGCCAGTCGCCGGGCTTGGCGTCGGGCGTCAGCGACAGGTCGATGATGCCGGGCTGCCCCTCTTCGAGAACCTCGCCGCGGATACCATCAACCGCCACCAGTTGAACCGGGATTCCGACGCACATCAGGCGCGGACCTTCTCGGCGCCGGGGAAGAAGCGGTGATCGCCCATCCGGCAGGCCTCGCCCTCGGTCGGGCGGCCCCCTTCGTAAGCGCCGCGACGGATCGAGGCATCGGCGAGGTCATCGGCCTGCGTCACGCCGGCCGCGACCGAAATCCCCCAGCGCGCCAGTTCGGCTTCGCATTCGCGGATCGCGGGCTCGATCTGGGCGGCGACCGCAGGGCGCAGACCTCCACCGTAATCCTCCAGCTCGACCGGCTGGCAGCCGATCAGCGTCAGCTTCGCCGGGCAGCGGTTCATCAGCTGCGCGGTAGCAATCACGTCCTGAAAGCCGGTCTGGTGCAGGCTCATTTTCTTGGCGCCCATGAAGGCGGGCACATCGTCGTCGCGCAGCACCCGCATCTCGCCCGGCGCCAACCCGAAATCGATCGCATCGAAGACGATCAGCGCATCGGCCTCTTCGAGAAACGGCAGCAGATACAAGCCCTGCGTGCCGCCATCCAAGAGCTTGACTTTGTCCGGCACGGCGCGGGTCTCGGCCATCACCTCGACGCAGCGCACGCCGAAGCCCTCATCCGCCCAAAGAACATTCCCGATACCCAGAACGAGCACCCGGTCCGGCGCAAAATCCGACATGATTTCCTCCCTCTCCCCGAGGCGGCAAGCGCGTTGCCATCCTCGCCTCGAACCGACAATAGGCTTTGCAGCGGGGCAGGTTTCACGGAAATCGCACGAAACTGCGACAATCTGTCTAGTCTTTGTTTTTACGAAATTTTCTTGTGGAATGCGCTGCCATCAAACTCGCCAAAGTGGAAACCATATTTCCACCTCAACAGGCTTTTCGCAATGAAATCTTCCACCGGCAGCGCAACGCTGGAAACAACTCGAATCCACGCCAGAATGCAGAACGGGCGCGGATTGACCCGCGCCCGTTCGCCCTACCACCGCACGAACCGTTACTCGATACGATCGTCCTTAAACGTCCGGTGGCCGGAGATCATCGTGGAGACCATCGACTGACGGCTCATGATGTCCTCGCGGATCGCCGCGTAGATGTGCACGATCATGAAGATCACGATGGCCCACATTCCCAGATGGTGCAGCGTGTGCAGCCTCTGTGAGTTCTGCACGAGGCCAAGCACCCAGCCCATCAGCGTATCGGGCAAAGAGCCCTGCCCCGCGCCTTCCGCGTAGAGCGCCCAGCCGGTGATCAGCATGAAGGTGATCCCGAGCGTCATGAAGAAGAACATCGCAAGCTGTGCCAACGGGTTGTGGCCGACGTATTTCTTCGGCGTCTTTTCGAGGAACGCATACCAGCGCAGCTCGTGCCCCAGCTCTTTCCACCAGCGCTTGCGCCAGACCGGCACGTAGAACAGCTGGCGGGCGTGGTGATTGCCCACGAAGGCCCAGTAGATGCGCCCGAAGAAGATCACCGTCAGGACCTGCGCCGCCGCGAAATGGCCGAAGCGGATATAGCCCATAACGAATTGCTCGGTCGCTTCGCCGATCTGCAGCGACGGCAGGGGCGCACCGATCAGGAAACCGGTCACGATCAGCACCGTGATCATCAGCGCGTTGAGCCAGTGCCAGAGGCGCACGGGCGCCTCGTAGACATAGACGGAAGTCCGGCGGCGGATCGAGTCGAGATCTTCCTCGGTCGCGTCGCCGGTCAGGCGGGAGGCCTCGAAGGCCCCCGTCGCCTTGGGGTTTGGCGTGTGGATCGTGTCCTCCATCGCCCTTACTCCTTGCGGACGCGCTTGACGGCGCGGGCGATCTCGACGGCCACATAGGCCAGGGCGATCGCGCCGGCCGCCATCGCGACATGGGCGATGGTGTGCCCTTCCGCGCCGGGGGCCACAGCGTGGCCCGGATGGGCCAGCGCAGGACCTGCGATCATGCTGAAAGCAAATGCGAGTTTCTTCATGATTTCCTCCTCCCTCAGCGCACCTTGACGGTGGTGAGCTCTTCGCCGTCGGGCGACATCACATGGGTCGAACAGGCAAGGCACGGATCGAAGCTGTGCAGGGTGCGCAGGATTTCGACCGGCTCTTCGGGACGCTCCACCTTGGTGTTCATCAGCGACGCCTCGAAGGCACCGATATTGCCCTGCGTGTCACGGGGCGAACCGTTCCAGGTGGTGGGCACGACGCATTGGTAGTTCTCGATGCGCCCGTCCTTGATCTTGACCCAATGCCCCAGCGCGCCGCGCGGCGCCTCGGTCATGCCGACGCCCTTGGCCTCTTTCGGCCAGCTCGACGGATCCCACTTCTCGACATTGGCGGTGCTTTCGTCGCCATTCTTGATGTTGGTCATCATCTTGTCGAAGAAGTGCCGCTGCAGACGCGAGCAATACTCGGATTCCAGCGCCCGCGCCGCGGTGCGGCCCAGCGTAGAGAAGACCGCGCTCAGCGGCAGGTCCATCTTGCGCAGCAGACCGTCGACCTGGTTCTTGATGTCCTCGTGACCCTTGGCGTAGCCCACGACGTAACGCGCAAGCGGCCCGACCTCCATCGCGTGCCCCTTCCAGCGCGGGGCCTTGATCCAGCTGTATTTCGCAGCCTCGTCAAGCTCGATGATATTGGTCCGCGTGCCTTTGGCGTTCGGCCCGAGCTCGTATTGCGGCTCGGTCACGCCATCCCAGGGGTGCAGGCCCTTGCCGGGCTCGCCATAGGTGTACCAGGAGTGATCGACGAATTCCTGCACCTGCTCGGGATCGCGCGGATCGACGTCATGCACCTCGTTGAGATTGCCGTTGATGATCGCGCCACGCGGCAGGTGAAGCTGCTCGGGCGAGAAGTCGTTCGGGTTCTCCGGGATGTCGCCATAGGCGAGGCAGGCCTGCGACGATAGACCGCCGCCGTAGAGCCAGTTCTTGTAGAAGCCGCCGATCGCGATCACGTCCGGAATGTAGACGTTCTCGTTGAACTCCTGACACTTGTCGATGATCGAGGAGACGAGGTTCAGCCGCTCCATGTTGATCGCACCGACCGAGCCGACGCCGTCGATATTGATCGGGCACGGCACGCCGCCTACCAGCCAGTTCGGGTGCGGGTTCTTGCCCCCGAAGATGGTATGAACCTTGACGATCTCCTTCTGAAGATCGAGCGCCTCCAGATAGTGCGTCGTTGCCATCAGGTCCGCTTCCGGCGGAAGCAGATAGGCTGGATTGTCCCAATAGCCGTTTTTGAAAAGCCCGAGCTGCCCGCTTTCGACGAATTTCTTGAGACGGTTCTGCACGTCCCGGAAATAGCCTGGGGAGGAGAGCGGATGGCTCGGGCCGACCTTCTGCTGCAGCTCCGAAGTCGCCTTCGGGTCCGCGCGCAGAGCGTTGACCGGGTTGACCCAATCGAGCGCGTGCAGGTGATAGAAATGCACGATGTGGTCGTGGATCTGCAGCGCGAGCTGCATCATGTTCCGGATCGAGTTCGCATTGTCGGGAATCTGGATCCCCAGCGCATCTTCCACCGCACGGACCGAGGTCAGCGCGTGGGTGCCGGTGCAGACGCCGCAGATCCGCTCGGTGAAGGCCCAGGCGTCGCGCGGATCGCGGCCCTTCAGGATCACCTCGAGCCCGCGCCACATCGTGCCGGTCGAGACCGCGTTGGTGATCATGTTGTTTTCGTCCACATTCACTTCGCAGCGCATGTGACCTTCGATCCGGGTCACCGGGTCGACGACGACCCGCTTGCCCGAGTTGTCCATCGTGTAGCCGTTCGGCGTGTTGAGAACCGACATGGATTACGCCTCCTCGTTCTTCTTCTGGGCGCGTTTGAGCGCGGAGACGGCAGCGTGAACTGCCACCGCACCGCCGACGACGGCCGCCGTGGTGCCGCCGACCACATCGGCATTCGCTTCGATCCCGAATTGCTTGATGTTGGTGAGCCGGTCGTAGAAGGAGCCCTGATCCCAGAACCCGTCCTCGGAACAGCCGATACAGCCGTGACCCGACTGGATCGGGAAGCTGACCCCGTCATTCCAGCGCACGGTCGAACACGCGTTGTAGGTGGTCGGCCCCTTGCAGCCCATCTTGTAGAGGCAATAGCCCTTGCGCGCGTTCTCGTCGTCCCACGTCTCGACGAACTGACCGGCGTCGAAATGCGGACGGCGGTAGCACTTGTCGTGGATGCGCTGCGAATAGAACATCTGCGGGCGGCCCTGCCGGTCCAGCTCGGGCATCCGGTCGAAGGTCAGCATGTAGGTGATCACGCCGGTCATCACCTCGGCGATGGGCGGGCAGCCCGGCACCTTGATGATCGGCTTGTCGGTGATGACCTTGTGCACCGGGGTGGCGCGCGTGGGGTTCGGGGCGGCAGCCTGCACGCAGCCATAGGAGGCGCAGGCGCCCCAGGAGATAATGGCTTTCGCATGCTCGGCAGCGTGGCGGAGTTGATCCACGAAGGGCTTGCCGCCCACGATGCAGTACATCCCGTCTTCGTTGAGCGGCGGATTGCCCTCCACGGCGAGGATGTAATTCCCTTTATACTTGTCGATCGTGTCCTGCAGTGCGGCTTCCGCCTGCGCGCCCGCCGCCGCCATCAGCGTGTCGTCATAGTCGAGCGAGATCATCGAGAGCACGACATCCTTGGCCAGCGGGTGGGCCGAGCGGATGAAGCTTTCCGAACAACAGGTACATTCGAGCCCGTGCACCCAGATCACCGGGGTGCGCGGCTTGGTTTCCATCGCATGGGCGATCTTTGGCACATAGGCCGGGCCGAGACCCAGCGCCGCCGCCGTCAGCGAGCAATATTTCATGAAGCTGCGGCGGGTAATCCCCTGCCGACGCATCACGTCGTAAAAGGTTTCGATCGCAGGCAAAGTGTCCCTCCCTCTGTGATCCCGATGACCGGATTCTCCCTCCTCCCGAGGGGAATACGCATGTGTGATCTCAGGATTGGCAGGTCGGATCCGCGAACAGAACGAAATAATGACAGGATGTCGCAGGCGCGAATTCCTGTTTGTTTCCGACATGTTGCCGGTCAAAACCCCGTTGCGGCGCGGGGTGGCACTGGTACGTCAGTGACCAGCTTTCCGGGATTCCGGTCAGTCTCTTTCCGACTGCGCCGCAGCAATCACCGCCTGCCCCAGCGCCAGCGAGCCGTCATTCGCCGGCAGCGTGCGATGGCTCAGCACGGGCAGATCGCCCAGCGCCGCGCAGGTCAGCCGATGCAACAGCGCGTTCTGATACACGCCACCGGTCAGCGCCACGGCTTTCGCCTCTCCGCTTTCGATCAGCGACCGCACCCGGCGGGCAAAGCCCTGCGCCAGCGCCGCATGGAACCGTAGCGCGATGCTCTCGGGCGCGACCTCGGCAGAAAGATCGGCGGCGAGCGCCTGAAAAAACGGTCCGGTCTCGAGCACGTCGCCCGCATCCGCGAACGCATAGGTCCCGGCCTCCGCCGACTCCCCGTGTGCCAACGCGTGCGCCGCCAGGGCCTCGAGCCGCATCGCGGCCTCCCCCTCATAGCTCTGCCGCATCGGGCAAATCCCGAGGCAGGCCGCCACCGCATCGAAGAGCCGTCCCGCCGACGACGACAGCGGCGCGTTGATCCCCTTCGCCGCCGCCTGACGCGCCAGATCGCGTGAGGCTTCGGGGAACAGACTGTCGGCGAGCCCCTCCAGCCCAGCCGCATCGAGCCGCACCAGCGCGTTGCGCCACGGCTCTGCTTGCGCCCGGTCGCCACCGATCAGCGGCGCGGGCTCAAGCCAGCCGCGCCGCGCGAACCCAAGGTAATCGCCCAGCAGCAGTTCGCCGCCCCAGACCGTGCCATCGGGCCCCAAGCCGAGCCCATCGAGCACGATCCCCGCGACCTTGCCGCCCTCCAGCGGCCAACCGTTCTCGGCCATACAGGCCGCGAGATGCGCATGGTGATGCTGCACCTCAACCAGCCGCAACCCGTCGCGCGCGGCCCGTTCGGCCCCGTGGCGCGAGGCCCGAAAATCGGGATGCAGATCGACCGCCACGACGTCGGGGCGATGATCGAACAGCGCCGCATAATCCGCATCGGCCTGCTCGAACGCCTCCCATGTCAGCGCCTCGTCCAGCTCGCCCAGATGATGGCCCAGCAGCGCCTGCCCGTTCTTGATCAGGCAGATCGCGGCCTTCATCTGCCCGCCATAGCCCACCACCTGCGGCGCGCCCTCGAACCCGTCGGGCAGCGGCAAGGTGCCCGGCACCTGCCCCCGCGCGCAGCGCAGCACCATCGGCGGATCGGCCCGCACGACGCTGTCATCGAGCCGCCGCGCAATGTCGCGGTCATGCATCAGGAAGGCATCGACGAAGCCAGCCAGCTTCTCGCGCGCCTCACCGTTGCCGATCACCTGCGGCTCGCCCGAGAGATTGCCCGAAGTCATCACCACGGGCCACCCCTCTTCCCCCCGCGCCCATTCGCGCAGCAACAGATGATGGAGCGGCGTATAGGGCAGCATCCAGCCGAGACTGTCCTGCCCCGGCGCCACCGCCTCCGGCAAAGCCTCCCCCGCCTTTTGCAGCAACACGATCGGCGCCGCAGGATCGCGCAGCAATTCCGCCTCCGCTTCCGAAACTTGGGCATAGCGGCGGATGGTCTCGATCTCACCCATCAGCGCGAAGGGCTTGGCGGGCCTGCGCTTGCGCGCCCGCAACAGCGCGACCGCCTCGGCATTGCTCGCGTCGCAGGCGAGATGAAACCCGCCTAAGCCTTTCACCGCGACGATGCCCCCGCCCTGCAAAACCGCTCCGACCTCTTCGGCAGGGCGCTCTTTCCCGTCCATCTCCAGCCACACCCGCGGCCCGCAATCGGGACAGGCGATCGGCTGCGCGTGAAAACGTCGATCCGCCGGGTTCTCATATTCCGCCCGGCAAGCCGAGCACATCTCGAAGGGCGCCATCGTCGTCTGCGCCCGGTCATAGGGCAGCGCGTGCAGGATCGTGAAACGCGGCCCGCAATGGGTGCAGTTGGTAAAGGCGTAGTGCCGCCTGCGCCCGTCGCCCCGGATTTCCGCAAGACAGTCCGGGCAGGTCGCCGCATCCGGCGTCACACGCGTCTCGGCCCCCGCCCCTTGCGAGGCCACGATCGCGAAACCCTCAGGCGCGGTGTCGAACACAAACTCCGACACCTCCACCGCATCGACCCGCGCAAGCGGCGGTGCCTCATCCGAGATCGCCTCGGCCAAACCGTCCAGCGCCCCCGCCACCCGGATCAGCACCCCCTCGGGATCGTTGAGCACATGGCCCGCAAGCCCGCGCTCCTGCGCAAGCCGCCAGATGAAGGGGCGGAAACCCACCCCCTGCACCTGCCCGCGCACCCTGATCTCGAAACCCTGCATCTTCCTCTTGGCTCAAATATCCCGGGGGTTTGGGGGCAGAGCCCCAACTTACTCAATGCACCGTGCAGACCATGCAGGGATCGAAGCTGCGCACGATATGCTGCACCGAGACCGGCGTGGTCTCGCCCGCGCCGACCGGCGCACCGACCAGCGCGGCCTCCAGCGGGCCCGGCACACCCTCCGCGTCGCGCGGGCTGAAATTCCACGTCGTGGGCGCGATGATCTGATACGACGCGATGCGCCCGTCCTCGATGCGCAGCCAATGGCCCAGCGCGCCCCGCGCGGCCTCGACCAACCCCGCGCCCTGCCCTGCCTCGGGCAGATCGCCTTGCACCATGAACGCAGCAGCCGGATCGATCCCTTTCGCAAGCCCCTCCATGAAGGCTTGCGTCCGCGCCAGTTCCAACAGCCGCCCCGCAACCCGCGCCAGAACGCCGCCGCCCGCCAGCGCACGCGCCAGCGGATGGCCGTCCACGACCTGCCGCGCGAGCGCGCCGGTCTCCACCGTCTGCCCGTTCAGCCGCGGCGCCTTGCACCAGCTATAGGCGGCCTCGCGCATCGCCTCGTCGGGCCGTGTCTCACCCTGCCAGGGATGGGCCTGCGCCCCCAGCATCCACGCATGGCTGAGGTCTTCCGTGATCGCGCCGAAATCGACCGCGCCCAAGGCCCCGTCCCACAGCCCGCGCCCAAAGCCGAACCCTTCGGCCAGCGGATAGCCTCCGAAGCTCATATACCGGCCCGAGCCACGCCCCAACTGGTCCAGATCCAGATCGGCCGCGATGCGCAGGAACAGCCCCGTATCGCCCGTCTCCCACGCCATAAGCTGATCGACGGTCTCGATCGCACAGAACGCCTCCAGCGACCCGCCGAAAACCACCTCCTCCAGATAGCGGCGGAAAGCGCGCAACGTCGTCTCGATGCGCACCTTGTCGCGCGGTCCGGGCGCGCGCGTGACGCCGCCCGGCTGGATTGCGAGCGTATGGGGCCATTTGCCCGCCATCAGCCCGAGGATATGCATCAACTCGGCACGCGCCGCGACCGCCGCGCGCTGCGCGCCGCCCTCGGCGGGGGTGAAGCGCGCCACCGCCCGGTCGAACCACGGCCTGTCCGCATACACGGGCCGGATAAAATCGGGCATGAAGAACAGGTTGAAATGAAACAGGTGGTCCGAGACATTCTCGACCGCATGGATCAGCGCCGCCATCGCAGCCCCCTGCGGCGTGGGCTCCAGCCCCATGGCCGCGCCCAGCGCGCGCGCCGCCGCCGCCGACTGGCTGATCGAGCAGATGCCGCAGATCCGCGGCGTGATCGTCAGCGCATCGCGCGGGTCTTTGCCTTCCAGCATCCGTTCGAACCCGCGATAGAGCGGCGAGTTCACGCGGGCCTCAGCCACCGCCCCATCGGCGAGGTCGAGATGCACTTCCAGATCGCCCTCGACCCGGTTGAACGGGCCCACGACGAGGCGCGGCGTCTCTGTCATCTGCGTCCTTTCGGCTTGCGGATCGTCGGCGTCACCTCGACCCGGTCGGCAACCGCGTTCTTCGCGATCCGCTCGGGCGTGGCCGCCTTTGACAGCGAGGCGAGCGCCATGAACCACGCTTTGGGCATATCGGTCGGAAGGCCCACCGGGATGCCCGCGATCTTCGGCGTCTCGGTAAAGGAATGGCGTGGTTCCTCGAATTCGGGCGCGGTGCAGTTGATGCAGGGGTATCCGCCCGAGGTGCACGACCCGTCACCGTTCCACGGCCGGATATTGCAATCGCCCACGGCCTGCGTGCCGATGCAGCCCAAGTTCTCCATCATGCAGCCGATATCGGATAGCTCCACCGCCGAGGCCTTGTATTCGTAGAACTCGTTTTTCGAGCAGCCGTGATGGACGAGATGCTTGGCGTAGAACAAAGGCCGCCCGAAAGCGTCGAGGTCTTCCGCCCCCAGCGCGCCTTCATTGAGCAGCAAAAGCGTCTCGGTCACCCAGTCGGGATGGGTCGGGCAGCCCGCCACGTTAATCACCGGCAGCCCCGAGCCGGAGCGGAACTCCACCGGCAGCGCGCCGCCCGGCAGCGCCCCATCATATTGCACGCCGACCGCATCGGAGGGGTTGCCGCCCGCCGAGGTCACGCCGCCATAGGTCGCGCAGGTGCCCACCGCGACGACATGGCGAGCTTTCGGCGCGAGGCTCACCACCCAGTCGAGCATCGAGCGCCCGGTGCCGGACACCATCTGGAACTTGCCCGTCCCACGCGGCCCGCGCGCGATGGAGCCCTCGACGGCCAGCACGTCCAGCGCGATCTCGCCGCTCTCGACCGCCTCGAAAATCGCACGCACCTCCGCCCCGGTCTCGAGGCTGACGGTCGGGTGCCAGAGGAACTCGATCCCCGCGCCGCCCAGCGTGTCGAAGACATTCGGGGATTCCGCGCAAAGGAGCGACATAGTGCAGCCGCCGCAGCCTGCCGCTTGCAGCCAGAGAACCTTCATTCCGCCCCCTCGCCCAGTTCCAGATCGAAGGAGAAACAGGCCCCGCCCAGCGCCGACCCTTTCGGGCAGAGCCGCAGACGCCCGCCATGTTCCTCGATGATCTTATGGCTGATCGCGAGGCCCAGACCCGTGCCCGCACCAACCGCCTTGGTGGTGAAGAACGGATCGAAGATCGCCTGCGTCAGCTCTTCGGTCACGCCGGGGCCATTGTCGCCAACCGACAGCGTCCCGCGCCCCTCCATCACGCGCGCGTCGACTTCGATCCGGCCAGTGCCCTCTTCAAGCCCCGAGAGCGCATCGATGGCGTTTTGCACGAGGTTCATCACGACCTGCTGGATATGTCCCTGCCGACCGCGCACCTGCAGCGTCTCCGCGCCGGTGAAGGCGATCTCGACCCCGGCCTTGGAGCCGCGCTGCACCCAGTTCGCCGCCACCCGCGCGGTCTCGACCAGATCGAAGACGACCATCTCGCCCGAGCCTTCGGCACTCAGCCGCCGCAGATCTTCGACGATGTCGCGCACCCGTTCGGCCCCGTCGCGCGCGCCCTCGATGGCCGAGCGCAGGTTGCGGATTTCACGGTCGAGCTTCAGCTCCTCGCGCAGGGCGATCAGTGCCTCTCGATCCGCTCCGGCCTGCACTTTCTCGAAATAGGCCTCGAACTTGCCCGCATAGCGCTCCAGCGCATGGGTATTCGCGTAGACGAAGGAAATCGGGTTGTTCAGCTCATGCGCGACGCCAGCGAGAAGACGGCCCAGCGAGGCCAGCTTCTCGTTGCGCACCAGCTGCGCCTGCGTCGATTTCAGTTCTTCGTGGCTCTGCTCCAGCTCGGAATAGGCCTGGCGCAATTCGCCCAAGGGCCGCCCGGTCAGCACGTAGCCCGCGATGCGGGAGCGTTCGTCCATACGCGGGCTGATCGACAATTCCAGCGGCGCGGGCCCTTCCGGCCCGCTCAGCGCCGCTTCGATCGTCACCGGCTTGCGGGTATTCGCAGCCTCCGCCAGCCCGCGATCCAAGGCCTCGACCGAGCGCGCGTCGAACATGCCTGCGAGCTTGCGTCCGTGCCAAGCGCCGGGCGGCTCGCCAGTCAGGCTTGCGACCGAGGCCGAGGTTTCCAGCACCTCGCCCGAGCGCGAAATCACGATCAGCGCATCCGAAACCGAGGCGAGGATCGACCCGAGGAAAGAGCGCAGGTCTTCCAGCTCGTGGTTCTGCTGCTCCAGCCGCTCCTGATAGTCCACCAGATCGGCATAGGTCCGGTCGACCGCCGAGAGCACATCGAACCAGACGTCTTCGCCCTCCCCCTCGTCCGCGCCCGGCGCGTGGCGCAACAGCCCGGCCAAGGTCGGGTCCAAGGGGTGCTGGCTATCGGGTGCGGACTCGCGCGACATGACACTCTCAAAGCCGGGCGCAACGGGCGCCCATCCCTTATCGCTAGCCCATTCGCGGCGCTCAGTCCATGATCTCGGGCCCCGTACCGAAGGGCGCATTTCGTGTCAAAAGACGCGCCATACCCCAAGATGACCTTCCGTCAGCCCGCGCCTCGCCCTCTTGGCAAGGGCGCGCGCTTTGCCAAAACTACAGCGCGAGCGCAAACAGGCGGGTGACTTGGCGCGTCCGGCGCGGCAGGAACCCGAGGGAGGACAAGATGCGGGGATGGAAAGCGGTGCTTGCCGGGATCGGCGGGCTTGTCGTGGTGGCGGTGCTCTACGCGGTGATCGTGCCGCCGGAACTGCTGCGCGTGGGCGCTGGCTATAGCGCGAAGATCACCTGCTCGGCGGAAGCGCTGCAGGGCCGCGACCCCGACGAAGTTCTCGAAACCGATGTGCAGGCGCCGGGCAACCCGTTGCTGCGCGCCTTCTGGGTCAGCACGGATCGCCGGGCAGGCCGGGTCCGGGCCGCCTTCGCCGGGATCATCGCGCCCACGACCGCCGAGGAGCGCGTGGGCCTCGGCTGCGCGACCTACCCCGATGGCAATCTGGCCGACGCCGGCGATCAAAGCGCCCCGCCCGCGCCGGGGCCCAGCAAAAGCGCCGCCCTCTGGCCCACCGGGTCGAAAACCGACCTCACCGGGCAAGGCCGCTTCGATGCGGTCTTGCGCGACGATGCGCTGACCGGGCCGGGGATGCGCGCGGTGGTGGTGATCAAGGATGGCAAGCTGGTGGCCGAACGCTACGGCGATGGCTTCGGTGCGACGACACCGCTTCTGGGCTGGTCGATGACGAAGACCGTCACTGCGGCCCTTGTCGGCACCGCGATCGAGGCGGGCAAGCTGCGGATGGACCAAAGCGACCTGCTGCCCGAATGGCAGGGCGACGACCGCGCGAAGATCACCGTCGCGCAGCTGATGTCGATGTCGAGCGGGCTGCGCTTCAACGAGGATTACGGCGACGTCTCGGACGTGACGCGGATGCTCTATCTCGAGCCGGACATGGCGGAATTCGCGGCCTCCCAGCCGCTCGAACATCCGCCGGGCACTCATTTCAGCTATTCCAGCGGCACCGCCGTGCTGCTCTCGCGCATCTGGCAAAATGCGGTGGGCGACACCTCCACCGCGCTCGCCTGGCCGCGCCGCAAGCTGTTCGACCCGCTCGGGATGAGCTCGGCCACGCTCGAGACCGATGCCTCCGGGACCTTCGTGGGCAGTTCCTACCTCTACGCCACCGCGCGGGACTGGGCGCGCTTCGGCCAGTTCCTGCTACAGGATGGCACATGGGATGGGCGGCAATTGCTGCCCGCCGAATTCGTGCAGCGGATGCATGCGCCCGCCCCGACCGACGGGGTTTATGGGCAGGGCATGACTTGGCTTGCGGGGCCGAGCAATCAGCAGAAAGCGGGCGATGATGCGCGGTTCGGGCTGCCCGCCGACACCTATTGGCTCGAGGGGCATGACGGGCAGACCGTCACCGTGATCCCCTCGGCCGATATGGTCGTGGTGCGGATGGGGCTGACACCGTCAGACCTGAACTACCGCCCGCAGAAGCTGGTGGCGGCACTGCTGGACGCGGCGAAGGCCACGGCTCACGCCTCGTCGAACATCCCCTCGAACAGCGCCGAAGACAGGTAACGCTCGCCCGAATCCGGCAGCACGACGACGATGGTCTTGCCCGCGTTCTCCGGTTCGCGCGCGAGGCGCAGGGCCGCAGCCGCAGCCGCGCCGCAGGAAATCCCGGCGAGGATACCCTCTTCGCGCGCCAACCGCCGGGCGATCTCGATCGCCTCGTCATTGCTGACCTGCTCGATCCGGTCCACCAGATCCATGTCGAGCACCTCCGGCACGAAGCCCGCCCCGATGCCCTGGATCTTGTGCGGGCCGGGCTGGAGCGCCTCGCCCGCGCGCAATTGCGTGAGAACCGGGCTCGCCTCGGGCTCTACTGCGACCGAGATCACCGGCAGGCCCTTTTCCTTTTTCAGATAGCGCGAGACACCAGTGATCGTGCCACCCGTGCCGACGCCCGCGACGAAGATATCGACCACGCCATCGGTATCCTCGAAGATTTCCGGCCCCGTGGTCTTCTCGTGAATCTCGGGGTTCGCGGGGTTGTTGAACTGCTGCAGCAGCACGTAGCGATCGGGATCGGAGGCCGCGATCTCCTCGGCCTTGGCGATCGCCCCCTTCATGCCCTGCGCGCCTTCGGTCAGCACGAGCTTCGCGCCAAAAGCCAGCAGCAGCTTGCGCCGTTCGATGCTCATCGTGTCGGGCATGGTCAGCGTGATCGGGATGCCGCGCGAGGCGGCGACGAAGGCCAGCGCGATCCCGGTATTGCCCGAGGTCGGCTCGACGATCTCCTTGCCGGGACCGAGCACGCCGCGTTCCTCCGCATCCCAGATCATGTTCGCACCGACGCGGCACTTCACCGACCACGCCGGGTTGCGCCCCTCGACCTTGGCCAGAACGGTCGCGCCCGCGCCCTCGGTCATGCGGTTGAGCCGCACCAGCGGCGTGTTTCCGATGCTGAGCGAATTGTCTTCGTAAATACGTGCCATGCGCGCGCTCCCTTCCTGTCGTTTGCCGCGCCATCAAAGAGCAACACGCGCGGAAGGGAAAGACGAAAGCTTCGCATCGCTGCGAGGCTTCCACTTCTTTACCGGGCAACTGGCAGCACCCGGAGCTTTCCGAACGCCGTTACGAGAAAGCCAAATCCGGCGGACAGTACGAGCCCTGTCCGTCATAATCGTCATCCTTGTGTCCGCGACCGCGGCCGCCATGCGTCAGATCTTCGAGAGACCCCAAATGTTTCAATTTGGGCCGCTCATACCGGATGGCGTCATTTTTGCTTCGAGAATTCTCAATCACCACATATACCCCCACGTTTGATTGAATATAGAAAGGGTTACACAGCTCTGACGAACCGCTAGCGGTTTTTGCGGCGATTCAATCCGCGGTTGCGTGCGCATTAAAAAGTCACCCGAAAATGCTTAAAAAACGCGCATTTACGGGCTGGATTCCTGAATTTAACGAAATTGCGAGCGGCGGTGGCTGGCCGAAAACCTCGGTGCAAGACACGAGGGAATCGCCTGACCGCCAGCTATTCGCGGCGAAACGTCCTGTTTTCATACACTTAATGCGTGTAAATTTCAGCTCCGCACTCTCGGCAGAGTAGCATCTACGGAGGAATGAGCGCGGCCGACAAAGCGTACGGCATTCCGCTTCAAGACCGCCTTTGGCTCGAAATTCCCCGGCACGCCATTCGCCGCAATCCCCGCCTTCTGGAGCGCCTCGATTCGTGCCGAACGCGGTATCCGCAGAACCTCGCCAGCCAGAAATGCGTCCTTCGCCTCTGGCGAGGTTCGGCCCCAGATCGCCCGTTGAAGCCGCGTGATTGACGCCTTGAGATCAAGCTCGCGACGCAGCCACCCCTTGTCGAGGCCCAGATTGCGAGTGGTCGATGTCTCGTTTTCCGCCCACGCGGCCAGTCGTTCCCGGCTGACATAGACAGGTTCGGAGATCAGGGCCGTGCGCAGATATTCCTCCAGCGTCGGGATCGTATCGACCTTCACCGCCAGACTGCCCTTCATATTTCGCGACCAAAACAGAGCACCGTTCGACACGCCGATCGACCCGAAGATCGCCAGATGGACCTCTTCGGGCGTGTAGGTGCGCTCGTCATAGACATCATCGAAAATGCCCTTGTCGCCGAGACGGGCGTTGGGCGTCCGGCTTTCGTGCTCGATGACCTGGCTCAGCATGCAGAGATTCACCCCCTGCTGAGTGCAAATCTCGTGGCCTCGTGCAAGGTAATCAGGGAAGACCTGGTTATCGTCTTCCAGCATGCAGAAGTAATCGGCCTTGTAGGGGTTCTCCTTGAGAAAGCAGTCATCGAGATTGCGCGTCATGAATTTCTGCGGGCGGTTCTGCACGTAGTGAACCCGCGGGTCGCCAATCTCTTCGACCATCGCGCGACCGCTCGCATCGGGGCAGTCGTCGCGCACTTCACAGACCCAGTCCTCGAAGGTCTGCGCCTGAAGCGTGCCTATGGCACGCCGCAACAGGTCGGGGCGCCGATAGGTCGGCATTCGCACGAGCGCTAACGGCATTGGAACACCTTCCTCGTCGAAAAGAGGTTTGACCGACCGCGGCGCACCGGTCGCTTACAGTGCGGCATCACGCGATCCTCTCAAACAAGTCCAGAAAGCGCCGAGCGCCGCGCTCCAGGGAAAGCTCATCGAGGATGTATTCGCGCGGCTGATACTCCGGCAGCCGCGCCCAGAATTCCTCGAACCGGTCTTCCATATTCGCACGCGTCCAACGCAGCCCGCATCGATCGTCAAAATAAGGAACTGCAGAGACTTCGAGGCCCTCGGGGACAAACTTGGCTCCGAGCGGATCGACGAGTTCGCCCTCGTCCCACGCGAAAACCGGAACGCCGGAAGACATCGCCTCTTGATAAGCGAGGCCTTGGGTTTCGTGCTCGGTCACGAAGATCAACGCCCGCCCCTTGGCCAAGGCGCTGCGATACTCTGCCAACTCGTGCTCGCCATATTTTAGCTCGACTGAACTCAGGCCGCGGCGTTCGAGCATGGCCCGCAGCGGCTGCATCGTATCTGCCTCGCGCGCGGCGTGGTTCCAGCGGATCTTGTTGTAGATAACGCAGTCGATCTGCTTGCGGTTCTCAGCGAGAAGCGGCCAGCGGTCCGTATCGATCCCGACGAACATCGGCGCCATTTTCGCGGCGACCTGAGGCGTATAAAGCCGGATCGGCCATTCCGACGGCTGCGTCACGATCTGATAGTTCCGCTCGGCAAGCATCGCCTCGGCACGGTCCGGATAGGGTACCCAGCCGGGCCCGAACAGGGTCGGATTGGGCAGATCGACATCGCTCCAGACCGACTGATGACCGGCAATGGCGATCGGCCTGTCCGGTGACCGACGGGCGAGCGCGAAATCATTGATCCGAACGTCATACCCGTTTCGCCGCAGACTTTCCGTCAGGTTCAGGAACGCCGTGAAGAACCCGGTATAGGGCTGCTTGCGCTTCAGCTTGCGGTAGCTGCGCCGCGCAACCCCGCGCAGCTGCGAAAGCTGGCGCCCCAGAGGCATTTCCCAGGCGCGCATCTCGTAACCGTCATAGAAGACGGGAATAACCTTGTTCGTGAAAGCTGCCCCAGCCAACGTCCACCTTCCCCTTCGCGCTGCGATCGCGCCGCAAACCGAAGTGGCTTTTCGGGGATCACATGCCCCGCACGCGACGCCCTATGCACTTCAGATGTCCTCCAAGGGTTTCCATGACGCGCCGCTCCGAGCCAGCCCGCAGGCAATTCCCGCCACTCGTGCAGCCATGGACGCACAATCACTCAGCAGTGAAAGGTGCAAAAGATGCCAAGCGCCTATTCAGCAGGCATTTTATCGACAACCCACTAACGAATTCCCGCAAACTCCATTTCTGAATAGGCAACCAACCGGGTTTTCTCAGAGCGCGCGTCGAAAGAACTCTCATTGCGTAAATAGAATCGCTACCAAAGCGCCAAGCAGCCTCGCTGCAGCGCAGAAAGCGCCGCCGATTATTCGTTCACATTACGCACAGTTTCTAAGCGCCTTGGATATTCGCGCGACGTTTCCGCATGCCGCGCGGTAATTCGGCAAACCTGCCCTCCTTAGCATTTGACCGGAAACTGCCCAGATCGAAGCCTGATTTTGCGGTGGTTGGTTTTCGTCCGCTCCGCGCCGCGTTTCAGGCGATCTGGAGGAAGTTGAATGACTCGAAGTGGGCCCGATGCGAATGTCCCGCCCCTGCAGACTGACGGTCACGCGGACCATGTGCAGATCGGTGACTGCCACGCCGTTGATCGCGCGGCAGCGTGAGCGCAGGGAAGACGGCTTTCAAGATGCGTTTGATCTACCTCGTTCATGACCTCGATGATGCCGCGATCTGGCGACGCGTTCAGATGTTGCGCGCTGGCGGCGCCGAGGTGACGCTTGCGGGGTTCCAACGCTCAGCGCGGCCACTACCGGAACCCGCGCTCATTCTCGGGCACACAGCGAATGGGAAAATGGCCCAGCGCGCGCTCTCGGTGCTCAAGGCCCTCCCCGGTCTCGCCAAGCGGTTCCCTACCCTCCAGGAGACCGATGTCATCATCGCTCGCAATCTCGAAATGCTCGCGCTCGGCGCGGTTCTCAAGCGACGCGCACCGGCGGTACGTCTCGTCTACGAACTGCTCGACGTGCATCGCCTGTTGTCGGGGAACGGTCCGGCGTCCAAGGCAATCCGCGCCATTGAAGCGGCGGCGCTCAAATCCGCATCGGGGCTTCTGTATTCCTCGGAAGGGTTCAAGCGCGGCCACCCTCAGCCGTTCGAGAAGCTCGCGCCGCACCTGTGCCTGATTGAAAACAAGCCGCTCGCGCTCGAGCCGGCACAGCTTAGCACACGCACGCGCCCTCTGGAGGGGCCGTTGCAGATCGGCTGGAATGGAATTCTCCGCTGCCGCTGGTCGCTGGACACGCTCGACGAACTCACCCGCAACGCACCGGGACATTTCCGGGTCAAAATGCGCGGACGTCCGGCGCTCGATCAACTCCCGGATTTCCATGAGCGCGTCGCAGCAAATCCCGACCTCGAATTTGGCGGTCCCTATTCCGCGCCCGATGATCTCGATGAGATTTACGACGCGGTCGATCTTGCCTGGCTGATCGACCGTTACGAGGCCGGAGAGAATTCGGACTGGCTGCTGCCAAATCGCCTTTACGAAGGCTGCCTGCATGGTGCGGTCCCGGTGGTTCTGTCGGGAACCGAGGTCGCACGACGTACCGAAACTCTCGGCATCGGGGTTCAGGTGGCAGAACCGTCGAGCGCGTCGGTCGCGCAAGCCTTTACCGACCTGAGCAATGCGGATCTCCAGAAGCTTCGGCAAGCGGTCGCTGCAAAGCCACGCTCCACCTGGGAGGCGGGTCACGCAGAATGCCGCGCGCTCGTGTCCTGGTTGGCGGATCTTCCCACGCTTGGCGCGCCTCGCAGCGACGCCACGCATCTGCGGGAGGCGCAATCGTGAGCCGCATCCTCATCGTCATCCCTACGCTGAATGAGATCGACCATATCGCCTCGGTCATCTCGGCGCTGCTGCCCTTCGCGCGCGCCCAAGACGCGACCGTCATAGTGGCCGACGGTGGATCGACGGACGGGACCTGCGCCATAGTCGAGAAAATGGCACAGGAAACGCCGCAAATCGTCCTGCTGCACAATCCCGACAAGCTGCAGGCCGCAGCGGTCAACCTCGCCGTGGAGCGTTTCGGCGACGAGGCGGAATGGTTGATCCGTGTGGACGCACACAGCGCCTACCCGAGCGATTTCTGCGAAACGCTGATGAGCGAGGCCATTGAGACTGGCGCCGACAGCGTCGTCGTCCGTATGCATGCCGAAGGGGTGTCCCCGCTACAGACCCAGATCGCGCGGGCTCAGAATTCGCGCTTTGGGAATGGTGGGTCGGCACATCGCGGCGCAGGGGAAGGCCGTTGGGTCACTCACGGTCATCATGCCCTGTTTCGGCTGAGCGCATTTCGCTCGGTCGGAGGTTACAACACCACATTCAGCCATAACGAGGATGCGGAACTCGATCACCGCCTGATCCGCGCGGGCTTCAAGATCTGGCTGACCGCAAGCACCTTCGTCCGCTACTTCCCGCGCAAATCCCTGCGCGATCTCGCGTCGCAATATTTCCGGTTCGGCAAGGGACGCGCCCGCACTCTTGCCTTGCATCGGGAACGCCCGGCAATGCGACAGGCGATCGTCGCAGCTCTGGCACCGGCGCTCGCTCTTGTCGTGCTGGCCCCGCTGCACCCGATCTTCGTCCTACCCGCGATCGTCTGGCTTCTGGGCTGTGCGGTTGCTGGACTGGCGATCGCGATCCAAACGAAGCGTCTCGCCAATCTCACGGCTGGCCCGATTGCGGGTATCATGCATCTGGCCTGGTCCGCGGGGTTCTGGGCGCAAATTTTGGGCAATAGCATGCCAACCATCGGTCGCGGGGTGCCCGAGTGACCAGTCCGAAGCACAAAGACAAGATCGGCATCGGCCTGTGTACTTATCGCCGCGAAATCGTGCGCGACACCCTCGCCTCGCTTGCCGAAACGCTCCCGCCGGACCTCGATATCTGCGTCATCGTCGCGGATAACGATCTTGAACCCTCGTCCGAAGACCGGGTTCGTTCGGTGCCGCTTCCCTTCGAGCTGCACTATCTGCACGCGCCCGCCCATAACATCTCGATCGCGCGCAATGCGGTTCTCGACGCCGCTGAGGTCCGCGATCTCGACTGCCTCGCCTTCCTCGATGATGACGAGCGCGCCCTACCCGGCTGGCTCCCTGCCCTGATGGAGGCGCGCCAATCCGAAGAGAGCGCCACGGTGATCGGCCCCGTGCGCGCCTACCACAGTGACGCGGCCCCCGAGTGGATGCGCGCAGGCCATATCCACGACACCCTCGCCGAGCACGATAGCGAAGGGCGCGTGCGCGCGGGCTACACCTGCAACGTCCTGCTCGATCTGAAGCACCCCGCCGTCTCTGGCCTGCGGTTCGATCCCGAATTCGGTCGCAGCGGCGGCGAAGACACGATCTTCTTCGACCAGATCAAGCGCCGCGGCGGGACGCTTGCCTACGCCCCGGACGCTTGGCTCGAAGAGGATGTCCCTGCGGAGCGTGCGACACTTTCGTGGCTTTTGCGGCGCCGCTTCCGCATGGGCCAGACCCATGCCGTTCTGGTCTCGCAGGGCAAGACGTTCGCTGCACGAATGATCGAACTCGGACGCGCCGGTGCGAAAGCACTTGCCTGCCTCGGACTTTCGCTGGGCCACGTCACCGCCCCCCTGGCGCGCAACCGGAATCTGATGCGCGCGGCCCTGCATATCGGCGTCGTCTGGCGACTTGCCGGCGGAAGCCGAACGGAAATCTATGGCGGCGCATCTGCCGATGCCACGCACAACACAGCCTCAAGGCGCAACGCGCGAGGAACGACCTCTTGAGACAGACGCAATTCAAATTCGCAGATACCAGCAACGATCTCGAGCGGCCGATCTCGAAACCGCCCGAGACCGTAACGCTGGGCCAGCTCACGCGTATCCTGCGTCGTCGGCGGTGGTCGATCATCGTTCCCGTCGTGATCCTCGGCATCCTCGGGATCATCTATCTGGCGACCACGCCGCGCAGTTACCTTGCAAATTCACTGCTGCTGCTGGATGCGAATATCAGCCGGTCGATCGAACAGCTCGGGGCTTCGGAGAGCAACAATCTCAGCGAGTCCGCGCTTGAGGATGCCCGGCTGATCATCCGCTCCGACCGGATCTCGCAATCGGTCGTGAAGGAGCTCGACCTTCTCGACAATCCCTCCTTCACGTCGCCGCCGAGCTCGCTGTTTTCCCGGCTGATCGGCGGCGCGATCAACACGATCCGCACACCGATCAACTGGCTACGCTCGAAGCCCGAACCGAGCGGCACAACCACTCTGACGCCCGAACAGATCACCGCCGCGCGGCAAGACCTCGCCGCGCGCGCCCTGCAAGCGCGCATCGATGTCGGGCGTGTCGGCAGAAGCTCCGTGATCTCTATCAGCTACGAGTCCTACGATCCGGCCATGAGCGCCGCGATCGTGAATTCGCTCGCCGAGGGCTACATCGCCGATGTCCTCAACGCGAATTTCGAAGCGACCGAGCGGACGACGAACTGGATGCAGGACCGCCTGACGGAGCTGCAAAATCAGGCTCAACAAGCCGCGCTCGATGCGGAGACCTTCCGGGCCGAGCATGGGCTCGTCTCCTCGCGCGGCGTTTCGATGACAAAGGATTCCGTCGTCCAGCTCAATGCCGAGATGGCCAATGCGGTCAGCGATGTGGCCCGCGCTCGGGCGCGCGTCGATACCTACAACCAGATCATTGCCGGTGGGGTCCAAGCCCTCGTCGATGGCGGCTCCACAGGGGTTGGCGGCGGGAGCGACCCGGCCCTGCAGCAAGCCCGCGATACGCTCACCGACTCCCTGGCGATGCTCAATCAGATCAAGACCAATTTCGGCGAAGATCACCCGCAGTATAAGGTCGTCCAACGGCAGGTTCAGGCCGCTGCGGAACGCCTGTTCACCCTTCTCAAACAAGGGAGCGCGCAGGCGAAAAGCGATCTTTCAAGCGCCGAAGCGAAGGTCGATGCGCTCAAGAACAGCCTCGGCCTCGCGATCGACAGCGACACGAGTTCCGGCACCGTCGAGGTTCAATATAGCGCGCTGCAGCAACGCGCCGACACGCTCTCGACGCTGTACCAGGCCTTCCTGACGAAGTTTCAGGAGATCGAGCAACAGAAATCCTTCCCCGTCTCGAACGTTCGGATCCTGACCAAGGCGGACGTGCCGCGCAACCCGGTCGGCCCGAGCACGAAGCGCGCGCTTGCGATCTCGATCGTGCTCGGTCTGATCATCGGGATGATGATCACGGCCTGGCAGGAATGGCGGGAGCGTTTCCTGCGCACCTCGGATGACGTTCAGGACGAAACCGGCGGACCGTTCCTCGGCTATCTGCCGGAGTTCGAAACGTCGGCGCAGTCGGAACCAGTCCGATCGATCACGAGCACCGCCGTGTTCCAGAACCTGCGGGACGGGCTCGCCGAGAATATCTCGAAACCGAGAAACGGGTCGCATTCGACCAGTGAAAGCGCCATTTACGCCGTGCGCCACCCCAGATCTTTCTTCGCGGAAACCTTGCGCAGCGTGCGGCTCGCCGCAGAAATCCGCGCGCCGGTCGAGACCGGGGCAATCGTTCTGGGGGTCACCTCCGCACGTCCCGAGGAAGGCAAATCGACGGTCTCTCTCAATCTGGCTGCCGTGCTCAACATGTCCAACGCACGGGTGCTCTTGATCGATAGCGACATCCGGCGCCCGGGGCTCAGCCAGCGCCTCGGCTTCCGCCATGGCGACGGACTTGTCGAAGTGCTCGCCGGCCGCGCGCCTTGGCGCAACCTGGTGCGTGAGGTGGAAGGCACCGGTGTGCATATCCTGCCCTGCATTCCGCCGAATGGCTTCACCCACAGCGCAGAGCTGTTGTCCTCACGCGGCATGCGCGAGTTAATCGCCGAGGTGCGCAGCGAGTTCGATTTCGTGATCATCGACCTCGCCCCGCTCGGCGCGATCGTCGATGCGCGTGCCATGATCCCGAACCTCGACACCGTGCTCCTCGTGGCAAGCTGGGGCAAGACGCCGAAGTTGATGCTGAACCGCATCCTCTCGGCCAATGCAGCTTTGCGCGAGCGCCTCTTGGGAACGGTGCTGAACCGCGTGGATATGGAAGACTTGCGTGACTTCGTCGACGTCTCCAGCACCGAGGCCTATTTCGAAGATTACAACGGATATTTCGGGGATCCGGGAAAAAGCTGGGACAAGCCCGAAATGCGCGGCACAAATACCAACACACGCAACAATTGAATTTCAAATGCTTGACCGGTTATTATCGAGAAGGTAACCGCTTGAACCCAGCCCAAGTTTCGGAGTGCCAAGCCATGCGCTTGATGCCATTTCTCGTCGTCCTGACTCTTGTCACGATCATCGCTGGCGCGGTCGGGTTCTGGAATGGCATGTCTTTGGGAATGGTCGCGATTTTGTGTATTGCGATCTTCTTTCTCGGTCAGATCCTGTACGTCGGCCTCGTCGCCATCATGACCCGCGAGGAAACGGCCCGGAGAAAGAATCAAGGGCGCGCGCAAGCCGGTCGCGAGGCTTCGGACGACAATACGACGTCGCAAGTTTCGCGCGGCGCCTACCTCAATCAGGAAAATCGCTGAGCTTCAGCGCACCGTTTAATGTCACACCGCGCGGCTCGTGCTGCGTTCGGCATCACGCATTTTCATGAACCTTGCGTCGGGCTTGGTGCGCAGGATCGCAGGCGCACCGCTTTCGACGATCCGACCCTCTTCCAACGCGAAAACCATATCCGCGAATTCGACCATCGAATAACGATGCGCGATCGTGAGGATAGCCATCGGGGTTTCGATCTTCGCAAGGTTCGCCACGATACGGTTCTGACTTTGCCAGTCGAGCGCGCTCGTCGCCTCGTCGAGGATCAGCAGCTCGGGCTTTCTCAGCAAAGCACGTGCCAGCGCAATCCGCTGGCGTTCGCCCCCTGACAACAGCACGCCACGCTCCCCCAGCAGAGTGTCGAGCTGCGCGGGAAGCGTGAAGACGAAGTCTGCAGACGCGACGCGGAGGGCCGCCTCCATGTCCTGCTGATCCGCCTCCGGCGCGCCAACCTGCAGAGCTTCGCGCACCGTCATCGGTGGCAGATAGGTGTCCTGCGTGACGTATGAAATCCGGTGCCGCCAGCTCCGAATATCCATCGGATCGAGGTCTTGACCGTCTACGAGGATCTTGCCGGTCTCGGGCCGAATGAGGCCGCAAATCAGATCCGCGATGGTCGATTTCCCAGAGCCCGACGGCCCGATCAGCGCCGTCACCTCCCCCGCGCGAACCGTAAGGCTGACATCTTCCAAGGCACGCGGCAGGTCTTCGCCGTGACGATAGGACGCGCTTTCCAACTGGATCTCGTGCCATGGCGCGCGCGTCGCGATCGGCAATCCCGCCGCGACATCGCGCTGGCGGATCATCTCACCTTGGACATTTCGGATATGCTGCCACCCCGGCAAATTCACCAGAAACATCTGCGCCTGCTGCTGAAGCGTCATGAACCGCGGGGCCAGCCGCATCATCACGAGCAGCAAGACCACGATCTCGGAAATCGCGAGGCCGAGCTGCACGAGCGACAGGTAAATGAAGATCACCGCGCCGATCGCCTGGGCAATCTGGAAAATTCCGGAGCCCGTTGCGGTGCGCCGCGCGAATTCGCGCGTGTCCGTCCGCTCCATGTCGAGGATCGCGTCGAACCCCGCGATCTCCGCCTCCTCGAGGTTCATCGCTTTCGCCGTCTTGAGCCCCGACAGGAAACCCGAGACCGCACGAAACTGATCGCGCCGGAGCCCCTGCAGCTTCACACCGTATTCCGCCGACATCTTCCGGTAGGGCCTGAGCGCGAGAAAGGCGACGACGCCAAATACGGCGGATAACACCGTCATCGGCACGGAAATCATGAGCCCCAGCGCCACGTAGAGCACAAGCGATGCAGAGCCCTGGATAAGCGACATCAACAACATCGATGCCATCCGAACCCGCTCCACCTCGCCGACCAGCGCATGTTCAAGATCGGCGTTGCGCTGGCGGACCAGATGATCCCACCGGCTCTCGGCGATGGCGGAAAACAATCCATGCCGCAAGATCGCGGAGAACCTCAGCTGGATATCGGTGACATAGACCGTGCGCATTCGGTTGAACAAAGCCTGCAGAATGAGAAAGCAGACGAGCATTGCCAGCAGCACGGCGAGCGGGAGCGTGAAGCCCGGAAGCGTCACGCCCATGAAGTCGCGCTCAGTGATCTCGATGATCGGTGCGCCTTCCTCCGAACGGGACACGAGGCTCAGGATCGGCAGAAGCAGAAGGACGGAAATGCCCTCGCTGAGGCTGCTCAGCATCAACATGCCCAAGGCGATATAGAGCTTGTTGCCCGCCGCACGACGCATCGTCGTGAAGAGGTTGCGCGCCTCGCTCAGAGACGCTCTGGCGGAGAGAACGTCGCTCAATCCTCGTCTCCGGTCATTGCGCGATCCGTATTCAGATCGGCGCGAATGGCATCCGCGAGGGTCGTCATGGCGTCAAGCGTTGCGGGAAGGCGCAGGATGCGGACCTTCACCCGCCCGGCAAGCGAAACGGCGTCCCGGAAATGGCGATTGGCTGGCTCTCCCGACAGCAGGTTCTCTCCGAAGCGCACCCCGTAGGAGAACCGCAGGATCGCGGGCAGCGACTGGCTGGCGGCCACGTCGGCGGTGGAAGCCATCTCGCCCTCTCCGCGTTCGAGGATGTAGAGACGCACGGCGGGGGCCGCATATTCTGCCGTCGCATCGCGAGGAAGCTGCACCCGCTTCTTGTCGATTGCCGCATGCACATCGCCCCGCGCGACCGATTTCTGCGGCCGGTGCGCCTCAAGGGCCGCGTCGGACAGCTTCACCTGACCGAAGCCCGACAGAACCTCACCGTCCGGCGTAAAGGCGACGAGGTCATCTGCAAGGAGCTTGCCACCGGCATTCAGCAATGCCGCCGCGGAGGTCGACTTCCCCGTGCCCTTATCCGCCATCAGAACGACGGCCTGCCCCCCGAGGGCGACCGCACTCGCATGCAGGACGAAATGCCCCTGACGCCGGAGCGCCTCGAACAGGATCGGACCGAGCAGCGGAAACGCGATGAGGTCGTCGCTGACACCCTCTGCGGGCTCGCAGAGAATTTCCGTGCCATCGAGATTGACGGAGAAGGCCCCGACGGTTTGCCAGTAGAACCGTGTTTCTGAGGCCCCGAACTCGTACCAGGTCGGCAAAGATCTGGCCTTTTCGGGCAGTTCCACCGGCACACGGCGAATGCGCAAGCTGCGCGGCTCCGCAACCGAGCCGGGTACGACAGAGGCCAGTTCCGGGAGTTCAATATCGGAAACAACCTGCATGCCGTATGTGCTGTAGGAATATGCGGGGGTGCCAAGCTCTTGCGCGGCTTCAATATGTTCGAGTTCGGTCACGCGTGGACCTCCCTTATCGGTTCTATTCCATATGCAATCGGTTGGCGGGCGCGTTCTTCGCGCTCGAGCCACATGTCGAGCCAAGCAGCGCGCCAGAGCTGCATGACCTCCAATCCACCGGCATCGGCGGAGGAGTCGAAAAGCGCCCGCGCAGTCTCCTGAAGACGCGCAATATTGACGTATGGCTCAAGTCGTTCGGGCGGGTTGTCGATATACCGCCGCAACTGTCCCTGCGGGTCCTCGCGCATCGCGCGGCGATTGTTGGCGGTGAAATCGACCTTCGTCGATCTCAATCGGACATGCTCCGGCAGGATGCCTTTCATCGCATCGCGCATCAGCGCGCGCGGCTGTCCGTTCTTTATCTTGTCCACATCGGATCGGTTTACGCAAAGCTCGACGACGCGCCGGTCGTAGAACGGAAACCGCAACTGCAGCCCCATGGGGCGCGTGGCTCGATCAAGCAGCTCGAACGCGCTCGGCGTCAGATCCCCGGCGAGCGCGCGCGCATGCGTCGCAAAGCCAAACGGCATATCCGAATAGAGTGCGGTGCTCGCCGCTTCGGAACGCGCGCGCAGATCCAAACGCGAAACCAGCTCCGGCGCGACGATGCTGAACCAATCCGGTTGGGCCGGATCGCTCGAGCTGAAAAGCCGACGCTGCAACCGACCCGCCAATTTCGCGGCGCTTCGGTTTCCGCCGTGGCGCGCATAGGCCATCACGAAAGACGCGACCGCACCACGGCCACCCGCGAACCCGTGCAGCTTGCGCAGCAACGTCCAAAGCTTCGCCCACTCACCGGACCGGGCGAGTTCATTGAGATAGGAAAAGGACGCGCCTCCGATGACTTCATCGCCGCCATGCCCGTCGATCAAAACGGCATGCCCATCCGCCCGCGCCGCGGAACAGATCGTGTGCGTCGTTACCATGCCAAAGCCCGGAAACGGCTGTTGCTGGTTCGTCAGAAAAAGGTCCGAAAGCGTTGGATCGAGTGCTGTTCCAACGCCGCCATTCAACATCTTGGGCCGGAAGTTTCCGGCCTCCAGAACGGCATCGATATATTCGCCCTCATCGAGTTCAGGCGCAGAGGGAAACCGCAGCGAGTAGGTCGGGAAAGGTTCCGACGACAAGCGCGATGCGAGGATCGCCAGCGAACTCGAATCCAGGCCCCCGCTGAGCATCGCGGCGGCGGAGCCTCCGCTCATTGCTTCGCCGGTGGCGTCCGAGAGCGCATCTCGCAAGGCCTCGTCAGTTTGCTCGGCCGCGCTCAGGTCGCGGGGCTCGAGGCTCCACCACGTGCGCTGGGGCGACAGGGTGCCATCGCGATAGTGCATCAGCTTTCCCGGAGGCAAGCGGACGATATCTTTCCAAGCCGTGCGCGTCTGATTTGTCAGCTGCCCCGAGAGATGTTCGGTGATCCAGAGGACGTCATGCTCGGGGCGTTCCCCGGTCACCGCGATGACAGCTTCGGGATCGCTCGCCAACGCAAGCCCGCGCGTATTGGCCCGGTAGACCACCGGCTTGAGACCAAACCGGTCCCGGATGACAAGAAGAGTTGCGCGCTTTGGATCCCAGATTGCGATCGCGAAAGCCCCCTCGAGCACATGGCCGAGCTCGTCGTCGAAGCGATCATAGGCTGCGGCAACAAGTTCGATGGCCGAGCTGTTTGGCGGCATCGCCAGACGCCGCGCCGTGTCGCTCAGGTGGGTCAGGTCCAGGTCTGCCGCGACAAGCGCGCCGGTTGCGCTGCGCGTCGTCTGCGGCCCCGACATGAGAACCGAAGACCGCGCGGATGCTTCAACCACGGCGTTCCGCAGCTCGGGAACGGCTGCCAGCTTGGCGGGATCCGCGAAACCGCCAATTGCGCAATGCAGTGCGGGCCGGTTCATGGGCGCGCCTCGCCTTGCGCAAATGCCGTCATATTCTTCAACAGCGTATGGCGCGCGAATTCCGCGCGCGTTCCACCAAGCACGATAATATTGTCGGACATCAACCAGGCATGCGGACGAAACTCTTCCCCGCCCATCGGCAGCGACAGACGTACGGTGGAGTCGATCCCGCGACGTGCGAGCAAGAGCTGCCCCGACGTGGCCTGGGTCAAGCAGGTCGCTTGCGGGACGAGACGCGCAGCAGCCGCCACGGCCCATGAAATTTCAGCGAGAGTGCCGCGGTCGGCGGCTTTCGGCTCCGGAAAACGCGCGGCATTGGACACCACGATCTTGCGCAATGCATCATGGCGGTGGCGCCACAGATCGACACGCACACGCACGACTGTCACGAGCGCCTCGAACAACAGTCGAGCGTCGTGAAGGATCGGCCGCCTCCAACGCATTTCAAGAAGCCTCGACGAGACCGTTTTCGTGAAGGTCGCTCAGGAGCACCGAGACATCCTCGGCAACGGTGTCGCGCGGAACAGAATAAGCGCCCGAAATCGTATCGATAATTTCTTCGACGCTCTTTTGGTCGCCCAATAGATTCCAGACGATAGCGCCGATCGAATCCAGACTGAAATAGGCATTGGAATTTAAATCCAAAATCGCGACGCCGTCACCATAAGGACAAGCAACACATTCGGAACGAACCCGATATTGGGACATTGCATTCATAGACTACCCACCCACACCTTGAGAGCCACGTTGCATAGAGTGGACAGAGGCGAGACCACGCCCCTGTCCTTCTCATTTTTTTACGAATTACGAGAAGGTAAGACCCGCAATATCCGTACCGGGCGGCAGCACCTGGTCGGCGATCGTGGTGCTACCTGCACCGTGGGTCAGGTCTTCGAGCTTGCCGTGCTTTTGAAGCTGCGGACGAGTATACGTTTTCATCAGTAGATACCCCCTTTTGACGTTACGTACTCATTTTGGCTTGCGCCTCCTAAAGTCTTTAATCAGGCTCCACTTGAGTCAAACCTTAGTCCATTCGGAGCGTCACAGCTTCAGTTCGCTGCGAAAATAACAGGCAAAATCAAGGCAATATTCCCGCGGCCGATTTCAGGGGGTCCAATATGCGAGCATCCCGTCCGAAAACCCGCTCAAGAAATGAGCGCGTTAAAATTTCGCCAGAAAGCTGGACATTTAAAATTGCAACCTTGGGGGAGTTAAAAAGTCGCGCAATTCAACCTGGGGTTGATTTCTCGATGGATTCGATTCGCGATTTCGTGAAGGTAGGCGCGTGAGCTTTCCGGAGAAAGAGCTCATTTACGTGAAGCGGCGCGACTGTTCGACACAGGTCGAAATTCTCAGGAAGATGGCATCCGGTCAAGCGCCGCCGACCAGCACCGACCCTCGCCTTCTCTTTGAAATCGCGCGCGTGAACAAGCTGTTGATGCACCCCGGGTGGCCAGACCTCCAAGGCGACGCGGCCGTACAGGTGAACGCTGAGCTCAACTTCGGACGCATGCGCGGAATGGTTTCGAATAATCGCGGGCTGAAGCTCGCCGCCGAGATCACCGAAGCGCTCGATGCCGGCCAGATTCCGCACCTTCACCTGAAAGGCCCGTTGCAGCAAATCCGGCTCTACGGCACGCCCCTTTTCAAACCGTCCGGGGATGTCGACATACTGGTCGCGCCCAAGGACCGGATCGCGGCGGGAAAGATCCTCGAAGAGGCGGGGTTCAAGCCCACCGAAGCCGAACTCGGCAGCTGGTGGGTGCATTTCCTCGGCGAACGCCATTTCGAAGCGCCCGACCAACCCATCTTCGTGGACCTGCACCATAGCGTCCAACAGCCCGGCTTGCCGCGCCCTCGGAACTTGGTGGGCTTCCTGCATCGGGCGGTGAGGCAGTCGGTCGCGAACAGCACACTGCCGGTGCCGTCCCCGCCAGACATGTGTTTGATCGCCGCAATCACGCTCTGCAAAGCCTTTCTTTCGCATGAACCTGCGGGCTCTGTGGCCCTCGACATGATCAAGGCATTCGAGAGTCTCGAGCTGGACGAGCGCGATCAGCTCGAACAGCTCGCCCGACAGACGGGCCTCTCGGAAACGGTGGATTTCGCAATGGCCCTCGCAACCACCAGCATCGGGCAAGACGACCTCCCGCCGCGATCGCACGAACTGCTTGCCGACCGTTCTGCGGAAACCGTGCGCGACATGGTCTTTCAGCCTTGGAAGAAAGGGCTGAGTTTCCCCAGACGGCGCGAAATTCTGGCAAGCCTCTGCGGGCGCGACCTGTGGCGTCTGGTGCGCGAAAGCAATCGGGCCTTCCTCTCGAACGCCTTCCTTAACGTGATCGCGCGCACACGAAAGCCCGTCGGCGAAGTGGGAGAAACCAAGCGATGACCCCCAAGATTTGCGTCGTAATCACAGCTTATAACGCCGAAGACACGATCGGCGATGCGGTCCGGTCCGCACTCGAACAGCCAGAGGTCGCGGAAGCTGTCGTAGTCGATGATGCTTCCACGGACAGAAGTGCAGAGGCCGCGCAGGACGCCGCGGCGGGTGACGCGCGTCTGATCGTTCTTCGAAACGACAGTAATCAGGGGCCGGCCGCAGGCCGCAACCGTGCAATCGCCGCCTCTCGGTCCCCGTTTCTGGCAGTGCTCGATGCAGATGACTTTCTGCTCCCCGGCCGCTTCTCGCGCCTTCTCGCCTATGAAGGCTGGGATCTGATCGCGGACAATATCGCCTTCGTGCCCGCCGATATGGCGCAGGCCTTCGACCCCACCCGGCTTCCCGGCAGTGAGACGCGGGTTTTCGAACTCGATCTGGCTGGGTTCGTCGAAGGAAACATGGGCAAACGCGGCGAGACGCGGGGCGAACTTGGCTTTCTCAAGCCGCTCATGTCGCGTGCCTTTCTGGAGCGGCACGCTCTGCGCTATGACGAAAGCCTGCGGCTGGGCGAGGACTTCGATTTCTATGTGCGCATGCTCGCGCGCGGTGCGAAATTCCTTGTCACCAATGAATGCGGCTACGCTGCACGCGTGCGGGAAAATTCGCTCTCGGGCCGGCACGGGACGAAGGATCTCGGCGCGCTGATGACAGCGGCATCGGCACATCTCGACGACCAATCAGTCCCCCGCGCCGCGAATTCCGCCATGCGTCGGCATCGCAACCAGATCCGCGATCGCTACCTGCTGCGGCGCTTTCTCGACATCAAGGCGCAGGACGGTCTCGGGGCGGCCTTCGGCTTCTCTATCAAGCCGCCGCGGAACTTCATGCCGATCGCGTCGGGTATCCTGCGGGACAAATTGCGTGCCCAAAAGCAACCCGCCGCACCGGTGACGAATACGCTCCGCCTCTTGCTTCGCCCCGAGGACTAAAGCGCGGTCTGCGGGTTAAATCCGCCTACGCCTGCTCCTGCGCCCATTGCGGCAACAGCCACCGCGCCCAGGCCCCTGCCCCATCCAGAGCCTCCGGAATGACGTCGTTCGCTTCGGAAAGGGCGCTCAACTTCGCGGCCATTTTCGCGGGCGGCGAGGCCCACCGCGCACCGGGCGCGACCGGTTTCGGTACGCTGACATGCATTTTCTCCGCGACGGATGCGGACGCGATTTCATCGGCCAGCACGTCAGCCCCTTCCTCGGCCCCGAGAGAGACCCGAACCGCACGGCGCTCCGGGCCAATCGCGTCTTTGCCTTTGCGTCTCTCGGCGAGACTTCGGAGAACGTCCTGCGCCAGAGACGGACGCCGCGCGATTTTTATCGCTGCCGCCGCGAACTGCCGGGCTTTCAGGTTGGCCACGAGCGCTTCGAACGCAGCCATCTTCTGCAACCCGCGATGGCGCGCGGCCAGCTGCGCGGCAACGGTTGGGTCCAGCCCCTCCGACAACCGCTGCTGCGCGCGGACCATTGCGTCGATGGCAGCAGGCGAAAGCCGATGTGAAATAGAGGCATTGTGTCGACGGTACAGATACATCGGGTCGGGCAACGCACAGAACTTCGCCCCCTTCAGCAAGAGACGCAGGACGAAATCGAAATCCTCGCCAATCCGCAGATCGGGATCGTAACGCAGATCGCCGAGGATCGCGCGACGGATCATCGGCTTGAGATACCCAAGCGGCGGGAGCTCGGTCTCCGGCGCGGCGGCCTCGACCCACAGCTTCGCCGTAATCTCGAGCGGCGCCACCAGAGACATCGGTTCAAGCAAAGTGCGACCGCCCGATCCCGGCACGGTCCCGAAGAAGACCATGTCATCCGCGATAACATCCGCACCCAGCGTTTCCGCCCCTTCCAGCATCCGCTTCAGCCGCTCTGGATGCATGAGGTCGTCACTGTCGAGAATGGCGACCCACTCGCCTTTGGCCCGCTCGAGCGCGCGATTGCGTGCGGTTGCCGGGCCGGAAGACGTATCGGCTGTCAGCACGTCGATGCGCGGATCCTGCCGCGCGAAATCCTGTGCAATCGCCACGCTGTCATCGTCCGATCCATCATCGGAGACGATCAGCCGCCAGTCCGATACGGTTTGGCGGCGTAGCGATGCGATTGCAGCCGCGAGATAGGACGCGCCGCACCAATTCGCCATGATAACCGTGATGCGCTCTGCCAATACAGTCTCCACCAGTGATGAAGACACGCTAGCCCATGCAGGCGGCCGAGTCGGCGGCACGCGCGCCTGACAAGAAAGCTGCCGAAGTCAGGTCTGCATCACGCTGCATTTGCGAGCCACAGAAAGCGAAACGCCAAAAAATCCATCGCTTTGAGACAGCTACGCCCGAGGCCTCCTGCATGTGCCACCAAAGCCCGAGCGATTCGACTGCGGGGCGCGGTACAAAGGCTGCATGTCGATCTTACGCATCCTTTCTTGTCTCGTCGCTCTCGCCATTTTGGCACCGAGCCTCGCCCGCGCGGAGAAACCTCTGGGCGGAGCCTTCTTCGACAGTTTCGACAGCTTCAACAAGAAGCGATGGTATATCTCCGATGGCTGGACCAACGGCGACCACCAGAGCTGCACCTGGGCACGGCGTGCCCTCAAGCTCGAGAAAAGCAAACTGGTCATGTTTTTCCTGCCCGAGGCGGGACCGGACAAGACGAACCTGTGCGCCGAGATTCAGACCCGCGCGAGATACAGCTACGGCACTTACGAGGTGCGGCTGAACACGCCGAAGAATTCGGGGCTCAACGCTTCGTTCTTCACCTATATCGGGCCGGTCCACGGCATGCCGCATGACGAGATCGACATCGAGATCCTCACCAAAGACCCCTCGAAAGTCTCGCTCAATCGATACCTCTCGGGCAAACCGATGGGCGGCGGGGAATTCCCCCTGCCGAAACCGACGACCGAAGGGTTCCAGACGCTTGCCTTCCGTTGGGAGCCGGGCGCGATCACTTGGTATGCCGACGGCAAGGAAATCCTGAAGGTCACTTCAGGCGTGCCCAGCGCGGCTCAGAAAATCTATCTGTCCTTCTGGAGCACGCAGACGCTGAGCGAATGGATGGGGCGCTATAAGAAGCCCCCCGGCCCCTTGCGCTACACGATCGACTGGGTCGGTTACACGCCGCTCGGCGAGACATGCCAATTCCCTGAATCGATACTGTGCAAGGAACCATGACGGCCCAAACTGCACATGGCGGCTATCCGTATCGAAATGAGATCGTGATCAGCCCGACGGCGCTCTTCGCGACATTGGCGCTGTTCATCCTGCACATCACGCCGAAGATCGGGACGCTGGGCGCGCTCGGCTTTCTGATCGTCGGGTGCTTCCTGATCCTTCGGCAACCATGGCGTTCGCGCGACGAGATCGTCGATATGTGGTGGCTTCTCGCGCTGCCCGGCTGGACCGTGCTTTCGGTGCTCTGGTCGGATGCGCCAGCTCTCAGCCTTCGATACGGCATCCTTCTGACATTCACCTTCATGGTCGCCATCCTGATTGCGCGGCGCCTGTCCCCGCTCAACTACTACAAGGCCGTTTTCTATTCTTTCGCCGCGGTCAACATCATCAGTGCGGTGCTGGGGCGCGAGCGCGCAGATGGGCTGGGCTTCCTCGGGATATTCCACAGCAAGAACGCAATGGCGAGCACCGCCTCGATGCTGCTCATCTCGGCGGCACCGCTGTTTTTCGACCGCAGCCTGCCGCGATGGCTGCGCTACTCGGGCGTGGCGATGACCCTGCTGGCCGCGCTGCTTCTCGTGAAAGCGCAATCCGTCGGCGCGATCCTTGCGAGCGTGGGGGCTTTGGCCGTCGCCGTGGGGATCGTGCTTCTCTCGCGAACCTCGGCATGGAAGCGGTTCTTCCTGCTCGTCATGATGTCGATGCTATTGCTTCTGGCAATTCTGCTCATCATGGCGAATTTCAGCCATGTCGAGTCATGGTTCTTCCATTCGACGGGCAAGGACGTCACGCTCACCGGGCGCACCGACCTCTGGGCGATCGCGATAAGACAGATTGCCGAACGTCCGGTTCTTGGCACAGGTTTCCAGGCGTTCTGGATTCCCGGCCAGCCCGTCGCGGAGGAAATCTGGGCGCAGTTCGGGATCGCGTCGAAATCCGGTTTCCACTTCCACAACACCCTGCTGACGAATGCCGTGGAGCTCGGCCTGCCCTTCGCGCTGCTGCAGACCGGCATCGTCTTCTGGGCCGGCTATGTCGTGATTGTCTGGGCGATCCGCGATGTGCGCGCCGAAACGATCTTTTTCGCGGCCTTCATGATCCGTCAGTTCGTTCTGTCGCTGGTCGAAGTGACATATTTCTTCCAGTTCGATCCGATCACGGTGATCACGGTCGGCGCGATGGTTTACGCGATCCGATTGCGACGCGGCGAATAGGCAGGACGCGCCTCAGCCGTTGCTTCCGGTTGCCTGCTCTTGCGGAGCTTCCGTCGTGGCCGCTGTCTCGTTGGGGTCACGCGAAAGCGTCACCTCCACGAGGTCACCCGGCGAAAGCCGCGTGTCGAAATCGGCAACGGTCTTCGCAGCCCCCCCGCCTGCAGGCGTGACGACGACCTGCAATTGCGGGCCGCCCTCTTCGCCTGCCAAGCCTGCGCCGATAGCGCTCGGCACGGCCAGCCGCATCAACCCACGTTGAAGGTCGAGGCGCTCACGCACATCGGAAAGTTCGGATTCCGCTTTCTGCTTATCGTTCAGCAGCTGTGTGATGCGCCCGGCGCCCAGATCGAGACGATCATTTTCGGCGCGGGCCAGTGCTTGACGAGACCGCAAAATCGCAGTGTCGACATCGAGGATCTGACTTTGGATTGCGGCAAGCTTCTGTTCGGCTTCGATTGCCCGGTTACTGGGGCTCAGGCCGCGATCAACGAGCTGCGCAACCTTGTCGCGCTGCTCTGCAATCAACTCCCGTTGGTGGTCCAAGCCTTTGGATTTTTGCTGCAACTTGTCGATCTCTTGAGTCAGGAGGGTCACCTGCCCGTCCACGAGTTCGCTTTTGCGCTTCGCCGAGTCGAGCCGCAATTTCAGAAGCGACTGCTCTTGTGCAACGCGCAACTCTCCATCCTGCCCGAGTGAGGCAGCCGTCGGAAAATTCGCATCACTGGTGCCAGCCTGTTCCGCGTCAAGACGCGCGATGCGCAGACGCAAATCGCCCTCTTGCCGCGCCAGCTGGGCCTCCTGTGCCGCGATCGAAAGATATTGGGACATCGTCCCATCGCCGGAGACGCCGGTCAGCCCGCCCGCGAGTGCGAGGGCGTGACGGACAGTCATCCCGGAGGTGAAGTCCACCGGCCCCGGCTTTCTCGCGAGCCCGCCGACGATCACCGGCGCACGCTGGGTGACGCTCAGCTGAACATCGAGCTGTTCCGTCAGCGCCAACGTATCCTTCAGCCGCGCCGAGATTTCCTCAGCGACAGCCTCAGCCTCGCGACCCTTCGTCTCGACCGTCCCGATAAACCCGATATCCAAGGCACCGTCGGACGAGATTTCATATGGCCCCTTCAGCGCGGCCCATTGCGCCATTTCACCGGCGACGCTGCGCCACTCAACGATATTGAGCGAGACAACATCACCGGCTTCAAGCTTTTCGGCATAGGCCGGAAATGCAGTCAGCGCAGTTACGGCCAACGGAAAGAGGAAACGCCGTAACGGGACACAGGACATTGGCACTGCTACCTCGCCCCGCTCGCAAACAGAACCGCCGGGATCGTGAGAACGAGAACCTTGATATCCAGGAGCACGTTCCACGACATCACGTAGTGGCGATCGAGAAGCACCCGCGTCGCGTAGCCAGTGTCGCTACGTCCGCTGATCTGCCAGAGGCCCGTCACACCGGGACGCACGCGCAGATAGTGACGGCCAGAGCGGCCATATTTGCGCATTTCCTCGTCAACGACGGGACGCGGCCCGACGAGGCTCATCTCGCCGACAAGCACATTGATCAGTTGCGGAAGTTCATCGAGGCTGAGCTTGCGCAGGACAGCCCCCAAAGGCGTGACCCTCGGATCATCATGCAGCTTTCTCTCTTCTTCCCAGATAGTGCGCTCTTCGGGGAAACGCCGGAAATGCTCTTCCAGGATCCGGTCGCCATCGACGACCATCGTCCGGAATTTCCAGCACCGAAACTTCTTGCCGCCCCGACCGACGCGGACGTGTCCGAAAAGCACGGGCCCCGAACTCGTCATACAGACAAGCGCGGCAACCCCGAGCAAAAGCGGAACAAGCAACGGCACGAAAACGAGCACAAGCAGCAGGTCGAGCCCACGCTTGGCAATATCTCCTGCAGGACGCTCAACGAGCGGTTCAGCAGAAGCAGCACTATGGACTGTAGTCGGAGCAAAGAAGTGCCCCTTACGCGTTTCAAAGGTCATGTTTTCACCCCCCAGTGAAAGAGCGACAGTTTGAAATCCCTCGATTAACGATTTGGTAACCTTGCGAAACGAACAAGACCAAATGCCCCTTTCGCACCTGCAGCATAAATTTCGCATCACCGATCCGCGAAATTGCGCCATTCTGGAGGCGGTCCGCACGAAAAACGGGCGCTAGGAATCCAATTTGAGGATTATGGGCGGCAGAATCACCTTTAATCCCAGGTGCGAAGCTCGTTCGCTCTCCCAGAATTCCGCTAAATCGCGGAATTACCCCTAATTCGAAGAAATTCCTGCGACTTATTTTAGCGATGGCCAGAAAATTGGCCAATTGTGTGGCAGGCGTACGGTTTCATTAAGAGCGCTCGCCCCGTTCAGCGCTTTGCACCTCACAGCGCGGGCCGTTCCTCAGTAAGCCATTGGTATGAAGATGCCGCGACCGGCCCTTTCAAAGGAGGCCGCAGACGCAGCGGCGGCTGCCGACCGCAGCCTGAAGCAACGGTGAGAAGACGGAGGATGATGTGACGACGCCCCGAATTCGCCTCCATCTCGGAGCCCACAAGACAGCGACAACCTATCTCCAGGCGCGCCTCGAATTGAACGCGAAGCTTCTTGCCTCGCAAGGTGTCGCTTTCTGGCCGATCAATAATGTGCGGCCCCTTTTCCATCAGGCATGGGCGGAAAGCGAAGGCACGAGCAGGTCGGAAAAGCTCAAGGCACTCTCGGGCCGTCCAACGCGCCTCGACAAGCTTGGATCGAAGATCTCGAGCCTGTTCGACACCTCGGACGAACTGCTTGTTTCCGAAGAGAACCTGTTGGGCGAAACGGGTGAATTCCTCGACGGGGCGTTCTATCCGACGGCGATATCGCGGCTCCGCCTTTTATCGACATTCCTGCCGGATCGCCCCTTGGATATCTGGCTCTGCATCCGGTCCTATCCCGACTTCCTGGCGTCGATCTATGGCGAAGCGATCCGCTTCTCTCCCGTGCCGCCCCCAGAACAATTCGCATCCGCCTTTTCCTCACCGCAGGGGGCGTGGCTGCAGATCATCGACGACATTCGCGATGCCTTGCCGCACGCGAATGTCTTCATCTGGCGCTACGAGGATTTCCGCGACCTCGAGCCCCGCATCCTCGAAGGTTTGAGTGACGTCGAGGCTGAGGCGTTTGAGCCGCTGCAGAACCCAACTGTGCGGGGAAGCGCTTCCGACAGTGCAATCCGCGCCATGGCCGAGACCGCTGAACCGCTCTCAGCGACGGAATGGCGGTTTCGAATGTCGGCTCTGGAGCATGAGTATCCGGTGCAAGGCGCACAGGACCGGTTCTCCCCATGGCCCGAGGACCAATTCCGAAAAATGCAGCAAGACTACGTTTCGGACATCTCCGCGATTGAAGCGCGCGCGGATATCACGTTCATCCATTGATCGCCGGGCGACCACCTCGATCATAGCTTGCTGCGAAAGGACCCCCAGAATAGATGACCGACACACGGACACGCCTGCTGAAGGGAGCCGTCTGGATCGCGCTCGGAAGCATGATCGCGAACGGAATCGGGTTCCTGAACACGATCATCATGGCCCGGCTTCTGGTGCCCGAGGATTTCGGGCTTGTGGCAATCTGTGCTGCAGTGATGGCCATTCTTCTGTCGCTCGCGGAAATGCCCCTGTCGGAGACGCTGGTGCGCCATGACGCCCCGACCGAAGAGCATTTCAACACCGTCTTTTCGATGTCCTTCGCGCGTGGCCTCATCGTCGGGGGCGCGGTGGCCGCGCTGTCCTACCCGGTCGCGTTGCTCTATGGCGATATGCGACTGCAGAACATCCTGCTCGTGATGGCGGGGTCCTTCGTCTTCGCCGGTCTCGCAAATCCAAAACTCGCCTTGTTCGAGCGAGAACTGGTTTTCCATCAAGTCGTCCTCATGAAGGTCGGGGAGAAACTCTTCGGCACGATCGTCGCAATTACGCTTGCACTCGTGTTTCGATCCTATTGGGCCTTGGTGCTGGGCGCCGTGGCCTCGGACGTCGCCCGGATCGTTCTCTCCTATGTCTTCTATCCCTTCCGGCCCCGCCTGACCTTCAGCAAGTATCGCGAGATCCTCTCTTTCTCGATCTGGATCACCTTGGGCACTTGGATTCAGGCGATGAACTGGCGCGCCAATCCGCTGCTGTTCGGGGCCGTGCTGCCAACCAACATTCTGGGGCAGTACAGTTTCGGCAACCGGATCACGAATGTTGTCATCGCTCAGCTGAACCAACCCCTGCAAAGGACGTTCTTCCCGGCCTTTTCCCGGGTGAAGAACGATCGGCAAAAACTCGTATCCGCCTATAAACGTGTGCAGGGTGTTGCTTGCCTCTGGATTTTCCCCTTCGGCTTCGGCCTCGCGGTGGTCGCCCATGACCTTGTCGCGCTGGTCTTGGGGGAGAAGTGGATGCCCGCCGTCCCCGTCATTCAGATACAGGCGATCATCCTAGCCTTGCAGGCGACGGTGGCGATCCAGCCGATCGCCATGGCAACGGGAGACACCCGGCATCTCTTTTTCCGCGACCTGCGTGCATTCTTCATTCGATGGCCACTGATCCTGCTCGGGATGTATCTCGGCAGCGCGAGCTATTACGGCATGCTCATCGGCGCCCTGATTGGCGGCGCGGTGGCGGTCGTCATAAATATTATCTGGAACATGACCCTGGTCACGCAGATCGCAGGCATCAGGCTGCGCGAGCAGCTGCAACTCGCCCTGACCCCGGCGATCGCGGTGGCCTTCATGACCCTGGTCGTCTGGCTCAGCGGTAGCCTGTGGGAGAAGCCGCCGAGCGTCCCTCTGGAGGCGGTGCGTCTGGTGAGCCTGATTACGATAGGCGGCATGGCCTACGTGGCTGCGGTCGCCGCGCTCTGGCAATTCAACGGGCGCAAAGCGGGGCCGGAACTCGAAATGGCTCAGTTGTTGAAGGCGCTGTTCACGAAAGCATCGAAGTTTCGCCGGACTTCTTGATCGCGCGCTCCGCGAAACGCTTCGAAAGCGCGCGTTTCAGGCGGAGGATTTTCCCGCGGTCATCGTGTGACTTTTGCAGGTGAACGAGCCAATTCTGCGACACCGAGGCCAGAAGCGCTTCATCGACCTCTTCTCCAAGCCACTCGAGCAGAGGGCGGAACCCGTCCGGTTTGCCCTTGTACTCGGCATAGTCGATCAAGAAGGCCCGATCTCCGAGCGCCTTTGCCGACGCCTCGAAACGGCGGTCCGCATCCTCGATCAGATCGCGGATCCGTTTCATGTTCGACTCGTAGCGCCACCAGCCGGACTCTGCGACCTCGCGCCAATCGCGCGTGTTGAAGATGATACGTGCGCCGGGAAAATATTGCGTCAGAAACGCGATGGAGCTCTCATACTCTGCCAGCGAAGTCTCATGGGCAGTGAACCGGATTTCCTTGAAGCCGGTGACGCGTGTGTCCGGGTCCGGGCGTAAGATCTCCTCGACAAACGCACCCGCCAGCTTTTGGCCCCAGCTGTCGACCTTCGGATCGTTGATCCCGAACCAGGGCGCGTCCGGATTATGGGACTTTGCATGCGGGTGCTCCTGCGCCTCGGCAAGCACGGAAACGCTCATGCCAAGATGGTTGGCAATCCCGTTATTCTCGCCGCGAATGCAATACCCCTCCAACCTGTTGAGCAAGTTGAGCAGGACCGTTGAACCGGACCGACCGTAAGTGACGACAAAAAGATACTGCATTCTCTGGGCTACCTTTGAACTGTATCGAGCACTCCCCACTCGAACCTAAGCGAGCCCTGCGCCCTCTTCACCGCGTGACGGTTCTCGCGCCTCCGATCCGACCCCGAGTTGCAATTTATTTGGGCAGATGCGGGCGCGACGGATAAGAAACCGGCGCATCTCATATGCGAGTCGGCCACCGAGGGCTCCGGCGCGCGGGCTATCTTGCTCGGCTGGGGCAGCCCTCCTACCGTTTTTCGAAGCGATACTCAGGAACGGAAACCTGCCCGTGCCTGCCTTCAGGAAAGCGTTTTCAAATTGCGGCAAGAAACGATGGCCTCACAGTCCCGACCTTTAGCCGAGCAGCTTCCACGCGACGACGCGTCCCCGCGATATGCGGCGCTGATCAGGGCCTATGAATGCCCGCCATTGCTTGCAGAGGTGGTCGAGAAACTCCGCGAGCAGAGCTTCCCGCCAGAGGACATCATCATCGTGGATTCCTCGCATGATGCAGCGGTGCGCGACCAGTTCGCGGCCCTGGGCGCGACCGTCGTTCCCTACGACGACACCGAGTTCAACTATTCCAAGGCGATCAACATCGGCGTCGAGGCGAACACGCTTCCCTATACGCTCATCTTCAGCAGCCATGTTGTCTTCGACGATCCGAAGTTCGTGGAAAACGGCTGGCGGGAGATGAAAGCGCGAGACCTCGAGATCGTCTACTGGGCGCCGGCGCATTCCGAATGCCCGGACCCGAGCAAGCTCGAACCCGTCTCGATCACCCCTCGGCTCTTTAACGGTCGCAACGGGATCTCGAATAGCGCCGCGTTGACGCCCACGGCTCTGATGCGCGAACGTCCTTTCCGCGAAGAGGTCTTCTCAGCCGAGGATCAGGAATGGACGCGTTACTATCTGAAGCGCTTCAAGCGGCCCGTGCTCCGGATCGAGAGCGAGAAGTTCCGCTACCTCAACCCCAATCACGGAGAGACCGTCTGGAGTCAGGCCAAACTTCTCAATGAAGAACTCGCGATCGGGCATTTCGTGAATCGAAGATTGGTGATGCCCGACCGGATCGCCGCACGTTTTCTGCGCGGTGTGCTCGCCACCATCCGCCGACGCCCCGATCGTGCCCGGATGCATTTCGCGATCGCCAAAGCTCTGCTGGCAGCGAATTTCAAGCCTCCCAAGAGACAGTCCCGATATTTCTAACAGGCGCACTGATCGCAAAGGACTCCGAATGATGTACGACGTCCGCGAGCCGCATGCCGCGTATGACCCGAACGTGATCGACATCGTTTGCGTGACCGATTCCAACTATGCGCCCCATTTCGTGTCGCTGCTGAAATCCATCGAGGCGGGCAAAGGCGCGGAGAAGATCCGGGTTCACGCGATACTCGATTCCGTAGATGAGGCACGGTTCTCGAAGATCGCAGAGACTGCGACGGGTCTCGAAATCCATCCCTATCACGTGGCGGATCATAAGGCGCTGAAGCTTCCGCCGATCCTGCATATCAGTCGCGCGACCTACCTGCGCCTCATCATGGCAGAGCTTCTGCCGCAGGACATCTCACGCGTGATCTATCTGGATATCGACATGGTTGTGACCGGAAGTCTCGTCGACCTCTGGAGCACCGATCTGAAAGGTTTGGCCTGCGGCGCCGTGCAAGACGCGTTCGTGGACCCGACGAACTTCGCGCGGCAACATGAGCTGCCGAGCGAGGGCACTTATTTCAATGCCGGTGTCCTCCTGTTCGATCTCGACGCGGTCCGGGCCACGGACGCATTGTCCCAAGCGCTCGACATGCTCCTGGCCGCGCCCGAGAAATACGAGTTCGCGGATCAGGACGCATTGAACAAGGTATTCTGGGAGAACTGGTCACCGCTGGACGCGAAGTGGAATTTCCAACGCCTCTTTCTTTGGGAAGGGTGCGACTACACCTCTTCGGTCCCTCTGGCTCAGGCTTTGCCGCGGATCATTCATTTCACAGAGTCGCCGAAACCCTGGCAGGCCGCCGAATGGCACCCCTATGCGTGGCTCTACTGGAAATATCTCCGCCGCACGCCCTTTCTTGCGGAGGTCATGGAGCGCGAGAAGGTCTGTTGGCTCAGGCTTCTGAAGTTCTGGCTGAAGTTTCACCTGAAGAAACCGCGCTCCTGAGCGCATAGAATGCCGGCGCCGGAAGGCAAGCACATGCGGTGACGAGCTACACTTTCAACTCATTCCGCAGCCCCGAGCCTAGGACGCTGGCGCATGCTTCTAAGGATAGCTCTCTGGAGTGTCGCGGTATGACGCTCAAAAAGCCAATGAACACACCACGCGAGCAAGAAGGAAGACAGGATATACACCCCGAATAGGACCATCCCGTTCCCCAAAGCGTCGAACCTCGCGACATGACGCATCGAACTGAGCAACGCCATCAGAGGGAAATGAACAAGATAAAGAGAGTAAGAGATTTTGGAGAGGAACTCTGCCAGCCGCGCGCCGTGGTCGAAAACCGGATTTGAGAGCGCGATCACAGCGAAAAACGCCGCGACAGCCGTGATGTAGAGTGAGCCGATTGAGTAATCATTGACGAACTTGAGAGCGGACATGACGACGAAAAGCGCGAAGACCACCGCGAGCGCGTAGACCGCTTTCGTTGCAACAAGGCGTCCGAGAAGCCCGTCGCGTGCTTTCCACGCGAAGTATCCAAACAACCAAGTCGGGAAGAGCACGGCCAAGTCGAGCCCGATGAACCACATCGTCAGAACGAAGAGCGCGGCAAAAAAGAGCTGATAACGACCTGGTTTCAATGCAAAAAAGCCGAGGGGAAAAGCGACGTAATACCAAAATTCGTAGGCGATGCTCCAAAGCGGTCCATTACTTCCGTAAACGGGCACGAGAATATTGTGCAGGAAGAAAGCATTGCCCAGAAAAACGAGGACGCCGTTGGCCACCGGCTCGTTCGGGGCGCTCGCGAACTCGGCCCCAAACTCACCTCGATAGTAAGCCGGGTCAAATTGAGATGCTCCAAGCCAGTCGAACATTGCTGTCATGACGAGTACCGGGAGCAAGACGATACCCAAACGGACCACCCTGTGAACCGCGTACTCTTTCCACGACCATCGACCTTCGTGATAGGCCCGATCCACGGAGCCAGCGACCAGATAGCCTGAGAGCACGAAGAAAATGATTACGGAATAGGTGCCGAGACCGGTGAGCAAATAGAAGACTTTGGCGACGACCGTTGGGTCGTTCGCAAGCTCGGAGAAGTCGACGAAAAGGAAAGCTCTCGCGTGGCCGATCATCACCAGTATCGCGGCGATTGCGCGAAGCCAGTCGAGACCTACAATCTTCTGTGCCATTGCGCGCCCTCGTAGCTCGAACGGGGCAGGGCGATTTCGATGCGAAGAAAACTTGGGTGCCGCGCTCCCTCAACTCAGGGAGCGCGCATACCATCCGCAAGGCAAGTATTGCTCATCGCGGCCATCCGAGACCAAGGAGCCACACACGTTAAATGAAGCATTGTTGGTCTGCATGCGAAGAAATTACGCAAGCGAAGAACACGCAGATTTGAAAGGACCATCGATCCGCTCTGCACGGGGGCAAGACCGCCCCTCACATGCTTCGCGACGTTAACGGTGCCCTCAGTTATTGCAGGGCGCGCAGAGAGGTCAGGACCTCGTAATTGGGGCAATCCGTGGGGATGGCCTGCGGGCCTTCGCCCTTCTCTGCCAAAACAGCGAGGCAGAACTCGGTGCGTCCGCAGGTGCGGCAAGTGGTGATCATCTCGGCGAAATCGGCTTGCGTGAGGAAGCCGTTATGCATCGCTTCGGAGATATTCACGCCAAGACGCCGCGCCATACCGCGCGTCACCCAGAAGTTCAGATCGATTTCGCTTTGCATTCCCATCATTCCACTCCTTGGGGTTCGGCGCCGATGGTGGCGCGCAGCCGCGACATCATCAGGCGGTTTTCGCAATAGGCGGGAGGTGCCTTCGCGGGGTTGCTTTGCGGGTCATGCTCGGCCAGCCAGAGCAGGCAGGCCCCGGCCTCGCGGCACTTGGTGCAGCGGATCAGCGCGTCTCTCCAGCCCTCGCCACTGAGTCGTCCGCTGGCCATTTCCATGCTGAGATCGCCGCCCATCTGCTGGGCCATCCGGTTCATCATCGCCGCGTGGCGATTGAGATGTTTGGCAGCGGTCATGGCGGCCTCCCTTGAACAGTCATCCCGGTGATGGGGGGACTCTGCCGTAGGGTCCGCAATTTCGATATGATTCAGATCAAGCGTTGCGATCCGAGGTATCGCCGTCGATTTCATGTCCGACATTGCAGTCCAGATCGGGCGCGAAGCGCGCGGCCAACGCCTGCGCTTCCTCTGCGACCACGGCGCGGTCGCGCCTCAAGGTCATCGCGGATTGCGAATGGGCTGCGGCGCGCAGGGCCTGATGCGCGGCGGGACGGCCGAAGTGATTGGGATGCATTTCGGCTACGGCTTCCAACACTTCCTGCTGGCGCAGAGCGACTTCCAGATGCCCCGCCCCATCGCGCCCGATCGCGGCGAAAGCGTCCTCGGTATATTGCTCGGGCGTCACCGCGCGCACATAGACGCGGTCGAAGACGCATTCGGGGCTGTTCGGCGGATGCCATTCGGCCAGCACCCTCGCCAGACGCCCCAGAATGTCGATCCCGGTACCGGGGTCGTTGATCGCGGGCGAAAGCGCGCGAGAGGCGATCTCGGCCAAAGCGATCAGCCCGAATTGGGGGTCCTGATCATAGTCGCGGGCATGGTCGATGGTGAAGGCGTCGCGCGCGGCCTCTTCGATCTCCTCGCGGGTCTCGGTATCGCCCGGCAGCGCATCGCATTGGACCAAATGAGACGCCCCATGGACGAATTCGCCGGGCCGCGCGCAAAGCCAGATCCGGCAGTCATGCGCCTCGGCGACCTTTTGCAGCGCGCCCATATCGACATGCTGCACATGGCCGGTCCGCGTCGAGGTGATCCCGAAGACCCCCACGGGCGGCTCCTCCCATTCCTTGCCGCCGAGCCACGGCCGCTCGCAGCGTGCCTTCAGCGCCGTGCTCGCCGCAGTCTCGACCCGGCTGATCACATCGCCGAGCCGGCCGAATTCGCTCAGATGCTGCACCCAGCGCAACAGCGAGATCACCACCAACGCCACCACGCCAAGCGTCACCACCAGAAGGATGAACCGCCCCGAGTCGTCATAGACATTCGTCTCGAGCGCGATGATCCCGACCAGAGAGAAGACGAAAGAGCCGATGAAGCTCGCCAGCACGTTCTGCGTGACGCGGTCGGTCTGCATCAACTTGATCGCGCGCGGCGTGGCCCCTGTCTGGGCCGAGCTGAACGCGGTGATCATGATCTGCAACGAGAAGGTGGTGACGGTCAGCATCGCGGTCGCGATGATCTTCAGGATCGGCTCCACCGAGCCTGCCCCCATCTTGTAGCCGAGATCCGGCGGCACGAGATAGCCGAAGCCCGCCGATCCCAGCGCGGTCAGGACCCCCAGCACGCCGAAGGCCGTCACCCGCACCCAGATCTCCCGCAGGATGACCTTCAGCCGCCAGCGCAGTCGCGAAAAGATTGCCATTGGTTCTGTGTTCCCGTCCCCAGTTCCCGCGTCCCGGACCCGCCTTTGCCGGGGGCCTCTATGTCAAATCTCAAGTGCGCAGGCCCTGAACGGGTTCCCTCAGCTGCCCGCCGGGATCTTGCCCGCACGCAATTGGGCGACGGTGTCGCGCACCACGTCGAAGCGCAGCTTGTTGGGCGGGTGGGTGCCCAGCGTCTTGTCGCCCGGGTCGGGCAGGCGCAGGAAGAACTGCGCGCCTTTGAGCGGATCGTAGCCCGCATCCCATGTGATGATCGTGCCGAGCCGGTCGGCCTCCAGCTCGTAATCCTTGGAGTAGAGCCGCGAGCCGATCTCGGCCCCGATCCTGCGCGCACGCTGTACGGTCAGGGGATCGGCGCCCTGTGCCTGCACCGCACGGCCCAGATAGGCCGCTCCCACCGCCGCGTCGCGTTCGCGCGCCGCGATATGGCCCGCGATGTGATGGGCGGCCTCGTGGCCGATCACGAAGGCCAGTTCGTCGGCATTGCGCACCTCGGCGATCATCGCGAGCGTCACCCCGATCACCGGACGGCCCGAGCGGTCAGTCGTCTGAAACGCATTCGCATCCAGATCGAGCCGGTCATCGACCACGAAAAGGTAGTCGCAGTTGAGCTTGCGCGTGCGCTTTCGGCATTCCTGCTCGATCTGCGGCTCCATCCGGTCGCCCACAGCGACCAGCCGCGATACGGCCACTTCGGCGCGCTGCCTGTCTTCGGGCGAGATTTCGGTCTGCGGCATAGGCGCCATCGTCGGCACGCAGCCCGAAAGCAGCGTCACGGCGAGCGACAGGATTGCGAGGAGAAAACGGAAGGAAGGCATCGACGGGAAAGCGCCCCTGAAAGAGGATTTCCCACAGCTTAACGATTTGGCTCGCAGCAGCATAGCCTCCTGCACGCGATCGCCTGCAAGCAGCGGCGTGATTTCGCTTTTTCGGATCGAAAAGCCGCGCTAGCATAAGAGCATGTTTACCATCGAACACGAATTCGACGCGACCGTGATCACCCTTGTCGACGAGGGGACGGATCCGCTTGATTATCTGCAGGAAGACATCACGATCAGCTCCTTCGAGGACTGCGTCGTGGTCGAACAGCTCGACGAGCAGACCGAGCAGGTGCAGACGGTCACCTTCAGCCATGCCCAGCTGCGCGAACTCGCGGCGGCGCTCAACCTGCCCGAAGGCGTCTATCGCCTGAAGCAGACGGGAAGCACCTCCAGCGAGGACGGTTGATCCCCCTGCCCGCGCCGCGATGCGCTCTCAATCGAGGCGAAACACCTTGTCGCGCGCGGTCTCGCCCCGGATCAGCGTCAGCCGCGATTTCGCGACGCCCAGCGCCTTTGCCAGCAATTTGACGACCGCCGCGTTGGCCTTGCCGTTCTCCGGCACGACCGTGACATAGGCCCGAAGCCCCTCTTCGCTTTCCCGAATCTCGTTGCGCGACGCTTTCGGCGTCACGCGCAGCGCGATTTCGCTGCCCGGAATGGCAAGGTGGCTGAGATCCGTCATCGCGCCGCAGCATAGACCCTGCTCAATGGCGCACAAGCCAGTTGCCCATGCTGCGGTTGCAATCGCGCGCCGAGCGCCCGATATCTGGCGCAACAGACGGAGATTTTCATGACTGAACTGCCCGAAGTGAACCCGGCCGAGCGCAATGACGCGGCGATGGCTTTCCTTCTGACCCGCCGGTCGCGCCCGGCCAAGACCCTCAAGGCCCCTGCCCCCGATGAGGCCGCGCTGCGCGAGATCCTGACCGCCGGCGCGCGCACGCCCGATCACGGGAAGCTGGAGCCGTGGCGCTTCATCACCATCACGCGCGAGGCCGCGCAGCGTCTGGGCAGCGAGGCCGAGACCCGCGCGAAGGCGCAGGGCCTGCCCGAAGACAAGATCGCCAAGGCGGGCAAGCAATTCCATGACAGCCAGCTTTGCGTGGCCGTGGTCTTTTCGCCCAAGCAAAGCGAGAAGGTGCCGCAGGTCGAGCAACTCTATTCCGCGGGCGCGGTTTGCCTGTCGCTGCTGAACGCCGCCCTCGCGGCGGGCTGGGGTGCGAACTGGCTCACCGGCTGGGCCGCGCATGACGAAGCCTTCGGGCGCGAGATGCTGGGCCTCAAGGAGGGCGAAAGCGTCGCAGGCTTCATCCATCTGGGCACCGAGGGCGTCGCGCCTCCGGAACGCCCCCGTCCCGACCTCGACGCGATCACGACGCGGATTTCGGAATGATCATCTCGAGCTATGTGAAAGCCTGGGCCGACCTGCTGCGGCCCGGTGCGATGAAAGTCGTTGGCTTCGGCGTGGCCCTCTCGCTGGGCCTTCTGGTCGCGATCTATGTGGCGATGGTGATGCTGATCGGCTGGCTGGTGCCGGACAGCTTCTCGCTGCCCTTCATAGGCGAGATCGGCCATATCGATACCGCGCTGTCGATCGTCTCGGCGGGCGTGATCCTGTTCGCCTCGATCTTCCTGATGGTGCCCGTGGCCTCCGCCTTCACCGGTTTCTTCCTCGAAGACGTGGCCGAGATGGTGGAGGACGTGCATTATCCGACCCTGCCGCCGGTGCGCAAACTCACCTTCGCCGAAGGGATGCGCGACACGGTGCGGTTCTTCGGCGTGATCCTCGTGGCCAACATCATCGCGCTGATGATCTACCCCTTCGTGATCCCGCTGGCGCCGTTTCTGTTCTTCGGGCTGAACGGCTACCTTCTGGGGCGTGAATATTTCCAGATGGCCGCCTTCCGGCGGATGGAGCGTGAAGCGGCACTCGAACTATACGAGCGCAACAAGGTCACGATTTGGGCCGCGGGCGCGCTGATGGCGGTGCCGCTGTCGATCCCTCTGGTGAACCTGTTCGTGCCGGTACTGGGCGCTGCGGGCTTCACCCACCTATTCCACGCGATCACCGGTCGCCGCGGGTGACGGGGCGGCGCTAACGCGCCGCTCACATCTCTTCCTTGATTCCCTTGCGGATCAGCAGCCAGTTCACCGGATAGGCGGTCACGAAACCAGCCATCATCGCGATCTGCATGGCGAACCAGAATTCCGGGTCGGCGGCGTTGATCTCGGCGCCCCAGAGCCCTTTGAACACGGCGAAATGGAAGATCGCCATCATCCCGTACATGCCGACCTGCCACGAGGTGAGTGAGGCCACGTCGGCTTTCGCCGCCTCTTTGAGGCCTTTGGCGAGGCCGAGACCGCGCATCGGGGCGATCGAGAAATACTGGAACACGATCCCGATCACGAGGGCGAAGACATAATCGAGCCCCCAGAGCGCGAAGATCTTGTGTTGCCAAAAATCCGGCCAGCCGAACGGGATCAGGAGCGCGGGAACCGCAAGCGCGAGATTTTCGGCAAGGATATCCCCCAAGGTGCAACCTGCCCCGCAATGGAGCGTCCCTTTTGCGACCGAAATCGGGAACGGGGAGTCGCCATGCCCGGAATGGCGCTTGTGGAACCAGATGATCAGCGGCCCGGCGAACAGCCCGCAGATCGGCCAGACCCAAGCCATAATCGCCATATGCGGCGGGTTCCGACGCATCTCGACCACGAGATAGAGGAACGAAATCACGCCAATGGCGAGCGAAAGCCAGCTGAGCGCGGTAAACCAGATGGGTGTCATCGGGAGGCTCCTTTCAGCTTCCCAACACACGCTTATCCGAAACGGTTCCGCGCCCGCTTAACGGCGCAACTGCCCGAAGAAGTCGATATCTTCCAAAGTGATGATCCCCGACAGCAACACCGCCGCGATGATCGCCCAGAGCACGATGGTGACAACGGTGGTGATCTTCACCTTCGCGCCCAGATGCGCCTCATGCGGCGCCCCTGCAGGAGTGCCCGGCACGACCTCGTCCACATCGCCTTGCGTCTTGAGGCGAACCGGCAAGACCATGAAGAAGATCATGAACCAGATGACTGCGAAGAGGATGATACCGCCTGTGAGGCTCATCAGACCTGCTCCAGTTCGACCAGGCAGCCATTGAAGTCTTTCGGGTGCAGGAACAGCACGGGCTTGCCATGCGCGCCGATCTTCGGCTCGCCATTGCCCAGAACCCGCGCGCCATCCGCTTTCAGCTTGTCGCGCGCCTCGAGAATGTCCTCTACCTCGAAGCACATGTGATGGATGCCGCCCGCGGGGTTCTTTTCCAGAAAGCCGTTGATCGGGCTGTCCTCGCCCAGCGGGTAGAGCAGTTCGATCTTGGTGTTGGGCAGTTCGATGAAGACGACCGTGACGCCGTGATCGGGCTCGTCCTGCGGCGCGCCGACATTGGCACCCAGCGTGTCGCGATACTTGGCCGAGGCCGCCTCGAGGTCGGGCACGGCGATGGCGACATGGTTCAGGCGTCCGATCATTTGGGTCTCCTCCGGTAACGCGGGCGTTAAAAGGGGTAGCCGGGCGCGCGGCTTCGCGCAAGCCTTGCGGGGACAGTTGTGAACCCGGTTCGGATTAACCCAGTGTTAGGCAATCTGCGCCCTACTGATCGGACAGCCGAATCCGATCGCAGCCGAAGGGGCCACGACATGAGCGACACGATCCCGACCCTGACTCGCATGCCGACACCCGAACGCCCTCTGACCGGGCTGACGGTTCTTCTGGTGGAAGATAGCCGCTTCGCCTCGGAAGCCGTGCGGCTGCTGTGCCTGCGCTCGGGCGCGCGAATCCGGCGCGCCGATTGCCTCGCCTCGGCAGATCGGCATCTCAAGACCTACCGGCCCTCGATCGTGATCGTGGATATGGGCCTGCCCGATGGCTCGGGAAGCGACCTGATCGCCGAGATACGCGGGACGCGCGGGCCGCATCCGGTGATCCTTGGGACCTCGGGCGACCCCGACCTGAAAAGCGCGGCCCTCGCGGCGGGCGCGGACGGGTTTCTGGAAAAGCCGATCGAAAGCCTCGCCGTATTTCAGGAAGCGATCCTGTCGACCCTGCCCGAAGAGATGCGACCGCTCGGCCTGCGCGCGCTTGCCGATCTTGTGATCGCGCCGGACCCGCTCGCGCTGCGCGACGACCTGCAGCACCTCTCGGAACTGCTGCGCGACACAAAGGGGGCCGACACGCGCGCCCTGCCCTATGCCGCACATTTCCTTCATAGCATCGCCTGCTCGGCCCATGATGCGGCTCTGGACGATGCGGCGCAGCGCCTGAGACGGTCCGGCGGCCCCTCACGCGAAGATATGACCCGGGTCACGCAGATCATAGATGCGCGGATCGCGGCAGCCGGGGCGTTCTGACCCGGTTGCGGAACCGCCCCTCCGACATCGCGTTGCTCAAACAAGTCAACGCAACCGGAGGACAGCCCGATGAGCTCGATCTACGACGCCATCAAGCAAGATCACGACAATCACCGCGCCCTGATGAAGAAGATCGCCGATACGTCCGGCGACAGCGCGGAGCGCACGCAGGCGTGGAATGAGTTCTATTATGACATCAAGTCCCACGCCGCCGCCGAGGAAGAGACCTTCTATTCCAAGTTGATGACCAAAACCTGGGGGCAGGATTCGGCGCGTCACTCGGTCGAGGAACATGCCGAGCTCGACGATCTGCTCGAAGAGCTCAACGAGATGGACATGGCGAGCCCCGGTTGGCTGAACAAGTTCCACAAGCTCGAGCATGATTACAATCACCACATGGACGAGGAAGAAGACGAAATCTTCGGCCGCGCCAAGGACGTGATCGACGAAAGCGAGATCGAGAATTACGGCGAGAAATTCCTCGAGCGTAAGAAGAAAGAGATGAAGCTGGTCGACGAGAAGAAGGAAGACAGTCTCGAAGACTGATCGGGGTTTGAGACGTAGGGTGGCTCGGCTTCGGCCAGAGCCCCTTCGCCTTACCCCTCCGCGCCTTTTGCGCTGGCGCGCTCCTCCACCGCGAATAGAAAAAGGCCCCGCTCCATCCCGAACGGGGCCTTTTAAATCGGTAACCGTGCGAGGATCAGTCCTCTTGCGGCAGAACCCGCAGGCGCAACTCGCGCAGCTGTTCGTTCATCGGCTCCGACGGCGCGCCCATCATCAGGTCTTCGGCGCGCTGGTTCATCGGGAACATGATGACTTCACGGATATTCGCGGTATCGGCGAGGATCATCACGATCCGGTCGATGCCGGCGGCGCAACCACCGTGCGGCGGGGCGCCGTATTTGAACGCCTTGACCATGCCGCCGAAACGTTTCTCGACTTCCGACGCCGGGTAGCCCGCGATCTCGAACGCCTTGTACATGGTCTCGAGCTTGTGGTTCCGGATCGCGCCCGAGAGGATCTCGTAGCCGTTGCAGGCGAGGTCGTACTGGTAGCCTTTGACCTGCAGCGGGTCGCCTTCCAGCGCCTCCATCCCGCCTTGCGGCATCGAGAACGGGTTATGCGAGAAGTCGATCTTGCCCTCGTCATCGGCCTCGTACATCGGGAAGTCGACGACCCAGGCGAACTTGAACTTGGTCTTGTCGGTCAGTCCCAGCTCTTCGCCGATCACGTTGCGCGCACGGCCCGCGACGCCTTCGAAGCTCGACGGCGCGCCGCCGAGGAAGAAGGCCGCATCGCCCTCGCCCAGACCCAGCTGCGCGCGGACCGCCTCGGTCCGCTCGGGGCCGATATTCTTCGCCAGCGGGCCTGCGCCTTCGAGCGAGCCATCCTCGCCCTTGCGCCAGAAGATGTAGCCCATACCCGGAAGGCCCTGTTCCTGCGCGAACTTGTTCATCCGGTCGCAGAACTTGCGCGAACCGCCCGTAGGGGCCGGGATCGCACGAATCTCGGTGCCGTCCTGTTCGAGCAGTTTCGCGAAGATCGCGAAGCCCGAGTCGCGGAAGTGATCGGAGACCACCTGCATCTCGATCGGGTTGCGCAGGTCGGGCTTGTCCGAGCCGTATTTCAGCATCGACTCGGCGTAAGGAATGCGCGGCCAGTTCGAGTCGACCGTACGGCCATCGGCGAATTCCTCGAACACGCCCTGGATCACCGGCTGCATCACGTTGAAGATGTCTTCCTGCTCGACGAAGCTCATCTCGACGTCCAGCTGGTAGAAGTCGGTCGGCGAGCGGTCGGCGCGCGGGTCTTCGTCACGGAAGCACGGCGCGATCTGGAAATACTTGTCGAAGCCGCCGACCATGATCAGCTGCTTGAACTGCTGCGGCGCCTGCGGCAGCGCGTAGAACTTGCCCGGATGCAGACGCGACGGCACGAGGAAGTCGCGCGCGCCTTCCGGCGACGACGCGGTGATGATCGGCGTCTGGAACTCGTTGAAATCGGCGTCCCACATGCGTTTGCGCATGGATTTCACGACGTTCGAGCGCAGGATCATCTTGTCATGCAGGCTCTCGCGGCGCAGGTCGAGGAAGCGATAGGACAGACGCGTTTCTTCGGGATATTCCAGCTCGCCGAAGACCGGCAGCGGCAGTTCCTCGGACTCGCCCAGGATTTCGATCTCGCGGACATAGACCTCGATCTCGCCGGTCGGAATCTTCGGGTTGATCAGGCTCTCGTCGCGCAGCTTCACGGTGCCGTCGATGCGGATCACCCATTCGGAGCGCGTTTTTTCCATCGTCTTGAAGGCGGGGCTGTCGCCGTCACAGAGCACCTGCGTCATACCGTAATGATCGCGAAGATCGATGAAGAGCACCCCCCCGTGATCGCGCACGCGATGGACCCAGCCCGCGAGGCGGACGGTCTCACCGGCGTTGGCGGCGCTCAGATCGGCGCAGGTATGGCTGCGAAAGGCATGCATGGGAGGCTCCCCGGATCGAGAATTGCGTATAGTCGCGCCGATACACCCGTTGAGCGCGCAAAAGTCAAGCTGTGCGGAGGCACACAGGCCCGTCTCGAGCTGTTCACGCGCGCGTGGCTCGAAAAATTGTAAATTTTCGGTTAACTTCAGAGACAACGGGAACTTTGGTAATTTCACAAAGGTTGCCGTCATGAAGGCTAACGCTGGAGCCTGCCAAGCCCCGGCATGATCCGGAGAGACCATATGAGAGCTTGGGACTCGCTTCTCGACCGAATGTTGCGCCACCTGATCCGCAGGGGCACGCTCGAACTCGTCTATTCGGACGAGACGCTCAGACGCTATGGCGATGGCACCGGAGAGCCGGTCCGCGTCACCATCGAAAACCCCGACGTGACGCGCAGGATCGTGCTGCGGCCCGATCTCGGCGTCGGCGAAGGCTATATGAACGGCGATTACACAATCGCGAATGACGATCTGCGTGGCTTCCTCGCCCTCGCGATCCGCAACCAGACCGGATCCGGCATGCCGTGGTTCGAGAAACCGCGCGAGGCAAGCCGCTTCTTCGGACGCCGCTTCGCCCAGTTCAACCCGGTCAACAAGGCGCGCACCAATGTGGCGCATCACTATGACCTGTCAGGCGAGCTTTATGACCTCTTCCTCGATGAGGACCGGCAATATAGCTGCGCCTATTTTGAGCGCCCCGACATGACACTCGAAGAGGCGCAGGAGGCGAAGAAACACCATATCGCCACGAAACTGTTGATCGAGCCGGGCATGACCGTTCTCGATATCGGTTGCGGCTGGGGTGGCATGGCGCTGACGCTGGCACGCGATTTCGGTGCGAATGTCGTCGGCGTGACGCTGTCCACCGAACAGCACGCGCTGGCCCGCAAACGGGTGAAAGAGGCTGGCCTCGAAGATAAGATCGACATCCGCCTGACCGATTACCGCGATGTGACCGACAAGTTCGACCGGATCGTCTCGGTCGGCATGTTCGAACATGTCGGCGTGCCGCATTACCGCGAGTACTTCTCGAAAGTGCGCGAGCTGTTGAAACCGGGCGGCGTCTCGCTGATCCATTTCATCGGACGCTCGGGTCCCGGTGGCGCGACCGCCGATTTCATCACGAAATACATCTTCCCCGGCGGCTATTGCCCGGCCATGTCGGAAGCGTCGAACGCGGTCGAGCATGAAGGCCTCATCACCACCGACCTCGAGGTCTGGCGGCTGCATTACGCGGAAACTCTGCGCCATTGGTGCGATCGGTTCGAGGCGAATATCGACAAGGCCGTCGCGCTGTATGACGAGCGGTTCTGCCGGATGTGGCGCTTCTACCTCGTGGCCTCGGAGATGGCTTTCCGCCATGGCGGGCAGGTCGTGTTCCAGTATCAGCTGGCCCATGAGGTGGGCGACGTGCCGCTGACGCGCGACTACCTCTATCGCGACGAAGACGAACAGGAACATCGGCTGGCCGCCGAGTAAGTCGACCACTCCCTGACCGGGCTGAAATCAGGCTGCGCTCCTCCCGGCGCGCGGCCTGACAGACTTGGACGCACGCCCTCGCGTCACCCTGCAACCCGGCTATCGCGTCCTGACCCTCTTGCGACGCCTGACCCTTTGCGTATAAAGCGCCTCAATTTGCGCAGTGACCAGAGGGGATTCCCATGCCGAAGAGAACAGACATCACGTCAATCCTCATCATCGGCGCCGGGCCCATTGTGATCGGGCAAGCCTGCGAGTTCGACTACTCGGGCGCCCAGGCCTGCAAAGCCCTTCGCGAAGAAGGCTACCGCGTCATCCTCGTGAACTCGAACCCGGCGACGATCATGACCGATCCGGGGCTCGCCGACGCCACCTATATCGAACCGATCACGCCGGAAGTCGTGGCCAAGATCATCGAGGCCGAGCGCCCCGACGCGGTGCTGCCGACGATGGGCGGCCAGACCGGCCTCAACACCGCGCTGTCGCTGGCCGATATGGGCGTGCTGGAGAAATTCGGCGTCGAGCTGATCGGCGCGAACCGCGACGCGATCGAGATGGCCGAAGATCGGAAGCTCTTCCGCGAAGCGATGGACCGGATCGGCCTCGAGAACCCGAAAGCGACCATCGTGTCCTCGCCCAAGCGCGAGAACGGCACCTATGACGTCAACGAGGGCGTGCGTCAGGCGCTGCTCGAGCTGGAGCATATCGGCCTGCCCGCGATCATCCGCCCCGCCTTCACGCTGGGCGGCACCGGCGGCGGCGTCGCCTATAACCGCGAAGATTACGAGCGCATCTGCCGCTCGGGTCTCGACGCCTCCCCCATGAGCCAGATCCTCGTCGACGAGTCGCTGCTGGGCTGGAAAGAATTCGAGATGGAGGTCGTGCGCGACAAGGCCGACAACGCCATCATCGTCTGCGCCATCGAGAACGTCGATCCGATGGGCGTCCATACCGGCGACTCGATCACCGTCGCGCCCGCACTGACGCTGACCGACAAGGAATACCAGATCATGCGCAACGGCTCGATCGCCGTGCTGCGCGAGATCGGCGTGGAGACCGGCGGGTCGAACGTGCAATGGGCGATCAACCCCGAAGACGGCCGCATGGTCGTGATCGAGATGAACCCGCGCGTGTCGCGCTCCTCGGCGCTGGCTTCCAAGGCCACCGGCTTCCCGATCGCGAAGATCGCCGCGAAGCTGGCCGTGGGCTACACGCTCGATGAGCTGGACAACGACATCACCAAGGTCACGCCCGCCTCCTTCGAGCCGACCATCGACTATGTCGTCACCAAGATCCCGCGCTTCGCCTTCGAGAAATTCGCAGGCTCCAAGCCCGAACTGACCACCGCGATGAAATCGGTGGGCGAGGCGATGGCGATCGGCCGGACCTTCCACGAATCCGTGCAAAAAGCGCTGGCCTCGATGGAGACCGGCCTCAGCGGCTTCGACGAGATCGAGATCGAAGGCGCGCCGGAGAAGGCCGCCGTCATCAAAGCGATCTCGCAGCAGACGCCCGACCGGATGCGCCTCATCGCACAGGCGATGCGCCACGGGCTGACCAATGACGAGATCCAGCACGCGACCTCCTTCGATCCGTGGTTCCTCGCCCGGATCCGCGAAATCGTCGAAGCCGAGAACGAGATCCGCAAGAAGGGCCTGCCGCTCGACGAGAAGGGCCTGCGCAATCTCAAGATGATGGGCTTCTCGGATGCGCGTCTGGCCACGCTGACCGGCCGCGACGAGGCGCAGGTCCGCCGGGCCCGCCGCAACCTCGGCGTCACCGCGGTCTTCAAGCGCATCGACACCTGCGCCGCCGAATTCGAAGCGCAGACGCCCTACATGTATTCGACCTATGAAGCCCCCGCGATGGGCGAGGTCGAATGCGAGGCACGGCCCTCCGACAACAAGAAAGTCGTCATCCTCGGCGGCGGTCCGAACCGGATCGGCCAGGGGATCGAGTTCGACTATTGCTGCTGTCACGCCTGTTTCGCGCTGACCGATGCGGGTTACGAGACCATCATGGTCAACTGTAACCCCGAGACCGTGTCGACCGACTACGACACCTCGGATCGCCTGTATTTCGAGCCGCTCACGCTGGAGCATGTCCTCGAAATCCTGCGGGTCGAGCAGGATAACGGCACGCTGCACGGCGTGATCGTCCAGTTCGGCGGCCAGACGCCGCTGAAACTCGCGAACGCGCTGGAAGCCGAAGGCATCCCGATCCTCGGCACCACGCCCGACGCGATCGACCTCGCCGAAGATCGCGAGCGGTTCCAGGACCTGCTCAACCGTCTTGACCTGAAGCAGCCTGTCAACGGCATCGCCAGCTCGGACGAGCAGGCCTTCGAGATCGCGGGCCGCGTCGGCTATCCGCTGGTGATCCGCCCCTCCTACGTGCTGGGCGGCCGCGCGATGGAGATCGTGCGCGACCTCGACCACCTCAAGCGCTATATCAAAGAGGCCGTGGTGGTCTCGGGCGACAACCCGGTGCTGCTCGACAGCTATCTGGCCGGCGCGATCGAGGTTGACGTGGATGCGCTCTGCGACGGCGAAAGCGTCCATGTCGCGGGCATCATGCAGCATATCGAGGAAGCTGGCGTCCACTCGGGCGACTCGGCCTGCTCGCTGCCGCCCTACTCGCTGAGCCCCGAAATCGTGGCCGAGCTGAAGGTTCAGACCGAGAAGATGGCCGAGGGCCTCAACGTGGTCGGCCTGATGAACGTGCAGTTCGCGATCAAGGACGGCGATATCTACGTCCTCGAGGTCAACCCGCGCGCCTCGCGCACCGTGCCCTTCGTCGCGAAAGCCACCGACTCGGCCATCGCGTCGATCGCAGCGCGCCTGATGGCGGGCGAGAAGCTGTCGGCCTTCCCGGCGCGCCCGCCCTACCCCGAAGGCGTCGGCCCCGACACGCCGCTGCCCTTCGCCGATCCGCTGACGCTGGCCGATCCGCAAACGCCGTGGTTCTCGGTCAAGGAAGCCGTGCTGCCCTTCGCCCGCTTCCCGGGCGTCGACACGCTGCTCGGCCCGGAAATGCGCTCCACCGGCGAGGTGATGGGCTGGGATCGCGACTTCCCCTCGGCCTTCTGGAAAGCCCAGCTTGGCGCGGGCACCGTGCTGCCCGAAAGCGGTCGCGTGTTCTTCTCGATCAAGGACTCGAACAAGACCGACGATCTGGCCGAAGCCGCCGCCTCGCTGGTCTCGATGGGCTTCACCATCGTCGCGACCGGCGGCACCGCCGCATGGCTCGCCGAGCATGGCGTGGAAAGCGAGAAGGTTCTAAAGGTCTATGAGGGCCGCCCGAACATCGTCGATCGGCTGAAGAATGACGAGATCGACCTCGTCTTCAACACCACCGACGGCAGCCAGGCGATCTCGGACAGCCGCGACATCCGCGCGGTCGCGCTCTATGACAAGATCCCCTACTTCACCACCGCCGCCGCCTCCATCGCCGCGGTCTCGGCGATCAAGAGCCGCAAAGAGGGCGAAGTGAGCGTGCGTTCGCTGCAGTAAGCGACGGATACAATTAGAGAAATGATGTGACTCGCGGAACACGGTTTCCGCGAGTTTCTTTTTCAACCCGGGGTCGATCTTGCTGCGCCTCGGTGGCTCACGCATGGCTGAAGCCTAAAAACAATTTCATGAGGCAAGTTTATGAAGAAATGCGTTTTCGCAGCCGCGGTCCTTTTCGCGGCGCTCCCGCAAATCTCCAGCGCGGCTGAAATCACCGGCGGCACCGTCGGCATCGGCTTTTCGCAATTCACCGATGACGGCGATCTCGACAAGACCTCGGCCACCGGCTCGCTCGAAGTCGGGTTCAACCGGCAATTCTCGCTGCAAGGCGATCTGGCCTTCGCGAGTTTCGGCGCAAGCGATACCGACGCCAACAACGTCGCACTTCACGCGATCTACCACGCCGGTCCGGCCACCTCCTTCGGCGCCTTTGCGGGCCACGACCACGCCGAAGGCGCAGGGATGGATTACTATGGCCTCGAAGCAGGCCATTCCTACGGCCAGTTCGGCGGCGAAGCCTATGTCTCGCACGCCAAGGAAGACGGCGTCAGCGGCAATCTGTTCGGCCTGTCGGGGCGCTATGCAGTCAACGACGCGTTCGGCGTGACTGCGGGCTATGACCATATCGACGTCGAGAGCTTCGACGCGAACCGCACGCAGATCGGCGTCGACTACAAGCTCGGCAATGTGACGCTGAGCGGCGATTTCGGCCATGCCGATGGCGACGAACTGGGGTCGAGCAACTACGTCTCGGTCGGTGCGACCTTCGCCTTCGGTCCGCAGCGGCGCACCACGTTCAAGCAGCGTGATCTGATCCGCGTCATCCCCGGTCTCTGACCGCGACGCGCTTGCAGGGGAAAGGCGGCCTTTCGGGGCCGCCTTTTTTATATACTCAGGCCCGCTGTGCCCGCCGCGCGAGCCAGCTTTGCCACGCGGCCGGAGAGCCCGCGAAGGCGTTCATGTCCACGTTCCCCGGCACGCCCGGCACGACACCCGTGCCGCTATATTGCCAGAAGCTCCAATCGGCGCCGGGGTAGCGCTCCATCGGGTGCGCGGTGACCGAGCGCAGCCACATCTCATAGCCCGAGAAGCGCGACAGGTCGTTGTCCCGCCAGAAATCGATCGTCGTGTAGATCACCGGTCGCGTACCGTAATGCCGCGTCAGGGCCGCGAGGAAGCGGTGCATCTCGGCGCGGGTGACATGGGCCGCGGGGCGACGCTGACAGGTGCGCGAGGTGTGGTTCCACTCGATATCCAGCACCGGCGGCAGATCGCCCCGGCGGCGCGGCACGTTGCGGATATACCAATCGGCCTGCTCTTCGGGGGAGCGGCAGAAGTAATAGAAGTGATAGGCCCCGACCGGCACGCCCGCCGCCCGCGCGCGGGTCGCGTTGATGTGGAAACCCGGATCGGAGTGATCGCCGCCCTCGGTCGCCTTGAGCCACGCGAAGGACACCCCCGCCGCGCGCGCCCGGCGCCAGTCGATCTCGCCCTGATAGCGCGCCGCGTCGATCCCGTGGACCGGCAACCGCGCCGGCGCCAGACCTTCCCAATCATGCGGGTCGGTATCGCCGAAGCGCGCGGGAATGCCGCTCGCCCGGTAGTTCGAGGCCGACAACACTGCCGGACGCATCAATTTGGCCTGCTTGCCACTTGGCGCGCCGCCGCAGCCCGCCAAGGTCAAGGCTGCGCCCGAGACGAAGAACCTGCGTGAAATCCCCATGCTCACTCCCCCGTGATTTTTTCCCAGCCTCTCATGCAAACGCCCGCCTGTCATCGCTGACAGGCGGGCGTCTTTTTACATCGGCGAGGCTTCGCCTAAGAGGGGGCGCTCAGCTCCGGGGGCCGAAATCGGCTTGGGTCAGCACGCCATCCCCGTTGCGATCGCGCATCGCGAACCACTGATCGGTGCCACCCACGAATTCCGCGCGCGAGATCACCCCGTCGCCATTCGCATCGAAGGCCCGCAGCCCCTCGGCGGTCGGGATATCGTGGCCCGCGCGCATCGCGTTGCGGCCCTGACCCTGTCGCTTGCCGGGCCCCTGCCCCATGCCCTCGGGCATCTGGTGCCCCGGACCTTTGCCGGCTTCGCGTTCCATTTCCTTATGCTCGTCGATCATCGCGATTTCGGCGACGGAGTAAGTGTCATCCTCGTGCGCGTCGAACATCGTAAAGATGTCGCCGCGCCGCTCGCGGGCTTCGGACAGCGTGACGCCGCCATCGCCATCGAGATCCCATTGCAGGAGGAATTCCTGCCCCGGCACCGGGGCGGTTTGCGCGAACCCCGGAGCGGCACCGAGCAGCAGTGCAGCGGCAAACGGGGCGGCGAGAGAAGCGATGCGTTTCATCTGTCTGTCCTTCGTTAGATATGTCGCTAATGAAACGAAACGGCCCGCGCCTTTCCGGCGCGGGCCTGACAACATGTCGCAGAGCGGGGCAGCTCAGCCTTTCGCGGCGGCCAGCTCGTCCCAGCAGCCCAGCGCGTGACCGGCATACATCACCCCCGGGCCACCGCCCATCTGGATCGCCATGGCTAGCACGTCGCCCAGCTCCTCGCGCGTGCCGCCCGCCTTCATCAGCGCCTCGACATGGAACATGATGCAGGGCTCGCAACGCAGCACGACCGCCATGCCGAGCGCGATGAATTCCTTGGTCTTCACATCGAGCGGCCCGTTCTCCTTCACGGCTTTCGACAGCACACCGAAGCCGCCGACAGCGTCGGGGATCGTCTTGTTCATCACGCGTAGCTCGTTGCGCATCTCGTCGATTTTCGCCTTGTAGCTCATCGCAGGTCTCCTTCGCATTTCGTCCCTCGCGGCGTGACACGGGGCGCGGGCGAAATCCTTGACCTGCGTCAACCCAAAGGGATGGCGCTGCGTGATGTGACCAAAGTTGAGGGGGCTCCGTCCCCGGCGCGGAACGCGCGCCTCCCCCGGGATATTTTCACCAAGCCGAAGACAGCAGAGTTTTCTCCTTCGCCTTGGCGCAAATATCCCGGGGGGTGAATTCGCGCAGCGAAAAGGGGGGCAGCGCCCCCCTTCTCCGGTCTCAATCAATCGAGGCTCAGCCGTCGACGCGGATTCGCGCGTTGCTCGGATCGTGCGGGCTGTCCTCGGTCACTTCCGCCGGGTAATCGGCGCCGAGGATACGCACGCTCAGCTTGGTGCCCGGCTCCGCCAGATCGGGGCGCACATAGCCCATGCCGATCTGCTTGCCGAAGGCCACCGACCAGCCGCCCGAGGTCAGACGCCCGACACGCTCGCCATCCTTTTTGATGACTTCCTTGCCCCAGGGATCGGCATCGTCCGGCCCGTCGATCAGAAGCGTCACGCATTTCGAGCGGATGCCGGTGTCGAGCATCGCCTGCTTTCCGGTGAACTCCTTCTCGAGGTCGATGAAGCGGTCGAGACCGGCTTCCTGCGGGGTCGCGTCGCGGCCCAGCTCGTTGCCGAAGGCGCGATAGCTCTTCTCCTGACGCAGCCAGTTCTGCGCGCGTGCGCCGACGAGCTTCATGCCGTGCTTCTCGCCCGCCTCGACCAGCAGGTCCCAGAGGTAGCGGCCGAATTCGACCGGGTGATGCAGTTCCCAGCCCAGCTCGCCCGTATAGGCCACGCGCACGGCGCGGACCGGGCACATGCCCAGCTCGATATTGCGCATCGAGAGCCACGGGAAGCGCTTGTTCGACAGCACCGTCTCCGGATAGGCGTCCTTGACCACCTCCTGCAGGATCTTGCGCGCATTGGGACCCGCCAGCGCGAAGACGCCCCATTGGGTCGTCACGTCGTGGCAATCGACATAATCGCCGCCCGCGGCGCGGAAATCCTCGATCGATTTACGCAGGAAGTCGCCGTCGTAATCGGTCCAGGCGCCCGCCGAGATCAGGTAGTACTCGTCCTCGGCCAGACGCACGATCGTGTATTCGGTGCGGGTCGTGCCGGCTTCGGTCAGCGCGTAGGTCAGGTTGATCCGGCCCACTTTCGGCAGCTTGTTGCAGGTGAAGGCATCGAGGAAGGCGGTCGCGCCGGGGCCACGCACCATATGTTTGGTGAAGGCGGAGGCGTCGATCAGACCGGCGGTGTCGCGCAGCGCCTCGGCCTCGGCCTTGGCATATTGCCACCATTCCCCGCGACGGAACGAGCGGCTGTCATGGTCGAAGCTCGAAGGCGCATCCTTGGGCCCGTAATAGTTCGGGCGTTCCCAGCCGTTTGTCTGGCCCATCTGCGCGCCTGCCGCGATCTGGCGATCATAGGCGGGAGCGGTGCGCAGCGGACGGCAGGCTTCGCGCTCTTCATCGGGGTGGTGCAGGATGAAGACGTGCTCGTAGGCCTCTTCGTTCTTGCGCGCCGCGTATTCGGTCGTCATCCACGAGCCATAGCGCTTGGGATCGAGCGAGGCCATGTCGATCTCGGCTTCGCCCTCGACCATCATCTGCGCGAGGTAATAGCCGGTGCCGCCCGCAGCCGTGATGCCGAAGGAGAAGCCTTCCGCCAGCCACATGTTGCGCAGGCCCGGCGCGGGGCCGACCAGCGGGTTGCCGTCGGGCGTGTAGCAGATCGGGCCGTTGAAATCGTCCTTCAGACCGACTTCCTCGGAGGTCGGGAGACGATGGATCATCGACATGTATTCTTCTTCGATACGCTCCAGATCGAGCTGGAACAGATCGGCGCGGAAGGTCTCCGGCACGTCATAGAGGAAGCGCGCGGGCGCGTTGCGCTCATAGGGGCCGAGAATCCAGCCGCCGCGTTCCTCGCGGACATACCATTTCGCATCGGCATCGCGCAGCACCGGGTGCTCGGGATTGCCCTCGGCGCGCCATTTGACCAGCGCCGGGTCGGCATCGGTGACGATGAACTGGTGCTCGACCGGGATCGCGGGGATCTTGATGCCCAGCAGGCGTGCGGTGCGCTGTGCGTGGTTGCCGGTGCAGGTCACGACATGCTCGGCGCGGATCTCGATCTCTTCGCCGGAGCCGACGAGGTTGCCGCCCTTCTCGACCATCTTCTCGAGCGTGACGACCCATTCCGAGCCGGTCCAGCGATAGGCGTTGACCTGCAGCTTGCGCGCGATCTCGGCACCGTGCTGGCGCGCGCCTTTGGCCATCGCCTGCGTCACGTCGGCGGGGTTGATATAGCCGTCCTGCGGGTGGAACAGCGCGCCCTTGAGGTCCTCGGTGTTCAGAAGCGGCCAACGTTCCTTCATCTGCGCGGGCGTCAGGAACTCGTGATAGACATCCGCGGTCTCGGCGACGGAGGAATAGAGCTTGTACTCGTCCATCCGCTCTTGCGTCTGCGCCATGCGCAGGTTGCCCACGATCGCGAAGCCCGCGTTCAAACCGGTCTCGGCCTCAAGCGTCTTGTAGAAATCGACCGAGTATTTGTGGATGTGGGTCGTCGCGTAGCTCATGTTGAACAGCGGCAGCAGACCCGCCGCGTGCCAGGTCGAGCCCGAGGTCAGCTCGTCGCGCTCGATCAGCAGCGTGTCCCAGCCCGCCTTGGCAAGATGGTAGGCGACACCGCACCCGACTGCGCCGCCACCGACGACCAAAGCTTTCACATGGGATTTCATCGCGGGGCCTCCTTGCCGATACGGACGTAGGGGCAGATTGACCCTCATATTCGCAAACGCAATCCGATCCGGGCGACATTCGCGCGACAAAAACGACAAAAGCGCACGCGCGGCGCTTTGGGGGCGCGGCGCCTGCCCGGCGGGACCCGCTTATGAAAGCTCAAGCCCCATTGGACGCACGCAAACCCGGCGATGACGCTTCCGTGAGGCGAGTCGCGAATCCGTGTTTTGTTCCCGCGAATTGCAAAAATTTTTCCCCCATTTGCACAGGAACTGTGCGCGGTTTCACCAGTTTTGAGACCATCAGAGGCCGGGGAAACCGGAAACCGGGACCGACGCGCCTCACGTAAAACGAAAGGGAGACGAGATATGAAAAAGCTCATCACCACTACCGCCATCGGCCTGATGCTTGCCCTGCCCGCACATGCCGAAGACAAAGCAAACGCCAACGCGACGGCTGAAGCCAACGCGAACGCTTCGGCCAACATGTCCGGCGACATGTTCATGAAGTCGATTCCGGACTCCTTCAACGCTTCGGGCCTCATGGGCAAGCGCGTTTACATCTCGAAGGACAAGGTCGACGCCAAGACCGCGATCAACGAAGCGCAGGACAGCTGGGATGACGTTGGCGAAGTCAGCGACGTCGTGATCGGCACCAACGGCGAAGTCGATGCCGTGCTCGTCGACGTGGGTGGTTTCCTCGGCATTGGCGAGAAAACCGTCGCGATCTCGATGGATTCGCTCAACCTGATCCCCGACGGCGACACCGACAATTCCTATTTCGTCGTCGCTCAGGGCAGCAAGGACCAGCTGGACCAAGCACCGAAATATGACGCCGAAATGCAGACTGCGTTCAGCGCGGATGCCAATGGCGACATGAACGGCAACGGCGAAGACATGCAGAACGCCGATGCGTCGCAGAAGATGGATGAGGCTGGCGACAACGCCGAAGCCGCTGCCACCGCGACCGCCGCTGCTGCAGGCGCCGCTGCGAACGAAGCTGCCGACAAGACCGCTCAGGCTGCCGACAACGCAGGCGAAGCTATGGACAACGCCGCCGAGAACACCGCCGACGCTGCTCAGAACGCCGCGCAGGAAACCGAGCAGGCGATGAACAACGCTGGCGACAAGACCGAAGAGATGGCGAAAGACGCCGCTCAGAACACCAAGGAAGCTGCAAACGCGACTGGCCAGGCCGTCGAGAACGCGGCCGACAACGCTGGCGAAGCGACCAAGGAAGCCGCGAACGAGACCGGCAACGCGATCGACGACGCTGTCGACAGCACTGCCGCTGCCGTGGGCACCATGGGTCAAGCTGACCAGGAAGACGGCCAGAAAGTCGATATCGCTTCGGTCGCTCCCGACACGCTGCGTGGTGAAGGCGTCTATGGCCCGAACGACGACAAGGTCGGCGACGTGTCCGAGCTGGTTCAGGGCAATGACGGTAAAGTCTCGGGCGTCGTGATCGACGTGGGTGGCTTCCTCGGCATTGGCGCCAAGCCGGTCGAAATCAAGGCGAGCGAGCTGACCGTTCTGCAGAACGACACCTCGATCACCGTGCATACCGGTCTGACCGAAGAGCAACTGAAGAAGCTTCCGAAATACGAAGCGAAGTAATCTTCGGATGATGTGACGGAGAGCCGGGGGCAGCCCTGCTCCCAGCGAAGGCCCCGGGAATTTCCCGGGGCCTTTCGTCATCGCCGGACCGACTCAACCGAAGCCCAAATGAAAAGGCCCCGGATCTCACCGGGGCCTCAAAACAGTTTCGCGCGGATCAGGTCATCGACGGCACGACCAGATCCGGCGGGCGGTGCCCGTCGGCGAAGGTCTTGATGTTGACCAGAACCTTCTCGCCCATCTCCACGCGCCCCTCGACGGTGGCCGAGCCCATATGCGGCAGCAGCACCACGTTCGACAGCTCGCGCAGCCGCGGATTGACCTCCGCGCCATGCTCGAACACGTCGAGACCGGCCCCGGCCAGCTCGCCCGCGCGCAACGCCCGCGTCAGCGCGTTCTCGTCGATCACCTCGCCCCGCGAAGTATTCACGATTACCGCCTCGGGCTTGAGCATCTTCAGCCGCCGCGCGTTGAGCAGGTGGAAGGTCGAGGGCGTATGCGGGCAGTTCACCGAGATCACGTCCATCCGGCTCACCATCTGATCGAGGCTGTCCCAGTAGGTCGCTTCCAACTCCGCCTCGATATCGGGGTGAACCTTGGTGCGGTTGTGATAGTGGATCTGCATCCCGAAGGCCTTGGCGCGCCGCGCCACTGCCTGACCGATCCGGCCCATGCCGAGAATGCCCAGCCGCTTGCCGCCGATGCGATGGCCCATGAAAGCGGTGGGCGCCCAGCCCTCCCAATTGCCCGCCTGCATATGCGCAAGCCCTTCGGGAATGCGCCGCGTCACCGCCAGCATCAGCGCTATGGTCATATCGGCCGTATCATCGGTGACGACGCCGGGCGTATTCGACACCAGCACCCCACGCTGACGCGCCGAGGAAACGTCAATGTGATCGACCCCGGCACCGTAATTCGCGATCAATTTCAGCCGCTCGCCCGCCTGCGAGATCATCGACGCGTCGATCCGGTCGGTCACGCAGGGCACGAGGACATCGGCGCGTTTCATCGCCTCGACCAGCTCCTCCCGGGTCATCTTGCGATCGTCGTGATTGAGCTCGACCTCGAACAATTCCTTCATCCGGGTCTCGACGACCTCGGGCAGGCGTCGCGTCACGACAACACTCAGGCGCGGTGCAGGCATCTCGGTCCTCTCCTCTCTTCCATCGCGGGGCGGTTGGATGCAAACTGCCCCTCAAAGCGGGCAGGCACAAGGCCCGGCAAGAGCAGTAATGGCCGAAATCGACATGGGAGCGCAATTTTATTGCGCGCCGGATGTTGCAGACCCGCGGATCAGCCAGCGGGCGGGCCGGGATATGAGGCGGACGATGACGGGCAGCAAAATCCTCGCGGCGGTATCCTCGATTGCGATTCTGGTCGGCGCAATCTGGAGCGTGTCGGGCAATGCCTCGGGCGCGCAGTCGAAATCGAACGCCCCCGCCGCTCAGCCCGCAGCAACCAGCCAGACCACCAAGCCGCAAGCGAAGCCCGCGGCCAAGCCCGCCCCCAACGGCCCCGACGTGCAACTGGCGAAACCCCAGCGCCGCGGCCCGGTCACCCACCTGCCGATCCCGCGCTATGTCTCGCTCAAAGGCTCCAAGGGCAATGTGCGTCGCGGACCCTCGCTCTCGCACCGGATCGACTGGGTCTTCACCCATCCCGGCATGCCGTTGAAAGTCACCGCCGAATTCGGCCATTGGCGGCGCGTCGAGGATAACGAAGGTCAGGGCGGCTGGATTCACTACACGCTGATCTCGGGCGTGCGCAACGTGATCGTCATGCAGGACATGGTGTCGCTCCACGCCCGTCCCGACCCGAAATCCGCAGTCACCGCCAAGGCACAGGCCGGCGCGATCGCGGGCCTCGGCGCCTGCACCCACGATTGGTGCGAAATCGAAGGCTCTGGCGCGGATGGCTGGTTGCCGAAAACCGAAATCTGGGGTGTCGACCCCGACGAGACCCGTGACTGAGACGCTCACCTGCGCTAGAGCATCGGCGCAAAGGTAGAAACGGCGGCGATGGCCTATAGCGAAAACGAACACCGGATGAACACCTCGGCGGGTCTGGCCTCGGTCGGCACCGCAGCACTGCTCGTGGCGATCAAGGCCTGGGCGCTGTGGCAGACCGGCGCGCTCTCCGTGGGCGCCTCGCTCGCCGACAGCGCGGTGGACCTGTTGATCTCGGGCGCGGGGCTGCTCGCGATTCTCTATGCCGCGAAACCCGCAGATGACGATCACGCCTTCGGGCATAGCTCGGCCGAAGACCTCGCAGCCCTCGGTCAGGCGCTGATCGTGCTGGGCGCGGGCATCACGATCGGCATCACCGGCGTTCAGCGCCTGCTGGCCCCGACCCCGCCCCCGCTTGCCGCCGAAGGTATTGGGATCGCGGTCATGGTCGCCTCCGCAGGGATCACCTTCGGCCTGATCTGGTGGCAGGGCCGCGTGGCGCGCAAGACCGGCAACAAGGTCGTCGCCGCCGACCGGCTGCACTATGTGGGCGACCTGCTGCCGACACTGGGCGCGATCCTCGCGCTCTGGCTCTCGCATGCCTTCGGCTGGGGCGACGTGGACAGCATTGTCGCGCTGATCGCCGCGGCGATCATGCTAGCTGGCGCGGCGAAGATCTTCATTGGCGCATGGCACGCGCTGATGGACCGCGCGGCCCCCGACGACGTGATCGAAGGCATCGCCAAGATCGCCCGCGACTGGCCCGGCGTGCGCGGCTTCCACGATCTCAAGACCAGGACGGCAGGCGCGCAGATCTTCGTGAATCTGCATATCGAACTCGATGGCGACCAAACGCTGGAAGAGGCCCATGACATCGGCGCCGCGCTCAAACGCGCCATCGTCGAGGCCTATCCGCAGGCCGACGTCATCATTCATAAGGACGTCTATCGGGGCTGAGCGCGGAGGGGGCGCTGCCCCCACGGCTTGCGCCGCCCCCCGGGATATTTTGGCCAAGAGGAAGGCAGATCGTCCTGCTTCCAACTGCCCTAAATATCCCCGCCGGAGGCTCCGGCATCACCACCCGCTCAGGCGGCCGGATCAAGCAGCCCGCGGCCCTTCAGCAGAGGCTCGACCCCCGGCATCTTGCCCCGGAACTCGGTGTAAAGCTCCTCCGGCGGCCGCGAATTGCCTGCAGACAGCACGAAGCGTTCGAGTTTCGCCGCCGTTTCCGGGTCGAACACGTCGCCCGCTTCCTCGAAGGCCTCGAACGCGTCAGCATCCATCACTTCCGACCACATGTAGCTGTAATAGCCCGACGAGTAGCCGTCGCCCGAGAAGACATGGGCGAAATGCGGCGTCGCGTGGCGCATCCGGATCGCATGCGGCATGCCGATCTCGCGCAGCACCTCGGCCTGTTTCGCCATCGGATCTTCGGGGGCTGCGCTCTCGTGGAAGGCCAGATCGACCAGCGCCGAGCCCAGATATTCCACCGTCGAGAAACCCTGATCGAAGGTGGCGGCCCCTTTCAGCTTCTCGCGCAGCTCCATCGGCATCGGCTCGCCGGTCTTGTAATGGCGCGCGTGTTTTTCCAGCGTCTCGGGCACGTCGAGCCAATGCTCGTAAAGCTGGCTCGGGAGTTCCACGAAATCGCGCGCGACCGAGGTGCCCGAGAGGAACTGATAGGTCACATCCGACAGCATCTGGTGCAGCGCATGGCCGAATTCATGGAACAGCGTGCGCGCGTCGTCATGGCTGAGCAGCGCCGGATCGCCCTTGGCAAAGTTGCACACGTTCACCACGATCGGCACGGGCGCGCCGCCGAGCTTGCGCTGCGAGCGCATCGCCGAGCACCACGCCCCCGAGCGTTTCGAGCCGCGCGCGAAATAATCGCCGAGGAACACGGCCAGCACTTCGCCCCCGCGCGAAACCTCCCAGCCGCGCACGTCAGGGTGATAGAACGGCCCGTCGATCTCCTTGAACTCCAGCCCGAAGAGGCGGTTCGCCGTATCGAAAGCAGCCCCGATCATCGCGTCGAGCGAGAGGTAGGGCTTGATCTGCCCCTCATCGAAATCATGCTCGGCCACGCGGCGCTTCTCGGCATAGTAGCGCCAGTCCCACGGCTCCAGATCGCCGTTGATCCCGTCGGCATGCATCATCTCGGCCAACTTCGCGGCATCCGCCTCGGCGGCAGCCTTCGCAGGCTCCCAGACGCGCATCAGAAGACCGCGCACCGCTTCGGGCGTCTTGGCCATCTCGGGCTCCAGCTTGTAGGCGGCGAAACTGTCATAGCCCAGAAGCTTCGCGCGTTCCTCGCGAAGCCTCAGCACCTCGGCGGCGATCTCGCGATTGTCGGTCTCGCCGCCATTCGCCCCGCGCGACGTCCAGGCTTCATAGGCGATGCGCCGCAGCTCGCGACTGGGCGAGAATTGCAGGAAAGGCACGATCAGCGAGCGCGAGAGCGTCAGCACCGGGCCGTCCTGCCCGCGCTCCTTGCCTGCCGCGCGGGCGGTGTCGATAACGAAGTCAGGCAAACCTTCGAGGTCTTCCTCGGCCAGCGGGCGGAACCAGCCGCTCTCGTCGGCCAGCAGGTTCTGACTGAACTGCGTGGTGATCGAGGCGAAGCGCTGCTTGATCTCGCGCATCCGTTCGGCCGCGTCCCCTTCCAGTGCCGCGCCCGACCGGGTGAACATCTGGTAATATTGCTCCAGAAGGCGCGCTTGCTCGGCGTTCAGCCCGAGGCTGTCGCGGCTCTGCCAAAGCGTATCGATCCGCCCGAACAGCGCGGTGTTCATCGTGATCTCGGAGGAAAACGCCGCGAGCTTCGGCGCCAGATCGCGCATCAGCTCCTGCCGCGCTGGCGTCGCATCGGCCCCGGCGAGGTTGTAGAACACGCCTGCAACCTTTTCGAGCGCCTCTTCCGCCAGCTCCATCGCCTCGATTGTATTGGCGAATGTCGGGGCGTCGGGCGAGTCCGCGATCGCCGCGATATTGGTGCGCGCCTCGGCCAGCGCCGCGTCGAACGCAGGCGCAAAATCGGCGTCGGAAATCTGCGCGAAGGGCGGCAGTTCGTAGGGGCCGGTCCAGTCGGCGAGAAGCGGGTTGGTCATGGCGGGTCTCCTTTGCATCGCAAGCTAGGGCGCACGCTCAGGATTGACCATCCCCCGCGCCGCGCCCTTCGCCGCAAACCGCGCAATCGGCGCGCCGCTTCACGCCGAACTGACGGCTCTCGCCCCAAAGCGCATCATAGATCATCAGCCGCCCGCGCGCGGATTGCCCCGCGCCAGTGATCTCCTTGATCGCCTCGGTCGCCATCATCGAACCCACCACGCCCGGCAACGCGCCCACCACGCCTGCCTCGGCACAGCTCGGCGCGAGCCCGGCGGCTGGCGCTTTGGGGAAGACGCAGGCATAGCAGGGCGCACCCTTCGCCGGATCGTAGAGCGACAGCTGCCCTTCCCATTGCGTGATCGCGCCGGAAATCAGCGGCGTGCCGGTCGCCACGCAGGCCGAGTTCACCAGATAGCGCGTGTCGAAATTGTCGGTCCCATCGAGGACGAGGTCATATTCGGCGATCAGCCCTTCGGCATCCTCGGCGCTCAGACGGCGATTATAGGGCAGCACCTCGATATGCGGGTTGAGCGCCAGCATCGCCTTTTGCGCGGAGAAGACCTTGGGCATCCCGAGATCGGCATCGCGATGGATCACCTGCCGCTGCAGGTTGGAATTCGAGACGACATCGTCATCCACGACGCCGATCCGCCCCACCCCGGTCGCGGCGAGATACAAAAGCGCAGGCGAACCGAGCCCCCCGGCCCCGACCACCAGAACCTTAGCCTGCTTGAGGCGCTTCTGCCCCGGCCCGCCGATCTCGCGCAGCATGATGTGGCGCGCATAGCGGTCCAGTTCGGCCTCGGAAAAGCTGCCCGGTTTGGCCGCGGGCGCCTCGGGCTCCTTCACCTCGGCCTTCGCGCGGATCGCCCCGAGCATTCGGCGATAGATCAGCACCAGCGCGACGACGACACCGAGGCCAATCCAACCCGCAAGCGAACCGCCCAGAACGCGCGCGAGCGGACCAAATCCGGGGACCGGCAGATGCGCGATCACCAGCGCCGCCCAGATCAGCACGAGCATCCCGAAGATCGCACGCGCGGAGGCCTTGAGCACCAGCCCGAGCCCCACGATCGCCGCCATCAGAACCAGTCCGAGCATCGCTCAGACCTTTCCGGTCGAGCCGAACCCGCCCTCACCGCGTGCCGTGTCGCCCAGAGCGTCCGTGACCTCGAAGCGCGCCTGCACCACCGGGGCGACGATCGCCTGCGCGATGCGCGCGCCATGCTCGATCAGGTAAGCCTCAGTGCCGAGATTGATCAGCAGTACCCCCAGCGGCCCGCGGTAATCGGCGTCGATCGTGCCGGGCGTGTTGGGCAGGCTGATCCCGTGTTTCAGCGCCAGCCCCGAGCGCGGCCGGATCTGCATCTCGAACCCTTCGGGGATCTCAACGCGCAGCCCGGTCGGGATGATCGCACGCTGCATCGGCGCGAGTGTGATCCCCCGCGCGCGATCCTCGGCGGCGAGATTGGCGCGCAGATCGGCCCCGGCGGCGCCGTGGGTCTCATAGCGCGGCAGGGCGATCTCGGGATCGGCCCAGTCTTCGCGCAGAACCTTGATGATCGGTGTGCTCACGTGTCTCTCTCCTGCCCGACCGTCATGCGGGCGTCAAATGCGGATGCCTCCGGCGGGGATATTTGGACCAAGCCGAAACAGGCGCGTTTCGTTTCGGCTTGGCATAAATATCCCCCGCGGAGCGTCCCTCAGGCGCCAGCCGCGCCCAAGCTTTCTGCGATGCGCGCAGCCAACCGCCGCGCGACCTCTTGCTTGCCCATCCGGTCCCAGCTTTCCGCGCCGGTCTCGTCGATGATCGTCACCGCGTTCTCGGTCCCGCCCATGATCCCGGTCGCTGGGCTCACGTCATTGGCGATGATCCAGTCGCAGCCCTTGCGGGCGCGTTTATCCGCCGCGAAGCGCGCGACGTCATGGGTCTCGGCGGCGAAGCCAACCACGAGACCCGGGCGGCCCTCGCCCATCTTCGAAACGGTGGCGAGGATGTCGGGGTTCTCGGCGAATTCGAGCGCGGGCGGCGCGCCGGAGCCGTCCTTCTTCATCTTTCGATCGGCCGCGTTCGCCACGCGCCAATCGGCCACGGCGGCCGCGAAGATCGCAGCCTCGGCGGGCAGCGCGGTCTGCACCGCGTCCAGCATCTCGCGCGCGGTCTCGACCTTGATCACCCGCACGCCCGCAGGCGGCGCGACCGTCGCGGGGCCGGTGACGAAGGTGACAGTCGCACCGAGGTCCCGCAGCGCCGCGGCAAGGGCCGTCCCCTGCGCGCCCGAGGAGCGGTTCGCGATGTAGCGCACCGGGTCGATCGGCTCATGGGTGGGCCCAGACGTCACGAGGACATGGCGGCCCTTCAGAGGACCGTCCGACAGCGCGGCATCGATCGCGGCGAGGATCGCCTCGGGTTCGATCATCCGGCCCTCGCCGAACTCGCCACAGGCCATGTCGCCCTCGGTCGGGCCTGCAAAGATCACGCCATCGGATTTCAGCGTCGCGATATTGCGCTGCGTTGCGGGGTGCTCCCACATCCGCACATTCATCGCGGGCGCGATCAGCACGCGTTTGTCTGTGGCAAGCAGCAGGGTCGAGGCGAGGTCATTGGCCAGACCGTTCGCCATCTTCGCCATCAGATCGGCGGTCGCGGCCACGACGACCACCAGATCGGCGGCGCGCGACAGCTGGATATGACCGATTTCGGATTCATGCGTCAGATCGAAGAGGTCGGAATGAACCGCCTCGCCCGCGAGCGAGGAGACGGTCAGCGGCGTCACGAACTCGGCCCCGGCCTTGGTCAGGACCGGGCTAACCGAGGCCCCCGCCCCGCGCAGCAGACGGATCAGCTCGGGCGCCTTGAAGGCTGCGATACCGCCGCCGATGATCAACAGGATGCGTTTGCCCGCAAGCATTTGCCTCTCCGTGAAACTCTCTCAGATGGTCTAAGCGCCGGGGCGCATTGGCGCAAGGATCACTTGAACGCGGCGCAGGGATCGGCGCGCTCGGTCGGCGGCGTGATGATCCAGTCGTCAAAGGGCTGCTTGCCGGGATCGGTGCCCGGCTCCGCCTCGATCTGACCGATCGCCACGACCTTCGCCTGCGGGTCCGCCTTGCGCAGAAGCGCGGGCACGGCGAGGTCAGTCTTCGCATGGCCAGATCCGGTGATGACCGCAACCGGCCCGCCGGTCTCCTTCAGCGCCTCAAGCGCGACCCGCGCAAACGCTGCATCGCGGAAGCGTTGCGCCGCGACCATGCCGGGCAGCAGATCGGGCGGCAATGCGTTGCAGTGATCCTCTTGCGACTCCGCTTCGAGCTTGGCCTGCAGATCCTCTGGATAGGGCTGGTCCAGCCCGTAGCGTGCAGCATCCTTTCCGAACACCTCCGGCAGCGGCTTGGTCATCGCGGCGCGCACGGTCTCGCGCGGCTGCGCGGCGCCATAGACCTTAGCATCGCCCAAAGCGGCGAAAATCGGATAATAGATCGCGAAATCGGGCCAGCCCGAATTGTTCCAGTCCAACGCCTTTGCGAGCGCGCCCTCATCCTTCAAAAGCGCCGGCGTGATCTTCGCCGCCTGCTCGGGCGTCAATTGCTCGAACACCACGGCGGCGGGCTTCAGCGCCTTGATCGCGCGCGCCTGATTGAGGTGATGGGTCGGGTTGTCGTGAATCTCTCCCAGAACGACAATATCGCCCGACAGCGTATCCAGCTGGGCGGGCGATATTTCCGCGCCAAAGGCGGAACTTGTCAGAGACAGCAGGCAAAGCGCGGCAAGAAATTTCTTCATACGAAGAAGCTTTGCACCTCGCCCTGATGGGTTTCAAGCGATTTGCGCATCTTGCCGAAAGCCTGCGCTTCGAGCTGACGAATACGCTCTTTCGAAAGCCCCAACTCTTCACCGAGGCTTTCCAAAGTGCGCGGATCTTCGATCAGACGACGCTCGCGGACGATGTAGGCTTCGCGGTCGGTCAGACGGCCCATCGCCTCGCCCAGCCAGACTTTCATCGTCTGACCGTCATGGCTGTCGGCCACGGTTTCCTCGGGGCTCGCGCCGTCATCTTCCAGCGTATCGACCCATTCGCGGCCTTCGTCTTCGCTGGACTGCGTTGCGTTGAGCGAGAAGTCGGAGCCGGACAGGCGGCCTTCCATCATCTCGACATCCGATAGCGGCACGCCGATCACTTCGGCCACGCGCTGACGCAGCTGCATCGCGTCGAGCTGCTCACCCTCTTGCTGCGCTTCGCGGGTCAGCTGAGCCTGAACGCGGCGCATGTTGAAGAACAGCGCCTTTTGCGAGGAAGTCGACCCGGTGCGCACCATCGACCAGTTGCGCATTACGAATTCCTGGATCGAGGCTTTTATCCACCACACCGCATAGGTCGAGAACCGCACACCACGTTCCGGGTCGAACTTGTCAGCGGCTTTCATCAGACCAAGTGAGGCTTCCTGGATCAGATCGTTCATCGGGGCGCCGTAGCGGCGGAACTTCGAGGCCATCGAGATCGCGAGGCGCATATAGGCCGTCACAAGCCGGTGCAGCGCCTGCTCGTCCCGATTGTCGCGCCACGCTCGCGCCAGTTCCGCTTCGGTTTCTGCATCCAGGAACTCTGCCCGCATTGCTTGGCGTGGCAGGGTTTCATCGGTCATACCATCGAGTGCCATTTACAATCTCCCTGGGGTGTCCAGCCCAAACCGGCGCAACCTTGAATTGGGTGGCTGCTTTGCCCACCCAATGCGAATGACATGTTTTGGTTCCTCACGGAAATGTTGAATTTTGCCTGAAACTTTGTGCGCGTGGCGCACTTGACGACGTTTTCAAGCGAAAAATGGAAGAAATTCATGCCGCTACGGGAAGGCCATCACTCCTTCTTGAGCACCGCATATCATAAGCGTGCTCACGGACACTTGAGCGACTGTAACGCAACATGTTGATCTTGTGCGCGAAACTGAAGCGATGGCTGTGCAGATATGCAGGAATTGCACCTTTATCCCTCTATTTCCACTGATGTTTCGAGCGGCGCATCCGTCTCCGAGTCGAGGGGCGAAAGACGCGGCTCCCGCCCTTGCAGCCGTTAACCATTCCTAAACCACGTCCGCGCTACCCCTCGGGCAAGAGGCGCAGGAGAGCCGATGGTCAGCCAGAGCTATACGGTCGCGTTCGAGGGGGTCGAGGCCCGCCTCGTGGAGGTGCAATGCGCGCTCTCCGAAGGCATGCCCGGCTTCGCGGTCGTAGGCCTGCCCGACAAGGCCGTGTCCGAGGCGCGCGAACGGGTGCGCGCGGCGCTCGGCGCGCTGGGGATCGCGCTGCCGATGCAGAAGATCACCGTGAACCTCTCACCTGCCGATCTGCCGAAAGAGGGCTCGCATTTCGACCTGCCGATCGCGCTGGCGCTGCTGGGCGCAATCGGGGTCGTGCCGCGCGACCGGATCGAGGCGCTGGTCGCCGTGGGGGAGCTGTCGCTCGACGGGCGGCTCCTGCCTGTCGCGGGGGCCCTGCCCGCTGCGATGGCAGCCGCCGCGCAGGACAAGGGGCTGATCTGCCCGAAGGGCTCGGGGGCAGAGGCGGCTTGGGTCGGCGCGGCCGAGGTGACGGCGCCGGAGACGCTCTGCGGCGCGATCGATCATCTCAGCGGTCGCCTGCCGCTGGAACCCGCCCGTCCGGGTCTCGTCCGCGACGCGCCGCATCCGCGCGACCTGCGCGATGTGAAGGGTCAGGAACGGGCCAAACGCGCGCTGGAGATCGCCGCTGCCGGCCGCCACCACCTGATGATGATCGGCACGCCCGGCTCGGGCAAATCCATGCTGGCCGCGCGGCTACCCTCGATCCTGCCCGAGATGCGCCCCGAGGAGATGCTGGAAACCTCGATGATCCAGTCGCTGTCGGGGCTGCTGGCCGAGGGCGGCATCTCGCGCACCCGGCCCTTCCGCGAACCGCATCACACCGCTTCGATGGCGGCGATGATCGGCGGCGGGCGCGGCGCCCGCCCCGGCGAGGTCAGCCTTGCCCATAATGGCGTGCTGTTCATGGACGAGTTCCCCGAATTTCCCCGCGCCGTGCTGGAAACCCTGCGCCAGCCGATCGAGACCGGCGAAGTCGTCGTCTCGCGCGCCAATGCCCATACCCGCTATCCCTGCCGCTTCCTGCTGATCGCGGCGGCGAACCCGTGCAAATGCGGATATCTCGGCGATGCGGAGCGCGCCTGCGCCCGCGCGCCCGGCTGCGGCGACGATTATCTGGGCCGGATTTCAGGCCCTCTGATGGATCGGTTCGACCTGCGCATCGAGGTGCCCCCGGTGCGCTATGCCGACCTCGACCTGCCCGCCTCCGGCGACCGCTCCGCCGAGGTCGCGGCCCGCGTCGCGGAAGCGCGCGAGCGGCAGGCCCAACGCTTCGCGGATCACCCCGCGATCCGCGTCAATGCCGAAGCCGAAGGGCAGTTACTGGAAGACATTGCGACGCCGGATGCGCAGGGGCGCGATCTGCTGGCCCGGATGGCGGAGCAGGTCGGATTGTCGGCGCGCGGCTACCACCGGGTTCTGCGGGTCGCGCGCACCATCGCCGATCTCGACCATGCCGAGCACGTGCGCCACCCCCATATCGCCGAGGCGTTGAGCTATCGGCTCAGCGCGGTGGCAGGCTGAGCATCCGGCGCGCCGCCGCTGCCGCATCCTCCAGCGCCGCGCGCGCCTCGGGCACCCGACCGTCGAAGAATTGCCAGACATGCGGCGCGTTGGGCCAGCTTTGCACCGTGACATCCGCGTCGAAGCTGCGCAGCCGCTCTGCCATGCGCAGCGAGTCATCGCTCAGAATCTCCCCCATCGAATGCTGGATCAGCACCGGAGGCGGATCGGGGAACTCCGCGAAAAGCGGCGAAAAGCGCGGATCGGCCGCGTCATGCCCGCGCAGAACCATCTCGCAAGTATCGCCAAGCCGCTCCACAGGCAGCATCGCATCCTTCGCGGCATTGACGCGGAGGCTCTCGCCCGAACAGGTCAGGTCCGTCCACGGGCAGAAGGTAATCGCCCCGGCAGGCGGCGTGCCGCGCTGGCACAGCACGCTCAGAAGCGCCAGTGTCAGACCGCCCCCCGCGCTGTCGCCCGCGATCACGATCGCGTTCGGGTTGTACCCCATCTCCACCAGCGCATCGAAAGCTGCGGTCGCATCCTCGAGCGCCGCACCGACCGGCGCCTCGGGCGCAAGCCGGTAATCCGGCACGACCACCTCGAGACCGCTCAGCTTCGCCAAGCGCCCCGCGAGCCCGCGATACATCCAAGGGGAACCGGTGACATAACCGCCGCCATGAAGATAGAGAATTATCCGCCCTACCGAGGACCGCCCCGCGCGCAGCGACAGCGCATTGCGCCCGGCCAGCTTGGTCGGCAGACGGCAAAGCCCGGTGGGCTCGCGCACGACCCAACTGGCCAATCTCTCCGTCGCGCGCCGCGTTTGCGCAGCCCCGTGGAACCGTCGCACCATCGGTTTCGCGATGCTGCGCAGCCAAAGATTGAGAAAGACCAGCCGGATCGACATATCAGCTCCGTTTCGCTTCGATCGCCTCCCAGATGCGGGCGGTGATATTCACGCCGTCGAACCGCTCAAGCTCCTGAATGCCCGTCGGCGAGGTGACGTTAATCTCGGTCAGCCAGTCGCCGATCACGTCGATGCCGACGAAGATCTGCCCCTTCTCACGCAGATACGGGCCGATCCGCTCGCAGATTTCGCGATCACGCGCGGTCAGCTCGACTTTCTCGGGCCGTCCACCGACATGCATGTTCGACCGCGTCTCGCCCGCCGCCGGCACTCGGTTGATCGCGCCCACCGGCTCGCCATCGACGAGAATGATCCGCTTGTCGCCCTTCGAGACGGCAGGCAGGAATTTCTGCGCGATCAGAGGCTCGTTGTTGATGCCGATGAACAGCTCGTGCAGCGACGACAGGTTTCGATCGTTCGGATCGAGCCGGAAGACCCCCGCCCCGCCATTACCGTAGAGCGGCTTGAGAATGATATCGCCGTGCTCCGCCTTGAAGGCACGAATGGCCTCCAGATCGCGCGCGATCAATGTCGGCGGCGTCAGGTCAGGGAAATCCAGAACGAGAAGCTTCTCGGGCGAATTCCGGACCCAGAACGGATCGTTGACGACCAGCGTCTCAGGATGGATCCGCTCCAGCAGATGGGTCGTCGTGATATAGCCCATATCGAAGGGCGGGTCCTGCCGCAGCCAAACCACATCCCAGTCGCCCAGATCGATCTCGGTCTCTTCGCCCAGCGTGAAGTGGTTGCCCTTCTCACGCCGCACCACCAGAGGCCAGCCACGTGCATATACGTGCCCCTCACGGTAGATCAGGCGATCCGGCGTGTAGTAGAAAAGCTCGTGCCCACGCGCCTGCGCCTCTTCGGCGATCCTAAACGTGCTGTCAGCCTCGATATTGACCGCTTCGATCGGATCCATCTGGATCGCAACTTTCAATCCCATCCGCGCCCCCTCATTAGACTGCAATCTTGATGCAATGTGGCGCGTCTGGATGCAACCTCAACCCACGGGCCGGTCACATTCCGAAATAGGCGTTCTCCAGCACCTTGATCTCCCCGATCTCATTGACCAGAGCGAGATCGAACCGGACCTTGCGATTGCAGTTTGCCGGAGCGGGATGTCGCATCAGGTATTCTTCGACCGAAATGCATATCCGGCGCATCTGGCGCTGCGAGAGACGTTCCGCGGCGCGGGCATGGCTGCGCGATTTCTTCACCTCGACGAAGATCAGGGTATCGCCATCGCGGGCGATCAGATCGATTTCACCGCCATATTTGCCCCGCCAACGATGTTCCGAGACCGCGCGCCCTGCCCGCTCGTAATGCAGCATCACCTGCTCTTCGGCGGCGAGACCCGAATGATACGACAGCGATCCACTCATCTCTTTTTCTCCATGGCCAGAGCAGCCTGATAGACCTTGCGCCGCGGCAACCCGGTCGCCCCTGCGACGGCATCGACCGCGTCGCGAAGCGACTCCCGATCAAGCGCGGCGCTCAACCGCCGTTCCAGCTCCGCGTCGTCGATCTCGACCGCGTGCGGCCTGTCGACCACGACGACGATCTCGCCCTTGATCGGCGCCTCGACCACGCTTTCCGCAAGCTCTTCCAGGGTGCCCCGGCGGACCTCTTCGAAGCGTTTCGTCAACTCCCGGCACAGCGCCGCTTGTCTCTCTTTTCCCAGACTATGGGCCGCGTCAGCTAACATTTCCCTAATGCGTTTGGGGCTTTCATAGAAAACCAGCGTCGCCGGAATTTCCTTGAACTCCGCGAGCCAGTTGCGCCGCGCGCCTTTGCTGTTCGGCGCGAACCCCGCGAAGAGGAAGCGATCCGTCGGCAGGCCCGACAGGGTCAGCGCCGTCAGCACCGCCGAGGGGCCCGGTGCGCTATAGAGCGGCAGCCCGGCCTCGATCACCGCGCGGCCAAGCTGATAGCCCGGATCCGCGACCAGTGGCGTCCCCGCCTCGGATGCGTAGACCACCGATTTCCCCGCCTCCAGGGCTGCGAGGATTTTCGGGCGCATCGCGGCGCCGTTATGGTCGTGATAGGCGAGCACCTGTCGCCCGTTCAGCGGCACGCCGTGGATCTCCATCAGGTGCCGCAGGCTGCGCGTATCCTCGGCCGCCAGAACGTCGGCTGCGCGCAGCATGTCGAGGGCGCGCAAGGTGATGTCGCGGGCGGCTCCGATGGGTGTGGCAATGAAATGAAGCCCCGGGCTTAACGGCGCCGGAACACTCCTGGTTCCCTTATTTTCCGCGTTTGCATCAGATACAACACCCTCGCCCATCGCCCGCCTCATCACTTGTGTGGAACGTTTACTTCACGCCTGCTTGTGCGTAGTCTCGAACGCGTCATTTCCTCGCGGTTCGCAGGCGTTGCTTCAGTGCCCGGACCGGACGCCAACGCCCAAAAGGACGTATCATGTTTAATCTCATTCGTAACCCCCGCGCCCTCGCCGCGCGAATCGCAGCCCTCCTCGCATTGGTCTGGCTTGCGGCCTGTCAGCCGGGGCCGATGGGCAATTCCGGTCAGAAGATCGACACCAGCGCACCGGTCAAGGTCGCGCTTCTGGTTCCGGCCGGGTCCGGCAACGCTGGCGACGAGACGCTCGCGCGGGCGCTGCAGAATGCGGCAAATCTCGCGATTCAGGATCTGCAAGGCGCACGGATCGACCTGCAGGTCTACAACACCGCCGGCAATCCGCAGCAAGCGGCCGCGATGGCCACCAAGGCCGCCGACGAGGGCGCCAAGATCATCCTCGGCCCGGTCTATGCGCAATCGGCGAATGCCGCAGGTCTTGCGGTCGCCTCGCGCAACATCAACGTGCTTGCGTTTTCGAACAACACCAACGTCGCGGGCGGCAACGTCTTCGTGCTCGGCCCGACCTTCCAGAACACCGCCAACCGCCTCGTGAGCTTCGCGACACGTCAGGGCAAGAAGCGGATCATGGTCGTGCATGAGCAGACCACTGCGGGCGAGATCGGCGCACAGGCGATCCAGACCGCGGTCGCACGCTCGGGCGCTTCGCTCGCAGGCGTGGCCTCCTACCCGTTCTCGCAGCAGGGCGTGGTCGATGCGACGCCGCAGATCGCAAGCCGCGTGAAGTCCGGTGACGTCGATGCGCTGTTCCTGACGGCCGATACCGCAGGCGCGCTGCCGCTGCTCACGCAGCTGATGGGCGAGCAAGGCGTGACCCCGCAGATGACGCAATATATCGGCCTGACCCGCTGGGACATTCCGCCGGCGACGCTGTCGCTGCCGGGCACCCAGGGCGGCTGGTTCGCCGAGCCCGATCCGGCACTGCAACAGCAGTTCGTCTCGCGCTACAGCGCCGCTTACGGCCAAGCGCCCCACCCGATCGCAGGCCTCGCCTATGACGGGATCGCGGCCATCGGCGCGCTGGTGAAGTCCGGCAATCCGAGCGCGCTGACCAAGCAGGGCCTGACCCAGCGTTCGGGCTTCGTGGGCGTCAACGGCGTCTTCCGCTTCCTGCCCGACGGCACCAACGAACGGGCGCTCGCCGTGGCGCAGGTCCGCAACGGACAGGCGGTCGTGATCGACCCGGCGCCGCGCAACTTCGGCGGCTTCGGGTTCTGACCCGGACCGCCTTCAAACGAAAGGGCCCGTCAAGGGACAAGACTGCGCAGTGACCAGCATGACAGACCCCGCCCCGGCATCGACCGGGGCGCCCCTCCTTCTAAATCAACAGCGTTTGTTCGAGGCGCTCGACGCAGCGACCTCAGACATGCGCGACCCGAAGGACATCCGGGCCGCTACGGTGACCTTCCTCTCCGAGGAACGCCGCGCCGCTGCCGCCGCGATCGAGGCCGATTTCGAAACCCATCCGCGCGCCGCGCGCGACACGGTCGAAGCCTATGCCCAGATGACCGACGGAATCGTCCGCTCGGTGCTGCGCATCGCGACGCAGCGTCTGCACCCCAGCGGCATCCGTACCGAGGCGGAGCGTTTCGCGGTGCTCGCCGTGGGCGGGTATGGCCGGGCCGAGATGGCACCGCATTCCGATGTCGATCTGCTGTTTCTCACCCCCTACAAGGTCACCCCCTGGGCCGAGAGCGTCATCGAGTCGATGCTCTACATGCTCTGGGATCTGAAGCTGAAGGTGGGGCATTCGTCCCGCACGCTCGACGACTGCATCCGGCTCGGGCGCGAGGACATCACGATCCGCACCGCCCTTCTCGAACATCGCTGCGTGGGCGGCGACGAGAAGCTGGCCGAGGCGCTGTCGCTCCGGCTTCGTCACGATCTCTTCGAGGGCAGCGAGGCCGAGTTCATCGAGGCCAAGCTGGAGGAACGCTCGCAGCGCCACCGCCGTCAGGGCGGGCAGCGTTACGTGCTCGAACCCAATGTGAAAGAGGGCAAGGGGGGCTTGCGCGACCTGCAGACCCTCTACTGGATCGGCAAATATATCCATCACGTGGGCCGCGCCCGCGAATTGATGAAGATCGGCGCCTTCTCCCCCGAGGAATACGAAACCTTCCACGAGGCCGAGAATTACCTCTGGGCGGTGCGCTGCCACCTGCATCTGATCTCGGGCCGCGCCTCGGATCAGCTGACCTTCGACATGCAGGTCGAAGTGGCTGAGCGCATGGGCTATCGCGATCTGGCGGGCCGCCGCGCGGTCGAGGTCTTCATGCAGGATTACTTCCGCCACGCGACCGCCGTGGGCGACGTGACCCGCATCTTCCTGACCAAGCTCGAAGCGCAGCACGTGAAAAGCGCGCCGATGCTGCAGCGGATTTTCCGCAGGCGGCGCAAGCTGAAAGCCCCCTATTGCGAAGAGAACGGGCGCATAAATGTCGCCGACGAGAAGGCGTTCCTCTCCGATCCGGTGAACCTGCTGCGGCTGTTCGAGGAAGGGCTGCGCTCGGGGATGCTGATCCACCCCGACGCGATGCGGCTTGTTTCGGCCAATCTCGACCTGATCGACGACAAGGTGCGCAATAACCGCGAGGCGCAGCGCATCTTCCTCGATCTGCTGCTAAAGCACGGCAACCCGGAACGCGCGCTGCGGCGGATGAACGAGCTGGGCGTGCTGGCCGCCTTCATCCCGGAATTCGAGCCGATCGTCGCGATGATGCAGTTCAACATGTATCACAGCTACACGGTGGACGAGCACACGATTCAGGTCGTCTCGACGCTCGCGCAGATCGAGCGCGGCGAGTTGGTCGAGGATCTGCCGCTGTCGTCGCACATCCTCGAAGAAGGCATCAATCGCAAGGTTCTCTACGTCGCGCTGCTGGTGCATGACATCGGCAAGGGACGGCCCGAGGACCACTCGATCCTCGGTGCGAAGATCGCCCGCAAGGTCGCGCCGCGGCTGGGGCTGAATCAGGAGGATTCCGAGACCGTCGAATGGCTGGTGCGCCACCACCTTCTGATGTCCGACGTGGCGCAGAAACGCGATCTCTCGGACCCGCGCACGATCCGCGATTTCGCCAAGCGCGTGAAGTCGCGCAAGCGGCTCGACCTGCTGACAGTGCTGACCGTCTGCGACATTCGCGGCGTCGGCCCGAATGTCTGGAACAACTGGAAAGCCACGCTGCTGCGCAAGCTGCATTCCGAGACCGCGATGGCGCTTGAGCACGGGCTGGAAGCGGTCAATCGCGAGCAGCGCACCGACGAGGCCAAGCGTGCCTTGCGCGAGGTGCTGGAGGCGGATGACAACTGGGACAAGGCACAAATCCGCGCCGAGCTGGCCCGGCACTACGCGCCCTATTGGCAGGCGCTCGCCACCATCAATCACGAGATCTTCGCGCGGCTCCTGCGCGATCTGGGCGATGACGAAATCCGTATCGACCTGCATCCCGACGACGATCACGACGCGACCCGCGTGAGCTTCGCGCTGGCCGATCACCCCGGCATCTTCTCGCGGCTCTCCGGCGCGCTGGCGCTGGTCGGCGCGAATGTGGTCGACGCGCGCACCTATACCTCGAAGGACGGCTATGCGACCGCCGTCTTCTGGGTGCAGGATGCCGAGGGTCACCCCTATGAGGCCTCGAAACTGACCCGTCTGCGCGGCATGATCGAGAAGACGCTGAAAGGCGAGGTCGTCGCCCGCGAGGCGCTCAAGGATCGCGACAAGCTCAAGAAGCGTGAGCGCGAGTTCAAGTTCCCGACCCATATCACCATCGACAACGAGGGATCGGATATCTACACGATCATCGAAGTCGATACCCGCGACCGGCCCGGCCTCCTCTACGACCTGACCCGTGCGTTGGCGTCGAACAATATCTCGATCTCCTCGGCGGTGATCGCCACCTATGGCGCGCAGGTCGTGGACAGCTTCTATGTGAAAGACATGTTCGGCCTGAAACTGCATTCCAAACCCCGCCAGGAAGCGCTCGAGAAGAAGCTGATGGACGCCATCGCGTCGGGCGCGAAACGGGCGGGCAACTAATATGAAACCAATCCGGCTGGTGCGCGGCTTCCTCACGGTGGGCGGCTGGACCATGGCGAGCCGCGTCCTCGGTTTTGCGCGCGACATGATGATCGCAGCCTACCTGGGTGCGGGTCCGGTGGCCGAGGCCTTCCTCGTGGCCTTCTCGCTTCCCAACCTGTTCCGCCGCTTCTTCGCGGAAGGTGCGTTCAACACCGCCTTCATCCCGATCTTCTCGAAGAAGCTGGAGGGCGGAGAGAACGCGCAGGGCTTCGCACGCGAGGCGATGGGGGGATTGGCCTCTGTGCTGATCTTGCTGACGCTGGTGGCCTCGGCGGCGATGCCGTGGCTGGTGCTGGCGATGGCCTCGGGTTTCGCGGGCGATGAGCGATTCACGATCGCCACAACTTATGGCCGGATCGCCTTTCCCTACATCCTCTTCATCTCGCTCAGCGCGCTTCTGTCGGGCGTGCTGAACGCGGCGGGGCATTTCGCAGCCGCGGCCGCAGCGCCGGTGCTGCTGAACGTGACCTTCGTGATCGCGATGCTCATGGCCGATCAGGCAGGCTGGCCGGTGGGCGATGCGCTGGCTTGGGCCGTGCCGGTCGCGGGCGTGGCGCAACTTGTGCTCGTCTGGGTCGCGGCATGGCGTGCCGGCTTCAAGATCGTCCCGAAGCGCCCGCGCCTTTCGCCCGACATGAAACGCCTTGTCCGCATCGCGATCCCGGCAATGCTGGCGGGTGGCGTGGTCCAGATCAACCTGCTGGTGGGCCGTCAGGTCGCCTCGCATTTCGACGGCGCCATCGCGTGGCTGAACTATGCCGACCGGCTCTATCAGCTACCGCTGGGCGTGGTGGGGATCGCGATCGGCGTGGTGCTGCTGCCCGACCTGTCTCGCCGCTTGCGCGGGGGCGACACGGCCGGCAGCCGCTATTCCTTCTCGCGCGCAGGCGAGTTCGCGCTCCTCTTCACCGTCGGCCCCGCCGTGGCGCTTCTGGTTGCGGCCCAGCCCATCGTCTCGGTCCTGTTCGAGCGCGGCCAGTTCACCCATGAGGACACGATCGCCACCGCCTGGGCCACAGCGATCTACGGGCTCGGCCTGCCCGCCTTCGTGCTGCAGAAAGTGCTGCAGCCTTTGTATTTCGCCCGCGAGAACACCCGCACGCCGTTCAACTACGCGCTGGTCGCGATGGTGGTGAACGCGGTGCTGGCGATCGGGCTGTCCTTCGTGATCGGCTATCTCGCGGCGGCTGTCGGCACGACGCTCGCCGCCTGGGCGATGGTCGCGCAGCTCTGGCTCGGCGCGCGTCCGATGGGCGAGGCCGCGAGCTTCGATCACCGTTTCTACCGCCGCCTGCCCCGCATCGTGATCGCGGCGCTGGTGATGGGGGCTGCGATCTGGGCGGTAACCTGGGCGGTGCCGGGCGTGTTCGCCGTGCCGGGCCTACGCGCGCTGGCGCTGCTGGGGCTCGTGCTGTTCGGCATGGTCGTCTATTTCGGCACGGCTATCGCTATCGGAGCGATGCATATGGCCGATCTGAAAGGTGCGATGCGCCGCGGTCCGGGCGGGGCGTAAGGGCCGCGCCCGACCCTCGGGTGGGCGCGCCGAACCGCTGGTGGCTAGGCACTTTATCTCTCAAGCCCGTGTGTCATCCGTGCCTGCACCGACATCGCCAATGCGCCCTCCCCTCGGGAGGGTCGGGCGCGGCCCGGGGCTGGTCGCCCCGAGCCAGGAAGGCTCACCGCCGCCGCAGCCGCTGCAAGGTCCGTTGCATCCCGCCGGGCGCCACGAAGAAGCTCAGCACGAAGCCCGCGACGAAGCCCACGATATCCGCGATCCAGTCGGGCCGCGCGCCGAAGATCATCGCGAAGATCAGTTGGATGCCCATCAGCGCCCCGATCAACGAAAACGCCCGCAGCTGGTTCGCATTCTCCTGCCCCAACCGCGTCCACAAGATCCACGTGAAGGCCCCGATCAGCCCGTAATCGCCCGGATAGCCGCCATAGAGCCCGATCTGCGTAAACGGCAGCGCCGCATAGACCAGCGCGCCAAGGATCGTCGCGCCGAAGAACACGATCGCCACGGCGAGGCCCGAGAAGATCTCCCCCACCATCTTGCCCAGCGCCAAGAGGAACACGAGCACGAAGATCGCCTGCGTCACCGAGGCGTTCACGAAAGGATAGGTCAGGATCCGCATCATCTGCTCCGGCGGATATTGACCGGTTTCGAACATTGCGCGCATCACCTGCGGCGAGAAGGCGAATTTCTGCAGCGCGTCGAGCCGCCAGCCCGCCGCCTGCGCCCCGCCGATCAGCCCCGACTGGCCCATCGCGAAGAACAGCTCCGTCGCGATGATCGGCAGCGCCAGAAGCCAGACCACGGGCGGCAGCGGGTTCATCGGGTGTTCGTCATAGCCGTCGCGCATGTCTCGCCTCTCCTGCTCACGGGCTCAGTTGCGCCCTTTGCGCTTTAGCGATAAGCGAGCGGAGAGCGGATTTCCACCCCGGGAGATCCTCAATGGCGGGCTTCCACCCCCCGCAGATCAGGAGCATCAGATGAGCGAGCAAGCGCAACCCCTCAACGCCAATTTCAAACCGCGGATCTTCTCCGGCATCCAGCCTTCTGGCGGGCTGACGCTGGGCAACTATCTGGGCGCGCTCAAGCGCTTTGCCCAGAAGCAGGACGAAGGGATCGAGACGATCTACTGCCTCGTCGACCTGCACGCGATCACGGTTTGGCAGGAGCCCGACGCGCTGCGCCGCAACACCCGCGAGGCGGCTGCCGCCTTCATCGCCTCGGGCGTCGATCCGAAACGCTCGATCCTGTTCAACCAGAGCCAGGTCTCGGCCCATGCCGAACTGGCCTGGGCGTTCAATTGCGTCGCGCGTCTGGGCTGGATGAACCGGATGACCCAGTTTAAGGACAAGGCGGGCAAGAATGCCGAGAAGGCTAGCCTCGGCCTCTACGCCTACCCCGCGCTGATGGCCGCCGATATTCTGCTGTATCATGCGACGATGGTGCCGGTGGGCGAGGATCAGAAGCAGCATGTGGAGCTGACCCGCGACATCGCGGCCAAGTTCAACCACGACTACGAGACCGAGTTCTTCCCCGCCCCCGAGCCGCTGATCGAAGGCGCCGCCACCCGCGTGATGTCCCTGCGCGACGGCACCAAGAAGATGTCGAAATCCGACCCGTCGGATGCAAGCCGCATCAACCTGACCGACGATGCCGACACGATCGCCAAGAAGATCCGCAAGGCCGTGACCGACCCCGAGCCTCTGCCCTCGGATCTCGACGGGCTCAAGGACCGGGCCGAGGCGCGCAACCTTGTGAACATCTACGCCGCGCTGGCCGACATGACGCCGACGCAGGTGCTGGGCGAATATGGCGGCGAGGGCTTCGGCAAGTTCAAACCGGCGCTGGCGGAACTGGCGGTCGCGAAACTTGCTCCGATCTCGGACGAGATGACCCGGCTGATGAACGACCCCTCCGAGATCGACAATATCCTCGGCGACGGCGCGAACCGGGCCGACGAGATCGCGCAGCCGATCCTGGGCAAGACGCTCGAGATCATGGGGATGATCCGCTCGCGCTAAGCGCGGCAAAACCAAAGCAAGAGGGGGCTCTGGCCCCCCGTCGCCGTAGGGCGACAAGACTTAAGGGCGAGGGGGCTCTGCCCCCTCGGGCTTTCGCCCTCCCCCGGGATATTTCAACCAAGCCGAAACGCATCTTCCTCTTGGCAGAAATATCCCGGGGGAGGCGCGGCACGCGCCGGGGGCGGAGCCCCCTTGCCGCCGCCCACGGCCCGCACTACGCTTCGGCAACAAGAGCTTACGAGCGGACCTCCCATGCGTATCGGCATCCTCCAAACCGGCCAATCCCCCGACGTTCTGCGCGACAAGGCGGGCGACTATCCTGACATGTTCGAAGCGCTGCTCGCCGGGCGCGGCCTAGACTTCCAACGCTACGACGTCGAGCATATGCACTTCCCCGAAAGCGTGCATGACTGCGACGGCTGGTTGATCACCGGCTCGCGCCACGGCGCTTATGAAGATCATCCTTTCATCAAACCGCTCGAGACGTTCATCCGCGACGCCCATGCCGAGAATGTCCCGATGGTGGGTATCTGTTTCGGCCATCAGATCATCGCGCAGGCGCTTGGCGGCAAGGTCGAGAAATTCTCCGGCGGCTGGGCCGTGGGTCCGCAGGATTATAATTTCGGCGGCGAGGTGATCGCGCTCAACGCTTGGCATCAGGATCAGGTGACCGAGCTGCCGCCGGGCGCGACCCCGATCGCCGAAAATGATTTCTGCGCCTACCCCGCGCTTGCCTATGGCGACACGATCTTCACCGTCCAGCCCCACCCCGAATTTCCCGACGCATTCGTCGAAGGGCTGATGGATACACGCGGGCGCGGCGTCGTGCCCGATGACCTGATGAAGGCCGCCCGGACGCGGCTCGGGCAGCCCAACGGCGCGTCCCGGATCGCCGAGCGCATCGCCGAATTCTTCCTCAAGACAAGGGTGCCTGCGCACCCGGAAAGCTGACCGATGAGCGACATGAAGGACTGGACCGACCGTATTCCGCAGGCCGCACGCGATTACATCGAAGGTCGGCGTCTCGACGAGGTGGAGTGCATTGTCGCCGATATCGCAGGGGTCGCGCGCGGCAAGGCGATGCCCGCGTCGAAATTCAAGTTTCAGGATCGGTTCTTCCTGCCGAACTCGATCTTTCTGCAGACGATCACCGGCGAATGGACGGACAACCCCTCGGGCGCTTTCACCGAGCCGGACATGATCCTGACGCCCGATTTCTCGACCGCGACGGCCGCACCGTGGACGGCGGACTGGACCTTGCAGATCATCCACGACGTCGAGGACCAGCAGGGCAATCCGGTGCCGATCGCGCCGCGCAACGTGCTCAAACGCGTGCTCGCGCTCTATGAGGCAGAGGGCTGGGTGCCGGTCGTCGCCCCCGAGATGGAATTCTTCCTCGTCGCACGCAACGTGGACCCGAACCAGCCGATCATCCCGCCGATGGGGCGCTCGGGGCGTCGCGCGGCCGCCAAGCAGGCCTATTCGATGTCGGCGGTCGATGAATACGGCAAGGTCATCGACGACATCTACGATTTCGCCGAGCTTCAGGGCTTCGAGATCGACGGCATCCTGCAGGAGGGCGGCGCCGGTCAGATCGAGATCAACCTCGCCCATGGCGACCCAGTCGAACTGGCCGACCAGATTTTCTACTTCAAGCGGCTGATCCGCGAGGCCGCCCTGCGTCAGGATTGCTTCGCCACCTTCATGGCGAAACCGATCGAGGGCGAGCCGGGCTCGGCCATGCATATCCACCAATCGGTGATCGACACCAAGACCGGCCAGAACATCTTTTCCGACAAGAATGGCGGCGAGACGGAAGCCTTCCTGCATTGCATCGCGGGGCTTCAGACGCACCTGCCCGCGGTGATCGCGCTGCTGGCGCCTTACGTTAACAGCTATCGCCGCTATGTGCCGGATTTCGCAGCGCCCATAAATCTCGAATGGGGTCGCGACAACCGCACGACGGGCCTGCGGGTGCCGATCTCGGGCCCAGCGGCGCGACGGATCGAGAACCGTCTGGCGGGGATGGATTGCAACCCATATCTCGGGCTCGCCGCCTCGCTCGCTTGTGCCTATCTGGGCCTCAAGGAAAAGCAGATGCCGAAGCCCGAATGTCTGGGCGACGCCTATATGTCGGCCGAGGACGTGCCGGTGAATCTGGGCGATGCGCTCGATCTCTTCTCGGAAAGCGCGCCGATCCGCGACGTGCTGGGGCCGGAATTCTGCGCGGTCTACGAGGCGGTCAAGCGAAACGAATACAAGGAATTCCTGCAGGTAATCTCGCCATGGGAGCGCGAGCATCTGCTGATGAACGTGTGATGCGATGAACCTGCTCTTCGCCAATGACCGCAAGGGCGAGCACGCGCCGAGCTATTACGCAGCGACCGCGCTGACCGACCGGCGCTGGCCCGAGTTGAAGGGCCGCCACCGCGCAGATGTCTGCGTCGTGGGCGGCGGCTTTACCGGCCTCTCGGCGGCGCTGCATCTGGCGGAGAAGGGCTATTCGGTGCGGCTGCTGGAGGCCCATCGCGTGGGTTTCGGGGCGTCGGGACGAAATGGCGGGCAGGTCGGCTCGGGCCAGCGGCTGGAGCAGGACGACCTGGAGAAAGCCCACGGTCCCGAAATGGCGCGCAGGCTCTGGGATATCGGCGAAGACGCGAAGGCGCTGATCCGCGACCTGATCGCGCGCTACGAGATGGACGTGACCTTCCATCCCGGCATCGCCCATGCCTGCCGGACGCAATCCGAGGTCGCGCATTCGCATCACATGGCGGAGAAACTGGCCCGCGATTACGGCTACGATCAGGTGGAGCCGCTCTCGCGCGAAGCTTTGCACGCGATCCTGCCCTCGGAGGCCTATCTCGGCGGCGATATCGATCGGGGCGCGGGGCATCTGCATCCGCTGAACTTCGCCCAAGCCTTGGCGCTTGCCTGCGAGAAGGCGGGCGTGACGATCCATGAGGGCTCGCTCGTCCATCATATCCGCCCCGGCGAGCCGGTGCGCGTGCAGACCGAACACGGCCATATCGATGCCGATCACCTGATCTTCGCGGCCAACGGCTATCTGGGAAACCTCGCGCCGCGTGTGGCCTCGCATGTGATGCCGATCAACAATTTCATCGTCGCGACAGAGCCGCTGGGGCCGCGCGTGGCCGAAGTGCTGCGCGAGAACGTCGCCGTCGCGGATACGAAATTCGTGGTGAACTACTGGCGGCTCTCTGACGACAATCGCCTGCTCTTCGGCGGCGGCGAAAGCTATGGCTACAAGTTCCCCGACATCGTGCAGACCGTGCGCAAACCGATGCTGGAGGTCTACCCCTCCCTTGCGAATGTGAAGATCGACTACGCTTGGGGCGGCACGCTCGCGATCACCCGCACCCGGATGCCCTATTTCGCACGGCCTTTGAAAAACGCGCTCTCGGCCAGCGGTTTCTCGGGCCATGGAGTAGCGATGGGCACGATGGCGGGCAAGATCATGGCCGAGGCCGTCGCGGGTCAGGCCGAGCGCTTCGACCTGATGGCCGGGCTGAAAGTGCCGGGCTTCCCGGGCGGCTCGCTCCTGCGCAGCCCGCTTCTGGTCGCCGCGATGACGTGGTTCTCGATGCGCGACAAGCTGGGGATCTAGGCAAGCCGCCGCCGCCTCAAATTTGGTCATGAATTCTTCATTGGCGCGAAAAGCGGCATTCGTGTAAAGAAAACCTGAAAGTCAGTTTCAGGATATCTTGCCATGCCGCGTGACGGACAGACCGCCCCGAATTGCTATGACGCCGAGGCCATCCCCGAGGCCGCCCGAGCCGAGATCGAACGCCTCCTGACCAGCGGAGACCTCTTCCGCTACACCTCCGCAGACGCGCCGGTCGCCAAGCTGGAAGCCGAATTCGCCGAATTCATGGGCGTGAAATACGCGGTCGCCGTGTCGTCGTGCTCGCAGGCGCTGTTCCTGTCGATGAAGGCGCTCGACCTGCCGCGCGGGGCACGCGTGCTGGTCCCGGCCTTCACCTTCGCCGCCGTCCCCTCCGCCATCGTCCATGCCGATTGCGTGCCGGTGCTGGTCGAAGTCGGTTCCAACTTCCGCATCGACCTCGACGATTTCCGCGCGAAATTCGACGACAGCATCGACGCGGTGCTGATCAGCCACATGCGCGGCCACACCTCCGACATGGACGCGATCATGGAGCTGGCCACCGAGAAGGACGTGCCGGTGATCGAAGACGCCGCGCATTCGCTCGGCACGCTCTGGAACGGCAAGAAGATCGGCACGATCGGCAAGATCGGCTGCCTCTCCTTCCAGTCCTACAAGCTGATCAACGCGGGCGAAGGCGGCATCCTGCTGACCGACGATCCGGAACTCGCCGCCCGCGCGGTGATCATGTCGGGCGCCTACGAGCATAACTGGAAGAAGCATCCCGGCCTGCAGAACAGCTTCCATCACTGGCAAAACAAGCTTCCGCTGTACAATTGCCGGATGCAGAACCTCTCCGCCGCCGTCATCCGCCCGCAGATCGCGGAAGTGGAGCGCCGTGTGAACGATGGCCGCGCGAACCACGACTATGTCGCCGAGCGACTTAACACGAGCGACTGGCTCGACGTGCCGCCGCCGCTCGGCCCCGAAACCCGCGCCCCGGATTCGCTGCAGTTCAACCTCGCGGGCGATTGGTCCGACGACGAGGCCCGCAAGCTGCAAGCGGAGACGAAAGCCCGCGGTGTCAGCGTGCAGGTCTTCGGTCTCAGCCAAGATAACGCGCGCGCCTTCTGGAACTGGCAGTTCCTTGGTGACGTGCCGGAGCTGCCGAAGACCCGCGCCATGCTGATGCGCGCCTGCGATACACGCCTGCCCGCACGCCTCAAGCAGCCCGATCTGGATTACATCGCCGATGCGATCCTGGAGGCGGTCAAAGTCGTTAAGGGTTAAGGGGCGCTGCCTCTCTTCGCTCTTGGAAAATATCCCGGGGGTGAGGCCATCAGGCCGAGGGGGCAGAGCCCCCTCTTCAACCCGCCATCACGCGCGGATAGTCGATCTTCGGGCAGCGGTTCATCACGACCTTCACGCCCTGCCCGCGGGCTTTCTCGGCCGCCGCGTCATGGGACACGCCAAGCTGCATCCAGATCGTCTTGAGATGCGGCAGATGCGCCAAGGCCTCATCCACGACCTCTGGCACCGCCTCGGAACGGCGGAACACGTCGACCATGTCCACAGCAATTTCGTCGGGGATAGCGCCGAGATCGGCATAGACCGTCTCGCCCAGCAGTTCCTGCCCGGCGAGGCCGGGATTGACCGGAATCACGCGGTAGCCTTTGGACTGCAGGAACTGCGCGACCCCATAGGAGGGGCGCTCCGGCTTGTGGGACATGCCGACTACGGCGATCACCTTCGCATTGCCCAGAATGTCGCGAATCTCGTCTTGCATCTGAAACCTCTACTTTGTCGCAGCCCTCTAAGAAAAATGCGCCCAAGCCTTAAAGGCTGGGCGCAATAGTGGCGGAACGAGGGACAGTGAACTAGAGGCGCGGCGGTTCCGAAGCTGCGCCTCTGACAGTGAGATAGGAACGCATCTCACCGCTTTTAAGGTCCATACCCTCATAATCGCGATTTTGTGACCGTCAGCGGCTTGCGGATGCGTAAAGAGACACTGCGGCGGCGTTCGAGACGTTGAGCGACCCGAACTCGCCCGCGAAGGGGATTCGCACCAGACGGTCGCAGGTCTCGCGGGTCTTCTCGCGCAGGCCCGGCCCTTCGGCGCCCAGAACCAGCGCGACCGGTTCCATTCCCGCCTCGGACAGCCCGTCTTCGAGCGACATCTTGGCTTCACCCGCAAGCCCGATCAGCCGGAAGCCCATCTGGCGCAGCTCCTCCATCGCATCCGAGAGGTTCTTCACCCGCAGATAGGGCTGACGCTCCAGCGCACCGGAGGCGGTTTTCGCCAGCGCACCGGTCTCAGGCGCGGAATGGCGATGCGGCGCGATCACGGCCGCCGCGCCGAAGACCTCCGCCGAGCGCAGGATCGCGCCCACGTTATGGGGATCGGTCACCCGGTCGAGCAGAACCACGCGGCGCGCATCGTAGCAGACATCCTTCAGCGCGCCCCAATCGAGCGGCTTCACCTCGAGTGCCGCGCCCTGGTGGACGGAATCGGTCGAGATCGGCACGAATTTGTCGAACTTCCGCACATCGACGATCTCGGGCTCCATGCCGGACACCGCGATCGCCTCGGCGAGCTTGTCGGCGGCGTTCTTGGAGCAAACCAGCCGCAGCCGCTCGCGCATCGGGTTTTGCAGCGCGTCGCGCACCGCATGCAGGCCGAAGAGCCACACGGTCTCGGCGGCCGCAGCGCGCTTGGCACGTTCCTTTTCGATCACCCAGACTGGCTTTTTCATCGCGGGTCTCCTTTGGCCCCTACCTGCGCGGAATGGCCTCGTTTGGCAAGCTCTGATCCGGAGGGCAATTTTTCGGCAAACTCTCTCTTGACGCCTCCCGCCCCCTTTTGTATCTCCCGCCCAGCGTCGGGTGACGTGCTGCAAGGTGCGGCAGCGGACTGTAACTCCGCCGGGGCGACCCACGCCTGGTTCGATTCCAGGGTCACCCACCACTTCCCCTCTTTAGGAACTGGTGACACGCGGCTCCCACGGGGGCCGCTGCGTCGAATAGCGCGCATTCGCTGCGTCGTTTACTGCAGCACCGCCTTGCGGTTGAACCGCGCCTCTTCCGTGCTGCCGTCGTCATAGATCAGCTTCACCCGCACCTCGGAGACCGAGCCCTGCGGTTGGCTGACATAGACATTATCGCCCGAGATTGCGTTGGGCTGGGCCGTGCCTTCGTGGCACTTCTCCATCTTGAAGCTCTTGGTCGGCGGCGCGCCGTTGAAGCCATAGCGAATCTCGCTCAGCCCGCAGCGCCACGCCAGAAGATGGGTAAAATAGACCAGATCCTTCCCACCATATTCCCGGATCGCGACCCAGGAATCGCGGGTCATGCCGAGAATCGGGCGCACTTCGGCGGCGGTGGTGAAATTCTGCGCAGCGACGGGGCCGCTCGACACGAGGCCACACAGCGCCAACGCAGTTAACTTGCTTATCCGTATCACCTTTTACCCCTGAACTTTCTCGCTATACTGCAACAAACCCTCCGACAGGCGGCAGTATGGCGGCGACCCCCCGGACTTCACAACCCTATAACATCTTCTGTGTTGCACAGGCGGGACGGCTGGAATTCGAGGCAATTCTTTTCGCGCTGAGCTTTCGCGCGGCCAATCCGGATTTCAAAGGGCGCCTTCTGATAGCCGAGCCGCAGCCCGGGCCGCGCTGGTCCGACGAGACGCGGATTTCCGGTCCGGTGCGCGCGCTGCTAGAAGACGCGGGCGCGGAGATCGTGCCCTTCGAGTCGAAGGTCTTCGGTCAGTCCTATCCCTATGGCAACAAGATCGAAGCGCTCGCCGCCTTGCCCGAAGGGGTGCCCTTCGTCTTTTTCGACACCGATACGGTCTTCACCGGACCGCTGTCGCAGGTGGGATTCGATTTCGACCGCCCCTCGGCGTCGATGCGGCGCACCGGCACATGGCCCGAGCCGCCGCTTTACGGTCCCGGCTACGCGGGCATCTGGAAATCGCTCTACGACAAGTTCGGGCTGGACGGGTTCGAGGAGACGCTCGATCTGAGCCAGCCGGACGAGTACTGGCAACGCTACATGTATTTCAACGCGGGCTGGTTCTTCGGCGCCGACCCGGCGGAATTCGGCGCGCGCTTCCTGCGCTATGCAAGCGAGATCCGCGACGATGCCCCCGATGAACTGGCCTGCCAGTCGCTCGACCCGTGGCTCGATCAGGTGGCCCTGCCGCTGGTGATCCATTCCTTCGGCGGCGGGCGTCCGGGGCCTGTGCTCGACGGGCTCGACGGCGAGTTCACCTGCCATTACCGCGCCCTGCCGCTGATGTATGCGCGCGAAAGCGAGGCCGTGATCGACACGGTCGAAGAGCTGACCGCCCCGAACAAGGTCAAGAAAGTCCTGAAGGCCTACGAGCCTGCGAAGAAGCTGATCTATCAGGGCAAAGGCCGCAAACTGCGCGCGATCATCGCCGAAGAAGGAATGCCCCGCCACGAGAAGGCGCTGCGCAACCGGATCAAGCGCGCGAAGCTCTGGATGCGCTGAGCCGCGCTCTCATTACCGAAAACGAATGTGTTTGTCGGCTCTCTTTCGCGCAGCTAACGTCTCGGCAAGAGAAGAGGAGCCCCAGACCATGTCCGAATACGCTTTCGACACCCTGCAAATTCACGCCGCCGCCGAGCCCGATCCCGCGACCGGCGCGGTGCAGGTGCCGATTTACCAGACCACATCTTATGCCTTCAAAGACGCCGACCACGCGGCGCGGCTGTTCAACCTCGAAGAAGTGGGCTTCATCTATTCGCGCCTGACCAACCCCACAGTGATGAAACTGGCCGAACGTGTCGCGGCGCTGGAAGGTGCTGCGGGCGGGGTCACCTGTTCCTCGGGGCACGCGGCGCAGATCATGGCGCTCTTCCCGCTGATGGGGCCGGGGCTGAATATCGTGGCCTCGACGCGGCTCTATGGCGGCTCGATCACCCAGTTCAGCCACACGATCAAACGCTTCGGCTGGTCCTGCACCTTCGTCGATTTCGACGATCTCGAAGCGCTGGAAGCGGCGGTGGACGAGAACACCCGCGCGATCTTCTGCGAGTCGATCTCGAACCCGGGCGGCTACATCACCGACCTCCCGGCGGTGGCGAAAGTCGCCGACAAGGTCGGCCTGCCGCTGATCGTCGACAACACGCTGGCCACCCCGTACCTGTGCCGCCCGATCGAACATGGCGCGACGCTCGTCGTCCACTCGCTGACGAAATACATGACCGGCAACGGCACCGTCACCGGCGGCTGCGTCGTCGATAGCGGCAAGTTCGACTGGTCGGCCTCAGGCAAGTTCCCCTCGCTGAGCGAGCCCGAACCCGCCTATCACGGGCTGAAATTCCACGAGGCGCTGGGGCCGATGGCCTTCACCTTCCACTCGATCGCGGTGGGGCTGCGCGATCTCGGCATGACGATGAACCCGCAAGGCGCGCATTACACGCTGATGGGGATCGAGACGCTGAGCCTGCGGATGGACAAGCACAACGCCAATGCCAAGGCTGTGGCCGAATGGCTCGAGAAGGATCCGCGCATCGACTACGTGACCTATGCCGGGCTGGAAAGCTCGCCCTGGCACGAGCGGATGAAGACCATCTCGCCGAAAGGTGCAGGCGGGCTGTTCACCGTCGCGGTGAAGGGCGGCTACGACGCCTGTGTGAAGCTGGTGAACAACCTCAAACTGTTCAGCCATGTCGCGAATTTGGGCGATGCGCGCTCGCTGATCATCCACTCCGCTTCGACCACGCACCGCCAGCTGACCGAGGCGCAGCAAATCGCCGCAGGGGCCGCGCCGAACGTGGTGCGCCTCTCGATCGGCATCGAGAATGTCGACGATCTGATCGCCGATCTCGATCAGGCGCTGAGCGCCGCAACCAGCTGATAACAAACATGGCGCGCCGCGATACCGGCGCGCCATTCAAACCACTTCTCATTGCATTTCGAACATTTCTTCCGGCGCTCGCTGCGGCTACGCCGTCGAAACAGTGGAAAACCGGCAATTGCCCGCTCCGCCCCGGTCGCGACGCTTTTCAGAAGATCGAATCTCCTTTACGAAGATGTGAAGAGTTGGACCGGACCGCTCCGAGGCGCGCGCAGTACCCATGAAACCCGATTTTGCATTGATCCTCTCGCATGATGGCATCGCTCTGGTGCACCGCGCGAAAGAGGGCTGGACGCTTCTGGGCGAGGCCGCGCTCGAAGGCGATGATCCAATGGCCGAGGTCGCCGCCCTGCGCGACAAGGCACGGGCGCAGGCCCCGCGCGGCTTCACCTCGAAGCTCGTGCTGCCGGATTCGCAGATCCTCTACACCGCGATCTATGCGCCCGGACCGAGCCCCGCGCAGCGCAAGACCCAGATCGAGACGGCGCTGGAGGGCATGACGCCCTACCCGGTCAGCGAGCTGGTCTATGATTTCGCAGGCCCCGGCCAGACTGTGCAGGTCGCCGTGATCGCGCGCGAGACGCTGAAGGAAGCCGAGAGCTTCGCGCAGGAAAACGGTTTCAACCCGGTCAGCTTCGTCGCCGCCCCCGAGCCCGGCGATTTTCCCGGGGAGCCGCATTTTGGCCTGACCTCTTCGGTCGCGCAGCACATCCCCGAAGGCGCGCATGTCGAGCCCGACAAATCCGCGTTGATCGTGGCGGTCGACCTGTCCGAGGAGGCGACTGAGGCATCGGCGGGAGCCGTGATGCCGGAGGCGCCCGCCGCTGAGGCGGCACCCGCCGACACGCAAAGCGACATCACGGATCTTGCCGACGATAGCGCGGTCTCGGAAACCGAACTGGCCGAATTGAGCGCCTTAGACCAACCGACGGAGGTGGCTTCGGCGGAGGAATACGAGCCCACCCTGCCGGAAGAGCCGGGCGAATTCTCCGATCTGCTCGCGGCCTCTGAGGCTGAAACGGACGCGCAAGATACGGGTACGCCCGAAACCCCGAGCGAAGACACACCCGGCGCGGAAAGCCCCGCTGCCAAGGCTGCCGAAGCGGTCGCGGCTGGAGAAGTCGCGGCGGAGGAAACCGAGGCGACCGACGCCGTCGAGTTTGCCAAGGTCGAGCCGAACGATACGTCCATTGATGACGCCGAGGCTGGCGTTGAGCCTTCGGACGCGTCGTTGGCTGCGGCAGGCCTTGCCGCCACCCCTGCCGTGCCCGACGCCACAGAACCCGACGCAAAGCCCGAGGAGGCGAGCTCTAACTCGGAGGACGAAGGCCACGATACGGCCGAGGATGACGACGACGATCTGCCGAAATCCGATGCCAGCGTAATCGCCGCCGCTTTCGCCTCGCGCCGGGATCACACGAGCACCGTGACCGTGAACGAGACGCCCCCCCGGCTCGGCGGAGCCACCCGGCTCCACCCTCAGCCCGATCGCAGCGAGATCGCCTCGGGCAGCGCCAAGATCACGGCACCGACCCTCGATTTCGACGAGCCCGATCCGCGTTTTGAGCCGAAAACGGCTCCGAAAACCGGAGCGAAAGGGACCAAAGCTGTGGGCACCGCCGCACGCAAGGGCACCGGCGGCGCGGGCGCGCTTGGCGCGAAACCTTCGACCTCGCTGTTGCGCAAGGAGGCAAAGGACGGGCCGGATCCGAGCACCGCGACCCCGGCACCCATCGTCGAGACCTCGCAGGACAAGACGGTTTTCGGCGGCACCAAGCGGCCCACGACCGGCGGCAAGCCGCGCCATCTCGGGCTGATGCTCACCGGCGCGCTGGTGCTGGTTCTGGCGATCATCGCGCTCTGGACCACCCTGCTCGATGACCCCGCTCCCGTCGATGCACCGGCGGACGCAATCGCCGAAGCGCCTGCCCCGGATGCGAATGACGCACCCGAGCAGACCGCACTCGCACCGGCCACGCCCGACACGACCGCAGTTCCCGAAGCCGCGGAGCCGGACTCGCAGGCGCAAGCCGACGCGGCACCCGAACAGCCTGCCCTCGAGAGCGATCAGGTCGCGGCGCTCGCCCCTGCCGATGAGCAGCCCGCACCGGCGGCACAGAGCGACGAGGCCGCCACGCCCGCGACCGACGACACCGCGGCGACGGACGAGGCGACGCCCGCCGAGACGGACACTGAGACGGCGGCAACCGAGCAGCCTACCGATACGCAGCCAGCCGATACGGCCACGGCAGACCAGCCCGCAGATACGCAGCCGGACACTCCCGACACCGCAGCAGACACGGCCGCCGACACCGCACCGAATACGCAGGCAGCGGCGACGGACCGCACGCCTGACACCCAAGCGGACGCCGCTATCAGCGAAACGGCAACCAGCGACGCCCCGCAGAGCGACACAACCGAGCCCCCGGCGAGCGACGCGCAAACTGCGACGACCGAGACGCAGCCCTCCGACCTGCCAGCCTTCACCGCGACGCCGCTCGATCCGCCAAGCGCCGAGACGCTGACGCCGGACACCCCGCCCGTCACGCCGACGGAAGACGGGGTCGAGATGCCGGGCGGCTTCACGCTGTTCGCGGGCGAGCCCGACGTCACACCGGGCTCCCGCCCCGAAGCGGTCGCGCAGGCCTATGCCGCGACGCAACCGGTCACGCCGGAAGGCACGCTGGGCGCGATCCCGTCGCTCTCGGGCTTCCGCCCGGCCAGCCGCCCCGAGGACCTTACCGGTGCCGCGCCCGCACCGGAGCAGACCGCTCCCGCCGCGCAGGCCGATCCGAACGATCAAGGCGCGCTCGACCCGGCGCTGCAGCCCAACCCCGAACTCCAGACGACGCGCCCGACGGCCCGGCCCGACGCTGTGACCGAGCTCGCCTCGACGCAGGCGCCCGCTTCGGAATCGGCCGCGGTCGCGAACCCCGAACTCGCCGCGCTCCGCCCCGAGCGTCGCCCGACCTCGATCCAGGAAGCTGTCTCCGCAGCGGTGCAGGCGCAAGACGACGCCGTCGCCGAGAACACCGATCCCTTCGCGGGCGCGACCGCTCTGGCCGTGGCGCGCTCGGCCACCCCGCCGACCAAACCGCGCAATTTCTCGCGCTCGGTCGAGAAGGCGCTGGCCGCCGCGATAGCCGCCGAGCCCGCCCCGTCGGTCGCCGCAGCGGCTGCGCGCGCCCCGGTCGCCACTCCCGTGCCCGACCCGAGGCCCGCCGATCTCGACGAGCCCGAGCCCACCGCCGCACCGCCGCGCCTGCCGACCTCGGCCTCCGTCGCCCGTCAGGCGACCGAAGAGAACGTGATCAACCTGCGCAAGATCAACCTGATCGGGCTTTACGGCTCGTCTTCGAACCGGCGCGCACTGGTGCGGCTCTCGAATGGGCGTTTCGTGAAAGTGGGGGTGGGTGACAGGCTGGATGGCGGGCGCGTGACGCAGATCGGCTCCAACGCGCTGACCTACAAGAAAGGGTCGCGCAACCTGACGCTGAAGCTGCTGCAAGGCGGCTAACCGCGCTCGGCGCAATCATTCTTATCCTCGCGCCCTTGCGCACCGCCCGCGCCGGACTACGCTGGGGAATAGCCGCGTCGCGCGCCTTCCCCGCGCATCGCTCAAGGATGTAAGCCGCCGATGGAAAGCTTTCTGTTCCAAGCCACGTTCTACCTGCTCGCGATGGTCATCGCGGTCCCGCTGGCCACGCGTGCGGGCCTCGGCTCGGTGCTGGGCTATCTGATCGCGGGCATCCTGATCGGCCCCGCCACGGGCCTCTCCGGCGCGGAAATGACCGACCTCCAGCACTTCGCGGAATTCGGTGTGGTGATGATGCTGTTTCTGATCGGGCTGGAACTGGAGCCGCGCGCACTTTGGGCGATGCGCGACAAGCTGATCGGCCTTGGCGGGTTGCAGGTGCTGGTCACCATGGTGCTGGTGACGGCGATCGTCATGGCGATGGGCGAGGATTTCCGCGTCTCGCTGGCGATCGGGATGACGCTGTCTCTCTCCTCGACCGCAATCGTGCTGCAGACGCTTAACGAGAAGCGGCTGATGCAGACGGCGGGCGGGCGGTCCTCGTTTGCGGTGTTGTTGACGCAGGATATCGCGGTGATCCCGATGCTGGCGCTGATGCCGCTTCTGGCGCTGCCCGGCGCGCGCGCGGTGGCCAAGGCGGGGCATGGCGATCATGTCGTGGCCCGGCTGATCGACTCGCTGCCCGCCTGGGGTGTCACGGTGATCACGCTGGCCGCCGTCGCCCTCACCGTCTTGATGGGGCACTACCTCGTGCGCCCGCTCTTCCGCTTCGTTCAAGGCGCGCGGCTGCGCGAGGTGAATACCGCGATGGCCCTGCTGATCGTGGTGGGCATCGCGAGCCTGATGAACCTAGTAGGCCTCTCGCCCGCGCTTGGCACCTTCCTCGCCGGTGTCGTGCTGGCCGATAGCGAGTTCAAGCACGAGATGGAATCCGACATCGAGCCCTTCAAAGGGCTGCTGATGGGGCTCTTCTTCATCACCGTGGGCGCGGGCATCAATTTCGACGTCATCACTGCGCAACCCGCCAATATCTTCGCGCTGGTCTTCCTGCTGGTCGCGCTGAAATCGGCGGTGCTTTACGGCCTGTCGGTGCTGTTCAAGATCCGCGGGCCGGATCGCTCGCTGTTCACGCTGAGCCTCGCACAGGCAGGGGAATTCGGATTCGTACTGGTCTCCTTCGCGGTGGGGCAACGCATCCTGCCCAACGCCTTGGCCGAGAAACTGCTGGTGGTGATCGCGCTGTCGATGCTGATCACGCCCTTGCTGTTCATCCTGCACGAGCAGATCGGGTTCCGGCTGCGCAAGCCCCCCGGCCCGGACCCGGACGCGATCGACGAGCAGCAGCCGATCATCATCGCCGGCGTGGGCCGCTTCGGTCAGGTGGTGAACCGGCTGGTGACGATGTCGGGGATGCGCACGACGGTTCTGGACGCCGATCTCAAGACGATCCAGCTGATGCGGACCTTCGGCTTCAAGGGATATTTCGGGGACCCGACGCGGCCCGATCTGCTCGCCGCGGCCGGGATCAATCAGGCGCGGGTGCTGGTGGTGGCGCTGGACGGGCGCGAGAACACCACGAAACTGGTCGCCTATGCACGCCGAATTCGGCCCGATCTGCATATCGTCGCGCGCGCTCGCGACCGGACGCATGTGTTCGACCTGTATCGGGCGGGCGCCAATGACATCGTGCGCGAGATGTTCGACAGCTCACTGCGCGCCGGGCGTTACGTGCTGGAGAATGCGGGGCTCTCGGCCTTCGAGGCCTCGGAGCTTGAGAAGCTGTTCTTCAAGCTCGACCGGGCCGCGGTGCGCGATCTGGCGCAGGTCTGGAAGCCGGGCGTCCCGGTGGAGCAGAATCCCGATTACATCGCGCGCACGAAGGAGCTCAACGCCGAGTTGGAAGCTGCGATGATGGAGCAGTTCCGCCGCCGCGGCGAGCGCGACGAGAGCGACCGCGAGGCACCGGGCAGCGAGAAGACCGGCCCCGAAGCCTGAGCCTCCCCTGCCCTGCGCACATGAAAAAAACGCGAGGCTCGCAAGCCTCGCGTTGGAAAAGTTCCGCTAATCTCGGGATCAGGCGGCGCGGCCGACCAGAACCTCGTCGACGGTTTTCGCGGCACGCTCTTCGTCGGTGCCCGATACGGCGGCGACTTCGCGGGTCAGACGCTCGAGTGCAGCTTCATAGAGCTGACGCTCCGAGTAGGACTGTTCGCGCTGATCGTCGCTGCGGTGCAGGTCGCGCACCACTTCAGCGATCGCGAGCAGGTCGCCCGAGTTGATCTTCTGTTCGTATTCCTGCGCGCGGCGCGACCACATCGCCCGCTTGACCTTCGCCTTGCCCTTGAGGGTCTCAAGCGCTTTGGTCACCATGTCAGGCGAGGAGAGGCTGCGCATCCCGACTTCTGTCGCCTTGTGCGTCGGCACACGCAGGGTCATCTTGTCCTTCTCGAAGGAGATCACGAAAAGCTCGAGCTTGAGCCCGGCGATTTCCTGTTCTTCAATGGACATGATTTTCCCCACGCCATGCGCCGGGTAGACGACGAAATCATTGGGGCGGAATTCGGTCTTCTTGGTCTTGGTCATGCGGTTCGTTTCCTTGCAGCCGGTCACGAACCCCGGTATCCAGCGAGCATACGACGCCCACGGGGCTGAATAGCTCCGCGTTCGTCAGTCAGTCACGAGATCTCTTTTGCGGGCGAGCAGGCGACGCAAAAGGTGGGGTCGAACTCATTTTGTAACAGTAATATAGCAAAAAACGCGTGCATTTCAAAGCGCGTTACTGTCGCGCATGTGTAATATCACACGATTTCAGTGGGTTATGCGGCGCATTTTGACACTTTGCCGCAGCGTAAACCGCCCCAATTCGCTCAGAATCGGGCAAATTGGTCAGAATCACCGACCCGTCAGTCGCCTTCGCCGGGCGCCTCGGAGAAATACTTCTCCAGCTTGCCACTCTCGCCGTCGTGTTTCTCGGCATCCGGCATCGGATCTTTCTTCTGGGTGATCACCGGCCAGAGCTCGGAATATTTCCGGTTGAGTTCGACCCAGGATTCCATTCCCGGCTCGGTATCCGGACGGATCGCATCGGCGGGGCATTCCGGCTCGCAGACGCCGCAGTCGATGCATTCGTCAGGATGGATCACCAACGTGTTCTCCCCCTCGTAGAAGCAATCCACCGGGCAGACCTCGACGCAGTCGGTATATTTGCAGTTGATGCAGTTATCGATGACGACGTAGGTCATTGGTGAAACCCCGATTAAACAGCTTCCTGACCCGTCCTAGCGGGGGATGCCCCCTCTTTCAAGAGAGAGCCCGAGCTTTTCGCTGCGGCATTCCTCACAGCTTAGCCTTCCGGTTCGAGCAATGCGTAAAGCGTCTGCGCCTCGACCGCCGGACCGCGCCGGGTGCCGCAGTCCAGCACCCGCAAAACGCAGATCCGCGCATCCTGCCCTTTGCCGAGTCGCAGCGTCAGCACATCGCCCGGACCGATCGCCCGGCCGGGCTTGTCGATGCGCTGACCGTTGACGCGCGCCTTGCCACCCTGCACCAGCTCCTGCGCGAGGCCGCGGGTCTTACAGAACCGCGCCTGCCAGAGCCATTTGTCGATGCGGATGCGCTCGGGCGCGTCAGCCATGGCGAGTCGTTACTTCTTGTCCTTGAGGGCAGCCAGAACTGCGAAGGGGTTGTCCGGATCGACCGGCTTGTCCTTCTTCGGCGGACGGGCCTCGAAGTTGCGCGCGCCTTGCGGCTTGCCACCCTTCTTGCCCTTGTGACCGTCGCGCTTGCCATGCGGCTTGCCGCCGCCCTTGCGCTCGCCACGTTCGCCACCGGGCTTGCCGCCCTGCCCCTGTTCGCGGCGCGGCGGACGATTGCCACGCGGACGCGGCGCCCAGGTGAAGGTGTAGAAGACCTCGACCTCGTCGCTGGCCACGTCATCGGCTGCCACCATGTCGCCGCCAGCCTCGGCCGCAGCCTCGGCCTCGGGATGGGTCTCGGCAGGCTGCTCGCCGCCGCCAGCTTCGGCTTTCGCCTCATCGGCCTGCTCGGTCTTGAGCGCCTCGGCACCGGCTTGCTCTTCGGCCTTCTCGAGATCGGCGGCTTTCACCTTCGCGCGCTCGCCCTTCTCGGCCTTGTAACCCATGCCGCCCATCAGATCGGCGAACTGGTCCAGCGTCATGCCGGTGATCGAGAGCATGTCCGGATTGGCCTCGAACCCGCCGCGGCTGTCCTGCGTGCGCAGCAGATCGGCGAGACGTTCGAGCATGTCGATGCGGATCGCCCGCGCGCCCGAGGGACGGTAGCCCGACAGGCGGTAGGTCTCGGCATCGAACGCGTCGATATTCGGGATCGTCACGAGGCCCGGAGGCGGGCTTTCGGGGAATTCATCCGCACCCGACCACAGCGAGGCCAGCACCAGCCGCAGCCGCGTCGGCGCGGGCTTGAGAAGCGCGGGCATGAAGATCGTGTATTGGCCGAAGCGCACGCCGTGCTTGCGCAGCGAGCCGCGCGCGTCCTGATCGAGATCCTTCACCTCGGCGGCGACCTGTTCGCGCGGGATGATGCCCAGCGATTCCACCATGCGGAACGCGAAGCCACGGGCGAGACCCGTCAGTTCTTCGTCACGGCTCATCGCCAGAAGCGGCTCGAACAGGGCTGCGACCTTGCGGTCGATGAAATGCTGCAGACGGCGCGTGACCTTCTCGGCCACATCCGCACCCGCCTCGTCATCGACGAAAGCCTGCACGGTCGGCTTCAGGAGATCGGGCCCCTTCACCAGCTTGCCGACAGCGGTATCGCCCCACATCAGGCCGCCCTGCTCGGTGAAATCCATCTCCGTATCGGGGGCGTTGTAGAAGCGGTCCGCGCGCAGGCTGAACTCGGGCGCAAGCGCCTCGTAGGCCGCGCGGGCAAGCATCTTCGCCTCGTCGGGCGAGCCGGTCTCGTCCTGCTTGAACCGGAATCCTTCCAAACGGCCCGCGAATTCGCCTTCAACCGTCACTTCGCCCTTGTCGTTCACCTCGGCCACGAGGGTCTCCTTCTGCTTGAGCCGGCGCATCAACACAGAGGTGCGCCGGTCCACAAATCTTTGCGTCAGCGCGCCATGCAGCGCGTCCGACAGGCGGTCTTCTACAGCGCGGGTCGCCTCGCGCCAATGGCTTTCATCATCGACCCACCCTTTGCGTTGCGCAACATAGGTCCATGTGCGGATGAAGGCGAGACGACGCGAGAGCGTGTCGATATCGCCGCCCGTCCTGTCGATACGCTCGATCTGACGTGCAAGCCAGTCCGAGGGCACGCCCTTGCCCGATTGCAGGAACTCGAAGATGCGCGCCAGAAGCGTTGCATGTTCGGCCTCGGAAATCGAACGAAAATCGGGGATTCGGCAGACATCCCAGAGGAGTTGCACATCCTTTGGGCTGGTGATGCGGTCGCGGATCGCCGGATCGTCAGCCAGCACCTTCAGCGCGCGCGCATCGTCGGCCTCGCGCCCCTTGGTGAGCCATTCGCCCTCAGGCCGCGCGTCGAGCGACTGGATCAACCGGTCCACGGTGCCGAATTCCAGCCGCGCATTGCGCCACTGCAGACGCTGCAGCGGCGCGAAACGGTGGTTCTCGACAGCTTCGATCACCTCGGGCTGCAGCGGGCGCGCCTCGCCCGTCACGCCGAACGTGCCGTCAGTGGTGTGACGACCTGCGCGGCCCGCGATCTGCGCCAGCTCATGCGGGAAGAGCGGACGCATCCGCCGCCCGTCGAATTTCGACGTGGCCGAAAACGCGACGTGGTCGATATCGAGGTTGAGCCCCATCCCGATCGCATCGGTGGCGACAAGATAATCCACGTCGCCATTTTGATACATCTCGACCTGCGCGTTGCGGGTGCGGGGGCTCAGCGCCCCCATTACCACCGCGCAGCCGCCTTTCTGGCGGCGGATCAGTTCCGCGATCGCATAGGTATTCTCGACCGAGAACCCCACGATGGCCGAGCGCGGCTTCATCCGGGAGATTTTCTTCGAGCCGGAATAGGTCAGTTCCGAGAACCGCTCGCGCTTGGTGAATTGCACCTTCGGCACGAGCGCCGCGATTGCCCCGCGCATCGTCTCCGAGCCGAGGAACAGCGTCTCGTGCAGCCCGCGCGCATGCAGCAGCCGGTCGGTGAAGACATGACCCCGCTCGGGATCGCCACAGAGCTGGATCTCGTCGATGGCCAGGAAGTCCGCCCCGATCCCCGTCGGCATCGCCTCGACCGTGCAGACCCAATACTGCGTGCGTTCGGGCACGATGCGCTCTTCGCCGGTGACAAGCGCCACGACCGAAGGCCCACGCTGCGCGACGATCCGGTCATAGACCTCGCGCGCGAGCAGCCGCAGCGGCAGTCCGATGACGCCGGTCCGATGCGCCAGCATCCTCTCGATTGCGTAATGGGTTTTGCCGGTATTGGTCGGCCCCAGAACGGCCGTGATCCGCCCGCCTTGCATCGCAGCTCCGTTCCAGCCCTTAGAGAGCCGTGCCCTGATGCGCCTCGTCGAGGCGCGCAATGGCGTCTTTCACATCCTGTTGATGCGGATTCAAGGCAAAAGACTTCTGATAGGCCTCAAGCGCGCGCTTGTCGTCGCCCATCTCTTCGAGGATCGCCCCCAACCCGGCAAGCGCGCCCCAGTGACGCGGCTCCAGCTTCAGGGTGTGCGCGATATCCACGGCCGAGGGCCCGTATAGCCCGGCCATGAAATAGGCCGTGGCCCGGCCATTCCAGCCAGCGGCAAAATCGGGCGCGTGATCGGTCAGCGCCGTGAAATGCTCGATCGCGGCCTCGGTGTCGCCCGCGTCCAGTGCGTCCTCGCCGCGCTTGAACAGCAAATCCATCGCCGCAGACCCCGAGCGCGACCACGCCCTGCGGATGTCCGCCTCGGCCCGCGACCAGCCCGGATCGTTCGGATCGGCCAACTCTTTGAAATACGGCTCGAGCCCCTCGGTTTCGGCGCTGGCGGGGAATGCCGCCATTGTTCCCAGCATCGCCGAAAAGCAAAATGCCGTGACGACACATTTGTATCTGTCAAATCGCTGCCACATAAATCATGACTGTAATGCAATTGCCGGAGAATGCGAGAGCCCGGCCATCAAATTTGGAGGACGCGATGAGCGAGGTTATCGACAAGGCCGTTGAGGCACTGCGGGCGAAACTGCCCGATGGGTTTTCTTCGACTGCAAAATTCGTGATCGAGGATGAAGGCTCGATCATTGCCGACGAGAACGGCGTGCGCGCAGGCGACGACGACGCGGAAGTCGTTCTGACCGCCGATCGCGAGACCTTCGAAGGCATGCTCAACGGCGAAGTGAACCCCACCGCGGCCTTCATGTCCGGCAAGCTTTCGGTCGACGGCTCGATGGGCCTCGCCATGCAGCTGGGTGCGGCGCTCGCCTGATGGAACGCGCCCCGCTTTTCCAAGAGATCGCGCGCGGCCCCGAGGGGGGCGCGGCCTACTGGCTGACGGCGGAAGATGGTGTGCGGATACGTTTCGCACATTGGCCAGCACCGCCCCAACCACGCGGCACGGTCTTTCTGGGATGCGGGCGCACCGAATATGTCGAGAAATACGGCCCTGCGGCCGCGGAATTCGCGGCCCGGGGCTATGCCATGCTCGCCATCGACTGGCGCGGGCAAGGCCTGGCCGACCGGCTTTTGCCCGACGCGCCCGAAAAGGGCCATGTCGGCGGCTTGCAGGACTACCAGTGGGATCTGCATGCGGTGATCGCGGCTGCAGACGAGCTGAGCCTGCCGCAACCCTATTACATCGTGGGTCACTCGATGGGCGGCGCGATCGCGCTGCGCGCGGTGATGCACGAGCACCATCGCTTCAACGCGGTCGCGTTCTCTGCGCCGATGTGGGGGATCGCCACCTCGGCCCTGCTGCACCCGTTCCGGATCGTGTTGGCGAACCTTCTGGGCGAAGGTTTCCTTGCGAACAACTATCCGCCCGGCATGAACGGCACCACCTATGTCTACCGCGACAGCTTCGAGTCGAACCGCCTGACCCGCGATCCCGAAATGTGGGCCTGGTTGGTCGAGCAGGCCGCAAAACATCCCGAACTGACGCTGGCCGGCCCGACGATCCACTGGGTCGCCGAGAGCCTTCTGGAATGCGAGGCGCTGGCAGCCCTGCCTTCCCCCGACCTGCCCTGCTATTGCGGCTTGGGCGGGGTGGAGAAGATCGTGCACACGCCCGCGGTCCATGAGCGGATGGGACGCTGGCCGAAGGGCAAGCTGGACGTGATCCCCGGCGCCGAGCACGAATTGATGATGGAAGTCCCCGCGACGCGGAAACGCTTCTACGACGGTTGCACCGCGCTGTTCGACGCAGCGGGCGGGCTGGAAGCCCGCGAACCGGTCAAAGCTGAATCTGCGTAAAGCTGTCGCGCAGCGCGTTCGACCAAGCTTCCGACATTTCCGCGAAATCGCTGTCGCCCGCCTCGATGCGGCGCTGGCTGGAAATCCGGCAATCGTCCTTCTTGATGACCGCCAGATCGAGCGGCATCCCCACCGAGAGATTCGAGCGCAGCGTCGAGTCCATCGACAGAAGCACCGCCTTCTGAGCGTCGATCAGGTTGGTCTCGGGACGCACCACACGATCGAGGATCGGCTTGCCGTATTTATGCTCGCCGATCTGCAGGAAGGGCGTGTCCTCGGTCGCCTCGATGAAATTGCCTTCCGGGTAGATCAGGAACATCCGCATCTCGCCGCCCGCGCGCTGGCCCGCGACGATCATCGAGGCCGAGGTCGAGACCCGCTCGGCATCCATCCGGCTCGTGATGTCCTTGCGCACGCCAGCCATCGTGTTGCCGATAATCTCGGCCACTTTCAGCATGGTAGGCGCTTCCATGATCGAGCTGTCGCCCGTCGCGTCGCTCGCGTCCGCCGCTTCGCGCAGCCGCGCCAGCGTCGTTTGCGTCACAGAGAGCGAGCCCGCGGTCATGATCGCGATCACCCGTTCGCCGGGCTCTTCAAAGGTGAACATCTTGCGATAGGTCGCGATGTTATCGAGCCCGCCGTTGGTCCGCGTGTCCGACAGCAGCACCATCCCCTCGTTCAGCAAGAGGCCTACGCAATAGGTCATGTTCGTTCCCTGATCCCTGACAAGCGCGCAATCTATTGCTGGACTTGGTCCAAGGCAACTGTGACGTGCAGTCGCTCCTCACCCGAGCCTTGGGTGATGCCACGGATCGGCGCGGCCTCGCGCGCATCCAACCCGGAGCCAAGACGGATATAGCGCTCGTCCGGGCAGCATTTGTTCGCCGGGTCGAAGCCGATCCAGCCGATCCCTGCGACCCAGATCTCGCCCCAGGCATGCGCGGCCTCGTGCGGTGTGCCGTCATCGGTCGCGAAGAGGTAGCCCGAGACATAGCGCGCGGGCAGATCGACGCAGCGGGCGACAGCGACCAGAGCGTGGGCGTGGTCCTGACAGACCCCCTCGCCCTGCGCCAGCGCCTCGGCGGCGGTGGTGTGCGAATGGGTGGCACCCGGCTTGTAGGCGATCGCCTCGGAGATCGCAGCGCTCAGGCGATGCGCCCGGTTGAGATCTTCCGTGGCCCCTGCAACGGCCTCTTCCGCAAGCGCCGCCAGACTGTCGTCGATCCAGGTCGCGACGGTCTCGCGCAGATACGCCATCGGATGCACCAGCTCGCGGTGACCGCGCAGCACGCCCGAGGTGTCGAAAGTCTCGACCTGCCCTTTCACGGTGATCGCGACCTCGTCGACCGGCGGACGGATCGACCAGCCCTCGACCCGGTCGCCCGCGCCGTCGCGGAACGATCCACCCCGGAGACCGCCTTCGACCGAGACGTCCCATTCGATCACACGCTGGCCCTCGAAGCGCGAGGGGAACATGCGCAAAGATTGCACCGCAGCGCCCATCGGCGCGTCGTAATCATAAGTGGTGACATGGTTGACGGTGAGGATCATCGCGCATCTCCCGACAAGTAGGTTTGCTGAACGAGCGCGGTAAGCTGCCCGACCTCGCCGATGAAGCGGGTGAGGAACTCATGCAGGCCTTCGTCGATAATTTCGGCGACCTGCGTCTGGTTCAGCTCGGTCATGATCGCCTTGGCGCGCATCTGCGGCAGGCCGGTGCCCGGCTCGACCTCGTAGAAGCTTTCGAGATTGTCGAGATGGTGCATCGCCTTGCGCGTGGCCGAAATCAGCGAGCGCGGACTGGCCGGGTTGAGGATCAGGAAATGCATGATCTTCGACGCCGTCAGCTCGCCGCCATAGGCCCAGTGGAAGGCCCGGTAGGATTGCAGCGCGCGCAGCAGCACCTGCCATTGGTAGTTGTCGAGGCCGGAGCCCACCATCTCCACCGAGGGCAGCAGCACGAAGTACTTCACGTCGATCAGACGCGCAGTGTTGTCCGCCCGCTCCAGCGCATAGCCGAGGTTCATGAAGAAGAACCCGTCATTGCGCAGCATCGTGCCGTCCATCGCCCCGCGCAGCAGCGCCGATTGCCGGGCCACCCACTCGCAGAGCTCGGTAATTTCCCATTCCGAGCGCGGCTGGCGCTCGATCTGGCGGATTTCCTGAAACGCCGTGTTGAGCGTATCCCAGACCTGACCGGTGATCGCCGTGCGCACGATGCGGGCGTTTTCCCGCGCCCGCTCGATGCAGGACACCACAGAGGACGGGTTGTCGCGGTCAAAGAACAGGTAGCTCTCTATATTGCGCTGCACCGGGTCGCCGTACTTCTCGGAGAAGCCGTCGGCGGTGCCCGAGGCTTGCAGCAGGCTCTCCCATTCCGAGCGGTAGCCATGCCCGGTCGAGGGCGTCAGCGCGATCCGCGCGCCGACCTCCAGAAGCCGTGCCATCGTCTCCGCGCGCTCCATGTAGCGCGCGACCCAGAACAGGTTTTCAGCGGTTCTACTCAGCATCCGATCACTCCGCCAAAACCCAGGTGTCTTTCACGCCCCCGCCCTGCGAGGAGTTCACGACGAGCGACCCTTCGGTCAGCGCGACGCGGGTCAGCCCGCCGGGGACCAACTCGACCTTCTCGCCGACAAGGCAATAGGGCCGCAGATCGACGTGACGCGGCGCCACGCCCTCTTCCACGAAGGTCGGCGTGGTCGACAGCGCTAGCGTCGGCTGGGCGATGTAATTCTCGGGGTTGTCCTCGATCTTGTGGCGGAAATTCTCGATCTGCTCCTTGGTCGATTTCGGACCGACGAGCATCCCGTAACCGCCCGAGCCGTGGACCTCTTTCACCACCAGTTCGGAAAGGTTTTCGAGAACGTATTTGCAGTCGTCCTTCTTGGCGCATTGCCAGGTCGGCACGTTTTCCAGAAGCGGCTCTTCGCCCAGATAGAAGCGCACCATTTCCGGCACGAACGTATAGATCGCCTTGTCGTCGGCCACGCCGGCCCCGGGCGCCGAGCAGATCGAAACGCCGCCCGAGCGGTAGACATCCATCAGCCCCGGAATGCCCAGCATCGAATCCGGGCGGAAGCAGAGCGGGTCGAGGAATGCGTCGTCGATCCGGCGATAGATCACGTCGAGCTTCTTCGGGCCTTCCGTCGTGCGCATCCAGCAGAAGCCGCCCTCGCAGAACAGGTCCGGCCCTTCCACCAGCTCGACGCCCATCAGGTCGGCGAGGAAGGAATGCTCGTAATAGGCCGAGTTGAAATGGCCCGGCGTGAGGATCGCGACCGTCGGCTCGCCCTCGCATTTCGTCGGCGCGACCGAGGCCAAGGTGCGGCGCAACGCATCCGAATAGCCATCCACCGGCTCGATCCGGTTCTCGCGGAACAGCTGCGGGAACATCCGCATCATGATCTCGCGATTCTCCAGCATGTAAGAGACGCCTGACGGGGTGCGGCAGTTATCTTCGAGCACATAGAACTGATCGGGCCCGGTGCGCACCAGATCGACCCCAACGATATGGCTGTAGATGCCACGCGGAGGGATAAAGCCCGAAACCGCGCGTTCGTAAGCGTCGTTCTGATAGACCAGCCGTGCCGGGATTCGCCCCGCCCGCACGATCTCGCCGCGCCCGTAGACGTCGAGCAGAAAGGCATTCAGCGCCCGGGCACGCTGCTTGATGCCGCGCTCCAGCTTGCGCCATTCGGGTTGGGTGAAGACGCGCGGAAACATGTCGAAGGGAATCAGACGGTCCGGATCGCCGCCCTCGCCATAGACGGCGAAAGTGATGCCGATCCTGCGAAACAGCGCCTCCGCCTCGGCTTGCTTCATCGCGCGCAACTCGGACGGCATTTCGCGCATCCAGCCGTCGAGCCCGTTATAGGGCTGACGCACTTTGCCGCCGTCGAACATCTCGTTGAAATACTCTGTCATCGCGCCGGTTAAGTCCCCCTAGTCTTTTATTTATGTCTAGGCCCTGTACCCCGCGAGTAAAAGGCGATGGCCGATGTTATGCAACGCGCCGCGTCCGGGAAAAGTTCATTTCATAGCATCTGCCGAAAAATTGTGCAGCACCGAGCGACCCCGCGCCCTTGTCAGGGCGGCGCCCCTGCCCCTATCTGGAAAGCAACCGATCAGACACGAGGAACCTCATGACGCTCACACCCCGCCGCCCCGTTTTCGATGCGAATTCAAATGCAGGGGCGTTCGGCGATCTGCCCGAATGGGATCTGAGCGATCTCTACCCCGCACCCGACGCGCCGGAACTGACCAAGGACATGGCATGGCTGGAAAAAGCCTGCGCCGAGTTCGCCGCCGATTACGAAGGCAAGCTGGCCGATCTTGATGCCGCGGGCATGGCAGAGTGCATCAAGCGCTACGAGGAAATCGACGAGAAAGCGGGCCGCGTGATGTCCTATACGGGCCTGCGCTATTACCAGAACACGACCGACCCGGCGCGGGTGAAGCTGCTGTCCGATGCGCAGGACAAGATCACCACCTACACCACGCCGCTCGTCTTCTTCAGCCTCGAATTCAACCGCATCCCGGACGAGACCTACGAGGCCGTCTTCGCCGATTCGAAAGTCGCCCGCTACAAGCCGGTGTTTGACCGGATGCGCGCGATGAAGCCCTATCAGCTCTCCGACGAGCTGGAGAAATTCCTCCACGATCAATCGGTCGTCGGCGCCGCCGCCTGGAACCGCCTCTTCGACGAGACCACCGCAGCGCTGGAATTCGAGGTGCAGGGCGAAAAGCTGAGCCTTGAGGCCACCACCACCCTTCTCTCCGACCACAATCGCGAAAAGCGCGAAGCGGCGGCGAAGGAGCTGGCGAATGTGTTCGGCGAGAACATCCGCACCTTCTCGCGCATCCACAATACGCTGGCGAAGGAAAAGGAAATCGAGGATCGCTGGCGCAAGATGCCGACCCCGCAGACCGGTCGCCACCTGTCGAACGACGTGGAGCCGGAAGTGGTGCAAGCGCTGCGCGACGCCGTGGTCGCGGCCTACCCGCGCCTGTCGCATCGCTACTACAAGCTGAAAGCGAAATGGCTCGGCCTCGACAAGCTGCAGATCTGGGACCGCAACGCGCCGCTGCCCACCGAGGCCCCGCGCGACATCATGTGGGACGAGGCGAAGGACACCGTCCTTGATGCCTATTCCGGCTTCGATCCGCGCATGGCCGACATCGCACAGCCCTTCTTCGACAAAGGCTGGATCGATGCGGGCGTGAAGCCGGGCAAGGCACCGGGCGCCTTCGCGCATCCGACCGTGACGACCGTCCACCCCTATGTGATGCTCAACTACCTCGGCAAACCGCGCGACGTGATGACGCTGGCGCATGAGCTGGGCCACGGTGTCCATCAGGTACTGGCCGCAAAACAGGGCGAGATGCTGGCCAACACGCCGCTGACGCTGGCCGAGACGGCGTCGGTCTTCGGCGAGATGCTGACCTTCCGCAAGCTGCTGGCCGCCGCGACGACCAAGGAAGAGCGCAAGACGCTTCTGGCCGGCAAGGTCGAGGACATGATCAACACGGTCGTCCGCCAGATCGCCTTCTACGATTTCGAGTGCAAGCTGCATGCAGCCCGCGCCGAAGGGGAGCTGACGCCCGAGGATATCAACGCGCTGTGGATGTCGGTGCAGGGCGAAAGCCTCGGCCCGGCATTCGAGTTCATGGAGGGCTATGAGACCTTCTGGTCCTACATCCCGCACTTCGTCCACTCGCCCTTCTACGTCTATGCCTACGCTTTCGGCGACGGTCTGGTGAACGCGCTCTACGCCGCCTACGAGGCCGCGCCCGAGGGCTTCCAGGACAAGTATTTCGCGATGCTGGAAGCGGGTGGCTCGATGCACCACAAGGAACTGCTCGCGCCCTTCGGCCTCGATGCGTCCGACCCGGCCTTCTGGGACAAGGGCCTGTCGATGATCGAAGGCTTCATCGACGAGCTGGAGGCGATGGAGGAGTAACTCTCCCACCCCTTTTCTGAAAACGAAAAAACGCCGCGCGAGGTTCTCAACGCGCGGCGTTTCCGTGACCGGCTCCCCACAAGCACTGTCAACTCCAACCGGAACCTTTACCCCTGAAGGCCCCGATCAGATTAGCATTTCTTCGACCTCGAACCGGGTCAGTCGCGGCGCGGCGAGCGGGCCGAACTCGCGCAGTTTGTCCATCTGCGGAAACAGCGCGAGGAAAAGCTCGACCATCCGCGGGTCGATCATCCGCTCGAACCCTTCGCCGGGATGGAAGCTCTCGACCTCCATGCCACCGACCTTGAGCGAGCCATGTTGCTCGAGCACCAGATGATAGGCGGAGACTGGCGAGATCGGCGTGACCTCGATGACACTCACCCCATCGACGAAGGCCGCGATCGGCGCATAGGCCGCCTCGATCCCCAGACGCCCGCGCAGCCGGGCATCGCGCAGGCAGATCCGCGCATGCGGGCCCAGCACCAGATCCTGCGACGGGCGGCCGTGTCCGAAGGCTTCGGCGGTCACGCGGATCATCCGCGCGGCCACGTCCTTCGCGGCCGGGAACATCGTCATCGACCCTTTCCAGGTGACGGTCTCGACGCGCTCGTCGGCGGTCAGAACCCGCATCCCGGGCACCAGATCCTCAACCGAGACCGGGCCTTCCTCGGTCGCGATCACGGCACCGCGCGCCAAAGCGGAGAACGCCTCTTCGAACAGCGGAATCGCCGGGGCGACGCGGGAGGTTTCTTCGATGAAGCCGTTCGCCTCCAGCCACCACGCGGCATAGCGGCGGGTCATCGCGGAGGCGCGCAGGGCGCGTTTCGGCGCATTCGGACTCGCACGCAAAGGGCGCGGCAGAGGCGGTTCAGTTTCGGTGGGACGTAGCGCGGCAGCTGCCGTCCGGTGGGGTAGATTCATGCGATAGGCCTTTCGGTCTTCTCACGGCTGCATCGGCCCCCACCGGTTGCAGAGAGACGCTCACAACATGGCTAAAACGTGCGAGGCCGTCAAATTATTGACGCGATTGTCTCGTGATCGCCGAGCAGTCAGCCCCTGCCCTAACGGCACGTTTCCCGACCGCGCACAAACGGCCACAGTCTCACCACATTCAAAGCGAATCACCCGCCCCCAGAGACACTGGAGACGGGTGATGAAAATGGCCGGGCGTGGCAGCGCCCGGCCAGGTCTCGCATTGCGATCAGCATGACCAATTACGATCGCCGCGCGAGAAGGGAGGTCACTGTGCGGCGCTGACCCGGCGCGGAGCGGACGCCACAGGGCGGCTGGCCTGCGAAGGGCGCGCCTTGCGGGCCCAGGGCATCCGCGTGTCGCAGTCGCGTGCGGAGGCCACGGCGGCTTTCATCCAGCGGCGGGTCGGTTGAGTCTTGTTCATCTCTTTGTCCCCTCGTCTCGAGATCGTTTTCGATCCGGTTCGGGACTGTTCTGCCCGCGCAATGGGGCCAGCATGGGGCGGGAGTTGGATTTTTTCGCGCAAGGAAACGAAGGAATGCGGCAAGGTCGATTGTTTCAGCAAGCCCGTCCGCCCCGCGTAGCGCGCTGTCCGCGCGCCCGGATCAGAGCCGGATCGCCGAGAGCAGACGCCCGTAATCGACCTCGCCCGCGTGGGTCGTGCGGCGATAGGAATAGAAGCGCTCGGGCTCCTGATAGGTGCAGCGGCGCATCCATTCCGCCTCGCCGACGCCTGCCTCGCGCAGCCGGTGCAGCGAAAAGCTCGGCAGGTCGAAATGCGGCTTGCCCGAGGGCCCGGGCGAGAAGAACCGGCTGTAGTCCATGTCCTCCATCAGGAACTGCTCCATGAAGTCTTCGCCGACCTCGTAGGAATGGACCGAGATGCACGGCCCGATCACCGCGGTGACGTTCTCGCGATGCGCGCCCAGACGCTCCATCGCGTCGAGCGTGTTCTCCAGCACCCCCTCCATTGCGCCGCGCCAGCCCGCATGGGCCGCGCCGATCACGCCCGCTTTCGGATCGGAGAACAGCACCGGCTGGCAATCTGCGGTCAGGATCGAGATCGCGATTCCCGGCACCTTGGTCACGGCCGCATCGGCGCGCGGCGGCGGATCGGTGATCTCCTCGATCACCGCGACATCGGGCGAATGCACCTGATTGACGCCTTGCAGCGCATTCAGCTCCACGCCCATCGCATCGGCGGCCCGGGCGCGATTGGTGCGCACCGCCTCGCTTTGATCCGACGAGCCGGGACCGCAGTTGAGCCCTGCGAAAATACCCGAGGAGGCCCCGCCCTTGCGTGTGAAGAACCCGTGCTTCACGGTTCCCAAGGCGGGTGAGGTCAGAATTTCGAGCATCGTCGACATCGCGTTCCTCAATAGCTCAGACGGTCTTCGGATCGAACCCCGGCGGCAGCGGCGCAGCAGGTGCGACGAGGGCCAGAGCTTGGAACAGGTGACCCATTTCCTCGGGGTGGGTCAAGCGGCGATGCGCGGCGATATGGGTCTCGCGCGCGGCTCCCGATAACGCCTGCGCGAGGCGCTGCGCCCGTGCCGTGATGCCGAGCCGCTCCAGCAGAACGCCCTGCGCAGTCATCCCCGAGACGGCGGCCCCCGCGTCTTGTGCGGCCTGCGCCAGAGGCTCGAAATCGACATGGGCGGTCAGGTCCGCCTCGCCGGGCTCCGCAAACGGATCGACGGGCTCATGGCCCTTGAGCGCCTGAAACGTGTCGCCCTTGGAATGCCAGTTGCCATAGTCGATCAGCAGCGCCGCGCCGCCTTGGTTTGCAATCCGCGCCGCTAGCGTCTCGGTGAAGTTCACCGCGGCTGCGCAGGTCTCGACCACATCGCCCGGCACGGTGTCGGCCATGCGCGGCTCCAACGCCTCGAGACGCGACGGCGGCGCGAGGCCGGGCGTCAGCGTGCCGTCGTCGGACAGCCCCACCTGCCGCTCGGCCCAGCCGTCGCCGTCCCGCTGGAACTGCCGGATCGGCAACGCGTCGAGAAACTCGTTCGCGACGAGGAACAGCGGCCCCTCGGGCAGGCCGTCGATGGTCTCGTGCCACGTGACATGATGCGGCGCGAGCGTCTCGCGCTGGATTTCGCGCAAGGTGGGCGAGGCCTCGATCAGATGGACCTGCGCGGCCTCCACCATCCCCGGCACCGCCTTCATCGCGCGCAGCATATCGGCCATCAGCGTGCCACGCCCCGGCCCGGCCTCGGCCAGCACGAAGGGCGCGGGCCGACCCTGATCGAGCCACGCCTGCGCCAGACACAGCCCCAGCATCTCGCCGAACATCTGGGAAATCTCCGGCGCCGTAATGAAATCGCCTGCGCGCCCGAACGGATCGCGGGTCGCGTAATAGCCATGCTCGGGATGCAGCAGGCAGGCGCTCATATAGCGGTCGAGCCGCATCGGCCCCTCCGCAGCGATCTGCGCGGCAAGGATGTCGCCCAGCGGGGTCACGAGGCTTTCGGCGCCCGAAGCGCGCGGATCACGAAATACAGCCCCACCGCGATCATCGGCAGCGACAGCACCTGCCCCATCGTCAGACCCCAGCCATCGGTGAAGCGGATCACGTGGCCGTAGGGATTGCCGAGGGTCACGAATTGCGGATCACCCTGCCGGAACAGCTCGACAAAGGCGCGCGCGGCGCCATAGCCCATCAGGAACACGCCGAGGCTCAGGCCCGGGCGTTTCAGCGAGCGGCCGAACCACACCATGCCCCACAGTATCAGCCCCAGCAGCAGCCCCTCCAGCCCCGCCTCATAGAGCTGCGAGGGATGGCGCGCGCAGGTGCCATCGACCTGCCCCGCGATCCCGAGGCAGGTCTGCGCCAGCTCACCGGGGAAGATCACGCCCCACGGCACGTCCGTAGGCCGCCCCCAAAGCTCCGGCTTGATGAAATTCGCGATCCGCCCGAGGAACAGCCCGATCGGCGCGACCAGCGCCATCGCATCGGCCAGTTGCAGCTTCGGCACGTCATGCCGTCGCGCGAACCACCACCCCGCGAGCAGCGTGCCCAGAAAGCCCCCGTGGAAGGACATGCCGCCCTGCCAGACCTTCACGATATCGAGCGGATGCGCCAGATACCACGCGGGTTCATAGAACAGGATGAAGCCAAGCCGCCCGCCCAGCACCACGCCGATGATCACCGCCGTCAGCAGGTCCTCGACCTTGCCCGGCTTCATCGGCGCGCGGTTCTGAGGCCAGAGCGTATCGCGCTTCATCAGCGCCACGATGATCTGCCAGCCCGCGATCAGCCCCGCGATATAGGCCAGCGCATACCAGCGGATCGGCAGGCCGAGACCGGGGATCGTGATGGCGACCGGATCGAAATCAGGGAAGGGAATGGCGAGAGGCAGCAAGGCGGTCTCCTGTCAGAAATCGCCGCGAGAAAGCCCTGCGCGGGCCGGGAAGTCAACCTTGCCAGCGAGGCCGCCGCAGCCCATATAGACAGGGAAGCAAAAATTGACCGCAAGGGGATGCCGATGCAGCCGCCCAACAAGATGTTCGACGAAATGTCCAAGCTGATGACCAACGCGATGGGTGTGGCCCAAGGCGCGAAGGACGAGGCCGAGACGGCGATGAAAAGCTGGATGGACCGCTGGCTGGCCGACCGCGACCTCGTGACCCGCGAGGAATTCGACGCGGTTCGTGCGATGGCGCAGAAAGCGCGCGAGGAGAACGAGGCACTGAAGGCCCGCATCGAAGCGCTCGAAGGCAAGTCCGAGAGCTGAACTCTTCGCGATGGAATTTGAAAACGCCCGGTCTTTATGGCCGGGCGTTTTTCATGGGGGACCCGTTCGGGGGCGACCAGCCCCCGGGCCGCGCCCGACCCTCCCCCCGGGAGGGCGCATTGGCGATGTCACCGCGGGCACGAATTTCGTTCGGGCTTGCGAGATAAAGCGCCAAGCCACCCACGCTACAAAGCGCCCACCCAAGGGTCGGGCGCGTCCCTCTGTCAGACTTCCAGACACATCACCACAAACCAAAATGCCCGCGCCGAGGCGCGGGCAGATTGAAACTCCGTCGAAAGCCTCGCGGCCTTACGTGCCCTCTGCCTGGTCGTAGGCGTCGATGATCTTCGCGACCATCGGGTGGCGCACCACGTCTTTCGCGGTGAAGTAGTTGAAGCTGATCCCCTCGACATGGCCGAGGATACGCTCTGCATCCTGCAGCCCCGAGGGCATCCCGCGCGGCAGGTCCACCTGAGACCGGTCGCCGGTGATCACCATCCGCGAGCCTTGGCCCAGACGGGTCAGGAACATCTTCATCTGCATGGTCGAGGCGTTTTGCGCCTCGTCCAGCACCACGAAGGCGTTCGACAGCGTGCGACCGCGCATGAAGGCGAGCGGTGCGATCTCGATCCGCTTCTCCTCCAGCAGCTTCGCAAGTTGCTTGGCCGGCAGGAAGTCGTTCAGCGCGTCATAGAGCGGCTGCATGTAAGGATCGACCTTGTCCTTCATGTCGCCGGGCAGGAAGCCCAGACGCTCGCCCGCCTCGACGGCCGGACGCGACAGGATGATCTTGTCGACATGACCACCGATCAGCATGGTCACACCCACAGCCACCGCGAGATAGGTCTTGCCGGTGCCCGCAGGCCCGATCCCGAAGGCCAACTCGTGTTCGAAGAGATGCTTCACATAAGCCTTCTGTGCCTCGGTGCGCGGCTCGACCTGCTTCTTGCGGGTGCGGATCTCGAACTTGCCTGCCTCGAACATCTCGAGTTGCTCGTCGACCGTGGTCCCGGTGCCGCCCAGATCGGCCATGCGCAGCGCCGCATCGACCTCTTCGGCGTCGATCGGCTTGTTCTGTTCAAGGCGTTGATACAACTGATGCAGCACGGCGGCGGCTTGCGATTGCGCTTCGGGCTCGCCCACCACGGCCAGTTGGTTGCCACGCCGAAGGATGTGAACCTGCAGCTTGTGCTCTATCTGGGCCAGGTTGCGGTCGAATTCACCGCAAAGATCGATCAGCAGCCGGTTGTTGGGGAACTCAAGAAGCGTCTCGTGAGCATCCTGAGAGCGAGGCGGGGGTGTGATCGCGCTGAAGCCCAAATACAGAGTCTCCTTAGCTGGTTTGGTAAAGATATGGTGCCTGCCTCGGGGGATTCACGCAAGCACTGGTTTCCCGCCCTCCTAGGCGCGGCAGCAATTTTCATCAAACTGAAACCAAAAAACGCAGGCGCGGTTCCGCTTGGCGGCATTGCCTATTTATTAGGCAAAACTGGTTTCGCAAGGGGATGCGTGACGATATGCTGACCGAGGATGCCACCTCTTCGCCGCACCGCATCATGGCCCCCGAATCGCTGGCGGTGAAAAAAGGGCCTCCGCGGCTCAGAAAAAGGCTGCAAAAGCCAAAGCCCCCACAACCCTAGCGCGAGCACTGTCGCAACAATCGGAACACCCGCTGTCTTTTTCGGCTATTGTTCTCACAAACCCGGCAAATATCGACAATCTCTCGCCAATTTAGGTTTATTCAGGGCAAACTGCACCCTGACGGCGCTCGGGTCGGAGGGATCTTGAGCGCCGCATGTTATTCCGCTGCCCGATCAGGAGAGTCTCGAGAGATGAAGACCATTGCAATCACCGCCGCCGCGTTGCTCACCGGTATGGCGTTCGCTGGCGCCGCACAGGCCGGTACGAGCTGCTACACCGGCCCGGTCGGGCGCGATCACGTCAACAACCAGACCGTCTGCGGACCGACCCGCAAGCAACAGATTCATATCGACTGCTTCCGCGGCCCGTGGCGCGAGACGATCTGGGATCACCCGCAGGGCAGCTTCGTCGATGATCTGGTGGCCTTCGGTTACGATTACGGCGATGCGAACGGCCTCGCGACTCAGATCTGCAAGAACGAGAGCCTCGTGGGCAATCCCGAAGGTCTGCGTAGAGAGCTTCTGAAAGCGATCGCGAACGACCCGCCTGGCCCGAACTGATCGTTCAGGGTTATCTAATCAAAAAGGGCCGCGGAACACGCGGCCCTTTTCATTTGAGGCGTCGACGCGACGAGAGCTCAGATCAACTCGCCCGCCAGCGAATTCGGCGCCGTGCCGGTGATCCGCACCTTCGCCAGAACGCCGGGGCCAAGCCCCTCGCCCGAGACATGAACCGCCTGCAGGTAGTCGGACTTACCGACCCACTGGCCGTCCAGCCGCCCGGGTTTCTCGAAGAGCACGCTCACTTCGCGCCCGATCATGCTCTCCTGACAGGCCCGCTGTTGCGAGGTCAGAAGCGCCTGAAGCTCCTGCAGCCGCGCATCGGCGACCTCGGCCGGCACCGCGCCCTTCGCGCCTGCCGCGGGCGTGCCCGGACGCGGCGAGTATTTGAACGAATAGGCCATGCCGTAATTGACCTTGCGGATCAGCGCCATCGTGTCCTCGAAATCCTGATCGGTCTCGCCGGGGAAGCCCACGATGAAATCGCCCGAGATCACGATGTCGGGGCGCGCGGCGCGAATGCGCTCGATCAGGCGGATATAGCTCTCCGCCGTATGCTTGCGGTTCATCGCCTTGAGGATCTTGTCCGAGCCCGATTGCACCGGCAGATGCAGATAGGGCATCAGCTTCGGCTCGTCGCCATGGGCCGCGATCAGATCGTCTTCCATGTCATTCGGGTGCGAGGTGGTGTAGCGGATACGCTCCAGCCCATCGATCTTGGCAAGCGACCGGGCCAGCCGCGCGAGCGACCAGTCACCCCCCTCACCTTCGCCGTGATAGGCGTTGACGTTCTGACCCAGCAGCGTGATCTCGCGCACGCCTTTCTCCACCAGCGCCTGCGCCTCACGCAGGATCTTGTCCGCCGGGCGCGAAACCTCGGCCCCGCGCGTGTAAGGCACCACGCAGAAGGCGCAGAACTTGTCGCAGCCCTCCTGCACCGTCAGGAACGCGGTCGGGCGCGCCTGCACGGGCCGCGCGGGCAGATGGTCGAACTTGTCTTCCAGCGGGAACTCGGTCTCGACGGGGCGCGCGCCATTATCGGTCCGCGCGACCAGTTCGGGCAGCTTGTGATAGCTTTGCGAGCCGACGACCAGATCCACCAGATCCGAGCGCCGCAGGATCTCGTCGCCCTCGGCCTGCGCGACACAGCCCGCGACGCCGATCTTCAGGTCGGGTTTGGCCTCCTTGAACGGACGCAGACGCCCCAGATCGGAATAGACCTTCTCGGCCGCTTTCTCGCGGATATGGCAGGTGTTGAGCAGCACCATATCCGCCGCGCCCACATCGTCGGTCAGCTCATAGCCCTTGGCGCCCATGGCCTCGGCCATGCGCTCGCTGTCATAGACGTTCATCTGACAGCCATAGGTTTTGATATGCAGCTTTTTCGGAGCGTCGCTCATGCCAATCCTCGCGCGTCTTTCCAGCGGGCCTGATACAGCCAAATCACCCTTTCCCGCAAGGTCGCGCATGGCGCGGGCCGTAAAGGCTTGATTTCATGCGGGCCTTCCCCGATCCTGCGCCCGAAGACCCCGCGAAAGGGCTGCATCGGGCATGAAATATTCCTCGCTGATCGATTTTCTCACCCGCCAGAGCGCGGCGCTGTCCAAAGGCCCGGTCGGCGTGATCCTCGCGGAGGACGGGGTCGAGCTGGAGAGCACGATCCGCCACCATATCGACCTCGGGTTTCCGGTGCTGCTGGTTCTGGGCCATGCCGCGATGGACCTGCCGGACGATCTGGCCGCCGACAGCCCGACGAAAATCTACCGCATCGATTTCGAGCTGAACCGCCGCGACGCAGCCCCCCTCGCGATCAACCCGATCATCGCGGCCGTGCCCGTCGGAACCTGGCTCTATTACTGCTTCAACGCGGAATACCTGTTCTTCCCCTTCTGCGAGAGCCGCTCGATCGGCGAGGTACTGAGCTTTCATACCGAAGAACGCCGCGCCTCGATGCTGAGCTATGTGATCGACCTCTATACCGGCGATCTGGAGGCGCATCCGAACGGCGTCGATACCGAGAATGCGATGTTCGACAAGGCAGGCTATTACGCGCTGGCCCGGCTCGATCCCGAGAACCACGACCATCCGAAAGAGCGGCAGCTTGATTTCTACGGCGGGCTGCGCTGGCGCTTCGAGGAGCATGTCCCCGCCCAGCGCCGCAAGATCGACCGGATCGCCCTGTTCCGCGCCAAGTCCGGCCTGAAGCTGCGCCCCGATCACACGTTCAACGACGAGGAATACAACACCTATTCCTGCCCTTGGCACCATAACCTGACCTGTGCCACCGCCTCGTTCCGGGTCGCGAAAGCGCTGAAGTTCAATCCCGGGTCGACCTATGACGTGCACAGTTTCACCTGGGTCAATTCCGAACGCTTCAACTGGTCGAGCCAGCAGCTCATGGATCTGGGTCTGATCGAACCCGGCCAGTGGTTCTGATCCGCCCTTCCAACTGATCCCGGATGGTTCCCGAATTATGTCTGCGCGGGCGCAGAGTGATCTGTGCAATTCCTTAGTAAAAGAATCGCCTTTACAATTCCGATCATTTCACTCAGGTTATTTCCATCAGCCAGTCGATCCCCGACGAGCCGCTTTCGCGAGATGGAGACCGGAGATGAAACGCCCCTCTTCCCCCGGCCCCCGATACCGGGCCGACACGCATGTTGATATCGATCCGCCGCTGAGCCTGCGCGACATCGTCGAGGCGCTGTGCAGCGGTTTCCCCCCGGGCCAGAGCGCGCTCGAAGCGACGCTCGACCGGATCGAAGGAGGCCGCAGATGAGCATCAATGAAAGCTTCGCCAACGCCCTACCCGTCCATGACGCAGAGGTGCTGACCGGCAAGGGCAACCTCGCCCATATCGTGCTGGACGGTCAGGTCTATACGCTGCGCATCACCAAGGCAGGCAAGCTGATCCTGACCAAATGAGCGCAGTCCTGCGCCATCCACAGATCCCGAACGTCTGAAGCCGCCCGATCGTCCCTCGGGCGGTTTTTCTGTGTCAAAGACGCCTATCGCAGTGATCTGGGGGAGATGGAGCGGGTGATGGGAATCGAACCCACGTCTTCAGCTTGGAAGGCTGCGGCTCTACCATTGAGCTACACCCGCGCTCTGGCCTCTCCTTAGCGGTCCACGCCGCGCCGTTCAAGCGCGATCCGCAAGAGGTTCGCGCAAACCCGGCCCCGAGGCGCGGTTCGAATTGACCTCCTGCCCCACGCGCCACGCCTGCAGGATGCCCTCGGGCCTTGGCTGCATCAGGGTCGCCGCGCCATGGCCTTCCTCGCCCAGCCATTTCGCCCAATCGGCTTGCTCGAGAACCAGCGGCTCGCGGTGATGGATCGGGGCGAGCGTCGGCCCCGCCGGCAAGGTCACGATGGCGCAGGTGGTCAGCAACTCGCCCCCCTTCTCCCAGTCCTGCCAGAGCCCGCCGAACACCATCGGCGCGCCGTCCGTGCGCGAAACGTAGAAGGGCAGCTTCGCCTCGCCCTCGCGATGCCATTCATAAAACCCCTCCGCCGGGATCAGGCAGCGCCGCGACCGGATCGCTTCTCGGAAGGCAGGTTTCTCCGCCACGGTCTCGGACCGCGCATTGATCAGCAAAGGCCCGTCCGTCGGTGTCTTGTACCAATGCGGGATGAAGCCCCAGCGCATCGCCCGCAACTGCCGCTGCCCCTCACCGGAGACACAGACCGGCAGGCTCTGGGTCGGGCAGATGTTGAACCGCTCGCCACCCGGCACGTCATTGCCCGGCACCGCCTTGAACAGACGCGCCATCGCATCGACGGGAAGAGTGTTGGCCATACGTCCGCACATGGCACAAAGCTATGCCCCTACGCGCGCGGCACAAGCCCCACGCTTGACCGGACGGCGCTTTTTCGGGCAAGGGAAAGCCATGTTGATTTACAAAATCCTCCGCCGCCCCGAATGGGATGCATTTCGCGAAGCCGGGCACACGCTCGGCGCGCCGGTCGACCTTGCGGACGGCTATATCCATTTCTCCACCGCCGATCAGGTAGTCGAAACGGCTGCGAAACATTTCGCGGGCGAATCCGATCTGGTGCTGGTCGCCTTCGACTCCACCGCGATGGGCGCAGATCTGAAATGGGAGCCCTCGCGCCGCGATCAGCTCTTCCCGCATCTCTACCGCCCGCTGAATCTCAGCGAAGTCGTCTGGGACCACGCCCTGCCCCTGGGGGCTGCGGGCCATATCTTCCCGAAGGAAATGTCGTGACCACCCTGATCGAGCGCGTGGGCCTTGCAGCCTTCCAGAAGATCGACCCGGAAAAGGCCCATGGCCTCTCGCTGCGCGCATTGCGGATGGGGCTCGCACCGCTGCCCGGCCCGATCACTTCGCCGCGGCTGAAGACCGATCTGGCGGGGATGTCGCTTCTGAACCCGGTGGGGCTCGCCGCAGGCTTCGACAAGAACGCAGAGGCCGTGCCGCAGCTGATGCGCGCGGGTTTCGGCTTCATCGAAGTCGGTGCCGCGACGCCCCGCGCGCAGGAAGGCAACCTGCCGCCCCGCCTCTGGCGCCTGCCCGCCGACCGCGCCGCGATCAATCGCTTCGGCTTCAACAATCAGGGCATGGAGCCGATCACCGAGCGGCTGGCAAAGCGCCCGCAAGGCATTCCGGTGGGGCTCAATCTGGGCGCCAACAAGGATGCCGCCGACCGCGCGAAAGATTTCGCGACCGTGCTGGCCCATGCCGGCCCGCATCTCGATTTCGCGACGGTCAACGTCTCCTCGCCCAACACCGAGAAGCTGCGCGACCTGCAGGGCAAAGCCGCGCTGTCGGCGCTGCTGGCAGGCGTGATCGAGACCCGCGACTCCCTAGCGCGGCGCATCCCCGTCTTCCTGAAAATCGCCCCCGATCTGAGCGCCGAGGAACTGGCCGAAATCGCCGAGGTCGCGCTGGAAAGCGGGATCGACGGGATCATCGCGACCAATACGACGCTTTCGCGCGAGGGCCTGACCTCGCCCAACCCCTCCGATCAGGGCGGCCTCTCCGGCGCGCCTTTGTTCGAGAAATCGACCCACGTTCTGGCGCAGCTGTCGCAGCATACCGCAGGCGCGCTGCCGCTGATCGGCGTGGGCGGCGTGGGCTCCGCCGAACAGGCCTACGAGAAAATCCGCGCAGGCGCCTCGGCGGTGCAGCTCTATACCGCGATGGTGTTCTCGGGCCTCTCGCTCGCCGCCGATATCGCGCGTGGCCTCGATCGGCTTCTGGAACGCGACGGCTTCGCCAGCGTTTCCGAGGCAATCGGCACCGGGAGGGACAAATGGCTGTAACGATCTGGCACAATCCGCGCTGCTCGAAATCGCGCGAGACCTTGAGGCTGCTCGAAACCCGCGGGATCGCCCCTGAGGTGCGCGACTACCAGAAAGAGCCGCCGACCATGGCCGAGCTGCAGGACGCGCTGATGAAACTCGGCCAGCCCGCCGCCGCGATGATCCGCTGGAAGGACACGGATCTGCCCAAAGACGCCGATGAGAATGAGATCCTCTCGGCCCTTACAGCCAATCCGAAGCTGATCGAACGCCCGCTCGTGCTGACGGACACTGCCGCCCGCATCGGGCGCCCACCCGAGACGGTTCTCGAAATCCTTTAAGATTGAGGGGCGCTGCCCCTCTTCGGCTCCGCCGAATTCACCCCGGGATATTTCAATCAAGGAGAAGCAAAACAGCCTCTTCGCCTTGGCCAAAATATCCCGGGGGAATCTCCGGAGGAAATGGGGGCAGCGCCCCCTCTTCCTTAAGTCTTGTCGCCCTACGGCGACGGGGGGGGGCAGCGCCCCTACCCGTTCAGATCCTTGATCAGCCGCCCGTGTTTGCGCAGCTCGGCCACCAATTCGCCGAAGGTCCGCAAGCCCCGCGCCTGCAGCGCCGGGAGCATCTTCAGGAACGCATCCGCCGTCGCGACCGTATCGCCGATCGCGGTGTGGCGCGCTTCCTCGGGGATGGTGATGCCGAGGCGATGGGTCAGCGCGTCGAGCGTGTGGCTCTCGGATTGCCCGAACACCACCGCCGACAGCAGCACCGTGTCGAGGATCGGGTGATCGAACCGTTCGCCGATCGCCACCTCCTTGCGATGCAGGAATTCCATGTCGAAAGGCGCGTTATGCGCGATCAGCACCGCACCCTCGGCGAAGCGGTGGAAATCGCGCCCCACCTGCGCAATGTCCGGCGCGCCTTCGACCATCGCGTTCGAGATGCCATGCACCTCGGTCGAGCCGGGCGGGATCGAGCGCTTGGGATCGACGAGCGTGTCGAAGACCTCGGTATCGATCCGCCGACCGTTGACGATGCGCACGGCGGCGATCTGCACGATCTCGTCGCCCTCGGTGGGCAGCAGGCCCGTGGTCTCGGTGTCGAAGACGACATAGGTCAGATCGGTCAGCGGCGTGTCGGCGATTTCGGCCACGCGCTCGCGCGAGAGCAGGTCGAAATCATAGACCACCGCGCGCGGCACCGGCTTCGGGCGCTTGGTGACATGGCGCGCTTCGCGCAGCGGGATGCAGAGCCGCGCACGCGTGTCGCCCAGCTTCTCGGGCCAGATTTCGGCGGCATGGGTGGTCAGCACGCGATGCCCGGTGACATCCTCCAGCCCGACATCGAGCGGCTGATCGAGCCAGCGCTCCAGCTCGGAGATCGGGACCGGCGCGCCTTCCCATTCCAGCGCGATCAGCGCTCCGGGGCCGTCCTCGGTGATCTCCAGCCGGAAATCGCGCCGGTCGGTCAGGCGGCGCACCAGCCCCGCCAGCAGGGCCACCATCTCGAAGCCCTCGCAGCGTAGCATCAGCCCCGCGGTGACCGGCAGGATCGCCCCGCCCTCGGCGGTCACCCGCGCGGCCACCGCCTGACCCAGATCGGAGGCGCGGATCATCGCGAGCGGCCACCAATCGGCGCGGTTCGCCTCGTGGCGCTCGAAGAATTCGTGGATCGCGGCGGAGAGGTGATGGGCCTCGGAATTGGCGGCCTCACGGACGCGGTCGCGCTCGGGGCCCGGCGCGGGGCCGTCATCGGCGGTCAGCACCCCGATCAGCGATTGCAGGGCTGCGGCAGGGCGGCGGATGCGGTCGAACAGCTCGTCCATCAACTGCTCGCGCTGCGCATGAGAGGCCATGTCGCCCGAGACATCGCGCAGCGTCAGCACATAGCCCGGGCGCGCGCTCAGATGGTGATCCTCGCCCTCCGACAAAAGCCGCATCCGGGCGGCGAGCACCCGGCCCTCCGCCTTCGTCGAACACAGCAGATCCGAGGCCGCATCCGGGTCTTCGGTGGCCAGAAGCCGGTCATAGGCATGGGCAATCGGCGGCTGGTTGAGATAGTCGAAGACGCGCCGATCCAGCCCCGGCGCATGGGCAGAGCCCATGAGTTCCACCGCCTGCCCGTTATAGAAGGCCAACTGATGATCGGCGGTGCAAAGCAGCACGCCCACCGGCACATCCGACAAGAGCGCCTCGAGCCGTTCCTTTTCCTGCGCGAGCCGCGTGGTCTCGCGCTGCACGGCTTCGGTCAGGGCGTTGCGGGTCTCCGACAGGTGGCGCGTAACCGAGGCGGCGGCAGGCGCCAGATCGCCCAGATAACGCGCGATATCGGCGTCCATATCGCCCTCGATCTCGGCCGTGGTGCGGGCGCGCAGCATCCCCGAGAGCCGCTCGATCGGCTTGGCCACGTTCTCGTCGAAGAGAAACCAGATCCACGCGATCAGCCCGAGGATCACGAAGCCCGCAACCGCGCCGCCGATCACCATCGCATTCAGAAGCTCAGGGTCGCCAAGCCGGGTGAAGCCGAACCACAATCCCGCCACCAGCGCCACCAGATTGCCGAGCGCCAAGGCGGCGAAGAACAGAAACACCCGGGTGCGCAGGGAAAGCCGGGTGAGGTCCATCAGGCCGTCTCCCCGTCGAGAATGCGGTGGACCTCCTCGCGCAACTCGCGCAGCTCGAAGGGTTTGGCGATGAAACCGTCGGCACCGAGCGCGAGGCCCTTGCGGCGCTCCATCGCGGAGCCGCGCGCAGTCATCATCAGGATCTTCACATCGCCGAGGCCCTTATCGGCGCGCACGCCCTCGCAGATCTCGTAGCCCGAGACCTCGGGCAGCATCACGTCAAGGAGCACCAGATCGGGGCGGGTCTCGCGGATTTTCTCCAGCGCGCCGCGCCCGGTATCGATCCGGTCATGCTCGAACCCCTCGCGGCTCATCAGATAGTCGAGCGCGATGGCGATATTGTCCTCATCCTCCACGATCAGGACGCGATGTTTCCTCCCCCCCGGCATGGTCTCATCCTCCTGCGCATACCGCTTTCAGCCCCGGGTCGTCGGGCGTGAGTTTCAGCCAGCCGCCGCCCGACAGCTCTCCGTCTTTCGTCAGCGTGGCCCCGTTCACCAGATCGGCGCGGCTGTCGGTCTTGCAGTCATAGACCGTCGGCACCGTCTGCAAATTCTGCCAGCGCCCGATCAGCAGCAGATCCGTCTCGGCCAGCTCCGGCTTGCCCGCCACCGGATGCTCCACCTTGCCCGCATCGACCGCCATGAAACGCGTGACCATCGGCACAAGGTAGGTCCAGGGCCGCCACGGCACGCTCTCGTCGATCGGCTGCAGCACGACGACCGTATCGGGCATCTCGGAGCGCATATTGGGGAACCACGAATACTCGCTCCAGACCGTATAGCCGATCAGCGCCGCCCCGATGGCTGCGGGCATCGCCCATTTCGGCAGCTTCTCGCCGCGGAACCTCTTGCTCAGATGCGAGAGCAGGAAGACCACGAGGGCGGCCAGCAGGCCCGCAGCAAGGGTCGAGATGAAGTCGTTCGTCATAAGCTCTCCTCAGCTCATCGCGCCTTTGCCGTGACCGGCGGCCGATTGCATGGTGCGCACCACCACGAAGGCGTCGCGCAGATGCGAGCGTTCGAAATCGGACAGGTCCGAGGGTGCAAGATAATTGTCGGGCTTGCGCCCCGAGCGCGCGAGATGCGCCTGGTTCTCCAGCCGCATCGACGCGATCAGATCATAGGCCTCGACCAGATCACGCGCGCCGGAATGGCTCAGCACGCCGGCATGTTCGGCCTCGATCAGACGGGCGCGGGTGTTCACCTCCGGAAGGCGGCCCTGCAGCGCGTAGATGCGCGCCAGATCGGTCACCGGGACCACGCCGTTATGCTTCATGTCGATATGGTTGCGATGCTCGCCCGAGCGGATCGTGGCGAAGCCCCGGATCAGGCCGAGCGGCGGGTGATGCTTGAGGCTGTTGGCGATCATATGGGCCACGAAGATCGAGTTCTTCGACGCCTTCGCCAGGGTCTCTTTCTGCAACTGCTGGAACAGCCCCGCCCCGTTGCCGCCGATCGCGCGCAGATCGAACATCACCGAGGCGAGCATCTGCGCCTCGGGGTTGGGCTTGGCGATCCAGCCGCGGAAATAGTCGCGCCAGACGCGGACCGGCTGACACCAACGCGGGTTCGTCGCCATCATGTCGCCGGGGCAATAGACGTAGCCGCAGGCATCCAGCCCGTCCGAGACGATTTTCGCGAGCTGGCGGAAATACTCCATATCCGCTTCGGTCACGGCGTCGTCGAGGATCAGGCAATTGTCCTGATCGGACACCCCGGTCTGCTCCTGACGCCCCTGCGAGCCGCAGGCCAGCCACAGATAGGGCACCGGCGGCGGCCCCAGCGCCTCCTCGGCCATCTTCAGCAGGCGGCGCGTGACCGCATCGGCGATATCGGTGATCAGCCGGGTAATGACCTCATGCGCGTGATGCCCGCCCACGAGCTGCACCAGAAGCTGCGGGATACGCGCGGTGACGGTAGCCATTTCCGGCACGGTCTCGGCGCCCGCCACATCGCGGATCAGCACGGCCGAGCTGACGGCCTGAAAGCGGGTCAGATCGGTTTGGGTGATCATGCCCACGAAGCGCCCGCGATCGGTGATCGGCAGGTGACCGACGCGCTTTTCCAGCATGACATGCAGAAGGTCGGTACCCAGCCCCTCGGGGGGCAGCGTCACCGGATCAGGGGTCATCACCTCGCCCACCGGCGTATCGGGCGCGCGGCCTTCGGCCAGAACCTTGTTCGACAGGTCGCGCACTGTGACGATGCCCACCAGCGCACCCTCGCCATCGGTCACGCCGAGCGAGGAGATATGCGCATCGCGCATCTGCCGCGCAGCCTCGGTGACGGTGGTCTCGGGCGCGCAGCCCATCGGCTCTTGCGCCAGAAGATCGGCGATCTTCATCGTCGCGATGGAATTGGTGCGGGTCTCGCCGCCGCGCACCCGGTTGAAGAAGCGCGCGAAGGCGGGGGTGTTTTGCGACAGCTCGCGGAACTCTTCGACCGGCAGCTCCAGCAAAACGGTCTCGGCGGTGGTGCGCGCGGTGGTCGCGGCCAGACCGTCGCGCATCAGCCCGCGCTCGCCAAAGGTGTTGCGCGCGCCGAGGATCGAGACCAGCGCCCCGTTCTGATCGGTGACTTCGACCGCGCCGCGCTTGATCAGGTAGATGCCCTTGAGCGGCTCGCGATAGGAGTAGACGGTCTCGCCCGCGGGCAATTCTCTGCGGCGGAAGGAACTGGCGACATGCTCCAGCTCGTTGCGCGACAGATTGTCGTAAGGGTGGACGCCTTCGAGAAATGCGAGGATCGGGGTCAGATCGGCGGCCATGATCTTGTCCTTTGGGTGGTGGCGGCGCCCCGAAGGGCGCCTGCCGAAGATTCAGAGGTCGGGACGAGGCGAACCCCGTCCCGCGCCGCTGTCTTAGTGGTCGACTGCCGCACCGGCGCCTTTCGGCACGCGGATCGACTCGACGAGCTCCTGGATATCTTCCGGGGTCTCTTTGGTCGCGTTCGACACGACATAGGCCACGATGAAGTTCAGGACCGCGCCGATAACCCCGAAGGAGGTCGACTTGATCGAGAGGATCATCGGGTTCGCATCCGTGAACGTGTTGGTGTCCGGGATGAAGAACCAGCCCTTGTGCAGGAAGATGTAGATCAGCGTGGTCGCGAGACCCGTGAGCATACCTGCAACAGCACCGGTGTTGTTGATGCGCTTCGTGAAGATGCCCATCATCAGTGCCGGGAAGATCGACGACGCTGCCAGACCGAAGGCCAGAGCCACCGTCTGTGCCGCGAAGCCGGGCGGGTTCAGACCCAGATAGGTCGCCACGACGATCGCCACGGCCATCGAGATACGGGCGGCCAGAAGCTCGCCTTTTTCCGAGATGCCCGGATTGATCTGCGACTTGATCAGGTCGTGCGAGACCGCCGACGAGATCGCCATCAGAAGACCAGCCGCCGTCGACAGAGCCGCAGCCAGACCACCGGCCGCCACCAGCGCGATCACCCAACCCGGCAGGTTGGCGATCTCGGGGTTGGCGAGCGTGATGATGTCGCGGTTCACGGTCAGTTCGTTTGCGTCGCTCGCATTGTACTCGATGCGGCCGTCGCCGTTCTTGTCGTCGAAGGACAGAAGACCGGTCTGGGCCCAGTTACGCACCCAAGCGAGGTTCTGGTCGTTCTCGATCGCGGTCATTTCCACGGCCGGCTCGTTCACGCCATTCGGGTAGAAGGTCGAAACGAGGTTCAGACGCGCCATCGCACCCACAGCCGGAGCGGTCAGGTAGAGAAGCGCGATGAACACCAGCGCCCAACCCGCCGAGGAACGCGCGTCGGCGACCTTCGGAACGGTGAAGAAGCGCACGATGACGTGGGGCAGACCGGCGGTACCGATCATCAGCGTCATGGTGAACAGGAACATGTTCAGCGTGGTGTCATGCTGGCCGGTGTAGGACGCGAAGCCCAGAGCCTCGACGGTGTCGTTCAGCGTCGACAGGATCGGCGCGCCGGTGTTGACGTCGTTCGAGAACAGGCCAAGACCCGGGATCGGGTTGCCGGTCAGCTGCAGCGAGATGAAGATCGCCGGGATGGTGTAGGCGATGATCAGCACGACGTACTGAGCCACCTGCGTGTAGGTGATGCCCTTCATGCCGCCCAGAACCGCGTAGAGGAACACGATCGCCGCGCCGATGAACAGGCCGGTGGTGTTGTCCACTTCGAGGAAGCGCGAGAACGCAACGCCCACGCCGGTCATCTGACCGATAACGTAGGTGATCGACGCAACGATAAGGCAGATAACGGCCACGGTGCGCGCGGTTTGCGAATAGAAACGGTCGCCGATGAATTCCGGCACGGTGAACTTGCCGAACTTGCGCAGATAGGGTGCAAGCAGCATGGCCAGAAGCACGTAGCCACCGGTCCAACCCATCAGATAGGTCGAGGTGTCGTAGCCGCCAAAGGCGATGAGGCCTGCCATCGAGATGAACGACGCGGCCGACATCCAGTCAGCGCCCGTAGCCATACCGTTGACGACCGGGTGAACGCCGCGACCCGCGGCGTAGAATTCCGACGTGGAACCCGCACGGGCCCAGATCGCGATGCCGATGTAGAGCACGAAAGTCGCGCCGACCACCAGCAGGTTGAGGGTAAACTGATCCATGTCCCTCTCTCCTCCCTGAGATTATTCTTCGACGCCGTGCTCGCGGTCCAGTTTGTTCATCCGCCACGCATAGGTGAAGATGAGCACCAGGAACACGAGGATCGAACCTTGCTGGGCGAACCAGAAGCCAAGATCAGTGCCACCAATTTTGATGCCTGCCAGCATCGGGCGCAGCAGGATGCCGAAGCCGAAGGACACGATGAACCAGATCACCAGAGAAATCTGGATGGTCCGGATATTCGCCTTCCAATAGGCGTTGGACGAGGATTTGTCCGCCATGAGACTAACTCCCTTTAGTTTCTCTCCAGACGGGCCCCTCATGGGCCCGCCCCTCCCCAAAATTCAGGCCGAGACGCGCTTTACGATCGACCCAAGGCCCGAGGCGATCTCGTCGATGGAGCCCATCGCGTCGATCTCCTCGAGAACACCGAGCGCCTTGTAATGGGCGATCAGCGGTGCCGTTTGCGCGTGGTAGGCCTCCAGCCTCGCGCGCGCCGTCTCGGCATTGTCGTCGGCCCGGCGTTTGAACTCCGTGCCGCCGCATTTGTCGCAAACACCCGCAACTTCGGGCTGTTTGAACTCGTCGTGATAGCCTTCGCCGCATTTGGCGCAGGTGTATCGGCCGGCGACGCGGGCGATCATCGCCTCGTCATCGACCTCCAGGCTGATCGCTGCGGTCACCGACTGGCCATTCTCCTCCAGAAGACCGTCGAGCGCCGCAGCCTGACCGGCGGTGCGTGGGAACCCGTCGAGGATCACCCCTTTCGCAACATCCGGTTCAGCCATGCGATCTTGCAGGATCGCCAGAACGATCTCGTCCGAGACGAGGCCGCCCTCCTCCATCACCGCTTTCGCGGCGAGACCGGCCTCGGTGCCCTGAGACACCGCGGCCCGCAGAAGATCGCCCGTCGAGAGCTGCACGAGGCCGAAGGTCTCTTCGAGCATCCGCGCCTGCGTGCCCTTGCCCGCGCCCGGAGGGCCGAGAAGGATCAGAACGGCAGGCTTGGTCTGCGTCATGGTCGTGCTGTCCGACATCATTTGTTCCCGCGATTTTCGATCAGATCATCGACGACCGACGGATCGGCCAGCGTCGAGGTGTCCCCGAGCGACCCGAAATCGTTCTCGGCGATCTTGCGCAGGATGCGGCGCATGATCTTGCCCGAACGGGTCTTCGGTAGGCCCGGCGCCCATTGGATGATGTCCGGTTTCGCGATCGGACCGATCTCGGTGCGCACCCACTTCTCGAGCTCCTTGCGCAGCTCGTCGGAGGGTTCGACATCGTTCATCAGCGTGACATAGGCGTAGATGCCCTGCCCCTTCAGCTCGTGCGGGTAGCCGACCACGGCAGCCTCTGCCACGGCCTGATGCGCGACCAGCGCGGATTCGACTTCCGCCGTGCCCATGCGGTGGCCTGAGACGTTGATCACGTCATCGACGCGGCCGGTGATCCAGTAGTACCCGTCGCTGTCGCGGCGGCAGCCGTCACCGGTGAAGTAATAGCCCTTGTACTGGCTGAAATAGGTCTCCTGGAAGCGCTCGTGGTCGCCCCAGATGGTACGCATCTGGCCCGGCCAGCTGTCCGAGATGCACAGCACGCCTTCGGTCTCGGTCTCGTCCTGCTTCACCGCTGTCTGCGGATCGAGCACGACCGGCTTCACACCGAAGAACGGACGGGTCGCCGAGCCGGGCTTCGTGGGCGTCGCGCCCGGAAGCGGGGTCAGCATGTGGCCGCCGGTCTCGGTCTGCCAGAACGTGTCGACGATCGGACATTTGCCCTTTCCGACGTATTTGTCGTACCAGGCCCAGGCTTCGGGGTTGATCGGCTCACCGACCGAGCCCAGCACTTTCATCGACGAGAGATCGTATTTCTCGACCCATTCCGGCCCCTGCCCCATCAGCGAGCGGATCGCGGTGGGCGCGGTGTAGAACTGGTTGACCTTGTGCTTTTCGCACACGGCCCAGAAGCGGCCCGCATCCGGATAGGTCGGCACGCCTTCGAACATGATCGTCGTCGCGCCATTCGCGAGCGGCCCGTAGACGATGTAGCTGTGGCCGGTGACCCAGCCCACATCGGCGGTGCACCAGAACACGTCGCCATCGTGGTAGTCGAACGTGTATTGCATCGTCATCGCCGCGTAGACGAGATAGCCGCCGGTGGTATGCACGACGCCCTTCGGCTTGCCGGTCGAGCCCGAGGTGTAAAGGATGAACAGCGGATCTTCCGCATTCATCGGACGCGGCGGACATTCGGGCGAGACGTTCTCCATCATCGCCTTCACGTCGACATCGCGACCGTCGATCCACGAGGTCTGGTCGCCGGTATGCTTCACGACGAGGCAGCGCACCTTGTCCGAGCAGTGCAGCAGCGCCGCGTCGGCATTCGCCTTGAGCGGCGTGCGACGGCCACCGCGCGGGGCGGTGTCGGCGGTGATGACGACCTTGGCGCCCGAGTCGTTAACCCGGTTGGCCAGCGCGTCGGGCGAGAAGCCCGCGAAGACGATCGAGTGGATCGCGCCGATACGCGCACAGGCGAGCATCGCGTAAGCCGCTTCCGGGATCATCGGCAGATAGATCACGACGCGGTCGCCGCGCATCACGCCTTGGCTCGAAAGCACGTTGGCGAAGCGGTTCACCTTCTCGGACAGCTCCTTATAGGTGATGTGCTGCGCCGGGGTTTCCGGATCGTCGGGCTCGAAGATGATCGCGGTCTGGTCGCCGCGCGTGGCGAGGTGACGGTCGATACAGTTCACGCTGGCGTTCAGCACGCCGTCCTCGAACCATTTGATGTCGACATGGCCGAAGGTGAAATCAGTGTTCTTCACCTTGGTATACGGCGTGATCCAGTCGAGGCGCTTACCCTCGCGGCCCCAGAACTTCTCCGGATCGGTGATCGATTCCTGATACATCTCGCGATATTTCGCGGCGTCGGCATGGGCGTTCTCGAAGCCCGGCGGGACCTCTTTGACCTCTGGAACCTGAGTCACCTTGTCTTGCGCAGTCATGAGCTTCCTCCCAGCAATTTCGCATTGCGGCACGGCGTGTCCGCATGTCGCCCGCGTGATAGTGCAGGCCCTCTACCCCGCGCCACTGTAACTCAAAGGTTAAGATTCATGTAACCCCCTTTATACGCTACATATTTCTGTAAATTTTTTGACACCGATTGCGCTAACGCTGTAAATGCACGGAAATGAGGCAGAAAATAGGCGAGCCAATTCAAGTGCTTGCCTGTAGCGTTTCCGCTCGGACCCGACTGAATTTGAAAATCGACCGCACGGTTAAAATCATGCCGCGGCTGCGACGAGACGAATCGGACGCTCAGAATGATTCGGCGCGCGACCTTCCGTTACGGCATCCTGTGGATAACTTCGACGATTGTCGCCCGCAGGCCCGCGCCCTACCATCGCGCCGCCTTGAAGGAGCCTCCCATGCCGCAGCAGACCCCGCCGACCAACCCGATCCGCCCCACGGATGATGAGGCCCGCGCCTTGGCGCAAAGCCTGATCCGAGAAGCCCGGTTCGGCGCGCTTGGCACGCTCGACCCGGATACAGGCGCGCCGGTCGTGACGCGCGTCGCCCTCGGCCCCGGCCCGCAAGGGGAGCTGTTAACCTTCGTTTCCAGCCTCGCAGCACACACGACCGCCCTGCTGCAAGATCACCGGGCCGGGCTATTGCTCGGCGAGCCCGGCACAAAAGGCGATCCCCTCACCCATCCCCGGCTCTCGTTGCAGGTCGAGGCGCATGCCATTCACCGCGACGATCCCGCCTTCCCGGCGATGCGCGACCGCTGGCTCTCCGATCATCCGAAATCGAAGCTCTATATCGACCTGCCCGACTTCTTCTTTTTCGATCTCCGCGCGACCTCGGCGGCTCTCAATGGCGGCTTCGGCCGCGCCTTTCGTCTGACGCCCGCAGACCTGACATAAAAACAGCGCGCAGGACTTTCGCCCCACGCGCCGCCTTGCCGATCCGCCCGGATCGGCCCCGCCCTTGCGTCCCGTCAGATCGGGTTATCCATCCGCAGCGTGACCTGCAGCCGACCCTTCGCCGCCTCCGGCCAGTTCACCGTGATCTGGTTCTTGGCCGCGCCCTGCTCCACCGCGACATAGGGCATCGCGTCGATCCGCGCCCCCGAGCCGTCGCGAACCATGCCCTCGGCGATCAGGCTCTGCACGTTGCGCGCCCAGCCCCCGAAGGGCAGATACTCGCTCGCATCCACCGTCCAGACCGATTGCGCCGTGGACTGGTTCACCTCGACCATCACCGGGTTCTGCGAGATGTCGTTGATCGCGTTGAACATATTCGCCTCGAACACCACGTTGCGCACCCGCGAGCGGTCGATATCCGCGAAACTCGTGTCGATCTTCTCGATCCGGTCGACACTGCCGTTGAGCGATTTGAACACGTTATTCGTCACGCTCAGACCCTGAATGAAATGCCCCGGCCCATAGGGCTTGATCGACAGCCACGTGAACCACGGCGCGACATTGATGCACACGCAGGTATTGCCCGTCACCGTCAGCCCGCCAAAGCTGTATTCACTCGCGAAATCCGGCTCGGCGTCATGCTCGTTGGTCCACTCGATCACCGAGTTGTCGATGTAATTGCCGGTCACCGCCGACTGCACATTGGTCTGGGTAAAGACCAGCCCCGCCACGCGCACGCCGTTGCTTTCCTCATCGCCCTGAAACCAGTGATTGCCGACGATCAGATGCCCGGAGCCATTCAGCACGAAACTCGTCCCGAAGCGTACGAAGCGCGAGTCGCGGATCTTGCTGTCGTTGGCATTAACGTTGAGCACCATCGACTTGCGGTCCTGCGCGGGCACCAGCATCTCGTCGGACAGGAACTGACAGCCATCGATCAGGAGATCCTGACACCCCCGCCCGATCGAAGTGATCGCGCGATCCTTGGGCCGCACCACATAGCTGTCGCGGATCTGGAACATCTGCCCGTCAGGCGCCAGCATGATGCAGCTCGCCGCGCCGTTGCAGAGGAATTCCACATTGGCGATGTTGAACCGGTCGAGCTTCTCCATCCCCGAGAAATCCAGCACATATTGGTGGCGCGTGAACGTGTAGGTCCGCGTGCCCGACCCGCCATAAAGCGGCTGCGAAAGATACAGTGTCTGCGCGCCGACATTCTTCGACTTCACATAGACCTCGCGCCCGACCCCGGTGCCGGTGATCCGCGCACCAACCGGGATATTCGCGATATTCGCGACCGAGGTCAGCTGCATCGACTGGCTCACCGAATAGCTCGCCTGCGACGTCACCACCTCATCGTCCCAAGCAGAGCCCGCGATCACGTTGATCTGCCCGTTCTGCAGAACCCGGCGGTTGGAAAAGCTCGTAAGGTCCGGCGCGATCTCCTCGATGCGGATCGGCTCGGTCACCTCGACGCGGCGCCCTTTCAGGTCCAGCACGTTGTGATCGGTATAGCCGAACAGCGCCTGCAGCGCTTTCTTGAAGCCCGCCAACTCATCGCCGAACGCCGCCGCATAGGTCGGAAAGTCGAAGGACGACATCAGCGCCAGTTTCGCTGCGACCGGCATCACCAGCGTGCCCACGAATTCGACCGGCGACGAGATCGAAATCGTGCTGCCCAGGTAATAAACGCCCTCCGAGACGAAAACCTTGCGCCCGTTCGCCGCCTGATCGGCCGCGTTGAACGCCGCGACATTGTCGGTCGTCCCGTCGCCCACCGCGCCGTAATCGCGCACATCCACCCAGCCCATCAGGTCACGCAGGAAAGCCTCGGTCACGTCCTCGATCTCGATATCGTCGATGCGTACCACGCCACCATTCGCGCCGGTCAGGTCCAGCCCGAAATGCCCATAGACCGCATCCAGCCCCCACGGCATATCGACACCGTCGCGCGAGCCGGTCCCGACGATCGCCGACACTTCGACCACCGCGCCATAGCTTTGCAGCGCGACTGTCGGGCCGACCTCGACCACGCCGCTCACATGGCTGCCTGATCCCGTCACCGCATAGCCCGCGACACGCACCTCCGGCAGGTTGCCGCTGACCGCCTTCACCCGCGCCCGGATGCGCAGGTAAGTCCCGGGCAGGATCGGCGTGTCTCCCATGTAGCGCAGTTTCTGCACGGTCTGCGTCTTGAGCATCTCCAGACAGCCGCCGAAATCCGCATCCGCCGGAACCAGCACGGCATTGCCCGTGCTCTCATAGGTCGTGGAGCCCGGCGTGCCATCCTCGCTCGACCATTGATCCAGCCCTTCGGCGAATGCGGGCGGGGTCAGCACCAGCCCTTCGGTAATCGCGACGTTCATCTGCAATCCTCTTGTCCATGTTCCCACCCGCGCGCCCCTTGCCATGCCAATTGCGCGCCGGGACCGACCGAAAGCGCCCGCGCTTCGGCCCGAACAAAGCTAGAAGGAAAGGTTAAAGAAGACCTGAGAGGGCCGTTCGCAGCCTCCGGTCACGGCCTGCGCTCCCGCTGCCCCTCCCGCTTCGCAGGTGACAGCGTCATGCGCCTGACATATCCTCGCGCCACATCGGGTGAGCAGCCAAGAGGAGCCGCAGATGGTTTACGCCATATCCCCCGACGACAAGCCCCCGACGAAAGCCCTGCGCCGCATCGCGCGCAGCGAGCTTGGGACAGCCGTTAAACTGGCCGACAAGCCCGACCCGTCGGTTCACTCCCTTCGCAAAGCGATCAAGAAGACCCGCGGCCTGATCCGCCTCTTCGCGCCGCATTTCTCCGATTTCCACAAGGAGAACGACGCCTTGGTCGAAGCCGCCCGCGGCATTTCCAGCCTGCGCGACGACGAGGTGATGCGCGCCTCGCTTATCCGGCTCGGGCGCGAGGGGCCTGATCTCGACGGTGCGTCTGCCGCCCGCGCCATGCTCGACGCGCTGCCCGCGACCCCGCCCCCGAAGGAAGGCGACATCTCGACATTCGCGAAACGCGTCACGGAAATCCGCAAACGCGCGAAGGATTGGGACGTCACCGAAAAGGGCTGGCCCGCCTATGAGGCCGGATTGTACGAGACGCTGAAAGATTGCCGCAAGCGTCTGAAAACCGCGCAGAAATCTAGGGCTGGCTTAGACCTGCACCATTGGCGGACGCGGGTGAAGCAGCACTGGTATCACACCCGCCTGCTCGCCCCGATCTGGCCAGAAATGCTGCATCCGCGCGAAGACGCACTCGACACTTTGGGGGAGTTGATCGGCGACCATCACGACCTGCATGTGCTCGAGATGAAAGTGCCAGAGCATCTCGACCCCGAAAGGGCCGAGGCTTTGCTTGCACTGATCCGCACCGAATCCGCCCGACTGGAGGCCGAAGCCTTCACCCTCGGCGCCAGGATATTCGCCGAGCCCCCCGAGCCGCTTTGCGACCGCTGGGGGGCTTGGTTCGATCTCTGGAAAGCTTAGTCGACCAGTTCGCCCGCCAGCGCCCGCTCGATCAGCGCGACGGTCTCATCGACACCGTAAAGCGCGATGAACCCGCCGAAACGCGGCCCTTGGCTCTGGCCCAGCAGCACCTCGTAGAGCGCCTTGAACCAATCGCGCAGGTTCGCGAATTCGTGGTTCTTGCCGACCGCGAAAACGACCGTCTGAAGGAACTCGTCGCTATGGAAATCGGCCTCCGGCAGCGGCTCTTCGTTGCCGGCCGCCGCGTTCTTGCGCGCGATCTGGTCGAGCGCCGCCTCTTCCGATTTCAGCGCCTTGGCCAGATCTTCCAGCGCGGCACGTTCGGAGGCGTCGGGCGCGCGGAAGACCAGCGTGGGTTTCACGAAATCCTCGAAATACTTCAGCGCGAAGCCTGCCGCCTGATCGAGATCGGGATTGCCTTCCGGGCTCGCCTCGGGCGCGTAGCGCTTGATGAAGCCCCACAGCCCTTCCTTCTCGGTCGCGCCCGCGACGCTCGCAAGATTGAGCAGCATCGCGAAAGGCACCACCATCCGGCTCTCGGGAGGATTGCCGCCGTGGATGTGCCAGACCGGGTTGTTCACCTGCTGCTCGATCGGCTGATCGGGATAGGCGCGCAGCTGCTGGTGATATTCGTCCACCGCCTTCGGGATCACGTCGAAATGCATCCGCTTCGCGGTCTTCGGCTTGAGATACATGAAGTAGCTCAGGCTCTCCGTCGCCGCATAGGTCAGCCATTCGTCGATCGACAGGCCATTGCCCTTCGACTTCGAAATCTTCTCACCATTCGCATCAAGGAACAGCTCGTAGGTGAAGTGCTCCGGCGCACGCCCACCCAGCACGCGGCAGATGCCGTCATAGATCGGCGTGTTGGTCGAGTGGTCCTTGCCATACATCTCGAAATCGACGCCGAGCGCGGCCCAACGCATCCCGAAATCGGGTTTCCACTGCAGCTTCACATTGCCGCCGGTGACCGGCAGCGTCCATTCGCGCCCGTCCTCGTCGTCGAAGGTCACGGTGCCGTCGCGCGCATTGACCTCCTTCATCGGGACATAGAGCACGCGGCCCGTCTCGGGATGGATCGGCAGGAAGCACGAATAGGTCTGCTGACGCTCTTCGCGCAGCGACTTCAGCATGATTTCCATGATCTGATCGTATTCGTAAGCCGATTTGATCAGCATCTCGTCGAACCGACCCGACTTGTAGTAATCGGTCGCGCTCGCGAATTCATACTCGAACCCGAACGTATCGAGGAAACGGCGCAGCATCGCGTTGTTGTGGTTGCCGAAGCTGTCGAACTCGCCGAAAGGATCGGGCACCGAGGTCAGCGGCTTCTGCTCATGCTGACGCAGCATGTCCTGATTGGGCACGTTGCTCGGCACTTTCCGCATCCCGTCCATATCGTCCGAGAAGCACAAAAGCTTCGTCGGGATATCCGAGATCAGCTCGAAAGCGCGACGGATCATCGTCGTGCGCGCAACTTCGCCAAACGTGCCGATATGCGGCAGACCCGAGGGACCGTAGCCCGTCTCGAACAGGACGTAACCCTTTTCCGGGTCCCGTTTCTCGTAACGCTTGAGCACCCGGCGGGCTTCCTCGAAGGGCCAGGCCTTGGATTTCATCGCAGCGTCACGCAAGCTCGTCATTGCATACCTCATGAAGGCGCCCCGTGCGCCCAGTCGCGCCTGACCTATTGAAGCGGACGGGGACAGTCAATAATTAGCACTCGAACACTATCAAGGAGCTCCCACGTGCCCGACGTTCTCGCCTCGCTTTCGCCCCAAGACGCGCTCGTCGCCGTGATGGTCGCGATTTCCGCCGCCGATGAGGACGTGCCGACCTCCGAACTCGTCGCAATCGAGCGGATAGTGAACCACATGCCGATCTTCGCGGGCTACGATTTCGACCGCGTCTCGCGGGTATCCCGCTCGGTCTTCACGCTGTTCGAAGAGGAAGACGGGCTCGAGGCGCTGTTCGGCCTGATCCGCGACGCGCTGCCCGAACATATTTTCGAAACCGCGTATGCGCTGGCCTGCGATGTGGCCGCCGCAGATGGCACGATCCGTCAAACCGAACTACGTCTTCTCGAAGAAATTCGCGGTGAGTTGGCGATCGACCGGCTGCACGCCGTCGCCATCGAATGGGGTGCGAAAGTGCGCCACGTCACGCTCTGATCGGACGATAGAGTCCCGGCGAGGAAACCTGACGACCGCCCCGCCGTCCAGGCGGAGCGACCCTCAGCCGTAAATCCCGGCCCAACGCTCCAACAGCTGGCTCTGCAGGATTTTCGACGCCCGCACCCATTGGACCTGCCCCGGCGGGCGCGGCGCCGAGCCCGCACGACGACGCCGGTTTAGATCGGCGGTGAAGATCGCGAAGACCAGTTCGGTGCCATCAGGCGCGGTCATATAGCCCGCCAAAGTCGAGACGAAATTCAGCGTCCCGGTCTTCGCATCCACTCGGAATGGCTGGGCTGGCATGTTCTTGCCCGTCGCATCGCGCAGCTTGAATGGCTTCATCAAACTGCGCAGCCCCATCGGCGCACCAAGATTGCGCAGCGCCGCCACCATATCCTGCGGCGAAAGCTCGGCATCGGCCCGCAGCCCGGAATGGTCGGTAAACCGGGCCGAGCGCGCGCCCGTGCGTTGCTGCAGCCACTGGGTCATCGTCTGTCCCGACTGCTTCAGGGAGTTCCCCGCGCCCAGCCGCTTGCTGACCGTCATACCCACCGCTTCCGCGGTGATATTGGTCGAATATTTCATCATCTCGCGCAGAACCGGCACAAGCGGATCGCTGCCATGGCTCACCAGAACCGTGCCGCCGGGCAGGTTGCGCACCGCTTCCGGCGCGGGCAGCGGTGTGCCCTGTGCGCGGGCCAATGTCTGAAACACGTCGCCCGCATAGGCCGCCGGATGGCGCACCGGCAACCACCGGCTTCCGCCCCGCCCCAAGGCCGCCGAGGCGACCGTCCAATGCTCGACCCCGCCGCGGTCGGAATAGGTGAAAGTGGGCGAGGAGCGTTTCGCGATCGACGCCTTCGCGGTATAGGCCTGCGGCTGCACGTCGCGCCCGCGCGCATCCATGCTCAGCGCCCAGCCCCCACCGGAGCGCCGCCACTGGAAATGCACGCGATTGAAGTTCAGCATCAGCCCGGAGATCGACGGGTTGTAGCCCGCGAAAATCGGCTGATCGTTTGCAATCTCGTTCTTGTAGGGCAACGCCCCGGCCCAAGTCAGAAAACGCCCCGTGACGCCCTGCACGCCCTTCGCCGCCAGCGACTTCGCCATCGCGTTCAGATCGTCGGTCGTCAGCGTCGGATCGCCCCCGCCCGCGAGGATCAGATCTCCCTGAATGCGCCCGCCAGAGATCGGGCCGGTCGCGATCAACTGCGTGCCAAAACGGAAATCGCCGCCCAGTTGCTCCATCGCATAGAGCGAGGTGATCGACTTGAGCGCGGAGGCGGGCGGCATCGCTTGGCCTGCATTGCGCTGTTCGAGGATCTGGCCGCTCTTCAGGTCCGCGACGACATAGCCCACATCGCCGCTGAGCCCGGCCATCCGGACCAATTCGGTTGCCGCGACCGTCTGGCCGAAGCCCGTTTTCGGAGTGGCGAAAAGCGCGGCGCCACCCAGCAGTGCAAAGCGGCGCGATATCGATAGCGGCATGGCGATTCCTCCCTCGGCGTCAATCCGAGCGTAGCGCGCCCCGCACCGTCTTCAAGCGGGTGTCGATGCCCGCCAGCCGCCTTTCTCGCGAATTTCCGTGGAGGAAAGAGACGACATCGGAATGTTGACGAAGCACCAGCGCGGCGCCGGTCCGTCTAGGAGGCGCTGCGAGGCGACCGCGGGCAATTCGGCCCCCGCATAAATGCGCGCCGCGCGCGCCCAGCGCCCCGGCATCCGCCAGCCCGGACGCGCCAGCACACCGACCGGCACGCTCTCCATGATCGTGCGCCAATGATCCCAGCGGTCGAACTGCACGAGGTTATCGGCCCCCATCAGCCACGCGAAATCCACGCCGGGATAGAGCGCACGCAGCCGCGTTATCGTGTCGGCCGTGTAACGCGTGCCGAGCCGCGCTTCGAGGTCGGTCACCACCACGCGCGGATCGCCCCCAAGGCTCGCCCGCGCACTCGCGATCCGCTGATCGAGCGGCGCGGGCCCATGCGCCTTGAGCGGGTTGCCGGGGCTCACGATCCACCAGACCCGATCAAGATTGAAGCGGCGCAGCGCCTCACGCGTGATCAGGACGTGACCTTCATGCGCCGGATCGAACGACCCGCCCAGAAGACCGATGCGCTGTCCGGCGCGGGCATAGGGAAATCCTTGTCTCATGCGCTGCCCTTACCCGAAGGCGACCGGTCAGGAAAAGAGCGTTTGTTCGGCTAACGCGCAGCGCCGGGTGACGTCGCCGGCTCATCCTCGACGTTTTCGACAGGCCCGGACCCGAAACGAAGGCATCCGCGCCCTGCTGTCTTCGCGGCATAGGTCGCTCGGTCGACATCATTCTGCAGCGCCTCGATCTCGAGGTTCTCGTAGTCGCGCGACGACACAGCGCCGAGCGATCCCGAGACCAGACATTCCTGCCCCCGATACCATTTCGGCGCTTTGAGCTGTTCGATGATGCGTGCCGCGAGCGTGCCGATCTCCGCGCGGCTCGGATTACCGCGCAAGAGAACGAGGAACTCATCGCCGCCCATCCGCGCGACCAGATCACCTCCGCGCACGCTTTCGCACAGGTTGCGGGCCACCAGTTGCAACACGAAATCCCCCGCCGCATGGCCTTGTGTGTCATTGATCGTCTTGAAGTGATCGAGGTCGACCTGCAGCAAAGCGAAATTCGCCAGCCCGTTCGTCGCGTGGTCGACGGCCCGCGCAAGCGCCTGTGCCATTGCCCGGCGGTTGGCGAGTTTCGTCAGCGGATCGCTCAGCGCCTGATCTTCCGCCGCTTTGCGCGCCTGATCGAGCCGCCCGGTCAGGGCCCGCAACTCCTCCAGCACGAGCGATTTCGCTTCCTGAAGATAGAGCATTTCCATCGCGAGATCGGCGGCGGAGAAATCATGTTCGGTCAGGTCGAATTCCGCCACGAGTTCGCGCAGGTGAATGCCGAAGCTGAAATTGAGGAGCATATCGCCCCCCGCCTGCGTCGGCGCCCCCCCCTGAATTGGCGGACCCGCGTGGCTCACCAGCGCGCCACGCAGGCTTACCTGTGGGCGCATGCGAAGGGTGACATGCAGCATCTCCTCCGCCGTCATGGCCCCGAGGGAGCGCCCGCAGCGCCCGATCTGGCGATCGCAATCAACAGCACCGCAACTTGAGCGCAGCTCTTTCGGGCACATCCGCACCGCCCCGCCGCGCCGCGCGACCGAGAAAAACCGCGAGAACGGCGCGCCGACGATCTGGGCTTCCGGCACCCCCAGAACCTTGCGCAACGTGCGCCCGACCCCAAGGATGCAGGCCCGCTCGTCGAGCCAGAGAAACATCGGCAAAAGCCCGGTCAACAGCGCCAGCCAATAGGCGTGCGCGCCCCGATCGGCGGGTGGCTGCGCGGCCAGTCTCGTGACAGTGTTCTCGCCCGGCACGCTCATCAGACCTCACCAATCATGCGCGCGAGGGCGAACTGGCGCGCCTCGGCATGGGTGGCGTCGAGCAGTTGGATCGTCACGGTTCCCCCCCTCGGGTCGGGATCGCGCAGATCGCGCCCGGCGACACGCGGCGGCACCTCGATCAGCGCGAGGCTGCCATAGTCATCCGCCATCGCGCGCAGGATCCCCGCCAGCACCGCCCCCCATCCCGGCAGATCCGCGGCGACGCGCAGACGGAACTGCCCCGGCTGGGTTGCGACCAGATGCAGGTCCGGCAGCTTGAGATCGGGAAGCGCCATGCGCGCGCGGTCATTCAACTCGTTGAGCGAGTTCAGAAAACCGCGATAGTCGCAGCCGCCGTAACGCAACAGCCGCCGCACCGCTTCGCGGCTGCACAGATGCGCCCCAAGGTCTTCCAAAAACTCGGATCGCGCCCGCCCCAACTCGTCGCAGGCGGCATCGATCAGCCGCAAGGTCTGCGCATCGTCATATTGCAGCAGGGGCTCATAGCTCTCGCCCGGCAAATCCGCGCGCCGCCGCACACGCGCGCAGAGCACCGCCCCGTGGGTGTCGGTCAGAAACGCCTCGATAGAGCGGTTGATCAAGCCGAGCATGTGTCCTCCTGATCGCCACGCTAGCGATCAGAAGTTAACAAAGCTCCAAACTCGCCCGGCTCAGCGCGACAGCGGCAAAAGACGCAGCCCACCGGCCTCAAGCGCCATGATCCCGCTCGGGGCCAGCTGCATCTCACCACGTTTGATCGCGGCGATGACAGGGGCCAGATCGACGCGGAAGCGCGGCTCGCCCTGCGCATCGACGACGCTGCCCCAACCGATCGAATCCCACGCGCCTTTCGACTGCCGCAGCACGTAGATCGCATCGCGGTCGGGCAGATGCAGCAGCACCATCGCCTCGTCGCCGGGAACATCCGAAAGAAAATCGGCCTCAATCAAAGCGCAATTCGCCGCCGCCCCCTCGGCCGAGGCGCAAAGCCCCGCCGCAACCTCGGGCGCGCGCGCGCGGATCGCATCGAGCAGCGCATCCTCGGGCGCTTTCGCACCGGGGGGCAGCACGAGATCCCGGCGCAGTTGAGCGCGCGCGGCGCTGGCACCCTCCGCCCCATCCGCAGACGGGCTCAAACGGGCCAAGGCCGTCGCGAGCGCGCGGTCATCACCGGCTTGGGTTTCCAACTCCGCGAAGGCCGCCTGCCCGGCAAGCCCCCAGTGGTTCTTCAAAGCGTAGAGCGGCAAAGCGCCCGCCGTGATGCGCCCCTCGCGATACAGCGCCAGTTGCGAGCGCGCAGCCACCCCGTTCGCGTCCAGCACCGGCGTCAGCCATGCCAGCGCGGCAAGAAGCAGGACTCCCGCCATGGCGATATTGATCCGCCGCAGACGCGCCATCCAGCCGCGCCCCAGCAGCACCGACCCGGCATAACCCAGCGCATAGCCCGCCAGAAGCACGATCAGCACCGCCTGCGCCACGCGTCCCGGGGTCCAGCCCTGCGCGGTGACGCTTTGCCATCCGGTCCAAGCCGCCGCCCCGACCAGCACGGGCAGCACCAATGCCAAGCCTTGAGCCGACAGGCGCAGGACCCGCGCCCGGACGGCACTTTCATCGTCGCGCTCAATGCCGATCGAGATCAGCGTCACCGCCGCCGCGGCCATCGCCAGCAGCGTCTCGATCTGCGAGAACCCGATCAGAGAGACTTCCCCCCGGCGCGCAATGAACCCGGCCACGAAGATCACCGCGACCAGCAGAACGGGCGGCAGCAACAGCCTCAGAAGCCGCAGGATCAGGGTCGGAGAGATCATCTCCTCCAACTCGGTCACCACCGCCAGTCCCAGCCCGAGAATGCCGCCCGACAATGCAAAGGCGAACAGCTTCTCCCGCAGAAGCTGGCGCAGGAAATCGAGATCCACACTCTCTAGCAGGCGCGCCGAGAGGTACAGCACGAGCCAGACCATCCCGAGGAAGATACACGCGGCGGCATAGCGCACCACGATATTCCACGCATGCAGGAACAGCGCCGGATAGTCGCTCCAGGCGCGCGACCCGCCCTGCGCCACGGCCATCGCGAAGGGCAGCGGCAGCATCGCCAGAACCGAAAGCGCGAGCAGCTCGTAAGGCATGTATCCCGCCAGCGACTCGCTCGCAGCATAGCCAAGCGACGCCCACCATCCGAGCAACGCGACCGGAGCCGCGATCAGCGCCGCCGCGCCGAAAGCCCTGCGCCAGCCAATCTCGCCCAGCATCGCAAGCGCGGTCGCGAAGAACACCGTGCCCAGAACCGACACGCCGAACTGTCCGTGCGCGTCAATCGGAAGCCGTTGCTGCAACTGGTTATCGAGCGCCCAGAAGAACATGCCCGCCAGCAGCCCAAGCAGAATATGTTGCAAACGTAGTTGCATGCGTCCCTCTCCTGTCTTGCGCGAGGCTCATCGCGCGTCTGACGCGTCTTGCTAGCCCGCGCGCTGAGCGAGCCAGTCGGGAAGCCCCCCGATATGATCGAGCACCGCATCAGCGAGCGGGGCCAGATCGGCCCGCTCCGCCGGTCCGCTCAGCACGCCGATCGCAATCATGCCCGCCGCGCGCGCCGCGTGCAGGTCATGCTGGCTGTCGCCGACCATCACGACCTCGGCCGGGTCCAGCCCCAGCGAATCCGCGAAGGCCAGAAGCGGGCGCGCCGTGGGTTTCGCCCCGTGCCCGCTGTCATAGCCGATAATCCGGTCGAAAAGATCGGTGATGCCCGCCTGCGCGGCATGCGCCCGCGCCGAAGACTCGGCATCGTTCGTGCAAATACCCAGCTGCAATCCGCGTCCGCGTAGATCGGACAGCAATGCTGCAAGCGGCACCGGCTCCACCAGAGGCACGTCATGCGCCGCCTGCTCCAGTTCGACCACCAGATCATCGAGCGACCGCCCCGGAAGATGCGGCAACAGCAGTTCCGCCGCCTCGCGAACCGTGCCCGCGATCACCGGCGAGTGCGGCTCGAATTCTATCCGGTCGAGGTCGAACCCGATCGCCGCGGCAAGCCTGGCGGCCTGCTCGGCATCCTTCGCCAACGCCTCGATCTGCAGCTTCGCCCAAGCGCCCCATGTCGCGTCGAAGTCGAAAAGCGTACCGTCCTTGTCGAACAGCACCGCCCGTATCTTGCCGCCTGCCATCTGCGATCTGCCTCCCTTTGCCGGCAGATTGCCCAAAGCTGCGCGTCAGGTCCAGTGGCGCAGATCGCCGCGCCCGAGAACCGCGCGCGCCTGCATCAGCGCCTCGGGCTGCACACCAAGGTCCTGCGCGCAATCCAGGACCACCTGATCGTCCTGCAGGACATGGTCGAGAACCCCTGCGAGGAAGTCCGGATCGCTCGCCTGCGCCCGCAAATCGTCCACGCTCGCCCCGGAATTGGCGAGGAACGCGCCGATCAGATCTTCGCGACCGGCAAGCCAGCCGAGGGTCTGCAACGCGAGCGTATGAGCGTTTTCTTGCCGCATGACGGGTCCTTCTCTGTCGGGGAGAAACGCTTTGTTAACCTATCGACCGCTAAGGTCAAGAAAAGGCGCGATGAGAAGCTGGCGCAGTCGGGAACCGCCCGATGCAAGCCGCACCGCGCCGGAGGTTGAAGGAGTAGCGTTATATGCCGGGATCGATCCTCATCGTGGATGATGTGGCGACCAATCGCATTGTGCTTAAGGCGAAGCTGACCGGCGCGCGCTACAACACACTGCAAGCCGCAAGCGCGGCGGAGGCGCTCGCCCTCGCGGCCGCGCAACGGCCCGGGCTGATCCTGCTCGACGTCACCTTGCCCGACATGACCGGAGAAGGCCTCATCGCCCGGTTGCGAGCGAACCCGCGGACCGGGCGCATCCCGATCATCGCGATGACGGGGCGCGACACGCCGGAGCTGCGCGTGACGCTGCTGCAGGCCGGGGTGAATGAGGTGCTGGCCAAACCCTTCGACGAACTGGTGCTGCTCGCCCGACTGCGCAGCCTGATACGCGCCCATGCCGGCGACGAAGATTCGGCGCTGCGCGAGCAGACCTGCCGGGAACTCGGCTTCGCAGAGGCGGCGAGCGACTTCGTCCCTCTCGCGCGGATCGCTCTGATCGCGCCCAACCCGTCCGAGGGACTGCGCTGGAAATCCGCGCTCGCGCCCCTGCTGACGACGAATCGGATTTTGCTGACCAGTTACGATCAGCCCTGCGGCGACGACCCCACGCGTCGCGCCCCCGATCTATTCGTGATCGGCGCAGACCTCGCGCAGCGCGGCGATGGTCTCCGGCTGATGTCGGAATTGCGCTCGCATCCCGAAACGCGCCATGCGGCGATCCTGATCGCCAGCGAGCCTGATGCACGCGAAACGCAAGCCAGCGCGCTCGATCTGGGCGCGGATGATCTGTTGCCCGCCGAGATATCGACGCCGCTCGCGGCAAAGGAAGCCGCACTCAGGATTGGTGCGCAGCTCCGCCGCAAGCGCCTGTCCGATCAACTGCGTCTCTCGGTCGACGAAGGTCTGCGTCTTGCGCTGGTCGATCCGCTGACCGGGCTGCACAATCGTCGCTACGTGAACGCGCATCTGTCGCGCATGTCCGAGCGCGCGCGCCGCACGGGCCATGGCTATGCGGTGATGCTGCTCGACCTCGACCGTTTCAAATCAGTGAACGACACCTATGGCCACGGCGCAGGTGACGAGGTGCTAGCGAGTATCGCCCGCCATCTGCGCCAAAGCCTGCGCGACGTCGATCTCATCGGTCGCATCGGCGGCGAGGAGTTTCTCGTGGCGCTGCCCGACAGTTCTCTGGTCGAGGGTTGCCGGATCTCGGAACGGCTCCGGCACGAAATCGCACAGAGCAAGATCACGCTGCCCGACGGACAAATGACGCAGGTCACCATTTCGATTGGCCTCGCCTTCGGCGGCACGCGCCATGACGATCCTCAGCATCTTATCGACGAGGCGGATGCGGCGCTTCTCTGCGCCAAGGGAAGCGGTCGAAACCAAGTGTCCCTCGCCCAACACACAAACGCGGCCTGACCCGAAATAGAAGGGTCACGCCGCGCGTGGGCAGGTGATGAGACTGAGGGTTGGCGATTTTCCAAACGGCGAATGGTGATGCCCCCTTGGGGGCGCCCGTCCGCCTGACCTCAGGGCTTGGGCTTTGGCGCGTCCTCGCGGTCCTTCTTGCGCTTGTCGAACCGCGCCGCGCCCTCGCGCAGACGCTCGGCAAAGCTATGCCGCGCCTCGGCGCTCATCGCGTCGAGCCGGTCGAGGATCAGTTGCTCGCCGATATCGACCCGCTGCACCGTCCGCGCCTTGTGTCGCTCAAGCAGCTCGGCCACCTGCGCACGATCCCAGGGCTCCGCGTCGATCGCAGCGATCAGCGCCGTCATGTCGCTGCGCGCCTGCCGCCGCATATCGCGGAACTCCGAGCCGCGCGCCTGCGCCGCCTTGCGCAGCGCATCACGATCTTCCGGGCTCAGCGCCCCGGTGAACGCGCCGAGGCTGACATCGCCCACGACCGGGCGCGGCGGATGCCGCTCATGCGCCAGCCAGCCGCCGATGAAGAACCCCAGCAAAAGCAGGTTCAGCACCGCCGACCCTATCAGCGCCCAGCGCAATCCCCGGCCATTTCGCGTCTCGGCAGCCGCCATCAGAACCCTCCTTCATCGGCGAAGGCGAAGGTGTCGCCCTCGGGTAGCAGGTTGACCGTGCCGAGGCTTTCGGTCGTGCTGCTGGCGTAAAACGGGCTGAGCGCGCCGATCTCGTCGGCCCCCACAAAGCCGATCCAGACCCCGGCCAGCGCGGCCGTGACCAGACCGCCCATCGGAGCCCAGCCGCCGAACGCGCCGCGAAGCGCGTCCCAGATACCGGCCAAGACGTCAGGCTTGTCGGACGCTCCAGCGGGGCCGGGACGCGCGAAGCCAGCTTGCTCCGCTTCCGCATCGGCCAGAACCCGGGCGAGGAACCCCGCCTCGGCCTCGGGCCCGCCCGCCGCGCGCGCCTCGCTGAACAGCTGCTCCAGCGCCGCGTCGTCGAACACGTCCGTCTCGCGATCCATGCGTTTGTCAGTCATCGCCAAACCCCAATTTCTCTCGCTGCCCCCGAAGCAGCTTGCTCAAAGCGCGTTTTCCACGCGCTGTCAGACTTTCTACGGCCTCGACGCCAGTTTCCATCGCGGCAGCGATCTCGGGATTGGACAAACCGTCGATATGTCGCAGTGTCACCGCGATCCGCTGCCGTTCCGGCAATTGCTCCAGCGCCGCTTCCAGCGCGGCCACACGGTCGCGCGCGATCAACTCGTCCAGCGCGCTCGCGCGGTCATCGGCCACCTCGGGCGCTTCATCCAGCCCCACGCCGCGGCGCTTGCGCAGCCGGTCCGTCGCGAGGTTGGCCACCACCCGATAAAGCCAAGTCGAGACCTTCGCCTCGCCGGCGCGCCACTCCGGCGCGATCTTCCAGAGCCGCAAAAGCCCCTCTTGCGCGACGTCCTCGGCCTCGGCCGCATCGCGCAGATAGCGATAGGCGAGCCGGTAGGCCAAGGGCCCGAAGCGCAGCGTCAACGCCCGCGCAGCCGCTCGGTCGCCCTGCGCGTAAAGCTCCAGCAGCGCCTCGTCCGAAGCCTCGTTCATCGCATCCAGTGCCATCGTCATTCCGTCAAAGGCCTAGCCTGCTTTCCCTGCGCATGCAATTTGACATGCAGCCGGGGCGCTTTTCCGCGCCCCGGCTTTTTTCACTGCTCGAAACTCAGTTCGTGGAGCGGCCCGAGCCATCCGCGGGTCCATTGCCCGGACCTTGACCTTGGCCAGCCCCGGCGCCCGGCTGCATCGGCGGCGTGCCCTGCGGGCCTTGGCCGTTCGGGCCTTGCCCCATCGGACCCTGACCCATCGGGCCGTCGCCTTGCATCATCCGCCCGTAGCCGTCGCGGTCGCCGTTCCACCCCATACGGTCATGGCCATGGCGATCCCCTTTGCCCATGCGGTCATGGCCGTGGTAATCGCCCTTGCCCATCCGGCCATGGTCGCGGCGGTCGCTCATCCGCTGCATGAACCGTTTGGCCATCTGCATCTCGTCGGCACTGATCGCCCCGTCATTGTTGCGGTCCATCCGGTCGAACATGCGCGTCGGCATCGGATGCGCCATCAGTTCGGCGGCCGACAGCTCGCCATCGCCATTGCTGTCCTGCGCGGCGAAGCGCGCTTTCACGCGGGCCTCGATACGGGCTTTCACCTTGGCCATCTCGGAATTGACGAGCTCCTCCTGCGAGATCATCCCGTCACCATTGGCGTCGAGCGCCTCGGCATCGGCGGCCCGCTTGGCCTGGATTTCCTCCATCGTCACCTGACCGTCGCCATTGGTGTCGAAACGGCTGATGTCGAAGCCGAAGCCGCGCCCATCCTGATCGCCCATCGCGCCGGGCTGCATTTTCTGGCTCATCCCGTTGGCCGGGCCGTTGCCTGCCCCATTCCCCGGCCCATTGCCCGGGGTCGCCTGTTGTGCCTGCGCCTGGTTGCCGGTCTGGTTCTGCGCCACCACCGGCATTGCGAGGGTGATCGCGCTGCCCGCGAGGATCGCTGCTACGAGGGTCTGCCTGTTCATGACTTTCATTCGAAACTCCTGTTCTCGCTCCCACGGCACATCTCGCGCCGTCGATGTCTAACCAAACGAGGCGCCCGCAGCATTCCGTCGCCAAACTCACGCATCCGTGATAGACCCGCCGGACTTTCCATCTGCCCCGGCTGCCGCCATACTGCCCTGCGAACGGGCGGAGAGAGACCGCCACAAGGGAGAGCGCAATGCAGTCGCATGACGAGTATCACGATGACCGCCCGCTGGGCCGCTCGATCGGGCGGGGCCTGCGCTGTCTCTGTCCGGCCTGCGGCAAGGGACGAATTTTGCACAGTTATCTCAAGGTGCGTGATACCTGCCCGTCCTGCGGCGAGGACCTCTCGCATCAGCGCGCCGATGACGGCCCGGCCTATCTGACGATCCTGATCGTCGGTCATCTCGCGATTCCGATGATGGCGGCCTATTTCATCGCCTTCCGCCCCGGCCCGTGGGAGATGATCTGGATTTTCGGCATCGGCTCGATGGTGCTCTCGGCTGTGCTTTTGCCGCTGATGAAGGGGATGCTGGTGGGCATCCAATGGTCGCGCCGGATGCATGGTTTCGGCGAAGGCGAAATCGTCCATGACTGACACGCGCCCCCCGGTCGACAAAACCGCGCTACGCGACGCGGCCAGCGTGATCGTCCTGCGCCGTGACGCGAATGCGACGCCGAGCGTGTTGATGGGCCAGCGTGGCGCTGGAGCCGCCTTCATGCCGTCGAAATACGTCTTTCCGGGCGGCGCGCTCGACGCCACGGATTGGGAGGTGCCCTTCGCCTCTCCCCTGCCCGCGCCCGATCACGCGCGGCTCGAGGCCGATGCGCCCGCAGGGATCGGCGGGGCGCTGGCCGCCGCCGCTCTGCGTGAGCTGTGGGAAGAGACCGGGCTGGTGCTGGGCGAGAAAACCAGCTGGCCCGGCGCGGTGCCCACCGATTGGCAGGGCTTCGCCGATCTGGGCTTTCTGCCCTCGGCGGCCAATCTGCATTTCGTGTTCCGCGCGATCACGCCGCCGGGCCGCCCGCGCCGCTTCGATGCGCGGTTCTTCCTGATCGATGCGGGCGCGATCCAGGGCGATCTCGACGATTTCTCGCGCGCCTGCGACGAGCTTTCGCATCTGCATTGGGTGCCCCTGCCCGAGGCGCGTGCGCTCAACTTGCCCTTCATCACCGAAGTGGTTTTGGCCGAAATCGCCGCCCTCATCACCACCAAACACGCGCTTGGCACGCCGCATTCGGTGCCGTTCTTCGACAATCGCGGGCCGCGTTCGGAGTTCCGGCGGATCGGGCTTTAACGTCCCGCCAGCACGATCACGATCAGCGACACCACGACGAGCGCGATGCCCGCTCCTTCGCGCTTGTGCAGCCGCTCGTGGAAGACCAGCGCCGAGGCGAGCAGCGTGAAGACGATCTCCACCTGCCCCAGTGCGCGCACGAAGGCCGCGTTTTGCAGCGAGAACGCGGTGAACCAACCCGCCGAGCCCAGAACGCCGGTGATCCCCACCAGCACCGTGCGCCGCCATGCGCCGAACACGCGGGTCAATTCGCCTGGCTCGCGCAGTCGCAGATAAAGCCCCATTCCGATCGATTGCGCGAAGGTCGCGCAGGCCAACGCGACGATGGCGCGGGCGAAGAAGTCGAGCGGCTCCAGCTCCAGCGTCGCGCCGCGATAGAAGATCGACGACAGGCCGAACAGCGCCCCCGCCCCGACGCCGTAAAGCGCCGCACGCGGGTTGAAGCCGCCTTCGGGCGGTTTGGTCAGGAACAGCACCCCCGCCAGCCCGATCGCGATCCCGATCCAGCCGATGGGGCCCACGAATTCGCCAAGGATGATCGCGGAGAACAGCGCAACCTGCACCGTCTCGGTCTTGGTGAAGGCCACGCCCACCGCGAAATTGCGCAAGCCGAACAGCGCCACCGTCAGGAAGGTTGCCGCCACCTGCGCCGCCCCGCCCGCAATGACGAATCCCCAGAAGGGGCCGCTCAGATGCGGCCATGGCGTGTTCGTCGCGGCCAGAAAGCCCAGCGCCGTTACAGCCGCGAGCGGAAAGCCAAACAGGAAGCGTGAAAACGTCGCGCCGCCCACTGAGAGCTGCGCCCCCGCCAGCAGCTTTTGCAGCATGAAGCGAATGGTCTGAACGGCCGCCGCGAACAGCGTCACCCAGACCCAGAGATGCACCGGCGCGTCGGTCACTTACCGACCTGCGTCATGTCATAGCCGTTGAAGTCCATGACATCGCGCGCAGCCTTGATCAGATCGGGCCGAGGCGGGGTCTGCCGCGACAGGATCATCCCCCAACGGCCCGAAGGCGTGCCGAGCACCGCCACCCGGTAATCGAAATCGACCCAGAGCACCCAAATCGGCTCGCCGCCGAACGCGTCCTTCGCCAGAAGCCGCCCGCCCGGCCCGGTCAGCGTCACGGTCTCGTCGACAGCAGCAGGCTTGATCGCACAGTTGGTGCCGCGCAGCCGGTAGGCGCTCTTGCCGTCCCACGCCCAGTTCTGCGTGCCCGAACACCCCGGAATGCCGCTTTCGACGACATGCCATTCGCCGCCGAAGCGCTGCGGATCAAACAGCGACGCCGAAGAGATCAGCGCGCCCGGTTTGCGCAGCGACGCGGTCTCCGGGGGCGTCGCACAGCCCGCGAGGGTCAGCGCGAGCATCCCGCCCAGCGCAGCGATCTTCGCCCAGCTCATTGCACGCATAGTTGCATCGGGTAGCCCGCCTCGCTCATCACCTCATTGCACCCCAGAAGAGGGGTCACCGGCGCGCAGGTTTTCGAGCGCGCGAGGCATTCGCCCTCGCACTCGCTGCCCGCCTGACAGCTTTTGCCGCTATCGGAGGTTATCTTCACACAGATGAACGCCCCGCCGCGCGCGACCCAGTTGCCGCCGCGCGCAACGCATTCGAATTTCCCGGCATCGATCTTCTCCTGGCCGACCAGCGGCAATTGCTCTGCCGTGTCGCCCTCGTCCGTGGGGCCGAAGGGATTGCAGCCCGCCAAGGCGAGCGCCGCACACAGAAGGATCGACGCCCCGCGCATCAGTAGGGCATCGGGTGATGCTTGTGGAGCTCCGCGATCTTGTCGAGCAGCTCCTTCGGCAGTTCCACCCCTTCGGCGTCGAGGTTCGGCTTGAGCTGGTCGACCGAAGTCGCGCCAACGATCGGGATCACCGGGAAGGGACGGCTCATCACCCAGGCAATCGCCATCGTCACCGGGTGAAGATCGAACTCCTTGGCCAGCGCGACATACCGGTCAGCGATCTCGAAAGCGCGCGGATTGGCGCGCCCGCCGAGATTGTTGACCAGCGACCGGCGGGTGTTGTCGGGGATCACGTCGCCCGAATATTTGCCCGTCAGGATACCGGCGGCGAGCGGCGAATAGGCCAGCAGCGTCACCTTCTCCTGTTGCCCCAACTCCCCCAGATCGAGGTCGTAGTAGCGGCACATCAGCGAATATTCGTTCTGGATCGTCTCGACGCGCGGCCCTTTGCCCGCCTCGGCCAGTGCCAGCCATTGCGCGGTGCCCCAGGCGCTCTCGTTCGACAGGCCGAATTCGCGGATTTTGCCCTCTTTACGCAGATCTTCGAGAGTCTCGAGACAGGCGCTCATATCGTCGAGCACTTCCTGCTTCGAAGGCTGCTTCGACGGATCGAAGCGCCACGTCTTGCGGAAGTGATAGGAGCCGCGATTGGGCCAGTGGAACTGGTAAACATCGATGTAATCCGTCTGAAGACGGGTCAGCGAATCCGTCACTGCCTGGCGGATGCGGGTCGGGCTGATCTCGGGGCCGCCCTCGATCGCGTTCGAGCCCTCGCCGGTGATCTTGGTGGCCACCACCAGATCGTCGCGCTTGCCGCGCTTGGCCAGATAAGTGCCCACGATCTGCTCGGTCCGGCCCATCGTCTCGGCCTTCACCGGGTTCACCGGGTACATCTCGGCCGTGTCGAGGAAATTGACCCCGCGGTCGAGCGCGAAATCGATCTGGTCATGGCCCTCGGCCTCGGTGTTCTGGCTGCCCCAGGTCATCGTCCCGAGACAAATCTCGGACACCATGATCCCGCTTTGACCAAGTTCCAGCTTGCGCATGCCCGCGCCCCCTTTGTCATATGATGTTGCGCGGACCCTGCCACCGGGCTGCGGGAAGGTAAAGGCCCCTGACCCGGTGCTTCGCTTGACGTCGTGCTTACTCGACCCGGTCCATGTACTCGCCGTAGCCCTCAGCCTCCATCTCCTCGTAAGGCACGAAGCGCAGCGAGGCGGAATTGATGCAATAGCGCAGACCGCCCTGATCGCGCGGGCCGTCGGGGAAGACGTGGCCCAGATGGCTGTCGCCGTTTTTCGAGCGCACTTCGACGCGGGTCATGCCGTGGCTGGTATCGGTCAATTCCACGACATGTTCGTCGATCAGCGGTTTGGTGAAGGACGGCCAGCCGCAGCCCGCGTTGTATTTGGTCGAGGAGGCGAAAAGCGGCTCGCCCGAGACCACGTCGACATAGATGCCCTTGGCCGAGTGGTTGTCATATTCGCCGGTGAAGGGGCGTTCGGTGCCGTTCTGCTGGGTGACGCGGTATTGCTCGGGGGTGAGCTTTGCGACCGCGTCGTCGGATTTCTGCCATTTGCTCATGATGGGTCTCCCTTTCGCGCCTGATTTAGGCGGCGGCCGCCGCGAGAAAAGCCCTGCCGCCGCGTTTCGCTCGCATGTTCTACGGCGCAAGCCTACCATCCGGATCAGGAGGAGCCGACCATGACCACACCCGATCCCCGCGCCGATCTGCCCACCCACCGCGTCGAAAACCAGCCGCCCGCACGTGGCGACGTCGATCTGTTCGGGACGGATGCACCGCTGCGCGAGGCCGTGGCGCGGGCGGGCGGTCAGGCGGAGGGGCTGTCAGATTATGGCCAGACGCTCGGCACCACAGAGATGCGCGAGGCGGGCCGCGACGCGAACCGATACCTGCCGGAGCTGCGGCTCTTCGATATGGGCGGGCGGCGGCTCGACGAGGTGCGCTTTCATCCTGCCTATCATCGTTTCATGGAGGCCGGGATCGGCGCGGGCTATGCCGCGCTGCCGTGGGAGGGCGCGAAGGGCGCTCATGCCACCCATGCCGCGATGGTCTATCTCGCAAGCCAGATCGAACCCGGCAGTTGCTGCCCGATGACGATGACCTATGCCGCCGTGCCCGCGCTCGAAGCCACGCCCGAGATCGCCGCACTCTGGCGTCCGAAACTCACCGCGCGCAGCTACGATCCGCGCGTGCTGCCGGTGGGCGAGAAGACCGGCGCGACGCTGGGGATGGCGATGACCGAGAAGCAGGGCGGCTCGGACGTGCGCGCGAACACCACGCGGGCCGAGCGCGCAGACGGGCATTGGCGGCTGACCGGGCATAAGTGGTTCTGCTCTGCGCCGATGTCGGACGGCTTCCTGACGCTGGCGCAGACCGAAAAGGGGCTCAGTTGCTTCCTCGTACCGCGCTGGCTGGAAGGCGAGCGCAACGCGATCCGCATCCAGCGGCTGAAGGACAAGCTGGGCAATCGCTCCAACGCGTCTTCCGAGATCGAATATGAGGGCGCGGTGGCCCATCTTCTGGGCGAGGAAGGCCGGGGCGTCGCCACGATCATCGAGATGGTGCATCACACCCGGCTCGACACGGCGCTCGCGCCTGCAGGCCTGATGCGCGCCGCGATCTCCGAGGCGCATCACTGGGCGACGCATCGCGCTGCCTTCCAACGCCGCCTGATCGACCAGCCGCTGATGCGTGCGGTGCTGGCCGATCTGACGCTGGATTGGGAGGGTGCGCTGACGCTGGGGATGCGGGTGGCGGAGGCCTTCGACAGCGCCCGCCCCGAGGATCGCGCCTTCGCCCGGATCGGCGTGGCGCTGGCGAAATATTACGGCAACAAGCGCTGCCCCGTCGTGACCTATGAGGCGATGGAGGTGCTGGGCGGTATCGGCTACGTCGAGGACACGCCGATGCCGATGCTCTATCGCGAAGCGCCATTGAACGGCATCTGGGAAGGCTCGGGCAATGTGATCTGCCTCGACATCCTGCGGACCTTGGCCAAAGAGCCACTGGCGGCGGAGATGCTGCACGCGGAGCTGAACGCGGCGCGCGGCACCGATCCGCGCTACGACGCGGCGCTGGCCGATCACCTTGCCCGCTGGCCCGGCCTGCCGCCCGAGGCAGAAGCGCGCTGGTTCGCGGAACGGCTCGCGCTGCTCCTGACCGCGTCGCTGCTGATCCGAAATGCACCTGCGGCGGTGAGCGACGCCTTCGTCGCGACGCGGCTCGCGGGCGAGGCAGGCCGGACCACGGGGGCGATGGCGGGCAGCGATGTCTCTGCTATCCTGAACCGGATCGCTGGCTGAGACTGCGGAAGCCTCCGGCGGGGATATTTGGATCAAGGAGAAGGAGGGGCGCGATGAGCGAAGACCGGTATCTGATCCGGGCCGATGAGATCGCGGCTATGGAAGGGCTGGCGAAGACGCATTTTCTCAACCCGAATGCGCGGCGGATCAACAAGAGCCTTGGCGATGCGACGGGGCTGACCGGGATCGGGGTGCATATCATCGAGGTGGAGCCCGGCTGCGAGACCACCGAGTTTCACCGCCACCACCATGAGGACGAGGCGATCTTCGTTCTCAGCGGCGAGGCGACCGCGCGGATCGGCGAGGACCGTCACGCGATCGGGCCGGGCGATTTCATCGGCTACCGCGCGGGCGGCGCGGCCCATACGATCGAGAATACCGGATCGGAGATGTTGCGGCTGCTCGTGATGGGCCAGCGCCTTTCCCATGACGTCGGCGACTATCCCGACTTGGGCAAACGGCTCTACCGCAATGCGGGAATGGCGTGGCAGATGGTGGATGCCGACGCGATCACGGAGGTCACGGCGGGGGCGAAGAAGTAGCGCCCCCAGCCGAGGTTCACGCGTTGAACAGGAAGTGCAGGACGTCGCCGTCTTTGACTTCGTAGGTCTTGCCCTCGACGCGGAACTTGCCCGCCTCTTTCGCGCCCGCTTCGCCCTTGTTCGCGACGTAGTCATCGTAGGAGACCGTCTCGGCGCGGATGAAGCCGCGCTCGAAATCGCCGTGGATGACGCCCGCTGCCGCCGGGGCCAGCGTGCCCTTGCGGATCGTCCAGGCGCGGGCCTCCTTCGGGCCGACGGTGAAATAGGTCTGCAGGCCCAGAAGATCGTAGCCCGCGCGGATCAGCCGGTCGAGACCGGCCTCTTCCAGACCCATCTCTTCGAGGAACATCTCGGCTTCCTCGGCGTCGAGTTGCGAGATTTCCTCTTCGATCTTGGCCGAGATCACCACGGTGCCCGCGCCCTGCTCGGCGGCCATCTTGGCGACCGCTTCGGATTTCGAGTTGCCGGTCGCGGCGGAGCCTTCCTCGACATTACAGACATAGAGGACGGGCTTGGCGGTCAGCAGCTGCAGCATATTCCACGCCTTGCGGTCGTCCTCGGAGACCTCGACGGTGCGCGCGGGGCGGCCGGCTTCCAGCGCCTCTTTCGCCTGCTCCAGAAGGCGCATCGCCTCTTTCGCTTCCTTGTCGCCGGATTTCACCTTGCGGGCGAGGTTCGCGATACGCTTCTCGAGGCTTTCGAGATCGGCGATCATCAGCTCGGTCTCGATGGTCTCGGCATCGGCCACCGGATCGACGCGGCCCTCCACATGGGTCACGTCGCCGTCTTCAAAGCAACGCAGCACATGGGCGATGGCATCGACTTCGCGGATATTGGCGAGGAACTGGTTGCCCAGGCCCTCCCCTTTCGAGGCGCCTTTCACGAGGCCTGCGATATCGACGAAGGTCATGCGGGTCGGGATGACCTCTTTCGAGCCGGCGATCTGGGCCAGCGTGTCGATCCGCTCATCGGGAACGGCAACTTCGCCGACATTCGGCTCGATCGTGCAGAAGGGGAAATTCGCCGCCTGCGCGGCCGCCGTTTTGGTCAGCGCGTTGAAGAGGGTGGATTTGCCCACGTTCGGCAGACCCACGATACCCATCTTGAAACCCATTTCGCCCTCCTGTTTGTGGCTGCGCGCTTCTTATTCATTGGCCGCCCCCGGTGCAAGCGCGCGCGAGGGCCGGAATCGTGATAGGCTGGCCTTCTCGTTCAGGGAGGTGACCGCGATGAGTTTCGAACCCTACATCCACTTTCAAGGAAACTGCGAAGAGGCGATGCGCTTCTATGCCGAGCTCTTCGGCACCGAGCCGCCCTTCATCATGCGCTATGGCGATATGCCCGAGGCCAGCGAAGGCATGAGAGAGGCAGGCAAGGCGCGGATCATGCATGCGCTGATCAAGCTCGGCGATGGCGCGCTGATGGCCTCGGATTGGCCCGAGGGGCGCGACCGCCCGCAAAGTTCGGTTTCGATCTCGCATGTCTCGGACAGCCGGGAGGCCGCGAAGGCGATCTTCGAACGGCTGATGGACGGGGCCGAGGAGGTGATGATGCCCTTCGACGACACGTTCTGGGCCGACGGGTTCGGGATGCTACGCGACCGTTTCGGCACGGCGTGGATGATCAACGGCCCGTCGAAGATGTAGGCGCGGGCCGTCTGGGACGTCGCCGCCGCGCGCGAGACCGCGCGCGAGGCATTGATTTTCCCGCCCTCTTCGCGCAAACCGCTTCCGGACCAGCCGGAGGGACGCCATGACTCGCATCGACGCCAAATTCGCCAGCCTCAAGGAAGAGGGCAAGAAAGCCTTCGTCTCCTACATCATGGCGGGCGACCCGGATCTGGAAACCTCGCTCGAGGTGATGAAGGCTCTGCCGGCGGCAGGCGTCGACATCATCGAGCTGGGCGTGCCCTTCACCGATCCGATGGCCGACGGTCCGACGATCCAGCTGGCAGGTCAGCGCGCGCTCGATGGCGGGCAGACGCTGCAGAAGACGCTCGATATGGCGGCGGAGTTCCGCAAGACCGACGACACCACTCCGATCGTGCTGATGGGCTATTACAACCCGATCTATTCGCGCGGCGTCGATCGCTTCCTCGAAGACGCGAAGGCTGCCGGGATCGACGGGCTGATCGTGGTCGATCTGCCGCCCGAGGAAGATGTCGAGCTTTGCATCCCCGCGCAGGCTGCCGGGATCAACTTCATTCGCCTCGCGACGCCGACGACCGACGACAAGCGTCTGCCGAAGGTTCTGCAGAACACCTCGGGCTTCGTCTATTACGTCTCGGTCACGGGGATTACCGGCTCGCAGGCGGCGCAGGCGACCGAGGTCGGCCCGGAAGTCGCCCGGATCAAGGCGAAGACCGATCTGCCGGTGATCGTGGGCTTCGGCATCACGACCCCCGAAGCCGCCAAGACGATCGCGGGCGTGGCCGATGGCTGCGTCGTGGGCTCGGCCATCGTGAAAGAGATCGCCGAGGGCAAGCCGGTGGCGGAAGTGCTGGACTTCGTGAAGGGCCTCGCAGGCGGCGCGCATTCGGCCTGAACGGCCACGCGCCGCTTAAGCGCGGCTCACGGCTTCATGCGATAGCCGATGCGCAGCCAGTACCAGCCAAGCCCCAGGACTAGGACCAGCGCGGCGCAGATCACGGCAAGACCGTGCCACGGCGAGGCGTCCGATACGCCCAGGAACCCGAAGCGGGCCATGTCGATCAGGTAGAAGACCGGATTGTAATGGGTCAGGATCTGGAAGGCCGGCGGCAGCGCCTTGGCCGAATAGAACGTGCCCGACAGGAACGACAGCGGCGTGATGATGAAGTTGGTGATCGCCGCCATCTGGTCGAACTTGTCGGCAAACACCGCCGCCAGAATGCCCAGACCGCCAAGGAAGGCCGCGCCGAGCACGACCGCCGCAATCGCCCAGAGCGGATGCGCGATCCCCTGCCCCAGCACGGCAAACAGCCCGAGCCAGATCACCACGGCGACGATCAGCGCCCGCGCCACCGCGCCGGTCAGATACCCCACGAGGATTTCCCACGGCGCAAGCGGCGGCATCAGCGTGTCGACGATATTGCCCTGCACCTTCGCGATCACGATCGAGCTAGATGTGTTGGCAAAAGCGTTCTGGATCACCGTCATCATCAGGATGCCCGGCGCGATGAAATGCAGGAAATCGACGCCCAGAACATCGGCGCGGTTGCGCCCGAAGGCCAGCGCGAAGACGGTCAGGAACAGACCGGCGGTGATCAGCGGCGCCAGCACCGTCTGCTGCCAGACCGCGAGAAAGCGGCGAATCTCGCGCCACCCCAGCATCCGCAGGCCCATCCAGTTCACCGCGCCAAAACGGCGCACGCCGATCTCGTACATCCTGATACTCCCGTTGTTGCCCGCTCCCTACACGCTCGCGGCCCGCAGCTCAACGTAGCCCGCGCACAGCTGGTTTCCCGCTTGCGCACTGCTCTGGACGTCCTCGCGGGCCTTGAAAAGCGGGCCTCGCGATTGTATCTCTGCGCTCTCCCGCTAAAATAGGGATTGAAACTGGAATGGCCTGCGAGACGGACTTGCAGGAAACCAAGGAAGGATGCCCATGTCCTGGACCGATGAACGCGTCGAATTGCTCAAGAAGATGTGGACCGAAGGCCAGTCGGCCAGCCAGATCGCGAAAGAGCTGGGCGGTGTGACGCGCAACGCGGTGATCGGCAAGGTGCATCGCCTCGGCCTGTCGAACCGCACCGGCGGCGCAGCAGAGCCCGCGAAACCCGAGCCGAAAGCCAAGCCCGAGAAGGTCGAGGCGAAGGCCGAGAAGCCCGCCGCGCAGCCCGCAGCCGAGGCGCCCGAGCCCAAGCCCGCCGCGAAACCGGCAAGCCCCGCGCCCGCACAGGCTGCAACGCCTGCGGTCTCGCCTGCGCGCAAGGCGATCATCCCCGCCGGTCAGCCGCTTCCGCCGCAGCCCTCCGCCAACGAGATCGACCCGGCTGCACTCGCCAAGGTCGGTGAGGTCGAGAAACACGCCAAGAAGCTTGGCCTGATGGAGCTGACCGAGCGCACCTGCAAATGGCCGATCGGCGACCCCGCGACCGAGGAATTCTGGTTCTGCGGCCTTCCGAGCCAATCCGGCAAACCCTATTGCGAGGCCCATGTCGGCGTCGCCTTCCAGCCGATGAGCTCGCGCCGCGACCGTCGCCGCTGAGGCAACCGCGATACGAATGACGAAGGGCGCCCCGCGAGGCGCCCTTTTTCTTTGGTCGGTTGGTCGGAGGGTCAGAACCGCCGGGTCCAGCCCACCGAGGCCGAGAACTGATGCATGTCCAATTCGACATCGCCGCCGAACATGCCCGGCCCTTTGACCTTATGCGGCGCAACGTAGTTGATTGCGAAATCGAACGTGTCGCGCTCGTTGAGCTTCTTCGCCCCGCCGAAGCTGAAATGATGCTCGACCACACCGGGGGCGAGCACGCCCAGCATCACGTCCTCCTTGCCGATCGGGTTCGTCGCGTAGGCATAGCCCGCGCGCCACGTCATATCCGGCGTCTGCTGCCATTCCGCGCCAATCCGGACGACATCCACATCGTCCCAGCCAAAGCCCGCGCCGCCCTTGGCCCCGAAAAGCCCGTTGGTATTGGAGTTCCCGACCGCAGCGATATTGCTGTAGAAGATCCGCTGGTAGTCCAGCATCAGCGCCAGATCGCTGCGCGGCTTGAAGGTGACGCCCGCGCTGATCGAAGCGGGAATGTCGAAACTGCCGCCATCCTCGAAAAGCCCGGCATACTTGTCGAATTTCGACATCTTGAACCGGGTCTGCCCCGCGACGCCTACCGTGATCTGCGGCGAAATCTCGTATTTCATACCGGCGCGCAGGCCGAACCCGGTGGAGATGTCGTAACCTCTGCCACTGAAATTGCTGGCATCCGTCGTCATCGGCCCGAACAACGCAGGATTCAGACCGCGCGCCGCGAACCGTTGTGCGGCGAAGGTCGGCGCGATGCCCCAGCTGAAGTTCCCGTCCTTGCGCCCGTAGCCGACCGAGACGAACATCTGCATCAGATCGACGCCCGCCTTCCCGTCGCAGAAAATCCCGGAATCGCCCGGCGCGGCCGCACAGTTCGGGTTCGCGACATCGGGATAGCTCGTATTCATGCCGCCATTGCCATAGACCATGACGTTCAGCGCGCCGCCGCCTTCCAGCGGGCGGTTATAGCCGAAATTCGGGATCGCGAACCATTCATGCCCCGAATCCGCCCCGCCATCGGGCAAGGGGAAGGCCCCGTTTGCGTCAAATCCCCGCCGCGGCGAGAACGCCTCAAGCCCGAAGGTCATCGCGTGGCCGATATCGGCGATATTCGCGGGGTTGATCGCCGCTGACATCGGGTCGACCGAATAGGCCACCCCTGCCCCGCCGACACCGCGCTGCGCGGGTCCGTAGGCAAGGGCGAAGTAGCCCTCGGTCGCGCTTGCGACACCTGGAACGCCCAACGCCAGGCACAGCGAAACCGCCCCCGCAAAACGGGGTAATTCAAACTTCTTCATAAGTTTCCTCCCTCTGAGCCGGTTTGTCGCGCAGGCAGGCTCTCCCTTCCCCCCTGCGCCTCGGCTGTGCCGTTCGAAAAACAGCTTCAAATATTCAACTTTAAATATACCTGATCTGGCAAGTGTTTTCTCGTTTGGCGCGAGTGGGGCCGAAATCCGCCTCTCATGCCACGGGAATACCCCCCGTCACGCGGGGGGCTTTTCGGAACGCTCTGCAAGGGCTATATCGCGCGCCATGAGCACAAACCCTCCGAACCTGCGTCCCGATCTCGCGCCCCGCGCGCGCATCTCGGATGCCCCCCGCCCCGGTCAGCCGCTGATCGGGATGGTCTCGCTTGGCTGCCCCAAGGCACTGGTCGACAGCGAACGCATCCTGACGCGGCTGCGCGCCGAGGGCTACGCGATCTCGCCCGATTACGCGGGCGCGGATGCGGTGATCGTGAATACCTGCGGGTTTCTCGACAGCGCCAAGGCGGAAAGCCTCGAAGCCATCGGCGAGGCGCTGAATGAAAACGGCCGGGTCATCGTGACCGGCTGTCTGGGCGCGGAGCCCGAATACATCATCGGCACGCACCCTTCCGTGCTGGCCGTGACCGGCCCGCACCAATACGAGCAGGTGCTGGACGCGGTCCATGCCGCCGTGCCGCCCGATCCCGATCCCTTCGTCGATCTTCTGCCCGCCGCCGGCGTGAAGCTGACGCCGCGCCATTACAGCTATCTGAAGATTTCCGAGGGCTGTAACCACAAGTGCAAGTTCTGCATCATCCCCGACATGCGCGGCCGCCTCGTCAGCCGCCCGGCCCATGCGATCGTGCGCGAGGCCGAGAAGCTCGTCGGCGCGGGCGTGCGTGAACTGCTGGTGATCAGCCAAGACACGTCCGCTTATGGCGTCGATATCAAACATGCCGAGGAGCGGGGCCACCGTGCGCATATCACCGATCTCGCCCGTGATCTGGGCTCGCTCGGCGCGTGGGTGCGGCTGCATTACGTCTACCCCTACCCGCATGTGCGCAACCTGATCCCGCTGATGGCGGAGGCACAGGAAAACGGCGGCGGAGTGCTGCCCTATCTCGACATTCCGTTCCAGCACGCCCACCCGGATGTGCTCAAGCGGATGGCGCGGCCCGCGGCCTCGGCCAAGACGCTCGACGAGATCGCGGCCTGGCGCGCGGCCTGCCCGGATATCACGCTGCGCTCGACCTTCATCGTGGGCTATCCCGGCGAGACCGAGGGCGAGTTCCAATATCTGCTCGACTGGATGGACGAGGCGCAGCTCGATCGCGTCGGCTGCTTCCAATATGAAAACGTCGAGGGCGCGCGCTCCAACACCCTGCCCGATCACGTGCCTGACGAGGTGAAGCAGGACCGCTGGAACCGCTTCATGGAGAAGGCGCAGGCGATTTCCGAGGCGAAGCTGCAAGCCAAGGTCGGCAGCGTCCAGCAGGTGATCGTCGACGCGGTCGATGCGGAAGGTGCCACCTGCCGCACCAAGGCAGACGCGCCCGAGATCGACGGCAACCTGTTCATCGATGAGGATTTCGAGAATCTCAGCCCCGGTGATATCGTGACGGTCGAGGTCGACGAGGCCTCGGAATACGATCTCTGGGGAAGGCTCGTTTGATCCGCACTCTCGCTTTACTCGCATTGCTTGCCGGCCTGCTGCCCGTCGCGGCGCAGGCTGGCGAATGCGCCATCGATGCCGCTCAAGGGCGCGAGATTGCGCAGGCGACTTCGCAACAACGGCAAGCCCAGGGGCTGAACGCGCTCGCGATGAACCCGCAATTGACGCAGGCCGCAGCAACGCAAGGCTGCGACATGGCCCGGCGCGGCTTCTTCGATCACAAGGGCTCGGACGGATCGACCCCGCTCAGGCGGGCGGCGACGGCTGGCTTCCGCGCCTGCCTGATCGCGGAGAATGTCGCGATGGGCCAGCGCGATCCGGGCGAGGTGTTCGACGCCTGGATGCATTCGCCCGGCCACCGCCGCAACATCCTGCTGCGCGGCGTGACCCGGATCGGCGTGGCGGTCGTACCCCGGCGCGACGGCAAGGGCCCGTGGTATGTGATGGTGCTCGCGAAGCCCTGCTGAAGCTCAGGTCAGCCCTTCGGTGTCGATGTGGATGACCTCGCCGCAATGTTTGCAGTGGATCGCATCGGCATCGTGCAGGCTCAGCCCGCAGGTCGGGCACTCATGGCGTACCTTCGTAGGCCGGAACAACACCTGCGCGAGCCGCAAGAACAGCGTGACGCCAAAGATCATGATGGCGACCGAGATCATCCGCCCCCATTCGCCCTTGGGCGTGATATCCCCGAACCCCGTCGTCGTCAGCGTGGTCACGGTGAAATAGAGCGCATCGGCATAGTTCGAAATCTGCGGATTGATCCGCACCTGCGTGGCATAAATCAGCCCCGTCATCACGAAAAGGAACACGCCCAGATTGATGGCGGCGACGATGATTTCCTGATGATGGCGGAAGAATTTGAAGTCGTGACGCAGCCGCGCCATGAGCTGATAGGTGTGCAGCAAGCGCAACGTCCGCAGAATCCGCAGAAAGCCCAACCCCTCCCCTGCGATCGGCGCGAGGAACGACCCGATCGCGATGATGTCGGCCCATGTCGCCGCACGGGTCCAAAAGCGGACCTTCTCGCCTGAGATCGCGTAGCGGGCGAGAAAATCCGCCACAATCACGACGCCGATCACCGCATCGATGACTTCGATCGTGACCGTGTGCGGGAAGAAGGAGGTGACGATGACGAAGAGGATCGTGGCAAGGTCGAAGGCCAGAAGCGCGTAGCGAAACGCATGGGCGCGGCGGGAATCCTCCTCGTAGTAATGGTGCAGCGTCTTGAGCATCGTCTCTCCCATCGTCTTCGCTCAGGGATACAGGCTTTGAACGCCCTGTCAAAGCGCATGAAAAAGGCGGCCCTGGAGGACCGCCCTTTTCGTTGAGTCAGCTCATATCAGCTCATTGCGCACTGGGCGCGAACAGCATCATCGCGGGTTGCGACGAGGCGCCTTGGGTCACGATGTAATTGGCGTCGCTGTAATGTCCGCGCTGCACGTCATGCTGGATGCGCTGGAGCTGGGCCACGGTGTAGTCATCGGGGTTGAGCCCAAGCTGCTCGGCCATCTGGGTCTTGCCCGGCGTGGTCTCGCCAAGGCCGGGACCGCCCAACTGCCGGTCCGCGTGGCTGCGGTAATAGGCGAGCTTGGCGACATCGCCGTTACGGGCCGCGTGCAACATCTTCTGCAACTCACCCACCGAATATTGCGTGGGATCGACATTGTTCAGACCGGCGAAGGTTTGCAGCTGCGCCGCGATCTGGGTCTCGCCCTGATTGGTGGCGTTGACGACCATCGACGACGCTTGGGGTTGCGGCGTCATGGAAGGCGCGATGACACCCAGATCCGTACCATTGTCGGCCCCGACTTGGGTCGTGGCGGCCGAGACGATCCCGGCGGAGCCAGCGGTCAGTACGAGGGCTGCGATAGCGGTGGTCAGAAGATTGCGGGTCATGATGAAATCCTTTCATCAGCAGGTTGATTTCCAGCGGCACCCTGTGGCGCCGATGACCCCGACATATGAGCCCAATCATCGCACAAAAGGCCGTTTTGGCCCCGCCCCGTGTTCACTCAAACACATATACACAGGGAACTCTCATCCAGTCCAAATTCCGTGAAGTGACTGGAATACAAAAGGAAACCGTATTTCTCGAAAGAATCCGGCACGATAGGCCGGATATAGAAACGGCCCCTGCGAGGGGGCCGTTTTCGGTCAGAAGACTGTGTCGATCTTACGCGTCACGGCCCATCACGGGCTGCGGCGCCACGTCAACCGGCTGACGGTTGGTGTGGTTGATGACGTATTTCGCCTCTTCGCGGTTACCGTTGCGCAGCGCGTTCTGGATGCGGAACAGTTCAGCGGTGGTGTATTCAGCCGGGTTCAGGCCGAGCTGGGCTGCGATCTGAGCTTTGCCGGGGGTCACTTCACCAACAGCCGAGCCTTTGCTGGCCGAGGAGCTTTGCGACATCGACGGTGCGATGGAGCCGTAGCCGTCACCACCGGCAGCTGCCAGCGAGGTGCTCAGGGCGAGGGCGAGGACCGAAGTCGTGATCAGCGTTTTCATTGTTACTCTCCTATACGAATACGCGTGTTGTGCTTCTCACCGAGAGCGAAGCGACAGGGGGAAGCGTCTGTGCCCTCGGCGATGAGAGGGATTTAGGACCGTTCGCATTCGCAGAAAACCATCCATTTCACACACAGTTCTGCGCATTTGCGCACCTTGAAAAATGACAGTTAAACGACAGAAGCGGCAGGCTCGCCCGTAGGCCCCCGCCACGCCCCCTTTCCCTATGCCGGCTTTCCGCATAGAAGGCGCCCAAACCCCTTATTCCAAACGAGGTCGACCATGGCGTCCTATCAATATGTCTATCACATGGATGGTGTCTCGAAGACCTATCCGGGTGGCAAGAAATGCTTCGAAAACATCCGCCTGAATTTCCTTCCCGGCGTGAAGATCGGCGTCGTCGGCGTCAACGGCGCGGGTAAATCCACGCTGCTGCGCATCATGGCGGGCCTCGACAAGGACTTCTCGGGCGAGGCCTGGGCCGCGAAAGGCGCGAAAGTCGGCTACCTCCCGCAGGAGCCCGATCTGGACCCGGCGCTGAACGTGCGCGGCAACGTCATGGAAGGCGTGGCCGCCAAGAAAGCCAAGCTGGAGCGTTTCAACGAGCTGGCGATGAACTACTCGGACGAGACCGCCGAGGAGATGGCCCAGCTGCAGGACGAGATCGACTCGGAAAACCTCTGGGATCTCGACAGCCAGGTCGACGTCGCGATGGAAGCCCTGCGCTGCCCGCCCGACGAGGCCGATGTCGAAACCCTTTCGGGCGGTGAGCGCCGCCGGGTCGCGCTGTGCAAGCTGCTGCTCGAAGCCCCCGACATGCTGCTGCTCGACGAACCGACCAACCACCTCGACGCGGAAACCATCGCCTGGCTGCAAAAGCACCTGATCGAGTACAAGGGCACGATCCTCTGCGTCACGCACGACCGTTACTTCCTCGACGACATCACCTCGTGGATTCTCGAACTCGAGCGCGGCCGCGGCATCCCCTATGAGGGTAACTACTCCGCATGGCTGGAGCAGAAAGCCAAGCGCCTCGAGCAGGAAGCCCGCGAAGACAAGGCCAAGCAGAAGGTCCTCGAGAAGGAACTTCAGTGGATCCGCGCCGGCGCGAAAGCCCGTCAGGCGAAGTCCAAAGCACGTATCTCGGCCTATGAGAAGATGGCGGACCAGTCCGAGCGCGAGCGCGTCGGCAAGGCCCAGATCATCATCCCGAACGGCCCGCGTCTGGGCGGCAAGGTGATCGAGGTCGAGGGCATCTCGAAACATTACGGCGACAAGCAACTGATCGAGAACCTGTCCTTCTCGATCCCGCCGGGCGCCATCGTCGGCGTGATCGGCCCGAACGGTGCGGGTAAATCCACACTGTTCCGCATGATCACCGGTCAGGACAAGCCCGACACCGGCGAGATCACCGTCGGCGAGACCGTGAAGCTCGCCTATGTCGACCAGTCGCGCGACGCGCTGGACGCGGACAAGACCGTCTGGGAGGAAATCTCCGGCGGGGCCGAGCTGATCGAACTGGGCGACGCGCAGGTGAACAGCCGCGCCTATTGCGGCGCGTTCAACTTCAAGGGCGGCGACCAGCAGAAGAAGGTGGGTCTCCTCTCGGGTGGTGAGCGCAACCGCGTCCACATGGCCAAGCTGCTGAAAGAAGGCGGCAACGTGCTGCTCCTCGACGAACCGACCAACGATCTGGACGTCGAAACCCTGCAGGCGCTGGAAGCCGCGATCGAAGACTTCGCCGGCAACGCGATCATCATCTCGCACGACCGCTTCTTCCTCGACCGCCTCTGCACCCACATCCTCGCCTTCGAGGGCGACGCCCATGTGGAATTCTTCGAGGGCAACTTCGAGGATTACGAGGAAGACAAGATCCGTCGTCTGGGCCCGGATGCGGTCGAGCCGAAGCGGGTGAAGTATAAGAAGTTCAGCCGGTAATGCTTCTTTGAATTGGCTCCTTGCTCGGGTATTCTTGCCCAGTATTGCAAGGAGCCAATTTCAATGGCGGAAGCCTCCAAAAAGAAAATTTGCGGCATAGTAATGCCAATTTCAGAATGCGATGGCCGTCCATCATCTCATTGGGCGGACGTGCTTAGCATCATTAAGAATACCGCCACGGCTGCAGATTTCGAAGCGCGACTAGTAAGCGAAACATTTGAAACCAACCTTATCCACAAAGAAATTCTTCGAAATATCTATGAAGACGATGTGATCGTTTGCGACGTTAGCGGCAGGAACCCCAACGTCTTCTTTGAACTCGGCATCAGGATGGCAACGCAAAAGCCGACAGTGGTAATTAAAGACAACGTCACTCTCTACCCATTTGATACCTCGGTTAACCGATACATTGAGTATCCTCGCGACCTACGGCATCCACTCATTGAGAAGTTTAAAGCTGATCTGACCGCGATGATCAAAAAAGTCGCAGCGCAGAAGCCGGAGCACAGCTTCATCGGCCAGCTTGGCCCATTTCAAGTTCCCAACATCGAAAGCACCGAGATAAGCGCAAGCGATGCAATATTAGAAAAAATCGACAGCTTGGCGCGGCGCATTGCGCACTCGGAAGAAAGTCAAGCCATGACGGTCTCGCGGTATGTTGGCAAACAGCGTCGAAGTGTTTTCCCAAGTAAAGACATTCGCTTTCATGCCCTCGACAACAATTTGACTGAAGTCCTCATTACCGGCTTCTCGGAGGATGATATCGAACGCATAACTAAAGAAATTCAGCGAACTGGGTTTTGGAACGTTGAATTTTCCGAGCCTCACGAAGTCGGACCTCGAGATTTTGTTGTGCTCAGCCAAGGAACCGACGTCAGCTCTAAAAATTTTCAAAATGAGTTTCGACACCTTCTCGAGCAGGAAGCACTCTAAGCCCCCCAACCAAAACCACACACCCCAGCCCCATCTCACCTCGCCCCTTGCGCGCCACCTTCCCCAGTTCCCCATTGCCATCTATAGTGTCTGGTAAGGGACAAGACACAAGACAAAGCGGGGATGGGACTTGGCGCATATCATCGTGATGGGCAACGAAAAGGGTGGGTCGGGGAAGTCCACCACCTCGATGCATGTGGCGACCGCCTTGGCGCGGATGGGATGGAAAGTGGGGGCGCTCGATCTCGATCTGCGGCAGCGCAGTTTCGGGCGCTATGTCGAGAACCGGCTGGCCTATATGGACCGCGAGGGGCTCGACCTGCCCTGCCCCGATTATCGCGAACTGCCCGAGGTGGACGCCTCGACGCTGGGTCCGGGCGAGAACCCCTATGACCATCGCCTGTCCACCGCCGTGGCCGAGATGGAGCCGTCCTGCGACTTCATCCTGATCGACTGCCCCGGCTCGCATACGCGGCTGTCACAGGTCGCGCATTCGCTGGCCGATACGCTGGTCACGCCGCTCAATGACAGTTTCATCGATTTCGACCTGCTGGCACGGATCGACCCGGTGACCTCGAAGGTGATCGGCCCGTCGATCTATTCCGAGATGGTCTGGTCGGCGCGGCAGCTGCGCGCGAAGGCGGGGCTGAAGCCGATCGACTGGATCGTGCTGCGCAACCGCGTGGGCGCCCAGCAGATGCACAACAAGCGCAAGGTGGGCGCGGCGCTGGAGCAGCTCTCGAAGCGCATCGGCTTCCGCGTCTCGCCCGGCTTCTCCGAGCGGGTGATCTTCCGCGAGCTGTTCCCGCGCGGGCTGACGCTTCTGGACCTCAAGGACCTCGGCGTCGAGAGCCTCAACATCTCCAACGTGGCGGCCCGTCAGGAAGTGCGCGACCTGATGAAGGAGCTGGACCTGCCCGGCGTCGCGGTCGACTTCTGAGGCCTATCACACGGCGCGACAGGCCCCTTGAGACAAACAAACGCCCGCTGGGATTGACCCTCGGGCGTTTCGTACTGGTACGGGTGGTTGACTAAGGCGCGTGCTTTTACTGAGGTTTCGGCATCTCAGCGAAAGGCGATACGCGTCTGCGGCACGGTGCGGGCATCGAGCCGAGTTCTTTCATCCGCAGGTCAATCCGATCCTCGCGGCGCTTGAAGAGGCGAAAAAGGGCAGCCAGACAGCGCATTTCGTGTCTCCTTTGTATCGACGCCGTTTTGGCGTCACCCTTCGAGATTTCCGGCCAATTGAGGCGCTTACGTGGCGGGCTGGGGATATGTCGAAGGCGTTGTCGGGACGCTTTCACGGCCTCTTACGCCGCGACAGGACCGTCGCAGTTTGCGATATCCATGCCATTACGGGCTTTGCGCGACCAGCCAAGCGCTACGAAAAGCCCTAGCCCCGCCAGCATCATCCAGACAGAAGCGGGAAGCGGCACCGTTGCGGGCGTCTCCACCATCATCGCAATGTCGTCGAGCGAGGCGTTCATATAGTAATAGCTCGTCTCGACATCGAACTGGATGCCCAGCGTCGACCCCACACCCGCCTGCAGATAACTGGTCAGATCGTAGCTCAGCGGCGTCGCGCCCTGGACCGCCGCGTCGCCCGGCTGGGTCGAGAAAATCTGCGAGATCACCGCGCCCGCATCGTCGATCAGGCTCACGCGGAACTGCTGATTGGGATCGTCGAAGCCCGACGCGTAGTGGTTCACGAGCTGATAGGTGAAGTTGAAACTTGCGCTGATCACCCGATCGGGGACCGTGAAGAACTGCGTCAGGGTCGAAATCCCGTAGCCGGTTTGCTCGTTCATCACGTCGTAACTGCCCGAGATCGGGTCCACGCGGCGCGTCGGCCCGCGCGGATTGAACCGCCCGTTATTGATCTGGAAGTCCTCTGCATAGGAAGAGCTGGTCGAATTCCAGCCCGACAGATCGCCGGTTTCGAAATCCCCGTTGGTGATCAGATCGACCGTCACCGCCTGCGCGGCGGAGGCATAAAGGACGCTCACCAACACAAGGGCGAGACAGCGTTTCGCAAAACTGGCAATCGGTAACAACATGACACGCTCGATCTCGATGGCGTCGCCCCGTTCTTGATGCGGAGACGACTTCGTTACCCTTCATTAACCATCGGAATCGGGACGCACTGGGGCTCCACCGGGGCAATTTCACGATGGCCCGCCATGATGTTTCCACAATCGAAACGCCGCCCCGGAGGGCGGCGCGATTGTTGCTAGCGATGCGAGAGGCAGGTTACCGGGCCCAATCCCACGGCACGGTGAACTCGCCCAGCTTATGGGCCAGCGCATCCTGATCGCAGTCTCCCGTGGTCGCCAGATGCGCCACCAGACCGCGCTTCTTGTCCTCGGTGACCGAGATGACATGCGCCTTGATACCCGCCGTCTCCAGCTCGGCATTGAGCACCCGGGTGATCGCTTTCTTGCGCAGGTCGGGCTTGAAGATCTTGCCCACCGCCGTCTTCGGCAACTCGTCCATCACCTCGAGATATTTCGGGACCGCGGCGCGCTCGTGGATATTGGTGCGCGCATGCTCCATCAGCTCCTCGTTGGTCACCTCGGCATCGGCCACCAGCTCGACATAGGCGCAGGGCAGCTCGCCCGCGAAACTGTCGGGCTGACCGATCGCGCCTGCGAAGGCCACCGCCGGATGGCTCAGCAGCGCGTCCTCGATCTCCGCCGGGTCGAGATTGTGCCCGCCACGGATGATCAGGTCCTTCGCGCGGCCCGTGATCCAGAGATAGCCATCCTCGTCGATACGACCCAGATCCCCGGTGCGCAGGAAACGCTCCTCGGCGAACAGGTCGTGGTTTTTGTCCGGCTCGGTATAGGTCGAGCCTTCGAAGACACCCGGATTGGCGACGCAGATCTCGCCGACCTCGTCGCGGGCGCATTCGTCGAACGTGCCGTTGCGCTTCTTGAGAATGCGCACATGGGTGTAGGGCATCGGGATCCCGACGGAGCCCACCTTCTTCATCCCGTCCACCGGGTTGACCGACACCAGACAGGTCGCCTCGGTCAGGCCGTAGCCTTCCGCGATCTCGACCCCGGTCGCGGCCTTAAAGCGATTGTAAAGCTCGATCGGCAGCGGGGCCGAGCCCGAGAGGGCGATCCGCAGCGAGGAGATATCGGCATCGACCTTGCGCTGCACCATCGCGGACACAGCCGTCGGCACGGTGATCAGGAATGTCACCTGCCAGCGCTCGATCAGCTTCCAGAAATTGTCGAACACTCCTTCCCCGCGATAGCCCGCAGGGGTCGGGAAGATGACATGCGCGCCGCTCGCGATGGCCGACATCAGGATCGGATAGGCCGCGAAGACGTGGAACAGCGGCAGCGGGCACATCATCACGTCGTCTTGCTTGAACAAGAGCCGCCCGCCGAGCCAGCCATTGTAGATCATGCCGGAATATTTGTGCTGCGCGACCTTGGGCATGCCCGTCGTGCCGCCGGTGTGGAAATAGGCGGCGACGCGATCCTCGTTGGGATCGTCGAACATCAGCCGGTCGCCGGGCATCTTGCTGGCTTCGCCGTTGAAGCTCATCACCTTCGCGTTGTGCTTCACCTCGGTCTTGGGGCGAATGAAGGGCACGATCCAGCTTTTCGGCGGCGAGAGGTAGCGATTGAGATCGACCTCCAGAACGGCCTCGACATTGGACGCAAGGCGCACGGCTTCAGCCGCCTTCTGCGCCACGTCGGTCTTCGGGAACGCCTTCAGCGTCACCAGAACCTTCGCCTTGGTCTCACGCAGAATGGCGCCGATCTGCTCGGCGTCGAGAAGCGGGTTGATCGGGTTCACGATCCCGGCCGTCGCGCCCGCCAGTAGCACCGTCGCGGTCTCGAGCGAGTTCGGCAGCAGGTAGGCCACCGTATCGGTCGGCCCCACGCCCAGATGGCGCAGCAGGTTCGCGGCCTGCGTGACCTTGCCGTGCAGCTGCGACCAGCTCAGCGTCTCCGCCTTGTCGGTCGGGCCGGACATGATCTGGAATGACAGGGCCGGACGATCGCCATGGGCCTTGGCGGTCTCGCTCAGAAAGCCGTAAAGCGTTTCGGGGCGGTTGCGCGCCTCCCAAGGTTTCTCGGCCTCGACCGCATCACGGTCGGCAACTGTCGCGAATTTCTGCATTAGTCTCCTCCAGCGGCCGCCGCGTTCCTCCACTGACGGGCCATGCGCAGGATGCGGCAAAAGCGCCCGCCACGGCAAGAGTTACGCCGCCGCCAAAACGTCACGTCACGCAAATTCTGACGTGGGGAAACAAGCGTCCGGGTTCAAGGTGAAAAGGCGCGAGCGCCCCGTTACGCCCCTTCGGTGAACTGCAGCCTCGCGAGTTCGGCATAAAGACCGCCCTCTGAGACGAGGCTGTCATGCGTGCCTTGCGCGACGATCTTGCCGTCCTCGAAGACGACGATCCGGTCGGCCTTCTTCACGGTGGCCAGACGGTGCGCCACAATCACCGTGGTGCGGGTCTTGGCCAGCTGATCGACAGCCGCCTGCACTTCGCGTTCCGAGGCCGCATCGAGCGCCGAGGTCGCCTCGTCCAGAAGCAGGATCGGCGCGTCGCGCAGGATCGCCCGCGCAATCGCGATGCGCTGCTTCTGACCGCCCGAAAGCATCACGCCGCGTTCACCCACATAGGTGTCGAACCCTTCGGGCAGCGCTTCGAGGAAGTCATAGGCATGGGCAGCGCGGGCCGCATCTTCGACTTCGCGGTCGCTCGCATCGGGACGGCCGAAGCGGATGTTTTCGCGCGCCGAGGCTGCGAAGACGACCGGATCCTGCGGCACCAGCGCGATCGCCTGGCGGAAATCGTGCCGCGCCATGTCGCGCAGGTCGTAGCCGTCGATCGTCACCTTGCCGGTCTCCGGGTCCCAGAACCGCTGGATCAACTGCACGACGGTCGTCTTGCCCGCACCCGAGGGCCCGACGAGCGCCACCGTCTCGCCCGGCGCGATGTCGAGATCGACATGATCGAGCGCGGAGGCCTGCGGCCGCGACGGGTAATGGAAGCTCACATCCTCGAACCGGATCGCGCCGGTTGCGGGCATCGGCAGCGGCACCGGATGCGCGGGGTCTTTCACCGAATCCTCGCTTTGCAGCAGTTCCACCAGACGCTCGGTCGCACCTGCGGCCCGCTGCAATTCGGACCAGATTTCCGACAGCGCGCCGACAGAGCCCGCCACCATCACCGCGTAGATCACGAACTGCACCAATTCGCCCACGCTCATCTCGCCGCCGCGCACGTCGCGCGCGCCGATCCACAGCACGCCCACGACGCCTGCGAAGACGAGGAAGATCACGATCACGGTCATCACCGCGCGCGTGCCGATCCGCTTCTTGGCGGACTGGTAAGCTTTCTCGGTGACGTCGGAGAATTTCTCGCGGGTGATCGCCTCATGGGTGAAGGCCTGCACGGTCTGCGCGGCCAGAAGCGACTCCGAGGCCGAGCCCGACGAATTCGCGATCCAGTCCTGGTTCTCGCGGCCCAGCACCCGCAGGCGGCGGCCCAGAACCACGATCGGGACCACGACCACCGGCACCACCAGCAGCACCAGCCCGGTCAGCTTGGCCGAGGTGAACATCAGCATGATCAACCCGCCGATCAGGATCAGCACGTTGCGCAGCGCCACCGAGACGGACGAGCCGATCACCGAGAGGATCAGTGTCGTGTCGGTCGTGATGCGCGAGATGATTTCGCCCGTCAGGATCCGTTCGAAGAAGGCCGGGCTCATCGAGATCACCCGGTCGAACACCGCCTTGCGGATATCGGCTACGACCCGTTCGCCAAAGCGCGTCACGAGGTAATAGCGCAGCCCCGTCCCAATCGCGAGCAGCCCCGCGATGACGAGTGCAGCGAAGAAGTATTGATCGAGAAGCGCCGCGCCCTTCTGGAACCCGTCCACCACGCGGCGCACCGCGAGCGGCAGGATCAGCGAGATCGAGGCGGTGGCGATCAGCGCCAGCAACGCTCCGAAGGCAAGTCCCTTGTAAGGTGCGATGAAGGGGCCGAGCCCCTTGAGCGCGCCGATCTTCTTCGTCTTCGGCCGGTCATCGGCCGGTCCCGTCGGTCTGCGAGCCATGAATTCCCCCTTGCTTGACGACGGGTTTAGGCGGCGGGGGCATTGCGGGCAAGCCTCGATTGGTCAAGCCTGCGGCACGCCCATGCCCGGACGGCCTCACGATAGCTCACATTTTCGCCGAAAAGGCTACGGGCGGCCGGACTCGAACCGGCACGGGCAATGCCCAAGGGATTTTAAGTCCCGTGCGTCTACCATTTCGCCACGCCCGCAGCGCGCTCTGGCTAGCGCGGGCGCGGCGACTTGGCAAGGCCGCGAGGCGCTCAGCGCCCCTCGAATTTCGGCGCGCGCTTCTCGAGGAACGCGGTCACGCCTTCGCGGAAATCATGGCTCTGGCCGAGGCCGCCCTGAAGCTCCGCTTCCAGTTCCAACTGGGTCGACAGATCGTTGCTGTAGCCCTCGCGCAGCGAGCGCTTCACGGCGCGATAGGCCGCCGTCGGGCCATTGGCCAAATGCGCCGCGCGGGCGCGCCAGTGATGGTCGAAATCGACCTCCGCGATCGCTTCCCAGATCATGCCCCAATCGGCCGCCTGCCGCGCCGAGATCTTGTCGGCGAACAGCGCCATGCCCATCGCGCGGGCAAAGCCCACCTGACGCGGCAGCCAATAGGTGCCGCCCGCATCCGGCATCAGCCCGATCCGCGTGAAGGCCTGAATGAAGCTCGCCGCTTCCGAGGCGATCACCACATCCGCAGCCAGTGCGATATTCGCCCCCGCCCCTGCCGCGGGTCCGTTAACTGCGGAAACGACCGGCAGCGGGCTCTCGTAGATCGCCTTGAGCATCGGCTCGTATTCATCGCGCAGCACCCGCTCCAGGTCGAGCCCGGCCGCCGAGACGCCATCGCCCAGATCCTGCCCCGAACAGAAGGCACGCCCCGCGCCGGTCAACACGATCACGCGTGCCTCTTCCTCGGCGCGTTTCACCGCCTCGAGGATTTCCGCGCGCATCTGCGCGTTGAGCGCGTTCATCACATCGGGCCGGTTGAGCGTGATCACCGCGACCTGCTCTTCGACCTCGTACCGGATAACCTTGAACACCATCTGGAAAACGCGCCTCCCTCTTTGTCGCGCGCCCACGATAACGCGGGTCACGCGAAGGGAAAGCGGAACGGGGCGTCACGAAGGGCGCCCGCCTCGTTTTCTTCAGAAGATCTCGAACAGGCCCGCAGCCCCCTGCCCGCCGCCGATGCACATCGACACGACGCCATAGCGCGCGCCGCGACGTTTGCCTTCCAGCAGGATATGGCCCGCCATGCGCGCGCCCGACATGCCATAGGGGTGGCCGATCGAGATCGCGCCGCCATTGACGTTGAGCTTGTCGTCGGGAATGCCCAGCCGATCGCGGCAATAGAGGAGCTGCGAGGCGAAGGCCTCGTTGATCTCCCACAGATCGATATCGTCGATGGAGAGCCCCGCGCGCTCCAGAAGGCGCGGGATCGCGAAGACCGGACCGATGCCCATCTCGTCGGGCGCACAGCCCGCAACCGCCATGCCCCGGAACGCGCCCAACGGTTCCAGCCCACGCCGCGCGGCTTCCTCTGCGGACATCACCACGCAGGCGGACGCACCGTCGGAGAGCTGGCTCGCATTGCCTGCGGTCACGCATTTGTCGGGCCCCAGCACCGGCTTGAGCCCTTGAAGCCCCTCCAGCGTCGTCTGCGGACGGTTGCACTCGTCGCGCTCGAGCCGCACCGACTGTTCCGAGACCTCGCCCGTGGCCTTGTCCTTCACCAGCTTCACCGCCTCGACCGGAACGATCTCGGCGTCAAAACGGCCCGCCTCCTGCGCGGCGGCGGTGCGGGCCTGACTTTGCAGCGCATAGGCGTCCTGCGCTTCGCGGGTCACGCCATAGCGCTCGGCCACGACCTCCGCCGTCTCGATCATCGACATGTAATAGGCGTCGGGCACACCGGGGCTGCGATAGCGATAGCCGTTCCAATGCTCGTTCTGCACCAGCGAGATCGAGTCGAGCCCGCCCGCAAGCGCCACGTCCATCTCGCCCGTCATCACGCCATGGGCAGCCGCCGCGATCGCGTTGAGCCCCGAGGCGCATTGACGGTCCAGCGTGACGCCCGCCACGGAGTCGGGCAGGCCCGAAGCCTGCGCGATATGGCGCGCCACGTTGACGCCGGTGGAGCCCTGCGTGAGGGCGGAGCCGAAGATCGCATCCGCGATCTCGCCGCCCTCGAGCCCGGCTCGGGAAACGGCGGCGCGCACGGCATGGGCGGCCAGCGCCGGACCTTCGAGATTGTTGAACGCCCCGCGATAGGCCTTGCCGATGGGCGTGCGGGCGGTGGAGACGATGACAGCGTCGCGCATGGGAATCCTCAGATGGTTTCGAGCCCGCACCAGTCCGCGATGAACAGGGCGGTGCTCTGGGTGATGCGACGGATGCTTTCCAGCTCGACGCGCTCGTTGAAGCCGTGGATCGCCTCGGCGCGCGGCCCGTAGACCAGCGCGGGCGTGTCGGCATAGAGCCCGAAGAAGCGGGCATCGGTGGTCGCGGTGATCGCCACGCGGTCGAGATCGCTCTCGTTGACGCTGCGATGCGCGCCTTCGAGGGCACCGATCGCCGCCTTCGCGGTGGCGGAGTGGTCGTCGGAAAGCGCGTAGCCCTCGGCCATGAAGCCGTGCCAGACGATCTCGGGCAGCGAGTTCTTCAGGAAGGCGTTGGAGCGCGCGGCATCCATGATGGTCTCGGTGATCTCGGCGCGCGCGGCGGCAATATCCTGACCCGGATAGATCGCGATGCGCATGTCGAAGATGCACCAGGCCGGGACGGAGGAGGCCCAGTCGCCACCCTGAATCTTGCCGATATTGAGGTTGATCGGGTGATGCACATGACCGAAATCACCGTGCCGGCAGCCCGGTTCGTTCCAGCGCTCCTCCAGCCCGTGCAGCGCCTCGATCAGCGGGATCGCGGCCTCGATCGCATTGGCGCCGGTGCCAGCATAGGCCACATGCGTGGGCAGACCTTTCAGGTGCACCTGCGCCCAGATCACGCCGAGCTGTGCGCCGACCAGCTTTTCCTCGAACGGTTCGGGGATCAGCGCGGCGTCGGCGCGGTAGCCGCGCTCAAGGCAGGCCAGCGCGCCGTTGCCGGTGCATTCCTCTTCCACGACGGATTGGAAGAACACATCCGCGCCGGGGGCGAAGCCTGCCTTGCGCAGCGCATCCAGCGCGAAGAGGTTCGACACCAGCCCCGCCTTCATGTCGCCCGCGCCGCGCCCATAGAGCCAGCCATCGGCGACATGCGGCTCGAACGGCGGCGCATCCCACATGTCCAGCGGCCCCGCAGGCACCACGTCGATATGACCGTTGAGGATCAGCGAGCGGCCCTTTTGCGATTGGCTGCGATGGGTGCCCACTACATTCACCGCGTCCTCGTAATCGCCCATCACCGGCGAGAAGCCCGGCATGTCGCGGATTTTGTCGACGTCGATCTGCCAGCGGTCCACCTCGTAGCCCCGCTCATCGAGGGCGGCGGCCATGAAGTCCTGCGCGCTCTGCTCCTGCCCACGGGTGGACGGGTGCGAGGTCAGCTCGGCGAGAAACGCAGTCTCGTCGTCGAATGCGGCGTCGACCGCCGAGAGGATGCGGGTTTTCAGCTCGGTATCCATGTGGTGCCTCAGAATCTGGGAATGTCGCCTTGCGGCAGCGCAAGGGGTGCGCCGGTCGCCTCGCGGATCTCCGTCTCGGAGATGCCCTCGGCCAGTTCGACCAGCGCGAAGCCCTGCGCAGTCACGTCCACGACCGCCATGTCGGTATAGATCCGCGCCACCCGCCCCTTTGCGGTCAGCGGCAGCGAACAGCTCTCGAGCAGCTTCGGGTTGCCCTTGCGGTCGCAATGGGTGGTCATCACGACGACGCGGCGCGCCTTCTGCGCCAGTTCGATCGCGCCGCCCGCGCCGGGCGAGAACTTGCCCGGGATCTTCCAGTTCGCCAGATCACCGTTCTGCGCGACCTCGAAGGCGCCCAGCAGCGTCAGGTCGAGCCGCCCCGAGCGCACCAGCGCGAAGCTCACCGCGCTGTCGAAAAAGGCCGAGCCGGGGATCGTCGAGACATAGGCCCCGCCCGCGTCGATCAGATTGCGGTCGGCGCGCTCGAGCGGCAGCGTCGGCCCGATCCCGGTCAGCCCGTTTTCCGAATGCAGGCAGACGGGGAAGTCGGCGGGCAGATGGTTGACCACCTTGGTGGGCAGGCCGATGCCCAGGTTCACGACCATGCCGGGCGCGATTTCGCGCGCGGCACGGGCCACCATGCGGGATCTAGCGTCTGACAATGCCATACTCCTCGGAAATCGCGTCGAGTTTCACGACGTGGTCGATGAAGGCGCCGGGGCTCTCGGCCGCGTCCGGGTCGATCCCGCCCAGCGGCAGAAGCTCCTCGGTCTCGGCGATCACGCGGGTCGCGGCCATCGCCATGAGCGGGTTGAAATTGCGCGCGGTGGCGGCATAGGCGAGATTGCCGAAGCAATCGGCGCGCGCGGCATGGACCAGCGCCACATCGCCACGCAGAGCCGGTTCGACCAGCATCGGGCGGCCATTCATCTCGACCACCTGCTTGCCCTGCGCCAATTCGGTGTCGATGCCGATATCGGTGAGGATCGCGCCCAGCCCCGCGCCGCCTGCACGGATACGCTCGGCGAGGATGCCCTGCGCGCAGAACTCAACCTCCATACGGCCCTCGTTCATCGCCGCGATGGCGTTGGCGTTGAGCCCGAGATGGGTCACGATCAGCTTGCGCACCTGACCGCCCGCGATCAGGTGGTCGATGCCCATGCCCGCCTCGTTGGCGTCGTTCTTGACCAGCACGAGGTCGCGCTGTCCCTGACGGGCCAACTCGCGCAGCAGCGCGAAGGGGGTGCCGGGCACGCCGAAGCCGCCCACCAGCACCGTGGCGCCATCGGGAATCTGCGCGACCACCTCTTCCATCGCGATGGATTTGTCGGGCAGCTTCATGCGCTGACCTCCTCGACCAACGGCAGGTCGTGATTGGCGGCGAAGGCATCGAGCGCGTCGGTGAGGATCGCCATGATCTCGTCGATCTGTTCTTCGTTCACGATCAGCGGCGGGCAAACGAGGAAATGATCGCCCTCGTAGCCGCCCCGCGTGCGGCGCGAGTAGATGATGAGACCGCGCTCATAGGCCAGTTCGACCAGCTCGGTATGGGCGTTCCACTCTTTCGGCAGAACCTCCATCGTGTCGCGATCCGAGACCAGCTCGAAGGCCAGCAGCAAGCCCTTGCCGCGCACATCGCCGATGAAGGGGTAGCGGTCCATCAGCCCGGTCAGCCGGGCCTTGAGAACATCGCCCATCCGCGCGGCATTGCCGATCAGGTCCTGTTCTTCCATCTCGTCGAGCACCGCGAGACCGGCCGCGCAGGCCAGCGGGTTGCCCGCATAGGTGAAGCCGTGCAGGAAGCCGCCCGCGTCGAGCAGCGCCTCGACCATGTCATTGCGCGCGACCACCGCGCCCAGCGGCGCGTAGCCCGCCCCGAACCCTTTCGAGAGCGCGACGATGTCGGGGGTGATCCCCCAATGCTCCGCGGCGAGGAACTTGCCGGTGCGCCCTGCCCCGGTCATCACCTCGTCATAGATCAGCAGGATGCCGTATTCGCGGCAGATCTCGGCCACGCGGGTGTAATAGCTGTCAGGCGCCACGAGCGCGCCGGTCGAGGCCCCGCCCACCGGCTCCATCAGGAAGGCGAGCACCGTCTCGGGGCCCTCGGCCTCGATCTTCTCACGCAGCATCTCGGCATATTTGATGCCGCGTTCTTCCTCGGTGAGATTGTCGCGGTCGAGGTAGCAGGTCGGCGCCGGGATCTTCGGCATCTCCGTGAACATCGGCGCGAATTTCCCGGTGAAGAGCGGGCTGCCGGTCACGCTCAGCGAGCCCATCGTCGCGCCGTGATAGGAGGGCAGCCGCGAGATCACCTTGTAACGGCTCTCCTCGCCCTGCGTGACCGCATATTGCCGCGCGAGCTTGATCGCGGTCTCGACCGCCTCGGAGCCGCCGGACACGAAGAACACCTTGTCGAGCCCTTCGGGCATCCGCGCGGCGACCCGTGCCGCGAGATCCTCGGAGGGGTGCGTGCGGAAATGCAGCCGGTAGCCGAAGGTCGAACGGTCCATCTGCGCCTTCATCTTCTCCAGCACGCGCGGATTGGAATGGCCGATATTGGAGACCATCGCCCCCGAGGAACCGTCGATATAGCGTTTCCCGTTCTCGTCGTAGTGGTAGATCCCCTCGGAGCGTTCGAGGAAAGGCCGCGGCTGGCGCGACTGGTAGAACAGGTGAGACTTTTCAGTCGTCATTTTGCACCTTCGAGATGTTTGCGCAGGAAATTCCGGGTTCGTTCCTGGGTCGGGTTCTTGAAGACCTGCTCGGGCGGGCCCTCTTCGACCACGACGCCCTTGTCCATGAACAGCACGCGATCGCAGACCGAGGCGGCGAAATCCATCTCGTGGGTGACGATGATCATGGTCATGTGCTCTTGCGCGAGCTTCTTCATGACCAGGTTCACCTCTTCCACCAGCTCGGGATCGAGCGCCGAGGTGGCTTCGTCGAACAGCATCAGCTTCGGCTTCATCGCCAGCGCACGGGCAATCGCCACACGCTGTTTCTGACCGCCCGAAAGCTGCGCCGGGTAATAGTCGATGCGCTCCAGCATACCGACGTGATCGAGCTGCTCTTCGGCGAGCTTGTTGGCCTCCTTGTCGGAGATCTTCTTCAGCAGCTTCGGCGCCATCGTCACGTTGTCCCGAACGCTGAGATGCGGGAACAGGTTGAAGTGCTGGAACACCATGCCGATGTCCTGACGCATCTGGTTGATGTGCTTCTCATACTGGTTGTGCGGCAGGTTCTTGTTGACCTGCACCCCGTCGAGCCAAACCTCGCCGCCGGTCAGCGGATCGAGATCGTTGATAGCGCGCAGCAGCGTGGATTTCCCCGAGCCCGAAGGGCCGATGATGGCGACGATCTGGCCGCGTTCCACGTTGAGCGAGATGTCCTTGAGCACTTCCAGCGTGCCGTAGGATTTCTGGGCGTGACGGATTTCGACGAAGGATTTTGTCTCTGTCATGTCGATATCTCCCGGATCAGCGATAGAGGCGGTTGCGGTTCTCGAACCAGCGGATCACCGCCTCCATGCCGAGATTGATGATGTAGTAGAGGACGGCAGCGGCCGCGTAGAACTCGAAGGCGCGGTAGGTCTGGCCGATGGCGCGCTGCGCCGAGAGCGTCAGCTCCGACACCCCGATCACCGAGACCAGCGCCGAGTCTTTCAGAAGCGCGATCATGTTATTGCCGATGGGCGGCAGCACGTCGCGCACCGCCTGCGGCACGACGACCTTGACGAGCGCCTGTCTGCGCGACAGGCCCAGCGTGCGCGCGGCCTCCATCTGACCCTTGTCCACCGCAAGCATCGCGGTCTGGATCAGCTCGGAGTTATAGACCGCGAAATGGAAGCCGAGGCCGATCACACCTGCCACGAAGGCCGGAAGGTCAATGCCGATCTGAACCAACCCGAAATAGATCAGGAAGAGTTGCAGCAGCAGCGGCGTGCCCATGAAGAGCCAGGCGATGAAGCGCACCGGCAGGCGAATGATGGCTGGCGCGTAAAGCGCGATCACCGCGAGCAGGATACCCCCGAAGAAGCTCAGCAGAGCCGACGCGGCGGTGATGGCGATGGTCCACAGGACACCCAGCAAGAGCGTGCCGTAGAAAGGCGGGATGACGGAGAAATCGAGACCCATGGCTCACTCCTTCTCTTGCGGGCGGGAAACGGGGGCGGATGCGCGGCTCATTGGATGCGCACCTTGCGGTCGAGGAACGAGACGCCCTTGCCCACCGCGGTGATGATGATGAGGTAGAGAACCCCCGCGAGGAAAAACATCTCGAACGGCTTGTAGGTCGAACCGATGTAGCGTTGCGCGGTGTAGGTCAGCTCCACCACCGAGATCGCGGAGACGAGCGCCGTGCCCTTGATCTGCGCGTTGATGTTCACGCCGAGCGGGCGGATCATCAGCCGCAGCGCCTGCGGCAGCGTCACCTTTCGGAACGCCTGCGCCTTCGACAGGCCCAGCGTGCGCGCGGCCTCGGTCTGGCCCCGGTCGACCGCGACGATCGCGCCGCGCATCGTCTCGGTCATGTAGGCCCCGATATTGACGCCCAGCCCGATCACGCCGGCCTGAAAGGCATCGAGCTGGATGCCAATCTGCGGGCCGCCGAAATAGAGCAGGAACAGCTGGATCAGCGCGGGCGTGCCACGAAAGAAGCTGACATAGGCCGCCCCGATGAAGCGCAGGATGGCAAAGCGCGAAAGCCGGGATGCTGCGCCAAGTGCGCCGCAGATGAGCCCCAGCACGATGGTCAGAACCGAAAGTTCGACCGTGATCACGGCGGCTTTTAGGAAGTACGGATAGACCTTGAGGATTAGTTCGATATCCACGGCATTCCCCTTAATGATGATCGCGGCGGGACAGGATGGGCAGCGCGCGTATCTCGCGCACGAGCGCTGTCGTCTCTTCGATCGCCGCTTCCAGGAACGCCTTGCCAGTGTCGGCATCGGCGACGGTTGGATCCCCCATCGTGCCGTCGGGTGACACAGAGGACCACCAGCGCATCAGCATCGCCTTGCCACCACCGGCCGCCAAATCGAGATTGAAGAATTTGGTGTCGGGATCGTGCAGGTTCTGGCTCTCTGCCTTGTCGAGATCGACAAGCTCGGGGTGCAGATGCTTGTACATCGCAGCTTCGAATTCTCCGGCATGGGCAATGCCGCCCACCTCGGATTTGCGCAGGCCCTGAATTCGGTCGCTGCACAAGTTCCAATACGACGCCGAGACACAGATGATGCCGGTGCGGATGACCGTCTTGCGCGCCGCGAGATCGAGGATCGGGTGGTTCGACCCGTGCGAGTTCAGCAGCAGGATCCGACGGAAGCCGTGATGCGCGAGGGACTCGGTCACGTCGCAGACGAAATTGATCAGCGTCTCCGGCTGAATCCAGATAACCCCCGGAAAGTCCTTGTGATGCTCGTTGAAGCCATAGGGGATCGCGGGCATGACGAAAACTTCGTCGGGCGCGGCGTCGGCAACACCATTGGCCACCGCCATTCCCAGAACCGTATCGGTATCGAGCGGCATATGCGGCCCGTGATCTTCCGTTGCAGAAACATTCAGGATCACCACACGATCCTTATCCGCGTCACGGACCTGCTCCCAAGTCAGCTTTCCATAGTCGGCGGTCATCCGTTCGGTGTCCTTTCGGGAATCCATCGAAGTTTCGGGTGTGGCGGGGCAGCCGTCAGACGACGGACTGCCCACCATTCCTTGGATCGCGCCGATCAGCGGATGTCAGCGCCGATCCACTTCATCGCGATTTTCTCGTAGGTGCCGTCTTCCATCATGGAATCGAGCGCCTTCTGCATCGCGTCTTTCAGTTCGGGATTGCCCTTGCGGATGGCGATGCCCGCACCGATCGCGTCGGTCTTCAGATCGTCGAGAATGCGGTATTTGTAATCGTTCTTCTTCATCGCGAGGATCGCCGCGATCGAGTCGTTGATGATCGCGTCGACACGACCGTTCTGAAGCTCGAGGATCAGCTCGGGCAGACCTTTGTAGGTCTTCACGTCATAGCCTTGCTCACGCGCCCACTCTTCGTGCGTTTCGCCCAGCGTCACGCCGACGGTGACGTCCTTCAGATCGGCAACGGATTTGATCGGGCTGTCAGGCAGCACGAAGATCGCGCGCTTCGTCGTGTAATAAGGACCGACGAAATCGACGACCTTCTCGCGCTCGGGCGTAATCGACATCGAGCCGACGATGGCGTCGTATTTGTTGGCCAGCAGACCGCCGATGATCCCGTCCCATGCGGTCGTCACGATCTCGGTCTTCAGCCCCATGCGCTTGGCGATCTCCTCGCCGATGGCCGGGTCGAAGCCCACGACTTCGTTCGAATCGTTGATGAAGTTGAAGGGCGGGTAAGCGCCCGACATGGCGATCCGGATCACGCCCTTGTCCTTGAGGCTCTCCAGCTCGTCAGCCGCGGCGAGGCTGGGCAGCGAAATGCCGGTCGCGGCGAGCGAGCCAGCCCCGAGGATGGTTTTGAGAACGGTTCTGCGGTTGGTCATGGATTTCTCCTGTTGGTCATGACTGCGGGCGGCCTTGTTTCCGGCGCGTCCCGCCACGGCGAGCGCCCCTTTCAGAGCCTCGTTGACGGAAACGCTTGCATGGCGACCGCCATTGCGCAAATAAATAATAGAAATCTTCAATATAGATCTAGGCTATGGTCAAGCCCTACGAACAACGTTTCCCCTGGCATCTCGACTGGAACCTTCTGCGCACTTTCATGGTGGTGGTGGAGCAGCGGGGCATCTCCCGGGCGGCCTATCTTCTGGGGCTCAAACAGCCCACGATTTCGGCCGCGCTCAAGCGGCTGGAGGAACGCACCGGCCACGAGCTGATCATCCGAAAGCCCAACGAATTCAAGGTCACTAGGGCGGGCAACCTGCTCTATCAGGAATGCGCCCAGATCTTCGGCGCGGTGTCGCAGATCCCTTCCCTGCTGGAGACCGGCGCGGAGGAGCTGCGCGGCCATATCGCGATCACCACGACCTCGCATGTCATCTCCGATCACTACGACGCGGTGCTGCATGATTTCGCCACCGAGCATTCGAAGGTGACCTTCTCGATGACGGTGGCCGAGAGCGAGGAAGTGGTGAACCGGGTGCAACAGAATCGGGCGAGCCTGGGGATTTGCCTGCTTCACAAGACGCCCGAAAACCTCCGCGCGCAGGTGCTTTACCGCGAGTATTTCGGATTGTTCTGCGGCAAGCGCCATCCCCTTTTCGACCGCGAGGACATCACCCTCGCCGAAATCGAAGGCGAGACCTCGGTGTCGTTCCAGACCGAGACCGAGGACGGCCCGCTTCACCCGGTTTCGCTGCTGCGTGCGCGGGCCAAGCTCGCCCCGAGCTGGCGCGGGGTGTCTTCGAACCTGCACGAGCTGCGCCGGATGATCGTGGCCGGCATCGGGATCGGGGCGCTGCCGCTGCACGTCGCGCATCGCGACGTCGAGTCGGGTCGGCTACGCCAGTTGCCGCCCTATGACGGGTTGCCGATGGTGAATATCTACCTGCTCACCAATCGGCAGCGAAAGCAGTCGAGCGCGGAAGCCGCCTTCCTCGCAGCCTGCGAAAAAATGATGGCCGAGAGCGACCTGAAAGAGCGGACTTATTACTGAGCGCACCGCTCAGAAAGTCGGCGGGGTCGCGGCCGAGACCACCACGCAACGCGCCTTGGCCACGTTCCGGAACCGGTGCGGCAGGCGGCTGTCGAACAGGTAGGCATCGCCCGCGCGCAACAGCTCGGTGGTCTCGCCCACCGTCAGCAGCAACTCGCCCTCGATAACGAAACCGCCCTCCTCGCCCTCATGGGCATAGGCCTCCGCCCCGGTATCGGCGCCGGGCTCATAGGTCTCGTAGAGCAGCAGAATGTTGGTCTGCCCCGACTTGCCTGCCCGCTTGAGCGAGAGCGCATCGAGCGCCGCGCCACCCGAGCGGTAGATCCGGCCCGGGTTGATCTCGGTGAGCTCAGAATGCCGGAAGACGAACTTGCCGGGCTCGGAGGGCGTATCGCTGTCGAAGAACTCCGCCAGCGTCGTCTCGAGAATTTCGAGGATCTTACGCAGCGAGGTGATCGAGGGAGAGGTCTTGTTGCGCTCGATCAGCGAGACCAGCCCGTTGGTCACGCCCGACCGCTGCGCCAGCTCGCGCTGCGACAATCCCTTGTCCTCGCGGATCGCCCGAAGCCGTCCGCCCACGTCGAATTCGCTCACCGCAAGCCTCCTGTCCTGTGCCTGTTCTAGAGTGCGGCCGGGCGGATTTCCAGCACGCGCACCTTCGCCATGCGTTTAACAAACTAAACATTGCACAGTTATTCGTTAAACACTAGCGTCACATCATTCCGTGATTCTCCAGCCCCTGAGGAGTGCCCATGTCCAGCAATGCCGACCTCGAAACCCGCCGCGCCGCCGCCCTTGCCCGGGGCGTGGGTGTGCAGACCCAGAACTTCGCCGTCTCCGCCGAGAACGCCACCGTCACCGATGCCGATGGCCGCGAGCTGATCGATTTCGCCGCCGGGATCGCGGTGGTGAACACCGGCCACCGCCACCCGAAAGTCATCGAGGCGGTGAAAGCCCAGCTCGACGCCTTTACCCATACCTGCCATCAGGTGATACCCTACGAGCCCTATGTGCGCCTCGCCGAGCGGCTCAACGAAAAGGTGCCGGGCGATTTCGACAAGAAGTCGATCTTCGTCACCACCGGCGCCGAGTCGGTCGAGAACGCAATCAAGATCGCCCGCGCCTATACGGGTCGCAACGCGGTCATCGCGTTCAGCGGCGGCTTCCACGGCCGGACCTTCATGACGATGACGCTCACCGGCAAGGTCGCGCCCTACAAGGCGGGCTTCGGTGCGATGATGCCCGACGTGTTCCACGTCCCCTTCCCGAACGCGCTGCATGGCGTGTCGACCGAAGACAGCTTCGCCGCGATGGAGAGCCTGTTCAAAACCGATCTCGACCCAACGCGCCTCGCCGCGGTGATCTTCGAGCCCGTGCAGGGCGAAGGCGGCTTCAACCCCGCCCCGCATGATTTCGTGAAACGCCTGCGCGCCTTCTGCGACGAGCATGGCATCGTGATGATCGCCGACGAGGTGCAGACCGGCTTCGCGCGCACCGGCACGCTGTTCGCGATGGACGCCTACGACGTGGCGGCCGACGTCACCACGATGGCGAAAGGTCTGGGCGGCGGTCTTCCGATCGCGGCAGTGACCGGTCGCGCCGAGATCATGGACGCGGCGAACCCGGGCGGTCTGGGCGGCACCTATGGCGGCAACCCGCTGGGAATCGCTGCCGGGAACGCGGTGCTCGACGTGATCGAGGAAGAAGACCTCTGCTCGCGCGCCAACGAGCTCGGCTCGCGTCTCAAGCAGCGTCTCGAAGCGATCCGCGCCAACATGCCGGAGATCGCCGAGATCCGCGGCCCCGGCTTCATGGTCGCGGTCGAGCTGATGTCGGACGGCAAGCCCGATGCAGCGCTGACCCAGCGCATCCGTGTCGAAGCGCTCAACCGCGGTCTGCTGCTGCTGACCTGCGGCGTCTATGGCAACGTGATCCGCTTCCTCGCGCCGATCACTATCCCCGACGACCAGATGGCCAAGGCGCTCGACATCCTCGAAGAGGCGATGACCGCCGCGAAGGAGGGCTGATATGCTCAAGCTGAACGACCCGAGCCTGCTGGAGACCCGCGCCTATGTGAACGGCGAATGGATCGAGGGCGCGAAGCGCTTCGCCGTGCAGGATCCTGCGACCGGTGAAACCGTCGCCGAGGTGGCCGATCTCGACGTGGACGCCACGCGCGCCGCGATTGAGGCCGCCCACGCCGCGAAACCGGACTGGGCCGCGCTCACCGGCAAGGAGCGCGCGGGCTACCTGCGCCGCTTCCACGACCTGATGATGGAAAATCGGGACGACCTCGCCGCGATCCTGACCGCCGAGATGGGCAAGCCGCTGGCCGAGGCCAAGGGCGAGATCGCCTATGGCGCAAGCTTCCTCGAATGGTTCGCCGAAGAGGCCAAGCGCGTCTATGGCGACGTGATCCCCGGCCACCAGCGCGACAAGCGCATCCTCGTGATCCGCCAGCCCGTGGGCGTGGTGGGCTCGATCACGCCGTGGAACTTCCCCAACGCGATGATCGCGCGCAAGCTGGCCCCGGCGCTGGCGGCGGGCTGCACCTTCGTCGGGCGCCCCTCCGAGCTGACGCCCCTCTCGGCCCTCGCGATGGCCGTTCTGGCCGAGCGCGCGGGCATCCCGGCGGGTGTCTTCAACATCATCCCCGGTGTCGATGCGGCGGGCATGGGCGAAGAGCTCTGCGCCAACCCCAAGGTCGCCAAGATCACCTTCACGGGCTCGACCCGCGTGGGCAAGATCCTGATGCGCCAAGGGGCGGAGACGGTGAAGAAGATCAGCCTGGAACTGGGCGGCAACGCGCCCTTCCTCGTCTTCGACGATGCCGATCTCGATGCGGCGGTCGAAGGCGCGATGATCGCGAAGTTCCGCAATAACGGGCAGACCTGCGTCTGCGCGAACCGGATCTACGTGCAGGCCGGTGTCTATGACGCCTTCGCCGAGAAGCTGACCGCGCGGCTTGCGACCCTGCGCCCCGGCAACGGGTTCGAGCCGGGCGTGACCACCGGGCCGCTGATCAACGCGGACGCGCTGGCCAAGGTCGAGGCGCATATCTCCGACGCGACCGAAAAGGGCGCGCAGGTGGCTGCGGGCGGGCATCGCTCGAACCTCGGGCGCACCTTCTTCGAGCCGACGCTGCTGACCGGCGTGACGCAGCAGATGCGGGTCGCGCGCGAGGAGACCTTCGGGCCGCTCGCTCCGCTGATCCGCTTCGAGACCGAGGCCGAGGCGATCGAGATGGCCAACGCGACCGAGTTCGGGCTGGCGGGCTATTTCTACGCCAACGACCTCGCCCGCGTCTGGCGTGTGGCCGAAGCGATGGAGACCGGGATCGTCGGTGTGAACACTGGGCTGATCTCGACCGAGGTCGCCCCGTTCGGCGGCATCAAGCAATCCGGCGTCGGCCGCGAAGGCTCGAAATACGGGATCGAGGATTTCACCGAGCTGAAATACATGTGCCTCGGCGGGATCGAGTAAGCGCTGAACCTGAGACATCAGGGCGAGAATGGAGAAGCGGCGGGCTTTCCCGCCGCTTCTTTCATTTTTCGAAGAGGACTGAAGAGCGCCTGCGCAGGGCGCGCGCCGGCCCGTGGGCTGGCGCATCGGTGACCGCGCGCGACGCTCATTCGATGGAGGGGCGCGGCTGGCATAAAGCGCCTGCCGTCCAAGGTCGCGTTGCGCCACCCCACGGGCCGCCGCGCGCCCTGCTTTTCCGTCTGGAGGGAAGGCTCGAGCTAGGCTCGGAGCCGGAAAGCCCCCTACTCGCCCATCAGCTCATTCAGCCGCTTGCGCTCGTCCTCGGAGAGATCGGGCTGAGCCGGACCCTCGGACGCGGCGCGGCGCGAGCGGACATAGAAGAACCCGCCGATCAATGCGACGATCAAAGCCCCCGGGCCGAGATACCACAGCAGCAGATTCGCCCCGCGCTTCTCGGGCTCGAACAGGACATATTCGCCATAGCGGGCAGTGATGTAGTCGATCACCTGGCTATTGGTGTCGCCCGCCTGCAAGCGCTCGCGCACAAGCAGCCGCAGATCCCGCGACACTTCGGCATTGGAGTCGTCGATATTCTCGCCCTGACAGACCGGGCAGCGCAGCACCTTGGAGATTTCGCGCGCCCGCGCCTCGAGCGCCGGGTCCTTCAGGATCTCGTCGGGCTGCACCGCAAGCGCAGGCCCGATCGAGAGGAGCGCCGAAAGCATCAACGCCAAGGCAAAGAAGGTTTTCCTGAGCATCGTTTACTCCGCCGGAGACGCTTGCGCCGAGGCGGCGCGCGATTTGCGCGCCCCCGCTGCCACACGGTAGCGGCGATCCGACAGGCTCAGCAGCCCGCCCAACGCCATGATGATCGCGCCCGCCCAGATCCAGTCCGCGAAGGGCTTGATATAGGTGCGCACCGCGTAGCCGCCCTGATCCTGCGGATCGCCGAGCACGAGGTAGATATCGCCCAGCGGCGTGGTGTGGATCGCGGCTTCGGTCGTCGGCATCCGCTGCACCGGATAGACGCGCTTCTCGGGATGCATGGTGCCGATCAGCTTGCCGTCCTTCTCGACCGTCATCGTGCCGGTGGAGGAGGTGTAGTTCGGACCTTTGACCTGTTCGACCTTCTGAAGCGTGATCTGGTAGCCGTCCACGGTGAAGGGCTCGCCGATCTTGGCGACGCGGATATCCTCGATCTGGCCCGCGGTCAGCAGACCGATCCCGATGAAGGTGACCCCCAGACCCGCATGGGCGGTGGCCTTGCCCCAATCGGCGCGCGGCAGGCGCTTGAGGCGTCCGAAATTGCGCGCCGAACGCTGCCACAGCTCTGTCATGGCCCCGAAGACCAGCCAGCTGCCCAGGAACACCGCGACGAGCGCGAGCAGCGAATTGCCGCTCTCGACGGCCCAGGCGAGGCCGCCCACGGCCAGCGCGAGCACGAAGGCCGGGATCAGCGGCTTCACCACGCGGCCGAGACGCGCGCGTTTCCATGGCATCATCGCGCCGATCGGCAGGATCAGGGCGAGGATCACCATGAACGGGGTGAAGGCCTGATCGAAGAACGGCGCGCCGACCGACAGCTTGCGGCCGAAGAACATCTCCGCGACCAGCGGCCAGACCGTGCCCACGAAGACCACCAGCGCCGCGACCGCCAGCAGGATGTTGTTGATCACCAGCGCGGTTTCCCGCGACAGCATCGAGAACACGCCCTTGGCCTGCATCGAGGTGGCGCGGAACGCATAGAGCGTCAGCGCCCCGCCCACGAAGAGCGCGAGAATGCCAAGGATGAAGATGCCGCGCTGCGGGTCGGACGCGAAGCTATGCACCGAGGTGATCACGCCCGAACGCACGATGAAGGTGCCGATGAGCGAGAAACCGAAGGCCATGATCGACAGAAGGATGGTCCACGACTTCAGCGCCTCGCGCTTCTCGACCACGATGGCCGAGTGCAGCAGCGCAGCGGCCAGCAGCCACGGCATGAAGGAGGCGTTCTCGACCGGGTCCCAGAACCAGAAGCCGCCCCAGCCAAGCTCGTAATAGGCCCACCACGAGCCCAGCGCGATGCCGATGGTCAGGAAGATCCAGGCCGCCAGCGTCCACGGCCGCACCCAGCGCGCCCAGGTCGCGTCGACCCGGCCCTCGATCAGCGCCGCCACCGCGAAGGAGAACGACATCGAGAGGCCGACATAACCGAGATAAAGGAAGGGCGGGTGGAAGGCGAGCCCCGGGTCCTGCAGGAGCGGGTTCATCCCCTCGCCGTTGAACGGCGGCTCCGCGAGACGCAGGAACGGGTTGGAGGTGAAGATGATGAAGCCGAGGAAGGCCACGCCGATCCAGGCCTGAACGCTCAGCACGCGCGCGCGCAGCCGCGGCGGCAGAGCGCCACCGAACACGGCTGCCGCCGCCCCGAACAGCGACAGGATCAACACCCACAGAAGCATCGAGCCTTCGTGATTCCCCCACACGCCGGTGATCTTGTAGAGCATCGGCTTGTCGGTATGGGAATTCGCCCAAACCAGCTTCAGCGAGAAGTCCGACACGACGAAGGCGTGGGTCAGCGCCGCGAAGCTCACCGCGATGAGCAGAAATTGCGCTGTCGCTGCGGGTTCGCCGACCGCCATCCAGCCGCGCCAGCCTTTTTGCGCGCCGACGATGGGCACGATGGCCTGCACGATGGCCACCGCAAAGGCGAGAATCAGGGCAAAATGCCCGAGTTCATTGATCATGGGACTCCTCCTGTCGCGGGGCGAGAGCATAGAGATATACGACCTTCGGGCCAAGGAGGATGCGCGCCGATGTCGCAACTTTCCGACAGCCACTCACGGGGGCGTGAATGGCACAGCCCATTCTCAAGGTCTAAGCAAGGCGCGTGAGACCAAGAGGGATGCGAAAATGCGTGCGATCGTGATCGGGCCGCTGCTGGCCTTGGGGCTTGTGGCAGGATGCCAGTCGGAGCCGGGCGACCCTCTCGAGGCGATCGCGCCGAACGCGATCTGGGAAGTTGTCGCGATCGACGGCAAGCCCCTGCCCGACGGCGTCGAAGTCACCCTGACCCATCCCGAAAAGGGCCTGATCGCGGGCAAGGCGGGCTGCAATCACTATAACGGTCGTATCTCGGAGAAGGACGGCCGGGTGCGCGTCGGCGAACTGGCCGGAACGCGCATGATGTGCCCCGAGCCCGCAATGGGCGTCGAGAAGGCCTTCCACTCGGCCATGGCCCGCGTCGATACGGTGAAACTGTCGCAGGACCGGCTGGAGCTGATCTCGCAGGGCGACACGGTGATCGAAGCCACGCAATAAGCGCCTTGACCGACGGTGCGGGGCGTGGCCCTCTCGGGCGATGTTCCCGATCCGCGATCACAACCCCTCTTACAGCACCCCGTGGGTCACATGGACCCTGATCGCGATCAATATCGTGGTCTATGTCTTCACCGCGCCTTGGGGCGGCGATATGCGGGACCTCTGGCTCAATAACGCGCTCTGGCCTGCCGCGGTGACCCATGGCGTCGCGTGGCACGGGCTTTTCACCCACATGTTCCTGCATGCCGGCATCCTGCATCTGGCGGGCAACATGCTGTTTCTCTGGGTCTTCGGCGACAATCTCGAAGACCGGATGGGGCGCGTTCTCTTCCTGATCTTCTATCTCGCCTGCGGGCTGGCCGCCGCCTTCGCACAGATCGCCGCGAACCCGAATGCGACTGTGCCGATGGTGGGCGCCTCGGGGGCGATTGCAGGCGTGATGGGGGGCTATCTGCTGCTCTACCCGAAAGCGCGGATCGACGTGCTGTTCTACTTCCTCGTCTTCTTCAAGATCTGGGCCACGCCCGCTTGGCTGGTGCTGGGCCTGTGGTTCGCGATCCAGCTATTCAACGAGCTGACCTCCGGCGCGTCGGGCGGCGTCGCCCACATGGCCCATATCGGCGGTTTCGTGGCGGGCGCGCTTCTGACGCTGCCGCTGTGGTATCGCCTTGGCGGGCCGCTCTTCTGGCGCCTCACCCATGGCCACCCGCCCTTCCCCGAGGCGCGCGAGCGCCAGACCAATATCCCCACAGTCACACGGAGACGCTGATGCTGCCCGAGATTCAATCGCCCCACCGCCTGACCTGCCATTGCGGCGCGGTGGAGATGGAGGTGACGCTCTCCGACGGGCTGAACACCAAGCGGCGCTGCGATTGCTCTTTCTGCCGTCGGCGCGGGGCGGTGGCGGTCTCGGCCCCGCTCTCGGGCATCCGCATCGTGAAGGGCGAGGACAACCTGACACTCTACCAATTCGGCACGATGACCGCGAAGCATTACTTCTGCAAAACCTGCGGCATCTACACCCATCACCAGCGCCGCTCGAACCCGAACCAATACGGCGTGAACGCCGCCTGTCTGGAAGGGGTGAACCCGCGCGATCTCGATCCGGTGCCGTGGAATGACGGCATCAATCACCCGACCGATCGCGCTGACTGATCCTCTCGAATGAACGCGGCGGCGCGCTCGGCGATCATGATCGTCGGCGCGTTGGTATTGCCCGAAATCAGCTGCGGCATCACCGAGGCATCGACGACGCGCAGCCCGTCGATCCCGCGCACCCGCAGCTGAGGATCGACCACCGACATGTCGCCCTGCCCCATCGCGCAGGTGCCGACCGGATGGTAGATCGTATCGGCCCGCGCCCGGATGTCGGCCATCAGCCCCTCATCCGTCCCGTCATGCGGATAGAACCTGCGGCCCCGCCACGGGCGAAGCGGCTCCGCCTCGGCGATCCGGTCCAGAAGCCGCGCGCCTTTCAGCAGCAGTTCTGCGTCGCGCGGATCGGACAGGTAGTCCGGGTCGATCAACGGTGCCGCGCGCGGATCGCTCGAGGCCAGCCGCAGCGTCCCGCGTGACTGGGGCCGCAGCGGACAGATATGAGCGGACCAGCCATCGGCCAGATGCGGCTTGCGCATATGCTGATCGACGATGCCCACGACGAAATGGATCTGCAGATCGGGCCGGGTGAGGCTCGGGTCCGAACGCAGGAACGCCCCGCCCTCGGCCATGGGCGAGGCGAACAACCCCTCGCCATGCTTGCGCCACGCGCCCGCCGCCCGCGCCAGCCGCAGCAGCCCGCGCGGGTTCAGCCCCACCACATCGGGCCGGGGCGAGGTGTAGCTGATGACGTAATCCAGATGATCCTGAAGGTTTGCGCCTACGCCCGGCAGATCGAGACGCGGTTCGATCCCGACCTCGCGCAGATGATCCGCAGGCCCGATCCCGGACAGCATCAGCAGCTGCGGCGAGCCGAACGCCCCCGCCGAGACGATCACCTCGCGCGCCGCTTCGATCTTCATCCGCTTGCGGCCTTGCCGGACGATTGCCCCCGTCGCGCGCCCGTCCGCGATCTCGATCTTCTCGGCCCGCGCGCGGGTCAGCACGGTCAGATTGGGCCGCGCCATCACCGGATGCAGATAGGCCGCCGCTGCCGAACAGCGCTCGCCCTTGCGCGGCCCGTCCCAGAACTGCGTGACCTGATAGAGCCCCGCCCCTTCCTGCCGCGGCCCGTTGAAATCCTCGTTCGGCGGGCATTGCACGGCCGCGCAGGCCTCGATGAAAGCACGGCTGATCGCGCACGGCCGCCGCTGATCGCCGACCTGCAACGGCCCCGCCGCGCCATGCCAATCCGACGCCCCGCGGGCATTGCGCTCGGAGGCGAGGAACCACGGCTTCACGGTCTCCCAGTCCCAGCCCTCGGCGCCCGCATCGGCCCAGCCGTCGTAATCCTCTGGCTGGCCGCGCGCATAGAGCATCGCGTTGATCGCCGACGACCCGCCCAGCCCCCGGCCCCGCGGCTGAAACCCGCGCCGCCCGTTCAACCCCGGCTGCGGCACCGTGCGCAGCGCCCAGTTATGGATCGGCGGCCGCCCCGCCACCATCGTGGCAACCAACGCAGGCGCACGCACGAAGATGTCGCGCGCCTCGCGGCCTGCCTCGACAATACAGACAGTCACGGCCGGGTCCTCCGACAGCCGCGCCGCCAGCACCGACCCCGCCGAGCCACCGCCCAGAATGAGATAATCGAAACGCAAGGGCTCCTCCTTCCCCCGTTCGCGAAAAGCCTAACGGGTTTCGGAAGATAGGGAAGGATTACGCTGGGTCGGACGCGTCAGGGACGCGCCCGAGCCTCGGGTGAGAACGACTGGAATTGAATGCCCGGATCAGCCGGGTCAACGGCCCGGGCAGCGCCCGACCGCCCCCTGCTGCACACAAAAGAAAACGCCCGGTCTCTCCGACCGGGCGCTCCAAACTCTCTCGAGGACAGCCTTAGCTGCGCAGCGTGCCGCCGGTGGCCTTGCTCACCTTCTCGACGATCTTCTTGCTCACCGCCTCGATCTCGGCGTCGGTCAGCGTCTTATCGGCGGGCTGCATCCGCACCGTCAGCGCGATCGACTTCTTGCCCGCGCCCATCTGCTCCTCGGCTTTGGCGCCGGTGAACTGGTCGAAGACATTGACGCTCTCGATCAGCTTCTTGTCGGCGCCCATCGCCGTGTTCACCGCCGTCAGCGCCTCGACATTTGCATCCACGACGAAGGCGAAATCTCGTTCGACCGCCTGCAGGTCGGAGATCTGCAGCGCGGGCCGCGTCGCGCCCTTCTTCTTCGGGAAGGGGATGTTTGCCAGCCGGATCGTGAAGGCGACCGCCGGGCCCTTCACGCCCAGTTCGCGCAGCACCTTGGGATGCACTTCGCCAAAGGTCGCCAGCAGGTTCGGCCCGAGCGCCACATTGCCTGCGCGACCGGGGTGCCACCACGCATCGAGCTTGCGGTTGATCTGCGCACGCGCCGGAGCGCCGACCGCGGCCAGCACGGCCTCGGCATCGGCTTTCGCATCGTAAAGGTCCACCGGACGGCGCGACCCAAAAGGATCGCGCGGCGCGGAGTGACCGACCAGAAGCCCGGTCGCCTGCAGAACCTGCTCGCCCGGCTCGCCGCCGTTGAACGCAGGGCCCACTTCGAACAGCGCCAGATCGTTCAGACCGCGCGCCTGATTGCGGGCAGCCGCCTGCAACAGACCCGGCAGCAGATCGGGGCGCATATGCGTCATCTCCGAGCTGATCGGGTTCTCCAGCTTGGTCGCATCCGCGCCACCGCCGAACAGCTTGGCGGACGCCTCGTCGATGAAGCTGTAGGTCACACATTCATTGTAACCCAGCGCCGCCGTCGTGCGCCGTGCCATCCGCTCGCGCTGCTGCATCGGCGTCAGGATCGCGTCCGGCACGCCGGTCGTCTCGCGCCCCATCGGCTTGCCCTCGAGCTTCGTCAGCGAGGCGATGCGCGCCACTTCCTCGACCAGATCGGCCGAGCCCAGCACATCGGGGCGCCAGGTCGGGGGCGTCGCCATGTCGCCGTCGAGCGTGAAGCCCAGAGCCTCCAGCGTCTCGCGCTGCGTGGCCTCGGGAATGTCCATGCCGACGAGCGAGATCACCCGCGCCGGGTCCAGCTTGTAAGCGCGGCTGACATCCGGCACCGCGCCGTCCATCACCACGTCCGACACTTCGCCACCGCACAGATCGACGACCATCTTCGCCGCGAGATCGAGCCCCGGCAGCGTGAAGGCCGGATCGACACCGCGCTCGAACCGATAGCGCGCATCCGAGTTGATCTTCAGCGCCCGGCCCGTCGCCGCGATGGTGATCGGGTCCCAATAGGCGCTCTCGAGGAACACATCGACCGTGTCCTCATCCGCCCCGGACTCCTCGCCGCCCATGATCCCGGCAAGGCTCTCGACGCCCTTGTCGTCGCAGATCACCATGTCGCCTGCGCGCACGGTATAGGTCTTCTCGTCGAGCGCGAGGAACTCCTCGCCGCCCTCGGCCGGCTTGATCACCAGATTGCCCGCCACCTTCTTCATGTCGAAGACATGGAGCGGCCGGTTCAGGTCATAGGTGAAGTAGTTGGTGATATCGACCAGCGTCGAGATCGGGCGCAGACCGATCGCCTTGAGCCGCTTTTGCAGCCACTCGGGGCTCGGCCCGTTCTTCACGCCCCGGATCACGCGACCAGCAAAAAGCGGGCATCCCTTGTCCTTCAGCGCCGGGTCGATCGTGACGGAAATCGGTGCTTCGAACGCAGCCTCGACCTTCGGCACATCGAGCGGCTTGAGCTTGCCCAGACCCCGCGCCGCCAGATCGCGCGCAATCCCGCGCACACCCAGAGCATCGGGACGGTTCGGCGTGATCGCGATCTCGATCACCGGATCGACCGCCTCGGGACGGTTCTCGGCCAGCCAGTCGGTGAACTTCTGCCCGACCTCGCCCGACGGCAATTCGATGATGCCGTTATGCTCGTCCGACAGCTCCAGCTCGCGCTCGGAGGCCATCATCCCGTGGCTCTCCACCCCGCGGATATTGCCCACCGACAGCGTCACATCGATGCCGGGCACATAATCGCCGGGCTTGGCCAGCACGACCGTGATCCCGGCCCGCGCGTTCGGCGCCCCGCAGACGATCTGCGTCACACCCTCATCCGTCTCGACCATGCAGACCCGCAGACGATCGGCGTCGGGGTGCTGCTCGGCGGACTGCACACGCGCCAGCGTAAACGTCTCCAGCTTCGCCGCCGGATCGACGACTTCCTCGACTTCCAGACCCAGATCGGTGAGCGCCTCGGCGATCTGATCGACGGTGGCCTCGGTCTCGAGATGATCCTTGAGCCAGGACAGGGTGAATTTCATCGGACTTCCCTCAGGATTGCTTGCGCTGCGCGAGGTCCTTGTAATCCCCCATCTCAAGGAGTTTCAACTCCCGCCAAAGCCGGATCGAGGGTTTTGCGGCGAAAAGGAGCGACCCGATCAGGAACAACCACGTGCCGGGGATCATCAGGCTCTCGTAGAAGAAGAAGATCGAGCCGATGACGAAACAGAAGGCCGCGCCGAAATCGACGACCGTATAGGCGATCTCGGTGAGGGCGACGAAGCGTCGCTGCTCGGGGCTTTGTTCATGCTTCGGGGTGTCGAAGAGGCGTTTCTTCTGGGCCATCGGGTTCTCCTTGATAATCCTTTACCAAGCGAAACCGTTCGCAAACGAGTTCCATCTCGGGGGTAAAACCTCCGTTACGCTCGAAATAGGCCTGATGACCCTGCCGCCAGCCTTCCAGCGTCTCGTCCTCCCCCTCGGCCAGCGCGAAATCCTCATCGACATCGCAAAACCGCCGGATCGTGACCTCGACGGTCTCGATCATCACCGCCGGTTTGCCGTCCCAGTCGAGCGCGATATCGCGCCGACCCTCCACCGGCATATCCTCGCCCCCTTCGGTGAAGTAAGTGAGCGCGCCGCAGGTGGCGGTCTTCTTGCCTTGGCGGATCAGGCCGAGGAGCTGGTCGCAGAGTTCGCGGCTGTCGCCGAAGGTGAAGGTGATGGGCATGGGGGCTTCCTTTGGACTTGGGGGAAGCGGGTTGAAGAGCATTTTTCCTAGCGGGGAACTTCGCTGAGCCCACGCTCGAAACGAACAATCTTCGCAAGCTTCTCAATAGAATAATTCGACTCTTTCAAAATCTTTTCGACTAAAGCTCTTGGATCTTCAAACCAACATTCGCGCACTTGCCTGGCAATTGCCTCATGTCTTGTGAAAAGCGGGAAACCACCGAGCCTTCCAAAGCGTTGCAGCCCCTCTTCATACTGAAGTGCGACGGATACGATGCATTCTAGCGACGCGATCAAATCCTTCATATCTTCTGAAAGAAGGGCGAGCAGTTCTTTTTCTCTTCCGATCAACCCGCGAAGTCTTCGTAACTCGAGAGCCGATTGCGCTGCGAATGAGTAATCATCAGCGCCGGGGGTTCTAAGAAAGGTCACATTGGCCTTTCCACGGGCCTCAACCGAAATCTGCTGCAGCTCGCGACAATAGCGGACCAGTTCCAGCGCAACCTCGCTTTTTTGAAGCGAAATCCGCTGTGACTTCCAAGAGAACCATTGCTGAAAAGCTAAAAGGACTGCGGCGATTGTCGCGAGACTGGCAAGGACGCCAACCACTGACGGGAACCACGAGAAATCACGGCACACATTCTCACATGCCGTGATCGTCTCCATTAGCGGCTCAACCCACCAGCCACCGTCGGCAGATCCAGCGCGGCGAACCCGTAATGCTTCAGCCAGCGCAGGTCGCTCTCGAAGAACGCCCGCAGGTCCGGGATGCCGTATTTCAGCATCGCGAGGCGGTCGATCCCGATCCCGAAGGCGAAGCCCTGCCATTCATTCGGGTCGATCCCGGCGGATTCGAGCACTTTCGGATGCACCATCCCCGAGCCGAGGATCTCCATCCAGTCGTCGCCCTCACCGATCTTCAGGCTGCCGCCCTCCCACGAGCAGCGGATATCGACCTCGGCCGACGGCTCCGTGAAGGGGAAATGCGAGGCGCGGAAGCGCAGCTCGACGCCGTCCACCTCGAAGAAGGCCTTGCAGAACTCCTCCAGCACCCATTTCAGGTTCGCCATCGAGATGTCTTTCCCGATCGCCAGCCCCTCGACCTGATGGAACATCGGCGTGTGGGTCTGGTCCATGTCCATGCGGTAGACGCGGCCCGGCGCGATCACGCGGATCGGCGCGCCCTGCTCCAGCATCGCGCGGATCTGCACCGGCGAGGTATGGGTGCGCAGCACATGCGGCGGACGATTGTCGCCCTCGTCGCGATGCATGAAGAACGTGTCATGCTCCTGCCGCGCGGGGTGTTCGGGCGCGATGTTGAGCGCGTCGAAGTTGTGCCAGTCGTCTTCGATCTGCGGGCCTTCGGCGACCGCGAAACCCATATCGGCGAAGATCGCGGTGACCTCGTCCATCACCTGAGAGACCGGGTGGATCGTGCCCTGCCGCCGCGGACGGCCCGGCAGCGTCACATCGAGCCATTCCTCGCGCAGCCGCGCATCGAGCGCCGCATCCGCCAGCGCCGCCTTCTTCGCGCGCAGCGCCGCGTCGATCTCGTCCTTCAAGACGTTGAGCGCCTTGCCCGTGGTCTGGCGCTCCTCCGGGGTCATCTTGCCCAGCTCACGCATCTTCAGGCTGATCTCGCCCTTCTTGCCCAAGGCGGCCAGACGGATCTCTTCCAGCGCGGCCTCATCGGTCACATCGGCCACGGCGCTCAGGTATTTATCGCGAAGCTCTTGCATATCATTCCCCGGGAATTTGCTTGGCCCACGGGTTAGCCGCGCCGGCGCGCCTTTGCAACCTCGCGCTTGCAGGCAAAGGGCGGATGGGGGCGCTGCCCCCTCTGGCTTCGCCATTCACCCCCGGGATATTTCCCTCGAGAAGAAGCGCAACAGATCCTTAACCAGAATCGGATTGTCTCAGAGACGCGGTACAGGCGGGGACGCCGATGACCGCTCGAGGAGAAGCGCCCGGTCAGCTGCCCGAAACGAGGCTCGGGCCGGGCGTTTTTCTTCCTCTTGGCGGAAATATCCCGGGGGGCTCGTGAAACGAGCGGGGGCGGAGCCCCCTCCCCGGCCGACCAGCCACCCGAAACGAAAAAGGCCGCCCCAGATGGAGCGGCCCTTCCCGAATTCTGTCGCAAGCCGATTACGCGGCGGCGGCGGCTTTCGCCTGCTCGACGATCGCGCCGAAGGCTTCGGGCTCGTGCACGGCGAGATCGGCGAGAACCTTGCGGTCCACTTCGATGCCAGCCTGGTTGAGGCCGAAGATGAACTTCGAGTAGCTCAGATCGGCATCGACGGCGCGCACGGCGGCGTTGATACGCTGGATCCAGAGCGCGCGGAAATTACGCTTACGGGCTTTACGGTCGCGGGTCGCGTATTGGTTCGCCTTGTCGACCGCCTGGGTCGCAGTGCGGAAGTTGCGCGAGCGCGAGGAATAATACCCTTTCGCCTTCTTGAGCACTTTCTTGTGCGCGGCGTGGGTGACCTTACCGGATTTGACGCGTGCCATTGTTCAAGTCTCCCGAGTTCAGCGGTTATAGGGCATGTATTTCTTGACGATCTTCGTATCCGCCTCGCAGAGCACCATGGTGCCCGAGGTTTCGCGGATGAATTTCGTCGAGCGTTTGATCATGCCGTGACGCTTGCCGGCCGGACCCACCTTGACCTTGCCGGTCGCGGTGAACTTGAACCGCTTCTTGGCAGCGGATTTCGTCTTCATCTTGGGCATTTACAGCTCCTTTGCAGGGTGTGGAAGCGCGACTCGGCATGCCACTTAGGCCGGCCGCGCGGGTTCAGAGTGGGCCTGTTAGACGCCGCAGGTCAGTTTGGCAAGGGAAAAATCCGGAACTGCCCCACCCCCGAAGGAAGCCGCTAGTAGTTGACCAAGCGGGCCAATACGCGCGCCACCGCCTCGGGCACCGTCTTGAGCGTGTAGCCCCCCGGTCGGGCGTAGAAGGCCAGCAGGATCAACGCCCCCGCCACCAAAATCCCGATCGTCGCCGCCCGCGGCGGGCGGCTGTCGGAGAAGGCGGAGATCGCAGCCGGGATCGCGATGATCGCGATCGCCAGCCCGATCGTCAGCAGGAGATCGGCATCTACCGAAGAAAGATCCATCGCCTGCGCCCTTGTTACCAACCCTCTCGGGAAAGGTTACTCAGGGTCAGTGCGGTAAATCAATCGCTCATCACAGGGCGCGACGCGCAGAATGTTCGTGGTGCCCTGCACGTTGAACGGCACGCCGGCAGTGACGACGATCTGCTGCGTCTCGTCAGCAAAGCCGAAATCGCGCGCCGCGCGGGCGGCGTTGACGACGGCCTGCTTGAACCGCTCCAGCTCGCCGCACGGAACCGCATGCACGCCCCAGGTCAGCGAGACCCGGCGCAGCGTCGCCTCGATCGGCGAAAGCGCGATGATCGGCACTCGCGGACGCTCCCGCGCGATGAGCGCGATCGTCTTGCCCGATTGCGTATAGGCGCAGATCGCCGCGATGTCGGTGGTCTCGGCGATCTCGCGCGCCGCAGCCACGATCCCGTCGGCGACGGTCTGACGGGCCGCATGGCGCGAGGCTTCGATCACCTCGCGGTAGGTCGGGTCCTTCTCGACCGAGATCGCGACGTTGTTCATCGTCTCGACCGCTTCGACCGGGTAGTTACCCGCCGCGGATTCCGCGCTCAGCATGACCGCATCGGCGCCCTCGTAGATCGCGGTCGCGACGTCGGAGACCTCTGCGCGGGTCGGCATCGGGCTCTCGATCATCGATTCCAGCATCTGCGTCGCCACGATCACGGGCTTCGCCCAGGTGCGGCATTTGCGGATCAGCTGCTTCTGGATCGGCGGCACGGCCTGAACAGGCAGCTCCACGCCCAGATCGCCACGGGCGACCATGATCCCGTCCGAAGCCTGAAGAATCTCGTCGAAGCTGCGCACCGCCGAGGGCTTTTCGATCTTCGACAGGATCGCCGCGCGGCCCTTGGCCAGATCGCGCGCCTCTTCCACGTCCTCGGGACGCTGCACGAAGCTCAGCGCGAGCCAGTCGACGCCCATCTCGCAGGCGAATTCCAGATCCTTGCGGTCCTTCTCCGACAGCGCGGCCAGCGGCAACACCACGTCGGGGACGTTCACGCCCTTGCGGTCCGAGATCGTGCCACCCACGGTGACGGTGCAATTCGCGAAATCATCGCCGCAGTCGTCGACCACCAGACGGATCTTGCCGTCATTGACCAGCAGTTCCGAGCCCGGCTCGAGCGCTTGGAAAATCTCGGGATGCGGCAGGCACACACGATGCGTGGCGCCGGGCGTCTCGTCGAGATCGAAGCGGAACTTGTCGCCATCTTCCAGCTCCGCCCCATGCGCGGCAAAAGTGCCGACGCGCAGTTTCGGGCCCTGAAGATCCGCGAGGATCGCGATCGGGCGGCCGAATTCGGCTTCGAGTTGGCGAATGATGGCGTGCCGAGCGCGATGCTCTTCGTGGCTGCCATGGCTCATGTTCAGGCGGAACACGTCCGCGCCTGCGACGAACAGAGCTTTGATGCTGTCATAGTCCGAGGAAGAAGGGCCCAGCGTAGCCACGATCTTCACGTTGCGAAGGCGTCTCATGCGTCCTCGTTTTCCGTTCAAATTGATGTCATTTCGTGGGCCAAGTAAGCGTATGGCGCAATTTGTCGCGGGCCGCAACTGGCGTGGCGCAATCTTTCCCGTTATCTGAGCCATATCGAGCAAGCGTGAAGAGACTATGAACGAAAAACAGCCCCTTTCGATCACTGGAGAGGCACGGCCCGGACGCTGGCTGGTCACGTGCGATCATGCGCGCAACACCGTGCCCGATTGGGTGGGCGGTGGCGATCTGGGCATCGAGGCCGAGGATATGGCGCGTCACATCGCCTATGACGTCGGCGCGCTGGGGCTTTCGGAGGCGCTGGCGGAGCGGCTCGATTCACCGATGATCGCGAGCGATTTCTCTAGACTGGTGATCGACCCGAACCGGGGCGAGGACGACCCGACGCTGGTGATGAAGCTTTATGACGGCACGATCATCCCCGCGAACCGCCATGCCGACGCGGCAGAGGTCGAGCGGCGGCTGGACCGGCTCTATCGCCCTTATCATGCGGAATATGCCCGGCTCGCGGCGCGGCGCGACGATACGGTGATCTGCGCGGTTCACTCCTTTACACCGCGCCTGCGCGGGCGACCGCCCCGGCCGTGGGATGTCGGCATCCTGCACGCTCCGGCCGATCCGCGCCTCGCCTATGAGATGATCGCGGCGCTCGAAGCCGAGGGCGATCTCTGCGTGGGCGACAACCAACCCTATCTGGGCCATCTGGAAGGCGACTCGATCGACCGCCACGCGCTGGCGCATCGCCGCCCGAACGTGCTGATCGAGCTGCGCAACGATTTGATCGGGACGCCCGAGCAGCAATCCGCATGGGCCGACCGCCTCGCACCGATTCTGACGCGGGTTCTGGCGCAGAGCGGGCTGTAACTGGCGACAGTAATCGCGCGGCGCGAGGGATTGTTTCCAAACGACGTTACTCCTGCCACATTTTGATCACATTCTATTGACGACTTCGTGAGCGTTGCGGATATTTCCCCTGATTTCAGGGGGATATCAACGATGCTCGCGACTCTTCTTCTCGCCTTCCTGCCGATGGCGCTCCTTGTCGGGGCCAGCCTCGACGGTGGCGGCGACCATAAAGATGACCATGACGACGAGGAGGCGGCTCGTCCTGATGAAGAAGGCACCGGCGCAGGCGAGGCGATCGACATCTCCGAGCCCGATCAGCTGACCGAAGGCACGTCGGGCGACGACACGATCCGTGGCACCGATGGGACCGACACGGTGATGGGGCTCGCAGGCAACGACGACATCTATCTCGGCGATGGCAATGACGGCGGCGACCTCTCCCCCGAGGACCAGCAGGCGATGGATCAGGCGACGAGCCTCGGCGAATTCCTCGATCTTTATGAGGCGTCAGGGGTTTTCGGCGCGGTCGGCGGCTCGGGCGACGACTATATAGACGCAGGCGCGGGCAACGACTCGATCACCGGCAGCCAGGGCGATGATACGCTGCGCGGCAATCTCGGTGCCGATTACCTCATGGATGCGGAAGGGTCGAACGCCCTCTATGGCGGCTATGGCGATGACGAACTTTATGCCAGCGATCTGGACGGCGCGCCCGACCTGCTCGATGGCGGCGCGAATAACGACTACCTCAATGGCGACGACGGCGACACGATGACCGGCGGCACCGGCTCGGATTGGTTCGGGGTCGATTGGACGGAGGGGGACGCGCCGGTAACCGTGACCGATTTCGGACAGCTCGACCCGACCCCGGCCCCCGGCGCGCTCGGCGAATTTCTGGGCATCGAGGTGGACGACCTCGACAACGTGTCCGACTTCACCGTCTCTCAAAGCGGCAGCGACTCCATCGTGTCGATCAATGGCCAGCAGGTCGCGACGCTCAAGGATGTCGAATATACCGCGCTCAAGGCGGCGGGCGGCGCGATCTATGCCACCGACGGACTCAACTACGGTCAGCCAGTCTACGCCTGACCCGTTCTCGAATCGTGCCGAGAGGCCGCCGATCGCGCGGCCTCCTTCCGTTTCGGTAAAGCCCCAAAAACGCGACCATATCCGATCGCGATACTAATCCCCGTCATTCTCTCTGATGGTTAACGACCCCTGAACAATGGGCCGGTTTCGGCCTCACAAAGCTTTTGCGCAAACCGACAAATGTCGCGACGATCAAGGCAAGATCAGGAGAAAACATGCTCGCCTTGTTCATCGCCACTACCATCGCGTTATGCCTTCTCGGCTGGGCCGAGGGTCTGCCGCGCCAGCGCCAGGTTCGCGCCGCCGCCGACACCGGAGCGGAAGCCGCCACGGTGACCGCTGCGCCCGCGCAGGTCTCTTCGCCGAAAGAGGCGCTCGGCGCTTCGGCGGAGGACGCGAACGACCTCGATGCCGCCGTGATGATGCGCATCGAAGCGCTGCTGGCGCATCCGAACCAACAGGCCGATACCCGCGCACACGCTCCGGCACCTGCACCCGCCGCAGGCCCCGAGCCGCTGCCCCGCATAAACGGGTTCGAACCGGGCGACGCCATCGCCCTCGATTTCACCGGCTCTGCGCCGCGTCGCGACGACATCACCTTCCGCACCTGCGCCGAAGGCACGCTCGTCGTGATCGAAGGTCAGGCCGAGCTGGTCATCACAGGCATCGCGCCCGAGCAAATCGCGCCAGATGCCTTCCAATTCCGCGCTCATGCGGCGGCCTGAGAGACACCGCCCGCATGACAGGAAAAGACCCCGGTTGGGCTGGCCGGGGTCTTTTCTTTTTTAAATTCTGGATGTTGCGCCTCGGCGCGGATCAGATCGCGGCCTTGCGGCTCTCGTCGAGATAGATCTCGCGCAGACGCATAGCCACCGGGCCAACCGCGCCCTCGCCCACCGCCTCGCCGTCGATCTCCACCACCGGCATCACGAAAGCCGAGGCCGACGTGAAGAAGGCTTCATCCGCACCCTGAGCCTCTTCGATGGTGAAGGGACGCTCCTCGATCTCCATCTGGCTCTCGGCGGCATATTTCAGCAGCGAAGCGCGGGTGATCCCGTGCAGGATGTCGTGGCTCAGATGCCGCGTGATGATCTTGTTGCCCTTCACGATATAGACGTTGTTCGACGAGCCTTCGGTCACGAAGCCATCTTCCACGAACCACGCATCGTTCTTGCCCGCCTTCTCGGCCGCCATCTTGGCCATCGACGGATAGAGCAGCTGCACGGTCTTGATGTCGCGGCGATGCCAGCGGAGGTCGGGCAGCGAGATCACCTTGATGCCCTGTTTCGCCTTCGGATCGTCGGCGAGGTTCGGCTTCGACTGGGTATACAGCACCACGGTCGGGGGCGTGCCCTCCGGCGGGTAGTGGAAATCGCGATCGCCCGCATTCCCGCGCGAGACCTGAAGGTAGATCATCCCTTCGTCGAGATCGTTCCGCTTGACCAGTTCGCGGTGAATCTCGATCCATTCGTCTCGGGTCAGATCGCAGGTCATCTCCAGCTCCGCCAGCGAGCGACCGAGCCGGTTCATGTGACCTTCGAATTCGAGGATCTTGCCGCCCAGAACGGAAGTCACCTCATAGACCGCATCGCCCATCACGAAACCACGGTCGAAGACGGAGACCTTTGCCTCTTCCTCGGGAATATACTCTCCGTTGAGATAGACGATCCGGCTCATATTCTTGCTCCTTGAAAACTCAGCCCCAGAGTTCCGGCTCCGGCGGCTCCACCACGCTGCCCTTGTAACGCAGCGGCACATCGCGGTCTTCGGCCAGAAGCAGCGGGCCGTCAAGATCGACGTAATCCGCCCCCTGCGCGACCAGCATCGCCGGCGCCATCGCAAGGCTCGATCCCACCATGCAGCCGACCATCACGCCGAACCCTTCGGCGCGCGCGAGATCGCGCAGCCGCAAGGCCTCGGTCAGACCGCCGGTCTTGTCCAGCTTGATGTTGATGACGTCGTATTTGCCGCGCAGATCGGTAAGCCCGTCGCGCGTATGGCAGCTCTCATCGGCGCAGATCGGCACCAGCCGCTGAATATCCGACAGCGCCTCGTCCCCCGCCGCAGGCAAAGGCTGCTCGACCAGCGCGACACCCAGCTTCTTCAGCTCGGCCTGAATGTCGAGGAAAGTCTCGATCTCCCAGCCCTCGTTCGCATCGACGATGATCTTCGACTCCGGCGCGCCCTCGCGTACCGCGCGCAGACGCGGCATGTCCTCGGGCGTGCCGAGCTTGATTTTCAGCAACGGACGATGCGCATGTTCGGCGGCCGCCGCGCGCATTTTCTCCGGCTCGTCCAGCGACAGCGTATAGGCTGTGGTCTGGCTCACCGGCTTGTCCAACCCAGCCAGCTCCCAGACCGGAACGCCCTTCTTCTTGGCTTCCCAATCCCACAAAGCGCAATCGACCGCGTTGCGCGCGGCGCCTGCGGGCAGCGCCTCTTGCAGCTCCGCACGGGAAATCCCTTGCGGAAGGCTTTCGATCTGCGCGGTAACGCTGTCGAGGCTTTCGCCGTACCGCGCATAGGGCACGCATTCGCCCCGCCCCGTCACGCCGTCGCGCTCCAGCGTCACGCTCAGCACATGCGCTTCGGTGCGCGAGCCGCGCGCGATGGTAAAGACCTGCGCCAGCTTGAACGTATCATGACTCACCCGGATCATCCGCGCCCCCCTTCGACTTGGTGCAAATATCCCCGCCGGAGGCATCCGGCAGGGGTCACAAGCGAGACAATCAGATCGCGGCGAGCGCGTCCACCAGCTTGCCAGCACCGAAGCGGAACGGATCGGTCGTGGGCAGACCCATTTCTTCCTCGACCTTCGCGAGATAGGCCTTCGCCTCGTCCTCACCCATCTTCTGAGTGTTGACCGAGATGCCGACCACCTGACAGGCGGGATTGGCGACCTTCGCCAGCGCCAGCGCCATATCGCTCAGCTCCTGCAGCGAGGGCAGTTTGTAGCCCGGCAGCCCGCGCATATGGGTACGCGTCGGCTCATGCGCGAGGATCAGCGCGTCGGGCTGACCGCCATGGATCAGCGCCATCGTCACGCCCGAATAGGAGACGTGGAACAGGCTGCCCTGCCCCTCGATCAGGTCCCAATGGTCGGGATCGTTATCGGGCGTGAGGTATTCGATCGAGCCGGCCATGAAGTCCGCGATCACAGCATCGAGCGGCACGCCGTCCCCGGTGATCAGGATGCCGGTCTGGCCGGTCGCGCGGAACGTGGCCTTCATACCGCGCTCGCGCATCTCGCGCTCCATGCAAAGCGCGGTATACATCTTGCCCGCCGAGCAATCGGTGCCCACGGCAAGGCAGCGCTTGCCGGTGCGCTTCTCGCCATTCGCGATCGGGTATTTCACCGACGGGATGCGCACGTCATGCAGCTGACGCCCGCAGGCCTTCGCCACCGCGACCAGATCGGGCTCGTCGCGCAGCAGGTTGTGCAGGCCCGACGCGAGGTCGAGACCTTCTTCCAGCGCCTCGATCAGCACTTTCTTCCAGCCCTGCGAGATCAGGCCGCCACGGTTTGCGACGCCGATCACCAGCGTCTTGCAGCCTTGTGCGATGGCTTCTTTGATATCGAGATCGGGGATGCCCATGTCGGCTTGGCATCCCTCCATCCGGTACTGGCCGACGGCATATTCGGGCCGCCAGTCCTTGATCCCCTGCGCGACTTTCGCGGACAAGGGATCGGGGGCGTCGCCCAGGAACAGTAGATAAGGGGTGTCGATCAGCGACATGCGGGTCTCCCTGTGGTCTGTGTTTTGTCTTGTTTGTTGATGATATTAGGGCGCGGCGCAAAAATTTCTTGGGGATTTCCGTGCAACATTTCCGACAAAACGGAAGATCCTTCGGCAAAAGCGCCAACTCGCCGCAATTTCGTGCATAACCCGGATTTTCGGATGCCAGCAATGCTGCAGCGCGGCCCTGATTCTGCACTTGCAAAATCGCCTTGCAAGAGACCGCGCAACAATATACCCAATCCGCAACCCAAAACGTAACTTCCTTGCGAAAGGCCGCTTCATGAGCTTCCGCGTTCAACCCACGCCCCCTGCCCGCCCGAACCGCTGCCAGCTTTTCGGCCCCGGCTCGAACACCAAGCTCTTCCCGAAGATGGCTGCCTCCGCCGCCGATGTGATCAACCTCGACCTCGAAGATTCGGTCGCGCCCAACGATAAGGCGCAGGCGCGGCGCAACATCATTCAGGCCAGCCACGAGATCGACTGGGGCAACAAATACCTCTCGGTCCGCATCAACGGCCTCGACACGCCCTATTGGTATCGCGACGTGGTCGAACTGCTCGAAGAAGGCTCCGAGCGCATCGACCAGATCATGATCCCGAAAGTCGGCTGCGCGGCGGATGTCTATGCGGTCGACGCGCTGGTCACGGCGATCGAAACCGCGAAGGGCCGCACGAAGAAAATCTCGCTCGAAGTCATCATCGAAAGCGCCGCCGGTCTCGCGCATGTTGAGGAAATCGCTGCATCTTCTCCGCGCCTGCAGGCGATGAGCCTCGGTGCCGCCGACTTCGCCGCCTCGATGGGCATGCAGACCACCGGCATCGGCGGGACGCAGGAAAACTACTACATGCTGCGCAACGGCGAAAAGCATTGGTCCGACCCGTGGCACTGGGCGCAGGCCGCCATCGTGGCCGCCTGCCGCACTCACGGCATTTTGCCGGTCGATGGCCCGTTCGGCGATTTCTCCGACGATGACGGCTTCCGCGCGCAGGCCCTACGCTCGGCGACGCTTGGCATGGTGGGCAAATGGGCCATCCATCCCAAGCAGATTTCCCTTGCAAATGAGGTCTTTACGCCGTCTGATGAGGCTGTGACCGAGGCCCGTGAAATCCTCGCGGCGATGGAAGAGGCCAAGGCACGCGGCGAGGGTGCGACCGTCTACAAAGGCCGTCTCGTCGACATTGCGTCAATCAAACAAGCCGAAGTGATTGTAAGACAAGCCGAAATGATTAAAGATTAAGCCGCGCGCGAACGAATCGCGATATAGTTATCGAATCCCGGAGCGGTTGGGAGGGGAGGCCCGGCCGCATGAGGGAAAAGGAGCGCCCTGGCTTACGGCCGGGGCGTTTCCGTTTTTCTAGCCCCGGGGAATCCCACGCAAACGCCATCTAGCCGCGCTGTGCGACGGCCCGATGACAGTTCCGCAAATCGCAGCGCCTCAGCCCTGCAGCGGCAAGCGGATCTCCGTCAGCAAATCTTCCGGCTTCGTGTTCATCGGATCGTTGAGATAGACCTCGTAGGCCACGAGGTCGCGATGCTCCATGCCAGACGCCGGGAACCAATCCTCGTCCAGCCAGCGATACGCGTCGGGCAGTTGCTCATAGGGCCCCTTCACGGTCACCACCGCATATTTTCCGGCCGGATAGCGAATCTCCGCAAGCGGCGGGAAGATCACGAACCCCTCGCCCACCGCAAAACAGGCATGAGAGCGCAGCTCCTCCGCCGGCACTTTGCGCGGATTGTCGTGCCCGATCATCGCCGCGTGCTCGACTTCCGCCCAGGACGGCTCGGGGATCAGCGAAACAAGTTTCTGAAAGACCGGGCCGACCGACGGGTAAGGCCCTTTATGTGCCAGCCCGGCAAGCCGCACCGCTGGCATCTCTTTGATCTCGACTTCATACGCCAAATTAACCCTCATCCGGTTAAAGCGCGCGTTTCCTCGATTACTCTATCACCTCCCATCCGCCGCGCCTATGAGGCAAGGCGCCGCCGCTCGTGCAATCGGGACGCGCCCGCCATGCGCCACCCAGTTGCAATTCCCGAGCGTTGAAGACATTAAGGGCGCGAGTTTCCGGATGCGGAGTGATCCATGACCTATCTCGAATTCGAAAAGCCGCTGGCAGAGATCGAAGGCAAAGCCGAAGAGCTGCGCGCGCTGGCCCGGCAAAACGAAGAGATGGATGTCGACAAGGAAGCGTCAGCCCTCGACAAGAAGGCCGAGGCGATGCTGCGCGACCTCTACAAAGACCTGTCGCCCTGGCGCAAATGTCAGGTCGCACGCCATCCCGACCGTCCGCATTGCAAGGACTATATCGACCAGCTCTTCACCGAGTACACGCCGCTCGCGGGCGATCGCAACTTCGCCGACGATCACGCGGTGATGGGCGGCCTCGCACGTCTCGGCGACAAGCCGGTGATGGTGATCGGCCATGAGAAGGGCAACGACACCGCAAGCCGCATCGAGCGCAACTTCGGCATGGCCCGCCCCGAGGGCTATCGCAAGGCGATCCGTCTGATGGACATGGCCGCCCGCTTCGGCCTGCCGGTCGTCGCTCTGATCGACACCCCCGGCGCCTATCCCGGCAAGGGCGCGGAAGAGCGCGGCCAGTCCGAAGCCATCGCCCGCTCGACCGAAAAATGCCTGCAGATCGGCGTGCCGCTGATCTCGGTCATCATCGGCGAAGGCGGCTCGGGCGGCGCCGTGGCCTTCGCCACCGGCGACCGCGTCGCGATGCTGGAACATTCCGTCTATTCGGTGATCTCGCCCGAAGGCTGCGCCTCGATCCTGTGGAAGGATTCCGAGAAGATGCGCGAAGCCGCCGAGGCGCTGCGCCTGACCGCGCAGGATCTCAAGAAGCTCGGCGTGATCGACCGCATCATCTCCGAACCGATGGGCGGCGCACAGCGCGACGCCGCGGCGACCATCGCCTCGGTCGGCTCGGAAATCTCGCTGATGCTGGCAGAGCTGGAGGGCAAGAAGCCCGCCGATCTGATCAAGGCACGCCGCAAGAAGTTTCTCGACATGGGCACGAAGGGGCTTTCGGCCTAAACTCGAAGCCCCCGCGCATCGTGAACCGGCCTCACGCCGGTTCCGCCTGCCTGCGCATCAACCCCGCCCCAAGTGCAAGCGCGATGATGACCGCGCCGTAGATCTCGGTCGTCAGCCGCAGCCCCAGTTCCGGCACCGCCAGCCCTGCCAGCACCGCGGGCACCCCGAAGGCCGAGTAAGCCAGCGTGAACAGTGCCGCGAACAGCCCGCCACGCTCATCCGGTGCGGCCAGCGGTGCGAGCGAACGCAACACCCCCGCGAAACAGGTACCAAAGCCGATCCCCGCGATAAAAACGCTCGCGAGATAGAGCGCGAAACTCCCCGTCGTGAGCGCCGCCAGCGACAGCACCGTGCCCAGCACCAGCCCGTCCGTCCCCAGAAGCGCGATACGGCGCGGCGCCAGATTGCGCGTAGCGTAGCACGAGGCCGCTCCGGTCCCCGATAGCAGCGCGACGATCGCCCCCTGCGCCAGCGCGGTGTGAACCTCGAACACCTGCGCGACGATCGGCGCTCCCAGCGACAGGAATAGCGAGCCGGTCCCCCACCCCGCCAGCACCGCAGGCGCACCGCGCCGGAAGGCCGCACGGATATGGGGCGGCACAGAGACCTGCGGGCGCAGCGAGGCCAGCATCCCCTCATGGCGCGGCGCGGTTTCCGGCGGCAGCCAGACCAGCACCGCCAGCAGGCCATAGATCAGCGCGAGCCCGAGGAAGGTCACCAGACGCGGCGCAGGCGCGTAGGCCAGCAACGCCCCGCCCGCGAGCGCCCCGGCCGCCAGCCCCGCCAAGGGCGCGACCGCGTTCCAGACTGCCGCGAGACCGGGCCGCGCAGACGGCTCATGATCGGTCGAACTCGCACTCAGCGTCGAGATCAGCAGGCCGCTCGCCAGCCCCTGCAACACCCGCGCCAGCAGCAGCGCCATCGCCGTATCCGCCCAGAGGAATTCGAGCATTCCAAGCGCCAACAGCACGAAGCCCACCGACAGAACCGGTCGCCGCCCGAGATGATCGGAGAGCCGACCGAAGACCAGCAGGGTCACTAGAAGCGCCCCGGCATAGATCGCGAAAATTCCCGTCATCATCGCCGAGGAAAAGCCGATCTGCGTCTGCAGGACCGGGTAGAAGGGCGACGGTGCGCTCGCACCCGCCAACATCAGAACGAGCCCCGTGATTGCCAGCACGAAGCCTGCCGGGCTCCGCGCAGGAGGATTTGGAGATGCGGCGCGCGGGCCAGAATCCGTCTCGTCGGTCATCGCTGTCTCCTGATGCGATTGGTTCGAAAATTGTCGAACCTCCACATACTCGACATGGCCGATGGTTCAAGTATTATCGAACCATGAGCGCGCCCCCCGAACTCCCGCATCCCCCCGCTGACTCGCTGTCTCTGTCGCAAGTGCTCTTCGCGCTAAGCGACCCGGCGCGGCGCGAGATCGCGCGCAATCTGCGCGAGGGACCGCTCGAAGCTGCGGCCTGCAGCGCCGTGGCAGCGGATGTCCCGAAGTCGACAAAATCTCACATTCTCAAGGTCTTGCGGGAATCCGGCGTAATCCGGAACGAGCCGAACCCGAACGGGCGCGGCCGCCTGCTCACCCTGCGCCGGGACGACCTTGAGGCGCGCTTCCCCGGCCTGATCGACCCAATCCTCGACGCCGATCTGCGCGAAAGCTGATCACGCCAACGTGTTCGGCGCATGCCACTTGCAGCGCCGCGGAACCTCTTCCTCTTGGCAGAAATATCCCCGCCGGAGGCTCCCTCCGCCGCCACCCGCTCAGGGCTTCGGCAGCTCGAACCCGGCCTCCAACATCAGCGCATCCGAGCGCGGCTCGACCACCGCCTCGACCGCCGCCAGCGTCTGCGGCGCAGAGCCCGCCGCTTCGATCACCGGCAGGAACTCGGTCACCGCCACGCCCGACCGGATCGGCCAGCCGCGCTTGCTCCAGAACAGGCCCGCATTGGTCGCGGCGGGAACCACCGGCAGCTTCGTGGCCTCGGCCACGACACCCACGCCCTGCTTGTAGCGGCGCCTCTCGCCCGGCGGCACGCGCGTGCCCTCGGGATAGATGATCAGTTGCCCCAGCCCATGCGTCGCGCGCGCCTCTTCGACCGCGCCCAGCATCACCTTCATCGCCTCCGACCCCTTGGAGCGGTCGATCGGAATGCAGCCCGCCTTATGCGCGAACCACCCCATCACCGGCACGTTCAACAGCGCCTTCTTCATCACGAAAGCCCGGCGCGGCAGGTGATTGGCGAGGATCAGAATGTCGAAAAAGCTCTGATGCTTGGCAGCGACGATGCAGTCGCCCTCGGGCGGCGTGCCGCGCAGCTCATAGCGCAGCCCCAGATAGACCCGCGCCATATCCAGCAGATGCTGCGTCCAGATTCCGGCGGTGCGATGCACGCCGGCCCGCCCCTTGGGCAGCACCTGAAACACAAGCCCCCAGGCCCCGATCAGCACCGTCGCGAGCGCGATGTGAACGTAGTACAGCCCGGTCATCACATGGGTCAGCGGCGTGACTTTTCCGGGGCGGCGCGAAGGGTCGGACATCAGCGAAGTCTCCTGAGCATACGCAGCGCGGCGAAACGGGTGGCGGCAAAGGCCACGATCGCGGCGATCGGCGGAATGATCAATGGCCAGAGCCATGCGGCCCCGGAAAAGCCCAAACCGGTGAGGAAGCCGCCCGCAGCCTCGGTCGAAGGCAGCAGCGCCACCGCCAGCATCCCCAAGACCGTGCCCGCCACCGCACCGATCAGCCCGCGCGTGGTGAAGCGACGCACGAAGGCCCGCGCGATGAAGGCGTCTTTCGCGCCCACCAACCGCAGCGTCGCGATCACCTGACCGTTCGCGGCCAGCGCGGCCTGTGCGGCCAGCGTGATCATCCCCGCCATTGCGCCGAAGATCAGCAGCAGCGACAGCAGGCCGAGCGTGCGAATCCGCTCCGCCGCCGCAACCAGCGGACGCCGCCAGCGGGTATGATCGTCAAAGATCGCGCCGGGCGCTTCGGCCTGCAGCCGCAGCCGCAGCCCCTCGGCGTCGACACCCGCGCCGGTCTCGGTCACCGCGATCAGCTTCGGCAGCGGCAACGCATCCACCGGCAGATCGGGACCGAACCACGGCTTCAGCAGCCCCTTCATCTCGTCATCGCCCATCACTCGCGACGAGGCGACGCCCGGCGTCGTCTTCAGCACTTCCTGCACGGCGGCGACCTGCGCATCCATCTGCTCGGGCGGGGCGGAGATGCGGATCGTGGCCGAGCGCGCGAGACTATCCGCCCAGCGATCCGCAAGCCGCCCCGTCGCCAGAGACAGCGCCAGCGCGAAAACCGCAAGAAACGCCATCGCGGCCGCGGTGAACAGCGTCAGCCGCGCGGTGAACCCGGTCGGCGGCACGACCCGATCCGGCCCGGTCGTCTCGGAGGCGAATGTCAGCAAGGTCAGCTTCACAGATCGGCCCCCGCCGTATGCAGATGGCGCTTCGCGATGCGCAGAACCCGCGCCGAGACCTGCGGTTTCGCCTGCCGGATCAGGTTCAGATCGTGGGTCGCGATCACCACCGTCTTGCCCATCTTGTTCAGCTCGACCAGCAGCGACAGCAGCCGCAGCGACATCTCCCAATCGAGGTTGCCCGTCGGCTCGTCAGCCAGGATCACGTCCGGCGACATGATGACCGCGCGGGCCAAAGCGACCCGCTGCCGTTCCCCGCCCGACAGTTGCGGCGGCAGCGCATTCGCCTGCCGTTTCAGCCCGACCCAGGCCAGCAATTCGCGCAGCTGGGTCATGTCGGGCGTGCGGCGATTGACCGTCATCGGCAGCGCCACGTTCTCCTCCACCGAGAGGTGATCGAGGAATTGGCAGTCCTGATGCACGACGCCAATGCGCTGGCGCAGCCCGGCGATTTCGTCCCGGTCCATCCCGCGCACATCCTTGCCGAACAAGGACAAATGCCCTGCCGTCGGCAGCAATTCCGCGTAGCATAATTTGAGAAATGTGGTCTTCCCGGCCCCCGACGGTCCGGTCAGAAAATGGAATGACCCCGGGGCAAGCGTCAGGGACATATCGCTAAGGAGCTCCGCCCCGCTATAGCTCATCGCCACATTTTGCAGCTCGATCACTGCCAGCCCCTTTACTTGGTGCGCGCTTCGCGAATTAAGTGGCCCAAATCATTTGGACATTCCGCCCGCGCTTGCTACAACATAAGAAAGTGGTTGGCCAGAACGGCAAAACGCCAACACGGGCAGGGATGGGACAATATGCGGTTGGTTTGCCCCAATTGCGGTGCGCAATACGAAGTGGATGACGCTGTCATCCCAGATGGCGGACGGGATGTGCAATGCTCCAATTGCGGGCACGGCTGGTTCCAGCCGAGCAAGGATATGCTTTCTGCCGAGCCCGACACCACAACCGCAGCGCCCCCGCCCGAAGGTTGGGATCTCGACACCGAGACGGAGGCAGAGGCAGTGGCTGCACCCGAGGAGGCTGAGGCTGAGGTGATGGCGGAGACGCCCGCCGAATCTGAGCCCGTTTCCGAACCCGAACAAGTTTCCGAGCCCGAACAAGTTTCCGAGCCCGAGCCGCTTCCCGAACCCGAACAACAACCCGAGCCCGAGGCCGCAACGCCCCTGCCCGAGCCTGAGCCAGTCGTGACGACGCAAAGCACGGACGACACGGATGCCGCCATTGCGGCGATGGTCTCGACGCCGGAGCCCGAGGATCAGGACGACGACGAGGAAGAGCCGGGCCTCGGCCCTGCCCCGCGTGTCGGCGCGACCCCGCGCAAACCGCTCGATGACGGGCTGCTGTCGATCCTGCGCGAAGAAGCCGAGCGCGAAGCCGCGCAGCGCCGCGCCGAAGGCTCGAGCGAACTTGAGACGCAAGACGAACTAAACCTCGAAGAGCGCGAGACCAGCGAAGATGCGGAACGCGCCGCCGAGGCCGCCGCCGCCGATCTGGCGCGCCGCCGCAAAAGCGCGCAGGACTTCTCCGATCTCAACGAGTCCGAAGAGGATCGCGTGGCCGACCTGCTCGGCGAGGACGACGAAGACATGCGCGCGATCCGCGGACGCGAACGGCTGCCCGACATCGACGAGATCAATTCGACCCTCACCGCGACCTCGGATCGCGAGGGCGACAGCGTGGCCGAATTCTCGCCGGAAATGGCGCGCCGCCGCCGCTCTGGCTTCAGCCGCGGCTTTATCTTCGTGATGGCGGTCACCGCGATCTTGGCGTTGCTCTATGCCTTTGCGCCGGACATCGCCGCGAAGGTCCCGGCGCTGAAATCGCCGCTGACGCAATATGTCGTGGCGGTGGACGAGGGGCGCATCTGGCTCGACGACCAGTTGCAGATCCTGACGCATCGCCTTTCGCCCGAGGCGACCTCGGACGGCTTCACCGAATAAGTTTTCCTAATAATCTGCCGCTGCGCATAAGTTGAACTTATGCGCGCGCGGCGTCAGCCCGCGTTCGAGAACTGGTCGAGCAGCCGCTTGAGGTAGTCCAGCTCTTCCTCGGGGCGCAGACGATCGGCCGAGCGGCGGCGGATTTCATCGAGCAGGTCCTGCGCCCGGCGATAGACATCCTCGCCATTGAGCATCTGACGATCCGTGCCAAGCTGGTTGCCCTCGCCCTGCGCGCGGCCAAGCGGATCGCGCGGCATTTCACGCCCACCCTGCTGTCCGGGCTGACCCGCCTGCTGATTGCCCTGCTGGCCGGGCTGCTGACCGTCGCGGCGCGCCTGTTCGTTGCGCATCGCCTCGCCAAGCGCGCGCATCCCCTCGCGCAGCGCCTCGATCGCGTCGGCCTGACGGTCGATCGCCGCCGAATTGTCGCCCTCGCGTAGCGCCTCCTCGGCCTGATCCATCGCGCGCCCGGCATCGTCGAAACGCTTCTCGGCCTGCTGGCCCGCCTCGTTACCGAAACCCGGCAGCAGCCCGCGCTGGCGGTCGAGTTCGCGGCGCAGCGCGCGCTGGCGATCAGCGAGGCTCTGACCATCCATGCCGCCCTGCCCGCCGTTCATGCCCGGCTGGTCGCCCTGCCCCTGACCGTCGCGCTGCGCCTGCCCGTCCTGACCTTGGCCCTGACCGGGCTGGTCGCCGGGCTGCTGGCCCTGACCTTGTTGGCCTTGCTCACCCTGCTGGCCTTGTTGACCCTGCTGGCCTTGCTGCTGACCCTGTTGCCCTTGCTGGCCTTGCTGGCCCTGCTGACCGTTCTCGGCCTGCTGCTGGCGCTCCTCCGGGGTCATGAACTGATCCTGCAGGTCGCGGAACGCATCGTCCGACAGCTCCTGCTGCTTGCGCAGCGTATCTTGCATGTCGCGCATCGCTTGACCGCCGGGCATGTCGCCCTGACCACCCTGCCCTTGCTGGACCTTGAGGTTCTCCATCATCCGCGCGAGCTGGTCGAGCAGCTCCTGCGCCTCGGCCATCCGGCCCTCCTCCATCAGCTTCTGGATCTGGTCCATCATCTGCTGGATCTGGTCGCCGGTGATCTGCTGACCCTGCTGCGGCTGCTGGCCGAATTGCGGGCCTTGTTCCTGCTGCTGCGAGCGCTCGGCAAGCATGCGGATGTAATTGTCGGTCGCCTCTTTCAGCTCCTGCATGAGCTTGGCGATCTCATCCTTGGACGCCCCGTTGCGGATCGCCTCGGAGAGCTTTTCCTGCGCCTTCTGCATCGCGGCTAGCGCATCGGCGAGCCCGCCATCCTCGACCAGTTCGGCCATCTTCCAAAGCGCCTCGGCGATCTCGTCGCGGGCTTCGGGGGACAGGTCGGGATCGTCGAGCCGCCCGATCACGAGGCGGATCATCAGGTAGACCTCCTCGCGCTTGATGAAGCCCTCGTGCCGGTTCGAGATCGCCCGCAGCAGCTGATCGGCATAGCCGCGATTGTCGCGCGACCACAGCAGATCGCGGCGCACTTCGATCAAGGCAGAGGCGAGCGGATCGAAGAAGCGCTTGCCGGGCAGGATGATCTCCTGCGTGCCGGAGGTGCCGGTCTGGCCGCGCCCGTCCTCGACATCGAGCGTCAGTTTCACCGGCAGGTTCGCCCAAGGGTGCTTCGCGGCATCCTCGACGAGGCTCTCGGTGAAATCGGCCCGCGAGCCGGAAATCGGCAGCGGCAGATCATAGATCAGATCGTCGCGCGGCTCGGGCGGAATTTGCAGACCGTAGCGGCGATCGACCTTCGCCAGATCGAGCGAGATCACCGCATGGCCCTTGGTCACGGCGTAGTCGTCCTGCGCGGTGAAGGGCAGGCTCAGCTTGCCATCGGCGCGGCGATCCGGCGTGCCGGCCAGCGCGACCGAGGGTGCCTCGTCGGGGCGCACCACCACGTTGAAGCGGCGCGCGGCGGGGCCTTTGAACTCCAGAAGCCCGTCGCGGACCGCTTCGAATTCGTGAGTCTCGATGCCGCTCGCGGTTTGCGCCGCCCCCTGTTCGGGCAGCGCGGCCGGGTTCGAGACGCTCTCGGAAAAGCCAATCGCGCCGGACGCGCCATACAGCCGGATCGAGAAGCGGGTGCCTTCGGGCACGATCAGCTCGTCGCCCTCGACCTTGTTCAGATAGAGCCCCGGCTTGCCGGTATAGCGCGGCGGCGCGGCCCAGCCTTCCCAGCTTGGCCCCATCGCGGCCTCGGCAGAGCCCGCAGGCGTCGGCAGCCCCTCGGTCGGATGCAAAAGCCGCTGCGGCACGCCGAAGATCACCGCGACGACCAAGGCCGTCAGCGCGGTCAGACGCAGCGCATAGGGATCGCGGCGGGCAAGATCGGGTTTCGGGCGCGGCGCACGGGCGGCCTGCGCGGCCTTGGCCATGCGCCGCAGATGCGCCATCCAAAGCGCGCGGGCGGCGGGATCGTCCTGCCCAAGCGCCATCTCGTCGGTCAGCGCGGAAAGCGGGCGGCCCGGCAGCGTCGCATCGAGGCGCGCAATCGCATCTACCCGGCGCGGCCAGCGCATCCGCCACGCGCCCCATGCCAGCGCGGCGAGCGACGCGATCAGCGCGACCAGCCAGAACCAGCGCCCGCCCGGCCCCAGATAGGCGGGCAGCGCGAAGGCGATGGCGGTGGCGATCAACGCAAGAACCGAAAGAAGCGGCCAGAACGCGCGCAGCCCCCGCTCGACGATCATCCCGGCATGGGTGAGCGCAATAGGCCGGGCGAGCGGGGCCAGAGCGGCCTGCCCGTCCTCCTTCGTCGCGGTATCGCGCGAAGCTTTGCTGAACCAGTTCCTGACCGGCATACTCTCCCTATCCGTCGGCGCCGATTCCCTTCCTACGGATCAGAGCCACTCCGGGATCGTATCGCGGGAGAGCATTTCCTCAAAGCTCGGTCTTGCCCGAATGAGAGCGAATTCGCCGCCGCGGACCAGAACCTCGGGGATCAGCGGACGCGAATTGTATTCCGACGACATGACCGCGCCGTAAGCCCCCGCCGAACGGAAGGCGACCAGATCGCCCGGGCCGAGCGGCGTCAGATTGCGCGCCTTGGCGAAGGTGTCGCCGGTCTCGCACACCGGGCCGACGATGTCGAAAGGCGTGGATTCGGTGCCCGGCGCGGCTTCGATCACCGGGACGATGTCGTGATAGGCGCCATACATCGAAGGCCGCACGAGGTCGTTCATCGCCGCGTCGAGAATGAGGAAATCGCGCCCCTCGCCCTCTTTCAGCCAGATCACCGAGGTGACCAGCAGCCCGGCATTGCCCGAAATCAGGCGACCCGGTTCGATCTCGATCTCGCAGCCCAGATCGCCCACGGTGCGCTGGATCACCTGCCCGTATTCGATGGGCAGCGGCGGCGCGGAATTCGACCGCTCATAGGGGATGCCCAGACCGCCGCCGAGGTCGAGACGGCGGATATCGTGGCCATCTGCGCGCAGCGCCTCGGTCAGTTCGCGGACCTTGAGGAAGGCCGCCTCGAACGGCTCCAGATCGGTCAGCTGCGAGCCGATATGCACGTCGATGCCCACGACCTCGATGCCGGGCAGCTGGGCCGCCTCGGCATAGACCGCGCGGGACTTGGCAATCGGGATGCCGAACTTGTTCTCGGATTTGCCGGTCGCGATTTTCTCATGGGTCTTCGCGTCGACATCCGGGTTCACCCGCAGCGCGATCGGCGCGGTGACGCCCATCGACGCGGCAATCTCAGAAATCGCGAGCAGTTCCGGCTCGGACTCGACATTGAACTGGCGAATGCCGTTCTCGAGGACGTAAGCGATCTCCTCGCGGGTCTTGCCGACGCCCGAGAACACCACGCGATCCCCCGGCACACCAGCCGCCCGCGCCCGGCGATATTCGCCGCCCGAGACCACATCCATCCCCGCGCCCAGATCGCCCAGAACCTTCAGCACCGCGAGGTTCGAGTTCGATTTGATCGCGAAGCAGATCAGGTGATCCGTCCAGCCGAGCGCCTCTTCGAACAGCTTGAAATGGCGCTCCAGCGTGGCGGTCGAATAGACGTAGAACGGCGTGCCGACAGCGGTCGCGATCTCGGGGATCGGCACATCCTCTGCATGAAGGACGCCGTCGCGATAGAGGAAATGATCCATGAGGTGTCTCGATTACTGGGACTGGTTACCATCCGCCTCGGACGGCGGGACGGGCGGGCCGTCGACACCGCAGGCGGCGAGCGAGAGAAGAAGCGTCAGGGCGAGGGTCAGGGTCTTGGTCATGGGGTCACCGAAAGGGTCATGATGCCAACGCGCGCCGTCGCGGCGGGATAAACTTTGATGCCGTCACGGTTGATGCCGACATGTGTGTGCAGCTCCGGATCGGCGGCACAGGCGCCAAGCAGACCGATCAGCACGAACGGAGCCGCGAATTTCATCCAAGCTGTTCCTTCCAGCGAGCGATCTGCGCGCGCACCTGATCGGGCGCGGTTCCGCCGTAAGATTGGCGCGAGGCGACCGAGTTGTGAACCCCGAGTACGTCGAAGACGCTCTCGGTGATCGCCGGGTTGATCGATTGCATCTGTTCGAGGCTCAGATCGGGCAGGTCGCAGCCCTGATCCTCGGCCATCGCGACCAGCGAGCCGGTAACGTGGTGCGCGTCACGGAAGGGCAGCCCCGCCTCGCGCACCAGCCAGTCGGCCAGATCGGTCGCGGTGGAGAACCCGCCCGAGGCCGCGGCCTCCAGCTTGTCCGCGTTCACCGTCATGTCGCCGATCATCCCCGCCATCGCGGCAAGCGCGAGCATCAGGTTGTCGGCGGCGTCGAAGACCTGCTCCTTGTCTTCCTGCATGTCCTTGGAATAGGCGAGCGGCAGCCCCTTCATCACCGTGAACAGCGCGACCGAGGCCCCGAGAATGCGCCCGATCTTGGCGCGGATCAGCTCGGCCGCGTCCGGGTTGCGCTTCTGCGGCATGATCGAAGAGCCCGTCGACCACTTGTCCGACATCGCGACAAAGCGGAACTGCGCCGAGGACCAGATCACCAGCTCTTCGGCGAGGCGCGACATGTGGACCGCGCAGATCGACCCGGCCGAGAGGAATTCCAGCGCGAAATCGCGATCCGACACCGCGTCGAGCGAGTTCGCCATCGGCCGGTCGAAGCCCAGCGCCTCGGCCGTCGCATGGCGGTCGATCGGGAAGCCGGTGCCGGCAAGCGCCGCCGCCCCCAGCGGGCATTCGTTCATCCGTTTGCGCGCATCAATGAATCGGGATTTGTCGCGCGCGAACATCTCGACATATGCCATCATGTGATGGCCGAAGGTCACCGGCTGTGCGGTCTGCAGATGGGTAAAGCCGGGCATGACCCAATCGGCGCCCTCCTCGGCCCGGGTCAGCGCGGCGCGGATCAGCGTGTCGAGACCCGAGATCGCGGCGTCGCATTGCTCGCGCACCCAAAGGCGAAAATCGGTCGCGACCTGATCGTTGCGCGAGCGCGCCGTGTGCAGCCGCCCCGCCGGTTCGCCGATCACCTCTTTCAGCCGCGCCTCGACATTCATGTGGATGTCTTCGAGCGCGGTAGAGAAGGGGAAACCGCCCGCTTCGATTTCTGACAAAACCGTGAGCAAACCTTCTCCGATCGCCTCGGCGTCCTTATCACTAATGATGCCTTGCGCGGCGAGCATCGCGGCGTGGGCCCGGCTGCCGCGGATGTCCTGCGCGTAGAGCCGCTGGTCATACCCGATCGAGGCGTTGATCGCCTCCATGATCGCGTCAGGTCCCGCGGCGAAACGCCCGCCCCACATCGCGTTGGAGGACTTGTTCTCGTCGGTCTGATCGGTCATGGTCTGAGGCCCTTGCTAGGAGGCTATATGTTACGGTTTCTCGTCCTTTATACGGCGCTGGCGCTGGGTGCAAATGTTGCGCAGGCCGCGGATCTAGATGCGGTGAAATCGGGGCAGATGGAATCCCTCGTCACCTATGATGAACCGCTGCCACTGCCGCCCTTCACGGTGACCGACGAAAGCGGCGACGAGCATTCGATGAAAGATTTCGAAGGCAAGGTGGTGCTGATCAATTTCTGGGCGACGTGGTGCCCGCCCTGCCGCGAGGAAATGCCCTCGCTGAATGCGCTGCAAAAAGAGTTCGGCGAGAATGGGTTTCAGGTGATGACGATTGCCACGGGCGGCTCGAACTCACCCGAGAAAGTGGCCGCCTTCTTCGACAAGGAGGGCATCGACGCCCTGCCCCGGTTCCACGACGATGCCAATTTCGCCGCCCGCGCGATGGGCGTTCTCGGACTGCCGGTCTCGGTGCTGGTCGACAAGAACGGCCACGAGGTTGGCCGGATGATCGGCGGCGCGGAATGGGATTCGCCCGAGGCGAAGAAGGTCATCGAGGCGCTGATCGACGAGAAGTAAGCGCAGGGTGGTGTGACGGCGGCAGGCGCTTTGTCGCCGGACCGGTCTTCCGTTGCGGCCCGATTTTCGATCGCATCCCGCGCAACCCGGTCCGCGTGTCGCAACATTCTGCAGAGCCCGGCGTCTGGGCTGCATCTGAACTGCCAGCCACGCCTCTGCCCGCGCGAACATGTTCTTCGCAGTTCTACGCAGAATGTTTCCCTTGGCGCTTGGGCCTGCCGAGACTCACGCCGCGCTTCTCCCCGCGCGCAGATAGCGCCCTAGCCAATGTTCAATCTCTTCCGACAGGGCCAGAATGGCCTCCAGCCGCCCTTTGATATCGTCATGGAAACTGTCGAGCTGGTCGATCGTAGCCGCGAGCCCGCCATTCGCATCCCGCATGCGCCCACACTCGACGCGCCCAAGGACGCGGATCGTGTCGAGCCCGAGCAGCTGGCGACGAATGTCTCGGCTCTGGTTCATCATGTCGTCGGCGAGTTCGGCCGCTTGACGCATCGCGGCATTCGCATCGGCAGTGCCTTTGGTGACGAGCGACTGCAGCAAAGCGCGTTCTTCCTCTCGGGGCCGATCATTCTGCGCCTCTTCGCCCATAAAATTGGTGCTCATTTCGTTGAGGACGCGCGCGCAGCCCAGTTGGAACACTGCGCGCGCGACCTGAAAGGCCATCTGACCACAGAGATTGCCGCGACCGGCAACGAATTTGCGCAGCCGCTCCGAGATGACAGCAGACGAGGCTTTGTAGTTTTCCGAGATCGCAGACACCGGCCCCCCGGACGGCTCGAGCCGCGAGGCGACGATCCGCATGTTGTTGGGCACGGATTGCAATGCTTCGAAACTGCGTAGAAGTCCGAATTGCTCCTTCGTGAGGCGCCCCATCGCGGTGTTCAATTCGGCCAGCATCCGCGTATTCTCATCGGCATTTCGATTGAGGCGGCGATCCCGTTCGGTAAGCTCAAGCGCCAGCGCATAGGCCATGAAGGCGGTGTAGCTCGAATAGCCGCCACGTTCCGCGAAATCACGCAACAGCGTCGCGCTCTCCTCCGGGTCGAGCGACTCCGCCCGCTCGCGCGCAGAGAGATCACGGTAGAGCTGGTGGATTTCATCGGACAGTTCGCTCGTCGGCTTCAGCCGGACCGAGAGGTAGCCCCCCTCGATCGGCATGACGACCGCGAAGACCCAATACCACCCGCCGCCTTTCGCCTTGTTCTTCACATAGGCGCCCATGGGATAGCCTTTTTTCAGCGCATCCCAAAGCACCCTGAACACCGCTCGCGGCGTATCGGGATGACGCACGATCTTATGCGGCGCCCCGATCATCTCGGACCACTCGAACCCCGCGGTGCGCCGAAAAATCTCGTTGCCCGATTGGATCACCCCGCGCGTATCGGTGCGCGAGTAGAACAATTCTTCCAGCGCGAAAGGCACCTCGTTGGTACCGCGCAGTGCCGGCTGCCCCATTTTCGTCATCGCCCATTCTGTTCCATTGAGGTCCACCCTAGGCACCTGCCGGTTACCATCGACTTAACGCCGGATGCGAATTTCCCGTTAACCACGAGTCCGGCCTATTTCCCGGTCTTTACCCCTTCTTAGGCGCTTGCGCGGATGCTTGGCTCGAAGGCGAAGGAGGGGCCGATGACGAATCGAGACGCGAGGGCCATGCCGGTGCATCGTGACGAAGATAGCCCGCTGAGCGTCGCGGCCGCCGAGCAAAGCCGGCAGGCCTTGGCCATGGTGCGCGCGGCGATCGACCGCCATGATGTCATGCTGGCCTATCAGCCCGTGATCCAGGTCTGCCGCCCCGAACGACCTGCGTTTTACGAGGGCCTTGTCCGGGTTCTCGACGATCGAGGACGCATCATCCCCGCGAAGGAATTCATCAATGCGATCGAACGAACGGAGGTCGGGCGGAAACTCGATTGCCTCTCGCTTGAACTGGGGCTGAAAGCGCTCCTCGGGCAGCCGGATCTGCGCCTGGCGGTCAATATGTCGGCGCGCTCGATCGGCTACGCGCCTTGGACCAAGGTTCTCAATCGCGGCCTCGCGGTCGATGAAACCGTCGGCGAGCGACTCATATTGGAGATTACCGAAAGCTCGGCGATGGAAATTCCCGAACTGGTCAGCGTCTTCATAGAAGATTTGCAGGCCCGCGGCGTCAGTTTCGCGCTCGACGATTTCGGGGCGGGTTACACGTCTTTCCGCTATCTGCGAGATTTCTACTTCGACATCATCAAGGTCGATGGGCAGTTCATCCGCGGCATCTCGCACGATCCGGACAATCAGGCGCTGACGAAATCGCTGCTCGACGTGGCGCGCCATTTCGAGATGTTCACAATCGCCGAAGCAGTCGAGTCGCTGGAGGATGCCGAATATGTGGCCAGCCTCGGCGTCGATTGCATGCAGGGCTATTACTTCGGCGCACCGACAATCCACCCCCCGTGGAGCCAGTCTTCCGAACCGCAACGGAGGCGTGCATGCCCCCAGCCAGAGCGCAATAAACTTGCGTTAACAATTTCCCGAGCGACGGGATTAAGCTTGACCTCTCGTTCCCTTCCGCCATGCTGCGCAGCAGCAGAACGGACGCGCTGTCGCGCCCGCTTAAGTGATGAGGAGGATCCCATGACCAATGTCGTCATCGTCTCGGCCGCGCGCACGCCCGTCGGCTCGTTTTTGGGCGCGTTTGCCAATACGCCCGCACATGACCTCGGCGCCGCCGTGATCGAGGCCGTCGTCGCCCGCGCCGGGATCGAGAAGTCCGATGTGTCCGAAACGATCCTCGGTCAGGTGCTGACCGCGGGCCAGGGTCAGAACCCCGCCCGCCAAGCCCATATCAACGCGGGCCTGCCGATCGAAAGCGCCGCTTGGTCGATCAACCAGGTCTGCGGCTCGGGCCTGCGCACGGTTGCGCTCGGCGCCCAGCACATCATGTGCGGCGATGCCGATATCGTGGTTGCGGGCGGCCAGGAAAGCATGTCGCTCAGCCCCCATGTCGCGCATCTGCGCGCGGGTCAAAAGATGGGCGACATGAAGATGATCGACTCGATGATCAAGGACGGTCTGTGGGACGCATTCAATGGCTACCACATGGGCCAGACCGCTGAGAATGTCGCCACCCAGTGGCAGATTTCGCGCGAGATGCAGGACGAATTCGCGCTGGCGTCGCAAAACAAGGCCGAGGCCGCGCAGAAGGCTGGCAAGTTTGCCGACGAGATCGCCGCCTTCACCGTGAAGACGCGCAAGGGCGACACGGTCGTAGATCAGGACGAATATATCCGCCACGGCGCGACGATCGAGAACATGCAAAAGCTGCGCCCTGCCTTCGCTAAGGACGGCTCGGTGACCGCGGGCAACGCGAGCGGCATCAATGACGGTGCGGCCGCGGTGCTGCTGATGTCGGAGGACGAGGCCGAGAAGCGCGGGCTCACGCCGCTGGCCCGCATTGCCTCCTATGCGACCGCCGGGCTCGACCCGTCGATCATGGGCTGCGGCCCGATCCCGTCCTCGCGCAAGGCGCTGGAGAAGGCGGGCTGGAAAGCCTCCGATCTCGACCTGATCGAAGCCAACGAGGCATTCGCGGCGCAGGCCTGCGCGGTGAACAAGGACATGGGTTGGGACGTCAGCAAGGTGAACGTCAACGGCGGCGCCATCGCCATCGGCCACCCGATCGGCGCCAGCGGCGCGCGAATCCTCAACACCCTGCTCTTCGAGATGAAGCGTCAGGGCGCGAAAAAAGGCCTCGCCACGCTCTGCATCGGTGGCGGTATGGGCGTCGCAATGTGCATTGAAGGCCTCTAACGGCAAAAAAATGCTGCATCTGCAAAAAGAGCGCGCAACTTTGTTGCGCGCTCTTGTCATTTTCGGTAACAGCATTTCAAGGGCATTCCATTTGGAGGAGGAATCATGGCGAGAGTTGCATTGGTCACCGGCGGATCGCGCGGCATTGGCGCGGCGATCTCGAAGGCGCTGCAGGCGGCGGGCTACACGGTCGTCGCGAACTATGCCGGCAATGACGAGGCTGCGGCCAAGTTCACCGAGGAGACGGGAATCAAGACCTACAAATGGTCGGTCGCCGATTACGACGCCTGCGCGGCGGGGATCGAGCAGATCGAATCCGAGGTCGGCCCGATCGACGTTCTGGTGAACAACGCGGGCATTACCCGCGACGCGCCCTTCCACAAGATGACCCGCGAGCAGTGGAACCAGGTGATCGACACCAATCTCAGCGGCATCTTCAACATGACCCACCCGCTCTGGACGAAGATGCGCGAGCGCAAATTCGGCCGGGTCGTGAACATCTCCTCGATCAACGGCCAGAAAGGTCAGTTCGCTCAGGCGAATTACTCGGCGGCGAAGGCGGGCGATCTGGGCTTCACCAAGGCGCTGGCGCAGGAAGGCGCACGCGCAGGCATCACGGTGAACGCGATCTGCCCCGGCTATATCGCGACCGAGATGGTCATGGCGGTGCCGGAGAAGGTGCGCGAGTCGATCATCGGCCAGATCCCGGTCGGTCGTCTGGGCGAGCCCGAAGAAATCGCGCGCTGCGTGGTGTTCCTCGCATCCGACGATGCGGGCTTCATCACCGGCTCGACGATCACCGCGAATGGCGGTCAGTACTTCATCTGATTTCGCCTCTTGGCATTCTCGACGGAGGCCCGCATTTTGCGGGCCTCTTTGTTTTGGCGGGGACAGCATGACACGCGGCAAGGCCACTTCGATCGGGTTCACGGCGGTTCTGCTGTGGGCGCTGCTGGCGCTGTTCACCGTGGGATCGGCCCCGGTGCCGCCCCTGATGCTGAACGCGCTGTGTTTCGCGTTGGGCGGCGCGGTGGGCGTGATCTGGCTGGTGGCGACCGGTGCGCTGGGGCAGCTGCGGCATGTCTCGTGGAAGGTCTATCTCGCCGGGACCGCGGGGCTGTTCGGCTATCATTTCCTCTATTTCTCGGCGCTGCGTCTCGCGCCCCCGGCCGAGGCCGGGCTGATCGCTTATCTCTGGCCCCTGCTGATCGTGCTCTTTTCCGGGTTGCTGCCCGGCGAGCGGCTGACGCTTTGGCATGTCGCGGGGGCGGTGCTTGCGTTTGGCGGAGCCGCGCTGATCCTCGGGGGCGGAATCTCCGCCGATCCGGCGGCGCTGCCCGGCTATGGGCTGGCGTTGATTTGCGCGCTGACATGGTCGAGCTATTCGCTGCTGTCGCGGCGCTTCGGTGCGGTGCCGACGGCGGCGGTTGCGGTCTACTGCCTCGCGAGCGCGGCCCTGTCGGCCGTCGCCCATCTGGCGCTGGAGCCGACGATCTGGCCTATGGACGCGATCGGCTGGGCCTCGGTGATTGGCTTGGGGTTGGGGCCGGTCGGGCTTGCCTTCTACACATGGGATCTTGGCGTGAAGCGCGGCGACATTCAGCTGCTGGGCACGGCCTCCTACGCGGCCCCTCTGGTCTCGACGCTGGTGCTGGTCGCAGTCGGGATTGCGGACGCGCGGCCTACCCTGCTGATAGCGGCGGCGATGATCGCCGGAGGGGCCGGGCTAGCGGCGCTGGGCGGTCGGCGTCGGCGCGCCGCGCCCCCTCCACCCGACATGACCGGGCAGGAGATACCGCGGAAGGGTTCGGCCTGAGTCGCCGCGCGCTAACAGGCCCCTTTCAAACGACACGGGCCGCCCCGGAGGACGGCCCGATTAAACTCGTGGGAGGGCCCTCAGGCCGTTTCGAGGCGGTGGATTTCCTCTTTCAGCCTAAGTTTTTGCCTTTTCATCTGAGCGATTTCGAGATCGTCGATGCCGGGTCTGCGCGAAGCGCGCTCGACCTCCATCGACAGAGCCTCATGTTTTTTGCGAAGTTCGGTGATATGCGAACCAAGCGACATGGCAGTCTCCTCTCCAGTTGTCAGCCCGTCGATTGCAGCACAGGTTTTGAGTCGTGTCACGGAAATGTCGTATAGCGACGGGTTATCCCCAGCATTTTCGCGAAATCTTGCGAAAGCGTTAACGCGGAATCGGCAATTTTTGACCTTCGCGCAGGATTTCGCGCGCAATTTCCGTCAAATCCTCTGCATCGCGTGAGTGCATCGGCGCCGAGTGCAAGATCAGCGGCGCAAGAAGCTGCAGCGGGGTCCGCGCACCTTTGCGCGCTGTGACGATCACTCGGCGCGCTGCGCGGCCGGCTCTGGGCGCAATCGGCAGAACGGTGATCGCGCCGGTCCGCCCGTGCAGCCCCGCCAATAGGTCCGCCAGACGGTCGGCCTGCTGGATCAGCGTGATCCGCCCTTCGGGCTTGAGCCGCCGCAGCCCCGCGTCGAGCCATGCGCTGATCGGCGTCGCCTCGCGCTGCGCACGCTCACGGCCGGGATCGGCGGCGGGCGTGCCATCCTCGGGCCCGAAATAGGGCGGGTTGGCGATGACGTGATCGAAGCTGCGCGCCCGCAGATCGGCGGGCATCTGCGCCAGATCGCCCTCGATAACCTCGAGCGCGATCCCGTTCTCCGCCGCGTTGCGCCGGGCCAGATCGGCATAGGCGGGCTGCAGTTCCACCCCGCTTTGCGCAAGCCCCGACACCCGCCAGCCAAGGCACAGGCTCGCCACCCCGGCCCCGCAGCCGAGCTCCAGAACCGACTGGCCCGTCTGCGCCGGACAGGCCGCCGCGAGCAGGACCGGGTCCATCGCCGCGCGGTAGCCCGCGCGCGGCTGGGCGATGCGCAACCGACCGCCGAGAAAGCCATCGACTGTCAGCTCATCGGGCCCGAACCGTTCCATAAGCGTCAATCCGATTTGATCTCGTTATCGCGCAGAACCGCCTGCGCCATGAACATGTCGCTGTCGCGCACCATCAGGCGGCGCGGAAGGATTCCGAGCGAACCTTCCAGCACGCTCGTATGGACGTCGAGTTGAAACGTGCTTATACCCTCGCCCTCGAGAAGGGCGGTCGCCATGGCCAGTTTCACCGGGTCCGTGCTGCGCAGTAGCTCTTTCATATCCCTCACTTACGGCCCCTTGCGAGGGCTGTCGAGATGAGGCAGATCGAAGGGATGAACATGAGCCTCGACGACAAGCCCGACAACACGGCGAAACCGCATGACCGGCTCGCGGAAGCCTTGGCCAGCGACATGGCGGCGGTGGATGCGCTGATCGCCGAGCGCATGGCCTCGGAAAACGCGCCGCGCATCCCCGAAGTGACCGCCCATCTGGTCGGCGCGGGCGGCAAACGGCTGCGGCCGATGCTGACCGTCGCGGCGGCGCGGCTGTGCGGCTACGAGGGCAGCCTGCATCACAACCTCGCGGCAGCGGTCGAGTTCATCCATACCGCGACGCTGCTGCATGACGACGTGGTCGACGAGAGCAAGCAGCGCCGGGGCCGCCCGACCGCGAACCTGCTCTGGGACAACAAGTCGAGCGTGCTCGTTGGTGATTACCTGTTTGCGCGGTCGTTCCAGTTGATGACCGACACCGACAACCTGCGGGTTCTGTCGATCCTGTCGAACGCCTCCGCCGTCATCACCGAGGGCGAGGTTCTCCAGCTCTCGGCCGCGGAAGACCTGAACACGACCGAGGACACCTATTACAAGGTGGTGCGCGGCAAGACGGCGGCGCTGTTCTCGGCGGCGACCGAGGCGGGCGCGGTTCTGGCCGGTGCGCCGGAGGACCAGATCGCGGCGCTGCACGATTACGGCGAGAGCCTCGGGATCGCGTTCCAGGTGGTTGACGATCTGCTGGACTATCTCAGCGATGCCGAGACGATGGGCAAGAACGTGGGCGACGATTTCCGCGAGCGCAAGCTGACCCTGCCGCTGATCAAGGCGCTGGCGAAAGCCGACGCGGACGCCCGCGCCTTCTGGACCCGCACCATCGACAAGGGTGACCAGCGCGAGGGCGATCTGGAGCATGCGATGGAGCTGCTGCACGCGACCGGCGCGCTGGAAGAGACCCGCGCGGCAGCCCTCGAATGGGCCGATCGCGGGCGCGAGCGGCTCAAGGTCCTGCCCGAGAGCGAGCTGCGGCAGATGCTGGACGATCTGGCGGATTACGTGGTGGCGCGGCTGCGCTGAGGGGGCTCTGCCCCCGCCCTGCGGGCTCCCCCCGGGATATTTGGGTCAAGAGGAAGAGGCGCGGCTTTGGGGCTGCGCCTTTTGCGTCTGATCGCCGAGCATGCCGGAGGCGCGCCACCAGTCGGGGCGACGTTGGGCCAGCATCGCCTCGGCGGCCTGCGCCCCGTCCAGCGTCTCGAACAGCGCGAAACAGGTGGCACCCGAGCCCGACATGCGCGCGAGGCGGCAGCCGGGCAGCATCATGAGACCGTCCAGAACCTCCCCGATCACCGGGGCGGAGGCGATGGCGGGGGCTTGCAGGTCATTACGCTGGGTCGCGAGCCAGTCGATGCAATCGTGCGCGCCGGCGAAGGTCGGAAGCGCCTCCGGCATCGGGGGATTGTCCTTCGAATCGAGCCCTTTGAAGATCGCAGGCGTCGGCACTTCCACGCGCGGATTGACCAGAAGCGCGGGTAGCGGCGGCAGGGCCACGGGGTCCAGCGTCTCGCCGATGCCCCGCACGCGCTGGGGCTGCGGCGTCAGGCACATCGGCACGTCTGCCCCAAGCTGTGCGGTCTCTGCCGGAAGCGGCTGGTCCCAAAGCGCAGCCAGCCCCCGCAGCGCAGCCGCCGCGTCTGACGATCCACCGCCGATGCCCGAGGCGGGCGGCAGATATTTGTCGAGATGGATCTCGGCCCCCTGCCCTGCCGGGCGCGACAGGAGGGCCGCGGCTTTCAGCACGAGGTTCGACGGGTCGGCGGGCACGCCCGCCGCCTCGGGCCCCGCGACGCTGAGCGACAGCACATCGCTCTCACGCAGCACCAGCCGGTCGCCCATCGGCCCGAAGGCCACGAGGCTGTCGAGCAGGTGGTAGCCATCGGCCCGCTGGCCGGTGACATGGAGCGTCAGGTTGATCTTCGCCGGCGCGAAGGCGTCAATTATTCGCATCGCTCGCGGGAGTTTCGGGGGCAGCCTGAGCGGTATCCTTGCTCGGGCCCTTGTCCTCGAGCGGCGGCAGACCCTGCTCCTTGCGCAGCTGGTCCAAACCCACCTCGATCTTGCGGCGGATCGCATCGGGATCGAGCTCCTCGGTGGTCTCCGCATCGTCGGTCGCGAAGGACAACGCGCGGCGCCACTGGAATTTCGCCTCGCGCTGGCGGCCCACGGCCCAGAGCACATCGCCGAGGTGGTCGTTGAGCAGCGGATCGCGCGGCTCGAGCTCCACGGCGCGCTCCATCTTCTCGGCCGCCTCCTGATAATGGCCAAGCTTGAACAGCGCCCAGCCGAGGCTGTCGATGATGAAGCCCGCATCGGGACGCTCGGCGGCGGCCTTGCGGATCATGTCGAGCGCCTCGTCGAGATTCTCGCCCTTGTCCACGTAGGAATAGCCCAGATAGTTCAGCACCGAGGGCTGATCGGGCGAGAGGCGCAGCGCCTCGCGGAAGCCCTTCTCGGCCTCGTTCCAATTGCCCGAGCGTTCCTGCGCGATGGCGCGCGAATACCAGACGAACCAGTCCTTCGGCTCGGGCTGGCCAAGCAGGTCGATCGCCTTGTCATAGGCCTTTGCAGCCTCGGCAAAGCGGCTCTCGCGGCGCAGCGTGTCGCCCAGAGCGGTCCAGACGCCCACGAGCTTGGGACGGCTGCGCGACAGGTTCTCGAGCACTTCGATCGCGGCATCGTTGCGGCCCGCGCGCACCATCGATTCCGCGCGACCGATCTCGGCGGCGTGGTAGATCGGGCTGTCGGGCTTGATGTCGGCATAGGCTTCGATAGCAAGATCGTACTGGCCCTGCTGGTCGAGCATCGACGCGGTCAGCAGCGTCGCATCATCCATGTCGGGCCGGATCATGTTCGCCAGCCGCGAATGCACCAGCGTGAACGTGTCGGGTGCATCCCCGATCAGCGCCTGCGCGACCGAGTAATAGACCTCCGCCACGCCGTCGGACGCGTTACGCACGACGTCGAAGGGCAGCGTGTCGCCCGCCTCCAGCTTGGTGCGAATGTCCTTCAGCTGCGGGTCGAGATCCTTGCCGAAGCGATCCTCGATAAGCTTCAGCGCCTCTTTGTTCTTCTCGAGCTGCGAGAGCACTTCGACATGGGCCAGCACGCCGCGCCGGGTCGAGGTGATCTTCTCGCCATGTTCGCCGCTCAGGATCGCATCGGCGCCTTCGTAATCGCCGACCAGCGCCAGCGCGAGCGCCTTGTGGAAGCCCGCGAAGGCCGCAAGGCCCTGCTGCTTGCCGACTTCGTCGAAGGCCGCGGAAGCGTCGGACATCTTGCCGTCGCCCGCCAACGCCCAAGCCTTGGTCAGACCGCCCACGAGCGGCCCGGGATCGGCGCCGCTGTCGAGAAGCGCGAGCGCCCCGGTCCAGTTCTTGTCATGCGCATCGGCCGCCAACGCGGTGAGCGCCGCGATCTGGCTGCCGGTTCCGGCCTCCACCATCTGCTGCGCAAGCGGCGTGGCGTGGTCGAAATCGGCGATCGCAATCTCGGAGACGAGCGTCGCTTCCGCGGTCGCGCCGCTGGTATCGCCGCTGGTCATCAATTGGCGGTAGTAATGCGCGGCCTCGGCGAAATCGAATTGCTGCGACGCGATGCGCGCGGCGAGATAAGCCCCCGCCTCTGCCGGGCTCGGGTCATTCGCGGTCTCGCCGGCATCGCCTTTGGCCTCGGCGTCATCGGCAGCCTGCGCCGCATCTTCGGCGCTGCCAGCCTTCGGCGCATCCTGAGCCAGCAGCGGCATCGGCGCGGTGGAGCCCATCAAGAGGGCGAAGAGCGCAAGGCGCAGCGGGGTCTTCAAACTCGACACGAAACGGTCCTCTCATTCGGGTTGAAATCGAGCGTAACGGCGCGCTGCGGGCATTACAATGAGCCGAACCACCGCACGCGGGAAGCCGCCTGCACAGACACGGCGTTGTGATGAGGGAATTGACGTAAAGTCGTCGCGCGCGGATACTCAATCACAGCTTCAGGCGAGACGACGAGAATTCGCCAGGCTCGAAGGCTACGCATAACGAGTATTTGCAGATTGCACATCTTTAAGGTTAGCAGTCTGCCTGTAAATTCTTCTTCGAGTTGAAAGACGATCACCTTGTGACTGATACCCAAGTCAAGTTCATCAACGCCAAATCTCCCGATATGACTCGAGTGACCACGCTGCTCGATCTCTGCAGTGGCGAAAACAGCTGGGCAAATCGCGGCCCTCTGTATCGAAAGCTCGTAGAATCATTCGCTGCGCATTTCAGCTTCGGACCGCAAACATCCGTCACGCCCTGCGCGAACGCCGGAATTGCATTGGAGGCGATGGCGAAGCTTCTGGCGCTGCGCGAGGGGCGCGCGCTGCGATGGGTCGGCTCCGCGTTCAGCTTTCAGAACCTGGGACGCGGCCACTTCGCCGATATGCACTTTGTCGATTGCGACGATCAGGGGCTTCTCGACCTGGATCAGTTGAAGGCGCTTCCCGAAGACAGTTTCGACGGGCTCGTCGTCGTGAACCCGTTCGGTCTTCATCGGGACTTCTCCGCCTATATCGAATACGCCAAGGCCACCGGGAAATTCCTGCTTCTGGATAACGCGGCGGGGATCAGCCGCGATTTGCCCGATTGGCCGTGGCAGGCGCTCAGCCTGCACCACACCAAGCCTTATGGCATGGGCGAAGGTGGTCTTGCGATTACGCCCGCGGAGCTATCCGAAGAGTTCTACAGCCTGATCAATTACGGCGCGGTTCCGGCAGAGCCGTCTTGCTGGGTGAACAACGGCAAGATTTCCGACATTTCCTGCGCCTTTCTGATCGACCGCCTCGAGCGGGTCGACACTTGGGAGAAAGAGTATTTCGAGCAGGCCGAGCGCGTCCATCACATCGCGCGCGAGCTTGGCCTGCGCCCTTTGACGCCATTCAACATCGGCGCGCCCGCCATGAGCTGGGGTTATCTTGCCGAGACGGAAATCCCTTTGGAAACGATCTTGGACAGCAAACAGCTGACCTTCGGAAAATATTACAAACCGCTGGCTGACCTGCCGAAGACGACGGAGCTGTATCGCAATCTCGTCAACATCCCGACGCATCCCGATGTCGCCCTGCTGAGCGACCGGGATTTGCGGGAGGCGATCGAGCGCCTGCTTTGAACTCAGGCGGGATCGCTCTTGGTCTGGATAACCTTCGCGGGGACTCCCACCGCGACACTGTTTTCGGGAATTTCCCGGACCACAGCAGCCCCCGCGCCGATCACCGCAGCCCGGCCGACGGGGATGCGTTGAATGATGCTCGCCCCGGTGCCGATCTCGACTTCCTCCGCCAAGCGGACGTTGCCCGAGATATTCGCCCCCGGGCTGATCGTCGAGAAGGATCCGATTTCCACATCATGCCCGACCGTCGCGCTGAGATTGATGTGAACATGATCGGACAGCTCGATATCGGTCGTCAGGCAGGCGCCTGCGCAAATGATGACACCGTCGCTCAGCCGGACATTCTCACCGAGCCACGCCCTCGGATGCACCAGCACCGGAAAAGCGTGTCCGCGCGCGCCCAAACGGGTCGCAATGCCCTTGCGTGCAGCCGGAGACCCAATCGCGATCACGACATCCGGCAGCGGATCGTCTCCGAAGGTGGACAGTTCGGAGGTGACCGGCAGCCCGTGGACCGTCTCCGGGTGCTCAATGCCGGGATCGACCGCGAAACCGAGCACGTTCCATGTCGCGGCCTCCGCGTTAATCGCATGAATCACCTGAAGCACTTCGCGCCCGAAGCCGCCGCAGCCATAGATCACGATGTTTCGCATGGGCACAAATTCCTCCTCGCAGCCGGCGCGATCAGCCGAAGCGCTCTTTCAGAATAGCGAGAAAGCGCAAGACATTCTCGGTTTCCTGCTCTCTGGCCGCTGCCATGTCGGCAATCAACTGATCGCGCGTCGCGCGCGCCCAGTCGATCTCCTCCTCACCATAAGCGACCCCGTGCTTCAACTCGAAGCCGTCCCGCCAGTCTTCCGCACTCAAGCCGGGACGTGGGACGACCACCGGCACACAGCCCGACAGCGCCGCGTAATAGGCGTACATCGTGTAGAGGTCGTGGCAGTAGAAAACCTCGGTCTTGTTGAAGACCTCGGCAATTTCTCGGTGACTAAGACCGTCGAGCGGGATGGCGCGGTCGCCTTCCGGGATTTGCGAAATCGTATCCGTTCCCTTCCGGATCATCCGACAACTGCCGGAGTGCGTGCGATTTTCATCCCGATAGATGTCCTCGCGCAGCCACCGCACCCGCAGCAGACGATCGGGTGAAACGGGGGCCACACCTTCGGCGAAGGCTTCCTGATAGAAGAAGACTTCCTCGCTCGGATCGAGGGTCTCATTGCCGCCCAAAAGGCCGGGGCGGTTCAGCAGCCAGCGGACCACGCGCTCGGCTTCGAGCGGGTTACCCCTGACCGTCTCCGGATAGACAACGATCGCATCGTCAAGGACCGCCTCGGAGGCCACCGGCACATCCATGCTCTCATGCGCGGAAAATTCCGGCAGCTTCCGGCGATAGTTCCAGCGCTTCAACGCGCCAAGCCACGCGGGGCGCAGGGACCGGTAGGTCTTGCAGGGCTGACTCGCATAGGCGTCGACGCCGAGACGCCGCATGCGGTCGATCAACGCGTGGAGCACGATCTGCCCCCCGCTGTTTTCGTCGAAGGGGCGACAGACCACGACGATCGGCCGGGTCGGAAACGAGCCAGTCGGGGCTTGTGTCGGCATATTCGGCCTTCCCAGAGTCCGGTGCAAAAAGGGGCCCGCAGGCCCCTCTCAAATCACATGTTCGGGTAGTTTGGCCCGTCGCCGCCCTGCGGGGTGGTCCAGTTGATGTTCTGGCTCGGGTCCTTGATGTCGCAGGTCTTGCAGTGGACGCAGTTCTGGAAGTTGATCTGGAACTTCGCGTCGTCGCCCTCGCCGACCACCTCGTAGACGCCCGCCGGGCAATAGCGCTGCGCGGGTTCGTCATATTTCGGCAGGTTCACCGAGATCGGGATCGACGGATCCTTCAGCTTCAGGTGGCAGGGCTGGCTCTCTTCATGGTTGGTGTTCGAGAAGCTGACATTGGTCAGGCGGTCGAAGCTCAGCTTGCCATCGGGTTTGGGGTAGTCGATCGGCTTGAAGTTCTTCGCCTCGCCGGTCGCTTTCGCATCCGATTTGCCATGCTTGAGCGTGCCGAAAAGCGAGAAGCCGAAGACATCGTTGGTCCACATGTCGAGCCCACCGAAGATCAGCGAGGGGACCATCCCCCATTTTGACCACATCGGCTTCACGTTGCGGACCTTCTTGAGGTCGTTCGCGATCGGACCCGAGCGCAGATCGGCCTCGTATTCGGTCAGCTCATCGCCCGAACGGCCACCTTTGATCGCCTCTGCCGCAGCTTCCGCCGCCGCGATGCCCGACAGCATCGCGTTGTGGTTGCCCTTGATGCGCGGCACGTTCACGAGCCCCGCCGAGCAGCCCAGCAGCACCGCGCCCGGCACGGTCAGTTTCGGGATCGACTGCCAGCCGCCTTCCGAGATCGCCCGCGCGCCGTAGGCCACGCGCTTGCCGCCTTCGAGCAGTTCCGCGACCATCGGGTGATGCTTGAAGCGCTGGAACTCCATGTAGGGGTAGAGGTGAGGGTTCTCGTAGTTCAGGTGCACCACGAAGCCGACATAGACCTGATTGTTCTCGAGGTGGTAGATGAACGACCCGCCGCCCGCATTGCCGCCCAGCGGCCAGCCCATCGTGTGGGTCACTGTGCCTTCGCGGTGCTTCTCCGGGTCGATCTCCCAGATTTCCTTCATGCCGAGGCCGAATTTCTGCGGGCAGTGACCGTCGGAGAGGTTGTGCTTCTCCATCATCACCTTGGCGAGCGAGCCGCGCACGCCTTCGGCGATCATCACGTATTTGCCGCGCAGCTCCATGCCCGGCTCGTAGCCCGGGCCTTCCGTGCCATCGGGGTTCTTGCCGAATTCGCCCGCGACGACACCGGCGACGCGATCGCCGTCCCAAACGATTTCCGACGCGGCCATGCCGGGGAAGATTTCGACGCCCAGACCTTCGGCTTGTTCGGCCATCCAGCGGCAGACATTGCCCATCGAGACGATGTATTTACCGTGGTTCGACATCAGCGGCGGCATCGGCCAGTTCGGGATGCGCATCGCCCCGGCCTCGCCCAGCACGTAGAAATTGTCCTTCTTGACCGGAACGGTAATCGGCGCGCCCTTGTCCTTCCAGTCGGGGATCAGCTGATTCAACCCGCTGGTGTCGAGCACCGCGCCCGACAGGATATGCGCGCCCACTTCCGAGCCCTTCTCGAGCACGACGACCTCGAGCTCCGGGTCGATCTGCTTGAGACGGATCGCCGCCGAAAGCCCTGCAGGCCCCGCGCCCACGATCACCACATCATATTCCATCGACTCGCGCGTCACTTCGGTCATGTCTGTCGAACCCCTTGCTGGTCGTCCTAGCTGGCGTCCTGCCTAGCCTACCTCGCGTAACGAGGCAATTGTTACGCTGCGATGCCGCGCAACAATCTTGCGCCAAATTACAATCCCTTCCCAGACTGAGGAGATCGGCAATTCGCCGCGAAAATCGCGCTGTCCACTTGACTTCCGGGGGTCAGAGAAGATTTAGATGCCCTGAATTGGGGACAGTTCCGAATTCGGGAGCCTTCCATGGACAAACAACCGATGACGCGCGCGGGTTTCGACGCGCTCAATACAGAATTGAAAAAGCTCAAGTCCGAAGAGCGGCCTGCGATCATTGCTGCGATCGCGGAAGCGCGGGAATTGGGCGACCTCTCGGAGAATGCCGAATACCATTCGGCACGCGAGAAGCAGGGCTTTATCGAAGGCCGGATCAAGGAGCTCGAAGGGCTTCTGGGCCGGGCCGAGGTGATTGACCCGTCGAAGATGACGGGCGCTGTGAAATTCGGCGCGACCGTCACCATCGTCGACGAGGACACCGACGAAGAGAAGACCTACCAGATCGTCGGCGAGCCCGAGGCCGATCTGGAGAAGGGCAAGCTCAACATGAAATCGCCGCTGGCGCGTGCGCTGATCGGCAAGGACGAGGGCGACTCGGTCGAGGTTCGCACGCCGGGTGGCGACAAGGCTTACGAAATCCTCAAGATCGTTTTCGCCTGACGCGGTCGTCCCCTGCGCGGTGAGCATTTGACCGCGCGCCACTGACGGAGAGCCTGAATGGAAGGACCCGCAGAGCAGGACAAGGACCGGTTCGCCATGCCCGGCGGACCTCAATCGCCTGCCGGTCGTCCACGCCTCAAGACGCGATATCCCGGCGCGCCGGAATGGATCGCGCTGGGGCTTAGCCTCCTGTGGGTTTTCATGGTCGTGGCCTTCTGGTTCTTCGCCCCGGGGATCGCGCGCGCTGCATCGCTGTTCGCCACCGTCAGCCTCGTCGTCGGGATGGCGGTGCCGATCGTGATGATCTGGGTCGCGGCCGTAACGGCCCGCGCAACCCGCGAGATGCGCGCCGAGACCGCCGCTCTCAAGCAATCCATCGAGGCAATGCGCACGGCCTGGCTCAATCAGCAGGCGCTGCGCACCGATCAGAATGTCGAGAAGAAGCTCGACGAGATCGCCGCCGTCGCCCGGCAGGCCGAAACCACCATCGCGACCTTCGCCTCGCGCCGCGACGTGCAGGCGAGCCAGCCCTCGGCCGATCGCAAGGCGGCGCTGGTGGCCCCGCCCCCGCCGCGGCCCGATGACAGCGAACCGATGCTGGCGCTCGGCACCCCTGCCGAGGAGTTGCGCGCGCCGCTCTCGGTCGCGGATTTCGTCCGCGCCCTGAACTTCCCGGATTCGCCCGACGATACCGAAGGCTTCCGCGCGCTGCGCCGCGCCCTTGAAGACCGGTCGACGGCTAAGCTGCTGCGCTCGGCGCAGGATGTGCTGAACCTGCTCGCGCAGGACGGCATCTACATGGACGACCTCAAACCCGACCGCGCCCGGCCCGAGCTGTGGCGTCGCTTCGCCCAAGGCGAGCGCGGGCGCGAGATCACCAGCCTGGGCGGCATCCGCGACCGCTCGTCTCTGGCGCTAAGCGCGGGCCGGATGCGCGGCGACACGATCTTCCGCGACGTGGCGCATCACTTCCTGCGCCAGTTCGACCGCACCTTCGCGGAGTTCGAAAAGAACGCGTCGGATCAGGACATCGCCGAGATGGCCGAGACCCGCACCGCGCGCGCCTTCATGCTTCTTGGGCGCGTCACCGGCAGTTTCGACTAAGGGGGCCAGCCCCCTCGGGCTTCGCCCTCCCCCCCGGGATATTTTTGCCAATACGAACGGGCGCGGCGGAGGCAGAGCCTTCACAGCGCGCGGCGCATCAGTTGCACCGAACGGAAATCGAAGACCAACCGCGTCAGCCGCGATGTGCGCCGCCCCGTGACCTCGAAGCCCAGCCGTTGATACAGGGCGCGTGCGCGCAGGTTCTCGTCGATCACGTCGAGGCAGAGCGCTTGATAGCCGCGCCTGCGCGCCTCATGGGACAGCGCCTCGATCAGCGCGCGCCCGATGCCCGCCCCGCGCAGCTCGGGCCGCACCGCGATCCCGTCGACCATCATCCCGCCCGCGGGCAGGTCATGCGCCAGAAGATGCAAGCAGGCCCCGCGCCAGAGCCCGCCGCTGCGCCCGTAATGGTTGCGCAGATCGGACCAGCTTCCGCCGACGAAAGAGCCGCGATGGGTGCGAAACCCGACCACCCCGACCAGCGCGCCGTTGCCATCGAGCGCCGAGAGCGCGTGGCCGGGATCGATCACGTCGGCGATGAAGCCCAGGGCGCGCGGCTCGGGGCCCATCACCCGCCCCAGCTTGCCGCCGAAGGCCTGCCAGTAGAGCCCTGCCGCAGCCGTGCGATGCTCGCGTGCGAGCCCGTGCCGGATCGACACCTGAGTCACCGTGTCGCCCCCGCCAGATGCGCGGCCGCCGCTGCGAGATCTTCCGGCGTGTTGAGATTGGTGAACGGGTCGGGGTGACCCTCGAATTCCACCCGCGCCGCGTCCGGAAAGGCCGCGCGCAAGCGCCGCTCTCCGGAGGCGAACAGCTCTGCGATGCGCGCGCGGTCGTCGACCGGGCACAGCGCCACGCTCGGATGATCGCGGCCACCCGAGGCGGCATAGGCCGCACCGCCGGGAGCGTTGAGCCGCGCGACCAGATCATGGGGAAGGAAGGGCGTATCGACAGGCACGCTGAGCAGCCTCTGCGCGCCCTGCGCTGCCGCCCAGTCGAGCGCGCTCAGGAGCCCCGCCAGAGGTCCCTCACCGCGCCGCTGGGGCAGATCGGGCAGCACAGGGATCGGGGCGAATCGCAGCGCGGCGCCATTGGCCGAGATCGCGAGCCTGGCCACCTGCGGGCCGATCCGCGCCGCGACATGGGCAAACAGCGGACGTCCGGCGAGCATCACCGTCGCCTTGTCGACGCCGCCCATGCGCCGACCCTGCCCGCCCGCAAGGATCACCGCGACCACACGCGGCCCGACATCTTCGCCAGCGGTCAAGATGATTGCCTCCAATACAATCGCGCGCTTTGCCTTTGCCCGCATCCTTCCCTATCTGTCCCGCAACTGAGAACGGGAGACAAGCATCATGTCGGACATGACCGCGAACGGGACGGCCCCGAAAGGCACGATCCGAGCCGCCTATTGGCGCGGTTTTCGGCATGGCCTGCCGTTCCTTCTGGTAATCATGCCCTTCGGGCTGTTGTTCGGGGTGGCGGCGACCAGTGCGGGGCTCGATCTGGCGCAGGTCATGGGCTTCTCGGTGATGGTCATCGCGGGCGCTGCGCAGTTCACCGCGCTGCAGTTGATGGGCGATCAAGCGCCGGTCCTGCTGATCCTCGCGGCCTCGCTTGCGGTCAATCTGCGCATGGCCATGTATTCGGCGGCGCTGACGCCGCATTTCGGCAAGGCGAAGACATGGCAGAAGGCGCTGGTGGCCTATTTCATGGTCGATCAGTCCTATGCGATGGCGGCCAATGAATACGAGGCCGAGCCGGAGATGAGCCGCGCCGAGAAGCTGGCCTATTACGCGGGCGTCTGCACGCCGATCTGCCCGAACTGGTATGTGGCGACGCTGCTCGGCGCGCTGGTGGGCGCGAAAATCCCGCCGGAATTCGCGCTCGATTTCGCGGTGCCGATCACCTTCCTCGCGATGATCGGGCCGGCGCTGCGCACGCTCGCCCATGTCGCGGCGGCGGCGGTCTCGGTCGTCGGCGCGCTGGCGCTGAGCTTCCTGCCCTCCGGCGTGGGGCTGATGATCGCCGCGGTCGCCGCGATGGTGACGGGTGCGCAGGTCGAGCTTTGGGTCGCGCGTAGAAAGGCGGTGCGGGAATGAACGGGTATTCAGACGCCCTGATCTGGGGAATCATCATCGCGCTGGGGATCGGCACGTTCTTCCTTCGCTTCTCTTTCATGGGCTTCCTCGGCGACCGGCAATTGCCGGAATGGGCGCTGCGCTACCTACGCTACACGCCGGTCGCGGTCCTGCCGGGTCTTGTGGCGCCGCTGGTGCTGTGGCCTGCGGGCACGGGCGGCGAGACCGACCCTGCACGGATGATCGCCGCCTTCGCGACGCTGGGCGTCGGCATCGCCACGCGCAACACGCTGTGGGCGATTCTCAGCGGCCTCGCCGCGCTTTACCTGTCCTTGTGGCTGGTGGGGTGAGCCGCGTCTCGGAGGGCTTCCAGTGGAAGCCCTCAGCGGCGAACGCGCCGACCGTGGAGGCGCCGGGGAACCCCGCTAACTCCGTCTTAAGCCTCCAGAGGGCCGCGCCCGACCTCGGGTGGGCGCTTTGCAGCGCTCGGTGGCTAGGTGCTTTATCTCGCAAGCCCGAAAGACGCACGTACCTGCACTGACATCGCCAATGCGCCCTCCCCGGGGGGAGGTCGGGCGCGGCCCGAGCCGCTTCGCGGCTGATCCGGGCAGCGAGTTTCCAATCCAAAAAGAAAAAGGCCGTGCCCGGAGGCACGGCCTTCTAACCGTCAAGGTCAGGCGATCTTACTTGATCTTGCCTTCCTTGTATTCGACGTGCTTGCGCACGACCGGATCGTATTTGTTCACGGTCATTTTTTCGGTCATGGTGCGGGCGTTCTTCTTGGTCACATAGAAGTGCCCGGTGCCCGCCGTCGAGTTCAGACGGATCTTGATCGTCGTCGGCTTCGCCATTGTTTATCTCCTAGCTCCGGGCATCGAAAAAACTACGCACCCGCGGAATCCTTGAAGCCCGCCTTTTAGCGATGCGCGATGCGGAGTCAACCGGCAAACCGGGCCGCAGGCTGAAAATTCTTCACCCGCGGCTCATAAAGCGGTGACGCCCTTTACGCTCAGATCAGCGGCTTGCCCATCGTCTCGTGAATCTGGGCGACTTTCTCCGTCTCGAGGCCCAGCGCCGCGGCCAGATTCGCCAGATATTGCTTCTCTGCCTCGGTATCGACGGTGATCGGCAGAAGCGCTGCGGAATAGACCTGCGACTTCATGTGGTCCGAGGTGGCATTGGCCAGAGCTGTGATGTCGATCGGGCGGTCGAGCTCGGATTTCACGAAGGCGATCTCCTCGTCGGAGGCGTCGGACAGGTGATCGAGAATGGTCTGCCGCTCGGTGTCATCTATCTCGCCATCGGCTTTCGCGGCCTGGATCATCGCGCGGATCATCAGCTTGGCCTGATCTTCCATCATCGCGTTGACCGGCGTGCCGGAGGTCACGGCGCCAAGCATCTCCGAGATATTGCCCGCGCCCGTTTTCGCAGCGCCGGTCATGGCCCCGATCAACGCGCCAAGCCCCGCCTCGGTCGCCGCCGTCGCGGAGGCCGCCTGAGAGCCGAACTGGCCGAAGAGACCGCGCACGGTCTCCTTGCCGCCGGGCATACCCATCTTATCGGCCCACTCGCCCATCTGGTCGCCCATACCGCCGGGCTCGCCCGCCTTGCCGAGCGCGTCCTTCATGCCATCGAGGCCGCCCATCTTGTTGAAACGCTCCACGCCCTTGGCGGCGGCGAAGCCCACCGCGAGCGTGGCCAATGTCTTCACGAAGCTCATATCATTCCCCCGAAATGCGGTTTCCTGTTGAGACAGCTTCGCGCGCAGGGACGCGCTTGGCTAGAAAAAACTCACGCGATTTACAGCTTGGCAACCACGTCGGCGAGCATCTGGCGTACCTGGCTCGCGACTTCGATGAGGTCGTCATTCTCGACCGCGAGCATCGAGGCCACGGGGTCGACGGCGCTAACCTCGATCCCGTCCTCCACCTCGCGCAGCACTACGTTGCACGGCAGCATCGCCCCGATCCGCGGCGCAACGCCGATCGCCTCATAGGCAAGCTTGGGGTTGCAGGCGCCGAGGATCTTGTAGCGCGGCATGTCCTTGTCGAGCTTGGCCTTCATCGTGGCGGACACGTTGATCTCGGTCAGCACGCCGAAGCCCGCCTCGGACAGCGCCTCACGCACTTTCGCCTCGACCTCGTCGAATGCCCCGGTCATCACCTTGTCGATCGTATAGCCCATGGCAATCTCTCTCCCCTAGTTGGTCTTGGCTGTTCGCGCCTTTGCGTCGAGCGTGGCCAATTCGATGCGAAACGCAAGTCACGATCATGGAGAGGCCTGTGCTTCAATGCGCGCTCACTGTGCCGCAGTGGCGGGAACCCGTGCGGGCGGGGGCTTGTTCCTTGCCCTCGATCTTGAAGCGAAAGAAGAATTTGCGCGGATGGCCTGTAAGCCGGATTTTGTCCCGGAGGCTTGCACCCCCATGGATGACCATTCCTCTCGCCCTGCGATTGCTCACAGGGTCTAGCTGCCAACCCGGATCGCTCGGGGCGAAGCTCCCCTGCCGTCACCGCAAGCGGCGCAGCGCGCGATCCCTATTCGGCGTTGCTCCCGGTGGGGCTTGCCGTGCCGGTCCTGTTACCAGTCCCGCGGTGGGCTCTTACCCCACCGTTTCACCCTGACCCCGGCCGAAACCGAGGCGGTTTGTTTTCTGTGGCGCTTTCCGTCGGGTTTCCCCGCCCGGGCGTTACCCGGCACCGTTGCTTCATGGAGTCCGGACTTTCCTCGGGCCCCCGGCTACCCGCATTCACGGGGCTACGGGAACTCGCGGCCATCCAGCCATCCGCGCAAGGCAGCAGATAGACACTCGCCCCCGCGCGGTCAATTGCCCCTGCGCACGCATCACGGGCGTCTTTTCTTCAGCCAAGAAACGCCCCCTCGCATCACGAGGCCGTGAAATTTCGGGAGCAGTCCGTGCAACCACTTGCTTTTCAGGTGCGGCACGTTGACGCTGGCCCTCCATGAAGTGAAAGGGAGATCACGATGGTAAAGGGAGGACTCCGCCTCGGGCTTGCGCTCGCGGCGATGGTTTGGGCATTGCCCGCTATGGCGAATGAGAAAATCGCCATTCAGGTCAACAGCGCCGATCCGCAAGTGATGAACATGGCGCTGAACAACGCGCTCAACATGATCAAATATTACAAAGACAAAGGCGAAGAGGTCCAGATCGAAATGGTCACCTACGGGCCGGGGCTCAACATGCTGCGCGCCGACACCTCGCCGGTGAAAGCCCGCATCGAGGAAATGGCGATGCTGGGCGAGCCGATCCATTTCCGCGCCTGCGCCAACACGCTCGCCGGGATGACCAAGAAGCTCGGGAAGGAGCCTCCTATGGTCGAAGAGGCGGAAATCGTTCCCTCCGGCGCGGCCTATCTCGTCGATCTGCAACGCGATGGCTACGCCTATCTGCGGCCCTGACGGACGACCGCGCGGGCGGCCCTTCGCTTTCCGCGCGCTTCGATTTGAATTGCGCCCCTTCTCGCCCCGCTCGGCTTTCCGCGCGGGGCGGTTTACGTTACAGGCAGGGCTGTTTGATTGACCCCCCGGCAGGATCGGCTATCCTCTTGACAAACAAGAGCAGAAACGGGCCCGCATGACCGCCCTCTCCGAATATGAACGCCTCGAGGCGATCGGTATATGGCGTCCCGATGCGGACGCGCAGCGCCGCGAGGTGATCCTCTCGCTGGGCGACGCGACGCTTGTGCTGTCGGAGGCGCGCTCCGGCAAGGCGCTCGCGCATTGGTCGCTGCCTGCCATGCATCGCCGCAATCCCGGCAAACGCCCCGCGATCTTCGCTCCTTCCGAGGAGCCGGGCGAAGAGCTCGAGATCGAAGACGAGACGATGATCGCCGCGATCGAGAAGGTCCATGCGATCATCGCGGCAAAGCGCCCGCATCCGGGGCGGCTGCGCGGCGTGCTCATCGGGGCGGTGCTGCTGGCAGTTGGCGCCGTGGCACTGTTCTGGTTGCCCTCAGCCCTGGTCGATCATGCCGCGCGCGTCGCCCCGCAGGCGAAACGCGTCGAGATCGGCCGCAAGCTGCTCTCCGAGATGGTGAAGATGACCGGCTCGGCCTGTCACAGCCCCGGCGGCGATCGCGCCCTCTCCGCACTGGCGGAACGGCTGCCCGGACAATCGGTCATCGCGGTCCTGCCGCAGGCGCTCGAAGGGGCGCGGCTGCTGCCGGGCGGGATGACCGTGGTCGGACGCGACACGATCGACGGGCCCGACACGCCCGAGGTCGTCGCGGGTTACATCATCGCCGCGCAGAACAGCGCCGCCGGAGGGCGCCCGCTGCATCGGATGCTCGACCGTCTGGGCCCGGCGGCAGCGCTGCGGCTGCTGACGACGGGCGACCTTCCCGAGAGCGGCCTGGCGGAATATGCGCAGGACCTGCTGCAGCATCCCCCGGCGCGGGCCGATGGCGATACGCTGCTGCGCGCCTTCCGCGATGCCGGGGTCAGCGCGACGCCCTATGCCTACGCGCTCGACCCGACCGGAGAGTCGGTGCTGGGCCTGATCGAGGCCGACCCGTTCAAGGGCCAGCCCGCGCCGAAGCCGGTTCTGGAAGATGCGCAATGGGTGGCGCTGCAGGACATCTGCTCTGCGCAATGAAAAACGGCCCCGAAGGGCCGCTTGATCCGTCTTACGCCTTCACGCCTCCTCAGCGCACGAGCGCATCCGGGAAGCCCGCCCGACGCGCCGAGGCCAGCGCCGACTTCAGCTTCGCCGTATCGTAGAACGGCCCGGCATAGACCACCGTCAGCTCCTGCGTCTTGGAGGTCGCGACCGGAAGGCCCAGCGCCTGCAAACGCTTCGTCGCGGCCGCAACATTCGCGACATTTCCGAAGCTGCCGACCTGCACATATTGCTTGCCGTTCGATCCCACCGGCGCGACCGATTTGCTCGACACGGTGACGGTCGGAACCACCACGATCCGGGAGTTCGGCACCGGCGGATAAGAGCCCTCGACATAGACCTGATCCGGCGTCGCGGTGGGGCGAAGCTGCATCGGCGTCTGTTCGGTCCAGCGCGCGCGCATCTGTGCGTTGCCGTGGACGGTGCGCGGGCCGCGATAGGGGTTCAGCCGCCCGTCGTCGAACGCAGTCGTCCAGCCGTTCTGCGGCTTGGGCGCGTGGGTCATCACCGGGGCAAGCCCACCGACGCTCACGCTGTGAGACACGCGCGACGGATCGCGCGGCACAGGTGGAGAGGTCGGGGTCGGCGAATAGGGCGTGCGCATCGCGGCAGTGGCCCGGGACGCAGGGTTCGGAGCCACGGTTACCGACGCAACCGGCACGGTGGGCGCCACGCTGGGCGTATGGCCGCAGACGATGCCGCGGTCGCTATTCATCTGCGGCACCCAGCGCACGGCGCCGCCATAATCCGCGCGCACGAACACGCAGCCCTGACTGTCGACATATTGCGGATCGGTATAGCTCGCCGGGGGCATTTCGGCGGGCGCATATTGCTGCGCCTTCGACTCCGATGCGAAGCCTCCCAGCCCCAGCGTGAGAATCGCGCACAGACCAGCCGCCGCCCCTGCTTTCAGTCGCATATCCACCCCCTGATGTTTTCAAGGGGAGGATAGCCGGGTTTGCCTTTGAGTAAAGGGTGTTGGCCTTACTTCGTCCCGAACATCCGGTCGCCCGCATCGCCCAGACCCGGCACGATATAGGCGTGATCGTCGAGCCTCTCATCAAGCGCGGCGGTCACGATCGGCACATCCGGATGCGCCTCTTTCATGCGCGCGACGCCCTCAGGGGCGGCCAGCAGGCACATGAAGCGAATGTTCTTCGCACCCTTTTCCTTGATCAGGTCGATCGCCGCGACCGAGGAGTTTCCGGTGGCCAGCATCGGATCGACCACGATGGTCAGACGATCTTCGAGCTCGCTCGGCAGCTTGCAATAGTATTCGACCGGCTTCAGCGTCTCGGGGTCGCGGTAGAGGCCGACAAAGCCCACGCGCGCCGCCGGGATCAGCTCCAGCACGCCATCCAGCAGACCGTTGCCCGCCCGCAGAATCGACACCAGCGCGAGTTTCTTGCCTGCGAGGATCGGCGCGTCCATCTCCTGAAGCGGCGTCTCGATATTCTTCGAGGTCAGTTCCAGCTCCGAGGTGATCTCATAGGCCAGCAGCAGGCTGATCTCGCGCAGCAGACGACGGAAGGACGCGGTCGACGTGTCCTTCTCGCGCATCAGGGTCAGTTTGTGCTGCACCAGCGGATGTTTGACGACGGTCAGATGGTCACTCATTGTGTTGTCCCTCACAGAAAGCTTTTGCCCGGCCCTTGCGCCGGAATGTTCAGATGCGTGGCGAGCGAGGCCGCTAAGTCGACATACCCCACATTGCCCACGCTGCGCGACCCGATACCGGGGCCCGCGCCCAGAACCGGCACGCGTTCGCGGGTGTGATCGGTGCCGCGCCAGCTTGGATCGTTGCCGTGATCGGCGGTGAAAATCGCCAGATCGCCCGGTTGCAGGCGGTCGAGGAATTTGGCCGCCACCGTGTCGAACCATTCCAGCGCGCGGGCGTAACCCGAGATGTCGCGGCGATGGCCATAGAGGCTGTCGAATTCCACGAAATTGGCGAAGGTGAGCGAGCCCTCCTCGGCCTCGTTTGCCAGCCTGATCAGGTGATCGGCCAGATCGGCATCGCCCTTGCCCTTGTGCAGATGGGTGATGCCGCGATGCGAGAAGATATCCCCGATCTTGCCGATCGCATGGGTCACGCGGCCCGCATCATAGGCCCAGTCCAGCAGCGTCGGAGACGGCGCCGGGATCGCATAATCGCGGCGGTTCGGCGTGCGGGTGAACTGCCCGTTTTCGCCGATGAACGGTCGCGCGATCACACGCCCCACCTTCATCGCATGGAGCGTCGGCGCGAGCCCCTCGCAGAGCTTCAAAAGGCGGTCGAGGCCGAAATGCTCCTCATGCGCTGCGATCTGGAACACGCTATCGGCGGAGGTGTAGCAGATCGGCCAGCCGGTGCGGATATGCTCGTCGCCCAAGTCTTCGATGATATTGGTGCCCGAGGCGTGGCAATTGCCCAGAATGCCGTCCGTACCCGCGATCTCGCAGGCTTTTGCGACGATATCTGCCGGGAAGCTGTTCGTCTGATCCGGGAAATAATGCCATTCCCACGGCACCGGCACACCGGCCAGCTCCCAATGGCCCGAGGGCGTGTCCTTGCCGGGAGAGACCTCGGTGGCCGCGCCCCAGAGCCCGACTGGTTCGACCATCAGCCCCGGCGCGTCCTCGCCCGAGGCGAGTTTCACGCCTGCGCCCAGACCCAGACCGGCCAGCGTCGGCATATTCAGCGGACCGGAACGGCCTTCCTCAGCGCGCCCATCCGCACAGGCCTGCGCGATATGACCCACGGTATTCGCGCCCGTATCCGGCGCGCCGTCGTTGAAGAAACGATCCGCATCGGGCGCGCCGCCGATCCCGACGCTGTCCATCACGATCAGAAAGGCACGGCTCATTGCACATCCTCCGGGCCGATCCGTTCGTGGATCAGGGGCGGCTCTTCGGGGGCCTCGTCGCTTAGCTCGATCGCGGCCAGAAGGGCGGCTTCGGCGGCATCGGCGTCGCGGTCATTCGCGGCATGGATCGTCACCAGCGGCTCGCCCGCGGCCATGTCCTCGCCCAGAGCCACGATCTCCCACAGACCGACCGAGGGGTTGATCTTGTCGGTGCCGACCAGACGGCCGCCGCCCAGATGCACCACCGCCTCGCCCACCGCGCGGGTGTCGATGCGGCTGACGAAGCCCGCACGCGGGGCCTCCACCGCCCGGATCACCGGGGCCGACGGCAGACGGTCGGGGAAGCGTTCGACGAAATCGCTCGGGCCGCCCAAAGCTGCGATCATCTTGCCGAACACCTCGACCGCGCGCCCGTTGCTGAGCACCTCGTCGATCCGTGCCGTGCCCTCGACCGCGTCCTTGGCCAACCCCGCGAGCACCAACGCCTCGCCGCCCAGCGCCGCGGTCACGTCCCACAGTGCCTCGTTCACGCCAGTGCCGGTCAGCGTCTCCATCACTTCGATCACTTCCAACGCATTGCCCGCCGAATGGCCCAGCGGCTGGTCCATGTCGGTGATCAGCGCCGAGGTCTTGCAGCCCGCACCGTTCGCGGTGGCGACAAGGCTCTGCGCGAGCGCCTTCGCATCCTCGGGCCGCGCCATGAACGCGCCCGAGCCGACCTTCACGTCGAGGATCAGCCCTTCCAGCCCGGCGGCGAGCTTCTTCGACAGGATCGAGGCGGTGATCAGGTCGATGCTCTCGACCGTGCCGGAGATGTCGCGGATCCCGTAGAGCCGCTTGTCGGCTGGGGCGATTTCGCCGGTGGCGCCGACGATGGCGCAGCCGACTTCGCCCACGACCTTGCGCAAAGCGCCGATGCCGGGGGTGGCGTCATAGCCGGGGATCGCTTCCATCTTGTCGAGCGTGCCGCCGGTATGGCCCAGACCCCGCCCCGAGATCATCGGAACGTAGCAGCCACAGGCTGCCAGCGCGGGCGCAAGCAGCAGCGAGACGGAATCCCCCACCCCGCCGGTCGAGTGTTTGTCGATCACCGGCCCGGGCATGTCCCAGCGCAAAACCTCGCCGGAATCGCGCATCGCTTGCGTCAGCGCGACGCGCCCCTCGGTGCCGATGCCTTTCAACAGAACGGCCATCGCGAAGGCCCCCGCCTGCGCATCCGAGACCGAGCCATCGGCAAGACCGCGCGCGAACCATTGGGCTTGATCTGCGCTCAGGCTTTTGCCGTCGCGCACCGATTGGATAATGCTGCGGGCGTCCATCAGGTGTTTTCCATATGGCTCATGTCGAAGCGACCGGGCAGCAGATCGCCCACCGTCGTGTCGAGCCGCTCGCCCTCGGTGGTGGCCAGCGTCACCGGCGTGTCGTGGCGCGCGAATTCCGCCAGCTTCTGACGGCAGCCGCCACAGGGCGGCACGGGCGTCGGGCTGTCGGCGATCACGGCGACCTCGGTGATCTCGGTCTCCCCGGCCGCCACCATCGCGGCGATCGCGCCCGCCTCGGCACAGGTGCCTTCGGGATAGGCCACGTTCTCGACATTCACGCCGCTATAGATGGTGCCGGACGCCCCGCGCACCGCCGCACCGACCTTGAATTTCGAATAGGGCGCATAGGCGTTTTCACGCACCTGACGGGCAGAATCGAGCAGCGACATCGGCGGTCTCCGGGCCATGGCCGGAGCGTAAAATTTGTCCAGCCGGTTGAGTTCTCCCGATCCTGCGCCGCGCCTGCGTCGGATGCAAGCGCTCACCTCGCGCCACCCCGCCGCCTCGCGCGGAGTTCATGCCGCAACGTAATTCGGAGGGGTTGCAATCACCCCCTTCGTGCTATCTAGAACGACGGGAGAGTCGCGCGCGAAAAATTAGTTTAGCGCTAAACCAGTTTCGGGAGGATCTCATGGAAGAGCTGCGTCAGGACAACCTGCGTCAGTCGGCACTGGACTATCACGCCAAGCCGAAACCCGGAAAACTGGAAATTCGCGCGACGAAGCCGCTCGCCAACGGGCGCGATCTGGCCCGCGCCTATTCGCCCGGCGTGGCGGAGGCCAGCCTTGCGATCAAGGAAGATCCCGACACCGCACGCGACTACACCGCACGGGGCAATCTGGTCGCCGTCGTCACCAACGGCTCGGCCGTGCTGGGCCTGGGCAATATCGGCCCGCTCGCCGCGAAACCGGTGATGGAAGGCAAGGCGGTTCTGTTCAAGAAATTCGCTGATATCGACTGTTTCGATATCGAAGTCGCCGAGAACGACCCCGAGAAGCTCGCTGAGATCGTCTGCGCACTCGAACCCTCCTTCGGCGCGATCAACCTTGAAGACATCAAGGCGCCCGACTGCTTCATCGTGGAGAAGATCTGCCGCGAGAAGATGAACATCCCGGTCTTTCACGACGATCAGCACGGCACCGCGATCGTGGTGGGCGCGGCTGCGACCAACGCGCTGCGCATCGCGAAGAAGAACTTCGAGGACATCAAGATCGTCTCGACCGGCGGCGGCGCGGCGGGCATCGCCTGTCTCAACATGCTGCTGAAGCTGGGCGTGAAGCGCGAGAATGTCTGGCTCTGCGACATCGAAGGGCTGGTCTACAAGGGCCGCGAAGCTGACATGACGCCGCAAAAGGCGGACTACGCGCAGGACAGCAATCTGCGCACGCTCGACGAGGTGATCGAGGGCGCGGATATGTTCCTCGGCCTCTCCGGCCCCGGCGTGCTGAAGCCCGAGATGGTACAGAAGATGGCCAAGCAGCCGATCATCTTCGCGCTGGCGAACCCGAACCCGGAAATCCTGCCCGACGTGGCCCGCGAGGTCGCTCCCGATGCGATCATCGCGACCGGGCGCAGCGATTTCCCGAACCAGGTCAATAACGTGCTGTGCTTCCCCTTCATCTTCCGGGGCGCACTGGACGTGGGTGCAACCACGATCAACGACGAGATGCAGATCGCCTGCGTCGAGGGGATCGCCAAGCTCGCGCGGCAAACGACCTCCGCCGAGGCTGCCGCCGCCTATCGCGGCGAGAAGCTGACTTTCGGCGCGGATTACCTGATCCCGAAACCCTTCGATCCGCGGCTGATCGGCATCGTCGCCTCTGCCGTAGCGAAAGCCGCGATGGAGACCGGCGTGGCGGCCCGCCCGCTGGAAAATCTCGACAGCTACAAGGTTCAACTCGACGGGTCGGTGTTCAAATCCGCGCTGCTGATGCGTCCGGTCTTCGATGCCGCCGCGACCGCAAGACGTCGTATCGTCTTCGCCGAGGGCGAGGATGAGCGCGTGCTGCGCGCCGCCAACGCGATGATCGAAGAGACCACCGACACGCCAATCCTGATCGGTCGTCCCGACGTGATCGAGATGCGCTGCGAACGGGCGGGTCTGCCGCTCGATCTGGGCGCGGTCGAGATCGTGAACCCGGAAAACGACCCGCGCTACCGCGACTATTGGGGCACCTATCACGAGCTGATGGCCCGGCGCGGCGTCACCCCCGATCTGGCGCGCGCGATCATGCGCACCAACTCCACCGCCATCGCCGGGGTCATGGTCCATCGCGAGGAAGCGGATTCGATGATCTGCGGCACGTTCGGGCAATATCTCTGGCACCTGAAATACGTGCGCGAAATCCTCGCCCGCGACGGGCTGCATGCCCAAGGCGCGCTGAGCCTGATGATCCTCGAGGACGGCCCGCTTTTCGTGGCCGACACCCATGTCCATCACGCGCCCACGCCCGAGCAGATCATGGAGACGGTCTGCGGCGCCGCGCGCCATGTGTCGCGCTTCGGCCTGAAGCCGAAGATCGCGCTGTGTTCGCATAGCCAGTTCGGCAATCTCGACAGCGACTCGGGCGAGCGTATGCGCGCCGCGATGAACCTGCTGATCCGGCGCGAGGTCAATTTCGACTTTGAGGGCGAGATGCATGTCGACGCGGCCCTCGATCCCGAGACCCGCGCCCGGCTGATGCCGAATTCGCGCTTCGAGGGGGCGGCGAACGTGCTGGTCTTCGCCAATACCGACGCGGCCTCGGGCGTGCGCAACATCCTCAAGATGAAAGCCGGCGGCCTCGAAGTCGGGCCGATCCTGATGGGGATGGGCAACAAGGCGCATATCGTGACGCCCTCGATCACTTCGCGCGGGTTGCTGAACATGTCAGCCATCGCGGGCACGCCGGTCGCACACTACAGCTGAGTCGCGTGCACCTGCGAAATTTGCAAACCCCGCCCGGGCTGCAAAGAAGCTGAATACTCGCCCGCAGTTTGCAAAAGTTTGCGGGCGATTTGTCGCGCTTTCTGCAAATTTTTTGGCGTCGTACCCGATTGTGCGCGGTAACATTCTTGCGCCAACGCGTTGCGCTTCGTAACACATCTCCAAATTCCTGAGGAGGAGATGTTCGCATGGGCTACAAAGAGGTCTATTCCGCCTGGCAGGCCGATCCCGAGAAATTCTGGATGGACGCCGCCGAGAAGATCGACTGGGACGAGAAGCCCTCGAAGGCCCTGTTTGACGGAAACGCGCCGCTCTACGAATGGTTCTCGGACGGGATGGTCAATACCTGCTGGAACGCGGTCGACCGCCATGTCGAGCAGGGGCGCGGCGATCAGATCGCGATCATGCATGAAAGCCCGATCACCCACTCGACCAAGGGCATCACCTACAAGGAACTGCAGACCCGTGTGGCCTCGCTCGCCGGCGCGCTGAAGATGCGCGGTGTCGAAAAGGGCGACCGCGTCATCATCTACATGCCGATGATCCCCGAGGCGCTGGAGGCGATGCTCGCCTGCGCCCGGATCGGCGCGGTCCATTCGGTCGTGTTCGGCGGCTTCGCGGCGCATGAACTCGCGGTGCGGATCGACGACTGCACCCCCAAGGCGATCATCGCGGCAAGCTGCGGCCTCGAGCCCGGGCGCACGGTGCATTACAAGCCGCTTCTGGACGAGGCGATCGAACAGGCCGAGCACAAGCCGGAATTCTGCGTCATCTTCCAGCGCGAACAGGAAGTGGCGAAGCTGATCGAGGGGCGCGACTTCTCGTGGCACGGGTTCCAATATGGCGTGAAACCCGCAGAGTGCGTTCCGGTCGAGGGCAACCACCCGGTCTACATCCTCTACACCTCCGGCACGACCGGCCAGCCCAAGGGTGTCGTGCGCCATACCGGCGGCCATCTCGTCGCGCTGCAATGGTCGATGAAGAACATCTACAATATCGAGGCGGGCGACCGGTTCTGGGCGGCCTCGGATGTCGGCTGGGTCGTGGGGCACTCCTACATCTGCTACGGCCCGCTGATCGCGGGCGCGACCACGGTGGTGTTCGAGGGCAAGCCGATCGGCACCCCGCATCCGGGCGTGTTCTGGCGGATCATTCAGAACAACCGGATCAAGAGCTTCTTCACCGCCCCCACAGCACTGCGCGCGATCAAGCGCGAAGACCCAAATGGCGAATGGATCAAACGCTACGCGCTGCACGATCTGCAGGCGCTGTTCCTTGCAGGCGAGCGGGCCGATCCCGCGACCGTCGAATGGGCGCAGAAACATCTCGGCGTTCCGGTGGTCGATCACTGGTGGCAGACCGAGACCGGCTGGGCCATCGCCGCGAACCCGATCGGGATCGAAGAGCTGCCGACCAAGGTAGGCAGCCCCTCGGTGCCGATGCCGGGCTACGACATTCAGGTGCTCGACGAGGGCGGCCACCCGGTCGAGGCGGGCCAGCTTGGCGCCATCGCGATCAAGCTGCCGCTGCCTCCGGGCACGCTGCCGACGCTGTGGAACGCCGAGGCGCGCTTCAAGAAAAGCTACCTCGAGCAATTCCCCGGCTATTACGAGACGGGCGACGCGGGCTATGTCGACGAGGACGGCTATCTCTACATCATGGCGCGCACCGATGACGTCATCAACGTCGCGGGCCACCGTCTCTCGACCGGCGCGATGGAAGAGGTCCTTGCCGGACACCCCGACGTTGCCGAATGCGCCGTGATCGGCGTGGCCGACGACCTGAAGGGTCAGACGCCGATGGGCTTCCTGTGCCTCAATTCGGGCTGCAACCGTCCGCACGGCGAGGTGGTCAAGGAATGCGTGAGCCGCGTGCGCGAACAGATCGGCCCGGTCGCGGCCTTCAAGCTCGCCACCGTGGTGGACCGTCTGCCGAAGACCCGCTCGGGCAAGATCCTGCGGGCCACGATGGTGAAGATCGCGGATGGGCAGGACTGGAAAATGCCCGCGACGATCGACGACCCCGCAATCCTCGACGAAATCACCGAGGCGCTTAAGGGGCTTGGCTATCCGAAGAAATAAGCCGAGCTTATCATAAGCGCACTCATTGTGAGCGACGCAGATAGGCACCACATCAAAAGTTTACGCGAGAGTTAAGAAGCCGCATCCACAATGGGTGCGGCTTTATGCTATTGTTTATGTTATCGAAGGTTAATTTGAGAACCGTACCCCGGAACCATCCATCGAGGGGTTATTTTGACGAACCGAAAGTTGCCCGATCCCGCTGCGCAGGAGCCATTCGCATCGTTGCGATGCGATCTCGGTCCTTTATGGCAGCACGATCTGCGCGCCGCGCTTGCAGATGTGATGTGCGGTCTGGATGCGGCGCTCGCCGATCCGGGCGGGCAAAGCACGCATGGACAATTGGAGCGCGCGCGCGAAGCGGCGAACGATCTGGCACAGCTTCTCGATCTGGACGGGGCGAAGGAATTTGCGCCCGCCGCGCCGAGCGATGACGCGACAAGCGAGCTTTCCGACGCGTCCGAGGCAAGCCCCGCTCCCCCGCATCTGGTCATTGCCGATGCGCTTGAACGGGTACGCCGCCGCTGGACAAGCGCGGCACATGTTCGGGGCATGTCGCTCGCGATCCACATGGCCCCTGATCTGCCGCCGGTGCTGGCGATCGATCGCGTGCCGCTCACCCGCATCTTCGCCAATCTGATGCGCAACGCGCTATGCTATGCCCAGCGCGGCACGATCCACCTGTCGCTCGACTTCGACCCGACCAAGGGGCTGCTGCTGACCGTGCGCGACGAGGGCGATGGCTTCCCAGAGGAACGTCTGCGCGCGCCAGCCTGCGCAGGGCAGCGCAGCGAGCCCGCCACGTTCCGCAACCCCGAGGGGCAAGGTCTGGGCCTCGCGATCTGTCACGCGCTGGTGGCAGAGGCCGGCGGCAAGATCGACCTCGCCAACGCGCCGCAAGGCGGAGCCGAAATCCGCGTGTCGCTCCCGGCCCGTCCCGTCGATATCAGTTCCACGATGCGCGATGCCCCCCTGCCCGATCTGAGCGGGTGGAACGTGCTCGTTGCCGATGACAGCGAGATGAGCCGCGCCGTGCTCGAACAATTCCTGAGCGCGATGGGCGCGCAGGTGACCGGGCTGCGTCGTGGCGACAGTGCGGCCGCGCAACTGCGGGCCGAACGCTTCGATCTCGCGGTGCTGGATGTCGAGATGCCCGGCTGCCGCGGCCCAGAGGTGATCGCCAGCATTCGCCGCTCCGGCCTGCCTTGGGCGGACCTGCCGATCATCCAGTGCAGCGGCTATCGCGACGTCGAGAAAGGCGAGGCCGATGCCTGCCTCATCAAGCCGGTGCTTGGCCTGCAGCCGATCCTGCGCGCCTTGGAAGAGGCTGGTTGCATGACGACCGTACCACGCGTAACTACGCCGCCGCGCGGTTTGCTAGCCCATCTACGTCTGGCCGAGAAGGCATTGCCAGCGGGGCTCGGACAGGAACTGATCGCCGATCTCGAGACGGTACGTCACGGGCTGTCGCTCGCACTGCCCCCTTTTGACCTCTGCGCCCTGCAATTGCTGAGCCATAAGCTCAGTGCGGTAGCCGGAGTGGCGGGAGACCACCCCCTCTCGCGGCATGCACGCGCGCTTGACAGTGCAACCCGACATGGGACTTATGAAGATATTCAAGATCTTGGCCGGGTCGCCCTCATTTTCATCGACCGGCTGATAGCCACCACCCGAAATAATTTGAACGCGAAGACTGATTTACAGCATGAGAACTAGTGACTCCGATACGACCACCCCGGACAGGGATACCAGCTCCAAGACGGATAGTCCGCAATACGGCCTCAGTCGAAACGGGCGGAACGGCGTCGACACCGAGACCGAACATTTTCTATTGATCGAAGATGTGGGATCGCTCCGGGCGATCTATGACGCCTATCTGCGCAACGCCGGCTTCATCACCCATCTCGCGGCAAGCGCCGAGGAAGGGATGCGCATCTTCCGCGACAACCCGATCCGTATGGTGCTGCTGGACCTGATGCTGCCCGATCGCGACGGCGACACGCTGATCGCCGAAATGCTGGCCCTGCGACCCTATGCGGCGATCATCGCGGTCACTGCCGACCGCTCAATCGATCGCGCGGTACGGGCGATGCAGGAGGGCGCGATCGACTTCCTCGTCAAACCGATCGACGAACCTCGCTTCAGAAGCGCCATTGAGAGCGCGCGCAGCCTGTCGCTGCGTTCGGATGTCGACGACGCGAGCGCGAGCGAGGAGACGGTCGGGGACTTCGTCGGCAACGCGCCGCAGATGCGGGCACTCTACGCCCGGACCCGCGCTGCCGCCCGCTCGACCGCGCCTGTCTATATCTGGGGCGAGAGCGGTACCGGGAAGGAGCTTTGCGCCCAGGCGGTTCACGCCACGAGCCCCCGCGCCGATGGCCCCTTCATCGCGCTCGATTGCGGCGCCCTGGCCGCCGAACGCGTCGACAGCGAACTCTTCGGCCATAACCGCGGGGCCTTCCCGGGCGCTTTGGAGGACAAGGACGGCGCGCTCCTCGCCGCCGATGGTGGCACGCTTCTGCTCGACAATATCTGCGAACTTGCCCCCACCGCGCAGATCAAGCTGCTGCGGTTCCTGCAGAGCGGCCAAGTCAAACCGCTCGGCGCCAGCCAACCGGTCGACGTCAATGTGCGGATCGTCTGCGCGGCCAAGAGCTCGCCTAGCGTCATGCTGCAAAACGCTGTGCTCCGCGAGGATCTCTATTACCGGCTGATGGTGCTCACGATCGAGATGCCGCCGCTGCGGATGCACCGCGAAGATATCGGCCCTCTGGCAAGGATGGCGCTGGAGCGGTTCGCCTCCGAGGAACAGCGCGACTTCAGCGAGATCGAACCTGAAGCAATTACCCGCCTGGAGGACCGCCCGTGGCCCGGCAATGTCCGCCAGCTGATGAATGTGATCCGCGCGGCGATTGTGATGCATGACGGTCCGGTGCTGCGCGCTCATATGCTGCCGGAATTCGATCCGACGACGAGCCGTGCCGCGCCCACCACCGCCCCGGCGGTCGATCCTTTCGCGGACCGCACCCTGGCCGAGATCGAACGTGCGGCGATAGAGGCCGCGATCAACCGGCATGACGGATCGATCCCGCGCGCGGCGCTGGAACTGGGGGTCGCGCCCTCTACGATCTATCGCAAGCGCGACGCGTGGCTGTCAAAGGGCTGAGCCTCAGGCGAATTGTTCGCGCATCAACCGCTCTTCGAGCCCGTGACCGGGGTCGAAGAGGATGCAATGCTCGATCTCCGGCTCGGAGCGGACCTCGACCCATTTGACCGGCTTGACCGAGCGGCTGTCCGCATCGGCCATGACCGGGCGCTTGTCGGGTTCGAGAATGTCGAAGCGCACCAGCGCGGAGGATGGCAGGATCGCGCCCTGCCACCGCCGCGGCCGGAAGCTCGCGATCCCGGTCAGCGCCAGCACGTCCGAGCCGATCGGCAGGATCGGCCCGTGGGCGGAGAAGTTATAGGCGGTCGATCCGGCGGGCGTCGAGACGATCGCGCCGTCGCAGACCAGCTCCTCCATCCGCACTTTGTCGTTGATCGAGATTTTCAGCTTCGCCGCCTGCGGGCCCGCGCGCAACAGCGAGACCTCGTTGATGGCAAGCGCCTCATGCAGCATCCCGTCCTGGGTCTCGGCCTTCATCGACAGCGGATTGATCACCGCCTGCTCCGCCGCTTCGAGCCGCGCGGGCAAATCGTCAGCGACATAGTCGTTCATCAGGAAGCCGACCGAGCCGCGGTTCATCCCGTAAACCGGCAGCCCCGTGCCCTCGTGCAGGCATTGCAGCATGAACCCGTCCCCGCCAAGCGCCACGATCACATCGGCCGCATAGCGCGGCACCTGCCCGTAGCGCGCGACCAGATCGGCCTGCGCCGCCTGCGCCGTCTCGGCGTGGGAGGCCGCGAAATGGATATGGGTATACTGGTTCGCCACCGCGCGGTCCTCCTGCTTGTCCAAGGTGTTGCAAGGGCTTGGACGAAAGACAAGCGTCAATCCGGCGCGGAAATGACCGATTTGGTCGTTTGTCTGCTTTCAGCCCTGTGAAATCTGCGCTAAACGGTCGGCGACCGGATCTTTGCGAGGAATGGCCATGAAAGACCAACGCGATGCGGGCTTCTTCACCGAAAGCCTCTCCAGCCGTGACCCCGAACTCTTCAAGTCGATCACCGATGAACTCGGTCGCCAGCGCGACGAGATCGAACTGATCGCCTCGGAAAACATCGTCTCGAAGGCGGTGATGGAGGCGCAGGGTTCGGTGATGACGAACAAATACGCCGAAGGGTACCCGGGCAAGCGCTACTATGGCGGCTGCCAATATGTCGACGTCGCGGAGAACCTCGCGATCGATCGCGCCAAGGAGCTGTTCGGCTGCGAATTCGCCAACGTCCAACCGAACTCGGGCTCGCAGGCGAACCAGGGCGTGTTCACCGCGCTGCTGAAGCCGGGCGACACCATCCTCGGCATGAGCCTCGATGCGGGCGGCCACCTGACCCACGGCGCCAAGCCGAACCAGTCGGGCAAGTGGTTCAACGCGATCCAATACGGCGTGCGCAAGCAAGACAGCCTGCTGGACTACGAGCAGGTCCGCGAACTGGCGCTCGAGCACAAGCCGAAGCTGATCATCGCCGGTGGCTCGGCCATCCCGCGCCAGATCGACTTCGCCAAGTTCCGCGAGATCGCGGATGAGGTCGGCGCTTGGCTGATGGTCGACATGGCCCACTTCGCCGGTCTCGTGGCCGGTGGTCAGCACCCCTCGCCCTTCCCCTATGCGGATGTCGCGACCACCACGACGCACAAGACGCTGCGCGGTCCGCGTGGCGGCATGATCCTCACCAACAACGAGGAGATTGCGAAGAAGGTGAACTCGGCGATCTTCCCGGGCATTCAGGGCGGTCCGCTGATGCATGTCATCGCTGGCAAGGCCGTGGCCTTCGGCGAGGCGCTGCGCCCCGAGTTCAAGGGCTATGCCAAGCAGGTCGTGAAGAATGCTCAGGCGCTGGCCGACGAGCTGATGAAAGGTGGCCTCGACATCGTCACCGGTGGCACCGACACCCACGTGATGCTGGTCGACCTGCGCCCGAAAGGCGTGAAGGGCAACGCGACCGAGAAGGCTCTGGGCCGCGCGCATATCACCTGCAACAAGAACGGCATCCCGTTCGACCCGGAAAAGCCGATGGTCACCTCGGGCATCCGTCTGGGCACCCCGGCGGGCACCACCCGCGGCTTCGGCGAGGAAGAGTTCCGCGAGATCGCGCGCCTGATCGTCGAAGTGGTCGACGGGCTCGCCGCGAATGGCGAAGAGGGCAATGGCGAGGTCGAAGAGGCCGTGAAAGCCAAGGTCGCGACGCTGCTCAGCGGCTTCCCGATCTACCCCGAGCTGTGATCCGGTTCCGAGATTGAGTTGAAGGCCCCCGCGATCCGGGGGCCTTTTTCATGTCTGGGGGCGTGGCCCGATCAGATCGCTCCGGTCCAGACCATCGCGGCCAGCAAGGCGCCGCCCACAATCACCACAATCACGGCGATCGAACTGGCAAGGCCAAGCGCCGCGGCGCGCAGCCGCTCCGCCGCGCCCAGCGGTTCGAGGTAATCGCGACAGGTCGCGAAGGCGCCCTCCACCCTGCGGGCATCCAATTGCCGGGCGATTTTGGGCGCATGCGCTTTGCGCTCGGCATCTACCAGCACCAGCGCCGCCTTGCGCACCTTGCGCGGCAGCGCCCGGGCCCGCGAGGCGACCCGCGCCTCGAGTGTCGGCCCCTTCGCCCCCAGCCGCTGCGCCAGAAGCCTCGAGACCTGCCCCACCATCTGATTGATCTTCTCCGGCCCCATCCGGCCCTCTCCCTTACGCAGCGTTCAGCAATTCCGCACCGGACGCTACCCGCCGCGCGAGATCAGCGCAACTGCGCGCATGGACGCAGATTTTTTCGCATCCGCTCTGGAAGCGCCCCGGGAGGCGATCTAGCTTAGGCGCCATGTTGAACACGACCTCCTACCCCGCTGACAGCAATCCCGGCGCGCGACCACTGATCATCGCCCCCGGTCTTTTCGGATCGGCCCGGAACTGGAACGCGATCGCCAAGCGGCTGAGCGCGGACCGCCCCGTCATCGCACTCGATATGCGCAATCACGGCGACAGCTTCTGGGACGACGATCACAGCTATCAGGCGATGGCAGGCGATATCGCCGAGGTGATCGAGGCGAATGGCGGGGTCGCGGATGTGCTGGGCCATTCGATGGGCGGCAAGGCGGCGATGACCCTCGCCCTGACGCAGCCGCAACTCGTGGCGCATCTCATCGTCGCGGATATCGCGCCTGAGAACTACGATCATGGCGACAACCACAGCGCGCTGATCGAGGCGATGCAGGGGATGGATATCGCCGACCTCACCTCGCGCTCCGCCGCGGACGAGCGGCTGGGAGAGCAGGTCTTCGATCCGGGCACCCGTGCCTTCCTGCTGCAATCGCTGGTGCTGCGCGACGGCCCGCCGCGCTGGAAGTTCAACCTTGCCGCATTGAAGGCGAATATGGACGACATCCTCGGCTGGCCCGAAGCGCTGGAGGGCAAGCAGTTCGACGGCCCGACGCTGTTCCTGTCGGGCGCGGACTCGCATTACGTGCGGCCCGAAATGCACGACCGTATCCGCGGTTTCTTCCCGCAGGCGCGTTTCGAGGAAATCGACAATGCGGGGCACTGGCTGCACGCCGAGAAGCCCCGCGAGTTCGAAGCCGACGTGGCGCGTTTCCTCAACTCCGCGAGCTGAGGAAACCGCGCTGCTTCGCTTACGCCCCCGGCTTCATCATCCGCCGGAGCAGGTGATCGCGCTTGACGTATTGGTGATAGAGCGCGGCTGCCACATGCAGCCCGGCCAGCCACAGCAACACCGTGGTCAGGATCGAGTGGGTCTCGGCCGCCCATCCAAGCTGCCCGTAATAGGCCACGAGGCCCGCAATCGGGATCAGGAACAGCAGCGCGTAGAGTAACCAGTGGATCGTGGCCGCACCGAAGCGCAGGATGACAGGATCGTTCTCCGGCGGCTCGGGCGTGCCGTGGCTCGCGCGTAGCGCCAAGCGCCAGATAGCGAGCGCGAGCACAGCGACACCGAGGACGATGTGACCATAGGTCAGGAACCCGGCGCTCGCCGATCCGCTCTCCATCAGATCGCGGAAGGTATGGCCCATCGCGTCATTGAACAGATACTGGACGATGAGCAGCAGGACGACGGCCCAGTGGAGCCAAATCTGGGTTTTCGAATAACCGGGAGCGTAGGACATATTACCTCTTTGAATTGACGAAACGCTGCCGCGCCTCGCCGGACTAGCGCGGCGAAGGCGCAGAGGTTCCGCCCTTCACGAAGTTGGGATTTTCCCGACGCCTGTGCCGCGCCGCGCCGTCAGGCGTTTTCGCGGATCATTTTGGCGATATACCATGCAACGGGCACGGCGACGAGGAACCCGATTACCGCGGAGACGATCATCGCGTTGGTCGTGAACATGTTCATCGTCAGCGCGGCAGTGATGAGGATACCCGCGAGGGTCGGTCCGACGAGGGCGTAGATGATACCGAAGAGGCGCATGTCTGATCTCCATTGAGCGGCGCATTTCGGTCGTCAGACTGACTCCGATCACGCGGATGTGACCTTGATCCGCATCAAGTCCGCGCGGTCGCCGCTGCGGCAGGGCGTCGCATTAGCAATCGAGCTGGAAGCGCGCCTCTCCCGTATCGCCGGGCAGCGAGGGTGATCGATAGAGCCCGCCCGCCGGTCCCGCCACTGTGCAACCCGACACCTGCTCTGCCACGCGGATCATCAGGGGCGGCACGCGCGCCCGCTCTGCCCGGCGCAGATAGCCCATGCGCACCACCTCCGCCCGGTCGTCCTTGAGGAAGACGACGAAGTCGATGCCGTCGAGCGTGATGTCATGCCGCGATGCGCCGAGAAACTGCGGTGCAGGGGAGGCGCAGGCTGCGAGGAGGCAAAGGATAAGGAAAAACGGGGCTTTAGACATTGAAAGGCTCCGGGGAGGGACAACCCGGAGCCTTTCAGAGCTTAATTAACAAGAAGTTAACCAGCTCGGGCGGAGTGTGCGGCCCCCGCGAGGGACAAAGCAGGGGCCGCAAGACCGTTCTGACAGGGATCATGCCTGGCGGGGCGGCCAGAACGGGTCATTCCTTTTTATGCGCCGCTCGGTCCAGAGACCTGCGGGAATTCCTAAGACAATCCCGACGATCACGGCGAACGCGAATTCCTGCCATCCGACAAAGCCGAAAGTCAGAGCTGCGATCACCACGACCCCGGTCACGACGAGGGCCGAGAGGGCGGCGAGGAATAAGCGCAGAGGCTTCTTCATTCGGGCTCTCCCTTATGTGTTCGAGGGCAAAACGCCGCTCCTTGCCTCCAGTTCCACGGAACCGTAAATTTTTTCGTACGTTGGCCGGTGATGGCTTAATAGGAGAGCGTAAGAGATGACGAAATCGGTTCAAATGGCGGCAATGACCGTAATCCTTCTGGGCCTCGCGGCTTGCAACACCGTGCAAGGCGCAGGTCAGGATCTGTCCGTTGCAGGCAGCACGATCGCGGGCGAAGCGCGTCAGGCGCGCTAAATTCCAAGCCTGACAGCCAAGCGAAAAGTCAAAGGCCCCGGAGATTTCCGGGGCCTTTTTCTTGCCTCTAATGTGCGGAACGCGCCCGGCTCAGTAATTTACATGAGCGACACGGTCCTTCATCGACTCGCCCGGGTCCGACGAGAGCAGGATCTTCGCGCCCGCGACCAACGCGTTGCCGCTGTCCCAGATTTCGGCCTGATCCGGATCGAAGCGCAGCAGCACCAGTTTGGGGTCGTCCTTGCCCTCATACCAGGCGCCGATGAAGGGGTTCCAAAGCCGCTCCACGGTCTCGGGATCGGTATGTTCGGTCAGACGCCCCGTGACGGTCGCGAAAACCTTGTGGCCCTTGTCCGAGAAGGTGAACATCGCCCCTGCTCCGGGGGCCAGCCCGTCCATCAATTCCGTGTCGCGCGCGGTGAAGAACCACACAGGACCGGGCTTTTCCTCGACGATCGCGGTCATCGGGCGCGGCGCTGCCGTCTCGACGCCCGCGCGCGCCAGCATCACGGTGCGATCCGAGTCGAGCGCGTCCCAGAAATCTTTTTCGATCTTGGCTTGGTCGGTCATCTCGTTTCCTCCTGAAATAGGTCTGGGAGGAGAACGTGAGGGTGCCGCCCCATGTTCCTCAGAAAGGCCGTGACTGACCTGCCCGAAATGAAAAGGCCCGGCGCAATCACCGGGCCTCTATTCGTCGAATTCGAAGAGGATCACTCGTCCATCTTCAGCGCCGCGATAAACGCGCTTTGCGGGATTTCGACCTTCCCGAACTGGCGCATCTTCTTTTTACCGGCCTTCTGCTTTTCCAGCAGCTTCTTCTTCCGGCTCGCGTCGCCGCCGTAGCATTTCGCGGTCACGTCCTTGCGCATCGCCGACAGCGTCTCGCGCGCGATCACGCGGCCACCGATGGCGGCCTGGATCGGGATCTTGAACATGTGACGCGGGATCAGGTCTTTCAGCTTCTCGCACATCGCGCGGCCTCGGGCTTCGGCGCGGTCGCGGTGAACCATGATCGAGAGCGCGTCGACCGGCTCGTCATTGACCAGGATCGACATCTTCACGAGGTAGTCCTCGCGATATTCGGTGATCTGGTAGTCGAAGCTGGCATAGCCCTTGGTGACCGATTTCAGGCGGTCATAGAAGTCGAACACGACCTCGGCGAGCGGCAGGTCATAGACCACCATCGCGCGGCCACCGACATAGGTCAGGTCCTGCTGGATGCCGCGGCGGTCCTGACAGAGCTTGAGCACATCGCCCAGATATTCGTCCGGCACGAGGATCGTCGCCTTGATGCGCGGTTCCTCGATATGGTCGACATAGGTCAGGTCGGGCATGTCGGCGGGGTTGTGAAGCTCGATCACCTCCCCGTCCTTCATGTGGATCTTGAACACAACCGAGGGCGCGGTGGTGATCAGGTCCAGATCGTATTCCCGCTCCAGACGGTCGCGCACCACTTCGAGGTGCAACAGCCCGAGGAAGCCGCAGCGGAAGCCGAAGCCGAGCGCCGCCGAGGTTTCCATCTCCGCCGAGAAGCTCGCATCGTTCAGCTGCAGTTTCTCGATCGCGTCGCGCAGCGCCTCGAAATCGTTCGCATCGACCGGGAAGAGACCGCAGAACACCACCGGGATCGAAGGCTTGAAGCCCGGCAGCGCCTTGGCGCAGGGCTTCTTCTCATGGGTGATCGTGTCGCCGACCTTGGTGTCGCGCACCTGCTTGATCGAGGCGGTGAAAACGCCGATTTCGCCGGGGCCCAGCTCGTCGATATTGACCATTGCGGGTTTCAGAACGGCGAGACGGTCGAGCTTGTAGGTCGCCCCCGTCTTCATCATCTTGATCTGGTCGCCCTTCTTGATCACGCCATCCATGACACGGATCAGAACGACGACGCCCAGATAGGGGTCATACCACGAATCCACCAGCATCGCTTTCAGCGGCGCGTCACGGTCGCCCTGCGGCGCTGGCAGACGCTGCACGATGGCTTCCAGAACGTCCGGGATGCCCAGACCGGTCTTCGCGGAAATCTCGACGGCGTCCGAGGCGTCGATCCCGATCACGTCCTCGATCTGCTCCTTCACGCGCTCGGGCTCTGCCGCGGGCAGGTCGATCTTGTTCAGAACCGGGACGATCTCGTGATCCGCGTCGATCGCCTGATAGACGTTGGCGAGCGTCTGCGCCTCGACGCCTTGCGAGGCATCGACGACCAGCAGCGAGCCTTCGACCGCCTGCATCGAGCGCGAGACTTCATAGGCGAAGTCGACGTGGCCGGGGGTGTCGATCAGGTTCAGCACATAGGTTTTGCCGTCCTTGGCGGGATAATCGATCCGCACCGAGTTGGCCTTGATCGTGATGCCGCGCTCACGCTCGATATCCATCGCGTCGAGGAGCTGGTCCTTCATATCGCGTTCGGCCACGGTACCGGTCAGCTGAATCAGCCGGTCGGCGAGCGTGGATTTACCGTGGTCGATATGCGCCACGATGGAGAAATTGCGGATGCGATCAAGATCAGTCATGGGCGCGCGTATACAGGGGAAAAAGCGGGCCGGGAAGAGGGATTGAACGCCATCTGCCATTGACCTCGGCCCGGTCGCGTCCGACATATCCCTGAGACACGAAACACGGGAGACGCAAGATGATCTATTCCGTTCCGAACATGACCTGCGGGCACTGCAAAGCCTCGGTCGAGGCTGCGATCGAAGAGGTCGGCGGCAAGGCCGATGTCTATCTGGAAGATCGCGAGGTCGAAGTGGAAGGGCTGCCCGAATCCACCGTGATCAGCGCTCTGAAAGGCGCAGGCTATGAGGCCACCCCGGTCGAAGAGTGATCTGGAGGGCGAACGCCATCCCAGATGTAGTGGGCCCGTTTGCGCGCAACGCGACGGATAGAAAACGGGTTCCCTCCCCTGCCCCGAACCGGCGGAATCCTGCCTGTTTTATTGCCCGCTTTTTGAATTTGAGTTAGAATCGCGGACAAATGAGCAGGCAGGATCGGCAAACACATGCCGGCCGCAACGACAAAGGGGCAGTAGATGATTTTCAAGACCACACTCGGACTCTGTGCATTCTCGGGCGCCATGGCGCTTGCTTCGATGGCTTCGGCCGGGCCGATCGACAACGCGTGTCAGAAAGCGGGCCGCGCCAGCAATCCCGGCACCTGCGGCTGCATCCAGCAAGTCGCGGACATGACGCTGAGCCATCGCGACCAGCGCCGCGCCGCAAGCTTCTTCCACGATCCCGACCGCGCGCAGGAAGTGCGCATGTCCGACCGCCAGTCGGATTCGGACTTCTGGGACCGCTACAAGAATTTCGCCGCGACGGCGGAAGGCTTCTGCAAGTAAGCGCTTGATCGGCGGCGCGCGGTCTACTGCCCGCGCCGCTTTTCTTCTTCGTCGGCCAGCAGGTCGGCGATCAGTTGATCCGCGCCCGCCTCGATCAGATCGAGGGCTCCGTCGAAATTGCGGGTGAAATAGGGATCGGGCACATCGCGCGGCCCCTCCGGCCCGTCGATGAACATCTGCACCTGAGCGCGCATCTCGCGCGGCGCCCCGTCAAGCGCATCGCGCAGGTTATTCTCATCCATCGCGAGGATCACATCGAACCCGTCGTAATCGGCGGGCTGGATCTGCCGTGCGCGCAGGCTGCGCATGTCGTAGCCGCGCGCTTCCGCCGCCGCGATCATCGGATCGTAGGGCGGCTCTCCGAGATGCCAGGTGCCGGTGCCTGCACTGTCGAACTCGATATCGAGCCCGGCTGCAGCGGCCTTGTGACGGGTCACCGCTTCGGCGGCGGGCGAGCGGCAGATATTGCCAAGGCAGAGAAAGAGGATACGCATAGGGTGAAGTGATAACGGAGGGCGCAGCGATGGCCAAGGTCGTGATTCTGACGGGCGCGGGAATTTCTGCCGAAAGCGGCATCCGCACGTTTCGCGCAAGCGACGGCCTGTGGGAAGAACACCGCATCATGGACGTGGCAACGCCCGAGGGCTTCGCGCGCGACCCCGCGCTGGTGCATCGCTTCTACAACGCGCGCCGGGCAGCAGCGCGGACGGCCCAGCCGAACCCGGCCCATATCGCGCTGGCCGAACTGGAGGCCGACCCGGGCCACGAGGTTCTGGTAGTGACGCAGAATGTCGATGATCTGCACGAGCGCGCCGGCTCTCAGAACGTGATCCACATGCACGGCTCGCTCTTCGGCGCGCTGTGTCACGCGTGCGACCATCGCTGGCCCGCGCCCGAGTCGATGCAGCCGCAAGACACCTGCCCCGAGTGCGGGCGCAAAGCCACGCGACCCGACATCGTGTGGTTCAACGAGATGCCCTATCAGATGGATCGGATCATCCGTGAGCTGGAAGCCGCGGACCTCTTCGTTTCGATCGGCACCAGCGGCAATGTCTACCCGGCGGCAGGCTTCGTGCAGGACGCCGCGATGTGCGGGGTGGAGACGCTGGAACTGAACCTCGACCGCTCGGCAGGCAGCGAGATGTTCGACACATCGCGCCAGGGCCCGGCGAGCGTGCTGGTCCCTCAATGGGTGCGCGAGCGGCTGGGGTCGCGGTGAGAGGAACGGCGGGGCGGCAGACCGCCCTGCCCTCTGCTCAGTAGCTGTATTCGTCGTAGATCTTGCTCAGATCGCCATTCCACTCGCCGTGATACTTCTCGAGAAGCTCGTCGGCAGGCACCCGGCCTGTCTCGACGCTCTCTTCCAGCGCATTGAGGAAATGGGTCTCGTCGGGGATCATCCCGCCCGCGCCGGGCTTCGCCCGCGCCGCCAGACCGGATTTCGCGATCGCCACCGTCTCGCGTGCGAGGTCATGCAGCTTCACACCATTGAACTCGCCCTGCAGCGCATCGACCGCCGCCGCGCGGCGCAGACCTTCGCGGGTCTCGTGATCGAAGCCTTTCACCAGATCCCATGCCGCATCCAGCGCTGTCTGGTCGTAAAGCAGACCGACCCAGAGCGCGGGCAGCGCACACAGACGCCGCCACGGCCCGCCATCGGCACCGCGCATCTCGATGAATTTCTTCGCGCGCGCTTCGGGGAAGACGGTGGTCAGGTGATCGGCCCAGTCGCTCAGCGTCGGCTTCTCGCCGGGCAGCGCGGGCAGCTCGCCCTTCAGGAAGTCGCGGAAGGACTGGCCCAGCGCGTCGATATATTTCCCGTCGCGATAGACGAAATACATCGGCACATCGAGGACGTAGTTCGCGTAAGCCTCGTAGCCTGCGCCTTCGTCGAACATGAAGGGCAGCATGCCGGTGCGCGCATCGTCGAGGTTCTGCCAGATATGGCTGCGCCACGATTTCATGCCGTTGGGCTTGCCATCGAGGAAAGGCGAATTGGCGAATAGCGCCGTCGCCACCGGCTGCAGCGCCAGCGCCACGCGCATCTTCTGCACCATGTCGGCTTCCGAACCGAAGTCGAGATTCACCTGCACGGTGCAGGTGCGATACATCATCTGCGTGCCCAGCTCGCCGACGCGACCCATGTAATCGGTCATCAGCCGGTAACGCCCCTTGGGCATCATGTGCATCTGGTCCTGCGTCCAGATCGGGGCCGCGCCCAGACCGATGAACTTCACACCGATATCGTCGGCGACCGACTGCACTTCGCGCAGATGCTCGTTCACCTCGTCGCAGGTCTGGTGGATCGTCTCGAGCGGCGCGCCCGACAGTTCCAACTGACCGCCCGGCTCGAGGCTCACATTCGCGCCGTTCAGTTCCAGCCCGATGATCTTGCCCTGCTCTTCCACCGGCTTCCAGCCAAAGCGGTCGCGCAGACCTTCCAACATCGCCTTGATCGACCGCGGGCCGTCATAGGGCAGCGGCAATTGCTTGTCCGCGCAATAGCCGAATTTTTCATGCTCGGTGCCGATGCGCCAGTCGTCGCGCGGCTTCTCACCTTCGGCCAGATATTCGGCCAGTTGCTCGAAGCGCTCGATCGGGCCACCGCCCTGCTGCGGAATGGACATGTCTTTTCTCGCGTCGCTTTATGGAGCGCCACAGGTGGCGCGGGGGTTGGCTCAAGTCAAGCGTGAAACCTGTTTGCGGGTCCAGAGGCTCTGTGCGGCAGTCTTTTGGTCAAGCGCGCTGGAAATCTTCCCCATATCGATCCCCGGCAGGCTCGCGAAAGCGTCGTAGAGCGCATCCGCCCCCGCCGCGTCGAGCGGGATCAACAGCGCCTCGCCCGAGAGGCTGCGCAGCCGCCAATATTGCTGGCCCTGCAGCGTCAGCAGTCGGATTTCCGCCAGTTCGCGCAGCGGCAATTCGCCGCCCATCCCGAGGGCCGAGACATTGCTGCCCGGCCCTGCAATGGCGCGCGCCCGGCTGGCCGCGAAATAGGAGATACGGCCCTCGTCGATCTCGACCAGACCCGGCGCATTTGTTTCACGCGCGAAGCGCAACCGCCGCCAGCCGATCAGCGCCCAGCCAAGCCCGAGCGCCACCGCGACCAGTCCCAGCGGCATAAGGATCAATCCGCCGAGCCAGATCAACCACGCACCGAACGCTACCACGACGCCCGCCGCGATCACCTCGCCCCAGCGTTTGAAACCTTCTGCGACCTCGGGACGGATCACCGCCAGTCTCCCAGCGCCGATTGCCACAATGTGATTGCTGCGCAGACTGCCGTATCGGCGCGCAGGATGCGCGGACCAAGGCTGACCGGAGTGACGAAATCGCGAGCACGGAGCATCTCGCGCTCGGTGTCCGAGAACCCGCCTTCGGGTCCGATCAGGATCGCCCAAGGGCCGGGTTCGAGACCTGCGAGCGTCTCAGCGGGACCGACCAAAGCCTCGTCGGCCCAGAGGATGCGACGGCTCGGATCCCAGCCATCCAGCAGCTTCTTTAGCCCCTGCAAATCCTCGACCGGGGGCACATAGGTGCCCAGACATTGCTCCGCCGCTTCCTTGGCATGGGCCTGCAAGCGGTCCTGCCGGATGCGCGCGGAATTGGTGAACTCGGTCTGCACCGGCAACACCTTGGCGCAGCCCAGCTCGGTCGCCTTTTCGACGATGAAATCGGTGCGCTCTTTCTTGATCGGCGCGAAGATCAGCCAGAGATCGGGCGGCGCGAGCTGCGGCGCGGCCTGCTCGATACAGGCCAGAATGCCGCGCTTCTTGTGGGCCTCGACGACCTCCGCCGTCCACTCGCCATCGCGCCCGTTGAACAGCGCGACACGGGCGCCCACGGCCAGACGCATCACCGCAAAGAGGTAATGCGCTTCGTCCTGAGTCAGAGGCACGGCTTGCCCCGCGCCCAGCGGGTGCTCTACACAGAGCCTGATCTTGGCACGTTCCATGAGGCGGACTGTATGAGCGGAAAAACCGAAACGCCAGAGGCGGCAAACGCGAGCACGGGCGAGACCCCGAACGACGCGAACGGCACGGTCGCGGATGCCTATCGCGGCAACTGGGTCGACCGGCTGGCCCCGGCATGGACGCGGCCCTACCTGCGGCTGAGCCGCGCCGACCGCCCGATCGGGACATGGCTGCTGTTGCTGCCCTGCTACTGGTCGATCGCGCTGGCAGCATCCTCGACGGGCGGCTTCATCTGGTGGGACCTGTGGCTTGCCATCGGCGCTTCCATCGGGGCTTTCCTGATGCGCGGCGCGGGCTGCACATGGAACGACATCACCGACCGCGACATCGACGCAGGCGTGGCGCGCACCCGCTCGCGGCCGATCCCCTCGGGGCAGGTCACGACGAAACAGGCGCTGGCCTGGGCGGTGATCCAGTCGCTGATCTCCTTCGCGATCCTGCTGACCTTCAACGTGCCCGCAATCATCCTCGGGATCGTGTCGCTCGGTCCGGTCGCGATCTATCCCTTCGCCAAGCGCTTCACCTGGTGGCCTCAGATTTTCCTCGGCATCGCCTTCAACTGGGGCGCGCTGCTTTTGTGGGTCGCGCATACCGGCAGCCTCAGCTGGCCGCCCGTCGTACTCTATTTCGCGGGCATGGCCTGGACGCTGTTCTACGACACGATCTATGCGCATCAGGACAAGGAAGACGATGCGCTCATCGGGGTGAAATCCACCGCGCGGCTCTTTGGGGACGATAGCGCGAAATGGCTCGGCGGCTTCCTGATGACTTCTGTTGCGCTGATGACCATCGCGGTGATGGGTGCGCTGCTGCCCGGCGCGCCGCCGCTGCGCCTCGCGATCTCGCTGCTCGCGCCCTGGGCGATGGGGTGGCACATGCTCTGGCAGATGCGCCAGCTCGATATCGACGAGCCGGACACCTGCCTGAAACTGTTCCGCGCGAACCGCGACACGGGCCTCATCGCTGCGCTGTTTCTCGCCGTTGGCGCAATCGTGTAACGGCGTTTCGATTGATCCCCGCGCCCCTGCGCCTTAAGGAAACGGGATAAAGATTCCCCGGGGGAGGGCCTGAGACCGATGCGCAGCCGCGCCACCTTGTTGACGATCGCCGCCTTTGTCCTCGCACTCGTCGTGTCCGCAGTCATTGCGGGCGGCGCTGCGACCGTTGTCGAGAAATCCACGAAACAAGAAGTACGCGTCGCGATGGAGGCGCAAGGCTACGGCTGGATGCGGATCCATACCGACGGACTGCAAGTCCTCCTTTCCGGAACCGCCCCGACCGAGGCCGAACGCTTTCGCGCGGTCTCCGAGGTCGACAAATACGTCGACAGCTCGCGGGTCGTCGACAATACCGACACGCAGATCACCAAGCCGATCACTCCCCCCGCCTTCTCGCTGGAAATGCTGCGCAACGAGAACGGCATCTCGCTGATCGGGCTGGTGCCCTCTTCGGTCGACCGCGATGCGATCGTCGAGAAACTCTCGAAAGTCGCGGGCGAGGATGGCGTTACCGACATGCTGGAGAGCGCCGATTACCCGGTGCCCGGCGGCTGGGACCAGGCGATGCAGTTCGCGATGACCACGATCGAGACGCTGCCGCGCTCGAAAGTGTCCGTCACCGCCGGCAAGGTCTCGGTTCAGGCGATCACCGACAGCCCCTCCGAGAAAGGCCGGGTGGAGACGTCGCTCGCACGCCGCCGCCCGACCGATCTCAAGCTCAGCTTCGACATCTCCGCGCCGCGCCCCGTGATCACCCCCTTCACCCTGCGCTTCCTCATCGACGAGGAGGAAGGCCCGCATTTCGACGCCTGCTCCGCCGATAACGAGCGCGCACGCGACCGCATCCTGACCGCCGCCCGCGCGACAGGCGCGAAAGGCACGCTGACCTGCACCATCGGCATGGGCACCCCGTCGCCTGATTGGTCCAAGGCCGCGCAGATGGCGATCAAGGCGGTCGGCGATCTCGGCGCGGGTTCGGTGACCTTCTCCGATGCCGATATCGCACTCGATGCCCCCTCGACCGTCGATCAGCAGAAGTTCGACGATGTCGTAGGCGAGTTGGAATCGAACCTGCCCGGAGTGTTCTCGCTCAAGGCCAAGCGCGAACCGGCCCCCGATGCGAAAGCCGCCGAGGCCAGCTTCACCGCGACCCGCGACGGCGACGGCCATGTCGAGCTCAAGGGCCGCGTGACCGACGCGCGCGAACGTCAGACCATCGAAAGCTACGCCCGCGCCAAGCTCGGCCATGACAATGTCCACGGCGCGACCCGCGTCGACAAGGAGCTTCCCGCCGGTTGGCCGGTGCGCACGCTGGCCGCGCTCGACGCGCTGTCGGTGCTCCATGACGGCAAGGTCACGGTCACCCGCGACGGCATCTCGGTCAACGGCATCTCGGGCGATCCGCAGGCCTCCGACACGATCTCGCGCATCCTGACGAGCCAGCTCGGCGAAGACGCGCAGATCGACCTGAGCGTGAAATACGACAAGCGCCTCGATGAGCAGCTGGCCCTGCCGACCGGCAAGGAATGCGTCGCGCGCCTCAATGAGACGCTGCAGAAGAAGAAGGTCGATTTCGATCCGGGCTCGGCGCAGGTCGCCTCGGAAAGCCTGGACGCGCTCGACGCTTTGGCGAAATCGATGAAGAACTGCACGGACTTCAAGATGGAAGTCGCCGGCTACACCGACAATCAGGGCCGCGAGGAAATGAACCTGCAGCTCTCGCAGCAGCGTGCGCAGGCGGTGATCCGCGGGCTCCTGGACCGTGGCGTGCTGATCGGAAATCTCGAAGCGAAAGGCTACGGCGAAGCGCAGCCGATCGCCTCGAACGACACCGAGGCAGGCCGCGAGAAGAACCGTCGGATCGAATTCGTCCTGCTGGATGAGGCACCGGTGGGCGACGATGCACTGCCCGATGCTACCGCAGATGCGACAGGCGCCGCAGAAGACGGCGAGCCGCATTGGAACGGCGCAGTGACCGACGACGGCGCGCCCGCCACCGAAGACGGCGCGCAAAGCGAAAACGGCGATGGGGACACCGCCGCTGAACCGGGGGAAAACACCCCGCAAGAAGAAGAAATTCCGGTCGAGACGCCCGGCGATGAAACGCCGCGCCCGCAATCCCGGCCGGAGGACCTGTCGAAGGGCTGAAGGGACGTCAAATGAACAGAACCGAATTCATCATCGCCACAGCGATCATCCTTTTCGTGGCTTTCGCTCTCGGCTGGTTCGCGAGCTGGTTGATCCACCGCCTCACCCGCGTGAGCCAGGCCGATATGGGCGAACTGGAGCAGATGGCGCAGGCGTTGCATGAAGCCGAGGAGACCCGCGATCAGGCGCTCGTCTATGTCGAGCAGCGCGAGGCGGAACTGGCCAATCAGCTCAGCCAGACCGAGGCGGAACTGCGCGCGGCGATGGATGGTCTGCGCGACGCCCGCCACGAGGCCGAGGAGCTGCGCGCCTATATCGAGCGCTCGAAAGAGGCCTGAGCCGTCGCAGCCCCGCGCTCACCGAGGGCGCGGCATCGTGGCCACGCCCGGCGAAACTCGGACATCTCGCGCTTTGGCCCGCCTGTCGAAAGTGGTATCGCCCTCTCTGTCCGCCATGCGCGGCAGCCCCGCCAGCCAATAGGTGCGCCATGCTCCAGACCCTTCCCGTGATGCGCGTCCCCACAGGCACGCCCGCATGAGCGCCGACCCGATGCCCCGCGCTGCGGGCCGCGCCATACCCGATGCGATCTGGCCCCTGAGCATCGTCGCCTATTTCGTCTTCCAAACCTTCTACCGCACCGCCTTGGGCGGCGCGCTCGGGCTCGACGATGCGCAGATGATCTTCGATGCGCGCAGCTTCGCGTGGGGCTACGGCCCGCAACTGCCGCTCTTCGCATGGCTGCAACATCTGGTCTTCATGGTGACCGGGCCGACGATGTTCGGCCTCGCGCTTTTGAAAAATACCCTGCTCTGCGGCACGGTCCTGACCTGCTACGGGCTGATGCGCACGCGGCTCGATCCGCGCCGGGCATGGGTCGCGACGCTGGGCCTCGTGCTGCTGCCGCAAATCGCTTGGGAAAGCCAGCGCGCCCTGACACATTCCGTCCTCGCGACCTTCTCGGCGGCGCTGTGCTTTGCCACGATCTGGTGGATCGCGCGCCGCCCCAGCCTTGCGGGCTTCGTGACGCTCGGGCTGGTGCTGGGCATGGGGCTGCTGTCGAAATACAACTTCGTTCTGCTGCCGATTTCGACGACTCTCGCGCTGATCGGCTTTCCGGAGCTCCGCGCGTCCTTCCGCGACCGTCGCCTGTTCCTGTCCCTGCTGATCGCCGCCGCGATTGCGCTGCCGCCCTATGTCTGGATCCTGAACCACCCCGAGATCGCCTTCGCCTCGGCAAAGAAATTCGACGCCGCCGAAGACGTCTCACTGGGCGCGCGGCTTGTCGGTCCGGTTCTCGCAACCGGCCAAGGCATCTTGAATTTCCTCGCCTTGCCGCTGCTGGTCGGCGGGCTGCTCTACTGGCGCTACCGGGAGAGCAAACCCGACGCCCCGCAACCGCTCTTGCGGCTGATGCTGCGCGTGATGGTGATCGGCCTCGTGCTGCTGCTGCTCGGTGCGCTCGCGGTCGGAGCGGGGCAGATCAAGGATCGCTGGCTGCAACCGCTGCTGTTCCTCGCGGGCCCCGCGCTTGGCCTTTGGCTCCTGCCCCGGCTCAGTGCGACCGGGCTGCGGCGGCTGCAGCAGGTCTATGCAGTGCTGCTCGTGCTGGTGACGATCGCGCTGCCGATCCATTTCTTCCAGGGCAAGAGCCGCAATGCCGCCCCCTTCGAGACGCTGGTGCCGCAGCTGGTGGCCGCCGTTGGCGCGGATGCGACCCTGATCGCGCCGCAATGGGAAGGCGCGAATATCCTCTATCGCGCGCCCCGGATGACGGTTCTGAATGCCAGCTCGGACTTTACGAAACCTCTGCCCGACGGCCCGGCCTTCGTGATCTGGGACGGCACGAATGCGGCAACCGGCGCGGGCCTTCTGCGCGCGACTTACCCGGATCATCCCGACTGGACCACCGGAGAGGTGCAGCAGCTCGCGGCCCCCTACCCCTTCGCGGACGGGAAAAACTTCACCCTCTCCTTCGCGCCGGTCGTGAAGCCCGGCGATCAGCCCCGCTGAGGGGCGCGGATCTCCGGCAAGGCCGCTTTCACCAGCGGGTGCAGGTCCAGCTTGTCAGCCGCCGCGAGGAACGTGTCGCGCATCGTGGGCGCCCAGTTGGCATTGATGTGATCGGCGACGGCATGCGACTGATCGCCGGGCTGGCTCTCGAAGAACTGTGCGATCTGATTGGCCATCCCGGCGAGTTTCTCAGGCTTCATGCGGTGGCCTCCTGCGGCGCGGTGTAAAGCGCGAGGCCCCGGCCTGCGCGCGCGATAACGGTAAGGCCCGCGTCCCGTGCCTCGCTCACCGCAAGCACGGTCGGGGCGGAGGGTCCGACGATCACCGGGATACGTAGCGTCACGACCTTCTGGATCAGATCGACCGAGAGCCGCGAGGTCATCACGAGCGCGCCGCTCGCCGGGTCTATCCCGCCCCGGATCAGCGCCCCGATCAGCTTGTCGAGCGCGTTGTGCCGCCCGACATCCTCGCGCGTCAGCACGATCCCCTTGCCCGGCTGCCAGAAGCTCGACGCATGGGCGGCGCGGGTCTCGTCCTGCAGCGGCTGGTGGTCGCGCAGGGTCTCGAGCGCCTCCGTGGCCTGCTCCGGCGTCATGGTGAAACGCGGCGGTGCGACCGGCGGAAGCTTGCGCCGCGCCTCTTCCAACTGCTCGATCCCGCAGAGCCCGCAGCCCACCGGGCCCATAGTGGCGCGGCGGCGTTCGGCAAAGCGCGCGCCCGCAGGCGCTGCCAGCCAGTTGCGCGCTTCGATCCCGGCCTCGGTCACCTCGAGCTCTTGCCGGGTGATCTCGGACGCGTCCGCGATCAGCCCTTCGGAGAGCGCGAAGCCTAGAGCGAAATCCTCCAGATCGGCGGGGCTTGCCATCATCACCGCCTGCGTCACCCCGTCGAAAGACAGCGCCACCGGCACTTCCTCGGCGAGCCGCTGCACCGCGCCGCTGGGCATGTCCCAATCGGTTGCCGTCATTCAGCCGCCTCGACGCGGCGGGTCAGCTTGGTCTGCGCCGTGTAAAGCTCCTGCCAGTCCGAGGGTCCGTTCGACAGCCCCACCTGCACCGCCGTCACCTTGTATTCCGGGCAGTTCGTCGCCCAGTCGGAATTGTCGGTGGTGACCACGTTGGCCTGCGTGTCGGGGTGGTGGAAGGTCGTGTAAACGACGCCGGGCGAGACCCGATCCGTGATCGTCGCACGCAAGGACGTCTCGCCCGCACGGCTCGCCAGACGCACCCAATCGCCGTCGCGAATACCGCGCGTCTCCGCGTCATGGGGGTGGATTTCGAGCCGGTCCTCGGCGTGCCAGACAGAGTTCTCGGTCCGTCGCGTCTGCGCACCCACGTTATATTGCGACAGGATGCGCCCGGTCGTCAGCAGCAGCGGGAAACGCGGCCCGGTGCGTTCCTCGGTCGCGACATAGGCGGTGCGGATGAAACGCCCCGCGCCACGCACGAAGCCATCCTCATGCATCACCGGCGAGCCTTGCGGATGCGCATCGTTGCAGGGCCACTGCACCGAGCCCATCTGGTCAATCAGATCGTAGGTGACGCCCGCGAAGGCCGGGGTCGTACGCGCGATCTCGTCCATGATCTCGGAGGGGTGGGTGTAGCTCCACCCCGCGCCCAGCGCGTTGGCCAGCGCCTGCGTCGCCTCCCAATCGGCCAGCCCCGCTTTCGGCGCCATGACCTTGCGCACCGGATTGATGCGGCGCTCGGCATTGGTGAAGGTCCCGTCCTTCTCGAGGAAGGTCGAGCCCGGCAGGAAGACATGGGCGTAGCGCGCGGTCTCGTTCAGGAACAGGTCATGCACGATCACACACTCCATCGCCGCCAGACCAGCGGCCACGTGATGGGTATCGGGATCGGATTGCAGGATGTCTTCGCCCTGAATGTAGATCGCCTTGAAATCCCCCGCGACGGCCGCGTCGAGCATGTTCGGAATGCGCAGCCCCGGCTCGGGGTCGAGCGTGACGCCCCATTCCACCTCGAACCCGTGGCGCGCGGTATCGTCCGACACATGGCGGTAGCCCGGCAATTCATGCGGGAACGAGCCCATATCGCAGGAGCCCTGCACGTTGTTCTGCCCGCGCAGCGGGTTCACGCCCACACCGGGCCGCCCGATATTGCCGGTCATCATCGCGAGGTTGGCAATCGCAATCACGGTGGTCGAGCCCTGGCTATGCTCGGTCACGCCCAGCCCGTAATAGATCGCCCCGTTGGGCGCGGCGGCATAGGTGCGCGCGGCTTGGCGCAGCGCCTCGGCCGGCACGCCGGTCAGCTCTTCGACGGCTTCCGGCGAATGGGCCGGATCGGCGGCGAATTCGGCATAATCCGACCACTCGTCCCAATCGCAGCGCTCGCGGATGAAGGCCTCGTCGAACAGCCCTTCCGTCACGATCACATGGGCCATCGCGGTCAGCACCGCGACATTGGTGCCCGGACGCAGCGGCAGGTGATGCCCCTCGCCCATATGAGGGGTCTCCAGCAGGTCGATCCGGCGCGGGTCGACCACGATCAGCTTCGCCCCCTGCCGCAGCCGCTTGCGCAGCCGCGAGCCGAAGACCGGGTGCCCGTCGGTCGGGTTCGCCCCGATCACGACGGCGCAATCCACCTGCTCCACAGAGTCGAAATCCTGCGTGCCAGCCGAGGTCCCAAAAGTCTGCTTCAGCCCGTAGCCGGTCGGCGAATGGCAGACGCGGGCACAGGTGTCGGTGTTGTTCGTCCCCATCACCGCGCGGGCGAGTTTCTGCACGAGGAAGGTTTCCTCGTTCGTGCAGCGCGAGGAGGTGATGACGCCGACGGAATCCTTGCCGTGTTTGGCCTGCGCACGCTTGATGCCGTTCGCGGCAAACTCCAGCGCCTCTTCCCACGACACTTCGCGCCACGCATCGGTGATGCTGTCGCGGATCATCGGGTTCAGGATGCGGTCGCCGTGGTTTGCATAGCCCCAGGCGAAGCGGCCCTTCACGCAGCTATGGCCGCGGTTCGCCTTGCCCTCTTTCCACGGCACCATGCGCACCAGTTGATCGCCGCGCATCTGCGCCTCGAAAGAGCAGCCCACGCCGCAATAGGCGCAGGTCGTGACCACCGAATGCTCCGGCACGCCGATCTCGTCGACGGTCTTCTCCTGCAGGGTCGCGGTCGGGCAGGCCTGCACGCAGGCACCGCAGCTGACGCAATCCGAGTTCAGGAAATCCTCCGTCCCGGTCGAGATGCGGGCGTCGAAGCCGCGCCCGTCCACGGTCAGCGCGAAGGTGCCCTGCACCTCTTCGCAGGCGCGCACGCAGCGCATGCATACGATGCATTTCGAGGGATCATAGAAGAAATACGGATTGGAATCGTCGCGCGGGATATAGAGCGGATTGGCCCCCTCCGCCGCGCGCGTCTCGACATGGTTCTCGCCCGGCGCATAGCGCACGTCGCGCAGGCCCACGGCCCCCGCCATGTCCTGCAATTCGCAATCGCCATTGGCCGCGCAGGTCAGACAGTCCAACGGGTGATCGGAGATATAGAGCTCCATCACCCCGCGCCGCAGCCGCGTCAGCTGATCGGTCTGGGTCTTCACGACCATGCCTTCGCGCACGGGGGTCGTGCAGGACGCAGGCGTGCCGCGCATCCCTTCGATCTCGACCACACAGAGGCGGCACGAGCCGTAAGCATCCAGCATATCGGTCGCACACAGCTTCGGCACGGTGATCCCGGCCTCGGCGGCGGCGCGCATCACGGAGGTGCCCTCGGGCACGCTCACATCCATGCCGTCGATCACCAGCGTCACAGGCGGGCCCGATTTTTCAGGCGTGCCCATATCGGAGAGTTTCGGCCCGTGCACTCCGTCGGGGATGATGAAATCCTTCATTCCGCAGCCTCCTGTGAGAGCGAGAATTCTTGCGGGAAGAGCCGGATCGCCGAGCGCACCGGGTAAGGCGTGAAGCCCCCCATCGCGCAGAGCGAGCCCTTCTCCATCACTTCGCATAGCTCGTGCAGCAACTCGATCGCCGCCGGATCGCCCGCCGCCACGCGGTCGAGCGTCTCGATGCCGCGCACCGCGCCGATCCGACAGGGCGTGCATTTCCCGCAGCTCTCGATGGCGCAGAACTCCATCGCGTAGCGGGCGAGCGCGAGCATGTCGGCGCTGTCGTCATGCACCACGAAACCGGCATGGCCCACGAGCCCGCCCTGATCGGCAAAGGCTTCGTAGCAGACCGGCAGATCGAAATCGTCCGGCCCGTGATAGGCGCCCAGCGGTCCGCCGACCTGCACCGCCTTGAACGGACGGCCCGAAGCCGTGCCGCCGCCGATCTCATTGACCAGCGTGCCGAGGCTCATCCCGAAGCCGGTCTCGAACAGCCCGCCATGTTTGACATTGCCTGCGATCTGGATCGGGATCGTCCCGCGCGAGCGACCCAGCCCGAACTCGGCATAGGCTGCGCCACCGTGGACCAGAATCCACGGCACGGCGGCCAGCGAAAGCACGTTGTTCACCACGGTCGGCTTGCCGAACGCCCCTTCGAGCGCGGGCAACGGCGGCTTGGCGCGGACCATGCCGCGCTTGCCTTCGAGCGAATTCAGGAGCGAGGTCTCCTCGCCGCAGATATAGGCACCCGCGCCGACGCGGACTTCGAGATCGAAGGCCGGTCCCTGCCCCATCAGACTGTCGCCGATGATCCCGGCTGCGCGCGCCGCCTTGATCGCCGCGTTCAGCGTGCGGATCGCGTGCGGATATTCCGAGCGCACATAGATGAAGCCCTTGGTCGCGCCGACTGCGAGCCCGGCAATCGCCATGCCCTCGATCAGGCAGTAGGGATCGCCCTCCATCAACATCCGGTCGGCGAAGGAGCCGCTATCGCCCTCATCCGCGTTGCACACGATGTATTTCTGCGGCGCCTCGGCCCCGGCGACGGTCTTCCACTTGATACCCGTCGGGAAGCCCGCGCCGCCACGACCACGCAGACCCGAGGTGGTGACCTCTTCGATGGTCTGCGCACCGCCCAGTTCCAGCGCGCGTTTGAGACCCTGCCAGCCCTCATCCGCCTCGTAATCGGCCAGCGAGAGCGGATCGGTGCGCCCGCAGCGCGCGAAGGTCAGACGGGTCTGTTTTGCGAAGAAGGGGATTTCCTCGATGGGGCCGAGCGCCTTCGGGTGATCGCCACCTTCGAACAGCGCAGGCACGTCCTCGGGCTCCATCGGGCCGAAGCCGTGGCGCACACCGTCGCGCTCGATCTCGACCAGCGGCTCCAGCCAGATCATTCCGCGCGTGCCGTTGCGGACGATCTCGACCTCTTCGCCACGCAGTCCCGCCGCCGACGCGAGAGCGGCGGCGACCTCATCGGCCCCACAGGCTACGGCGGCGGCATCGCAGGGAACCCAGATCTTCATGCCGAGACCTCCGCAACCAGAGCCTCGATCCGCTCGGGCGTCGCCCGCCCGACCAGTTGATCGCCCACCATCGCGGCGGGCGCGCAGGCACACAGCCCGAGGCAATAGACCGCCTCGAGGGTCACATCGCCCTTCGTTTCTCCGACTTTCATGCCCAGCGCACGCTCCAGCCGCGCGATCATCTCGGTCCCGCCCATCGACTGGCAGGCCTCGGCGCGGCACAGCTTGACCACATGCTTGCCCGCGGGCGCGTCGCGGAAGTCGTGATAGAAGGAGACGACGCCCGCCACCTCGGCCCGGCTCAGTCGCAGCGCATCGGCGATCGGCTGGTAGCAATCGGCGGGCACGCAGCCGTAAGCGGCCTGCACATCATGAAGAATGGGCAGCAGCGCACCTTCGCGCCCCGCATGATCCGCCAGAATCGCGGCGAGCCTGTCGTCTTCGGTCATATCCATCCTCCCGGCCCCGATGATGGGGCGAGCATGCCCCGGCCAGCAAGTCACGACTGGTTCAATCGCGAACAGGCGCGGACAGGAACCGTCATCGCCGTGCTTGCGCGGGCAGGGGTGAGCCTCTACATCCCTCACATGAGCCTGATCCAACGCCTCCCCTTCGTCAAGAAATCGCCCTTCGTCGCGGTTATCCGTTTGCACGGTGCCATCGGCATGTCGCGCCCCGGAGCGCCCGGCCTGTCGGATGCCGCAATGGCCCCGATCATCGAGCGTGCCTTCGCACGCGGCAAACCGGCTGCGGTCGCTTTGCTGATCAATTCGCCCGGCGGATCGCCCGTGCAATCGGCGCTGATCGCGGGGCGCATCCGCAGGCTTGCGGATGAAAAAGACATTCCCGTCCATGCTTTCGTCGAAGACGTCGCGGCCTCGGGCGGCTATTGGCTGGCCTGCGCCGCCGACCAGATCTGGGCCGATCCGACCTCGGTCGTGGGCTCGATCGGGGTGATCTCGGCAGGCTTCGGCCTCGACGAGTTCATCAACCGCCACGGCATCCAGCGCCGCGTTCATACCGCAGGCGGCTCGAAAAGTTTCATGGACCCGTTCCGCCCCGAGAAGGACGAAGACGTCGCGCGGCTCAACAAGCTGCTCGACGACATGCATGTCTCGTTCAAGGAGCATGTGCAGTCGCGGCGCGGCGCGAAGCTGCCGGAGGATCGCGACCTCTTCACCGGCGACATCTGGACCGGGCGGCAGGCGCTGGCCGAAAACACCGGGCTGATCGACGGGCTCGGCCATGCGGTGCCGAAGCTGAAAGAGATCTACGGCGAGAAGACCCGCATCGTGCCTTACGCGCCCAAACGCTCGATCTTCCGGCGCTTCGGCGCGCAGATCGGGGGCGAGATGGCTGCGGCCACCGCAGGCGCTCTGATCGATACCGCCGAGGAACGCGCGCTCTGGGCGCGCTACGGGCTGTAACCGGATGCTCATCAAGGGCATGACACTCTTCCTCGTCGTCATGGCGGTGCTCGCCATGTTCGGCAAGCTGCGGATGCCGAAGATCAAGGGCCCGCGCGGACCCGGCAGGCTGTCGGCGCGTTGCCCCGACTGCGGACGTCCGAAAATCGGTCGGGGCCCCTGCCCCTGCAAGACGACCTCCAATAGCAAAACTGCGAAGAAGACGGAGCGCCGTAAATGATCTGGGATTTCGGCGAGATCATTGCCGGGCTGGTACTGCTGGTCGTGGCGGGTGACCTGCTGGTGAAAGGCGCAGTGGCAATGTCGCTGCGCCTTGGCATTCCTGCACTGATCGTCGGGCTCACCGTGGTGGCCTTCGGCACCTCCGCACCCGAGCTGATGGTCTCAGTCGCCGCCGTGCTCGACAAGGCGCCCAGCATGGCGCTCGGCAATGTCGTGGGCTCGAACATCGCCAATATCCTTCTGGTGCTGGGCTTGCCCGCGATGATCTCCGCGATCCGCACCGATCTGCACGACACGCGCGAGAGCTTCGTGTTGATGATGGGGGCGACGGTCCTCTTCATCCTCGTCTGCTTCATGGGCCCGATCGGCTGGGCGCAGGCGCTGCTCCTGCTCTTCGCGCTCGGCATCATCCTGTTCCGGCAAATCCGCGAGGCGCGCGCCCATCGTGCCAATCGCGGCGCGGGCTCCGGTCCCGAGACCGAAGCCGATGAAGAGGTCGAGAGCGTCGATCCGAATATGCCGCTCTGGCGCATCGGGCTCTACGTTCTCGCAGGCCTCGTGGGGCTGCCTCTGGGGGCGAGCTGGCTGGTCAGCGGCGCTTCCGAGATCGCAAGCGCGATGGGCGTCTCGGATGCGGTGATCGGCCTGACGCTGGTCGCGCTCGGCACCTCGCTGCCCGAACTGGCGACCTCGATCACCGCGGCGATGAAGGGCCGGTCGGACCTCGCGCTCGGCAATGTCGTGGGCTCCAACATCTTCAACCTGCTCTGCATCATCGGCGTCGCGGGCCTGTTCGGCGACATTCCGGTGCCGAGCCAGATGCTGCATGTCGACCTTTGGGTGATGGCGGCGGCCTCGATCGCGCTGGCCCCGTTCATCTTCGGCAACCGCGTGATCACCCGAGGCATCGGCATCGCTTTCACCGCCGCGTACCTGGCCTATATGGTGGCCCTCTTCATTGGAGGCAGCGCATGAAACGAGCATTGGTGACAGGCGGCGCGAAACGGCTGGGACGCGCGATGGCGCTTTATCTGGCCGAGCGCGGCGTAGACGTCGTAATCCATTATCACGGCTCCGCAGAGGACGCGGAGGCAACGGCAGCAGAGGCCCGTGCGAAAGGCGTGCGCGCCGAGATCGTGCAGGCCGATCTGCTGGACGAGGCCGCGACGGCGGAACTGGTGCCCCGCGCGGCGCAACTGCTCGACGGGCCGCTCGATCTGCTGATCAACAACGCCTCGATTTTCGAATACGACACGATCCGCTCGGCCACGCGCGAAAGCTGGGACCGGCATATCGGGTCGAACCTGCGCGCGCCCTTCGTGCTGATCCAGCATTTCGCGGCGCAGGCTCCGCAAGCCGACCGCTCGGGTGCGGAACCCAAGGCCCGCGCGCTGGTGATCAACATGGTTGACCAGCGAATGCGCAAGTTGACGCCGGAGTTCATGACCTACACGCTCGCGAAGATGGGGCTGTGGACACTCACGCAGACGAGTGCGCAGGCGCTGGCTCCCGCTATACGTGTGAACGCGATCGGCCCGGGCCCGACCCTGCAAGGCGCGCGCCAGTCTGAAGACCACTTCAACCGGCAGCGCGCAGCGACGATCCTAGAACGCGGCGCAGACCCCGCAGATATCGTCGCGGCGCTGGGATATTTCATGGACGCACCCGCCGTCACAGGTCAGTTGCTCTGCGTCGATGGAGGCCAACATTTGGGCTGGCGGACCCCCGATGTATTAGGTCCGGAATGAGCCTGAAAACGAATCGCAGGCCAAAGTTGTGCACTGCGCGGCGGCTTGTAACAGTACCGTCACAAAAGTAGTAATCCTTTCAATAGCTTGGCGAGTGTGCGAAAAATTTCTCAATGAAATCAAAGCACTCGTAACTTGCTCAAAAAATGAGCAAACACTCTATCAACCCTTATATTAAGGTCGGAACCCACGGTCCCACATGTTTGCCAACAGAGTTATCCCCAAATTTCGTGGACATGTTTTTCCTTGAAAACGTCTTCGCGAGGTTGCAGCCACAGGGGAGAATCGAAGCCTGCTCATGAATGACGACGTAAACAGCAACGACGCCCTCGATCCCCCGGCGGCCACGCGCCCGCAACACGGGATGACGGGCCATGCGCTGATCGCGGATTATCTCAAGCGTCTCGACGGCTCACCGGGCGTCTATCGGATGCTGAACGCGAAGGGCGAGGTGCTCTATGTCGGCAAGGCGCGCAACCTGAAGGCGCGCGTTTCGAACTATGCACGCCCCTCGGGGCACTCGGCGCGGATCGCCCGGATGATCCATGAGACCGCCTCGATGATGTTCCTCACGACGCGGACCGAGACCGAGGCGCTGCTGCTCGAGCAGAACCTGATCAAGCAGCTCAAGCCGCGCTACAACGTGCTCGCGCGGGACGACAAAAGCTTCCCCAATATCCTGATCGCGACGGACCACCCCTATCCAATGATCAAGAAGCATCGCGGCGCGCGCAAAGAGAAAGGGCATTACTTCGGCCCCTTCGCGAGCGCGAGCGCGGTGAACCGCACGCTCAACCAGCTGGAGCGGGTCTTCCTGCTGCGCAACTGCTCGGACTCGATGTTCGAGACCCGCACGCGGCCCTGTCTGCAATATCAGATCAAGCGCTGCTCCGGGCCTTGCGTGGGCAAAATCTCCGAGGAGGATTACGCAGCGCTGGTCGACGACGCGAAGCGCTTCCTGCAAGGCAAGTCCACCACGATCCAGCGCGAACTGGCGGAGCAGATGCAGCAGGCCTCCGACGATATGGAATTCGAGCGCGCCGCTGCGCTCCGCGACCGGATCAAGGCGCTGACCAACGTGCAGCAAAGCCAGGGGATCAACCCGCGCAGCACCGCCGAGGCCGATGTGATCGCTCTCCATCAGGAGGGCGGGCAGGCCTGCGTGCAGGTCTTCTTCATCCGCGCGAACCAGAGCTGGGGCAACCACGACTTCTACCCCAAGACCGGCTCCGGCGCCGAGGCGCCCGAAATCCTGCAGGCTTTCATCGCGCAGTTCTACACGAACCGCCCGCCGCCGAAGCTGATCCTGCTGTCGCACCCGGTCGAGGATGAGGAACTGGTGAGCGAATTCCTCTCCGAGCGCGCCGAGCGCAAGGTCGAGATCACCGTCCCGCAGCGCGGCGAAAAGGCCGAGCTGGTCGAGAATGCCGCGCGCAATGCCCGCGAGAGCCTCGGTCGGAAGATGTCCGAAAGTGCTGCGCAGGCGAAACTGCTGGCGGGCGTCGCCGAGGCCTTCGGGCTGGAGAAGCCGCCACAGCGGATCGAGGTCTACGACAACTCGCACATTCAGGGCGCGCATGCCGTGGGCGGGATGATCGTCGCGGGGCCGGAAGGCTTCATCAAGAGCCAGTATCGCAAGTTCAACATCAAGAACGCGGACCTGACGCCGGGCGACGACTTCGGGATGATGAAAGAGGTGCTGACGCGCCGCTTCACCCGGTTGCTGAAGGAAGACCCGGAGCGGAAATCCGAGGCCTGGCCCGATCTTCTGCTGATCGACGGTGGCGCCGGGCAGGTCTCGGCGGTGCGTGAGATCATGGATGAGATGGGCGTGAGCGATGTCGCGATGGTCGGTGTCGCGAAAGGTGTGGACCGCGACCACGGCAAGGAAGAATTCCACCGCACAGGCCAGCGCCCCATCGCCCTGCCCCGGCAATCGCCGGTTCTTTATTACATCCAACGCCTGCGCGACGAGGCGCACCGCTGGGCCATCGGTACGCACCGCGCGAAACGCGCCAAGGCGCAGATGGCGAACCCGCTGGACGAGGTTCCGGGCATCGGGGCGGCCCGCAAGCGCGCGCTGCTCGCGCATTTCGGCTCGGCCAAGGCGGTCAGCCGCGCCGCTCCCATCGACCTGATGGAGGTCGACGGCATCTCCGAGGCGATGGCCGAGACGATCCACAATTTCTTCAACGAGAAGGGCTGAGATGACCGATCACAGCCGCCACCCCCGCGCGCTGACCCGCGTGGCCGATCTCGAACGCGACGGGCTGACCGCCTCGGATAAGCGCGCCGATCTGGAGCGCGTAGCCGGAGAGTTCCGCATCCGCGTGACACCCGAGATGCGCGGGGCGATTGCCGATCCGAGCGATCCGGTGGCCGCGCAATTCGTGCCCGCCGCGGCGGAACTGGTGACACGCCCCGAAGAGCTGGAAGACCCGATCGGCGACGACGCCCATTCCCCCGCACCCGGGCTGACGCATCGCTATCCCGACCGGGTGATCCTCCACATCACCAAGACCTGCGACGTCTATTGCCGCTTCTGCTTCCGCCGCGAGACGGTGGGCGAAACCGGGCCGCTGCCGGAAGACCAATTGACGCAGGCGCTCGATTATATCGCGGCGACCCCGGCCATTCGCGAGGTGATCCTGACCGGGGGCGACCCGCTCACGTTGTCGACGCGCAGGCTTGGCGCGGTGCTCGACCGCCTCTCCGCAATCGCGCATCTCGACCAGATCCGGCTGCATACGCGCGTGCCGGTCGTCGCCCCCGAACGGATCACCGAACAGCTTTGCGCCATCCTGCGCGCCGCGCCGACCGCGTGGATCGTGCTGCACACCAACCACGCGCAGGAACTCACACCCGCCGCCCGCGATGCCATCGCGCGGCTAGTGGATCGCGGCATCCCGATGCTATCGCAAACGGTGCTGCTGCGGGGCGTCAACGCGAGTGCCGACGCGCTGGAGGCACTGTTCCGCGCCCTCACCAAGCTGCGCGTCAAACCCTATTACCTGCACCACTGCGACCTCGCCCGCGGCACCTCGCATTTCCGCACCACCATCGCGGAAGGGCGCGCACTGATGGCCGAGCTGCGCCGTCGCTGCTCGGGGACGATGCTGCCCAGCTACGTGCTCGATATCCCCGGCGGCCACGGCAAGGTGCCGATCACCTCGGACCATTTCACACCGGGCGACAGCCCCGGAGATTGGTGCGTTACCGACCGCAATGGGACGGTGCATGCATATCGCGATCCCGCGACCCGTTAACGCGCCCTCTTCCGCTTTGCGAACCACGCAGCTAGGTTGCCTCCCATGAAATGGACCCTTCCCAATATCCTGACTGTGCTCAGGCTCTTGGCTGCCCCGGGTGTGGCGGTCTTGTTCCTTTACTTTTCTCGTCCCTGGGCCGACTGGCTGGCGCTTGCGCTGTTCATCAGCGCGGCGGTCACCGACTGGTTCGATGGCTACCTCGCCCGGGCGTGGAAACAGGAGAGCCGCTTCGGCGCGATGCTCGACCCCATCGCCGACAAGGCGATGGTGGTGATCGCGCTGGTGGTGCTGACCGGCTATTCGGGCATGAACCCGTGGCTGATCCTGCCCGCCACCGTGATCCTGTTCCGCGAGGTCTTCGTCTCGGGGCTGCGTGAATTCCTCGGCGCAGATGCCGGGCGCCTGCGGGTGACCAAGCTCGCAAAGTGGAAGACGACCGCGCAGATGGTGGCGATCGCCGTGCTGTTCCTCGGCACCGGGCTCGCCTATCTCGAGCAGGGTCAGGCCCCGCGCGCAGGCGAGGGCGATATCCGCTTGGGCGCCACACCCGCCGATTTCGCGACTCATGTCGGCCTCGCGCTGATCTGGATCGCCGCTGTGCTGACCGCGATCACCGGCTGGGACTATTTCCGCAAGGCCCTGCCCTATCTGAAGGAGCCGAGCCATGATTGACGTGCTCTATTTCGCTTGGGTCCGCGAGCGGATCGGCCTGCCGCGCGAGAAGATGGAGACGCAGGCTAAGACCGTGGCCGATCTCGTCGAAGAGCTGAAGGCACGCGAGCCGCGCTACGAGGCGGCTTTTGCCGACATTTCCGCCCTGCGCGTGGCGCTCGATCAGGATCTGGCGGAGTTCGATGCGCCGCTCGAAGGCGTGCGCGAAGTGGCCTTCTTCCCGCCGATGACGGGTGGTTGAGATGAAAGTCTCCGTTCAGGCCGAGCCCTTCGATCTGGGCGCAGAGCTTGCCGATTTCGGCACGGGCCGCGCGGATGTCGGCGCCGTCGTCAGCTTCACCGGCATCGTGCGCGACGACACCGGCGCGATGGAGGCGCTGGAGCTGGAGCATTACCCCGGCATGACCGAGCGTGCGATCGCTGGCATCGTGGATCAGGCGGTCGAGCGCTGGAACCTGTCGGACGTGACCGTCATCCACCGCCACGGACGGCTGGGCGTGGGCGAGCAGATCATGATGGTCGCCACAGCCGCGCGCCACCGCGTCGCGGCGTTTGAAGCCGCCGAGTTTCTGATGGATTATCTCAAATCCCGCGCCCCCTTCTGGAAGAAGGAACATGGGCCCGAGGGCACTTCCTGGGTCGCCGCGAAGGATGAAGACGAGGACGCGCTGAAGCGCTGGTGATCAGTCGCCCAGCTTGGCGTGCACCTCGTCCAGATCGACCTCTCCAATCGGCAGCTTGTTGTCCGGATCGTCGAAATCGTATTGGAACAGCTGGAAATCCTTCTTGTAGATTTCCCAGATCAGGTGGCGTGAGAGATCGTCAAAATAGTCGCTCACCTTATGCGCGCGCTTCGGCCCATGCCCTTCGGATTCGTTGAACCGCGGCACCTTGGCCAGATCGACCTTCACCGGCGTTTCGACAGCGTCGAGCACCGACTGCATGCCTTCGTTGAACTTCTCGGTGAAGAAGATGTTGTCGTAGCGCCCGCCATTGACGATGAAGGTCGAGATATGACCCGACATGGCCGACCAGTGAATGTCCGGCTCCATCGGGCGGCGCCAACGGATCGTGTCGCGCGCAAACAGCAGGAAGCGGCGGAACGAGGCGACCTGATCGAAATCGAAATCGTCCTCGGGAGAGCCGACCTCGATCCCGTATTTCTGGATCAGCTGCGGCACCAGCTTGCCGCGATAACGTTTGCCGTTGCGCTGAATGCCCGCGATCTTGTCGAAGAAGGACGACAGGATGCGCTGATAGGGATTGCGCACGCAGGTGAAGGCGTAGCTTTTGTGCGCCAGCACGTTTTCGGTGATCGGCGTCTGGCTTTCGTCCTGCGACCACTTATGCAGCCCGGCCTTGGAATCGTGGATGTCGCCGTCGAAGAATTTCCCGTGATCGGAATAGAACATGATCTGCCCGATGGAGGAGCAGGCGCATTTCGGCACGACGCGATACACCATGCTTTCGCTCTCGGTCATCCAGGTTCCGGGAAATCCCATTCAAAGCCCTCCAGAAGGTCGCATACCCGTGACCGGGTAACGCAGACATAATAAATATCGAGTAAAGAGCAAAGAAGTCCTGTCTTTTCAACGCTCATTCCGGCTAACAAGTCGGATAATACCAGCAAGTGACATCGCATCGTTTCCCGTATGGCCCGAATCGCCTTTATTCTTCTGACCCATAAGGATCCTGACGGGATCATCGCGCAGGCGGAACGGCTGACGCAGACGGGCGATTATGTGGCGATCCATTTCGACGCGCGCGCCAAGCCCGAACATTACCGCAAGCTGCGCAGCGCGCTCGATGCCAATCCCAATGTCACCTTCGCGAAAAAGCGCGTCAAATGCGGCTGGGGCGAATGGAGCCTCGTCGCCGCGACTCTGGAAGCAGTAAAAGCCGCGGTCGCCGATTTCCCGCGCGCCACCCATTTCTACATGCTCTCGGGCGATTGCATGCAGATCAAATCGGCCGAGTACGCGCATAACTTCCTCGATGCGGAAGAGGTCGATTACATCGAAAGCTTCGACTTCTTATCGTCGGGCTGGATCAAGACGGGGATGAAGGAAGACCGGCTGGTCTATCGCCACTGGTTCAACGAGCGCAATCAACCCAAGCGGTTCTACCTCGCTTATAACCTGCAAAAGCAACTCAAGCTGTCGCGCGAGGTGCCGAGCGATCTGCAGATGATGATCGGCTCGCAATGGTGGTGTCTGCGGCGGCGGACGATGGAGCAGGTGCTCGATTTCATCAAGGCGCGGCCCGATGTGATGCGGTTCTTCCGCACGACATGGATCCCGGACGAGACCTTCTTCCAGACCATCGTCCATCACCTGATCCCCGAGACCGAGATCCGCACCCGGACGCTGACCTTCCTGATGTTCACCGATTACGGGATGCCGGCGAATTTCTACAACGACCATTACGATCTGCTGCTGGCGCAGGATTACCTCTTCGCGCGCAAGATCAGCCCCGAGGCGCGCGACCTGAAGCAGCGTCTGGGCGAGCTGTGGACGCGCGAGGGCGTGGAGTTCGCCGTCTCGAACGAGGGCCGCGCGCTGCATCGCTTCCTCACCGGGCGGGGGCGCATTGGCCGTCGCTTCGCGCCCCGCTTCTGGGAGGCGGAGGCGACCTTGGGCCGCGAGCGCACGCTGACCCTGATCCTGTGCAAGAAATGGCATGTCGCGAAACGGCTGGTGACCGAGTTCCGCAAACGCTCCTCCATTCCGGCCCTCGATTACGTCTTCAACGAGATGGGCCCCCTGCCCGATCTCGGCGGCATCGAGACCAGCCCGGAAAAGCGCAACCGTCACCGCCGTGCGCTGATGCGGATGGTCTTCGACCACGAGAACGCCGACCGCATGGTGGTCTGCGTCGATCCCGCCGAGCTGGACGTGATCGAGGATTTCACCCGCGACAAATGCCAGACCCGCATTCTCGAGATCGAGTGCCAGTTCTCCGACGACTATCTCAAGGGTCACGCGCAGCGCGTCGGCCTTGCAGGGCAGCATACGCCGCCGCAGGTGGTGGAGCAGATGCTGCCGACGATCCGCGCCGATCTGCACCATGAATCCGAACGTCTCCGCGATGCCGAGTTCGAGAATTACGCCCTCATGCGCGAGGGCGGCGAGATCGAGGACAACGCCCGCGCGCTGGCCCATGCGCTCGACATCCCCTCCGATATGGCGCAGGAATTGGCCGAACTCGACTACATCTTCCGCGACTGAGGAGAGAGGCCATGGCCTATACCTATGACGATCAGAACATCTTCGCCAAGATCCTGCGCGGCGAGATCCCGAACGACACCGTGCTGGAGACCGAGCATACGCTGGCCTTCCGCGACATCGCCCCGAAAGCGCCCGAGCATGTGCTGGTGATCCCGAAAGGCGCCTATGTCGCGCTCGATCATTTCTGCGCCGAGGCGAGCGATGCCGAGATCGTCGATTTCCACCGCACCGTGGCCGAGATCTGCAAGATGACCGGCGCGAGCCCGGGCGAAGGCGGCGAGGGCTATCGCGGCATCACCAATGCGGGCGAGAACGGCGTGCAGGAAGTGCCGCATTACCACCTGCACATTCTCGCAGGTCGCCCGCTCGGGCCGATGCTGCTGATGCGCTAAGTCTTGCGGCGCGCCCTGATTCCGGGCGCGCCGGACAGGCTTAGATGAGCCCGCGATCGGCGAAGAGCGCCTTCACATCGATCTCGGGCCGTGCGCCGTAATGGCCGATCACCTCGGCCGCCGCAGCACAACCCATCTTGCCCGCAGTCTCTAGGCTCTGCCCCGTCGCGTAGCCATAGAGGAAGCCTGCCGCGAACTGATCGCCCGCGCCCGTCGCATCGACCGGCACCACGCGCTTGACCGGAACCGTCGCGCGTTCCTCGCCACGGATCAGGATCACGTCGTCGCCCGAGCGCGTGCAGACCACCAGCTCGCATTCCTCGGCCGCCTGTTTCAAAGCCGCATCCAGATCGGTCTGGTAGAGCGATTCCCATTCGTGCTGGTTGCCGATCACGTAATCCATCTGGTCGCGCACCAGACGGCGGAAATCGTCGCGGTGACGGTCGACGCAGAACGGGTCCGACAGCGCGATCCCCGCCTTGCCGCCGCCACGGTGACAGCCCTGCGCGGCCTTCAGGAACGCCGCTTTCCCGTGATCCTTGTCGAAGAGATAGCCTTCGAGGAACAGAAGCTGCGTGTTCTCCACCACCTCGAGGCTGACATCCTCGGTCGAGACCTCCGCCGAAATCCCCAGATAGGTGTTCATCGAGCGCTCACCGTCCGGCGTCACGAAAATCATCGAACGCGAGGTCGGGAGTTCCCCATCCTTCACTGGCGGGTTCGGGAAATCCGTGCCCTCGCCATGCAGAGCCGCCTCGTAGAAGCGCCCCAGCGTGTCGTCGCGCACCCGGCCGATAAAGGCGGTCGTCAGACCCAGATTGCCCAGCCCCGCGATCGTGTTGCCGACCGAACCGCCCGGCGCCTGCGTGCGCTCTTTCATCGCGCCGTACAGCGTCTCGCCGCGCTCGCGCTCGATCAACTGCATGATGCCTTTCTCGATGCCCATATGCTCGAGAAAGCTGTCGTCGCATTGCGCGATCACGTCCACGACGGCATTGCCGATACCGACGACCTGATACTGTTTCAAAGGGGTTTCTCCTCAAACTGGCACAGATCCTTGATCGGACAGGCCTGACATTTGGGTTTGCGCGCCACGCAGATATAGCGACCGTGCAGGATCAGCCAGTGATGGGCGTGGCGCTGGTATTCGACGGGCACGTTGTCTTCGATGGCGCGCTCGACCGCGTCCACATCCTTGCCCGGACAGATGCCGCTGCGGTTTCCGACGCGGAAGATATGCGTGTCGACCGCCTGCGCGGGATGGCCGAACCACATGTTCAGCACGACATTCGCGGTCTTGCGCCCCACGCCCGGCAGCGATTGCAGCGCGGCACGCGAGGACGGCACCTCACCGTTATACTGATCGACGAGGATCTGGCTCAGCTTGATGACGTTCTTCGCCTTCTGCCGGAACAGACCGATCGTCTTGATATGTTCGGTCACGCCTTCCAGACCCAGCTCCAACATCATCTCGGGCGTGTCGGCCACGGCGAAAAGTTTCCGCGTCGCCTTGTTGACCCCCGCATCGGTCGCCTGCGCAGACAGCGCCACGGCCACCACCAGCGTATAGGCGTTGACGTGCTCGAGCTCCCCCTTGGGATGGGGTTCCGAGGCTTCGAACCGCGCGAAGACCTCTTTCATCGTGGCATAATCGAATTGCTTGGCCATGCTTTCCTAATGCCCGCCACGCGCGCGAAGGGCAAGGCCGCGCGCAAACCGCAGCTTTCGGGTCGCGCGCCTGACGCCCGCGCCCTAGGATCGACGAGAACCAAGAGGTGCGTGATGAACGACCACAGCGACATTGCCGAGAGCTACCACTATCAGGTCATCGCCCGCGCGCTGGCCGAGATCGACGCAGCACAAGCGGCGGGTGAATTGCTGACGCTCGAAGCGATCTCGGCGCGGCTGTCGATGAGCCCCGCGCATTTCCAGCGGCTGTTTTCGGCCTGGGTCGGGGTCTCTCCGAAACGCTACCAGCAATATCTGACGCTCGACTTCGTGCGTGAGTTGCTGAGCCAGCGCCTGCCGCTCGACGAGGTGGCCGACCGATCGGGACTGTCCGGCACGGGCCGGTTACACGATCTGGTGCTGCGCTGGGAGGCGATGACGCCCGGGGCGTTTGCCCGCGGCGGCGAAGGCGTCACGATCCGCTGGGGACGGTTCGACAGCCCCTTTGGCCCGGTGATCGCGATGGGCACCGATCAGGGGCTCTGCGGCATGGGCTTCACCGCCGAGATGGGCGAACGCGAAACCTTTGACGATCTCGCCCGCCGCTGGCCCGAGGCTCGCTTTACCGAAGACCCCGAGCCGCTGCGTCCTTGGGTCGACGCCGCCTTCAGCCGCCACGGCGAGGCGAAGCTGACGCTGATCGGCGCGCCGTTCCAGATCAAGGTCTGGGAGGCGCTGCTCTCGATTCCTTCGGGGCAGGTCACCACCTATTCCGACATCGCCGAGGCGATTGGCAACCCCAAGGCCGTGCGCGCCGTGGGCACCGCCGTGGGCCGCAACCCGATCTCCTTCCTGATTCCCTGCCACCGCGCCCTGCGCAAATCGGGCGGATTGGGCGGCTATCACTGGGGTCTGGGCGTCAAACGCGCGATTCTGGGCTGGGAAGGCGCCCGCGCAGAGGCCGATTGAGCGTCCCTCCGCCGCTTCTACCGCCAGATGATGCGCGGATTTCCGCGCTTCACGAAAAGGGCATGGAACCTGCGCGAATTTTACGCGTATCTTCCGGCAAGCCTCGAGACATGGGGCGACCAGAGAAGGCAGAGACAGAACATGACCACCGTTCTCAAGACCAAAACCATTCTTCTGAGCGCCGCCGCTGCGATGGCGCTTACCGCTTGTGTGCCGGGCGGCTACACCGGGGCGAACAACCCCGACCAAAGCCCGAACGCAAACCGCAATGCCGGTGCGATCACCGGTGCGCTGATCGGCGGCGCCCTCGGCGCCAAGAGCAAAGGCGACGAAAAGCTGACCAAAGCCGCAGCCGGCGCGATCGTCGGCGGCGTGATCGGCGGCGCGATCGGTTCGCAGCTCGACCGTCAGGCGCAGGAACTGCGTCGCGACCTGACCACCAACGGCGTCAGCGTCGTGCGTCAGGGCAACCAGCTGATCGTGACGATGCCGCAAGACGTGCTCTTCGCGACCGACAGCGCGGCCGTGCGCCCCGATCTGCAGCGCGACCTGTACACGCTCGCAGGCAGCCTCAACCGCTATCCGGACACCACCGTCGAAGTCGTCGGCCATACCGACAACACCGGCGATGCGGCCTACAACATGCGCCTGTCGCGTCAGCGCGCGCAGTCGGTGGCCAATGTCCTGATTAACGGCGGCGTCCCGAGCTACCGCGTGATCCCGACGGGTCGCGGCGAGGATCAGCCCATCGCGAGCAACCTGACCCCCGAGGGTCGTCAGGCCAACCGCCGGGTCGAATTCATCATTCGTCCGAACAACTAAACCGCTCGTCAGAGTGGGAAAAGGGCCGGGGAAACCCGGCCTTTTTTCATTGCCGACGACCCGATCTGGTCATACATCTTTACCACATGGAGGGGTGCATGCCATTTCAGAAGATCGAATCCGAGAAGCTCGCGAATGCTGTCGTGCGCCAGATCGAGCAGCTCATCCTGCAGGGCATTCTGCGTCCCGGCGAGCGTCTCCCCTCCGAGCGAGAGCTGTCCGAGCGCCTTGGCGTCTCGCGTCCGAGCCTGCGCGAAGCGGTCGCGGAACTGCAGGAATCGGGTCTCCTGACCACCCGCGCCGGGGCCGGGATCTATGTCGCCGAGGTGCTCGATTCCGCCTTCTCGCCTGCCCTGATCCGGCTGTTTGCGCGCAACGATCAGGCGCTGTTCGATTACATCTCGTTCCGCCGCGACATGGAGGGGCTCGCCGCCGAGCGCGCGGCGCAATGCGGCTCGGACACCGATCTCGCGGTGATCCAGACGCTGTTCTCCCAAATGGAAGCGGCCCATTCCAAACGCAATCCCACGCAGGAGGCGCAGCTCGATGCGCAGTTCCACATGGCGATCATCGAGGCGAGCCACAACGTCATCATGATCCACATGATGCGCGCGATGTTCGACCTGCTCGCCGAGGGCGTGTTCTACAACCGCTCGATGATGTTCCGGAACCGCGGCACGCGCAGCAAGCTGCTCGACCAGCACCGGGCGATCAACGAGGCGATCCAGCGCCGCGACGCCTCTGCCGCGCGCAAGGCCATCGCGGCCCATATGGAATTCGTCGAAGTCGAGATGGCGGCGATGCGCCGGGCCGAGCGCAACGAGGCCACCGCGCGCTTACGTCTCGAACATAACCGCTGAGCCCACATCACTTCTGAGCCCAAGACAAAGAAAAACCCCGGCCCATCGGACCGGGGTTTTCAATGTCACCCGTTAGGGGGAGATCAGTTCAGGCGCTGTTCGACTTCCGAAAGCGAGCTGTCGATCATCGCGGCACGGTCCGACGCGCTCAGCTGCTTGGCGAGCACATCACCAGCGGCGGCCACGGCAACCGACACGGCGCGGTCCTTGACCTCTTTCAGAGCCTGCGCCTCGGCCGAGGCGATCTGCTCGTCAGCGGCCTTCAGGCGGCGCTCGATCGAGACCTTCAGGTCTTCCTTGGCCTTCTCGGCAGCGGCTTCGGCGTCGCGCTTGGCGGCGGCGACGATCTGGTCGGCCTGCCCCTGCACTTCGCGCGACTTGCGCTCGTAGCTGGCCAGAACCGCCTGCGCCTCGTCACGCAGCTTGCGCGCTTCGTCGAGATCCGAGCGGATGTTCGTCGCGCGCTTGTCGAGCATCTTGCCCAGCATGCCCGGCACCTTCGCGTAAAGCACGATGCCCACGAAGATGATGAAGGCGATGGTCACGATGAAGTTCGTGTTCCAAAGCGAGAAGAACGGGCCCGTCGCTGCGAAGGCGGGCTGTGCCGCCACGAACGGAAGGAGAAGCGAGAGTTTCTTCATCGTCTTAACCTTTCAGCCGTTGTTCGACAGCCGCGTTGACAGCCGATGCGTCCGAATTGCCACCCAGAGCCGCGACGATCTCGCCGGCGGTGTCCTTGGCGACCTGATCGACCGCTGCAAGCGCGCCGTCACGGATTTCCGCGATGCGGGCTTCCGATTCCGCGGAGCGTGCGGCGATCTCGGCATCTGCCTTGGCGATAGCCGCGTCGAGGTCCTTTTGGATCTCGGCCTTGGTTTCGCCTGCGATCTTCTGCGCCTGAGCGCGTGCTTCGGCCAGAGCCTTCTCGTAAGCGGCTTCGGCCTCTTCGGCCTTGCGCTTGAAGTCTTCGGCCGCGGCGATGTCACCCGCGATCGTGCCCTGACGATCGGCGAGAACTGCCTCGATCCGGGGCAGTGCGATGCGCGTCAGCAGCCAGTAGATCGCGACCAGAGCGACCACGAGCCAGAAGATCTGGTTCGGGTAGCTCGAGAAGTCGAGCTGCGGCATACCGGCCTTTTGCGCGGTATGTGCCGCGCCTTGGGCCGCATCAGCGGCTGCGTGCGCTGTATTTTGCGTTTCGCTTGCCATGTCGTCCCTCGACCCTGATCACAAATCCCCTTGCGGGTCACGGGATGGGCTCCGAATGAGCCCACCCGCCCTCAAGGAAAAGCGTGCTGGATCAGACGGCGAACATCAGCAGCAGCGCGACGAGGAACGAGAAGATCCCGAGCGCTTCTGCGAAGGCGATGCCGATGAAGAGGGTCGCGGTCTGGCCAGCGGCCGCCGAGGGGTTGCGCAGTGCGCCCGACAGGAAGTTGCCGGCAACGTTGCCCACACCGATAGCCGAGCCGCCCATGCCCATGCAGGCCAGACCAGCGCCGATGTAAGCACCCATTTGAACGATATTGCCTTCCATTGTCGTAACTCCTTGAGGTTGGAAGTGGCAGAAATTTGGTGAACTGGTTCGATCCGTTATCCGGTCAGTGTGCCGGGTGAAGCGCGTCGCGCAGATAGACGCAGGTCAGGATCGTGAAGACATAGGCCTGGATAAAGGCCACGAGAACTTCGAGCCCGTACATCGCGGTGATCGCGAGGATCGACAGCGGGGTGACGGCGATGCCGACGCCCGAGAACAGGATCAGCGGCGCGAAGGCGGCGAACACTTTCATAACCGCGTGGCCAGCCATCATGTTGCCCGCAAGACGAATGGAGTGGCTGACGGGCCGCACGAAGTAGGAGATGATCTCGATGATCGCGAGGATCGGGCGCAGCGCCAGCGGTGCCGAGGCCACCCAGAACAGGCTCAGGAAGCCCGCGCCGTTCTTGACGAAACCGATCACGGTCACCGCAACGAACACGGCGATCGCCAGCAGACCGGTCACAGCGATATGCGAGGTCGTGGTGAAGCCGCGCGGCAGCAGACCGAGGAAGTTCGAGAAGACGATGAACAGGAAGACCGTGAAGATATAGGGGAAGAACTTCAGCGCGTCCTTGCCCGCCACGTCTTCGACCATCTTGTGAATGAAGCCGTAGGACAACTCCGCGATCGACTGGGCGCGCGAGGGCACCACGGCGCGGCCGCGGGTGCCGATCACGAGCATGAAGAAGATCGCCAGAACGGCGATCGCCATCCACAGCGTCGCATTGGTCGGCGTGTACCAGTGAACCGGGCCATCGCCGAAGAGGGGCTTAACGATAAACTGATCCATCGGATGGAAGGTCAGTTCACTGCGCATTTCCTGTTCAAGAGTTGCCACGGTCGTCTTCCTCTTCATCGGCCATGTCGGCCGCACGCTCTTCGTTCATTTCCTTGGCCGAGCGAAGCATCACCTTCACCCCGGCCGCGAGCCCGAGAAGCGTGAACAGCACCATCATCCAAGGCATCGTGCCCATAAGCACATCCAGCCCGTATCCGATGCCGAAGCCGATCCCCAGCCCCGAAACCATTTCGATCACCATACGCCAGGCCATATTCGCCTGGGACAGATGATGATCGGCACGTTGCGGAGGCGGTTCTTGCGTCTTTCTCACTGCCGCAAGCTTCTTCTCAAGCGCTGCGAGGCGCTCGGGATCGGGCTCGTCGGAGCGGTGATCAGGCATGGTTCGGCCCCCACTCAGGTCTCAGCCGTGATAGCCGTGCCCCCCGCCTGAGTCAATTCCGGATAGGCCCCTTAAAGCACCTCGCAACCCATTGATCCGTAACGATTTTGAAAATAGGCCTCAAATTCGCGCCGCGCCAAGCTCACGCAAATGCGAGCAATCGCATATTCAACCGATCGGTTGACGTTTATCGCGGGGCGCCCCATCAAGGAGCGATGCTACCGCCGCCCACCCCATCTCTCGATGCGATCTTCGCCGCGCTCGCCGATCCGACCCGGCGGACGATCCTGACGATGCTGCTCGAAGACGACATGGCGGTGACCGACGTGGCCGAGCCCTTCGAGATGTCGCTCGCGGCCGTCTCCAAGCACCTCGCGATCCTGACCAATGCCGGGCTGATCTCTCAGGAGAAACGCGGCCGGGTGAAATGGTGCAAGCTGGAGCCGCTCGCGATGTCCGCCGCCACGACATGGATCCAGGGGTTCGGTCAGTTCGAGCCGCTGGATTTCGACGCGTTCGAGAAATTCCTCGAAGCTGAACTGGCGCAGATCGAGATCGAACCGGAGGAGACCGGGCCGGTGGAAAATGGGCAAAGCGACGCGCCGCCCGGCAGCGCGCCGCAACACGATTAGATCGAGCCCGCCTCGACCATGTAGTTGTTCGCCGTGCACATCGCCGCATCGTCCGAGGCGAGGAACAGCACCATCCGCGCGACATATTCCGGCTGGATCAGATCGGGCAGGCATTGGTTGCGACGATGATCCTCCAGCGCCTCGGGCGTGGCCCAGAGCGTTTTCTGCCGATCCGTCATGATCCAGCCCGGCACGACCGTGTTGACCCGGATCCGATGCCCGCCCAATTCGCGTGCCATCGTGCGGGTCAGCCCGTGCACCGCCGCTTTCGCCGTCGCATAGGCCGGAAAGCCGCTGCCGGCCTCCCACCACGAATTCGAGCCCATATTGATAATCGATCCCGCCCCTTTCGAGATCATGTCCGGCGCAACCGTCTGGATCGCGAAGAACATGTGGCGCAGGTTCGTGTGCTGGCGCTCGTCCCAGTACTCGGCATCGATCTCGCGCCAGTCGTGACGGTCGTCGCGCGCGGCATTGTTCACCAGCACATCCGCCGGGCCAATTTTCTCGCGTAGCCGACCCAGCGCCTCTTTCATGGCGGCGATGTCGCGCAGGTCGCACAGCTCATACTCGACGCCGAACCGTTTCGCGATCGCCGCGCTCCCCTCGGTATCGCGGTCGAGAAACCCGACCTTCGCCCCTTGCGCGGCGAAGCCTTCGACGATCAGCGCCCCGATCCCCGAGGCGCCCCCGGTCACGATCACGGATTTGCCCTTCAGGCTTGGATAGTTCGCGAATTCCGGCATCTGCTCCTCCTCTTTTCGCGGAGAGCATCGCGCCCGACGTCACGACTGTCCAGACGGCGGCGACAGGGCCTGCGTCACAAATCCTTCGCCCCGGCGTCAGCGGGCTGTCACAGCCCGAGGTATTATGACGCCCGAAGCCCCGAGCCGACAGCCTGCCGTCCGACGCGGCACCTCGCCCTCAGGGCCTTCGTCACATCAAGTCACTTTTGGGGGTATAAATGCCACGCCTTTCCCGTTCGTTCACGCTGTCCGCAGCGCTCACCGCTGCCCTTCTCTCGACCGCGCTGGTGGCTCCGGCCCATGCGCAATCCGCCTCCGATGCGGGCGTTCTGAAGGTCGCGCTCTGGGGCGACGAATTCTACAGCAAGGATCCCGAGGAGAAGGCGAACTGGATCGACCAGACCGTCGCCTCGATGAACGATCACAACCTCGACTTCACGATCTTCGCCGGCGACACCAAGAGCGGCAGCAGCGAATGCACCGATCAGGCGATCGGGGCGGACGTGAAGGCGATCTTCAACCGCCTCGACATGCCGACGCTCTACGCCCTCGGCGACAATGAATGGGTCGACTGCCACCGAACCAACAACGGCAGCTACGACCCGGTCGAGCGGCTCTCTTACCTGCGCAAGACCTTCTTCGATGCCGCGAAGTCGCAGGGTTCGAACCCGATCGACGTCGAACGTCAGGGCGCCCCGGGCGAAGCCTACAGCGAGAACAGCCGTTTCGAGCGCAACAACGTGATGTTCGTCGCCCTCAACGTGCCGGGCAGCAACAACAACCTCGTCGTGACCGACAAGCAATGCACCAAGAAGTCCGACCGCACGCAGGCCGACTGCGATGCCGCGACCGCGGAATACGACGCCCGCAACCCGAAGAACGTGGAATGGCTCAAGGAGTCCTTCGCGAAGGCGCGCGAGAATAACGACGCGGGCATCCTGATCGACATCCAGGCCGACATCTTCTTCCCGTTCGAGCTGAGCGACGGCGGCTACGAAGACGATTTCCTGCCGACCCTCGACGACAAGAACGGTTTCACCGATTTCTACAAGACCCTCGTCGAGGAGACCCACAACTTCGACGGTCAGGTCCTGCTGGTCCACGGTGACTCGCATTACTTCAAGGTCGACAAACCGATGCTCCAGTCCGATGGCCGCAGCACCGCGAATTTCACCCGCGTCGAGGTCTTCGGCAGCAGCGACAACAGCTGGGTCGAGATGACGGTCGATCCGAAATCCGATGGCGTGTTCTCGTTCCAACCCGTGGTGCTGAAGCAGTAAGCCGCGCCTGTCGTGGGAGATCGTCGGGTCTCCGGCAGCTCACACCAACCTTTAAGATACGGGCGGCGGTTCATCCGTCGCCCGTGTTCCCATTAAAGCCTCAACGACGCGAAGCGTCGCACCGCAACGAAAAAGGCCGCCCCCTATGGAGCGGCCCTGAACTTTCGCGATGGCGACAACTTACTTGCGGTTGTCGTCCTCATCCTCGTCGTCATCATCCTCGGGCAGGTTGAAGAAGCTGTCGGCGTCCGAGTAATCGGCGTTATCCGCGGCGTCGTCCTCTTCCTCGGTCTCCTGCTTGAGATCGGAAGAGGAGAAGTTCTCCAGACCGGCGATGCCGGAGGGCAGGCGCGGCTCGTCGGGCATGCCCAGCGACTGCTCGGTCGAGACCAGCTTGCGACGCTCGTCATCGCTCATCACGCCTTCGGCAGCGGCTTTCTTCGCGGCCTTCTGCACTTCGATATCCAGTTCCGACTGGCGGCACAGACCCAGCGCGACCGGATCGATCGGGGTCATGTTCTGGATGTTCCAGTGCGTGCGCTCGCGGATCGACTGGATCGTGGGCTTGGTGGTGCCGACGAGACGCGCGATCTGCGCATCGGCCAGCTCCGGGTGGAATTTCACCAGCCACAGGATCGCGTTCGGACGGTCCTGACGCTTCGACAGCGGCGTGTAGCGCGGGCCGCGACGCTTGTCCTCGCCGACGGCAGCTTTGTTGAACTTCAGCTTGAGCTTGTGCATCGGGTCTTTCTCGGCCTTATCGATCTCTTCTTGATCGAGCTGGCTCGAGGCGACCGGATCGAAGCCCTTCACGCCGGTTGCGACGTCACCATCGGCGATGCCCTGCACTTCCAACTCGTGCAGGCCACAGAAATCCGCGATCTGCTTGAAGCTGAGCGTCGTATTGTCCACCAGCCACACGGCGGTGGCCTTTGCCATCAGGGGCTTGTTCGTCATTGCAGCCATCCTTTACATATCTCTCCCGGGCCGAGAAATCGGCTGCGGCGCGGGAATTCCCTGCCGCGGTCCATTTCTGGAAGGGGAATTGCCGCCTCATATAGTCAATCGCGCGTCGGGAGAAAAGAGAAAATGACTCGTTTGGGCCTTCTGGCCGCAGCCCTGCTTGCGCTTTCGACCGCCGCCCCGCCCGCCCATGCCGGAGGTGAGCGCGCGGGCGATTTCGACTATTACGTCCTCTCGCTCAGTTGGTCGCCCACCTGGTGCGCGCTGACGGGCGATGCGCGCAACTCGCCGCAATGCGATCCGAAGCACGATCATTCTTTCGTGCTGCACGGGCTTTGGCCGCAATACGAGCGCGGCTGGCCCAGCTTTTGCCGCACGCCGCATCGCGACCCCTCGCGCCAGCAGACCGCCGCGATGGAGGATCTGACCGGCGCGCCGGGGCTGGCTTGGTACGAATGGAAGAAGCACGGGCGCTGCTCGGGCCTGTCAGCGACGGATTATTTCGCGCTGGAACGCGAAGCCTATGCGAGCATCGAAATCCCGGACGTGCTGGCGAACCTCGACCGCGACGTGAAACTGCCCGCGAAGGTGGTCGAGCAGGCGTTTCTGGAGGCCAATCCCGGCCTCGATGCCGACGAGATCACCATCACCTGCAAGTCGGGCCGCATTCAGGAGGCTCGGATCTGCCTGACCAAGGACCTCGAGCCGCGCAAATGCGGCTCCGATACGATCCGCGATTGCAGCCTGTCGGATGCGCTGATGGAAAAGGTTCGCTGAGGGATCAGTCCTCGAGCGGCGGCTGGCGATCTTCCAGCGTCGGCAGCTTGTGGCTCGCCGCGACGTCGTGACTATGGTCTTCCTCGGCCTTGCCCGCCGCGCAAATCCACGCCTTGGCCTGATCCAATTCACTCAAGCGGAACAGCTTGACCGTGCCGGGGATCATCGGCGCGAAGGCCTGCACGCCCCAGCGGATCCAGTCGACATCGCTGACCAGCGCCACCGCAGCGAAATCGCCCAGATGGGACAGGCCCAGCTTGGTGTCGTCCCATGCCGCTTTCGCGGTGTAGCCGTCGAATGCGTCGCCGATGATGTAGAGCAGCTTCACCTTGCCCTCGGCGGCGATCTTGGCCTCCACCGCCGGGATCAGATGCTGCTCGTAAGCCTCCGCGCCGATCGTGCCCTTGGCCTCGAATGCCAGCACATCGGCCGGATACCCATCCAGAAATTCAAAGCGTCCTTCGCTCATGACCGCCTCCCCTCGTTGGTTCGCGCGCGCCGCAATGATACACCCGGCGCACGCGTGACGAAAGTTCAGCCGCCCGCAACTTCCAACACGATCTTGCCAATATGCTGGCTCGTCTCCATCCGCTCATGGGCTTTTGCGGCCTCGGCCAGCGAGAAGCTGCTGTCATGGATCACGCGCAGCTTGCCCGAATTGATCATCGGCCAGACATTGGCGCGCAACTGCCGCGCAATCTCGGCCTTGGCCGCATCCGATTGCGGGCGCAGCGTGGCCCCGGTGATCGTGAGACGCTTCACCATGACCTGCGCGAAGTTGATCTCGGCCTTGGGCCCGCCAAGGAAGGCGATGAAAACGAGGCGCGCATCATTGGCCATCGCCTTGATATTGCGCGCGATATAGTCGCCGCCCACCATGTCGAGCACGAGGTTCGCGCCGCCTTCGGCCTTCAGCACATCGACGAAATCGCCCGTCTTGTAGTTGATCGCCGTCGCGCCAAGCTCTTCGCAGACCGCGCATTTCTCGGGGCTGCCCGCAGTGGTGAAGACCCGCGCGCCCAGCGCCGTCGCGATCTGGATCGCGGTCGTGCCGATCCCGGAAGAACCGCCATGCACTAGGAACCGCTCGCCCGCCTGCAAGCCGCCGCGCATCACCATGGTCGACCAGACGGTGAAGCAGGTCTCGGGCAGACAGGCCGCCGATTTCAGATCGAGCCCCGCAGGCACGGGCAGCGCATGTTCGGCCGGACAGGTCACATACTCGGCGTAACCGCCACCGGGCAGCAGCGCGCAGACCGCGTCGCCCACGTCCCAATCGGTGACGCCCGGCCCGATCGCCGCGACCCGGCCCGAGCATTCCAGCCCCGGCAGGTCCGACGCGCCCGGCGGCGGGTTGTAGGCGCCCGCGCGTTGCAGCGCATCGGGGCGGTTCACCCCGGCATAGGCCACCTCGATCAAAATCTCCCCATGACCCGCGACCGGCACGGCACGGGTGACTTCCTTCAGAACCTCCGGCGCGCCATGTTCGGAAATCTCGACGCAGCGCATCTCGGTCGGCATCTCGACAGGTTTCATCAATGCGCCTCCCGGCCCGGCATGTCGTCAGTGCCTTTCGGCGCACGGATGCCGCCGAGAAGCTTCGGCAGGAAAGGCAGCTTCATCGCAGCGCCCTTTACCTTTTCGAACTGCATCACATCCTCGATGCGACGATCTAGGAAGGCCCAGGTGTCGCCCTTGCCCTCGCTCTCATCGCCCATCCAGTAGAGCACGGTCGAGCTGTAGACCCCCGAAAGCGTCATCCGCTTGGTGTACCAGTTGTAATCCTCGCTGACGTCGCCCAGCGCGCGCCAGATCTTGTCCGAGGTCTCCCAGATCAGCTTCGAGCCGGTCGTGGCATTCTGCGGCAGCGCGAAGATCGCAGCCCCACGGCGCACCAGCTCCGGATCGGCCTCTTCCAGGCGGAAGCGCACGGCGGTCGCGATCCGGTCGCGGAACTTCATCCCCGACAGATCGGCCTCCTCCAGACGCTTGAGCATTTCGGCATCGCCCTCGCGGTGATAGGCCACCGCCAGATCGACGGCGCCGCGCGGACACACGACCCGCGCCAGCCCCGGATCGAGCCCCAGATCGGAGACCGCGAGCTTGAAGGCAGGCTCGGACCAACCGTCGAAAGGCACATGCAGCTTGATCGCCGCCAACAGCTCGGATCGCGTGCGGTCCATATCGAGATGGTCGTTTTTCATCGCGTTTCCTCTCTCAGCTTTGGCGGTAGACAAACCGCCTTTTGGTGACTATATGGAGCGCTCCTGCAAGCAACTGCAACTCTAACTTAGGAAGGTGGTGACACCACATGCAGGTCAGCGTTCGCGACAACAACGTCGAACAGGCGCTCCGTGCTCTGAAGAAAAAGCTTCAGCGCGAGGGTGTGTTCCGCGAAATGAAGCTCAAGCAGCATTTCGAGAAACCCTCGGTCAAAAAAGCGCGCGAGAAAGCCGAAGCCGTCCGCCGTGCCCGTAAACTGGCACGTAAGAAGGCTCAGCGCGAAGGCGCGCTCTAAGCGCACCGCTCCGCGTCTGAAAAGGCGCCTGAAAATGCTGGCGGGCTTGCCCGCACCGATGACCCCCGAGGCTTGGCCGCGGGGGTTTTTGGTTTCTGGAAGACACCTTCGCAAGAAAGCACGACCGCCGCCGCTTTGATCTTGCCTAAAGCGCCGCGCCCCCTACCCTAGCGCCAGCACTTCGTTCTGGCGGGAACCGCTTTCACATGTCCGATATCCGGCCAGTCCTGCATCTCTTCGGCCTGATCCTCACAGTCCTCGGGACGACCATGTTGGTCCCGGCAGCCATGGACTTCAGCGATCTCAATCCGAACTGGCAGGAATTCTTCGAGGCGGCGGTCGAGACCGCGCTGATCGGGATGGTTCTCTCGCTCGCGACCCGAACCAAAAGCGCGAACGGGCTCAACACGCGGCAAGCTTATCTGCTCACGGCGGCGATCTGGCTCGGCCTGCCGATCTTCGCAGCCCTGCCGTTCATCGAGGGCGCGCCGCACGCGACATGGACCAACGCCTATTTCGAGGCCGCCTCGGGCATCACCACCACCGGCTACACCGTCTTCGAACATCTCGACACGTTGCCGCGCGGCGTGGTGCTGTGGCGCGGGATGCTGAACTGGTTCGGAGGGCTCGGGATCGCCTTCGTCGCGATGATCTTCCTGCCGGTGCTGCGCATCGGCGGCATGCGCTATTTCCAGGCCGAGGGCTTCGACACGCTGGGCAAGGTCATGCCCCGCGCCCATAACATCGCGCGCTCGCTGCTTTGGGTCTATGTCTCGCTGACGCTGGCCTGCGCGATCAGCTATGCCGCCGCGGGCATGAGCTCCTTCGACGCGATCTGCTACGCGATGGCGACGATCGCAACGGGCGGCTTCGGCACGCATGACAACTCCTTCGCGAGCTTCTCGCCGGGTGCGCAATATGCCGGTGTCATCTTCATGCTGGGCTCGGCCCTGCCCTTCATCCGCTATGTCCAGCTTGGCCGCGGCGACCTGCGCCCGTTCTGGGACGACCCGCAAATCCACGCCTTCCTGCGCTGGTTCGCGCTCGCGCTCGCGGCGCTCCTGATCTGGCTCTACACCCACGCGCCCGACGGGATCGAACCCACCTTCCGCTCCGCCGCCTTCAACCTGTCCTCGATCATGACCGGCACCGGCTTCGGCACCGCCAATGTCGCGAATTGGGGGAGCTTCGCGATGGTGCTGGCCTATTGGGTCGGGCTGATCGGCGGCTGCACCGGGTCCAGTTCAGGGGCTCTCTCGGTCTTTCGCTGGCAGGCGCTCGGCGCGGTGATCCGCGCCGCCGTGCGCCGGTTGCAAATGCCGCACCGCGTCCTGCAACCGCGCCTTGGCGACAAGCTGCTGGAGGAGGACGTGCTCTCCTCCCTGATCCTCTATTTCACCGGCTATATGCTGACGCTCGGCCTGATCTCGGTCGGGATCTCGATGACCGGGGCGGATTTCGTCTCGGCGCTCTTCGCGACATGGGGCGCACTCGGCAATATCGGCTATGGGGTCGGCCCACTGACCGATCGCACCGGCACGATGATCGATTTCAGCGACGCCGCGACCTGGCTGCTGACGCTCGCAATGCTGCTGGGCCGGATCGGGATGCTCGCGATCCTCGTCGTGTTCCTGCCGCGCTTCTGGCGCGCTTAAACCGGCATCGCCGTGGTCGAGACCACGCATTTGAGCGAAAAGCTCGACTGGATCTGCGCCACGCCCGGAATGTTGGCAAGTTTCGCCCGGTGCAGCCGCGCGAAATCCTCGGCATCGGCGGCCACCACTTTCAGCAGGTAATCCGCAGCCCCCGCCATCAGGTGACATTCGAGCACTTCCGGCACCTGCTTCACGCCCTTCTCGAACGCGTCCAGAACCTCGTCCGCCTGACTCGACAGCTTGATCTCGACATAGACCGTCGTGGTCCGCCCCAGCTTGCGCGGGTTCAGCAGGGCGACGTACTCGCGGATATAGCCCTCCTCCTCCAGCCGCTGCACCCGACGGTGGCAGGCCGAGGCCGACAGGTTCACCCGCTCGCTCAGCTCGGCATTGGAGATTCGCCCCTGCCGCTGCAAAACCTCCAGCAGCCGACGATCCGTCGCGTCCAGCTTGTCGCTCATGCAATATCCTGCCGATCTTTGCGCATTTCATCGAAGATACGAGCGACCCACCCCATCCACAACCGGCAAATTGGCAAAGCACTTGCTTGTGACGGAGCGCATACTGGGAGCAGGACGTTTCCATTTTTTGGAGGAGGACACGCGATGAAGATCGGTACGGTGCGCGAGATCAAGGCGCAGGAATTCCGCGTCGGGCTGACCCCGGCTGCGGCACAAGAAGCGGTCGCCCATGGCCACGAGGTGCTGGTCGAGACCGGGGCAGGTCAGGGCGCGGGCTTCGCAGACAGCGATTACGAGGCGGCTGGCGCGAAAATCCTCGGCGATGCGGCGGATGTGTTCGCCCAGACCGAGATGATCGTGAAAGTGAAAGAGCCGCAGGCCTCCGAGCGCGCGATGCTGCGCGAGGGCCAGCTTCTCTTCACGTATCTGCATCTGGCCGCCGACCCGGCGCAGACCCATGATCTGATGAAATCGGGCGCGACCTGCATCGCCTACGAGACGGTCACCGCGAAGGACGGCACCCTGCCGCTGCTCGCGCCGATGTCCGAAGTGGCCGGTCGCCTCGCGCCGCAGATGGGCGCCTGGACCCTGCAGAAAGCCAATGGCGGTCGCGGCGTACTGATGGGCGGCGTGCCGGGCGTGTCGCCCGCGAAGGTCGTCGTGATCGGCGGCGGCGTCGTGGGCACCAACGCCGCGCGCGTAGCTGCCGGGATGGGCGCGGACGTGACCGTGCTCGACAAGTCGCTGCCGCGTCTGCGCTATCTCGATGACACGTTCGGCGGCACCTTCCGCACCGCCTATGCCTCGAAAGCCGAGACCGAGGCGCTGGTCGCAGCTTCCGATCTGGTGATTGGCGCGGTGCTGATCCCCGGGGCCGCCGCCCCGAAGCTGGTCACCCGCGAGATGCTGAAGACGATGAAGCCCGGCGCGGCGATCGTCGATGTCGCGATCGATCAGGGCGGCTGCGTCGAGACCTCGCACCCCACGACCCATGACGACCCGATCTACGAGGTCGAGGGCGTGATGCATTACTGCGTGGCCAACATGCCCGGCGCGGTCGCGCGCACTGCGACCCTCGCCCTGTCGAACGCGACCCAGCCCTTCCTGCTGGCGCTGGCCGGAAAGGGATGGGAACGCGCCTGCGCCGAGGATCCCCACCTGGCCGCGGGCCTCAATGTCCATGCAGGCAAGGTGACCTACAAGGCTGTGGCCGAAGCGCTCGACCTGCCGCTCGATGCGCCGGATGCGGTGAAGCACGCAGCCGAATAAGGGCCGCCCTGCCCCACGAACGAAACGGCCCGGAGCTTTGCCCCGGGCCGTTCTCATATCTGCCGGCGACGTCTGCCTGAGACGCCCCGCGCCGTCACTTCCGAAGCGCGTCGCGGATCTCGAGCAGCACGTCGAGCTGGCTCGGCCCGGTTTCCACCGCGGGCGCGACATCGTCGGGCTTCTCCGCCGCGGCCTTCACGCGGTTGACCATCTTCACCAGCATGAAGACGACGAAGGCGATGATGAGGAAGTTGATCACTGCCATCACGAAGGCGCCATAGGCGAAGATCGACGCGCCCGATTTGCGCGCCTCGTCAAGGCTGGCCCCCGCGGGAACCTCGCCGGAGAGCACGGCATAATTATTGGTGAAGTCGACCCCGCCCGTGAACAGGCCGATGATCGGGTTGATGATGTCGCCGACCAGCGACGTGACGATCGCGGTGAAGGCCGCGCCGATGATGATGCCCACCGCCATGTCCATGACATTGCCCTTGGCGATGAAATCCTTGAATTCCTGAATCATTTCAGACCCTCTTTCCGATGCGCCTTTTGCGCCGCAACAGGCTAGCACGATCTTCGGGTCTGCATAGCCTCCAACACAGGACATAGCGGGCCGTATCAAGACGGGCTCGCGGCTCAGCAAAGTCTCCGGCGCGCATCCTCGACAAGGCGGCGGGCGACCTGCGCCGCCGTGGTCCCCGTATCACCGCCGCGGCGAGGCGAGAGAGGCGATGCGACCGGCAAGGACGCGAAGCCGTCGCTGAGACGTGCGCGGGCCTCCTGCCGGGCGATATTGGCGATGGCTTCCGTATCGAAACGCAGCGCCTGCTGGATTTGCTCTGCCGCGTCATCGCACGGCCCTGCCCCGGCGCGGCTACACGCCCAGGCACAGCCGAAATGATCGGGCATCTGGGAAATGTTGCGCAGGCGACGCTGTGCGGCGCGGATGCGATCGCAGGCCGCATCGCGCTGATCGGCGCGCAGGGAAAGCTCGAGCGGCAAGGTCTCTGCCAGAGTCGCCCGCTCCTCCTGCAGCCCTTCGGCCGCTGCGCGCAGGGCCGCTGCCGTGTCCGGCTCGGCCGTTTCCGCATCCTCAAAGCAACCCGAAATCATCTCGTCCAGAAACGCGACCCGGTGACGTGCGATCAGGTCGGCCGCCTCGGCGAAGGCGAGATCGGAGACCGCCTGCCGCAACTCTTCCAACGCGCGGTCGACGGCGCAATCGCCCGGCCCGTGCAGCGCAGTCAACGCACGCTGTTCAAGCGCGATCGACGTAGCTCCGTATTCCTGTCCAACCATGGCGGCATCCCTTTCTGGTAACCGCATCAGGCTGGCACAACGGAATGAACGAAAGGTGAACCTTCGTCCGCCTTTCGCCGCCACATCTAAATTTCAGTGATTTCTCAGTCGTTTGACCGAAGCGCTTTCGTGAGAGCCGGGAACATTTCGGCATTCGACGCGATCACCGAGCCCGATTCGAGAACGCCGCGACCTTCGCGCACGGCTTCCACGAAACCGCCCGCTTCCTTCACGAGGAGCATGCCCGCAGCCACGTCCCACGCGTTCAGCCCGCGCTCCCAATAGCCTTCGTAGCGACCCGCCGCGACATAGGCCAGATCGAGCGAGGCCGCGCCCCAGCGCCGGACGCCCGCGCATTGCGGCATCAGCTTGGCAAGGTCCTTCAGCGTCGCCGGAAGCGTCGATTTGCCGCCGAAGGGCACGCCGGTCGCGAAGACCGATTCGATCATCTTGTGACGGCCCGATACGCGCAGACGGGTGTCGTTCATGAAAGCGCCGAGGCCCTTCTCGGCGAAATACATCTCGTCTTTCGCCGCGTCGAAGACCACGGCTGCGATGATTTCGCCCTTATGCTCCAGCGCGATCGAGATCGCCCAATGCGGCAGGCCGTGCAGGAAGTTGGTGGTGCCGTCGAGCGGGTCGACGATCCAGCGGCGGGTCGGGTCGTCGCCCGCCTCTTCGCCGGTTTCCTCGCCGATCCAGCCATAGGAGGGGCGCGCGCCGCGCAGCTCGTCCTTGATGATCTTCTCGGATTCGCGATCGGCCTTCGAGACGAAATCGCCCGGGCCCTTCGAGGAGACCTGAAGGTTCTCGACCTCGCGGAAATCCTTGACCAGCGAGCGTCCTGCCTTGCGGGCGGCCTTGATCATCAGGTTGAGGTTTGCGCTGCCTTGCATCTCTGGGCTCCTTCGCGTTTCAAGCGGTCGCCTTACAGGTGTTGCGTGGAAAATCCAAGACCTTTGGCGCGTCAGGCAAACTGAGGAGCGGCTCTGCCCCGCTTGCTGCCAGCCCGTTGCTTGCGCTCCGGGCGTTCGGCGGGGCGTCCTTCCACTGGAAGGCCGCCATTTTCCGCCTCACCCCCCGGGATATTTCGGTCGAGAATAAGGCTCAGGCGCGTTGCAGCTTCACCGGCTCGGTGCGCGCAAGCCGCAGGAAATGCGCCATGAAGGGCTGGGTGGCATCCTCGGAACGCGTCGCGGCGTAAAGGCGCTTGGTCAGCCCGTGTTCCGTCACTGGCTTGGTGATGTAATCGGGCTGGTATTTCACCTCGCGCAGCACCCAGTCGGGCAGCACCGCGACACCGCGATTCGAGGCGACCAGCATCAGGATCACCGCGGTCAGCTCCACCTGCCGCACGGCTTTCGGTTCGACCCGGGCAGGCGTCAGAAGCTGCGTGAAGATATCCGAGCGGCCCCGGTCGATCGGATAGGTGATCAGCGTCTGATCCGCGAAATCCTGCGCCTCGATATAGGGTTTCGCGGCCAGCGGCGAATTCGCGGCGGCGATGAAGGTCGGCGCGTAGTCGAAGAGCGGGTTGAAGGTGACGCCGTCGATCTTCTCGGGATCCGACGAGATCACCAGATCGACCTCCTCGCGGCTCAGCGCGGGCAGCGCATTGAAGGCCAGACCGGGCCGGATATCCACGTCGATATCGGGCCAGGCATGGCGGAAGCGTTCCAGCACCGGGAACAGCCAGTCGAAACAGGCGTGGCATTCGATCGCGATATGCAGGCGCCCCGCGCGGCCCGACCGCAACGCGTCGAACTCGGCCTCTGTCGCGGCGATCTCAGGCAGGATGCGTTCGGCCAGCCGCAGCAGCTTCTGCCCCGCCGCCGACAGCTTCAGCGGCTTCGAGCGGCGAACGAACAGCTCCACCCCGGTCTGGTCCTCGAGCCCTTTAATTTGGTGCGACAGCGCCGATTGTGTTATGTGCAGCACGTCCGCTGCCTTCGCGAGCCCCCCGGCATCGTGAATCGCCTTGATTGTGCGCAGGTGACGGAACTCGAGATGCATCTTGTTGTTACACTCATAACGATTTTGAAGATTATGAGTTTGTCTCACAAAGCCCGATCTGGCACAAGAGAGCGAACGAAAGGACAGATTCCCATGACGACGCCCAAGGTCAGCTTCGAATTTTTCCCGCCGAAGACGCTCGATGCGTCGTTCCGGCTGTGGGAAACCGCGCAGGTTCTGGCACCGCTGAAACCCGAGTTCACCTCCGTGACTTACGGTGCGGGTGGCACGACGCGCAAGCTGACGCATGAGGCGGTCGGCACGATCCACAAGAATTACGGCCTCAACGTCGCCGCCCACCTGACCTGCGTGGAAGCGACCAAGGCCGAGACGATGGAGATCGTGGACGCCTATGCCGAGGTCGGCGTGACCGAGATCGTGGCGCTGCGGGGCGATCCGCCGCAGGGCGCCAAGCATTTCACGCCGCATCCCGAGGGCTTCGCCTCTTCGGTCGAGCTGATCGAGGCGCTGGCCGAGGATGGCCGCTTCACGATCCGCGCGGGCGCCTATCCCGAGCCGCATCCCGACGCCGCCGACAATATGGCCGACGTGCGCTGGCTCAAGCGCAAGGTCGAGGCGGGCGCGACCTCGGCGATCACCCAGTTCTTCTTCGAGCCCGAGACCTTCTTCCGCTTCCGCGACGCCTGCGAAAAGGAAGGGATCGACGCGAAGATCATCCCCGGCATCCTGCCGATCCAGTCGTGGAAAGGCGCCAAGAAATTCGCGCAAAGCTGCGGCACCTCCATCCCCGCATGGGTTGAGGAAGCCTTCGAGGCCGCGATCCGCGACGGGCGCGAGCATCTTCTGGCGACCGCGCTGTGCACCGAGCTGTGCGACAAACTGATCGAGGGCGGCGTGGAAGATCTGCATTTCTACACGCTCAACCGCCCCGGCCTGACCCGCGACGTCTGCCACGCGCTGGGTGTGACGCCCGATACGGTGCTGGAGAAAGTGGCCTGAAAGGGCACTCAAATGGATTGAACGGAGGGGCCCGGCTGGGCCCCTTTTTCTTTGGCGGCGGGCGGCCTCACCGTGTCAGTCGAAGGAAATGGGCGACTGCTTGGCTCGGTTGACGTTGAGAGTGAAAACATCCGGCCGGGCGTAATGACCACTAACATCGAATTTGCGGCGTGAAGCCCTGGCGGCATCCACGTCCACTGTCGCGACCAACAGCCCCTTTTCCTTCCTCATCGGGCCCGCGTGCAAACTGCCGAAGGGCTTGTAGACCACCCCATCGCCGGGATTGATCCACTCGTTGTCGTCAGGGAAAAGCTCGTCACGATAGGGGAGATCCGCCGGCACGTCGCTTGCCTCGAGCGACGTGGCGCAGCCGAGAACCCAACATCCGCCTTCGCGCGCGATATGCTGCATTGTCGCCAGCCAGGTATCGCCGCTGTCCCAGGTCGGTGCACAATAGATGTCGATATTCTGGGCATAGAGCGCGAACCGCGCCAGCGGCATGTAGTTTTCCCAGCATATCAGGGCGCCCACACGCCCGACTGCGGTCTCAACGACCTTAAGGGTCGAGCCGTCTCCGAACCCCCAGACCATACGCTCGGGGTTTGTCGGCATCAGCTTTCGATGGTTGTTCAGAAGGGTCCCGTCGGCGTCGATGATCGCTGCGCTGTTGAAAAGCGTGCTGCCGCTGACCGCCCCATCCACCTCCTGATGGCCCATCACGACCACCATCGAATGCTCTTTTGCCGCTTCCTTTATCGGCGCAAGCTCGTCTTTGCTGAGATCGATCGAATTGGCCTGCGAAAGCGCGAAGAGATCGTCGGTCTTCTTCATCCCTGCCCCCGGCGGGAGCCGCCAGACGAAAGTGGGGTAGCCCGGCAACCATGTCTCGGGAAACACGATCAGTCGGCACGCCTGAGAAGCCGCCTCGGCGACCAGTTCGACCGCTCGCTCCAGAGACGCCGTCTTGTTCATGTAGACCGGCGGTTGCTGTACGATAGCAATTTGCATGAGATCGTCCTCCCAATGGCTGTTCGGCGCGCGGCCATCAAAACGGAAGACGGTCAAGACGCCCCACTCCGTCCGCGGAGTGATGTTCGAGAATAGCACAAGACGCCCATCCACCGGGGAAACCCCACAAGCACCCTTGGAGCGCCGCGCCTCGCGATGCTGACCCCGAGGGCAATGCTGCCCTTTGCGATGCGGATCGCAAACGCTCCCCCCTTCCCTTTCCGGCCCATCGCGATAGCTTGTCGCCCGACCCAACAGGAGCCAGACATGCCCGATCAATATTTCGCCGAAGGACCCGACGATTTCCTCCCGCTCGAGGAGGTCCTCTCGATGCCGGGGCTCGACTACGTCCGCAAGATGGTCACCGGCGACGTCCCCTCCCCCACCGTGCAGAAGCTGATGGCCTACCGGATCACCGAGGCCGAGGAAGGCCGCGTCACCTGTCGCGGCACGCCGGGGCATCCGCAGACCAACGGCTATGGCGGCATTCACGGCGGCTGGTATGCGATGATGCTCGATACGGTGATGACCTGCTCGGTGATCACCGGGCTGAAGAAGGGTCAGACGCAGACGACGCTCGAATTCAAGGTGAACCTGATCCGCGCGATCAAGCCCGGCACCGAGGTGATCGGCGTGGGCCAGCTTGATCATATCGGGCGGTCAACTGGCGTCGCGCGGGGTGAGATCCGGGGTGCCGAGGATGGACGCCTCTACGCGACCGGCACCGCCACCTGTTTCGTCATGACGCCCGAGATCTGAGGCTGGCACGGACCCGCGCGCGAGGCGGCGGATTTCGGGGCGCAGGATGCGCGGTCGGAAAATCGCGCGCGAACCTTCGGGCAAGACGACGCTCTCATGCAGCCCCTCGGAGGGGTCGCGGCCCACGACACGCGGCGCACGCAGCCAGAACAGCTTGCCCCAGCCGGTCCATGTGCCGACCGAGGGCGCATTCGGATCGCGCGGGAACTCTGCCTGCCAGCCGGGCGGCAGACTCAGCCCCAGCGACTCGGCGCGCTCCAGCATCCACACGAGCGGAATATTGGCGAGCGGTCGGGCATCGCCGAAATGGCCCAGCATCCCGCCGATATCGCCATGCGCGCCGCGAAACCAGCGCTGCTCGATCCGGGTCGCGGGAGCATCCGCCTCCGAAGCCCCCTCGTCGCTTTCCCAAACCAACGGCTCCAGCACCGAGCGCCGCTCGTCGAGCGCGAGCGCCTGAAATCCGTGGCGCACGTGATCGCTCAGGTGGTGGTCGTGAAACCGCACGCGCTCTTCGCTGACGATCCAGAAGAAGGGCACGCGGATGCCCAGCGCCTGCACCGTGTCGAACGCGCCGACCATCTCGATCTCGACATTCTCGTGGCACAGGCTGTTGCGATAGCTTTGCAGAATGTCCGCGGGCGTCTCTTCCTCGTAATGGCGCCATGCGAGGCGGGTGTTCCGCTCAATCGCATGTTCGGGACGCAAGAGACCGATCCGCCCGATCATCCCGGCCAGCGAGCGCGCCGCGAAGGCGCCCCGAGAATAGCCAATCAGGAAAATCCGGTCGCCCGGACGGTAGCGCATCGCGAGCCAGCCATAGGCGCGTGAGATCTGCTGGTTCACGCCCCAGCCGAACCAGACGTCCGACATGTCGTGCCAGTCCCGCCAGCGCAGCCCGCGCCCGTAATAGACCGACACTTTCGGCGCGGCCCGGCGCAGGAAGCGATAGATCAGCCCAATCGAGGTGAGGCGGTCGGGCCGCAGCGAGCCGAGCGTCCCGTCGAGCAGCACGACATGATCCACCGGCCCGCGGCCCGCACCAGCTGCCGCGCGCGCCTCGGCCCGTTCCGGGCTGCGGCGACGCAGGGCAGAGATCACACGCTCGAAGAGACCGCGCATATCAGCGCTCCTCAGATAAGTTGGGCTTATACTATCCAATGTAGGATAAGTTTCTCTTATCTTCAGGGGCAATCGCGGCAGTTTGTTGACCCGATCGTGCCCGCCGCGCTTTTTGGACCGGCGCGCACGGGGTTTTCCTTGTCGCCTGCGCGGGCTAAACAGCCCTCAAGCCGAGCCAAGGATGCCTGACATGACTATGGACAAGACTTTCGATGCCGCGAGCGCCGAGCCGCGGATCTACGCGAAATGGGAAGAGGCCGGAGCCTTCAAGGCCGGGGCCAACGCGTCGCGCGACGAGACCTTCTGCGTAATGATCCCGCCGCCCAACGTGACGGGTGCGCTGCATGTGGGCCACGCCTTCAACAACACCGTGCAGGATATCCTCGTGCGCTGGCACCGGATGCGCGGTTTTGACACGCTTTGGCAGCCGGGTCAGGACCATGCGGGCATCGCGACCCAGCTGATGGTCGAGAAGGAACTGGCCAAGACCCAGCAGCCCAAGCGGGTGGAACTGGGTCGCGAGAAATTCCTCGAGAAGGTCTGGGAGTGGAAGGGCGAATACGGCTCGACCATCATCAACCAGCTCAAGCGTCTGGGGTCATCCTGCGACTGGTCGCGCAACGCCTTTACGATGTCGGGTGCGCCCGGTGCGCCGGAAGGCAACGAGGGCAATTTCCATGACGCGGTGATCAAGGTCTTCGTCGACATGTACGAAAAGGGCCTGATCTATCGCGGCAAGCGACTGGTGAACTGGGACCCCCATTTCGAGACCGCGATCTCCGATCTGGAAGTGGAGAATATCGAAGTCGCCGGTCACATGTGGCACTTCAAATACCCGCTCGCAGGCGGCGAGACCTATACTTACGTCGAGAAGGACGAGGACGGGAATGTCCTCTTCACCGAAGAGCGCGACTACATCTCGATCGCGACCACGCGTCCCGAGACGATGCTGGGCGACGGCGCGGTTGCGGTGCACCCTTCGGACGAGCGTTACGCGCCGATCGTCGGCAAGCTCTGCGAGATTCCGGTGGGCCCGAAAGAGCATCGCCGCCTGATCCCGATCATCACCGATCAATATCCCGATCCCGATTTCGGCTCGGGCGCGGTGAAGATCACCGGCGCGCATGACTTCAACGACTACATGGTCGCCAAGCGCGGCGGCATTCCGATGTATCGCCTGATGGACACCAAGGGCGCGATGCGCGCAGACGGGCTGTCCTATGAGGAATGCGCGGCCCGCGCGATGGACATCTCGAAAGGCGCCGAGTTCACCGAGGCCGAGATCGACGCGCTCAACCTCGTGCCCGAGGAACTGCGCGGGCTCGACCGGTTCGAGGCGCGTGAAGCCGTGATCCGTCAGATCACCGACGAGGGCCTCGCGGTGACGACGACCAAGACCGTCACCGACGAAGACGGCAACGAGACCGAGACGACCGTTCCCTACGTCGAAGACAAGCCGATCATGCAGCCCTTCGGCGATCGTTCGAAAGTGGTGATCGAGCCGATGCTGACCGATCAGTGGTTCGTCGATGCCGAAAAGATCGTGGGCAAGGCGCTGGATGCGGTGCGCAACGGCGACACCGTCATCATGCCGGAAGCCGGCGAGAAGACCTATTTCCACTGGCTGGAAAACATCGAGCCGTGGTGCATCTCGCGCCAGCTCTGGTGGGGCCACCAGATCCCGGTCTGGTACGGTCTGGACATGGACGCGCCCGACTTCCGCGATGACGAAGGCGACGGCACGATCGACCTCGTGGAAATGGGCCGCCTGCTCGTCGAGACCAAGATGGTTCATCGCGACGACCGCTATCACTGCGCCTCGGATTTCGAGAGCGTCATCGGCTGGTTCAAGGCACAGAATGCCGAGCTGCCAACGCCGCTGAACGTGGCGCGCATCGTCGAGGTCGAAGACCGGCACAAGGCGATCGAAGTGCTCGCCGCGAGCCTCGCGCAATACGAGATGACCGAGGATCCGACGCAGCTCGTCTATCCGGTCTGGCGCGATGCCGATGTGCTCGACACCTGGTTCTCGTCGGGCCTCTGGCCGATCGGCACGCTCGGCTGGCCCGAGGATACTGAGGAGATGCGCAAGTATTTCCCGACCGATGTCCTCGTGACCGGCTTCGATATCCTGTTCTTCTGGGTGGCGCGGATGATGATGATGCAGCTGGCCGTCATGGATCAGGTGCCCTTCCACACCGTCTACCTGCACCAGCTCGTCCGCGACGAGAAGGGCAAGAAGATGTCGAAGACGACGGGCAACGTGATCGACCCGCTCGAGATCATCGACGCTTACGGCGCGGATGCGCTGCGCTTCACCAATACCGCGATGGCGGCGATGGGCGGCGTGCTGAAGCTGTCCGAGGAGCGCATCAAGGGCTATCGGAACTTCGGCACGAAGATCTGGAACGCGACGCGCTTCGCCGAAATGAACGGCGTCTTCGAAGGCCCGGTCGTGACCGAGATCCCGCAGCCCACCCACACGGTGAACCGCTGGATCATCGGCGAGACCGCGAAGATCCGCGAGCAAGTGGACGAAGCCTTTGCCGCCTACCGGTTCAACGACGCGGCGCTGGGGCTTTACGGCTTCGTCTGGGGCAAGGTCTGCGACTGGTATGTCGAATTCGCCAAGCCGCTCTTCGACGGCGAGCATGCCGAGGAAACCCGCGCCACGATGCGCTGGGTGCTCGATCAGTGCTACACGCTGCTGCACCCGATCATGCCCTTCATCACCGAAGAGCTCTGGGAGCTGACCGCGCCGCAGGGCGACCGCGCGAAGATGCTCGTCCATGCCGACTGGCCGGATTACAAAGCGGCAGATCTGGTGGACGAGGCCGCCGACCGCGAGATGAACTGGGTCATCGACCTGATCGAGGCGATCCGGTCGTCGCGCACGCAGATGGGTGTCCCGGTGGGGCTGAAACTGCCGATGGTTCTGGCCGAGGCCGATGACGCCGCGCGCGCGGCGCTCGCCAATAACGAGGCGCTGATCTTCAAGCTGGCGCGCATCGAGAGCATCACCGAGGCACCGATCCCGAAAGGGGCGATCTCGATCCCGGCGCAGGGCGCGCTGTTCGGGTTGCCGCTGGAAGGCGTGATCGACATCGCCAAGGAGAAGGCGCGTCTGGAGAAGGCTCTGGGCAAGATGGAGAAGGAAATCGGCGGCATGAAGGGCCGTCTGAACAATCCGAAATTCATCGCCAATGCCGATCCCGAGGTCGTGGTGGAAACCCGCGAGAACCTCGCCCGCGCCGAGGAAGAGGCCGAGAAGGTCCGTCAGGCCGTGGCGCGTCTGGCCGAGATGGGCTGAAGAAACGGCGCGGCCCAAACAGTGTTTAGGGCCGCGCCCGACCCTTGGGTGGGCGCTTCAGGACATATGTGGTCATCGCTTTATCTCGAAAGCCCGCAGGTCACCCGTGCCCGCGCTGACATCGCCAATGCGCCCTCCCGGGGGGAGGGTCGGGCGCGGCCCGGGGCTGGTCGCCCCGCGCCATGAGCTGAGCGGAGACCTTACTCCGACACTTCCTTCATCGTGAAGGCCACGCCCGAGGCGACCACGCAAATCCCCGCATAGACGATCAGCACCATTTCCGGCCCCGCCATCGCGAGCGCCGAGCTTGCCGCCCCGAAGGCCAGCAGCATCACACCCACGGTCGTATTCGACACCGCCGTATAGGCCGCGCGGTCATCCTTGGGCGACATATCCACCAGATAGGTCGAGCGGCCCAACCGCACCCCTTGATAGCCGATCATCAGCCCGAACAGCGCCACCGGAGAGGCCCAGATCGTGCCCATCAGCCCCGACCAGCCCAGCACCACCGCCAGCGCCAGAAACGCGGCCGCGACCAGCCCGGTGAAGATCAGCACCTTGCGTGAGGACCGATCCGCCAGCCGCCCCCAGATATAGGAACTCACCAGCGAGGCCAGTGCCGAGGCGAGCACCATCGCCCCCAGCGCGCCGAACCGGTTATCGCCCGCCTGCGCCGCGAGCAGCACGATATAGGGCGGCGCCAGCGCGGTCGGCAGCAGCAGCACCCGCGCGATCACGAACTTACCCAGATCGGCGTCCTTCCACAGCAGGCTCAGCTCGGACAGGCCGATGCTGCCCTTGTCTTCGCCCGGCTGATCTTCCTCGCGCAGCGTCGAGAACAGCGCCGCCGACGCGATCCACAGCACGGCCGCCAGCGAGATCGCCCCGATCACGAGGCTCATCCGCTCCACCACGCCGCTCATCAGAATGATCGCGAACAGGATCACCCCGGCGGCAGAGACGCTCGTCGCGATCCCGGTCGTCGTGCCGCGCCGCGTCCGGTCGACCGTCTTGCCCAGCACATCCTTGTAGCTCACCGAGGACAGCGAGCGCGCAATGGCCAGCACGCCCAGCGCCACTAGCATCGCAAGTCCCGCGGCCATCCCCTGCATCGTCAGCGCGATCACCACGATCGCCGCCGCAGCCAGCCCCTGGATCAAGCTCCCCGCCGCCCAGGCCCATTTGCGCTGCGGCATCTGGCGCACATGCGGCGCGGTGAACAGCTGCGGCAGCAGAGAGCCCGCCTCGCGCACCGGCACCAGCCAGCTGACAAGCGCGGCGGGCGCACCGACGGCCTGCATCAGCCAGCTCAGCACCAGTTTCGGATCGATCAGCCCGTCGGCGAGCTTCGTCATCGACAGCGAGCCGACATGACGCAGGAAACTGCCGGGTTCGTGCTTCGCCGCGCTGTCGCTGAGCTCTTTTACGTTCCCCGGCGCATCTCCGGTCAGGGTCTCGAACAGGGAGGTGGAGAAAGAGGTGTCGCTGGCGCTCATCGGCTGGCTTCCCGAACTTATGTCATTTCACGATATTACGCGGGGAAAAGCGTTTGGCCCAGTCCCCGGTTCCGCCGCGATCGCGCCAACCGACGCGCCCTCTTGCCGCACCCGCGCTTTGCGCTTACGCCTGTAGCCATGACCGGACCCCGATATACCCGCCTGATCGACAGCCTTCCCGCCACCGTGCCCTTCGTCGGGCCCGAGGAACACGAGCGCATTGCCGGCCGCCGCTTCACCGCGCGACTGGGTGCGAATGAAAACGGCTTCGGCCCCTCGCCGCGCGCGATTGCCGCGATGGCGGCGGCGGCAGGCGATGTCTGGAAATACGGCGACTCGACCAGTTTCGAGCTGCGCACGGCGATTGCCGAGCATCACGGTGTCGCGGTCGAGAATGTGCTGGTCGGCGAAGGGATCGACGGGCTTCTGGGTTATCTATGCCGTCTGGTGATCGAACCCGGCGACCCGGTCGTCACCTCGGAAGGCGCCTACCCGACCTTCAACTACCACGTCGCGGGCTTTGGCGGGGTGCTGCACAAGGTGCCCTATGCCGATGACCACGAAGACCCGCAGGCGCTGATCGCGAAGGCGGCGGAGGTGGGCGCGAAGCTCGTCTATATCGCCAATCCCGACAATCCGATGGGCACCCATCACCCGCGCGAGATGATCGAGGCGATGATCGAGGCGGTGCCCGAGGGCACGCTGATGGTGCTGGACGAGGCCTATGTGGAATTCGCCGAAGACGGGACCGAGGCGCGCATCAAAGCCGACGATCCCCGCGTGATCCGGATGCGCACCTTCTCGAAGGCGCATGGGATGGCGGGCGCGCGTGTGGGCTATGCCTTGGCCGCGCCCGAGCTGATCGCGGCCTTCGACAAGATCCGCAATCATTTCGGCATGTGCCGCATCTCTCAGGCAGGCGCGCTGGCCGCGCTGCAGGACAAAACGTGGGCCGCCTATATGCGCCTTCTGGTGGCAGGCGCGCGCGACAGGATCGACACCATCGCGCGGGCGAACGGGCTGAGCACTCTGCCCTCGGCCACGAATTTCGTCGCCGTCGACTGCGGGCAGGACGGTGAGTTCGCGCGGGCTGTACTGCAGGAACTGGATGCGCGCGCGGTGTTCGTGCGGATGCCTTTCGTCGCCCCGCAAAATCGCTGCATCCGGGTTTCAGTCGGGCCGGAGGCCGAGCTCGACGCCTTCGCCGCGGCTCTGCCCGACGCGCTGAAAGCCGCCCGCGCGCGCTGAGCTGCGCGCCCTCTCGGACACAATTCCGCCGATCAAATCGGCAAAAAAGCACCGGCGTCGGCGCGTCTCGCCGCAAGGTGAGTTGCGCCGACTCGGGGGCGCGCCCATGTTTTGCTCAACAACAGGAGCAGACCCATGAGCCGCAAGACTCGCAACGCCCGTATCGCAATGCTTAGCCCGCTGGCCTTTGCCTTGGCCTTCGGCGCTTATGCAGGCATGACCCAATCCAGCCGCGAGATGAAGCTCTCGACGTCGCGCACCGAAGCCCCGCAAATCTCGCGCGAAGCTTCGGAAGAGGTCGAACAGCTCACAGACTGGCTGGAGCGTCACGGTCAGGCCTGACCGGCGCCTTTCGCAATCGCGCCAGCCGCCGCGGCGATGCCGCCGGGGTTGTGCGGGATTTTCAGCGCCTGCATCCCGGCCTCCATCGTCGCCAGCGCACCCAGCGTCATATGGGCGTTCACGTGGCCCATATGGGCGACACGCAGGAAATCGTTGGCCTCGGGAGTACCGGGTTCGGCCATCCCGAGCCCGATGCCCAGCGTCACCCCCGCCTCGCGTTCGAGCCAGCTGCGCAGCCGCTGGGCGTTGCCCGCCCCGATCCGCGCCGCCGTCACCGAATGGGCGCGATGGGCCGGGTTCGCGATGTTGAGCGCGATGTCGCCCTCCTGCCCCCAGGTCTCGAAAGCCGCCCAGACGGCGGAGGCGAGCGTCGCGTGACGCGCCCAGATATGGGTCAGCCCCTCTTCCTCGAGGATCATCTTAAGCGATTCATCGAGGCCAAAGAGGTGATGGGTCGGCGAGGTGCCCCCGAAATACTGATAGACCATTTCGGGGAAGGCGCGCGGCTGCCAGTCCCAATAGGGGGTGACCATATCGGCCTCGCGGCTGGCGGCCAGCGCCTTGTCGGAGAACCAGACGAAGCCCAGACCGGGCGGCACCATCAGGCCCTTCTGGCTGGCGGCGACCATCACGTCGACGCCCCAATCGTCCATCCGGAACTCGTCGCATCCCAGAGAGGCGATGCAATCGACCATCAAGAGCGCCGGGTGACCCGCCGCGTCGATCGCCGCGCGGATCGCCGGCACGTCGTTGACCACCGAGGTCGCGGTATCGACATGGGTGAGCAGCACGGCCTTGATTTCGTGGGTCTTGTCGGCCCGCAGCGCCTCTTCGACCTTTGCAGGATCGGCGGGGGCCTTGATGCCGAATTCCAGCCGCTGAACGTCCACGCCCATCGTGGCCGCGTTGCGCGCCCAGATATTGCCGAAGCGCCCGGTCACGAGGCTCAGCGCCTTGTCGCCGCGCGAGAACACGTTGGAGATCGACGCCTCCCAAGCGCCGTGCCCGTTGGCGATATAGATCGCGACATGGGACGAGGACATCGCCACCCGACGCAGGTTCGCCGCGACCCGGGCCGCGATTTCCTCGATCTCGCCTTCGTAGATATTGGGCGCGGGACGATGCATCGCGGCCAGAACACGGTCAGGCATCGTCGAGGGTCCGGGAATGGCGAGGTAGGGGCGACCTTGGGCAAGGCTCATCGGGTATCTCCGTCTGGCACAACGGACAATCGGTAATGCCGCCCGCGCGCGGCGTCAATCTCGCGCCCGGCTTGCACGTGCCCCCCGTCTCGCGGTAATTCACGGGCTTAACCGCGCGCCGAATGGCGCGCCTATCGCATGGTGCCTCGTGGCCAAGACTGCAAATCCTTACACGTCGAAACACCTCGCGGGCCGGATGTGGCGCGATTATCTGCTCAAGCACTGGCCAATGATCGGCGTGTCGATGGTGCTTCTTATGATCGAAGGCTCGACGCTGGGCGCGCTGAGCTGGATGCTCAAGCCGCTCTTCGACAAGGTCTTCGTGCAAGGCGAAAGCGATCTGATCTGGTGGGTCGGCGCCGCGATCTTCGGGCTGTTCCTGATCCGCGCCGTGACCTCGGTGGCCTCGCGCACTGTGATGACGAGCGTCTCGCTGCGCACCTCTAGCGATATGCAGATCGACCTGTTCCGGCACATGCTGCGGCTCGACCAGCATTTCTATCAGGCCAACCCGCCCGGCGCGCTGATCGAACGCGTACAGGGCGACACCTCCGCCGTGCAGAACGTGTGGAAGATCTTCATCTCCAGCACCGGGCGCGACGCGGTCTCTCTGATTTCGCTGTTCGGCGTCGCGGTTGCCATCGATCCCGGCTGGACGCTGGGGGCCGTGATCGGCGCACCGCTCCTGATCCTGCCGGTCGCGATGGCGCAACGCTATATCCGCCGCAAGACACGCCAGATGCGCGAAAGCTCTTCCGAACGCGCGACCCGGCTCGACGAGGTTTTCCACGGCATCGCCGCCGTGAAGCTCAACGGGATCGAGGAATATCAGGCGGGGCGCTTCGCCCGACTCGTGAACGAAGTCCGCATCGCCCAGATCAAGACCACCTTCATCTCGGGCCTCGTGCCCGCGATGATCGACATCATCACCGGTCTCGGCTTCTTCGTGGTGCTGATCCTCGGCGGCCAGCAGATTCTGGAGGGCGAGCGCTCTGTCGGCGATTTCATGTCCTTCTTCACCGCGATGGCGCTGGCCTTCCAGCCGCTGCGCCGTCTCGCGAATTCGGCAGGTGCGTGGCAAACGGCGGCCGCGAGCCTCGAGCGGATCTATCGCCTGTTCGACACCCAACCCGCGATCACCTCGCCTGCGCAGCCTGCCGCCCTGCCCGAGACCACGCGGATCGAATTCGACGACGTGCATCTGCATTACGGCGACAAGCACGTCCTGCGCGGCCTCAGTTTCGTTGCCGAACCCGGCCAGACCACCGCGCTTGTTGGCCCCTCGGGCGCAGGCAAGACCACCGTGTTCAATCTGCTGACCCGGCTCGTCGATCCCGATAGCGGGCGCATCACGCTGGGCGGCACGCCGCTGAACGATCTCGGCCTTGCCGAACTGCGCCAGCATTTCTCGACGGTGTCGCAGGATTCCGCGCTGTTCGACGAGACAATCCGCGAGAATGTCCTGCTCGGGCAGCAGGAGGTCGATCCCGACCATATCCAGACCGCGCTCGAAGCCGCCCATGTGACCGAATTCACCGACCTCCTGCAGAACGGCATCAATACCGGCGCAGGCCCGCGTGGTTCGGCCCTGTCCGGCGGGCAACGCCAGCGGGTCGCCATCGCGCGCGCCGTGCTGCGCGACGCGCCGATCCTGCTGCTCGACGAGGCGACCTCCGCGCTCGACACTGTCTCCGAGGCCAAGGTCGCGCAGGCACTGGCGGACCTGAGCCAGGGCCGCACGACGCTGGTGATCGCCCACCGCCTGTCGACCGTGCGCAATGCAGACAAGATCGTCGTGGTGGTCGAGGGTCAGGTCGTCGAACAGGGCACGCATGACGAGCTGCTGGCCAAGAACGGGCCCTATGCGGGGCTGTGCCGGATGCAGCTTCTCGATTGAGTTGGCATTCCCGTCCCGGCTGCCTACATGGGCGGGGAAAGGAGACCTCTATGGCCGAGCGCATTCTCTACGAGATCACCGGTGCGGATCGCGAGCACTTCCTGCAAGGGCTGGTGACGAACGACGTGAGCCACGTGAAAGACGGGCTGGTCTATACCGCCCTGCTGACGCCACAGGGCAAATACCTTGCCGACTTCTTCCTGCTCGCGCGGGGCGAGGCGATTGTGCTCGATATCGACGCCAGCATCGCCGAGGCGACCATCAAGCGGCTGAGCATGTACAAGCTGCGTGCGGATGTCGCGATCGCCCCCTCCGATCTGAAGGTCTATCGCGGCACCGGGCCTGCGCCCGAGGGCGCGCTGGCCGATCCGCGCCATCCCGACATGGGCTGGCGGCTCTACGGGGACAAAGCGGGCGATGACGGCACCGATTGGGACGCGATCCGCGTTGCGCATTGCATCCCCGAGACCGGTGTCGAACTGACCCCCGACACGTTCATCCTCGAGGCCGGGTTCGATCGGCTGGACGGCGTCGATTTCCGCAAAGGCTGCTATGTCGGCCAGGAAGTCACCGCGCGGATGAAGCACAAGACCGAGCTGCGCAAAGGCTTCGTCACGGTCGATGTCAAAGGCCCTGCCGAGCCGGGAACCGAGATCACCTCGGACGGGCGCAGCGTCGGGCGTCTTTTCACCCGTTCCGGCGATCGCGCGATCGCCTATCTGCGCCTCGGGCGCGCATCGGGCGAGATGTCGGCGGGTGACGCGGTGGTCACTTATTTATGACCAGCGAGGATCAAATGTTTCGGAAAGCGCAAGCCCCATCCATGCGTTTTACGGAACATCGTGACGCAGAGGAAACGACCGCAAGAAATCCTTCGTAATACGAACGAATTCGCGCGATCTGAAGGCCATCAATAGAGCGCAATTTCAATCACTTAGAAGACCATCTAGGCCTTTGTGCGTTCGCGCTTCGCAAATAGCCGGCCTTGAATTCCAGCGGCACACGCTTACTTCGCGTGCATTGCGATCCCTTGTGAGGGGCCTAGCTTTTGGTGAGCGGCAAAGGTGATATGCGCCAGGCGCATACCTGCCATGTGACCCAAGGCATATCGAATCGGGGGCCGAACGGCCTAGATGGCCCTCACGCCAGGAAACGCAAGAGCAATAACAAAGGACGGAAGAATGCGCGATTTCGTTGACGGCTCGGCCTTCAATTACGAGCAGGGCCAACGAGCCCGCAAACTGTTCGCCGCTGTGGTTCTCGCGGCGCTGGATGATGCGATTGCAGACGACAAGAAATACGGCAACGGTCCCGAGCAGATCGCCCGCTGGGCACGCTCGCGCGATGGTCGTGAAGTTCTGTCCTGCGCCGGCATCGATCCGAACGAGCGCGTCGTCCGGGGTTTGATGGAATTCGTCGGCAAAGGTGTCCGCACGTCGGTCGCCCTGTCGCGCGAAGAAAGCGAACGCCGCCTCGCCGCGATCTCCGACGAGCACGAGGCCGAAGCGGCCTGATCCGGTCAGGCGCCACGGCGACAGTTGGATACACAAAACGGCGCGTCCCACAGGGCGCGCCGTTTTGAATTTCTTGGGCTTGTTCTTCTCAGCGATCTAAAGAGACGCTTTGCGTGCCTCGTCGGTGGCAAAAGTTTCCCGGACGATGCGCGCATTGTTGGCCGCGCAGAGCAGGGCTAAGTCGCTCTCGGGCGTCCCTGCCCGAGCATCTCCAACCTCAGTCCAGATCGCGGCTCATCAGAGCGCGCTGCACTTCGCGACGCACCATCTTGCGCAGGTTACGCGTGATCTTCGCGCCGAGCGCGCCTTGAAGCTCTTCGCGCAGCAGTGAAGACACGAGGTGCCGAAGTTGGGTCTCGGTCATCGATTGCGCCAGCGGATGCAAGGCGGCATCGGGCTGGTCCGAGGTGGACGCAAGTTCGGCCTCGAGCGCGGCTATCTCATCCGCCTCGAAATCTTCCTCGAGCGTCGCTCGCAGCTCCGCATAGCTGGACGTCCGCGGCTCCGGCTCCGGGGCACGCGCCCCGGCATCGCTGAGATGCAGGCGACGCGGCGGCGTATCAGCCGCATGCTCGCTAGCCTGCGCGAACTCGGAAGTACTATCACCGCCGTCCATCTCCGGCGTAAGATCTTCCCAATCCTGCGCTGCGGTGGTGTCCTGCAGCGACTCTAGCTCTGGCTCAGCCTCGGCCCCCGGCGGCACGTCGAAGCCGATCACGGCCTCGGTCGCGAGGGGCTCATCGTCGGTGCTGATGTCTTCCGGCTCGGCCTCTGCAGGAGAGCCGTCATCAAAATCGAGCGCCGCCAGAGGATCATCTTCGGCGCTCTCCAGCGCCTCGGGGGCGGTGTCCGTGTCGGCTACCGCCTCGTCAGCTTCCGGCGCGTGGGGCGCGACGAAGCCGGCCACGTCCTCCCACTCTGCGCTGGCGAAGGTCTGCTCCGGATCGGAGCCCTGATCCCAAACCGGCGTAAAACTTTCGGGCAGTTCGGTCAGCGGCGCGGTGCCTGCCGGTTCGAACGCGTCGCCCGTCTCGGATTCGTAATCGGCACCATCGCGCGCCACTTCCGCCTCGAGCTGGGCGAGCGAGCCCTCCAGCCGCTTGAGCTCGTCGTCAAAGCTGCCCTGCGGCAATTCCGCCTCCGACGGCCAGGGCTCGGCCTCGGCATCATCGAATTCGGGTTCAAAATTCTGCGGCTTGCGACGGGCCTCGGACAGCTGTGCAGGCTCCACCGACTCGGTGGGCGCCTCCGACAGATCGGCCGCGTCATCCTGCGCCGCCTCGGCTTCCTCTTCCGGCGAAACACCCGGCGCGGACCACTCGAGATCGTGGATATCGCCTTTCGACCCCGCCTGAGTGTCCGACACGAGATGCGCGGGTGTCAAAACCAGCGGATCGGGCGTCGAGCCCTCCCCTTTCGAGGCCGGATAGCTCTCGGCCACACGCGGGCTGTCCTGCGACACCAGTCGCCGGATCGATGCCAGCACATCTTCGATTTCGGGTCTGGGTCGGGTATCAGCCATGATCACTCCATCCTGCCGCGCGCACGCGCGCCTGTCCAGCCGTGACGGATCCGAAACTGCAAGGGACACCCGGAGGCTGCGATGCCTGCGCCACAGCGGCGCGGCAGGCGGGCCCGAAAGCCCGCCGAAACACCGTTCGGTCGTTACTGGCCGATGGCCTTGAGCACACGATCCAGACGCTTGCCCTGCGGGCTGAGCGTGAGGGGCGCGGTGCGGACCGAGTTGTAATAGGCCGCGGGATCATAGGTCGGAATTCCAAGCTTCAGGTTTTCTACCGTCAACAGACCCATAGCGGACAAAAGTTGATAATAAGCTACCTGCAGAGTGGCCGCCGCGTCGATCCGGCCCGCCTGCGCATCCAGCAGGTCCTGTTCAGCCGAGAGCACGTCGAGCGTGGTGCGCGCGCCCAGAAGCGCCTCTTCCTTGACGCCCTGATAGGCGGTCCGGGCTGCGGTGATCTGCTGATCGTAAGCCGAAATCTGCGCCTTCGCGATGTCGATCGCCGCCCAGGCGTTGGCCACGTTTTGCGAGACCGTCACGCCGGCCTGGCTCAGCTGCGCGCGGGCCGATTGATCGTTCGCCACGGCCTGACGCTGCGCCGAAAGAAGCGCGCCACCCGAATAGAGCGTCTGGTTCAGCTCGATCCCGGCGGATTGCGTCTGCACGCCCTGCTCTTGCTGGCGCAGGCCAAGCGAACCGGTGATTTTCGGCAGGCGATTGGCGCGGGCGTAATCCACGCCGAGGTCATAGACCGCGACGGTGTGCTGCAGCTGCTTGATGCTCGGATGGGTGCGCAGCGCGATGTCGCGTGCAGCGTCCAGCGAGCCCGGAAGCGACGGACGCTTCGGGAAGGCCGCGAGGTTGCTCGGATAGTGGCCTGTCGCCGCCTTATAGGCCTCGCGTGCGGAGCGCAGGTTGCCCTGTGCCGCAGCGAGCGAGGCGCGGGCGGAGGCCAACTGCGCCTGAGCGAGCGACACGTCGGTCTTGGTGACTTCACCCACTTCGAAACGGTCGTTCGAGGCCTTGAGTTCTTCGTTTAGGACGCGCGCCGAGTTCTGGTTGATCGCAACCTGCTCGGAGGCCGATTTCACGTCCGAATAGGCTTGGATCGCCGACAACAGCACGTTTTGTTCGACCGAGCGCAGACCCTCACGGGTGGCCAGCACGGTCTCTTTCTTCATCGAGACATTGATCTTGTTGCGACCGAAATCGAACAGCGTCATCGACGCGCCGAGCGAGGTCGAGGCGCTCTGCGAGATCGCCCCCGTGGCGTCGGAATTCAGGTAATCGTAGCTCGCGGTCCACTGCAGGACCGGGCGCAGATTCGCGACCGCCTGAGCGACGTCTTCATCGGCGGCCCGCAGCGCGGCCCGGTTCTGCTCCAGCAGGTTCGAATTGCGATATGCAGAGACCAGCGCATCGGCGAGCGTCTCCGCCCCTGCCGCGACCGGCCCAAATGCGGTAGCCGCGACCAAAGCGGTCATAGTCAGAGTCTTGCGCAGCATCGAATGTCCCTCGTTTCCTGTATCGCCGCAGATGCAGGTGTTGTCCCTCTGCCGCCGGGCGCGATTGCTTCAAATTCTATCGGCTCAGCGCCCGATTGCATATCCTGCAAAACAGCTAGCCTATTCGATGTGCTCCTCAGAGCACGAATTCACGCGGCTTCACGAACCCCTGGAGGACAGGTGCGGTGCCATTGAAAAGATCGCGCCAGCTCATCGCACCGTCGATCTTGTAACCGATCCGGGCGACCCCGAGGGCGCCTTCCATGAAAATTGCGGTGATCCGGCCGCCTTCTTTGAGTTGCTCGATCAGCGCGGCGGGAACGGTTTCGACCGCCCCTTCGATGAGGATCGCGTCATAGGGGCCATGCTGCGCCGCGCCCTCGGTCAGCGCGCCGGTGACGACGGCGACATTGTCGGCCCCCGCCTCTGCCAGCGCAGCCTCTGCCTGCGATGCCATCTCTTCGTCTTCGAGCGCGACGACCGCCTCGGCCATCCGAGCGATCACGGCGGAGGAGTAGCCGAGCCCCGCGCCCACATCGAGGACCAGATCATCGGGCTGGATGTCGAGCGCATCGAGCATCTTCGCGAAATTGCGCGGTTCCAGCAGCACGCGGCCCTGCGCCAGTTCGAGGTTTTCCCCGATATAGGCGGCTTCGCGCTTGGCCGCGGGCACGAATTGCTCGCGCGGCACATGCAGCATCGCCGCGATGATCGGGAATTTGGTCACATCGCTGGGACGGACCTGCGTGTCGACCATCATGGTGCGGCGCGTAGCGAAATCTTGCATGTCGAGAACTCTTCGGTAGCAAACCCTTGTGGCCGGTTTTGCCACAGAAGCAGGGTCTGAGCAAGTTATGCGAGAGGGCCTTCGGACCTGCTCTTGCGCTCAGAGCCGACGTCGCCTGCGCACAATGCGCCAAAGGCACAACTCGCCTCTTGCGCGGGCGCTTGCGATACCGTATCTGACGCCAACACCACGGCGGCGAGTTGGCGGAGTGGTGACGCAGCGGATTGCAAATCCGTGTACACCGGTTCGATTCCGGTACTCGCCTCCATTTATTTTCAAGCACTTGCGTGTTGCTAGTGTTTGCGCGGGCTGCACCGTTTACAGGGCCGTTTACAGTTTTGTTCATGCTACATCCCCTTTTGCGTGGGCCAGCTTGACCAGAACCGCATCGGTTTCGTCGGGCGACACGCGGGCGTAATGCTCGATCACGTTCGCCGCATAACGGACAGACCAGCCCATGTGATTTGCAATTTCGGCAAGGGAAAGTCCCGCATTCAGCAGGCGCGTTGCAGCCGTCCCGCGCGCATCATACAGGCGCAGCTCATCGGACAGCTTGGCCTTATCGCGCCACTGACGGACGCCCTCGGACGCGCGGTGCGGGGTCAGGGCGTTGCCGTTTGCATTCGTGAGGATTAGCAACCGGCCCGGCGGTGTCGTGTCGATCACCTCGGCCAGCGCGGGTGTGATCGGGATATGAGCCAGCCGCTTACGCTTGTTCGTCCGGACGCGAAGTCGACGGCCCCGCGGCGTATGCTCGATATGGGCCGGATTTAGCTTGACCAGGTCAGCCGGACGCAAGCCGGTTTCGCAGGCTGCACAGAGAATGCGGCGAACCCATTCCGGCGCGACTGCGTTGAAGGCTTCCCGGTCGGCCGGGGTCCAGACGATTTCTGATCTGTCCACCTCATAGAGCCGGTGGAGCTTGTGGCAGTGGTGTTCGGAAAGCCTGCCCTCATCCACCGCCCAATTGAGGATGCGGACTGCATGGGTGCCAGCCATATCGTGCTGCTTGGGCGAGTGCTTCCAGAGCGCCCGCCATGCGTTCATTTCGCCGCGCGATCCACGCTCCTCGAAGATGACGGCTGGCGCATCCTTGAAGTGATCCGCGAAACGGAGCGCCCACCTCCGTTGATCGGCAAAAGACCGATCGCCCTTCGCTCGCGCAGTGCTGGATAGGAAGTCGTCCACCATTTGGGGTGTCATGTAGTCGGCCGGTTTCGGGCGCGCAGCGGCTTCCGCGAATGCTTGATAGAAAGCAGGGTCGTTCGGCTTGCGGTGGTCATCTTCCCAGAATTTTGGGCCACCACGCCATGCGTAGAAGTGAAAGCGGCTCTTGCCGCTCGCCAGCTTTCTCCGGACACGGTGAACACCTTTGGGCAGATCAGCTTGAGGCACGATCTGCCCTCCACTTTTCGAGCGGTGTCATGTCGGGCTTGGCGGTGTCGCCGCCGGTCCCGGCCGTGATCAGGAATCGCTTTCCGTCTGCGCTTTCCACGACAACAGAGACTTGATCATAGCCCGCAGCCTTCGCCGCTTCGAAAGCTGGCGTAAGGTCAGATTTTCGGATTGCAGCAGGTCGGCGCTCCATCAATCCACCTCCCAGCCGATCATTTCGAAGCCAATCTGATGGATCGTCTCGAGATTTATGTGTGCTGAGCGCGGAACTGGATCGCCCCCAATTCGATTCATACCCTCCCAATCACGGATGGCAGCTTTCCATTCTTCTGACTTTATCGGCAAGCTGCTCACAGCTTCCCATTGTTCGCGCTGATGGTAAGCCTGGTCCCGGTCCCCAATACGAAGCACGGCGTCGCCCTGCTCGGAAAGCGTTAGGCGGCCAAGAGCGATGGCGCTGTAGGGAAGAGCGTCTTCAAAGCACTTCACCAACGCCTCTTCCAGAGTTTCGTCTGCATTGAGGCAATCTGGCAGATCCAAGTGCGCGTCCGTAGCACGTAGATCCGGCTTGAGTTTGCCGAAATATTGTACGTCTCGGACGGCCTTACCTGGCGATGTAGATGCCACAACCGCAATGATCACCCGGACCGCATCCAACGATGTCAGGTCAGGCGCATTCACCCCCCGCGCGCCAGTCGTGAACAAACCGGCCTCACGCAAGAACCGCACGATTGTGCGGATCGTCTTTTCCTCCCTCCGGAGACTTTGCGACATAAGAGTGATGAACTGGCTCTGCTTCATCCTTAATGAATAGATTTCTTTTAGATCGCCAGTCAACCCTAAAAGAATTTTTTCCACTTAAAGCCCTCGTTCAGCTTTATCTGCGTTCTGCAGAATGTCAGTGATCTTATCGAGGCTTTGCACGGCCCGGTGCATCGCATCACTTATCCGCTCAGCGACATAAACCGCTGCGTCTCTACTGCGCCCCTGGCCTTCTACGCCGCTATTCTTGATCATCGCCTCCAGAGCGAATGAGAGGTGGAGCGCTTCTTCGACTCCGTCGGGATAGCTCTCGAATTCAGGGTGAACGATGTTGAGCACCGCCGAGACTGCGGCCGGATACTCGGTGGGCAAGCTTGCGACATAGGCTGCTTGACGATTCCGAAGAGCTTCCACTTTCGCAATGTGGTCTCGAAAGATCGGCTCGACACACAGCGCATGACGATGCACCTCTTCGTTCTCCCAATGCGAAACCGGTTCAACAGATTGAGCATCATTGTTCGCGCAGGCGCGTTCGTTGGTCATTGCCAGGGACTCCTAATTACGGTATCAACAGTTTATGTTGATATTGCACCGACACTCAAAGTGTCAACAGAAAATGTTGAAATGACCCCAGCACAATGCCGGGCGGCGCGCGCCCTATTAGAAATGACACAACCGGAGCTAGCGGCAGCTGCAGGCTTCGGGCTGTCCACAATTGTGGACTTCGAAAAAGAACGACGTGTAGTCTCAGAAACGGCGCAAGCCAGAATGAAGGAGGCGCTTGAGAACGCAGGGATTGCATTCATTCAAGAGAACGGCGGCGGTGTGGGCGTTCGGCTTAGAGATAGGAGTTCCAATGGCTAAGATTAAAATTGAAGACGTTTTGCATCACCTAGACTATGATATGAAACGCGCTCTTGAGGACACGGTCAGGAAACACATTCCAAACGCCACGGTGGACCGAAATGTCCTCTACAGAACATTCTTGAAAGAGGTCTATCGCAAGTGTCGATCCTGGGAGGAAGTCCCGGACCGATACGTAGAGAAATGAGAGCGTTGGTAGAGCACATTACCAAAATATTTAGCAACTTGAGGTAGCAATGAATCCGATTTTTGACCGTCACGGACGGGTAGTCGCTTGGCTTCGCGACGACAGAATTCATGACCTGAACGGCCGCCATATCTCGTTCATCAGTAATGGAAACTTCTTTGGTTACAACGGCGCACACATTGGACAGTTTTCTAACGGGTTCTTTAGAGACAGACGTGGATATGCATTGGCGTTTGTAAATGGGGCAACTGGCGGCCCGGTTCTGCCAATCACCAGTATCCCACCTATCGCCCCGATTCCTGCAATCGCGCCCATTCCTCCTATCCCGGGCATCCCACCTATCCCTCCTATCCCGAGTCTCAGTTGGTCTAATACCAGCTTGTCACAGCTCCTAGGGGCATAGAGTCACGCGCCGCGCCCCCAACACTTCAAGGAAGCCGCGCGCTGTCGGGGTTTTACGGCACTCTCCGACTGATCCGGGGCGGTGTGAGGAAGCTTTTAACCTCAGGGCACGCCCGGCCCTATTCCTTCCAATCTACCATACGCATCGCACCGGACACATCGCCTGGCGAAATGCCCGCTTCTTTCGCGTCGGCCATGGTTTTGATGATAGTGGAGAGGGCGCGGGCTCTCCCACCGGCATCAAAGGCTTGCAGTGGTCGGATGGTGTCGATCTCGACCCGCCCCCCGAGCTTGGCGGATGCCTCGTCGGCAAGAAGCGCAGCGATGGGTTGGAGCGTCCAGATTGCAAGCTGACGCTGGGCCTCCCTGACGGCCGGGCCGGTAGCGGAACGGTTCACCAGCGACGGCAGGACGCCATAGGCCATGAGAATGCCCTCGCGGGCCGCTGCCAGCGTCTCGGAAGTCATGGACTTCGATAGATCCGGGGAGAGCTGATCCGGTTTCTGCCCGATCTGGGGGTTCATGCCCGCCGCCGTCGCCTGCGCAACGCCCTCGATCACCAGCGTAGAGCCGCGCCGCCCTCGGAATGCGCCACGCATCGAGGCCATGTCATCGGCCCCGGTATCCGGCAGTGGCACGATCTGCGAGCCAAGCGGGGCATTCTCGAAGGTCTCGCCAAGGGCCGACTCAACCGCGTGGAGCATCGCCCCAGTGAGGCTGGACCGACGCAGCGGGGCCGTTCCAATCCAAGGGCTCAGGTTGTCCGAGCCGATCCGAAGGTGAAGCACCTCGGCCGCCAAAGCGGTTACCGTGCGCCCGCCGCCAGCCTCTGGGATGGACAAGCGGTAAGCACGGGGCTTGCCGTCACGGGTGGTCACATCCCAATCGGTCGCCGGGACAAGTCCAAGCTCGGTGATCAGGTAGACCGCCTCGCCATTCAGCGCGGCCGAGCGTGCAATCATCGCCATCGTCTGGCGGGTCAGCAGCTCGGTGCCGGACACGTCCGCCATTGCGAACCCTCCTTCCCAGAGGCTGACGCAACTTTGCACCGTCGCCGTGAGCTCGGCCACGCCGCGCCGCCCGCTGATGAAGCTGTCGCGTGCGGCCATGACCTGGGCGGTGTAACCGGACCCGCTAGATCTGGTCTCGATCGGGCGCAGCATATTCTTGAGCCATCCGAACATTTTTACCTCCACCGCACCGCAGGATGCGGTGTCTGCTTCACAACCCTCTCAGCCACTTCGCCAATGGGTTGCCAGTTCCGAGCTTCGATCTGAGCTTGCGGGTAAGCCGGCTTCGTGACCGCGCTGATCTCGATCAGATCAGCCGCCGTGATGGTCCGTAGGATTGCGTTTCCACGTTCCTCCACCGTCTCGCCGCCTGGCCGAACGCGAAAGCCGGGAGACAGGCCCCGCACCAGCCCGGCCGCATGCGCCGAGAGGAAATCCCGGACATAGCTGACCTGCGCCATATCGGCGCCGATGGTCGCTTCCACCGTGAGCGCATCAGCCGTTTCCGTCAGGGTCAGGGTTCCTGCCGAACGTGAGGCCAGCGGCTTGTTGAAGTCATGGCCGGACAGAAAGTGCACGTCCTCGCCGCGCTCGATCCGATCCGCGAAGGCACGGGCTGCGATCATCTCACGACGCTCACGGCCCATGCCCACGCGCTCGGCCAGCACGGTTTCCCGGCCATAGGGAAAGGTTGCCCGAAGGCGGGTTTCCCCGCCCTCGGTGCGCAGCTCAAGGCTGCCAACATGAGCGCCCCAGAGCATTACGCAGCTTCCAGTTCGAGACCGGTCAGCAGTTCGAGCTGGGCCGGGCGCGCCACGGTCACGTCCATCGTAGCTAGCGCCGTGATCCGCAGCCCGCCGGACTGAGCATCGCTGTAGGGGTCGCGGATCATGTCCACCGCGCCCCAGGCGCCAACGAAGATCGGGGCGACACCGCCCGCCGCGGTGGTCAGCAGCGCGGAGGTGGCGGAAGGCGTTCCGGACGGCGCTGCAAGAGCGTTGTTCGTCATCGCGATATTGCCCGCCGGGATGTTCTTCACCAGACGATCCCATTCGGACACGGCCGTGCCGCTGATCAGGGCGCTGTCCAGATAGTCCCACAGCTCGGGCCGGATCAGGGCCCGGACCGCGTCTGGAGAACCGGCCGCGTTGGCGGTCATGAACCGGGTGACTGCCGAACGGAACGCACCCCAGCTCGCCAGCGCGGCTACCGCCGTGGACGAGATGCCGTAGGTTGCCGCGCCCGTGATGACGCCGAGCGGTTGACCGTTGGCCCCGGTGCCGAGGAACGCCGCCTGATCCATCGCAGCGCCCATGGCACCGTTCATATCCCGCCGCACCGCCTGTTCCAGCGCCGCGCCGGACTGCTTGAGCGTCTTGCGGGTGATGCGCATCTGAATGCCGAGGTTGTGGTCCGGCGACATGGCGCGGTCAGTGGTGGCGTAGGTGGTCGGCCCGGCCACGTTCGCCGTCTCGCCGTCCGCCCAGCCCGCCGTGACGGCCGAGGTGGTCACCGGCCATTCGACCGCGCCCGCGTCGATGCTGATCATCTGCGCCCCCATGCGCGCCGCCACGCTGTCCGGGAACAGCCGGTCGATGATGGGGCGAGTCTGGATCGGGTTCGGGGTGCCACTGGCGACGGTCTCACCGGCCCGGACTTCCAGCGCCTGCCACGGCACGGGGATGCCCCGGAAGCCGCCCGCGCTGCGCAGCTCGGACACGATCTCGGCCGTCTGCCCGTCAAGCTGACGCCCTTCATCGAGGGCCAGCGCGACCTGACGCATCTCGAAACCTGCCATCAGCTCGGCCCATTCTTGGGTGGAGCGGGTTTCCAGTTCGCTGCCCGCGTCCCGGCGCTCGGTGTCTTCCGCGATCAGGGCCGCGCGATAGCGGGTTTCGTTGGAGCGATATTCCCGATCCAGCGTTTCCATCTGGCGGATTTCGTCCTCGGACGGGGTTTCCTTGCCCGCCAGCTCGGCGAGGTTCTGGCGGATTTCGCTTTGCCGCCGTGCGATCTTCACAGAATCCAACATGCTCATTCCTCATGCTTTGTTGGGTTACTTTTCCCGAGCCGCTCAAGCGACTCGACAGCTTGCCGCCAAGATTGGCGGTCTTCTCGGGGCGGGGGGTGCCCGCACTCGATCCGGGTCTTTCGGGTGTGGCAACCCGGGCAAAGCGCCTGGAGGTTGCGCGGCTCATAGGACAGCTCGGGGTGCGTCCTAACTGGCCTGATGTGGTCGACCTCGAGCCGTCCTCCGCAGCCGCAGGACCGACAGCGATAGCCGTCGCGCTCAAGAATCTCCGCGCGCAGCGCTTTCCAGCGTTTGGTGCGGGTGATCTTGCGTGAATAACGATGGTGCTCTTTGCGGATGCTCACAGCGTGTCCTCCGTCCAAGCCGTGATTTCGAGGAAGGCCCGGTCGAATGGCAGTTCCTTGATGCCGTCGATCTCGTAAGCCATCCCCTCATGCATCAGCCGATCCGCACGGCGAATGGAGCGCGCGAAGGCCGAATCTCGGATCACAAACCTGCTCACCAGCCTATTTTCCCAGTGCGCGGCAACGACCCGTTCGGCGTCAGACATGTCACGGCGACGAGCGAAGAGCGTTGGGCCAAAATCCTCCCATTCGGTGCTCACCACTCCGCCCGGTCCCGTGACCTGGATTTCACGCTGCACCTGAATGCGGCGACTGAGGCTTCCAGCATTCAGAACCATGCCATCCTCGCTTTCGTTTGGGGTTGGGCCGCGATACGCGCGCCTTGCGCCACGGCGAGGACGGAAGCCGCCGCCGCGTCGATGCGGCCGGTGGAACGGGCTTTTGCGATCTTGATATTGTTGGCCGGGTCGCGCAGGCAGACCGTGTCCGCAAAGGCCGAGCGCAACAGTAGCGAAGGCCTAGCTTTGACCAGGCCATCGAAGGCGGCGCGGCGGAACCGTTCCGCATCTTCACCACCATCGCGAAAACCCTGCCCCCGCCAGACACAAGGGGCACGAATCCCCGCCCTGTTTAGCGCCTCGGACAGTTCCGCTTGCTTGTAACGGTCCATCGTGATCGCCGTGACATGCTCGCCCTCGACGTGGCGCATCACTTCGGCAAGCCAGGGGGCCACGGGCACCGTTTTGTCGCCCAGGACGGTTAACTCACCGCGCTCCTGCATCTCAACGTAGCGGCCAGCCACGCCATCAGCCTGACCTCGATCCAGCAAGCCGGGCATAGATGGGAAAGTTCCCACCGCTTCAAGTCGTCCGGTTTCGGGCCAGTAAAACGCCGCCGCAGTCATCGAGGCTGAACCACCGAGGTCGATCCCGATCACAACGCCGCCCTGGCGTGGCGGTAGGGTCTCGGCTTCACAGCTCAACCATTCGTCCAGCGTGATCAGCAGATCGCGGGACTCGCCGGACACGCGCTCATTTCGGTTGTAGAGCCGGAAGCTCGTGAGGCTCGAACCGCCGCGCGCGATCGCCCGTTTGGCTTGAGCTTCCAGCCATTCCAGCGAACCGCCGATGCCATGCGGCGCGCCGGGGTTGGCGATCAGAAGGCTTTCCGGATCATCGGCAGGCAGGCCCGGTGCGGGCCGATGCTCTTGGACATAGGAACCCGGTGCGGGATCGTCGATCCACCGTGAAAACGGGTGCGTGTCGTCGCTGGCGGACGTGCTGATAAGGAAGGCGCGCCCGTCCCGCTTGCCGAGGCCGGACAGCAGGGCGTGTTCGAGCTCGTCGCCGCGATCCAGCGCCCAATGCCCGCGCTCATCGAGGATTGCCATTGTCGGAGCGCCGCCGAGGGCGGACTTGCCGTCAGCAGCAATGACGCGCAGAACGTGCCCGCCGCCGTCGCCCTCAAACTCGATTTCGAGGCGCGGGGCGCGGCGGTAGATCAGGCGGCGTTGCAGCTCAAGCGGCAGGGTGGCAGCGAATCCGGCGACGAAGTCCCAGATGATGCGGCCCTGATCTCGCGTCCGGGCGGCTGCGATGATCTCGCGACGGGGCTGGCGATCCCAGACGCCAATGAGACCGCCGAGCGCAAGGCCTGCCGTGATCGCGGATTTGCCATTGCCGCGCCCGATGCTGAGAACCGCGTTGGCGGTATCTTCGGCCATCGCGCCTTCGATGAACTGCCGTTGGAAGGGGGCGAGGGAAACAGGTTTTCCGGCGTTCGGCCCTTCCGGAATACGAAGGCCATGCATGAATTGCATAGCTCGCTCGGCTGGCGACCCGTCGTCATCCTGCGCGAAAAGAGAAAACTCCCATCCCCGGTTCCCCGGGCTCGTGAAAGTCGCGGCATTGGGACCAGATCCAGCTTCGAAGAGGTCAGCCTGCTCGATCGCTGGCGACTCTGCGCGCGACGGCAGCGCCGATCCATCAGCGCGTCTCCACTCTCTTTTTTTCTTCACCTCGGTCATCGCTCGCGCGTCTCTCTATTCAATCTCGGTTCCTCACTGCTCAATGGTGAGGCCTGAGCGCAGGGCATAGGACGACTGCCCACGCCGAGCGGCGTGGCAGTCCCCATGCCCTCCGCGTGTCGGTCTGCTCAACGGAGCCGGCCTTCGCTTTGGGCCCGTCCGGTCATGCGCTCCTGCCGGTCGGTCGGTTGCTGCTTGCGGCACCTGAGCGCGGTGCCGGGGATCGGGCCTCAACCTTGCGGACTGCCCTTTGCCTGTGATCCCGCCCGTGGTAGGCTTTCACTCAGTGGTGCCACCGTTGCTGACCCGGTCCACCACCTCGGCCCCGCGCTGCTTCGGCGCGCGGGGCCGCGCTTTTCACCTCTCAATCAGTTCGATCTCGTCGCCACGCGGCTGAGACAGGTCAGCCACCAATTGACGCATGATGAGAGCTTGCTTGGTGGAAGGCCGCCAACTGGCGCGCTTGCCGTGCTTTGCGATCGAGCGAACGAAGCCCTTCAGCCATTCGTCCGATCCGTCAGCCATCACGCGCCGCATGACGAGGGGCCAGCGAAGCGTAAGGATTTCATCGAGCTCAGGGTCAGTCATACCTGCACCCCGCGATACCTGGCCGCGACCCGCGCCATGTGCGGCGACGTTGTAAGGCTCTTCGCATCCATCGGGGATCGGCCGTCATAGTGGAGCGCCGCCTGATCCATGAGCGCTTGCGCGAGGTCTGGCGGCACGTCTGTGGCGGCTGCACCGAACCCAGCCTGATACTCAATCGTAATGCGGGTGGGCGTCAGGTCGTAGTAATCTGCACGCCAGCGGACGTAGGGCCGATTGCCTCCGACGAAATCAAAGGCGGTGAATGCCTCGCCGTCGATTGTCACGGTAGGAACGTCTTCATCCGCAGCCGGGCCAATCGGGAGAGCCAGACCGCAATCCTGCGACGGATCGAAGATCGTTACCCGGATCGTCTGCGTCAGCAGGGCAATCTGGGCGAACTGCTCGATTTCGGCCGCAGCGGTCTTACCGATGTTCTGGATTGCTGTATCTTCGTAGTCGGTGTCGACTCGAAGATGCAGCTTCAGGTCACTCACGGAAAATGGCAGCGTTGGGCCGTTCTGGTCCCGATGTATAAGCATCTTCATGCTCACACCTCCATTTCGCTTATGTGTCGGTGAAAGGCTGCTTGGTCTGCTGAGCTCATCGCCTCGAAGGCGGCAGCGGCATATGCCTTGAGCTCAGTTCGCGTCGCGTTGGCTGCCCACCAGCGCGCATCCGACATCCCTCCGAGGAAGGATGGTCTCGGACTGCCTGCAGGGCAGACTGCACCGGCCGCGATTTCCTCACAGGTATCAGGGGCTAGCGTGACCAACGTGGAATAGGCGAGCGAGACTCGCTCCGCAGGATTCAAGCGGACGCCGATGACCTGCGCGAAGTCTATCCAAGCGCGCGGCTCACCAAGCGTCAGTGCATAGCCGAGCGCCTTGGCTGCACGCTTGTGCGGCTGCTTGATGAGCTTCGCGAGGTTTGGGGCTTGCTTTCGGTTTACAGTCGGCCTGTAACCGTTTGATTTTCCGACCCCCTTAAAGGGGGGGCGTTTACACAATTTTGCAACGTTATCAGGCAGTTCAGAAGGATTGCAAATCCGTGTACACCGGTTCGATTCCGGTACTCGCCTCCAAATTTTTCAATGACTTACGTCGCTCTTTCTCGTTCAGAAATCGGATTTTGAAACAAGCGTTGAAACTTTCACGTTCCCTTCTTGTTCTGTTCCATTCGATTCCGGGCTTCTTGGGCCTGCTGTGCAAAAAGTCGCTGTCGGACCTCACCACCATATTTTTTCAGCATTTCTACGCCCGAGTGACCTGTGACGGCCTTCACCATTTCGTCGTCGCATCCAGCTAAGTAGAGCTCGATCGTCGCATTCTTGCGCAGACCGTGCGTGACATATTTCTTAGCTTGCGGATGCTTCATGCTTGCCTTCACCTTACGCATCTCCTCGGCGATCATGCGGTAGCTTACTGGCCGCCCCTTTGCATCTGTGATCACGTTAAGTCCCTTCTTCGGAACCGCAGATAGATACTCCGCCAAGCGTTCGGTGAGCGGGATCCACAACTCCTTGTCAGTTTTGCCTTGCTTAACCCGATAGACGCCCTCCGAAAGGTCGCCCCAACGGATCTTCACCACATCGCCAATGCGCTGGCCGGTCCCGATACAAAGTTCGTAAACAAGCCTTGCTCTAGCTGTTGCAACTTCTTCGAACTCTTCGCGCACATCCTGCGGCCACGGCTCCCAGCCGTCACTTTTTTGCTTCAGGAGAGGAACGCCATGCGCCGCGGTTTTGTCACCGGTTCCTTTAATAAAGCCTTTCAGTCTTGCATGGTTGAGGAGCACCACCATAACCTGAACGAGATAGTTCGCTTGGCGCCAATGATGCCTGTTCGCTTGCTGTAACTCGTAGATGTGCGTTGTTTCGATCTTAGCCGGCTCATAGTCGCCCCAAATATCTCGAATATGGCTAATATACTTGTGGTAGTCGCTTTTCGTGCGGGGAGCGAGTTTCTGAAAAGCCTCGCTTTCATAATAGCTTAGAATAAGGGCCTCAAAGTTCCTCTTGGAAGGAGCTGACTTTTCTGCCTTAAGAAGCCGATTATAATGATCCCAAAATTCTGGCGACCCCGGCTCCTCGTGCATCATCTCTGACTGGCCGCGAGCCCGGCGAATAAACCGAACATACTCACGATCTTCGTAGACATATTTAGGGAGCGCTCTCCTCGTCATTTCTTCCCCATCCTCAGATCACCGCTGAGGAAGTCATCAGGGTGTTCTTGTTCAATCTTCGTCATGTGGAGGATGACACAGCCATCTGGCTTAATCTCGATCCGCGCGCCGGCCAATCCAGCGTCGGACAATTCGCGCACAAGTGTGGCGACAAGTCTTTTCGAGTGTGCCTGGGGGCTTGTGGCCATCTTCTTTCCTAGCGATATTCCCTCTTGGGGCCTGAATTTCCGAGGTTTTGGCCCCGCATTCCCTATTGTGGTGCTTTGGGGTGAAATACCGAAGAGGTTTCGTTCCTCAATCCACAGGAAATCGTGGACAGGATGTAGCCGTTGCCTACGCCACATGGGCCCGGGCGCGGCTCTTCTGCTTCGGCGTGAGGATTAGCCTGATTGATCTGGAGCTTCGATTTTCTTTGCTCTCGACCTAGATCGGCAGCCATTCTCGTCTGAATAAACTTCGCGGATCGAGCACATGAAGCGTTCTTCAATCACGTGTTCGGAACTCGATGGAGACGTCAGACGGCATCCAATTCGAACGCCCCTGCTAAAGAAGATTTCACGACCTTGATCACGCCACGAGCGGCCTTTGTCGGGCTGCATCAGAAACGCTCCCCACTCCGACTGGTGTGCCACGCAATCACTCTGCGTCTGCAAACAAGCTGAAACGCGCGACCAACGCTAAATTCTCGGGAGAAAGCGCACCTTCATGACACTGCCCCCGAGGCGTCTTTCACGAAAGCGAATAGCACCTCCTGTTTGTGAAGAAGATGAACCTTTGCCGCGCGGCTCCAATATTCGGAAGACAAGCGAAGCAACGCCTTCTTCGCGGAAACACCTCACGCTTCGATCAGTGCCCCGTCGCGGAGATGGATCAGCCGATCGAAGCGGTCGAAGATTTTCTCGTCGTGCGTCACGGTGAGAATACAGGCTTCCTGCTCGACGGCGAGCTTTCGCAGCAAATCCATCACAAGCTGAGCCCGCACGGAATCGAGAGCAGCCGTTGGCTCGTCGGCAAGAATGATCCGGGGTCGGTTCGCTAATGCGCGCGCGATGGCAACGCGCTGCGCTTCCCCACCTGACAGATGCGCGGGCTTGACCTCGGCGCGATGTCCGACCTCGAGATAATCCAGCAATTCGCGTGCCCGTGCTTTCGCCGCCGCAGGCTTCCAGCCCGCGAGATTCAGCACCACCGAGACATTCTCTTCGGCTGTGAGGAACGGAAGCAAGTTATGCGCCTGAAAGATGAAGCCGATTTTGTCGAGACGAAGTTGACGCAGGTTGCCACGCAGCCATCGGCCGTCAAACACCGTCTCGCCATCGAGCAAGAGACGGCCTGCCGAGGGGTCAACAATGCATCCGATAATGTTGAGCAGTGTGGTCTTTCCCGAACCCGAAGGGCCGAGCATCGCCACCACCTCGCCCGCATGGATCTGCAAATCGACCACGCGCAATGCATCGACGCGTGTTTCACCCTCGCCATAATGCTTGGCTACGCCTGACACATCGACGAGAAGGTCACCAATTGCCATATCAGCCTCCAATCGCCGTCGCAGGGTCAACCTTGAGCGCGGCACGGATACCGAGCCCGGAGGCCACGATGCAGACACCAACGATGATCCCGGCAAGCACCAATGCGTTGGTGGGCTCCAGCACAACACGGCGAGGAAAACTGTCTTTCACCAGCAAAATCAAAGACAGCCCGATCGCCCAGCCGGAAATTCCCAGGATCAGAGCCTGCTGAACTATGAGACCGAGGATCGTGCGATCTGGTGCCCCGATCAGCTTGAGCGTCGCGATCTGTTTCAGCTTCTCCATCGTCATCGTGTAGATGATCAGCGCGATCACCACTGCCGAGACGGTGAGCAGGATGCCCAAGAATAGACCGATCTGGCGGCGTGCGCGATCGACGACCGATGCGAGCAACAGTTCTTCTTGCTGTGCCTGGGTCAGGGCGCCCAGATGTTTCCATTGCCTGATCGTCGCAGCCACCCGCTCAACATCGGCATCGGGCTCGATCCGTGCAATTACTGCGGCGACATTGCTGGCGTCTGGCGATGTTGCGCCACGCGCCGCGCGGACCCTCTCGGCTGCGGGATCGAGTTCGCTTTGAAGGGCCATCGCGTCGGAAAGCGTCATGAAGACCGCGGGGTCACCGCCGGAGTTCATCGCATTTTCTGTCAGCCCGACGACGGTAAACCGGTTTCGTCCGATACGGATCGTGTCGCCGACCTGAAGCGCCGACTTTCGGTCGGCCACCAGTTCGTAGTGGCTGCGCCCAAGCCCACGCCCATCAGTGATGGTGGAGGGACCTCCGGGACGACCGCGCTCGTAACCTATAACATATAGCCGAAGCGTCTGCGTCCCGTGCTGTGCCTCGATCGTCTGGTAAGTGATCGCGCCCGCGTCAGAGATCCCCGGAAGACGCGCCACCGCATCGCGCGTCGCGGAAGGTAGCGAAGACGCCTCGGCAAAGGGCCCCTGAGTATTCGCCTCAACGACCCAGAGATCTGCGCGCGGTGCTTTGACTGCCGCAAGTGCATCCGAAACAAGACCGTTATAAATCCCGATCATCGCCAGCACGACAGTCATCAGCAACCCCAACCCGAAGCAGGTCAGGACAAAGCGAAACAGGCTATGCCGGATATCCTTGAGCGCAAGATTCATTCGTCTACCTCGACTCTCACCTTTCGGCCTTCGACAGCGCCTTTGGGAACCGGCGAAACAACCTCTGCGCCTTCCGGCAGACCGTCCGTCACCTCTGCGCGGCCGAGATCGTCGCGCGCACCGAATTCCAGGGTCGCCTGCGCGAGCGCACCATCCTGCGCTATCCAGACCGTTCCCGAAGCACCGTCGAAGCCCGTGATATCGACCTCGGGCACCATCAACGCCCGATCGCGATGACCCGTCGTGACCAGAGTCTCAGCCTGTTCGCCCAGATACATTTCGGCGGGGCAATCCGCGCAGGCGAGCCAGACCTTGCGCTCCTCGTTGACGCGGTCGCTTTCCAGCCCGATCCGCACGATTTCGCCATGAAACTCATGTTGTGGGCGCGAACGAAGACGGATGGCGCCCACCTGCCCCAGCGCAAGCTGACCCGCGCGCTCCTCGTCGATATAGGCCTGAATCCAGATCGTCTGCGGATCAATCAGGCTGAAGATCGTGTCACCCGCCTTGACCACCGTGCCGGCCTCGGCCTTGCGTGCAATGATCAAGGCATCATAGGGAGCCGCCAGAACGTGTTTATCCAGAAGCGTGCGGGCCGATTGCAGATTAGCGTCCGCCTCCGCCGCCTGAGCCCGCAGCACCATCAGCTCGGTTTTGGCCACCGCGAGATCTGCGCGCGCCACATCGAGATCGCGCTGGGTTTCCTCCGCGCTCTGCTTTGAGGTGCGATCCGTTCGTGCAAGTTCCTGCCGGCGCGTATTGGCCGCCTCGCGCTGTGACAAAACCGCCTGAGCGCGTGGCAGGGCAGCTTCCGCCTTGGCGAGCGCTGCACGTGCCGCTTCCACCCCCGCATCAGCTTGGGCAACGCGCGCCTGTTGTTCTTCGGGATGCAAACGCGCCAATTCCTGCCCGGCCATAACACGATCACCAGCATCTGTTGACAGGCTCTGCACGGCGCCCCCCAGTTCGAAGCCAACGGCGCTCAGCACACGTGCCTCAACTGTTCCCAAACCATAAATCCGGAGCGTGACATCCGTCTCTGGCGAAAGCACCGTTACCGGCAGCGGACGGTGGCGCAGCACCCAGATCCCACCCGCCAGCGCGACTGCGGCTACACCGACGACAAACCAGCTCTTACGCATCTCTCAGCCATCCTTCCTGCATTCGAGCAAGCGCAGTTGCACATCCAGCAGCGCCAGCCCGGTCTCTTCCATTGAAGTCGTGCGCGGCCCGAGCGCCCATCGGATCGCGGCGCCCTGGACAAGCGAGCTCAGCAGATAAGCAGCATCACGCGGCGTGAGATCGACCGTTATCCGCCCCTGTGCCTGTGCGGCGGCGATGTCCGCCTCAAGCGTTTCATGAAATACGCTTAGGCGCTCCCGAAAAGCCCCGCGCAGAACTTCGTTCTCGGTCGTCAATTCTCGCGAGAACAGGAGCATTGGGATCGCCGGAGTGTGCGCGATCACCCCAAGCTGTGCCGCCACCAATGCGCGCACCCGCTCCAGCGGATCTGACACACCCTCGAGCGCTGCCTCCCAGGCTGCCGCCAGGGTGCCGGTGACATGTTCGGCGACCGCACCCCAAAGCTCCGCCTTGGACGGGAAGTGCCGGAACAGAGCCGCCTGTGTCAGCCCGATCTGTTTCGCGACCGCATTCGTAGTCACGCGATCAGGGCCGATCTGGTCGGCCATCTCGAGGACGGTCGAGACGATTTCTGCTTTTCGTAGATCTGCGGATTTTCGCATCACATGCCCTTAGTTAGTTATTGATTACTTACTAGGGGACAGCTGTCGAAACGTCAACTGGCTCTTTGAACTGAAACCAATCCCGCATTGCCAGCGACCATTGCTCTCGGAATTTACGAAATCGAAAGCGCCCTCGGTGGCCCCTCAGGTGCCCACAAGACCTCGCGCTTCGTCGAACCAGTCGTTGAGCGCCTTGAGTGAGAAAGGAAGGCGACAACCATAGCCGCCCGTAAACTCGTCATAAGCATGTTCGTTCAGGCCGTTGATGCCCACGAGGACGGGAATGCCCCGCGTGACCGCCTCCGCGATAACCGGGCGAAACCCGCGCCCTTCAGCTTCCATTTTGCCGAACTTGTTCACCACGAGCAGATCAGGCCCGTCGGCGAGACTGCGTGACACCGCCGCGACGGAGGTCTCGAGCGCGGCGGGATCAAGACGGCATCCGCGAGATCCCGCGCCGAGTGCCTGAGAGATCGATAGAACGGGTCCATTGGGCAGGACCTGGATGTCCATGTCGCAAGCGTGGCTTTGGGGTCGATCGATATTGACCTGCACAACGCCACACACGCGAAGTCCTCGCGAAATCGTCTGTCGCGCAAATCGCGCCATCAGGAAGTCCGCGTCGCCCCGACCGGGGCTTTCGATAGCGGCAATGGGAAACATCTTTTGTCCTTTCCGTTCAATCCGCTGCAGTGCTCAGATGCGGAACATCCTCACCGAAAACACTGGCGCGGGTGATCGTGCAGTCAAGATCGGCAAGCACGCCGTCCTTGAGGCCATAGATTAGTCCGTGAACCTTGACTGGCTCGCCGGCGGCCCAAGCGCGCTGAAGAATTGGTGTCTCAGCAATACGCCGCACGCCCTCGATCACATTGAGCTCCGCCAGCCTGTCGCGACGGGACTCGATCTCGGCCAGTTGGCCAAGATCGATCGCGTAAGCGCGCGCCAGGCGACGAATGGGCTCGAGCCAGTGATCCGTCAGACCGCCCAGCATATCCTCGGTCGCCGCCTTGACCCCGCCGCAGCCGTAATGACCACAGACGATAATCTCGCGAATACCAAGGCTTTCAACGGCAAATTCAAGCGCACTCAGCAAGTTCATGTCTGAAGAATGCACGACGTTGGCGACGTTCCGGTGGACGAAGACCTCGCCGGGATCAAGCCCCGCAACAACATTCGCAGGTACGCGGCTATCGGCGCAACCAACCCAGAAGAACTCCGGGTTTTGCCGCGTCGCAAGACGTGAGAAATAGCCAGGCTCCTCCGCCTTGCGGCGTTCCGACCAAGTGCGGTTGCGGGTGAAAAGATCGCTCAGCATCGCTTTTGTCCCTATGCCGTCAGATCGACCCCAGAGATATCTGCTCGTGCGGCGAGCTCCGCCACGAAGGCGCGCACTGCGCGTATCCAGGCTGCCTTCTCCATCGCTTCGGCAATACGCGGACGCACGGTCTCGTATGGCAGTGGAGCGCCTTCGGCGACCGCATCGAGCCGGATCACATGCCAGCCGAAACGACTGAGCACGGGCTCCGCGGTGAGCTCTCCTTGGCCAAGCGCACGCAGGGCTTTCTCGAACTCAGGAACGGTGTCGCCCGGGCCGAGTTGGCCGAGGAAGCCACCCTCGCCGCGCGACGAGCAGTCGCTATTCTCCTTGGCTAGACGCGCAAAGCTTTTGGGTTTTTCGATCGCCTCTGTCGCCAAGGCGCGCGCGCGGGCCTCAGCTGTCTCGCGTTGCGCCTCGTTGCGCGGATCGCAGGCGATCAGTATATGCGCGGCTTCCCAAAGCGGCGGGGCGCGGAACCGCGTGGGATCACGGCTCCATTCGACTTGGATATCCTCCTCGGAGGGAGGCGTCACCTCGACGGCATCCTCGAGAAGCGCACGGATCAGAGCCTCGTCCTCGGTCTCGATCTGTCCCGGAGCGACATCCTGAGGGTCGGCGTCAATCGCACGGTGCTCCGCTTCTTGCAGAAGAAGCGCGCGAACCGCGAGCGCATTGGCCGCCTTGCGCCAGGCAATGCCGGGTTTGTCACTCGGGCCGTTATGATGCTGGGCTTCCGCAGCAATCGCCGCGGAAGGGATAGTCTGGCCATTCACGACGACATCGGGAAAGAGCGGTTTGGTCATTGCTCTCACTCCGCAGCCGAAGGTCGCTTCGCCGCAGCGATACGCCCCTTATTGATGTCGGCAGCACTGCGCTCAGGCAACTTGGAGCTCCGGCGAGACCGCACGATCTGATAACCGGGGCGCAGCAGCAAATAACGTAGCGGCGCGAAGATCCCCGAAGCTATGTGAACGAGGCGGGTGAAGGGGACCAACAGGAAAATGGTCAGTCCGAGCACGATGTGCAGCTTGAACACAAGCGCCGCGCCCGCGACATAGTCCGCAGCACCCGGCTGGAACGTCCAGATCATCTGCGCCCATGTCATGAACTTGACCATCTCGTGACCGTCGGAGTGTTGCCAGCTCACCGGAACCGTCCCGAGACCGAGCAGAAGCTGAGCCAGCAGGAGCACGAGGATCGCGATATCGGCAAAGCTCGACGTCAACCGGATACGTTGGTCGGTCCAGCGGCGATAGAGCAGCATCCCGCCGCCGATCGTCGCCATCACGCCCGCGATCCCGCCTGCCACGATTGCGAGGATTTGTTTGGCGCCGTGGCTGACATGGAGCATGTCGAATACCCAGATCGGCGTCAGAAGGCCGACGACATGGCCCACGAAGATCACAAGAACCCCGACATGGAACAGGATCGATGCGATCGCGAAATGACGCTGTCGCAGCAACTGGCTCGACGAGGTTTTCCAAGTGAAGGGATCACGATCGTAACGCGCGATCGATCCCAGGAAGAGCACGGAAAGTGCGATGTAGGGGTAGATGCCAAAGAGAAACGTATTCATCTGAGCCTCCGTCATTCCGCCGCGGTTTTCGCGTGGCGCAGTTTGGGCGGATCCATCTGCGCGAGCATGTCGCGCACCTGCGGACAGCCTGCATTCGGGTCGGGACCGAAGGTAACCTCGGTTTCTTCCCAGATCTTGTCGATCTCCTCGAGATCGTCGGGGGACGGATCAGGTCGCGCGAGAATCTCGGCCACAGCCTCCTCGTCAGCCATCTCACCCGACATTTGCACGAGCGCCGTGAAGATCGCCGCATAGGCGCTCTCGCGCTTGCCCAACCGTTCCCCGACCGCAGCGAGGATATGGGCTGCATCCGCCAGCATATCGCGCGCTTCCTCGGGCGGACGAGCCGCAAGGAACTCGAGCAGCACGGGAAGATGGTCGGGCAGTTCGGTCGTTGCTGGCTCAAAACCTGCCGCACGATAGGTCTCGAGCAGGTCGACCATGGCACCGCCACGATCACGGCTTTCTCCATGGACATGTTCGAAGAGGTTGAGCGACAGGCTGCGCGAGCGGTCGAAGAGCATCACATAGTCCTCTTCGAGCGCGTAGATGTCACGGGCACCGAGTTCTTCGATCAGCGGGCGCAAGTCCCGCCGTGCCGCCGCCGTGAGCCGCGTCTCGGAGGCGAGAACGCCCCCGATCTCCGGCATCGCTTGTTGCAGTTCCTGCGTCGGATAGCTCAGCAGGACCGAGAAGGCCTTGAGCGTGCGATCGTTGAGTTGATGGTCCATCACTGCACCTCCTGCGGCATCTTGAGCGGTCTTTTGGAGCCCCCGAAGAGCGAGCCCTTCGAGATCCCGGTCGAGCAGCCGTTGCAATCGGTGAACCCGGTGCCCGCGCGCAGGTCATAGGCATCCTCGACCTGTTCACGATGGGTCGTCGGGATCACGAAGCGGTCCTCGTAATCGGCGAGCGCCATGATCTTATACATATCCTCGATCACACGACCCGAGAGACCGACACGTGCGGCGATCCCTTCGTCGCGAACCCCGTCGACGGTCTTGGCCCGCATGTAGGAACGCATCGCAAGCATCCGCTCAAGCGCGGTAGCGATCGGCGCCTCGTCACCGGCTGTCAGCATGTTGGCGAGGTAGCGCAGCGGAATACGCAGGCTCTTCACGTCCGGCATCGCGCCATCCATGCCGATCGCGCCCGCCTCGGCGGCGTTCTGGATCGGTGAGAGCGGCGGAATATACCAGACCATCGGCAGCGTCCGGTATTCGGGATGCAGCGGGAAGGCGACCTTCCACTCCATCGCCATCTTCCAGATCGGGCTTTGCTGCGCCGACTTGATCCATTCCTCCGGAACGCCATCGGCTCGTGCGGCCTCGATTACGACCGGATCGTTGGGATCGAGGAACACGTCGAGCTGCGCGTCATAGAGCTGCTGCTCGGAGGGCGCATTCGCCGCTTGCTCGATCTTGTCGGCATCATAGAGCATGACGCCGAGATACCGAATCCGGCCCACGCAGGTTTCCGAACAAACGGTCGGGTTGCCGCTCTCGATCCGCGGGTAGCACAGGGTGCATTTCTCGGATTTTCCGGTCGACCAGTTGTAATAGACCTTCTTGTAGGGGCAGCCCGAGACGCACATCCGCCAGCCGCGGCATTTTTCCTGGTCGATCAGGACGATGCCGTCTTCCTCACGTTTGTAGATCGCACCCGAAGGACACGACGCTGCACAGGCCGGATTAAGGCAATGCTCGCACAGTCGCGGCAGATACATCATGAAGGTGTTCTCGTATTCCCCGTAGATCTCCTTCTGCACCCCCTCGAAGTTGTAGTCCTTCGAGCGTTTCGAGAATTCGCCGCCAAGGATTTCTTCCCAATTCGGCCCCTTTTCGATTTTCTCGATCCGTTCGCCAGTGATCTTGGAGCGCGGGCGGGCGGTCGGAAAAGCCTTCATCTCGGGCGCGTTGGCGAGATGCTCGTAGTCGAAATCGAACGGCTCATAATAATCGTCGATCGCAGGCAGGTCGGGGTTGGCGAAGATATTCGCCACGATCCGCCATTTCGAACCCTGCCGCGGGATCAGCTTACCGGAACGGGTGCGTTTCCAGCCACCGTTCCAGCGTTTCTGATTTTCCCAGTCGGTCGGGTAGCCGGTGCCGGGCTTAGTCTCGACGTTGTTGAACCAAGCGTATTCGACACCGTCACGGCTGGTCCAGACGTTCTTGCAAGTCACGGAGCAGGTGTGACACCCGATACATTTGTCGAGGTTCAGCACCATGCCGATTTGTGCGCGGACTCTCATTCTGCTGCCTCCTGGGTAGCGGGCTCATCGAGCCAGTCGATCTTCTTCATCTTCCGGACCACGACGAATTCGTCGCGGTTCGCACCCACGGTGCCGTAGTAGTTGAACCCGTAGGAAAGCTGGGCGTAGCCACCGATCATATGCGTGGGCTTGAGCGTCGCGCGGGTCACCGAATTGTGGATGCCTCCACGCAGGCCGGTCTTCTGAGAGCCGGGCGTATTCACGATCTTCTCCTGGGCGTGATACATGAAGATCGTGCCTTCCTTCATCCGCTGCGAGACGACCGCCCGCGCGGTCAGCGCGCCGTTAACGTTGTAGGCTTCAACCCAGTCGTTATCTTCGATTCCCGCTTTCTTCGCGTCGGTCTCCGAAATCCAGACCACCGGCCCGCCGCGGTTCAGCGTGAGCATCAGCAGGTTGTCGGTATAGGTGGAGTGGATGCCCCACTTCTGGTGCGGAGTGATGAAGTTCAGCACAACATGCTTGTCGTCGCCGGCGAGCACATCTTGCGTCACAGTCTTCAGGTCGACCGGCGGACGATAGGACACGAAGCCCTCGCCGAAAGCGCGCATCCAGAGGTGGTCCTGATAGAGCTGCTGACGACCTGAAAGGGTGCGCCATGGGATCAGCTCATGCACGTTGGTGTAGCCGGCGTTGTAGCAGACTTCCTCGCTCTCGATACCCGACCAGGTCGGGGACGAGATGATCTTGCGCGGTTGCGCGGCGATATCACGGAAGCGGATCTTCGTGTGCTCCTGCCCTTCGGCAAGGTGCTTATGCCCGCGGCCGGTGGGCTTCTCGAGCGCCCCCCAAGCCTTGACCGCAACCTCGCCGTTGGTTTCGGGCGCGAGCATTAGGATCACCTCGGTTGCGTCGATGTCGGTATCGATTTTCGGACAACCTTTGGTGGGACCATCCTCCCATTCGCCATTGAGTTTGCGAAGCGCTTCGACCTCGTGCTTGGTATCCCAGCCAATGCCCTTGCCGCCATTGCCCAGCTTGTCCATCAGCGGACCGAGCGCCACATACCGATCGTAGATCGCACCGTAGTCGCGCTCGACAGTGACGTAGTTAGGCGCGGTTTTACCCGGGATCAGGTCGCATTCACCCTTCTTCCAATCGCGCACCTCGGGCTGAGCCAATTCACCTGCCGTGTCGTGCAGGATCGGCGCCTGGACAATGTCGGTTTCCTGACCAAGAACCTCCGGCGAAACCTCTTGGAATTTCTTGGCGATCGCCTTGAAGATCTCCCAGTCGGACTTCGACTCGTAAGCTGGGTCTACAGCCGCTTGAAGCGGGTGAATGAACGGGTGCATGTCCGAGGTGTTGAGGTCGTTCTTCTCATACCACGAAGCGGTCGGCAGAACGACGTCGGAATAGACTGCGGTCGTCGACATACGGAAGTCGATGCAAACGAGCAGGTCGAGTTTGCCTTCCGGTGCCTCGTCATGCCAAACGGCCTCCTTCGGCTTCGCCCGACCTTCCTCGCCGAGATCCTTTCCGAGAATCCCGCTGTCGGTGCCGAGTAGGTGACGAATGAAATATTCGTGCCCCTTGCCCGACGAACCCAAGAGGTTCGAGCGCCACACATAGAGATTGCGCATCCAGTTTTCAGGAGCGTCAGGGTCCTCGCAGGACATCTGCAGCTCACCGGACTTCAGCTTTTCGGCCACGTAGTCTTTGGGATCCATGCCCGCTGCCTTGGCAGCCTTGGTGACCTCAAGCGGGTTCGTCTTGAGTTGCGGCGCCGAAGGCAACCACCCCATACGCTCGGCGCGTATGTTGTAGTCGATCAGCGAGATGTCCCAGTCACCCTTCGGCGCGGTCGGAGACAGGATCTCGTCCACCCCGAGCGTTTCGTAACGCCATTGGTCGGAATGGGCATAGAAGGCTGAGGTGCCGTTCATCTGACGCGGCGGGCGCCCCCAATCCAGAGCGAAGGCGAGCGGAAGCCACCCCGTTTGCGGGCGCAGTTTCTCCTGACCGACATAGTGGCTCCAACCACCACCTTCCTGACCGACGCAACCGCACATCACCAGCAGGTTGATGATGCCACGGTAGTTCATGTCCATATGATACCAGTGGTTCAGACCCGCCCCCAGGATCACCATGGATTTGCCGTGAGTCTTTTCGGCATTGCTGGCGAACTCGCGTGCGACCGCGATGATCTTGTCGGCGGAGACCCCGGTGATCTTCTCGGCCCATTTCGGCGTGTAGGGCAGGTCCTCATTGAAGTCATGGCTGACCCAGTCGCCCCCCAGACCACGATCGAGACCGTAATTCGCACAAAGGAGGTCAAACACGGTCGCGACCATGGCCTCGCGGCCATCAGCGAGCGTGACCTTTCTAACCGGCACGTTTCGGGTCAGGACGTCGGGGTGTTGGCACTTGACGAAATTCTCCGTAGCGGCGCCGCCGAAATAGGGGAAATCGACACCGACGACATCGTCATGGCACTCTTCCATAACCTGGCTAAGCCGAAGCTTCGCCTCTCCCGTGCTGGCGCGGTCCTCGAGGTTCCACTTGCCCTCTTCCCCCCAACGGAAACCGATGGACCCGTTCGGCACGACCATCGCCCCGGAGGCTTCATCATAGGCAACGGTCTTCCATTCGGGGTTGTTGCTCTCACCCAATCCGTCTGCGAGGTCCGAAGCCCGAAGCATCTTGCCGGGGATGTGGCGGCCATCCTCCTCATCGAGCAGCACGAGCATCGGCATGTCCGAATAGCGACGCGCATAATCCTCGAAATACTCGGCCTGACGGTCGAGATGATATTCGCGCAGGACCACATGCCCCATCGCCATCGCCAGCGCCGAGTCGGTGCCCTGCTTGGGATTGAGCCAGATGTCACCGAATTTCGAGGCTTCCGAGTAATCAGGGCAAATCACGGCGGATTTGGTGCCGCGGTAGCGGGCCTCGGTATAGAAATGAGCGTCCGGCGTGCGGGTTTGCGGCACGTTCGAGCCCCAAATCAGCAGATAGCCCGCATTATACCAATCCGCAGATTCCGGGACGTCGGTCTGCTCGCCCCAGGTCTGCGGCGAGGCAGGCGGAAGATCGCAATACCAGTCATAGAAGGACAGACAGGTGCCGCCCAGCAGAGACAGGTAACGCGCACCTGCAGCGTAGCTGACCATCGACATGGCCGGGATCGGCGAGAAGCCGAAGACGCGATCGGGCCCGTAGGTCTTTGCAGTATAGGCATTGGCGGTCGCAGCGATCTCGGTAGCTTCGTCCCAGCTCGCGCGCACAAAACCGCCCTTCCCGCGGGCCTTGGTGTATTCGGCGCGCAGCAGAGGATCGCTCTGGATGGCAGTCCATGCTTCGATTGGCGACTTGGTCTTGCGCATCTCGCGCCACATTTTCAGCAGCTTGCCACGCACCATCGGGTGTTTCATCCGCGCTGCGGAATAGAGATACCAGCTATAGGAGGCGCCGCGGGCACAGCCGCGCGGCTCGTGGTTGGGCAATCCGGGACGCGTGCGCGGGTAATCGGTCTGCTGGGTCTCCCATGTCACGATCCCCGACTTCACGTAAATCTTCCAGCTGCAAGACCCGGTGCAGTTCACACCATGGGTCGAGCGGACGATCTTGTCGTGACGCCAGCGGGACCGATAGGTCTCTTCCCATTTACGGTCCTCGCGGGTCACCTGCCCGTGGCCGTCGGAGAACTGCTCCAACTCCTTGGATTGCAGGAAATTAAGTCTGTCGAGCAAGTGGCTCATGTCGCGTCTCCTTGCGGAAATGGATTGGAAGCGCGCGCCGCGGGACGCCACGGCGCGCGCCGGTCGCGTCAGCAGGGAACGGAGGCGCCCTTGCGGCTGTAGAAGAACCACGTCACCACCACGCAGAGCGCGTAGAAGATCATGAAGCCCCACAGAGCTGCGTTGGGAGCGCCGGTCAGGCTGATCGACGTGCCGTAGAATTTCGGGATGAAGAAGGCACCATAGGCCGCGATCGCCGAGGTGAAAGCGATGATCGCCGAGCTCTCCAGCTCCGATTGCTTGAGCGTGGCGGCCGCGTCGAGATGCGGGTTCAGACGCGGCACTTCCTGACGCATGATCGAGGGGATCATCTGGAAGGTCGAGGCATTGCCCACGCCGGTCAGGAAGAACAGCGCCATGAAGCAGGCGAAGAAGCCCCAGAAGCTACCGGCGTCACCGGCCGAGGGCAGGAACTGCAGCACCCCCCAGACGGCGACGATCATGCCGACGAAGGTCCAGAAGGTCACGCGACCGCCACCGAACTTGTCGGAAATCCAACCTGTGCCAGCCCGGCTCAGCGCGCCCACCAGCGGCCCGAGGAAAGCGAATTGCAGCACGTCCACCTCAGGAAACTGCGTCTTCATGAGCAGCGGGAAGCCCGCGGAATAGCCGATGAAACTTCCAAAAGTGCCGGTGTAGAGGACGCACATCACCCAGTTGTGGAAGCGCGAGAAAATCACTGATTGCTGTTTGAACGAAGCGCTGGCCGATGCGATGTCATTCATCCCGAACCATGCGGCGATCGCCGAAAGGACGATGAAGGGCACCCAGACGAAACCAGCGTTCTGCAGGAAGAGCTCACCCCCTGCCGACAATTGCTGGGGCGCGCCGCCGAGGGAGCCGAAGACGCCCGTGGTGATCACGATCGGCACGAGGAACTGCATCACCGAGACGCCCGCGTTGCCGAGGCCTGCATTGAGAGCCAGCGCGTTCCCCTTGGTCTTCTTGGGGTAGAAATAAGCGATGTTGGCCATCGAGGAGGCGAAGTTTCCACCACCGAAGCCGCAGAGCAGCGCGAGCAGCAGGAAGATGGCGTAGGGGGTCTCGGGGTTCTGCACCGCAAAGCCGATACCGAGCGCGGGCAAAAGCAGCGTGGCGGTCGAGAAGGCCGTCCATTTGCGGCCGCCGAAGATCGGGATCATGAAGCTGTAGAAGATGCGCAGTGTCGCGCCCGACAGGCCCGGCAGTGCCGCCAGCCAGAACAGTTGTCCGGTAGAGTAGTCGAAGCCGATTGCGGGAAGCTTGGCGACCACGACGGACCACACCATCCAGACCGAGAAGGCGAGGAGAAGCGCGGGGATCGATATCCAGAGGTTGCGGGTGGCGATCGCATGCCCGCGGGTTTTCCAGAACTCCGGATCCTCGGGACGCCAGTCGGTCAGCACGTGGCCGCTTTGACCGGAGGTTGCTGTTGTGGTGGCCATTGGAGTGGCTCCTTCAGAAATGTGCGAGGGGGGCGGGCCACCCAGCGGGAAGCCCGTTGGGTATTCATCAGGGCATGGACTTCGCGAGCGGCTCATCTGGCACATCGGAAAGATACTTCTCTCCTTTGAGACCAGGATGCCGTGCATGTTCCATGCGGCGGATGGCGATGTGCATCCAGACCGTCGAGACGAGGACCAGCACGAAGAGCAACATGAAGGGAGCAGTCCAGACACCGCTTTGGTCGAGCAAGAAGCCGAAGCTGATGGGCAGGAAGAAACCACCCAGTCCCCCGATCATGCCGACGAGTCCGCCAACGGCCCCGACGTGATGCGGGTAATAAACCGGGATATGCTTGTAGACGGCAGCCTTTCCGAGGCTCATCACGAAGCCCAAGATCACGGTCATCACCATAAACATCGTCGCGTTGAGGCCGAAGGTGAACGAGATCGGGCCGTGGATGCCTTCAACTGTGTAGCTGGTCTCGGGGTAGCTCATGACGAACAGGAGCACGAGCGAGACAATGAAGGTCAAATACATGACGAAACGCGCGCCCCATTTGTCGGACATCCACCCACCAAGAGCGCGGAAAACGGAACCAGGCAGGGAGTAGAAGCCAGCAAAGACTCCGGCCGTCGTGAGCGGCAGCCCATAAGCCCCGACATAGTAGCGCGGCAAGAACGAGGCGAGCGCAACAAAACCGCCGAAGACGAAGAAGTAATAGGTAGCGAAACGCCAAACCTGGATATTCTTGAGCGGTGCGAGTTGGTCCCCTGCAGATACCGGTTTGGCGCCAGTCTTCTTGCGTTCCTGTTGCACCGGATCGGTCTTCGCAGTCAGGTAGAAGAACACTGCCGTTGCAGCGAGAACGACGGCATAGACCTTCGCAGTCCCTTCCCAGCCAAGCGCGACGACAAGGAAGGGAGCAGCGAAGTTCGTCACCGCAGCGCCGACGTTGCCCGCGCCGAAGATACCCAAGGCGGTGCCCTGACGTTCTTTCTCGAACCAGCGTGACGTGTATGCGACGCCGACAATGAAGGACCCCCCCGCCAGGCCAAGGCCAAGTGCTGCGATCAGGAAAACCTCGTAGGTGTGAACCGTTGCCAGCAGCCAGACAGCAACTGCCGTAATGAGCATCTGCAGCGGAAACATGATCCGGCCACCGAACTGCTCGGTCCAGACGCCAAGGAAGATACGGCTGATCGAACCCGTCAGAACCGGGGTGGCAACCAACAGTCCGAACTGCGTATCGGACAAGCCAAGCTCCTGCTTGATCCGGACGCCAATGATCGAAAAAATCGTCCAGACCGCGAAGCAGACGGTGAAGGCGAAAGTGCTGAGCCCCAATGCCCGGTATTGGTCCGAACGAGTGACTCCATCGAGTGTATGCATGTTCTCTCTCCGCAGTTGGGCCGACGTGAACCGCCGGTCTGGTTGCGGACAGATCAACAGGCAGGGAGACTGGAAAAGGTTGATCGAAATCAAACCGATTAGCTGGTAGGATCGAAATAAGTCACCGCTCGGCAAGGATCACGCCGACAGAAAACACCTATCAACCCGCTCGCCAATCGGTGACAATTGACCGCTTGATATTTATCAAGCATCACCGTCAGGCACGATTAGAGGTGAAGCATGGCCATCCGCTTGCGCGACGATGAATCTTCCGAGATTCGCGCGCTACGACTGTTTTCCGGGATCGACGACGAGAATTTTTCTGCGTTGATCCGAGGTGCCTATGTCCAAAACTTTCCGCCGCAAATCGAGTTGTTCACTGAGGGCGAGACTAGTGATTTCCTTCACGTCGTCATCAGTGGGTCGGTGGAATTGTTCGCAACATGGAATGGGCGCGAAACGACGATGGAGACGCTGCAGCCCGTCTCAACCTTCATCGTGGCGGCTACCGTCAAAGCAGCGCCCTACCTGATGTCTGCGCGCACGCTTGAAAAGTCGCGCATCATCTTGGTGCCATCAGAGGATGTTCGTGCAATCTTCGATGCCGACCAGACATTCGCACGCAACGTCGTAACAGAGCTCGCTCAGGGATATCGTGGGGTTGTGCGGAACACAAAGAACCTAAAGCTCCGAACTTCCCTTGAGCGCCTGGCCAACTACCTTGTTCATCGCCACACATGCGAGGATAAGGCAGATGTCTTTGATCTTGGGATCGAAAAACGGCGTCTGGCTTCTTACTTGGGCATGACACCAGAAAACCTGAGTCGAGCGATCCGTCAGCTGGAACCCTACGGCGTGCAAGTTGACGGAAGCTGCGTTACGATCACCGATGCAAAAGATCTTCGTGCTTTTGCCAAACCTTCTGAACTGATCGACGATCCCTGTTCCTGAAGGTCAGCGCCTTCCGTCGGCCTCGTCGATCAGTAAGCGTTGCATCTGACCCCGCTCACGCGTCTGTCGTTTCGCGCTCAGGGAGCCTATCTTGGCGCTACGCGCCAAGATGGAAAGCAAGCAATCATTGCCTTTTCCGTTAGTGAGCTTTGGAACCCTATGCAGCGAGGTCGGACGGTTGCCTTTCTCGGGGCTCCGTCCTCGGCCGCGAATTCGCCAAGATGCAATGAGGAAGGTCGGAAACCAGTCTTCATCGATCCCTAGATTCTTGCGGCGCAGTTCCGAGAGTGTCTTAGAGAGCCGGGTCTCAATGTCATTTGCTGTGTCCGACGGGAAGAACCGAATATCGGCAATCCGAAAGTGAACCGAGCGACGCGGGCCGCTCCTGGTGGGGACGGAACGTCTCGTCATTCCAACGACCCTGCAGTTCGACAGAAAATCAAGGGTTCACGGCTATGCACGATAGAAAACCTCACCCGTGGTTCGCACAAGCGGCGAGCCGTCCTCCGAGAGAACTCATGGGGCCTGCACTCCGGCGACATTCCACGAACGGGGTCAATACATGCGGTTCTCTTGTCAGGAGCGCTTTTGAGCATCGTCATTGAAAAAACTCCCGCCACTCATCGTCGGAGAAATTGCAAGAAAGATCGTCGTGAACCTTTTCCAAGGCCAGACGTTCAAACGCAGCTGTGCGATATGCCTCAGCGGTTCTTTCGCTTCGGTGACCACAGGCCTTCATGGCTAACTCGACGCCGCGGGAACCGAAACGGGCGAATTCATCATGGAGCTTCGTTCGCGCCGCGTGCGATCCTGTCCCCAGAACTTGGCTCCAGAGGAAGCTCACGTAATTCTTGTGAGGTGCTGTGTCGTCATAGTTCACAAACAACAATCGTCGTTTCTGGAAACAAGATTCTCGCATTTCCGACAAGTAGATCGGCGCACACCCTTGCAGCACGACTTGATCAATGAAGAAGGCGAAGACTGGATGGATGCGGGACTGAAACCGACGACCAGTCTTCGATACCTTCAAATCGAATTTGTAGCCAGCTTCGTCCCAGGCAAGTTCCTTGCCGAACGAGATGCGTGTATCCGCGACGCGCAACGGTAGTGCTGCAAACAGAGTGATCGCAAGCGCGGCATTCCGTCGATACTGAGCATGTCGTGGATTTGGCAGCCGGTCGGCTTCTCCAAGCATCTCGAAAGCTATCGCAAACATCTCCGAATATGTCGGCAATGAGAGGACCTTTGCCTCCTTCTTTGGCTGAATCTTGGCGGAACGACGCTCGTGGAAACGAACACGCTCAAGAAGATAATCGAGAACTTCCTCCTTGGCGCCGATGTATCGTGCGAAGTCGCGCACTTGCCGCATCGCAGAATGAATAGTGACCGGTGAGAGTGGGCGCTCTCGGTTGAACAGGGACTTCTCATACTCCCGGGTTGCCTCCAATGTCAGGTCCATCGCCAGACCGCGATCACGTGCGACTTTGGCAAACTCCCGCAACTTCACTTTCGTCGTTGCAATCATGGAAGGCGCAGGGGGATTGGCCGCAACGCCCGGCAAGCCATCTTCCATCGCTGCAAGGGCCTCCAACCAGCTGTGCGGAAGATCACTAATATCCAGGGAGAACCTTTTCTCGCGCGGCTTGTGAGATCTATGCCTGTCTTCTGGGGGGCCGTGCCATCGCGCAATGGCGATGTCCAATTCACGTTCAAAAGGAGAGCGCTCAAAGATTTTCCTGAGCGCCGCTCGCAGCGAGGTCAGTTTACCCCACGTCCAATATTCGGTAGCTTTCGATATAAGGCCCGCATCAATGTGTGCCTCAGCATCCAGTTTCAATGCAGAAAAAAACTCGTCTACAATCGAAATCTGTGCAACCGAAATTTCACGCCTAACGATCTGAGTCAGAGTTTGGTCAATATCCAGCATTTGTGCTAATCGCCCGCGCTCGATAATTTCTCTTGCCCTTTTCACGCGATACGTCGGTGCGTTTCCATTCTTCATTTGGAGAACCCCGCCATCTTAATAATCTTATCCTGAACTTCGAGAAGCTCTCGCTCTTCATCAATCCAAGCATAATATTTACGAACTACGTTCGGGGTATTACACAAAAGCCGCGCGGCGCCAGCGTAGTCTCCAGGCTGAGCTCGTAAGTAAAGAGAAGCGAGTCCATGCCGAAAATTATGCGGGAACATTTGAAGGTGATGATTGCGTGCGTGGCGATGCAGCCAGCCCCGCAAAACGGTTGAAGAAAGTTGGCCCCCCCCATAGCCAGGAAAGAGAAAATCCGACTCTTCCGATCCATGAATCTCTGGCCGAATTTCATCAAGATACCAGATCAATACCTCCAGCGCTCGCGTTGGACCGTCCACGAGCGATGCCTTGATATCACGCTTATTTTTCACGGAATGCGCTGGTAGTAATACGTATGCTTGCCTCCGCGCCCCAACGGGAAGGATGAGATTTGCATCCTCTCCCCTATGTCGAAGTTGAAGCATATTCGACACTCGCAGCGGCACCCCCCATAACGCGATCGCGGAAAAGCATGCAAGAACTCCCAGCTGAATAATTCTTCGCTCCTTGTAAGGAGAATTAAAGACTTCCGCTCGTAATGACTGAGCGTCCCTCATGAATGCCAGATGTAAACTTTGAAAAGTAAGTTCGGCACGACGATTTCGAAGAAGATGCTGGCAAAACGCTTTTGCCGGTTCAGACATCTCTTGCGCGTCGCGTTGCCCCTTTTTTAAGGTAGGGTTTATCTTGAGCGATGCTCTCATAAAGCTCGTATCAAGGTGCAACCACTCTGCGAGGATGGCGATGTTAGTTATATAGGAACGCATCGTGCGCTCCGAAATGCGGATGTTTCCATCTTGGTCTTGGATCCAAGCCCGAACAATTTCGAGAAATACAGGGCGATCGAAAATCTTCTCAAACGCGAGGATCTCATGTCTGATGACACCGATCATTAATCCGGTCCGAAGATACTTATTGAGAGCCGCCTGGCGCACATTTTGCGCAGCTTTGGAAAGCCCAAAGACCGCTTCCCCACTAATTTCATCCATCTCGCCGGACGAAGCGCTTTCGATCAACTGATGGGCTTGCTGTTGCAGATGAAAGGGAATGTGATCGGGCGCCGACCTCCGCACCCTATCCGGAACTTCCAGGTCGCATGTTGGCAGAGTCCCCGCGATTTCGGATGAAAGGTGTCGATACTCATTCAGCCTGCGCACCGCCTGAGAAATGGTTCGACGACGTCTTGCATCGAGTGCATCAGAGAGGGTAGAGAGCCATGCGCCGTCAAGTTCATGAGGCTGGCGTCCAGAACGTCTAGCTTCTTTTGCAAGCTGCACGATCGGTATAAGTTCCTGGCGCCTGCGGCCAAAGGTTCCATCGACTAGCCTTTCGCATTCGAAAAGTAATTTGCTCCAGAGATCATTGGGGACGACGGTGTTCGCTGTCGTGGCTCCGCTGCTCTTTTTCAGTATGGAAACGACCCTCTGGCGCCAACCTTTGTAGGATTTGAATGTTTTGAAAAGATCGGGATCATAGTTTTTGCGATGGAAACGCCCCTCAAACGCCACCACATCCGCAGGGATACTAGCGAGACTGTTGACTTGATAAACTTTCAAGCAACGGCGGATCGCATCTCGGTAGATCTTTTTCGTTCCATCCGTATATCCCGCCTCGCATTCAATCCACCGAAGCACATCTACCATTGTGCCAACTGCGCCATCTTCTTTCTTTCCGGACATGTTCGCTAATTCCACTTTTCTTCGATATAACCGACTGGAGAACCGAACACTCCATTTCTTTGACACGCCGAAAAAGAGAGAGTGTTCCGTTGTTTTCTCGCTAATACCCACTCTGTTCCTTATTACGCAGGTAGAGCATCGTGCTCGCCTTCGCCGTGTCGCCCCCCGTGGTGTCAACCAGACGCACAGCCTTCCCAAATCGTGGCTCGAGCCACCATTCGAATGGCTCGTTCAAGCGCCACGCATCGACGTGCGCGGGCAAGTAGCGACGAATTCGCGGGCCAAGATCCGCGTGATGCGGCAACCTCCACTTCGGGTCTCTTTCGTTGCCAGCCCGGCGGATCGTGTGTTCCTCGACGCCCGCCATCTCCGCTAGCTGCTTCACCGAAAGAAGTGGCCGCTGGAGCTGTGGCAGCTCTGAAGATGGGATCTGATGAAGTCGCCACAATCGGCGGAGCAGGTCGACGAAATTCACGCGCCCGCCCGGCATCATCTCGCAAGAGAGCTCGCCCACTACTTTCGTGGCGGTCTTGCGTGTAACGCTCAGGTGCTCTGCGATCCTCGATATCGTCATCGGATGATAGCTCGCATATTTGATGGCAATTTTTCTCATGCCATCATTTTTTCACATCACACCTCTAAACGGGAACGCCCAAAGACGGTCAAAAGCCACGAAACAGCAAAAGACTTGTGGATTACGAGGCATTTCCGAACTCGAACAAGAAGGCTCAAAGCGAATTAGGAGATAATTGCGCAATTTTAGCCGAAATCGACCCTTCTATTGCGCAAAAACATATATTTTTTCGCACAGGAAATTGCCATTACGGATACGATTTCTTTTTCGATTTTTAGACGAAAGAAACCGACGAGTAGGCAGGCAAAAGCAATTGCCTTGGAACGGGTTCTCAACCTGGCAATCGGATGTAATTGACTCATCGCTGTATTTGACTGCAGCGCTCGTCGGCGTGGAGACCGTTGTGCTCCTCAAGCCAATAGGATCAAAGCCAGTGGCCGTGCGGTGCGCAAGATGGGCGTGCGGTCATCCTCCGCGCCCGGGACGAGCATACGCGCGGCCTCCCGGCAGCCCCCTACCAGTTCTCGGGGCTCGCGTTCGATTTCAACCGTTCCCGGCTGCATCCGGGACAGTCGTAGGGTTGCCGCGAAAGTCTTCCCCTCCATCGTTGCTCTCGCCGCGACAGCAATATTCTGGATATTGGATCCTGAGCCTAAGCGGAAAGTCCATCGATAGAGACGATGCGACCATGCAGCTTCACCAGATCTGCTTGGCGCGCCGGGACCTGACGACGTCCAGTATGCCCGAGATAAAGGGCGAGACTGACAATGACGATCACGCCGCCGACCAGCATGGACGGCGTTGGCTGAATGCCGGTTCCGGCCCAGATCCAGATTGGGCCGAGAACGGTTTCGCGAAGCATCAGCAGGCTCACGTTCGATGGGTGCGTGTAGCGAGATGAAAGCGAGAGCGAGAAGAACGACACGGGGAGCACCAGCCCGCCTGCGAGGGCAGTTGCCCAAACGTGCCACTCAGTCATGCGCCCGGTCCCGTCAATGCAAGACCTGCAAGCCCCGCCAGTGTGGCCCCACCACCTACCAGGAGCAGGATCGGCAATTGCGCATTGGCTCGGATGGTAACGAAACTGATCGCCAAACACATCGCGACGCCCAGACCTATTGCTGCACCAAGCAGTGGACTACCGGTGGTCTGCCCGGGATCCGTCCCGAAAACTGCAATGCCGATTCAGGACAGCACGACTGCGGTCGTGACCCAGGTCGTCCAATGTTCCCGTTCGCCCAGAAACATCTAGGACAACAGCACAGCAAAGATTGGCACGGTGGCAACGCTGAATAAAACAACCGAGACCGGCGCAACCGCGATGCCAAATGCGAAAAGCGAAGCGTTTCAAGATTGACAAAGCAGGACGAGCACACCGGCCCAGCAGATAGTGACACGCAAATCTTTGCGAAGTTGCCGTCGCCGGAAAATCAGCCAAGCCAGCAACATCGCAGAGCCCATCAGGAGCCCGCGCCAAGCCATCATCTGGCTGCCGCTCATCTCCGACCACCGCATGAGCAGAGTGTCAGGTGAGATCGCCAGCGCCCCAAAGAGGGCGAGGAAGATACCGAACCTGGGGTTGCTTGTCATTTTCGATTCCAGAAGCGAGGAAGCGCCCAAGCCTTACCGGTCCACTGGTAGCATTCCAAGCTTTGTCGAAGCATCGTTAGGTCTCAAAAGGAACAGAGCAGCATCTCGTCGCTTCCGACCCTTACCTGCCGTCCGCTTCGCGTCCGAGCGCTGCGGTGCAGCGTCTCGAGAGCGGCCATTGGTTCATCGTGCAGCATTTTTGGAGGATGACGGTCTGCTGTGCGGACGAAGCCGACGGTCGCGCCCTCGTCGTCTGGTTGTTGCCCGAGATGCGTTATCGGCGCGACCGTTCAGCCGGGAAGCCCGTCGATTCTTTCGATGGCGACCAGGTCGTTGTCCCAGGTCGCGCGACTGGAACAGCAGATATGCGCGTTGGGTCGTATATCGATCCGGCTGTCCAGCGACCCTGCTGGCACGACAAGCAAACCAATCTCCGGTTGGGAAACAGGCAGCGCGGCCCCGCAGTCGGAGCAAAAGCCCTTAACATGGCGTGAACCGGCGAGCCGGAACGTCTTGATGTTTTCCTCACCTGACATCCATTTAATTTTGGCCGTGGACGAAAACAGGTTTGCCGAATGGGCCGAACCGCTGTCCTTGCGGCAGCGGGCGCAGTGGCACAGGAAAAAGCTCTCGAACTCTCCCGATATGCGGAATTTCACAGCGCCGCACAGGCATTGTCCTATGGCCGGATTGTCGTCCATTCACACTCCTCTCGAGAGACAAGCCCCTGCCGCCAGTCGAATGCATTTTCATTTCCTCCTTGTATCCGCGTGTTGGATCACGGTCAAAAGGGGCTCGAAGCGGGCTTGCGGCGTCGCGGCACGGCTGGGCGCTCTCAGTGAGCAAAGATCGTCGCTCTCGGCCCTGAGTTGGACATTGAAGTTGGCGGGTCTGCGCAAATGCTGCTTGATCGAACCCGCCATTTTCGCATCGTGCAGCCGTCGCTCACGGCTTGTAGACGAATGATGCTTCGCCAAGAGATGGTGCTCACTTTAATCGTTGCGGTGGTTGGTCTCGTCGCGATCACGTTCATATCTTTTCATGTCCGGAAATTCCGGCAGCCAGGCTTCGCGACGAACGACCCAATTCTCATAGGTTGGTTTCAATTGGTCGGGCGCATCGAGGCAACCGAGATGCAGTTCGACCTCATCGCCACTTCGCGCGAAAACGGACGATCCGCAGCGTGGACAAAAATTCCTCCCGGCATAGTCACGCGTGTCGCCGTCGATCTTCACCGCGTCTTCAGGGAAAACGGCGGCCGCGTAGAATAGGGCGCCATGATATTTGCGACAGTCGAGGCAGTGACATATGCCGACCCGATAGGGGCGACCCGAAGCCACAATTCGAACATCGCCGCACATGCAACCGCCCGTGAAACGCTTCATGATCGTGTTTCCCCTCGATCAAACCTGTGAAAATTCAGCCGCGCGCTGCGGCATCGCCGGTCTTGCCCGCAACATGAACGGCCAGTTTGCCAAGCGTTTGAGCGCCAAATTCGACAGCCCCAAAGCCGATAACCACTGCGCGGCGTGCTGGCGTCGGATGCATCTGGCGCAGGGTGACAACCGTCTTTCCATTATCCTGCTTGTCGAAAGTGACCAGAAGCCGGAACCGGTCAGGATCATCATCGACATCGCGACCGTGATCGGCCTCGATCAGGCTTGGTGCCTCGACCCGCAGAAAATCCATACGGTTCGAGAACGGCGTGCCGTCCGGGGCAATCATGTCGAACCGCCATACACCGCCTGCCCGGATGTCGGCTTCATGCGACTCGATCTGGAAGCCGTCAGGCCCAAACCATTGCACGATTTGCGCTGGATCGGTCCATGCTGCGAAGGCGGTTTCTCGGTCAGCGTCGACGACACGCGAGATGACGATTTCTTTTTCCAAAGGCCACTCAGCCCATGCAGAGACGATATCGGCGGCTCCATCAGTCATCGGATTTCTCCTCCTTCATTTTCTCGAGGTGACTCTCAAAGCGATCCAGGCGGCTCTCCCACTGCTTGCGGTGGGAGGCCATCCAATCTTCCGCAGCTTTCAAAGCCATCGGGTTCAACGTGCAGACACGGCTTCGCCCCTGTCGTTGCGACACGATAAGGCCAGCGTCTTCCAGAACACCGAGATGCTGTGTGAAGGACGGCAGCGCCATGTCGAATGGCTGGGCCAATTGTGAGACGGTGGCCGACCTTTCGCTAAGTTTCTGAACTACTGCCCGCCGCGTCGGATCGGACAATGCGATGAAGACCCGTTCTATGGGGCGTTTTGAGTTAGGCATGCGCCTAAGCATGTGGCTGCAATAAGGTTAGGTCAATACCTAACCTTGAGAAGCCTGCAGGAGCATAGCCGATTTCGGTGCGACGCACAGCAACGGGAATGCTCAGCTCAGTGCGGCTTTGCGGGTCCACAGAGATCAGAAGTTCAGGCAGGGAAGAAAACGTTGGCCTTCGGCCCATTGCGGCCCTTGATCCCAAGGCGCACCGCTGCGGCACAGCGTCACCGAACCGCTCCTCCGTCCCTTGCGCAGCAAACTGGTTCCGCAGAGGTCCGCATTGCGGACAAAGTCGCCGCGCCTTGGCTTCGGTCTTGTCCAGATGCCGCGTTACCATGCCGAGGCGGCTCTGACCGCCCGCGAGTTCGTCGAGGTTCTGACCGATTTTCCGCCGTCACTCTCGCCGGTTTCTATCCTCTACCCACGCAACCGGCGGCTCTCCCCCGCCTGTGGATGTTTCGAGATTGATTGGGGGCAGTGGTCTGAGGGCGCAGGGCTCGGGCGGAGCGGCACCGCTATCAGGGCGGCAGACCGGACTCGCGCATCGCCGTGAAGATCGCCTGCAGGTGCCCGCGCATGGCATCCGCGGCGGCGTCCGCCGCGCCCCGTTGAATGCAGGCGACCACCTCCTCATGCTGTAGGCTGTGACGTTCGGTGAATTCGGCGACACCGAGTTTTCGGTAAGTGACTTCCCATTCGCGCTGCCAGGCCGCATGGCGGCGCGCGCCCGCGAGATAGTCGAGAAGGCCAAGCAGGATGGGATTGCCTGTTACCTCTGCGATACCACGGTGAAAGGCGGCGTCGAGCCGTTCGCAGTCGGCCCGGGTTGCGGCACGGCGGCCCCGGTTGACCAGATCGGAAAGATAGGCGATCTCGGCACGGGTCGCGAGCGCAGCTGCCTCGGCGGCGACGGAGGGCTCGAGGGTCAGGCGCGCCTGCATCAGCTGAAGCGGTGAAGCCCCTTGCACTAGAATGGTCTCGCGCACAGGGTGGCCCCGCGGGCGGGGGCCAAGGAACGTGCCTTGCCCGACATGCCGCCAGAGGTCGCCAGCGAGCTCCAGCTCGGCCAAGGCATTGCGCAGCGTCTCACGGCTGCACCCCAACCGACGCGCCAGATCCCGCTCCGGCGGCAGCTGTCCGCCCGGCGCGATGGCGGCCGCCGCGCAATAGTCGCGCAGCGCTTCCACAACCTTTCGAGTTCGCTTCGTGGTCATTCGCACCCCCATACAGACCAATTTGCAGACCAATCCGGCATCATGCAACAGCGGCGCGGTTTGAAGGAGAACGAACATGCTGACAGGTATAATACTCGTGCTGGCCGGCTTGGGCGCCGGTGCGCTCAATGCAATCGCGGGTGGTGGCACCTTTCTGACGTTTCCGGCACTCGTCTGGGCCGGTGTTCCGCCCATCATGGCGAATGCGACCGCGACCTTTGCAGCCCTTCCGGGCTATGTGGGCAGCGCCTGGGCCTATCGCACGGATATCGAGCGCGGCGGGAAGCCTCCTCTCGCCCATCTTTTCGGCACGGCGATCGTCGGGGGGCTCGCTGGCGCTAGTCTGCTGCTGGTCACGCCGGAAGAGCTGTTCTCGGGCGTGGTGCCCTGGCTCTTGTTGATGGCGACCTTGGCCTTTGCCACCGGACCGTCCTTCGTTCGGTATCTCGCGAAGTCCGGGCGCGAGACGCCCAGCCCCACCGCACTTGCTCTTGTGTTCGCGGTCTCGGTCTATGGCGGCTATTTCAACGGTGGCCTCGGCATCATGCTGCTCGCGGCTTTCGGCGTCATCGGCATGACCGACCTGCACCGGATGAATGGGTTGAAGAACTTGATGTCCGTGATCCTATCGGTGGTCTCGGTCGCGACATATGCCATTGCGGGCCTGATCGACTGGGGCAACTTGCTGATCGTCGGCCTGTCCTGCGCCATGGGCGGATACATCGGCGCGGTTCTGGCGCGGCGGGTTCGGAACACGGCCGTGCTGCGTCTGTTCATTATCGCAATCGGCTTGATCATGACCGTTGCCTTCTTTATGCGCCCCGCAGGTTGATCTTTCGTCAAACCGTTGAAACTTTCGGCGAAAGCTGATGTTGAGGCGTCGCGTTGCACATTCTGAAGTCACTTGGCCCGGCTGTGGCCCGCGTTCCAACCAAGGAGGCGCTGCGCGCGGGGCTTGGCGCGCTGATCGGATTGGCGCTAACCGGATTGTTCCTGTTGTCGCCGACCGTCGATCTGGACCTCGGTCTTTATCTCGTCGCGCCCTTTGGGGCGTCCTCGGTTCTGCTCTTCGCCGTTCCGAACAGCCCCCTGGCGCAGCCCTGGTCGGCGATCGTGGGCAATACCGTCGCGGCCTTTGTCGGGGTTGCGGTGTGCCTTTTTGTAGCGGACCCCGCCTTGCGCATCGCGCTCGCCGTCGGGCTTGCCATCACCGCAACCATCCTGTGCCGCGCAGTCCATCCGCCCGCTGGTGCCGTCGCCATGACCGCGGCCATGTCCCCGGACGCCATCGCGCATCTGGGGTTTTGGTTCGCCCTGACGCCAATTGCGTTCGGCACCATCGCACTGGTTCTGCTGGCAACCCTCTATGCGCGACTGACGGGACGCCACTATCCTTTCCGGCAATTCGAGGATCCCAATATTCATGGAACCGCAGATCGCAATCCGATCGAGCGACTTGGGCTTTCGGAAGAGGAGCTGACCGGGATTCTCGAACGCTATCGTCAGTCGTTCAACCTCGGCGTCGAAGACCTAGCCCGACTGATCGGGGCCGCCGAACTGCAGGCGGCGGCGCATTCGTCGGGCCCGTTGACTGCGCAAGACATCATGTCGCGCAGTCTCGTCACCGTCACGTCGAACGCCCCATTGGGCGAGATCGCGGATCTGTTCCGGCAGCATCACTTCACATCGCTTCCGGTCGTTGGCGTGGATCAAACCTTTCTGGGCGTGATCTTCCAGATGCATCTCATCAGCCAGGCCCGCGACGATGCCCTGCGCCTTGATCGCGGCTTTCGGGCAGCGTTCCGCAGGTTGTTGGATCGGGACAGGGAAAGACCGATGACCGCCGCTGATATCATGAGTGTCGCCAGCCCCCGCGCTACCGGCGACACCCCGATCGGGGCCTTGCTGCCGATGATGGCCGAGGGAGATACAGATGCCGTTCCGGTCCTTGAATACGGCAAGATCGTCGGCATCGTCACCCGGACCGACCTCGTGGCAGCGCTGTCCCGGAGCGCGGCGCGCGCCGGCTCCGCCTGACCGGGGTGCCTGGGACCTGGATGCGGCTCAGACCACGTCTCTCACGGTCTGGATCCCTTTCTCGGTCACGATGAGATCGAGCGGGATGTCACGAGGTTGCGGGAAGATCGTCTGAAGGCGCGCCTCTTGAAACCCGATACCGACGACAAAGGGTTTCGGTTCCAGCGCGGCTCGAGTTCGGTCGAAATAGCCCCCGCCATATCCGAGGCGATAGCCTTCTGTGGTCCAGCCGACGAGCGGCGCAATTGCGATATCGTGCGTGACGATCCGAGCGTGCGGAGCCGGGACGGGAATGTTCCAGTCGCCGCGCGCCATGCGGGTATCGGGCGTCCAGCGGCGAAAGGTGAGCGGGTCCGCGTTGGTTTCGACCAGTAGCAGGGCGACGGTGATCGGTCTTGTGACGCTTGGCCATCAGTTGGCGCAGGTCGGGTTTACTCTTGATCGGCCAGTAGGCGGAAAAGACCTTGCCTGGTGCCCCGCCGAAGCGGTCTTTCAATACCTGCCGCAGATGCCGACAAGCGGCTCGCTGATCTCCTTGCGCTCTGCAACCGACAGAGCCAGACGCGCAGTGCGGCCGCGGTCGGCCTTTCGCCAACGGGCCACGTCGCGGGCCTGTTCGCGATCGACGGCCAGCGAATCGAAATAGCCCGGGCGACCTCGGAGGCAGGTCAATGCCGCCTCTGGTCCGACCAATTAGACGGCCACGCATCCTTTTTTGGCGGCCATGCTGGTCGCCGTTCGATGGGCCTTGAGGTATGTCGCGTCGATCATCACGGCCTTTTCTCCGCCGTGTTCCGACGCCAGCCCAGACATCATTCGCGCGAAGATGCCTTTTTCGCTCCGACGCCTCCATCGGCTGTAGAGCGTTTTGTTGGGGCCATAAGCAGCAGGAGCGTCGCACCTGCGCAAGCCATTGCGGTTGACGAAGATAATCCCGCTCAGCACCCGCTTGTATTCAATTGGGCACTAGCACATCGTGCGGTCATAAGCTTCATCGTCCAAACGGTAGAACAGCTGACCGGAAAAGAGGTATCGCCGGTTGTCGCCAATGCCCTCAAGTAGATACGCGATGGCAACCTAGCGATGGTGGCCCACGACAGCCCACTTAGCAAAGGCACCGATGAGGAGCTCGATAGTCTCATCGAAAGGTCCTAAGTATGATAGGCCAGCCGGCCCCCGCGCACAGGTAAGCGCAGAGGCCTATTGATTCCCGACTGTTTTTGTTCTAAATTGATCACGTAACCTTTCATCGAGAGTTGGGTTGAAAAGGCCGTTGGGTGTGTCGCAGCCTCAATGGCCTTTACTTTTGCACGGCGCCGAACGAGGGCAGCGCGCGCTCGAAAACAGGCTGCCGCACTGCGTTTAGAGATGCTGGCCGTGCCCTCGTTGCAGGACCACCGCCATGCGCCCTCATATCGTCGTTCAGTTGGCTGGTGCGCCGCCTCTGCGCATCTTTGCCTCGATAGCCCGTTTCGTCGTTAGGAGCGCGCGCGAAGCCAGGAAAGACCGAGTCACAAATGCGGTCGATATGAAGAAGTTGCTTCGCGTAGCAGACATCGGTGTAAAGTGCAGCGAACGACCGCATTCCTGAAGGTTTTTCGATGCGGGCCGCGGCGCGACGTGGGCGGCCGGGAGGCGGCGGCCCGCGTTGACAAACCTCGGAAGGAGGAAGCCGCGGGGGGCTTGGATAACCCTATGGGGAAAATGCGTGGGCGGTCGGGGCAGCGGCTGCATCCGGGGTGCGAGTGATGGCGAGCCAAATGCCTGATACGGTCGCAAACGACGCGGCCGGTGATCCCGACAAAGCTGTGCGTTTCTGAGCGCCTGCCGGCTTTGGCCGCGCTGTAAACGGGAGCGCACAAGCTATTCGGACCGGATCAGCGGATTGTAGCCGGTGCTGCTTCGTGTCGGATGAGGGGCGATATCTCATGCGGCCTGCTCCTTGGATGGCGCACGTGCCATCGGTTTCTGGCCGCGCCGGAAGATTTCGACGATGCGCATGGGTCCGCCGCAGCAGGGGCATGGCTCACGCAGGGTGAGCGGGGTGATCTTGGTCTGCGGGTCCGGCACGGCGACCTGTTGAGACCGCTGGACGCAGAGCAAAGCGCGGATTCTGGTGATGTTGGCCTTGCGGGCGGAGCTGGAGAGCAGCCCGTAGTGCCGGATGCGGTGGAAGCCGTCTGGCAGGACGTGGATCAGGAAGCGGCGGATGAACTCCGGCGTGGCCAGCCGCATGACCTTTTGCCGGTCGCCGGATTTGATCCGGTAGTCCTTCCAGCGGAACGCGACGGTATCGGCATCGGCGCTGACCAGGCGATTGTTCGAGATCGCCACCCGGTGGGTATAGCGACTGAGATAGGCCAGCACAGCCTCGGGTCCTCCGAAGGGTGGCTTGGAATAGACCACCCATTCGTTCTTGCGGAACGGGGCGAGCCAGGCGGCGAAGGCTCCCGCGTCAGCCAGTCCGGCGAGGTCACCGAAAAAGTTGAGCGCGCCCGTGCGATGCAGGTCGAGAAGGTCCTCGATGAACAGCCGCCGGAACAGCCGCGACAGCACCCGCACATGCAGGAAGAAGCCCGGGCGGTGGGAGACCCACCGGGTGCCGTCGGGCGACAGGCCGCCGCCCGGAGCGATCATGTGGATGTGGGGATGATGCGTCAGCGCTGAACCCCAGGTGTGGAGCACGCTGGTCATTCCAACCCGGGCGCCGAGGCGCCTGGGGTCGGCCGCGATGGTCATAACGGTTTTGGCCGAGGCGCGGAACAGGAGACCGTAGACCGCCTTCTTGTTCCAGTAGGCGATCTGGGCGATCTCCGCTGGCAGGGTGAAGACGATGAGGAAGTATTCCACGGGCAGCAGGTCTTCGGCCCGCGCCGCCATCCAGTCGCGCGCCGCCGGTCCCTGACATTTGGGGCAATGCCGGTTCTTGCAGCTGTTGTAGGCGACATGGTGGTGGCCGCACTTGGCACAGCCCGCCGAGCGCCTCGGTCCGGCAGGCCTCGATCGCTGACATGACCTTCAGCTGGGTCAGGCTGACATGCCCTTCATTGGCCTGCCGCCACGCAGGACCATGGGCACGGAAGATGTCAGCGATCTCCAGCCTTGGCCGGAACACCGACCCCGGGGGCTACTCCAGTCCTCATCGCAGGGTCTCGTCCTGAAGCAGCTTCATCTGCTCGAAAGGGCTGACCGTGCCGCGGATCGTCTTCGTCGCCACATGGGTGTATCGTGCCGTCGTCGTCAGCTTGGCATGCCCGGAGCAGCACCTGGATCACCCGCACATCAGTGTTGGCCTCGAGCAGATGGGTGGCGAAGCTGTGTCGCAAACTATGCAGTGTCGCGGCCATCTTGATGCCCGCCATATGCTTGGCCGAGGTGAACGCCCGGTTCAATTGTCGTGGCGACAGCGGGTTGATCTTGGGCTTACCGGGGAACAGCCAGCCCTCAGGACGGGACTCGCGCCAATAGTCCGGCAACAGATCCAGCAGGCTGGGCGAGAGCATGGCTTTGCGGCCACGCCCGCCCTTGCCGTCATCGGCATGGATCAGCATCCGGTCGCTGTCGATATCCTTGACCTTCAGGTTGCAGACCTCGGATGCGCGGAGCCCCGCTCCGTAGCTGATCCCGAGCGCTGCGCGATATTTGAGCCCAGGGCCGGGCACGGCGGCCATCAGATCGGCCACTTCCCCGACGCTCAGGACAATGGGCAACTTCCGGGGATTGCGGTGGAACTGCATGAAGCGCTTCATCTCGTCGCGACTGCACGTTACGCCGAAGAAGAACCGCAGCGAGATGATGCGCACGTTGAAGGTGCTGGCGGTCACCCCCTCTTGGGTCATCTTGAGCTGGTATGACCGCAGATCCTCCGGCGTGGCGGTGTCCGGCGGCCTCCCGAGGAAGGACGCGAAATGCTTCACATTCCGAATGTGCGCCTTCTGCGTTTTCTCGCACAACCCGCGGATGTTCATGTCCTCGATCATCCGCTGGCGCAGCGGGGTGGTGTTCTTCTCCTCCATGGGAATCTCCTGTCTGACGGTGGGAAGACCCCCATCGTCAGCCCAGAAAGCTCAGCCACATAGAAAAACGCGGAAATGACGGGCAACGCCAGCCACGAGCGCCATTGCCGCGGAGCGGCTTAGTCCTCCCGCCCTTCGTCCGCGAGGACTGAAACGGTCCTAACCAGACATTCGTTGTCCTCGTCGGCGCTGCCGCGCAGCTTCTCCGAAGCGGTCTTCTGGGCCCGCCGCAGCACCTTTCCGGCTCCTATAGAAGCTCTGCGGGACAAGCCTGCCGATCGCAGCATTCACTCGATCTGTGCCGCAAGGGCGAAGGATTTTGCAAGGGCGCTGGAATTGGATTTTTGCTGCAGTATCGATGAAGGACTGAACAAGAAAAGGAACGGCTGATAGTAGGTTGTGCAGAGCCGACTATACTGTCGACCCCACCGCTTCGGAGACTTCTCTCAAAGTAGTTCGATCGACGGTCAGTTCGGGCCAACGCCATGGCCCGGAGCCATCACGAACGGTTTAGATCAAGGCTTGTAGGCCGCGTCTTTTTCCCAACCGGCGAAACCGGTTTGCAGAACTACGACGTTCGTTCGACCTGCAACCCGCAGGGCAAATGCCGCTTGGGCGGACAGGCTGCCGGTGTTGCAGAAAAGGACTGTCATTCGATCCTTGGGGATCTCGTCAATCCGGTCCAGCACTTCGCGCCATTCGATATTGACGGAACCGGGGATCGTTGCAGCCTCGAACTGTTCTGCGTCGCGTGTGTCGACGAAGAGCGCCGTTTCAAAGACGGCCTGGTCGATCTGTTGCGGCAGTATGATGCCGGCCTCATATTCCGAGAACATCATGTATTCCTGCATCGCCTCGATGGCGGCGTCCTGCGCCAAAATGGGAGTGGAATGAAGGCAAAGCGCGACAGTGGCCGCGCCAAGGACGTGGGAGAGTTTCATCTGGGTGCTCCTTGGTTTCCGATCTTATTCGGTGATTTGCGCTTGCAGCTCCGTAAGGAACGCCTCGATGCGCCGGGCATTGGCGCCGCGGTCGATCTGCCCAAGGCGCGAGCGTGACCGCATGTCGATGCGGCTGCCTGTCTCGATGTCGGTAACCCGAACTGCAACCTCGTCCTCGAAGCCGAAGACGCGGCTTCGGGCGATGGCTTCGATCTGGTTTTCCGCAGGGTCGGCCGAGAGAACCTCCCAGCCACGCGTTTCGACAAGGGTCAACGCCTCTGCGAATGCATCCTCGACCGGGATCGGAAGGTCCAGCGGGCGCACGTCCGGATAGGCGGAGCGTTGTGGCTCGGCATTTTGCGCCGGGTAGTCCGTTGGGGTTGCGGTGAACCAGTAGACCGGCGGGTCTTCGGTATCGGTCGAGATGTCGTTTATCGGCGGTGTCGTCCGAGCAGCGATTTCGAAAGCCACTCCGAGGCCTGCAACAGGTAATGACAGGATCAGGCCAATCAGCGCAATGCTGGCACCGCGCCTCTTGCGGATAGCCCCCGCCAACGTCACGAGCGCTGCGACGACCCCCACTAATGCCGTCCAGACACCCCAGCCGGCGAGGTTATAGGCTTGGGGCCAAGGCCATCCGCCGGCACGATAGCTCCAGACGGACAAAGCAAGAAGCGCAAGGGACACAAGGCCCAGAAGGATCGTCGCAAAGCCGAGGCGTCGCGTTATGAATTCAAGCATCTGTCTCTTCCTGATCGGGGGCGGGATGCAAGCGCGGGCGCGTTTCCAGGGATAAACGGGCCTCCGGACAGCCGAAAAAGAGCACCTGCGAGAACTGTTCAGGAAAGGGGCGCGGGTTCTCGCGGACGCCGAGGATGTAGGTCATTCCTCTTCCTCCACCGCGATGCGTGGATCAAGGGCATGACCCGAAGCTGGGCCGCGCAGGGGCTGGAGCAGCATCCTGTCGATCCAAAGGTCACGGCGCGTGCGGAACTGTTCGATCCCGATCTCCATGTCCTGATGCCCCCTTGCCGGTTGCGCGACATAGGTGCCTAATAGCCGATCCCACCAGGGCAGGTTGAAGCCGTAGTTCGAATTGGTCTCGCGCGGGTCGACGGAATGGTGGACGCGATGCATGTCGGGCGTGACCACGATCAGGCGCAGCACTCTATCAACCGGACGCGGCAGATCGATATTAGCGTGGTTGAAAAGCGCGGTCGCATTCAGGATCACCTCGAACAGCAGCACCGCGACCGCAGGCGGCCCGAGCGCCGCGACCACCGCCAGTTTGATCCCCATCGAGATCAGGATTTCCAGCGGATGGAACCGCAGGCCCGTCGTTGCGTCGAAGTCGAGATCGGCATGGTGCATCCTATGCAGACGCCAAAGTCCGGGAACCGCGTGGAACATGACATGCTGAAGGTAGATCGCCAAATCGAGCACCAGCATCGAAACAAGGATGGCCGCCCAAGTCGGCCACTCCAGATTGTTGAACAGCCCCCAGCCACGGTCCTCGGCCATGACGGCCAATCCGACTGCGAGGATCGGGAATGCCAGGCGCAGGATCACCGTATCTATAAAGACCATGGCAATATTGTTCGTCCAACGGATCAAGCGCGGTATCTCTCTGCGCCGCCGGGGGGCCGCGACCTCCCACAACGCCATCGCCGCCAACACGCCCAAGAAAGCGGCAAGTCGGATCGTCGGCTCGGCAGAGAGGATCGTTTCGGTCATGCGTTCGGCTTTGCTCTTGTGGCGCAGGCTGGATTCGCTATCATTCAATTATTCGATTGAATGATGTAATATTCCGAGGCAGCCCATGTCAATTAGCCCGAAGATGGCCCTTCTCGAAGAATACGCCCTTGTCGCGCGGGCCTTGTCGGCCCCCGCACGCCTTATGCTTCTTGAACAGCTCGCCCAGAACGAGCGCAGGGTAGAGGCGCTTGCGGAAAAAACCGGGCTCACTGTCGCGAACTGTTCGCAGCATTTGCAGCAATTGCGGCGCGCTGGCCTTGTCACCAGTCGGCGCGACGGCAAGGCGATAATCTACAGGCTGACCGACGCGAGGACACTGACGTTGTTGGGGGTTTTGGGCGATGTGGCCGAAAGGAACCTCGCACAGGTTGAGGAGATTCTGCGCGGAATATCGAACGGCGAAGACGCGCCGGAACCGATCAACCGCAACGAGCTTGCCGCTCGACTGAGTGAAGGGTCGGTGACCGTCCTCGACGTGCGCCCCGCCGACGAGTTCGCCGATGCTCATATCCCGGGCGCGCTCAACATGGCCGTGACGGAGCTGGGCAAGTTCCTGACGGATCTCGACCGAAACACCGAGATTGTGGCCTATTGTCGTGGTCCATACTGTGTCTACGCTCACCAAGCCGTGGCGTTCTTGCGCAAGAATGGTTTCAATGCCCGTCGTCTCGACGGCGGTCTGCCTGAGTGGCGCGAAGACGGTCGAGCCATTCAGGCAACATCCTGATCGACAAAGGCCTTATTCGATGTCGCTACGGGTCGACCTGACTATGTGATCGCACTGCATGCGAGGCCTTCAAAAATGCAATGACAATTCGCCCAGACTTCACATGAGATCTCATGATGGAAGCAACCTCCGCTTAGTGTCTGCTACCGGGTCGCCGTTCATGGACGGCCAGTTGCTGCCGTTGATACGCATGCCGGAGCGCTGCTCTACACCGCGACACACCTCGCGCAACTCTCTTGATACCCGCGCGCGCCACCGCCATTTTGCGTGCGGTAAGCGGCGATGACCGCATAGGGATGGACTGAGATGTTCGAGATTTGGGGGCCCATTCTGGCGGGGCTGGTCGCGCTGGTGGTCGGAGGCGAGCTTTTGGTCCGCGGGGCGGTCCAGACCGCTGAGCGGATCGGTATCTCACCGCTTGTGATCGGATTGACACTGGTGGGGTTCGGCACCTCGACACCGGAACTGGTGACATCGGTTCAGGCCGGTCTGAGTGGATCGCCAGGCATCGCCTTCGGCAACGTCGTGGGCTCAAACATCGCGAATATCCTTCTGATCGCTGGCGTTTCTGCCGTTATTGCGCCCCTCGTTGTGGCGCGCGTCGCCCTGCGACGAGATGCGATGGTGATGCTGGTCGTCGCCGTGGTCTTCGCTGGGGTCGCGCCGTTCGCTCCGATGGGGCGGATCGCTGGAGTTGGATTGATCGCAGCGCTGGTCGGCTATTTGGGCTTTGTGATCCATCAGGAACGCCAGCACGCTGACCGCGGCGCGATCTACGACAAGACGGTGGCCCTTGCTGACGCGGATCCCGGCCTCGCGCCACCGCATGCACCTCACGGTATTCTCATGCCGCTGTTGCTCGCGTTCGCCGGATTGGGACTCGTGGTTTTCGGTGGCTCATTGCTGGTTGGTGGCGCCGTATCGCTCGCGCGGGCTTTTGGCGTCTCGGAAACGGTCATCGGTCTGACCATCGTGGCGATTGGCACCTCGATGCCCGAGCTGATCACCTCGATCGTGGCGGCGCTGAAGCGTCAGGGCGAGGTGGCTTTCGGAAATGTAGTCGGATCAAACATCTACAATATTCTCGGCATCGGTGGGACGACGGCGCTGATCGCCCCGTCGCGCGTGCCCGAGGAAATCGCGCGATTTGACGCCCCGCTGATGGTTCTTGTCTCACTCCTTCTGGTGGTCTTCGCGACCACCGGGCTACGGATCACCCGATGGGAGGGGCTGGCGCTAATCGCGGGCTACGGTATCTATCTTTGGAAGCTTTGGCCTTGAGAACGTTGGAGCCAAAGGTGAAAACTTTGAAATGTCGAACCCTCGGCGGGGCGGCGTCAAAATCTGAAAAAGCATATGGATCACGAACACCAGGCGCCTTGATAGCAATGCGATTATTGCCAGCGAATAGGGGATTTGGATGAACGAGGCGCGAAAGGATCACTGGGACCGGATCTACGGCAGCAAGAGTGACAGTGACCTCAGTTGGCATCAGGACGCTCCGGAGATCTCGCTCGAACTTGCCGAACGCGCCGGTGTGACGCCGGACACCCGGGTGATCGACGTGGGCGCCGGCACTTCGCGGGTCGTTGACGGCTTGATCGCGCGTGGCCTGCGCGACATTTCCGTTCTCGACCTCTCCCAGACGGCCCTCGACGCCCAGCGTGCCCGGCTTGGGCCGCGCGGCGCGGATGTGGAGTGGATCGTCGCCGATATCACGCGCTGGTCGCCCCAGCGGGTCTATGACCTCTGGCATGATCGCGCCGTGTTCCACTTTCTGGTCGACCCATCGGACCGGGATGCCTATGTGACGCGCCTGTCTCGTGCTCTGCGCATTGGGGGGCACGCGATCATCGCGACCTTCGCTCCTGACGGGCCGGAGACCTGCAGCGGCCTTCCCGTTCGTCGCTACAGTCCGGAGGCCCTTGGCGGTGTGCTGGGCCCCGATTTTGAGTTGGTGGCGAAACGGTTCCAGAAACACACGACGCCCTCAGGCAACCTGCAGTCTTTCCAGTTCAGCCTGTTCCGGAAGCTCCGCTGATCGGCCCCTGTGCAGCGGGGTCAGCCTATCGCGTCGTGATCGTCGGCGAGACATTCCGAGTGGTCGCGCAGCACCTCCAGCACCCGGCACTCCGAGGCTGTCCCACCCCGACATTCGCCGATCATCCGTTCCAGCTCGCTCCTGAGCGCTTGGAGACGCGCGATCCGGGTCTCGACCTCGCGCAACTGTCGCCGCGCGATCGAATCCGCAGCTCCGCAATCGCGCGCTGGATGATCTGACAGGTCCAGCAATTCGCGGATCGCTTCGAGCGGGAAGCCAAGCTGGCGCGAATGACGGATGAAGGCGAGCCGGTCGAGATCGACATCGCCGTAGCGCCGCTGGCCGCCCTCGGTCCGTCCGGGCTCGGGCATCAGGCCTATCTGCTCGTAATAGCGGATCGTCTGCACCTTGGTGCCGGTGCGGCGCGCCAATGTTCCGATTGTATGCATGTCGTTCCCATCACGGCCGCGTGAGGGCGGATTTTCCCCTTGAACCTATAGTTGCTGTAGCTCTTATCTTCCTCGCTGTCGAGAAATCGAGAGTGAGAGGATGGTAACAGATGTCCGAGGCGAAAAACCTTCAGGAGTGGCGCGTGACCGGTATGGATTGCGGGGCCTGCGCCGCGAAGGTGCGAGGTGCCGTCGAGGCTCTGCCCGGTGTCGAGGGGGTCGAGGTAACGCTGATGAACGAGCGGCTGCGGTTGCGGCTCGATACCGCGACCACCTCGCGCGAAAGCGTGGAGAAGGCGATCCGCCGCCTCGGCTATGGCGTCTCGGCCAAAGGGGCTGAGCCGGAAAAGCCCAAGGGCGGATTTGTTCTTCCCGAGGGTGCCCTTCCGGGGGCGAGCGAGACGAATGAGACGCCTGCGGTCGAGAGCGCGCCAACGCCGCCTGCCGATCCCGCGTGGTATGCGACCCCGAAGGGACGCTACCTGATCGCGACCGGGCTTCTGCTGGCCGCCGCCTGGGTGGTGGAGCTGCTGGTCGGCGGCCCGATCGCGCATTGGGTCTTCGTGCTCGTCACCGTGATCGCCGTCGCCCCCGTGGCGCGGCGGGCCGCCCTGATGGCACGGGCGCGGATGCCTTTCACCATCGAAATGCTGATGAGCATCGCCGCGATCGGCGCGCTTTTCGTCGGGGCGGCGGAGGAAGCCGCGCTCGTCGTCTTCCTCTTCGCTGTCGGCGAGATGCTCGAAGGGCTTGCGGCGTCGCGCGCCCGCGGCTCGATCCGGGCGCTGGCCGATCTTGTGCCGAAGACTGCGCGGCTCGTCAGCGGAGACCGGATCCGAGAAGTTTCGGCGGACAGCCTCGACATCGGGCAGATCGTGCAGGCCCGCCCGGGCGACCGCATCCCAACGGACGGCGTCATCGTCTCCGGCAATTCGGGTGTCGATGAAAGCCCTGTGACCGGCGAGAGCGTGCCAGTCCTGAAAGAGCCCGGCGACGCGGTCTTCGCCGGCTCGATCAATACCGAGGGCGAGCTGCGCATCCGCGTCGAGAAAGCCGCCGAAGACAACACGATCTCGCGCATCCTGCATCTCGTGGAGGAAGCCGAAAGCGCCCGCGCCCCTGTAGAGCGGTTCATCGACCGGTTCAGCCGCGTCTACATGCCCGCAGTGGTGGGCGTGGCGCTTCTGGCCGCGATCGTGCCGCCGCTCGCCTTCGGCGCGTCTTGGGAGACGTGGATCTATCGCGGCCTCGCGCTCTTGCTGATCGGCTGCCCCTGCGCGCTGGTGATTTCTGTGCCTGCCGCCGTCGCCGCCGGGCTCTCGACCGGGGCGCGCCACGGGCTGTTGATGAAGGGCGGCGCGGTGATGGAGACAGCGGCCAGAACCAGCCTCGTCGCCTTCGACAAGACCGGCACGCTGACCGAGGGCCGGCCGCAGATCACCGATCTTTTGCCCCTGAACGGGAGCGAGGCCGACCTTCTCGCCACCGCCGCAGCGGTCGAGACGGGCAGCAGCCATCCGCTCGCACAGGCGATCGTCGCCCGGGCGGAGGCACGTGGCATCGCGGTGCCGCAGACCACCTCCGTCACGGCGATCCCGGGCCGCGGTGCGCGCGCCGAGATCGACGGCGAAATCTGGAATGTCGGGGCACCGCGCCTCGCGACCGAAACGGGCGTGCTCAGCGCCGCCGACAGCGCCACTGCCCACCGCCTGGAAAGCGCGGGTAAGACCGTGGTCGCCGTCTTCACGCCTGAGCGCCTTCTGGGCCTGATGGCTCTTCGCGACGAGCCGCGCGCTGATGCGGCAGAGGCGGTCTCCGCGCTCAAGCAAATGGGTATCTCGTCGGTCATGCTGACCGGCGACAACCCGGTGACGGCTCGGGCGATCGCCGACGGGCTTGGTATCGAGGCCCGTGCCGGGCTGCTGCCAGAGGACAAGGTTACGGCGGTGCGCGATCTGGCGCGGGATGCGCATGTGATGATGGTGGGCGACGGCATCAACGACGCCCCGGCGCTCGCCACCGCCCATCTCGGCATCGCGATGGGCTCGGGCACCCATGTCGCGCTCGAGACCGCTGATGGCGCGCTGCTACGCAATCGGGTTACCGATGTCGTCGAGCAGATCCGGCTGGCGCGCGCGACGATGGCCAACATCCGTCAGAACGTGGCCATCGCGCTCGGGCTGAAAGGGGTGTTTCTGGTGACGACGCTGCTCGGTCTCACCGGTCTCTGGATCGCGGTAATGGCCGATACCGGCGCGACGGTGCTGGTCACGATGAACGCGCTCCGCCTCCTACGGTTCAAGGCGGAGGCGCAGTAGGCCTGAAATCTCTGCTCAAGCGCTGGAGATTTCCTAAATCGACAAACCCCGTGCCGTTCAACCGGGCAGCCGAAAACGTTTGAGGCAACTCGGAGCTGGAGTGCCTACTCTTTCTTTGAAGGAAACCGCCGCGGTAATTTGTGGGATAGCGTGCCCTGAATGGCCGCTTCCAAACGATAGAGGCACCACTTTGTCTTTGTAGCGAACGACAGCTTTCCGCCCATTCTATTGAAAAAGTCTTTGTTGCAGTGCGGCAAGTCTTTCGATTCACTCGTCGATGAGGGGATGGGAGGATTTCGGGATGATGGGTCGGCAGGACGCTCCAGTGCAGCTGTTTTATGATTTCAATCTGGACCGTCATGTCCCGGCCGATCATATGCTGCGAGAGATCGATCTGTTCCTTGACGGCGACAGCCTGCGGGACGCGCTGCGACCGTTCTACAGCCACCTTGGCCGCCCCTCCATCGACCCCGAACTGATCATTCGGATGCTGGTGATCGGCTACGTCATGGGCATCCGATCCGAAGGACGCCTGTGCAACGAGGTTCACCTGAACCTGGCCTATCGTTGGTTCTGCCGGTTGGGCCTAGAGGGCAACGTCCCGGATCATTCGACCTTCTCGCGGCATCGCCACGCCAAGTTCCGCGAAAGCAACCTGCTGCGACAGGTGTTTGAAGCCACTGTGGAGCGGTGCCTGAAGGAGGGGCCGGTCTCCGGAAAGGGCTTTGCCGTCGATGCCAGCCTGATCTCCGCCGACGTGAACAACCACCTGCCCGGTATCGGCGATCTGATCGACTTGACCGTTCAATCCGACACGTGGCACGTTTTCGACCCTTCAAGCGGCGCGAACCTGTCGCTGGCCTAGCGTCGCCTGCGCCCCAAGCAAGGATGATCCGATGACGCCCCTCCCGGCCCTTTGCCGTGACGACCAAGCCAATGCGGCCTCGTTGCAATATCGACTGCAAATATTGCTATTACCTTGAAAAGGAACATCTCTACCCGCAGGAAAAGAAGTTCCGCATGTCAGATGCAGTTCTCGAAACTTATATGCGCGATCTGATCGCGGCGAGCGTCAAGGCGGGGCAGCGCGAGGTGCAGTTTGCCTGACCGGGCGGAGAGCCGACCCTGCTTGGCCTGCCCTTCTTCGAGCGCGTGGTCGCGCTGCAGCGCCACTATTGCCCCGTCGGCGTGACTTGCGCCAATCCGACAGACGCGCCGGTCCCGCTCTACGAACATCGAGCGAAATGCGGACTGCCTTTCCCCGGTTCCAATATCCACCCGAGGGCGGAATTGCGGCGTGGCATACGATGCGGCTGACGGAGGCCTGGCCAGGATCGCGACGGCATTGAGGCGCTGGAGTTGCAAGAGGCCCTGTGGGCCTTTGAGGCGCGCGACAAGGCTCGGATCGGCACTTAGAGAGCTATGGCCGGAGGCGAGAACTCGGGTCACGCCAGCTTTACAAAGATCCAAACCTTTTAATTCGCGCGACTTCTGTCAAGATGCTGTGAGGTCGTCCAAAAACATTTCCGAGCCATGCCGCAAAACCCTTTGAGACAACAAGCCGAACGCCCCGCACCCTCCGACGCGCCACAGGCACGGGGCCGTTCGAGACGTAGTCACGCGCATTACATGCTGCTGGGCGGCGCGCTGCTCTTGGCCAGTCTTATGGCCGGGCCTTTGTCTGCGGCGGCACAGACGACCCAGCCGCTGCCCGAGCTGGCCTTGCCCAAGCCGATGCCCGCGCCGCCCATGACGGTGCTGCTTCCCGTTCCGGACGCGCGGATCACGGCGGCGATCTCGACATTGGATGATCTCAGTCAGGATATCCTCAAGCGAACCGGCATTCCCGGACTGGCGGTCGCTGTGGTTCATAACGGACGCACCGTCTATGCGCGCGGCTTTGGCAAGCGCGCCGTTGGAAGCCCGGAGGGCGTCGATCCCGAGACGGTCTTCCTTCTCGCCTCGCTGTCAAAGCCCGTCGGTGCCACCGTTGTCGCCACCCAAGTGACCGCAGGCCGCGTCAAATGGGACAGCCCGATCCACGATTTTCTGGCCGCCTTCAGTTTGGGCGATCCGTGGATCAACGAACATATCACCATCGCCGATCTCTATGCGCATCGCTCGGGCCTGCCCGATCATGCCGGAGACGATCTGGAAGATATCGGGTTCGACCGGAGCGAAATCCTCAAGCGGCTCGCTCTGCTGCCCCAAGGCCCATTCCGGGCGCAATACACCTATACCAATTTCGGCATTACGGCTGCAGCCCAAGCGGTGGCCACGGCCGCAGGCAAGGATTGGGCGCGCCTGTCGGAGACGGCGCTCTATGCGCCTCTTGGCATGGGCGCGACCAGCTCGACCCATGCCGATTACATGGCGCGGGACAATCGGGCCGCAAGCCATGTGCCGGGTGGCGATGGCTATGTGATCTCCGACAAACGCCAGCCCGACGCGCAAAGCCCGGCGGGCGGGGTCAGCTCCAACGCGCACGACATGGGGCGTTGGATGGCGATGGTGCTGGGCGGCGGTATGGCGGACGGGACGCGCCTGATCTCTGAAGAGGCGCTTCTGCCTGCAACCTCCCCGCAGATGATCCGAGGCGCGCCGATGGCGGTCTCTGCGCGCGCGGGCGCCTATGGGTTTGGCTTCAATGTCGATACCCGCTGGTCAGGCCGTGTGATGCTAAGCCATTCCGGGGCCTTCGCATTGGGCGCATCGACAAGTGTCGCAATGCTGCCCGAGCTCGATCTGGGCATCGTCGTCTTGACCAATGCACCGCCGACAGGGGCCGCCGAAGCCATCACCGCGAGCTTCCTCGATCGCGCGGAACTGGGGAGGGATACCCGCGACTGGCTGGCGGCCTATGCCCCGATCATGGCGCCGCTATCGGCCCCTGTGGGGCAGCTGGTGGGTGCAAAGCCCCCCGCTGACCCTGCCCAGGCAGCGCCCGCGCAAACCTATGTCGGCACCTATGACAATCCCTATTTCGGCCCCGCCTCGATCTCTGAGACCAACGGATCGCTTGTGCTAACGCTTGGCCCGGACCACCGAGCGCTGCCCATGCGCCATTGGGATGGTGACACCTTCGTTGTCTATCCGGTGACCGAGAACCAACCCGCAGGTTCGGTCTCGCGCGTCACCTTTCGCGCAGCCTCCCCCGGACCGGCCACCGAAATGCAGATCGAACACCTGAACGAAGAACATCTCGGCATCTTTCGACGCCCCGACTAACACAGCCGGGTGTGCGCAAAATGCCCCTCAGTCCTCCCAAAGTGCTCAGTCATCGCCCTTTGCGGCCTTCTCAGCGGGTGAGTTTCGCGACCGAGCGGTCATCAGCGATCAAACGCGGCGCAAAATAGGCAAATGCCTCACGAAACATCGGATGCCAACTTGCATCCAATGGCTGGTGCAACGGGTGCCGGAAGAAAACGAACAGATGACCTAATCACCAGCCCGGCCTTCGTGGTGATCAAGGCGGCAGAGGAGTTCCACGAGAAGACGGTCCGACCGAACCAGCTCTGGCAGACCGACTTCACCTACCTGAAGGTCATCGGCTGGGGCTGGTTCTACCTCTCGACCATCCTCGACGACTACAGCCGCTACGTCATCGCCTGGCGGCTCTGCACGACGATGAAGGCGTCTGATGTGACCGCGACACTGGAAGATGCTCTGGTCGCGTCCGGCTGCAATCAGGCCACAGTTGCCAACCGGCCCCGGCTGCTCAGCGACAATGGCAGCAGTTACATCTCCGGGGAACTGGCCGACTGGCTTGCTGACGAGGGCATGGATCACGTCCGGGGTGCTCCCCGCCACCCTCAGACCCAGGGCAAGATCGAACGCTGGCACCAGACCCTCAAGAACCGCATCTTGCTCGAGAACTATTACCTGCCCGGCGCTCTGGAATAGGCGATCGGCGACTTCATCGACCACTACAACCATCACCGCTACCACGAGAGCCTGGGCAACCTCGCGCCCGCCGACGTCTATCTCGGCAGGGCCGAAGCCATCCTGAAAACACGAAAGGAGATCAAAGCCAAAACCATCGAGAAGCGCCGCTTGCTGCATCGCCAGACCGCGGCATAAACTGAAACCACAACGAGCCAGGCCCTCCGTTCTCGATCAGGCCCTCGTGTCCCAAATCATCTCACGACGGACAGGATGGATGGTAGCCCGGGCGACCGGTTCGAGCAGGCACACAACGTCCGAACCCGAGCGCGCGAAGATCAAGCTCATCGACGAGGAGGTCGATGATACGGACCAGATGATCCTCACTAATCCAATCGTCGACGCGCTCGGGGAAAAGCGTGGTTTGCTCCCGGTCGATGCCGTCGATGAAACCCGCCATCCGTGCCTCCCGCTGCCTTGCGAAAGTATACCATGGGCTTAAGTTTCCACACAGCCTCGGCCCGAAGCTGCCATTCGAACAGGGCGCGTCGAAGGCCCCGACCAGCTCTTTCCAGATGCTCGCAGGCCACCGCAGCGCTATCACGGATCGTCCATCGGCCCTGGCGACGCGCGATGGGTCAGTTCCGCGCACATCCGGGTGGATGCCTATATCTATTGCGCTAAGGCATCCAGTTCGTCCATCAGCCCTGAGAACCGTCTCAATTGATCGTATTGCTCTTCGTCGATCCCGTCCGGATCGAAGTGCATCACGTCGTTTCGGACTTCGCGGACCTTATCCAGCTCAGCGCAAAATACGCCCCTGTCTACGCGAAGGTCGAGCAGTTTCCAGTTCTCTGGCTTCTGAATTATCCGAAGATACTCACCAAACGTTAGGTCTACGACAGATTGAATTCGCTCCCTTCTCTCCGAGTCCGTGTCGCCACAGACCTCCTGCAAAGTCTGGGTAGTGAACTTTCCATTCATCAGTTTTCGGATCTGGTTCTCAATCTGTCCGATGAGGAGAAATGGCTCTGATAGAAACTGAAATTGCTCGCTCAGATCTGTCGCGGTGACGATGCCAGTAACCTTCTTGTCGGTTGAGGATCGGACGAAGACGAATTCGTGCTCGATGATCAATTTCGTAGCTTTGAACAGCGCTTCGCTTTCTTCCAGAGCGACGGCCGTCTCCATGGCGTCTCTCACTTCGACGAGATTATTCTCGTGGCTCAAGCGCTTGCCGATCGTCTTCCAGCTAATCGCACCGTTCAGCGTGTGCTCGTTCGACATGACCGCCAGCTGCGAGAAATCGTGCGCCAGCATCAGGGTAATCGCCTTCTCGACGGTATCCTGCGGGTTGACCGAAACCACACCGCAGTTGGCCGCCTTGAGCATGCTGATGAGGAAGTTTGCCTCTTTTGGGGCATAGGCTGCACCATCCTCGCCTTGGTCGCTACCGGTAGATTTGGTAGCAGCCGCTGCAACCGGCGCTTTCTTGAACGTTATTTCTGCGTCAATCCAGACCTTAGTGAAATCTGGGCTGGTTATGATATCCGCATTATCCAACTCGGTTTGTATTCTCTTGACGACGCCGGTGCGGCGCCTGCGGGCACCGAACCAGCGAAGCAACTCTCGGACCGTCGTCGAAGCTTCCTTTCCTTCGCCGATGTCGGCTTTGACCTCTTCGAACTCCTTGTTCAATTTGGTGCCCCTCCGATCATCCCGTTCCGATCGCGGTGAATTGCCCGGACGCTTCTATGCAGTCCCATACGTGGAGGACGAGGCGGAGGCCTCGATATTCCATTGCGGTAATTTATGCCACGGCTTGATTAAATCCAAAAGAAAGAATGACAGCTAGGGACCGGCCGCACCCCTACCCTATTGCTGACGGCCCTGGCTATGCAGAAGCTTTCTTTCTGCACATTGCGGGCCTTGATCCCTGCGCCGCGAATGACCGCTCCCCGCCCCGAACAACCTGGCTCGTCGGTTTCGGCCTTTTGTGGACATTCGCGCGACAGCCATTGCTGCCGCGCAATGCCTCCGAACCAGCATTTGGCGGCGACGTCCAGCATTGTCCGGCAGGCGAAGGCCCCACAGCGGCCAGTTCAGCCGGCCAGCTTATTGCCAGTAAGCCCGCCGGAGTTAGCTGATTGGGCGTAAAGCGGCGGGAATGGGTCAGGTCTGATTGTGGTTATTGGGAGCCGTCCAGCTGCCTGCTAACTTTCCTTCTCGGGGGAGGTGGCTCATTCATCGGCGATTCACGGCAAAAACGCCAACTCGTCTAGAGGTGCTAAGGCTCTAAAGACACCGCCCTTTTTCGCGCTATCAGTTCCGGCGCTATCAAACAGGTTGAGAAGAAGGTCATACACCGGTTCAAAATTGTCGAACCCGTCCGGTAGCGCCTGAATGGCTCTGGCTATCGCGCGATCATCCTCCTCTTCAAAAAGACCAGCAAAATCCCCGTCGATCATCTTTGCGAGGATTGGCACAGCTTGCCCTCCAGCAGCGTTGAGCGCGCTTCGTTGGCCTCTCAATCGCTCTAAGGCGTTGGCTTTGCTATTCGCGTAGACTGCTACGGTTCCATTCAATGCTTCAATCGCTTGAGCCTTCGTCACCCCCGCCTGGTTCAAGAAGTAAAACATCGGCCAACCATTGGCGCTGAACTTGGGCGGATACCTTTACATAGAAGCGTGACGAGGCAGCGACACAGTTCCTCTCTGCACTATCTCGTCAAATGGGTGCCATCCGACAGAATAATTTCGTCCATCGGCACATCCCAAGGCATCGGGTAGATGGTGGGCAAGACGCAGTTTGAAAAGCCGATACCAACGATCCGCGGCTTCTTATCAAAACGGGCGAGCGTGCGGTCGTAATAGCCTCCCCCGTTTCCGAGGCGATGAAGCGTCGTGTCGACACCGACAAGGGGGACGATCACGAGGTCGGGCGTGCGAGGTTCGCCTGCGGCTGGCACGGGGATGTTCCAGACGCCGCGCACCATGCGGCAATCCGGGGTCCACGTATGGAATTCGAGCGGCGCATCTCGTTCGATGACGACGGGCAACAGGACTTCGGCCCCGGCCTCATGTGCCTTGCCCATCCAGCCCCGCAGATCCGGTTCGCCCCGGATCGGCCAATAGACAGCCACGGTGAGGCGGGCATCGAGAGGAACTGTCCGGTCGAGACCGTCAATCAGCCGGACGGTCGCGCGCTCTCGATCTTCTGCGGACAAGGCCCGCGCGGCCACAAGCCGAGCGCGCTCCGCCCGTCTGAATCGCGCCACATCGCGTGCCGCCTCGGGATCGACCAGGTGCCCATCGACCAGAAGATGGGCAAAGCAGGCGGGGGCTCCTCCGGTAGCATCGTCATCCATATCTATGCCATCCGCTTACGTTTCTGAGGCGGAAAGATCGTATCGTATCCCCAAGTGAAAACGAAGGCGTAGACGAGGTAGAAGCCTGCAAAGGACAGTTCCATCACGACAATGGTCAGCAGGAAAGCGTCGAGCCACCATGCGAAAACCGGCAGAAGCAGGGTAAGCAGCGTCACCTCGAAAAGCACCGCGTGAGAGATCCGAATTGGCATAGTCTTACGGACATCGCCACGACGCCAGAGCAGGAGATGATCGAAGGCCAGGTTGAAAAGATAGTTCCAGGCAGTAGCCGCTGTTGCGCCAAGCACGACCAGCACGCCCATTTCCTCCATCGGATGATCGAAAGCCCAGGCGAAAAGCGGCGTTACGATGAGGAGGCCGATGATTTCAAAGCTCACGGCTTGGCGGATACGGTCTGGGGTGCTGCGCATGGAAAATGTTCAATCGTGGGTCAGGCGGTCCAGCGTGCAGAGCTTGTGATTGGGCGAGGTCATCCCCGGGAAGCCTTATGGTGGGACCCGTGCGTCCGCTTTTCAAGCATGGGCGCACGTCGCGCGGTCACGATGTCCAACCTCTCGGTGCGGCCCTCGCCGATCTTGTGCATCTCAAGTGCAGGGCAGCGGAGGACAGCCTCAAGGAAGCTGGCGAGCGCCTCTTCACCTTCAGCAGGCTCGACCCGTCGCAATGGAAATCGGCCAAGACCGCAAACGCCATCAAACGCCTGAACGAGGAATTCCGCCGCCGGATCAAGACCTAGACCGTGCTGCCCTGTGCCGAGACCGTGCCGATGCTGCTTTGGGGGCTACTGGCCTCTTCTTTCGCTATTTCTGTAGACACTTGATCAGCGCTGCTATGGTCAAAACCACCAACACCAGAATAAGAAGGCCGAAAAGCCAACCGATCACCATTTCGAAACTCATTCCATTTTCCATGTCACTCTGGTCCACTGTTTCGTTGTCATGATCTTCGGTCGACGCGCCGCGACGCACGCGGCTATTCGCGACTAACCATCGGCGGGCCGAGCTAATCCACTGCGAACTCCACCGCGAATGAGTGCGGAGACGAGAGCATCCCGATGCCGCGGCCATCGTTGTCTTCCATCACGCTGGGATCTCTCAAACGGCTGTTTGCTGATGCGGTCAGCACAGCGGACGATGTGCGCGGTGCCTCGAGTGGGAGCCGGCCTCACAGTTCGAGCGTGCGTCGAATGGCACCCGCTCCCCACAGCAGCAGGCCGGTGGTCAGCGCGCTGACCCCAACGCTGTGCGCCCATGGCCCCGCAATGCCCGTGTCGCCGAAGGTGATGAGGGTGATGCCGGCCAACGAAAGCCCGAGCCCAGCCATGAGCCGACATTCTCCCGGGGTCGGGCACGGCCTTCGCTCGTCATAGCTCTCCTCCTTCGGCGCGGCGGGATCGCTCCCCGTCACGCTGTTCGCTCCGTTCAAATCGCTGTTTCTCATGGCCTTGCGAACCTCCTTTCGAGATACTCTTTCAGCGCAACGTCAGTCGCATAGATCTATAGCGCGGGTCGGGCGGGCGCCGAATTCTGCCCAATGCGCGGCTTCGAGGTTGCCCACCGGCCCGCGGCGTGTCGGAGCCTGCGGCGGAGTTCCAGGCTCCGCGGTTTTCGGAGCTTCTGACCCCGGCAGCTTCTCCCACGCCACGCTTTGCGGCCAGACGCGATCCAAGAGACGCTGTTGACTGCCGGAAACCCTGCGGCCCGGTAAGCTCGTTTAATCCATATGCCGGTCATCTTCCGGTCGTCCGCGGGAAGCGCGGACTTCAAGTATTGCGCGATTCATAATATTGGGAAAGCAAATATAAATGCGATATGATATTCGCAAATGCGATACATGGGGGATCCATGAACATCGAACATGCCCGAACTTTCCTTGCCGTCGCCGATACCGGCAGCTTCGTAGCGGCCGCCGAAAGGCTTCACGTCACCCAGTCAACCGTGAGCGCTCGTATCCGAGCACTCGAAGATCAGTTGGGCACCAGGCTTTTCACTCGCAACAAGGCCGGCGCGGCGCTGACTGCGGGCGGTGGCCGGTTCCTGAAGCATGCAGCGCAGATGGTGCGAGCCCTCGAACGCGCGCGGCACGACGTCGGCCTTCCTGGACAATTCCGCGCGCGTGTCGTCATCGGTGCGCGCTTCGGCCTGTGGGAAGGGCTGATGATGAAATGGTTCGCCAATATCCAGCGGACCCATCCCCGAGTTTCGTTTCATTCCGAAATCGGCTTCGAGCCTGAACTGATGCAGGCGCTGGTCGACGGGCGGATGGATATCGGAGTCATGTTCACCCCGCAGCGCCGTCCGATGCTCGAGCTCCTGCCATTGCTTACTGAACAGCTGGTGCTCGTCTCTACCGAACCGACCGCTAGCATGCAGCCTGACGGCTATATCCATGTCGAGTGGGGCCCGGAATTCGACAATCAGTTCCGCGCTGGCTTTCCGGAGTTTCCCGGTCCTGCACTCTCGGCCAACATCGCCTGGCTCGGCCTTCAATATCTCAAGCTCAATGGCGGCAGCGGCTATTTTCCCCGGCGTCTGGTCGAACACCAGATCGATAGCGGCGCCCTGTTCCCGGTGCCCGGTGCGCCAGTGTTCGAATTGCCGGCGTGGATCGTGATCCGCGAGGATCGCAACAAAGCGCTTGTTGATCCGATGGTCCAGAGTTTGATGGTTGGCCTTGTGGCGCCTTGATCTGCGATCAATTTCCGCTCTTGTCCTTTCCCAGCGGCCTGTCGCTCGCGTTCGGTATCCTGCTGGAACATTCCCGATCGGTCACCTCGTGTTCGGGCTCGCTGCGTAGTGCTTTCGCGGGATCGAAAAAACTCCTTCCGGCAAGGTTTCGTCCGCCCTTTGGTCGATCGAACCGAGTATGTCTGTCAGAGGCTTCATGCCGCGACCGAGGGTCCATAACTGATCGTTAGACGACCATCCACGCGGGAAGCAGTCGCGCCAGTTCTCTGACCGGCGCGCAAAGCGAGGTGGTGAGCAAAAGCAACCTTGGCAGCTGAGCTCTTGAATTCGTCGTTCACGGCTTCGACTTAAAAGCACGTCAAAACGGGTGTTCCAGGAGATGACGGGCCTGCGCGACCATGCCGTCCAGACGTGCAGCGGCCGTGGGGACATCGTTGAGCGCACCCACACCCTGACCCGCATAGAGTGCCATCGCCTCCAAGTCGCCGGTCGTGGTTCGCAGCGGCGAATCCGTGCTGAAGCGCAGGCGCGGCTGCTCGCCGTCGCGGGCGATGGCCTCGCGCGGAAGACTGTCAGGGTCGTGGCCGAGGTAATGTCCGTCCAGGCTCTCGGTCACGCTATTGGCGATCACCCGCACCGCAGCGCCCTTGGGCCAATTCAGAACGAAAACATCGGTCAGAACCGTGTGGTCGCCGGTGGCCTCCGTGATTCGGGATTTGTGATAGGGATGAGCGAAGGATTCCTCGGTCGCCAGAAAGGCCGTGCCGCATTGCACGCCATCGGCGCCGATGGTCAACGCGGCGGCGAGGCCCTCGCCCGTTGCGATCCCTCCGGAGACGACGACCGGCAGGTCGGTCTGCGCAAGGATTTGCTCGGCCAGCCCGAAAGCCGGGTGTCGTCCATGCACGTGACCGCCCGCCTCGACGCCCTGCGCGATGATCACATCCGCTCCGGCCTCTTCGGCGATCCGCGCGGCCTCGACCGTGCCGACCTGATGCAGAACAAGGCAACCGGCACGTTTCACGCGGGCCACCACGTCAGGCATCACGTCCCAGAAAAAGCTGAAGGCCGGCACGCCAAGATCGAGACAGCAGGCGATCTGCGCATCGAGCAGCGCTGGTTCGGTCGCCGCGGGGATCAAGTTGACGGCAAAAGGTCGGTCAGTCGCGTCCCGCAGCGCAGTAACCTCTGCGGCGATCAGGGCTGGGTCTTCGCGCACCATGCCCAAAATCCCGTAACCGCCCGCATTGGCCACGGCGGCGGCCAGTTCCCAGCGGGAAACGCCGCCCATCCCGGCCAGCAGAACTGGCTGGGCGCACCCCAGCAGGTCGCAAAGCGGTGTGTGCAGCGGGTTTATTGGCTGGTCCGTCATGCTTGCTCCTCCCGTTCTATAACCATTGGCGCAGGTAATCGCGTAACACGACGGCGTTATTATGTGCCTCGTCCTTTGAAGCATAAAGTAGCGTAACGACGTTCTCGCGTGCATATCCGGCGAGCTCGCGGACCAAATCGTCATGAGCGGCAAGTTCCGCCTCATAACGCGTGGTGAACTCCTGCCACCTATCAGGGTGCTCGTGGAACCAGCGCCGCAATTCGTCGCTCGGCGCGATCTCCTTGCACCAGTGAAACAGTCTGGCGCGGTCCTTCGCCATGCCGCGCGGCCAGAGACGATCGACCAATATCCGCTTGCCATCTGACACGCGTGCCGCGCGATAGATCCGCTTGACGCGGATAAGCTCGCCAGGAGCTTCGGAGGTGGGGGGGCTTGCTGACGGCATCAGCTGTCCGGCTTGTCCGTGTCGCCGATCATCTCAACTGCTTTCAGAGCATGGGTCCAAGAGGCGCCGGCGCGCATTTCCGCGGCGACCCAAATCGCTTCCATGACCTGTTCGTCCGAGGCGCCCGCACGCCGGGCGGCTTTGACATGGCTCTCGATGCACCATGGGCACTGCGTTACGTGCGCGACGGCCACGGCGATAAGCTGCTTGCTGCGCGCATCGAGCGCCCCTTCAGTGAACACCGCTTTCGAAAATGCGCGGAAGGCGTCCTCGGTCTTCGGCGCCAAGGCATGACGCCGTTCGAAGAGATCCTTAGTTGGGTTGGGAAGATACATCTCAGACATGGCCTGCGCCTTGGGTTTCGAATTGCGGGAATAACACGTCGTTTTCCAGCCGAATATGGGCTGCCAGGTCTTCAAGAAATTCACCGACCCCGGCATAGAGCCGCGTCCAGCTTTGGCATGCACCGTCCGGCAATGTGAGATCGTTTGTCAATTGCCGGATCTGTCCGACCTCCGCCTCATGGTCGTCGTGATCCGCGCGCATCGCAGCGATCGGCCCGTCCAGCCTCGGTGCCGCGTTGCGAATGGCGGGAAACAAAACCAGCTCCTCCTTCTTCATGTGGACTTCGAGCTCGCCGATCATCCGGTGCAGTAGCGCAGACAGCCCTGCAGGGACATCTGCTTGCCCGGCATGGACGGTTTCCACCTTTTCCGAGAGCGCCGCCAGTTCAGGCAATTGAGTGCGATGCTTGGCGTGATACTCTGCCTCGATGTAGCGGGTGAGGCTGGCGGAATCTTGCGGGGGTAGCGGTCTCGTCATGTTGGTATCCTTTGGTCAGAGCAAAGAGGGGACGGTTCGGGGCGTGGCGTTCTCGACCGCCATATGCAGCGAGCGCGCGATCCGCTCGGCGCGTTCGATGAGATGGGCGGCCCCCTCGGGGGGACAGGTCTCGGTTGCGGTCTCGCGGAACAGCATCAGCCACCGTTCGAAATGATCCCATTCCACTGGCAAGGACGCATGGACCTGCATCGGGGCGCCGTGAAAACGACCGGTCATGAGTGCGACCGAAGACCAGAACTCCACCATCCGCTGCAAATGCGGCGCCCAGTCGGAAATCCTGGAGGCGAAGATCGGCCCGAGAACCGCATCAGCACGCACCTTGTCGTAGAAACGATGCACCAACTGGGTCAGTTTATCCTCGTCCAAACCCGTTTGCGCCATGATCGCAGCGGTCGTTTCGGGGCGCGCGGATATGATCTGTCGATCAGCAGGTGACATGGGATCCCCCGAGAATTTGAACTTGAGGCTCATGCTATCTCCACAAAATAAGCATTGTAAATACCTATTGCGGTGAGTGTAGGATGCCCATGAACTTCGCATTCTCGCAAATTACGGGCGGAGCATTTCGAGCCGGATGGCAAGCGTCCGCGAATCTGGTCTTCCCGACCGCACGCCCTCGGCTGAATCCTTGATGCTCAAGAGGGTGCAGGGGTTACGTTTTCGGACCGTAGCCAGAAGACACGAAACCCTTCAGCACCTCGTCCCTGGCGAAGGTTTGGTCTGGGCTTCCTGCGTGGCGCATCAACACGCGCAGGCCGTTATCGGCGGAAGAGGTGGGGCGAATTGTCGCGGCTCACAATGAATATTTGAATTACTTGCGCGCCTTGCCACCCTATGCGGGGAGGTCGGACTAAGTAACGGCTTCTATCACGGCGAAGCTGGGTATCGTCGGATCGCCATGGCAGCGACGGCCTGATGCCCGCACCTCTCGTCGCGAAATTCGCGCAACGGGGGTTGTCCATTCGGACCGGCTCACATCAGGTTGTTCGAGGAGCAGAGCGCATCAGGCGAGCGTTGCAAATGCAGGTTCGATGGTCGTTACCGAACAGACCAGCGGGTTCCCTATAGCCCCAGTGGCGCGAGATAGAGCACCAGCAACAGGAGGCACACGCCTGTCAGCGCCACATCGAAGCCGCGCTGCCAAGCGGGCGCCTGCACCAATCCCAGATATTTTCCGAGGATGATCCGCGCCTTTTGCCAGGCAAGTGCCATCACGACCACCGCTGCCGCCCCTGGCCACTTGGCCCAGACCCCCGAGAATGAAAGCAAGGACGAGCCAAGGGTGAGGAGAACAAGCGTGCCGAGGGCGATATAGAGGGACCGGCGTGTCATTGCAGGAGATAGACCACTGGAAAGAGCAACACCCAGATCAGATCGACCATGTGCCAGAACGCGGTCGCATCCTCGATATTTCCCACATGATCGCGCCACGCCACCAGCAGCAACAGGATGACGCCGGCTGCGACATGCGCGGCGTGAAATCCGGTCAGCAGGAAATAGAAATTGAAGAAAGGATGCGTGTCCCAGACAATGCCTTGCGCGGCCTTGGACGCGAATTCGGCGCCCTTGATCCCGAGAAATGCCGCGCCGAGCAAAGCGGCACACACAAGAGAAACGCGTGCGCCGCCACGCCTGCGCGATTGCCTCAGATTCAGTGCCAGGGCAGCGAAAAAGCCGCTCGTCAGCAAGATGATCGTGTTCGTCGCAGCGGCAGTCCGGTTCAGCGCATTCTGCGCTTCGGCAAAGCCCGTCGGATCAGTGATCCGCACCGACAAGAAAACGATCAACCCCGCACCGAAAACCAGCAATTCGCTGATAATGAGAACCCACATCAAAAGATCGCCGGGCAAATCGTCCAATGCAGTTCGGGTTTGATCCGTCATTCAACAAGACCTTTGCAAGAGCCTTCGGACCGTCACGACTCAATCGGCTTCAACCTTCGTCGCCATGATCTCTCACTGCACTATTTTAATGCGCATTGTAAATACCATTTGCCGCACGCAAGATGACTCGATGCCCTTCTGTCACTTTCACGGTCGAACGAGGGGACCTGTGCGGCCACCGGCCGCATGGTCGCACATTTAGTTTGAGCCACAGCAAAGAAGCCCGCTTCTGTCTGTCTGATAATAGGGCATGGAACACACAGAAACACTTCGGGCCCTTGGCCTCTTCGATGCGCGCGTGCCGCGTTACACGTCCTACCCGACTGCGGCGGCCTTTTCGCCCGACACAGGCGCGTCCTTTCAACGCCATGCGCTTGAACAGTTGGACCCCAGCGAGCCTGTGTCGGTCTACATGCACATCCCGTTTTGCGAGCGGCTATGCTGGTTCTGCGCCTGTCACACACAAGGCACGAAAACCCTTGGCCCGGTGGAAAGCTATATCGAGGCGCTCGAGGCAGAGCTCGAAATGGTGCGCGCCATCATACCGAACGGCCTGAAAATGGGCCGCCTTCACTGGGGTGGCGGAACGCCCACCATCCTGCCGCCGGAATTGATACATCGTCTCTCGGAATCGATACGCCGTGTGTTTCCACCAGCTCAGGAGTTCGAGTTCTCGGTGGAGATCGACCCGACCATGGTCGATCGCGCGAAGATCGAGGCTCTCGCCTCCGAAGGCATGAACCGCGCGTCGATCGGCATTCAGGATTTCGATCCTGAAGTCCAGAAAGCAATCGGCCGCCTGCAACCGTTCGAAACCACACGCGCGTGCGTCGAAGACTTGCGCGCGGCCGGCATCGCCTCTCTCAACACCGATCTGGTCTATGGCCTCCCGCACCAGAGCCTCGCACGTATTGAAGACACGATTGAAAAGGTTCTCACCTTTACGCCGGACCGCGTAGCGCTCTTTGGTTACGCGCATGTGCCTTGGGTTTCAAAACGGCAAAAGCTGATCGACGAAGCGGCGCTGCCGGACGATCTGTCGCGCTACCACCTCGCCACGCGCGCTGGAGAACTGTTTGTTGCAGCCGGTCTTACAGCTATCGGCATCGACCATTTTGCGCGCCCCGACGACACTCTGACGGCGTCGCTCGAGGCCGGACGACTGCGCCGCAATTTCCAAGGATACACGACCGACACATGCAGCACCCTCATAGGGCTCGGGGCATCGTCGATTTCGCGCTTTTCGGAAGGTTATGTCCAGAATGCGCCCGCGACCGCCGCGTATCAGCAGCGGATCGCAACCGGTGTTTTTCCGAGCGCTCGTGGCTACCAGTTAAGCCCCGAAGACCAGCTGCGCGCTCGGGCGATCGAGGAGTTGATGTGTCGGTTCGCGGTGGATCTTGACGATTTGAGCCAGGAGTTCGGCACCGATGCCCAGAAGCTGCTACCGTGCCTGACGGAAATGGCCACGCGCTTTGCGCCATTCGCAAGGCTTACGGGAAAGCGCATTGCCATTGCACCGGAAGGTCGCCCGTTAACACGGATGATCGCTTCGGTTTTCGATCAGCATGTGCCGGAGGGGGTGCGCTATTCGCGCGCGTCCTGAACAAGGCGCGTCTGATGGCGGAGCGCGCCTTCAGCAGGGTGTCACGCTAGACAACTCGCCGCCGGCAACAAGAAGCGGAGCTTGCGGGGGAGGGAGGGGCAGATCGTCGTGCTTCTTTCCCGCGGGAAATTGCTGATCAGGACTTCGAATGTGTCGTTGCGAGGTCGCGCGGAGCCGCAACGGGTGCGTGTGAGGGAAAGGTGCCGCGTGACAGGATCGTGCCGTTCTTATCGACAACGAGGCGTAGAGCGCGACCGCCAAAGTAGAAGGTCAGCCGCCATCGGCCGGCATCGTCGTCGACACCGGCCTCGCATCTGCTTGTGACCTCGCCGTCGCGGAGTTTCGCGAGAACATCGGCTGGTGGGAGGCCGAAAGCGCGTCCAACGAGTTCTGCGTCGACCGTGAAACCGTCAGTGGTGAAAGACACGTTACGCATCGCTATCTCCTTTCAGACCGCAGATGGAACAGTGGCCGGCAAGGCGATGTCTGCCAGCGTCGAACGATCGAGTTCTGCCAAAAACGCGGTCTCTGCGGCGCGGAGTCTGCCCTTCAGGCCGCAGACGGGGGTAATGCAGCACGCGCCGTCAGGAGAGAAACATTCGACAATGGCCTGGTCCTGCTCGAGAAGCCGCACGAGGTCTCCCAGAACGATCTCGTGGGCGGGACGGCCGAGCATTGCGCCGCCACCGGTCCCGCGCCGCGTGGTCACGAAGCCGTGCCGGGCCAGGCGCTGAATGACTTTATTCAGGTGGTGGCGAGAGATACCGAACTCTTCGGCGATCTCGGCTGTCGAGAAGGCACGCTCCGGCGCGCTGGCCATCCGCATCAGCGCTCGGAGTCCGAAATCTGTGAAACTGGTCAGGCGCATATGGTGCCTCCAACAAACAAGCATCAGAAATGCTTGTTATAGATTTAGCCACGATCACGCAATGATCTTCGCGTTAGGTCGGTCATATTGAGGCGCGATCCTCGGTTCCGTAGTTCTAACCCGCGCGAATTGCGAACAAGCCTGCGCGGCAGGAGATGTCCAGCTTGCCATCGGCGCGCTTGCGGCAGGTGATCACGCTGGAGGGGGCGATGCCGAGCTCGGCCGCGATTGCCTCGGATTTGCGATCAGAGGGGATGCCGAGGCAGACGGCGCGCTCGCGGTCGCTGAGCACCGTGAGCGGGGCCGGGACGCCGGTGTCGAGGGCGCGCTCGAAATGCAGCAGGGCGAGCCGCGCGGCCAGTCTGGCGAGGTCTGGATCGCAGACGTCGTCCTCCGCCTCGACCGTCTAGAAGCTGACGAAGAGACGCAATGTCTCGCTCAGGTCGAGCACCGTCGTCGTCGCCTTGAGGCGCGGCCGTTGACCGGGCGATCTCTGTTCCAATGCCTTGGGTGAACGAACGCCCCGCTGTTAGAAAAGCTAGCTGGCAATACCGTTGGAAAACAAGAGCACCATATATGCTGCATAGGCGGCCAACATAAGCGCACCCCATACGCGACCAATCTTCTTAGTAGCGAACAGCAAGCCCAGCAGTAGGAGAGACGACGCCAGCATGACTGGGGTATCGATCTCGCGAAAGCGCGTGCTGACTTCGATCGGATGGATCACGACGGTGACGCCGAGGATCGCGAGGATATTGAAGATATTCGAGCCGATCACGTTGCCGAGCACAACATCGGGGTGACGCCGGATCGCCGCGACTATACTGGTGGCTAGCTCTGGTAGCGACGTTCCGATAGCCACGAGCGATAGGCCGATTACCGCGTCGGGCACCCCGAACTCGCGGGCGATGTTTACTGCCCCTTCCACCAGTAAGTCCGCTCCGAACACCAGAGCGGCAATGCCAACAATGACCAAGAGCGGCGCAAGCCAAGGTCGCGGTAGCGGAATGTCTTCGAACTCCTCAGCTTCATGTTGAAATGCCGTTGCCCGGCGGTTGCGTTTTTCCAGCCAGTAGCTGGAAAAGAGGTAACCCGTGAGGACCAGAAGCATTGCGATGCCTTCGATCCGAGTGATGATTTCACCCTGAACAAGTGCGTAGGTCGCCAGCGAAACAAGTGTTGCGACCAACGCTTCGCGCAGAGCTGTTCGCGCCCAGCCAAGGATCGGTGTGATAACTGCTGCCACGCCGACAATGAGCAGAATGTTCGCGATGTTCGAGCCTACGACGTTACCCAAAGCAATCTCAGGCGCGCCGTCTATGGCAGCGTTCACGGAGACAAGCAGTTCCGGTGTCGACGTGCCGAAACCGACGATGATCAGACCGATTAAAAGCTTCGAGATGCCGAGGCGCTCGGCAATTGCGACTGAGCCACGCACGAGCCCTTCGCCGCCGACAAAAAGGAGAATAAGGCCGGCAGCCACGAGGAGGAGGTCATGCAACATTTCTATTTCTGTCCGATAGTTGTGCTCGCCTAAGAAGACGCATCGCCATGACTTAGTGCGCCGGTTACAGGAAAAGAATAGGAAGGCCGCACGTTCAGGAGCGGACCGGTCGGTATTCCGCCAAAGTGCCTTGAACCGGCAGTCCGTCTTTGGTCTTTTTCTGAGCTTAGCCTCCTCATCAGCTCTTTCAGAAAACACTCCCGACGTGGGCCGACAATCGTGGTTCTCGGAACGCGTAACTCGGTCATGCTGATATAAGTCGGAGGCGGCCCGAAATTCGGACACTGAAATAAGCTACGATTTGCGGTCTGCTGATCTTCGCCGAGAAGGAGGTCAGAGATGTCGAAACGCACGCAGCACGCGCCCGAGTTCAAGGCAAAGGTCGCGCTAGAAGCCTGAAGGGTGAAGAGACAGCGGCCGAGCTGGCGAGCCGGTTCGGGGTGCATCCGACGATGATCCATCAATTGAAACGGACCCTGCTCGAAGGCGCGTCCGATATGTTCGAGTGCGGGGGGCGCACTGGGGAGCGGATCAAAGTTGGGTTGGACTCTAATCGATGGTCGTGGAAAAATCCCATGGCAGGTCAATCCAGCTACGGGCGTTGAACGCTTCACACAAATGGCAGCTCAATGGAAAGACATCGTCCAATCGGTCGCGAATGACGAAAAGCTGAAGAAATCGTCTTCTGAGGTTGAAGCGTCTGCCGCGAGTTGGATCGCCGAAGAACGCGACCTATGCCTACACATGTCGAGCCATGTAGGGACACGCGTTGACAGCATCGTCGAACGCAAACTCCGGGAAGATCCTGCAGCAAGATTGAAGGAGCAAATAAGCTCGATCGTCGAAACGCATATGCTGACCTCGAAGCTCCGGGTTCCAGATTGCGCATCAGATATCGACCTCTGTGCAGACATTGCGCGCAAAACCGTGTCAGTTTCGATGACTGTCAAAGCGCCGACTGATCGAAAGTCAACAAAGGCGCGGCTCAATTGGCTGCTGAGGATGCTTCCCCAAAATGACGAGCGGATTTTTGTTCGCGCTCTTTGGCCGGGCCGTTGCCCTCCAACCATGAAGCCCATTTCGCTCCTTCGCGAAGAACCGGAACTAATTCAGACCGACAATTTGGACCTCGTTCCCCATGGATTTGAGATATTGATGATCGAAGGGCTCGGAAAGCGTTTCGGAGGCCGAAGGACTGTTATCGAAGACATTGAGCGTATCGTTCCAGAGTTTTACGACCTTGTGGGAGCAAATCTAAAAGCATGGCAGGCCCCTCCACCCAAACCAGTGAAGTCGCGCACTGCGCCGGACCCGGGAGAACTCGAACCAAATGATCTCGGCGATGCCGGTTCACTACCGTAAAGCAAGGCGTAAGAAAGCGTTCCCTTCGTCGCCGCGGCGAGTTTAGAAATGCAAAGGTCTACGGCCAGGTCCCTGAATCTCGAAAGTCCGAAATTAGCTATCGCGTCCTTATCGCGATTAGTTTGCCGCGGCAGCGGCAATGCGCCGATACCCCGCTTGACCGTGATAGAACCCGTTGGAGAACGAAATCCCGTCGCAAAGTTTGCGCAACGCTTGTTCACCGTCGATCAAGCTGTGGGTGCCATCCAGAACGTTGCGGAACGTCGTAGCCACTGCAACCATATCCACCGCCTGTGGCATCAGCCGAAAATGGGTGACGCCGTTTACGATCATCTGTCCGGCTTCGGGCAACAGGTCGATGTAGCTTTCCGACTGGGTCTGAATACCGTTCACGCGAAGGATCGGGCGGTCGTCTGTGGTGCGCAAGGGCATGCCATCCGCGTCCTCTTCGCACACGAATTGGCAGTTATCCTTGGTCCGGCCATGGGCGCGCGCATGATAGCATCGTGCGGACACCGCAAGCGAAGCACGGCCAAACACCTGCACTTCCACCCCCAGCCCAAGCTCGCGCGCCGCCGCAGCGGCCGCAGCAATCGCCGGGGCAGGCATTTCGGTCGGCAGGCAGACATGCGTCGCACCCCGGCCCGCCATCCAGGCGATGGTCGCCTCATTATAGGCGTTCATGAACGGACCGATGCGGTGCGGGCGCTTGCCTCGTGCAAACAGGCCCGCCGCGTTATTGATCTCGATCCCTGGCGCTTCCATGGCGGCCAGATCGGCTGTCGCCTTGCGTTCGCGTTTCAACATCACCTCGGCCAGCGACGACAGGATCACCGTCTTACCACCGCGTTCCAGCCGTTCGATCGTGGCAGGCAGATCGGCCTCGTGAAACGGCGCGCGCTTCGAGCAGATGACCTCGCCCAGATAGACCTCGTCAATCGGCGCCTCGTCGGCGACACGAGCGTAGAAGTCGCGCCGCGTCTGGGTGGACCAGTGATAGGCGATGGGGCCCAAGGTCAGTTTCGTCATGTCGTTTACCGCCATTTCTTTGTCTCGAACGCGCCCTGGGTCTGTTTCTGGCCCTCGGTCAGGGCGACCAGATCGGCGATATTCGCCTCTCGACCCGCGCGGATGTCATCAACGGCCTGCCGGAAGGCCGACACCACACCTCGGACATAACTCTTCGATCGCTGGCGACCTTCGATCTTAAAGGCGTGAACACCGGCCTCGACCAGATCGGGAAGCAGCCGGGAAAGGTTCAGGCTGATCGGCTCCTCGAAGGCATAATATGGCTCGGAGCGGTGCGGCGCCGTATAGCGCCCCTTGCAGATTGTCGGGTAGCCTGCCTTTTCGTCTGCCCCGAAGCAGTCGATAGTGAAACCCGCGAGTTGCGAGGACATAGAGCCATCCGTGTGGCGCTTGTATTCCACGTCCGAGGCCGGAGAGCACACCCCGTCCATGTTGGTCGATTGCCCGGTGAGGTAGTTGGTCAGGCTGCACCGTCCTTCGACCATCAGCCCGTGATTGCCGAAGATAAAGGTCTCGATCTCACAGGGAATTTCCTTGCGGATTTCACGGATCTCGGGGATCGTCAGGATGCGCGGCAGCACGACGCGTTTCACTGCGAAATTCTCGCAATAATACCGGATCGCCTCGGGACTGGAGGCGGCGGCCTGAACTGACAGGTGCAGACGAACACCGGGATGGGTGCGCGCGATATAGTCTGCCACGCCCATATCCGCGACGATGAAAGCATCAACCCCAAGCAGCGCACCTGTATCAGCGGCTTGTCGCCACAGATCGACCTTGCCCGCAGGCGGGTAGGTGTTCAAAGCGAGCAACACCTTGGTGCCCTTGTCATGCGCGTAGGCGACCGATGCGGCCAATTCGTCCGGGGTGAAATTCAGTCCGGGAAAGTTGCGTGCGTTGGTGGCATCCTGAAAGCCGCAGTAAACCGCATCGGCGCCGGCATCGACGGCGGTGCGCAGGGCGGCGGGCGTGCCGGCCGGGCAGATCAGTTCGGCGAGGCTCATGGGACGAGGGGTCCTTTCTTCACGTTGGATAGGCGCGGCGCAGTCTTGCCAGAATGGCGCGGCCAGCAGGGCCGAACATTCCAGCGGTTTCCTCGGCGATGGATCCATCGACATCGTCGAGTGCATTGCGAAGCCGCACGACAGCTTCGGTGTCGCCCGTGACTTCCAGGTCGCGGGAGAAGAACGCGGCATCTCCATCCTCTTCGGAATCGACCAACTCCAGAAGCAGCATGAACTTCCCCCGAATTGTGGCTCCCGCTTCGGGCGCCGCATTGCGCGCGACGGCCCGGAACACCAGCGCTTGCGGATCTGGTCGCAGGTGCAGGGCAAAGGGCAGTTCCACCGGATCGATTACGAAATCGGTCCCCTGATGTGGACCGAGCCGCGAGAAAAGCGACGGATGCTGTTTGGCGACGCGCCTGACCACGCGGGTCAGGACGGGTTGCACGATCACGCATGAGAGGCGAGCGAGCACGGACGTGCCTAGGTCGGCAGCGCGCGGGAGTGTGTCGTCGCCCGCGCTCATGACTGGAGCATTCTAGTGGCGCGCGCAGGCGATCCGAGCTGGGAAGGCCGGGCGAAAATGATGGAAGGGAGTGAGTGGATCATCGTCTTGCCGTTTCTTGTCCGAGCGAGTGCATGGCCGCCTCGATCCGTGAAAAGAGCCCCTCGTTCTCGAGGCTGCTGCTTCCGTCGAGATTTTCCGCGAGCAGAAATCATGGCTAGGCTTTCTAATTTGCGGATTCTCTAGGTAATTAGTATTTGGATTACGTATTACACTCACTTAATGCGCATTGCAAATACCAAATCGCGAAGCTGCATTTGCGTCTCACCTCCTTCACCGACTTCGGACTACACGTCCTCATGGGGATGGCCAGCACCCCTGATCGACCGTTCACCACCGCGGAGCTGGCGGAAGAGTTCCGTATTTCACGCAATCATCTGGCAAAGGTGATCTCGTCACTGTCGGCTGCTGGCTATCTGGAAACGCGACGCGGCGGCGGCGGTGGTGCGGTGCTCGCGCGGCGGCCTGAAGAGATCCTTCTGGGCGACGTCGTCGCCTATCTCGAGGCAGACCAGGCTCTGGTCGAGTGTTTCCTGTCCGGGAGCGCCGCCTGCACATTGACGCCGCACTGCCGTCTCAAGGCGCGCCTGGCCGCTGCCGAGACAACCTTCATTGCCAATCGCAACCGCAGTTCGCTTGCGGAATGCGTCTATCCGCCACTTAACGTGTAATCGGCCGTCAGGGTCATTAAGGCAAGGACCGCGAAGCGCAACGTCTTCGTAACCACCGTGCGCAACTCGAACATTTAAGTTCTACAAAACCAAGCGAAGCTAAGCAAAAGACCACGTCCTGCCCAAAGGCACGCAATAGAAAGTGTCTGGATGCGGCTACTCCGAACACGGCACGGATGCGTCTTCTTCCGCTCTGAAGGCGTCAGTGGCGCCAATTTTGCGTTTGAAACTTTCACGAATGGTTCACGATCTGTCCGTGACTTTTTGAAACACTTAGCCATTGAAAAGCAACGTTTTCTTCCCGGATTGCAAATCCGTGTACACCGGTTCGATTCCGGTACTCGCCTCCACTACTTAGCCGAAAATCGGGGCACTGCATTGCAGCTTGGTTTCCAGAACCGACCCCGGTTTCCGGGTTTTCCGGCTGACATTCCAGATACCCAATCGTAGTCTGGCGCCGCAGCAGCAGCGGACTGGAATGAGGCGAAAAACGCCGCGATCATAGCGGATGGCTTCGCCATACTCGCAGACGGTCTTTACGGGAAAGCGCGCTCCGCGCCGCTGGTTGCGACAACATCGCCCACGAAAGCGTAGTGGTGGTGATGTGATCCTCTCAAACGGGACCAACTGGAGCCAGACGCTCGGACATCGAACGCGATGACGGGCGGGGCGCCCTTGAGAGCGCCCCGATCATGATCAATCGCGTAGGGCCTCGGTCATCGCGACCAGCATGACATGGGCCGAGGCCGCGCCCGGATCCATGTGCCCGACGGATCGTTCTCCCAGCTTGGCCGATCGACCCCGGCGACTTTCGATTTCAGCGGTGTAGTCGCGGCCGTTTTTTGCGCCGGCGCAGGCCGCGTCGAGGCAGGCGATCACGTCACCGCCCGATTGCAGGGTCTCGCGCGCTTTCGCCACCGCCGGAACCCATGCGTCGATCATCGTCTTGTCGCCGACCTGTGCGCCACCGCGCGACTGGATGCCGGCGCAGATTCCCTCGATCCACGCGACCATCGCACCGGCATCGAGGTTGAGCCGATCGGACACTGCCTCGCCCGCCTTGCGGAAGGCGGTCGCATAAAGTGGCCCGGAAGACGCCCCGACCGCGTCGAGAAACGCCTTGGCCATGCGCGCGCAGGTCTCGGACACGGTCTCATCCGTCGGGTCTTTCAGCTCCTTGCGCACCGCGGTCCAGCCGATATCCATCGTGACGCCGTGATCGCCATCCCCGATGACCCCGTCGAGCTCCGACAGCCAGTCGCGGTTCGCGTGGATCGAATCTGCGATCGCCAGCATCATCTGGCGGAAACGCACAGGCGTGACGGGGCCATCCGTGGCGAGGGCGGATCGCTCGATCCCGCTTGTGCTGGAGGCGGCGGCATGAGTGCGGCGGGTGCGCTTGCCCACCGGCTCAAGGCTTCCGGCGACCGTGAGCGCAGGCGTCCGGCACGGCATATCGAGCAGCGTCTTGAGGTCGTCGTCCAGCTTGAGGAGCGTGATCGAAGCCCCGGCCATTTCCAGAGAGGTGCAGTATTCCCCGACCCAGCTGTGGTGGATTTTCACGTCGCGATCGCCAAGGATCTGCGCGATCCGGCGGTGCAGGATGTAAAGCTCCAGCGGCCCGGTTGCGCCCAGCCCGTTGACCAGCACCGCGACCTCGTCCCCCTTAGCCAGTTCCATGTCGGTCAGGATGGCCTGCATCAGCTCGTCGCTGACCGCATCGGCGCTTTCGAGATGACCGCGACGCATGCCCGGTTCACCATGGATCCCCATGCCGATTTCCATCTCGCGCGGGCCAAGGTCGAAATTGAGCTTGCCGGTCTGGGGCAAGGAGCACGCGCTCAACGCGACGCCCATCGAGCGGCAATTGTCATTGGCGTGCTGTGCTGCGGCATAGCAGGCTTCGAGATCGCGACCGGCCTCGGCTGCGGCGCCCGCGATCTTGAAGACGAAGAAATCCCCGGCGATGCCGCGTCTTTCTTTCTCCCGGCCCTTGGGCGCCGAGGCCACGTCATCGGTGACCTGAACCGAGCGGGCGGGAATACCCATCCCCTCGCATTCCTCGGCGGCCATGTCGAAATTCATGACGTCGCCGGTGTAATTCCCATAGAGGAACATCACCCCCGCGCCCCCCTCGACCGCGCGCGCGGCATCCATGATGTGCTCGGGCGAAGGCGAGGCAAAGACGTTGCCGACCGCAGCCGCATCCGCCAGGCCGCGTCCGACATAGCCCGCGAAGGCCGGTTCGTGCCCGGAGCCGCCACCGATGATGATCCCGACCTTGCCGTCGCGCGGGCCGTCCTTGGCCACAATCGCGCGGCGCGTGGCACCCTCGACGGTCAGCAGGTCGGGATGGGCGGAAAGCATCCCTTCGATCGCTTCGGGGATGATGTCCTCGGGCGCGTTCATCAGTTTCTTGGTGCGAATGTCGTCGGTCATCTCAGCGCCCCTCGGCAATAGTTTTCGCGGCTGCGGTGGTCTGTTCGATCCACGGCTGTTCCTTGGCAATCGCCGCCTCGAGGCCGTCGCTCTCCAGCATCAGCCAATGTTCGAGGATCACGCTCATGTCGGCCGGGCAATGCGCCAGCTGGTCGAGGGTCCACGCGATCGGCGCGCGGCCCGTGCCCAAGGGCACTCCATGAATGCGGAAGCCGACGCCATAGGGGTCGGGCGTAATCTCGTAATCCTTCAGGTGCAGGTTGATCGTCCACGGCGCCAAGAGAGTGATCGTCTCTTCGGGCCACTCGTTTGCACAGATCGAATTCGCCACGTCGAGACAGACCCCGAGGTGATCGTCGCCGACCGCTTCCAGCAGCTCGACCATACGCGGGCTGGGATAGTTGAAGTGGTTCTCGATCGCGATTTTCATGCCTGCGGCACGCGCACGATCGACCCGGGGGCGCAGCTGCTCGGCCAGCTCGGCCACCGGCATATGGCTGTCCTCGGCATCGAGGGCCACGCGCACGATCTTTGAGTGAAGACGCTGGCCGATCTCGATATAGCGGTCGACTTCATCAGCATCGAAACATTGCGTCCCAAGCTCGAGTTGCAGGCCCTTTTGTTGGGCGATCTCATAGAGCTTGTGATGATCGTCCGCAGTGTAACGATCCAGCGGCATGTTGTCCGCATATTGCACGACCTCAAGTCCGAGCGCTTCCGCACGATCCAGAAGGTCGAATGCCGTCAGTGGCTTAGCGGGGATCTGATCCTTGATCCCGATGGACCAGCGATAGGCGTAACTGCCCAAACCCAGTTTCATGATGTCCTCCCGTAGTCATGCTCTGCACACGACCTCCTCAGTGTAGCGCGCAGAGCTTCCCCAACAGGAGTAGCGGGGAAATCACCGCTCGGACATCAAAACCAGCCAGGAAGTTGTGAAGAAATACTAACAACGAGTTTAAGTTTCCTTTCTTTTTTTGGAGCGCTCCTCGCGGCAGTGTTCTGGGCAGGATGCGGCTGATGGAGGATCGCCGCAGGGGAGGAACTATGCCAGAACTTACCGCAAATCTGCGGTCGAACGTCTCGTTGGCGCGCCGCGCCTGGGGCATCCGTCGCAAAGCGCTCCAGATGGGCGAAGTCCAGGGACAGGGCTATGTCGGTCAGGCGCTTGGCGTGGCTGACGTTCTCGCGACCTCTTATTTCCACGCATTGAACCTGCGCGCCGACGATCCCGAATGGGAAGGGCGCGACCGTTTCCTGCTGTCGATCGGCCATTATGCGATCGCGCTTTATGCCGCGCTGATCGAGGCGGGCATCCTGCCCGAGGACGAGATCGGCACCTACGGGATGGACGACTCGCGGATGCCGATGTCGGGCATGGCCTCTTACACGCCGGGGATGGAGATCACCGGCGGCAGCCTCGGCCATGGGCTGGGCATCGCGGTCGGCATGGCGCTCGGGCTGAAGGCGAAGGGCGGCGATCAGTTCGTCTACAACCTGATGTCCGACGGCGAACTGGGCGAAGGCTCGACCTGGGAGGCCGTGATGTCGGCAACCCAGCATCGTCTGAGCAACCTGATCTGTATCGTAGATTTCAATAATCAGCAGGCCGATGGCCCGACCCGTGACGCGCTCGCCGTCGGGGCCGAGGCACCGAAATGGGAGGCCTTTGGCTGGCACGCGCAAGAGGTCGACGGCAATGACCTCGATGCGCTGGTCGCGGCCTTTGACGCTGCCCGCACCTGCCCCGAGCAAAAGCCCCGCGTGATCATCTGCAATACCAAGATGTGCAAGGGCGTGCCCTTTCTCGAAGAGCGCGAGATCACCCATTTCGTCCGCGTCGAGCCCGATGAGTGGACGCGCGCACTGGATATTCTAGACGCAGAGGTGCCCGCATGACCGCCGCAGCCCGCGCCCGCAAATACGAACCCCGCCGCGTGCCCGAGACGAAGGTCGCGACGAGCGCGATGATCGCTTCGCTGGCGGCGGAAGGCTATGACACCGTCGCGGCCCCCTTCGGCCACGCCTTGGTCGAGGCCGCCAAGGACGATCCTCGTATCGTGGGGCTGACTGCGGATCTCGCGAAATATACCGATCTGCATGTCTTCGCGCAGGCCTATCCCGACCGTTTCTACCAGATGGGCATGGCCGAGCAGCTTCTGATGTCGGCAGCGGCAGGGATGGCGCATGAGGGCTTCATTCCTTTCGCGACGACCTACTCGGTCTTCGCCTCGCGTCGGGCCTATGACTTCATCTGCATGGCGATCGCGGAGGAGAACCTGCCGGTCAAGATCGTCTGCGGCTTGCCGGGCCTGACCACGGGTTACGGCCCGAGCCATCAGGCGACCGAGGATCTCGCGATCTTCCGCGGGCTGCCGAACCTGACCATTCTCGATCCCTGTGACGCGACCGACGTGGCGCAGATGGTGCCTGCGATGATCGCCCATGATGGACCGGTCTACGCACGGCTTCTGCGGGGCAAGGTGCCGTCGGTGATCACCCGCTATCGTCCCGACTACCAGTTCGAGCTGGGCCGCGCGCAGATGATCCGCGAGGGGCGCGACGTTTTGGTGGTCTCCTCGGGGATCATGACCATGCGCGCGCTCGACGCGGCGGAGTTGCTGGCCAAGGACGGGATCGACGTCGCGGTTCTGCACTGTCCGACGATCAAGCCACTCGATACCGAGACGATCGTCGCGGAGGCAGGCAAGGGCCGACTTCTCGTCACCGCCGAGAACCACTCCGAAGTCGGCGGGCTGGGCGAAGCGGTTGCCCGCTCGCTCCTGCGCGCAGGGGTGACGCCGTCTTTCCGCCAGATCGCGCTGCCCGATGAATTTCTCGAAGCGGGCGCGTTGCCCACGCTTCACGACCTCTATGGCCTGAGCACCGCGAAGGTCGCCCAACAGATCCGCGGCTGGCTTTGAGCGCCGCGCCAACGACACGAAGAAAGGAACACAATGGGACTTCTGAACGGTAAATTTGCCATCGTGACCGGGGCGGCCAGCCCTCGCGGTCTCGGCAAGGCGACGGCGACGCTTTTCGCGCAGCATGGCGCGACCGTGGCGATCCTCGACCTCGACGCAGATCAGGCCGCTGCCGCTGCCGCCGATCTGCCCGGCGAGGGACATGTCGGGCTTGCCTGCAACGTCGTCGACAAGGCAGCCTGTCAGGCTGCCGCGGACGAGCTGATCGCCAAATGGGGCGCGGTGGATATCCTCGTGAACAACGCGGGCATCACCCAGCCGCTCAAGCTCATGGACATCATGCCGGAGAATTACGACGCGGTGACCGATGTGAGCCTGCGTGGCACGCTCTACATGACGCAGGCGCTGACTCCGCATTTCCGCGAGCGCAAGGCCGGTTCGATCGTGAACCTGTCCTCGGTTTCCGCGCAGCGCGGCGGTGGCATCTTCGGTGGCCCGCACTATTCGGCCGCGAAGGCGGGCGTGCTGGGGCTGACCAAGGCCTCGGCGCGCGAGCTTGCCCCCGACGGCGTGCGCGTGAACGCGCTTTGCCCGGGCTTCATCGCCACCGACATCACCGCTGGCAAGCTGACCGAAGAGATGCGCACGCAAGTCCTCGCCGGAATTCCGATGGGACGCGCGGGCACGGCAGAGGATGTTGCTGGCTGCGCGCTGTTCCTTGCCTCTGACCTTTCGGCCTACTGCACCGGCACCGAAGTCGACGTGAATGGCGGCTCGCTCATTCACTAGGCCGACCGAATAACGCCTGTTCGCGGTTGTGCCTGACCGCAAGGCAACTAATCTCCGGCCCGCAGTGAGGTGGGCCGGATGAAGCCGGAGCCAATCCGGCGGGACGGTGAGGAGACCGTCCGAACCAATCGGGAGAGAGACCAATGAAATCTATGTTGACCATCGCACTTCTCGGCGCGACGGCCCTTGCAGGGGCCTCGACGGCGCAGGCTGACGAAGTGATCTTCGCGCATGGCGCGAACCCTGGAAATCCGCGCTACATCGCGGCGGAAAAATGGGCTGAAATCTTTACCCAGTGCACCGACGGCAAGGATACGGTGAACGTCGCGGCCTCGGCCACGATGGGCGACGACTCTGAGATGCTGACCTCGACCGCGGCGGGGGTGATCCAGGTCACTGCCAACAGCCAAGGTCCGATGGCGCAGATCGTGCCGCAGATCGGCCTGCTGGGCCTGCCCTTCCTGTTCAAGGATCTGCCGACCGCGTGGAAAGTGCTCGACGGGCCGGTGGGCGACTCGCTTGACGCCGACGCACAGAAAGCCGGGCTCAAGATCCTCGGCTTCTGGGATAACGGCATTCGCAACATCACCACGGTCAACAAGTTCGTCAAAGAGCCTGCCGACCTCAAGGGCCTCAAGATCCGCACCCCGCCGGATCAGATGACGATCGACATCTTCGACGCGCTCGGCGCATCGCCTGCGCCGCTGGCGTGGTCCGAACTGCCCTCGGCGCTGCAATCGGGCGTGTTCGACGGTCAGGAAAACCCGCTGACCAACATCAACTCGGCCAAGCTGCAGGAGATCACGCCCTACATCACGATGACCGGGCACAAGTATGAAAGCACCCCGGTCGTGGCCAGCCTGTCGTGGTGGGAAGGCCTTGATAAGGCGACGCAGGATTGCGCGCTCAAGGCGACCTCGGAAGCGGGCGCGATGGAGCGTGACATGTCGCTCAAGGCAGACAAGGAGTTGATGCCGAAGATGGAGGCAGACGGCGCCAAGTTCGCTGAGGCGGACCGCGCGGCCTATATCGAGGCAACCAAATCGGTCTATGACAAATACGCCAAGGACTACCCCGATACGGTCGCCGAACTCAAAAAGGCTGCGGGGCTGGAATGATCGACTCTGACCGCAGCGACGCCGCGGGATCAGGCGAAGGGAGGGGGCGTATGCGCCCCTTCCTGCGCCTCGCGCAAGGCGTGATCGACCTGCTGGAATGGTCGGGAAAGCTGATCGCTGCGGGCACGCTTTCGGTGCTGTTCGTGGCGCTTTTGACAAACGTGATCCTGCGCTACGGGGCCGGCAAGGGCATCCCGTGGGCCTATGAAATTCACGCTATCCTGCTGCCGTGGCTGGTCGCGGGCGGCATCGTCATCGCCACCGCGCGCTCGCGCAACATCGCGATCACTTTGTTGCCGGAGTTGGCCGGAGCCCGGGTTCGGCGCGCCTTCATGCTGTTTGTCGAAGCCGCGATCATCGTGATCTCGATCTCGGTCCTCTGGTCAAGCCAGCCGATCCTGCGCGCCTCGACCTTCCAGACGCTGTCGACCCTCGGGGTCAAGGCGATCTGGGGCTATTCCAGCATGGTCTATTCATTCGGAGCGATGGCCATCATCGCCGCGCTCGACATCGTGTTGCTGCTGGGGGGCAAGTCCGTGATGGATGACGATCCCGCCCATGCAAGCTTGAGCTGAGGAGACCCGCAATGGCCGGTGTCATGATCTTCGTCTTCTTCGTGCTGCTCGCGCTTGCCGTGCCGGTGGCACATGCGATGCTGGGCGGCGTCGCCGCTGCGCTGTGGCTCGACCACAAGCCGCTGGCGGTGATCGTGCAGCGTCTCTACACGCCCACCCAAAGCTTTCCGATGCTCGCGGTGCCGTTCTTCATCCTCGCGGGCAACCTGATGATGGCGGGGCGGTTCGGCACTTATCTGGTGAATATCGCGCGTCTGGTCGTGGGGAACTTCAAGGGCGGCCTGGGACAGGTCTCGATCCTTGGATCGGTGATGTTCGGCGGTGTCTCGGGCTCGGCTGTGGCCGATGCGACGGCGATGGGTAACGCGCTGATCCCGGTGCAGAAAGCCGAAGGCTATCCGGGCGGTTTCTCGGGGGCGATCAACTCTGCCTCGTCGACCGTCTCGGTCCTGATCCCGCCGTCTATCCCGCTCATTCTGTACGGGCTGGTCTCGGGAACCTCGATCATCAACCTCTTCGTCGCGGGCATCCTGCCCGGGGTGATGCTGGGTGTCGGCATGTTCATTGCCGTCGCGATCGTGGCGCGCCGCCGCAATCTGCCGCGCTCGCCGCTGGAAGGAGGCTTCGCCGCCTTCCGCAGCCAGATCTTCAGCGCGATCCCGGCCCTGCTGATGCCCGTCTTCGTGATCGGCACCCTCCGCTTCGGCGTGGCGACCCCCACCGAGGTCAGCGTCATGGCGGTCGCCTATGCCCTTCTGGTCAGCGGTGTCATCTATCGTGACCTCAATCCCAAATCCCTGTGGGAGGCGGTGGTCGACACGGCGATGATGACCGGCGCGGTCATGTTCATCATCATGGCGTCCTCCACGATCCAGTGGCTCCTGACCGCCGAGCGCGTACCGCAAGAGCTCGCCGCATGGGTGGCTGCGACCATTCAGGAGCGCTGGCTGGTGATCCTCGCGCTGAACGTGGTGATGTTGATCGTGGGCGCGTTCCTCGATCTGCCCGCAGCGGTGCTGCTGCTTGGGCCGCTCTTCGTGACGATTGGGCATACGATCGGTCTCGATCCGGTGCAGCTTGGCCTGATGATGGTCGTGAACCTGTCGATCGGTCTTTATACGCCACCGGTGGGAACCACGTTGTTCATCTCAGCCGCGATCGCACGGGTTGGCGTGATGGAGGTGGTGCGTTCGCTGGCGCCCTTCTACCTCGTGGCGATCCTCGTGCTGGCGCTGATCTCCTACGTACCGGCGCTGACGATCTACTGACCCGGATCCAGCATCCGCATCCATTGCGCGCGCCTTGGCGACAGGGCGCGCGTATTTCATTCGGGCAGGTATTCTTCCCCCGGAAGCTGTCGCCCACGCTGCTCGCGGATGCGGCAGCCCAAGCCAGTGATCAGCGCCGAGGCGCGCGCATCATGAGCGGCGCCCTCCTCCCGCATCCAGTCCGAGAAGATCCGCACGATCCGACGGCTGGTATGGCGCGCCGGAGAGACGAGCCAGTAGGCAGGGAAACGGATCGCCTCGAACGCGGTCGACAGCGGGACAAGGGCGCCACGCTCCAGCTCGTTCAGCGCAAGCGTCGTGCTTTCCAGAACGACCCCAGCCCCGTCAGTCGCCAACTGAATTGCCATCGACGAGCGGTCGAACCGCATCGGGTAGATCATCCGCTCTCCCATGATGCCGTGCCGCGCCAGCCAGAAATCCCACCGGTAATGGGTCTTCACCGAGTCGATCAGCCGCGCCTGTCGCAACTGCCCGATCGGATCGTCGGACAGCGCGCGCAACTCTTCCAGATAGCCGGGCGAGCACATCGGCAGCACGAGGTCATGGACCACCGATTCTTCATGCAGGCCAGTCCAGCCGCCTTCGCCATAGCGCAGGTCCAGATCGACGACCTCCGTCTCGAAGTCGGAGAAATCGGGCGCGGCATCGATCCGCATGTCCCAGTTCGGCGCAAGCTCGAGAAACGACTTGAGCCGCGGAGACAGCCAGCGCACCGCGAAAGAGGGCGACACCCGCAGGATGAAATGGCGCGTCTCGCGCTGGCGCTGGATCGCGGAGCGCACGTCGCGCATCATCCGGAACGCCTGCGTCGTCGTCTGGAACAGTCGTTCGCCATCCAGTGTCAGTGACAGTCGCCGCTTCTCCCGTTTGAACAGGCGCACACCCATTTGCTGCTCGAACTGCCGGATCTGTTGGCTGACGGCGGAAGGCGACACGCCCAGCTCCTCGGCCGCCTTCGATATGCCGCCGAGCCGAGCGACGGCCTCGAAGTGATTCATCGCGTTGAGATTGATGTCTTTGAGCATGTCCTGCGCCTTGGAAATACGACCGTGCCGGATACGATCGCGCGCAAATCGTGTGGCGGAAGCCGTCACGGATGCTGCCCGGCATCGCGGCAAGTCTTTCCATGATCTTTAATGGCAGATGCAAACCCTGTGAAGCGCTGCTTCAATTCACTGCGCTTTCCCGATGGCGCAACCAGCCCGCCATCGTGACAAAGGGCGGAAACAGCGGTGCCCTACCCGCTTTTCGCGACTTTGAGCGCGGCCCCCGTGGCTTCGATCTGCGCCCGGGCTGCTTCCGACGGTTCGGCATCGGTGATGACCGCCGCGAATTCCGAGAAGTCAGCCAGAACGTGCAGCGCCGTCCGGTCGAAACGCAGATGGTTGATCAGCAGCACCGAATGCGCGGCGGCGTCCATCATGCCCCGTTTCGCACGCGTGATGTCGTCGTCCATGTGATAGACGCGCCCATCGCCCGCCGCCGGCGTCGAGATGAAGGCCAGATCGGCGCGCAGCGTGGCCAGCGCGCCTTCCGTGACCCGACCGACCCACGCGTTGTATTTCGCCGAATAGCGCCCGCCCAGCGCGATGACCGTCATCCCCGGCTCGGCTTTCAGGGCCTCCATCACCGCGTCGTTGTTGGTGATCACCGTCAGCGGACGCTTCTCCGGCAACAAGCTGCCCAACACGGACGCGGTCGAGCCATCGTTGACCATCACGGTCATCCCCGGCTCCACCCATTCGAGCGCGGCGCGGGCCATCCGCTCCTTGAGGTCATGGCCCTGCAGCTGGCGGAACCGGAAATCGCTCTCGAATTGCGAGCCGGGCTCGATCGTGGCGCCGCCCCGGATTTTGCGCAGCAGCCCTTCCGTTTCGAGATCGTCGAGATCGCGGTGGATCGTCATTTTCGAGACGCCGAACCGTTCAGCCAACTCGTCAAGCTGCACCGCCCCGTCGCGTACCAGTGCGTCGAGGATGCTCTGCCTCCGGTCGTCTCGTTTCATCAGGGTCGTCCTTTGCGTGCCGTCAGCTCAATAGCGCGCGCGCGGTCCGCTCGTCGGTGATCAGCCCGGCCACCCTGCCAGACCGCAGAACTGCCCGGATCGCTTCGACCTTGTCCGGCCCGCCCGCGATCGAGACGATATCCTCTTCGCGCTCGGGATCGTAGCCCACTGCGAGCGTTCGGGCGGAAAGCGTGGTTTCTACAACATTCCCGGAGGCGTCGAAGAAATCGCCCAGCATCTCGCCCTGCGCGCCCGCCGCTGCAATCGCCTCGATCTCACCCGGTTCGATCATCCCCGAGGAGACCAGCTGAGCATCAGCTGTCGCGGTGCCGATACCGACAATCTTAAGCGTCGCGGATTGCGCCATGCGGAAGACCTCATCGACGCCGCGCTGCGACAGCAGCACCTCGCGGTCCTCGACGGTATTGGCGAAGAACGGCACCGGCATGACATAGGCGCGCGCGCCGGTTTTCTCCGCGATGCGATGCATCACGTCATGAGGGTTCGCCGCGAAATTGCGGGTCAGCCCGCCAAGCAGCGAGACGAAATGCAGCCCCTTGGCATCGGTACGCGGCAGTTGCCGGGTCACTTCGGCCAAGGTACGGCCATGTCCCAACCCGATGATCGAATGCTCGCCCGCTTCGAACTGACGCTTGAGATAGGCCGCGCCCGCCAGTGCCAATGCGCGCAGCGGCAAGCCCTCTTCCCCGATATCCGGCGCGACTTCGCAGAGCTTGAGATCGTAGGTCTCGAACAGCCGCGTCTCCAGCTCGACGCATTCGACGATATCGCCCTCGATCGACACTTTCACCCTACCGTCGGCCACCGCCTTGGCGATCAGCCGGTGGGCCTTGACCGACGGCAAACCGAGCCGCTTGGCGACCTTGGCCTGCGTGAGCCCGCCCACGTAGTGCATCCACGCTGCGCGGATGGCGAGTGTTTCATCGGTGTCGTTCATGCTGTCCTTCGGCTCGGGCCGCGCAAGATCGTTGCGCGGCGTTATTGATAAGGCGCAGGCAAGGCCTAGGGAAGCCCCGCCGCGTTGCCCGGACCTCAGACCTTGAGGTCGGAAGCACCGGTGTCGATATGCGGCGCCCAGAACGCCACGCTCTCGGCGATCTGCGGGATCACCTCGCGGTCGTTGGGCTCGCGTTCCTTGAAGGACAGCTCGAGGCAGATCTCGTTATCCGCCGCGCCGCCCTCGGCAAAGGCCTTGAGCAGTGGCTCGGGCTGGATGCGGCCGCGCGCGTTGAACTCCGCCGTGAAGGGCCGATGCCCGCCCTTGTCCATCAGGCTTTGCTTGATGTGGATGATCGGAGAAACCTTCGGCACCGCCCGCGCCCAGGCATAAGGGTCGAAATCGTCCGGGTTCTCGGAGGTCACGTCGCCATGGTCGATATCGGCCATCATCCACATCGGAATCGCCATATTCGCTGCGGTCAGCCGGTCCTGCAGCGCCATGCATTCGGAGATGGTCTCGCCGAATTCGCGCGCGACGCTCATCGGCTCCCAGAAGACATAGTCCAGCCCGGCGGCCTTGCCGTGCTCGGCCACCTCGGCCCAGCAGTCGATGGCGATCCGGATCATCTCTTCGCGCTTGGCCGGGTCGTCCTGCTCGCGATAGGTCAGAATGGCGAATTGTGTGCCGACAGACGTTCCGCCGAGATCCGCGGTGATGTCCGCGAAAGTCTTGAACCAGTCGACATAGTAGCGCCGCACGTCGCGGTCGGGATGGCCGAAATGGTTGAGCCGCCCGTAAGGCCCCGTCATCCCAGAGGTCACCCGCACCCCGGTCCGCGACAGCGCCACGCTCATCTGCCGCGTCAGACGTCGGATCACCGGCGCGGGCCAGGACGGGTTGATGAACTCGTGCGTCAGTTGCAGGTCGCGAATCCGCAGATCGCGGGCGACGCAATCGATCAGGTCATCCGGATCGGCGAAGCGGTTCACCAGCGGATTGGTGTTCAAAGACAGCGTCAGTCCCATCAGGCAGCCACCGCATGCGCCGTGTCGAACCATTCGGTGAAGGCGGCGATCTCGGCCTCGGACATGGTCAGCCGGTGCTTGGTGCGCCGCCAGAGGATATCCTCCGCCGTGGCCGCCCATTCATTCTCGACCAGCCACGTCACCTCGGCCTCATAAAGATGCCCGCCGAAGTGACGGCCCAGACCTTTGGGGTCATTGGCCGTGCCCACGATCCGATGCGTGAGCGTCCCGTAGCGGCGCCCGTAATATTCGCGCAAGTCCCGGGACATCCACGGATATTCAGCCTTCAGCGTCTCGCGGAACGCATCGTAATCCGCCCCGGGCATGTCACCGCCCGGCAGCGCCGCCTCTTCGGTCCAGTCGCCGCCCATCTTCGGGAAGACATGGCGAATCTCGTGCATGCCCCGTTCGGCCAGCTCGCGGAAAGTGGTGATCTTGCCGCCGAAGATGTTCAGGAGCGGCGCGCCGCCCGTCTCATCGAGATCGAAGACATAGTCGCGGGTCACCGCCGAAGGGTTGCCCTTGCCGTCGTCGAAGAGCGGCCGCACCCCCGAGAAGGTCTCGAGGATATCCTCGCGCCGCAACTTCTCCTTGAAGTAGCGGTTCACGCAGTCGAGCAGGTAGGTGATCTCGCCGTCATCGATCGAGACATCCTCGGCCCGGCCTTCGTAGGCAATATCGGTCGTCCCGATCAGCGCCTTGTCGCCCTCGTAGGCGTTGATAAAGATCACCCGCTTGTCGGTATTCTGTACAAGGTAGCTATGCGGCCCCTCCCAGAATTTCGGCACGATGATATGGCTGCCTTTGACCAGCCGGACGTTGCGCGTCGAATTGGCCCCTGCGACCCGGGTCAGCACGTCGGTCACCCAAGGACCGGCGGCATTCACCAGACACTTGGCGAGGAATTCGCGCTTTTCTCCGGTCAGGATGTTCTGCGTCACCACCCGCCATTTACCGTCCTCGCGCCGCGCGCTGATCGCGGGCGAGCGGGTCATCACGATGGCCCCGCGCTGCGCCGCATCGAGCGCGTTGAGCGTCACCAGACGGGCATCGTCGACCCAGCAATCGGAGTACTCAAAACCGCGCGTATACTTGTCGAGGAGCGGCGCGCCCTCCGGATCGCGAAGCAGGTCGAGCGTGCGCGTCCCCGGCAGCTTCTTGCGCCCGCCGAGATGGTCGTAGAGGAACAGCCCCAGCCGCACGAGCCATGCCGGGCGATCCTGCGGCGAATGGGGCAGCACGAAGCGCAGCGGCCAGATGATATGCGGCGCGGCATTCATCAGAACCTCGCGTTCGATCAGCGCCTCGCGCACGAGCCGGAACTCGTAATATTCGAGATAGCGCAGCCCACCATGCACCAGCTTGCCCGAGCGCGACGACGTGCCCTCGGCAAGGTCATCCTTCTCGCACAGCGCCACCTTGAGGCCACGGCCCGCCGCGTCGCGCGCGAAGCCCGCGCCGTTGATGCCGCCTCCGATGACGAAAAGATCCAGTTCCTGCGTGCTCATGTCACGATCCTCCTTGCGCAGTGCGCGGCGCATCGATTTCGGGGGTGGTCCGCCGGTCGCGATGATCTGCGAGCCGGTCCCAGACCGGTTCGAGCGCCTCGCGGGCTTCGGCATAGGCGGGGTAAAGGTCTGCGTAGGTGGTCTGAAGCGCCGGGTCCGGCGCTTCGGCCTCGCCCAGAAGCGGCGTGACCCATTCGGCGACGCAGCTTTCCATGTCCGGATAGGCACCGATCGCGACGGCGGCCATCATGGCGCAGCCAGCGGCGCCCGCCTCCTCGCGCGCCGACACCCGCACGGGCGCACCGACGGATGCGGCAAGAATTCCGCGCAACGCGCCGGAGCGCGCAGCGCCGCCGGTCAGTCGCAACTCCCGCGGCAGCTCTCCCATCGCGCCGTAGCAGTCGCGGGCGGCCATGCCGAGGCTTTCGACGACGGCGCGGATCATGTCTGGGAAACGGTGGCCTGCAGAGAGGCCGATGAATCCGGCGCGGGCATTGGCGTTGACCATCGGCCCGCGCTCGCCCGCCTCGGAGACATAGGGTTGATAGAGCAGCGCGCCCGGTTCGGATCGGGCCAACCAGCCATCGATCCGCGCCACCAGATCGGCGTAGTCATGCGGATGACCGGTCTCGCTCATCAGGTCGGCAGCGACGCGCAGCGCCCAGTCGATGTTCAGCGTGGCGGCCATGTTCGTCTGGACCTGCGTGACCATGCCCTCTGCCGGAAGGCAGATCACATAGCCCGAGCGCCCGTTCAGCGTGACGTCCTCGTCGCGCACCGCGCGCATATGCACCCCGGTCGAGCCGATAGTGGAACAAGCCGCCCCCGGCGTGCCGGTATGCACGCCCGCACCGAGCGCGGTCATCACCATATCCACGTAGCCAAGGCTGACGGGCGTGCCGGCCAGCAGCCCCGTCGCCTCAGCCGCCGCGTCGCTCAGCGGATGGGTCTCGCGGCTGCCGTCGAGGATCGGCGGCAAAAGATGGCTGCGGCCGCGCAATTCCAGCGCCTCGATCACGAGGTCGGAATAGCTGCGGGTGCGGAAATCACCAAAGGTGAAGCTCGCCTCGGAGGGATCGGTCGCGCGGACGCCCGTGAGGTTCAGATAGAGCCAGTCCTTGCAATGCAGCGCCACCTCGGCCCGGTCCAGAAGCTCGGGGCAATGGCGATCCATATGCGCCATCTGCGCGCCTTGCTGGCAGGTGTTGAGCGCGGTGCCCGTGGCGCGAAAGCGGGCCGCATCCCGGCCATGCCCGGCCAGCCTGCGGGTGGTCTCCGCCGCCCGCGCATCGAGCCAGAGCCAGGCATCACCGACCGGGCGATCGCCCTGCCCCACGAGCCACGTACCGTCGCCCTGCGCGGTCACGGCCAGCGCAGCGGTGCGGCGGGCCAGCCCGTCGACACGCTCGCCAAGGCTGCGCAGCGCGCTGGCGCAATCGGCCCATGTCCGGTCCATGTTCTGTGTCGCGGCCCCGTTCGGGCCACTGTCGTAGCGGTTCGGCACAGCCGCCGCCGCGATCTGCCGACCCGACAGATCAAAGGCCACAGCCTTGATGACGGAGGTCCCCGCATCGATGCCGATAATGATGTCGCGATCAGCCATGCTGCACCGTTTCGGGACGCAGATGGCGAGCCACGCAAGGCGCTTGTGCCATGCGACCTCCTCCCTTGATTTGCGACCGCGGCCCCTCCAGCCAATGCGGTCTTCTCGGGGACAAATCTGCCCTCGAGACGCATCAAGCATACCCAAGCCCGACCACATGTCGAGTGTATTTTTTTTCTTTCTTTGTAATTTTTTTCAGGTATGGTGATCAGCACGAACCGAACGCCACTGCCCGCCAAACGGAGGAAAAGGCTGGCAAATTCAGTGGATTCGGCGAGTGGCAGGCGGAACGGGCATCGGCACGATTCGTCTTGCGAAACGGGAGGATGGCGGTCTGCACTTTGGATAGGCCGCGCGAGATCTCAGCCGCGACACGCACCCTGACGACGCCGCCCGCGCGGCGCGCGACAGGTGCTGGTCTCAAGCGCGCCGGGATCGAGCGAGCCGGTGTCGTTTGGCGCCCGGGTCAACATCTCCCGACACAGGATCAACAGGCCCCGCCGGGGCCCGAGGGGAGGAGCGACAGGCCATGAATGCCACCGATATTTCCATGAAACCGCGTATCGGCCGGCGGGGCGTCATTGTCGGCGCCGTGGCGCTGTGCACCCTCGTCGCGATCGGGCTCGACACCACCGTCGTCACCATCGGCTCCGAGCAGGACACCCGCGTCGACGGGTTCTCCCCCGATGCCTACGGCTCCAAGGAATTCCCCCGCATCCGCGACGATGTGGCCAAGCGCGCCGTCGACGCCAAGACGCTCGCCGCCGCACTGGCCGAGGACAAATCCGCAGCCGCCAAGAAATACGGCACCGGCGGCGCGATGCCTGTGCTGCCCGTACGCGTGACCGGAACGGTCGGCGAAGGCAAATCGGGCATCTACGATATCAATGTCGATGGGCTCGACAACGTGCGCATCCGCGTCCAGACCGGCCCCGCGATCAACGGCACCGACCTGCGCGACGCCCCCGGCGACATCTCTTTCGGCGCCTTCAAGAACCAGATCGAATACCAGGACGCCGGCGCGGGCATTAACCGCGCGATGAAGGCCGAGGTGCTCGACGGGATCGATACCGCCAACCTGACCGGCAAGACGGTGACCGTCACCGGCGCCTTCAAGCTGATCAATCCGAAAATGTGGCTGATCACCCCGGTCGAGGTGAAAGTCCAATGACCGTGCAGCAAAGCATTCGTCCCGACGCCCCGCGAGGGACCGGCGAGGTCGTCATGTCGGCTCGCCACGTCGCCAAGCATTACGGTGCGGTGAAGGCGCTCAAAGGCGTGAATTTCGACATCCATCGCGGTCAGGTGACGACGCTGTTCGGCGAGAACGGTGCGGGCAAATCGACGCTGATGAAGATCCTCGCGGGGATCGTGACGCCGACCTCGGGGCAGATTCTGCTCGACGGCGAACCGGTGACCTTCAACGGCGCGAATGACGCGCTGGCGCAGGGCATCTCGATCATCCACCAGGAACTCGCGCTCGCGCCGAACCTGAACGTGCGCGACAACATCTTCATGGGGCGCGAAATCCGCACCCGCCGCGGCGTCGATTTCGCCGAGGAAGAGCGGGTCACGCGCGCGCTGATGGAAGAGCTGGAAGAAGAGATCGACCCGCTCACCCCGGTGGAAGAGCTGCGTCTCGGGCAGCAGCAGATCGTCGAGATCGCCCGCGCCCTGCAGGCGAAAAGCCGCATCCTGATCATGGACGAGCCGACCTCGGCGCTGTCGGCCTCGGAAGTCGAAGTGCTGTTCAAGGTGATCAACGACCTCACTGCGAAGGGCGTCAGCATCGTCTATATCTCGCACCACCTCGAAGAGGCACTGGAAGTAACCGATCACGCGGTGGTTCTGCGCGATGGCGAAATGACCGCCTACGCGCCACGCAACGAAATCGACCTCGAATGGATCGTGCGCAACATGGTCGGCGAAGGGTTCGACCTCGGCACGCCTCCCGACAGCAAGATGGGTGAACCCTCGCTGATCGTCGAAGACCTCTGCGTTCCCGACCCGTCGGGTCACGGGCTGGTGGTCGATCACATGAGCCTGAGCGTGCGCGCAGGCGAGATCGTCTGCATCTACGGTCTGATGGGCGCCGGGCGCACCGAAATGATGGAATGCGCCGCCGGACGCCTGCGCGCGAAAAGCGGGGCGGTGAAACTGCACGGGCGCGACATCTCGCATATGTCGATCGCCGAACGCATTGAGGCCGGGCTGGTGCTCGTCCCCGAGGACCGTCAACGCGACGGGCTGGTGCAGACCATGACCGTCGGTCAGAACCTGTCGCTGTCCTCGATCGGCGCCTTCACGCGCGGCCTGTTCACCAGCCGCAAGGACGAGCGCAAGGTGATCGACGACTCGATCCGCGAAGTGACCGTGAAAACCGATGGCGGCGGCGCGATGATCGGCTCGCTCTCCGGCGGCAACCAGCAAAAGGTGGTCATCGGCAAGATGCTCGCCACCCGGCCCGAGGTGATTCTGCTCGACGAGCCGTCGCGCGGCATCGACATCGGCGCGAAGGCCGAGGTCTTCAAGCTGCTCGCGCGCACCGCGCAGGAGCGCGGGCTGGCCGTACTCTATTCGACCTCGGAAGTCGGCGAATGCCTGAGCATCGCCCACCGGATCATCGTGATGAACAGAGGCCGGATCGCGGCCGAGTTCGATCACACCGCAACCAAAGAACAGATCATGGCCGCCTCTGGCGAAGCCGTGCACCACTAAGGGAGGCCAACATGGCGGACGTTACGAATTCCAAGCCCGGATCGGGCGGCATGGGCCTGAACATCGGCAAGATCCTTCTGGAGGGCCGCGCATTCTTCGCCCTCGTCGCGATCATCGCCGTCTTCTCGATCCTGTCGCCGGTCTATTTCAGCATCGGCAACTTCCTGATCATGTCGTCGCATGTCGCGATCTTCGGGCTGCTGGCAATCGGCATGCTTCTGGTGATCCTGAACGGCGGCATCGACCTGTCGGTCGGCTCGACGCTGGGCCTCGCCGGGGTCGTCGCGGGCTACCTGATGCAGGGGGTCGAGATCCCGGCCGCCGGTGTCGTGCTCTACCCGCCAGTCTGGGCCGTGGTCGTGCTGACGATTTGTCTGGGCGCCTTCGTGGGGCTGATCAATGGCGTGCTGATCGCGTTCTTCAATGTGCCCGCCTTCGTGGCCACGCTGGGGATGCTCTATGTGGCGCGCGGTGTCGCGCTGCTGATGACCAACGGCCTGACCTACAACAACCTTGGCGGCGCCGAAGCACTTGGCAATACCGGCTTCGACTGGCTCGGCTTCAACCGCATCGCGGGGGTGCCGATCGGGGTGATCGTGCTGGCGCTGGTCGCGCTGACGGTCGGCCTCGTGCTGGCACGCACCGCGTTCGGCCGCTGGCTCTACGCCTCGGGCGGCAACGAGCGCGCAGCGGAACTCTCCGGCGTACCGACCCGCAGCGTGAAAATCTCGGTCTACGTGCTGTCGGGCATCTGTGCCGCCATCGCGGGCCTCGTGCTGTCGTCGCAGCTGACCTCGGCAGGCCCCACCGCAGGCACCACCTACGAACTGACCGCCATCGCGGCCGTCGTGATCGGCGGGGCCGCCCTGACCGGCGGGCGCGGCAACGTGCGCGGCACGATGCTGGGCGCCTTCGTCATCGGCTTCCTGAGCGACGGGCTCGTCATCATCGGCGTCTCTGCCTACTGGCAGACCGTCTTTACGGGCGCCGTGATCGTGCTCGCCGTGCTGCTCAACAGCCTGCAATACGGCCGCGCGCGGCGCTGAGACTTCGAGGACGCGGGACAGGGAGGTCCCGCGCCCGAATACCCGCCGGACCTATCCGGCATCTACAACAACCCAACGGGAGGAAACCCAACATGAAATTCACCAGGCGCACCATTCTCGCGACCGTCGCAATGATGCCGTTGATGGCACAGGCCGCGATGGCTGACGGTCTGATTTCGATCATCGTCAACGATCCCTCGAACCCCTACTGGTACACCGAGGGCGAGGTCGCCAAGGCGACCGCCGAAGAGCTTGGCTATGACGCGAACGTCTCCGCCCACAAGGGTGACACCAACACCGAGAGCAACCTCGTCGACACCGCGATCACCAACAAGGCCAAGGCGATCATCCTCGACCCGGCGAACGCAGACGGTTCGGTCGGCGCCGTGAAGAAAGCGGTCGAAGCCGGTATCCCGGTCTTCATCGTCAACGCCGAGATCAACCAGTCGGGTCTCGCCAAGGCACAGCTGGTGTCGAACAACGCGCAAGGTGCGGCGCTCGGCGCGATGAAATGGGTCGAGGCGATGGGCGAGAAAGGCTCCTATGTCGAGCTGTTCGGCGCCCCGTCGGATAACAACGCGCAGACCCGCTCGAACGGTTTCGAGACGGTGCTGAGCCAGTATCCCGACCTCGACAAGAAGGCGCAGGAAGTGGCCAACTGGGACCGCACGCAGGGCTATTCCAAGATGCAGTCGATGCTGCAGGCAAACCCGGACATCACCGGCGTGATCTCGGGCAACGACGAAATGGCGCTCGGTGCGATCGCCGCGCTCAAGGAGGCAGGCAAGCTCGACGGCATGGTCGTCGGCGGGTTCGACGGCTCGCCCGACGCGGTCGACGCGGTCAAGGCAGGCGAGATGACCTACACCGTGCTGCAGCCGGTCGCGATCTTCGCCGAGCAAGCCGTGCGTCAGGCCGATCACTTCATCCAGACCGGCGAGCTGGAAGTCTCGGAAGAAAAGCAACTCTTCGACTGCATGCTGATCGACTCGAGCAATGTCGGTTCCTACACCGGCCCGTTCACCCTGGATCAATCCTCCTGATCCGGCGCAACGGGACACTGGAAAGGGGGCCGCACGGCCCCCTTTTTCGTTTTAACTGACGCGTGGGGATTTCGGAGCGTCGCGCCGAACGCCACCTCGCAACGAAGAAAGGGCGCCCGCGCGGGCGCCCTTTTTCTGTGTTCTGCAGAGGATGGCGCGCTTAGCGCGCCGCCATCGCTTCGAGCGGCAGGGGCGTGATCCGTGAGGCGTGACCGGCGGTGCCAAACGCTTCGAACCGGGCCTTGCAGAGATCCTGCATCAGCGCTTTGCCCTCGGTGAGATATTTCCGCGGATCGAATTCACCGGGCGTCTCGGACAGGACTTTGCGCACGCCAGCGGTCATCGCCATACGGTTGTCGGTGTCGATATTCACCTTGCGCACGCCCGAGCGGATGCCGCGCTGGATTTCCTCGACCGGCACGCCCCAGGTCGGGCGCATATCGCCGCCATAGCTGTTGATCATCTGCCGCAGATCCTCGGGGACGGAGGACGAGCCATGCATGACCAGATGTGTATTGGGCAGGCGACGGTTGATCTCTTCGATGACATTCATCGCGAGAATGTCGCCATCGGGCTGGCGGGTGAACTTGTAGGCGCCGTGGCTGGTGCCCATCGCCACAGCCAACGCATCGACGCCGGTTTCGCGCACGAAGCGTTCGGCTTCTTCGGGGTCGGTCAGCAACTGCTCTTCCGAGAGCTTCTCGGTCGCACCGTGGCCGTCTTCCTGATCGCCCATGCCGGTCTCGAGCGAGCCGAGCACCCCCAGTTCGCCTTCGACCGAGACACCGCAGGCATGCGCCATCTCGACCACGCGCGCGGTGATATCGCGGTTATAGGCGTAATCGGCGGGTGTCTTGCCATCGGCCAGCAGCGAGCCGTCCATCATCACCGAGGTGAAGCCATGCTGGATCGCGGTGGCGCAGGTAGCCAGATCGCTACCGTGATCGAGATGCATGCAGACCGGCACTTCGGGGAAGGTCTCGACCAGCCCATCGATCAGCCGCGCCAGCAGGCGGTCCCCCGCATAGGCCCGCGCGCCCCGCGAGGCGGCAAGGATCACCGGCGCATCGGCCTCGCGCGCGGCGGTCATGATCGCGAGACCCATCTCCATGTTCGAGATATTGAACGCGGGCACGGCATAGCCGTTCTCCGCCGCGTGATCGAGCAACTGGCGCAAGGTGATGCGGGCCATAGGTCAGGTCTCCTCCGAAAGATATGTCTTGATGATGTCGACCTCTTCCGATGCGCCGAACACGAGCGGCACGTTCTGGTGCGGCGCCTCCGGCACGAGATCGAGGATACGCTTGGTGCCATCGGTGGCGCGCCCGCCCGCCGCTTCGATCAGGCAGGCGATCGGCACCGCCTCATAGGCCAGCCGCAGCCGCCCTTCGCGATAGCCTTCGCGCCGGTCCGCCGGATAGAGGAACGCGCCACCTTTCAGCAGGATACGGTGCAGTTCACCGACCGCCGCCGCCAGCCAGCGCATGTTGAAATCGCGCCCGCGCGGACCATCCGCACCGGCGCGCAACTCGGCGACCCAGCGTTGCAGACCCGGGCTCCAGTGACGCTCGTTCGAGGCGTTGTAAGCGATGGTCGATGCCTTAGCCGACAGCCGGACATCCTGCGCCGTCATGCGGAAATCGCTGCCGTCATAGGTCGCGATCTGCACCCCCTGCCCGGCTGTGAACCCGAAATCCAGCGAATGCCCGAAGGAGGCGTAGCCAGCTGCGATCGCCTCCGAGCCCGGACGCCGGAAATCGGCGGGGCCGGTCGGATAGATCGCAAACAGCATCCCGAGCGGCGCGCCGATACCGATGGAGCCCGACCCGTCGATCGGATCAATCGCGAGATCGAATTGGCCCTCCGGGTCGAGCAGCTCGACCTCTTCGGCCTCTTCCGACAGCATGTGCCGCACGCCCAGCCCCACGAGCGCCGCAAGGATGTGGTCATGCGCGCCGACATCGAGCGCCTTCTGCACATCGCCGCTCTCGTTCTGACCGCAGGACGCGGCCGGATCGCCGGGCAACCGACCCGCCGCGAGCCGTTGCTCGATCGGGGGCAAGGCATCCGCCAGCGCGGCGATAATCTCTCCAAGCCCGCCCGCAGGCAGGCAGTCACGCAGGTACGCCGCCTGCGAGGGACGGTCGTTCGGCAAGGTCAGCATGTGGGAATTCCGTCAGTGAGTTGGGACCGGGCGGCGAACCGCCCGACCCTCGGGAGTTCGCTCAGGCCGTCGTGTGATACTTGGCGTCGACCGCGTCAATGGCCTGAACGTTGCCCGCCGATTTCCCCTCGGGGTCGAAGGACGAGGACAGGAAGGCATCGGCGATGTCTTTCGCGAGCTCCGCGCCCACGACCCGCGCGCCCATCGTGATGATATGCGCGTTGTTCGAGGTCGCCGCTTTGCCCGCCGAATAGGTGTCGTGGGTTTGCGCGGCGCGGATGCCCGGCACCTTGTTGGCCGAGAGGCAGACCCCGATCCCGGTGCCGCAGCACAGGATCGCCCGGTCATAGGTTCCGGCTTTCAACGCCGACGCAACACGATCCGCGAGATTGGCGTAGAAGTCATCCGGCCCGGCCTCGGTGCGCGAGGCTTCGGTCACCTCGTAATCCGGGTTCTGGCTAAGATATTCGGCCAGGATCTTGGCGAGCGGTTCGCCGGCGCTGTCGCCGGCCACTGCGATTTTCATGACAGTTCCTCCGTTTTGACTTGTGCGTCCAGCGCGGCGTTGCAGCGCGCGAGAATGTCGAGATATCCGGCCACGTTCCAAGCGGAACGACCGATGAACAGCCCGTCGATATGCGGGCAGGCGATCAGCTCTGCGCAGTTGTCGGGATTGACCGAGCCGCCGTAGAGGCAGGGCACGCGGCGGCCCGTCACCTCTTGCGCCACAGAGATGATCTCGGCTTGGCGGGCATCGGCATAATCGGCCGTGGCGGGGATACCGTTTTCGCCGATGGCCCAGACCGGCTCGTAGGCGAGCCAAATCTCGGCCTGTTTCTGGTCGTCCGACAGTTTCGACAGCGCGCCGCGCACCTGAGTGGCCAGCACTTCTGCGGCCCGCCCCTCTTCGCGATCCTCGAGCGTCTCGCCGATACAGATGAGCGGGATCAGGCCATGGCGCACCGCAGCCTCGGTCTTGAGGCCGACCGTCTCGTCGGTTTCGCCGAAATGGCCGCGGCGTTCGGAATGGCCGAGCTCGACGATGTCGAGACCGCAATCGACCAGCATCGGCGCGGACACTTCGCCCGTCCAGGCGCCGGCATCGGCCCAATGCATATTCTGCGCGCCGACCAGCGCGGGCGTCTCCGCCAGCGCGGCCTTGACCTGCCGCGTCGCGGTGAAGGGCGGAATGACAAAGCTCTGGATACGCGGCGACAAGGTCGCAGCCGCGAGGCCATCCGCCCAGGCCATCGCCTCGGACAGGGTTTTGTTCATCTTCCAGCTGGTGCCGATCCAAACCTCGGGCATGTCGAACGCTCCTCCGTCGTGTTGAGGTTAAATAACATGCGCCACGTTAGTTTCAACATTATTTTTGTTACTTTGTGATTTTTAATTGTTAGAACCTGTGACCGCTGCTAGCGTTCGCGCCATAGGAGGACCCCATGCTCGATCACGCTCAAGTCGCGGCCAAAGCCGCTATCGACCCTGAAAACTTCGCCCTCGCCAATTGCCTGCGGGCGTTGACCATCGACGCGGTGAATGCCGCCAATTCCGGCCATCCCGGTGCGCCGATGGGCATGGCCGACGCGGCCACCGTGCTGTTTCGCAACCATCTGAAATTCGACGCCTCGGCCCCCGACTGGCCCGATCGCGACCGTTTCGTGCTGTCCAACGGGCACGCCTCGATGCTGCTCTACGGGTTGCTGCATCTGACCGGCTACGAAGACATGACGCGCGACCAGATTCGCAATTTCCGGCAGTGGGGGTCGATCACGGCCGGCCATCCGGAATGGGGCCATGCGAAGGGCGTCGAGACGACGACCGGCCCGCTGGGTCAGGGATTGGCGACGGCCGTCGGTATGGCGCTGGCCGAGCGCGCGCTGGCCGCCGAGTTCCCCGGCCTCGTCGATCACCGCACATGGGTGATGCTGGGCGACGGCTGCCTGCAGGAAGGGATCGGACAAGAGGCGATCTCGCTTGCGGGCCATCTCGGGCTGGGCAAGCTCAACCTGCTATACGACGACAATGATATCACCATCGACGGGCCGACCTCGGTGTCCTTCTCGGAAGATGTCCCAGCGCGGCTTGCGGCCTGTGGCTGGCATGTGATCCGCTGTGACGGCCATGACGCCAAGGCGCTCGACGAGGCGATGGAAGCGGCGAAGGCCGAGACCGCGCGCCCCAGCTTGATCGCGATGAAGACGGTGATCGGCTTCGGCTCGCCGAACCGGGCGGGCACCGCGAAGGCGCATGGTGCACCGCTCGGGGACGAGGAAGGCGCGCTGGCCAAGCAGGCGCTCGGTTGGGACGCAGCGCCGTTTGACATCCCTGAGAACCTCGCCGCGGCCTGGGCCGCCATCGGGGCCCGCGGCACGCAGGCCCGCGCGGAATGGGAAGACGCCCTCGCCGCCTCGGGCAAGGCCGCCGAATTCACCGCCCGCGTCGAGGGCAAGCTGCCCGAAGGCTACGCCGCCGCCGTCGAGGCTGCCCGTGCCGAGCTGTTCGAGAAACCGCAATCGGTCGCAACCCGCAAAGCCTCGCAGATCGCGCTGGAGCATCTCGCCAAGGCGGTGCCCGCGATGATCGGCGGCAGCGCCGATCTCACCGGCTCCAACCTGACGCGCGTCGCCGCCGTCGACTCGTCGTACACCGCCGCCAAACCGGGCCGCTACATCGGCTACGGTGTGCGCGAATTCGGCATGGCGGCGGCGATGAACGGTCTCGCCCTGCATGGCGGCTTCAAACCCTATGGCGGCACGTTCCTCGTGTTCTCGGATTACGCGCGCAACGCCATTCGCCTCTCGGCCTTGATGGGGCTTGGCGTCACCTATGTGATGACCCACGATTCCATCGGACTGGGCGAGGACGGCCCCACGCACCAGCCGATCGAACATCTGGCCTCGCTTCGCGCGATCCCGAACCTCAACGTGTTCCGCCCCGCGGATGCGGTGGAGACGCTGGAGGCGTGGGATATCGCGATCCGGTCGACGGGCACGCCGTCTTTGCTGGCGCTGTCGCGACAAGGGGTGCCGCAGCTGCGCGGCGCGGGGGATGAGAACCTGACCGCGCGCGGCGCCTATGTGATCCGCTCCTTCGGGGAGGGCCGCGATGTGACGCTTCTCGCGACAGGGACCGAGGTATCGCTGGCAGTCGAAGCCGCCGAGGCGCTGCACGCCGAGGGCCACAGCGTCGCCGTGGTCTCGATGCCGTGCTGGGAGTTGTTCGACGCGCAGTCCGAGGAGTACCGGGCCGAGGTTCTCGGCACCGCGCCCCGGATCGCTGTCGAGGCCGCATCGGCCTTCGGCTGGACCCGCTACGTCGCGCGCGAGGCGGATGTGATCGGCATGCCGGGCTTCGGCGCCTCGGCTCCGGCAGAGCAGCTCTATGCCGAGTTCGGCATCACCAAAGATGCGATCGTTGCGCGCGCCAAGGCGCTGATCGCGGGCTAAAGTTGGCGCGGGCCTGAGCGACAGGCCCGCGCTTTTTCTTCAGCCGTTGAGGCGGCACTCGATCCCCGGCGGCTGGTTTTTTTTGCCGTCGACCAGCCGCAGCGTGCATGAGCTTTCAGAGCGCCCGCGTGGTCATCGAAACCTGACAGCCCTCGAGCCCGCCACGCACCTCCGCGCCCGCGGGCAAAGGTTGCGGGCCGATGCGCGCGCCGGTGACGATGCAATGATCCGCCCGCAACCCCGGCCCGATGACGGCGGCCCGCTCGGCGAGGAAGCTGAGGAAGCACACAATCTCGGAGAGCGACATGCCCGCGGCCATCGTGGGCGGATCGGAAGGCGAGCCGATCGCAAGCGGCAGGCGCGTCAGATCGCGGCTCTGCCAATCCGGGACCTCGTCGCCCAAAACGATCGCCTGGTTCGAGAACCGGTCCGCCATCTGTGCCAGCGGCGGCTGGTTTTCGAGCGCGATGAAGCGCGATTGCAGCACCTCGAAAGCGACATGAACGCTGCCGATCGCATCCAGAATCTCGGCGGGCTTGGCCTTGGGCGAAATATCGGCGCGCAGTCGCACCGCGATCTCCAGCTCGAGCCGGGCATGAGGCGCGACGGCGAGGGTCGTCCCCGACGGGTGGATCGCTCGGTCCAGAACCGGTGCGCAGGACAGGTCGCGCCCCCCCAGCAGCGCGTGTTTCCAGCCGCCCACCGGACCGAGATGGCGCAGGCTCTCGGCCTGCACCGCATAGGCCTCCGCCGGGCTTTCCGGGAGCGGGGTCAGCGCGTCGAGCGTCTCGCCGTCATTCGCGGCGGCCAGAGCTTCTGCTGCGCTTGCGATCTGGTCACGCTGCATGATGTGCAACCTCTTCTTTCATAGCGTCGCGCGGGATGACCGCGCCGGGATAACGGACGACGCAGCTCGCAAGCCGTGCGCCATCGAGAATTGCCGCCTCCAAAAGCTTGCCGCGTTGCAGGGCCGAGAGAAGCGCGGCGTCGAAACTGTCGCCCGCAGCGGTGGTGTCGACGGCCGCAACCGGCTCGGGCAGCGCAACCCGCAGCGCCGCACCCGAAGCATCGCGCGCCAGCACGGTGCCGCCCCCCGTCGTCAATACGATGGCGCCGGGCGCATGTGTCTCGCAGCGCGCCATGACCGCCTCGGGATCGGTCTCGTCCCAAAGGGCCGCGAGATCGTCGAGCGAGGGCAGCGCGAGGCTCGTCACCGCCAAGGCGCGCTCCGTCCACTCCGCCGCCTCGGCCCGGTCGCGCCAGAGCCGCGGGCGGTAATTCGTGTCATAGGCGACCGTGACGCCCCGCTGGCGCAGAGCATCGAGCTCCGCCAGCAGCCGCGCGCGCGCCGCCTCGGGAAGGATCGCCAAGGTGATACCGGAGAACAGAAGAACGCGCGCCTGACTGAGCGCCGCGACCTCAGTGCCGTCGGTGCCGAACATCCGGCGCGCTGGCGCCTGATCGCGCCAATAGGTGAAGCTGCGTTCGCCCGTGGCATCGGTAGCGATGAAGCTCAGCCCCGGACTGCCATTGGCCTCGGCCCCGATAGCCTCGATCTCGACACCCTCCTGCGCAATCGTGTCGCGCATCCAGCGGCTCATCCCGTCTTCGCCCAGCCGCGAGAGATAGCCGACCCGCAGATCGGGCCGCAGCCGCGCGAAATAGATCGCCGCGTTGAGCGTGTCACCCCCAAGGCGACGATGGAACAGATCGGGCGTTGCGGGATCGTTGGTGAATTCGGCGAGAGGCTCGCCGATGCAGAGAAAGTCCAGCATGTAAGGCTCCGGTCAGGCAGGCGTTACCGGGCTCGGAAGCGGGCTTCCGGCCAGATAGGCGTCGATATTGGCGATCACCAGCTCCGCCATCGCGCGCCGCGCCTCGTTCGTCGCCGAAGCGATGTGCGGCGTGAAGAGCGTATTGGGCGCGCGCAGAAGACCGTCCTCCGCGCCATCGGGCGCGACAGGTTCAACCTCGAACACATCGAGCGCAGCAGAGCCCAGCGTGCCGCCATGCAAGGCCGCAGCCAGCGCCGCGCTATCGACGACCGAGCCGCGCGCGACATTGACCAAGGTGCCCTCGGAGCCAAGTGCGTCCAGCACCGGCGCATCGACGATATACCGCGTCTCGGGCGTGGCTGAGAGCGTGACGAACAGGACATCGCTTTCGGCGGCCAGCGTCCGGGCGTCGGGGCGCCATGCCTCGGGGGCGTCATCATGGGGCTTGCGGGCATGGTAGATCACCTCGACTCCCAGAGCGCGGAGCATATCCGCCAGCGCCCGCCCGATCCGGCCATAGCCGAGGATACCCGCCCGGCAACCGGTCAGCGCCTGACCCAGCCGCGGTTTCTGTCCGTTCGACCAACCGCCGGAGCGGAGCAGCCGCTCGCCCTCGCCGATCCGGCGCCGCACCGAAATCGCAAGACCCAGCGCCAGTTCGGCCACCGCCTCCGACAGCACATCCGGCGTCGTCGTCACATGGATGCCGCGCGTGGCCGCCGCATCCAGATCGACCGCATCGGTTCCAACGCCATTGACCGCGATCAGGCGCAGGTCGGGAAATTCGGCAATCTCCTCGCCCGAGAGACCGCGCGCGCCGCTGGTCAGCACGACTTCGATGCCGTCGCGGGCCTCGGCATCGCGGGTGACCGGATGCTCGGCGCAGAACGCTTCCATCATGTCGGCGGGCTTCAACTCGATCAGCGCGAGGATCGACGGGTTCGATTTGGCCTCGTCCTTCATGAGATCTGCCCCAGGAAGTTGCGCAGCCGCTCGGATTTCGGATTGCCGAAGAACTCCGCCGGCGGCCCCTCTTCGATGATCGCGCCCTGCTCCATGAAGATCACGCGGTCGGCAACGGCGCGGGCGAAATCCATCTCGTGGGTCACGCAGAGCATCGTCATGCCTTCGCGGGCCAGATCGATCATCGTGTCGAGCACTTCCTTGACCATCTCGGGATCGAGCGCCGAGGTCGGCTCGTCGAACAGCATGATCCGCGGCTCCATGCAGAGCGCGCGCGCAATCGCGACCCGCTGCTGCTGGCCGCCCGAGAGTTGGGCGGGAAACTTGTCGGCCTGCTCGGGGATCTTCACGCGCTCCAGATATTTGCGCGCGGTCGCCTCTGCCGTGGCCTTATCCGCACGCCCCGTTTTAAGCGGAGCGAGCGTGCAGTTCTGCAGAACCGTCAGATGCGGGAAGAGGTTGAATTGCTGGAAGACCATCCCGACATCGCGACGCACCTTGGCGACGTTCTCGCCGCCAGCCGTCAATTCGATCCCATCGACGGTGATCTTGCCCTCCTGAATCTCTTCGAGCTGGTTGAGTGTGCGGATCAGGGTCGACTTGCCGGAGCCGGACGGACCGCAGACCACGATCCGCTCGCCTTGTTCGACCGTCAGATCGATCGACTTCAGCGCCTGAAACGCACCGAAGAACTTGGTGACGCCGCGCATCTCGACGGCGGGCTGCTGTGCTTGTGTCATGGGATGCCTTGTAGGGTGATCCGGCGCAGCGCGGGGCTGCGCCGGATATGAAGTGAGATCAGTTCGTGGCCGTTTTCGGCGTCGCGGCTTCCTCGGCCGAGCCGTTGCGGACGAAATCGGGGATGTCCGTCGCGAGCCACTGCTCGGAGATCTTGTCCATCGTGCCGTCTTTCATTGCGGAACCGACGAACTCGTTGATCTTCGCCAGAAGCTTGTCTGCGCCCGGCTCGACCGCGATGCCCTGAACTTGGCTCGAGAGCGGGAACTTCTCGTCGAAGCGACCCGGCGCGGCCTTCTCGATCTGCGCTGCCACGACGTTCGACACGCCGATCAGCGGCACCTGACCCGAAAGCAGCGCTTGCACCGCGCCCGCATCGTCGTCGAAGCGGCGGATCGTGGCGTCATCGGGGGCGACCTTGGTCACGCCCGCATCCTGCGTCGAGGCGCGCACGACCCCGACCGACTCGCCGGAGAGGTCCTCGGGCTTCGAGACCTTCTCGTCCTTCTTGCCGTAGACCATGATCTCGATCCCGGCATAGGGGCGCGAGAAATCGACCCGCTTGGCGCGCTCGGGCGTGATGCCCAGCGAGGCAACCAGCACGTCAACCTGACCCGAGAGCAGGTAGGGGATGCGGTTCGGGCCGGTCACCGGCACGATCTCGATCTTGGTGCCGAGGTAATCGGCGAGCGCCTTGGCGGTATCGGCGTCATAGCCTTCCGGCTTGCCGGTGGTGCCCATCAGACCGAAGGGCGGAAAATCGACGAGCATGCCGACCTTGAGCACGCCAGCCTTCTCGACCTGATCGAGCGTGGTGGCCTGCGCGTGGCCTGCCATCAATGCGCCGACCGTCAGGGCCGCCGTTGCAACTGTCTTGAGAAACTTCATGGATTACTCCTCCTAAACCTGAAGCGGGTGAAAAATCAGCGGGTGAATGCGAGGCGCATCCGCCCTTCCAACCGGCGCGCATACAGCGACAGCGGCCAGCAGATGATGAAGTAGATCGCGGCCACCAGCCCGAAGACGACGAACGGGTCGAATGTCGCGTTGTTCACGATCTGACCGGCGCGGGTCAGCTCGGTGAAGCCGATGATCGAGGTCAGCGAGGTGCCCTTGATCAGCTGCACGAGAAAGCCGACCGTCGGGGCCACGGCGATCCGTGCCGCCTGTGGCAGAACCACATGCTGCATCCGGTCGCGATAGCTCAGCGACAGCGCGGTCGCGGCCTCGGTCTGCCCCGATGGCACCGCCTCGATGGAGCCGCGCCAGATCTCGCCCAGATAGGCGCTGGCATGGAAGGTCAGCGCGATCGCCGCCGCCAGAAGCGGGTTGATCGGCAGGTTCAGCACGGTCAGCCCGAAATAGAACAGGAACAGCTGCATCAGAAGCGGCGTGCCCTGAAAGATGCGGATGAACCCGGCGCTGATCCGGCGCAGCGCTTTCGAGCCAGAGCTGCGCGCGAGTGCTACGAACAGCCCACCAATTGCGCCGCCGATGAAAGCGATGGCCGACAGCAGAAGCGTCCAGCGCACGGCCTCGATGATGAACAGGATGTCGGAAGGTCCGAATTGGCGGATCATGTCAGCGGCTCGCAGGATAGTTGAATACGGCGTTCTGGATGAGCTTGAAGAGCCCCGAGAACAGCAGCGAAAGGACGAGGTAGATGCCGGTCACGACGAGGTAGATCTCAAAGCTGGCGAAGGTCTTTGCGTTCAGATCCGCGCCGATGGAGGCCAGATCGTTCGCCGAGATCGTCGAGACGACCGACGAGGTCAGCATCAGGTAGATGAACTGGCTCGTCATCGCCGGATAGACGTTGCGCAGGGCCGGTTTCAGGATCACGTAGCGGAAAATCTGGATCGGCCCGAGACCCAGCGCGCGTCCGGCCTCGATCTGGCCGTTGGGCACGGATTCGATCCCGGCGCGCGTGATCTCGGTCCCGTAAGCGCCGACATTGATCACCAGCGCGATCAGCGCCGCAACATTGGGATCGAGCGAGATCCCGATAGCGGGCAGCCCGAAATACAGGAAGAAGATCTGCACGAGGAAAGGCGTGTTGCGGATGATCTCGACATAGGCGCCGACGATCGCGTGCAGCACCTTGGAATGCGAGGTGCGCGCGGCAGCCCCCAGAACCGACACGATCAGCCCCAGGATCATCGCCGCGAAAGACAGGCGGATGGTCAACCATGCGCCATAGAGCAGCAGGTCGAAATTCTCGAATACGGGCGTGAAATTGAAGTGATACACGTCGCCTCCCCTGCGTGTAACCACATGCCCCTCCGCTCCTCAACGATCGGACATATGCATTTTTAGATCGATCTAATTAGAACGATCTAAATCCTGAGTCGCAAATCACGGATGCGTGATGCTCTTTGTTGGATATCAGTCGACGGGGCCGGTGGTGTCGCGCACCCGCAGGCGCGGTGTCACGATCTCGGATTTGAGCTCTGCGCCCGGGTCCTTGATCCGCCGCAGCAGCAGCTTGGCCGAGGCCGCCCCGATCTGGCGCGGAAAAACCTGCACCGTCGTCAGGCGCGGTGGCGCGCCGAGATCGATGAAGGACAGGTTATCGTGCCCCACCACCGAGAGGTCGCGCCCCGGCATCAGGCCGAGGTCGAACAACCCCCGCAGCAGACCCGAGGCGAGAATATCGTTGAAGCAGATCGCGGCGGTCGGGCGCGGATCCAGCGCCATCAGCATCGCGGCCGATTGCGGCGAACCATCCCATTCCAGCGGCACGTCGATCACCCCTGCATTGACGAGCCCCTGCGCGCGCAACTCCTCTTCGAAGGCACCGAGACGTTCTTCCCGCGTCGACACCTTCCCGGCGAGCGAGACAAAGGAGATCCGCCGATGGCCGAGATCGCGCAGATGCCGCACGCTCAGTCGTACTGCGAGGCCGTGGTCGGACCCCGCGAAATCGCTCAGATCGCGCCCGACATGGCGCATCGCCTGCACCAGCGGCACGCCTGCTGCGACCAGTTTCTCTATCGTGTCCGGCTCGGTCCCCTCGGCGGGAAAGAGGATGATCCCCTCGGCATCGTGTTCGCGCAACCGGCGCAGCAACCCCGATTGCCGCTCGGGATCATCGCGCGAGCTGGCCAGCATGACCTGATAGCCCTGCTCGTCCAGCTCGGCCTCGATCCCCTCGACGAATTCCGAGAAGAAGCTGTTCACCAGGTTCGGGATGATGACGCCGACCGTGCGGCTTTTCTGACCGCGCAGACGGGCTGCCCCGCTATTGGGCACGTAGTCGAGCTCGGCGATGACCTTCTCGACCTTCTCGCGCGTCTTGTCCGCAACCAGATCGGAGCCACGAATGACGAGAGAGGCGGTCGCGCGGGACACGCCCGCCGCCCGCGCCACATCCATCAATGTCGTACGCTTGACCGCCATAATCGCGGAGTAACGACACGAAGGCGATCACGCAAGCACGACAGATTCGCCGCGCCGACCGCTGCCCAGAGGCGAGACCCTAGCGATAGTGCTTCTGCGTCATATCGAAGGCGCCGCGCTTCAGATCCATCTTGAAGAACTTGTGGTCGCGCTTGAGCCGCTTGACCGCCTCGCGTCCGAAACACAGCAGATCATCGACGAACAGGTCGAAGGGCTGCATCGCTTCGATGATGCGCGGCTCGATCCGGTAGTCCAACTCGCCCGCATCGTCAGAGCGCGCATGGGCCTGCGCCAGCGCCTGACCGCAGGCATGGGCATAGTCGCGCCAGCTGCTCTTCGACAGATCGTCGAGATCGATATCGTCGCGGAAGGGCGCGCGCTCGCGCGACATGAAGCTCATATCGTCAATCTCGACGCTTCCGTAGAACACATCGCCCTGCGCCAGATGCACCCGCTGGCCATGCGCGATCCGGTCGCCCTTGTCGCCCGCGACGAAATCATTCTCCGGCACGAGGCCTTCCAGCGCGGATTGCCGGGCGCGCTTGAACTCGATGATCAGATCGTCGCTCGCATCCTTGCTCGGCCCTTCGATCAGGCAATAGTAGCGCGGCAGACCCAGCGAAGCCGTGCCCTGGCCGTGGCGGATGCAGACATCCTTCACCTTCAGCTCGCCCGCGCGACCGCCCGGATCGATCCCGTTCTGCTTGGCCACGTCATTGATGTAGCCCTGAAACTCCGAGATTCGGCTGGAGATCGGCGTCAGTTCGTCATTCGCCCGGAAGCCCCGCCCGGTCTCGTTGAGATAGCGATCCCAGAGCCATTTCTTCCGGCTCTTGCGCGCCTTCTTGAACATCCGCTGGATTACCTTCGGGCTGTTATCGGGGCGCATCTGCTGGCTCGCCTCCTTGTCGTGACGGGCGTAGAATTCCATCCCGTCGCGATAGCCTTCGACGAATTTTCGCACGATCTTCTCGCGGTGCTTTTTCTTCTGGTCGCCCTCTTCCTTGGCCGCGATCAGGAAGCCCGTGATCCCGCGCTTCAGATCCCAGGTGAAGGGGCCGTAAAGCACGTCGTCGAAATCGTTCACGCCGAAGATCGGCACGTTATCGGCATTCGGCATGATCCCAAAATTCTCGGGATGAACATCCCCGAGCGCCAGCACCGTCGGCATCCGCTCGTCCTCGCCTAGCATGTCGCGGTGGAACAGAAGCGAGGTGCCGCGGAAGAAGGAGAAGAGCGAATCCGCCAGCTCCTCGAATTTCTCGCCCGCGCCCTCGGCCTTCTCGTCGATGCGGACCGCGTGATCTTCGATGATCGTCGAGCGCACATGCAGGCGGCGCGCGAGCCCGGTCAGGTCGCCCGGACGCATCACGCAGGGGTATTTCACATAGGCCTCAGCAAGCTCGCGATAGGCCTCGACCCGGCTCTGGAGCTGTTCGACGGGCGCGACCCCGGTGGCCTTGCGCGACCGCTTCGGGCTTTGCGCTTTCGAATTGGAAGATTTCGGCTTGTTGTTGCCTTCGGCCATGGGAGGTGCTCCTTTTCGGGGTTCGCTCTCCTAACGGAAAGGCGGGCGAAGACGTTCCGAAAAACCGGCGTGAGCACCAAAGATCAGGGCGTGTATTCGCCGCAGAGCGCGCGGGACAGGCGCGTGCCCCGTTCCTGCGGATCGTCAAGCGAGAGGACATGGGCGAGCTTGGTATAGGCCGCCTCGGGCGTCATGTCGCGCCCGTCGATCACCCCGTGATCGCGCAGGATCGCTCCCGCAGCATAGGTGCCAAGCGCCATGCCGCCCTCGGGGCATTGGCTGACCGCGATGACGGGGATCGCCCGCTCTTGCGCAGTGGCAAGCGCTGCCCGCACGCCGGGCGTGTCGGGCGCAGTGCCAGAGCCGTAGCAACGCAGCACCAGCCCGTCGCAGGTCTTGGCGGCATGTTCGAGAAGGCTCTCCTCCGCCCCCGGCGCGACGGCCAGAACGGCGATCCGCGCGGACCGGATCGGGTGGCGCGTCAGGCGCACCCCCGGCTGGCGGGGCGGGATGTCGGAGGGATCGGCGGCAAAGGCGTCGAAGGCGCGCGAATGGCTCTTGCGGACCCGCGCGCCGTGCAGCAGGCGTCCTGCGAATTGAACCCAGACGCCGGGCGCCGCCTGCCCCGCCGCCGCAATCGCGTCGCGCAGATTGCGCGCGCCGTCATTGCCTTCGACCGACAGCGGCAGCATCGAGCCGGTCACGATCACCGGCTTGCCCAACCCTTCGAGCGCGAAGCACAAAGCGCCCGCCGTATAGGCCAGCGTATCGGTGCCATGGGTCACGATCACGCCGTCGTATCGGTCGTGATGCGCGGCGATGGTCTCGGCAATCCGGTCCCAGTCGGCGGGCGTGGCATTTGCGCTGTCGATCAGCGGATCGAGACGCAGGGTTTCGACCTCGCGCCCCTCGGGCAGCGTGGCGAGGAACTCCTCGACCACGCCCTGCTGCGGCACGAAGCCCGCATCCGAGGCGACCATGCCGATCGTCCCGCCCGTATGGATCAGAAGCAGCGTCACGCCACGCGTCTCAGTGCCGCGACAGGACGCTGGAAGGCCGCGCGCGCGACAGCGACACGGTCAGCGCAGCCACGATCAACGCCTTGATCATGTCGCCGGGGATGAAGACCAGCATCAGAGAGGTGCTCTCGATCAGGCTTTTGCCGAGCGCCAGCGACAGCCCGACGATCCCCATCGCGTAGGACAGCACGATCCCGCCAAGGATCGCCCCCACGAAGACCGACGCGCCCAGCGGCACCGAGCGCCACTTTTCGACGATGAAACCGGTCAGCCACGCGGCCAGCGGCCAGCTGAACAGGAAGCCGCCCGTCGGGCCGAAGAAGACACCAAGCCCGCCGCGACCACCGGCCAGAAGCGGCAGCCCCACGGCCACCAGCAGCAGGAACAGCAGAACCGCGAGCGCACCGCGCTTCGATCCCAGCACAGCGCCGGCCAGCATGATCCCAAGGCTCTGCGCCGTGATCGGCACCCCGAAGCCCAGCGTGATTTTCGGGATCAGCGCGAGCACCGCAATCAGGGCCGCAAACAGCGCGATCAGCGCGACATTCTTTTCCATCTCAAGTCTCCCTCTCGGATGTGAGCCCTCCCCGGGCCCGTAGCGCATCGCCGACATGGTCGGCATCGTCAAGCGCAAGAAGCGTGAAGGGCAGCACCAGCCGCCAGCTTGGCCGCCGGGTGGCCCGGGCGCGCCAGCTCTCGGTGAGGCGCCCCCCTTTGTTGGTCAGCACCGGCACCATACGGATCACCAGCGCGATTGCGATCTCCAGCGCAGCGGTCGACAGCCCGAAGCGGCGCAAAGGCGTCGTCAGCCAGCGCACGACCGCGATCATATCACTCAGCCGCGTCGTCATCGACACGAGGTTCGCCAGTGCCACGGCCGAGACCATCCGCATCACGATCACCGCGCCCTGCACCAGCTCGCCGATCACCGCCTGCCAGATCGCGACGATCACGATGAAGGGCCAGAGCAGTTTCAGCGCCGCCAGACCCGCGCGCAGGAAGGCGCGGCCCGGCAAAGCATAGGCGATCAAGATCGCCGTGACGACGCCCGCAAGGATCAGGGGGCTCTCGATATAGAACAGGCCCACGGTCGCCACGCAGAGCGCTGCGAGTTTCAGACCCGCAGGCCAGTCATGGGCGGCGGTCTTAACGGGAGAGCTGAGCGATATCATCGGCCTCTCCCGCGCGGGTCATCTCTTCGACGTAGACGGGCAGCACCTCGCGCGCCGCGCCATGCATCCGCAGCCGTCCTTGGTCGAGCCAGAGGATTTCGTCGTAATGCTCCAGCTCGCGCGGGTCATGCGTCACCTGCACCAGCGTCCCGCGATAGAGCGTCAGCGCACGGCCCAGCTGCGCCTTGGTCGGGATGTCGAGGCCCGAGAAGGGCTCGTCGAGGATCAGCAGGTTCGGGGCCATCGCGCTCACCGACATCAGGCACAGAAGCTGCTTCTGGCCTTGGCTGAGCATCGTCACATAGGCATCGCGCCACGCCGCCTTGCCGAACTGCTCCAGGGTGCGATCGGCCGCAGCTTCGGCCTCGGGCTTCTTCATCCCCTGCTGACGCAGCCCGAAGGAAATCTCCTCGATCACGGTCGGGAAGATGATCTGATGATCGGGGTTCTGGAACAGGATTCCGACCTCGCGGAGCGCGGCCTTCCGGTCGGCGGCCAGATCCTGGCCGTTGATCCGCAGGCTGCCCCGGCTCGGCGCGATCAGCCCCGCCATCAATCGCGACAAGGTGGATTTGCCCGACCCGTTGCGCCCCACCACGCCGATGCGGCGGGCGCGGGTCTCCAGCGAAATTCCCTCCAGCACCGGACGACCGTCAAGATCGTGGCCGAGATCGGAAATCGCGATATGGCTCGCGGAGGTTTGGGTCGCGCCGTCAGACATGCGCCGGGTCATATACGCAGACGCGCCGCGTTTCCAGACGCCCTGCACATAGCGAAAGGCGCGCGAGGTCTCCCCCGCGCGCCTTTGTCTCAAATCTTGGTCAGCTTACCGAGGCTCGGTCCGCAGACCCTTCCAGATCGCCCAACACATCACCAGCAGAACCAGCGTGAAGGGCAAACCGGTCGAGATCACCATCGCCTGTAGCGCACTCAGACCACCGCCGATCAACAGCACGATCGCGACCGCGCCCTCGAAAGTGGCCCAGAACACACGCTGCGGAACCGGTGCGTCGACCTTGCCGCCTGCGGTGATCGTATCGATCACGAGCGAGCCGGAGTCCGAAGAGGTCACGAAGAACACGATAACCAGGACGATCGCGATGACCGAGGTGATCGAGGCCAGCGGCAGCCCCTCCAGCATCGCGAAGAGCGACAGCGGCGGGTTGTAGCTATCGATGACCTGCGCCTTCACCAGCGAACCGGACGGATCCGAGATCACCTGATCGATCGCAACACCACCGAAGACCGCCATCCACAACACGCAGACGAGCGACGGGATCAGCAGCACGCAGATGATGAACTCGCGCACGGTACGACCACGCGACACGCGGGCGATGAACATGCCGACGAAGGGCGACCAGGAGATCCACCACGCCCAGTAGAACGCGGTCCAGCCGTCGCGATAGCTGTCATCCGTGCGCCCGATCGGGTTCGACAGCGGGATGATGTCTTTCGCATAGGCCAGAAGACCCTGACCGAAATCGGTGAAGATCATCAGCGTCGGGCCCGCGAAGAGCACGAAGAGTAGCAGCAGCGCCGCGATCCCCATGTTGATCTCGGACAGAAGCTTCACGCCGCCATCGAGGCCACGCAGCACCGAGAACAGCGCAACGCCGGTGATCAGCGTGATCAGGATGACCTGCACCGTCGTGTCGATCGGAACGCCGAACACGTGGTTGAGACCCGCATTCGCCTGCTGCGCGCCGAAGCCGAGCGAGGTCGCAAGGCCGAACAGCGTCGCGAACACCGCGATGATGTCGATGATATGGCCGGTCCAGCCCCAGACCTTCTCGCCGAAGATCGGGTAGAAGGCCGAACGGATCGTCAGCGGCAGACCCTTGTTATAGGAGAACAGCGCCAGCGCGAGCGCCACGACCGCATAGATCGCCCAAGGGTGCAGACCCCAGTGATAGATCGTCGCGGCGAGGCCCATTTCCTTGGCCCGTGCGACATTCTCCGGGATCAGGTTGCCATCCGCATCGAAGGGCGAAGGCGTGCCCAGAGGCTGCGAGACCGCCATGTGATAGACCGGCTCGAGCACGCCGAAGAACATCAGGCCGATGCCCATGCCGGCCGCGAAGAGCATCGCGAACCACCCCATATAGGTGAAGTCCGGCTCCGCGTCCGTGCCACCCAGACGGACGGCGCCATAGGGCGAGACGATCAGGGCAAGGCAGAAGATGACGAAGATGTTCGCGGCGCTCATGAAGAACCAGTCGAAGGTCGAGGTCAGCCACGGGCGCATCGCGCCAAACAGCGAACTCGCCTGCTCAGGCAGAGCCAGCGCATAGAAGACGAAGGCCACGATGGACAACGCCGAGATCATGAAAACAGGGTTGTGAATGTCGAAACCGAAGGGCCCTACCTGCCCTTCGAGGTTGTCTTGACCGATCTCATAGTCGGTCTCGATCAGTTGTGTGTCCCCTTCGGGGGCAGGGATGCCCTGAACTTCTTCAGGTTCGGCCATATGCCGTCCTCCTGTCCTTATTGGTTATATTGGTCCGCGTTATCCGCGTACGAGAAACACCGACGCATCGCTGTGCGCGGCGAGGTGGCCGCCATGCGAGGCGAAGAGATAGCTGGCCGCGTTGGGCACATGCGTGGCCATCACCACCAGATCAGCGCCGAGATCATCAGCCGTCTTCAGCAACGTCTTGTCGAGATCAACGGCCGGGTCGGGCACGATGACTGCCTTCGACGACCCCTTATGCCCAAACTCGTTGGCATGGCTCTGCGCGAAATCATCCAGTTTCGCGGCATATTCCTTGGCATTGTGGCCGAATTCGCTCGGCTCTTGGCTAGTGACACCTATGAAAACAACTTCTGCGTCGTGTTTCGCTGCGATTTCCGAAGCGACTTTCAACGTCTTGCCCATCTTCTCGACATGACGCAGGTCGATCGGAACCATGATTTTTTCAAACATATCGATCCGTCCCTCAGTCTTGAAGCGCGGCACCCTATTGCAGGATGCAACGATATCCAACCAACCCAGTGTGTCACATTCGGTTCCGGATTTCGTGAAGAAAAATTAAAGAAATGACATGCCTGCCTCGGGGCCTGCGGCGCGCGGTCACATCGGCGCCGGATTCCGTCCTGCGCGGACGTATCACTTCCAGTTGGCTCAGGAAGGAGAGACCGATGCGTTTTCACAGCTCACTTGGAACAAGACTCGGCGCGATAGTCGCCGTGGTCGCGGTCGTCGCAGGCACGGCATTGCCCGCGCACGCGGCGCTCACCTCCGCGGAACATAGGGCGGTGCTCGCGGCGCTGGATGACGAGTATCACGCGCAGGCCACCTATCGGGCGATCATGGAGAGGTTTGGCGCCGTGCGCCCCTTCTCTAATATCGAGCGTGCCGAGGTGTCGCATGCCGCGGCGCTGATCGGAGTGCTGCGCCAGAACGGGCTATCCGTCCCCGCGAACCCCTATCTGAGTGGGGCGAAGCCTCTGGCCCCGGTGCCGGGCACATTGGCCGAGGCTTGTGCGCTTGGCGTGCAGGCGGAGATGGCCAATTCCGGGCTCTATGACGGGCGGCTCCTGCCGGCGGTCGCCGGGAATGGCCAGCTTACCCAGATCCTGACGCGCCTGCGCGATGCCTCTCAGACCAAGCACCTGCCCGCCTTCCAGCGCTGCGGCGGCAGAGCTGGCCAGATGCAGGGGCGCGGCATGGGCGGCCAAGGGCGCGGCTATGGGGGCGGCAGAGGCCCCGTCTGGAACTGAGGCGCCCTGCCCTCCGAAGACAGACCCCACGAATGCAAAACGCCCCGGCCTTTCGGTCGGGGCGTTTCGGTATTCAGACGAACCGGTCGGCTCAGCCGCGCTCTTCGACGATTTCGACGAGGTGCGGGATCTTCGCGACCATACCGCGGACGGCCGGGGTATCTTCCAGCTCACGGGTACGGTTCATCTTGTCCAGACCCAGACCTTTCAGCGTGGCACGCTGGATGGCGGGGCGACGGATCGGCGAACCGATCTGCTTGACGACGATGGTAGCCATTGATCGCTCTCCTTACGCTTCCGTGGCTTCGGCAGGTGCCTCAGCCTCGGGCTTCTTGAGGATGTCGGCCACTTTCTTGCCGCGGCGCGCAGCCACCTGACGGGGGCTTGCTTCGCGGGTCAGACCGTTCAGCGTGGCACGGATCATGTTGTAGGGGTTCTGGGTGCCGGTCGATTTCGACACGACGTCCTTCACGCCCAGCATCTCGAACACGGCACGCATCGGACCACCGGCGATGATCCCGGTACCTTCCGGTGCGGTGCGCATCACGACCTTACCAGCGCCATGACGGCCCTCAATGTCGTGGTGCAGCGTGCGGCCATCGCGCAGCGGGACGCGGATCAGGTTGCGCTTCGCTTGCTCGGTGGCTTTGCGGATCGCTTCCGGAACCTCTTTGGCCTTGCCTTTGCCGAAGCCGACACGGCCACGCTGGTCGCCGACGACCACGAGGGCTGCGAAGCCAAAGCGCTTACCACCCTTCACGGTTTTCGACACGCGGTTGATCGCGACGAGGCGATCGGCGAATTCCGGGTTTTCGTCGCGGTCGTCGCGGCGGCCCCGGCGGTTGTCACGTTCTGCCATGAGGCATTCCTTCTCGTGATGGCGTGGTTTCACGCCGTTTGTCTCAATCCAGGTGCCCCGCCCCGAAGGGCTCGGCCCGGATCATCGGGGGGACGCGAACGTCCCCCACCAGTCTTAGAACTTCAGACCGCCTTCGCGGGCTGCGTCGGCGAGCGCCTTGATCTTCCCGTGGAACAGGAAGCCACCGCGGTCGAAGTAGCAGGTTTCGACACCGGCCTTCTTCGCACGCTCGGCGATCGCGGCGCCAACTTTGGCTGCCGCTTCGACGTTGTTCTTGCCGACCACGCCGAGATCTTTCTCGAGCGTGGAAGCGGCGGCCAGAGTGCGACCGTTGACGTCGTCGATCAGCTGAACGCTGATGTTCTTCGACGAACGATGCACCGAAAGACGGGCGCGACCAGCGGCCATCTTGCGAAGCTTGTTCCGGACGCGCAGGCGGCGCTTGAGGAACAGATCCCGTTTGCTGTTTGCCATTTTCGCGTTCCTTACTTCTTCTTACCTTCTTTGCGGAAGATATACTCACCCTTGTAGCGGATGCCCTTGCCCTTATAGGGCTCGGGAGCACGCCATTCGCGGATATTTGCCGCGACCTGGCCCACCTGCTGCTGGTCAGAACCTTCCACAACGATCTCGGTCTGCTTCGGAGCGGTGACAGTCACGCCCTCCGGAACCTCGAAGTTGACTTCGTGCGAATAACCGAGCGACAGCTTCAGGACGTTGCCCTGCATCTGCGCACGATAACCAACACCCTGAATCTCCAGCTCCTTCTTGAAGCCTTCGGTCACGCCCTGCACGAGGTTCGCGACCTGCGAGCGGGTCATGCCCCACTGCTGGCGCGCGCGCTTCGAGAGGCCACGCGGGGTGATGGTGACGAGGTTGTCCTCAAGCTTGAGGCTCACATCGTCGGTCGCGGTGAAGGAACGGGTGCCTTTCGGCCCCTTCACTTCGATGGTCTGGCCCGACAGCTGCGCCGTAACGCCGCTGGGAAGCTCGACCGGTTTCTTACCAATACGAGACATTGAGCCCTCCTTAGAACACGGTGCAGAGCACTTCGCCGCCAACATTGGCGGATCGTGCGTTTGCATCCGACATCACGCCCTTCGAGGTCGAGACGATCGAGACGCCGAGGCCCTGACGGACCGACGGAACGTCTTTCGCGGCCATGTACACGCGGCGACCGGGGGTCGAGACGCGCTGCAGCTCGCGGATGACCGGGGTGCCCTCGTAGTACTTGAGGCTGATTTCCAGCTCCGGATGGCCGGCAGCAGACGTCGCCTGCTCGTAACCACGGATGTAGCCTTCGTCAGCCAGCACGTCGAGAACCCAAGCGCGAAGCTTGGAGGCCGGGGTGCGGACGGTGGATTTGCCACGCAGTTGTGCGTTGCGGATGCGGGTCAGCATATCGCCGAGAGGATCGTTCACAGACATGTCGCCCTCCTTACCAGCTCGACTTCACCATGCCGGGGATCTGACCGTAGGAGGCCAGGTCACGCAGCATGATCCGCGAGAGTTTGAGCTTACGGTAGTAAGCGTGGGGACGACCCGTGAGCTGGCAACGATTGTGCAGCCGGACCGCCGACGAGTTGCGCGGGAGTTCCGCGAGTTTCAGCGACGCCTTGAAGCGCTCTTCCATCGGGCGCTCCTGGTCGTTGATGATTTCCTTGAGCGCGGCCCGCTTGTCAGCGTACTTGTTCACAAGACGCTGGCGCTTCGCTTCGCGCGCAACCATGGATTTCTTAGCCATAAGTTTCGTTCCTCCGCGATCAGGCGTTGAAGGGCATGTTGAAATGCTTCAACAGCGCCTTCGCTTCGGCATCCACGTCAGACGTGGTCACCATGATGATGTCCATACCCAGAACCTCATCGACCTTATCGAAGTCGATCTCGGGGAACACGATGTGTTCCTTGAGGCCCATTGCGAAGTTGCCACGACCGTCGAAGGACGGCTTCACGCCGCGGAAGTCGCGAACGCGCGGCATAGCAACGTTGATCAGGCGATCGAGGAATTCGTACATCCGGTCACCGCGCAGGGTCACTTTCGTACCCAGCGGCATCTCTTCCCGGACGCGGAAGCCAGCGATCGACTTCTTCGCCTTGGTCATCACGGCCTTCTGACCAGCGATGAGCGAGAGCTCTTCGGCGGCCTGCTTGACCTTCTTGGTGTCTTTCACGGCTTCGCCGACGCCCATGTTCAGCACGATCTTGTCGAGCTTCGGGATCATCATGTCGTTCTTGTAGCCGAACTCTTCTTTCAGCGCCGCCTTGATGGTGTCGCGGTAAAGAGCGCGAAGACGCGGAGTGTAGGTAGCTTGATCGAGCATCAGATCGCATCCCCCGTGGTCTTGGCGAAACGCACCTTCTTGCCGTCTTCCTCGCGGAAGCCGACGCGGGTGGCTTTGCCGTTTGCGTCCATCAGAGCCAGGTTCGACAGGTCGATCGGCATAGCCTTGGGCTGGCGACCGCCCTGGTTGGACTGGGTCTGACGCTGGTGGCGGATCGCAACGTTCACGCCGTCGACGACAGCTTTGCCGGCTTTCGGGTCGACAGAGGTGATCTCACCCTGCTTGCCCTTGTCCTTGCCAGCGAGAACGACGACCTTATCGCCTTTACGGAGCTTAGCAGCCATTACAGCACCTCCGGAGCAAGCGAGATGATCTTCATGAAGTTCTTCGCACGCAGCTCACGCACGACCGGCCCGAAGATACGGGTGCCGACCGGCTCGCCCGCGTTGTTCAGGATGACGGCGGCGTTGCGGTCGAAACGGATGGCGGTGCCATCGTCGCGACGAACTTCTTTGGCGGTGCGCACGACGACGGCCTTACGGACGTCACCTTTCTTCACGCGGCCGCGCGGGATCGCTTCCTTGACCGACACCACAATGATGTCGCCCACGGATGCGTAACGGCGGTGCGAGCCGCCGAGGACCTTGATGCACTGAACCCGGCGAGCGCCGGAGTTGTCAGCAACATCCAGATTGGTCTGCATCTGGATCATGGGGTTACTCCCGACCTTTGGGGACGCCTATGCAGTAAGGGCCCCAGGGTTTCGAATACTGACGGATGGCCCCGGCTTACGCCGAAACCACAACCCGCCAGCGCTTGGTCTTCGAGACGGGTGCGCACTCTTCGATGCGAACAATGTCACCGGTCTTGAACTGGTTTTCCGCGTCATGGGCGCGGTATTTCTTGGATTTCCGGATCGTTTTCTTGAGAACCGGATGCGTGAAGCGGCGCTCGACCGAAACGGTTACGGTCTGGTCGTTTTTGTCCGACGTCACGGTACCTTGCAGGATGCGTTTGGGCATAGGAAGCTCTCCTTACTTCGCGGCTTCAGCGGCTTTTTGGTTCAGCACGGTTTTGATACGTGCAACGTCCCGACGAACAGAGCGCATGCGCGCGGTGTTCTCGAGTTGGTTCGTGGCCTGCTGAAAGCGGAGGTTGAAGGCTTCTTTCTTCAGCGAGACGAGCTGATCACGCAGCTCATCAGGCGTCTTCGCCTTGAGTTCTTGGGCGTTCATCCCGGGTCCTTTCTTGGCATCAGAGGGCCCCTCGCGGGTGACCCTGCTTTCTGATGGGTTATGTCGGTCCTGATTTCAGGAACTTGGGGCCAATATCAGAGCGAATCGAATATGGCAAGGATTGTTTGGCCTTCGGCCCGCTTTGGCGTAACAGGGGGGTAAATCCACGCCCAGTTGCGAGAGCCCTAATGTCCGAGCCCAAGACCCAGATCGAGTCCCTCTTCGTCACCCGCCTCTACCGTGCCGCCCTATCCGAATTCCGCCCCAAGGTCGATACGGGCGAGCTGGAAGCCTCGTGCTACGCCATCGCCGAAGACGACGAGGCCGGGCAGAACTGGTGCGAGGAGAACGGCTATCCGGGCTATACCTCCTACGCCTCGCTCACCGACCTGCCCTGGCGCTTCCCGATCTTCGCGGACATGGTGAAGGCACTCGACAAGCACGTCGCGGCGTTTGCCGAGGATCTGCAATTCGATCTGGGCGAGGGCAAACTTGTGCTCGAAGACCTCTGGATCAACATCCTGCCCGAAGGCGGCACCCACAGCTCCCACCTGCACCCCCATTCGGTGATCTCGGGCACGACCTATGTCGCGATGCCCGACGGCGCCTCTGCGCTGAAGCTGGAGGACCCGCGCAGCGCCCGGATGATGGCGGCCCCGACCCGCCTCAAGACCGCCCGGCGCGAGCTGCAGCCCTTCATCTACATTGCCCCCGAACCGGGCGAGGTGCTGCTCTGGGAAAGCTGGCTGCGCCACGAGGTGCCGATGAACATGGCCGAGGACGAACGCATCTCGGTGAGCTTCAATTACAAATGGGTGGATTGATGAAGTGCTGTCAGTGCGACCGCCCTGCCCTCTACTACGTTGGCGAAGAGAGTAACGTACCTCTGTGCCTGCATTGCTACACGCTCTTATCCCGCAACAATCACATCGAATTCTTGAAGAATGCGATGATGATGAATCGGGCTCTGGATGATATGGACATGATAACTGGAATGCCAACTGGCACCCCGAGGCTTCCAGTGCAGGCACTTGCCGCAGCAATCCAAGGGGGACACACCTTGAACAACTTTAATATTTCTGAATCCCAGATCGGCGTTTTGAACACTGGAGCGATCAACAAAATCGATGCAGCAATCACATTAACAAAAGGAACAGATGCCGAAGGAATGGGGCATCACATCAAAACCCTTACGGAAGCTGTTCTCTCATCTGATGAACTAACGACAGAACAAAAGAACGCAATTATCGAGCTCACGGAAACGCTTTCAGAAGAGGTTGTGGGGCAACGTAAACCCGCGACGATCAAAGCTGTTCTCAAGGAGATCGTAGAGCAAACCAAAGGCGCCGCGACGATCACCGCAAGCGCTAAAGTACTTTGGGACATTCTGGCGCCACTTTTCAGCGCATGACCACGCCGCTCGCGGAATTGGAATTACCTATCTTCTTCTGGCGCCGCTGCCGCCTCACTCGGTCAGCTTAAATTACAAATGGGTGGATTGAGCCCGGCGCTTTGATCGTCATCATAGCCAAACCGCGTCTCACCTGATTTCCTTGCTGCGCAACCAGATAACGGGAGCGCAGCATGAAAACACTCGTCGCCTATGCCTCCAGCGAGGGGCAAACCCGCAAGATCGCGCGGCACGTCGCCGACCGGATCTCCGAATTGGGCCACTCCGCAGAATTGATCTCCACTAAGGAAGCCGAGGGGATGAACCTCGACCGGTTCGACCGGATCATCCTCGCGGCATCGATCCATGTCGGACATTATCAGGGCCGCTTCGCCGATTTCGTCGCAGAGCAACGCGACATCATCCGGAACCGCCCGAGCCTCTTTCTCTCCGTGTCCCTGGCCGCCGCCGGTCACGACGCGGAGGATTGGCGCGCCCTCGACAAGATCCTTAAGGACTTCGAAGAGGCGACCGGCTGGACGCCGGATCTGACCGAGCAGATCGCGGGCGCCTACCTGCCGTCGAAATACGATATCTTCCGGCGGTTCGTAATGCGCCGGATCGTGGCGAAGAAGGACCCCGATGCCGATCTCGACGCCGATATAGAATATACAGACTGGGAAGCGCTCGATGCGCTGATCGACGGCTGGATCTCCGACGGCGCCTGATCATACCGCCAACAACGCAAAAGCCCCGCCATCTCTGGCGGGGCTTTCGTTTGTCTTCAGCAGTCAGACCGGGATTACCAGTCCTGACGCTCGACGATACGGCAGGCGACCGGAAGCTTGGCCGCGCCGAGGCGCAGAGCCTCACGAGCGGTCTCTTCGTTGACGCCGTCGATCTCGAACATCACGCGGCCGGGCTTGACCTTGGCGGCCCAACGGTCGACCGAACCCTTACCTTTACCCATACGGACTTCGGTGGGTTTCGCGGTGATCGGGGTATCCGGGAAGATCCGGATCCAGACACGGCCTTGACGCTTCATGTGGCGGGTGATCGCACGACGCGCAGCTTCGATCTGACGGGCGGTGACGCGCTCGGGCGCCTCTGCCTTGAGGCCGAAGTGACCGAAGTTCAGGTCGAAACCACCTTTGGCTTCACCGTGAATCCGGCCTTTGTGCATCTTGCGGAACTTCGTCCGTTTCGGTTGCAGCATAACTATCTACTCCCTCAGCGATCGCGACGCGGGCCGCGCGGTGCCGGGCCCTCTTGGGCTTCAGCATGCTTGCGGTCACGAGCTTGCGGATCATGTTCCATGATCTCGCCTTTGAAGATCCAGACCTTCACGCCGATGATCCCGTAGGGGGTCGACGCTTCGGACAGCGCATAGTCGATATCGGCACGCAGGGTGTGCAGCGGCACGCGACCTTCGCGATACCACTCGGTACGTGCGATCTCGGCGCCGCCCAGACGGCCAGCGACGTTCACACGGATACCAAGACCACCCATACGCATCGCGTTCTGCACCGAGCGCTTCATGGCGCGACGGAACGAGACACGACGCTCGAGCTGCTGTGCGATCGACTCGGCGACGAGCTGCGCATCGAGTTCCGGCTTGCGGACTTCGACGATGTTCAGGTGCAGCTCGCTGTCGGTGAAGTTCGCCAGCTTCTTGCGGAGCGCTTCGATGTCAGCGCCCTTCTTGCCGATGATGACGCCCGGACGTGCAGCGTGAATGGTCACACGGCACTTCTTGTGCGGACGCTCGATGATGACGCGGCTGATGCCGGCCTGCTTGGCTTCCTCGTGGATGAACTCGCGGATCTTGATGTCCTCGAGCAGCAGGTCGCCATAGTCTTTGCTGTCGGCGTACCAGCGGCTATCCCAGGTGCGGTTGACCTGGAGGCGCATGCCGATCGGATTAACCTTCTGACCCATTACGCTTGCTCCTCAACCTGACGCACCTTGATGGTGATTTCCGAGAACGGCTTCATGATCTTGCCGAAGCGACCACGTGCCCGCGGACGGCCACGCTTCATCACCAGGTTCTTGCCAACCCAGGCTTCCGCCACGACGAGCTCGTCCACGTCCAGGCCGTGGTTGTTCTCAGCGTTGGCGATTGCCGACTGAAGGCACTTCTTCACGTCGAGCGCGATGCGCTTCTTCGAGAAGGTCAGGTCCGAAAGGGCCTTGTCGACCTTCTTGCCACGGATCATCGCGGCGACGAGGTTCAGTTTCTGCGGCGAGGTGCGAAGCATGCGGGTCTTCGCCATCGCTTCGTTCTCCGCCACGCGGCGCGGATTCTTTTCCTTACCCATGACGATTACTTCCTCTTGGCTTTTTTGTCGGCCGCATGCCCGTAATAGGTGCGGGTCGGCGAATATTCACCGAACTTCTGACCGATCATTTCCTCGGTGACGTTCACCGGGATGTGCTTGTGGCCGTTGTAGACCCCAAAGGTCAGACCAACGAATTGCGGCAGGATGGTGGAGCGACGCGACCAGATCTTGATGACGTCGCCTTTGCCCGACTCGCGAGCCTTCTCTGCTTTTTTCAGCAGGTAGGCATCAACGAAGGGGCCTTTCCAAACAGAACGAGACATATGTTAGCGACCCTTCTTCTTCGCGTGACGCGAACGCAGGATATACTGGTCCGTCTTCTTGTTGACGCGCGTGCGCTTGCCCTTGGTGGGCTTGCCCCACGGCGTAACCGGATGACGGCCACCCGAGGTACGACCTTCACCACCACCGTGCGGGTGGTCGATCGGGTTCATCGCGACACCGCGGACGGTCGGACGGACACCCATGTGGCGCTTACGACCGGCTTTACCGAGGTTCTGGTTCGAGTGGTCGGCGTTCGACACGGCACCGATGGTCGCCATGCATTCCTGACGCACGAGGCGCAGTTCGCCCGACGAAAGACGCAGCTGAGCGTAGCCACCGTCACGGCCGACGAATTGGGCGTAGGTGCCCGCGGCGCGTGCGATCTGGCCACCCTTGCCGGGCTTCAGTTCGACGTTGTGGACGATGGTACCGATCGGCATGCCCGAGAACGGCATCGCGTTGCCCGGCTTGACGTCGTGACGCGAGCCCGAAACGACCTTGTCACCGACAGCGAGACGCTGGGGTGCGAGGATGTAGGCCTGCTCACCATCTTCATAGTTGATCAGCGCGATGAAGGCGGTCCGGTTCGGATCGTATTCGATCCGCTCGACGGTGCCTTGAACATCGAACTTGCGACGCTTGAAATCGACGATGCGGTAGAGACGCTTCGCGCCACCACCCTTGTGCCACATCGTGATCCGCCCGGTGTTGTTCCGGCCACCCGACTTGGTCAAACCCTGCGTGAGGGCTTTGACCGGACGGCCTTTCCAAAGCTCCGAACGGTCGATCAGAACCAGCCCACGCTGGCCCGGCGTCGTCGGCTTATACGACTTGAGTGCCATGCTTTCTGTCTTCCGTTGGTTTGCGGCGAGTTGCCCCGCCTGTCTGTGTGTATAGGGCCCCGAAGGTCCCCGAATTCAAAAATCACGGGCCCCGGAACGAATCCGAGGCCGCGAGACTGGCGCGATGTAGCAGGGATGCGGGGGTGAGTCTATAGGCTTGGCCTGTTTTTGCGCGCGATGGTCCAAGCAACTGGCGCTTCGCGGTCCGGACATGCAAAATGGCCTCCGAGGCAGAAGACATAACAGGAGCAACCAATGCGTCCAACCCGAGCAACCCTCCTTGCAGCCACGCTCTGCGCGGCAGCCACCCTCGCCACCCCGACCCTCGCCGACGCGTGGCGCGGCACCTATGAGGTCGCCGGGGTGAAAGGCGAGGACATGCTGAAACTGCGCGCAGGGCCCGGCACCGGCTACAAGGTGATACTGGGCCTTCCTAACGGCGCGATCGTCCATGTGCGCAGCTGCGAGCGCAGCGGCAATACCCGCTGGTGCAACGTCTCGCTCGACGTCGCCCGCAACCTGCGCGGCTATGTCTCGGAAAGCTACCTGCGCGAGAAGTGAGGCGCTGGCGCTTCCCGGGCGCTCCATGAGGGGCAAGCGCCCCTTCCCCCACCACCGCAAACGAAAAGGCCCCCGCATCAGCGAGGGCCTTCTCAATTTCTCTGTCCTACCGGATTACAGGCCGGTGGTGACGTCGATCGTGTTGCCTTCTTCCAGCGTCACGTAGGCTTTCTTGAAGTCCGAGCGACGGCCGGGGGTGCCCCGGAAGCGCTTGGTCTTGCCTTTGGTGATGGTGGTGTTGACCGCCTTCACCTTGACGCCGAAGAGAGTTTCAACAGCTTCTTTGATCTGCGGCTTCGAAGCGTCTTTCGCCACTTCGAAAACAACAGCGCCGTTCTCCGAGGCCATGGTGGCCTTCTCGGTGATGATCGGCTTGACGATCACGTCGTAATGTTCGGGTTTCGCGCTCATTTCAGACGAGCCTCCAGAGCTTCGACACCCGCCTTCGTGAGCACGAGCGTGTCACGCTTGAGGATGTCATACACGTTGGCGCCCATCGAAGGCAGCACATCGATGCCGTCGATGTTGCGCGCGGCTTGGGCGAAGTTCTCGTTCACCTCGGCCCCGTCGATCACCAGCACCTTCTTCCAGCCCAGCTCCTTGGCGGCTTTCGCCAGCAGCTTGGTCTTGGCTTCGGCGAGCTGCGCGTCCTCCAGGACGATCAGTTTGCCAGCAGCGGCTTTCGACGACAGCGCGTGCTTCAGACCCAGAGCCCGGAACTTCTTGGGCAGGTCGTGAGCGTGGCTGCGCGGGGTCGGGCCCTTGTAGACACCACCCTTGCGGAAGATCGGCGCCTTGCGGGAGCCGTGACGTGCGCCACCGGTGCCCTTCTGACGGTAAATCTTCTTGGTCGAGTAGCTGACCTCCGAGCGGGTGAGAACCGAGTGGGTGCCCTGCTGAGCCTTCGCGCGCTGCCAGCGCACGACGCGATGCAGGATGTCCGCACGCGGCTCGAGCCCGAAGATCTCGTCGGCGAGGTCGATCGAACCGGCTTTGCCGGCGTCGAGCTTGATCACATCGAGTTTCATTGCTTGTCTCCTTCGGGCGCTTCGCCGCCGTCTTCGCCTTTGTCGGCTTCGATCGACTCTTCAGCTTCCTTCAGCGCAGCAGCTTCCTGAGCGGCCTGCTCCTCGGCGAGACGCTGAGCTTCGGCTTCAGCCTCGGCAGCAGCAGCGGCAGCGGCTTCTTCAGCAGCTTTCGCAGCGGCTTCGGCAGCCGACTTCAGCGCGGCGGGGTAGATGATGTTCTCGGAGAGCGGCTTCTTGACCGCATCCTTGACCGTCACCCAGCCACCTTTGGCGCCCGGCACCGAACCCTTGACCATGATCAGGCCACGGTCGGCATCGGTCTTGACGACCTGAAGGTTCTGGGTCGTGACGCGCACGGCACCGAGGTGACCTGCCATCTTCTTGCCCTTGAACACCTTGCCCGGGTCCTGACACTGACCGGTCGAACCGTGCGAGCGGTGCGAGATCGACACGCCGTGCGTGGCGCGCAGACCACCGAAGTTGTGACGCTTCATAGCACCGGCGAAACCCTTACCGATCGAGGTGCCCGCGATATCCACGAACTGACCTTCGAAATAGTGGTTCGCGGTGATTTCCTCGCCCACTTCGATCAGGTTTTCTTCAGCGACGCGGAATTCCGCGACTTTGCGCTTCGGGGCGACATTGGCTTTCGCGAAGTGACCACGCAGAGCGGCGGTCGTACGCTTGGCCTTGGCTTCACCAGCGCCGAGCTGAACGGCCGTGTAGCCGTCGAGTTCGGAAGTGCGCTGAGCCACCACCTGAAGCTTGTCGAGTTGGAGAACGGTCACAGGAACCTGCTTGCCGTCCTCAAGGAAGAGCCGGGTCATGCCCAGCTTCTTGGCGATAACACCAGTCCGCAGCATAATGCCCTCCTTACACCTTGATCTCGACGTCGACGCCCGCTGCGAGGTCGAGCTTCATCAGCGCGTCCACGGTCTGGGGGGTCGGATCGACGATGTCGAGAAGACGCTTATGCGTCCGGATTTCCCACTGGTCGCGCGACTTCTTGTCGATGTGCGGACCACGCAGAACCGTGAATTTCTCGATCTTGTTCGGGAGCGGGATGGGCCCGCGAACCTGAGCACCCGTGCGCTTCGCGGTGTTCACGATTTCCTGGGTGCTGGCGTCCAGCACGCGGTAATCGAACGCCTTGAGCCGGATGCGGATATTTTGGCCGGTCATATGTCATGCCTCTTCGCATGGCGTGAAGGTTGAGAGGCAGACGGCACCGAATGTAGCGCCTGCATCGAACCTGAAAATCTTGGCAGATCAGGCGCGTCCTCTATGGCGTCACCCTGAGTCTGTCAAGAGCGAATGGCGCGCCTTTCGGCGCACCATTCAAATTCTTTCCAACTGTCGTTTTCGGGGCCCCGGAGAGGGCCCCGAAACCATCGATCACGCGATGATTTTGGAGACGACGCCGGCGCCGACGGTGCGGCCGCCTTCGCGGATTGCGAAGCGCAGACCGTCTTCCATCGCGATCGGGGCGATCAGTTCGACTTCGAACTTCAGGTTGTCGCCCGGCATCACCATCTCGGTGCCCTCGGGCAGCGTCACGGTGCCGGTCACGTCCGTCGTGCGGAAGTAGAACTGCGGACGGTAGTTCGCGAAGAACGGGGTGTGACGGCCACCTTCCTCTTTGGTGAGGATGTAGGCTTCAGCCTCGAACTTGGTGTGCGGCTTCACCGAACCCGGCTTACACAGAACCTGACCACGCTCGACGCCGTCACGGTCCACACCGCGCAGCAGCGCGCCGATGTTGTCGCCAGCTTCACCACGGTCCAGCAGCTTGCGGAACATCTCGACGCCCGTGCAGGTCGTCTTCGTGGTGTCGCGGATACCCACGATTTCCAGTTCGTCGCCGACGTTGATCACGCCACGCTCGACGCGGCCGGTCACAACCGTACCACGGCCCGAGATCGAGAACACGTCTTCGATCGGCATCAGGAAGGGCTGGTCCACGGCGCGCTCCGGCGTCGGGATGTAGCTGTCGACAGCTTCCATCAGCGCGCGGATCGAGTTCTCGCCGATTTCCGGGTCACGGCCTTCCATCGCGGCCAGAGCCGAACCCTTGACGATCGGGATATCGTCGCCGGGGAAGTCGTAGGACGACAGAAGTTCGCGAACTTCCATTTCCACGAGCTCCAGCAGCTCTTCGTCGTCGACCTGGTCAACCTTGTTCAGGTACACGACCATCGCCGGGATGCCGACCTGACGGCCGAGCAGGATGTGCTCGCGGGTCTGCGGCATCGGGCCGTCAGCTGCGTTCACAACCAGGATCGCGCCGTCCATCTGCGCGGCACCCGTGATCATGTTCTTCACGTAGTCGGCGTGGCCGGGGCAGTCGACGTGCGCGTAGTGACGCGACTCGGTCTCGTACTCCACGTGCGCGGTCGAGATCGTGATGCCGCGGGCTTTCTCTTCCGGCGCGCCGTCGATCTGGTCATACGCGCGGAAATCACCGAAATACTTCGTGATCGCAGCCGTCAGCGTCGTCTTGCCGTGGTCAACGTGGCCAATCGTGCCGATGTTGACGTGCGGTTTGTTACGTTCAAACTTTTCCTTTGCCATGATGGCCTCCTGTCAGTGCGTTGGATTGGAAAGGCGCCGGGTTGCCCCGGCGCACGTCCCTTACGCGTATTTCTTCTGGATCTCGTCCGAGATGTTCTGCGGCACGGCTTCGTAATGGCTGAAGAGCATCGTGAAGACCGCACGACCCGAGGACATCGAACGCAGGTTGTTGATGTAGCCGAACATGTTGGCGAGCGGCACGAAGGCGTTCACGACGACCGCGTTGCCGCGGGTGTCCTGACCTTGCACCTGGCCCCGACGCGAGGTCAGGTCGCCAATGATGCCACCGGTGTATTCTTCCGGGGTCACCACTTCGACTTTCATCATCGGCTCGAGCAGCTTCGCGCCAGCCTTGCGCAGACCTTCACGCATCGCGGCACGCGAAGCGATTTCGAAGGCGAGCACCGAGGAGTCGACGTCGTGGAAAGCACCGTCAACCAGCGCAACCTTGAAGTCGATCACCGGGAAGCCTGCCAGCGGACCGGAGTCCATGACCGACTTGATGCCCTTTTCGACGCCCGGGATGTATTCCTTCGGAACAGCACCACCAACGATGCGGCTCTCGAACGAATAACCTTCGCCCGGCTCGGTCGGCGTGATCTCGAGCTTGACGCGCGCGAACTGACCGGTACCGCCGGTCTGCTTCTTGTGCGTGTAGTCGATCTCGGTCGCGTGGCTGATCGTCTCGCGATAGGCCACCTGCGGAGCACCGATATTCGCCTCAACCTTGAACTCGCGCTTCATGCGGTCGACCAGGATGTCGAGGTGAAGTTCGCCCATGCCCTTCATGATGGTCTGACCCGACTCGAGGTCGGTCTCGACGCGGAAGGACGGGTCTTCGGCTGCCAGGCGCTGAAGGGCGAGGCCCATCTTCTCCTGGTCGGCTTTCGACTTCGGCTCCACGGCGATCTCGATCACCGGATCGGGGAAGGTCATCGTTTCGAGAACGACTTGGTTGTTCGGGTCGCACAGCGTGTCACCGGTGGTGGTCTCTTTCAGACCGGCCAGCGCGATGATGTCGCCCGCATATGCTTCTTCGATCTCGGTCCGGTTGTTCGAGTGCATCATCATCATACGACCGATGCGCTCTTTACGACCTTTGGTCGCGTTCAGGATCGAGTCGCCCTTCTTCATCGTGCCCGAGTAGAGGCGCGTGAAGGTGAGCGAGCCCACGAAGGGGTCGTTCATGATCTTGAACGCGAGACCCGAGAGCGGCTCTTCGTCATCGGCGTGACGCGCGATGTTCCGGGTTTCCGTCTCGTCGTCCGGCGAGAAGCCCATGTAGGCGGGCACGTCGAGCGGCGAGGGCAGGAAGTCGACCACGGCGTTGAGCAGCGGCTGGACACCCTTGTTCTTGAAGGCCGAACCACCCAGAACCGGAACGAAGGACAGCGACAGCGTGCCCTTACGGATCAGGCTGCGCAGCGTTGCGATATCGGGCTCTTCACCTTCGAGATAGGCCATCATCGCGTCGTCGTCTTGCTCGACGGCGTTCTCGATGAGGTGCGAACGCCATTCGTCCGCAGTCGCCTTCAGATCGTCACGGATCGGCTGACGCACCCAGGCAGCGCCCAGATCTTCGCCTTTCCAGACCCACTCTTCCATGGTGACCAGGTCGACGATGCCTTCGAGTTGATCTTCGGCACCGATCGGGAAGTTCACCGGAACCGGGGTCGCACCGGTGCGGTCTTTGATCATCTTCACGCAGTTGAAGAAGTCCGCGCCGATCTTGTCCATCTTGTTGACGAAGACGAGGCGCGGAACCTTGTAGCGGTCAGCCTGACGCCACACGGTCTCGGTCTGCGGCTCAACACCGGCGTTCCCGTCGAGCAGCGCAACAGCGCCGTCGAGCACGGCCAGCGAACGCTCCACCTCGATGGTGAAGTCGACGTGGCCGGGGGTGTCGATGATGTTCATACGGAACTTGGTATCATCCGTACCTTCGGCGGTCGGATCTTCCTGCCACTGCCAGAAAGTCGTGGTAGCTGCCGAGGTGATGGTGATGCCGCGCTCGGCCTCTTGCTCCATCCAGTCCATGGTAGCAGCACCGTCGTGCACTTCGCCGATCTTGTGCGACTTGCCGGTGTAGAACAGGATGCGCTCGGTCGTCGTGGTTTTACCAGCGTCGATATGCGCCATGATCCCGAAGTTGCGATAACGCTGTAGGGGATATTCGCGAGCCATTGTGGCGTCCTTCCGTTATTACCAGCGATAATGGCTGAACGCTTTGTTCGCGTCGGCCATCTTGTGGGTGTCTTCGCGCTTCTTGACCGCGGAACCACGCGAGTTCACCGCATCCAGAAGCTCGCCAGCGAGGCGCTCTTCCATGGTGTTCTCGTTGCGGGACTTGGCGGCAGCGATGAGCCAGCGGATGGCCAGCGCTTCGCGGCGGGTCGGGCGCACTTCGACCGGAACCTGGTAGGTGGCACCACCCACACGACGCGAACGCACTTCGACCGAAGGCTTCACGTTGTCGAGGGCTTCGTGGAACACCTCGATGGGCTCACGCTTGAGCTTGCCCTCAACGCGGTTGAGCGCGTTGTAGACGATTTTCTCGGCGGCGGACTTCTTGCCGTCGATCATCAGGTTGTTCATGAATTTGGTCAGCACGCGATCGCCATATTTGGCGTCGGGCAGGACTTCGCGCTTTTCAGCGGCGTGACGACGAGACATCTCGAGATCTCCTTACTTCGGACGCTTCGCGCCGTATTTCGAACGGCGTTGACGACGGTCTTTAACACCTTGCGTATCGAGCACACCGCGCAGGATGTGGTAACGAACGCCCGGAAGGTCTTTCACACGGCCGCCACGGATGAGCACAACGGAGTGCTCCTGGAGGTTGTGCTTTTCGCCCGGGATGTAGGAGATGACCTCGAAGCCATTCGTCAGGCGCACCTTGGCGACCTTACGCATAGCGGAGTTCGGTTTCTTCGGCGTCGTCGTGTAGACGCGCGTGCAAACGCCACGCTTTTGCGGGCACTCTTGGAGGTGTTGCGACTTAGAGCGCTTCACCTTGGGCTGCCGCGGTTTGCGGATCAGCTGTTGGATCGTCGGCATTCGGTTCCCCGTTCTGCTGTCAATACTCGCCCCGTTTCCGGAGGCGCCACTTCTCGACGCGTTTCCGCGCGGATTCGCGAAAACGCCAAATCGCATTCCTCCCCGGCCCGAGGACCGCGGCGAATGCGTTGAATTCCAGAGGATCGGGGCGAAGGCCCGGATCATGACCACTAGAAATCGGCGACCCTTCGGGCAGACTTCGCCCGTCAGGTAGCGCGGCGTATAGGGGGAGTCGTGTGGGTTGTCAACTCTCGCGGCGGGTCCGTGCGAGGAGCTGCGCGCCCCACCCCGCAAACAGGATCCCCCAGAGGAGCCAGGCCACCGTAAGGCTCACCAATCCGGCGAAATAGGTATCCGACAGGAAGTGCCGCCCGGTACCGACTCGCTGCACGATGATGAAGACCGCGACGAAGACGCCGATGGCCCGCAGATAGAGCAAGCCCCAGCGCGGCAGGCGCAGCCGCGACAGCTCCGCGCCGAGCCAGATCAGCAACCCCAGCGCCACCGCCGCCGCCACCTCGCCCGACACGAACGAGCAGTTCCGCGAGCATTGATCGGTGAAGGTCCCCGCGAGGCTGAAATGATGCGCGCCGCCAAAGAGATCGACATCTGCCGGGCGCGCGCGCCCCGAATTGGCCTTCAGAACCCCGTTCACGACCACGATCGGGCCGAGCAGGTAGAGCAGGCAGATGAAGGCCCAGATCCGCGCGGGCAGGCGCAGCACCGTGCGATGACGCAGCCCCGCCCACGGCCAGACCACGAGCGAGACGAGGAACAGCACGATCGAGACATCCCAGATCCGCTGGCGCAGCCATTCCCAGAGCGGATTGGTGATCACCGAGAACCCCTCCCCTGCCCGGTAGAACAGCCCGGCGACGCCGAGGTCGAGCTCCGGCACGAAGCGGAACAGCAGGAAGCCCCCGATCCACGCCGCCAGCAACAAGCGGCCCGCGAAGATCATGTCAATTTTCGGAACGGACACAGCGCGCCTCCACCAGATAAGCCGCATAGCCTTTGCCTGCCCAAGTCCCGGTCGCGTCGAGCTGCGCCTCGGGGGAAACCGGACCGCTGCCGCAATCGGGCGCGCTATTGGCGATCACCAGCAAACGACCATTATAGTCCTGTGGCAAGGGCCACATCTGCTCGTAATAGCTGTCGGCGCGCTGCTTGGGGTTCGGAGCAAAGACGGTCACGCCCGAATCCTGCCCGGTATAGAACAGATCGGCCAGGATCGCGCGATTGCCCGTGTAGACCGGCACGTCGGCCTCTTTCGCGAGCGTCAGGATCTGGCGGCTCAGATCGGCCTGCCCCAGCCACCGCTTCAGAAGCGGCGCGCCATCCTTCTGCGGATACGGCGCGAGGACGGTCAGCAGCGGGATCGACAGCGCGATCAGCCCGTTGATCAGGAGCGCGATCCAGCGCCAGATGCCGCGCAGCACCATCACCGCCAAAACGGTCCCTGCGAAATAGGCGGCGACCGCCCAGTTGGCATAGGCCCGGTCGAGCAGCGCCTCGATCGTCACCGCGACCAGCGGCGGCACCGAGAGCATCGCCAGCCCGCGCTTGTCCGGATCGCCCCAGCTCGCGTAACCGATCAACAGCGCCACCATGGTCACCGGCCCGAAGACCGCGAATTGCGAGGCGACGAACTCCACCATCGAGCCGAAATTCAGCGCGGCCCCTTCGCGGACCCAACCGACATTGTCCATCGTATGCGAGACGGTCGTCAGCCCGTTATTCAGGTTCCAGACCACGTTTGGCGCGATCACCAGCCCGAAAGCCAGCGTCGCGATCACCATATTACGCCAGCCGATCCGCCACGCCGGCGCAACAAGGGCTGCCAGCGCCAGGCCGGGGATCAGGTAGATCGCGGCGTATTTCGCCATGAAGGCCAGCCCCGCCGCCACGCCCGCGGCCAGCGCGTCCGACCAGCGGCGGCTCTCGCCAGTGCGATGCAGGAACAACAGGCTCAGCGCGTAGAACGGCGCCATAACGGTATCGGTCGAGATCAGCACCGAGCCGACCGCAACGAAGGGCAGCGTGACATAGATCGCCGCCGACCAGATCGCGACCGAACGCCCCGCGATCCGCGCGCCCAGGGCGCCGAGCACCAGCGCCGTGATACCGTGCAACACAGCGCCCGGCATCCGCACCCAAGACGGCGCGTCCGAGCCCGCCAGATCGGTCACCGCCCGCAGCAGCCAGCCGATCAGCGGCGGTTTCGAGTAATAGCCGAAATCGAGATGCTGGCCCCAGAGCCAGTATTGCGCCTCATCGACGAAGAGATCGGTCTTGTTGAACGCCAGAAGTACCAGCCGCAGCGCGGTGACTGCGGCGACGACGATCAGGGCCGGGACGAGCCAGCCGTCCCGATCGCCCCTGCGTTCAAGCTTCGCGTTTACGCTTGGCATGGATCAGCCACAGATTGCGCCCGTAGATGAACACGCCGAGCGACTGGCCGAGAACGAAGACCGGATCTTTGCGATAGAGCGCATAGGTCAGCAGCATCACGCCGCCGGCGAGCGAGAAATACCAGAATGCGACCGGCACCACGGATTCGCCTTTGCGCTCGGACGCGATCCACTGGACGAGAAACCGCCCCGTGAACATGAGCTGCGCGAGCAGGCCGAAGAGGACCCACCACAGCTCGAGAACGCTGTCCGCGTGAAGCACACCCATCAGCCAGTCCATAGGCGTCACTCCTCGCGCATCACTTCGCCGGGCTGCGCTTTCTTGCGCCGACGGAGAAGCCACGCGACGCCCATCAGGTCGACGATGCCGACGAGACCGCGCTGCAGATTGTTGTAATTCGAGCTGCCGCCGCCGCGCGAGCGGTGAGCGACGTCGACATGGGCCACCTGCCACCCGTCGCGCGAGAACAGCGCGGGGAGGTAGCGGTGCATATGGTCGAAATAGGGCAGCGCGAGGAACGCCTCGCGCCGGAAGGCTTTGAGGCCGCAGCCGGTGTCGCGGGTGCCATCCTTGAGGATCGCGCCGCGGATCTTGTTCGCCGCCTTCGAGGCCAGCTTCTTGGACATCGTGTCCTGCCGCCCGACGCGTTGACCTGCGACCAGCCCGATCTTCTCGGAATTCGCCGCGCGCAGCGGCGCCATCAGGGCGGGAAGCTCGGAGGGCGGGTTCTGACCGTCGCCGTCCAGCGTGCAGATGATGCTGCCCTTCGCGGCCCGAACGCCCGAATGGACGCCCGCGCTTTGACCGCCCGAAGCCCGCTGACCGGCGGCATTCTTGTGCTGCAGCAGGCGCAGGTTCGGGTGGGTCTTCATCCGCTCGCGCAGGATCTGGTCCATCCCGTCATCCGAGCCGTCATCGACTACGATCACCTCGTAATCGCAGACCGGCGCGCAGGCGGCGTCGATCTCGTCGAGAAGCCCCGCGATGTTCGGCGCTTCATTCTTCGCGGGGATCACGATTGAAATCTCGGGCATGGGTGCCGGAACTCTCTTGTCGCTGGGCCGGGATGGCGCCGAAGGTGCGGCTCTATTAGACCCGCCACCCGGTCTTGTAAACGGATCATCCCGGAGCAGCCGCGTCCCTGTGGCGGATCAGCCGAATTTCGCGAAAAGCTTCGAATAGCTCGGCTTGAGGGCGTTTCGCATCTCAATTGCACGTTCCATGTCGCCCGCCATCGCCGCGTCATAGAAGAACGCGACAGAGACCGCGAAGCCGTCCACGAGCTTTTGATACCCCATGTCGGTCTCGGCTTCCGGCGCGGGATGCTTGACGATCTGCGCCGCGAGGTAGCTCAGCAGCGAGGCATCCGCGATCAACTGGCGCGCACCTTCGCCGCCCATACCCGCGTAATCGCGCGCGAGCACCTCTTCCATCTCCGCGTGATAGGCGTTCATCCGATCCGAGAAGCCCACGACGCCATTGCGGATATGCAGATCGCCGATGCTCTCGCGCACGCCTTCGAGGGTCTCATGCGCCTCGGGCAGGTTCCCGGCAGCCACCTCTTCCTCGGCCTTGGCCGCAAGCTCGCTGACCTTGTCGAAGGTCGCGCCGAGAACCGCGTCATCGGCATATTGCGGCGGCGGCTCGGCGGTCCAGGCGTCGGACAGCGTCTGCCACTCGCCGACGAAGCGATCGAGCGCTGCCTTGGTCTCCGGCTGCTTGCCCTGGTTCGACAGGAACAGCGCCGCGCGGTAGTCGCCATAGGCCTTGCGCAGCTGCGCCTCCGCATCCTGATAGGCGCCCGCAAAGGCAGGCATGGCGATCAGCGCGCTCAGCGCGAACGGGGTGACAAAGCGGATCATCGGGGTCCCTCCTCCGGCAAACAGGCTCTCGCCTTTTCGACGTTACCCTGCCCCAGAGATCGGGTTCGCGCAAAGAAAAACCCCCGCGCGATCTCTCGCGCGGGGGGATGTTTCAGATCGTCTCCAACCGGAGGTGGATCAATCGCGGCTTTCCGGCGTCTCGACCGGACCGAAATCGGCCTCTGCCTCGGCCGGAGCCGCCAGCGCTGCCGCGGCTTCCGCCTCGGCCTGACGCTGCTGGATGACCTTGGAGTCACGCTCGGTCGCGATCTTGCGGACCTTGGTGGTCGCGCCACCGGTACCCGCCGGGATCAGACGGCCGACGATGACGTTCTCCTTGAGGCCCACGAGCTTGTCGCGCTTGCCCTGCACCGAAGCCTCGGTGAGAACGCGGGTCGTCTCCTGGAAGGAGGCCGCCGAGATGAAGGACCGGGTCTGCAGCGAGGCCTTGGTGATGCCGAGCAGCACGGGTTCGCCATGCGCCGGACGCCCACCACGGGCTGCAACCTTGTCGTTCTCCTCGTCGAACTCTGCCTTGTCGACATTCTCGCCTTTCAGGAGCGTCGTATCGCCGGAATCGAGGATCTCGATCTTCTGCAGCATCTGGCGAACGATCACCTCGATGTGCTTGTCGTTGATCTTCACGCCCTGCAGTCGATAGACGTCCTGCACCTCGTTGATGAGGTAGTCGGCCAGAGCCTCGATCCCCATGATGCGCAGGATGTCATGCGGCGCCGGGTTGCCGTCCATGATGTAGTCACCCTTCTGCACGAAGTCGCCTTCCTGCACCGGGATGTGCTTGCCTTTCGGCACCATGTACTCTGCCGGCTCCAGACCATCGTCACGCGGATCGATCGCGATCCGACGCTTGTTCTTGTAGTCCTTGCCGAAGCGCACATAGCCATCGATTTCGGCGATGATCGCGTGATCCTTCGGACGACGTGCTTCGAAGAGTTCGGCCACACGCGGCAGACCGCCGGTGATGTCCTTCGTCTTCGCGCCTTCGCGCGGAATACGTGCGACAACGTCGCCCGCTTTCACGTCCTGACCGTCTTCCACCGAGAGGATCGCGTCCACCGACATGGTATAGGTCACCGGGTTGCCCGCTTCGTTGCGGACCGGCTCGCCATCCTCGCCGAGGATCAGAACTTCCGGCTTCAGCTCGTTGCCCTTGGGCGCAGCGCGCCAGTCGGACACGATCTTCTGGGTCATGCCGGTCGCATCGTCGGTATCCTCGCGCACGGAGATACCCGAGATCAGGTCGACGAAGCGAACCTTACCGGGCTTCTCGGCGATGATCGGCAGGGTGTAGGGATCCCATTCGATCAGCTTGTCGCCGCGACCGACGGCCTCGCCATCCTTCACGAAGACCTTGGTGCCGTAGCCGATCTTGTGCGAGGCAAGCTCGTCACCCTGATCGTTCACGATCACGAGCTGCATGTTCCGGCCCATGACGATCTGCTCGCCCATCTCGTTGAGGATGATGTTGGCGTTACGGAACTCGATCTTACCTTCCTGGCTGGCCTCGAGGAACGACTGCGAGCCACCCTGAGCAACACCGCCCAAGTGGAAGGTCCGCATCGTCAGCTGCGTACCCGGTTCACCGATCGACTGAGCGGCGATGATGCCCACCGCTTCGCCCTGGTTCACCAGCGTACCACGTGCGAGGTCACGACCGTAGCAGAGCGCGCAAACGCCCTCTTCGGCCTCACAGGTCAGCGCCGAGCGGATACGGACGGATTGCACGCCCGCCTGCTCGATCGCGTCGGCCTTGCGCTCGTCGATCAGCTCGCCGGCGCGGACGATCACCTCGTCCTCGCCCGGAACCGTCACGTCGTCCGCTGCGACACGGCCCAGCACGCGCTCCGAGATCGGAGCGACGATTTCGCCGTCATTCACAGCCGCAGACGCGGTGATCGCGCGGTCGGTGCCGCAATCATGCGTGCGCACGATGCAGTCCTGAGCGACGTCCACCAGACGACGGGTCAGGTAACCCGAGTTCGCCGTCTTCAGTGCGGTATCCGACAGACCCTTACGGGCGCCGTGGGTCGAGTTGAAGTATTCAAGAACGGTCAGACCTTCCTTGAAGTTCGAGATGATCGGCGTCTCGATGATCTCGCCGTTCGGCTTGGCCATGAGGCCACGCATACCGCCCAGCTGCTTCATCTGCGTCACCGAGCCACGAGCACCCGAGTGGGCCATCATGTAGACCGAGTTCGGTTCCTGCTCGGCACCGTTCTCGTCGTATTTCGGCGCGGAGATGGTGTTCATCATCGCGTCGGTGACCTTGTCGTTACACTTCGACCATGCATCGACGACCTTGTTGTACTTCTCACCCTGGGTGATCAGACCGTCCATGTATTGCTGTTCGAAGTCCTTGACCTGGTCGCGGACGGTTTCGACGATGTCCCACTTGTTATCCGGGATCACCATGTCGTCCTTGCCGAACGAGATGCCCGCCTTGAACGCTTCCTTGAAGCCCATGCCCATGATCTGGTCACAGAAGATGACCGACTCTTTCTGACCGCAATAACGGTAGACGGTGTCGATCGTGTTCTGCACGTCTTTCTTACGCAGAAGACGGTTCACCAGTTCGAACGGCGCTTTCGCGTTCAGCGGCAGCAGCGCGCCGAGGCGCACACGGCCGGGCGTGGTCTCGAAACGCTCGTAGACCTCGTTGCCGGTTTCGTCGATCTGCTTGATCCGCGCGGTGATCTTGGCGTGCAGATGCACTTCGCCCGAGTTGAGCGCGTGCTCCACTTCCTCGACCGAGGAGAAGGACATGCCTTCGCCCTTCATGCCTTCGCGTTCCATGGTCACGTAGTAGAGACCCAGAATCATATCCTGCGAAGGAACGATGATCGGCGCGCCGTTGGCGGGCGACAGAACGTTGTTCGTCGACATCATCAGCACGCGCGCTTCCAGCTGGGCTTCCAGCGAGAGCGGAACGTGGACGGCCATCTGGTCACCGTCGAAGTCGGCGTTGAACGCCGAGCAGACGAGCGGGTGCAGCTGGATCGCCTTGCCTTCGATCAGCATCGGTTCGAACGCCTGGATACCCAAACGGTGCAGCGTCGGCGCACGGTTCAGCAGAACCGGGTGCTCGCGGATGACCTCGTCGAGGATATCCCACACCTCGGGACGCTCTTTCTCGACCAGCTTCTTCGCCTGCTTCACGGTGCTCGACAGGCCTTTGGCCTCGAGGCGCGAGTAGATGAAGGGCTTGAACAGTTCGAGCGCCATCTTCTTCGGCAGACCGCACTGGTGCAGCTTGAGTTCCGGGCCGGTCACGATGACCGAACGACCCGAAAAGTCGACGCGCTTACCCAGAAGGTTCTGACGGAAGCGACCCTGCTTACCTTTCAGCATGTCCGAGAGCGACTTCAGCGGGCGCTTGTTGGTGCCCGTGATGACGCGGCCGCGACGGCCGTTGTCGAACAGCGCATCGACCGATTCCTGCAGCATCCGCTTTTCGTTGCGCACGATGATGTCGGGCGCACGCAGTTCGATCAGACGCTTCAGACGGTTGTTCCGGTTGATCACACGACGATAGAGGTCGTTGAGATCCGAAGTCGCGAAACGGCCACCATCGAGCGGGACGAGCGGGCGCAGTTCCGGCGGGATCACCGGAAGCACGGTCAGCACCATCCACTCGGGACGGTTGCCCGACTCGAGGAACGACTCGACGATCTTCAGACGCTTGATGATCTTCTTCGGCTTCAGTTCGCCCGTGGCTTCCTTCAGCTCTTCGCGGAGCTGCTCGGCGGTGGCTTCGAGATCGATGCCAGCAAGCATTTCACGGATAGCTTCCGCGCCGATATTGGCGGTGAAGGCATCCGCGCCGTAGGTGTCCTGCGCGTCGAGATACTCTTCTTCGGACATCAGCTGACCGTATTGCAGGTCGGTCAGACCCGGCTCGATCACCACGAAGTTTTCGAAGTAGAGGATACGCTCGAGGTCGCGCAGCGTCATGTCGAGCATCAGGCCGATGCGCGAGGGCAGCGACTTGAGGAACCAGATGTGAGCGACGGGCGAGGCCAATTCGATGTGGCCCATACGCTCGCGGCGCACTTTCTGGAGGGTGACTTCGACGCCGCACTTCTCGCAGACGACGCCGCGATACTTCATGCGCTTATATTTGCCGCACAGGCATTCGTAGTCCTTGATCGGGCCAAAGATGCGTGCGCAGAACAGGCCGTCACGCTCGGGCTTGAACGTACGGTAGTTGATGGTTTCCGGCTTTTTGATTTCACCGAAGGACCAGCTCAGGATCCGCTCCGGCGAGGCGAGCGAGATCTTGATCTCGTCGAACGCCTTCGGCTGCGCGAGCGGGTTGAACGGGTTTTGGGTCAGTTCCTGGTTCATCTGTAAATCCTTGAATGAGGGCGGAAGGGCTTAGAGGAGGGCCGAAGCCCTCACTCGTCATCCTCCGCGTCCAGGAGTTCCATGTTGAGGCCGAGGCCCCGGACCTCTTTGACGAGAACGTTGAACGATTCCGGCACGCCGGCTTCGAAGTTGTCCTCGCCCTTGACGATCGACTCGTAGACCTTCGTCCGGCCTGCCACGTCATCCGACTTCACCGTCAGCATCTCCTGCAGGGTGTAGGCGGCGCCGTAAGCTTCCAGAGCCCAGACCTCCATCTCCCCGAGACGCTGACCACCGAACTGCGCCTTACCACCCAGCGGCTGCTGCGTGACGAGCGAGTACGGACCGGTCGAACGGGCGTGCATCTTGTCATCGACGAGGTGGTGAAGCTTCAGGAAGTACTTCACACCCACCGTGACCTGACGCGCGAACTGCTCGCCGGTGCGGCCATCGAACACGATCGACTGACCGGATTCGTTGAAGCCCGCACGTTTGAGCGCGTCGTTGATGTCGGCCTCTTTGGCACCGTCGAAGACCGGGGTCGCGATCGGAACGCCGGTGCGGACGGCTTCGGCGCTCTCGATGAACGCCTCGTCATCCATACCTTCGATGATCTCACCGTAGGTCTCGTCGCCATAGCCGATCTTCATCGCCTCGCGAACCGGGGTCAGGTCGCCGTTACGACGATAGGCTTTCAGCGCCTCGTCGATCTGGTTCCCCAGACCGCGCGAAGCCCAGCCCATGTGCGTCTCGAGAATCTGACCGACGTTCATGCGCGACGGCACGCCCAGCGGGTTCAGCACGAGATCGACAGGGGTGCCATCGGCGAGGAACGGCATGTCTTCCATCGGAACGACTTTCGACACGACGCCCTTGTTGCCGTGACGGCCAGCCATCTTGTCGCCAGCCTGAAGCTTGCGCTTCACAGCCACAAAGACCTTGACCATCTTCATCACGCCCGGAGGCAGATCGTCGCCCTGACGGACCTTCTCGACCTTGTCCTCAAAGCGCAGGTCGAGCGCGCGCTTCTGCGCCTCGAACTGGTCGTTGAGGGCTTCGACTTCCTTCGCGTCGCCCTCGTCTTCGAGCGCGAGCTGCCACCACTGGCCCTTCGACAGGGTGCCCAGCAGTTCTTCGTCGATGGTCGAGCCAGCCTTGACGCCTTTCGGCCCCTTCACGGCGGTCTTGCCGGTGATCAGGGTCTTGAGACGCGCGTAGATGTTGCGCTCGAGAATGGCGAGCTCGTCGTCCCGGTCACGGGCCAGACGCTCGACTTCCTCACGCTCGATCTGCAGCGCACGCTCGTCCTTGTCGACGCCGTGACGGTTGAAGACGCGGACTTCCACGATCGTGCCGTAAGCCCCCGGCGGCAGACGCAGCGAGGTGTCTCGCACGTCCGATGCCTTCTCGCCGAAGATGGCGCGGAGGAGTTTCTCTTCCGGCGTCATCGGGCTTTCGCCCTTCGGCGTGATCTTACCGACGAGGATGTCACCCGGCCCCACTTCGGCGCCGATATAGACGATCCCGGCTTCGTCGAGGTTGCGCAGGGCTTCCTCGCCGACATTCGGGATGTCGCGGGTGATCTCTTCCGGGCCGAGCTTGGTGTCGCGGGCCGCCACTTCGTATTCGTCGATATGGATCGAGGTGAACACGTCGTCGCGGTGGATCCGCTCGGAGATCAGGATCGAGTCTTCGTAGTTGTAGCCGTTCCACGGCATGAAGGCGACGACCACGTTACGGCCGATAGCCAGTTCGCCCATGTCGGTCGACGGACCGTCAGCGACGATCTGCCCCTTCACCACCCGGTCGCCCACTTTCACGATCGGACGCTGGTTGATGGTCGAGGACTGGTTCGAACGCTTGAACTTGCGCAGACGGTAGATGTCCACGCCCACGTCGCCCGCTTCGAGATCGTCGGTCACGCGGATAACGATACGCTGCGCATCGACCTGGTCGATGATGCCGCCGCGGTTCGCCATGATCGCAGCACCGGAGTCGCGTGCGACGGTCGCTTCCATGCCGGTACCGACATAGGGCGATTCCGAGCGCAGCAGCGGCACGGCCTGACGTTGCATGTTCGCACCCATCAGAGCGCGGTTCGCGTCGTCGTTTTCGAGGAACGGAATGAGCGCCGCACCGACCGAGACCAGCTGCTTCGGCGACACGTCGATCAGGTCCACCGTTTCCGGCGGGTTGAGCGCGTATTCCCCCGACTGGCGGGTCGAGACGAGATCGTTGATGAACTTGCCGTTCTCATCGAGCGTCGCGTTCGCCTGCGCCACGGTGTGACGCATTTCCTCGGTCGCCGACATGTAGACCACCTCGTCGGTGACCTGACCGTCATTGACCTTGCGATACGGGGTTTCGATGAAGCCGTACTTGTTCACGCGGGCGAAAGTGGCCAGCGAGTTGATCAGACCGATGTTCTGACCTTCCGGCGTCTCAATCGGACACATCCGACCGTAGTGGGTCGGGTGAACGTCGCGCACCTCGAAGCCGGCACGCTCACGGGTCAGACCGCCCGGGCCGAGCGCCGAGAGACGACGCTTGTGCGTGACTTCCGACAGCGGGTTGGTCTGGTCCATGAACTGCGACAGCTGCGAGGAGCCGAAGAATTCGCGCACCGCAGCCGCGGCCGGTTTCGCGTTGATCAGATCCTGCGGCATGACCGTGTCGATCTCGACCGAGGACATACGCTCCTTGATGGCGCGCTCCATGCGCAGCAGGCCGACGCGATACTGGTTTTCCATCAGTTCGCCGACCGAACGCACACGGCGGTTGCCGAGGTGGTCGATGTCGTCGATCTCGCCCTTGCCATCGCGCAGTTCCACCAGGCCCTTGATGCAGGCGATGATGTCCTCTTTGCGCAGCGTGCGCTGGGTGTCCGGCGCATCGAGGTCGAGACGCATGTTCATCTTCACGCGGCCCACGGCCGAAAGGTCGTAGCGCTCGGAGTCGAAGAACAGGCTGTTGAACAGGGTGTCCGCGGCCTCGACGGTCGGCGGCTCGCCCGGGCGCATGACGCGGTAGATATCCATGAGCGCGGTTTCGCGGTTCATGTTCTTGTCCGACGCCATGGTGTTACGGATGTAGGGACCGACATTGACGTTATCGATGTCGAGCACCGGGATCTCGGTGATGCCGTTGTCGATCAGGGTCTTGATCGAACCGCCCGAGAGCTCACCGTTCTTGTCGTATTCCGCCGTCAGCTCGTCGCCCGCTTCGATGTAGATGAAGCCGGTTTCGTCGTTGACGATATCCTTGGCGCAGAAGCGGCCCATGATGTGGTCGAACGGAACGAGCAGCTCGGGAACCGAGTTGTCGTCACGCCATTTCTTGACCATGCGCGGGGTCGCTTTCTCGCCCGCTTTCAGGATCACTTCGCCCGACGCCGCATCGACGAGGTCGAAGGTCGGACGGGTGCCGCGCACGCGGTCGGGGAAGAACTTGGTGACCCAGCCCGACTTGCCCTTCGCGGTGTAGGTGACGGTGTCGTAATAGGCATCCATGATGCCTTCCTGATCGAGACCCAGCGCATAGAGCAGCGTGGTCACCGGCAGTTTCCGACGACGGTCGATACGTGCGAAGACGAGGTCCTTGGCGTCGAATTCGAAGTCCAGCCACGAGCCGCGATAGGGAATGATGCGGCAGGCGAAGAGCAGCTTGCCCGAGGAGTGGGTCTTGCCGCGGTCATGGTCGAAGAACACGCCCGGCGAGCGGTGCATCTGGCTCACGATGACCCGCTCGGTGCCGTTCACGATGAACGTACCGTTCTTGGTCATGAGGGGCATATCCCCCATGAACACGTCTTGTTCCTTGATGTCCTTGACCGAACGCGCGCCGGTTTCCTCGTCCACATCGAACACGATGAGGCGCAGGGTCACCTTCAGCGGCGCCGAATAGGTCATGTCGCGAGCCTGGCACTCGTCGACATCGTATTTCGGTTTTTCGAGTTCGTATTTCACGAACTCCAGGATGGCGTTGTCGTTGAAATCCTTGATCGGGAAGACCGACTGGAAAACGCCCTGGATACCCTCGCCATCGGTGGGCTGATCGACTTCGCCGGAGCGAAGGAACAGATCGTAGGAGGATTTCTGAACCTCGATGAGGTTCGGCATTTCGAGGACTTCGTGGATTTTGCCGTAATAGCGACGGATGCGTTTCTGACCAACGTAAGCTTGAGCCATGCTCTGCGTGACCTTTCGTCTCTTCGCGGCACATGCAATGTCGGGGCCCATTGCACGCCGCAAGGCGAATGAAGGGGGGGCGGTTCCATACCTGCCTTTCGTCCCACCGAAAGGCTCCCGAACCGCGAACACCGCCTTGGAGAAAGCTTCAAACGGGCAAAGCCCTCTCCGAGACAGGTTCGGCTGGGCCCGGGAAAACCCCGGACCCAGCCTCTTTTTCAGATCGGATGCAGTCGCATCCGGCTCGCTTACTTGAGCTCGATTTTCGCGCCAGCGTCTTCGAGCTTTTTCTTGATCTCTTCGGCTTCCGCTTTCGCAGCGCCTTCCTTGACCTTGCCGCCAGCTTCAACGAGCTCTTTGGCTTCTTTCAGGCCCAGGCCGGTGATGCCGCGGACTTCTTTGATCACGTTGATCTTCTGAGCGCCAGCTTCGACGAGAACGACGTCAAATTCGTCTTTCTCTTCAGCAGCTTCTTCGCCACCAGCAGCCGGACCGGCCATCATGACAGCGCCACCAGCGGCGGGCTCGATGCCGTATTCGTCTTTCAGGATGGTTTTCAGTTCCTGGGCTTCCAGGAGGGTCAGACCCACGATTTCTTCGGCGAGTTTTTTCAGATCAGCCATTTTTCAGTTCCTAGATTTGGGTTTCCAACGTCGCGGTTTCAAGCCGCTACGGGACAAGTCGATTGCTTACGCAGCCTTTTCCTCGATGGTCGAAAGGATGCTCGCGATGTTCGAAGCAGGCGCGCCAACGGCACCGGCGATGTTCGAAGCGGGTGCGCCGATCTGCGACACGATCTGAGCGATGAGCTCTTCACGCGACGGCATGTCAGCGACAGCTTTGACACCAGCGATGTCGAGTGCCGAGTCTCCCATTGCGCCGCCGAGGATCGAGAGTTTCTCGTTCTCTTTGGCATATTTGACGACCACTTTCGCCGCAGCGACAGGATCCTCAGAATAGGAAAGCACGGTCATGCCCGTCAGGTATTCAGCGATGCTTTCGCAGGGCTGACCTTCAAGGGCGATCTTGGCGAGCTTGTTCTTGGCAACACGAACCGAACCACCCGCTTCACGCATGCGCGCGCGGAGGTCCTGCATGTTAGCAACCGTCATGCCTTCGTAGTGAGCAACCACCACGACGCCAGAGCTTGCGAAGATCTGGCCGAGTTCCTCGACCACTTTCTCTTTTTGGGCTCTATCCACAGTTACACTCCAAGTATGGGGGTTTCCCCCCGGCTCTCATTGTCCCGGTTTCCCGGGGTCGGGTCCGAAGGGCCCGAGGCCAGATCGCCCGAGATCGGCCCGAAGGCCCAAACCCGGAATTGGTCTCGATCCCCATCTCAGGAAGGAAATTAAGCCGTCACCTTGCGGGATCAGGCACCCTCCGTCTCGGACAGGTCAGGGCGGAAGCGTCAGGCCGCCGCCCTACCACCCACCGAGGTTTCCCCCGGTGGAATTCTCTTAGTTGCCGGTCGCCGACGTGATGTCGACGGCGACGCCCGGGCCCATCGTCGAGCTCAGGGACACCTTCTTCATGTAGGTGCCTTTCGCGCCGGCGGGCTTGGCTTTGGTCACGGCATCCACGAAGGCGCGGATGTTTTCGGCCAGCTGCTCCTCGGAGAAGGAGACCTTGCCGATGCCGCCATGAATGACGCCGGCCTTCTCGACCTTGAACTGAACCTGACCACCTTTCGCCGCTTCGACAGCCGCTTTCACGTCCATCGTCACGGTGCCGACTTTCGGGTTCGGCATCAGGTTGCGCGGGCCCAGGACCTTACCCAGACGGCCGACGATCGGCATCATGTCCGGGGTCGCGATGCAGCGATCGAATTCGATCGTGCCGCCCTGAATGGTTTCCATCAGGTCCTCGGCGCCGACGATATCGGCCCCGGCTTCCTTGGCTTCGTCCGCTTTCGCGCCACGAGCGAAGACAGCCACGCGGACGGTCTTGCCGGTGCCGTTCGGCAGAGCGACGACGCCACGAACCATCTGGTCGGCGTGACGGGGGTCGACACCGAGGTTCATTGCGATTTCGAGGGTCTCGTCGAATTTCGCGTTCGCGTTCGACTTGATCAGCGAAACGGCTTCCTCGACGGAGACGTTGGACTTGCCGGCGAAGGCTTCGCGGGCGGCTTTGGTGCGTTTACCGAGCTTTGCCATGACTTAGCCTTTCACCTCGATACCGATCGACTTCGCGGAGCCGAGGATGATGTTCATCGCGCCTTCGATGTCGTTGGCGTTCAGGTCCTTCATCTTCGCTTCGGCAATCTCACGCACCTGAGCGGCGGTGATGGTCGCGGCGACGACGCGGCCCGGAGCTTCCGAACCCTTCGGACGGTTACGCTTGCCGACCGGCTTGAGGCCGGCTGCCTGCTTGATCATGAAGCTAGCCGTGGGCTGCTTGATCTCGAAGGTGAACGACTTGTCGGCATAGTAGGTGATGATCGTCGGGATCTTCGCCTGCTTGTCCATTTCCTGCGTCTTGGCGTTGAACGCCTTGCAGAATTCCATGATGTTGATCCCGCGCTGACCCAGCGCCGGACCGACCGGCGGAGACGGGTTCGCGCCGCCTGCCGGAATTTGCAGCTTGAGCTGCCCAACAACTTTCTTGGCCATGTGGCCCTCTCCTTATCACTGTCACGCCCCTAGGGGGTCGCGAAGTTTAGTGGTTCGGTCCGGGCGTCCCTGTCGCGCAGGGCCCCTCGCCTCCCACGGCTCACACTCAGGCGGTTTTCTGCACCTGCGTGTATTCCAGTTCGACCGGCGTCGGCCGGCCGAAGATCGAGACGGTGACTTTCAGACGGCTCGCCGCCTCGTCCACTTCCTCGACCATGCCCGAGAAGCCCTCGAAGGGCCCGTCGGTCACATTCACGTTCTCGCCGACCTCGAAGGTGATGAGGCTGCGCGGCGCGGCCTGTTCACCCGATTCGTCGACACGGCTGAGGATGCGGTTCACTTCCGCATCGCCCATCGGCATCGGCCGGCCCTGCGGCCCGAGGAAACCGGTGACCCGGTTCGTTGAGTTGATCAGGTGATAACCCTTGTCGGTCATCTCCATCCGCACCAGCACGTAGCCCGGCATGAAGCGACGTTCGGAGGTCACTTTCTTGCCGCGACGCACCTCGATCACTTCCTCGGTCGGCACCAGAACTTCTTCGATCTGGTCTTCCAGACCTTGATCGATCACGGCCTGACGGATTTGCTCGGCCACTTTCTTCTCGAAGTTCGAGAGAACGCTTACCGAATACCAACGCTTCGCCATGCCGATTCTTTGCCCCTTGCCGACGACGCCGGAGCGCCGAAAATTCCTGTTATTTCACGGGATTACCCGTGTCTCCCAGAATAAAAAACAGCGCGCACCACGCGAATCGATGCACGCCGCCTCTGGGAAAGTCCCGCCCCTTTACCGCCGGAGCCCTGTGATTTCAAGAGCGTAAGGCCGGAGCGCGATCACTTCCTTGCCGCAACTGCGAATGAGGTCTGGCGTAGAGCGCCGGAAGCCTATCAGCTCCCGATCACCTGCGTCACGCCGAGACGGATGACCCAGTCCACGAGCGAGAAGAAGATTGCCGTCAGCGCAGCCATCGCCAGCACCATGCCGGTCGTCAGCAGAACTTCGCGGCGGCTCGGCCAAGCCACTTTGCCCGCTTCCGAGCGCACCTGCTGGAGAAACTGGAGTGGGTTTGCCATCGTCGTCGTTCCTTACGCGCCCAATGCGGCGCCCTTGAGCCGAAAATACCGCGCCGCTTTCGGCGCAACTGCCGCCAGATACTTGCTCCCCTCGCGGATTTCAAGGCTGTTGCGACCGCCTGCCCCTCCGCAGACGCCATGCGCCCACTGCAAGCCGGCTTTGATAACGGAAAATCCATCGATGCGCGTGCAACTTAACATCCGACAACCCGCGCGGTCAGCACAGCCGCGATTCGACAGGAGCTATCGATGCCCGCCATCCTCAACCGCTACGCCACGCCGTTCATCACCGGCCTTTTCCTCGTCTCTTTGATTTCAGGAATCGCCTTGTTCTTCCACTGGGGCAGCGCATGGTTCCACGGCATGCATGAATGGCTCTCGATGGTCCTCATCCTGCCGTTCGTGCTGCATATCTGGAAGAACTGGCGGCCGATGACCACCTACTTCAAACGCGCGCCGATGGGGTTGGCGCTCGCGCTTTCCGTCGTGGCGGCGCTGGCCTTCGTCCTTCCCGCCGCGACGAGCTCTCAAAGCGGCGCGCGTGGTGGTCCTCCGCAATTCGCGATCGCGCAGGCGCTGTTCGACGCGCCTTTGTCGGAGGCCGCACCCGTGCTCGGCCTCTCGGGCACCGACGCCGCCGCCAAGCTGGACGCCGATGTGACGCAAAGCCTGACGGAAATCGCCTCGGCGCGCGAAAGCTCCGCCGCGACGCTTGCCCAGCAACTGATGGGGCAGCCGCAATAACGGCCCGTCGCGCCGTGCGGGGCATCTCGGGCGGCGCAAGACGGTTGCGACTGTCACGCAGTCGACTAGGGTGACTCTACCAAAGGTTGTTTTTCATCAAGGAATTGCATGTCGACTTTCGTTCCGCCGCCGTCAGCCATCTCACTGCTCCATCGCCTGCGCGGCTATCGCGGCGCGCTGGAGCGGATCGAGAACGGGAGGGTGATCGGCTGGATCGCGAAAAAAGGCGACGGCACTCCGCTCGACATTGAAATCCACTGCAGTGCCGGGCGGCTCCTCTCGGGGCGCGCGGCGATGTTTCGCGCCGACCTTGCACAGGCTGGCATCGGCACGGGCAATCACGGCTTCGCCTTGCCGCTGTCGGCGGCCCTGCAAGAGGCCGCGGGCGGCGAGATCAGCCTCCACATCCCCGGCAGCGGCCCAATCGCCACGCTGTGCTTCGACCCCGACGCGACGCCGCTTCCAAAAGAGAAAGACGCCCTGCATCGCTATATGCATGGCCCGATCATCACGCTGCGCGCCGCGTCCACCGCACAGACGGACACGCGCGATCTGACCGCGCAGCAACCGCTCTTCGCGGCGCGGTCCGCGCATGGCGAAGACCTGCCCGCGCCTCTCTTTTCCTACATCGATTACGCGCGCCATCGCACGGGCGTGGCAGAGGAACTCCCCCTCGATGGCAGCGATGCGGCAGTGTCGGACATCCTGCGCTGGTATCTCGACAGCTACGCCGCGCAGCACCCGTCGCAGCAAATCCCGCTGAGCTGCGCCGCGATCGACTGGCTCAACACGCAGACCCGCCCCGGCGGACCGAGCCGCGCGATGGACCTCTTCGGTAAGACCGGCGACCCGGACGCGGCGACCGCATGGGCACTCCGCGACGCCCCGTCGCTCGGGCTCGGCGATTGTCTCCTCCCCGACAGCCTGATGGAGGCGCTGGCAGAGACGAAAGGCTCCAGCCCCTGGCCGATGACCCGCGGACTTCTGGGCCTGCGCGAGGCGACCCCGCCGCTCGCGCAATTCTCGCCGAAGACCGAGCGCCACCGCCGGATGCTGCACGTGCTCGCGATGATCCTCGCGGTCGAGCGGCCCGAGATCCTTCTATTCCTGCCCCGCAACGAAACGAAATCGCTGCTCGAAGGTGGCCGCCTCTCGGATGTCTGCTCGCAACTGCATCCCGGCCCGCCGATCACCCGCGCGCGCTATGCTGCAGCGCTGCGCGAGAAGGGCTTCGACCTCGAGAGCATGTCCTTCCTGCGCACGCGCGACGGCCATCGGATCGCCGCCGCCACGCACCCCATCCCCGAGGGCACCCCCGTCGACGTTCAGATCCACGGTCCCTTCGCGAAAGCCTCCGGGCTGGGCCAATCGACGCGGCTGTCGCATGACATTTTGTCCCGCTGCGACGTCACGCTCAACGCGGTGGAAAGTTCGCGCGACAATCCGACGCCCGTGCAAAACGGCGCCAAGACCGGCGCGCCCCGCCCCGCGCGGATCAACCTGCTGCACCTGAATGGCGACGCGGTGCCCCCGGCCTTCGCCTTCGACGCCGACTGCTACTCCGGCGCCTACAACATCGCCTATATGCATTGGGAGTTGGACCGCGCCCCGGCCTGCCATCACCTCGCGCTCGACCTTGTCGACGAGGTCTGGGTGCCCTCGGAATACTGCGCCGAGATTTACCGCAAAGCGACCGACACGCCGGTGGTGAATGTCGGGATGTGCTACCCCGAACCGCCCGCCATCGACCGGCCCCACGCGCGCAGCGCCCTGCGCCAACGCAACGATTGGCCCGAGGAAAGCTTCGTCTGCCTCGCCAGTTTCGATAGTTTCTCCTTCGTGCAACGGAAAAACCCGCTCGGCACGATCCACGCCTTCCGCGAAGCCTTCGCCGAGGACGCGGAGGCGCGCCTGCTGATCAAGACGCAAAATCGCGACCATGTCTGCGATGCGGCACAGGCTACGCTCTGGGCCGAAATCGACCGGCTCGTCGCAGCCGATCCGCGCATCGCTTTGCTCGACGAGACGCTCGATCACGCCGGGGTGCTGGAGCTGATGGCCGGCGCGGACCTCTACGTGTCGCTACATCGCTCCGAGGGCTGGGGGTTCGGTATGCTCGAGGCGATGGCGCTAGGCGTGCCGGTCCTGTGCACGGGCTATTCCGGAAATCTGGAATTCTGCAACGAGGACACCGCGTGGCTCGTGCCCGCGTCCGAGGTAGAAGTCGCGCCGCAGGACTATCTCTATGTCGAGCCCGGAATGCACTGGGGCGAGCCGGATCACGCCGCCGCCGTCGCCCAGTTCCGCGCGGCGCGCAGCGACCCGGACGCGCGCAAGAAAAAGGCGGCGCAGGCCGAAGCCTTCGTGCGCCGCCACTTTTCTGCCGATGCGATTGCCGCGCGCTACAGTGCCCGCCTGTCCGAGATTTTCACCCGGCTCGACGGGGCGCACAAACCGCTCGCCCGCCCCGCCGAGTAAGCGTCACACCCAGCGCCCGATCGCGGTGACGCTCAGATCGCAGCTTTCACCGCTGAGGAAACTCGCGCCATTCGCGGCATAGACCACGGCGCGCGCGCCCGAGCTTGTGACGCCCTCGACCCCCGCAAAAGAGATCGCGCCCGCGCCGATGGCGCTGCCTGCCGCGAGGCTGTCCGCATCGAGCGCGACACTCAGAGAGGGCGCCTGCGCGAATTGCGCCGGATAGGCCCAGTCCTGCTTGAGCGCCCAATCTGCGACGAAAGCGAGGCTCACCTGCGCCGAACAAATCTGCGTGCCGTCGGCAAAACGGATGTAATCACCCGAGACGGTGCTGCCCTGCTCGATCACGGCCCCCGTCGACACGCCGCCGACCTGCGCGACCGTGCCGACAACACCGCTGCCCGTCAGCGTCCCGTCGATCACCGCGCCTTGCGGCATCGCCGCGCGCCCGGTGGCAGCGTCGATGCGCAGCCCCTCGAACCAGGTCGCGCCGTCCGCGCTCGTCTTGATTGCGAAATCGTCGCTGCCTGCCAGCCCCATCTCGGCCCGGCCCGACCAGTTCGACTGGAACAACAGGCTTGCCGTCTCGCCCGCCGCCGCCTTGTTCAGCTTCAACTGATGGCCCGCCCCGGCATGGCTCAGAAGCGTGGCCTCCGCCGCGACGGAAAGCCGGTTCACCGCGTCATAGCCGGTCATGATCCCGAGTCCGTCGAGCTGACTCAACTCCGGCAACGGCGGTACGTCCCAAGTGCCCGCGGCGAAGACCAGCTCCACCGCCTCATCCAGTACATAAGCGCGCCAGCCCTCGCGCGGGGACACGAATTGCCACGCCCCGGCCGCAAAGATCGCAAGCGCCCCGTCCTGCCCCGCCCATGCGCCCAGCGCCCCGGTGGGCAGCAGATACCGCGCCCCCTCCGGCGGACCGATCGGCGGCTCGGTCACGCTGCGCGAAATCATCGCAAGCTGCACGAGTGTATCGAGCCGTTGCAGCGCTTCGTTATGGGTGACGTGTTTCTGGGCTTGGCTGCCAAGGATAAGCGGCAGCGCGAGATTGGCGGTCTGATCGGACATCGGGAGTTCCTGCGCTGGGTTGCGATGGAGGCCGACGATAGGAACCCGGCGTTAACCGTGTTTGAGAGCGGCGCACGGTGCTTGCCTGTCCGCGCCCCTCCCCCTAGGTTCGGCCCAATTTCAACGGCGCAGCATTCGAGGACATATGGCACCGAAATTTGGCACCAGCGGCCTACGCGGCCTCGTCACCGAACTGACCGACGCGCTGGTCACCGATTACACCCGCGCTTTCATTTCGGCCTGCCCACAGGGCGAAGCCGTTCATGTCGGCTGGGACCTGCGCCCCTCCTCCCCCGCAATCGCCGAGACCGTCATCGCCGCGATCCGCGCCGCTGGCCTCACCGCCATTCGCGAAGGCGCGCTTCCCACGCCCGCTCTGGCGCTTGCCTCGATGGGGGCGGGCAATTCGGCAATCATGGTTACCGGCAGCCACATTCCCGCCGATCGCAACGGTCTGAAATTCTACGTCCCGCATGGCGAGATCGCCAAAGAGGACGAGGCCGCGATTCTCGACCGGCTCGGTCAGGACCATCCCGCAGCCGAAAAACCGGGACCCGAAATCCCGGGGACGGACAGCGCGGCACGCTACATCGCGCGCTATGTCGACGGGTTCGGGGCGGACGCCCTCGCAGGGCTGCGCATCGGCGTCTATCAGCACAGCTCGGTCGCGCGCGACATCCTCGTCACCGCAGTGGAGGCGATGGGCGCGACCGCAGTGCCACTCGCACGTTCCGACGTTTTCATCCCCGTCGACACCGAGGCGGTCGATCCCGAGACCCGCAAAACCCTGCAACGCTGGTGCGCCGAACACCAGCTCGATGCGGTTATCTCGACCGATGGCGATGCCGACCGTCCGATGCTGAGCGACGAGACCGGCACGCTGATCCCCGGCGACGTGTTGGGCGCGCTGACCGCGCGGCTTCTCGGGGCGAAAATCCTCTGCACGCCGGTCTCCGCCAATACGATGGTCAATGCGATGCCCGAATTCGACAGCATCCATCGCACGAAGATCGGCTCGCCCTTCGTGATCGCCGCGATGGAGGCCGCGCGCGATGCCGATCCCTCCGCGAAGGTCGTGGGCTATGAGCCCAATGGCGGCTTCCTCCTGGGCTTCACCGCGACGGGTCCAGCGGGGCCGATTGCGCCGCTCGCGACGCGCGATTGCCTGCTGCCGATCATCGCGCCGCTCGTCGCAGCGAAACAGGCCGGCACCGCCCTCAGCGGCCTTGTCGCCCAGCTTCCCGCCCGTTTCACGGCGGCCGACCGGGTCGCCGAAGTCCCGACGGACCGCTCGCGCGACTTCATCGACCGCCTTGCTGACGACCCTACCGCCCGGGCGGAATTCTTCAGCGATTTCGTCCCGGCCGAACAGATCGACCGCACCGACGGGCTGCGCCTGACCTTCCCCTCGGGCGAGATCGTCCATCTACGCCCCTCGGGCAACGCACCCGAATGCCGTTGCTATGCCGAAGCCGCAACACCGGAGCGCGCACAGGCCCTCGTGGCGCGCTATCTTGAAGCGCTACGAACTGAACTCGCCTAGCCCGAGACGTCGAACATCCCGTCGGTGAACAGGCCGAGATCGGCATCGATGAACTCGACCGTGACGCCCTGATCGGTGAAGGTCACGCCGGAGCCCGCCTCGACCATATGGCTGCGGGCTTCGGCGGCAGAGCTGTAGTTGAAGCCATCGAAGCTCAGCCGATCCCAGGGCTCGATGTCGATAATGACGTGATGCCCGTCCTCATCGGCGCGGAAGACGAACTGATCCGCCATCGCACCGCCCTGCAGCAGATTGTACCCCTCGCCGCCATCGAGTTGATCCTCGAAGCCGAAAGAGCGGAACCAATCGATCTGCGGCTGCGCCGTCTGGGTGATCATCTCGGGGCTTTGCGCAAATGAGGCGACCATCTTCTCGCGGGTGTAGCCCCCGCTGTCGAGCTGATCGACCCACCATGTCAGCCCCTCGCTATCCGGCGCGCGCCCCAAGACGTTCTGATAGAGAAGCGAGACGAAACCGGCATCGTCGAGATTGCCATAGGTCGACGTGAATTCGGGCGAATTGACGAAGCCGGAGACGACATCGAGAAACTCCATCCCGTCCGCCTGCATCTCGCTCCAATACATCATCCCGCCAAGGTTCGGCTCGCGCCCCAGCGTCGCTTGATACAAACGGAACACGTCATCGGTGAAATCCGTCTGCGCACTGGCATGGCTCAGCATGAGCGTGTCGATCTCTGTCGAATCCCGAAATTCCGGGCTTTCCGAAAATCCCAAAACAATCTCCTCCCGACTTTTTACCCCCTGATCCAGCTGGTCGAGCCAATAGGTCAGCCCCCCGTCATCGGGGCTCCGATCCAGAACATTCTGGTAAAGCAGCGTCAGGAACTCCGCGTCGCTCGTCTCCGCGTAGTTCGACTGGAATTCCGGCGAGTTGATGAACCGATCCGCAACCTCCTGCAGTTCGACCGCGCCGCTCGACAGAAGGTCCGTCCAATAGTGCAGACCGTTCCCATCGGGCGCCCGGTCAAGCGTCGCCTGATAGACCCGGAACACCTGTGCCGCGAACGGGTCGTAGCTGCGATCGATCCGCCCGCCATTGAGCAGATCATCGCCCGCCATGCCTTGCAGGATATCCGACCCGTCATTGCCGACGAGCAGATCATCGCCGCCGCGCCCGTCGATCAGATCGCCCTGCGCGGTACCTTCCTTGTGGATATCGCCAACCTCGAGCGGGTTGATCGCGGAATGCCACAGATCGCGCAGCTCCGAGGTTTCGAAATCCGCGGCGCTCAGGCTTGAGCCGTCCGCGGTATTCACGATCACCCGCTCATCGCCGATCCGGATATCCGCCCCCGTCGCGGTCGGGGCGATATCCAGAGCCTCCTTGGTGTAGAACCACGCCATGCTCGAGAGGTCGAGCCGATCGATGCCGGGCTCGTAATCCATGATGAAATCGGTTCGCCCGTCCGCGTCGAGCACGAACACATCCTGCCCCTCGCCGCCCCAGAGAGAATCGGCGCCACCGCCATCTTGCAGTATGTCCGCCCCCGCCCCGCCACGGATTTGGTCATCGCCAGCGCCACCGGAAATCTGATCGTTTTCGACGCCTCCGTTCGCGGTGTCGCCGCCATCGCCAAGCTTCAGCGCCAGACCGTCAGGGCCCAACTCCACCTTGATATGGCTGATCCCCATCCCCTGATCGCTCACGCTCGCGGGCACGTCGCCCGCCACGAAAATATCGAGCCCGGTCGCACCGGCGATCATCGCCGCCGCAGCTGGATCAGACAGCGCGGTTTCTAGCCCGTCCGCCAGCGTCCCGATCTGGACCAGTTTGCCGCCGGGCAGCAGCGTGAGCAGGCTGACCCCGTCATCGGCGCCTCCGGCCAGCACATAAACCTGATCGCCCATCGTCACGGTTTCGAGCGTCGTCACGCCGTCGAACCGCGTGCCCAGATCGTCATTGATCTGATCGGTGACCTCCATCCGCCCGCCCGGACCAAGCGCCACGACAGAGATCGAGCTTGTGCCCGCCGCCCCCAGAAGCGCGTAGGCCTGTCCGCCCACCTGGATGGTCTCGATCGAATTCGGGGTGTTGATGAAGAGGCCGTCGCGCGCATCGATCTGACTGGCGATATGCAGCTGTCCCTGCGTATCGAGCGCGAGCGTGGTCAGCGAATTATCCGTCACCGAAGCCGCAAGGACATACTGCGCGCCCTCGATCTCGACCGTATCGAGCGCATGGACGTCATTCTCTGACCAGACCTCGCCCGCGATGCCCTGCGCGATCTCGGTCATCCGGCCTCCGGCACCCATCTGCCAGACATGCAGCCCGCTGCCATGCGACAGGGCCCCGACGAAAAAGCTCTGCGCGCCCGGTTGCAGCGGCGCGATCGCAAGCACCGCACCCGGCGCAACCGCGCCCGGCAGCGTGAACACATCGCTGATTCCGCCGTCATTCTGGTTCAGCCAGACCGCCTGAAACGCGCCCGACGCCGAACCGGTCACCATCAAGGCCGGGCTGCCGTCGATCGAAATCTCGGTCAGCGTCCCGGCTGCATCCAGCCCCGAACTCTCGCTCAGATAAGCCAGATCGCTCGCATTCAGCCGCGCAGTCAGCGGGATCTGCGAGATACCGCCCGGCGCATTGGAAATCGAATAGAGCGTCGGCCCCGTCTCGCCCTGCACTAGAAGCAGGTCGGTGATCGACGTCAGGAAATTTTCCGCGCCATTCGTAACAGTCGCGACCGGCACCAATTGAGGCATAGTCACCTCCGCTTTCCATGTTCACACTGTCTCAACTGTGAGGCGCGGCTGGGTACGGAGCGCGGAGGAAAAGCGGCCTAAAAAGGGTTTTCTCTCAATATTTTAATAGAATGCGACGGCTCACAGCGCCCAGCTCAAAGCATGTTGCGTTCGTGGCAGGCAATCGCGGCGTTGAGATCGTCGAAAAACTCAAGCCGCCCACGCTCCAGCACCGCGCCGCAATCGCAAATCTCGCGCAACTGGTTCATCGAGTGGCTGACCACGACAGCCCCGGCGTCTTTCAGACGGTCGCGAAACAGGGCCGCGCTCTTCTCGCGAAACGCGGCATCGCCGACCGCCGTAATCTCGTCGACGAGATAGGTGTCGAAGCTGATCGCCATCGACGCCGCAAACGCCAATCGCGCGCGCATCCCGGAAGAATAGCTGCGCAGCGGCATCCGGAAATGAGCCCCGAGCTCGGCGGTCGCCTCGACGAAAGCCACCATCTCATCGGTATCCACCCCGTAGATCCGCGCGATGAAGCGGCAATTCTGCGCGCCCGTCAGATCATTGTGAAACGAGCCCGCGAAGCCCACCGGGAACGACACGCTGCCCCGCGCATTCACCCTCCCGCGATCCGGACGCGCGGTACCTGCGATCATCTGCAGCAGCGTCGACTTTCCGGCCCCGTTTTTCCCCAGCAAAGCGACGGATCGCCCGCTTGGAAAGCTCGCACAAATATCGCGCGCCACGACCTTCTCGCCACCTGGGACGCGGAAACTCTTGCTGAGGTTTTGCAGCCGGATCATCGCCGTTACCGACGGTCCCGGATCGCGTAGCCCACCAGGATGCCAATCGCCCAAAGCAAAACGAGGCTACCCGCGATCAACGCCAGAAGCGTTTCGCGCCGTGGATATTCGGCACTTTCGGCAAGGGTTGGCGCCATGAATGTTGCAAGAAAGCGGCTTTTCCGGCGCGCCTCGGCCTGAGCCGCGTCATAGCTTGCGCGGGTCGCCGCATAAGCACGCTCTGAGAATTCGCGCTCCGCCATAAGCCGCTCGTACTCGCCGACGATGCTCGCGAAAGCCTCTTCCTGGGAGCCGCCATCGATCCCAAGCTTGCGGCGCTCCGCCCCGATTCTGTCCTCGATCACCGCAAGTCGCCGCTCCGCCTGCTTCAACCGAGGATCCGTCCCGCTGCGCACCGTGCCGCGCAGCAGATCACTCTCGATCATCACCTGCGCCTGCTGTTCGAGCAGCGACCCCAGCACCCCCGCCTGACTCTGCAAATCCATCTCCGGACTGATCAGTTGGTGGCGATTGCGGAAAGTGGTGAGCGCCGTTCGCGCCGTCGTCAGACGCGCCTCGGCGCGCCGCAACTCTCCGCGCGCATGGCGAATCGCATCCTCGCGCGCCGCGTTGCTGAGCCGGTTAATCATCGCAGAGCTTTGTGCCATCAAGGTCTGCGCGATCCGCTGTGCCGCGCCCGGATCGAAAGCGCGCACCTCAATGTCGAGCAGCCCCGCGCCCGCCCCGTGCCGCACATGAACCATGCGGTTCCAATAGGCGACAAGCTCCTCCAGAGTGGCGTCGCTAGGAAGCCCGAACACCGGATCGGATCGATCGCGCGACCAGATGGCCGTCAGATCGAGCGCATCATCGATCTGCGCAACAAGGCTCGGGCTTTGAATGAATTCATAGAGAATGTCGGTGTCGCTCGAAGACGCGCCCGACAGGCTGGACAGACCGCCGAAAAGATCGAGCGCCGGCGCCATTTCCTCCCGCTGAACCGTGAAGCCGACGCGTGAAACGAACTGATCCGCCGCCTGCGCATAAAGATAATAGGTCGCCACCAGAACCGGCGCGATCACCAGCGTCAGGAAGCTTAACGCCACAGTCTGATGCCGCCGCCGCCAGCGCGCCTTGCGCGCGGGGCGCGCGTATGCGCTCGGCACCGGCCGGAGCGGCACTGGCACTTCGCGCAACCCAGCCCCCTTTGCGAGGACGGGCGTCGCCTGCGTAGGCTCGTTAACCGCGTGTTTCACAATTGGCTCCACTATCGGTCGCGTCAGGTTCCAGCGAACACGATCCGAATTGAAAACCGGTAAACGAGGCTCGAAATGTTCTCCTCCCGCGCGGCGCACATCCCGACCCGGTCCTTTCCGGCGCTTCGTGCCATCGGCGCGCTCATTCTGCGCGAGATGTCGGCAAGCTACGGTCGCTCACCGGGGGGCTATCTTTGGGCGTTGCTCGAGCCGATCGGCGGCGTCGCATTGTTGACGCTGTTCTTTTCGCTGACCTTTCACACCCCGCCGCTCGGGGCCAGCTTCGCCCTTTTCTACGCGACGGGCTTGCTGCCATTCATGTTGTTTTCAGACGTTCAGTCGAAGGTCGCCAACGCCCTCACCTACTCGCGCGCGCTCCTCGCCTATCCCACTGTGAGCTTTGTCGATGCGCTCATCGCACGGCTCGCCCTGAATGCGCTGACGAAACTTGTTGTTTCTTACCTCGTCCTACACGGATGCCTCCTGATGTTCGACACCCGCGCAAGCCCAGATCCACTGCGTATCTTGGAAGCAGCGGGGCTCGCCGTACTGCTTTCCTTCGGGATCGGCACCCTTAACTGCTACCTCTTTCTGCGCGCGCCGGTCTGGCAGCAGATATGGTCTATCCTGATGAGACCGATGTTCCTGATTTCCGGAGTCTTTTTTCTCACCGACCAATTGCCGCGCTGGGCCGCGGATACCCTTTGGTTTAACCCGCTGGTCCATGTGATCGGCTATCTGCGACGCGGCTTTTTCCCGACCTATCAGCCCGATTATCTCTCTGCGTTCTACGTAATCGGCGTGTCGCTCGTAGCCTTGGCCCTTGGCCTTTTAGCCCTCAGGACGAGCTACCGGGATCTCCTCGCAAGGTGAACGATCTGGGCCGCGGCGTTTGATCTCGCGGCGCTCTAAGGAGCGCGGTCCGCCACAGATGAGAACGGTCCTCGCGCAGAAGGACACCGAGCCGCTCCGCTATGGACGCGTCGAGTGCACCGAGCTCGGCACCCTCGGACAACGGTTTTGAAAGAAGCTGTCCTGCAAACGCGCGCAATTCACCGAGATCATCGAGCGGCGCTGGGCCGCGCTCGATTTCAGGATGATACGGATATGGCGCCGTCCAGAGCGGGTCGTCGAATATTTCCTCCGCTTGTACGGCGGGTAAGACGCGCTCGAGCTCTCGACGATGGCTCTGTGCAAGCCGCTGCAGTGTCTCGACGTGATGTGGCGCGATCGCCCACGCGCGGCGCAACATGGGGCCGTTCGCCATTTGCCGTTGCAATACGAACTCGATCTCTGCGCGATGGCTATCCGGCCGAAAACGACGATTGCGCAGCAAAAAACCAAACTGTGCTGCGCTGCCCGTGCTGTGGCACGGTCCGGTTGCGCTACCCGGCGTTCCTAGCAAAGCGTCGGCGAAGGTGACCACATCCTGCTTTGCTGACGCGACTTGCAGTCCTACGTTGGGAATGCGCGCCCAGGCTGCGAGATCTTCACCAAAGCTGAACGGGACACGGCGGGACGAAATCCAATCGTCGAAGCGGGGCCGACTCCAGACACCCCATTGCCAGAACGCCGCGTTCATCCACGTCAGGGGAGGACGCAGAAAGGCCAGCACGGTCACGGGCGGATGGCCGAGGTCTGAAAGCAGCCGCGTGAAGAATTCGGGACGACGAATCCAGCCCTCATTCGAGAAGAACGGGATGTAGCGGTGCCGACGCGCGCGTGCGATCTCGCGCAAGACGAAATCGCCGAGAGATTTCGCCGCGACCTCGCGGCCGGGATCGGGCATCGAGACATAGCCATAGGAAGATAGCGCTGCGGCGCGGCGCACGGCCCTGCCACGCGACGGCATGAGTTTGCCGCCCACCCGCACCGCGCCGATATAGCGCACACGCAAACCGGCGCGCGACGGCCGGTCCGGTTCCGCGCTCCATGCTGCTTGAAGGGCCGAACTGCCGCATTTCGGGGCGCCTATATGGAAGATCGCATGACTGTCTTCGAACGTCATGCCACCCACCTCTGCATAGCGGGCGCCCCGAGGAGACGATCGATGTCTATATCCGATGGCCACCGTGGCCCCGGCAAGACATCCCCCTGTGCGCCTGCAGCTCTGACCGCTTCAGCTTGAGCGCCAAGGTCGAAACAATACACGGGCAGGCCGGTGGCGAGCGCCTCATGCGTGGTGAAGGAAAAGGTTTCCGGCCAAAGCGATGGGATCAGCCATCGCTCAATTTCGTACCGCGCTACCAGCATCTGCAAATCTAGGGGCTCAAACGGGCCGTGAACGTGGTTCGGCGCTCCCAAATGAAACCGCGGATCGAGACTTCCCAACAGGACCAGCCGCGCGCGGCCATTGGCGGCGAAGGTCTCGCCCAGAGCTTCGACAACCGCTGCGCCTTTGTGGACGCTGATATGACCAAGCACGCCAAGAACAGAGCCCGCGGTGGGGGACCCCTCCTGGTGTCCCGGAGGCGCATGAATGAGAGCCGCAGGGCGCGCCACATGATGCGGTTTGCAGTCGATCTTATGCGCGCAATCGGGACGAGCCGAAGCTACAATTTCTGCGGAGCTGCGGGAGAATACTTGCAATCGCGTTGCGCTGGTCAGTGCCGTGCCCCACGCGCTTTCCCAATCCGAGAGTTCGTCGGTTGAAGAGCGCCGAGACGACTTTCGAGACTTGGCCCGAGGGCCGATGTATTCGGGGATCTCGCGCAAGCTGTTTGGCGCACGCAGGAGCGTGTAGGCCTCGCTTAGGGGCAAGTAGTCGTGAAACAGGATATCGAGCCGCTGCCCCGCGGATAGTTCCGTAAGCAGCGCGGGTATCTCGAGCGGGCTCGGATGGCCAACGCCGCAGGAATAGATGACGTGGCGATCCGGCAGAAGCTTCAGCAGGGATAGCACTACCGCGCGATCCGATGTCTCGACCGTGCTCAGGCCTAGCGGGTCGTGAAGCTCGATAGACCAGCGCACGGGCCCACCGACGCGAAGAACGACGCACCGCCGGCCGGCGCGAAGCTCCGAGGCGATTTCTTTGCGCAACCACATTTCCGCCCCACCGCCGAGGGAATGTCCGAGCCATAACTTGATCGGCTCGCCTTGCAGCGCACCCGCTCGGGCTAGGGCGAGCGCGAAACGCGGGGCCGCGAGCGGATCACTGGCGAGAAAACGATCGACGGCGCGCGGATAGCTTGGATAGCGCCTCTCGATCTTCGCCTGATTGGCATCCAGAAGCTTTCGCCGCGCCGCCGCACCGAAGGAGGCGCTACCGCGATGCTCCACGAAGAGCGAGCCGATCCCGACATGCCGCCCGCCAAGCCGCCGCGCCTTCTGACACCAATCCGTCTCTTCCCCGTAGCCGCGCCCGAACGCAGGATCGAATCGCGGGAGCTTGGTAAGAAAGTGCGGCGCGAGCGCCATGCAAAAGCCGATCCCGGTCGGCAGTTCGGCGCGCGCCTGCACCGGGTTCATGCGCGCGGCGATGGCGTCGATCTGACCGACGGCACCGGGCGGCAAATCGCTCCGCGCTCCGGCTGTCGGCACGGACAATATCTGCGCGTCATTCGACATTGGCGTGACGCTTGCGACCTGCGGATCGGAAAGCGGAGCCAAAAGCCGCGACGCCCAGCCTGCGGGCACGAGGGCATCGGAATTCAGCAAGACCACGGGGCGATCGGGAAAGCGCCTGAGCGCCGCTTCAAACCCGCGATTGACCGACGCGACGAAGCCGAGATTTGCGTCATTTTCCAGAAGCGTCACATTGGCCCGGCCAGCACCCCAATCGCGCAGAAACGGCCGCATCTCTGGATCGGTCGAGCGATCCTCGATCACGATCAGATGCCAGTCGAGATCGGTGTGCTGCACGACGCGGGCGAGCGCCTCGCGCAGCAGCGCCCGCGCGTTGAACACGGGCAACACGATCACGATCCCGGGGAACGTAGGCGGCTCAGTCGGCGACGAGTCGCGGAGAAAATCAGACGGCAGCGTCGCACCCCGCGACTGCCCCACGAAACCGAGCGCAGATTTCACGCGAATTCCCGCAGCACTGTCGCCGTGGTGTCGCCAGCGCCAGATATCGTGGGCATGACGGGCGATTCGCCACAGGAACACCGGGGTAAGACGCAACTGCTCCCATGCGAGGCGAACCCTGCCGATCGGCGGCAATACCCAGCTTTCCTCACCCTGCCCATCGGCACCTGTATCGGGAATGACCAGCTCCACCTTGCCGGGCCAGAAAGGCACATCAAAGGCGAACTTCGCTTGCCCCGATGGATCAGGCTCGAGCGCGCAGCGCTGCGCCACGCCCCCCAGGCGTAAAATCACCTCGCGCGCATCGATTCGCCCTTCCAGGCGAAGACGGTTGCCGCGGAAATCGTAGCGCGTGACATGCACCCGCCGAGCCGCCGCGCGCGGCCCCAGATCCGGCACCCTCCGCGAAATCCTGAGATTCGCATCTACATATCGCTGAAAGACCCGGAAAATTCTGCCAAGCACGACGGTTCCTCGCGACAGCGCCCAAAACCGGCGTCAGAGGACGCCACTTCGGGAACGTTACGCGAACGAACGTAAATTTTCAGGAAACGGCTGGCAGGGGCAGAGGGACTCGAACCCGCGACCCTCGGTTTTGGAGACCGATGCTCTACCAACTGAGCTATACCCCTAGGCCGTGGCGTGGGTGCTAAAGTCTCACGCGACCGAAATCAAGTGCCTTTCCACCGATCTTTCGCATTTCCCCGCCGAAGAAATCGCCGTGGAACGCATGCCGGGCGCAGATCGTTTTTCTCCCGAACCTGCGCAAGCTGCGCCTCAAGGAAAGGAAAGCAAATGCCCAAGATTTCCGAAGCCCGTATTCTGATCATGGCTACCGACGGTTTCGAGCAAGCCGAGTTGACCGTTCCGCGCGACAAGCTGACCGAGGCTGGCGCGCAAATTGACCTCGCCTCTCTCGACGGTGAAGACATTCGAGGCTGGGACGAGACCGACTGGGGCGAGACCGTTTCGGTGCAGTGCAAGATCTCGGACGTCGTCGCCTCCAACTACGATGCGATCGTTCTCCCCGGCGGTCAGATCAACCCCGACCTTCTTCGCGTCGAAAAAAGCGCGCTGGATCTCCTGCGCAGCTTCTACGACCAAGGCAAGGTGGTCGCCGCGATCTGCCACGCACCGTGGCTCCTGATCGAGGCTGGCATCGCCAAGGGGCGCAAAATGACCTCGTATCACTCGGTCCGCACCGATGTCGAAAACGCCGGCGGCGACTGGGTGAACGAATCCGTGGTGTCCGACAATGGCGTCGTCACGTCGCGCAACCCGAACGATCTGGACGATTTCGTCGCCAAGATCATCGAAGAGATTCAGGAAGGCCGCCACATGCGCGAGGCCGCCTGATCTCGAGAGACTATCGCTTCCTGCGCTTCGAATAAAGGCGCAGGAAGCCCATTACGATCAACTGCGCGGCGACGATCACCACGCAGACGATTACCAGATAATTGAACGCATTGTCGGAGTTCAGCCCCGGCATCCCGCCAATGTTGACCCCGAACAGACCGGTAAGAAACCCGAGCGGCAGGAAGATCGTCGATACGACCGACAGCACGAAAGTGTTGCGGTTGACCCGGTCCGAGAGTTGGCTCGACAGTTCTTCGCGAAGCACCTGCGCCTGATCGCGCAGCTCGTCCATATCTTCCGAAATCCGCGTCATCTTCAGCGCTTCTTCCTCGATCTCGCGCCGCGTGACCTCGTCGATGATCGGGCTCGCCGCCTGTGTCAGACGGATCAACGCCTCGCGTTGCGGCGCGAGGTAACGCCGCGCCGCAATCACCTGCAGCCGCAAATCCAGAACATCGTGGCGCATGTGATCGGCCTGCCCGCCATAGACCTGATCTTCCAACGCCTCGGCACGCTCGTCCAACTCGGTCTGGAACACACCGATATTGCCGACGATATCCTCGGTCAGTCGCACGAGGAAGGTTCCCGCATCGCTGGGCCCTTTGCCGTCGCGGATCGCCGCGTTCATCCCTTCGATCGCGCGCACCCGCTTGCGTGAAATCGTGAGGATACGCTGACGGTCGAGATACATCCGCAGCGAGACCATATCTTCGGGGTCTTCGCCCTCGTTGAAGTTGATCGCGCGCAGGATCACCAACAGCCCCTCGCCGATCTGACTCATGCGCGGGCGCGTATCGACATCCAGCAAGGCCTCCACCGCCTGCGGGTCGAGGTAATCCAGCTCCTCGCGAATCCAGCGCTGCGCCTGCGGGTGCGTCCCGTCCAGATGCGCCCAGGCGAGCCGCTCGTCCCGCAACGCCTCGACGATGTCGGCAGGCCCGTCGGGATCGGGTGCCCCCGACAGGATATGCGAGAAGAGGATCGGGCTGTTGGTCATCCGGGCTCCGGGAGAAATCGTCGCGTTGCCCAGAGCCTAGCGTCGTTGCGCGCAGCGGCAAGCCTCTCGCTCAAGGTGCGTGTTCGGCCAGCGCCGCCACATCCCCTGCCTCCAGCGCGGGCAACGCCCTCTGGATCGCCTCCACCGGCCAGTCCCACCACCCCAGATCGAGCAATCGTGCAATCTCATCGGGGCTGAACCGGGACCGCACCACGCGCGCCGGATTGCCCGCGACGATGGCAAAGGGCGGCACGTCCTGCGCGACAACCGAGCCAGCCGCCACGATCGCCCCCGCGCCGATGCGCACCCCCGGCATCACCATCGCGTTGAAGCCGAGCCAGACATCCGGCCCGATCACGGTGTCGCCGATCGCGGCATTCTCATCGAGATATTTGCCCGCCGTCTCCATGTCGAAGATCCGGAACGGATAGGTGGTGATCCCGCCCATCGGATGATTGGCCGAGGCCGTGATGAAGCGCACCCCGTGCGCGATCTGCGCGAAAGCCCCGATCACCAGCCGCTCGGGGCAGCCGGGATAGAGGTAGGGCGCAAGCTCCGCCGCCGCGTCCGGCGTGGGCACAAGCGGGCTGTAATAGGCATAGCGACCAACCTCGATATTGGGATGATCGATCACCGCCTGCAGAAACACTGTGGGTTCATGCGGGGTGCCATCGGGCAGAAGAACGGGATTGCGGGTATCGGGCGCAGGAAAGCGCCGCGGCAGCGAATGAGCAGACATGGACAGACCTCTCGCGATCAGAGTTTCAGGGAAACGGGATCAGAAAAGGGTCTTGTCCATCGGAGCCTCCATCATGCGCTTCATCAGTCTAGCGCAAGCGACGGGGCCGCGCCAGCCGCCCGCTCACAGCTTGCGCGCAAGCCAATCCTTCACCGCCTCCGCGATCTGCTCCGCCGCCTTCGGGTCGAGGTGGAAATGGTGGTCGCCCGCGATCTCGATGCTCTCGTAATCGGCGATCAGCTCGCCCCCCCATCGCGCCAGCTCCGCCGTGCCCTCGCGCTGCGCCCGGATCCCGTCCCCGGCCCAGATGTTGAGGACTGGCGCGCGGATCGCCCGCAGCACCGCCTCCACGTCGTCGCGATCGAGCTTCACCGCCGAGCTCGCGAACAGCCGCCGGTCGCCACGCAGATGCCAGCCCTCCGGGCCTTCTTCCAGCGCACGCTCCGCCAGCGCCTCGGCCACCGCGCGCGCATTCGCCTGCCCCGCGCGGCGCGCGATATAGTCCTCACGCGTCGGGAAACGGCGCGGAGGCCGCGCCGCCTGCGTTGGCACCTCGGTCAGATAGGCGCGCAGCGTTGTGACGAAATCCCGCGCCACCGGCTCGGGGGCCAGCGAATCGAGCGCGATGAAACCCCGCACCCGCTCCGGCATTGCCGCCGCGAGCAGCGCCGAGATATTGGCGCCGCGCGAATGGCCCAGCAGCACGCACTCCTCCCAGCCCAGAGCGTCGAGCACCCGCAGGATCTGCGGCAGGTCGTCCCAGATATTATAGCTCGCATGGGCCGCGCGATGCCCGCTCAGGCCCTGCCCGCTCAGATCGAGCGCGACGACGTGGCAGCCCTCGAGCTGCGGCGCGAGCGCGGCAAAGCTGCCCGCATGATCCATCCAGCCATGCAGTGCCAAGACCGGAAGACCGTCCTCGGGTCCCCAGGCAAGCCCAGCGATCCGCAGCCCGTCCACGTCCCAATGGCACTCGCGTGCCGCAGTTGCCTCTGCCATGTCCCGCATCCTCCTACATGGTCCGCCCGCAGAAGACCTAGCGCGACACGCCCGCGATTACGACCACCCGCACAGGCCCTTCACGCAAAGCAAAAGGGCCGCCCAACCGGGCGGCCCTTCGCAAATCGCTATGATCCGAGGATCACGCGATGATTTTGGAGACGACGCCGGCGCCGACGGTGCGGCCACCTTCGCGGATTGCGAAGCGCAGACCGTCTTCCATCGCGATCGGGGCGATCAGTTCGACTTCGAACTTCAGGTTGTCGCCCGGCATCACCATCTCGGTGCCCTCGGGCAGCGTCACGGTGCCGGTCACGTCCGTCGTGCGGAAGTAGAACTGCGGACGGTAGTTCGCGAAGAACGGGGTGTGACGGCCACCTTCCTCTTTGGTGAGGATGTAGGCTTCAGCCTCGAACTTGGTGTGCGGCTTCACCGAACCCGGCTTACACAGAACCTGACCACGCTCGACGCCGTCACGGTCCACACCGCGCAGCAGCGCGCCGATGTTGTCGCCAGCTTCACCACGGTCCAGCAGCTTGCGGAACATCTCGACGCCCGTGCAGGTCGTCTTCGTGGTGTCGCGGATACCCACGATTTCCAGTTCGTCGCCGACGTTGATCACGCCACGCTCGACGCGGCCGGTCACAACCGTACCACGGCCCGAGATCGAGAACACGTCTTCGATCGGCATCAGGAAGGGCTGGTCCACGGCGCGCTCCGGCGTCGGGATGTAGCTGTCGACAGCTTCCATCAGCGCGCGGATCGAGTTCTCGCCGATTTCCGGATCACGGCCTTCCATCGCGGCCAGAGCCGAACCCTTGATGATCGGGATATCGTCGCCGGGGAAGTCGTAGGACGACAGAAGTTCGCGAACTTCCATTTCCACGAGCTCGAGCAGCTCCTCGTCGTCGACCTGGTCAACCTTGTTCAGGTACACGACCATCGCCGGGATGCCGACCTGACGGCCGAGCAGGATGTGCTCGCGGGTCTGCGGCATCGGGCCGTCAGCTGCGTTCACGACCAGGATCGCGCCGTCCATCTGCGCTGCACCCGTGATCATGTTCTTCACGTAGTCGGCGTGGCCGGGGCAGTCGACGTGCGCGTAGTGACGCGACTCGGTCTCGTACTCCACGTGTGCGGTCGAGATCGTGATGCCGCGGGCTTTCTCTTCCGGCGCGCCGTCGATCTGGTCATACGCGCGGAAATCACCGAAATACTTCGTGATCGCAGCCGTCAGCGTCGTCTTGCCGTGGTCAACGTGGCCAATCGTGCCGATGTTGACGTGCGGTTTGTTACGTTCAAACTTTTCCTTTGCCATCTCGCGGGGCGCCTCTGGTTAGGGGGCCGCTAGCAGCGAGCCCGAGTCAATATCGCGCGCTACCTATTGCGCTGGCGGGGAAAAATCAAGCCCGGAATGCAGGGTTTCCCCTGTCTGTGTTCGCGGTTTCCCTTGGGCAGCGACCGGCGCCGCACTACCATCTGCTCATGGATTACGCTGCGACAGACGACACCTACCGCCTTCCGGCCCGCGCGCCCCTTGCCGAGCATCCGCTGGGCATCTTCGCGAGCTTCCGCGCCGCGCGGCGTAACCTTTTGGAAATCATACCGGAACTGGCGACACATGCGCCGATCATCTCGGGCAATACCGGGGCGCGCTGGCATATGGTGATGGACCCCGACAGCTTGCGCCACATCCTCAAGACGCGCGTCGACGACTATCCGAAATCGGTGGTGACCAAACTCATCCTCGGCCCTGCCGTAGGGGAAGGGCTATTCGTCGCCGAAGGGGCCGAATGGCGCTGGCAGCGCCGCGCCGCCTCTCCGGTCTTCGCCGCGCGCAACATGGAGGCGCTCGCCCCCGTCATGGGGGCCGCAGCCGAGGCCTCCGCCGCACGTATCAGCACCGCCGCCGATACCGGTCGCGCGGTGGACCTGCATCAGGAAATGGTGGCCGCGACCTTCGAGGTGATCTCGGACGTGACCTTCTCGGGCGACGAGGGCTTCGACCGCGCCGCGATCCATCGGGCGATCGACGCCTATATCGCGCAGACGGCGAAGGTGTCGCTTCTAGATCTCTTCGCCCTGCCCGCCTGGGTGCCGCGCCCGCATCGAGTGATCTCCTCGGGCGTCGTGCGCGACCTCAAGCGCCATGCGGACCGCGCGATCGAGGCCCGGCGTGCGGGCGAGGCGAAAGCGGTGCCCGACCTTCTGGACCTGCTCGACGGCGCGCAGGACCCCGAAACCGGCCGCGAGATGAGCCCGGCCGAGCTGCGCGACAACCTGCTGACCTTCATCGTCGCAGGCCACGAGACGACGGCGCTGACGCTCGCCTGGGCGCTCTACCTCTGCGCTTTCGACCCCGAGGTTCAGGAGGCCGCCCGCAGCGAGGCGCAGGCCGCGCTCGGTACCCACGTGGCGACCGTCGACGACCTGCCAAAGATGCCCCTCATCGCGCAGATCGTGAACGAGAGCCTGCGCCTCTACCCGCCTGCGGGCTTCCTGTCGCGCACGGCGCGCAAACCCGACACGCTTCTGGGGCGCGAGGTACGCGCGGGCGACACGGTGATGCTGCCGATCTACGCGCTGCACCGTCACCATGCGCTCTGGGACAACCCGCATACCTTCCGCCCGGAGCGCTTCGCCAGTCCGACGCATGACCGCTTCGCCTTCCTGCCCTTCGGGGCCGGGCCGCGGATCTGCATCGGCGCGGGCTTCGCGATGCAGGAAGCGCAAATCATCCTCGCCACGCTTCTCGCCCGGTTCCGCTTCACCGCGGTGCCGGGACGCGAGCCCGTGCCGGAGATGATCCTGACGACACGCCCCAAGGGCGGCATCTGGCTGACGGTGGAGCGCGCATAACGCGCGAGAGCGAACACGCGCCCTTCGCCTTGGCGAAAATATTCCGGGGGTGAATTGCCCGACAGGGCAAGAGGGGGCAGCGCCCCCTGCCGGATCGCCCGGGCCTGCCCGGACGACCCCTCAGGCAAAGCCTCAGGTGAACCTGTTGTCCCGCGGGAAGCCACGCGGCGCCATGCGGCCCGCCGAGGCCCGCTTGCCGGTCCATTCGGCGAGATCGGTCTCGGTCCGGGTGCGGCCCGCTGGATCCTTCCAGCTCAGACCATCGGCCAGGGTGAAGGTCTTCGCGTCGCTCAGACCCCCATCCTTGTATTTCTGCAACCGGACGCCCTTGCCGCGCGCCATTTCGGGCAATTCTTCAAGCGCAAAGACCAACAGCTTGCGGTTCTGACCGACGCAGGCGACCGTATCGCCGTCGATCTTCGAGCAGACGGTGGTTTTCGCCGCGCCCTTCATGTTCAGAACCTGCTTGCCCGATTTGGTCTGCGCCACGAGCTCTTCGCCCGGACAGACGAACCCGTCGCCATCCGAGGAGGCCAGCAGATATTTCTCGCCCGCCTTCGGCAGCAGCAGATGGGTCACCTCCGCCTCGTTGGGCAGGTCGACCATCAGCCGCAGCGGCTCGCCCATGCCGCGCCCGCCGGGCAGGTTTGCCCCCAGCACGGTATAGGCGCGCCCGTTCGAGCCCATCGCGACGATCCGGTCCGTGGTCTCGGCATGCATGGCGAACATCGGCCCGTCGCCATCCTTGAACTTCACCTCGGCATCGAGCGCGTTGTGGCCCTTCATCGCCCGGATCCAGCCCATCTTCGACAGGATCACGGTGATCGGCTCGCGCTCGATCATCGCCTCGATCGGCACTTCCTCGACCTCACCGGCCTCTGCGAAGCCGGTGCGCCGCGCGCCGCCTTCGGCATTGCGGCCGAATTTCTTGTCGATGTCTTTCAGCTCACCGCCGATCGTCTTCCATTGCAGCTTTTCCGAGGCAAGCAGATCTTCCAGCCCCGAGCGTTCCTCGATCAGCGCGTCGCGCTCGCGCTTGAGCTCCATCTCCTCGAGTTTGCGCAGACTGCGCAGGCGCATGTTGAGGATCGCTTCGGCCTGCACGTCGGACAGCTCGAACTCGGCCATCAGCATCGCCTTGGGCTCGTCCTCGTAGCGGATGATCTCAATCACCCGGTCGAGGTTCAGGAAGGCGATGATATAGCCTTCGAGCACTTCGAGACGCGCATCGATCTTGTCCATCCGGTGCTGCGAGCGGCGCAGCAGCACCTCGCGCCGGTGATCGAGGAAGGCGCGCAGCACCTCCTTGAGCGAGCAGACCTTCGGCACCCGCCCGTCGATCAGCACGTTCATGTTGAGCGAGAACCGGACCTCCAGATCGGAGTTCTTGAACAGCATCCCCATGAGCATCTCGGGCTCGACGGTGCGCGATTTCGGCTCCAGCACGATGCGGATATCGTCGGCGCTCTCGTCGCGCACATCGGCCAGCGCGGGCACCTTGCGGGTCTGAATGACCTCGGCAAGACGCTCGATCAGCTTGGATTTCTGTACCTGATAGGGGATTTCAGTGACGACGATCTGCCATTGACCGCGGCCCAGTTCCTCTTTCTCCCACCGCGCCCGCAGGCGGAACGCGCCGCGGCCCGTGCGATAGGCGTCGCGGACATTCTCGGGCGGCTCGACCAGCACGCCGCCGGTCGGGAAATCGGGGCCGGGGATATGCTCGACCAGCTCGTCATCGGTGATGTCAGGACGCTTGATCATCTCCAAAAGCGCCTCGACCAGCTCGCCGAGATTGTGAGGCGGGATGTTCGTCGCCATGCCGACCGCGATGCCGCTTGCGCCATTGGCCAGCAGATTCGGGAAGGCGGCGGGCAGCACGACCGGCTCGGTCAGCGTGCCGTCGTAATTCGGGCGGTAATCGACCGCGTCCTCGGCAAGACCTTGCAAAAGCGCCTCGGACGGAGAGGCCAGACGCGCCTCGGTGTAACGCGAGGCTGCCGGGTTATCGCCGTCGATATTGCCGAAATTGCCCTGCCCGTCGACGAGCTTGTAGCGCATCGCGAAATCCTGCGCGAGACGCGCCATCGCATCGTAGATCGCGGCATCGCCATGGGGGTGGTAGTTCCCCATCACGTCGCCCGAGATTTTCGCGGATTTCCGGAAGCCGCCGGTGGGCGACAGCTTCAGCTCGCGCATCGCGAAGAGGATGCGCCGATGCACCGGCTTCAGGCCGTCGCGCGCATCGGGCAGCGCCCGGTGCATGATCGTCGAGAGCGCATAGGTCAGATAGCGCTCGCCGATCGCACGGCTCAGCGGTTCGGAACTGGTGGAGAGGGGATTTTCTTCGTCACTGCTCATGCGGATTTACTAAAGCCGCGCCCGATCCCGGTCCAGCGGGAAAAGCAGGAATAGGAATTTCCATGGAACTTTTCCCCCGTCGGCGGAATTTCACCGACGTAGAGCAGAGAGAATCGTGTTAATATTTTCACGCTTCCCCAGCTGCCAATCGGAATCAGGGGGTTGATCATGGGCAAGTTGTTGCTGACCACTTTGGCGGGTATTTACGCCGTTATGGCCATCGCCGGACGCGACGTTCCCGGGAACGTCGAACAGGCCTCTGCGGCCACGTCGAATGACACCGTACAGGTCTCACGCGCCGCGAGCGATAATCAAGAGCTTTCGGCCAGCGAAGCTCCTCAAATTGTCGCGAAGGCTGCCGCCGCATCGCAAGCCAACACGCCGAAGATCGAGAAAGCCTCGTTGATCACCCGCGTCACGCCGAACGCGCGGATGCCGGGCCCCGAGCTCAAACCGTCGCCGGAATATCGCGACACCTCGGCGCCGAAAGTCGAAGGCGGCACGCTCTGGAGCGTGACAGCCAATGCGCTCAACGTGCGCTCGGGCCCCTCGACCAGCAACGCCGCGATCGACCGCGTCCGCAAGGGCGACGATGTGCTCGTCGTGGCCGAGATCGGCGGCTGGGCGAATGTAAAGATCGAGGGCGACGGCACCGAAGGCTGGGTCTCCAAGAAGTACCTGCGCCCGGCAAATTGACCTAAACCGGCCTGCCAGCCGCTAAAATCTTGCCTTTTCAAATGGCTCGAAATACCCCCGTCGGAGGCAAATCTCCGGCGGGTTTTTCTTTGCGTCGCCGGATCAGAGGGAAGACGCGCGCATGGCCAAGACGATCCTGATCACCGGATGCTCCTCGGGCATCGGCTATGACGCGGCCCACGGGCTGAAAGCCGCGGGCTGGAAAGTCTTCGCCACCTGCCGCCGTGAAGAGGATTGCGAGCGCCTGCGCTCCGAAGGGCTGATCTCCTTCCAGCTCGACGTGGCCGATCCCGAAAGCATCGAGGCGGGCTTCAACGAGGCGCTGGCGCGCGGACACGGCCGGCTCGACGCGCTCTACAACAACGCCGCCTTCGCCTGCCCCGGCGCTGCCGAGGACATCCCCCCCGGCGCACTGCGCGAGATCTTCGAGACCAACCTGTTCGGCCTTCACGACCTGACGACCCGCGCGATCAAGGTGATGCGCGCGCAGGGCGACAATGGCGAGGGGCGCATCCTGCAATGCTCCTCGGTGCTGGGCTTCGTGGGCCTGAAATGGCGTGCGGCCTATGCCTCGACGAAATTCGCGTTGGAAGGGCTGACCGATGTGATGCGGCTCGAGATGGCCGATACGAATATCAAGATCGTGCTGATCCAGCCCGGCCCGATCACCTCGAAAATCCGCGTCAACTCGATCCCGCCTTTCGAGAAATGGGTGGATTGGGAGAACTCCGCCCGCCGCGCACAATACGAGGGCAGCCTGCTCAAGCGCCTCTACCAAAGCCGCGGCAAGCCCGACACGTTCGAACTGCCGCCCTCCGAGGTGACCAAGGCGATCCTCAAGGCGCTGGAGGCCCCGAACCCGAAGCCGCGCTACAAGATCACCACGCCGACCAAGGCGATCAGCGTCGTGCGCCGCTTCCTACCGGACCGGATGCTCGACTGGGTGCTGGACAAGGGCTGAAAATCCTTTCGCATTTTCGTGATCTCCAGCTATGTCTTGAGCCCAGAGGGAGAGAGACTACATGCGCAACGACCCGTTATTTTATGTCGTCGCTATGGCGAGTTTGGCGGTTCTGGTGATCTTGATGATCGGCATCGCGGGCTTTGGACGCGGGGGCGATTTCAACAAGAAACATGCCAACAAGCTGATGCGGTTGCGCATTGCCGCCCAAGCGGTCGCGATCGCACTGATCCTGTTGTTCGTTTATCTTAGAAGGGGTGGCTGATGGTCGTTCTCAATCGCATCTACACGCGCACCGGCGATGCCGGGGAAACCGCGCTCTCGAACGGGGTGCGCGTCGCCAAACATTCCGCGCGCGTGACCGCCTATGGCACCGTGGACGAGCTGAACGCGACCGTGGGTATTGCGCGCCTGCATGCGGATGAGTCGCTGCAAAAGCAGCTCTCCGTGATCCAGAACGACCTCTTCGATCTGGGCGCCGATCTGGCGCGCCCGGATATGGAGCATGACGACGAGGCGGGCTACCCGGTCCTGCGTATGGTCGAGTCCCAGGTGACCCGGCTCGAGACCGAGATCGACGCGATGAACAAGAAGCTGGAGCCGCTGCGCAGCTTCATCCTGCCGGGCGGCACGCCGCTCGCCGCGCACCTGCATATGTCGCGCACCGTGGCGCGCCGCGCCGAGCGCGAGGCCGTGTCGCTGGCCGCGATCGAAGGCGTGAACGAATGGGCGGTGAAATATCTCAACCGCCTGTCCGACTGGTTTTTCGTCGCAGCCCGGATCGCGAATGACGACGGCAAGGACGATGTGCTCTGGGTTCCAGGAGCGAGCCGCTAAGCGCGGTCAAAGGAAGCTCTGCGGATCGATATCGACCGCGAGCCGCGCATTCGTCGGCAGCTTCAGCCCCTTGAGCCAAGCCTTGAGCGCGCCCTGTAGCGGCGCGCTTTTCTCTGCCTTCACCAAGAGCCGCACCCGGTGCCGCCCGCGTACCCGCGCGATCGGCGCAGGCGCGGGCCCGAAGACCTGCGCCCCAATCCGGCGCAGCGCGGCATCGTTCCGCGCGAGGTGATTACCGACCTCGAAGAGCGGTTGCAAATCCGGCCCCGACAGGATGATCCCCGCCATCCGCCCGTAAGGCGGCACGCCCTGCGCCTGCCGCGCGGCGGCCTCCTGCGCCCAGAACGCCTCCTCGTCGCCGCCCAGAATCGCGCGGATCACCGGGTGCTCGGGCTGATAGGTCTGCAACAGCGCCGCGCCCTTCTCCTCGGCGCGGCCAGCCCGGCCCGCCACCTGCCGCATCAGCTGGAACGTCTTCTCCGCCGCGCGCAGATCCGAGCCCTGCAAACCAAGATCGGCGTCGATCACCCCCACCAGCGTCAGCCGCGGGAAGTTATGCCCTTTCGCCACGATCTGCGTCCCGATTATGATATCGGCCTCGCCCTGCGCGATCTCGGCAATCTTCTCCTTCAGCGCGCGGGCCGAGCCGAAGAGGTCCGAAGACAGCACCGCCAGACGCGCCTCGGGGAAGCGCTCCGCGACCTCCTCGGCCAGCCGCTCCACCCCCGGCCCGACGGGGGCGAGCTTCCCCTCCACCTCGCAGCTCGGGCATTTCACCGGGATCGGCTTGGTCTCGCCGCATTGGTGGCAAACGAGCCGCTTGAGGAAACGGTGCTCCACCATCCGCGCATCGCAATGGTCGCAGCCGATCTGATGCCCGCAGGCCCGGCAGATCGTGACCGGCGCATAGCCGCGACGATTGAGAAACAGCATCGCCTGCTGCCCCTCGGCCACCCGCGCCAGAACCTCCTTCACCAGCGTCGGCCCGATCCAATGCGCGCTCTCGATCGCCTCGTCGCGCATGTCGATCGTGCCCATCTCGGGCAGTTCCGCCGTGCCGAACCGCGCGCGCAGATCAAGCCGTTGATATTTCCCGGCCTCTGCATTCGCCCATGTCTCGAGGCTGGGCGTCGCCGAGGCCAGCACCACCTGCGCCGAACAGCCCGAGGCACGCAGCACCGCCATGTCGCGGGCGTTATAGAGAACGCCCTCCTCCTGCTTGTAAGAGCTATCATGCTCCTCATCGACCACGATCAGCCCCAGATCGCGGAACGGCAGGAACAGCGCCGAGCGCGCGCCGACGACAAGCTGCACCTCGCCCGCCCCGCAAGCCTTCCACAGCCTGCGCCGCTCGCTCTGCGTGACGCCGGAATGCCATTCGCCGGGACGCGCGCCGAACCGCGCCTCGACCCGCGAGAGAAATTCCGAACTCAGCGCGATCTCGGGCAGCAGCACCAAAGCTTGCCGCTCCTTGCGCAGACATTCCGCGACCGCCTCCAGATAGACCTCCGTCTTGCCGGACCCGGTCACGCCTTTCAGCAGCGTCGTCGAATAGGCCCCGGAGCCCGCGCGCAAAGCCTCCGCGGCAGCAGTCTGCGCCTCCGACAGCGCCTTGCCGGGCCGCGCCGGATCGAGCCGCGGGAAGGGCTGATCGCGCGGCACCTCCGCCTCGATCAGCGCGCCGGTCTTCACCAGCCCCTTCACGACCTGCGTCGTCACCCCGGCCAGATGCGCCAACTCGCTCAGGTAGAAACCTGCACCGCCATGCTCTTCCAGCACCTCCAGCACCCGCGCCCGCGCATCTGTCATCCGCGATGGCTCCCGGTCGCCCAGCCGGTAAATCGTTCGCATCCCCGGCGGGTCGCCCAAGCCCGGAGCGCGCGTCGCAAGCCGCAGCACCTGCGGCAAGGGCGTCATCGTGTACTCCGCCATCCGCTCCAGAAACACCCGCAGCTCGTCGCGCATCGGCGGCACGTCGAAGACCCGGTTCACCGCGCGCAGCTTGGCGGCGTCGAAACCGCCCTCGCCCGGCCCCCAGACCACGCCGAGCACCTTGCGCGGCCCCAGCGGCACCTCGACGAAAGCCCCGTTGTAACAACCGCCTTCCGGCGCGCGATAATCGAGCGGGCGCCCGATCGGCTCCGCCGTCAGCACCGCGACCCGCGCGCCCTCTTCGAACCAACCGGGTTCAGACATCGCCATGCCTTCCAACTGCACTAAATATCCCGGGGAGCGGCGAAGCCGCGGGGCGGAGCCGCGGGGCGGAGCCCCTCTCCCGTTGCGACCTCTTTCGCCGTCGCCACTTTTGCGCTAACACGCTCGCGACTGCTGCCAAGGAGAGCTGCCATGAAATTCTTCGTCGATACCGCCGACACCGCCGCGATCAAGGAACTCAACGATCTGGGCATGGTCGATGGCGTGACCACCAACCCGTCGCTGATCCTTAAATCGGGCCGCGACATTCTCGAAGTCACCAAAGAAATCTGCGACATGGTCCACGGGCCGGTCTCGGCCGAAGTCGTGGCCACCGAAGCCAAGGACATGATCGAAGAAGGTATGAAGCTCGCCAAGATCGCCCCCAATATCGCGATCAAGGTTCCGCTGACCTGGGACGGCCTGACCGCTTGCAAGGCTTTCGCATCCGAAGGCCACATGGTCAATGTCACGCTGTGCTTCTCGACCGCGCAGGCGATCCTCGCCGCGAAGGCGGGCGCGACCTTCATCTCGCCCTTCATCGGCCGTCTCGACGACATCAACCTCGACGGGATGAACCTGATCGAGGACATCCGCACGGTCTATGACAACTACGACTTCACGACCCAGATCCTCGCCGCGTCGATCCGTTCGGTGAACCACATCAGCGACGCTGCCCGCATCGGCGCCGACGTGATCACCGCACCGCCGGCGGTCATCAAGTCGATGGTCAACCACCCGCTGACCGACAAGGGTCTGGCCCAATTCCTCAAGGACTGGGAAGCGACCGGCCAGAAGATCTGATCTTCTCGCGTGAGTCCGATACAACAAAGGCCCGCCTCTCCGGCGGGCCTTTTTCGTCGAGCGGGCCGATTTTTTCGACTGCGTCGCGGGGCGCATCGTGTATGCTTGGAAAAAATGATGCATCGACCAGCGACGAGACAGGCATGACCGAACCGGCCCTCGTGGAGCAACTCCGCGACAAGATCATTTCCGACCCTGACGTGATTCTCGAGGACCGCGACCTGATGCGGGCGCTGATCGCTGCGAACGAGGCCGCGATGGGCGGCAATATCGTCGACCTGCGCGGCGCGGCCATGTCCCGGCTGGAGGCGCGGCTCGACCGGCTGGAAGACACCCACCGGTCTGTCATCGCCGCGGCCTATGAGAACCTCGCGGGCACGAACCAGATTCACCGCGCGGTGCTGCGGATGCTCGACCCGCATGACTTCCAGTCCTTCCTGTCCAACCTCGCGACCGAAGTTGCCGAGATTCTGCGCGTCGACGCGGTGCGCCTCGTGCTGGAAAGCCACCAGAACGAGAACGACCCGGCGCTGCGCCAGCTGGGCGAGGTGCTCTGCGTGGCCGAACCCGGCTTCATCACCGAATACATGCGCGGCGGGCGTGGCGGGCAGCCGCGACAGGTCGTGCTGCGCCAGACCGTGCCGGGCTCCGAGGCGATCTTCGGCGAAGCGGCGAACTGGGTGCGCTCCGAGGCGCTGATGCAGCTCGATCTGGGCGAGGGCCGCCTGCCCGGCATGCTGGTCATGGCCGCCGAGGACCCGCATCAGTTCAAGCCGTCGCAAGGCACCGATCTTCTGGCCTTCTTCGCAGGCGTATTCGAACGCACGATGCGCCGCTGGCTCGATTGATGGCGGAGCCGTCCGCAGGGCTGCAAGACGCGCTCGCCGAATGGCTGAGCCATTTGCGCGGGCTGCGCGACGCCTCCGATCACACGATCACCGCCTACCGGCACGACGTGGCGAGCTTCCTTGGCTTTCTCCAAATCCATCACGGCGAGAGTCTGGGCACCGCCCGGATCGCTCAGCTTGGCCCCTCCGATATGCGGGCGTGGATGGCGCATGAACGCGGCCGAGAGGTCTCGTCGCGCTCGCTCGCCCGCGCGCTTTCTTCGGTGAAAAGTTTCATCCGCTGGCTCGCCGATCGCGACGGGTTCGATGCGAGCCACATCCTCTCGACCCGCAGCCCGAAATATCAGCGCAAACTCCCGCGCCCGCTTAACGAGGACGCCGCGGCCGGGATGATCGAACAGGTCGACACGCAGGCGATGGAGCCGTGGATCGCCGCGCGTGACGCCGCCGTGCTGACGCTGCTCTACGGCTGCGGGCTGCGAATCTCCGAGGCGCTCGCCCTGCGCGCCGAGGCTCATCCTCTGCCCGAGGTGCTGCGCATCCGCGGCAAGGGCGACAAGGAGCGACTCGTGCCGGTCGTGCCCGCCGCCCGCGATGCCGTAGCCGAATACATGCGCCTGTGCCCCTACCCCGCCGAGCCGGATGCGCCCTTGTTCTACGGCGCACGCGGAAAGCCGCTCAATCCGCGCATGATTTCCAAGGCGATGGAGCGGGCGCGCATGTCGCTGGGTCTGCCCTCCACGGCGACCCCGCATGCGATGCGTCACAGTTTCGCGACCCATCTGCTGGCCGCCGGCGGCGACCTGCGCGCCATTCAGGAACTGCTGGGCCATGCGAGCCTCGGAACGACCCAAATCTACACCGCCGTCGATGCCGCGCGGCTGATGGAAATCTACGACAAGAGCCATCCGCGCGCCTGAAGTTCGCTTGCCCCTGCGTCGCAAATCCGGCATCACGGGCAGATGGATATCCGCATCAAAGCCCTGTTCGTTCACCTCCTGACCGCCACCGGCGCCGTGCTGTCGATGCTCGCGCTTCTCGCGGCCGCAGAGGGCGAATGGGCGCTGATGTTCCTCTGGCTCGTCACCGCATTCTTCGTCGACGGGATCGATGGCCCGCTCGCGCGGCGCTACGATGTGAAGGCGAATTTCCCGCTCTATGACGGCGTCCTGATGGACCTGATCATCGACTATCTGACCTATGTCTTCATCCCCGCCTTCGCGCTGTTCCAGTCGGGCCTGCTGCCGGGATGGACGGGCTGGCTCGCGATCATCGCGATTACCTATGGCAGCGTCGTCTACTTCTCCGACACCCGGATGAAGACGAAGGACAACTCGTTCCAGGGCTTCCCGGGCGCGTGGAACATGCTGGTGCTGGTGCTGTTCGCGCTCAAGCCCGGCTATTGGACGATCCTGCTCGTCGTCGTGGCGCTCGCCATCGCGATGTTCCTGCCACTCAAGTTCATCCACCCGGTGCGCACGAAACGCTGGCGCGTAGTCTCCTTGCCGATGGCGCTTTTGTGGACCTTCTTCGCGGGCTGGGCCGCATGGGTCGATTTCGATCCGGCAAGCTGGGCGCATTGGGGGCTGGTGGTCACGTCCATCTACCTGCTGCTCGTCGGCATCGTGCAACAACTCGTGCCCGAGCGAAGCTGACTCGAACTGCGGCCCCGGCGCGGCGCCCCATGCCGCACGGGCCGCGAAACGGAGGTCGCATGCGCCGCAGTCTCGCACTTCTGGCTCTCGTGTTTTCCGCGCAAGCAGCCATGGCCGCGCCGGATTATCTCGACGACCGCTCGACCCCGTCCACGCTGATCCGCTCGCTCTATAACGCGATCTCGCTGCATCACTACGCCCGCGCCTGGAGCTATTTCGCCGATCCCGAAAAGAACGGCGATTATGCGGATTTCGCGAAAGGCTATGCAAACACCGCCGAGGCTTCGGTCACGATCGGCCCGGTCGTGTCGGAAGGCGCGGCAGGCTCAATCTATACCACGCTCGGGGTGACGGTGAGCGCCCGGACGCGTGACGGCAAAACCGAGAGTTTCGGCGGCTGCTATGTGACCCGCCAGATCGAGCCCGCGATTCAGGAGCCGCCCTTCACGCCGCTGCAAATCGTGACCGGGCACCTGATCGCGCGCCCGGCGGACGACGCCATGCCTGCCAGCTGCGACGACCAAGGCCAGCCGCGATTTTAATCGCTCAGACCCGCGTCAGCACCACGCCTGAGACGATCAACAGCGCCGCCAGCGCCTTCGTCATCCGCATCTTCTCGCCGAAGACGAGCCAGCCGATCAGCACCGCGAACAGGATCGAGGTCTCGCGCAGGGTTGCGACCAGCGCGATCGGCGCGCGGGTCATCGCCCAGATCGAGATCGCATAGGCCGCATAGGAAGCCGCTGCCCCTAGCGTCGCGATCCCCCATTCGCGTGGCGCGGCGCGCAACATCGCGGTCCCGCGCAGCCCGACCATGCCCGTCGCGAAGAACACTCCGCCCAGCACCATGATCCATCCGACATAGCCCACGGGCTCGCCTGAGATGCGCGCGCCCATCCCGTCGACCAGCGTATAGCTCGCGGTCGCCAGCGCCGAGCCCAGCGCATAGGGAAGCAGGCGGCGACTTTCACCATCGGTGAACACGCCACGCGCCATCAACGCGATCCCGAGCCCCAGCACCGCGATCCCTGCATATTCGAGCCCGCTGATCGCATCGATCGCCAGCGCGGCGGAGACGATCGCCACCATCATCGGCGCGGTTCCGCGCGCGATCGGATAGACCCGGCTCAGATCGCCCTGCTCATAGGCATGGGCGAGGAAGAACTTGTAGCCAAAATGGATCACGCCCGCGGCGAGGATCCAGCCGAGCGCGGCACTGTCCGGCAGCGGTCGCGACAGGGCCACGACAAGCCCGATCAGAGCCTCGGCAATGGACAGCATCACCATGGCGCGGATTTTCGAGCCACCCAGGCGGATCAGCGCATTCCACAGGGCATGCAGGAAGGCCGCGCCCAGCACCGCCGCCATGATCGTCAAACTCATATCCACGCCCTTCTCTGCCCGACCGGCAATCGGTAGCTCCGGGCCATGACGAGGGCAAGCCGCCCCGTGCATGGGCCCGCAATCGCGGCGCGTGGCCCGGAGGGGATTGCGAAACGGGGCGCGCTCGGGCTATGGCCGCTCCATGCCGAGATACGCGTTCAAAATCGAATATGACGGAGGGCCCTTCGCCGGGTGGCAGCGTCAGGCCGACCAGCCTTCGGTGCAGGGCGCGGTCGAGGCGGCTTTGGCCAAGCTCGAACCCGGCCCCCATACGATCGCCGCGGCTGGCCGCACCGATGCGGGCGTTCATGCCACCGGGCAGGTCGCCCATGCCGATCTGACGAAGGATTGGGACCCGTTCCGGCTGTCGGAGGCGCTGAATTATCACCTGCGCCCCGCGCCGGTCGCGATCCTCGCCTGCGCCCGGGTCGAAGACGAATTCCACTCTCGATTCTCGGCGCAGGAGCGGCGCTACCTGTTCCGGCTCGTGCAACGCCGCGCGCCGGCAACCCATGACCGCGGACTGGTCTGGCAGGTCCTCAACCCGCTCGATATCGAGGCGATGCGCGAAGGGGCCGCGCATCTGATCGGGCATCATGACTTCACCACCTTCCGCTCGACAATGTGCCAGTCGAACTCGCCGGTCAAAACGCTCGACGAGATCCGGATCGAGTCGCTCGACATCCCGCATGGGCGCGAGGTCCGGTTTCACCTGCGCGCGCGCAGCTTCCTGCACAATCAGGTCCGCTCGATCGTCGGCACGCTGGAGCGCGTCGGCGCCGGATCCTGGCCGCCCGAGCGCATGGGCGAAGCGCTCGCCGCGCGCGACCGTGCCGCTTGCGGACCCGTCTGCCCGCCGCAGGGCCTTTATCTAAGCGCGGTCGGCTATCCCAGCGATCCCTTCGCCTGACGCGCCCCGCGCGCCGGGCGGGGCGGGGCAGGACATAATGGCATTGGCGTTGGCAGGGCGATACCGCGCGTTTCAGCAGGGACGAACGCCGCGTCCTCATTCACGGCGCTTGCCACTTCGCTTCCGGGCGTTCCGTTTTGCCGGCACCAGTCCTTGTCGGTGACATCGATTTCCCGCGCGTCCGCGCTTTGTAGACGCGAGGCTTCGTCCAACACGAGCGGCGGTAGCGCATCGCCCTCCATTCGCCGCAGCGTCGATATGAGTTCCTCAAGCCGCTCCCGGCAACGCTGCGCCAAAGCCATATCTAGATAACGCAGAAGCAGGGCGGTCTCGCGTTCCGAGAGGTGGGCCACTGGCGCATGCGTGATCTTCGGATGCGCAGTCGCGCAGCTATGCGCGCCGGTCACGGGGGCCTCGTGCAACTTCTCCCCCCTCCGCAAACCGATCCGCAACAACTCGATCTCGCCGTCGGGGCAGTCCGGCCCGCGCAGCCGTAACCCGCGCGCCTCGACCATCTGCCGGGCGAGATCGCCGATCCGGATCGGTGCGCCCATATCGAGCGCGTAGACCCGCCCCGAAACCTCCCAGCGCCCGGCGATCAGCACGAGCCGCGCCGCTTCGGCGATGGTCATGAAATAGCGTGTGGCGTCAGGATCGGTGAGCGTGATCGGGCCGCCTTGAGCGATTTGCCGTTCGAAAATCGGCACGACCGATCCTGACGAGCCGATCACATTTCCGAAGCGCACGATCGAGAAAACTGTCGCGCCCGCGCGGGTCGCAAGATCCTGCACCACCAGCTCCGCCATCCGTTTCGACGCGCCCATGGCCGAGCGCGGTGCAATCGCCTTATCGCTGGAAATCAGCACGAACCGCGCAACTTTCGCGGCCCGCGCAGCCCGTGCGAGACAGACTGTGGCGGTGACGTTATTCGCGAATCCGGAAAGCGGGTTTTCTTCCACCAGCGCGACGTGCTTGTAGGCGGCGGCGTGGAACACGGCATCGATCGCCTCGCGTGCGAAGATCTCCCGCACCAGCGCCGCGTCCCCGGCGGAGCCGAGCCGGGTGACGAGATCGACACCCGCGCGGGCGGCGAGTGGCGTCAGGTCGGACAGGAGGGCGAACAGCGCGGGCTCCGAGAGTTCGAGCAGGACGAGTTTCGCCGGGCCACAGACGAGAATCTGACGACAAAGCTCTGCCCCGATGGAGCCGCCCGCCCCCGAGATGAGCACGGATTTTCCACAGTAGAACTCTGCCTCAGGCGGGTCGTCCCCGGTGATCTCACAGCGGCCCAGCCAGCGCTCGGGGCGCACCGGTTCGAGCCGCGCGGCAAGATCCGCGCCGCCGACCAGCAGAGCGAAATCCGGCAGCGCCTCGCAGCGCAATCCAAGGGACGAGAGGTCACGCGCCAGCGCTGCCTTGCGCGGCTCGGGCAGGCGCGGATCGGCGAGGACGACGCGATCGACATTAAACTTGCGGATCAGCGCCTCGCGCGCCGCGGGGCCCAGAACCGGCACCCCGTACAACGTCGCGCCGCGCAAGACGGGGCTGTCGTCGAGATAGGCGCAGGTCAAAAAACCGGATCGGTCGCGCAACGCCCGTGCCAGAGCGATCCCCTCCGGCGTTGCGCCGTAGATCGCGATGCGCGAGACGACATTCGAACGTCGATAGAGCCATCCCGTGAGCGCCAGGAGTGCCCAACGCTGGACCACGATGCCCGATAGAAATGCGCAACCAAAGAAGAGCGCAGTGTCGCCGCCCTGCCACCCGAGGCCGACCCAGAGGGCCAGTGCAAGGAGGCAGGAGAGGACGACCGCTTTTCCCGCCCCCAGCATGGCGAAGTCCTTCAGGGGCAGGCGCGCCAAGCCGGTGCCGAGGCTCGCCACTGCGGCGAGACCGCTTCCGGTCAGGACCAGGAGCCAAGCATCCATTTCGAGGCTCCAGCGGCTCAAGGCAGGCGTGAGTTGCAACACCAACGCAAGGCACGCCATCGCGAGCAGCGCATCGAGCGTCGCGATGACAGCCGCCTTGCGCGGGCGCGACAGCGCGATCAGGCGCGTCGCGATTTTGTCGGTGAGCGCTTCCCTCACGCGATCCCTCCGCGCAGAGTTTGCCAGATCAGCGCAAGATCGAGCCGCCACGAGGCCTGTCTTTGGTAAAGCAGATCGAGCCGGGCTTTCTCGGGGACGCAAGCCTGATCGTAGATCCGTAGCGCCTCCTCTGCCGTCTGGCATCGCGCCAGCAGACGCGCCTCTTTTTGAGCGAACTGCACGCTTGCGAGCCCGGTGATCCCCGGGGGGCTTGCGAGCACCTGCGCGTAGAGCTGCGGGAAACGCGCAACCACCTCGCGCAGCGGAGGGCGCGGTCCGACGAAGCTCATATCGCCGCGCAGGACGTTCCAGATTTGCGGCAACTCATCCGCGTGGCACCGGCGCAGGATCTGCCCAAGCGGGGTGATCCGCGCGCGCTTATGCCCGGCGGTGATGCCGTGATCGCCCGCCTCCGCCTCCATCGTGCGGAACTTCCACATCTGAAAGCTGCGCGTGGGACTGTGCATCCGTTCGCCGCCGTAGAACCACGGTCGCCCCTGCACCAGTGCAACCGCCAACCAGACCAGCACGATCAGCGGCAAGACCACGGGCAGCGCCAGCACCGCCAGCGTCAGATCGAAGAGACGTTTACGCCTGCGCCGGGCCAGGGTCATGCCAAATCTCCAGTTACGGGTAGCCACAAGGGGCGAAACTTCCGCAAGCCTAGGCAGGTCGCAGTTGCGATGCGGTTAACGCAGCCCCGCTCCCATGACCGGACCTCACGACACCTGACACCGATACAATCGGTCGTATGGACTTCGCGGGGCGCGAGTGGTTGGATCGCGCCCGATACGAAGGAGGCACCGATGGCATTCGGCAAAAACATCCGCACATGGTTCGAAGGCGCATGGCACGAGGGCGATATCGCCGTCATGCGCGCCGCCGATCACGGGCTTTGGCAAGGCAGCTCAGTCTTTGACGGGGCGCGGCTTTTCGACGGGGTCGTCCCCGATCTCGACGCGCATTGCGCGCGCACCAACCGCTCCGCCGAGGCGCTGATGATCACGCCGACTCTCGCCGCCGAGGAGATTGTCGAAATCGCGCGCGAGGGCCTGCGGAAATACGACAAGGGTGCCGCCGTTTACGTGCGCCCGATGTATTGGGCGATCGCGGGTTCCGATCTGGGGGTGGCGCCGAAGCCCGGCGAGACCGGATTCGCACTGTGCCTCGAAGAGGTGGCGATGCCCGACCCCGGCAAGTCGACGACGCTGACCACCACGCAATTCCGCCGCCCCGTTCTGGCCGATAACGTCACGGATGCGAAGGCGGGCTGTCTCTATCCGAACAACGCGCGGATGCTGGTCGAGGCGCAGCGCAAAGGCTTCGGCAACGCGCTGGTGCAGGACGCGATGGGCAACGTCGCCGAAAGCGCGACGGCAAACGTCTGGATGGTGAAGGATGGCGAGTATTTCACGCCCATGCCGAACGGCACCTTCCTTGCAGGCCTCACGCGCAAACGGATCATGGGCCTTCTGCGCGAGGGTGGCGAGACGGTGCATGAAGCGGTGCTGACGCTCGACGATTTCCGCAATGCCGACGAGGTCTTCCTGACCGGCAACTTCGCCAAGGTCACGCCGGTCGCGGGCTTCGACGATGTCAGCTACACGCCCGGCAAAGGCACCCAGCGGGCGCGCGAGGCCTATATGGACTGGGCACAAGGGTCGCCGCTTTGAGCCTCGACACCCCCGCGGTTGCCAAAGACCTCGCGCCGGGCGATGATCCACGAACACCCCGTCCCGGAGGAGCCATGCGCAAGTTTCTGGTTGTGCTCGACGATACCCGCGAATGCCTCAACGCGATGCGGTTCGCGGCGATGCGCGCGAACCATACCGGCGGCGGCGTCATCATCCTCTCGGTGATCCCGCCCGACGAATACCAGCACTGGATCGGCGTGGCCGAGATCATGCGCGAAGAAGCCCGCGAGCGGATCGAGGCGCATTTCGAGGTCTTCGCGAAATGGATGCGCGACCGTCAGGGCGTGGAGCCGGAACTGGTGATCCGCGAGGGTGAACCCGTGCCCGAGATCATCGCCGTGATGGACGAACATCCCGAGATCGGCGTGCTGGTCCTCGGCGCAGGCTCCGGCAAGGGCGGTGCGGGGCCGCTGGTCAGCCAGATGGTCAAGCAGGCCGGAACGCTGCCCTGCCCGCTGACGATCGTGCCGGGCGAGATGTCGAAGGAAAAGCTCGAACAGATCACCTGACCGATGCCGATGCCCTGGACCTATCGCCATGCGCAGAAGGAGTTCGCCTCTTTCCTCGCCGATGCGCGCGATCGGATGAGCCTCGGCTCCGACAATATGACCTACACGGCGGTGGAGGGCGTCTTCGTCACCTTCCGTGCGCGGCTGCGCCCTGTCGAGGCGATCGCCTTCGCCGATTGCCTGCCTGCGGTGTTGCGCGCGATCTTCCTGTATCACTGGGATGTGATGGCGGCGCCGCGCCCGTTCGGCAGCCGGACCGAGATGACCCGCGAAGCGCAGGCGTTGCGCCCGCATCACAACCTGACCCCCGACAATGCCATCGAGGCCACCGCCTTTGCGCTCTGGCGCCATGTCAATCGTCGTGACTTCGAGGCCGCTCTTGCGCGGATCGGGCCGGAAGCGGAGGCGTTCTGGCGCCCGGAGGTCACCGATCCCGCCCAGATCGCGCCGCGCATCATCTAGCGCATAGCCGCGATTACTTGATTAATTCAGTCGGAAGGCGCATATGAGCGGCAAGCCAAGGAGGCACGCGATGTTTATTCAGACCGAGACGACCCCGAACCCCGCGACGCTGAAATTCCTGCCCGGCCAGACCGTGCTGGAGACCGGCACCGCTGATTTCCCCTCCGCCGAAGCGGCGGCCAAATCGCCGCTGGCCAAGCGCGTTTTCGCAGTGCCCGGCGTGACCGGCGTGTTCTTCGGCTCGGACTTCGTGACCGTGACGAAAGATGACGCGACTAGCTGGGATCACGCGAAACCGGCGATCCTCGGCGCGATCATGGAGCATTTCCAGTCCGGCGCCCCGGTGATCGAAGGCGAAGCCGCGCCCTCGGGCCATGCCGAGCATGACGGCGAGGACGGCGCGATCGTCTCGCAGATCAAAGAGTTGCTCGACACCCGCGTGCGCCCGGCCGTGGCGCAGGACGGTGGCGACATCACCTTCCACGGGTTCGAGCGTGGCGTGGTCTACCTGCACATGCAGGGCGCTTGCGCCGGGTGCCCCTCGTCGACGCTGACGCTCAAGATGGGGATCGAGAACCTGCTCAGACACTACATCCCCGAGGTTTCAGAGGTCCGTCCGGTCAATGCCTGATCTGACGCTAGGCTTCGACACATCGGCCGCGCATTGCGCGGCCGCTTTGCTGTCGGGTGATGACTGCCTCGTCGCGCGCCACGAAGAGATGGGGCGCGGTCAGGCCGAACGGCTGATGCCGCTTCTGGAAGAGGTGCTCGCAGAGGCAGGCGTCGGCTGGCGCGACCTGACGCGGATCGGCGTCGGGATCGGGCCGGGGAATTTCACCGGCGTCCGCATCGCCGTCTCCGCCGCGCGTGGATTGTCGCTGAGCCTGCGGGCCCCGGCTCTCGGCGTCTCGATCACCGACGCTGCGCAATTCGGCAGCGAAGGTCCGGTGCTTGCAGCCGTCGCAGCACCACGGGAACGAGCCTATCTCGAAGGGTTCCGCACCGCTCAGTCCATCCCGCTCGATCTACATGAACTCGACGCGCTTCCCGAGGGCTTGGCCGAACCCGGCCTGACCTGCATCGGCACCGCCGCCGAGGAGGTCGCCCAACGGATCGGCGCCGCCGCCGCGCCCGCCGCTTTCGCGCCTGCCGAAGCCATCGCACGGATCGCAGCCTCTCGCGAATTCATCCCCGGAGAACGCCCCGCGCCGCTTTATCTGCGTGCGGCCGATGCCGCTCCGCCCTCCGATCCGCCGCCAAGGATCCTCGACTGATGCGCGCCGAAGCCCTCGCCGAGCTGCATGCCGCCTGCTTCACAACACCACGCCCGTGGAACGAGGCCGAATTCCGGGATCTGATGCGCAGCCCCGGCACTTTCCTGTTGAACGAGAACCGAGGCTTCCTTCTGGGACGCGTCATCGCGGGCGAGGCCGAGCTTCTGACCCTCGCGGTCGACCCGAAAGCGCGGCGCAACGGCACCGGCCGCGCGCTGGTGGAGCGGTTCGCACAGGAAGCCGAGGCGCTGGGGGCCGAAAGCGCCTTCCTCGAAGTCTCCGCCGAGAATGACGCCGCGCGCGCGCTTTATGCCGCGACCGGCTGGAAGGAATCGGGGCGTCGCAAGGGCTATTACCGCAGCCCGGAAGGCGATCGCATCGACGCGCTGGTTCTCACTTTGCCACTCGCTAGAGCGACAAGCTGACCGTTCAATCAAATTTGTCTTGCGACCCCGCGTCATCCACAACTTGACGCTTGACCCCTTTGGCAAGCTCTGCCCAAATCGCCGGGTCCGCGCGCTGAACCGAGCGCGCCAACAGGCTTATCCAACAGGGCCATAACGTTCGGGAGTAATCCATGACCTATTTCACCAAGTTCCTCGGCGCCGCGACCGCGCTCGCGCTCAGCGCCGGGGCCGCGCTGGCCGATCCCGCGATCATTTACGATCTGGGCGGCAAATACGACAAGAGCTTCAACGAGGCCGCCTTCAACGGCGCCAAGCGTTGGGCCGAAGAGACCGGCGGCTCCTACAAGGAACTGGAAATGCAGTCGGAAGCTCAGCGTGAGCAGGCCCTGCGCAAACTGGCCGAGTCGGGCGCCAACCCGATCGTGATGACCGGCTTCGCCTTCGGCGACACGCTCAACACCGTCGCTCCCGACTACCCCGACACCAAGTTCGCGATCGTCGACATGGTCGTCGACCAGCCCAACGTCGAGTCGATCGTCTTCAAGGAAGAGCAAGGCTCCTACCTCGTCGGCATGATGGCCGCGATGGCATCGAAAACCGGCACCGTCGGCTTCGTCGGCGGCATGGACATCCCGCTGATCCGCAAATTCGCCTGCGGTTACGTTCAGGGCGTGAAAGCCGTGAACCCCGACGCGAAAGTCATCCAGAACATGACCGGCACCACCCCGGCGGCCTGGAACGACCCGGTGAAGGGCGGCGAGATCGCCAAGGCCCAGATCAGCCAGGGCGCGGACGTGATCTACGCAGCCGCTGGCGGCACCGGCATCGGCGTTCTGCAGGCAGCCGCAGATGGCGACGTCCTGTCGATCGGCGTGGACAGCAACCAGAACTACCTGCACCCGGGCAAGGTCCTGACCTCGATGCTCAAGCGCGTCGACAACGCCGTTTATGACGCGTTCTCGGCGGGCCCCGATCTGAAGCCGGGCATCAAGGTGATGGGTCTGGCCCAGAACGGCGTCGGCGTCGCGATGGACGACAACAACAAGTCGCTCGTCACGCCCGAGATGGAAAAAGCGGTGGAGCAGGCGAAAGCCGACATCGCTTCGGGCAAGATCGAAGTGCATGACTACATGTCGGACGACAGCTGCCCGGTCGAGTGATGAGCACAACAGAGTCGAACAACGCGGGGCGGCAGGCAACTGCCGCCCTTGCCACTGAAAACGCCAGCGATGCGGCCGAAGCGGCCCACGCTGCCGCCACGCCCACGGGCGCGCCCGCGATCGAGCTGAAAGGCATCTCGAAAGCCTTCGGCACGGTGCAGGCCAACAAGGACATTTCGATCCGGGTCATGCCCGGCACGATCCACGGTATCATCGGCGAGAACGGCGCGGGGAAATCCACGCTGATGTCGATCCTGTACGGCTTCTACAAGGCCGATGCGGGCGAGATCTGGATCAAGGGCAAGCACACCCATATCCCCGACAGCCAGGCCGCGATCAGCGCCGGCATCGGCATGGTCTTCCAGCATTTCAAGCTGGTGCAGAATTTCACCGTGCTCGAGAACATCATCCTTGGTGCCGAGGATGGCGCGCTGCTGCGCCCCTCGCTCTCCAAGGCCCGCAAGGAACTCAAGCGCCTCGCCGAGGAATACGAGCTCAACGTCGATCCCGACGAGAAGATCGAAGAGCTCTCCGTCGGCCACCAGCAGCGCGTGGAAATCCTCAAGGCGCTCTATCGTCAGGCGGATATCCTGATCCTCGACGAGCCGACGGGGGTGCTGACGCCCGCCGAGGCCGATCACCTCTTCCGCATCCTCGATTTCCTCCGCAAGGAAGGAAAGACGATCATCCTGATCACCCACAAGCTGCGCGAGATCATGGAGATCACCGACACGGTCAGCGTGATGCGCCGCGGCGAGATGACGGCGACGGTGAAAACCGCCGAGACTTCGCCCGAGCAACTGGCCGAGTTGATGGTCGGCCGCAAGGTTCTGCTCAACGTCGACAAGACGCCTGCGCAGCCCGGCAAAACCGTGCTGGAGGTCGAGAACCTCCGCGTGAAGGACGAAGACGGGATCGAGCGCCTCAAGGGCATCAATCTCGAAATCCGCGCGGGCGAGATCCTCGGGATCGCGGGCGTGGCGGGCAACGGCCAGTCCGAATTGCTGGAAATCCTCGGCGGTTTCGCCAAGGGCACCGGCCACATCCGCATCAACGGCGAAGAGATCGACCTCACGGGCAAGCATAGCGACGGCCAATCCCGCCGCCGCCGGGGCATCTCGCACGTTCCTGAGGACCGCCACAGCCTCGGGCTGATCCTCGATTTCGCCGCGTGGGAGAACATGGTCTTCGGCTATCACTCCGATCCCGCCTATCAGAAGAACCGCTTCGTGATGGACAATGCGGGGATCGTGGCCCACACGGCCGAGGCGATGGAACGCTTCGACGTGCGCCCGCCGATCCCGACCCTGCCCGCGAAAAGCTTCTCCGGCGGCAACCAGCAAAAAATTGTGCTGGCCCGCGAGATCGAACGGAATCCGGCGCTGCTGCTGGTGGGCCAACCCACGCGCGGCGTCGATATCGGCGCGATCGAATTCATCCACAAACGCATCATCGAACTGCGCGACCAAGGCGCCGCGATCCTGCTGGTCTCGGTCGAGCTTGACGAGATCCGGGCGCTCTCGGACCGGGTCGCGGTCATGTTCGACGGGCAGGTCATGGGCATCGGCCCCGTCGAGACCGCCACGCAGACCGGCATGGGCTGCCTGATGGCGGGCATGGGCGGCGAGGACGTGCGCGGCATGGACGGCTGGACGATCGCCGCGCCCGAGGAGAGCCAATAATGGAAAAGACACCGAAATGGGTCGATGTGGCCCTGATTCCGCTCCTCAACCTGCTGATCGCTTTCGTGATCTCGGGGATCGTGGTGCTGCTAATCGGCGAAGACCCGATCAAGGCGATCAAGGTCATGGTCTCGGGCGCGCTCGGCTCGCCCTATGGCTGGGGCTACACGCTCTATTACGCGACCAACTTCATCTTCACCGGCCTCGCGGTCGCGGTCGCCTATCACGCCAGCCAGTTCAATATCGGCGGCGAGGGTCAGGCGACGCTCGGCGGTCTGGGCGTGGCGCTGGTGCTGCTGGCCTTCCCGTGGCCGCATTGGACCATCGCACTGATCGCAGCGATGGCGGGCGGCGCGATTTTCGGCGCGGCTTGGGCGGCGATCCCGGCCTATCTGCAAGCCAAGCGCGGCAGCCATATCGTGATCACAACGATCATGTTCAACTTCATCGGCGCGGCGGTGCTGAACTACATGCTGGTCAACGTGCTGCGTCCGCGCGGCTCGATGGACCCGGCCACCGCGCGCTTCGGCGCGTCGACACATCTGCCGACCTTCCATGACTTCCCGCTCGTCGGTCAGTTCTTCTCGAAATCGGTCCCGGCGAACGTGTCCTTCTTCGTGGCGATCCTCGCCTGCTACCTCGTCTGGGTGCTGATCTGGCGCACCAAGCTGGGCTTCGAGATCCGCGCCTTCGGGCGGTCGGAGTCGGCGGCGCGCTATGCTGGCATCTCGCCGGTGAAAATCGTGATGGCGGCGATGCTGATCTCGGGCGGCCTCGCCGGTCTGATGGCGATCAACAACGTGATGGGCGAGGCGCATCGCCTCGTGCTCAACTCGGTCGAGGGCGCGGGCTTCATCGGGATCGCGGTCGCACTGATGGGCCGCAACCACCCGTTCGGCGTGTTCCTCGCGGCACTTCTCTTCGGCTTCCTCTACCAGGGCGGCGGCGAGCTGGCGCTGGAAACCACGATCCCGCGCGAGCTGATCACCGTGATCCAGGCGCTCGTGATCCTGTTCACCGGGGCCTTCGACAACATGCTGCGCGCACCGATCGAGAGCTTCTTCGTCGCGCGCGCCAACGCCCGGAAGGAGGCCTGAGATGGATTTCGGAACGATCATCGAAATTCTCGATAGCGCCGTTCGCCTCGGCACGCCGCTGCTGCTCGCCTGCCTCGCAGGTCTGTTCTCGGAACGCGCGGGCATCTTCGACATCGGCCTCGAGGGCAAGATGCTGATGGCCGCCTTCTTCTCCGGTGCGGTCGCGGCGGTGACGGGCAATGCGTGGCTTGGCCTTCTCGCAGGCGTCGGAGGCTCGATGAGCCTCGCCTTCGTGCATGGCCTCGCCTCGATCACCTTCCGCGGCAATCAGCTGATTTCCGGCGTCGCGGTAAACTTCCTTGCCTCGGGCTTTACCGTTCTGATCGCGCAAAGCTGGTTCCATCAGGGTGGCCGCACGCCGCAACTCTCGGGCAACGGGCGCTTCGATCCGATCACCCTGCCCGGCGCTGAGGCGGTGCAGGATGTGCCCTTCCTCGGTCCGATCTACTCGAACCTGATCTCTGGCCACTCGATCCTCGTCTATGTCGCCTTCGCGATGGTGCCGATCACTTGGTGGGTGCTGTTCCGCACCCGCTTCGGCCTGCGCCTGCGCGCCGTGGGCGAGAACCCGGAATCGGTCGACACCGCAGGCATCTCGGTCATCCGGATGCGCTACACCGCCGTCGCCATCACTGGCGTTCTTGCAGGTCTGGGCGGCGTCTATCTGGCAACCGGCCTTGCGGCTGGCTTCGTGAAGGAAATGACGGCCGGGCGCGGCTATATCGCTCTCGCGGCTCTGATTTTCGCGAAATGGCGGCCGGTTCCGGCACTTGGGGCGACGATGCTGTTCGGCCTGCTGGAGGCGATCTCGAACCGCTATCCGAATATCGATCTGGGCGTCGTGACCCTACCGATCCAGTTCATGCAGGCGGTGCCCTACATCCTCACCGTGATCATCCTCGCGGGTTTCATCGGCAAGGCGATCCCGCCGCGTGCAGGGGGGCAGCCCTATGTCAAAGAGCGCTGATCTCGCGCAACTGATCCGCGAACGCGCGGGCGACGAGGCCCCGCGCCTCGGCCTGATCCTCGGCTCCGGCCTCGGCCATCTGGCCGAGGAGGTCGAGGGCGTGGCGATCCCCTATTCGGAGCTTCCGGGCTTTCCCCATGCAGGCGTCTCGGGGCACAATCCGAAGCTTGTGATCGGCACGCTCGAAGGCGTCCGCGTCGCGGTCTTCGGCGGTCGGGTTCACTATTATGAACACGGCAACCCCGCCGAGATGCGCCTGCCGCTGGAGATCCTCAAGGAGCTTGGCTGCGAGAGCCTGCTGCTGACCAATGCGGCCGGCAGCCTGCGCGAGGACATCCAGCCCGGCGGGCTGATGATGCTGAACGATCACATCAACTTCTCGGGCAACAATCCCCTGATCGGCGAGCCCTCGGATGCGCGTTTCGTGCCGCTGACCGAGGCGCATGATCCGGACATCCGCGCCGGGCTCAAAGCCGCCGCCAAGGCCGAAGGGATCGAACTGCCCGAAGGGGTCTATTGCTGGTTCTCCGGCCCGACCTTCGAAACCCCCGCCGAAATCCGCGCCGCGAAAGTCTTCGGCGCCGATGCGGTGGGCATGTCGACCGTGCCGGAAGTGATCCTTGCGCGCTTCCTCGGGCTGCGCGTGGCCGCCGTCTCCGTCATCACCAATATGGGGGCGGGCATGGCACAGGAGAATATCAGCCACGAGCAGACCAAGGCGATCGCGCCCATGGGCGCGGCCAAGCTCGAACAGGTTTTGCGACGATATCTGCAACAGTTGTAACCCCGCGGCACGGCGGGGTTTGACTTCGCCTGCCCTTCGGGGACACTAACGATGCAACCTCCTCAGCGGGTGCAGTTCATGCAGATCTACCTGCCCATCGCCGAAGTCTCGGTCAATATCTTCACCCTGCTGGGGCTCGGCGGCATCGTTGGGCTGCTCTCGGGCCTGTTCGGCGTGGGCGGCGGCTTCCTGATCACCCCGCTTCTGTTCTTCATCGGCATCCCGCCTTCCGTCGCCGTGGCGACCGGCGCGAACCAGGTCGTCGCCTCGTCTGTGTCGGGCGTTCTGGCGCAGCTCAAGCGCAAGGCGGTCGACATCCCGATGGGGCTCGTGCTGCTGGTGGGCGGCCTGCTCGGCTCGGCCAGCGGCATCTACGTCTTCAACCTGCTGACCGAGCTGGGCCAGATCGACCTCGCGGTGCAGCTTTGCTACGTCGTCTTCCTCGGCCTGATCGGCCTTCTGATGCTGCAAGAGGGCATCCGCACCATCCAAAAGCAGCGCAAGGGCGGTGGCGTGCGCAAGAAGCGCGTTCAGCACACCTGGGTCCACAAGCTGCCCTTCAAGTTCAAGTTCCGCGCCTCGGGCCTCTATATCTCGGTGATCCCGCCGCTGCTGGTCGGGGTCGCGGTCGGTATCCTCGCGGCGATCATGGGCGTCGGCGGCGGCTTCATCATGGTCCCGGCGATGATCTATCTGCTGAACATGCCGACCAAGGTCGTGATCGGCACCTCGCTGTTCCAGATCCTGTTCGTCTCGGCCTTCACCACGCTGATGCACGCGATCACCAACCAGACGGTCGACGTGATGCTGGCGCTCCTGCTGATCGTCGGCGGCGTGATCGGCGCGCAGATCGGCTCGCGTCTCGGCGCGCGCCTCAAGGCAGAACAGCTGCGCATTCTGCTGGCGCTTCTCGTGATCATCGTCGCGGGCAAGCTCGGCCTCGACCTCGTGCTTCATCCGAGCAACCTCTACTCCATCGCGACGGGGGGCGAATGATGATCCGTGCCGCCCTCCTCGCCATCGGCCTCTGCGCTGTCGCCCTGCCCGCGCTGGCGCAGGACCAACAGGTTCTGCCCGCGCGTCCGGGAATGCCGATCACCAATCGCCCCGAACCTGACGAGCAGATCGTGGCAGGCCTCAGCCGCGACAATATCGGGATCACGACCTCCTTCGACGGCAGCCAGATCCTGATCTACGGCGCCATCAAACGCGAGAAGCCGGAGCCCGAAGGGCAGAAACTGGCGGTGATCGTGACGCTCGAAGGGCCGCTCGGCCCGGTCACCATCCGCAAGAAATCGCGTGAATTCGGGATCTGGGTGAACACGGCTTCGGTCGGCGTCGCCGCAGCCCCCAGCTATTACGCCGTCGCCACCTCCAGCCCGCTCGGCGATATCCTCGATCGGCGCACCGACACCCAGCAGCGGATCTCGATTCCGCTCGCGATGCGCGCTTTCTCCGGTCCGATCACAGTCGACGATTCGATCCCCTTCACCGAAGCGCTCGTCGATATCCGAAAGGAACAGGGGCTCTACAAACTCGAGACCGGCGGCGTGCATATCGTGGACAACACGCTGTTCCGCGCCGATTTCGCGCTGCCTGCGAACCTCACCGAGGGCGATTACAAGACGCGTATCTTCCTGCTGCGCGACGGCAAACTGGTGGACAAATACCAATCCGCAATCGAGGTGCGTAAAGTCGGGTTGGAGCGCTGGCTCTACACGCTCGCGCATGAGAATGCGGCGCTCTACGGGCTCTTGTCACTCGCGCTTGCGGTCTTCGCTGGCTGGGCCGCCGCCGCGATCTTCCGCTTCGTGCGTTAACCGCGCCCGACGAAGGGCATCGCGCTCGCCATCACCGTCATGTTGAGCACATTCGCCTCAAGCGGCAACGAGGCCATATGCAGCACCGAACGCGCGACATTGGCCACGTCCATCGTGGGCTCTGCCGTCTTGGTCGCCGCCGCATCCATATTCGCCAGCAACCCCGTGCGCGCGTTGCCGACGTCGATCTGCCCGCAGGCGATGTCGAAATCGCGCCCATCCAGCGCGATCTGCTTGGTCATGCCGTTGATCGCGTGTTTCGTCGTCGTATAGGCGAGCGATTTTGCGCGCGGCACCTGCCCCGAGATCGAGCCGTTATTGATGATCCGCCCGCCGCGCGGCGTCTGCTTGCGCATCTGCGCGAAAGCGGCGCGGGCGCAGAGAAACATCCCCGTCAGGTTCACCGCGATACAGGCATCCCAATCCTCCAGCGTGACCTCGTCGGGCAAGGCCGCAGGCGGGAACATCCCGGCATTGTTGAACAGCAAGTCGATCCGCCCGAACTTCGCGACGACCTCGGCAAAGGCGCGCTCCACCGCTGCCGCATCGCTCACATCGCAGGCCGCGGCCAGCCCGTCGCCTTGCGCGGCGACCTCCGCCAACTTGTCCTCCGAGCGCGCCAGACAGGCGACCTGCCAGCCCTCGGCCAGCGCGGCCTCTGCCACCGCGCGCCCGATCCCGGCGCTCGCCCCGGTCACCACCATCACGCCCATCTTCGCCCCTCCTTCGCCTTGGCTCAAATATCCCCGCCGGAGGCTCCTGCCCTATCCGTCCTGCGGTTCGGCTTTCAGTTCCAGCTTACCGCCGCCTTTCGGCAGGTCGTCAATGGTCAGCGGCGCCGAGGGCCGCGCCAGCCGCGCCCGCACCACCCACAAGAGCCGATGCTGCGCCCGGGTGATCGCGACATAGGCAAGGCGCTTCCACAGCGGGATGCCCGCCTCGACGCGCCCTGCCCTGTAAGCCGCGTAAATATCCGGCGCGAAGACCTGCACGTCTTCCCATTGCGAGCCCTGCGCCTTGTGGATCGTCACCGCCGCGCCATGCAGGAAGGTTGCGCCCATCCGGGCCGCGAACGGAATGAACGGCTCCTCCTCGTCGGGCATTTCGATCTTCACGATCGAGGCCGCCGAGAGCCGCGGATCTTCCGCCCCCATCACATGCAGCCGCGAGAAGCCGGGCTTCTTGCCGGGGCCGAGATAGATCACCTGCGCGCCCTTGATCAGACCGCGCGCCTCCAGATCGATCCGCTTCTTGCGGTGCTTCACCGGCAGTTCGATCCCGTCGCAGATCAACGGCTCGCCCGGCAGCATCATGTCGGCCGGCGCGGAATGCGCGGCGCGGAAGGCATGGATCAGCCGGATGCGCGTCGCGTTGCGCCAGACCAGCACCGGCGAGCGCGCCATCAGATCGCTCTCCACCCGCTCGGCCCAGACGACGCGGTCGTCCTTGGCGGCGGCTTTCTCGATCTCGCGCTCGAACTGCTCGAAGGTGAGGTTCTCATCGCCCAGCATATGCGCCAGATCGAGGATCGGGTTATCCTCGGCCTGCCGGTGGATGCGGTGCAGGATGTGTTTGCGCTCGTCGGGCAGACGCTCGAAGACCATCTCGCCCGACTGGTTCACCGGGGCGAGCTGCGCCGGGTCGCCGAACAGCACCAGCGTCGGGAAAATTTCGCGCAGATCGTCGAACTGCCGCTCGTCGAGCATCGAGGCCTCATCGACAAACCCGATATCGAGCGGGTCTTCGCGACGCTTCCAGCCATTGATGAAATCCGAGCCGCGCAGCCCCGCCGACGCCAGCGCCGCCGGGATCGATTTGTGCAGATCGTAGAAGGCTTTCGCCCGGTCGAGCGTCGCTTCGGTCAGGCCCATTTCGATCAGCAATTCGGGCTTGGGCCGCTCGCCCTGCCCGGTCAGCCATTCCGCGATCCGCTCGTATTCGGGATCGTAGACGGGGGTGTAGAGAATGCGATGGATCGTCGTCGCGGGCACGCCGCGCGAGCGCAAGACGCTCGCCGCCTTGTTCGTGGGTGCGAGGATCGCCAGCGTGCGCTTTTCGCGGCGCCGCTTGCCCTCGAAATCGCCCGAGACCAGATCGACGCCTGCCGCCTCCAACGCTTTATAAAGCTCCGCCAGAAGCAGCGTCTTGCCCGACCCCGCCTTGCCGATCACCGAAAGCACGCGATTGCTGCCGCTTTCCGGCGTCATCGAGCCTTCGAGAATATCGACCCCTGCCGCCTCGAGCGCGGAAGCAACGGCATCCCAAGCCTCGGCCTGGTCCTCGGAAAACTGGATCATGGGGGTCGTCATGGCGCGACCTTACCTGCGCGCCTTGGCGGGCGGAAGGGCGAAAGGGCTCGGTTTTCGCGGGGTCCGACGCCGGGAGCCTCCGGCGGGGATATTTGGGTCGAGAAGAAGACGCCTGCTCCTTCCCGATCCCAAACGGGCTGCTTGCTCAGGCGGCTTTTTCGGCCGGGGTCGCGAGCGTCACGATATCCATCATGATCCGGTTCAGCTCGAAATCCTTGGGCGTATAGACGCGCGCGACGCCGAAGCTCAGGAGCTTCTTCGCGTCCTCATCCGGGATGATCCCGCCGACGACGACCGGGACATGGTCGAGGCCAGCGGCGCGCATCCGCTCCATCAACTCCTCGATCAGGGGCATATGCGAGCCCGACAGGATCGACAGCCCCACCACATGCGCCTCGTCCTCGATGGCTTTGGCGACGATCTGTTCCGGCGTCAGGCGAATGCCGTCATAGGTGATGTCCATGCCGCAATCGCGGGCGCGGAAGGCGATCTGCTCGGCGCCGTTCGAGTGGCCGTCGAGGCCCGGCTTGCCGACGAGGAATTTCAGACGACGGCCCAGCTGCGAGCTCACCGCATCCACGGCCTCGCGGATATCGTCGAGCCCTTCGGTCTGGTTCGAGGGCGAGCGCGAGACCCCCGTGGGGCCGCGATACTCGCCATGAACGGCGCGCATCACGCCTGCCCATTCGCCGGTGGTCGCGCCCGCTTTCGCGGCAGCGATCGAAGCTTCCATGATATTCTTGCCAGCCTTCGCGTCCGCCTTGAGTTGCGCGAGCGCATCCTGCACCGCGGCCTCGTCACGCTCGGCGCGCCAGGCGTTCAGACGGTCGATCTGCTCCTGCTCCACCGCCGGGTCGACGACCATGATGCCGCCATCGCCTGCGGTCAGCGGCGAGGGTTCGCCCTGCTGCCAGCGGTTCACACCGACGACGATGGTTTCCTCGGCTTCGATCCGGTTGATCCGCGCGGCGTTCGATTCCACCAGACGCGATTTCATGTAGTCGATCGCGGCAATCGCCCCGCCCATACCGTCGAGCGTTTCCAGCTCGGCCCGCGCGCCGTCCTTCAGCGCCTCGACCTTCGCACTCACCGCCGGGTTGCCGTCGAACAGATCGCCATATTCCAGAAGGTCGGTCTCATAGGCCATGATCTGCTGCATCCGCAGCGACCATTGCTGATCCCAGGGGCGCGGCAGGCCGAGCGCTTCGTTCCAGGCGGGCAGCTGCACCGCGCGGGCGCGCGCGTTCTTCGACAGCGTCACGGCCAGCATCTCGATCAGGATGCGGTAGACGTTGTTCTCGGGCTGCTGTTCGGTCAGGCCGAGCGAGTTCACCTGCACGCCATAGCGGAAACGGCGGAATTTCTCGTCCTCGACACCGTAACGCTCGCGGCAGATCTCGTCCCACAGCTCGGTGAAGGCGCGCATCTTGCACATCTCGGTCACAAAGCGGATGCCCGCATTCACGAAGAAGGAGATCCGCCCGACCATCGCCGGGAAAGCCTCTTCCGGCACCTTGGTTTTCAGATCGTCCAGCACCGCAATCGCGGTCGCAAGCGCGAAGGCTAACTCCTGCTGCGGCGTCGCCCCGGCTTCCTGCAGGTGATAGGAACACACGTTCATCGGGTTCCATTTCGGCAGGTGCTCGCGGGTATAGGCCGCGACATCGGTGATCATCGCGAGCGAGGGCTTGGGCGGGCAGATATAGGTGCCGCGCGAGAGATACTCTTTCACCAGATCGTTCTGTACCGTCCCCTGCAGCTTCGACACATCCGCGCCCTGCTCTTCGGCCACCGCAATATAGAGCGACAAGAGCCACGGCGCCGTCGCGTTGATCGTCATCGAGGTGTTCATCTGCTCGAGCGGGATTCCATCGAACAGCGCACGCATGTCGCCCAGATGGCAGACCGGCACGCCGACCTTGCCCACCTCGCCGCGCGACAGGACATGGTCGCTGTCATAGCCGGTCTGGGTCGGCAGGTCGAAAGCAACCGAAAGACCCGTCTGCCCCTTGGCGAGGTTGTTGCGATAGAGCGCGTTCGAGGCGGCAGCCGTGGAATGGCCCGCATAGGTGCGAAACAGCCAGGGGCGGTCTTTGGCGGGCATCGTGTCGGTCATGGCGGCCTCCATCGGAATACGAATCTTCGTTGCGCAATATTGTTGCGCGTTGGGATGGTTTAAATTGAATTTTGTGATCCTGTCAATTCGCTGCAACGCGGCGTGACTCGTTTCACGCAGCGTCCGCGACGCGAAGCTTTATAAATAGGGGCTTGCTCGCAGCTCGAAAATCGAGAGAGACATAAAATTACAAAAACGGAACGTCAGGGATTGAAAAGTTGCGCAGCCATGCGTATCCCTCTGAACGAACACCGCCCGATTCTGCGGCGCGGCAAGGACAGACAGGAGAAAGCCATGGCCCTTGATCAGGAAACCGGTATCGCGCCCTACGATGCGCCGGAGAAGGACCTTTACGAGATCGGCGAGATGCCGCCCCTCGGCTACGTCCCCCCGAAAATGTACGCTTGGGCGATCCGTCGCGAACGCCATGGCGAGCCCGAGCAGTCGTTCCAGCAGGAAGTCGTCGACACCTGGGAGATCGACAGCCACGAAGTGCTCGTCCTCGTGATGGCCGCGGGCGTGAACTATAACGGCGTCTGGGCCGGTCTCGGCGTTCCGATCTCGCCCTTCGACGGCCACAAGCAGCCCTATCACATCGCAGGCTCGGACGCGTCCGGCATCGTCTGGAAGGTGGGCGACAAGGTCAAACGCTGGAAAGTCGGCGACGAGGTGGTGATCCACTGCAACCAGGACGATGGCGACGACGAAGAGTGCAACGGCGGCGACCCGATGTTCTCTCCCTCCCAGCGGATCTGGGGCTACGAGACGCATGACGGTTCGTTCTCGCAGTTCACCCGCGTGCAGGCGCAGCAGCTGATGCCGCGCCCGAAGCACCTGACCTGGGAAGAGGCCGCCTGCTACACGCTGACGCTGGCCACTGCCTACCGGATGCTGTTCGGTCACCACCCGCATGAGCTCAAGCCCGGTCAGAACGTGCTGGTTTGGGGTGCCTCGGGCGGTCTGGGTTCCTACGCGATCCAGCTTGCGAACACCGCGGGCGCCAATGCGATCGGCGTGATCTCGGACGAGAGCAAGCGTCAATTCGTGATGGATCAGGGCGCCAAGGGCGTGATCAACCGCAAGGACTTCAAATGCTGGGGCCAGCTGCCCACGGTCAACACGCCGGAATATAACGAGTGGCTGAAAGAGGCCCGCAAGTTCGGCAAGGCGATCTGGGACATCACCGGCAAGGGCGTGAACGTGGACATGGTCTTCGAACACCCCGGCGAGGCGACTTTCCCGGTTTCGACCCTGATCGTGAAGAAGGGCGGCATGGTCGTGATCTGCGCCGGCACCTCGGGTTTCAACTGCACTTTCGACGTGCGCTACATGTGGATGCACCAGAAGCGCCTGCAGGGTTCGCACTTCGCAAACCTCAAGCAAGCAGCCTCGGCCAACAAGCTGATGGTGGAGCGGCGTCTGGACCCCTGCATGTCCGAGGTCTTCCCGTGGGATCAGATTCCGCAGGCCCACACCAAGATGCTGCGCAACGAGCATAAGCCGGGCAACATGGCCGTGCTGGTGCAGGCGCCCAAAACCGGGCTGCGTACCTTCGAGGACGCGCTGGAAGCGGGTCGCCGCAACTGACGAGCCGTTGTTGTTTCACGGGAAACCCGCGCTCGGGAGGGCGCGGGTTTTTCTATTTTGGGTGAGGGACGCGCCCGAGCCTTGGGTGGGCGCTTTGATCGGTTCGTGGCTGGGCACTTTATCTCGCAAGCCCGTCGCCCATTCGTTCCCGCGCTGACATCGCCAATGCGCCCTCCCAGGGGGAGGGTCGGGCGCGGCCCGGGGCTGGTCGCCCCGCGCCAAGGACGCAGCCCCAAACGAAAAACGCCCGGCCGATCCGACCGGGCGCTTAGGGCTCTCTTGCCTGCCCTCAAGCAGCTTCGTTCGCATCCTCGGGCTGCTTCGCGCCGGTCATGTAGGCCACCGCATCCGACATCGAATGGTTCTTCGGATCGATCACGCAAAGCCGCTTGCCCAGCCGGTGAACGTGGACCCGATCCGCCACCTCGAACACATGCGGCATGTTGTGCGAGATCAGGATGATCGGCAGACCTTTTGCCTTGAGATCAAGGATCAGGTTGAGCACCTGACGGCTTTCCTTCACGCCCAGCGCCGCCGTCGGCTCGTCCATGATGATCACCTTCGACCCGAAGGCCGCCGCACGGGCCACCGCCACGCCCTGACGCTGACCACCCGACAGCGTCTCGACCGCCTGATCGATGTCCTGAATGGTCGCCAGCCCCAGATCGTTCAGCTTCTCGCGGGCGAAGGCGCGCATCGCGGGCTTGTCGAGCATCCGCAGCCATTTGCCCATCGGACCGGCGCGGCGCAACTCGCGCCCGACGAACATGTTGTCCACGATCGACAGCGCGGGAGAGAGCGCGAGCGTCTGGTAGACCGTCGCGATCCCGGCATCCTGCGCCTCCAGCGGGCTCTTGAAGGAGATCGGCTTGCCTTCGAGCTTGATCTCGCCCTCGTCGGCCGTAACGGCCCCGGAGATCGCCTTGATGAGCGAGGATTTCCCGGCCCCGTTATCGCCGATCACGGCAAGGATTTCGCCCGGGTAGAGATCGAAGTCGCACTCGTCGAGGGCGGTGACGCGGCCATAGCGTTTGACCAGACCGCGTGCGGTGAGAATGGGTTCTTGCGTCATGCCGAAACCTTTCTGATCCATTGGTCGATAGCGACCGCGATGATGATGAGCCAGCCGATGGCGAAGACCTGCCAGAGCACGTCCACATTCGCGAGCCGCAGCCCCGACTGGAACACGCCCACGATCAGCGCCCCGAACAATGCGCCGAGGATCGAGCCGCGCCCGCCGAAGAGCGAGATGCCCCCGATCACCACGGCGGTGATGGAATGCAGGTTCGCCTCGTAGAAGGCCTGCGGCGAGATCGATCCCACGCGGCCGATCGACGCCCAGGCTGCGATCGCGCAGACGAGACCCGCCAGACCGTAGACCGACAGCAGCGTGCGGTCGGTGCGGATACCCGCGAGTTCCGCCGCCTCCTTGTCGTCGCCCACGGCATAGACGTGGCGGCCCCAGGCGGTCTTGTTCAGCAGATACCAGAGCACTAGGAACACCACGACCATCAGGACCGAGCCATAGGTCAGTCGCGCATTGCCGACGGTGATCGTGTTGCCGAAGAATTTCAGAAGGGGCGCGAACTTGTCGATATCCTGCGAGCGGATCGACTGCGCGCCCGAAAGCCACAGGTTCAGCGCGTAGAAGATCGACCAGGTGCCGAGCGTGGTGATGAAGGGCGGCAGTTTCACCTTGGTGACGAGGAAGCCGTTCAGCAAACCGGCGCCGGTGCCGCCTGCGAAGGAAATCAGCAGCGCGATCGGTGCGGGCACGCCCATGTAGACGGCAAGGTTGCCGGCGATCACCGACATCAGCACCATGATCGCGGCCACCGAAAGGTCGATGCCTGCGGTCAGGATGATCAGCGATTGCGCCGCAGCCAGCATCCCGATGATCGAGACCTGCTGCATGATCAGGGTCAGGTTGAAGGCGGAGAAAAACTTGCCCCCTGCGACCAGGCCGAACACGGCGACGGACAACAGAAGCACGATCACCGGCACCATCGTCGGATTGCCGTGCAGCCCGTGCTGGATCGTGCCGAGAAGCCCGCGTTTCTTACTCTTGAAGGCCGCGACGGTCTTGTCGCTTTGGTCGAGGCCGTGCTCGAAGGACTGGCCGCGAGGCGGAACGGTCTGGGTCATGTCCGTCATCCTCTTTGTGCAATGTGGGGTGAAGGGCCGTCACGCGGCCCAAAGGGAAGGGCCACCGCGCGGGGCGGCCCTTCCGGTCTTTCAGGCGGGGATCAGCCCCAGCACTGTTTCAGGCCTTCTTCCGACGAGATCGAGTCGATGCCGTCGACCGGCTGATCGGTGATCAGCGTCACGCCGGTGTTGTAGAAGTCGAGACCTTCGGAGTTCTGCGGCTTGGTGCCGTCCTTGGCGAAGGCCGCGATCGCTTCGATGCCCATCGAGGCCATCTTCAGCGGGAACTGCATCGAGGTCGCGCCAATGATGCCTTCCTTGACGTTCTGCACGCCCGGGCAGCCGCCATCGACCGAAACGATGATCGCCTGATCCTGCATGCCGACCGATTTCAGCGCCTCGTAGGCACCGGCGGCAGCGGGCTCGTTGATCGTGTAGACGACGTTGATGCCCGGATCCTTCTGGAGAAGGTTCTCCATCGCGGTGCGGCCGCCCTGCTCGTTGCCGTTGGTCACGTCATGGCCGACGATGCGCGGATCGTCTTCGTCGCCGATCTTCTTCTCGTCTTTGATGTCGATGCCGAAGCCCTTCATGAAGCCCTGATCGCGCAGGTAATCGACCGAGACCTGGCTCGGGTTGAGGTCGAGGAAGCCGATCTTCGCATCCGCAGCCTTGTCGCCCATTTTCGCCTTGGCCCACTGACCGATCAGCTCGCCTGCCTTGAAGTTGTCGGTGGCGAAGGTCGCATCGGCGGTGTCGGCGGGCTCGAACGGGGTGTCGAGCGCGATCACCAGCGCACCGGCCTCGCGCGCCTTCGTAACCGCAGGCGCAAGCGCACGGCTGTCGGACGGGGTGATCAGGATACCCTTGGCGCCTGCCGCGATGCAGCTTTCGACCGCCGCGACCTGGCTTTCCACGTCGCCGTCGAGCTTGCCCGCATAGGTGTTGAGCGTAATGCCCATCTCTTTGGCCTTGGCCGAGGCACCCTCTTTCATCTTCACGAAGAACGGGTTGGTGTCGGTCTTGGTGATCAGGCAGGCAGTGGTTTCCGCCCAAGCGCCCGTCGCCATCAGACCGAGCGCGGTCGCACCGAGAATTGCGGTTTTCTTCATCATGTCAGGTCTCCTCCCAGAAACAATTCAGCCGTCTCTCCGATCGGCTTCGAGGCAAATCATGTGCGAAGACGGGGCGACTCGTCAATAGATAAATCACGTGGATTTATTAATTGACAGAACACCCTCTGGAAGCCGATAAATACTCAGCGTAACTTAAGCGCGAGCAGCCTCGGAGAATGAACTGTGCCCCAGCGCGTGATGGAAATGATCAAGACCGCCCCGGTGAAAATTGGCACGGATCATTCCTCGATGCGCAACCGCAACGAACGGCTGGTGATGTCGCTGATTCGTCGCCGTGGCGCCTTGGCGAAATCAGAGATCGCGCGGATGACGGGCCTCTCGGCGCAGACCGTCTCCGTCATCATGCGTGCGCTCGAAGATGAAGGCTTCCTGCTGCGCTGCGACCCGGTGCGCGGCAAGGTCGGTCAGCCCACGGTGCCGATGCGCCTGAACCCAGAAGGCGCGTATTTTCTGGGCCTGAAAGTCGGACGTCGCCGCAGCGAAGTGATCCTGATCGACATGATGGGCACACCGATCTCGCGCAGCGTCTCGCGCCACGACTACCCCACCGCCGCCGATACCATCGCCTTCGCCATCGACGCGATCGCCCGGATGGTGACGGAGTTGCCCGCCTCGAAACGCGAACGCATCTCGGGTCTCGGCATCGGCGCGCCGTTCCGGATGTGGGACTGGGGCGTCGCGCTCGGCCTCGACGAAAGTGCGATGGCCGATTGGCGCGAGCGCGACATCCGCGCCGAGCTGGAGGCGATCTACCCGTTCCCCGTGGTGCTGGAAAACGACGCCTCCGCCGCCTGTTCGGCAGAGCTGTTGCTGGGCGATCAGACGCTGCCGGACGATTTCCTCTATGCGTTCGTCGGCTTCTTCGTGGGCGGCGGGCTGGTGATGAACGGCTCGCTTGTGACCGGCCCCAACAACAATGCGGGCGCGCTTGCGTCGATGCCTGTGCCCGACGGTCACGGCGGCCAGTGCCAATTGCTCGACGTGGCCTCGCTCTCAGCCATCGAGACGGCCATGGCCGAGCGCGGTCTCAATGCGAGCTTCCTCTGGGAGCGGCGCGATGTGTGGGACCTTCCCGAAGACATCGTCGAGGACTGGCTCGCGAAAGCGGCGCGCGGTCTCGCGACTGTCGCCGCGTCCTCGGCTGCGCTGTGCGATCTCGACGCCATCGTGATCGACGGCTGGATGCCTGACGATCTGCGCGCGCGGCTCGTCGCCGCAACCGAAGCGGAACTGGCGAAGATCAACCTCTCGGGCGCGGGCGTTCCGATAGTGCGCGAGGGTCAGGTGGGCCCCGATGCCCGCGCGCTGGGGGCTGCAACCCTGCCGCTGAGCCTGCGTTTCCTGACCGAGATCGACCTGCCCGATCAGGCCGACTGAGCGGACCCGACGAAGCGTAGCGACACGATCAGGCCGGGATTGTTGTCGGACAGTTGCAATTCGGCCTCGTGCAGCCCCGCCACCGCATGCACCAGCGCAAGCCCCAGCCCGTTGCCCGGCGTCGTGCGCGAGCGTTCCAGCCGATAAAGCCTGCGCAGAACCTTCTCGCGCTCTGCCGCAGGAATGCCGGGACCATGATCGGCCACGCTGAGAATGATTGCGCCGCGCTCGCGAGACAGGCGCACCGCGATCTGCGGCGCGGGCCCGCCATGGCGGATCGCGTTCTCGATCAGGTTCGACAGCATCTGCCCCAGCAGCCCCCGGTCGCCATGCACCATCAGCGGCGCATCGGGCCGTTGCAGGGTCAGTGCCCCGCCCGCCTCTTCCGCACTGGCCTCGTAAAGCTCGGTGATATCGGCCGCGAGCGCGCCCAGATCGACCCGCGCGAACCGCGCCTTCGGACTGCCGCCCTCGATCTGCGCGATCCGCAGGAGAGAATGGAACACTGCCACCGCGCGTTCGGCCTCGGTGCCCGCTTGCTCGGCCAGCGTCCGGGGCGGCGTGTCCTCGGGCAAAGCCTCTTGCAGCTCCGACAGCAGCACAGAAATCCGCTGCATCGGCGTCTTCAGGTCATGGGCGATATCGGCGGAAACCTGACGCAGCGCCGCGACCGTCGCCTCCTGCGTCTCGGCCATCACGTTCAGCCGCGCCCCGATCCGCGCGAGGTCGTCGCCCTTCCGAGCCTTCACCTCGTCGCGCGGCACGCGCGCCTCCAGCCGCCCTTCGGTCAGATCGTCAAGCGTCTCTTCGATCGCGCTCACCCGCTTGCGCGCCCGCATCCCGACCCAAGCGCCATAGGCCGCAGAGACCAGCAGCGACGGCACAAAGGAGAAAACGAGGATCGCGAGGAAGGTCGAGGTCAGTTCCGCAATCGGCGCGCGGCTCTCGCCGATCACCAGCAAGCCGCCCGCAAGCGGCATCGTCAGCGTGAAATAGCCATGTTTCGAGAGCGGCGCATATTCGGGATGCCGCGAGATGACCCAGCGGTCGCCCTGATGCGTGACCCGCACATTGCCGACCTGCCGCCCATCCGACATCACGAAGGCGATCGCCCGCTCGGACGGGTCCGAGGCCCGCGCCTCCGCCGAGACGATCACCGAGAGAGTCTCGGGATTGGCCGCGACCTGAAACACCGCCGTCTGCTGCTTGAGATCGGCGCGGATCGAATCCTCGGTCGAGGAGCGCAGCGCGACATAGGCAAAGCCGAGCGTCACCAGAAGGATCGCGAAGACGATCCCCATCAGCCCCAGCGCCTGCCGCAGCGGCGTCGAGGCAAGGATTTCCGCGCGGTTCAGACGTGTCTTCATCAGCCCTCGATCCGGTAGCCCGCACCGCGCACGGTGTGGATGAGGTCACGGTCGAACGGCTTGTCGACCTTGTTCCGGAGCCGGGAGATATGGGTCTCCACCACATTGGTCTGCGGGTCGAAATTCAGATCCCACACGCCCTCCAGCAACATCGTCCGGGTCTGCACCCGGCCCTTGCGGCGCAGCAGGAATTCCAACAGCGAGAACTCCCGAGGCAGAAGGTCGATCTCCTGCCCGCCGCGCGTTACCTTGCGCGCGATCAGGTCCATCTTCAGATCGCCTGCCTCCAGCATCACCTGCTCCGACTGCGCCTGCGGGCGGCGCGCCAATGCGGCGAGCCGCGCCGAGAGCTCGCCGAAGGCGAAGGGTTTCACGAGGTAATCATCCGCGCCTGCGTTGAGCCCCTCGATCCGGTCATCCACCCCACCGATCGCGGTCAGGAAGATGATCGGCGTCGTGACCTTTGCGGCGCGGATCGCGCGGGTAATCGAAAGACCGTCCAGTTCCGGCAGCATCCGGTCGATGATCATCACGTCATAGGTCCCGCCCAGCGCCTGGGTCAGCCCGTCGCGGCCATTCGCGAGATGGTCGACCGTGTGGCCCTCTTCGCGCAGGCCCCGCAAAACGTAATCGGCGGTGGTCGCGTCGTCTTCGATCAACAGCAGTTTCATCGCACTCGCTTTCTCGGTTCGCGACATATGTGGCCGATGCCACCGCACAAGTCACGCACCCCTCCCCTAAAGGTGAAAAGGATAACAGGTCTGCAATCTTCCCGCAGAGTCCCTGACAGGCTAGGCCCTCACATAGGGTGCATACCTGTCAACAAGGAGAGAAACATGCAGGACTTCCGCAAAGCCCCCCTGCTGCGCACCCTCGCCACCACCGCCATGCTCGGCGCAGGCGCCGTTGCGACGAGCGGTCTGGCACTGGTCCCGAACGTGGCCGCCGCCGAAACCTTCACCAGCACCGTCGATCTGGTGAAGAAGGTGATGCCCGCCGTGGTCACCATCGAGATCAAGAAGCAGGCCAACGATCAGGAAATGGCCCAGATGGGGATGCCGCAGGATTTCCCCTTCGAGTTCTTCCAGCGTCGTTTCGGCATGCCCGACATGGGTCCGGGTCCCAACGGTCAGGGCCAGCAGATGCAACGTCCTGAGATCACCGGCCTCGGCACCGGCTTCATCATCCAGAAAGACGGCCATATCGTCACCAACGCGCATGTCGTCGACGGTGCCGAGAGCGTGAAGGTCACCTTCTCCGACGGCTCGACCGCAGATGCGAAAGTGATTGGCGAAGACAAGGCCACCGATATCGCCGTGGTCAAGGTCGATACCGACAAGGACCTGCCGACCGTGGGCTTCGGCGACAGCCAGACCGCACAGGTCGGCGAGCCCGTCGTGGCGATCGGCAACCCGTTCGGCCTCGGCACCTCCGTGTCGACCGGCATCGTCTCGGCCAAGGGCCGCGACTTGAAATCGGGCCCGTTCGATAACTACATCCAGACCGATGCAGCCATCAACAAAGGTAACTCGGGTGGCCCGCTCTTTGACGCCCAAGGCGAAGTGATCGGCATGAACACCGCGATCCTGTCGCCCACCGGCGGCTCCGTCGGAATCGGTTTCTCGGTGCCCTCCGACACGATCAAGGGCGTCGTCGCCGATCTGCAGAACGACGGCACCGTCAAGCGCGGCTTCCTCGGCGTGCAGATCCAGCCGGTCAGCGAGGACATCGCGGCGGCGCTGGGTCTCGACAAGCCCGAAGGCGTGCTCGTGGCCGATGTGTCGTCCGATACGCCCGCGAAGAAAGCTGGCCTGAAGCGCGGCGACATCATCGTCGGCGTCGATGGCAAGCCGATGAAAGAGCCCCGCGATCTGACCCGTGCGATCGGGTCCGACGCGCCGGGCACCGAAGTGCAGCTCTCGCTGCTGCGCGCGAACAAGCCGCTCACGCTCTCCGTCACTCTTGATGAGCGGCCCACCGAGAAGACCAAGTCATAATACTTGACGTCTATCGGTTAGAAGGCACGCCCGGAGCATCTGCTTCGGGCGTGTCTTTTAGTTTGGAGGGTCAGTTTGCGCCGTTGGGCGCGGCAGTCGATGCGGGCGCGGGCGCAGCGTCGGAGGTCGGCGGCGCGATCGTCTCCGCCACCTGATAAAGCCGCCAGTCGTCCTGCCGGAAATGCCGCTCCGCGATCTGGCTGAGACCGTCGGCGCCCTCGATCGGCTTCGCTGCGAGGATCAGACCGCCGGGATGATCCGCCATCCAGCGCCCCAGATCGGCGCTGTTGTCGAGCACCGTCACAGGCTTCTCAAGCCGCGCGACGAACGAGAACTGTCCCGCATAGCCGCGATCGGTGGTCGCCACACCATTCTCGGAATGAGAGGCGATCAGGCTCGCGATCGGGGCCGGATCGTAGACTTTCCAAAGGATCGGCCAGACCATGATCTGAATGGCGATCAGCACCAGCGGCGCGACGAAGGCTTCGGCGAACCAGCCCTGCCGCGCCTTGAGCACGATCAGCGCACCACCCACGAGAAGCGCCACACCCGCGATCACGAAGAGCCACGAGCCGGTGCCCTCGGGCAGATCCGGGAACGCCCCGAAATGCACCGATGCGGCAGCGATCGCCGTCGCCACGCCGGGCAGAAGCCACAGCAGGCGCAGCCAGTGCATCCGGCGCTCCGCCGTGGGCAGCAGCCCCGACAGGATCAGCGCCAGCGCAGGCAGTTCCGGCACGAGGTAATGCGCCTGTTTGCCCGAAATCAGCGAGAAGGCGACAAAGGCGGTGACGAACCAGACCGTCGCCAGCCGCGAACCCGCATCCTCCCAAAGCCGCGAGGGTTTGAAGGTGGCCAGCCCCGCGCGGCTCCAGCCCCACGGCCAGAGGAAGAAGGGCAGCAGCGCCACGAAGAACCAGACGGGGCGGCCGTGGGCGAAGCTTTCCACCATCCGTCCGGCGCTTTGCTTCCACAGGATCTGCTCGCGATATTCCGCCCCGCCGAAGATGATCGCGGGGCCGAGCCACAGCAGCACGATGCCGAACCCGATCAGAAAACCGAACCCGATCCGCGCATACCATTGCTTGAGCGCGGGCCGCTCCGCCCCCGTCGCCCAAAGCGGCATCAAAAGCGCGGTCGGCAGCACATGCACCAGGATCACCGGCCCCTTGGCGAAGACGCCGAAGGCCAGCGCGATACCAAGCCCGATCACCGGGGCGAAGCGCTCCGTGTCGCGCATCGCCCAGACCGCGAGCATCCCCAGCAGCGTCGCCGCCGTCAACATCGTGTCGAACATCGTCGTCGAGCCGAACAGCAGGAATACTCCGCTCGTCCCGAGGATCAGCGCGGCGAGCCCGGCGCGCTCGGGTTCCTCCGGCCAGAGCCTGCGCGCGAGCATCGCGACCAGCCCGACCGACAGCAGCCCGAAGGCGGGCGCGACCAGCCGCGCCGCCCATTCGCTGGGGCCCGTGACGCTCCAGACGATATTGATGAGCCAGAACAGAAGCGGCGGCTTGTCGGAATAGATCGCGCCGTTGAGATGCGGCACCAGCTTGGAGCCGCCCTGCCACATCTCCCAGGCGACCGTGACATAACGCGTCTCGTCGATCGCCATCAGCGGACGCATGATCATCAACACCACCGCGCTCAGCGCGAAAAGGAAAAGCGCCCCGATCAGGGGAACGCGCCAAGCGGTCGAACTCATAGGCGTGTCTTTCTGTCGTCTGTGTCGAAGGGTTCCATACTGCTTGACCCCCGAATGACCTCGCGTGTCAAGGCGCACGACCATCACGGCTTCAGGATAGGCGCTCAAAACTAATTAATAAAAACTTGGAACTGCTCGGAGAGGGGCGACGTTGGATGTCCGAAGATACAGAAGGGAGACACGTACCATGAAGAAGATGTTCCTCATCCTGCCGCTCAGCGCCACCGTTGCCGTTGCAGGCTGCCAGATGTCGCAACAAGACCGCGCTGCCGCGACCGGCGGTGTTGCCGGTGCCGCGATCGGCGCTGCTGTTTCGGATGACGGCGACCGCGTGCAGAACGCCGCGATCGGCGGCGCAGTCGGCACCGTTGCCGGCGCTCTGATCGGCAAAGCCAACCAGCCGGGTCAGTGCCGCTATCGCGACTCCTATGGCCGCGAGTACATCGCGCCCTGCTAAGGCCCCGCCACAGGTAACCTCGAAAACCGTTCGGACCCTCATCCGAACGGTTTTTTCTTGCGCGCATGGCGGGATGTCCCGCAGACGTGACAAGCGCGGATTGTCGCACGCCATTGCCGCAGACCCTCTGCCCGGCTATCTCCACAGCCAAGCGCGACAGAGGAAAAGACCCCAAAATCCCTATGACAGACGCCACGACCGAAGCGCCGAAGCCGAAAGCCGTTCTTGCCCGTATCGCTCAGCCGGTGGCGGGGAAGTTGAAGCTCGCCGGGTGGCTCGGCGTAGCCTCGGCGCTGATCTGGCCCGCACAGGCCGCTCTGATCGGGCTGGTGCTGGGCGATCTGGTCGCGCCCGGAGTAAGCACCGCGCTCTCGCCGCTTGCCGGGGCCGCGGGTTTCGTGGCGCTGGCGCTCGTGCGGATCGCGCTCGACTGGGTTTCGCAGAAGCTTTCCGCCGATGCCGCCGAGGTCGTGCTGCGCGAGAGCCGCGAGACACTGATCCGAAAGGCGCTGCGTCAGGCCAGCGGGGCCGCCGCGCTGTCGCCTGCGGAACTGGCCTCGCTGTCCGCAGAGAAGCTCGGCGCACTCGGTCCTTGGGCCACGCGCTACCAGCCCGCCTTCCTGCGCGCCCGGATCATCCCCCTCGCCTTCATCCTGCTCGCCGCCACGCAAAGCTGGGCGGTCGCGGGCATTTTGCTGATTGCGGGGCCGCTGATCCCGCTCTTCATGGCGCTTGTTGGCATGGCCGCGCAGGAGGCCTCGGAAAAGCAGATGGTCGAGATCGGCTCTCTGAACCGCCTGCTGATCGACCGGATCGCCGCGATCACCGATCTGCGGCTGCTGGGCGCGGAGGCCCGCTCGCGTGCCGATCTGGAGACCAAATCCGAAGACCTGCGCGTCCGCACGATGGCGGTTCTGCGGGTGGCCTTCCTGTCCTCGACGCTTCTGGAACTGTTCGCCGCGATCGGCGTGGCGCTGGTCGCGGTTTATGTCGGCTTCTCGCTGATCGGATGGATGAACTTCGGGACTTGGGGTAGCAAGATGACCCCGGCCGAGGGGATTTTCCTGCTGATGATCGCGCCCGAATTCTTCCAGCCGCTGCGCGATCTTGCAGCGGCGTGGCATGACCGGGCCGCCGCGCTCGCCGTGGCCTCCGAGCTGGAGACGACCGAGACCGAAATCGCAAAGGCCAACACGCTGATGGGCACCGGCGGCGAAGGCACGGCACCGCAGCTTGGCGCGCTGCGTTGGCATGGTCTGCAAATTCGCCCCGGCGAGGCCGCTGATCCGATCCCCCTGCCCGATGGCGACATCGCGCCGGGCGAGGCGGTGGCGATCACCGGGCCGTCGGGCGCAGGCAAGACGACGCTTCTGACCGCGCTGGTCGGGCTGATCCACCCCGAGGCCGGGGAGATCACGCTGGGCGACACCGCGCTGACCGAGCAAAACGCCGATGACTGGCGCGCGGCCTTCGGCTGGATTCCGCAAAGCCCGCGATTCGCCGATGCGAGCCTGCGCGAGCTGATCACGCTGAACCGTCCCGGCGATCTCGATGCGGCGCTGGACGCCGCGCAGGCCACCGAGGTCGTCGCGGGCCTTCCCGGCGGGCTCGACGCCCGGCTGGGCGATATGGGCGGCGGCGTCTCGGGCGGCGAGGCGCGACGTCTGCTGATCGCGCGGGCCCATTACGCGGGCCGCCCGATCGTGCTGGCCGACGAACCAACCGCCGATCTCGATGCCGAGACGGGCGCCAAGGTGATCGCGGCGCTGCTGGCGCTGCGCGCCCACGGCACCACCTTGATCGTCGCGAGCCACGACCCCGCCCTCGTTGCCGCGATGGACCGCCAGATCGACCTGGAGGGCGCAGCATGAAAACGCTTCTGACCCTCACCGCCCGCCTGATCGCCGATCAGAAATGGGCCTTCAGCCGAGGGCTCGCGCTGTCCTTCCTCGTGCTCGCGATGGGGGCGGCACTGCTCGGCCTGTCGGGTTGGTTCATCACCGCCTCGGCCTTGGCCGGGATCACGGGGCTGGGCCTCAACTTCAATTTCTTCACCCCCTCGGCAGGCGTGCGCGGTCTCGCGCTCGGTCGCGCTGTGTCGCGCTATGGCGAACGGTTGCTGACCCATGACGCCACGCTGCGCGCGCTGGCAAAGCTGCGCATCGACCTGATGGATGGCGTCTCGCGCCGCCCGCATGAAGAGCAGGCACGGCTGCGTGGCGCGCAGGCGCTGAACCGGATCACTTCGGATGTGGATGCGCTGGACGGCGTGCTGCTGCGGCTGGTCATCCCCTTCCTCGCAGGCGGCATGGTGCAGATCGCGGCGCTTCTGATGCTGTGGTGGCTCGAAGGGCTGCCGATCGGGCTGGCGGTCTTCCTGATCTACCTGCTGGGCGGCGGGCTCGGGCTGATCTGGGTGGCCCGTGCCGCCCGCCACGATGCCCGCGCGGCCGAGACCGCGCTGCAAAACATCCGCCGCCGCGCACTGGAAACGATGCGTGCGCGGGCTGATCTGGCAGTGGCCGGACAGTTGGAAGCCGCCACCGCGCAGACCTTGGCCGAGGTTGAGGCCGAGGCGCTGGCGCGGCGCAATCTCGAGGCGCTCGACCGGCGCGTGGGGGCCGTGATCTCGGCCACGACCGCGCTTGCCGGAGCCGCCGCCCTGGCCATAGCGGGGCAGATGGCGCTAGCCGGGCAGATCACACCCGCCCGCGCCGCGATGGGCCTTTTCGTCGCGCTGGCGCTGGCCGAGTCGCTGATGCTGCTCCGTCGCGGCATGGCCGAGATCGGGCGGATGCAGGAGGCGGGCGCGCGGGTCATGGACCTGACCGATACGCCTGCGCGCGCCCAGCCCGACGGCCACGCCCACACCGATACCGACGCCCCGCTGATCGAGTCGCGCAACGTGGCCTTCACCCGTGCCAAGAGCGCCGCGCCGCTCTTTTCCGATCTGACCTTCAGCCTCGCGCGCGGCGAGACCGTGATGCTTGCCGGGCCTTCGGGCGCAGGGAAATCCACCGCGCTCGCCGTATTGTCCGGCCTTCTCAAGCCGTCCGGTGGCGAGATCACGGTGATGGGGCGTGCGCTGGCCGACTGGCCGGAGGGCGACCTGCGCGATGTGCTCACAATGGTCCCGCAGCGCAGCCAGTTGATCGGTGGCACCATCGCCGAGAACCTCGCGCTCGCGCTGCCGCCCGCGGCGCAGCTCGATGAAGACGCGGCTTGGGCCGCGCTGCGCGCCGTCGCGCTCGATGAGGTGATCGCCGCGCGCGGTGGCCTCGAGGCACGGCTTGGCGAAGGCGGCACCGGTCTTTCGGGCGGTCAGACGAAACGTCTGGCGCTGGCCCGTGCGGCGCTGCGCCAGCCTGACATCCTGCTGCTGGACGAGCCGACCGAGGGGCTCGACGCCCCAACGGCCGCCGCGACTCTCTCCGGATTGCGCGCGCTTTTGCCCGACGCGGGCTTCCTTCTGGTCTCTCATAGACAGCCCGACCAGAGCGCCGCCACGGGCACCATCGCGCTGAAATGACGCACGACCTGCGACAATAAGCCCTTAATTTCATGTGACATATTGTCGTTCACGGCTCTTCACACCTCCGTGCGACACATCGTCAATTTGATTTGGCTCAATGTCAGGCGCAGACCGCCCGCCCATAAGCTGCATCCAGGAATAATATTTCCGAGAAACTCGGCTTTTGGCGAGGTCGGGTGCAAGTAGGGAAACGGAGAACGAGAATGGATTTCGGGATCGTTGAGCTGTCACGGCTGCAATTTGCCATGACCGCCATGTATCACTTCCTCTTCGTGCCGCTGACGCTTGGTCTGTCGATCATCGTGGCGATCATGGAGACGGTCTATGTGATGACCAACCGCCCCATCTGGCGGCAAATGACCAAGTTCTGGGCCACGCTGTTCGGCATCAATTTCGTGCTGGGCGTGGCCACGGGCCTCACGATGGAATTCCAGTTCGGCATGAACTGGAGCTACTATTCGCACTATGTGGGCGACATCTTCGGCGCGCCGCTCGCCATCGAGGGCCTGATGGCCTTCTTCATGGAAGCGACCTTCGTCGGGTTGATGTTCTTCGGCTGGGAGAAGCTCTCGCCGGTCAAGCACATGGTCGTCACCTGGCTCGTCGCCATCGGGTCGAACTTCTCGGCGCTCTGGATCCTCATCGCCAATGGCTGGATGCAAAACCCGGTCGGCGCCCACTTCAACCCGCTGACGATGCGGATGGAGATGACCTCCTTCTTCGACGTCGTGTTCAACCCCGTCGCGCAGGCCAAGTTCGTGCACACGGTGTCGGCTGGCTACGTCACGGCGGCTGTCTTCGTGATGGGCGTGTCGAGCTGGTACATGCTCAAGGGTCGTCATTTCGAGCTCGCCCGCCGCTCGATCGCGGTTGCGGCCGCCTTCGGTCTCGCCTCGGCCCTGTCGGTCGTCATCCTCGGCGACGAGTCGGGCTACGAGACGACTCATAACCAGAAAATGAAGCTCGCCGCGATGGAAGCGATGTGGGAGACCGAACCGGCGCCCGCCTCCTTCACCCTCTTCGGCATTCCCGATCAGCAAGATCGCGAGACCAAATACGCGATCCACATCCCGTGGGTGATGGGCCTGATCGGCACCCGCTCGCTGACCGAGCAGATCACCGGGATCGACGAGCTCGTGAAAGGCTCGGAAGAGCGGATTCGCAACGGTATCGTCGCCTATGACGACCTGCTGAAAATCCGCGAAGCCAAGGGCGACGTTTCCGCCGATGTCGAGAAGCAGTTCAACGAGAATGTCGGCGATCTGGGCTATGCCTATCTGCTCAAACGCTACGTGGACGATCCCCGTCAGGCGACCGATGCGCAGATCAAGATGGCCGCGGACGACACCGTGCCGACGGTCTGGCCGATCTTCTGGTCTTTCCGCCTGATGGTGGCGCTTGGCTTCTCCTTCATCGCGCTGATGGTCTACTTCTTCGTCGTCTCGAACTGGAAGGGCATGCAATATCCGCGTTGGGCGCTGCGTCTGGCCGTGATCGTCATCCCCGCCCCGTGGATCGCCGCGGAACTGGGCTGGTTCACCGCCGAGTTCGGACGCCAACCCTGGACGGTGGACGGCGTGTTGCCGACGGCGCTGTCGGTCAGCCACCTTTCGGTGGGCGACCTGCTGTTCACCCTGCTGGGCTTCGTGGCCTTCTACACCGTGCTCTTCGTCATCGAGATGGGCCTTATGATCAAATACATCAAAAAAGGCCCGTATCAGGATGTCGAGGTCACTCAAGAGTGGCTGCAGCGCCATGACGACCGCCTGTCCGGTCGCGACGGCAATGCCCCTGTCACCATGCCTGCGGAGTAAGAACCAATGATCCTCTATGAACTCATCCCCCTCGACGTTCTGCGCGTCATCTGGTGGCTGCTGCTGGGCGTCCTGCTGATCGGCTTCGCGCTCACCGATGGCTTCGATATGGGCGTGGGTGCCCTCCTGCCCTTCGTCGGCAAGACCGATAGCGAGCGCCGCGTGGCGATCAACACGGTCGGCCCGGTCTGGGAAGGCAACCAGGTCTGGTTCATCCTCGGCGGGGGCGCGATCTTCGCGGCCTGGCCACCCCTCTACGCGGTGAGCTTCTCGGGGTTCTACCTCGCGATGTTCCTCGTGCTCGCGGCGCTCATCCTGCGCCCCGTCGGATTCAAGTATCGCTCGAAGCGCGACTCGGCGGCTTGGCGCAACGGCTGGGACTGGGCGCTCTTCGTGGGCGGCGCGGTGCCGGCACTGATCTTCGGCGTCGCCGTCGGCAACGTGCTGCAAGGCGTGCCCTTCGAGTTCAACGACATGCTGATGCCGCTCTATCCGGGCAACTTCATCATGAAGCTGCTGGGCCTTCTGAACCCCTACGCGCTGCTGGCAGGCGTGGTGTCGCTGTCGATGCTGATGATGCATGGCGCGGCGTGGCTCTCGGTGAAGACCGAAGGCGCGGTGAAGGTTCGCGCGACCGAGATCGGCTCCGTTGCAGGCATGGTGGCCTTCGTGGCCTATATCCTCGCGGGGATCTGGCTCGCCTTCGGGATCACGGGCTACCACATCACTTCGGTCGTGCCGGACAACGGCCCCTCCAACCCGCTCTTCTCGACGGTCGAGCATAGCGGGAGCTGGATGCAGGCCTATGCGGACCGCCCGTGGATCGCGATTGCGCCGATCCTCGGCCTCGCGGGTATCGCAATGGCGGTACGGGGGCTGCGCGCCGGGCGCGAAGTCTCGACGCTGCTCTGGTCGAAACTGGGCATCTTCGGCGTGATCTCCTCGGTCGGCCTGACGATGTTCCCCTTCATCCTGCCGAGCTCGAAAATGCCCGACGCCTCGCTGACGGTCTGGGACGCTTCGTCCTCGCACCAGACGCTCTTCATCATGCTCGTCTGCGCGCTCATCTTCATGCCGCTCATCCTCGCCTATACCGCATGGGTCTATAAGGTCCTGTGGGGCAAGGTGACGGTCGAAGACGTCGAGCGCGACAGCCATACCGTTTACTAAGGAGACAGACAGATGTGGTATTTCGCATGGATCCTCGGGCTTCCGCTGGCCGCTCTGGTCGCCGTCGCCAACGCGATGTGGCTCGAGATGCAGAACGACTGCAAGATCGCCGGTGAGTGTAAGGACGACTGACCTTGCCCGGCAAACAAACGCGAAAGGCCGCCTTCGGGCGGCCTTTTTCATGGGCGGATCGCGGATACACGCCGACGCTAGGGCAATCTGCACGCTCCGCTAGCGCAAACAGTCGAAAAGACGTGACGTTTCAGGGCCAAAACGAGGCGTTTTCCCCCTGTCCCTTCGCCCTTTGCTCTTGTAACAAAATTGCCGAATGAATCCGTTCGCCGCAATTTGGCGGACTACACAAGGGAGACACGCCATGAAGGTTCTCGTGCCTGTGAAGCGCGTGATCGACTATAACGTGAAAGCTCGCGTGAAAGCGGACGGAAGCGGTGTCGATCTCGCCAATGTCAAAATGTCGATGAACCCGTTCGACGAAATCGCTGTCGAAGAGGCGATCCGTCTGAAGGAGAAGGGCGCCGTCGAAGAGATCATCGCGGTCTCCATCGGCGTGAAGCAGGCGCAGGAAACCCTGCGCACCGCGCTCGCGATGGGTGCGGATCGTGCGATTCTCGTGGTCGCCGCCGATGACGTGCAGACCGATATCGAGCCGCTGGCCGTCGCCAAGATCCTCGCCAAGGTCGTCGAGGAAGAGCAGCCCGGCATGGTGATCCTCGGCAAGCAGGCGATCGACAACGACATGAACGCGACCGGCCAGATGCTGGCAGCGCTTCTGGGCTGGGGTCAGGCGACCTTCGCCTCGGAAGTCGTGGTCGAGGGCGAGGCCGCGAAGGTCACCCGCGAAGTCGACGGCGGGCTGCAGACCATCGAGGTCAAACTGCCCGCTATCGTCACCACCGACCTTCGTCTGAACGAGCCGCGCTACGCCTCGCTGCCGAACATCATGAAGGCGAAGAAGAAGCCGCTCGAAGAGAAGACAGCCGACGACTACGGCGTCGACGTCTCGCCGCGCCTCGAAGTGGTGAAGACCACCGAGCCGGAAGCGCGTCAGGCTGGCGAAATGGTGCCGGACGTCGACACGCTGGTTGCGAAACTCAAAGAGAAGGGGGTCGTGTGATGGCCGTTCTGCTGCTGGGTGAAGTGAATGATGGCGAACTGTCGGTCGACGCGACCGCCAAGGCCGTCTCCGCCGCAAAATCGCTGGGCGATGTGACCGTGCTCTGCGCGGGCGCGTCTGCTGCCGCCGCGGGGGAAGCCGCCGCCAAGATCGACGGTGTCGCGAAGGTGCTCGTGGCCGAGGATCCCTCGCTGAGCCACCGTCTGGCGGAGCCGACCGCCGCGCTGATCGTGTCGCTCGCGGGCGACTATTCGCATATCGTGGCGCCTGCCACGACCGATGCGAAGAACGTGATGCCGCGCGTGGCGGCCCTGCTCGACGTGATGGTGATCTCGGATGTCTCCGGCGTTGTCGATGCCGACACGTTCGAGCGCCCGATCTACGCGGGTAACGCGATCCAGACCGTGAAATCGAAGGACGAGAAGAAGGTCATCACCTTCCGCACCTCGACCTTCGACGCCGCCGGTGAAGGCGGTTCGGCTTCGGTCGAGACCGTCGCCATGTCGGACGCGCCGGCTCTGTCGAGCTGGATCGAAGACAAGGTCGCCGAGAGCGATCGTCCGGAGCTGACCTCGGCGAAGATCGTCGTGTCGGGTGGCCGTGGCGTCGGCTCGGAAGAGGACTTCAAGGTGATCGAAGCGCTGGCGGACAAGCTTGGCGCTGCTGTGGGTGCCTCGCGCGCCGCCGTCGACTCGGGCTTCGCGCCGAACGACTGGCAGGTCGGTCAGACCGGCAAGGTCGTGGCCCCCGATCTCTACATCGCCTGCGGCATCTCCGGGGCTATCCAGCACCTCGCCGGCATGAAGGACTCGAAGATCATCGTCGCGATCAACAAGGACGAAGAAGCGCCGATCTTCCAGGTCGCCGATTACGGTCTGGTTGCGGACCTCTTCGACGCTGTTCCGGCGCTGACCGAAAAGCTCTGATCCTCGGAAGGGGCACTGCCCCCCGGGAGAGTTGAACCGAGTCGAAAGGGCGGGGAATTTCCCCGCCCTTTCCTGTTAGAGAAATGGCTGCAGCGCAGGCGTGAGGGCCGCGGCGATCTCCTCATGCACCAGCCGCCCCGGCACCATTTCCGCCGCAGGCTCTTCCAGCGCGGAGAAATGCATCCCCGTCGTGCCCGCACTGCGCGCCGTCACCGACGGCTCGACCCGAACGATATCGGCCACGAGCGGCCGCAACGTCTCCACCATCGCCTCCGTCACCATCAGCGGCTCGTGTCCGAGCGTGTCGCTATGGGCCGGATCGTGGAATTCGCCCAGCCAAAGCAGCAGCTTGCGTCCCTTGATCTTGGCCAGAAGCGCGGTCATCCGCTGCAGCCACGCCTCCTGCAACTCGACCTCAAGCAGTGCGAACTTCTCGGGCTCGCGTTCTTTCAATGCGCTCAGCATGTGACGCGTGAAGTTGAATTCGGTGAAATCCACGCCGCGGAAGATTGAGCGCATCAGGCTCGACGCGCGCAGGAAGCGGTCATTGCGCCGCGGATGCACCGCATAGAAGCGGTTCGACATATTCTGAGCGCCGAGCAACTGGATCACCGTGACCTTCGCGGCCTCCGATGCGGCGGCCAGTTGCGGCTCGTGCAGGAACACGTCGATCCCGGCATTCAGATAGCCGAAATTCACCACCGGCATCTCCAGCCGCGCCTCGAGCAGCGCGGGCCAGGGATGCTCCACGAATTTGCCATAGGTCTCCGTCCCGCCCATCGCGGCGATGAAATCGCCTTGCAGCGCACGGCGCGGCCCGCGGAACAGCAGTTTGGATTTCCCGTATCGGCACGGAAAGTAATCGAGGGCGCCATCGCCCGTATATTCGAAAGCCATTTTCCCACCTCAGTCTGAGTTCGACTCACCCGAGGCCAGATTGCGCCCAAAATCTTGCCAAACGGCTAATGTTAAAATGATCTCAGCCCTGCGTTTCGCTTGCATGGACCGAGCGGAGAACTATGGTCAGGGCGCAAAGCGTGAGAGGGAAAATTATGGCGATCGAGAAAGTGGGCATCGTGGGTGCAGGGCAGATGGGCAACGGGATCGCCCATGTCTTCGCGCTGGCCGGATATGACGTTCTGCTGAACGACATCAGCGAAGACGCGCTGACGAAGGCGCTCTCCACGGTTACCAAGAACCTCGATCGACAGGTGTCGCGCGGCAAGATCTCGGAAGACGAGAAAAACACCGCGCTGAAAAAGATCACCACGACCACGAAACTGAGCGATCTGGGCCCGACCGATCTGGTCATCGAGGCCGCGACCGAGCGCGAGACGGTCAAGCAGGCGATCTTCGAAGACCTGCTTCCGCATCTCAAGCCGACGACGATCCTGACCTCGAACACCTCGTCGATCTCGATCACGCGGCTCGCCTCGCGCACCGACCGACCCGAGAAATTCATGGGCTTCCACTTCATGAACCCGGTGCCGGTGATGCAACTGGTCGAGCTGATCCGCGGCATCGCGACCGATCAGGAAACCTACAAGGCACTGCATGAGGTGGTGGAAAAGCTCGGCAAGACCGCGGCTTCGGCCGAAGACTTCCCGGCCTTCATCGTGAACCGCATCCTGATGCCGATGATCAATGAGGCGGTCTATACGCTCTATGAAGGCGTGGGGAACGTGCGCTCGATCGACGAGTCGATGAAGCTCGGCGCGAACCATCCGATGGGGCCGCTGGAGCTGGCGGATTTCATCGGGCTCGACACCTGCCTCGCGATCATGAACGTGCTGCATGACGGGCTGGCCGATACCAAGTATCGCCCCTGCCCGCTTCTGACGAAATATGTCGAAGCCGGCTGGCTCGGCCGCAAGACCGGGCGCGGCTTCTACGACTATCGCGGCGAGGAGCCGGTGCCGACGCGCTGAGGCGACGGGGTAGAGGGGCGCTGCCCCTCGCGGCTTTGCCGCTCACCCCGGGATATTTTCCAAGAGCGAATACAAGACGGATCGACACCCGGCTCGGGCCGCGATTGCGGGGGAACCGGGTGTCTTCGCTCTTGCGGCCATCGGCGTCCCCGCCTGTCCCGCGAAGACAGACTGCGCCGAGTCTCGTTAAGACCGAGTAAGCGGCTTCGCTCTTTCAAAATATCCCGGGGGGCGGCGGAGCCGCGGGGGCAGCGCCCCCTCCATCAGTCGCCTTACAGCGCCAGCGTCTCCGCCCGCAGGTCCGCGAGGAATTTCCGCGGGTTCTGCAGCGCCTCGGCGATCTCGTCTGCGCTCTTCGCCGGGCCGATCGCGGGGTTCTGCGGCTTGTTCAGCGCGCGTTTGATCTCATAGAGCAGCAGCCCCTGCCGCACCGTCGCGCTAAGTCTGTTGGCGATCTGATAGGCGCGCGAATTCTGCCCCGGGAAGTGGATCGGCAGCACCGAGGCGTTCGACCGGGCGAGCATTTTCGCGGTGAAGGGGTTCCATTCCTGCTCGATCACCGGGCCCATCAGCGTCTCGGAATGCGCCACCTGCCCCGCCGGGAACAGAACCACCACGCCGCCGCGCTTGAGCTGCGCCATGCAGGCGGCGCGCATCTTGAGGCTGTCCTCGCGGGCATTGGGCTCATGCGGGAAGGGCACAGGCAGCATGTATTGCTCGACCTCGGGAATGCCGGTCAGCAACGAGCGGGTGAGGATCAGGAAATCATCGCGCACCTGCCCGATCAGATAGGCCAGCACCATCCCGTCCACCAGCCCGTGCGGGTGGTTGGCCACGACCACCAGCGGGCCCTCTTTCGGGATATGGGCGATCTGTTCGGGCGGCGTGGTGACATCGATCCCCATCACATCGAGCGCCTGCGGCCAGAACTCGGCCCCGACCGGCGCGCCGCGCTTCTCGAACTTGCGGATCAGATGCAGAAGCTGCGCTTTCGCGGTCAGCCATTCCAAAGTGCGGATCGTACCAACCTTGAACGGGTTGGAAAACGTCCCCGCATAGGACAGGCGACGCTTATCATACGGCTTCGATACGGCTTGCGCGGCTTCGATTGCGATCTCGCTCTCTTGGTTCATTGGGCGAACCCCCTCGCTGGGTGCGGAGCGTCACATACCTTCGCCGAATTTGTCGGCCACCAATGCCTGAAGCGCATCGGCGAGCTTCTCTGCCTCGGCCCCGCTTGTCGTCACTTCAATAGTGGTTCCACGCGAAGCTGCCAACATCAAAAGCCCCATGATCGAGTCGCCCGAGACCGACTGGCCATCCTTCGCCACCGTGGCGCGGGCGTCATGATCCTCGACAACCTCGACGAAACGGGCGGAGGCGCGGGCATGCAGGCCCTTCTCGTTCACGATCTCCAGCTCGCGGGTCACGGACATTTCACCACTCCCGCTTGGGCATTGTAACTATTGATATATTTTCGTCCCGCATCGAGCGCGGCCTCGACCGCGGCATGGACCGCGAGGCTGCGGGATTTCGCCAGCTTGATCAGCAGCGGAAGGTTCGCACCGTAGATGATTTCGCGGTCCCGCGCCTCGCAGGCCATCAGCGACAGGTTGGACGGAGAGCCGCCGAACATGTCGGTCACAACCACGACACCGGTGCCGTCATCGACCGCATCGGCGGCGGCGCGAATCTCCGCCTGCTTGCCCGCGCGGTCGTGATCGTCCTCGATCGTGATGGCACGAATGCCGCGCTGCGGGCCCACGACATGCTCTATAGCGGCGAGATATTCGCGCGCCAGACCACCATGTGCCACGATCACGATACCGATCACGCGCCCGACCTCACCTTCGTTTCTTCGTTCTCGGCATGGCCGAGACGCTCCAATTCCCTATGACGTTTAGACACGCGCCACCCTGCTTCCGCAAGCGCTTTGGCGATGCTCTCGGTCATTGCAACCGAGCGGTGTTGCCCCCCGGTACACCCGAAGCCGACCGAGAGGTAAGCCTTGCCCTCCGCGACATAGGCGGGAAGCAGGAACAACAGTAGATCGAGCACGCGCTGGTGGAACTCCGCAAAGCGGGGATCGGCGGCGACATAATCGGCGACCGCCGCGTCGCGCCCGTCAAGCGCGCGCAGCTCCGGCTCCCAATGGGGATTGGCGAGGAAGCGGCAATCGAACATCAGATCGAGCCCGCGCTGCACCCCGCGTTTGTAGCTGAAGGAATTCACCGTGACCGAGAGCGCCTCGGTGCGGCCCGTGTCAAAGAAGCGCCCGACCTCGGCGCGCAGATCATGCGGGCTCATCTCGGAGCTGTCGATCAGGACATCGGCGCGCATGCGGATCGGCGAGAGCAGGTCCATCTCCTGCGCGATGCCCGCGCCGGGGTCTTCCTCGGGCGACAGCGGATGGCGGCGACGGGTCTCGGAATAGCGCCGTTCGAGCACTTCGGGGCGCGCATCGAGATAGAGCAGGTCGAGATGCAGGTCCGGGCGCTTGGTCAGCATATCGACCAGTTCGATCAGCGCCGCGGCCGAGAAATCGCGACCGCGCACATCGACGCCAAGCGCGACCGGACCGGTCAGATGGCCCTTGAGAAGGCGCGGCACAAGACTCAGCGGCAGGTTGACGATCGGCTCGTAGCCCAGATCCTCCAAAGCGCCGATTGCGGTGGTGCGGCCCGCACCTGACGGGCCGGTCACCAGCACGACGCGCTGGCCAGCCTGTGCCCATACCGGATCTGATCGGGTCACGCCCATCGGCCCCCTTTCAGCCATTGCAAGATTGCCACATCAAGATGACCATGCTGCACGCGCAGCACAAGGGGCAGATTGACCCCCAACACCCTGTCTTTTCGACAGGTTGGCAGGCGTTCGTCCTCTTCCCGATCGAGATCGACCAGCAAAGTGATGCGGGCCTGCGACATGTGATCGGCGCGCAGGATACCCACGCCGCGCGCCTCGATCCGGCCCGCGATCGCCTCCGGTGCGCTTGCGATCAGCGCCCCATTTTCGGCGCGCAGATCGACCCGGTCATCGGCGACGAGTGACGCCCCCAGCGCCATCAACCGCAACGCGAGAAGCGACTTGCCACTGCCTGAGGCGCCACGAATGAGAACGCCGCGCTCGGGGTCGAGCGCGACGGCACTGGCATGGAGATTGGTCGAAAGGTCGTCAGACCCGGTCATTCAGCTGACCGGCAGGCCCACGACGAAACGCGCGCCCAGAGGATCGGAGGTCCGGTCGGCATCGGTGGGGCGGATATTCTCGGCCCAGATCACGCCGCCATGGGCTTCGACGATCTGCTTGGAAATCGCGAGCCCGAGACCCGAGTGATCGCCGAACTGCCCCTCGGGGCGTTCCGAATAGAACCGCTTGAAGACCTTGGTCAGCGCCTCTTCGGGAATGCCCGGCCCGGTATCCTCGACCACGACCAGCACGCGATTGTCGCGCTGGCGCGCCCAGACCCGCACCGCGTCGCCCTCTTCGCAGAACGAGGTCGCATTGGTGATCAGGTTGACGAAGACCTGCGCCAGACGCGCTTCCAGACCCGAGATGACCACCGATTGCGACGGCAGGTCGGTGATGAAATCGACGCCCTTCTCGCGCGCCTGCTGCCCGAGGAATTCGCTGAGATTCGACACCATCTTGATCAGGTCGAACTGCTCTTCCTCTTCTTTCACCAGCTCGGAATCGAGCCGCGATGCATTGGAAATGTCACTCACAAGACGATCCAGTCTGCGCACGTCGTGATCGATGACTTCCAGAAGGCGGGTGCGCTGCTCCTCCTTCTTGACCATATGCAGCGAGGCCACGGCAGAGCGCAGGCTGGCCAGCGGGTTCTTGATCTCGTGGGCGACGTCGGCGGCGAACTGTTCGTTCGCGTCGATGCGTTCGTAAAGCGCGCCGACCATGCCGCGCATCGCGCCCGACAGACGCCCGATCTCGTCAGGTCGCGCGGTCAGGTCGGGGATGCGCACCCGGGCGGGCGCCATCTTGCGCGCGTTCTTGTCGCGCCCGATTTCGGCAGCGGCGGCAAGATCGGAAAGCGGGTTGGCGATGGTCGAGGCCAGCACCAGCGACAGCCCGATCGAGACGATGATCGCGATCACGAACATCTGCAGCACCTGCTCGCGCTCGACGCGGACCAGCGCGTCGATCTGCCCCGCAACGGAGATCAGCCCCACGACACCCACGACGCGATCGCCCTGCCGGATCGGGGTGGCGACGGCGAAGATGGTCTCGCCGGCGGCGTTCTTCTGCGAGGCGATCTTGGTGCGGCCATCCAGCGCCGAGGGCACCAGATCGCGCACCATGTCGAGCGCGCTATCGGCGGCGGTGCCGCCACCGCGCTCGAACAGGCCCGCGACCGAGTCCCAGATCTGGCCGAGAAAATCGCTGAGCACGGTGGAGCGCTTGTCGAAATTGAGCCCGTCGACCTCTTCGACCGGCGCGCGGTCGCCCGTGGTCGTCGTGCCGAGCAGCGCCGCACTGGGATCGAACAGGTAGAGATCGGCGCCTTCGGGCAGCTCCATCCCGCGGATCGTCGCGAGCGGGTCGAGCCCGTCACCGGCGGCCAGATTGACCGGAGCGCCCGCCGGAAGCTGCGCCTCGAACACGTCGGCGGCCAGTTGCGCCTCGTTCACCAGCCCGCCTTCGCGCTGCAGCACGAGGCTGTCACGAAACGGGTTGAGGTAGAGCACGCCGGTCACCAGCACGATCATCGCCAACAGGTTGAAGGTGATGATCTTGCGCGCCAGTGGCGAGCGGTTGAGCGAGAACATCGACCGCCGCGCCCGACCCTTGCGCAGATCGTCGTCGACGATATCGGCCGGACCGATCCAATCCTCGCCGAGCACGACTTCCGTTTCCGGCGCGCGACGGGCGAAGTTTGAGGAGCGCTTTCGAGCCAATCCGATCTTCCCGGCAATACTCATCGACGTAGCATCACTCTTCGTTATACCGGTATCCGATGCCGTAGAGTGTCTCGATCGCCGTGAAATCATCATCGACGCTGCGCATCTTCTTGCGCAGGCGCTTGATGTGGCTATCGATCGTGCGGTCGTCGACATAGACCTGATCGTCGTAAGCCACGTCCATCAGCTGATCGCGCGATTTCACGAAACCGGGCCGCTGAGCGAGCGCCTGAAGCAGCAGGAATTCGGTCACGGTCAGCGTGACGTCCTTGCTCTTCCAGGTCACCGCGTGGCGCAGCGGGTCCATTTCGAGCGAGCCGCGCACCATGACCTTGGTGTCTTCGGTAGAGGCGACCTCGCCGGTCGAGATCGCTTCCTGCCGGCGCAGCAGCGCGCGGATGCGTTCGACCAGAAGACGCTGCGAGAACGGCTTCTTGACGTAGTCGTCCGCGCCCATGCGCAGGCCCAGAACCTCGTCGATTTCGTCGTCTTTGGAGGTCAGGAAGATCACCGGCATCGCGGTCTTCTGGCGAAGCCGCTGCAGCAGCTCCATGCCGTCCATTCGCGGCATCTTTATATCCAGAACCGCCATGTCCGGGAGACGCTTGGTGAACGCGTCGAATGCAGCCTGTCCATCGTTATACGTTTCGACATCGTAACCTTCCGCCTCGAGCGTCATCGAGACAGAGGTCAGAATATTGCGGTCGTCGTCGACCAGCGCGATTCTCGACATGTCGGAATATCCCTTCACTGCTACTTTATAGTTATTACACGCATATTCCGCGTTCGTTGCCTTCAAATCAACAAAAAGCTGCGAATCACCAAGGTTTCGCGAATCATCAGAGCCAGAATTTCCGAACCTTTGACTAATTTGCCTCACCTTTCCGCGACATTTCGCCGTGATTGCGCTAAACCTAGAAATGGTTGCGCTAACTCCCCCTATCCATTCTGTTCCTTCGCAAAATTGTCATGCTATAGGCGATCCATCCGGGTAACATTGTTGCTCGGATCGGCGCTTCGAGGCCCCGACGCGCCGGGAATAACCCTGTGAACGCCGCGCGACGGCATCGGGAGCATCAGATGGACATTGGACGCGTTAACCCCGCGAAACGGCTGGAAGATCAAGGCATCGAAGGTCTCGGGAATGTCTATTATAACCTGCTGGAACCGGCGCTGATCCAAGAAGCGATCAAGCGCGACGAAGGTACGCTCGGCAAGGGTGGCGCCTTCTACTGCACCACCGGGAAACACACGGGCCGGTCGCCCAAAGACAAGTTCGTCGTGCGCACCGCCTCGGTCGAAGACAGCATCTGGTGGGAGAACAATTCCCCGATGGAGCCCGAAGCCTTCGACCGCCTTTATGCCGACATGCTGGAGCACATGAAGGGCAAGGATTACTTCGTCGAGGACCTCTTCGGCGGCGCCGACCCCGAGCATCGGCTCGACGTGCGCCTCGTGGCGGAGATGGCCTGGCACGGGCTGTTCCTGCGCACCATGCTGCGCCGCCCCGAGCGTGAGGAGCTCGACGCGTTCAACCCGGAATGGACGATCATCAACTGCCCGAGCTTCAAGGCCGATCCCGAGAAGCACGGCTGCCGCTCGGAAACCGTGATCGCGCTGAACTTCGAGAAGAAGACGATCCTGATCGGCAACACCGCCTATGCGGGTGAGAACAAGAAGGGCGTCTTCACCCTTCTCAACTACATCCTGCCCGGCGAAGGCATCATGGCGATGCACTGCTCGGCCAACCACGCGATCGACGATCCCGATGACGCGGCGGTCTTCTTCGGCCTCTCGGGCACGGGCAAGACGACGCTCTCGGCCGATCCCTCGCGCATCCTGGTGGGCGATGACGAGCATGGCTGGTCGCATAACGGCATCTTCAACTTCGAAGGCGGCTGCTACGCCAAGACGATCAACCTGTCGAAAGAAGCCGAGCCGGAGATCTACAACACCTGCTCGATGTTCGGCACCGTGGTCGAGAACATGGTGTTCGACGAGGAGACGCTGGAGCTGGACTTCAACGACAACTCGATCACCGACAACATGCGCTGCGCCTATCCGCTGCATTACATTCCGAACGCCTCGGATACCGCAATGGCGGGCCAGCCCAAGAACGTGATCATGCTGACCTGCGATGCCTTCGGTGTCCTGCCGCCCATCGCGCGGCTCACCCCGGCGCAGGCGATGTATCACTTCCTGTCGGGCTTCACCTCGAAGACCCCGGGCACCGAGGTCGGCGTGGTCGAACCGCTCCCGACCTTCTCGACCTGCTTCGGCGCGCCCTTCATGCCGCGTCGCCCCGAGGTCTATGGCAAGCTGCTGCAGGAGAAGATCCGCGACACTGGCGCGTCGTGCTGGCTGGTCAACACCGGCTGGACCGGCGGCGCTTTCGGCACCGGCTCGCGGATGCCGATCCGCGCGACCCGTGCGCTGCTGAAAGCCGCGCTCGACGGCTCGCTGCATGACGTGCAGTTCCGCAAGGATCCCAATTTCGGCTTCGAGGTTCCGGTCTCGGTCCCGAACGTCTCGGACGTGCTTCTGGACCCGCGCCGCACTTGGGACGACGCGGCGGCCTACGATGCGCAGGCGCAGAAGCTGGTGGAGATGTTCTCGGACAACTTCGCGCAATACGTGCCCTATATCGACGACGACGTGAAAGCCGCGGCGATCGGCTGATCAGCCTGACTGATCGATAATCACGAATATTGGAAGGGCCGGCGATCACGTCGGCCTTTTTCATGCGCGAAGCCCACTTTCCTAAACCCTTGAACCGCCTACATGATGCCAGCCATGGAACTGGAACTGCTTCATATTCTGGGCTTCGCCCTGATCGCTGGCCTCATCGCGCTGGCCGGTGTGACGCTGATCGTCGCCCGGCTGTCGCATCGGCGCCCCAAAGGCCCGTTCCCCAAGTCCCATATGCAGGTCGCCCCCGAAACCGGGCGCTTCGCAACCGCGCTGCAGGACCGGCTCGCGGGAATTGAGACAAAGAGCGCGGTCCAGCTGCTTGCCGATCCGCTCGACGCGCTGGCGGCGCGGCTGGAACTGATCGACGCGGCGGAGGTCTCGCTCGATCTGCAATATTACATCTGGCAGAACGACACGGCGGGCGCGATCATGCTCGGCGCGCTGCGCAAGGCGGCCAAGCGCGGGGTCCGTGTCCGGCTGCTGATCGACGACAATGGCACGGCGGGGATGGACCGCACGCTGGCCGCGCTCGACCAGTTGCCCAATGTCGACGTGCGCCTCTTCAACCCCTTCCCGATCCGGACCGCGCGCTTTCTTGGCTACCTGTCCGACTTCCGTCGCCTGAACCGCCGGATGCACAACAAGGCGATGATCGCGGATGGGCGGATGGCGATCCTCGGCGGGCGCAATATCGGCGACGACTATTTCAACAGCCTCTCCGAGAGCGGGCTCTACATGGATCTCGACGTCGCCGTCGCGGGTCCGGTTCTGGCGCAGATCGGCAAGCAGTTCGACCTCTACTGGAACGCGCCCCCCGCGATCCCTGCGGAAAAGATGCTGGGCGGCTGCGAGGCGGCGGAGGCTGAGACCATCATCAAGACCGAAGAGGTCCGCCTCTCGGAACCCGAGGCGAAGCGTTATGCGGACGACCTGCAGCATCCCGACCGGACGTCGCGGCTGCTGTCGGGCAAGGCGCGGGTGATCTTCGCCGAGGCACAGTTGATCTACGACCACCCGTCGAAAATCCACGGGCTTTTGCAGGGGCGCAAACTGCTCTGGCAATATCTGGTGCGCGCCTTGGGGCAACCGCTGGAGGAACTGGTTCTCGTCACGCCCTACCTCGTGCCGACGCGGACGGGGGTGCGCTATCTCAAGCGGATCGCCAAATCCGGCGCGACGATCAAGGTGCTGACGAATTCCTATGCCGCGACCGATGTGGCGCTGGTCCATTCCGGCTATGCGCATCGCCGAAAGGGGCTGTTACGCGCCGGGATCGAGCTTTACGAATACGCAGCCGATGCCGAAGACCGCCGCCCGAGCGACCGCAACCGGCGCGAAAGGCTGCTGGGCTCCGACATTCGCGGCACCTCGCCCTTCTCGCGCAACAAGCTGCACGCCAAGGTTTTCGCGGTGGATCGCGCGCGCGTCTTCATCGGCTCGTTCAACTTCGATCCACGCTCGATGCGGCTCAATACAGAGCTGGGCATCGTGATCGACGCGCCCGAGATCGCGACGGAAATCTCCGAGACCTTCAAGGAATTCATCCCCGCCCGCGCATGGCGTCTGCGCCTCACCCGTGCGCAGCAATTGCGCTGGTCGCGCCCCGGGCATGGCGTGCGCAAGCGCGAGCCGGGCGTGCCCTTCTCGCACCGCATCTTCCTGTGGATCGCGCAGCGCCTGCCGATCGAGTGGATGCTGTAAGCCTCAGCTCTTGCGCGTGCGCTTCACCTTGCGCGCGACCGCCTTCTTCTTGGCAGCGTCGCGGGCCGGTTTGCGCGGGCCCTTTCCGGGGCCTTTGCGCGGCGGACGCGTGCCGGGGCGGCGGCCCTTGCGGCGCTTGCAGTCACCCGAGGGCATCCCCTGCCCTTCGACTTCCAGCAGCTCCAGCATCAGCCCGCCGGTGATCGGCACGGCCTCGGACAGCCGCACCCGGACACGCTGCCCGATGGTGATGACCATGCCGGTATCCGAGCCCACCAGCTCCTGCGCCTCGCGGTCGAAATGGAAGAACTCGCGCCCGATCTCGCGGATCGGGATCAGCCCGTCCGCGCCGGTCTCGTCGAGCTTCACGAAGGCACCGAATTTCTGCACGCCCGAGATGCGGCCGGTGAACTCGCTACCCACGCGGTCTGACAGGTAGGCGGCCAGATAGCGGTCAGTCGTGTCGCGTTCGGCCACCATTGAGCGGCGCTCTGTATCGGAAATCTGCTTCGCGGTCTCTTCGAGGTTGTCGATGTCCCACTGGCTCAGCCCGTCCTTGCCCCAGCCATGGCCGAGGATCAGCGCGCGGTGCACGATCAGGTCGGAATAGCGCCGGATCGGCGAGGTGAAATGCGCGTAGGACCGCAGCGCGAGGCCGAAATGCCCGTAATTCGTCGGCGCGTAATAGGCCTGCGTCATCGAGCGCAGCGTCGAGATATTGATCAGCTCGTCGAACTCGGAGCCCTCTGACTGGCTAAGCAGGTTGTTGAGATGCGCGGTTTGCAGCACCTGCCCCTTCGCCAGCGTGAAGCCCGACGCCTGCGCCACTTCGCGCAAGCTCTCGATCTTCTCGAGGCTCGGTTCCTCGTGGACACGATACAGCAGCGGACGGCGCAGCTTTTCCAGTTCCTCGGCGGCGGCCACATTGGCCAGCACCATGAACTCCTCGATCAGCTTATGGGCGTCGAGCCGCTCCTTGAACCGGATCGACGCGACATGGCCATCGTCCCCGATCACGATCTGCCGCTCGGGCAGGTCCAGCTCCAGCGGCTGACGGATCGCGCGGGCGTGCTTGAGCGCCTCGTAAGCCTCGTAGATCGGGTCGATGATCTCCTCGACCATATCCTCGGTCTTCTCGTCCGGATTGCCGTCGCGCGCCGACTGCACCTGCCCGTATTCGAGCGAGCCGACCGAACGGATCATCCCGCGCGTGAAGCGATGCGAGACCTTGCGCCCCTGCGCGTCGATCTTCATTCGCACCGCCAGCACCGCACGGTCCACGTTCTCGTGCAGAGAGCACAGATCGCCCGAGAGGCTATCGGGCAGCATCGGCACGACGCGGTCGGGGAAATAGGTGGAGTTGCCGCGCTTGCGGGCCTCGCGGTCCAGCTCGGAGCCCGGCGTCACGTAATGCGCCACGTCGGCAATCGCGACCCAGATCAGGAAGCCGCCCTCGTTTTTCGGATCGTCGTCGCGGATCACCAGCACCGCGTCGTCGCGGTCGCGCGCATCCGCCGGATCGATCGTGACGAAAGACAGCTCGCGCAGGTCTTCGCGATCGTCCAAAGGCGCGGGCTTGGCGGCATCGGCCTCGGCCACGACCGCATCAGGGAAATCGTCGGGGATGCCATGTTGATGGATCGCGATCAGCGAGACCGCCTTCGGCGCGGAGGGGTCGCCCAGCACCTCGATCACGCGCGCCTTGGGCAGGCCCATGCGGCCGCGCGGCCCGGTCTGTTCGGCCTCGACCAGCTCGCCATCCTTGGCGCCCAGCGTGACCGCCGCCGGAACTTGCCATTCGTTGCCGACACCCTTGTCGATCGGCATGATCCGCCCGCCCTCGGCATTCTTGCGGAAGATGCCGACAATACGGTGCGAGGCCTGCCCGATCTTGCGGATCAGCCGCGCCTCGTAGCCGTAATCCTCATCCTCGACCGGGGTCAGGCGGCCGAGGATACGGTCGCCCTCGGCCAGCGTCGGATCGCCGTCCTTCGGAACGAAGAGGACCAAAGGTGCAGGCCCCTCGCCAGTCCATTCCGCAGGCTCGGCCCATTGGTCGCCCTGACTATCCTCGCGCATCACCCGCAGCACGGACACCGGCGGCAGCACGTTGGGGTCGCGGAAATTGCGGCGGCGCTTCTCGATCAGGCCTTCATCGGCCATGTCCTTGAGGATGCGCTTCAGCTCAATCTTCGCCTGCCCCTTCACACCGAAAGCCCGCGCGATATCGCGCTTGGCCCCCTGGTCGGGGTTGTCGTTCAGCCAGTCGAGGATCTGCTGGCGCGAGGGAATGGGGGCGGGTTTGCTCATGGGTTTGCCTAACATGGGGCGTGAGGGGCGTCACTCAAAGAGTGTGGCACGGATGAGTGGTGTCGAGCCCTGCGCTTGCGCTTCGGGCGTTCGCCGGGGCGTCCTTCCACTGGAAGGCCGCCGACCCCGGCTCACCCCCCGAGATATTTTTACCAAGAGGAAGCTCAGAGCGGCTTTTCCATATCGCGATGCGGGATGCCCGCGTCGTCGTAATCCGCGCCGTAGGGCACGAAGCCGAGCTTCTCGTAGAACGGGATCGCGTAGCTCTGGGCCGAGAGATAGGCACGGGTGCAGCCCATCTCCTCGAACCGTTCGCAGGCGTCGCGCACCAGCGCCGCGCCAAGCCCGGTGCCACGCGCGGATTTCGCGACGCAGATGCGACCGATCTTGCCGGTCTCACCCTTGCGGAAAAGCCGTGCGGTGCCGAGCGGCGTACCATCCTCGCTGGCAAGCAGATGGACCGCCTGATCGTCGAGATCGTCCCATTCCTCGGGCTCGGGGATGCCCTGTTCTTCGATGAACACGGCCCGGCGCAGCGCGTGGCAGGGGGTGTAATCAGTGACCGGCTCGATCTTGATCATGCGAAATAGTCTCTCAATATGCGGGCATAGACGCGCGTGAGGGCTTCGATCTGATCGAGGGGCACGCGCTCGTCCACCTGATGCATCGTCGCGCCGACGAGGCCGAATTCCACGACCGGGCAGTGATCCTTCACGAAGCGCGCATCCGAGGTGCCGCCCGAGGTGGACAGCTCCGGCGCGCGGCCCGTTTCCGCCTCGACCGATTTCGCGACGAGATCGACGAAGGGACCGGGCGGGGTGACGAAGCTTTCGCCCGAGATATCGGGGTTGAGCGCGATACGGATGCCGGTCTCGGCGGCGATCTCGGAGGCCATCGCCTCGGCCCAGGCGATCAGCCCCTCGCCGGTATGGGCGTCGTTGAAGCGGATATTCACGGTCGCGCGCGCCTTGGCCGGGATCACGTTATTGGCAGGGTTACCGCAATCGATGGTGGTGATCTGCAGGCTCGACGGCTGGAAATGATCGGTGCCGTGATCGAGCGGCTCTGCGGTCATCCGGCCCAGCAGATCGACCAACGCATGCAGCGGGTTCTTCGCGCGATGCGGATAGGCGGCATGGCCCTGCACGCCCTCGGCCTCGATATAGAAGCTGAGCGAGCCACGCCGCCCGATCTTCATCATCTCGCCCATCTCATTGGGGCAGGTCGGCTCGCCCACGAGGCAGACCGACATCGCCTCGCCCTCGGCCTTCATCCAATCCAGAAGCGCCCGCGTCCCGTCGCGGCCCGGCCCTTCCTCGTCGCCGGTGATGGCGAGGATCACCGCACCGTCGGGCGGCGTCTCGGTCACGAAATCCACCGCTGCCGCGGCGAAGGCCGCCACGGCGGTTTTCATATCGGTCGCGCCGCGCCCCCACATCACGCCGTCGACGATCTCGGCGCCGAAGGGATCACGCGTCCAAGCGGCGGCATCGCCCACCGGCACGACATCCGTGTGTCCGTTGAAGCCGAAGCTTTTCGCCGCCCCCTTCGCGCCCCAGCGCGCGTAGAGGTTCGGCGTCCCGTTGCGATCGACGCGCGTGCAGGTGAAGCCTGCCCCGCTCAGCAGGCCCTCCAGCAAGACCAGCGCGCCGCCCTCCTCCGGGGTCACCGAGGGGCAGCGGATCAGATCGGCGCTCAGGCGGATGGGATCGGTCGTCATAGGCACTCCTTTTCAGCGCTACAGGCTTAGAGCGCCGAAGCCTTCGGGGCAATGGCTGTTGCAGGCTCGACACCGGGCGCAAGTGACGCAGAGACAGGGACTACCCAAAGGCAGGTCGCGGTGTCATGATATGTCAAAAGCAAAAGCCCGGAATCGGGCATATCGAGCAGGGCAAAGCCCGGATCCAGACGCAACAGACCCACGCGCGGCCCATTCAGGCGGCGTGCGTTTTCCGTGTCGGCTTCCCCGGGCGCGGAGACAGGCATGGGATCAAAGCAACATTCGGAGCGTCGCGGATGAGGGCGCAACAGGGCTGGATCGGTGCGCAGATCGCACATCGCGGCGCGGTGAGGTTCGACGAGCGCAGATTGCCGGAGCTGCTCGCACGCGGCAGCCTGATGCTGGAATTCACCCTGATGCGCGGCGAGCAATCGCCCCTGCCGCTGATCCATCTGCATCAGCGCGAAGGCTGGCGGAATTTCCTCTCGCTCAATCTCGATGTCGACGGGCGCATCGTGCTGGCGCAGCGGCGCGGCTCGGCGGTCCATGCGATCTCTATCGACGCCACGCAGGAGCGGCTGACCGGTGGGCGAATGCGGCTCACATGGCGCTGGGACGGGCCGGGGCGCGAGAGCCTGCTGACGCTGGAGGCGCTCGACCAGCGCACGATCCGGCAGCAGGCGGGTATGGCGCCACTCCCGCTGACGCGCGACGAGGCCTCCGCCCTGCTCGATCCGGCGGGGCCCGCGCGGATCGGGCCGCGCGTCGATTGGCTGGCGCTTGGCGATCATCTGCAACCGATGGGACCGGCGGGCTGTTTCGCCCCCGCGACCCCGCTCCAGACGCCGGAGGGCATGGTGCCTGCCGCGCGGCTGCGCGCGGGCGATCTGGTCGAGACCATCGATGCCGGACCGCAGCCGGTGCTCTGGTCGGGGCGGATCAGCCTGCCTGCGATCGGGCACCTGCGTCCGGTGAAACTCTGTGCGCCGGTCTTCTCGGCGCGGCAGGATCTGTGGGTCATGCCGCAGCACCGCGTGGCCCTGAGCGGGCCGTCGGTGGATTTCATCTTCGGCGAGGACGAGGTGCTGATCGAGGCGCGCTCGCTGGCAGATGGCTGCGCCGCGCTTCAACCTGATTGCCCCGGCGTGCTGGAATGGCACGGGCTGCTGCTGGGCGGACATCACCTTCTGATGGCGGATGGCTGCAAGCTGGAGAGCCTGCATATCGGGCGGCTCGCCCGGCAACCGCTTCTGGCGGCGACCACGGCCTTTGCGGGGCTTGTGCGCGAGGGCGGGGTGCCGCTCCATCGCAAGCCGGTGCGCAAGATCGTCTCGGGCTATGAGGCGAAGACGCTGGCCTCCGCCCGCCGTCAGGGGCTGCGCCCCTTCGTGGCTTAACCCATCAGCGCACGGCGCAGCAGGTTCAGCCCGGCCACGCCCAGCAGGATCAGTGTCCACCACCGGAATCGCACGGGATCGAGCCGGTCCTGCGCCTTGAAGCCCAGCCTCATCCCTGCCAGCGCGGGCAGGATCATCAAAAGCGACAGCGGGATCGTCTGCGCGTTCAGCACGCCCGAGACCAGATGCGAGCCGGTCAGGATGATCGCGCCGGTCAGGAAGACGACGCCAAGGATGCGCACGGCCTCCTGTTTCGGCGCGTCGATCGAGATCAGGTAAATAATCAGCGGCGGCCCCCAGATCCCGGAAATCCCGCCATAGAGCCCCGCGACGATGCCCAGCCCCGTCTCTGTCACCGCCCGGTGGCGGGTCGGCATCGGAATCTGCCGCCCCGAGATCTGCCAGATCGAGAAGGCGACGATCGGCCCGCCCAAAAGCGCGTACATCACCGGCTGCGGGATCACGTCGACGAGGGTCGCGCTGATCGGGATGAAGACGATGATCATTGCGATGAACAGCCGGTAATTCTTGATCGAACCCACCGCCGCGCCGACCCCTTGACGGAAGGCCTGCATCACGTTGGTCACCAGCGTCGGCAGGATCAGAAGCGCCAGCGCCTGATGCGGCGGCAGGAAGGACGCGAAGCTCGAGAGCATGATCATCGGCATCGCGAAACCGACCGCGCCTTTCACGAAACCTGCGAAAAGCGTGACGCCAAGCGCCGCGAATATTTGCCAAACTTCCATCCCGAACATGCGCGTTCCCCTTTCCTGTCCCGCGTCGCTTCTACCGGGTTACGCGGCGGGATACAGCCGTGAAGCGACGTGAAATCAGGCGCATACCCGACCACGCCGACAACCGCCGCGACATTATCCGTCGCAATTGTCGCTACTGGCGAATTTTTATTGCGCTGCGGTTGCGAAGTAACTAGACAGGCTGCAACTGCAGAATAAGGAGCCGACTCATGGCACATGACGGGGCCGATATGCCGACGACGATCATTCTGGACGACCTGATGGGCCTTGCTGAGGCGAGTCTGCCCGAACTGGAGACGCTGGTCTCCGACGCGACCGCGAGCCTGCGCGCCGCGACCGAGAAAGACGGCCGCATTTCCGGCGCCGCTCTCGAGGCGAACCAATATCGCGCCCACGGTCTTGCCTGGCTGACCACCTATCAGCAGTCGCTCAAGCAACTGCACGGCTGGGCCGCACGTCTGGCCGAGGACGGCAAGCTGGGCGAGATGGAGAAGCTGATCGTGCAGATCGGCTTCGGCGAATACCTCGCGCAGATCGCGGGCGGCATCCAGATGAACCAGGGCGAGATGGTGCGCCTGGCCGATATGGGCGTCAGCTGGACCCCGTCCGAGGCCGCCGCGAAGCTGATCGCCGAGGGCAATTCCAACGCCGCCCGGATGCGTCTGGTCGAGCTGATGCGCGACGTTCAGGGCCGCTCGATCTTCGGCAATTCGGGTCTCGACGAAGACCTCGAAATGATCCGCGAGCAGTTCTACCGCTATGCCGAAGACCGCGTGAAGCCGAACGCGCATGAATGGCACCTCAAGGACGAGCTGATCCCGATGGAGATCATCGAAGAGCTCGCCGAACTGGGAGTCTTCGGCCTGACCATTCCGGAAGAATATGGCGGGCTGGGCCTGTCGAAAGCTTCGATGGTCGTCGTGACCGAGGAGCTTTCGCGCGGCTATATCGGTGTGGGCTCCCTGGGCACCCGGTCCGAGATCGCGGCCGAGCTGATCATCTGCGGCGGCACAGAGGAGCAGAAGCAGAAATGGCTTCCGGGCCTGTCGTCGGGTGAGATCCTGTCGACCGCCGTGTTCACCGAACCCAATACCGGCTCGGATCTGGGCTCGCTTCGCACCCGCGCCGTCAAGGATGGCGACGACTGGCTGGTGACCGGCAACAAGACGTGGATCACCCATGCGCAGCGCACCCATGTGATGACGCTGCTGGCACGCACCGATCCCGCGACCGACAATTACAAGGGTCTGTCAATGTTCCTGGCCGAGAAGACGCCGGGCACCGATGATAACCCCTTCCCCACCGAGGGCATGACCGGCGGCGAGATCGAAGTGCTCGGCTATCGCGGCATGAAGGAATACGAGCTCGGCTTCGACAATTTCCGCGTGAAGGGCGAGAACCTTCTGGGTGGCGAAGAGGGCAAGGGCTTCAAGCAGCTCATGGAGACGTTCGAATCCGCCCGCATCCAGACCGCCGCCCGCGCCGTGGGCGTGGCGCAATCGGCGCTGGAGATCGGGATGCAATACGCGATCGACCGCAAGCAATTCGGCAAGTCTCTGATCGAATTCCCGCGCGTGTCGTCGAAGCTCGCGATGATGGCGGTGGAGACGATGATCGCGCGCCAGCTGACCTATTTCTCGGCCTGGGAAAAGGATCACGGCCATCGCTGCGATCTGGAAGCCGGCATGGCGAAACTGCTGGGTGCGCGGGTGGCGTGGGCCGCTGCGGATAACGCGCTGCAGATCCATGGCGGCAACGGCTTCGCGCTGGAATATCAGATCAGCCGCATCCTCTGCGATGCGCGTATCCTGAACATCTTCGAGGGTGCCGCCGAGATTCAGGCGCAGGTGATCGCGCGCAGACTGCTTGGGTGAGCCAGCGCAACTCTATCCAACGGGGCGATGCGAGCGAACCTCGCATCGCCCCGTTCTGATTTGACACCCGCCCAACGCCCCCGCAAGCTGAACCAAAGGGTTCACAGCAGGGAGGCGCGCATGGCTCGTACAATTCTGGTCACCGGCATCACCGGTTTCATCGCCAAACGCATCGCCTATGACCTGCTCGCGCAGGGCGAAAAGGTGCGCGGCACGTTGCGCAAAGCGAGCCGGGGCGAAGAGGTAAAGGCCGCCTTGAGCGACCTCGGCCCCGAAGCGCTGGAACGGCTGAGCTTCGTCGAGGCCGATCTGATGGCGGATAAGGGCTGGAACGCGGCAATGGCGGGGGTCGACGCCGTGATCCACACCGCCTCCCCCTTCCCGCTCAGCAAGCCAAAGAACGAGGCAGAGGTGATCCAGCCTGCGGTCGAGGGCACCAAGCGGGTGCTGGCTGCGGCGCAGGCCGCCGGAGTGACGCGCGTGATCCAGACCTCCTCGATGGAAGCGGTGATGCATGGCGTGACCTCCGACCCAATGACCGAGCGCGACTGGTCGAACCCGCGCGCGCCGACCTGTAGCCCCTATACGCGCTCGAAGATTTTCGCCGAGGAAGCGGCGTGGGAATTCATCGAAGATCATCACGAGATGCGGCTGACCGTGATCAATCCCGGCCTCGTCTGCGGCACGCCGATGGATCGTCATACCGGCTCGTCCGTCGCGGTGATCGAGCGGCTGATGGCGGGCAAGGACCCGATGGCGCCGGAATTCGATATTCCGATCGTCGATGTCGCCGATGTGTCCGCCTGTCATGTCGCGGCGCTCGACCGAACCGAGAGCATCGGTCGCCGCTATGTCTGCGCGGAAAGCTTCATGTCCTTCCTCGAGATGGCGAAGGTGCTGAAGGCCGAGTTCCCCGACCGCAAGATCCCGACGCGGAAGGCACCGAACTGGATCGTCTCCATCCTCGCGCTGTTCGACGAACAAATCGCGCTGATCAAGCCGATGCTCGGGATGAAGATGCGCCTGAGCCACGAGGCCGCGACCCGCGATCTTGGGGTCGAGTTCGTACCCGCCGCCGAGGCCATCCGCCGCACCGGACATTTCATTGCGCAGAAATAGCGTTGCGCTCGTCCGGTTTCGCGGCCAAATCTGGCGCGACGAACTGGAGGGGCGCAGATGATCCGCGACGCAAGACCGCAAGACGCAGAGGCGATCACCGAGATTTACAATGACGCGGTGCGCAACACGACCGCGATCTGGAACGAGATCGAGGTCGGCCCCGAGAACCGCCGCGCCTATATCGCGGATCGGCAGGCGGCGGGCTATCCGGTGCTGGTCTGGGAGGAAGACGGGCGCGCCGTGGGCTATGCGAGCTTCGGCCCGTTCCGCCCCCATGACGGCTATCACCTGAGCGTCGAGCATTCCGTCTATGTCCACCGCGACCACCGCGCGGGCGGCAAGGGCGCGAAGCTGATGGAAGCGCTGATCGCGCGTGCCAAAGAGGGCGGATTTCACGTCATGGTCGGCGCGATCGACGCTGCGAATGAGGGCTCGATCCGGCTGCATGAGCGGCTGGGCTTCACGCAGGTGGGCTTGATGCCGCAGGTGGGCAAGAAGTTCGGGCGCTGGCTGGATCTGGCGCTGCTGACGCTGTTGCTGGACGATCGCGAGCGGCCTTGAGCACCACGGCGGGTTTCCAACTATAGCACGGGGCGACTAGCCCCGGGCCGCGCCCGACCCTCCCCCCGGGAGGGCGCATTGGCGAAGACAGTAAAGGCACGACCGACCTACGGGCTTGCGAGATAAAGCGCCCAGCCACGAGCCGAACAAAGCGCCCACCCGAGGCTCGGGCGCGTCCCTCCGTCAGCGCGCACTTCGCCCCAGCAAATCCACGAAACGCTGCCGCGCCTCGGGCAAGGGGCGATCCCCCAGATCGGGCGCCATCCGTTCGCCAAGGAAAAACCCGGTCAGCCGCAGCCCCTGCACGATCTCGCCAAGGCTCGCGGGCCCCTGCCCCAACAGGCACAGCGGCAGCGGCAACAGTCTCGGCGCCCATTCCCCGGCCCCTTGCCGGCTGACGGCACGGCCCGAGCGCGGGCTGACATAGGCCAGATCGTCGCGCGATCCGGTCACCGCGCAGCGCGACAGGTCGAGCCCGTAGCCCATCTCTTCCAGCAGCCCCAACTCCCAGCGCAGATAGGTCGGCACCCAGTCGCCGCCCTCGGCCATCGCGTCGAACAGCGCCTCGGAGGCCATGAACAACGCGTCATGCGACTCACGTTCGGGTAGCGTGAACCGCAGAAGCGCCGTCACCGCATTCAGCCCGGCCAGCGCCTGCCGGTCCGACAGGATCACCGCGCGGCTCTGCAAAGGCTCGATCGTGTAGCTGCCGAGGTGATCTTCCAGCCGGGCGCGCCACGTCGCCGTGACCCGGTTTCCCGGCTGCAAGATCCCCGTCATCTTGCGCGACGCTCCACCGCGCACGACGCCCGCATGTCGCCCATGCGCCGAGGTGAACAGCTCGACGATCATCGAGCTTTCGCCATGCGGTCGTGCCGAGAGGATCGTGCCGAGGTCTTGCCAGTCCATGCGAGGGACTATCCTTTCCGTGACGTTGCGGCGCAAGCGGCTTCGTGAATTGCGCAGACGTCGCGCGCCGCACTAGCTTCACACCCATGAAACGCGCCTCGATCCTTTTCGCCGCCCTGATCGCCCTCGTCGAGTTGGCGGCGTTCGGCGCGAGCTTCGTCAACAACATGGCCGAGCATCCCCACGCCGCCGTGCCGCTGGGTATCCTGTGGCTGATGTTTCGCTATTTCACGATCTGGACGAATACGCTGGTGGGGCTCGCCTTCGGCTGGATGGCATGGCGCAAACGGGCACTGGCGAAGCCGTTCCTCGCGGCGCTGGTGCTGTGGATTCTGATCGTCGGCGTGGTCTACCACCTGCTGCTGGCCGGCGACGCGCCGCTGCACGGGCTCGATTACGTCTCGAACCTGCTCTACCACACCGCAGCCCCGATCCTCGTGCCGGTCTGGTGGCTGGCCTTCGCGCCGAAAGGCGGGCTGACGAGCCATCACGCCGCGATCTGGCTATCCTGGCCGCTGGTCTATCTGGTCTATGCGGTGATCCGGGGGCTGGAGACCGGGTTCTATCCGTATTTCTTCCTCAACCTCGACAAGCTCGGCTGGGGCGGGCTGGGCCTGTGGTGCGTGAAATTCCTCGTGGCCTTCTGGATCGGCGGGCTGGTGATCGTGACCTTGGGCCGCGGGCTCAACCGGCTCGGGATCAGCCGCTGAGGCCGTCCTCGTCCAGCATCGTGCGCCCCTCGCGACTTTCGATTTCGATCACCCAAAGGTCCGGGTCGAAGCCGCGTTGCTTGCGGATGCTGGCATCGACCTCGGCCTCGGGCCCGTCATGCAACAGCATCCACGCGCTTTTGCCGGTCATCAGATCGGCACGCCGCTCGTAGCTTTGCGCGGTCCCGTCGAGCCGCGCGCATTTCACCAGCACGGCCCCCGAGGACGCCTGCCCATGCGCGGTGACATAGGCCGGGATATTCGCCAGCTCCAGCCGCTTGAGATAGGCGCGGACCCAGAAATCCGTGGTCAGACGCCCCTCGCTCATCACTTCGAGTCCTTGAAGTCGAGACCCATCTCGGAATAGCGCTCGGCCTCTTCGAGCCAGTTCGGGCGCACCTTCACCTGCAGGAACAGATGCACGGGTCGGTCGAGAAACTCGATCAGCTCCTCGCGGGCGGCCTTGGAGATCGCCTTTATCGTCTCGCCGCCCTTGCCGAGGATGATCCCCTTGTGACCGTCACGCGCGACATAGATCACCTGATCGATCCGCGCGGAGCCGTCCTTGCGCTCTTCCCAGCTCTCGGTCTCGACGGTCAGCTGGTAGGGCAGTTCTTCGTGCAGACGCAGGGTCAGCTTCTCGCGGGTGATCTCGGCGGCGATCATGCGCATCGGCAGATCGGCGATCTGGTCTTCGGGATAAAGCCACGGCCCCTCGGGCATCTCACCCGCAAGCCATTCCTTGAGATCCTGCACACCGTAGCCACGCTCGGCGGAGATCATGAAGGTCTTGGTGAACTGGTACGCCTCGTTGAGCTTCGCGGTCAGGCCCAGAAGCTCCTCGGATTTCACCTTGTCGATCTTGTTGATCGCAAGCGCCACCGGCTGCGTGCCTTCGCGACCGCGCAGGGCTTCGAGGATGCTTTCGACGCCGGGCGTGAGGCCGCGATGGGCTTCGACCAGCAGAACGATCATGTCGGCATCGGCCGCCCCGCCCCAAGCCGCGTTGACCATCGCGCGGTCCAGACGACGCCGCGGGCGGAAGATGCCGGGCGTATCGACGAAGACGATCTGGCTCTGGCCTTCCATCGCGACGCCACGGATGCGGGCACGGGTGGTCTGCACCTTATGGGTGACGATCGAGACCTTCGCGCCCACCATCGCGTTGAGCAGCGTGGATTTGCCCGCGTTGGGCTCTCCGATCAGAGCGACGAAACCGGCGCGTGTGGTCATGGGTGTTCCTTTTTGGCGATACGCGAAAGCGATACGGGGCGCGGGGTAGCTTATAACGGCGCGCGTTGCCAGTCATCTTGTCATGTGGCGGAGGGAAGCGGTTGACCGCCGGGTGGGCGGAATACCTTTGTGGTCTGCGCTTAACCGGGCAAAATCCGCAAGAGCTGTCCGCGCGCGATGGTGTCGAAAGCGCCCGCCCGAGGGGGCGGTCGGGCGCTGCCCGGGCCGCTTCGCGGCTGATCCGGGCCTTGGCTCAGCCCTCGGCGCCGTCTTCCAAGCGCTTCAGCAGCGACTTCGCCGCCGTCATCTCGCCTTGACGCTTCGATCCGGCCTTCGCCGTTTCGCGCGCGCCGTTTTCCAGACGTACCTCGATGGTGAAATTGGGGGCGTGATCGGGACCGTCGCGATGGATGATCTCGTAGCGCGGTGGCGGCAGGCCGCGTGCCTGCGCCCATTCCTGCAGCGCGGTTTTCGGGTCGCGGGCGTCTTCCTCGACACTGTCGAGCCGATCTTCCCAAAGCCGCAGGATCAGTACCTTCGCCGCGTCGAACCCGCCATCGAGATAGACCGCGGCGATCACCGCCTCCATCGCGTCGCCCAGCAACGCCAGCTTGCGCCGCCCGCCGGTCATCATCTCGGACCGGCCGAGCTTGAGCACCGCACCGAGGTCGATCTTGCGGGCGATATCGGCGCAGGCTTCCTTGCGCACGAGCGCGTTGAAGCGCGGCGCCATCTGCCCCTCGGAAGCGGCACGATCGCCCAGGAACAGCGCCTCGGCCATCACGAGGCCCAAAACGCGGTCGCCCAGAAATTCCAGCCGCTGGTTGTCGGGCCGGGTCGGCGTGGAGATCGAGCTATGCGTCAGCGCGCGCGCGAGCAGCTCGGGCCGTTTGAACTTGTGCCCGAGGCGCTGCTCGAATGCCTTGATCTCCGCGCTTAGCTTCAATTGATCGCCTTGAAGAACCGATCCGGACGCCAGGTCCAGAAGTAGAACAGCGAGCGACCCGCCGAGGAGAACATCACCCGGTCGGCCCGGCCGATCAGGTTCTCTTTCGGAACGAAGCCGAGACCGCCCACCGATTGCGGGAAGCGGCTGTCCTCGGAGTTGTCGCGGTTGTCGCCCATGAAGAAATACATGCCCTCGGGCACGGTGTAGACGGGCGTGTTGTCCACGGGGCCGTCATTGTTGATCTGCAGAATGTCATGCGTGACGCCATTGGGCAGCGTCTCGGCATAGCGCTTCTTGATGCAGGTATCGCCCATGCCGACCGGCGAGTTCGAGCAGCGCGGCAACAGCCCCTGCGGGCCCTGCGGCTGCATGACTTCCTCGAAATCGGGCTCGGGCTTCATCTCGACGGCCTTGCCGTTGATCTGCAACACGCCGTTGATCATCTGGATCTTGTCGCCCGGCAGGCCGATCAGACGCTTGATGAAATCGACGTTCTTGGTCGGGTGACGGAACACCACCACATCGCCGCGCTCGGGGTCGCTGGCCAGCAGGCGCCCGTCGAAGGGGCAGGCCGAGAACGGGCAGGAGTAACGCGAATAGCCATAGGCCATCTTGTTCACGAAGAGGAAGTCGCCGATCAGCAGCGTGTCCTTCATCGAGCCGGAGGGAATCCAGAAGGGCTGGAAGAACAGCGTGCGGAACACCCCCGCGATCACCAGTGCCCAGACAATCGTCTTGATCGTGTCGAGGATACCGCCCTCGGCCTTGTTCTTCGCCATTATCTCTTACCCTGCCTCAAAATTCCTTGGCCTCAATACGCGGCCTCGCGCCCGAGTCAAGAAAGCTTGCGGGCCTCGATCACGACGAAGGCCTGCGCCCAGGGGTGGTCATCGGTCAGCGTCACATGGATGACGGCCTCGTAACCCTCTGGTGTCATTTCCTTAAGCCGGTCCGCCGCCCAGCCCGTGACCTGCATCACCGGCTGTCCCGTTGGCAGATTCGTGACCGCCATATCCTTCCATGCGATGCCCATGCGCAACCCGGTCCCAAGCGCTTTGGAACAGGCCTCTTTCGCCGCCCAGCGCTTGGCATAGGTGCCCGCCACATCCTTCCGACGCTCGGCCTTGCGCTGCTCGGTCTCGGTGAAGACCCGATTGCGGAAGCGGTCGCCAAAGCGTTCGAGCGTGCGCTCGATCCGCTCGATATTCGCGAGATCGGTGCCGATGCCGAGGATCATGGGGCGACCTCGGTGGCGATTACGCCGGTCGCCTGATTGAGCGTCATGTGCAACTGATGCGACATTGGGTCACCCGTGCCGTCATAGGTGGAAACCGGCAGCATGAGGCTCAACCCGGTCGCGGGATCGTAGCTGGCCGAGAGCGCCGCGAAATCGACCCCGCCGAAGCCGGTGTCCTTTGCAGCCGAGATGACCCGGCATTGCCGCCCGCCGACCTCGTCAAAGGGGGGCGACAGGACGAGAATATGGAACGCCGCCGCAGCCGGCTCGATCGTGTCCATCAGCGCCAGCCGCACCGCGCCATTGGCGAAAGTCGCGGTATTTTCCGACCAAGGCTCGACGATATTGTCGGCGCGCGCAGCGAAATCGCAGGACCCGACATAGGCCGGACCTGCCTGCGCCGCGCAAGCCGCGCCCAGCAACGCGCCGGTCAGCATGACGCCGCGCAGCTTCATCCGCGCGCCGCATCCATCAGCTTGCGCATATGCACGATCGCGGGACCGAGCCCCACGAAGATCGCCTCTGAGATCAGGAAATGGCCGATGTTCAACTCACGGATCTGCTTCATCTCGGCGATCGGCTCGACCGTCTCATAGGTCAGACCGTGGCCCGCGTGCACCTCCAGACCGAGGCTGTCGGCATAGGCGGCCCCTGCTTTCAGCGCCTCCAGCTCGGCGTCGCGCGCGGCGAAATCGCCCGCGTAATGCATGTCGCAGAAATGGCCCGTATGCAGCTCGATCACCTGCGCGCCGATCTTGGCAGACGCCTCGATCTGTGCCGGATCATGGCCGATGAACATCGACACGCGGATGCCCGCCTCGACGAGCGGCCCCACGTAATCGGTCAGCCGCGACAGATCGCCCGCGACGTCGAGGCCGCCTTCGGTCGTCACCTCTTCGCGCTTTTCCGGCACGATGCAGCAGGCATGGGGCAGATGGCGCAGCGCGATCTCCTGCATCTCGGGCGTCGCGGCCATCTCGAAATTCAGCGGGATGTCGAGCCCGCCACGCAGCGCGTCGATATCGGCGTCGCGGATATGGCGGCGGTCTTCGCGCAGATGCGCGGTGATCCCGTCGGCGCCCGCCTGCTCGGCCAGACGCGCGGCGCGCAGCGGGTCAGGATAGGCCGCGCCGCGGGCATTCCGCACGGTGGCCACGTGATCGATATTCACACCAAGGCGCAAAGGTTTGGGCATCGGGCTCTCCGCAATAAGTCTCGCAGGAGTATGCCTGCGCGCGCAGGCGGGGAAAAGACCTGCGATTGTATCGGTTTCAGAACGGGACCGGCGCGGTGAAGGTCATATGCATGCCGCCATCTGGATGGCGAAAGCGCAGGGTTTCGGCATGGAGCATCAGGCGCTCGAACGCCTGCGCCGGGCCTTCGGCATACAGCGGATCGCCGAGGATCGGATGGCCAAGCTCCGCCATATGCACCCGCAGCTGGTGGCTACGCCCAGTGATCGGCATCAGCCGCACCCGCGTCGTGCCGTCCTCATGGCGCATCACCCGCCAATCGGTCTGAGCGGGGCGGCCGTTCTCGTGATCGACATGCTGGCGCGGACGGTTCGGCCAGTCGACACACAGCGGCAGATCGACCCGGCCTTCCTTCTCGGCCAGTTCCCCCCAGAGCCGCGCCTGATAGGCTTTCTTCGTCTGGCGTTTCTCGAATTGCAGGCCAAGATGGCGCTGCGCATGGGGCGTCAGCGCGAAGACCATCACGCCAGACGTATCGGTATCGAGCCGGTGGACCAGCAGCACCTCGGGGTAAATCCCCCGCAGCCGCGCAATCAGGCAATCCGCCTTGTCCGGCCCTTTGCCCGGCACGGACAGCAACCCCGCCTGTTTGTCGACCACGAGGATTTCGTGATCGGCATGAAGGATGCGCGGGGCCTCCTGTGGCGGGTCATAGACGTAACTCATGGGCTGCGAGATGCACTGCGCCGCCTGTCGGGTCAAGCCTCAGGGCGATTGCGGCGGCCCCGGCTCGATCTCGTAGTAATCGCCCTTATAGGCCACGAAGATGTGCTCCGCCATCGAAAGCCCCGTCGGCAGGTCGAGCGTGCCCGCCGCGATCGAGATGCGCCCCTCCCCGTCCAGCCGCCAGAACAGGGAGCTGCCGCAGAATTGGCAAAAGCCCCGCTCCGCCGTTTCCGAGGAACGATACCAGCGCAGACCGTCGCGGTTGATCAGCACAAGCTGATGGTCATCGATCTGCGACGAGGCCCAGATATGGCCGGAGGTTTTGCGGCATTGGCTGCAATGGCAGGCCAGCACGGGCCGCATCTCGCCCTCGACCTCGTAGCTGACCGCCCCGCAGAGGCACCCGCCGGTATGTTTCATGGCTTCCTCACAAATGTCCGAACACGTCTTTCAGAATCGCTTCCAGAGCCGCGGCATCCTCTTCGGTGAAGGCATCGGGCTGGTCGCTGTCGATATCGAGCACCGCGATGACACCGCGCTTTGCATGGACCGGGATCACCAGTTCCGAGCGGGTGGAACTTGCGCAGGCGATATGACCGGGGAAGGCCTCAACATCGGGCACCAGCTGCGTGCGCCCTTCGCGCGCCGCCGCCCCGCAGACCCCGCGCGAAAACGGGATCACGAGGCAACCATGCCCACCCTGATAGGGGCCGATCTTCAGCAGTTCCGGCTCGGTCACCCGGTAGAACCCGGTCCAGTCGAAGCGGTCATCCGCATGATGGATTTCGCAGGCGAGCGTCGCCATCAGCGCGACCTCGTCGGTTTCACCCTCGGTCAGCGCAGCGATGCGTTTTGCCAGATCGTCGTAATCCACACTCATACCCGTTCGATCGCGATGGCCGTGCCCTCGCCCCCACCGATACAGATCGCAGCCACGCCGCGCTTGAGATCGGCCTTTTCCAGCGCGTTGAGCAGCGTCACGATGATCCGCGCGCCCGACGCCCCGATCGGATGGCCAAGCGCACAGGCGCCGCCATTCACGTTCACCTTGTCATGCGAAATGCCCAGCTTGTGCATGAAGGCCATCGGCACGACCGCGAAGGCCTCGTTGACTTCCCACAGATCGACGTCATCGACCGTCCAGCCGAGCTTCTTCAGCAGCTTCTCCGCCGCCGGAACCGGCGCCGTCGGGAAATCGGCGGGCGCCTGCGCATGGCTCGCATGGCCCAGAATGCGGGCGCGGATCGGCAGGCCCTCGGCCTTCGCCGCAGCCTCCGAGGCCAGCACCAGCGCCGCCGCGCCGTCCGAGATCGAGGACGAATTCGCCGCCGTCACCGTGCCGTCCTTGCGGAAGGCGGGTTTGAGATGCGGGATCTTGTCGGGGCGCGCATTACCCGGCTGCTCGTCAATCGCGACCACGGTTTCGCCCTTGCGGGTCTTCACGGTCACCGGCGCGATCTCGTCGGCGAAGGCCCCGGATTTGTCCGCTGCAACGGCCCGGTTCAGCGACGCCACCGCGTATTCGTCCTGCGCCTCGCGGGTGAATTGGAACGCCTGCGCGCAATCCTCGGCAAAGGTGCCCATAAGACGCCCCTTGTCATAGGCATCCTCCAGCCCGTCGAGAAACATGTGATCGAGCGCCTGAGCGTGGCCCAACCGTGCCCCCGCGCGCATCTTCGGCAGCATGTAGGGCGCGTTGGTCATGCTCTCCATGCCGCCCGCGACCATCACCCCGGTCTGGCCGAGCGCGATCTGGTCATAGGCCACCATCGCCGCTTTCATGCCCGAGCCGCACATCTTGTTCAGCGTCGTCGCGGGCACCTCCTCGCCAAGGCCCGCCGCGAAGCCTGCCTGCCGCGCGGGCGCCTGCCCCTGACCTGCGGGCAGCACGCAGCCCATCAGAACTTCCTCGATCCGCGCAGGCGCAACGCCCGCACCTTCCATCGCCGCCTTGATGGCGGTCCCGCCCAGTTCCGACGCAGGCACACCTGCAAACACGCCCTGCATTCCGCCCATCGGCGTGCGCGAGGCTCCGACGATCACCACGTTTTCCATGATACCCTCCAAAATTCTGTCCCACGGATACCGAATGGTAAGCATTGCCGTCTAGCCTTCCCGTCAGATCAACCGTGGGAGTCGGATATGAACCTCACTGCCGAAGCGCTGGAAGGCGCGCTTGTCGTCCATCTGGCCGAAGCGCGGCTGGATGCTGCCATCGCGATCCGGTTCAAGGAAAGAATGCGCGATGTGACCGTGCAACCGGCGGCGCGGGTGCTGCTGGACCTCTCGAAGGTGGAATTTCTCGACAGTTCCGGGCTGGGCGCGGTGGTGGCGGTGATGAAATCGCTCGCGCCAAACCGCCAGCTCGAGCTTTGCGGGCTGACGCCGAATGTCGCAAAGGTTTTTCGCCTGACCCGGATGGATTCGGTGCTGCCGATCCACGCCAACCTCGAAGCCGCGCTGGGGGAGGGCCGGAAATATGCGTGAGCGTGTCAGACCGAAATCACCCCCCAGCACCCCGCGCCCAACCCCGCACCCGCAGCAGGCGGAAGTGCGGGTCTTCAACCTCAGCTTCGCGGCGACACCGATCGCGGTGCGTGACGCGCTGCGGGCTGCCGTGGCGCGTTTCATCCGTCTGATGACCGAGGAAGAGGCCGGGACGCTGGAATTGATTCTCGCAGAAATCCTCAACAACATCGTCGAGCATGGCTACGGCGATAGCGGCAAAGGCACGATCTCGCTCTCCATCGCGCGCGACGGTAAGGGGCTCACCTGCTCGGTCAGCGACGACGGGGCCGCGCTGCCTCCGGCCTGCCTCGATCTGGAAGACCGCGACCCGGAGCGGCCTGACCCGACCAGCCTGCCCGAAGGTGGTTTCGGCTGGTTCCTGATCCGCGATCTTGCGACTGATCTGGGATACCACCGCGAGCAGGGGCGCAATCTGCTCGCCTTCCGCATGCCGCTAGACCCGATCGAAATTCGACGGGCGGGATAGGGCCCCTGCCCGACCCGCAGCCTTGCACCGTGGGCGGCGCGGTTCAGTTCAGTTCAGTTGGAATTGCAGCTGATACGACCCGTTACCGAATTCGCCGAAGAGGTCCTCGAGATCGGGATGGCTCACCGGTTCGCCGGAGAAATCCGCAACGAGGTTCTGCTCGGACACATAGGCCACGTAATAGCTCTCGTCGTTCTCTGCGAGCAGGTGGTAATAGGGCTGATCCTTGGACGGGCGCGACTCCTCGGGGATTGCGTCATACCATTCCTGCGAGTTGGAGAAGATCGCATCGACATCGAACACCACCCCGCGGAACGGGTGGTTGCGATGTCGCACCACTTGGCCGATGTGATATTTCGCGTGCGTGGTATGCATATCTATCCTCATACCTTAATTCTAAATCGTGAAACCGCTCAGGTCCACGTTTTCGCCTCATTTCCGCCGGAAACAGATTGTCCGATTCGTCGCGACAGTCCGCTGATCCTGTGCGTTTCCCGGTTTTCGAACGGGCCAATTACGCATAGACTGACAAAAAACAAGGCCGTCAGAGCAAAGAAGAGCAGCTATGAAGAAATACCTCGCCCTCGGCGTAGTGCTTGCGGTGGCCGCCTGCGGAGGCGGACCGTCCAAGCCCCCGCGCAATCTTGATGACGCCTGCGCGATCATCAAAGAACGCCCGCAATACTTCAACGCCATGCGCCGGACGGAGGCACGCTGGGGCGTGCCGGTCGCCGTGCAGATGGCCACGATCCACCAGGAAAGCAAGTTCGACGGCAATGCGAAGACGCCGCAGCGCTTCGCGCTCGGGATCATCCCGCTGGGCCGCCAGAGCTCCGCCTATGGCTACAGCCAAGCGCTGGACGGCACCTGGGACGAGTATCGCGAAGATACCCATCGCTTCGGTGCAAGGCGCAACCGCATCTCGGATGCCACCGACTTCATGGGCTGGTACATGGACGGCACGCAGAAGAAGCTCGGCATCTCCAAGGCCGACGCGCGCAACCAGTATCTGGCCTATCACGAAGGGCGCGGTGGCTACTCGCGCGGGTCACACCGGTCGAAATCCTGGCTTCTCGCCGTGGCCGACCGCGTCGCATCCCGCGCGCAGATGTACGAAATCCAACTGCAATCCTGCCGGCGCTGAGAAATCAGCGCCGCTGGGCCAACGCCTGATCGATGGAGAACATCGACGTGGCGAAGTTGCCGCCCTTTTGCAGGTTGTTCAGGATCGTCGTGGTCTTCTCGCCCGACTGGTTGGTGATCACCCACTGGCGTAGCTCGACCGGCCCGTCGGTGAAGACCAGCTGAATATTGCCGTATTCGGGATGCTGCGGATCCTGCGCGGTGACGATCGTCTTCGGCCCGTCCGTCGTGTAGCCCACGACCATACCGTTACGATTCAGGTCGATATTGCGCCCGAGGATCAGGTTCAGCGGCGTCTTCACCAGCGGATATTGCTCCGGCGGCTGGTTCGATTTGGGATCGAACACCGCAACCCGGTTGGCCGAGGCCAGCACCAACGTCTTGTCGTTATTGTACTGAAAGCGCGCCCGACCGGGCCGCTTGATGAACAGCTTGCCGGTCGAGATCGACCCGTCCGAATTGACCTGCGTGAAATCCGCCGAAGCGGAGGTCAGCGAGTTCAGATAGGACGATATCTGATTCAGCGAGACTTTCCCGGCCGAGGCCGGAAGGGCGAGCGCCAGCGTGAAGATCGCGGCGAGCAGGATGCGGATCTGTTTCATGACCATAGATTTAGGCACTCCTTGCGAAAGCGGAAGTCCCGCCGTAACGCGCCAATCGCGCTGCGGGTCCGTCTTGAGCGCATTTGCGCCTAACAGGGGATGTCATTCAATAACAGCGCCCCCGTATCGGATCACTGCGCCCGGCGGTCGTCCCGAGTAAGGGGCCCCTGAAACGCAAAGCGCCCCGAGGTCTCCCCGGGGCGCATCGCATTTCTGATTGTGACCGGCTTACTGCTGCTCGGGCACGAGGATTTCGCGTTTACCGACATGGTTGGCCGAGGACACGATGCCCTGATCCTCCATCTGCTCCACGAGGCGCGCGGCCTTGTTATAGCCGATGCCCAGCTTGCGCTGGATGTAGGAGGTCGAGCATTTGCGATCCTTTATCACGATGCCCACCGCCTGATCGTAGAGCGCATCCTCACCGCCAGTATTGCCACCGGTGTTGAGGCCGAGCACCGCGTCAATATCGCTCGCCGTGTCGTCATCGGGGCCTTCGACCACGCCCGACATGTATTCCGGCGGACCGAAGCTCTTGAGGTGGTTGACGATTTCTTCGACTTCCTCGTCGGACACGAACGGCCCGTGGCAACGGGTGATCTTGCCGCCGCCCGCCATGTAGAGCATGTCGCCCATGCCCAGAAGCTGCTCGGCGCCCTGCTCGCCCAGAATGGTGCGGCTGTCGATCTTCGATGTAACCTGGAAGGAGATCCGGGTCGGGAAGTTCGCCTTGATCGTGCCGGTGATGACATCGACCGAGGGGCGCTGCGTGGCCATGATCAGGTGAATCCCCGAGGCCCGCGCCATCTGCGCCAGACGCTGGATGCAGGCCTCGATCTCTTTCCCTGCGACCATCATCAGGTCGGCCATCTCGTCGACGATGACGACGATATAGGGGAAAGGCTCGGGCTGGAATTCATCCGTCTCGAAGATCGGCTCGCCGGTTTCCTCGTCGAAGCCGGTCTGCACGGTGCGCTTGAACATCTCGCCTTTCTCAAGGCTTTCCTTCACGCGACCGTTGTAGCCCTCGATGTTGCGCACGCCCATCTTGGACATCTTGCGATAGCGCTCTTCCATCTCCGAGACGACCCATTTCAGGGCGACAACCGCCTTCTTCGGGTCGGTCACAACCGGCGACAGCAGATGCGGAATGCCGTCATAGACGGAGAGTTCGAGCATCTTCGGGTCGATCATGATCAGGCGGCACTCTTCCGGCGTCAGACGGTAGAGCAGCGACAGGATCATCGTGTTGATCGCCACCGACTTACCCGAGCCAGTCGTCCCCGCGATCAGCAGGTGAGGCATCTTGGCGAGGTTGGTGACGATCGGCTCGCCGCCGATGGTCTTGCCCAGAGCCAGCGGCAGCTTGATGTTCTTGTCGTCGAAATCGCGCGCCGAGAGGATCTCGCGCAGCACGACCTTCTCGCGGTGATCGTTGGGCAGTTCGATGCCGATCACCGAGCGGCCCGGCACGGTCGAAACGCGCGCCGACAGCGCCGACATCGAGCGGGCGATATCGTCGGCCAGACCGATCACACGGCTGGCTTTCAGACCCGGCGCGGGCTCGAGCTCATACATCGTGACGACGGGGCCGGGGCGGACCGAGACGATCTCGCCCTTCACGCCGTAATCGTCGAGCACGGTCTCGAGCATCCGCGCGTTCTCTTCCAACGCCTCGTCGGAAAGCTGGTGACGCTGGATCGTCGTGGGGTTGGTCAGCAGCGACAGCGGCGGCATCTCGAAGGGCGCGGTTTTCGGCTTTTCGAAAGCCATCTTCGGCTGCGCCTCTTCGATCGCACGACGCGAGGGGGCTGCGGGTTTCGCCGCAGGCTGCACGACGCGCTTCGGCTCGGGCTGCTTGATCACCTGACGGTCGAGACCGCGTGCGGAGGCCGGGATTTCCGGCACCACGTCTTCCTCGATCCATTGCGCAGCACCCGTTTCGTCGAAGGAGTGCGGCTCGCCTGCGTAGAAATGCTCGGTGCGCATGTCGCGGGAATCGGCCTCGAAGCCTTCGTAATCCGGGTGGGTCCAGTCGCGGCTGTCATCGTCCGCGTAGTCATAACCCTGCGCGACCTGCTCAGCCGCCGTCATCTGCGGCTCGTCGGCACCGTCATAGGCCATTTCGGGCGCATGCTCGGCGGCAGCGGCAGGCGCGCCGAAGCCCGGCATGAAGCGCGGTTTGGCCTTGAGCGGCGGCTCGGCGCGCAGTTGCGGCTCGGCCCGCAGCGGCGGTTCCTGATGCACGACCTGCGGCTGGCGCGGTGCGCGCGCGAGGCGCTTGGCGACGGCGGCCAGCACCGAGGCCGAAGGACGCGGCGGCTCCGGCTCGGGGTCGGCGAAGGTCTCGGGCATATCGTGATGCAGCGGGGCCTCAGGCTCGGGCGCGTAATCGGCCACGATCGGCGCCGACTTGCGGTTCTGCACCGCTTGGCTGATCCGGGCGCGAATGCGATCCTCGGACGGCGCTGCGGGCTGCGCTTGGTCGTCCCAATAGGGCTCGGTCTCGAACAGTTCGGGCGAGGCATCATAGGGATCGTAATCGGGTTCCACCGGACGACGGATGCGCGACAGGAAGGACGGGCGTGCCGCCGGGGCCGCTTCGACCTCGGGCGCCCAGTCATGCGGGGCATAGGCCTGCTGCTCTTCCCAAGCTGCCAGCTCTGCGGCGCGTTCGGCCGCTTCCGCGCGGCGCTGACGTGCCCGCTCTGCCGCCGAGCGAGCCCCCGTAACCGAGGCCGAAGCCCCGCGTCCCAGAAGGTTCATCGCACCAACGTAAATTGCGACCGTGCCCAGCCACATGAAGCGCGTAATCGCTTGCAGCTCGGGCTTCGTGAAGCCGAGAACGAAGGTCGCCATGGCCAGCATTGCCGCGGCGAGGACCAGCGACAGAAGCTTCAGCCCGACAACGCCAGAGATCGGGACGATCCCCAGCATCGCGCCCGCGATCATGTCACCGAAATGCCCGCCGAGGCCGAAGGCCTGACCCCATTGATCGCCCGGCACCAGAAGGGCCGCGTAAACGGCGGCGACGGCCACGGCGATCGGGAAGAAGATCATCCGCGACACGAGACGCTCTTCGCCGCGATGGGTGATCATGCGCAGCCCCCAGGCCACCAGCGCCGCGGGCAGCAGCCACGCGCCGTGGCCTACGATCACGAAGAGAGGCGAGGCGATCCCGGCACCGATCCGGCCCAGCCAGTTCTGCACCGGCTCATCCGAGGCTGCCATCCAGCTTGGATCTTCGGGGTGATAGGAGAAAAGCATCATCGCGGCGAGCAGGCCGAAGACGACCAGCAGCCCCCCTACCAACTCTTTGCCACGCCGTTCCAGAACGGCTTGCGTGTCCTGATCGAAAAGCGGATCGCGCTGTCGAACCTGATAAGATGCCATAACCTACCGTCCTCAACCGTATAGGCAGTCGCGGAGCTGCATCAGCCCGCGCTGCGTTTCTGCTTTTGGAGCGACCAGAGCCACTCTGATATATTTCTGGCCGGGGTTTTCCCCGTTCACCTCGCGCGCGAGATAGGCGCCCGGCAGCACGCGAATGCCGGTCTCTGTCCAAAGCTTGAGCGCCGCCGCCTCCCCGTCTTCGACGGGAAGCCAGAGGAAGAAGCCGCCCTGCGGCAGCTGGAAGCCATTGACGCCATCGAAGATCTGTCCCGCGATCTCGTATTTCTCGGCGTAGAGGCGACGATTTTCCGTGACATGGGCCTCATCCGCCCAAGCGCGCTCGGCCACGCGCTGCAACGGCTGCGGCAGCGGCGCGCCGGCATAGGCGCGCAGGCGACGGATATGTTTGATGCTTTGCGGCCCGGCGGCGAGGAAGCCCGAGCGCAGCCCCGGCAGGTTCGACCGCTTCGAGAGCGAATGGAAAATCACCACGCGCTCGGGGTCGATGCCCTCTTCGGCGGCGACCTGTGCCGCACCGGGCGGCGGGGCCTCGCGCCAGATCTCGGAATAGCACTCGTCGGCGAAGACGATGAAATCGTGCTTCTCGGCCAGATGCAGCAGATCGGCCAGATAATCGCGTCTCGCGACCGCGCCCTGCGGGTTCGAGGGCGAGCACAGATAGGCCACGGTGATGCGGTCCAGCACCTCGGGCGCAAGTGCCGAATAATTAGGCAAAAACCCCGTATCAGCGCCCGCGGGCACGAAAACCGGCTCCGCGCCGACGGCTGCCGCCGCCACCGCATAGACCTGATAGAACGGGTTCGGGATCGCGATCACGGGCGTTTTGCCGCGTTTCGTCTCGGGCGAAAGCGCCATCGCGGCGTTGTAGAGACCCTCGCGGGTGCCGTTGAGCGCCATGATCCGCTCGGGTCCGATCTCGACCGAATAGCGCCGCTTCAGCCAGCCCGAGATCGCGTCCAACAATTCGGGCGTGCCGTCATTTGCGGGATATTTTCCAAACTCTCCAAGGCTTTGCGCGATCACATCGCCGACGAACTCGGGCATGGGGTGGCGCGGCTCGCCAATGGACATGGCCAAGACGTCGCCGCCCGGTTCATGCGAATCGAGCAGCGCGCGCAAACGCGGAAATGCGTATTCGGGCAGGTTCGAAAACCGCTCGGGAAAGTCCATCTGTGCCTCATCGAATGGGGTCTATGTCGCCCCTTATTGCCGACGAGGTTACAAAAGCTCCGCCGTTTCGTCCAGAAAAAGACAAGCTCCAGAGCGGGTTGACCACAAGAAATGTGGTTTTCAGGCCAGCGACGATTCGGCGGCCATGCCCAAACGAAGCAACCGATCCTCCGTCATCGGCGGCGCCATCAGCGAAATCCCGCAGCTTGGGATGCCCGTCGGAAGGTTGAGCGCGCACAGCCCCAGCACGTTGCCGATCCGGGTGTTGCGCAGCGCGAGCACGTTCTCCTCGTGGAAATAGGCCTTGTCGCTGAGAAGGCGGCGCACATCGGGCGGCAGGATCGGCGAGGTCGGCACCAGAACGGCGTCATATTCCGCGGTCGCCTCCAGATAGGCGGCGCGATAGCCCGCCAGTTCGTGCCAGCCTTTCGCGTAATCCGAGGCCAGCGCGTCGCGCCCGCTGCGGAACCGCTCGAGGATCGCCGCGAACATCTTCTCGGGCGCGGCTTCGATCTCGTGCTTCCATTCGCCATAGGCTTCGGGGGCGAAGAGAACACCGGAAAGATCCATCGCCGGGCGCACCATCGGCAGGCCCCGCCGCTCGATCACCGCGCCCGCCTTGCCGAAGGCGTCGACGGCCCGCTCGAAGCCCTGCACCGGCTTTTCGCGCGTGCCTTCAAAGGGCAGCCCTTCCAGCACCAGAAGCCGCTTCCCCTTGAGGCTCGCGTCACGCAGATCGGGCGCGCTGCGCCGCTCCAGAAGCGCCAGCACATGCGCGGCATCCTCGACATTGCGGGTGATCGGCCCGACCGTGTCGAAGGTCCGGCACAGCGGCACGACGCCTTTCGTCGTGATCCGCCCATGCGTGGTCTTCAGCCCCACGAGATCGTTCCACGCCGCCGGAATGCGCACCGAGCCGCCCGTGTCCGAGCCAATCGCCGCAGCCGCCAAGCCGCGCGCCACCGACAGCGCCGCGCCCGAGGACGAACCGCCCGGCGCGAGTTCGGGATCATGGATATTCGGCGGCGTCGCGGTCATCGGGTTCACGCCAAGCCCGGAGAAGGCCAGTTCGGTCATATGCGTCTTGCCCAGACAAACCGAGCCGCCCAGCGTGGCCTCGATCAGCACATCCGCGTCGCGCTCGGGCACACGCCCGGCCAACAGTCGCGAGCCCGCCTCGGTCGCGACCCCGGCGGTGTCGTAGAGATCCTTCCAAGACAGCGCGACCCCGTCGAGCATCCCGCGTCTGGTTCCCTGCTTGGCGCGCTGATGCGCGGCCATCGCCTCGTCGCGCGCCCGCTGCGGCGTGAGCCGCGCATAGATGTCTTCGGACGCTTCAGCCGCCTCCAGATAGGCCTCGGTCTGCTCCACCGGATCGAGCTGACCGGCAGCAATTGCCCGCCCTTGTTCCGCAGCCCCTGCCAACCGCCATTCCATGCCCGCCTCCTTCGTTCTTTCCGCCACGCTAGCGACAGTCCCGCGCATGGACAATCCCGCTTCCAGCGCCATAGTAAGCGCCATGAAACACGATTCAGACGTCATCATCGCGGGCGGCGGGCTCAACGGCCCCGCCTTGGCGCTTGCACTGGCCTCCGCCGGCCTTTCCGTGACCCTCGTCGACGCCGCGCCGGCACGCCAGCGCGCGACCGACACGTTCGACGGCCGCGCCTATGCGCTGGCCATCGCGTCGCAGAAATTGCTGCGCGCGATCGGCGTCTGGGACGGGCTGGCCGAACAGGCGCAGCCTATGATGGAAGTGAAAGCCGCCGACGGTCACGCAGGCGAAGGGGCCGCCCCTTTCTTCCTGCATTTCGACGCGCGCGAGCTGGATCAGGCGCCGGTCGGCTACATGCTGGAGGACCGCTACCTCTATCGCGCCTTCCTCGATGCGATGGAGGCAAGCGACAAGATCACGCTACTGCACGAGACGCAGGTGACAGGGCAGCAAGTCGTGCCGGGCGGGGTCGAGGTGAGCCTGTCCACCGGCAAGACCCTGACCGCGAAGCTGCTGATCGGGGCCGATGGTCGCCGGTCGGGCGTGGCCGAACGCGCCGGGATCACCCGCGAAGGTTGGGGCTACGGCCAGACCGCGCTGGTGGCCGCGGTCGAGCACGAGAAACCCCATAACGGCATCGCGCAGCAGTTCTTCATGCCGACCGGGCCGCTCGCCATTCTGCCGCTGAAGGGCAACCGGTCCTCCATCGTCTGGAGCGAGACCGAGGAAAACGCGAAGACGATCTCGGCGCTCGATGACGAGGCTTTCCTCGCCGTGCTGCGCCCGCGCTTCGGGGATTTCCTCGGCGAGATCAAACTGGCCGGGCCGCGCTTCTCCTACCCGCTGAACCTGACGCTTGCGAAAGCCTATGTCGCGCCGCGCGTGGCGCTGGTGGGCGATGCGGCGCATGGCGTGCATCCGATCGCCGGGCAAGGTCTGAACCTCGGGCTACGCGATGTGGCGGCGCTGGCGGAGATCGTGGTGGAGGCAATGCGCCGCGGCGAGGATATCGGCGCCGAGGACGTGCTGGAGCGCTATCAGGGCTGGCGGCGCTTCGACTCGACCTCGCTCGCGCTTGGCATGGATACGGTGAACAAGCTGTTCTCGAACGACAATCCGCTGCTGAAAGCAGGGCGCGATCTGGGGATGGGGCTGGTGCAAGCGATCCCGGGACTGCGCCGCGGGTTCATGCAGCAAGCGGCGGGCCTGTCGGGCCCCCTGCCCCGCCTGTTGCAGGGCCGCGCGCTCTAGAACGCCGCGCCTTACTCGTCGATCCGGCGGGCCTCGTCTGCCAGCAGGATCGGAATCCCGCCCCGGATCGGGAAGGCCAGCTTCGCGGGCTGCGAAACCAGTTCCTGCTTCTCGGCATCGTATTTCAGCACCGCATGGGTCAGCGGGCACACGAGCGCCTCCAGCATGTGCCGGTCGAACAGCGGCTTCTCGCGGGCCGTCTCGGGCGCCGGTGCGCTCTCAGTCTCGTCGCTCATTGCAACCGCTCCTCTCCGCCGCCATGCAGCGCATATTCGATCAGGGTCACCAAGGTCTCGCGCCGGGTGGCCAGACAGGGCGCCTCCAGCAGCGCCTGCTTATCCTCCGGCTCCAGCGGCAACAGCATCCCGAGCGAGTTGATCAGCAACTCGTCATCGGCATCTTTCAAGGTTTCCCAATCGGTATCCAGCCCCTGCGCATGGAAAAACTTCGCCAGCAGGTCGAGAAACTCGTCGCGGTCGAAGCCGTTGTCATGCTCGGCCGCACCAAGATCCCGCTCGAACCCGGCCCAGCTGACCTCGGCGCGAATATAGGGGGTGAAGCCCTCGATCTGTTTCACGATGCGATAGCGCGAGATCCCCGACAGGGTGATCATGTAGCGCCCGTCCTCGGTCTCAGAGAACCCGGTCAGACGGCCCGCGCAGCCGATCGCGTTGAGGTGGTTTTGCCCCTCCGGCCCCTTGATCGGCTGGATCATCCCGATCAGCCGAGACTTGGTCTTCATGCAATCTTCGATCATCTGCAGATAGCGCGGCTCGAAGATATGCAGCGGAAGCCGCGCCCGGGGCAGCAGCAGCGCACCGGGCAGCGGAAAAAGCGGAAGGATTTCGGGCAAGTCGCCTTTCTTCATCATGCGGATGAAACTAGCGCGCCCATGCCCTCAGGCAAATATCATCGACGACAGACGACGGCGGCCTTTCGCCACGACCGGATCGTTCGGCTTGAGCGCGTCGAAAATGGTGAAAAGCTGCGTCTTCGCGGCCTCGTTGTCCCATTCGCGATCCCGGCGGAACAGCTCGAGAAGCTGGTCCACGGCTTCCTCGGCATTGCCGGCCGCATATAGCGCCTGCGCATAGTCGAAGCGCGCCTGATGATCGTCGGGATTGGCCTCGACCTTGGATTTGAGATCGTCGAGCGGACCCGCCGATTGCGCCTGCTTCGCCAGATCGAGCTGCGCGCGCGCGGCCTCGACCGGGGCGCTGTCGGACAGCTTCGGGGGCACGGCGGCCAAAGCCGCGCCTGCCGCGTCCAGTTGGTCCAGCGCGATGCGCGCGCGGATCAGGCCGCCATGGGCCTCCGCCAGCTCGCCATCTTCTTCGAGGATCGCTGCGAAGGTCTCCGCCGCGTCTTCCGCCGCGCCCTCGGCCAGCATGGCTTCCGCCGCCTCGACCGCATCGCCCAGACCGTTGCCGGTCTCACCGCCGGACGCTTCGATCAGCTTGGCCACGAAGCTCTTGATCTCGGAAGGCGGCAGCGCACCCTGGAACCCGTCGATCGGCTGGCCCTGCCAGAAGGCATAGACGGTGGGGATCGACTGCACGCGCATCTGACCCGCGATCATCTGGTTTTCGTCGACATTGACCTTGGCCATCACGACCGCGCCTTTCGCGGCTTCGACCTCGGCTTCCAGCGCCGGGCCGAGCTGCTTGCACGGGCCGCACCACGGCGCCCAGAAATCCACGATGACCGGCACGGTCTGCGATTTCTCGATCACCTCGGCCATGAAGTTGGCTTCGGTCACGTCCTTGACGTATTCGCTCTTGCCTGCGGCCTTGGCGCCGCCACCCAGTTCCAGCATGTCCGTCTCCCGAAATTGCGGAGGATTTGCTTTCCTATATGGCCTCGCAGGGGCCGAACGCAAACCCGTTTGACCGCGGCGCGCTGCCGCAAGGGTTTACAGATCGAAGGTTGCGAAAACCGGCGCGTGATCGGAGGGCTTCTCCCAACCGCGCGCAGCCCGCAGCACGCGGCTGCCATGGGCCGCGTTCGAGATATCCGGCGTCGCCCAGATGTGATCGAGCCGGCGGCCCTTGTCGGCGGCATCCCAGTCGCGCGCCCGATAGGACCACCACGAATACAAAAGCCCCTCGGGAATGTCCTGCCGGGTGATATCCACCCATTTGCCCGCTTCCATCGTATCGTGCAGATGCTCGACCTCGATCGGCGCGTGGCTGACGATCTTCAGAAGCTGCTTGTGGCTCCAGACGTCATCCTCGCGCGGAGCAATATTCAGATCGCCCACGAGGATCGATTTCTGCGGCGCTTCCGCTTTGAAGTAATCGCGCATCTGGGTGAGGTAATCGAGCTTTTGCCCGAACTTCTCGTTCACCTCGCGGTCCGGCACGTCGCCACCTGCGGGGACATAGAAATTATGGATGGTCACCCCGTTCTCGAGCGTCCCCGCGACGTGCCGTGCATGGCCGAGATCGGCAAAATCATGGGCGCAGTTCTCTTCCATCGGGATTTTCGAGAAGATCGCGACGCCGTTGTAGCCCTTCTGGCCGCGCGCGACCATGTGGGTGTAGCCCAGCTCTTTGAACCCTTCGAGCGGGATCTTCTCGACCGGGCTCTTGCACTCTTGCAGGCAGAGCACGTCGGGTGCCTCTTCCTCCATCAGCTTGCGCACCAGCCCCTCGCGCAGCCGCACCGAGTTGATGTTCCAGGTCGCCAGCGTGAAGCTCATCTCATTCTCCCGTTCCAAAAGCCGCGCGATCATGTCGAAGGGCGGCCGCTTTCGCAACCGCCCCTCTTCGCTCTTTCAAAATATCCCGGGGTGAATTGGCCGATAGGCCAAGAGGGGCAGCGCCCCTTATTCCGCCCAGCCTGAGATCGACTTGACGTCGCAGAATTCCTCGATGCCCCACCGGCCACCCTCGCGCGCCCGGCCAGAGGAACCCACGCCGCCGAACGGCGCGCCTGCGCCGCGGTCCTGGCCGTTCATCTCGACCATCCCCGAGCGCAGCTGCCGCGCCAGACGGTTGCGCCGCGCGCCATCGCCCGATTGCAGGTAATTGGTCAGGCCGTAAGGCGTGGCATTGGCCACCTCGATCGCCTGCTCTTCGCTGTCAAACGGCATGATCGACAGGACGGGGCCGAAGATTTCCTCGTTCATGATCGTCATCGAGGGATCGCAATCGGCAAAGACCGTCGGACGGACATAGAAGCCGCGATTGAGATGCTCGGGCCGCCCGGGACCACCCGCGACGAGCTTCGCGCCCTCTGCGATGCCGGCCTCGATCAGGCCCTGAATCTTGTCGAACTGCGCTTTGTTCACGACCGGCCCGATATGCTTGCCCTCCTCGCGCGGGCTGGCCACCTTCGTGGCCTCTGCGGTCTGGCGCGCGATTTCCACGGCCTTGTCATAGGCCGAACGCTCGACCAGCATCCGCGTCGGCGCGTTGCAGCTTTGGCCCGAGTTCTGGAAGCAATGGCGCACGCCGCGCGCTACCGCATCTTCATCCGCATCGGCGAAGATCAGGTTGGCGCCCTTGCCGCCCAGTTCCAGCGTCACGCGCTTGAGCGTATCGGCTGCCGCCTTCGAGATGGCCTTGCCAGCCCGGGTTGAGCCGGTGAAGGAAATCATCTCGACATCCGGATGGGTCGAGAGCTGCGTGCCGACGCCAACACCATCACCGTTCACAAGGTTGAACACGCCCTTGGGCAGCCCCGCCGCGTCGAGGATTTCCGCAAACAGCAGCGAGGACAGCGGCGCTTCCTCGGACGGTTTCAGCACCATCGTGCAACCTGCGAGGATCGCCGGGATCACCTTCAGCGTCACCTGATTCATCGGCCAGTTCCACGGGGTGATCAGACCGACGACGCCAACGGCCTCATAAGCGATCATCGCGCCCGGCGTGCCGTCGCCCAGCGGATGCACCCAGTCGAAAGCCTTCGCCGCGTCGATGAAATTCTTGATGTGATAGGCCCCCGCGCCCCACTGGTTGCGGCGCGCGAGATCGATTGGCGCGCCCATCTCGAGGCTCATCGCCTGCGCCATGTCCTCGGCGCGCTCGGCATAAACCTTGGCGATCCGCTCGACCGCCGCGATCCGCTCTGCCGGGTCCGTGGCCTTCCAGCCGGGCAGCGCGGCCTTCGCCGCAGCGACCGCCGCATCCGTGTCGGCTTGGTCACCCAGCGAGATCACCGCGCAGGGATCCTCAGTGGACGGGTCGATCACCTCGTAGTCGCGCGCAGCCTTCGGCGCGACCCATTCCCCGTCGATGTAGAAATTCCGCTTCTCGATCATATCAGCCTCCGGCACACAGATGTTGCGCGCGAGCGTTTCACCACTCCCCGTCCTGCGCAAGGCCTGACGAAAGGTCGCAGGCTCCGAGTTTAAAAAGGTTCTAAACTGGCTGGAACGGACCCCGGCGAGGGCTTATATCCCGGAAAGACGTGATTTTACGCAAACACAGGAGGTTTTTCATGGGCCTGCGTATCAATGACACCGCTCCCGATTTCACCGCTGACTCGACCGCTGGCGAGATCAAGTTCCACGACTGGATCGGCGACAGCTACGCCATCCTGTTCTCGCACCCGAAAGACTTCACCCCGGTTTGCACCACCGAATTCGGCGCCGTGGCGCAGCTCGCCCCCGAGTTCGAAAAGCGCAACACCAAGGTCATGGGCGTCTCGGTCGACAGCGTCGAAGAGCACGTGAAGTGGAAATCGGATATCGAGCAGGTCGCCGGCGCGCCCGCGAACTTCCCGATCATCGACGACACCTCGCTGAACGTCTCGAAGCTCTATGACATGCTGCCCGCCGATGCCTACATGCCCGACGGTCGCACCGCCGCGGATTCGGCGTCCGTGCGCACCGTCTTCATCATCGGCCCGGACAAGAAAGTCCGCCTGACCATGTCCTACCCGATGTCGGTCGGCCGCAACTTCGCCGAGATCATCCGCGCGCTGGACGCCGTTCAGGCGACCGACGGCAAGCCCTTCGCGACCCCCGCGAACTGGGTGCCGGGTCAGGACGTGATCGTCGCGCTGTCGGTCTCGACCGACGAAGCGAAAGAGAAGTTCGGCGAAGTCGACGTCAAGCTGCCCTATCTGCGCACCGTCAAGTCGCAGGGCTGAGCCCAGCTTACCCGCTTACGAGAGAGCCCCGGCAGCGTCCGGGGCTTTTTCATATCCGCGCGCCCCACCCGAAGCGCAAAAAGCAAAAGGCCCCGGATCGCTCCGGGGCCTTTCTCAATCTTCTAGCGGATCAAACCGATCAGTCGGCTTTCTCTTCGCGCTTTTCCGGCGCGATTTCTTCGCCGGTTTCCTGATCGACCATCTTCATGCCAAGGCGCACCTTGCCGCGATCGTCGAAGCCCAGAAGTTTCACCTTCACTTCCTGACCTTCCTTGAGCAGATCGCTCGGGTGGTTCAGGCGCTTGTTGGCGATCTGGGACACGTGGACGAGACCGTCACGCTTGCCGAAGAAGTTCACGAAGGCGCCGAAATCGACGAGCTTCACGACCTTGCCGGTGTAGATCTGGCCCTCTTCGGGCTCAGCCACGATGGCGTGGATCATGTCATGCGCTTTCTTGATGGCCTCGGCATTGGCCGAAGCAATCTTGATCACGCCGTCGTCGTTGATGTCGACCTTGGCACCCGAAACTTCCACGATCTCGCGGATGACCTTGCCGCCCGAACCGATCACTTCACGGATCTTGTCGGTGGGAACGGTCATCGTCTCGATGCGCGGAGCGTGGGCGGAGAATTCCGTGCGGCCCGCGGAGAGCGCCTTGTTCATCTCGCCGAGGATGTGCATGCGGCCAGCGCGTGCCTGCTCCAGAGCTTTCTCCATGATCTCGGCGGTGATGCCGGCGACCTTGATGTCCATCTGCAGCGAGGTGATGCCCTCTTCGGTGCCTGCGACCTTGAAGTCCATGTCGCCGAGGTGATCCTCGTCGCCAAGGATGTCGGTCAGAACGGCCCAGGAGCCATCCTCTTCGAGCACCAGCCCCATCGCGACACCCGCCACGGCCGATTTCAGCGGAACGCCCGCATCCATCATTGCCAGCGAGCCACCGCAAACCGACGCCATCGAGGACGAGCCGTTGGACTCGGTGATCTCGGAGACAAGGCGGATCGTGTAGGGGAAGTCGGTCGCAGCCGGGAGAACCGCCTGCAGCGCGCGCCATGCGAGCTTGCCGTGGCCGATCTCACGACGACCGGGCGAACCGACGCGGCCCACTTCGCCGACCGAGTAGGGCGGGAAGTTGTAGTGCAGCAGGAAGTTCGAGCGCGAGTTGCCGTGCAGCGCGTCGATGATCTGCTCATCGTCGCCGGTGCCCAGCGTGGTCACGACCAGCGCCTGCGTCTCGCCGCGGGTGAACAGCGACGAGCCGTGGGTGCGCGGCAGCAGACCGGTTTCCGCCACGATCGGGCGAACCTCGTCCAGCGCACGACCGTCGATGCGGCGACCGTTCTTCACGACGTCACCACGCAGAACAGCCGATTCCAGCTTCTTCATCGCGGTGCCGAGGGTCGGATCCTCGAGCTGCTCTTCGGTGAGCTGCGACTTGATCTCTTCCTTGGCGGCGTTGACCGCGGCCACGCGCTCTTGCTTGTCCGAGATCGCGTAAGCGGCACGCATCTTCTCTTCGCCCAGACCTTTGACGGTCTCGAGCATCGCCGAGTAGTCGGGCGCCTTGAAGTCGAAGGGCTCTTTCGCGGCGGCTTCGGCGAGATCGATGATCATGTCGATCACCGGCTGCATCGCGTCATGGCCGAACTTGACCGCACCCAGCATCTCGGCTTCGGACAGCTCGTAAGCTTCCGATTCCACCATCATCACGGCGTCCTTGGTGCCCGCGACGACGAGGTCCAGACGCTGCTCGGGGTTCTCCCGCAGCTTCTGCATGTCGTCGACTTCGGGGTTCAGGATGTATTCGCCATCCGAGAAACCGACGCGCGCAGCGGCGATCGGGCCCATGAACGGCACGCCCGAGATCGTCAGCGCGGCCGAAGCGGCGATCATCGCGACGATGTCGGGCTCGTTGACGAGGTCATGCGACAGCACGGTGCACATCACGAGCACTTCATGCTTGAAGCCTTCCACGAAGAGCGGACGGCACGGGCGGTCGATCAGGCGCGAGGTGAGCGTCTCTTTTTCGGACGGACGAGCCTCGCGCTTGAAGAAGCCGCCCGGCACTTTACCGGCGGCATAGTATTTCTCTTGGTAATGAACCGTGAGCGGGAAGAAGTCCTGGCCCGGCTTCGGTTCCTTGGCAAAGGTCACGTTGGCCATGACGGAGGTTTCGCCCAGAGTGGCGATGACCGAACCGTCAGCCTGACGGGCAACCTTGCCGGTTTCCAGAGTGAGCTCTTCTTCGCCCCACTGGATGGATTTTTTCACAACATTGAACATTCAGCGTATCCTGTCTGGGAGCTCTCACGGGCGTATCCCGTGTCTCCCGATTTGAATGGCGGCCCCATTGCCGCCGCCCCCTTATCCTGTTGCACGCGCCCGGGGGCTCGAGGCGTCACGTCTCAGATGGGCCTGCCAATACAGGAAATGAAGGGGTTTGGGAAGCGAAGAGTCCTTAGGGAAAGAAACGGCCAACGCCCAATTCTGGCCAGATTGGCCCGCCATCCTCGGCCTGTAGTTATTAACATTGATTATTGTGGCCCCATGAACAAACCCACTGCCCTTTTCATCGATGGCGAGAACATCTCCGCCACTTTTGCTTCCCAGATCCTCAAGTTCGCGCCAGGCGCTTTCATCCGGCGTGCCTACGGTGATGTCACGCAGATTAGATCGTGGGGCGACAGCCCTTCGATCCGGCTGGTGCATTCCGGAAGCGGCAAGAACGCAGGAGACGTGTTGCTCGCCCTCGACGCACTCGAGCTCGCATTGGAACGACGCGCCGAACGGTTCGTCATCGCAAGCTCCGATGGTGACTTCACCCACCTCGCGACCAGGCTCAGGGAAAAAGGGATGGAAGTGCACGGCGTCGGACAGGAGAAAGCGCCGAAGGCATTTCGTGAAAGCTGTTCAGTGTTTCATCTGCTGAAGTCAAAAACGACCGCAGCTCCGGCACGACCGCCAGCAGTCAAGAAATCTGCCAGTCTCGATGAAAAAATTCGCGCAGCGATCGAGGCACACAGCAAGGACGGCGCTGGAGTGCCCCTCGCGGAACTGGCGACGATCATGAAGAAAGACCACGGGGTCTTGATCGGGAACTTGCCAGATAAAAAGTGGCGCCCCTATTTTTCGAACCGTCCGAAACTCTTCGCGCTTGAACCAAAGGGGCCCAAGGCACGCGTGCGATGCCGCCCTAATGGATTTTCTCAACTTTCCGCCGCAGCGAAATAGCCAGAATGCAAAACGCCCGCCCCTTTCGGGACGGGCGCAATGATGCTCGTAAGCTCTTCGATCATTCGATCGGGCGGAACTCGCCTCTGTCTTCGGACGCGAGGCTCACCACCACGATGGCGATGAAGGCCGCGATGAAGCCCGGGATGATCTCGTAAAGGAACGAGCCCCAACCCAGCGAAATCCAGACGATCACGGTCAGCGCACCGACGACGAGGCCAGCCACGCCGCCCAGACCCGTCATCCGCTTCCAGGTCAGCGACAGGATGATCAGCGGACCGAAAGCGGCACCGAAACCGGCCCATGCGTTCGACACGAGGCCGAGCACTTTGCTGTCGGGGTTCGACGCGATGATGATCGCCGCGATCCCCACTGCCAGCACGGCAAGACGGCCGACATTCACCAACGTGCGGTCCGAGGCGTCCTTGTTGAAGACGATCTTGTAGAAGTCTTCGGTCAGCGACGAGGACGACACCAGAAGCTGGCTCGACACGGTCGACATGATCGCCGCCAGAAGCGCGGCATAAAGGAAGCCGGTCACCAGCGGATGGAACAGCAGGTTCGAGAGGATGATGAAGATCGTCTCCGGATCCTGCACGTCGAGCCCGTTACGCTGCGCATAGGCGCGGCCGAAGATACCGACCGAGATCGCGCCGATCAGCGAGATCGCCATCCAGCCCATGCCGATATTCCGCGCTTTCGGCACATCGGCGACCGAGCGCACGGCCATGAAGCGCACGATGATATGCGGCTGGCCGAAATAGCCCAGACCCCAGGCGACCGCCGAGAGCCAGCCCGCGAAGGTCAGCCCATTCGTCATCGACAGGAAATTCGGGTCGATATCGGTCAGCCGGCTCGCAGCCGCGTCCACGCCGTCGCCCTGACCGGTCGTGAGGATCACGATCGGCATGATGACGAGCGCGAGCATCATGATGCAGCCCTGCACGAAATCGGTGAGCGACACGGCGAGGAAGCCGCCGATCACGGTGTACACCAGCACGACACCCAGCGTCAGGATGACCCCGGTCATGTAGCTGCCGCCGAAGGCGCTGGCGAAAAGCTTGCCGCCGCCGACGAGACCCGACGCGGTATAGACCGCGAAGAACACCACGATGATCACCGCCGAAACCATCCGCAGCAATGTCGCGTGGCTCGGGAAGCGATTGGCGAGGAAACCCGGGATGGTCAGCGCGTTGTCATAGCGCTCGGTCTGCTCGCGCAGACGCGGCGCCACGACGATCCAGTTCACGAATGCGCCGACGAAAAGGCCGATGCCGATCCAGCTTTGCGTCAGGCCCGACACAAAAAAGCGCGCCCGGCAGACCCAGAAGCAGCCATCCCGACATGTCCGATGCGCCTGCCGACAGGGCGGCAACCGCGGGCGGCAGATTACGTCCGCCCAGCATATATTCCTCGGAGCTCGACGTGGACTTGCGCCACGCATAGACCCCGATGGCCAGCATCAGCACGAAATACAGTGCCAAGCTGATCCAGACTCCGATCTGCATTGTTCATCCTCCCTGTTACGGCACCTGCAAGGTAGTGCAGATGCCTGCGTTTTCCCGTTTGGAGGGGACGATACAGGAGGACAAGAAGTCGAACCGACCAAAGTTTTTCTAAGGTTAGGCCATTCGTCCAAAATTGCTGACTTTTGCAGCCATATAGTCCTAAACTATCAAATCAGGCAATTCACACGGAATTTCGCAAGTGAACCGCAATTGCGAGACTGAAATGGGATTACGCAAATGAAAACGCCCGCGCCAAAGGCACGGGCGTTTCGAATTCCAATCCGAGGCGGATTAGCGGCGCAGGCCGAGACGCTCGATCAGCGACTGGTAACGTGCGACGTCTTTCGCCTTCAGGTAGTCGAGCAGCTTGCGGCGCTGCGCGACGAGCATCAGAAGACCACGACGCGAGTGGTTGTCTTTCTTGTGCTCTTTGAAGTGCTCGGTCAGGTTCGCGATGCGCTTGGTCAGAACTGCGACCTGAACTTCGGGGGAACCGGTGTCACCTTCTTTGGTGCCGTATTCCTTGATAAGCGCGTTCTTGTCTTCGACAGTGATCGACATCGGGATCTCCTTACATTGAGGGTTCGGGCGCAAGCCGGGATGTCGTCCAGCAAGGTCCATAGACTGCCCCTTTCGGGACAGATGCGCGCGTATAGACGCGAATCGTCGTGTTGAAAAGCCTTATTTCAAAGCGCCATGGCCTGCTGCGCCGCGAATTGCGCGGGCGTGAGCAGCGCCACGTCCTGCGCGTTCAGCCCGGCCGCGTCCAGCACCTCGGCCAGCCGGATGCCGTCGAGCAGGATCCACGCCGCACCGGGATGCGCCTCGGAAGGCTCGATACTGATCTGCGGCGTGGCGGTGCCCTGCGGATCGTAGATGACCGCCAGCCGGTCCTGCCCGGCCGTGTAATCTGCGATTGTCGCAGGGGCGTTCGGATCGATCCAATCGCCCAGCGCGAAGCTATCGCCCCCTTCGCCGCCATGCAGCCAATCGCCCGAGCCGCCTAGCAGCACGTCCTCCCCTGCCTCGCCATTGAGCGTATCGGCATCGGCCGCCCCCGCATCGCGCGTCTCCGGCGTGACGCCGAACAGCACATCGTTCCCGGCATCGCCGTTCAGCTCGTCGCGCCCGGCATCCCCGGTCAGCACATCCGCGCCTTCGGCCCCGATTAGCGTGTCGTCGTCGGCGCCGCCCGCGAGCATATCGTCGCCCGCGCCCCCGATCAGCGTGTCCTCCCCGGCCTCGCCAAAGAGCCGATCCGATCCGAACTCGCCGGATAGGAGATCCGCCTCCATGCCGCCGACGAGTTCATCCTCGCCGTCGCCGCCGATCAGCGTGTCGGTCCCCGCATCGCCCCAGAGCGTATCGTTGCCGGACGCACCGAGGATCTGGTCGTCGCCGTCCCCGCCCCAAAGGCTGTCATCGCCATCATAGCCGTTGATCTGATCGTCACCCGCCTCCCCGGCGATCGCATCGTCGGACGCATCGCCCCAAGTGATGTCATCGCCCGGCCCCGGCTCGGACGCTGCGAGCGGCTCGGGTGCGATTTCTCCAGCACTGACCTCGGCCAGCAGAGAGACCTCCCCAGCCTCGGCATCAGCGGTCTCGAGATCGTCCGGCGTCTCCTCCTCGGGTTCGGAGGAAGCCACCATGAGACCCGCCGTGGCGCCCGCCATCAGCAGGCCCAGAACACCCGACAGAAACAACATCTCTCTCACCCCCGTGAAGATGCGAGAAATCTACCGCTGCCGGCGCGGATACCCTAGAAAACAAGCGTTAAATGCTTAACGGTTCGCTCAGCCCTCGGGGGTGAACCACAGCTCGGGCTGATGCTCATAGGCGATATAGAGCGGATGCTTCGGCGCGCCCGCCTTGGTCAGCCCGAGGTGATGCAGCGCCCGACCGCTTTCGCGCAGCAAGTCTTCCACGTCAGCGCCCCGCGACAGATGCGCGCCATGCGCGCCCCAGGCGCAGATGATCCGGTCGTCCGGGCCGCCTGCCCAGTCGAGGCTCTCGCGGATCGCCGCATCGTTTTCCGGCCCGACCGGGTCCGGCTGCGCCCGCATCACCTTCGGATCGGTAGCGCGATAGGCGAAGATATTGGTCACCCGGAACGCCCCGAAGCCCAGCGCCCGCGCGCGGCGCTCGCAGCGCTCCACGGTCGGGTCGTTCTGCACCTCGGTCGCGGTCGAGGGGTTGAGCATGATGAACAGCGCCCGCGGCTTGCTGTCATCCCAGACCCGCGTGAGCAGATAGCGGTAATTCTCGCAATCCGAATAGACCGCGATGGAGGGGGCGTCGCCTTTGATATGCTCGCGGGTGATCATCTCTCGTCCTGACCGTTATGTGCGTGACAGAGGGCGGATGCCTCCGGCGGGGATATTTGGACCAAGGGGAAGGGGCGCGTCAAAGGTTGAAGACGCGGCTCGGATGGACCTCGCCGGATTTATAGATGCCGACGGCAAGCGGCTTGCCCTCATGGCTGACCCAGACTTCTTCGCCCCATTCGGCGTCCCCGGGAAGCACCATCCCCGGATTGCCGTTCTTCAGCCGCACCGCGCCTTCGGGCGTCGCTTTCAGCTGCGGCAGATCATCAAGGCCGAGCTCCACGGGCAGCAGTTTCTCATCGAGCTCCGGCGTCTTCGCCAGCTCGTCGATCTCGGCCAGCGTGATCCCGTCGCTCGCCTCGAAGGGCCCCGACCATTCCCGGCGCAGCCAGAGCACATGGCCGAGACAGCCGAGCTTTTGCCCAAGATCGCGCGCGATGGAGCGGACATAGCCGCCCTTGCCGCAGACCAGTTCCAGCTCGACCGTGTCGGCATCGGGACGGCCCAGCATCACGAGGCTTTCGACGTAAAGAGGCCGCGCGGCGAGATCCATTTCCTCGCCCGCCCGGGCCAGCGCATAGGCGCGCTCGCCATCGACCTTCACGGCGGAAAACTGCGGCGGCACCTGTTCGATATCGCCTTCGAAGGCGGTCAGCGCGGCGGCAATCTCTTCATCCGTGGGGCGCAGATCGGAGGTCTCTATCACCTCGCCCTCGGCATCGTCGGTCTTGGTCGCAGCGCCCAGCCGCACCTGAAACCGGTAGCATTTCAGCGCATCGGTGATGAACGGCACCGTCTTGGTGGCCTCGCCCAGCGCGACCGCCAGAACCCCGGTCGCCGCCGGGTCGAGCGTGCCCGCATGGCCCGCCTTCTTGGCGCCCAGCGCCCAGCGCACCTTGTTCACCACCGAGGTGGAGGTGATGTCCGCGGGCTTATCCACGATCAGCCAGCCGGAAATGTCGCGACCCTTCTTGCGTGCCATGAGGCCTCCATATTCCAAGGGTGCGCCTGCTAGCCCAAGCGGCGCGAGCCGTCAATCTCCAGCAGCGGGGGCGGCAGGCGCGATCAGTGCGACGATCGGTCCCATCGGCAAACCCATATCCTCGCGCCCCTGACCGGGCACGGTCAGCCGCGAGATCTTGCCGTCGAGATAGAGCGCGTTGGGCACCTGCATCTCGTCACGGAAGAAGCGGCCGAATTCGTGAAAGCTCACCGGCGCATCGGAGATCGCGAAATAGGCGGTCTTGCCGTCGGCCGAGACCCCCACCCCATTACGGATATTCTTCGACGTGCCATCGGCGAGGAATTTCGGATGCAGCGCGCCGTCGATCACCAGCATCGGCCCCGATTGCGTCGCATAGGTGCAATCCTTCGGATCGGCGGCGAAGGCGCGCGATTCCGTCACCGAGAACCTCTCTCCGATGCAGAAGACCCCGTTTGGCAGCAAACCGAAATTGCCCGGACCTTCCGAGGTGACGATCGAATGCAGTTCCTTGCCGTTCTCGATGAACAGGCCCACCGGCTTGCGATCGGGATGATACATCCCGGCATTCATCGCGAAGACGACTCGGTCGCCCTGGGGAACGACCTCGGAAAGCCGCTCGGGCGTGCCGATTAGATTGCCGTCGGGATCGTCGAGGAACAGCTTCAGGTCCTGCCCGAGCTTGGCTTCGCAGACCGTGTAGGTCGTTCCATCGAAGCTGCGATCTGCGCAGGGTGCGTCGGCCAGCGCAGGCGTGGCCAACAGCATCAGCGCCGCAGCATTAGTCGCGATCGTCTTCATCGTCTTTGTCATCGTCGCGCGCAGCGATATCGCGCTGCACCGTCTCGTCCGAGAAGATCCGGCGCGTCTCATCGAGACGATCATAGGTCTCGTCCAGCCGGAAGCGCAGATCGGGGCTGTATTTCGCGGTCATTTCCTTGCCGAGCAAGCGGCGCAGCTCGCCCTTGTTGCGCGCAAGCGCCGCGATCAGCTCTTTGCCGCCTTCGCCGCCCAAGGGCGTAACATAGGCGGTCGCGACCTTCAGGTCGGGAGAGCAGCGCACCTCGCCCACCGTCACCGAGACGCGGTTGAGATCGGGATCATGCACATCGCCCCGCATCAGGAGGTCCGACAGCGTGCGTCGGATCAACTCGCCCATGCGAAGCTGACGTTGCGAAGGGCCATCGCCCGAGGAGAAACGGTTCTTTGCCATGGCGCTCACATAGGGCGTCTGCGGGTTTTGCGCAACGGGGGCTTTGCCAAGCCCGCCTGTGCAAGCTAGATAGCGCGAAACCGTGAAGGAGAAAGACATGAGCGACCTGCCGGGCATCGTGATCACCGGAGCGTCGGGCCGGATGGGCCAGATGCTGATCCGCACCGTGAGCGAGAGCGACAAGGCGCGCCTTGTGGGCGCCGTCGAACGCACGGGCCACGACTGGGTCGGCAAAGATCTGGGCGAGGTGATGGGCGGCGCGCCGAACGGTGTGATCGTGACCGACGATCCGCTCGAGGCGTTTTCCGGCGCGCAGGCCGTGATCGACTTCACCGCGCCCGCTGCCACCCGCGAATTCGCCAAGATCGCTGCGCAGGCACGCCTGACCCATGTGATCGGCACGACCGGCATGGACGAGGACGATATCGCGGCGCTCGCACCTTGCGCGCGGCACGCCGTGATCGTGCGGGCGGGCAACATGAGCCTCGGGGTGAACTTGCTCACGCAGCTGACGAAGAAAGTCGCGGCCGCGCTCGATGCCGATTGGGATATCGAGGTGATCGAAGCGCATCACAACAAGAAGGTTGATGCGCCCTCGGGCACCGCGCTGATGCTGGGCGAGGCGGCGGCGGAAGGCCGTGGCATCTCGCTCGACGACAATCGCGAGTCGGGCCGCGACGGCATCACCGGCGCACGCAAGCATGGTGCGATCGGTTTCTCGGCCATTCGCGGCGGCGATATCGTGGGCGAGCATGACGTGCTGTTCGCCGGCATGGGCGAGCGGATCATCCTGCGCCATGTCGCCACCGATCGCGCCATCTTCGCGCGCGGCGCGCTCAAGGCCGCGCTCTGGGGGCAGGACAAGCGCCCCGGCGAGTACGACATGCTGGACGTGCTGGGGCTCTGAAAGGCGCCCTCTTCCTCTTGATTCAAATATCCCGGGGGTCCGGGGGCAGCGCCCCCGGCCTCTGAGACCGCACCGCGATCAGAAGTCGATCGCGAGGCCTTTCTTCTCCCAATCGCCATAACGCACGGGCTCGGGTCCGTCGCGACCGCCAAGCTCGGTCGGCAGTTCTGCCGCCTGCGCGTTCTTGCGGCGCTCCTCGGCTTCGGCGAGCGCGCGGATCGCGGCGGGCGGCAGGTCGCGGGTCTCTTCGGGCTGATCGGACATGGCGCGTCCTTTCTTGTCTGTGGATCGGGGCATGATATAGGCCCGTGCTTAAGCCGCAACAAGCTAGGAAGCCGCAGCCCATGTCCAGACCCGACCCCGCGCGCCGCGCAGCCCTTGGCCTGATCGTGGGCGTTCTCGAGGATCGCGAAAGCCTCGCCGAGCAGATCGGTGCGGAGGCGCTCGACGGGCTGGAGCCTGCACAGCGTGCCCGCGCCCAGCGCCTTGCGACGACGACGCTGCGCCACCTGGGACGCGCCGACCGGATCATCAAACCGCATCTGCGCCGTCGCACGCCAACGGATGTGATGGCGATCCTGCGGCTGGCCACGGTCGAGCTGCTGGAGGAAAAGCAAGCCCCACATGGCGTGGTCGATGCTGCCGTGACGCTGGTGAAATCGGCCGGGCCGAAGCTGCAAAGCTTCTCGGGGCTGGTGAATGCCGTGCTGCGCAAGGTCTCCGAGGAAGGCGAGAAATGGGCCGCGACGCCCGCGCCGGAAATGCCGGGCTGGCTGCGCGGGCGCGTCATGTCGTCCTTTGGCAAGAAGGCCGCGCAGGCGATGGAGGTTGCGCATCTGGCGGGCGCGCCGCTCGATCTGAGCGTGAAAGACGATGCCGCAGGTTGGGCCGAGACGCTGGGGGCGACGCTTCTGCCGACGGGCTCGCTGCGGCTGACCGATCCGGGCAAAGTGTCCGAACTGGCCGGTTTCGAAGACGGCGCTTGGTGGGTGCAGGATGCTGCCGCCGCGCTGCCCGCGAAGCTGCTGGCCCCGGCATCTGGCGCACGCGTGCTCGACCTGTGTGCAGCCCCCGGCGGCAAGACGCTGCAACTCGCCGCGATGGGCGCCGATGTGACCGCCCTCGATATCTCCGAGGCGCGGCTGGAGCGGCTGGCGGAAAACCTCGACCGGACGCAGATAGAGGCCGAGATCGTCGCGGCCGACGCGCTCGAATGGGAGCCTGAGGCCCCCTTCGATGCGATCCTGCTCGATGCGCCCTGCTCGGCCACCGGCACGATCCGCCGACATCCCGACCTGCCCTTCATCAAGGACGGCGCCTCGATCAAGCCGCTTTTCACGCTGCAGGAACAGCTTCTGGACCGCGCGCTGCAATGGCTCAAACCCGGCGGCACGCTGGTCTATGCGACCTGCTCGCTTCTGCCCGAAGAGGGCGAGGCGCAGATCAAGGCGGCGCTTACACGGCATCCGGACCTCACCGTGATCCGTCCCGACCTGCCCGGCATCGAGCCGGACTGGATCACCGAGGAGGGCGGGCTGCGGCTGCGGCCCGATTTCTGGCCTGATCTCGGGGGGATGGACGGGTTCTACATGGCGCGACTGCAACGCTCTGCGTGAACCGACCGCCGAGGCGGTGACAGCGCGCCTGCCTCCCAGTAACGTGACCGCATTCCCCGACAGAAGGGCATGCAAGCGGCAACGGAATGGGTAAGGACAGAACCCGATCATCGGCAAAACTCGGCACGGCGCTGAACCGCCTTGCTGCTGCGCGCGCAGGCCGTGCGCAGACGGCGACCGGATTCGTCAGCCAGCCCGAGCCGCGCACGATCGGCTCTTACGCCAAGGGACGGCAACTCGTTCAGGGCAACTTCCTGTTTGCGGGCTCTCTGATCGAAGGCCCCGGGGTCAATATCTGGGACCTGCCGATACCCGGCCCGGCTTTCGAGGATGCGCTGCAGGGCTGCGGCTGGCTCGACGACCTTGCGGCGCTGGGCACCCGCGAGGCGCGCCTGCGCGCACAAGACTGGGTCTTCGGCTGGATCGACCGCTTCGGCGACGGCAGCGGGCCGGGCTGGACGCCCGACCTGACGGGGCGCCGCCTGATCCGCTGGATCAACCATGCGATCCTGCTGCTGAACGGACGCGAACGCGAGGATGCCGACCGTTTCTTCCGCGCGCTGGGGCAACAGACGATCTTCCTATCGAAACGCTGGGCGGGCGCGGCCTGCGGGCTTCCGCGGTTTGAGGCGCTGACTGGGCTTGTCTATGCGGGTCTTGCGCTGACCGGAATGGAGCGCCATGCCGACCCCGCGCTGGAGGCCCTGTCGCGCGATTGCGCGGCGGAGATCGACGCCGAGGGCGGGATCGCGACCCGAAACCCCGAGGAATTGCTGGAGATTCTGACGCTGTTGAACTGGGCCGCGGAGGCGTTGCAGACGGCAGGGCGCACGCCGCCCAGTCCGATCCTCGATGCGATCGCGCGGATCGCCCCCACCCTGCGCGCGCTGCGCCACTCCGATGGGGCGCTCGCGCGATTTCACGGTGGCGGGCGCGGACCCGAAGGGCGGCTCGACACGGCGCTTTCGGCGACCGGTATCCGCAGCGTCCGGCGCGAGCCGATCGCGATGGGTTTCGTGCGGATGCAGGGCGGGCGCGGCTCGCTGATCATCGACGCGGCGCGACCGCCGCAGGGCGACGCCTCGGCCAATGCCCATGCCTCGACGCTGGCCTTCGAGCTGACCTCGGGCCGCCGCCCGCTGATCGTCAATTGCGGCTCGGGTGCGCAATTCGGCTCGGACTGGCACCGCGCAGGCCGCGCCACCGCCAGCCATTCGACCCTCTCGATCCGAGGCTATTCCTCGTCCCGCCTCGGCCCCGAGCGCCTGTTCGGACGGGCCCCGCGCGCCTATCTCGACAAAACGCCGAAAACCGTCTGGTTCAAGCCTGACGATCTGTCGGAGACCGGGATGATCTTCGGCCATGACGGCTATGCCGAGACCCATGGCATGTCGCATATCCGCGAGCTGGACCTGTCCGTCGACGGGCGCGAATTGCGCGGGCGCGACACGCTCGGCGCGATGACCCCTGACGACATCGACCGGTTCGACCAGATATTCGAGCGTGAAGGCCTGCGCGGCATTCCCTTCGACATCCGCTTCCACCTGCATCCCGATTGCGACGCGGCGCTCGATCTGGGCGGCACCGCCGTCTCGGTTGCGCTGCGCACCGGGGAAATCTGGATTTTCCGACATGACGGGGTCGCCGATCTGGCGTTGGAACCCTCGGTTTACCTCGAAAAAGGGCGCATTCGCCCGCGTCCTGCGCAACAGATCGTGCTTTCCAGCAAGGTTCTGGACCGGGCTTGCCAGATTGGCTGGACCTTTTCGCAAGCACGCGATAACTCCACGGCCATCGACGCGCCCTGACCTTGGGGCAGATCCCGAGGATGGCCCTGGGCGCCCCTGACCTGAGCCTTGCGAGGAGCTGCCCGTGACCCGCCCGATCCCCCTGACCCGTGCGCTGATTTCCGTTTCCGACAAGACCGGACTGGTCGACTTCGCCCAAGCGCTTGCCGCGCGCGGCGTCGAACTTCTCTCGACCGGCGGCACCGCCAAGACCCTGCGCGAAGCTGGCCTCAGCGTGCGCGACGTCGCCGATCTGACGGGATTCCCGGAGATGATGGACGGCCGCGTCAAGACGCTGCATCCGAAAGTGCATGGCGGCCTGCTGGCGCTGCGCGACAACGAAGAACACCTCGCCGCGATGGAAGCGCATCAGATCGAGGCGATCGACCTGCTGGTGGTGAACCTCTACCCGTTCGAGGAAACGGTCGCGAAGGGCGCCGATTACGACACCTGCATCGAGAATATCGATATCGGTGGCCCGGCGATGATCCGGGCCGCGGCGAAGAACCACGCCTTCGTCTCGACCGTCGTGGATGTCGAAGATTACGCCGCCGTGCTCGAAGAGCTCGACGCGAATGACGGCGCGACCTCCTACCCGTTCCGCCAGCGCCTCGCCCAGATCGCCTATGCGCGCACCGCTGCCTATGACGCCGCCGTCTCGACCTGGATGGCAGGCGCCATCGGCGAAGAGACCCCGCGCCGCCGTGCCTTCGCAGGCACGCTCGCGCAGACCCTGCGCTACGGCGAGAACCCGCATCAGCAGGCGGCCTTCTACCTCGACGGCACGAACCGTCCGGGCGTCGCGACCGCCAAGCAGCTTCAGGGCAAGGAACTGAGCTACAATAACATCAACGACACCGATGCCGCCTATGAGCTGGTCTCGGAATTCGGCACCGAGAAACCCGCCGTCGCGATCATCAAGCACGCGAACCCCTGCGGCGTGGCGACCGGCGAGACCGTGATCGAGGCCTATAAGCGCGCCTTCGACTGCGACCGGACCTCGGCCTTCGGCGGCATCATCGCGCTGAACCAGACGCTGGATGCGGCGACCGCCGAAGAGATCACCAAGATCTTCTCGGAAGTCATCATCGCGCCGTCGGTGGACGACGCCGCGAAAGAGGTCATCGCGAAGAAGAAGAACGTGCGCCTGCTGGAAACCGGAGGCCTGCCCGACATCACCGCACCGATCACGACCTATCGTCAGGTCGCGGGCGGCTTCCTCGTGCAGGACAAGGACAATGGCGTGATCACGCTGGACGATCTGAAAGTCGTGACCGAGCGCCAGCCCTCCGAGCGGGAACTCAAAGACCTGCTCTTCGCGTGGAAAGTCGCGAAACACGTCAAGTCGAACGCGATCATCTACGTCAAGGACGGCGCAACCGTCGGCGTGGGCGCGGGCCAGATGAGCCGTGTCGACTCGACCCGGATCGCGGCGCGCAAGGCCGAAGACATGATGGAAGCCGCCGGCCTGACCGAGACGCCCACCAAGGGATCGGTCGTGGCGTCCGACGCCTTCTTCCCCTTCGCAGACGGTCTGATCACCGCGGCTGAGGCCGGCGCCACCGCGATCATCCAGCCCGGCGGCTCGATGCGCGATCAGGAAGTGATCGACGCGGCGAACGAGCGCGGGCTCGCGATGGTCTTCACCGGAATGCGCCATTTCCGCCACTGATCTGCCGGTATCTTTGCGTAGCCCGGTAGATACCGGGCTGCGCCTTCTGGCATGAAGACGTGACGAGAAACAAACGAGGGCCAGATGCGGCTAGCAGCGAAAGTGACAGCGGGCGTCCTGCTCCTCGACCAGGTGTCGAAATATATCGTCGTGCAGGGGATGCATCTCGATCAGCGCGGCGCGATCGACGTGGTGCCGCCCTACCTCAACTTTCGCATGGCGTGGAATCGCGGCGTCAATTTCGGCCTGTTCTCCGGCGAAACCGACTGGATGCGCTGGGTACTGATTATCGTGGCGCTTGTGATTTCGCTCTGGGTCTGGGTCTGGATCGCGCGTGAGCCGCATTCGGCGCGGGTGAATATCTCGGCAGGGCTGCTGGTCGGCGGCGCGCTTGGCAACGTGGTCGACAGGCTCGTCTATGGCGCGGTGGCGGACTTCCTGAACATGTCGCTGCCGGGCTGGCAGAACCCCTATTCTTTCAACGTCGCCGATGTGGCGATTTTCCTCGGCGCGGTCGGTCTGGTGCTGTTCACCGGCAAGGACCATCGCGCCAACGACGGCTAGCCTGTTTTTCGCAGGTGACGACGCTCCAATGTTGCGTTAAGACGGGGGCGGAACTGGCAAGGGAGTGGTTCATGCAGGCGAAGATCGGCACGCTCGGACTCGCGTTTACAGCGGTACTGACGCTGGCTGCCTGCGGCAATTCCCGCGATCCCAGCCTGATGAATCTACGGTCTTCGCACCAGGGCCCGGACGAATTCGGCGTGATTCCGACGAAACCGTTGGAGATGCCGGAGAACCTCGATGCGCTGCCGCCGCCCACGCCGGGTGGCAAGAACATCACCGATCCCACGCCCGAAGCCGATGCCGTCGCAGCCCTTGGTGGCAATCCGCGCCGCCTCGACGAGACCGGACAGGTCCCGACCTCCGATCGCGCGCTGGTCTCCGCCGCGTCGCGCTACGGCAGCCAGTCGGGCATCCGCCAGACCCTCGCCGCCGAGGATTATCAGTGGCGCAAGGATCACGACGGCCGCCTGCTGGAGCGTCTGTTCCAGGTTTCGGTCTATTACAAAGCCTACAAGCCGATGGAGCTCGACCAGTCGGCAGAGCTTGAGCGCTGGCGCCGCCTCGGCGTCGTCACGCCCGGCGCACCGCCCTCGGGCGAAGCGCAGCGCGCGGTCAAGTAATCCGAGAAATCATCACGAGAACGTCACCGGCGTTTGCACGTCGGGCGAGAGTGCTTATCTTCGCCCAAACTGTGTCTTGTGAGGAGTTGGGCATTGCGTGCATTCCTGTTCGCCCTGCTGACATTAGCAGGTCTGAGCCCGGCGGTGGCCGGTGACGTCTCTACCTTCGAGTTGGAAAACGGCCTGAAAGGCGTCGTGATCGAGGATCATCGCGCTCCGGTCGTGGTTCATATGGTCTGGTACAAAGCCGGGTCGGCCGACGAGAAGCGCGGTAAATCCGGCATCGCCCATTACCTCGAACACCTGATGTTCAAGGGCACCGACACGATGGCGCCCGGTGAGCTGTCGAAGACGGTCGCGGCCAATGGCGGCTCGGACAACGCCTTCACCAGCTACGATTACACCGCCTATTTCCAGCGCATCGCGGCCGACCGGCTGCCGCTGGTGATGAAGATGGAAGCGGATCGGATGCGCAATCTGCGGATTTCGCCCGATGACGCGAAGACCGAACTGCAGGTTATCCTCGAAGAACGCGCGCAGCGTACCGATTCCAATCCGCAGGCTCTGTTCAACGAACAGACGCGCGCCTCGCAGTTCCTCAATTCACCCTACGGCACGCCGGTCATCGGCTGGCGCAAGGAGATGGAAGGGCTGACCCGGCAGGACGCGCTCAACTGGTATCACGAATATTATGCACCCAATAACGCGATCCTCGTGGTCGCGGGCGATGTGAAGCCCGACGAGGTGAAGGCGCTGGCCGAGAAGTATTACGGCAAGCTGAAACCGACCGAAGACCTCAGCCCCCGCGCCCGCCCGCAGGAGCCGCCGCAACGCGCCTCGCGCCACCTGACCTTCGAGGATCCGCAGATCGCACAGCCCTATCTGGTGCGCAGCTACCTCGCCCCCGAACGCAATCCGGGCGACCAGAAGCGCGCCGCCGCCCTGACTGTGCTGTCCGAGATTCTCGGTGGCAATCAGGCGACCTCCGTGCTGGGCCGCAAGCTGATCTATGGCGACGGCACCGCGATCTATGCGTCGAGCTATTACGACGGCATGTCGATCGATGCGACGACCTTCAACCTCTCGGTGATGCCCGCCAAGGACGTGAGCCTCCCCGAGGCCGAAAAGGCGCTCGACACGGCGCTGAAGCAATTCCTGAAGGAGGGCATTGACCCCGAGCAATTCGCCCGCATCAAGACGCAGGTGAAGGCCGCCGAAATCTATTCGCGCGACAACACGCAGGGCCTCGCGCGGCGCTATGGCGAGGCGCTGGCCTCGGGCTTCTCGGTGAAAGATGTCGAGGATTGGCCGGATGTTCTGACCTCGGTGACGGAAGAGGACGTGATGGCCGCCGCTCGCGACCTGTTCCAGAACAAGGACTCGGTGACGGGCTATGCCAAGCGCCCCGATGACGCCCCCACCGAAGCTGCGGCCCCCGCCGCACCGCCCGCGCCTGCGCAGGAGATCACCCAATGATCCACACCCGTTTCCCGATCACCGCGCGCCTCGTGATGGCGTCGCTCTTTGCATGCATCCTGGCGCTGCCCGCTCGTGCGATCGACATTCAGCAGGTCACGTCGCCCGGCGGCATCAAGGCTTGGCTGGTGGAGAATCACGACATCCCCTTCACCGCGCTCGACATCGCCTTCCGCGGCGGGGCGAGCCTCGATGCGACCGGCAAACGCGGCGCGATCAACCTGATGACCGCCACGCTCGAAGAGGGCGCGGGCGAGAAGAACTCGCAGCAATTCGCCGAGGCCGAGGAGGCGCTGGCCGCGCAATTCGGCTTCGACGTGGGCGACGACTCGCTCGATATCTCGGCCCGGATGCTGACCGAGAACCGCGACAAATCCGTCGAGCTTCTGCGCGAGGCGCTGGTCAATCCGCGCTTCGATCAAAGCGCGATCGAACGCGTGCGCCAGCAGGTGCTGGCCGTGATCGCATCTGACAAGCAAAACCCCAACGACATCGCGGCCGAGAAATTCCGCGAGATCACCTATGGCGATCACCCCTATGGCAGTTCGCTCAACGGCACCGTCGAGAGCGTGAAGGGCCTCACGCGCGAGGATCTGTTCGAAGCCAAGGACCGCGTGATGAGCCGCGATCACTTGGTGGTCTCCGCCGTGGGCGACATCACCCCGGAAGAGCTCGGGCCGATGCTCGACAAGCTGCTGGGCGATCTGCCCGCCAAGGGTGCCGACATGCCGCCCCCCGCCGATCCGAGCTTCAAGGGCGGCGTGACCACGGTCGATTTCGACAGCCCGCAATCGGTGGTGATGTTCGGCCAGAAGGGGATCGGCCTGAAAGACCCCGATTTCTTCGCGGCCTATGTGCTCAACCAGATCGTCGGCGCGGGTGGGTTCTCGTCGCGGCTGATGGACGAGGTGCGCGAGAAGCGCGGCCTGACCTATGGAATCGCCTCCTATATCGTCGACAAGGATCTGGCGAAGACGTGGCAGGGCAGCTTCGCCTCCGCCAATGAGAAGGTCGCCGAGGCGATCTCGGTCGTCAAAGAACAGTGGAAGAAAGCGGCGACCGGCCAGGTCACCGACAAGGAACTGGAGGACGCCAAGACCTACCTCACCGGCGCCTATCCGCTGCGCTTCGACGGCAATGGCACGATCGCGGGCATCCTGACGGGGATGCAGCTCAACGACATGGCGCCGAGCTATATCGACACCCGCAACGACAAGGTGAACGCGGTCACGAAGGCCGATGTCCAGCGCGTCGCCAAGCGTATCCTGAACCCCGACAACCTCACCTTCGTGGTCGTCGGACGCCCGCAGGGCCTGAACTGATTTGGCTGGGGATAGCTGGCGCGAATCTCTTTAGATGAGCGTCGCGCCATGCTATCCCTAGTGGAATGAACCAGCACAACCGCAATATCGGCGCGTCTGAGCGCCCCGTGATCCGGCAGCTCGATGACGCTGCGGCAAACCGCATTGCAGCAGGCGAGGTGGTCGAACGTCCGGCCTCTGCCGTGAAAGAGCTGGTGGAGAACGCGCTGGACGCGGGCGCGTCGCGGGTCGCGGTGGAATATTGCGATGGCGGCAAGACGCTGATCCGCGTGACCGACGACGGCTGCGGGATGACCGCCGAGGATCTGCCGCTGGCGCTCTCGCGCCATGCCACCTCGAAGATCGATGGCTCGGACCTTCTCAACATCCACACTTTCGGCTTTCGCGGCGAGGCTCTGCCTTCGCTTGGTGCGGTCGGACGGCTGACGATCACCTCGCGCGTCGATGGTCTCGACGCCTTCCAGATCAGCGTGGCGGGCGGCCAGATTGGACCGGTGAAACCGGCGGCGTTGAACCGGGGCACCGTGGTCGAACTGCGCGACCTGTTCTTCGCGACGCCCGCGCGGCTGAAATTCATGCGCACCGACCGGGCCGAGGCGCAGGCGATCGCCGATGTGATGAAGCGGCTCGCGATGGCAGAGCCCTATGTCAGCTTCACCCTCACCGATGTCTCGAACGGCAAATCGCGCGAGATTTTCCGCGCCGATGGCGAGCAGGGCGAGCTGTTCGACGCGCTCTCGGAACGACTGGCCCGGGTGATCGGGCGCGCCTTCTCGGATAACGCGGTGAAGATCGACGCCGAGCGCGAAGATATCCGCCTGACCGGCTACGCAGCACTGCCCACCTATTCGCGCGGCGCGGCGGTGGAGCAGTTCCTGTTCGTCAACGGTCGTCCCGTGCGCGACAAGCAGCTGACCGGCGCGCTGCGCGCGGCTTACATGGATTTCCTCAGCCGCGAACGTCATCCCGCCGCCTGCCTGTTCCTGACCTGCGAGCCCGAGCGTGTCGACGTCAACGTCCACCCCGCCAAGGCCGAGGTCCGCTTCCGCGAGGCCGCGACCGTGCGCGGGCTGATCGTGACCGGGCTGCGCCATGCGCTGGCGCAGGCGGGGCACCGGGCGTCCTCGACCGTCTCGGATGCGACGCTTGGCGCGATGCGCCCCGAACCCACCGCCGATCAGCCGCCGCGCATCTATCAGATGGATCGCCCGAGCCTCGGCGCGATGCGCTCGTCCTACTCCGCGCAGGCGCCGCTGCCCGATCCGGCCTATCAGCAGTTATCCTACCAGCAGCCGTCCTTTCAGGAGGCCCCTGCGCCCAGCTTCGACTATGCGCCCTCGGCGCGGGCCGAGGCCCCTGCCCCGGCCGAACCTGCGCTGACCGAGAGGCCCTTGGGCGCGGCGCGTGCGCAGGTGCATGAGAATTACATCATCGCCCAGACCGAGCGCGGCATCGTCATCGTCGATCAGCACGCCGCGCATGAGCGGCTCGTCTATGAGAAGCTGAAAGGCCAGATGGCCGAGAATGGGGTGCCCGCGCAGGCGCTGCTGATCCCCGAGATCGTCGAACTCAGCCAAGGCGACGCCGCGCTGCTTTTGGAACATGCCGACGCGCTCGCCCGCCTTGGCCTCACCATCGAACCCTTCGGCGGCAGCGCGATCGCGGTGCGCGAAACCCCCGCCGTTCTGGGCGAGATCAATGCCGAAGGGCTGCTGCGCGACGTGCTCGACGAGCTGTCCGATCTCGGCGACAGCCAGTTGGTGCAGGCCAAGATCGAAGCGGTGCTCAGCCGCATGGCCTGCCACGGCTCGATCCGCTCGGGCCGCCAGATGCGCGCCGACGAAATGAACGCGCTGCTGCGCCAGATGGAGGCCACGCCCCATTCCGGCCAGTGCAACCATGGGCGTCCGACGTATGTCGAATTGAAGCTCAGCGATATTGAAAGACTGTTTGGCCGCACATGATCCAGCTTGGCGATATGACCCTGACCCTGAACGACCCGCTGACGCTCGGCCTTCTGCTCGGCAGCGCGGCACTTGTTATCCTGCTGATCCTGATGGTCGCCATGCTGCGCGCTGCGGGCCGTCAGACCCGCGCGATGGACCCGATGGTCGGCCAGATGAACCTTCTCGCTCAGCGGGTGCAAAGCCTCTCGGACGGGCAGCAACAGCTGTCGGGCGGGCTGCATCACGTCTCCGAGGCGCAGGCTGCGAGCCAGACCAAGGTGCTCGCCCTGATGGAACAGCGCCTGGCCGAAGTTTCGCGCGGCATGTCGGAAAGCCTGCATGGCACCGCGACACGCACGGCGCGCTCGCTGGGCGATCTGCATCAGCGACTGGAGGCGATCGACAAGGCGCAGGCCAATATCGAGAAGCTTTCCGGCAATGTGCTGGGCCTGCAGGACATCCTGTCGAACAAGCAGACCCGTGGCGCTTTCGGGGAGATTCAGCTGCACGATATCGTCGGCAAGGCGCTGCCCTCGGACAGTTTCACGATGCAGGCGACGCTCTCGAACGGGAAGCGCGCGGATTGCCTGATCCATCTGCCGAACCCGCCCGGACCCATCGTGATCGATAGCAAATTCCCGCTGGAAGCCTATGAGGCGCTGCGCCGCGCCGATACGCAATGGGAGCGCCAGGAGGCCACCCGCGCGATGAAAACGGCGGTGCGCGCCCATATCAAGGCGATCTCGGAGAAATACATCCTCGAAGGCGAGACGGCGGACGGCGCGCTGATGTTCCTGCCGTCCGAGGCGGTCTATGCCGAGCTGCACGCGAATTTCCCCGAACTGGTGCGCGAAGGCTTTGCCGCGAAGGTCTGGATCGTATCGCCCACGACCTGCATGGCGACGCTGAACACGATGCGCGCCGTGCTGAAGGATGCGCGGATGCGCGAACAGGCGGGCGCGATCCGGAAAGAACTGGCCGCGCTTTATTCCGATGTCGACCGGCTCGGCACCCGTGTCGAAAACCTCGACCGGCATTTCGGGCAGGCTGCGAAAGACATCTCCGAGATCAAGATCTCCGCCGAGAAGGCGGGGAAACGCGCGCGTCGCCTCGACAATTTCGATTTCGAGGAGCTGGCCCCCGATACGGCCGCACAGCCGCTGCTTGTCTCGACCGCCGAAAAGAAGGCCTAGGCGGCGCCAAGCGTCGCTTTTCGGCTGCGCCCCCCTTCGGAGATTGGCATAGAGTGCGCCCATGAGTGACGAGGTCCGTTTCGACAGGGGGCCGGACGGTCGGCCCTGCCGCTTCCGCGAGCCCCATGAGGTTATCCGCGCCGATGCGCCGGAGGATCTACCCGCAGCTTTCGCGGCGATCACGCGCGCACAGGACGAGGGGCGATGGCTGGCGGGGTTCGCGTCCTACGAGCTGGGCTATTGTCTGAGCAAACGCCTCGCACCGCTCTTGCCCGAGAACCGCGATCTGCCGCTGCTGGCCTTCGGGGTTTACGACGCGCCCGAGGATGTCCCGCCGCCGATCTCGGAGAACGCGCCGCAGATCGAGCTGGGCGAGCCGCTTTGGCCCGAGGCGCGCTATGCCGAAGCCTTTCGGGCTGTCCACGACTATATCGGCGCGGGTGATTGCTATCAGGTGAACCTGACTTTCCCGATCCCCGTTACAAGCGATGCCACGCCCGAGGCGCTATACGCGGCCCTGTCCAGCGCGGGCCAAGTCCCGCATGGGGCCGATGTCGCGCTGGCCGGGGTGCGGCTGCTGTCGCGCTCGCCCGAACTGTTTTTCCGCGTCGAGGGCAGCAAGATCGTCACCCGGCCGATGAAGGGCACGCGCCCGCGCGGCGCGACGCCCGAAGAGGACGCCGCGCTGAAATCCGATCTGATGGGGGCCGAGAAAGACCGCGCCGAGAACCTGATGATCGTCGATCTGCTGCGCAACGACGTCTCGCGCATCTGCACGCCGGGCTCGGTCAAGGTGCCGCGCCTCTTCGAGGTCGAGACCTATCGCTCGGTCCACCAGATGATCTCGGAGATCGAGGGCGAGCTGGTCCCCGGCACCGGCCTGCCCGAGATCCTGCGCGCGATGTTCCCCTGCGGCTCGGTCACCGGCGCGCCGAAGATCCGCGCGATGGAGATCATCCACGAGTTGGAACCCGACCCGCGCGGCATCTATTGCGGTGCGATCGGCTGGGCCGCGCCCGATGGCCGGATGGAGTTCAACGTCGCGATCCGCACGCTGATGCGGACGGGCCCCGGCCAATGGCGGGTGAATGTCGGCGGCGGGCTGGTCTATGATTCCACCGCCCACGGTGAATATGAGGAAGCGCTTTGGAAAACCCGGTTCCTGAAGATCTGAAACTGATCGAGACTTTCGGCTGGCATCCCGGCGAAGGCATCCGCCGCCGCGCCCGGCATATCGCCCGGCTGACGCGCGGCGCCGAGCAGCTTGGCTATCCGCTCGACGGAGAGGAACTGACGGTAGCCCTCGCGACAGTTTCCGGAGAGAGCCCGCTGCGGGTGCGCCTGACGCTCGACGCCCAGGGCGCGATCGAGATCGCCTCCGCCCCCCTGACGCCAACCACCGCCTGGCGCCTCCATATCTCGGGCGTCACCCTCGACAGCCAGGACCCGATGCTGCGCCTCAAGACCACGGCGCGCGCGCCCTACGATGCCGCCCGCGCCGCCCTACCCGAGGGCGTGGACGAGGCGATCCTGCTCAACGAGCGGGGCGAGCTCTGCGAAGGCACGATCACCAATCTCTTCCTGAAACGCGGTGGAATCTACCTGACCCCGCCACGCGCCTGCGGCTTGCTGCCGGGCATCCTGCGCGAGGAGATGCTGGAGACAGGGGCCGCCCGCGAAGCCGTCCTGCGGCCCGAAGATCTGGCGCAAGGCGAGGTCTTCATGGGTAACTCCCTGCGCGGCCTGATCCCCGCGCAGTTATGATGCGACACGCAAACGCTTGCGCAGGTCGTGCAATGGCGAGATGATGAGCCCAAGAACGGAGGCAGCCATGCTCACCATCAGCCCGGCGAAAATCGCCCATGTCATCATCCGCGCCCGCAAGTTCGACGCGGACGTGCCCGGCTCGGGTCAGGCCCGCGAACTGCGCGCCTTCATCGCGGCGCTGAACGAGGATGAAAAGGCATCGCTGACCGCGGTGATGTGGATCGGGCGCGACACCTATGACGCGTCGGAACTCGACGAGGCGATCGCCACCGCCAAAGCCGAGGCGACCGCGCCGACCGAGGATTACCTGCTGGGCAATCCGATGCTGGCCGATCATCTCGAAGACGGGCTGAATGCGCTCGGCATCTCGCTCGAAGAGGCCGAGGAAGACATCTACCCCACGGTCTGAGCCGCGCGGCGCACACCGGAGACGACAAAGGCGGCCCCCGCAGGAGCCGCCTTCTTCATTTCCAACCTTGGCGCACGAAACGCCTCGGATCAGGCTACCAGACGATAGCCGCCCGATTCCGTCACCAGGAGGCGCGCATTCGAGGGATCGGGCTCGATCTTCTGACGCAGGCGATAGATATGCGTCTCGAGCGTGTGGGTGGTGACGCCCGCATTGTAACCCCAGACCTCGTGCAGCAGCACATCGCGCGGCACCACGCCGTCGGTCGCACGGTAAAGGAACTTGAGGATGTTGGTTTCCTTCTCCGTCAGGCGCACCTTGCGGTCCTTGTCGTCCACCAGCATCTTCATCGCGGGCTTGAACGTATACGGGCCGAGCTGGAAGACGGCGTCTTCGGACTGTTCATGGGTGCGCAGCTGGGCGCGCAGACGGGCCAGAAGCACCGGGAACTTGAAGGGCTTGGTAACGTAGTCGTTGGCACCGGAATCGAGGCCGAGGATCGTGTCGGCATCGGTGTCATGGCCGGTCAGCATCACGACCGGGCATTTCACGCCGCTCTTGCGCAGCTTCTTGCACAGCTCGCGGCCATCGGTATCGGGAAGGCCCACATCCAGCACGACGAGGTCGTAAAGCGTCGATTTCGCCTTATCTACCGCTTCGTGACCATTGCTGGCCTCGAAGACCTCGAAATCATCGGTCGCGACGAGCTGCTCTGCGAGCGCCTCGCGCAGATCGTTGTCATCGTCAACCAAAAGGACCTTCTTCAATGATGCCATGTCCTGAGCCTCCATATGTGTTCGACGAATAGCTGTTGCCCTTTCACAGCGATGGCAAGGGTGGTGAAACCTATCTCACGCTGACGTGTCGAATCACCGGGAGATATTTCAATTTGTTACAGTCGAGGCTATCTCAGAGCGCATGACCGGCAATTTTTCCCTCGGGCCGAGCCCGGCTGAACGACTGAATCGCGCCCGCGCCGATCTGCGCATGGGGCTGCCCGTTTTGCTGTCCGATCACCTCACCGTGGCGGTCGAGACGCTCTCGCCCGAGCGGCTCGCGGCGTTGCGCGCGCTGGGACCGCTGACGCTGGTCCTGACCGCGCGCCGGGCCGAGACGCTGAAAGCGCGCGTCTATGACGCCGATATCGCGCGGATCGAGGTGCCCGCTGACGCGGATCTGCTATGGCTGCGCGCGCTCGCCGATCCGGCCGACGATCTGCGCGTGCCGATGAAAGGACCGCTCAAGGCGCTCCGCGGCGGCGATGCGGACCTCGCCCGCGCCGCGATCAGGCTGGCGAAATCGGCGCAGCTTCTGCCCGCAGCGCTGATGGTTGCAGCGCCCGAACCTGCGCCGACGGATCTGACCTGCATCACCGCCGAAGAGGCGCTTGCCGCCGCCGACATCCCGCAGGCTTTCGCCCCGGTCTCCGCCGCGCGCGTGCCGATGCGCGCCGCCGAAGCCGGTCGGCTGCATATCTTCCGCCCCGACAATGGCGCAGAGGAGCATTACGCGATCGAGATCGGTCGCCCAGATCGCTCCAAACCTGTCCTCGCGCGGCTGCATTCGGCCTGCTTCACCGGCGACGTGCTGGGCTCGCTGAAATGCGATTGCGGCCCGCAGCTGGACGCGGCGCTGACGCTGATGGGGCATGAGGGCGCGGGCATCCTGCTCTATCTCAATCAGGAAGGGCGCGGGATCGGGCTGGCCAACAAGATGCGCGCCTATTCGCTGCAAGATCAGGGGTTCGACACGGTGGAGGCGAACCACCGCCTCGGTTTCGAGGATGACGAGCGCGATTTCCGCATCGGCGCGGCGTTGCTGCGCAAGCTCGGATTTTCGCAGGTGCGGCTGCTGACCAACAACCCTGCCAAGGTGGCAATGCTGGAAGCCAATGGCATCGACGTGACCGAGCGCGTGCCGCTGAAGGTCGGCATGAGCCGCCATAACGAGAACTACCTCGCCACCAAGGCCGCGAAATCGGGGCATATCCTGTGATGCGCCTCACGCCCACGGGCCTCCTGTTCCGCGGCCGCCGTTTCCCGGTCGAGATCGGCCGCGGCGGCGTCAGCGACAGCAAGCAGGAGGGCGACGGCGCGACTCCTTCGGGGCGGCTGCATATCCTGCGCATGTTCTACCGCGCGGATCGGATCGTCGCGCCTCAGGACTGGGCCGAACCGATCGGCCCGCGCGATCTGTGGTGCGACGCGTCCGGAGATTCGGCCTATAACCACTTGGTCCGCGCCCCCTACCCCGCCTCGCATGAGGCGATGCGGCGCGCCGATCCGCTCTATGACATCGTGCTGGTGACCGACTGGAACTATCCGACCGCAGAGCCAGGCAAAGGCTCGGCCATCTTCCTGCATCAGCGCCGCCGGGCGGGCTACCCGACTGCGGGCTGCCTCGCCTTCCGCCGCGATCACCTGATCTGGATCGCGCAGCGCATCGCACCGGGCGAGCCGCTGGAGATTCCCCTTCGGCTTGGCGGAAATATCCTCCGGGGGTCCGGGGGCGGACAGCCCCCGGCGCTCAACGCCCGCGACAAAGCTTAGGAATAGTCGCGCGCACCGAAGATCGCCGAGCCTACGCGCACATGGGTCGCGCCGGCGGCGATGGCTTTTTCGAAATCGGAACTCATCCCCATCGACAGACCGTCGAGCCCGTTGCGCGCGGCCATCTCGGCCAGCATCGCGAAATGCGGCGCGGGGTCTTCGGATTCTGGCGGGATGCACATCAGCCCGACCATCGGAAGGTCCTTCCCGCGCATATCCGCGACGAAAGCGTCGAGATCATCGGGCAGGACGCCCGCCTTTTGCGGCTCGGACCCGGTATTGACCTGAATGAAGAGATCGGGCGAGGTGCCGCGGGTCTGCGCCAGATTGGCCAGCTTCTTGCCCAGCGAGGGCCGGTCGAGCGTGTGAATCGCTTCGAACAGCTCCACCGCCAGCTTCGCCTTGTTCGATTGCAGCGGTCCGATCATATGGACCTCGCAGCCGGGAAACTCCTCGCGCCAGTCGGGCCACTTGCCCTGCGCTTCCTGCACGTAGTTTTCGCCGAACAGCCGATGGCCTTCGCGCAGGACCGCCTCGACCCGCTCGGCGGGCTGAACCTTGGACACGGCGATCAGCTTCACCGATCCCGGCTCGCGCCCCGCCCCTGATTCCGCTTTCGCGATCCGCGCCTGAATCTCGCTCAGTCCCATCTGGCCCTCCCTCGTCAGCGCGCCCAAGAAACACCGCCGGGCCAAAAAAGAAAAGAGCGGGCGCAAGGCCCGCTCTTCCCATCGTTCTGTCCCGAAGGATTAGAACGAGAACTTCACGCCGAGGTCAGCAACCGCGTCCGAACCCGAAACGTCGGAGTCAGCGATACCGCCTTTGATCGACGCGCCGCCGCCGAGGTCGTACTCAGCGCCGAGACCGTACCAGGTCACGTCGGTGTTGGCGTTGTTGTCTTCAGCGTACTGGATGTAGCCGCCAACGGTGGTTGCGCCGAAGACCGACGAAGCACCGATGCCGTACCAATCAACGTCAGCATCCTGACCGCGGTGAGCGATCACGGCTTTGACCGAGGTGTTGCCGAACTGACCGACGCCAGCGAGCGAGATCATGTCGACGTCCATGTCGGTGCCCGAGAGCTGGTTGCGGCCGTTCGAGTACTCGTAGCCCATGCCAACGGTGTAGTTGCCGAAGGTGTAAGCGCCAGCGATGGCGTACTCTTGGGTGACCGAGGTCTCGGTGGTGAGCGTAGCAACGGTGCTGTTGCCGACCGCGACCGGAACGCCGAGACCGCCGATGGTTGCGCCGTTCAGCTTGCCGTCCGACATCGAGGCTGCGACCGAGAACGCACCGAAGGTGCCGGTGTACAGCAGGTTCGGGCCGGAGTTGGCGCAAGCGCTGATGCCCGGACCGACGCTGGTGCAGTCGACGTTGCCGCCGTTGTCAGCCGTCAGGTAGCCGATGTCGTTCGAACCGCCAGCCGACGACAGGTCGGTGTAGCCAACTTCGTAGAAGTCGCCGAACAGAGCTTCCGGAGCGCCGACAACGTCGCCCATCGAGAGCTTGCCGAACGCGCCCGAGATGTAGACCGAAGCCGAGGTGCCGCGGGTAGCAGCGATAGCTTGGTCAGCACGGACGGAGCCGCCGAACTCGAGGCCACCGTCGGTGGTGCCCGAAGCGGTGAACGAGACGCGGATGCGGCTCGAGAAATTCCAGTCGTCGCCGTTGTAGACGACACCCATGCGGCCGTCGCCGCCAACCGAGACCTCAGCGGCAGCGATGCCAGCCGAGAACACGAGCGCGGTCGTCGCGAAGAGAACCTTTTTCATCGTTTTCCCTCATTGTCTTACAGGTAACCCCCAACCTGGGGAATCCGAAGTTGGGTATGACGGTGTTTTCTCTCTCCCCCCCTTTCATTGCAACTCAAAGCGCCCGCCCGGGTCGAATAGGGTGTTTGATGGTGCAGACATGTCACAGTAACGTCAGCGTGCAATTGCGGTTGGCGTCTGACACCGCCCTACAATGCCCCTTACACGCGCGTATAGCGGCATCGGGTTGCATTCCCCCGAGGTGCCGGTCGGTCGAAATCCGGGGGCAAAGGGGAAAAACCTTGTCGGGCTGGGGGCCATGAGCTAGAGAAAAGGCAATCAATGACGCAGGCCGACGGGGACAGCTTCGCATGACTTCCAGAACCCTTTTGAAACGCACGGCAATTCTGGGCGTGTGCCTCGTGCTCGCAGGCTGCGGCAAGGGTATCTCGAGCGGCAACATCTTCTCGGGTGGCAGCGGGGCTACCGCTTCACAGCGCGAAGCCAATCAGCTCGACCACACGCCCGGCTCGAACGAAGCCGTGATCGACGGCCCCACGCGCCGCGTTCAGAAGAAATCGACCGTTTGGGATATTTTCGGCGGAAATGGCGATCCGAACATCACCGTCGAAGTGAACAAGTATCTCTGGCAGGCTTCGCTCGAAGTGCTCGACTTCCTGCCGATTCAAGAGGTTGACCCCTTCTCCGGCGTCATCGTGACCGGCTATGGCACCCCGCCGGGCGGCGGTCGCGCCTATAAGGCCACGGTTTACGTTACCGACCCGGCGCTCGATGCGCGTTCGCTCAAAGTGTCGATCCGCACACAGGGTGGCGCGGTCTCGGCAGATACGCAGCGCGCCGTGGAGAACGCGATTCTCACCCGCGCACGCCAGCTGCGGGTCCGCGACTCGCAACTCTGATTCCCGCAAGGCGACCGTAAGACGCATTCAGATCCCCGCCCGAGCCAGCCTCCGGCGGGGATATTTCTGTCCAAATGAGCGCGGCGGCTGGACCTCGCCCCCAAGGCCAGTGTAGCAAGCTCGCGCAGAATTCGACGTGATGAGGGGCCCGACATGGCACGCTACGAACCGAGCCAGAGCGAGACGAAATGGCAAGAGGCTTGGAACAAGGCGGATCTCTTCGCCGCGCGCCGTGACCCGGCCAAACCGAAATATTACGTCCTCGAGATGTTCCCCTACCCGTCGGGCCGCATCCATATGGGCCATGTGCGCAACTACACGATGGGCGACGTCGTCGCGCGCTATAAGATGGCCAAGGGCTTTTCCGTGCTGCATCCGATGGGCTGGGACGCCTTCGGGATGCCCGCCGAGAACGCCGCGATGGACAATAACGGCCACCCGAAGGACTGGACCTACGGCAATATCGCCGTGATGAAAGACCAGATGAAGCCGCTGGGCCTCTCGATCGACTGGTCGCGCGAATTCGCGACCTGCGACCCGGACTATTACGGCCAGCAGCAGGCGATGTTCATCGACATGCTCGAGACCGGTCTCGTCTATCGCAAGAACGCGGTGGTGAACTGGGACCCGGTCGACATGACCGTGCTCGCCAACGAGCAGGTGATCGACGGCAAGGGCTGGCGCTCGGGCGCGGAAGTCGAACGCCGCGAGCTGACCCAGTGGTTCTTCAAGATCTCCGACTATGCCGAGGAATTGCTCGACGCGCTCGACAACCTCAAGGACTGGCCCGAGAAGGTGCGCCTGATGCAGGCCAACTGGATCGGCAAGTCGCGCGGTCTGCAATTCGCCTTCTCGACCGTCGATGCGCCGGAAGGCTTCGACCGGCTCGAAGTCTACACCACCCGCCCCGACACGCTGCGCGGCGCGAGCTTCGCGGCGATCTCGCCCGATCACCCGCTCGCCAAGCATCTGGAGCGGCACGATCCCAAGGTCGCGGAATTCGTCGCGAAATGCCGCGCAGGCGGCACGACCGAGGAAGCCATCGAAACCGCCGAGAAGCTGGGGATGGATACCGGCATCAAGGTCCGCCACCCGCTCGACACGAGCTGGGAACTGCCAGTCTATATCGCCAACTTCATCCTGATGGATTACGGCACCGGCGCGATCTTCGGCTGCCCGGCGCATGACGCGCGCGACTTCGAATTCGCGACGAAATACGAGCTGCCGATCACGCCCGTCTTCGAGCCGGTCGAGGGTGACTACCCTGAGGCCGAATACGTTCCGCTGAAATCCGAGAAAGTCCGCTACATCCGTGGTTTCGCGGGCGACGAAGTGCAGACCGGCGAAGAGGGCGTCGCGAGTGCTATCGCCTTCTGCGAGGAAAACGGCATCGGTCAGGGCGTGACCAAGTTCCGCCTGCGCGACTGGGGCCTGAGCCGCCAGCGCTACTGGGGCTGCCCGATCCCGGTCGTGCATTGCGAGACCTGCGGCGTGGTGCCGGAGAAGAAGGAAAACCTCCCCGTCGAGCTTCCCTACGATGAGGACGGCCAGAAGATCGACTTCTCGATTCCCGGCAACCCGCTGGATCGCCATCCGAGCTGGCGCGACTGCACCTGTCCGAATTGCGGCGGGCCCGGTCAGCGCGAGACCGATACGATGGACACGTTCGTCGATTCGAGCTGGTATTACGCGCGCTTCACCTCGCCCGGTGCCGCCACGCCGACCGATCCGGCCGAGGCCGAGTATTGGATGAACGTCGACCAATATATCGGCGGTATCGAGCACGCGATTCTGCACCTGCTCTATTCGCGCTTCTATGCCCGCGCGATGCACAAGACCGGCCACCTGCCCGCGAAAGCGATCGAGCCCTTCGACGCGCTGTTCACGCAAGGCATGGTGACGCATGAGATCTACCTCACGCGTGACGCCAAGAATCGTCCCGTCTACCACCTCCCGGAAGAGGTCGAAGACGGCAAGCTGAAGGCCACCGGCGAAGCGGTCGAGACCATCCCCTCGGCCAAGATGTCGAAATCGAAGAAGAACGTTGTCGATCCGATGAACATCATCGCCGAGTTCGGGGCCGATACCGCCCGCTTCTTCGTGATGTCCGACAGCCCGCCCGAGCGCGACGTCGAATGGACCGCCGCTGGCGCCGAAGCGACCTCGAAATTCCTCGCCCGCGTGCACCGAATTGCCGACGATATCGCCAATTCGGATGCGCCCGCGAATGAGGCAGAGGATACGGCGCTCCTGAAGGCCACCCATAAGGCGATCGACGAAGTCACCAAGTCGATCGAGGGCTTCACCTTCAACAAGGCGGTCGCCACGCTTTATGGCCTGACCAACACGATGTCGAAATCGACGGCCGGGGCCGAGACCAAGCGCGACGCGATGAAGCTGATGGCGCAACTGCTGGCGCCGATGGTCCCGCACCTTGCCGAAGAGGTCTGGTCGATGCTGGGCGGCGAGGGCTTCGTGATCGCGGCGCGTTGGCCCGAGGCCGACCCGGCGCTGCTGGTCGAGGATTCGGTGACGCTGCCGATCCAGATCAACGGCAAGCGCCGCGCCGAAATCTCGGTGCCCAAGGACATGCCGAAGGAAGAGGTTGAAAAGCTGGTTCTGGCCGACGAAGCTGTCGTCAAGGCGCTGGCCGGTGGCCAGCCCAAGAAGCTGATCGTTGTGCCGGGGCGGATCGTCAATGTGGTCATCTGACAGACGCGGATTTCTGGGACTAGCGGGGGCCGCTGGCCTGCTCGCGGGCTGCGGCTTCACCCCGGCCTACGGGCCTCAGGGTGGGGCGGCGAAACTGCTCGAAGGGGTCGAACCGGCCGCGCCCACGACGCGCGACGCCTTCGCCCTCGTCCAGCAGCTGAACGCGCGGCTGGGGGCCTCGCAGGTCACCCGCTACCGGCTCGACTACAAGATCGACACCGAGTCGCTCGGTCAGGGCATCTCGCCCGACAACGCCACGACGCGCTACCAGCTCAACGGCACGGTGGATTACACGCTGCGCGATGCGGCGGATAATGCCGTGCTGCTGACCGGGCGTGTCACCTCCTTCACCTCGTGGTCCGCGACCGGCACCGTAGTCGCCTCGCAGGCCGCGCAGGAAGACGCGCATCGCCGGTTGATGGTGATCCTCGCCGATCAGATCGTGACGCGCCTGCTGTCACAAGCGCCGGGTCTGCCGGAATGAAGCTGACCGGCGTAGCAGCGACCCGCTATTTCGCCAAACCCGAGCCCGAGCGCACCGGCCTGCTGATCTTCGGGGGCGATGCGATGCGCGTGGCGCTGCGGCGGCAGGAAGTCATCGCCGCACTGATCGGCCCGAAGGGCGAAGAAGAGATGCGCCTGAGCCGGATCGCGGGCGGCGATCTGCGCAAGCAACCCTCGCTGCTGCTCGATGCGATTAAGGAGGTCGGCTTCTTCCCCGGCCCGCGCGTGGCTTTCGTCGAGGATGCGACCGATGCGGTCTCGGACGCGGTGAAGACCGCGCTCGACGAATGGCGCGAAGGCGATGCGCAGATCGTGGTCACCGCAGGCTCGCTCGCCGCCAAATCGAAGCTGCGCAAAGCCTTCGAGGGCCATAACAACGCCTATTCCGTCGGGATTTACGACGACCCGCCGAGCCGCGAGGAGATCGAGGACATCCTGCGCCGCGCCGGTCTGCGCGATATCTCGAACGACGCGATGACCGACCTCGTGGCGCTGTCGCGGGCGCTCGATCCGGGCGATTTCCGCCAAACGGTGGAGAAGATCTCGCTCTACAAATTCGGCGATACCACGCCACTTGGCCCCGCCGACGTGGCCGCCTGCGCGCCGTCGTCGGTCGAGGCGGGCGTCGATGACGTGCTCTCCATCGTGGCCGAGGGCCGCGCGCCCGAGCTTGGTCCGGTGATGCGGCGGCTGGAAAGCCAAGGGGTGCAGCCCGTACAACTCGCCATCGCCGCGATGCGCCATTTTCGCGCGCTGCATGCCGCGGCCTCCGACCCGCAGGGCCCCGGTGCAGGCATCGCGCGGATGCGCCCGCCGATCTTCGGCCCGCGCCGCGACCGGATGCAGCGGCAGGCGCAAAGCTGGGGCATGTACAAGCTGGAGACCGCGCTGAAGGAACTGGTCGAGACCGATCTGACGTTGCGCTCCGCCAGCCGCGCGCCGCAAATGGCGGTGATGGAGCGCGCGCTGATGCGGCTCGCGATGCTGGCCCGGCGGTGAGCGCGGCGGCGAAATCCGCGCTCGTCATCGGTGGCGGCCCGGCGGGCCTGATGGCAGCCGAGGAACTGGCGCGGGCCGGCGTTCCCGTGACCTTGGCAGAGGCCAAGCCGACGCTTGCGCGCAAATTCCTGATGGCGGGAAAATCCGGACTGAACCTGACGAGGGACGAGCCGCTCGACGCCTTCCTGTCCCACTATTCCCACCCGCAGATCACCGCGATCACCCGCGAATTCGGCCCCGAGGCGACGCAGAGTTTCGCCCGCGATCTTGGGGTCGAGCTGTTCACCGGCTCCACAGGCCGGGTCTTCCCGACCGTGATGAAAGCCTCGCCGATGCTGCGCGCCTGGATCGCGCGGCTCGAATCCCTTGGCGTCACGATCCGCACCCGCTGGCGCTGGCAGGGCTTCGACGGCGCAGCGCTGATCTTTGACACGCCCGAGGGACGTCAGAGCCTGAGGCCCGATGCCACGATCCTCGCGCTCGGCGGCGCAAGCTGGCCGCGGCTTGGCTCGGATGCGGCCTGGGTGCCGTGGCTGAGCGCGAAAGGCGTGGAGATCACCCCATTCACCCCCGCCAATATGGGCTTCGAGATCGACTGGTCGGCGCATATGACAAACCAGCTTGGCCAGCCCGTGAAAGGTGCGGCGCTGATTACGCCGACGCGGCGCACGCGCGGCGAATTCGTGATCTCGGAGCGCGGGCTCGAAGGCGGCGGCATCTACGAACTCTCCGCCGAGCTGCGCGAGGGCGCGCCGCTGAGCCTCGATCTCGCCCCGGATCAAACCACCGAAGACCTCGCTGCGCGGCTTACGAAAATCCCGCCGAAACAGAGCCTGACCAACCGCCTGCGCAAAGGCGCGAAGCTGGACCCGGTGAAACTCGCGCTCGCGCTGGAATGGGGCCGCCCGCTGCCGAAGGACCCTGAGCAGCTCGCAGCGACGCTCAAATCCCTGCCCGTCCCGCTCGGCCCGCCGCGCCCGATCGCCGAGGCGATCTCCAGCGCGGGCGGCATCGCATGGGGGAGCCTCACCGACGATCTGGAACTGACCGCCCTGCCCGGCGTCTTCGCCGCAGGCGAGATGCTCGACTGGGAGGCCCCGACGGGCGGCTACCTGCTGACCGCCTGCCTCGCTTCAGGCCGCCATGCCGGACGCGCCGCGGCCCAACGGCTCTCTTCCCCTTGATGTAAATATCCCGGGGGAGGTCCGTAGGATCGGGGGCAGAGCCCCCTCTTTCCGCATTGCTTGTCGCCCTCCGGCGACGGGGGGCAGAGCCCCCTCACCCATCGCGCCGCGCCACCGCCCGCGCCGATCACCGAACGCTCACGCCGCATCCCATCCGCGTGCATCCGCGGGGGTCTCACCCAGTGGTGATGGTGCGTGAGCGGGACTGTCACCAAATTGCCAAACGCCGTTCCTAGCGAGATGCCACGCGCCCCGTAGCTCACGGGGAAGCTGCCATTTGAATGAGGGACTTTAGATGACCGACACGCTCCGCCTCACCGGTGCCGTCAGCGCACTCGCGCTGGCTTGCGCCGCCGCGACCGCCCAAGCGGGCAACTCCGTCGCCGCCGACACCCAGACCGACACCCCGATCAAGCATCTCGTGGTGATCTTTCAGGAGAACGTCTCCTTCGACCATTACTTCGCGACCTATCCGAACGCTGCGAACCCCAAGGGCGAGCCGCAATTCACCGCCGCGAAAGACACGCCCAAGGCCGATACGCTCGCAAGCGCCGGTCTGCTGAAGACCAACCCCAACAAGACCAATGCCGCCAATGGCGCGAATGCCGCCGCCCCCTTCCGGCTCGACCGGACGCAGGCCGCGACTGCGGACCAGAACCACGGCTACACCGCCGAGCAGGCCGCGTTCCACGGCGGCAAGATGGATGCCTTCCCGGCCAATACCGGCAAGGGCACCAAGGGCGGCACGGGCGCCTTCGGCACCAAGGGTCAGGTGATGGGCTATTATGACGGCAACACCGTCACCGCGCTGTGGAACTACGCGCAGGCCTACGCGATGAACGACAACGCCTTCTCGAGCACCTTCGGCCCCTCGACGCCGGGCGCGATCAACCTCGTCTCGGGCCAGACCAATGGCGCTGTGCTGCCCAAGGGTTACAAGCTCGCGGCCGATGGCACCTATGACAAGGGTCGCGTCGTGCCCGACGGCAATGGCGGCTGGACCATGATCTCGGATCTCGACCCGACAGGCGATGTCTGCTCGAACCCGAAATACCCGACGACGCTGATGGGCGGCAAGAATATCGGCGATCTGCTGAACGCGAAACACGTCACTTGGGGCTGGTTCGAGGGCGGCTTCGATCTGACCGCGGTGAACGGCAACGGTACCACCGGCTGCGACCGCTCGTCGCTCTCGCAGGTGACCGGCGAGACCTCGAAGGACTACATCCCCCACCACGAGCCCTTCCAGTATTACAAATCAACCCAGAACCTCGATCACACCCGGCCCTCCTCGGTCGATGCGATCGGCACCTCGGACGATGGCGGTGCGAACCACCAATATGACAGCAAGGATTTCTACGCCGCGCTGAAGAACGGCAACCTGCCGGCGGTGACGTTCCTGAAAGCGTCCGCCTATCAGGATGGCCATGCGGGCTATTCCGACCCGCTCGACGGGCAGGAATTCATCGTCAACGCGGTCAACGCACTGCAGCAATCGAAGGACTGGACGGACACGGCGATCGTCGTGACCTATGACGACTCCGATGGCTGGTATGACCACGCGATGGCGGTGGTGAACGGCTCGAACATCCCGGTCGCGGGCTATGACGTGCTCAATGGCGGCAAATGCGCCAGCGACAAGACGCTGCCCGGTCTCGACGGCAAGCCGGCGCAGGGCCGCTGCGGCTACGGCACCCGCATCCCGATGCTGGTGATCTCGCCCTATGCGAAGAAGAACGCGGTGGATCACACGCTGGTCGATCAATCCTCGGTCACCAAGTTCATCGAGGATAACTGGCTGAACGGGCAGCGCATCGGTCAAGGCTCCTTCGACGCACAGGCTGGCAAGCTCAACGGCATGTTCGACTTCTCGAAAGCGGCCAATGGCAAGCTGATCCTCGACCCGGCCACCGGCACCCCCAAGGGCTGAGGTGATGAGATTGCCGAACCTACGATTGATCACTCCCAAGACGATCCGTTCGGCAGAGGGGGCCGCGAGCATCACGCTCGCGGCTTTCCTTTCGGCCGCCTCCGTCGGGGCGGCGTCCGACCCCGCGCCGGGTGCGCCCCCTCAGGGCGATGCCGATCTGAGCGCCGTGGCCGCGATCGGCAAGGCGCTGTTTTCCGACCCCACGCTGTCAGCCAGTGGCCAGATGAGCTGCGCGAGCTGCCACGACCCGAAGAACCATTTCGCGCCCTCCAATGCCCGCGCCGTGCAGCTTGGCGGGCCGCATCTCGACCTGCCCGGGCTGCGCGCGGTGCCCTCGCTCACCTATAAGCGCCAGACGCCGCCCTTCACCTTCGGCGTGCTCGACCCGACCTCCGAGGCGGGCGAGGCCGCGCCGCAGGCGGTCGCACAGCAAGGGGCGGGCGCGAAAGAGACCGCAGGGCCAAGCGCCTCCGCGCAGCCCGCGCCGCGAAAAACCGCCGGTGCGCCCCCGGCCGCGAGCCCGGTGCCGCGCGGCGGTCTGTTCTGGGACGGGCGCGCGGATACGCTGCAAGAGCAGGCGCTGGCCGTCCTCTTCACCCATTTCGAGATGGCAGAGCCCGACCGCGCAACCCTCGCCGCGGCCCTGAGAGCGCGCTACGGCGACCGCTTCGCGCAGCTCTTCGGCGCTTCCGTGCGTGACGACGACAAGATGCTGATCGACGAGGCCGCCTTCGCGCTGTCGCGCTACCAGACCGAGGCGGTGGAATTTCGCCCCTATACCAGCAAATACGATGCCGTTCTCGCGGGCGAGGCGCAGCTGTCGCCCGCAGAGGCACGCGGACGGGCGCTTTTCGACGATCCGAAGAAAGGCAATTGCGCGGCCTGTCATCTCGACACGCGGTCCGCCGACGGTCGTCCGCCGCAATTCACCGATTTCGAATACGAGGCGCTCGGCGTGCCGCGCAACCCGGCGATCCCGGCCAATGCCGATCCGCATTATGTCGATCTCGGCCTCTGCGGCCCGCTGCGCCACGATGCGATTTCGACGCAGCCCGGCAATTGCGGGATGTTCAAGACCCCGAGCCTGCGCAACGTCGCGACCCGGCACGTCTTCTTTCACAACGGCGTCTATACGAGCCTGAAACAGGTGCTGCGCTTCTACGCCAAGCGCGACAGCGACCCGCGCGCGATCTATCCCACACGCGACGGTCAACTGGAGCGGTTCGACGATTTGCCCGCCCGCTATCAGGGAAATATCGACCGCGCCGATGCGCCGTTCGGACGCGCGCCCGAGGATGGCGACGCGCTTACCGAGGCAGATCAGGCGGATATCATCGCCTTCCTGCAAACCCTCACCGACGGCTACTCGCCTTCAGATGAATGACTTGGGTCAAGGCTGATTGCCAGTGCGGAGTGGGGGCTCGCAGGCCGCCCCCTCACCCGTCGCGCATCGCAACCGCGCGCTTATAGGCAGGGCGCGCCCGCATCCGGTCGTGATATTCGCTCAGCCGATGCTCGACGATCGGGAATTTCGCCATCAGCGCCCAGTCGAGGCAATGCGCCAGAATGATATCGGGCACGGTCATTTCCTCGCCCATCACGAACTCACCCTCGCCCATCCGGTGGATCAGCGTGCGCTGCGACCGCTCGAACTCCCAGCGCAGCGAATTCTTTATGCCCGACAGCCGCAATTCCTCGGGCAGGATGAAACTGTGCCGCGCCGCGGTCCAAAGATTCGCGTCGAACTCATCGAGCAGGAATTGCGTCAGACTGTCCTGCCGCGCGCGCTCCAGCGTGCCCGCCTCATGGGTAAATTTCCCATGCGCATCCGCGAGATAGGTGAGAATCGCCGTGGAATCGGTGATCGGCGTGCCGTCGATGACCAGCACCGGCACTTTGCCCGCCGGGTTGAAAGCGACGACATCGTCCGAGCGCGGCGCGGCCCGCACATGCTGATACTCCGCGCCCAGTTCCTCCAGCATCCACAGCACGCGCAGCGTCCGCGAGCCGACCGTTCCGATAACCGTATACATCCTGCCTCCCGTCGAAAGTCGCGACATTGGGCCACGGCTGCGGGGGAGGTTCAAGGGCACCGCACAATCATCTCCGCGCGATTGTGACCCGGACAAGCCCGCGATTGACGCGCTGCAGCATACATGTCGAAATGCGGCCCGCGCGGAAGGGAGATCCGCCGGGAGATGTAAAATGACGCAAGCCAAACTGTTCACGCCGGTTCTGATCGGCGGTGCCGTGATCCTGATGCTGAGCTTCGCCATCCGGGCGAGCTTCGGCGTTTTCCAGATTCCGATCGCCAGCGAGTTCAACTGGCCACGAGCCGAATTCTCGCTCGCCATCGCGGTGCAGAACCTTGCCTGGGGCATCGGCCAACCGATCTTCGGCGCGATCGCCGAGCGCTGGGGCGACCGGCTCGCGATCATTCTCGGCGCGCTGGTCTATGCGCTCGGTCTCGTGCTTTCGGCCTTCGCGGTGGAGCCGGGGCAGCATCAGCTTCTGGAAATCCTCGTGGGCTTCGGCATCGCGGGCACAGGCTTTGGCGTGATCCTTGCCGTGGTGGGCCGCGCGACCTCGGACGAGAACCGCTCGCTCGCGCTTGGCATCGCGACGGCGGCAGGCTCGGCCGGGCAGGTCTTCGGCGCTCCGATGGCGGAGCTGCTGCTGGGCCATTTCCCGTGGCAGACGGTCTTCGTGATCTTCGCCGCCGTGATCCTCGCCTCGCTGGCCTTCCTGCCGCTGATCCGCGCGCCCGAGCGCGCCAGCCGCGAAGACTTGGCCGAGAGCATGGGCAGCGTCCTGATGCGCGCCTTCCGCGATCCGTCTTACACGCTGATCTTCCTCGGCTTCTTCTCCTGTGGCTATCAGCTTGGCTTCATCACCGCGCATTTCCCCGCGATGGTGACCGAGATGTGCGGCGCGGTGCCACCCGGATCGCTGCTCGCCGGGATCGGGATCGAGACGACCTCGGCGCTTGGCGCGGCGGCGATCTCGGTAATCGGGCTGGCCAATATCGTGGGCACGATCTACGCGGGCTGGGCGGGCAAACGCTGGTCGAAGAAATACCTGCTGGCCGGGATTTACCTGCTGCGCACCTTCGTGGCCGGCGCCTTCATCCTGACGCCGATGACGCCCGCGACGGTGCTGATCTTCTCGCTCGCGATGGGGGCGCTGTGGCTCGCGACGGTGCCGCTGACCTCGGGGCTGGTCGCGCATATCTACGGGCTGCGCTACATGGGCACGCTCTACGGGATCGTCTTCTTCTCGCACCAGGTGGGCGCCTTCCTCGGCGTCTGGCTTGGCGGCAAGCTCTACGACATCTACGGCGATTACACGCTGGTCTGGTGGGTCGGCGTGGGCGTCGGCGCATTCTCGGCCATCGTGCACCTGCCGGTGCGCGAGAAACGGGTCGAGCTTCAGCCCGCCTGATCGAGCAGCGCGCGCAGCCCTTCGCGGTAATCCGGGTAGCGGAGCGTGACGCCAAGGTCGCGCTTGATCTTGTCGTTCCGCACCCGCTTGCTCTCGGCATAGAAGCTGCGCGCCATCGGGCTCAGATCGGCCTCATCGAACGGCACCTCGGGCGGTAGCGGCAGGTCGAGCAGCTCGGCGGCATAGGCGATCACGTCCTGCGGCGGCGCGGGATCGTCGTCGCAGACATTATAGACCGCGCCCGGATCGGGATGCTCGATCGAGGCCAGCAACACCTGCGCGATATCTTCGACATGGGTGCGCGAGAAGACCTGCCCCTCCTTGACGATCCGCCGGGCCTTGCCCTGCCGCACCTTCTCGAAGGGCCCGCGCCCGGGGCCATAGATCCCCGCGAGCCGAAAGATATGCAGCGGCAGGTCATGGGCTGCGGCCAGCGCGCCCCAAGCCGCCTCGGCCTCCACCCGCGCCTGTCCGCGCTTGGTCGAGGGGGTCAGCGGCGTCGCCTCATCGACCCAGCCGCCCGCGTGATCGCCATAGACGCCGACCGTTGAAAGATAGCCGATCCACTCCATATGCTGCGCTGCAGCAATTTCGGAATGCTGCGCAGCGAGAACCGGGTCGCCCTCTGGCCCCGGCGCCACGGAACTCAGCAAATGCGTCGCCTGATCGAGCGGCAGAGGCCCGCCTTCCCAGACCAGCGGCTCCACCCCTTCGCTGCGCAGCATTTCGGTCTTCTCAGCGCTGCGCGTGGTGCCGATCACCCGCCAGCCGCGTGCCAGAAGAAGCGGCGCGAGCGCACGGGCCGAATAGCCATGTCCGATGGAAAGAAGCGTCGGCATCACGGCCCCCTTTGCGTTTCTGTCATCCGTCATAGGTAGAGGCTGTGTGAAGGCATAACAACGTCTCTTGAACCTTCCCGCACGCAATGACAGGCTTGGACATGGAACAGAAGAACAAGATCAAATCCTGGCCCGAAGCCGCACCGCGATTGATTGCCGTGGCTGCCGGGCGCGAACCCGCCGACCTCGTGATCCGGGGTGGCAAATGGGTCAATGTCCACACGCGTGAGGTTCTCGAGGGCTACGATATTTCCGTGGCCGAAGGGCGATTTGCCGCCGTGGCTCCCGATCTGTCGGACAGTATCGGACCCGACACCGAAGTGATCGACGCCGCGGGGCGCTACATAGTGCCGGGCCTGTGCGACGCGCATATGCATATCGAGAGCGGCATGCTCACGCCCGCCGAATTCGCCGCCGCCGTGATCCCGCATGGCACGACGAGCATGTTCACCGATCCGCATGAGATCGCCAACGTGCTGGGGCTCGACGGCGTGCGGATGATGCATGACGAGGCGCTGATGCAGCCGGTGAACATCTTCACCCAGATGCCCTCCTGCGCGCCTTCCGCGCCGGGGCTTGAGACCACCGGTTTCGAGATCACCCCCGAGGACGTGGCCGAGGCGATGACATGGCCCGGCATCATCGGTCTGGGCGAGATGATGAACTTCCCCGGCGTGATCAATGCCGACCCGAAAATGCTGGCCGAGATCGCGGCGACGCAGAATGCGCATAAGACCGTGGGCGGGCATTACGCCTCCCCCGATCTGGGCGCGCCGTTCCGCGCCTATGTCGCGGGCGGGCCCGCCGACGATCACGAGGGCACCTGCGAGGCCGACGCGATCGCGCGGGTGCGCAACGGGATGCGCTCGATGATGCGGCTCGGCTCGGCTTGGTATGACGTGGAGACGCAGATCACCGCCGTCACCGAGAAGGGTCTCGATCCGCGCAACTTCATCCTGTGCACCGATGACTGCCATTCCGGCACGCTGGTGAATGACGGGCATATGAACCGCGTCTTCCGCCATGCGGTGAAGTGCGGGGCCGACCCTCTGGTCGCGCTGCAGATGTGCACGCTCAACACCGCGACGCATTTCGGGCTGGAGCGCGAGCTGGGCTCGATCACCCCGGGCCGCCGGGCCGATGTGATCCTGACCTCGGATCTGGCGACGCTGCCGGTCGAGCAGGTCATCGCGCGGGGCAAGACCGTCGCGAAGGATGGCAAGCTGCTGGCCGAGTGCCCGCATTACGACTGGCCCGACAGCGCCCGCAACACGGTGCATCTGGGCAAGACCCTGACAGCTGCGGATTTCGAGATCGCCGCGCCGGAAGGTGCGAACACGGTCACCGCCCGCGTGATCGGCGTCGTCGAGAACCAGGCCCCGACCAAGGCGCTGACGGCAGAGCTGGACGTGACCGACGGGCTCGCCCAGCCCGACACCGCCAAGGACATCGCACAGATTGCGCTGGTGGAACGCCATCAAGGCACCGGCGGCGTCACCAACGGCTTCGTCTCGGGCTTCGGCTACAAAGGCCGCATGGCGATGGGCTCGACCGTGGCCCATGACAGCCACCACATGATCGTGGTCGGCACCGACCGCGAGATGATGGCCGCCTGCGCCAACGCGCTTGGCGAGATGGGCGGCGGGGTCTCCGTCTGGAAGGACGGCGAAGAGATCGCCGCCGTGCCGCTGCCGATCGCAGGGCTGATGTCGGACGATCCGGCCCAAACGGTGGCCGCGCGCGCCGCCAAGATGGTCGAGGCGATGGGCGCCTGCGGCTGCACTTTGAACAACGCTTACATGCAGCATTCGCTGCTCGCGCTCGTCGTCATTCCCGAGATCCGTATTTCGGATCTGGGCCTCGTCGACGTGACGCGTTTTGAACTGACGGATCTTTTTGAATGAACGAAACACTTGAACTTATCACCCCGGAAACCACTGCTGCGGAGAGCTTTACCGATGCCGCCGAGGCTGTCGCCCGGCTCGAGGCGCTCTATGACGAGGCGACCGCCTTCCTGCTCGAGAAATTCAACGAGACGCTCGAGAGCAAGACCGCGCGGAACCGCTTTCGTGCTTTCTACCCGGAGGTGCGCATCTCTGTGCCATCGCATATCAAGGCCGATAGCCGATTGAGCTTCGGCCATGTGGCGCTGCCGGGCACCTACACCGCGACGATCACGCGGCCCGACCTGTTCCGCAATTACCTGACGCAGCAGCTGGGCCTGATGATCAAGAACCACAACATCCCGGTCACGATCGGCCCCTCGGACACGCCGATCCCGGTGCATTTCGCCGTGGCAGCGCATCCGGAAGTGACCGTGCCGCAGGAAGGCGTGCTCGACTTCTCGCTGCGGGACGTATTCGACGTGCCGGACCTTGCGGGGATGAACGACGATATCGTCAACGGAATGGCGGGGCCGAACCCGGATGGCTCGGGCCACCTCGCTCCGTTCACCGCGCAGCGGGTGGATTACTCGCTGGCGCGCCTGTCGCATTACACCGCGACCAAGGCCGAGCATTTCCAGAACCACGTGCTGTTCACGAACTACCAGTTCTACGTGGATGAGTTCGAGGCCGTCGCGCGCCGCCTGCTGGGCGACAAGAACTCGGGCTATACGAGCTTCGTCGCGCCGGGCAATCAGGAGATCACCGATCCGCAGGATGAGATTCCGGGCCTCGCGAAACTGCCGCAGATGCCCGCCTATCACCTCAAGCGCGCCGATGGCGGCGGGATCACTCTGGTCAATATCGGCGTCGGCCCGTCCAACGCGAAGACCGCGACCGACCATATCGCCGTGCTGCGCCCGCATGCCTGGCTGATGGTCGGGCACTGCGCGGGCCTGCGCAATTCGCAGCAGCTTGGGGACTTCGTCCTCGCCCACGCCTATCTGCGCGAAGACCATGTGCTCGACGACGATCTGCCCGTCTGGGTGCCGATCCCGGCGCTGGCCGAGATCCAAATCGCGCTGCAGGAAGCGGTGGCCGAAGTGACGAAGCTGGAAGGCTACGAGCTGAAGCGGATCATGCGGACCGGCACTGTCGCCACCATCGACAACCGCAACTGGGAGTTGAGAGACCAGTCCGGCCCGGTCCATCGCCTGAGCCAGTCGCGCGCGGTTGCGCTCGATATGGAAAGCGCCACGATCGCCGCGAACGGCTTCCGCTTCCGGGTGCCCTACGGCACGCTTCTGTGCGTTTCCGACAAACCACTGCATGGCGAGCTGAAGCTGCCGGGCATGGCCACCGAATTCTACCGTACCCAGGTCGCGAGCCATTTGCTGATTGGCATCCTCGCGATGGAGAAACTTCGCGAGATGCCTCTGGATCGGATTCACAGCAGGAAATTGCGTAGCTTCGAGGAAACAGCTTTTCTGTGACGTGGGAAAAACCCGCCCATTCTGGGAAAAGGGCTTGCCATGCTCAATAAAAACGTGTGGAACATGGCCCACCAACCGTGCAACGCGGACGAAATTGACCCTGGATTACCGGGGCGGAGAGAGGAACGAATATGTCGAAACCGATGACCAAGACCCAGCTGGTGGCAGCCCTCGCCGAGGCGATGGACGCCGACAAGAAGACGGCTTCGGCCGCACTCGACGCGATCACCGACGTCGTCACCAAAGAAGTGTCGAACGGCGGCGCCGTTACCCTGCCGGGCATTGGCAAAGTCTACTGCCGCGAGCGCCCCGAGCGCATGGTCCGCAACCCGGCCACCGGCGAGCAGATGCAAAAGCCGGCTGACAAGCAGGTCAAAGTGACCGTGGCGAAAGCGCTCAAGGACAGCGTAAACTCCTGATCGCAGGACTCTCTCAATCGAGGGACAGCCAATTTTTTAGGGCGCTCGCGAGCAATCGGGGCGCCCTTTTTCAGGCCCGGAGGAAAGATGGATCTGCGCGCGATCGGAATGGGGCTCGCCTTTGCCCTGATGTGGTCTTCGGCTTTCACGTCCACGCATATCATCGTGGCAGAGGCTCCGCCCCTTGCAGCCCTTGCCCTGCGCTTCGCGCTGTCCGGGGGGATCGGCATCGCGCTGGCACTGGCCTTCGGCCAAAGCTGGCGACTGAGCCGGGCGCAATGGCGCGCCACGATCATCTTCGGAATTTGCCAAAACGCGCTCTACCTAGGGTTTAACTGGGTCGCGATGACCACGGTCGAAGCCTCGGTCGCGGCGATCATCGCCTCGACCATGCCGCTGATCGTCGGCGCGCTCGGCTGGATCGTCTTTCGCGACCGGATTCCGCCCCTTGGCATCGCCGGGCTGGTGGCAGGCTTCGCGGGCGTCGGCATCATCATGGGCGCACGGCTGCAGGGCGGGATCGACCCGTTCGGGCTCGGCCTCTGCGTCGCGGGCGCATTGGCGCTGGCGGTGGCGACGCTCACCGTACGCGGCGCGAGCGGCGGCGGTGGCGGCGTACTGATGATCGTGGGCCTGCAGATGCTGGTGGGGGCTGTGAGCCTCGCCGTCGTCTCCGCCTTCACCGAGCATCTCGTGGTCGAGGTGACGCCGACACTGGCCTTCGCCTTCACCTACACGGTGATCGTGCCGGGGCTGATGGCGACCTGGGTCTGGTTCCGCCTCGTAGGTCGCATCGGCGCGGTGCGCGCAGCGACCTTCCACTTCCTGACGCCGGTCTTCGGCGTCGCGATCGCCTGGGCGGTGCTGGGCGAGCATGTCGACTGGCACGACGCGCTTGGCGTGCTGGTGATCGCAGGCGGCATTCTTGCAGTGCAGATATCAAAGCAAGAGGCGCGGAGGTAACCCTCCGCGCCCCTGCACTTCACGCCTAGCAATTCACGAACCGCGCAGCACCTGCAGCAGCTCCAGCGTGGCGTAGCCATCGGGCGGCAGACCGCGCGATTTCTGGAAGGCCACGATCGCCTTCGACGTATTCGCACCGATCTTGCCGTCCGTGCCGTCCGTATCGAAGCCCGCCGCGGTCAGCCGCTCCTGCAGCTCGACCTTCTGCTTGGAACTGAGCGGCTTGCCAGTGCGGGGCCAATCCTGCACGAAGGGCCCCTTCCCTTTCAGACGATCCGACAGATGCCCCACGCCGATCACGTAGCTGTCGGCGGAGTTGTAGCGCGAGATCGCGCGGAAGTTGCCGAAGATCATGAAGGCCGGACCCTTCGCGCCCGCGGGCACGAGGATCGACGCCGCGCCGTAATTCGGCACCGTGCCGCCCGTGGCCGAGCGCACGCCAAGCGCCGCCCAGTCGGCAGGGCTCTTCTTCGTACCCTTGCCGGTGAGGCCGTAGTTGAAGCCTGAGGGCAGGATGACCTCGACGCCCCAGGGCTGCCCCTTCGACCAGCCCGAACGCGCCAGATAGGCCGCCGTCGAGGCCAGCGCATCAGTCGGGTCTTCCGACCAGATATCGCGCCGACCATCGCCGGTGAAATCGACCGCGTAGGACAGGTAGGAGGTCGGGATGAACTGCGTGTGGCCCATCGCCCCGGCCCAAGAGCCGGTCATGTGCCGCTCGTCCACGTCGCCCGACTGAATGATCTTGAGCGCCGCGATCAGCTGCTTGGCGAAGAACTCGCCGCGCCGCCCGTCATAGGCAAGCGTCGCAAGCGCGGGGATGATCGCCGTCTTGCCACGATAAGCGCCGTAGCGGCTCTCCATGCCCCAAATCGCGACGACGACCTCTTTGTCGACGCCGTATTTGCGCTCGATCGCGTTCAGCTGCCGGTCGTATTGCCGCAGCATCTGCTTGCCGGTTGCGACGCGCTCATCCGAAACCGCGCTATCGAGGTAATCCCAGATCGACTTGGTGAACTCCGATTGGTAGCGGTCGCGCTCGATCACCTTGGGATTGTAGCGCACATCGGCCATCGCGCGGTTCCAGGTGTATTCGGTGATGCCGTTGGCCAGCGCACGGGATTTGAAGCCCGCGAGGAAGGACTCGAAACGCGCTTCCGTCGCGGCGTCCGTCGGCGGGATCGGGTCCGCCACCGGCGCGCTGCCCCGCGCCAGCGGCCGGGGCGAGGATTCGGGGGGCCCCGCACAGGCCGAAAGCGCAGAAAATGCCATAAATGTCAGTGGGATGATCTTGCCGGGAATTGCCATGGTGCCTGCTCGCTGTTTTGCTCTTTGAACCAGTGTATCAACGGTTCGTGAGGTTTCAACGGGCGTCACATGACACTCTAAGGCTTACTGGAGCGGCTTCTTGTCGTTGCCGAAAAACGGCTCCATCTGGGCGATGATCACGGAGTTCTCGTCGAGCGCACGCTGCATCAATTCACGTTCCGCATCGTCGATCTCATGGCCCTGTTTCTCGCGTTCCGCGAGCGTGCCGTAACCCGTGACGTCAAGCGGCGCCATCTCGGCCTGCTTGAGGATCGCCACGGTCTCGCGCACGGCCTCTGCCTCGTCCACGCCCGAGGCATAGCACAACAGCCCCGCCCCGGACGCGCCTTTCGGCAGACCGTCATTGGGCGAACGACCAACCTCGACCAGCAGGGTGAAGACCTGCTGGCGCGAGGGTTTCTTCTGCGGCTTTTCCGGCTTCTCAGTCACGCAGCAGCTCGTTGATGCCGGTCTTCGACCGGGTTTGCGCATCGACGCGCTTCACGATCACCGCGCAATAGAGGTTGATGCCGTTCTTGGACGGCATCGAGCCCGACACGACGACCGAATAGGGCGGCACTTCGCCATACATCACGTCGCCGGTCTCGCGGTCGACGATCTTGGTCGACTTGCCGATATAGACGCCCATGCCCAGCACCGAGCCTTCGCGGACGATGCAGCCTTCGACGACTTCCGAGCGCGCGCCGATGAAGCAGTTGTCCTCGATGATGGTCGGGCCGGCCTGCATCGGCTCCAGCACGCCGCCGATCCCGACGCCGCCCGAGAGGTGGACGCCCTTGCCGATCTGCGCGCAGCTGCCGACGGTGGCCCAAGTGTCGACCATCGTGCCCTCGTCGACATAGGCGCCGAGGTTCACGAAGGAGGGCATCAGCACCACGCCCGGCGCGATATAGGCCGATTTGCGCACGATGCAGTTCGGCACGGCGCGGAAACCGCCGGCTTTCCACTCTTTGTCGCCCCAGCCTTTGAACTTGCTGTCGACCTTGTCCCACCAGTGGCCGCCCTGCGGGCCGCCATCCTGCTGTTCCATGTCCTTCAGACGGAAGCCGAGCAGAACCGCCTTCTTGGCCCATTGGTTCACATGCCAGTCGCCGTTCTCGCGTTTCTCCGCAACACGCAGTTCGCCGCGATCCAGCGCGTTGAGCGTATCTTCGATGGCCTCGCGGGTCTCACCGCCGGTCGAGGGCGTGATGGTGTCGCGGGCTTCCCAAGCGGCTTCGATTGCAGTTTCGAGCGCGGCGTTCGACATGGGCAAATCCTCTTTCAGGTGGCCTTTACAGCGTTCACGCTATAGTTGATCAAAGCGAAACGCGCAATGAGCAGGTGCCCCATGAAGGACGACACGACGCATTCGTTCCGCCACTCGCGGGACGACGCGCAGACCGCAAAGAACATTCCCGACACGCCACAGACCCGCGCGCCCGCCTATCGGCTGGCCTATACGGATGTGGATTTCATGCTGCGCGACGAGCTGCGCCCGGTGCGGCTGCAGCTCGAATTGCTCAAGCCGCAGCTGATCATGGACGAGCGCGGCATCGAGTCGACCATCGTCATGTTCGGCGGCGCGCGCATCCCCGCGCCCGAGAACAAGGCCAACGCGAAGACCGAGTATCTCGCGGAACTTTCGGGCTACTACGAAGAGGCCCGCATCTTCGCGCGCGAGATGACCGAACGCTCGATGCAGGAATACGGCCGGGAGAACGTGATCTGCACCGGCGGCGGCCCCGGCGTGATGGAGGCGGGCAATCGCGGCGCGCATGAGGCGGGCGGTCAGTCGATCGGTCTCAACATCGTGCTGCCGCATGAGCAGGCGCCGAACGAATACGTCACGCCCGATCTGACCTTCAACTTCCACTATTTCGCGATCCGGAAGATGCATTTCCTGATGCGCGCCCGCGCCGTGTGCGTCTTCCCCGGCGGCTTCGGCACGCTCGACGAGATGTTCGAGGCGCTGACCCTGATCCAGACGGGCCGGATGTCGAGAATCCCCTTCATCCTGTTCGGGCGGCAGTTCTGGGAAGAGATCATCAACTGGGATCGGCTGGCCGAGGCCGGGACGATCTCGCCCGAGGATCTCGATCTGGTCAGCTTCGTCGAGAGCGCCAAGGATGCGGTCGCGATCATCGACAATTGGAAATACGAGAACTGCTGAGGCGCGGCGCTCAGGCCTTCGCCTCGGCGCTGACCTCGGGCAGTTGCGCGCGGTGCTCATGGCTTGCGCGCGCTGCCGCCACCAGCGCCCGGAACAGCGCACGCTGCCGGTGGGCATAGGTCAGGTATTCCGGGTGCCACTGAACGCCCAGCGCAAATGGCTCCTCGACCCGCTCGACCGCCTGCACCATCCCCGAGCCGTCGCGCGCCGCAACCCGTAGCCCGTCGCCCAGGCGATCCACGGCCTGACTGTGCAGGGCGTTGACCCGCATCGGCGCGAGCCCGGCCAGCGCACCGAGCCGCGAGCCGGGTTCGACACGGACGTCCTTCTTCGGCAGAAGCGTCGTATGTTTATGCGCGTTGTAATGATCGTAGGCGTCCTGATGCAGGTCGCCCCCGAGCGCGACATTGATCATCTGCGCGCCGCGGCAAATCCCCAGCACCGGTTTGCCCTGCGCCATCGCCTCCTCGACGAGGCATTTCTCCAGCTCGTCGCGCGCCGGGTCGAGCACCGCGCTCGCGATCAGATCGCCGCCATAGAGTTCGGGTGAAATGTCATCGCCGCCGCCAACGATCACGCCGTCGACATGCTGCACCTCGGCGCGTTTGCCCGCGACCCAGCGAACCGAGCGCCCGCCCGCCAGCCAGACGCCGAAGGCGATGAACGGGTAGACCCGCCACCCGGTGCGACGCGATGTCGATATGCCGATCAGGGGCTTCATCTATGCCCGGCAAGCCTCAGAATTTTCTCGCAGGTCTCGACCCATTTCCCGCCCAGCAGATGGAATTCGGTCTTCGCCGTCAACCATTCGCGGCACATCAGGCCCAACAGCTCGGGCTCCGCCGCGAGCGTCTCCACGAACCACCAGCGGCGCCATTCGCTGTCGAGTGACCAGGTCTCATCGTCGATACGGCAATCGGGCAGACGGAAATGGAAGGCGGGACGCGGTGAAACGGTGCCCCCCTTCCCTTCCTCCGGTGCAATCAGGTCGGGCCGCAGCTCGCAGAAGATCGGCAGCATATCGAGCCCGTGGTTCCGCGACAGCGTGTGCTTGCGATAGGTGACGATCACCTCGTCGAGCGCAGCATCCGGGCCGAGCCGCGCCAGATCTTCGATCAGCTTCTTCGGATAGGGCGCGGTGAAAGGCAGCACTTCGCGCGTCCTCTCGATCGGCCATGTCTCGCGCATCCACTCCTCGATCAGCGCAAACGCCAGAAGCGGGCGGACGATATCCTCAGCCTTGCGCGATGCGATCTCCGGATTGAGATGAAGGCCGAACCCATAGAGCAGAGACCGCCCCGTGCCCTGCGCGCCTTCGCTGCGCAGCAATTCAATGAAATCAGAGAGTTGCAGAAGGCCTTCGCGGTCCAGCGGCTCGGTCACGATCTCGACCGGAATGACCTCGCGCCCGATGCGCAGACCAAGCTCCTTGAGCGCGCCGTCGGCTTGCTTGCGCACCGAAATGTCGAGATATACCTGCAAATCGCCGAGCTTCGTGCCGGTGACTTCCCAGTCCTGACCGTCGCTGCGCCGCGCCTCGCCCCCAAGGGCCTGCGCGGCGATCTGCGCGATGCGCGCCTCGGTGAGCCCGGCAAACTCGATCTCCACGCCAGTGCGGCGCGGCTTTCCCTCGGCATTACAGGGCTTTGGCAGCGGGGCGATGGCCTCTCGCGTCATGACGTCTCCGGTTACTTCCCACACGCAGCGTCAATGCAGAAGCGGCGAAGCGGGTTCCCTTAAAGCCCCGCTTCCGCCTGAATTTGCGCCCGCGATTTGCGCGCCCGCTCGGTCGCCGATTTCAACTGACCGCAGGCGGCCATGATGTCTTCGCCGCGCGGCGTGCGGATCGGCGAGGCGTAGCCCGCCTTGTAGATGATGTCGGCGAAGCTCTCGATCCGCTCCCAATCGCTGCGCTCGTAAGGCGCGCCCGGCCATTCGTTGAACGGGATCAGGTTGATCTTCGCGGGAATGCCACGGATCAGCTTCACCAGACGGCGCGCGTCCTCGTCGCTGTCGTTCACACCCTTGAGCATGACGTATTCGAACGTGATCCGCTCGGAGTTCGACAGGCGCGGATATTCCCGCAGCGCGTTCAGCAGCGTCTCGATATTCCAGCGCTTGTTGATCGGCACCAGCTTGTCGCGCACCTCATCGGTCGTGGCGTGGAAGGACACTGCCAGCAGACAGCCGATCTCCTCGGCGGTCTTCGCGATCTCCGGCACGACGCCCGAGGTCGACAGCGTGATCCGGCGGCGGCTGAGGCTGATGCCTTCACCATCCATCACGACCTGCATCGCGTCGCGGACATTCTCGAAGTTATAAAGCGGCTCGCCCATCCCCATAAGAACGACATTCGACACCAGACGGGTCTCGTTCTTCGGGCTGTTCTTCTCGGGCCATTCGCCAAGATCGTCGCGTGCGAGCATGACCTGACCGACGATCTCGCCGGGCGTCAGGTTGCGCACGAGTTTCTGCGTGCCGGTGTGGCAGAACGAACAGGTCAGCGTGCAGCCAACCTGGCTCGAGATGCACAGCGTGCCGCGGCTTTCCTCGGGGATGTAGACCGCCTCGACCTCATGGCCGCCCGCGATCTTCAGGAGGTATTTCCGCGTGCCGTCCTCGGAGACCTGCTTCGACACGATCTCGGGCAGGGTAATCTCGAACGTCTCGGCCAGCATCGCCCGGTAATCCTTGGCGAGGTTGGTCATCGCCGCGAAATCGCGCACGCCCCAGTAATAGAGCCACTGCCAGATCTGGCCGACGCGCATCTTCGCCTGCTTCTCGGGCGTGCCCGCCTCGATCAGCGCCGCGCGCAGCTGGTCACGGGTGAGGCCGATGAGGTTCACCTTGCCGCCTTCAGGCAGCTTGCGCGGGATCGTGTGCACGTCTTGCGTGATCGGAGCCTGAGACTGGGTCATCGCATGTTTCCTTGAAATGAGGCGCCTCATATAGGGGATTCGCCCCTGCATTAACAGGGGGCGTCGCGCTTTTGGCTCGAACGCGAAAACCCCGGCGCATGGCCGGGGCTCCAATGTCAGGCGCGACGGTCGCTTACTGGCAGCGCTGCTCGGCTTCGGTGGTCGCGGCGGTGAAGCCCATCAGCGAGAACGTGTCCTCGGTCTGGGTACCACGGCTCGAACGACCGGTCAGCTTCACGTCGGACCCGGCCTTGAGCGCGCCGATGATCTTCGCGTCCTCTTCCGGCGATCCGGCCCAAGCGCCGCCACCATCGGTGAAGAGCGTGTATTTCTGACCGCCGACTTCGAGATCGACCGTCGAGCCATCCGCGAAGGGATAGCCGCCCATGAACGAAATCTCGGGCTTCTTGCCCGGACGGTAGGTCACGAACAGCAGGATATCCCCGCGGTTCACCTGCACAACCTTGCCGCCTTTGGTGTTGACCGTCTTCTTCGGTTTCGACACGCCCCAGCACTCTTTCGGATCGTTATCGACGAAGACGCTCCAATCGGTATTCGCCGCGACGCGGTTGGTGCTTTCCTGCGCCATTGCGCCATGCCCCGCCCCGATCATGAGCACGGCAGCCGCCGCGATCCGCAGACCCTTCATCATCATGCTTACAGCCTCCAGCTGTCACGTTGCCTCTGCATCGCCCGGGCCGGTCACCCTGTTTTCGGTGGCGGATGCGTTTTCCTCTCGATAACACTCATTTAACCTAAAAAAGCCTAGGGGTAAAACCCCGCGATGGCGAGATTTCGCGCATAGGAGGCAGGCGATGACGGCACCGGAGGCAATGATCGAGCTGTGGCGCGGGGGGATGTGTGAATCCGTCCATCATGGACATGCGGTGATCGTCGGTCCTGAGGGGATCGAAGCCTCCTGGGGCGATCCCGAAGCCGTTATTTTTCCGCGCTCATCCGTGAAGATGATCCAGGCCCTGCCGCTGCTGGAAAGCGGTGCGGCGGAGGCTGCCGGGTTGACGACGCGCCAGCTCGCCCTCTCCTGCGCGAGCCATTCCGGCGCGCAGATGCACCGCGCGGCGGTCGAAGACTGGCTCGCGACGCTCGGGCTGGGCGATGACGACCTGCGCTGCGGGGCGCATCTGCCGCGCGACAAGGCCGAGAAGAAGCATCTGATCTGCTCGGATCACGCGCCTTGCCAGGCGCATAACAATTGCTCGGGAAAACATGCCGGGTTCCTGACACTGAACAAGCATCTGGGCGGCGGCCCAGACTATGTGGAGATCGATCACCCCGTGCAGCGGGCCGTGAAATCCGCCTTTGAAGAGGTGACCGAAGAGACCTCGCCGCACTACGGGATCGACGGATGCTCGGCCCCGAATTTCGCGACCAGCCTCGCCGGTCTCGGGCGCGCCATGCAATTTTTCGCGGCAGCGACTTCCGACGGCGATCTGCGGGCGCGCGCTGCGACCCGTCTGGTCGACGCGATGATGGAGCATCCGGAGCTCGTCGCGGGCGAAGGCCGCGCCTGCACCGAGATCATGCGAGAGGCGAACGGGCGCGTCGCCGTCAAAACCGGTGCGGAAGGCGTCTATGTCGCCATACTTCCGGATCAGAAGCGCGGCGTCGCCCTGAAGATCACTGATGGCGCGACTCGGGCCTCGGAAGCGGCGATGATCGCGCTGCTGATCCGCCTCGGTGCGCTCGATGCCGACGCGCCCGTGGTGCACCGCAGATTGACCGGCCCGATCACCAATTGGCGCGGTCTGAAAACTGGCGAGCTGCGCCGTGCTGTGCAGTTTCCTTAAAGCTTAGAGTCGAAGGGACAGGCCCTGCGCCCCCGCGTTTTGCAAAAGGCTGAGCGCTACATTCTGCGACGAGACACTGGTCATGCTAGAGAGCTGCGCACGAAGCAAATAATCCCGCGTCAGGACCTCCAGTGTCTCGGGCCTGGAAAGCTCCGCCGGGTCGGAGGTGCCATAGACGCGTTGCGCCTTGGACGTATAGATCTCGCGCTGCTGATCGACATCAAGCGCGCCAACGCTGTGTGGCAGGTTGAGCGCTGTCTGGAACACCCGGCTCAGGGATGGCGATCCGATAATCGTGTACCACTTCGCAGCCTCGGACATATCCTTCGCCGCGAGCTCAGGTAGATCGCGTTGCAACGACATCGCCATGCGCAGGTCATTATCGACTTCGCCAACCGCGACCTCGAACTCTCGGGTTTGAAATTTCGTCAAAATCTCATCTGCGAAAGTCGAAAGCTTCGTTCGCGGAACGGAGTAATCGCCGAAACCGAAAGCCGTGGTCAGCGCGAGATAGCTTTTATCCGACAGCTTGTTGGCAAGCGTCGTTCTGTCCAAAGAGCCTTCCTCGAGCACTTTTCGGATGAAGTATTTATTGCCGATATCCGCATCGAGACCGAATGCGCCAAGCGCCACACCGAGCAGACGCCGATCGTCCACCAAAGCCTGCGCCGTGTCGATCTGTCCGATCGTCTCCCGGAAATAGCTATCGAGGCGTTGGTTTTCCGTCGACGCCGCGAAAGCGGCTTGCTGCGTCTCCATCGTGCGCGAGAGAAACCGCCACCCCGCAAACCCGGAGAAAGGGACGACCGGCTGATACGTCATGACGCGCCTGCGGCGAGGAGGCGTTCCTCCCGTGGAAGAAGCGTGCGCAGTGCTTTCAGCGCTTGGTAATGCTGGTTCTCGATCACGGCGAGCGTGGCTGCATTGAGCTGCGCACGGCTATCTTGATCCTTGAGAACTTGACTGAGCTGCTCGATCCCCCGAAGCAACTGCATCTTCGCCTCTTGCGGATCGGTGTCGCCGGAGAGCACGAGCTGTGCGATATAGCAAACCCGACGGACCGGGGTGTTCACCTCTCCGGGATGAATCGCGTCGCGCAGCCGAAGAATGTTTGCGTTCGGCGTCATGATCGCGAGTCGCGATCGGCGATCCCCATTTTCGATGACGGCACCGTTGATCAGCACTCTCTCTTTCGGGGCGAGTTTCAGAACGAGGCCGCTCATTGCTTTGCCCCGTCTTGTCGCAACCCGCGCATGATGGCGGTGTTCACGTCGATCAGCGCATCGACCGACCGGTCTTGCGAAAGCACGAGGCGGCTATGCGCGTGCGTGAACTCGTGCAGGAAAAAGATGCGGGCGCGAAGATCTTGCGGCAAGCCATTCTCCGGATCGGCGACATCCGCCGCAAGCGCGGTCCAGAGGCGGCGGTTTTCGAAGATCGCTTCTGCCAGCGCGGCAAAAGGGGCATCTTGCGAAGAGACCTGTTTGAGGCGGCGCGTGATGCGGGCGAAGAGTTCGAATTCGAGCCCTCGCGGCGTGCGCATCGGCTGGCTGGGATTGGAATAGGCCGTTTTGGCCAAAGTCGTCGCGTACACGGGAAATCCTTCCGGTGACTGAAACTGATCATGCGCGCGGCACATGAGGGAAGCGGGGGCGCCAAGTCAGGCGCCCCTACCCGAGCCTTAGCGGAACAGCGAGAGAATGTTCTGCGGCTGCTGGTTGGCGATCGAGAGCGCCTGGATGCCCAACTGCTGCTGCGTCTGCAGCGCCTGAAGACGGGCCGAGGCCTCTTCCATGTCAGCGTCAATCATCGAACCGATACCCGCTTTGAGCGAGTCGCTGAGGCTGGAGATGAAATCGGCTTGCGTGCCGATCCGTCCCTCCACGGAACCGAAGGACGATGCCGCGTCGGTTGCGGTCTGGATCAGCGTTTCGATATTGGAGAGCGCCGCGGTCGCCCCCGCATCACTGGTCACGTCGATCGATGCGACCGCGCCGAGGCCGCCTGCCCCCGCATTGACGAATTGAGACACGATCGTAAGGTCTCCCGCCAGATCGGCGATACCGTCATTTTTGAAGGTGAGAGTCGAATCGCTGGTGGTGCTGACACCGGCCGTGAAGTCGACTTGCAGGTTGGCGATACCCAGCGCATCGATTGCCGATTTGAGGCCTGCTGCGATCAGGTCGGTGCGCGCGGTTCCGGTCTGCGCCGCGTCTGCAGCCGAGAGCGTGTAGCTGACGGTTTGATCACCCAAGGTGACCCTGACGCTATCACCCGCAGCCCAGGTCACCGTATCATCAAGTACGAGGTCTTCCCCGGTCCCATCGGCCTTGGCGAGAGTCGTTGCGGCAACGTCCTTATCGGTGGACACCCCGTCGGACGCCGTGAAGACAGCTTTGGCGGAATACCCACCGACCGACAGGTTCTGCGCGTCGACGTCGATATGACTTGCAGAGACGGTGCCGTCCGACGCGCGATCGAGCGAAGACAGAACCTTGACCGTCGCGGCCGAAGAGCCATCGACCAAGTTCAGCCCGTTGAACTGAGCCGCCCCGACCACCGAGGTCAACTGTTCCTGCAAGGCGTCGATATCGGTCTGGATCTTGTCGCGATCCACATTCGCTTCCTGCGCTGCGACGATCTTGGTTTTCATATCCGTCAGAAGGTCGGTGACGGTTTCGGCCGCCTTACGAGCGACGGCAACGGTCGACTCGCCCAGTGCGAGGCTGTCCGAAATGCCAGAGAAGCTCTTAACATCGGATTCCATGACCTTCGAAATCGCCCAGACAGCCGCGTTGTCTTTCGCCGAGCCGACGGCTTTGCCGGTCGAGATTTCGGACTGCGTGGTGGCGAGGCCGGAATTGATCCCTTTGAGGGTCTGCAGCGCGACCATCGCGCCGGTATTCGTCAGAATGCTGGACATGATTTATCCTTTTAGTGTCGACGCTTTGCGTCACTCGATTGCAAAGCCGCGTGTTCGACGCGGCACTCAAGGCTTTCTGACCAATGCGCCTCCTGAGCCGTGAGGCGCGCCATCGCTTGGATGCGTCGTCACCATGGCCCTCCAAAGGCTAACAATCTGCTAAATCCCGCCCCCGATCTCTCAACAAATTCCTTTCATGATTAACAGCTTATGCACGACGCTCGAAATCTCCGCTGCCGCGGCGGATGGGCCGCGGTCGCCCTTCCTTGTCATAGGACTCGAAGCCTTTCGCCGCCGTCACAATCGTTTTCAAACGAGCCTGCGCCGCGCGAACACCCGCAAGTGCCGAGGCCAATAGCGTCTGATTATCGCGTGCAAGCGCACGGATTTTCTCGACCGTGTCGCCATCAGGTTTCGTCAGCGCAGCCATCGCGCGCTCCTTTCGAGCGCTCAGCCCGACAAGGTCGGAAAAATCCGCCGAACGGATCGCTTCCCGTTCGAGCCGCAGCAGCGAGATCAGCTCTTCCGCAGCATTCGTATCAGACATCCTGCCCTCCGTTCTTGAGCGATTCGAAGATGATTTCCGCAAGGCCAATTCCCCCGGCCTCGACCATGGCCTTGGACTGTTCGGCTCTCAGGAAGGACGTGAATTGCTCTTCGCCAATTCCACCGCCGAAAGCACCGCTTGCGGCTTTCATGCCCACCTCTTTAAGCATTTCCGAAAGGAACCCGGCTTCTAGTGCCTTCGCTTGCGCAAGCAGCTTGGCATCATGCGAAGAGAGACCAGCCGCGTGCGGCAGCGGTGATACGGTCGGACTGTGCATCGAACTCTCCAGTTGCAGATAATTTTCTGCACTCTGCCAGTCGGGCGTAAAGAATCGGTAAGTTCCTGCGGCGATAGTGGCCTCGACACAGACAGAAGTCGTGAGGACCATGATTCCCTTTCCGATTCCAGCAACGCCGAAAGGCCCAAGCGGCCATCTCAAGGCAGCAGCGAGACCTACCGATACGGCGGAGTCGCCGGGCGGAACCTTCACGCTTGAAGAAGACGCCGCACCAAAAACCGTCGCAATCCCTCTTGGCGTTAACTTGGTTGAGGAGCCAGAGGGAGGCGCCGACAAGGACCCGCAGTGTGAGGCTGAAGATGCTCAAGTAGCGCTGACGAACGAATCCGGTGCTCGAGAATTGGCTGGCAGCGATTCTGACATTGTGCTGCCCGGTCAGCAGGGCCCGTTCGGCCCGACGCGGTCGGCGCTCACAGTCGCCCCAGACCATCCCACAAAGCTCGATGGTCAAAAGAAGCCCGTGGAGCGCATTGTCTCGCATGATGGCCGCGCGACGTCTCGACTGAACGAAAAAGTAGACCGGGAGAGGGTTTCGCTCGCTCACACGGAGACGGACAAAATCGAAGCGAATATCCCTGACACGGCTTCGGAAAGCTCATTGCGTTTTGTGCAACTCTCGAACGTGATGACCGTCCAGCCGCAGATCAGTGCACAAAACGCTGGCTTCGTGAACGATGGAACGCTCTCAATACTCGTTAGAAATGTTGCGGCGACCGTTGCGCCTCACGACGCGAGCGGTCGGGTGCAAAGGCCTGCTGAAACTGGCGAAAATTCGGCGATAGTTGTGTCGTCAAAACCCGTGGTGTTTGTCCCAGGGATTGATAGCGCTCAACGTGCCGAGCCCGCATCGAAAGTTCCGACGCTCACAGCATCCGATGCAGAGGGGACAAAGGCAGGGAACGTTGAAACCAAAAGCACACCGCAGGAGAACGCAACTAGCTCGGGCCCTCTTCGTCCCGACGATCGTTCAGAAATGGCGCTTCTACGGGGCCCGAATGCTGCGCCTTCTTTCCATTCACCTGCTGCAACACATAACCCTCTGGCAGGCAAACAACCTGAAAGCGCGCCCGTCTTTGGCCAAAACAGTGCCCAAACCCAACCGACCGAAGCGTCAGCTGGGGCTGCGCGCACCGTTGCTCCAGAAACTGATCCGACGCTGACCGGGATGAAGAGACGCGCAGGAGACCAGGCAGCGCCGGCCTTCTCTCCACTGCCCTCCACGCTCGCCGAGCCGCCCAATGCGAAAACGCGAGCATCGAAGGCTGCAGACGTCAAAGTGAGCGCGAAGGAAGCACCGCAGCCCGTCGAGGCAAGCGTTGTCTCTTCGAGACTGCAGCAGGTCGCGAACGCAAATGCCCCACAGCACGAGCTTGCGACCGAGGCCTCCGCCCCCCCTTCAACTGTCGGCGCCTCTGGAGCGGTTGCGCGCCCCCAGCCTCAGCAGAACATGTCACCGATACTGAGCGTCGCGCAAAGCGATGCGCCGCAGCATGAAAAGGCTGGGGCGCCCGAGAGGTCGACCCGGCTGGAGGCCGCACCCCTCCCTTCGGGTGCCATACCCTATGCCTCACCCGCGCCCGCCCTCAAACGCATGGATCACGCACGGGCAACCTATCTCACGACAGCAGAGTTGGGTGCGACCAAGACCAATATGGACGACGCCGAGCTGACCGCCACGCGGGTCCATGTCGGTGAGACAGCAGAGACATGGGCCGCGGGCTCCGCCTCTCTGATCACCGCGTCGGGTGGGTCCGGGCAGACAAGCGCGGCGGTGCCCCCCGCGCCCGCTTCGATCGCGCAGTCGATCGCCCATCAGATTGGAATTTCGCTGCCACGGATGCCCGATCGACCGGTGGAGATTGCGCTTTCACCGGAGGAACTGGGCCATGTACGCATGACCCTCCATGCGAGCCAGAATGGCATGACGGTGGCGATACACGCTGACCGTGCCGAGACGCTCGACCTCATGCGCCGCCATATCGACACGCTCGCGCGCGAAATGCACGACATGGGCTATGGCTCGCTCGATTTTCAGTTCAGCCAGCGCGACGAGCGTCCGCAGCAACGGCCCGACATGCTCGACGGCTTGGGCGCTGGCCCGGGCCTAGACCCAATTGAGACGCCGATTGCCCCGGCCCCACGCGCGACCGCGCGCCTCGCCCCCCCGCAAAGCGGGCTCGATCTGCGGATGTAGGAGACGACCATGACCACCACTTCCCCCATCACCTCGCCTGCCACCGCCACGTCGGCCGTTACCGCCGCGGAGAACGGCACCAGCACCAAAGCGCCCTCGGCGCTGAGTTCGGATTTCGAGACTTTTCTGACGATGCTGACCGTTCAAATGAAGAACCAGGACCCGCTCAACCCGATCGAAAGCGCGGATTTCGCAGTACAGCTCGCGACCTTTTCGGGTGTCGAGCAGCAGGTCAAGACCAATGACCTTCTGACTGTTTTGTCTGGTCAGATCGGGCTCGGCGGGTTGAGCGAACTGGCGGGTTGGGTCGGGATGCAGGCGCGTGCCGAGGCGCCAAGCTACTTCGACGGCGCGACGCCTGTGGATCTCGCGCCAGCCGCGCGATCGGGGGCCGATGCCGCGGTTCTCGTGGTCACGGATTCCACCGGGCGTCAGGTCGCGCAGAAACCGATCTCGCCCGCACTCGACAGCTATGCCTGGGGCGGCACGAACGACGCAGGTCAGCTACTGGGCGCAGGACAATACAGTTTCGCGCTGCAAAGCTACGCCTCGGGAAGTTTGATCGGCACCGACCCGGTCGCGGCCTACACGCGCGTGACCGAGGTGCAATCCGGCGCGGACGGCGCGCTGCTGACGCTTGAAGGCGGCGCCACGATCGCCGCGGACACGGTCAGTGCGCTACGGGACGGCTAAAGCAATTCGCCCAGCACGACTCCAAGGAGCAGCAAGGCGGTCCCGGCAGAGATCAGCGCGGCATAGCGCCAGCGGGTCACCGTCACGGGGGGCGGCGTCGGCTCGGTCTGTTTGCGGATCGCCGCTTTCACGAGGTCGGGGAGTTCCGGCCCGAAGCGGCCCAGCACCTGCACGGTCTTGCGCAGGTCATTCGCGATGGCGCGCGGGCCGAGGCTTTCGCGGATGTATTTTTCCACGACCGGCTTGGCGACTTCCCACATATTGATCGACGGGTTCAGCGAGCGGGCGACCCCCTCGACAACCACCATCGTGCGCTGCAGCAATATCAGCTGCGTCTGGGTCTGCATCCCGAACCGCTCGGTCACCTCGAAGAGATAAGCCAGCAACCGCGCCATCGAGATATGCGTCGCATCCATCCCGAAGATCGGCTCGCCGACAGCGCGCAGCGCCAGAGCGAACTCGTCGACATCGCGATCGGCGGGGACATACCCGGCCTCGAAATGCACCTCGGCCACGCGTTTATAGTCGCGCTGGATGAAGCCCATGAGAATCTCGGCATAGACCCGGCGGGTATATTCGTCGATCTGCCCCATGATCCCGAAATCATAGGCAAGGATATCGCCGTTCCCGGCCACCTTGAGATTGCCGTGATGCATGTCGGCATGGAAAAAACCGTCGCGTAGCGCGTGGCTGAGAAACAGCTGCAAGACGCGCTCGCCAATGCCGGAAACATCATGGCCCGCCCCGCGCAGACCGTCCGGGTCGCCCATCGGCAGCCCCTCGGCCCAGTCGAGCACCATCACCCGCTTGGCCGAGAGGTTCCAGACCGGCTGCGGCACCACGAAACCTGCATCGCCTTCAGTATTCGCGCCGAATTGCGAGGCCGAGGCCGCTTCCAGACGCAGGTCCAGCTCGCCCAGAACCACGGATTCGAAATGCTTGATCACCTCGCTCGGGCGTAGACGGCGCGACGCGGGCGAAATCCGTTCGATCATCGCGGCGGCGAAGTGGAAGGCGTCGAGATCGCGGCGGAAAGCGCGCTCGATCCCCGGACGCAGCACCTTCACCGCGACGCGCTCGCCCGTATCGGCGCGGCGCGCGGAATGGACCTGCGCGATCGAGGCGGCCGCGACGGGCTCGGAAAACTCCATGAACAGCTGATCGGCGGGCGCACCCAGTTCTTCCTCGACCATGCGTTTGGCCACGGAAGTCTCGAAGGGCGGCAGCTTGTCCTGCAGCACGCGCAGCTGATCGGCCAGCTCCGAGCCGACCACGTCGGGCCGTGTCGAGAGGACCTGACCGAACTTGATATAGGCCGGGCCCAGCGCGGTGATCGCGCGCGTTACCGGCGGCAGGTCCGGATCGCCCTTGTAGCCGAGCCACGCGAAGGGCGCGCTGATCGCATAGGCCACGGCGCGTAGCCGCGGCGGCGCGTCCATCGCTTCGAGCGCCTGATGCATCGCACCCGTGCGGATGAAGGTCGCGCCCGTCCGGATCAGGCGCCAGATATTATGGGGTCCGCGCATCGGTTAAAGTTTCCAGCCCGAATGCAGCGCCGCGATCCCCATCGAGAGGTTCCGGTAGGAGACATTCTCGAACCCGGCCTCGCGGATCATCTGCGCGAATGTCTCCTGCGTCGGGAATTTGCGGATCGATTCCACCAGATACTGATAGCTGTCGCGGTCATTCGCGACGATCTCGCCCATCTTCGGAATCACGTTGAAGGAATAGAGATCATAGGCCTTCTGCATCATCTCGTTCGGAATCTGGCTGAATTCGAGCACCATGATCCGCCCGCCGGGCTTGAGAACCCGGTAGGCTTCCTTGAGCGCATCAGGAATCCGCGTCACGTTCCGGATGCCGAAAGAGATCGTGTAGACGTCGAAGGAATTATCCGCGAAGGGCAGTGCCATCGCATCGCCCACGACCCAATCGAGACTGTCGGCCATGCTTTCGGCCTCGGCGCGTTTGCGGCCCTCGACCAGCATCGATTCGGTCATATCGCAGACCGTGGCGTGGCCCGAGCCCGCGCGCTTGAGGAAGCGGAAGGACACGTCGCCCGTGCCGCCCGCCACATCGAGCAGCTTCTGACCCGGTCGCGGCGCGAGCCAATCCATCATCGCATCTTTCCAGACGCGGTGGATGCCCATGCTCATCAGGTCGTTCATGATGTCGTATTTCGATGCCACCCGCGAAAACACGCCGTGAACCATGCCTGCCTTGGCATCTTCGTCCACGGTCTGAAAACCGAAATGCGTGGTCTTTGATTGCTCTGCGCTCATGGGCCCTTGCCGTTCCTCATTTCACCCCCTTCTTATAGGGGCCCTTTGCCCCAAGACAATGCGATGAGGAGGAACAATGCCCGAATTGCCCGAGGTCGAGACGGTTCGTCGCGGGTTGGTCCCGGCCATGGAAGGCCATCGGATCGAACGCGCCGAAGTCAATCGGCCCGACCTGCGCTGGCCCCTGCCCGAGCGGATGGCGGAGCGGTTGCAAGGTGCCCGCATCGACCGACTGCGGCGACGGTCGAAATACATCCTGGCCGATCTCGATAGCGGGGAGAGCCTGCTGATCCATCTGGGGATGTCCGGGCGGATGCTGGTGTCGGGCGTGACGCTCGGCGAATTTCATCTCGATCATCCGGCGCCTGCCAAGCACGATCACGTTGTTTTGCACATGTCCGGCGGCGGACGCGTGACCTTCAACGATGCGCGCCGTTTCGGGGCGATGGATCTGGTGCTGACCGAGCGCGAGCAGGCCCATTGGCTGCTGGCGGGGCTGGGCCCCGAGCCCTTCGGCAACGACTTCCACGAAGACTATCTGGTCGAGGCGCTCAAACGCCGCGCGACGCCGATCAAATCCGCGCTGCTCGATCAGCATATCGTGGCGGGTCTGGGCAACATCTATGTCTGTGAAGTGCTGCACCGGGCAGGTATCGACCCGCGCCGTCAGGCGAAGCGGATTTCGAACCTGCGGCTCGCCTCGCTCGTGCCGATCATCCGCGAAGTACTGACCGAGGCGATCTCGGCCGGCGGCTCGTCCCTGCGCGACCATCGTCAGGCGGATGGGGAGCTGGGGTATTTCCAGCACAGCTTCCATGTCTACGACCGCGAGGACACGCCCTGCACCACCTGCGGCACGCCAATCCGGCGCATCGTTCAGTCGGGACGTTCGACCTTTTTCTGCCCGTCTTGCCAGAAATGACGCAGCGCCCTCGCGTCATAAGACGCTTGATCTGATTTGATGCTCTGCTAGGAGTCCCGTTCAGAGACAAGGAAAGGCAAGACCGAATGGCCTACCAGACCCTGATCGTCGAGATCGAGGATTACGTTGCCCTGATCCGGCTCAACCGCCCCGACGCACTGAATGCCCTGAACTCCCAATTGCTGGGGGAACTGGCCGAGGCGCTGAAATCGGCGGAAGAGAATGACAAGGTGCGTTGCATCGTCATCACCGGTTCGGAAAAGGCCTTCGCGGCTGGCGCAGACATCAAGGAAATGTCGGAAAAGAGCTTCGTGGACATGTTCACGAGCGACTTCTTCGGCAAAGAAGCGGATGCCATCAATCGCATCCGCAAACCGATCATCGCTGCAGTGGCGGGCTACGCGCTCGGCGGCGGCTGTGAACTGGCGATGATGTGCGATTTCATCATCTGTGCGGAGAACGCCAAGTTCGGCCAGCCCGAGATCAATCTCGGCGTGATTGCCGGGATCGGCGGCACCCAGCGCCTGACGCGCTTCGTGGGCAAGTCCAAGGCGATGGACATGCACCTCACGGGCCGCTTCATGGATGCGGGCGAGGCTGAACGGTCGGGGCTTGTCAGCCGGGTCGTTCCGAACGCCAAGCTGATCCCCGAGACGATGGCCGCGGCGCAGAAGATCGCCGAGAAATCGATGCTCGCCACTCGCGCCGCGAAAGAAGCGGTCAACCGCTCCTACGAGACGACGATGAACGAGGGCATCCTGTTCGAGCGTCGTCTGTTCCACGGGCTGTTTGCGACGGACGACCAGAAAGAGGGCATGGCCGCCTTCCTCGAAAAGCGCGAGCCGCAATTCCGCGACAAGTGAGCCCTTAGGGCTACCAACGCGACAGCAGATGGCGGGGCTTCGGCCCCGCTTTTCATTATTCCCTTTCCCTTTCACGCATTTTGGCTTATGAGGCCGCCTCACATGCGCGTGGAGCCCGCTTAGGCTAGAATCATCTAGGTTCGCTGGAGCCCGGGGTCTGTCGTGCGATTGAAAGATTTGAACAGACCCGGAAAGTGGGAAGATACACATGGCTAACACGCCCCAGTCCAAGAAACGCGCCCGTCAGAACGAGCGCCGCCAAGACGTCAACAAAGCACGTCGTTCGCGCATCCGTACCTTCATCCGCAAAGTCGAAGAAGCCATCACTTCGGGCGACTACGAAGCGGCAACCAACGCCCTGCGCGCGGCTCAGCCCGAACTGGCTCGCGGCGTCACCAAAGGCGTTCTGCACAAGAACACCGCATCGCGCAAAGTCTCGCGCCTCGCTTCGCGCGTGAAGGCCCTCAAGGCCTGATCTGCGTCCCCGAGCGAACTGGCTCGGGAATACGCTGGATTCCTTAAGAAAAACGCGTCTGCCTATCTGGCAGGCGCGTTTTTTCTTGGACAATCAACGCCTTGACACAAAACTGTTGCAGTTTTGCGCAGCCCCCTCAGATTCGTTTCGGGGAATCTCACGTCAAGCGCAAAGGTCGGTTGCCTGCGGGCTCACCAGCTTGCTAGCTTCTACCTGCGATTCACGTCGCCTTGGGGGACATGACGCATTTATCTGGCCGTCGAGGGCAAATAAGTCTGCCACGACAAATGAAAAAGCCTGGCGGCGACCAGCGAAATGCGATTCCGATTCTCGAGGGGGTATAACCCCTCACTTTCGGCAACTCTGCCTGACACCGGGTTTTAGCCCCGGCAGGTAGGTCGTGTCTGTTTGTATTCGAGTTTGGCCTGCCAGCCGGACTCACCGCAAAGCCAAGGGACGAAGACGCACCTGATTTGTGTTTGGCGATGGGCGGAAAAATGACGGACGACACTTGGGGGCAGGTTTGCAATGAGCTTCAAAAAGCGGTTGGGCAGAACAACTACACGACCTGGATCGCTCCGCTCGAGCTGATCGACCTCGAGGATGGTATCGCCTCGTTCCAAGCACCGACGAAATTCATGTGCGACTGGGTCTCGCGCAACTTCGCGGAACCGATCCTGAGCGAATTGCGCCGGGCTGGCGTCTCCGCCGAGCGCGTCAACATCTCGGTCCCGTCGCGCCGCCCGATGAACGGCACGGCGAATGGCGCCACGCGCCCGACCGTTCCGGCCCCTGCCCCGGCCGCTCCTGTCGCGAAGCCGCGCAAGACCCCGCGCCCCGACGAGCCGCTTCCCGGCGCGCCGCTGGATTCGCGTTTCACCTTCGACAGCTTCGTCGTCGGCAAACCGAACGAGCTGGCCCATGCCGCCGCCAAACGCGTCGCCGAAGGCGGCCCCGTCACCTTCAACCCGCTGTTCCTCTATGGCGGCGTCGGCCTTGGTAAGACGCACCTCATGCACGCCATCGCGCATGACCTGCAGCATCAGCGCCCCGATCTGCGCGTGCTCTACCTCTCGGCCGAGCAGTTCATGTATCGCTTCGTGCAGGCGCTGCGCGAAAAGCAGATCATGGACTTCAAGGAGATGTTCCGCTCGATCGACGTTCTCATGGTCGATGACGTGCAGTTCATCGCCGGCAAGGATTCCACGCAGGAAGAGTTCTTCCACACGTTCAACGCGCTTGTGGATCAGGGCAAACAGATCGTCATTTCGGCGGATCGTGCGCCGGGCGAGATCAAGGACCTCGAAGAGCGCATCAAGTCGCGCCTGTCCTGCGGCCTCGTCGTCGACCTGCACCCGACCGATTACGAACTGCGCCTTGGCATTCTGCAGACCAAGACCGAAGCCTATAAGAGCGAGTATCCCGATCTAAAGATCGCCCCCGGCGTTCTGGAATTCGTGGCGCACCGGATCACGTCGAATGTGCGTATCCTCGAAGGCGCGCTGACCCGCCTGTTTGCCTATGGCTCGCTGATCGGGCGCGAGATCACGATGGATCTGGCGCAGGAATGCCTCAAGGACCAGCTGCGCCAATCCGAGCGTAAGGTCACCGTCGAGGAAATCCAGCGCAAGGTCGCGGAACATTACAACGTCCGCCTCTCGGATCTCGTGGGCCCCAAACGCCTGCGTGCCATCGCACGGCCGCGTCAGGTGGCGATGTTCCTCGCGAAATCGCTGACCACCCGTTCGCTGCCCGATATCGGACGCCGCTTCGGTGGGCGCGATCACACCACGATCATGCATGGCATCCGCAAGATCGAAGAGCTGCGCGGCACGGATTCGCAGCTCGCCGAAGATATCGAGTTGCTCCGCCGCCTCCTTGAAAGCTGATCTGGCCCGCTGGGCTTGACGCTCCGGACAAAGCGACCGAATGTCTGCGAAAACCGTTGTGCCGGTGGCGCGAGGTGCTACCTTGCCAGCCCCGGAAAGTCGTGAGGGATCGACATGAAATTCAGCATCGAACGCGCCGCTCTGCTCAAGGCCGTCTCGCAAGCGCAATCCGTTGTGGAACGCCGCAACACGATCCCGATCCTTGCAAACGTCCTGATCGAAGCCGAAGGCGACACCGTCCAGTTCCGCGCGACCGACCTCGATATCGAGGTGGTCGACAAGGCGCCCGCACAGGTCGAACAGGCCGGGGCCACGACCGTCTCGGCGGTCATGCTGCATGAAATCGTGCGCAAATTGCCCGACGGCGCGCTGGTCTCGATCTCGGACGATCCGACCGCCGGACGTCTGAACGTGCAGGCCGGCCGGTCGAGCTTCAACCTCGCCACGCTGCCGAAGGAAGACTTCCCGGTGATGGCCTCCTCGGAATACACCGCGAATTTCACGGCCAAGGCCGGGGTGCTCAAGCGCCTGTTCGACAAGTCGAAATTTGCGATCTCGACCGAAGAGACCCGTTATTACCTCAACGGCGTCTATATGCATATCGCCACCGGCGAAGACGGTCAGGTCTTGCGCTGCGTCGCGACAGACGGCCACCGTCTGGCACGCATCGATTCCGGCCTGCCGGAGGGCGCCTCGGGCATGCCCGGCGTGATCGTGCCGCGCAAAACGGTGAACGAGCTGCGCAAGCTCTTGGAAGATGACGATCAGGAAATCGCGGTCTCTGTGTCGGAAACCAAGGTCCGTTTCGCGACCCCGGTGATCACGCTGACCTCGAAGGTCATCGACGGCACCTTCCCCGATTACACCCGCGTCATCCCGACCGGAAACACCCGCCAGCTGGAAGTCGACGCGTCCGAATTCGCGAAAGCCGTGGACCGTGTGGCGACCGTCTCGTCGGAGCGCTCGCGCGCGGTGAAACTTGCGCTGGAAGCCGACAAGCTGGTGCTGTCGGTCAACGCGCCCGACGCCGGTGCTGCGGAAGAAGAGCTGGTCGTGGCCTATGCCGACGAACCGCTGGAGATCGGTTTCAATGCGAAATACCTGCTCGAAATCGCGAGCCAGGTCGATCGCGAGAATGCAGTCTTCCTGTTCAACTCGTCGGGCGATCCGACCCTGATGCGCGAAGGTGGTGACACCTCGGCGGTCTATGTGGTCATGCCGATGCGCGTGTGACATCTGCCGGGAGCCTCCGGCGGGGATATTTTGACCAACACGAAGAGGCGCGATGCTGCGTGAACTGAAGATATTGCAGTTCCGCTCGCATCGCCGTGCCGAGATTGCGCTCGATGGTCGGCCCGTGGCGATCTATGGGCCGAACGGCGCGGGCAAGACGAATATCCTCGAGGCCGTGTCTCTGCTCTCGCCCGGGCGCGGGTTGCGCAGGGCGCAGGCCGATGAGTTGATGCGCCGCGCCGAGGCCGTGGGCTGGAAGCTGCGTGCCGTCACCGACACCCATGAAATCGAGACCTCCGCCCTGCCCGGTGAATCCCGCCGCGTCGAGATCGACGGGAAAGCCGCGCCGCAGGTCGCGCTGGCGCAGATCCTTCGCGTGCTCTGGCTGGTGCCCTCGATGGACCGGCTCTGGATCGAAGGCGCGGAAGGACGCAGGCGGTTTCTCGACCGGATGGTGATGAGCTTCACCCCCGCCCATGCCGAGGTGACGCTGGCCTATGAAAAAGCGATGCGCGAGCGGAACCGCTTGCTCAAGGACATGGTCCGCGATCCGAACTGGTATCACGCGCTGGAGGCGCAGATGGCTGAGGCTGGCGCTGCGATCCGGGCGAACCGGGCCGAGGCTCTGACGCGGATCATGCAGGCGCAGGCCGATGCGGCGACCGCGTTTCCCGCGGCGCATCTGGTCCTTGAGAACGAAGGCCCCGAGGATTTGGCCGCTGCGTTCGACGCGAACCGGCATCGTGACATGTCCGCGGGCCGGACGCTGGAGGGACCGCACCGTGCCGATCTGCTGGCCACTTACGTCGAAAAGGACGCCCCCGCCGCGCAATGCTCCACCGGGGAGCAGAAGGCGCTGCTGATCTCACTGATCCTCGCCAATGCGCGGGCGCTTGCGGGCGAGGATGTGGTGCTTTTGCTCGACGAGGTCGCGGCCCATCTGGACTCCGGCCGGCGCGCGGCGCTTTATGACGAAATCTGCGCAATGGGCGCACAGGTGATGATGACGGGCACCGGCGCGGAACTGTTCGAGGCGCTTGGCCCCCGCGGTCAATATCTGGAAGTGATCGAGGGGCCGCAGGGCTCTGAAGTGAGGGAGGCAACGCCATGAGCTATCCGCAGCAACGCGTGACGCTGATCACACTGGGCGTGGCCGATCTCGATCAGTCCAAGGCCTTCTACGCAGCCCTCGGATGGCAACCCCAAGCCGAGCAGGACGACGTCGCCTTCTACCAGCTCCACGGGATGGCGCTGAGCCTGTTCTCTCTGCCCGCGCTGGCCGCCGATCAGGGACGCACCCGCGCGCGGCTGGGCACCGGAGCGATGACGCTGGCGCAGAACTTCGACAGTCCTGAAGAGGTGGATGCCGCCTTCGCTGCCGCGCTCAAAGCGGGCGCCACCGAATTGAAAGCCCCGGAAAAGACCTTCTGGGGCGGCTATGCGGGCTATTACGCCGATCCAGACCACCATGTCTGGGAACTCGCCCATAATCCTTTCTGGCCGCTGGCCGACGACGGAAGCCTCACCCTGCCATGACCCTCACGCTCTCGCAGATCGCACTCTATTCCGGCGCACTTCTGGTTCTCTTCCTCACCCCCGGGCCGGTCTGGCTCGCCCTTCTCGCCCGCGCCATGTCGGGAGGGTTTGCCGCCGCCTGGCCGCTCGCCTTCGGGGTCACCGTGGGCGACATGATCTGGCCCGCGCTCGCCATCCTCGGGGTATCTTGGCTGGTGGGCGAATTCAGCTGGTTTCTGGATGCCCTGCGCTGGGTCGCGGTGGCAATGTTCGTCGGGATGGGCGCGCTCCTGATCCGCCATGCCGACCATCAGATCAGCTCCGACAGCCGCCTGACGCGCCCCGGCATGTGGGCAGGCTTCGTCGCCGGGCTCATCGTGATCATCGGCAATCCCAAGGCGATCTTGTTCTACATGGGCATCCTGCCGGGCTTCTTCCCGATCGCCACGATGACATGGGTCGACATCGCCACGGTCAGCCTGATTTCGGCCATCGTGCCGCTGACCGGCAACCTGATCCTCGCCGCCTTCGTCGACCGCATCCGCAACTTCGTGCAAAGCCGCGGCAAGCTGGCAAAGCTCAACCGGATCGCGGGCGGGCTGATGATCCTTGTAGGCCTTCTTATCGCCGTGACGTGACCCCCTAAATCTTGTGTCTGACACGTGACATTCCTCTGCCCAGCCGATATAAAACCGGCAACAGATAAAGGACGGGCAGGCATGACCGACGACACCCCGAAGAAGAACGCATACGGCGCCGATTCCATCAAGGTTCTCAAAGGCTTGGAAGCCGTGAGAAAACGGCCCGGCATGTATATCGGCGATACCGATGACGGCTCGGGCCTGCACCACATGGTCTATGAAGTCGTGGATAACGGGATCGACGAGGCCTTGGCGGGTCACGCGGACTACGTTGCCGTGAAAATTCACGCGGATTCTTCGGTCTCCGTGCGCGATAACGGGCGCGGGATTCCGGTCGATATCCACGCCGAGGAAGGCGTCTCCGCAGCCGAGGTCATCATGACCCAGCTGCACGCGGGCGGGAAGTTCAACAACACCGACGACGACGGCAACGCCTATAAGGTGTCGGGCGGTCTGCACGGCGTGGGCGTCTCGGTGGTGAACGCGCTGTCGGACTGGCTGGAACTGACGGTCTGGCGCGACGGCAAGATCCACAAGGCGCGGTTCGAGCATGGCGAATGCGTCGAGCATGTCCATGTCGTGGGCGACGCCCCGAACGAGAGCGGCACCGAAGTGCGTTTCCTCGCGTCGAGCAAGGAAGACGATCCCGAAGGTACCTTCTCGAACCGTGAGTTCGTCTTCGCCACGCTGGAAAAGCGTCTGCGCGAACTAGCCTTCCTGAACTCCGGCGTCCGCATCATCATCGAAGACGAGCGTCCTGCCGAGCCGATCAAGACCGAACTGCACTACGAAGGCGGCGTTCGGGAATTTGTGAAATATCTGGATCGCTCGAAAAACGCCGTGATGGAGGACCCGATCTACATGGTCGGCGAAGTCCGCGGCATCGGCGTCGAATGCGCGATGTGGTGGAACGACAGCTACCATGAAACCGTGCTGCCCTTCACCAACAACATCCCGCAGCGCGACGGCGGCACCCATATGGCGGGCCTGCGCGGCGCGCTGACCCGCACGATCACCAAATACGCGCAGGAGAGCGGTATCGCGAAGCGCGAGAAGGTCGACTTCACCGGTGACGACGCGCGCGAAGGTCTGACCTGCGTGCTCTCGGTGAAAGTTCCCGATCCGAAATTCTCCAGCCAGACCAAGGATAAGCTGGTCTCCTCCGAGGTCCGCCCGGCGGTCGAGAACCTCGTGAACGAGAAGCTCGCCGAATGGTTCGAGGAGAACCCGAACGAGGCCAAGCAGATCGTCGGCAAGATCATCGAAGCCGCGCTCGCGCGTGAGGCTGCTCGCAAGGCGCGCGAACTGACGCGCCGCAAGACGGTGATGGATGTGGCCTCCCTGCCCGGCAAGCTCGCCGACTGTCAGGAAAAAGACCCGTCGCTGTCGGAAGTCTTCCTCGTCGAGGGTGACTCCGCAGGCGGTTCGGCCAAGCAGGGCCGCGAGCGTAAAAACCAGGCGGTGCTGCCGCTGCGCGGTAAGATCCTCAACGTCGAGCGTGCGCGCTTCGACCGGATGCTCGGCTCGGATCAGATCGGCACGCTGATCACCGCGCTCGGCACCGGCATCGGGCGCGACGAGTTCAACATCGACAAGCTGCGCTACCACAAGATCGTCATCATGACCGATGCAGACGTCGACGGTGCGCACATCCGGACGCTTCTGCTGACCTTCTTCTTCCGCCAGATGCCCGAGATCATCGAGCATGGCTATCTCTACATCGCGCAGCCGCCGCTCTACAAAGTCGCGCGCGGCAAGTCCGAGGTCTATCTTAAGGACCAGACCGCGCTGGAGGACTACCTGATCGACATGGGTGTCGAGGGGGCCATCCTGCGGCTCAACACCGGCGAAGAGATCAGCGGTCAGGATCTCAAGCGCGTCGTCGAAGAGGCGCGCCTGATCAAGCGCATCCTCGCGACCTTCCCGACCCATTACCCGCATCACATCCTCGAGCAGGCGGCGATCGCGGGCGCAATGGTGCCGGGCAAGATCGACGGCGATGCGCAGGGCGTCGCGAACTCGGTGGCCGAGCGTCTCGACCTCGTCGCGCTGGAATACGAGCGCGGCTGGCAGGGCCGTCCGACGCAGGATCACGGCATCCGCCTCGCCCGCGTTCTGCGCGGCGTCGAAGAGGTCCGCACGCTCGACGGCGCGGTGTTGCGCTCGGGCGAAGCGCGCCGTCTCGGCAGCCAGACCGAACAGTTGCAGGAGGTCTATGACCGCCCGGCGAAGCTGGTACGTAAAGAGCGCGAAATCCTCATCCACGGCCCGCTCGAACTGCTCGACGCGATCCTGAACGAGGGCGAAAAGGGCCTGAGCCTGCAGCGCTACAAGGGTCTGGGCGAGATGAACCCCGAGCAGCTTTGGGAAACCACGCTCGATCCGTCTGCCCGTACGCTCCTGCAGGTCCGCATCGAAGACGTGGCCGAGGCCGAGGATATCTTCTCGAAGCTGATGGGCGACGTCGTCGAACCCCGCCGCGAGTTCATCCAACAAAACGCCCTCACGGTGGAAAACCTCGACTTCTGAGGGGCTGTAGGGCAGCGCATAATGCTTCGCGCTGCCCATAAGTTTTCGCGAAACGCCCATAAGACTTCGTTTCCGCGGCTTGAGCCGACAAGGCGAGCACGAGAGATTCTCGGCTTCTGATCAGTCTCTTTTGAAGGGTTTCAGGCCCAGTTTCGGTTCCTGAGCAACAGGTTGACTTCACCCTGGGAGGACACTCTGTTTGGCGCTTACTCTGTAAGAGATTCGATCGGCAGTTATTGATCTCGGCGCGACAAAGGGCGAGAAGCGGTCGTTCGCTGCGCGAGGGCCCAAGGTCCAGGCATGCGAAATCGACTGGAGAGCGAGTGTCGACTTTGGCCAACTGGGAACGGCCATACGGCCAGGCTCCGCAGAACTGTCGCCGACACTCATCATATCCGGGTTTCACTGACCAGACGCAGGCCCAGATGCGCGGGCGGGCTTCCGACAGCGCAGCCGCCGCGCGCGGGGTCGCGGACGAGGAACGGGATCGCTGCGACATGCTCGCCACCTGCGAAGAAGGCCGCGCATTTCTTCGGATCGACGGGGCCGCCGCCCTCCCCACCATAACAGTCCTGCGTCCATTCCCAGACCGAGCCGTCGAGATCCACGATCCCCTCGGCGCTGGTGGAGAAGCTGCCTCGCGGCGAGAGCCTGCGCGGCGCGAGACCCGTGGTCAGGTAGGTCGACGCCCATGTCAGGTCGGGATCGGTGAAGATCGGATCTTCCTTCTCGGGCAGGACATCCTTGGCCATGTACTGCCATTCGGCAATCGTCGGCAGCCGGAAGTCGTGGCGCGCCTTGCGATTGATCCAGCCGAGATACTGCTCGACATCGACATGGCTCAGCCCGGTGGCTGGCGTCGCCGCCGCCTCGCTGGCGGGCGGAGCGCGCAAGGCAAGCTCGCAGGCGCCGTCCGCTTGGCACCGGTTCCACTCCGCGACTGTCACTTCGTATTTCTGAACGTAGATCGTATGGCCGTCGGGCAGCGTCACCGCTCGCTCGGCCATCTGCGGCACGTAGTCGAGATCGGGGCCGCGCAGGAAACCCCACGCGGCCCCGAGGGCGATGATCGCCGCCCCCGCCGCAAGCACCTTCCGAAGGGAAAGACGGGGCGCGAGAGAGGCGAGCTTGGCGATCATCTCCGGTCTCCCTGGCTCAGGTTTCCACCACATGGGGCGGCGTCACCTGCTCCATCAGGGCGTTGTCCCATGCGCCGTCCACCACGAAGTGGGCCGTGGCACCCAGCAGGGCCGCCTCGATCAGGTTGTGGTTGACATAGGCGTAGACGCCCGGCTGCAGGAAGGTATACATCGCGGCCCCCGCGCTGCCGCCGCGGATGAACCAGGTCTCCTGATCCTTCTGCGGGGGATTGGCGAATTTGCCGTTCTCCCAGACATGGTCGCCATGACCGCCGATCAGGTGCGGACGGCTGTCGCGGTTGGCCTGATTGTGGACCATCAGAACCGTGTCGCCGACCTTGGCCTTGAAGGCGTTCTCGCCCGTCAGCGCCCCGACGGAGCCGTTGAACACGGAGTGGGTCGGCGTGAGCGTCCGCATCGCCTCGACGCTGTCGGCGAAGTCCTCGCCGGCGACCTCGTAAGTCTTGTAATCGCCGTTCTCGTCCATCGGCAGATAGAAGTCCTGCTCGCCGATATAGGCGATCGTGTCGTAGCGCAGTGGGTTGCCCTCGGCATCCTTGAGCCCGTCACGCGGCAGCACCATCAGCGTGCCGTTCATGCCGTGGGTGACGTGGTAGGGGATCATCGCTCCGCCCGGCGCGCAGTGATAGGTGAACACGCCCGGCCGCGTCGCTTTGAAGCGCAGCACCGTTTCCTCGCCGGGATAGACATGGGTCAGGCCACCGCCGCCCAGAGCGCCCGAGGAGGCGTGGAAGTCGATATTGTGCTCCATCTGCGACGCGGCGGGGTTGCTCAGGGTCAGTTCGACATAGTCGTCTTGGTGCACGATGATCAGCGGGCCCGGGACCGAGCCGTTATAGGTCAGCGCCCAGATGCTGGCGCCGGTATCCTCGTCCACCGTCAGCAGGACCTCGCGGGTCTCCATCCGGATCTCGACGATCTTCGGGCCACCGGTCGCGACCTGCTCGTGCTTGGGCGCGAAGGGCGGAGCGACCAGCTCCTGCCGGACGCGGGTATAGCCAGACAGGTCCACCTTGGGCGCGGCCACCTGAGCCTCGGCTTCGGCGAGGATGAATTTCGGCGCGGCAGGGCGCGGCGCGACATGGGGTGCCATACGTTTGGACGCGGTTCCGGCCATCCCGGCCCCCGCGGTCATCGCCGCGGCGCCTGCCAGAAGAGAGCCGCGCAGCACGTTGCGGCGGTTGGTTTTCACGAGAGCTGGATTGACATATTTCGGCATTTTAGCCTCCACTGGTTAAACGTAGCAGGAAGATGTCGCGCGTTTCCTGCCGCGGGCGCTCACAGCGCGCCCAATTCCTCTTCAAAGCGTTCCTTGGCTTTCTTCGGCACGCGGCCTTCGAAGAAATTGTCGGGGGTGGTTGCGTCGCCCACCGCGATCACCATCACCATGCCCATCGCGTAATGCGGCTTGCAGCGCACGGCGTAGAGCCCTTCGGTGTCGAGCGTCACTTCGACCTCTTTGTTGACCTTGCCGGCGAAGCCCTCGGCCCCGTCCGGGATCATCCCGTCGATGCTTTCGGCGTTGTGCCCCTTGTCGGTCGGGATGAAGCGGATCGTATCGCCGGGAGCGGCTTTCACGAGGGCGGGTTCGAAGACCATCACGCCCTTTTCGCCCTTGTTGAGCATATGGACTTCGTGGGTCTCGGCGCTCGCCGCGCCGCTCAGAAGAGCGGTCATCGCGAGGGCGGAAATCAGGGTGCGGATCATCTTTTCGTCCTTTCGTGGATCCTTGGATTGCCCCCTGTCTAACGAGGTTCGGCGCGCGGCTTTTTGTTCTGGCGCAAACTTCTCGGCGCTTTCTCACAACGTCGCGAGAATTTTTGACGGCGCGCTCGCGACCGCGTGACGTTTGATATTGAACGCGCCGCGAGGCCTGTGTTTAGAGAGGACATGAGCGCGCCTACTCCCCGCAAGACGATGCCCAGGCTCGACGAGAGTCTGCTGACGCCGATGCCGCCTTTCTCCCGTCTGGAGAAACGGCAGATCCGCGAGATTCTCGACCTCGCCAGCGTGCGCCGCTTCGACGAGGGCGTGGCGGTCTTCGAGGAAGGCGCTCCGGCCGAGCGGTTCTACATGCTGCTCGACGGCTATATCCGGGTGATGCGGATCACGCCCACGGGCGAGCAGGTGATCGCGCTGCATATCCCCTCGGGGCAGCTCTTCGGGATCGCGCAGGCGATCGGGCGCACAACCTACCCCGCGACGTCCGTCACCGCCTCGGAGGCGATCGTGCTGGGCTGGCCGATGCGGCTCTGGGATCAGTTCGTGGCGCAATATGATGGCTTCGCCTCTGAGACCTACAAGACCGTCGGCCAGCGCCTCGGCGAGATGAACAACCGCATCGTCGAGATGGCGACCCAGCAGGTCGAGCAGCGGGTGGCCAATTCGCTCCTGCGCCTGATCAATCAGACCGGGCGCAAGGTGGAGGCCGGGATCGAGATCGACTTCCCGATCACCCGGCAAGATCTTTCGGAGATGACCGCGACGACGCTGCACACGGTCTCGCGGCTATTGAGCGCGTGGGAAAAGCAGGGAGTGGTCGCGAGCCGTCGCAAGCGGATCACCGTCACCGATCCGCACCGCCTGGTGCTGATTTGCCGGGGCGAGGCGCCCCCGTCTCGATAGATGCCGCAATAGCCGCGTCCAGCTCGGCGATGAAGTCGTCGAGATCCAGCCGATACTCGGTGCAGGCATCGTCGATCGTGTGGAACGGGTTCACGAGGCAGCCCACACAGAGCATCTTGTGACGCATGAATACCTCGATCGTGGCAGGCCAATCGCGCATCAGCGCGTCGAGCGTGGCATCGGGGTTTTTCCAGCTGGCTTTTGACATGGCGGGACCTCTCTGCCGACCAAGCTAATCCCGGCAATCCAGTCAAACGTTGTGCTGGCGCAAACTTCCCAACTGCGAACGCCGCTATCCCTCGGGCCATCGACTGACCCCCAAGGGAGGCCCAAATGGCTGAAATCCTGACCAAGTCGCGGGCGCGAAACATCTTTTACGGAGGATCCATTTTCTTCGTGCTGGTGTTCATCGCACTGACCGCGCAGAGCCACTTCTATATCGTGAACCACTCGACCGCCTCCGCGCCGCTGACCGAACAGATCGCACGCGGCAAAGGCGTCTGGGAACGCAATTCCTGCATCAACTGCCACACCCTGCATGGCGAGGGCGCCTATTTCGCGCCCGAGGTCGGCAACGTGATGACCCGCTGGGGCGTCGCCGACGATCCGCAGGGCGCCTACGAGACGCTCGACGCCTGGATCGCGGCGCAGCCCTCCGGAATCGAGGGCCGCCGCCAGATGCCGCATTTCGACATCAACGAAGAGGACATGCGTGCGCTCGCGGAATTCCTCCGCTGGGCCGATCACACCGACACGCAGGGCTGGCCGCCCAATGATGCGGGCTGAGGAGAGACACCGATGAAATACCAATCCCAATCCGTGGCGAAAGCCTATTTCTACTGCGCGATGCTGCTGTTCGGCGTACAGGTTCTGGGCGGTCTTCTGGCCGGCTGGATCTATGTCTCGCCCAACACGCTCTCCGAGATCCTGCCCTTCAACGTGATCCGGATGATTCACACCAATGCGCTGATCGTCTGGCTGCTGCTGGGCTTCTTCGGTGCGGCCTATTTCCTCGTGCCTGAGGAAAGCGAGCGCGAGATCTTTTCGGTCAAGCTCGCCTATCTGCAACTCGCGATCCTGATGATCGGGACGCTGGGCGCGGTCGGCTCCTATCTCGTCGGTATCCATGGCGGGCGCGAATTCCTCGAACAGCCCCTCTGGGTGAAGTTCGGCATCCTCGTCGCCGCCGTGATCTTCCTGATCAACATCTCGCTGACGGTGCTGGCGGGCCGCAAGACCGCGATCACCAATGTGCTGCTGATGGGTCTGTGGCTGCTGTGCCTGCTGTGGATCTTCGCCTTCATCAACCCCGACAACCTGTCGCTCGACAAGATGTATTGGTGGATGGTCGTCCACCTCTGGGTCGAGGCGACCTGGGAGCTGGTGATGGCCGCGATCCTCGGCTTCCTGATGCTCAAGCTGACCGGCGTCGACCGCGAGGTGGTCGAGAAATGGCTCTATGTCATCGTCGCCACCGCGCTCTTCTCCGGCATCCTCGGCACCGGGCACCACTTCTACTGGATCGGCACGCCGGGCTACTGGCAATGGGTGGGCTCGATCTTCTCGACCTTCGAGGTAATCCCGTTCTTCCTGATGATGTCCTTCGCCTTCGTGATGGTCTGGAAGGGCCGCAAGAACCACCCCAACAAGGCAGCACTCCTGTGGTCGCTGGGCTCATCGACCGTGGCCTTCTTCGGCGCAGGCGTCTGGGGCTTCCTGCACACGCTTCACGGGGTGAACTTCTACTCCCACGGCACGCAGATCACCGCCGCGCACGGCCACCTCGCCTTCTACGGGGCCTATGTCGCGCTCAACCTCGCGGTCTTCACCTATGCGATGCCGATGCTGCGCGGGCGCGATCCCTACAACCAAGTGCTCAACATGGGGGCGTTCTGGCTGATGACCGGGGGCATGGCCTTCATGACCTTCGTGCTGACCTTCGCAGGCACGATCCAGACCCACATGCAGCGGGTTGTGGGCGACTACTACATGGATGTGCAAGACAGCCTGTCGATCTTCTACCTGATGCGCTTCGGCGCAGGGGCGGCGGTCGTGCTCGGGGCGCTTCTGTTCATCTACTCCCTCGTCGTGGTGCGTCGGCGTGAAGTCATCGCACCCGGTCCCGCAACCCCCGTGGCAGGAGAATGACGATGTCCCTCGACATGACCAACGACCGCATCCCCTACTACCACCCCACCGGTCGCGAATGCGCCCTGTTCGAGCGCGCCCATGACAACGGTTTGCCCCTTCTTCTGAAGGGGCCGACCGGCTGCGGCAAAACCCGCTTCGTCGAGCATATGGCGGCGCGGCTGAACAAGCCGGTCTACACCGTCGCTTGCCATGACGACCTCTCGGCGGCGGACCTGATCGGGCGCTACCTGCTGAAGGGCGGCGAGACCGAATGGGTCGACGGGCCGCTCACCCGCGCCGTGCGCGAAGGCGCGATCTGCTATCTCGACGAGGTGGTGGAGGCGCGCAAGGACGTGACCGTGGTGCTGCACCCGCTCACCGACTCGCGCCGCCGCCTGATCATCGACCGCACCGGCGAGGAACTGGTGGCCCCCGAGGGGTTCATGCTCGTGGCCTCCTACAACCCGGGCTACCAGAGCGTGCTCAAGCGGCTCAAACCCTCGACCCGGCAGCGGTTCCTGTCGATCGCCTTCGACTTCCCCGAACCCGAGGCGGAGACCCGCGTGATCACCGCCGAGACCGGCTTGCCGGTCCCGCAGGTGGTGCCGCTGGTGCGCCTCGCCGGGCATATCCGCAAGCTCTCGGGCATGGATCTGGAGGAAGGCGTCTCGACCCGGCTTCTGGTCTATGCCGCGCGGCTGATCGGCGCGGGCATTGCGATCGAGGAAGCGCTGGAGACCGCCGTGGTTCAGGCGCTCAGCGACGAGCCGGACGTGCAGCAGGCGCTGCGCGATCTGATCGCCACGGTCTACGGCTGAGGAGCACGCCATGAGACTGATGGACCTGATGGAGCCCGAGGAAACCGTAGGCGAGATCTGGCACGATCTGGCCAAGGATATCGGGCAGGACGATCGCCATCCCGACGCCGCGGTCGAACTGGCCGCGCTGCGCCCCTCGCTCGCGCTCCTGCTGCGCGCGCTTGGAGGCGGCGCGGATGTCGAGATCGTCGAGGCCCCGGTCACGCCGGTCCGTCACCGCCAACCCGTCCGGCGCCGCCTCGGCGCCGGGCGCGAGACCGAGCGCGTCGCGCGTTTCGACGGTGCGCGGCTGCGCCTGCCGCCGGTGATGGATGTCTTCCCCCGGCCCGATCTCAACCGTGCCGCCTATTTCTGGCTGACGGCGCTGGCGGCCCTCAGCCGCGACGCGATGCCCGAGCTGCCCGACGAGGCCGACGGCCCGGCGATGGATTGCGCGCAGATCAGCGCCAATGCGCGAGCCTGCGATTTGGCCTATCGCCGCTGCATCGGACTGCGCGCGCCCTACCGCGAGATGGCGGCGCTCACCCTCGCAGGTCGGCGCAGGTTGTCGCGCCCGGCGGCCGAGGCCGCGCTGGAAGCCGCGCTCTGCGACCAACTCTCCGCCGATGGCAACCGCGCCCCGCTGCCCGAGACTGCGGAGGGCGCACGCGGTTACATGCCGCTCGCCCCGGTGCCGATCTGGCTGCGCTTCGCCCCCAACACCGCGGGCCGCAGCGCCGCCTCGGAAGAGGCCGACGCCCCCGCCCCCGCCCCGACCGCGCTGGCCAGCACGCAGCGCAAGCATGGCGAGCGCCGCGATCTCGATCAGGCGCGCCGCCGCGACAGCTTCATCATCCACCGCTTCGAGTCGATCCTGTCCTGGGTCGAGGCGCTCAACGTCAATCGCTCGGTCGACGATGATGACGAGGACAACGCCGCCAAGGCCGCCGAGGATCAGGACCAGATCACCCTGACCCGCCACGACCGCAAGGCTGCGACGCGGCTGCGGCTGCATCTCGACCTCTCGCCCGCCGAGGCGGAGCACGAGGCGCTGGCGGGCGAGCATGTCTACCCCGAATGGAACCACCGCAACCGCGCCTATATGGAGGGCCATTGCCGGGTGCTCGACGCGCCCGCCCGGCCCGAGGCCAAGCAAACCTTCCGCGCCGATCCGCGCTATATCCGCGCCGTGCGCCGCCAGTTCGAGGCGCTGCAACCGCGCCGCATCCTGCGCCCGCGCCAGATCGACGGGACCGAGCTGGATCTCGACGCCGTCATCGCCACCCGCGCCGATCTCGCCGCGACCGGGCGGGGCAGCGACCGGATCTGGCAGAGCCTGCGCAAGGTCGAACGCGACCTCGCCGTGGCCTTTCTGATCGACACCTCGCGCTCCACCGAGGCCGCGATCGGCGAAAGCTGCGTGATCGACATCGCGCGCGAGGCGATGTCCGCGCTGGCCGAGGGGCTGGATGCGGCGGGCGACCGTTTCGCGATCTGGGGATTTTCCTCGCTCCGCCGCGACCGGGTCTTCCTGACGCGGGTGAAAGGCTTCGACGCCCCGATGGCGCCGCCGATCCACGCCAATATCGCGGCGCTGCGCCCGGGCCATTACACGCGGCTCGGCACCGCGATCCGCCACGTCTCGGCGCAGCTCGCGCAGGAGAGCGCCAGCCGCAAACTGCTGATCGTGCTGACCGATGGCAAGCCCAACGATCTGGACCATTACGAAGGCCAGCACGGCATCGAGGACAGCCATATGGCCGTACGCGAGGCCCGTCGCGCGGGCCAGAGCCTGCACGGCGTTATCATCGACGAGGACGGGCAGGACTGGTTCGCGCGCATCTTCGGGCGCGGCGGCTTCACGCTGCTGCCCCGGCCCGAGAGGCTGCTGCGCGCCCTGCCCGACATTTACCGCTCGCTCACACAGGAGACCTGAAATGCGCAAACTGACCCTTCTTCTCGCCCTCGCCCCGGCCGCCGCACAGGCGGCGAGCTTCGATCGCCCGATCCCGCAGGCGCAATCGGCCACCACCGAGTTCTGGTTCGCGCTGGCGGCGCTGGCGCTTATCGCGGCGCTGGCAGTGGTGGCGCGGGTGGTCGCCCGGCGATGAGCGCGCGCTGGCCCCCCGCCCGGATCGCGCTGCTGCTCTACCCGTTCGGCTGGGGCGCCTTCGCGGTCAACGTGTTCTTCGCCTCGCTCATCGGATCGTGGGTCGGGCTGCCGGTCGCGACCCCGGTCGTCTCGCTGGGTCTGGGCGCGGTGGTCGCCGTGCCCGCGACCTACGCTTTCGCATGTCACATCCGGCGGCTGATGGACGCCGCCGAAAGCTGAAAGGAGCCGATCATGGCCCTATCTTCCGCAGAACAGATGCGCCGCTGGCAGGGCCCGGCGCTGCTGTCGGGCGGCTTTCGCCCGTTCTTCTTCTTCGGCGCCGTCTGGGCCGCGCTGGCGATGGCGCTTTGGGTGCCGGCACTGACTGGGCTGATCGAGCTGCCGACGCGGCTCGACCCGGTCAGTTGGCACGCCCATGCCTTCCTCTTCGGCTATCTCGGCGCGGCGATCGCGGGCTTTCTGCTGACGGCGGTGCCGAACTGGACCGGACGACTGCCGGTCGTGGGTTGGCCGCTCCTCGGCCTCGTCACGCTCTGGGGGCTCGGGCGGCTGGGGTTGCTGGCCTCGGCGCATCTGCCTTTCGCACTGGTCGCGAGCTTCGATCTCGCCTTCCCGCTCGCGCTTGGAGGCGTCGTGCTGCGTGAGATCGTGGCAGGGGAGAACTGGCGCAATTTGCCAGTGCTGGGATTGCTGAGCGTCTTCACCCTCGCGGACCTTCTGTTCCTGATCGAAGCCGCCCGCGGTGGCTATGCCGCCGACGGGCTTGGGATGCGGCTCGGCCTTGCCGCGGTGCTGATGATGGTCGCGCTGATCGGGGGGCGGATCATCCCCTCCTTCACGCGCAACTGGCTGGTCAAGGAGAACCACCCCGCGCGCCCTGCCCCGCCGATGCAACGCTTCGACAAGATCGCCATGGTCGCTGCGGGTGCGGCGCTGCTGGCTTGGGTCACCTTGCCCGAAGCGCAGCTGACCGCGGCGCTACTGCTCGCGACCGGGCTGCTGCATCTCGTGCGGCTCTGGCGCTGGAAAGGCGGGCTGACGCTGCGCGCGCCGATCCTGTTCGTGCTGCATCTGGCCTATGTCTGCCTGCCGCTCGGGGCGCTGGCGCTTGGGGTCGCGATCCTGTTCCCCGCCGCCCTCACCCCCGCGACCGCGCTGCATCTGTGGACGGCGGGCGCGCTTGGCGGGATGACGCTGGCGGTGATGAGCCGTGCCTCGCTCGGCCATACAGGCCGCCCGTTGGAGGCCAGCCCCGGAACCGTCGCGGTCTATGCCGCCCTCTTCGTCGCAATGGTCGCGCGGCTCCTCGCGGGCTGGCTCGGCCTGAGCGCGCTATATTCGGTCTCGGGCGCGGCGTGGTGCGCTGCTTTCCTCGGCTTCGCGATCCTCTATGCTCCGGTGCTGTGGCAACCCAGACGGAGGGCGCAATGATGTGGCTGGCATATGGCGGAGTCTTCGCGGCCTTCCTCGCGACCCATTCGATCCCGACGCGCCCGACAGTGAAGGCGCGGCTGGTGGCGGCGCTCGGCGCGTCCGGTTTCACCCTTGGCTATTCGCTTCTGTCGACGGCGATGCTGCTGATCCTGATCCGCGCCGCCGCATGGCCGGACCCGATCTACCTCTGGCCGCCCACCCTTTGGGCGATTGAGGCGACGCGGGCCGGGATGGCGCTGGTTTGCATCTGGTTTGCCGTCGCGCTCGGCCACCCGAACCCGTTCTCCTTCGGCGGCAGTCGTCGCAAGGAGTTCGACCCCAAGCGCCCCGGCATCGTTCGGCAGCATCGCCACCCGATGCTGCTGGGCCTCGCGAGCTGGGCCGGACTGCACCTTCTGCCGAACGGCGATCTGGCGCATGTGCTGCTGTTCGGGGCGCTCGGAGGTTTCGCGCTGCTTGGCATGCGCCTGATCGACCGCAAGCGACGCCGGGAGATGGGGCCGGAGGTCTGGACCCAAACGCTGCGCCGGACGAAAGCGGCGTCCCCCTTCGCGGGCCTCACGCTGGCCGATCTCGGGCGTGCGGCGCTTGGCCTCGTGGCCTACTTGGCGCTGCTGCATCTGCATGAGTATTTCGCTGGTGTCGCCTTGGTGTAGCGGGCGCGCGTTTCGAAAGCCTCGAGGATGACCGTGAAGGCTGACACGCCCCATCAGTTTCCATGACGGGAAGCGGACATTCGTTGCGCTTGGCACTGCCGTCCGGTTCGGGCTGTCAGCTGATAGTCAAACTATAGGAGCGGCCAGCCGATACGCGTTGCGCGCTGGCCGAGAGTCTGTCGGCGTATTCCAGAACGCAGCAAAGTCTTGGATCAGATTCATAAAGAGTAATGATCGCTTCGAGAAGAACTCTCGCTGGGCTTGCGGGGCGTGATCTGCAGTAATATCTCACATGAGCCGAGAAGATTTCGAGGCCGGTGTGGTTATTCCGGCCCTCTGTCAAACAGAGATCCAGTCGCACCAGTCTGCGAACCCGCGGCATCGACCTATCATTGGTCGGTGTCGGGGGAGTCGCGTCTGCCCCGTCCGACCACAACTTGGAAAAGACGGAAATGAAACGAAAGACTCTCATTCTTGCGCAATTACTGATTACCTTCATGATGGCTTTCCTGATGTCTGGCACCATGTCCCTCATCGCCATTGGGCCGACTGCGGAATGGCTCGCGAACTGGCCGCGGCAGGCGCTCATCGCGTGGCCAATCGCCTTCATCTTCACGCAAGTCACCACCCCTTTGGCCTTCGCGTTGGCAAACCGTGCGACGACAGAGAGAGCCTAGCCTCAAGCTAAGAACATGCACCGGGGTTTTGGCGTCGGTGCATGAAACTCGGCCACTGTTCAGAGATCATTCAGACCAAACCAAGATTTCGGCGCACTTATGCGCGTAAAAGTTTGTGCGGCTAAAACCTCGGAAAGACCCAACCGTCCATCAACTTGCGCGCCGTGCGCAATGTGCCTGCATTGGTAACGCGTCCGGTCTCATCCTGTGCAATCAAAACCTCTGCCGCGCCTGTAGGGTGTTCGATTCTGAAGCTGCCACCGGCAGGCAATATTGCGAGCTCCGCCGCGGACGAGCCCTCCAACGTGCAAGCGGTCGCGACCGACACGGCCGCGAAAACCCCGATCGTCGCGTGGACGCGATGCGGGATGAGGCTGCGGGTCGAAATCGCGCCTCCTTTTCGGGGAGTCGAAACCAGCGTCATCTTCGGCACGGATTTCTCGGTGACATCACCAAGGTTCATCATCGGGCCAACTTCTCGGCGGATCGCCTCGATCCGCACTTTAACCTCTTCCATAGCCTCGATCTCGTCGCGGCTTTCCTCGCCCGTCAGACCGAAATCGGAGGCGCGCATCACCACGACGGGCATTCCGTTATCAATCAGCGTGCAGTCGATGCCCCGCACCGTGTCACATGTGCGCCCCGTCGGCAGCAGCGCACCGCACATCGAGCCCGCGAGCCCTTCGAACATCAGCGGCACTGGAGCGGCCGTGCCGGGCACGCCGTCGATCGCCGCATCACCTTCGTAGCGCACGCGACCGACCGGCGTCTGGATCGTCGCGACCGCCACTTCTCCGGTGTTCACCATGTGGATGCGCACCTGCGTCTCGCCCTCTGTCGCCGCAACCAATCCGCGCTCTATCGCCGCCGGCCCGACCCCGGCGAGGATGTTGCCGCAGGCCTGAGCATCCGACACCAGCGCACGATCGACAAAGACCTGCAGGAAAAGGTAATCGACATCGGCATCGTTGCGCGTGGACGGTGAGAGCACCGCAACCTTCGAGGTCAGCGGATCGGCACCGCCGATCCCGTCGATCTGGTTGGGATCGGGAGAGCCCATGATCCGCAGCAAGAGATCGTCGCGGGCCGCAGGATCAGAAGGCAGATCGGCGGCGAGGAAATACGCGCCTTTCGACGTGCCGCCCCGCATCCACAGGCAGGGAATACCCTCGTCGCTCATATCGGTCTCCCTTCGACTTGGTCCAAATATCCCGGGGGTGAATTCGCGGAACGCGAAGAGGGGGCAGCGCCCCCGGCCCCGCTCAGACGTATTTCAGCCCCTTCGCCTCGAGCCGCGGGCGCATGTCGTAAATGTCGAGCCCGAGCTCGCCCGCCGCAAGACGCTTGCGCTTGGCCTCTTCCGCGTCGAGACGCTTTTGCGTTGCGGCAAGGACGACGTCGGCATCGACACGTTTGACGACGCAGACGCCATCATCATCGGCCACGACGATATCGCCTGCCTCGATCGTTTGTCCGGCGCAGACGATCGGGACGTTGACCGATCCGAGCGTCTCCTTGACGGTGCCTTGCGCGGAGATCGCCTTCGACCAGACCGGGAAATCCATTTCCTTGAGATCGCGCACGTCTCGCACGCCACCGTCGATGATCAGCCCGCGACAGCCGCGCGCTTGCGCCGAAGAGGCCAGAAGATCGCCGAAATAGCCGTTATCGCAGGGCGAGGTCGGTGCCAGCACCAGCACATCGCCTGCCTGCAACTGCTCGATCGCGACATGGATCATCCAATTGTCACCCGGCGGTGCGGAGATGGTGACTGCCGAGCCCGCGATGCGCGCGCCCGGATAGATCGGGCGCATGTAGCTGTGCAAGCAGCCGATGCGGCCCTGCGCTTCGTGAACGGTAGCCACGCCAGCCTCGCCGAGCGCGTCGATGACCGCCTGATCGGCGCGGGCGATGTTCTGAACAACAACGGGCATTCGCCTCTCCTTATTTCTTGACCGGCGGGGTGCCGTGGGTGTGGAAGGTCTCGATCGTCTTGAGGCCCCAGGCCTGCCCCTTCTTGCGGTCGGCTTCGGTCCAGACGATTGGCTCCCAGTCAGGATCGAGGATCAGCCGCGCGCCGGCATTTGCGATCTCGACACGGTTCCCGGCGGGCTCCCAGACATAGAGGAAGAACGTGTTCTGGATCGCGTGCTTATGCGGGCCGGTCTCGATATGGACGCCGTTCTCGAGGAAGATGTCGGCGGCGCGCAGGATGTCCTCGCGCTGATCGGCGGCGTAGGTGACATGGTGGAATCGGCCCTTACCGCCGCCATGCTCCTCGGTGCAGGCGAGGTCGTAACCCTTGTTGTTCACGGTGAACCAGCAGCCGCCCAGTCGCCCGTTGTCGAGTTGGATCATCTCGGTCACGCGCGAGCCGAGACAGGTCTCCATGAAGCGCCGGAATTCGGTCACGTCCTCGGACAGCAGGTTCAGGTGATCGAGTCTGCGAGGGGCCGCGCCGGTATGGTGGAAGCGCGAAGCGTTGTTCTTCAGCGCGGGCTTGTCTGCTTCGCCATGCTGGTATTTCACCGTGTCGAAATAGATCTCGAAGACATGGCCGAACGGGGCTCCGAAGCGGAAAGCGCGTCCGTGGCTCAGATCGCCGTCGTTCCAGCCGATCACCTTGAAATCAGACCCCTCGATCGCGGCGACACGGCGTTCCAGCGCGGCCTGCGAACTGGCGCGATAGCCGATATGGCCGACGCCGGTCGTGTCGGAGCGGGTGAGTTTGAGGGTGGCGAACTCGTAATCGTCCCATGCCCGCAGATAGGCCGAGGTCTCGTCCTGACCCGAGACGGTCAGCCCGTAAACCCGGGTGAAGAAATCGAGGCTCGCCTCGAACTTGTCGGTCAGCATCTCGACATGACCCAGATGGGCGATGTCGTAACAGGGTTCCTGCGGTTGGCTCATCGTTTTCCTCCTCTCACGCCTGCCCGGCAAGGCATTGGCAGCGCGTGGCATTGATACCGTGTCGGCCCATGTGCCCGGGCCGGGGCAAAAACCTCACAACTCGTCGACCGGGCGCGGGAAGATCGACTGGAACCCTTCGGCATATTTGCAATCGCGCCCGCCCGACTGGCCGCCGGAATTCCGCTTGAAGTGGTTCGCGCGCTGCTGGGCGACCCGGGTGTAATACTCCCACAGGTGGACCTGCCCGTTCATGCATTCCATCGCGGCGCGCTTCTTGTCCCAGACGGGGGTGATGTCGAGGAAGGTGTCGGGCTTCCAGCCCATCTGCTCGGTCTGGTGCGGCTCAAACAGGTAAAGCTGCGGCGCGCCGAGCACCTTCTCGCCCGGATTGTGCCCCCAGGCCTGCGCGATCATCCGCGCCTCGAGCGCGATCCGCGTCGTATACATGTGGTCGGTGTTATAGGGGTCGTATTGCGAATGGCTCAGCATGAAACGCGGCTGAACCTTCCGGATCACGTCCACCAGCTTCATTTTGTCGTCCTGGCTCAAATGCAGGGGATAGTCGCCCAGATCGAAACTCACCAACTCGTGCACGCCAAGCGCCTTGGCCGCGGCATCGGCCTCCGCGTGGCGGATGTCCTTGACCTCCTGAAGCGATTTACCTTCCTTCCAGAGCCGCGCGCTCTCGCCGCGCTCACCAAAGGAGAGGCAGGCGACCGTCACCTCGTAGCCCATCTCGGAATGCAGCGCGATTGCACCGCCGCAGCGCCAGACGAAATCGGCGGCATGGGCGGAAATGACGAGGGCGGTTTTCTTCTCCGACATGGGAACCTCTCGAGAAATGCGTTGGCCCGTGATAAGGCGCGACGGCGCGAAAATCGCAAATTGGAAAGCCTTGCCCGGGTATAAGCTAAGGCTATACTGACTTTGAATTCGGACCCGTTTGCGCGAGATATCCCCCAAGCAGGGAGGGCTTTGCGCATGAAGGAAAATTCGATGCAGGAAATCGCGGTGATCGGCTTCGGCGAGGCGGGGCGCGCCTTCGCCACGGGTTGGGGGCGCGAAACCTGCGCGCGTGCAACCTGCTATGACCTCAAGCTCGATACGCCCGAGACCGCCGCACCGATCCAGGAGGCCGCCACGGCGCTCGGCCTGCATCCGGCGGCGAACCGGGCAGAGGCGTTGACCCATGCGAAAGCGGTGTTTTGCCTCGTCACGGCGGATCAGGCGGTGACGGCGGCGCGGGAATGCGCCCCCCACCTGCCGAACGGGGCGCTTTGGCTCGACTGCAATTCCTGCGCGCCCGAAAGCAAGCGCGCGGCGGCGGAGGTGATTGCCGAGGCCGGCGGCCTCTATGTCGATGTCGCGGTCATGTCGCCTGTTCATCCGAAGCTGCATCGCACACCGCTTTTGCTCTCTGGACCGGGTGCCACAGAAGCGATTTCCTGGCTCGACAGGCTCGACATGGAAGCGCGATGGATCGGCGAACAGGTCGGCTCCGCGTCGTCGATCAAGATGATCCGCTCGGTGATGATCAAGGGGTTGGAGGCGCTGACGGCGGAGTGCCTTCTCGCCGCACGTAAGGCGGGTGTCGACGCGGAAGTTCTTGGGTCGCTCATGGCATCCAACCCTGAAATGAGCTGGGACAGCCGCGCCGCCTATAACCTCGAGCGGATGATGGAGCATGGCATTCGCCGCGCGGCGGAGATGCGCGAAGTGGTGCGCACACTTGATGGTTTGGGCTTACCCTCAAACCTGACCGCGGCAGTATCCGAATGGCATGATCGGATCGGTGGGATGGGATTGAAAGGGCGCGACGGTGACCTCGATACCCGCGCGCGGGAGATCTTGGAGCGACTATGATCGACGCCAACCTTCGCCACCTTCGGGTGTTCCTCGCGGTTGCGGAAGGCGGCTCGATCACCCGCGCGGCGGAGCTCTGTCACGTCTCGCAGCCCGCCGTCACGCAGGCCATCGCCAAGCTCGAGGCGGAAGCGGGCACCGCGCTCTTCACCCGCACGACGCACGGGCTGTTCGCAACCGAGGCGGGCGAGGTGCTACGCCACCGGACCTCGCGCGCGCTCGACGCGCTCGATACGCAACTGACCGAGTTCGCGCCGCGTCTGAAGCTCACCGCGACCCGCGCGCAATTGCAGGCGCTCATCGCGGCGGCGGAGGCGCAGAACTTCTCGCTCGCCGCGCGACGCTTGGGCGTCTCCCAACCCACCGTCCATCGCGCGATCACCCAGCTCGAGAAAGAAGCGGGACGCGCGCTGTTTCAGCGCAGCCCCTTCGGGATCGTGCCGACGCGCGGCTGCGCCAATCTTGCGCGCATCGCGCGGCTGGCCTTTGTCGAACTGGAGCAGGCCCGCGCGGAACTGGGAGATTTGAGTGGACGCGAGGTCGGCCAGATCGTGATCGGGGCCATGCCGCTTTCGCGCAGTCATGTCCTGCCGAAGGCCATCGTGGCCTTCCGAAAGATGCGCCCCAACATGGCGGTGAAGGTGCTCGAAGGCAGCTATGACGAACTGCTCGGCGGTCTGCGCCGCGGCGAGATCGACTTCCTGATCGGCGCGCTGCGCGATCCGGCCCCGATCGGGGATGTCGTGCAGGAAAAGCTCTTCGACGACACGCTGGTCGTCCTGGCGGGACGCGATCATCCGCTTCTCGGCCAACCGCTTCCCGCGGCGGACGAACTCGCCAATTGGCCCTGGCTCGTGACCCGCGAAGGCACGCCGACCCGCGCACAGTTCGAAGCCTTCTTTTCCGATGCCGGGGTGAACCTTCCGCGCGGGCTGATCGAGACCGGCTCGGTGATCCTGATGCGCGAGATGGTGCAGGATGGCCGCCACCTCGCTTGCGTCTCGCGCGCGCAAGCCGAGGGCGAGATCGAACGCGGGCTCGTCGAAGTCCTTACCGACAACTTCAGCGGCACCCGCCGCCCCATAGGGCTCACACTTCGCGACGGGTGGGAGCCCACGCCCGCGCAGGCGCAGATGCTGATGGCGGTGCGCTCCACCTGAGGCGGCTATAGCCTCCCCTTATGCCTGATCGGATCGTTTCTATTGGTCATGCCGGCCCGCTCGCGCGATGGAAGAGGCATGAAACGTGACGGGCGGAGGAGAGCCTCGCCACGTCCATCCACCGGGAGGAAATTATGACCATTCGCAGCAAAGTCGCGGCTTTGGCCCTGGGTGCAGCACTCGTTGCAGGCAGCGCATCGGCCGAGGAAATGAAATTCGCCAACTTCATGCCGGCGGGGCATCCCTATGTCGGCTCGACCTTCCAGCCCTTCGCGGATGAGGTTGCGGCCAAGACCGATGGCGACGTCACGGTGAAGCTCTACAATGGCGGCGAGCTGGGCGCGGGTCCGGTCGAGCAATATAGCCGTGTGGTCGATGGCGTCGCCGAATTCGCGGTGTCCCTGCCGGGCTATACCGCGTCGCAATTCCCGCTCACGCTGCTGGCGGAGCTTCCGGGCGTGTTGGACGAGCAGAGCGGTACTGCGGATCTCGAAAAGCATCTCGATCTCTTCAGCTCCGAATATCGCCGCACCCATCTGGTGGCGCTGTGGTCGAGCGCGGAGAACCTGCTGTTCACCCGCGACAAGGCCGTGCACAGCCCCGACGACCTCAAGGGAATGAAGATCCGCGTGCCCTCGCGCAACACCGGCCTGCTGGTCGAAGCCTGGGGCGGCACGCCGGTTTCGATGCCGGTCTCTGAGATCTACAACGCGATGCAGACCGGCGTGATCGACGGCGCGATGATCGACGGCACCGGCATCAACGCCTTCAAGCTGGGCGAAGTCGCCAATTACATCACGATGGGCATGAAGACGACGAACTCGCCCTTCTTCATCCTGATGAACCGTGACGCCTACGCCTCGCTCTCCGACGAAGACAAGGCCGCGATCGATGCCGTCGGCAAGGATGCCGCGATGCACGGTCAGCAAAGCCAGCTTGCCGTTGCGCAGAAGGGCATCGAGGGCTTCAAGAATACCGAGGGCAAAGAAGTGATCGAGCTGAGTGCGGATGAGGCCAAAGCCTTTGACGAGCTCTCGGCCGGTATCGTCTCCGACGTCGTCGAAAAGACCGGCGGCGACGCACAGAAAATCGTCGATACGCTGAAGGCGGACAAGTGAGCGCCGCTTCCGAACATACGAAGCTCCCGGCCTGGTTGATATGGTTCAACCGGGCCAACCTCCTGCTGGCGACGCTGTCGGGGATGTTCCTGATGCTGGTGCTGGGGTTGGTCTTTGTCGGGGTCTTCACGCGCTATGCGCTCGCCATGCCGATCCTCGGGATCAACGAGGTGGTGCAGCTGGCCTCGGTGGGCGTGGTGATGCTCGCTCTGCCCTATTGCACCTCCTATGAGGGCCATGTCCGTGTCGACGTTCTCGACGGGGTGATCGGCCGCTGGGGCCGCTTTCTCGGTGACCTGATGTCGCGCGCGCTGTCGGCCTGGGTGCTGAGCGTGCTGGTGCAGCGGGCGTGGCTGAAGATGCTCGATGCGCGCGAATTCGGTGACACCACCAACATGCTCGGCATTCCGCTCTGGCCGTTCTACGCCTTCATCGCCGCCGGCATGTCTCTCTGCGTGATCGTGCTTGCCGTGCAATTCCTCATCATCGCTATCGGAAAGGGCCGTCCATGACGCCTCTGGAAGCCGGTTTGACCGGGATCGGCGCGCTCTTCGCGCTGATGATCCTGCGCACGCCCGTCGCCTTTGCCATGCTGCTGGTGGGCTATTTCGGGCTGTGGATTCTGGAAGGGACCCGCGCAGCAGGCGCCGTGATGCTGACCGAGAGCTATTCGACGGTGTCCAATTACAACCTGATCGTCGTGCCGATGTTCATCCTGCTGGGCAATATCGCCTCGGTCGCGGGGTTCTCGCGCGCGCTTTACGACGCGGCCTTCGCATGGGTCGGACGGTTCAAGGGTGGGCTCGCCTCCTCCTCGGTGCTGGGCTGCGCGGTGTTCTCCGCTGTGTCGGGCTCGTCGGTCGCGACGGCCGTCACCATCGGCAAGGTCGCCCTGCCCGAGATGAAGCGTCTGGGCTACGGCGATGCGCTGTCCACCGGCGCCATCGCGGCAGGCGGCACTTTGGGCTTCCTGATCCCGCCCTCGACCGGCTTTGTCCTCTACGCGATCCTGACCGAGGAATCGATCGGGCGGCTGTTCATGGCGGGCATTCTGCCGGGGCTCCTGCTGATGGGGCTGTTCATGGGGACGATCTGGCTGATCGCGACGCTGAACCCCAAGGCCGGGCCGCGCGGCGAACCGGTATCCGCAGGCGAGAAGTTCCGTCTGCTGGGGCGCGCAGGCCCGCTGATGGGGATCATCGCGGTCTCGATCGGCGGTATCTACGCAGGCGTCTTCACCCCGGTCGAAGCCTCGGCCATCGGCGCGGGTCTCGTGCTGCTGCTGGCGATTGCGATGCGTGCGATCGACTGGACGGGGTTCAAATCCGCCGTGCTGGAGACGCTAAAGACCTCGGCGATGCTCTACATGATCGTGATCGGGGCGAATGTGCTGAACCCATTCCTCGCGGTCACGCATATTCCGGAAACGCTGGGCAATGCGATGGTGGGGCTCGGCCTCGGGCCCTATGGGACGCTCGTCATGATCATCGCGGCCTATGTGGTGCTAGGCATGTTTCTCGACGGGCTGTCGATGCTGGTGGTGACGATCCCGATCGTCTTCCCGGTGATCCAGGAGTTGGGCTTCGACCCGATCTGGTTCGGCGTCGTTGCGGTGATCGTGATCGAGATGGGGATGATCACCCCGCCGGTCGGGCTCAATGTCTTCGTGGTGAAAGGGGTCGCGCAGGATGTGCCGATGACCACCGTCTTCAAAGGCGTGCTGCCCTTCCTCTTCGCGATGATCCTGGCACTTCTACTGATCATCATCTTCCCGCAGATCGCGACGCTGATCCCGGACTCGATGTTCGGGTGAAGCGATTTCCGGCAATCGTTAAAGAAAAAATTGAATGCGGACATCGGTCTCGCGGGACATGAATGACAGCAAAGGGCCAACTGCGACGCTCTGACGGCGATGGGCGGGAAATGGAAATTCGCTGCGCTTTACCGCAATGTCTGCTATGCGAAGCTGTCCGTTCAGATCAAACGCGCCGGAAATGGAATAGCGCGTCGATTTGCGGTTTTGTGTATCGACTCTGGGTGAGCTCAGAGACCTGCTCCCAAAACGCGTTGAAGTGCTTGGCGTGCGCGCCATGTCCGACACTTTCGAAACGTGAGGCAAATTGATACGCGCGCCCGCAGCTTCAGCAGCGCCGATTATCGCCTCATCTTCAAAGCCGACGATACGGCTTGTGGCGATGGCTTTCAGGTCGCCGCGTGCAAGGCCGGATGCACGGGCGAATGACCCTCAAGAGAGCGCCCCGATCACCGCGAGCGATCGGAGGGTTCCTTCCTCGGGAACCGCGATCCGCCCGGTCGTCAGGCGGACTTGCGAATGTCTTCAGCCCGCGTCGCCAGCCAGTCTTCGAGCCAAAGCGTCGACACCGAGCCGGAGATGATGTCCGGCGCCATCAACAAGGCGGCATGAAGACTCGCTGTGGTCGGTTTCGGACCGATCTGAAGTTCGCCGAGCGCGCCTGCCAGCTTCGCCAAGGCGGCGTCGCGAGTACGGTCCCAGACGATGAGCTTTCCAAGGAGTGAATCGTAATAAGGAGGGATCGTGTCGCCCTCGCAGACGCCGGTGTCGAAGCGCACGCCCGGCCCGCCCGGAACCTTTAAAGTTTCGAGAACACCGGGGGCGGGGAAGAAATTCTTGTCAGGATTCTCGGCGTTGATGCGAACTTCAATCGCATGCCCCCGCGCGGTGATATCCTCTTGCTTGAGCGACAGCGGCTCGCCGCCCATGATCAGAAGCATCTCGCGCAGGAGATCGACGCCGGTGATCATCTCGGTGATCGGGTGCTCGACCTGGATGCGCGTATTCATCTCGATGAAATAGAACGCCTCTCGGTCCATGTCGTAGAGATATTCCAGCGTCCCTGCCCCGCGATAGGAAACGCCCTCGGCCAGGCGCACCGCAGCTGCGCAAAGATCGGCGCGCACGGAATCGGGCAGCGCCACGGCTGGCGCTTCTTCCCAGACCTTCTGGCGGCGACGTTGGAGAGAGCATTCCCGCTCGAACAAATGGACCGCACGGGTGCCGTCGCCGAGAATCTGCACTTCGATATGACGCGCGTTACGAATGAAGGCCTCGATATAGACCCCGTCATCGCCGAACCCGGCCCGAGCCTCGTTCATCGCCGTGGGGAGCGCGGCGATCAGCTCTTCTCGGGTATTGGCGATACGGATACCGCGCCCGCCACCGCCAGCGGCAGCCTTGATCATCACCGGGTAGCCGATCCGTTCAGCCACCTCGACCGCCGCGTCGAGACCGGCGACACGTCCGTCGCTGCCCGGGACCACTGGCACGCCCGCCTCGATGGCGGCCGTGCGCGCGTTTACCTTGTCGCCCATCCGTTCGATCGTGGCCGCGTCGGGGCCGCAGAAGGTCACGCCCAACTCGCTTACGCGGCGGGCGAACTCGGCGCTCTCGGAGAGGAAGCCGTAACCGGGATGCACCGCATCCGCACCGCTCTCCGACACCGCTTTCAGGACCGCGTCGATGTCGAGATAGGACTTCGCCGCCTGCACCGGGCCGATCACCATCACTTCGTCCGCCATCCGCGCGGCCAGCATCTCGCGGTCGGCTTCCGACACGACCTGTACGGTTCGAATACCCAGATCTCGCGCTGCTCGGATGATGCGCACGGCGATCTCGCCGCGGTTCGCGATCAGAAGCTTCTTAATGCCGGAACCCTGCGACGTCATTCGGACACCTCGATCTCGCACAGCACATCGCCCGGCTCGATGCTTTCGCCATCGGGCGCTGCGTAACCCTTGAAGGTTCCCGCCACCTCGGCCTCGATCGGAATGAAGGACTTCATGACCTCCACGAGCGCGAGAGTATCCCCCACAGCCACGGCATCGCCGGGCGCCTTGAACGGCTCGGCTTCAGGCGACGGGCGGTGAAAGACGAGCCCCGGAAGTGCAGCTTCGATTTGCGTGATGGCCATATCGGGCCTCCTGTTGGTCTCGTGTTACTTGATGCGGGCGAGAACCCGGTCGAAGGCGGCCAGGAACTGGTCTGCGTTCTCTCGGGTGAAGACGAGCGGCGGGCGTATTTTGAGAACGTTATGCGTCTTCGAGCAGGCCGAGATCAGCACACGTTCCTCCCGCAGACCGTTGACGATGACCGACGTCGCGGCCGCATCCGGCGTCTTGGCGGCGCGGTCAGACACGATCTCGACCCCGAGGAACAGCCCAGCGCCCCGGACGTCGCCGATGCAAGGATGGGCCTCCGCCCGAGCGCGGATCCCGTCCTGAAGATAGGCACCGATCTCGCGCGCGTTCTCGGTCAGCCCCTCGCCTTCGATCACGTCGAGCACGGCGGTCGCGGCGGCGATCGCGACCGCGTTGCCCCCGAAAGTGTTGAAATACCGCGCCTTGCGCCCGAACTCCTCGACCAGCTCCGGGCGCACGGCAACGCCCGCGACCGGGTAGCCATTGCCCATCGGCTTGCCCATGGTGACAAGGTCGGGGACCACGTCATGACGCTGGAAGCCCCAGAGCGCGTCTCCGGTCCGCCCGAAGCCCGACTGCACTTCGTCGGCGATGTAGACAGCACCAGCCGCGTGTGCCGCGTCGACCGCCCCCTTGAGGAAACCGCGCGGCCCGTCAAAGACCCCGTCACTGGCAAAAATGCCGTCGCAGATGAAGAGTGCGGGCTTGATGCCGTGCCGCTTCAGATCGGCGAAGGCGGCCTCGACGGCGGCGGCGAAATTCGCCGCCATGTCCTCGCCCTGACGATAGGCATCCGGCGCGGGCACGGTACGCACATGCGGACCAAGGTCGACATTCGCGCCGAGCGAGGGAGAAAACTCGGATACCGACTGGGTGATGCCGTGATAGGCCGTCTCCGTCACGACGATCCCGAGCCCCCCGGTATAGGCCTGCGCGATGCGCACGGCGAGGTCGTTGGCATCGGACCCGGTGCAGGTGAACATCATGTGCCCGATCTCGTCCGGCATCGTGTTCAGAAGCCGTTCGGCATAATCGAGGATACTGCCGTGGATATAGCGGGTGTTGGTCGCGAGGATGCCGGCCTGCGTCGCGATCGCCTCGACCACCTTGGGATGACAATGGCCGATGGAGGTCACGTTGTTATAGGCATCGAGATAAGCGTTATCTTCTTGATCGAAGAGCCAGGCCCCCTCGCCGCGCACGAGATGCAACGGCTTGTCGTAGAAGAGACGATACGCCGGGCCAAGCAGCGCCTTGCGCCGCTCGATCATCTCGCGCGTTTCAGGGTCGAGATCCGTGGCGCCTTCTTGGAAGGCATTGACCATGCCGGTGTCAATATTCATGCGTTCACTCCATATCGCACGCGCTGAGCAAAGCCCGGGTCACGTCCTGGGTGGGAAGGGTCGCGAAACGGGCCATCGCCGTGCGGGCAGGTCCGTTGTTGCGCAGGATGTAGGCAGCGTTTTCGGGGTAGCGCGCTGCACGCCAGTTGGTGATCGTGATCGAAGCTACGAGGCGCGCCACCGTCAGATCGCGTAGCAGCTCCACCTCCTCGCGCTCGAGCGGCAGGACGGCGTGATAGGAGGCCACGAGACGTGCGATTGCGTCGAGCGGATCGTCTTCGCTCGCCAGATAGGAGGCGGCGACGGCCACATCGATGGCGAGATAAGTGTTCACCATGTCGCCGAAATCGAGAATGCCGGTGATCCGGTCCTGCTCGCTCGCATCCACGAGGATGTTGTGGTGGTTCATGTCGTTATGGATCACCTGACGGCGCAGACCGCCGAGCGCAGGGGCAACCTGCGCCTCGAAATGATCGAGCTCGCGCCGCACCGCATCCGCCACCGCATCCTCGCCGAGGCTCTCGGTCAGTGGGCGCAGGCGCGGGAGATGCTGGATGTCCCACAGCAGTTCATGGCGCGCACCCGGATGGTCGAACCCTTCGAGCGCCCGGCCCAGCCGCGCCGTCATCGCGCCGATCCCGGACTGCATCCGCGCCGTCATCGGCACGTGATGCAGCGGCGTGCCGTCAAGCCAGGACAGAACCCGCACCACGCTGGTGCGCCCCGACGGCAGCTTTAGCCGCTGCGTGAACGCACCGTCGAGCGCAGCCACCGCGCGCGGAAGTGGAAGCTCGGGATCGACCCGGGCAACCCAGCGCAGCGCCGCGGTCTGGAACTCCGTGTTGAGCGGGTCCTCGACCGCATTCGAGATCTTCAGGATGTAGTCCTGCCCAGTCCCGGTCACGATGCGGAAATTCTGGTCTCGCTCGCAGGCGATTTCATGTGCGGAACCGTCGATCCCCCAGTGATCGTGCAAAAGCGTCTGGGCCTGATCCGGCGTCAGCCGCGGCGGCGCGCTGGCCAACAGCCCAGCCAGAAGGGAGTCTTGGTCGACCGCAGAGCCGTCTGTCATCATCGCTTCAGGCATTTTCCAGGATCTCGGGTTTGGTTTTTGCATCGATTTCGGCCCGCAGCGCCGCTGCGCCGTCGCGGTCCACACGGCGGAAACGCAGGGTCTCGTTCGGCTTGGCCTGCGCCAGCTTCCAGAAGGCGGCGCTCGCGATGGTGAAGGGGTTGATGAAGCCGCCGGTGCTCGGCGCGTCATTGACGAGGATGATCGGCGTCTGACCGGCAAGGTTCACAGCCCCCATCGGATAGCCGTGGTCGATGATGTTCGACGGGTCCTGCCCGTGATCCGGGGATTTGTTCAAAGCCTTGTCGGAAAACCCGAAATCCGGGCCGGTCAGGCGAATGCCGGTGCGACTGCTCTTTGTCTGAATCTGCCAGTCGGTCGAAAAGAACATCTCGATCGTCGCCTCGTCGAGCCAGTCGTCATTCGGCCCGCACAGCGCCTCGACCTCCCAAACGCGGTCGGTGCCGATCACCGGGCGCGCGGATTCGGGCAGAACGTAGAGGGCGCTCGTCTCCGAGACGCCGACCGGCAGCGTCTGACCCGCGATGAGGGCATGACCGCCGACGCCCGCCTGATGGAACACGGCGCGCGAACCCAGAACCGGCTCGGTCGCGATCCCGCCGGACACCGCGAGATAGGCCCGCGCGCCGGTCTTGGCGAAGCCCATGGTCAGCGTCTGGCCCGCCGAGACCGCGACGGTCGCGTACATCGGGATCGGCGCGCCATCGAGCGCGGGCGACATGTCCGCGCCGGTGACGGCGATCAGCATGTCGGCATCGAAGGTCAGGGTCGGCCCCATGAACTGGCACTCCAGCGCAGCAGTGTCGCGGTCATTACCGACAAGGATATTGGCCTGGCGGAACGACCAGGCGTCGAAGGGCCCCGAGAGCGGGAACCCCTGCTCCAGAAAGCCCTCGCGCCCCGGAAGCTCCTGCACGCAGGTCTGAAGACCCGGTTTCACCGTGGTGATGGTGCGGCTCATTTGGAGGCCTCCTCTTGCGCCTTGGCCCAGTCGAGATAGCGGTCGACCGAGAAGACCTGGTAATCGACGATGTCGTGACGGAACGTCCCCTCGGCGACGCGCGCTTCGATCTCGCTGTATTCATCGCGTTCGACGGGCTTGAACCGAACCCGGTCGCCAGCCCGAAACAGCGCGAGACTGTCCCTGAAGTCGGGAAGCCGCTGCGCCCCGTCATAGGTCGGCGCCGGCGTATGGCCGATAAGCTGATAGCCGCCCGGCGTCGCGTCCGGATAGATACAGGTTAACGCACCACCAAGACCGACCGCCCCTTTCGGGGTATGGGTGCGCGGCGGATTGTATTTCGGCGCGATGATCCGCGCAGTGGGATTGAGGGCGAGCAACGAGCACAGACCGGGCCAGAAGCCGAGCGCCGCAACCCAGTATTCGGTCGAGGCGTGACGGCGGCGCAGCGCGGCACGATCCGGCAACCCGTTCAACTCGCAGATCAACTCGGGATCGGGCGTCTTCTCGGGATAGTCCTTGCGGTAGTCTTCGACGCAGGCTTCCGTCTTCTCATCGAAATAGAGCACAGGAATGGTGATCAGCCGACTTGCGAGCGTTCCCGTCACCCCGCGCCCCATCTCCGCATAAAGCGCTTCGATCTCGTGGCACAGGTCTTCGTAGGAGATACGGTCGGGATCGTAGTTCACCTGGAACGAGGCCAGCTCGGGGATCAGATCGACAAGGCCCGCGATTCGCGCCTCTCGCACAGCAGCGACAAGTCGGTGAACGATGAAGTTGATGGTGAAATCCATCCCGTCACCCAGCTCGACCTCGATCGCGCGATCTCCTCCGGGATAGAATCGCAGAGCTTCGTGAAGCATTCGACCTGTTCTCCTCTCGGCTATTTTTCGACGCATCCGCGCGACTTTGCCGCTGGATCTTCCCTAGTTGGAGTATATGATATATCAATTAGCGTCAACGGCCTTTACCCGTCGATACAAAGTAAGATACCAAGTTGGGAAGCGGACCACGCGCAGCGAAAGGCATTCGAGTGAAGAAGATTGAGCACCAGTCATTGAGCGACCAGGCGTATCACGCGATCCGGGACGGGATGCAGGAGGGCCTTTTTATCCCGATGGAGCCGCTGGTCATCCGCACGCTCGCGGCGAACTACGGAATCTCTGCCACCCCGATCCGCGAAGCGCTTCAACGGCTCGTCGCCGAGCGCCTTTTGACGGTGCTGCCGAATCGGTCGATCGTGGTGCCCCGCATGACCCAGAGACGATTTCGCGAGCTCATGCCAATCCGCGCAGCGCTTGAAGGAATGGCGGCGGAACTGGCCGTCGATAAGTTCACCGAGGACGAGATCGCACAGCTCTCGGAGCTGACCGCGCGAGTGGAAGAGGTCGCGAAACGCCATGATTCCGCGGGCTATCTGACCCTCAACCGCGAATTCCACTTCACCGTCTACCGCCGCGCGAACAATCCGGAACTTCTTCTTCTTATCAATGACTTATGGCTAAAGGTTGGCCCGGTTTTTACCGGCCTTTTCGACGATGAGCACTTCAAACACCACGCCAATGACGAACACCGCAATATCCTCGCAGCGATCGAGCGGCGCGACGCGGAAGCAGCGGGTCGGTTCATGCGGCAGGATATCGACATTGCCGCGAAAGCATTGCTTCCGCTGATGCCGCTGACTGAGGGGGCCTGAGCGCGACCCCGGCCAGAACCCAAGTAGACACCCACCGGGGCGGCATCTTGCCGCCCTTCTTTTTTTGCGCAGCAGGCCCTGCGCAAAATGCCCCGGCAGCACCCGGCGACCAAACCGCGCCTCACCCACCTCGCTGCCGACATCCCTGCCCTGCCCAAAAAACAGCCACCCGCCCAGATTCGCTCTCGTCACGCGATTTTCGTTTGCGACGCAAAGAGGCGCCATACGTTTTCGGCCCCGACCTGCTTCCCCCTGGGAAAGATTATCTTGACACAAGGTGATGATATCGTCGTTATAGGATACATGATATATCATTTGGAGGCGAAGATGGTGACGATCAATTGCGATATGGGCGAGTCCTTCGGGATTTACGCGTTCGGCGACGACGCGGCCTGCATGCCCTTCGTCACCCACGCCAACATCGCCTGCGGCTTCCATGCCTCCGATCCGGTGGTCATGCGCGACACCCTGCGCAAGGCGAAGGCCGCGGGCATCAATGTCGGCTCCCACCCCGGCCTGCCCGACCGTGAGGGCTTCGGACGGCGGCGGATGCAGATGCGGCGCGACGAGATCTACGCGCTCATCATGTACCAGACGGGCGCGCTGCAAGCGCTGGCCGCGGCCGAAGGGCTCACGCTCTCGCACATCAAGCCGCACGGCGCGCTCTTCGGCATGGCTCAGAACGAGATGCACGTGGCGGAAGGCGTTGCGGATGCGGCCGAAGCGCTCGGCCTGCCAGTGATCGCCTATTCCGACTGCTGTATGTCGGAGGTGTTCACCCGCCGCGGAATCCCTTTCAGCTGCGAGTTCTATGCTGATCTCGACTATGGTGACGACGGACGCCAGATCATTTCGCGCGCGCATGAGAGCGTTGCGCCTGAGGCCGTCGCCGAGAAGGTCCGCCGCGCCGTGCTCGAAGGCATGACCACCGCCGTGAGCGGCAAGGACGTGTCGGTCGTCGCCGAAAGCATATGCGTCCACTCCGACACCCCGAACGCGATCGCCGTCGCGAAGGCGGTTCATCAGGTTCTTATGGATGAGGCGAGGCTGACCACAGCATGACCGCCGTGCGCATCATATCGGGCAAGCCGCTTCAGGCGGAGCTGGCAGACGATCTCGCGCCGGTTCTGCGCGCGATTGCGGCCAAGCTCGGCCCCGACGGGCGCGCGGCGCTCTACACACTGGGCGCGCGCGTGCGACGCGCCACCACCGGCACGGAAATCGCCCGTCATTTCTGCGCGGACGGGACGAGCGAGGTGCTTCTGCGGGAAGCGCTGGTGTCGGCGGACCGCGATCTGGGCGACGGCACCTCGCGCATGGCCGTGATGACCGGCGCCGCGCTGGCGACCGGACGTCGGTCCGTCGCCGCGGGTGTGCATCCTTCGCGCCTTATCCGGTCGGTCGATGGGCTGCGCCCCGAGATCACGCGCCATTTCGCGGCCGTCACGCAGGACACGGGCAATAACGAAGGTATCCTCGCCGCTGCAGCCCTTCCCCCCGACGCGACGGATGCCCTGCACCGCGCGCTCGAACTCGCAGGGTCAGAGGGTCACGTCGAGCTGAGCGACCAGCCAGAACCCGGGCTGCGCCTCGATCACGTCGAAGGCTTCTCCGCCGATATGGAGCCGCTCCTGTCGGGGGTGCTGACGCATATGGATGCGGTCCACGTGCTGGTGGTCAACGACATCCTGACCGATTTCAAACGCCTCGCCCCCGTGATCGAAGGTTTCGCCCAGAGCGGCAAGTCGCTGCTGATCGCGGCGCGGGGGCTCGAGGGCGCCGCCAAGCAGCTTCTGGAGCGCAATCGGCAGGCCGGCGTTCTACGCGTGGCCGCGATCACGCCGCGCGACAAGGGTCCGCGCGCCGCCGAAATCCTGCGGGACCTCGCGGTCGCGACCGGCGCGACCCTCGTGGATGACGAGACCGGCCAGACTCTCGACACACTCACGCCCGAGCATCTCGGTGCGGCAGAGGCGTTCCGGCGCAGCGGAGATCACGTGACCTTCTCCGCCCCCGCCGGCGACGCCGCGGCCATCGCGCTGCGGCTTCAAGACATCGCCCACGAAATCGAACGCAACCGCTATCTCGCACTCGACCGCGAACATGCTCAACGGCGCTACGCCCGCCTCTCGGGACGCTGGGTCGAGCTTTTCATCGGTCCGCACAGGACCGAACCCGATTTGCGCGCACGGATGGCACGTGCGCTTGCTTCGGTCCGCTCGGCGCGAACTGGCGGTACCCTGACAGGTGGAGGCGTCGGCCTGACCGAAATTGCCGCGCGCCTAGAGGCCGAACGTCCGTCCGACCCTACCGATCGCGCCGCCCGGGCCCTTGTTGGCGAGGCTCTGCGCGCGACCGGACGCGCCTTGCGACGCAACGCCGGACTGGAGCCCCTCGACGGCGTCCTTCCTGCCGACTCTGTGCGGGACCCGGCCCGGCTTTCGCGCGACGTGCTCGACCTCGCGCTGTCGCTCGCATTGCGCATTCTGACACTTGAGACGGCCGTGCTGCGCACGCCCCATCACTCTCACTGAACGACTGACTTGAGGACATGAAATGAAGGATATGCACAGCGAACCCATGCTCGAGGTCAGCAATGTCGTCCACAAGTACGGCAGGGTCACCGCGCTGTCCGATGTGTCGCTGTCAGCGGCGAAGGGCGAATTCCTGACGATCCTCGGCTCCAGCGGCTCGGGCAAGACGACGATGCTGCGCGTGATCTCCGGGCTGGAAACTCCCTATTCGGTCAACCGTCTGCGCATCGGGGGCGAAGATGTCGTGGGGCTGCCCGCGGCCAAGCGCAACTGCACCACGGTGTTCCAGAACTACGCGCTGTTCCCGCATATGAACGTGATCGAGAACGTGGCCTACGGCCTGCGCATCCGCGGCCGTACGGCCCAGGACTCGACCGCCGAGGCGAAGCGTGCGCTCGAGATGGTGCAACTCGGGGCCAAGGCCGACCGCTCCATCGGGCAACTCTCCGGCGGGGAACGCCAACGTGTGGCACTTGCGCGCGCGGTCGTCACCCGCCCTGCGATCCTGCTCCTCGACGAGCCGCTCGGCGCGCTGGACGAGCGGCTGCGCCAGGACATGCAGCTGGAACTTATGGAGCTTCAGCGCAAACTTGGCATGACCTTCATCTACATCACCCACTCTCAGGAAGAAGCGCTGACCATGAGCGACCGCGTCGTTCTGATGAAGCACGGCCGGATCGAGCAAAGCGGCGCGCCGCTCGACCTGTTCGACCGTCCGGTCACGCGGTTCGCTGCGGATTTCATGGGCTACGAGAACATTCTCGACGGCAAGCTTCTGCGCAAGGACGGCGAGATCGGCGAGGTGGAACTGGTCGGCGGCGCAGTCGTGCGCGGCACTCTCGCCACCTCTGACATTCAGCCGGGCGGCGCCATCAACCTTGCCATCCGGGCCGAACGGATCGGACCGGTCGCAGCCGACGAGGACGGGCTCGATGCCACCCTGTCCAACCGCGTCTATCGCGGGAAATACACCGACATGATGGTCGAGACGAAAGCGGGCACGCTGCGTCTTCGGTCCTGGCACGGTGCGCCCAACGAGAAGGGCGCCATCTCGCGGGTCGGCTGGAAGCTCTCGGACGCCGTGATTTTCCCCGAACACAAGGGCTGATCGCGTCGATCGGTCCACCTTCGGGAAAACTGGCTTACGCAGCCGCTCGAGACGGCGCGAAGCCCCAACAGGAGAAGGAAAAATGAAGGACAAGTTCTCTACGTTCGATCAGATCGAACTGACCCGGCGCAACATGCTTCGCGGCATGGGCGCGGTTGCTGGCACGGCAGCCCTCGCGGCTACCGGTCTCGCACCCCGTGGGGCGATGGCACAGGATATGCCCGTCGTGCGGGCTTACGGCGTTCCGACCGCCGCGCTCAAGGATTGGTCGCCGCTCGAAGCCAGCCTTGGCATCAAGTGCGAACTCAACGGCACCTCGAACGATGTCGGCGTTTTCATGCGCGACATCATGGCGTCGAACCTCGGTGACAGCACCGACATCTACATCTTCGAGAGCGGCACCGAAGACATTCTCGGCCCGCGCGGCATGTATGCCAAGATCGAGACGGACCACCCCGAACTCACCCTGTGGGAGCGCACGTCGGATGCTTGGAAACGCTCGCCTGTCGTCACCGACGAAGAGGGCAACCAGTGGGGCGTTCCGGTCATCGGCAACGCCGACAGCTTCGGCTATGTGCCCGAGGCCATAGGCGTCGATCCCGCGAGCGAGGAAGAGCTCTCGTGGTCGCTGATGTTCGAAGACGAAGCCACTCGTGGCCGCGTCGCCTACGGGCAGGGCTGGAGCTACTCGATGCCCTCCGCCGCGCTCTACCTGAAGGAAACCGGCAAGGCCGACATTAAGAATGTCTCGGACATGACCGCCGAAGAAGCGGCGGTGGTCGCGGACTTCCTCATCGAGCGCAAGAAAGCGGGTCAGTTCCGCACGCTCTACGGTGCCTTCGAGGAGCAGATCCAGCTTCTGACCAACAAGGAAGTCGACGTGATCAACTGCTGGGAACCGGCAGTGCGTGAAGCCAACAACGTGCTGGGCGAGAACGCGACGCGTTACGCCTACACCGTCGAGGGCTACTTCAAATGGGGCCACGGCGCCTATGTCGCCGCCCCCGCGATGGAACGCGACAATGTCGACAACATCTACAAGATGCTGAACTACTTCCTCGGCGGCGAATACCGTGCGCTTCAGGCCCGCGATCGCGGCTATGCCGGCCCGAACATGGACCTCGGCGTGGCCTATGCCGAAGAGAACGGCTGGAGCGACGCGGAAATCGAAGCCCTGCGCGCCACCGAAGCCAAGGTGAACCGCAAGTTCGAGAAGCCCTTCACCTCGACCACGACGCCGCAGAACGCGTCCGACATCGAGGAGCAGTGGCAGCGGTTCCTCAACGCCTGATCCCTTCGCGTCCTCCGCGCCTGCGGGGGACGCTACCCGGCCTCGCCAAGGGCCGAACACCACAGGAAGATAGATGACCATGAACGCCGAATTGGATGCGCCCATGACGCAGACCAGACCGAAGGACAAAGGCCGCAAGCCCGCCATGAGAATCCCCGTCGCAACCGTGGCGCTATGGGTGATCTGCGCGGCCTGGACCGTGCTGGTGATCGTTCCGCTCCTCATCCTGTTCGTCTACAGCTTCTTTTCGACCGAGTATTTCCAGACGATCTACGAGCCGAGCCTCGAGACGTGGAAGGGCCTCTTCGCCTCGGGGCGCTGGGAGGTCACGCTACGCACGCTGCGCATCGCGCTGACCGTGACGCTGATCGAGCTCGCCATCGGCTTCCCCTTCGCGCTCTGGCTTGCCAAGGGAGCGCGCAGCCAGATGGCCCGTGCCGTGTTCCTCGCGCTGCTGACCATTCCGTTCTTCCTCGACCTGTCGTCGCGCACGATCGTCTGGCGCGCGATCCTCGGTCAGAACGGCCTGATCAACACCGTCCTCATGTCGACCGGGATCACCGATGCGCCGCTCGACTGGCTGCTCTACTCGGAATTCTCGGTGCATTTCGGGATGATCCCGGCCCTGTTCCCCCCGATGGTCCTGCCGATCTACATGGCCATCATCCTCATCGACGACACCCTGATCGAAGCCTCCAACGACCTCGGGGCGACCCCGGCACAGACCTTGTGGAAGGTGATCGTGCCCCTTTCCCTGCCCGGCGTGATGGCGGGCTTCGTCTTCACGCTCGGACCGGCCCTGGCCGCATGGGTCGAGCCGGGAATGCTGGGCGGCGGCTTCGTGAACCTGCTGTCGAGCTCGATCGAGAGCGCCTACACCGCCCTGCGCTATCCCGTCGTCGCCGCCCTCTCTGCATTCGTGATCGGCCTCCTGCTGCTGATCCTCGCGGTGATGGCTCTCATCCTGCGCCACCTCGGCGGCGCGAGACTCGCGCTGCGCCGATGACCACGGGCAAAAGGAAAGACCAATGACCGACATGACCGCCACGACAGGCCCCGTTTCGCTCGAAACCAGCTACAACCCGAATTGGAAGCGGCTCGGCAAATGGATGGGCATCGCGATGCTCGCGCTGATCTACTTTCCGCTGCTTTGGCTCGTCTTGCTGTCGATCTCGAGCGACCCGCTCTCCGGCATCCCCGGCGCCTTCTCGCTACGCCACTATCAGGCACTGTTCGCGAGCAGCGACTGGCACATGCCCTTCGTCGCCAGCATCGTGATTGGCCTGATCGTCGGATTGGTTAGCGCAGTCACCGCCACAGTGATCGGGCGCGAAGTACCGCGCATGGCCAGCCCCGGCCCGATGCTCCTCGTCTTCGTTCTGCCGCTCTTCGTGCCCGGCATGTCGATGGGCGCGGCCCTCTTCATCTTCAGCCAGTCCGTGCTCGGTCTCGATCTGGGCTTCTGGTCGATCGCCGTGGGGCATTACGTATGGGCCCTGCCCTTCGCACTCCTGATCGTGCTCGTCGTGACCCTGCGCTTCGACCATACCCTGATCGAGGCGGGACGCGACCTCGGAGCGAGCGACTGGCGCGTCTTCAAGGATATCGAATTTCCGATCCTCATGCCGGGCATCGTCAGTGCGGGCCTCTTCGGCTTCCTGATGTCCTTCAACGAGGTCATGCGGACGATCTTCCTGCGCGGCACATCAGAGACCATGCCCGTATGGAACTGGGTGCAGGCGGCAGCCCAGCAAAGCCAGGTGCCGATCATCTTCGCCCTGTCCTCCCTCGTGCTGCTGGTGACACTTCCGCTTCTCAGCGCGATGTTCTGGCTGCTGTTCGTGCGGCTGAACCGGACCTGAGCTTCCAGTCGCCCGCGATTATCTCCCAACTGAGGCGGCGCTGGACGCGGTTCGCAAGTATTGCATCCGCTCTCCCTGACACACCTGTTTCGCGCGCCGGGAGTCTCTTAGGGTGCTGTGCGCCAAGATTGAGTGTTGGCCACCATTCCCTTTCGGCCTCTGGAAGACCTCAGCGACCTGCTAAGCGGAGGGGTGCAGACTGCCCATCTGAGAGCCATGTCTGCGGCGCAGTATCGCCCAAACCCGGTGATTAAAGGCACGCGGATCACTTGCAGATCTGTGCTTGTCAGGCTTGGCGACGGCGATACCTTGGATGATCTCTGTGAAGAGCATCCCTCGATTCCAAGAGAAGCATTCGAGGGCGCTGCTACCTATGCCCGCACCCACCCCGTGGGGAATCCTCCGAAGGCAGACCTTGACGACGATGAGCCAGAAGTGTGCCCGACAGAGTTACAGGCAAATCTGCTCCTTGTCCGTAATGGCAAATTCGCGAACCGGATTTGGCCTCTTTCACTAACCAACGCACCGTAAGCCAGCGTTTCATGACTGAGAACACAAGTGAAGGCACCTACAATGCTTCGGAGGGAAGGCAGCAGGAGCCTCCTTCAGAAACGTAGCCCAAGCAGTAGGTAGCTGCGACAGGGCGAAATGGCCGGTTTGAGGCCGACAGTATCTCCAGTGAGCGGTGCCTCCGCGGCAATGCTGACCAAGATCTTGATTTCGGGCGTTCTCGGAGTTGGCGCGGAAAATGATCTCGGAATCGGAGCCGCCGAGTTTCCCAGTTTTAAAAAGTTGCTAAGAATATGGGCTGGTTTTTCTTTCCATCAAAACAGGAAAAGCTAAGGTCGACTCGGAAAGAATTCGCTTCGTAAGATACCGACTTAAAACGCAAAGTTACGCGAAATTTGCGCAAACCTATGCGCAAAAGACCCGCAAAGCTTTGCTTGAAGCTCGCCAGAAACTACTAACGAATTCAGCGTACAGCCCGCAACATTGCGCGCAATCCTACAGGGCCCGCGGCCAAGCAGAAGTCGAACCGCGCGAAAATACCCTGTTTCCGGAAAGATCTTTGCAATTTTGTCCGGTTGTCGGCCCTCCTTCACGGAGTTGGATATCGCACAGCTATGTGGGAGGAAGTAGGCGTGACAAAAAAGCATTGGCCTACGGATATTTCATGACACGCATTCTTCTTCTCGTTGCGACTTTTTCCGGCCTGCTGGCGGGACCGGCAGCGGCCGAAAAGCAAATCTACAAGGTCACGCTGGGCCACCGATCCCTGGGCATGCTGCAATTCGAAGGGCAAGGCAGTAATGCGAAACTGCTGCTCTCGCTCGACAACACGCCGTTCGGCTTGGACGACGGAACCTTCGAGGCGGTGACGCAGGCCAAAGGTCATGAGGTCGATTACCTCGGGACGAGCCGGGGCAGCGAAACGCGCGATATCGCGATTGTCCGCGAGGCGGACACCGTGACGGCCGTTAAGATTACACCGCGCTCTGAGATGACCGAGATGACGGACGCCGGAAAAGTCCCCGCCGGTGTGATCTCCCCGACGGAATTCTTCGCAAAGCTGGCAAACGGTGAAACCTGTCCTTCGCCGATGGCCATGTATGATGGTCGTCGCGTGGTGCAGATGGCGACGACGGCGATGAAGCAAAACGACGACACCGTGATCTGCGACCTATCCTATCGCGTTGTCTTGGGCCCCGGATATGTCTGGCCGTTTTACTTCAAGTCGTTCGATGTGCATGCCGCCTATGACGCACGCAAGCTTGCTACATTCAGCATGAGTGGCGGCGGGTTCACGGTGAGGCTGACCCGGCAGTAGCCGCACGTCCCAGCACGTTCAGGGTGCGGCCACCTGGATCCTCAGTGAGCGGTCCGGCGATGCGGGAGCGACGCCTGACACGGGACTGCGCTCATCGCGCACCGAGGGAACCGCGCTCGCGTGCGAGACCGAGCATCGCAAACACTGCCAGTCCGCTGAACAAGGTGCTCATCACCACTGCCTCGTGCCAGCCCGCGAAGAAGCGCTCGCCATCGCGTCCGGCAATCAGGATCGAGATCAAGGCGATCCCGAGGGCGGAGCCGAGGTAGCGCGCGGTATTGTTGGCGGCCGACCCCATCGCGGCGCGCTCGGGCGGCACGGATTGCACCGCCTCATGCCCCAGCGCGGCGTTCAGGATACCGTTCGAAACCCCGGCAATCAGCAGCCCCGGCACGAGGATCGCCCAACTCGCCGCAGGCGTCGCAAGCAGCATCAGGGCCTGCCCGACCCCGCAGCCGACGATCCCGCCGATCACGCGCTGGCGCGAGGTCCAGCGCGCGGGCAAGCGATGCGCGTTGAGCGCGGAGATCGCGGTCAACGCCGACCATGCGAGGAGAACGAAAGCGGCCGTAAGTGGCGTCTGCCCCATACCGCGCACCAGCACGGTTGGCACCAGAGACATCAGCGCAAGCACGCCCGCGCCCGAGGCGAAAGCCGCGAGAGTCGCGCCGGTGAAGGGCGCATGGGCAAAGAGATCGAGCCGCAGGATCGGGTTCGGAGCCCGGCGTTCGGTGCGCAAAAAGAGAGCCAGAAAGGCCAGCGCGCCCAATGCGAGCAAGCCCACCACGCCGAAAGCTCCCAACCGCAACTCGGTGAGCGCCGAGAGCAGGCAGCCGAGGCCGAGCATCAGAAGCAGACCGCCCGTGAGGTCGACCCGATGCGGGCTGCGCGGGCTCTCGGGCAGGCGGGCCGAGGCGCTCAGCGCAAGGATGGTCGCGGCAAGCGCGATCGCCCAATGCCCTGCGGGCCATCCGCCAATCGGCAGCAGCGCCGCGGCGAGGATCGGCCCGAGCGCCACGCCCGCGCCAAGGCCGGCGGCCCAGATCGCGGCGGCACGGCGGCGTGGCTCGCCCTCGTAGATCTGGCCCAGAAGCCCGAGGCCGCAGGCCATGATCCCGGCGCTGCCGAGGCCCTGCACGACACGCGCGACGATCAGGAACAGACCGGTCGGCGCGAGTGCAGCGGCAACGGAAGCGAGCGCGGTGAGCCACAGCCCGCCCACGAAGGTCCGCCGCCGCCCCAGCGTATCGCCGAAGGCCCCGGCGATCAGAAGCCCGCAGGCCGCCCCCAATGGCATCCCCGACATGATCCAAGCCTGCTGCGCAGGGCCAAGCCCGAGCGCGGCGGTCATCGCCTCGAGCGTGGTCAGCGGCAGGGTGAAAACAACGAGGGACAGGAGTGTCGCAAGGGCCACGATGGCGAGCGGGGCTTTGGGGGTAACGGGCATTTCAGTTTTCCTTGGTCACGCGATGCCGAAGCCAGACGAGACCGCTCTCCAGCGTCTCGGTCTGACCCAGTTCCAGCGACTTGGTCGGGCCGGTGATCAGCCCCACCTGAGTGGTCGGGTTTGATAGTTAGGGCATGACTGGCCCTGGTCCATCGGGACAAGGGATTCCGGGGCCGGTGGACGTTAGCCCAAAGCACTATGTGGTCTTTGGTGCCGTCGTGCCACTGGCGCGACGGTCCACTTCAGTGGGGGGAACGGAACAGTATGCGGATCGGAAGAGCGACCAGCACACCGCTTTGCATATCGACGGGTCTCAGAGTGTGAAGGCGGCGCGGAACGCCTCGAGTGCCGCCTCCTCATCGCCCTGCGCGAAGGCCTCCATGGCGACCGGGCCGCGATAGCCCATCTGCTGCAACGCTTTCGCCACACCGGCATAGTTGATCTCACCCGTGCCCGGCTCGAAGCGCCCCGGATTGTCGGCCACCTGAACCTCGCCGATCCAGGGCAGGCTCGCCTTGCACCAGCGGATCAGATCCCCTTCGCCGATCTGCGTATGATAGAGGTCGAGATTGATCCGCAGCTGCGGGCGATCGACGGTCGAGACCAGCGCCAGCACATCCACGGTAGAGCCGAAGGGGCAGCCCGGATGATCGATCGGGTTGAGGTTCTCGAGCGTGAAGACCACCCCCTCCGCCTCGGCCAGATCGCAAATCCGGTTCAGTGTATCGCAGGCCCGCTGGAAGCTGCCCGGCGCGAAGCTGCCATGCTGCGGGATCGGGATACCGCCGTCGCCAAGACCCGTGCCATGCAGGTTGAGCCGGTCCACGCCGAGCCGCTTGCCAACCGCCACAGTTTCGCGAACCGAGCGCAACAGCATTTCCGCTCCCTCCGGGTCGCTCAGCCGTCCCTGCAGATAGCCATTCATGATCGTGTAATCCGCGCCCGCCGCCTCGAGCTTGTCGAGGTCGTGATCCGGCCAATTCCACAACCCCACGCCGAAGCCCATCTCGGTCAGCCGCGCTGCGCGCCATTCGATCGGCCGGTCGCGCCAGAGCATCTCTGCGCAGGCCGCCAGTTGAAACGGTTGTTCCATTGTCTTCTCCACCCGGGCGCCCTCAGGCATCCCGATCCATGATCCACTGCACCGCCGGATCAGCCTGGAACCTCCAGTTACGACGCGGCCCGGCCATCACGTTGAGGTAATACATCTCGAACCCGTAGGGTGCCCCGCAGGGGTGATGCCCGCGCGGGACCAGCACCACGTCGCCATCACTCACCGCCATTGTCTCGTCCAGAGTGCCGTCCTCGGTATAGACCCGCTGGATGCCGAAGCCCTGCGCCGGGTTCAGCCGGTGGTAATAGGTCTCCTCGAGATAGGTGATGCGCGGGAAGTCATCCTCGTCATGGCGGTGGCTGGGATAGCTCGACCAATGGCCCGCAGGCGTGAAGACTTCCGTGACCAGCAGACTGTCGCAGTAGTCCTCCCCCTCCATCGCGATATTGTTGATGTAGCGTGTATTGGTGCCAGTGCCGCGCTCGGTCAGGCTGATCCCGTCGGGTCCAATCTTGCGCGCTTCATGCCCGCTCTTGCCCGGCGCGAGGCAGACCGCGATGGTGCAGTCGGTCTCGGCCACGGCCTCCCAATCCTGATCGTTCGGCACGTAGAGGCAATGCGGTGGCGTCTTCTCGAAGACATCCATCCGCTCGCCCAAGACACCCCAGTCCTGCCCAGCCGCCTTGATCGTGGCCTTGCCCTCGACCATCACGAGGATCGCCTCGTTCGGACCGGTGGCCTCCGCCGCACTCTCGCCCGCCCGCAGCCGGTAGAGCGAGAAGCCGACATAGCGCCAACCCGCCGATTGCGGGGTAATCTCGTGCACCTTGCCGTGGGTCCCAAAGGGTTTTCGCAACAGATCCGCCATGTCTCTCTCCTTCCAACTGCTCAAAATATCCCGGGGGGCTCCCATAGGGAGCGGGGGCAGAGCCCCCTCCCGGTCTCAACCCGCGATCAACCCCACCTCGGCAGCCGCGCCTTTCAACGTCTTCAGCCCCAGCGACTGATACTCGAACGGATTGCGCAGATCGGGATCCTGCTCGGCCTCGATCACGATCCAGCCGTCATAGCCCGCCTCCTTCAGGATCCGCAGGAGCGGTGCGAACTCCACCCCGCCCTCGGGATCACCCGGCACCGTGAAGACGCCGCCGCGCACCCCGTCCATGAAACTCATGCCCAGATCGCGCACCTGCCGCATCACCGCGGGGCGAACGTTCTTGGCGTGGAAATGGCGCACGCGGTCGACGTATTTGCGCAGCATCGGCGCGGGATCGACCCCGTCGCCGCCGAAATAGCAATGCCCCGCGTCGAAAAGCAACTTCGTCGCAGGCCCCGTCGCCGCTATGAACGCGTCGATCTCGGCAGGCGTCTCGACGACAGTGCCCATGTGGTGGTGATAGACCAGATCAATGCCCTGCTCGGCCGTGAACGCCGCCAGTTCCTCGATCTTCGCCCCGAACGCCACCATCTCGGCCGCGCTCAGCACCGGCTTCTCGCTCAGCGGCACATCTAGCCCCTGCACCGAATTCGAGGTCTCACAGGCAATACAGACCTTGCAGCCATTATGCTTTAGCTTGTCGAGATGCGGCTGGATCGCCGCCTTCTCCGCCTCCACCGATTGCGTCAGAAGGTTCAACGAATACCAGCCCGAGACGAAATCCAGCCCATAGCGGCCCAACAATTGCTTGAGCGCTTCCGCGTCGTCCTGCGGCCAGCGATGGCCATTCTCGATCCCCTCGAAACCGATCTCGGCGGCCTCGCGGAGGATCTGCTCGGTCGGGATATGCGCGCCCAGGGAATGGTCGTCATCATTGGCCCAGGCGATCGGGTTCGTGCCGAAACGGATCATCTCTTTCCTCCTCAATTCACCAGCCGCGCGTTTGCGATCTGGGTCAGGTATTCTTCGAAGCGATCGCGCTGCTTCTGGCGGTCCGAGACCTCGGGCACCGCCACGTCCCAGAAGAAGCCATGTTCGCCCGCCGTGGTCTCGAGACCCGTGCCCGGGAAGTCCTTGGCCACGGTGTCGATCACGATGACCGTCGGGATGTCACGCTCGCGCGCAGCTTTCACTTCCGCCTCGAGCTGGTCGGTATCCTTGGCCTTCACCGCATGCGCGCCCATCGCCGCCGCGTGCGCGACGTAGTCGATCTCCGGCTGCACCTCGACATTGCAATCGACATACATGTTGTTGAAAGGCTCGCCGCCGCAGCCCATCGTCTGCAACCGGTTGATGCAGCCATAGCCGCGGTTGTCGGTCAGGATCACCGTGAAGGGCACCCGCCGCATCACCGCCGTCGCGAGCTCCGAATTCGCCATCATGTAAGAGCCGTCGCCCACGAAGCAGAGCACGTCACGCTCGGGCCGCGCGAGCTTGAGACCCATCGCGCCCGCCACCTCGTAGCCCATGCAGGAGTAACCGTATTCCATGTGATAGCCCCCCTGAGAGGGCTTCCACAGCAGCTTCAGCGCACCGGGCATCGTGCCTGCCGCGCACATCGCGACCGCATCTTCGCCGGTCGCGCGCTGCACCGCGCCGATCACCTGACCGTCGGTCGGCAGCGCCGCCTGATCCTCGGGGCGCGCGCAATAGGCGTCGACCGCGCGCAGCCAGTCCTCGCGGGCCTCCGCATCGGGCGCCGCGGCCTGATAATCGCCAAGTGCGGCGCTGAGCTGCTCGAGCGCGACCTTGGCATCGGCCACGAGGCTTTCCGCCCCGTGCTTGGCCGCGTCATAGCCGTGGATATTGATCGAGACGAGCTTCGCCCCGGCCCCGAACAGCGTCCGCGAGCCGGTGGTGAAGTCCTGGAACCGCGTGCCCACCCCGATCACCAGATCGGCGTTTTGCGAGGCGGTATTGGCCGCCGCCGAACCGTCCACGCCGGACGCGCCAAAACTCATCGGATGGCTCTGCGCGAGGCTCGACTTGCCTGCCTGCGTCTCCGCCACCGGAATCTGATGCTTCGACGCGAACTCGGCCAGCGTGTCCTCGGCTTGGCTATAGACCACACCGCCGCCTGCGATGATCACCGGGTTCTTCGCCGCTTTGACCATCTCCGCGACCCGCGCCAGTTCCCCCGCATCGGGAGCGGGACGGCGAATGCGCCAGACGCGCGGCTCGAAGAACTCGACCGGGTAATCGTAAGCCTCGGCCTGCGTGTCTTGACAGAAGGCCAGCACGGCGGGACCGCAATTGGCCGGATCGGTCATCACCCGCAGCGCCCGCGGCAGCGCGGACAGGATATGCTCGGGCCGCGAGATACGGTCGTAATAGCGCGAGACCGGGCGGAAGCAGTCATTGGCGCTGACGGTGCCATCGTCGAAATCCTCGACCTGTTGCAGCACTGGATCGGGACGGCGCGTCGCGAACACGTCGCCCGCCACGATCAGCACCGGCAGCCGGTTCACATGCGCGAGCGCGGCGGCCGTCACGAGGTTCGTCGAGCCCGGCCCGATCGAACTCGACACCGCATGCGCCCGCGTGCGTTTCTTGCCCTTGGCATAGGCGATCGCCGCATGGCCCATCGTCTGCTCGTTCTGCCCGCGCCAGGTCGGGAAGACGTCCTTGTAGGCATGCAGCGCCTCGCCGATCCCGGCCACGTTGCCATGCCCGAAGATCGCCCACATCCCTTCGATGAACCGCTCGCCATCCTCGGTCATCTGCACCGAGAGCCACTTCACCATCGCCTGCGCGGCGGTCAGCCGGATCGTCTCGCTCATCTCTCTCTTCCTCTCTAGGGCCACTTCCTCTTGACCCAAATATCCCGGGGGGCTCCCGTCAGGGAGCGGGGGCAGAGCCCCCTCCCCGTTTCGGTCTGCGCGCCTGCGCGCGCGGGGGCAGAGCCCCCTCCCCGCTTACATCTCAAGCCGCCTTGGCTGCCTTCGCCCGCGCTCCGTCCCAGATCCCGCACAGCCGCGTGTAGCGCCGCGCCATCTCGGCCACGGCCTCGGCATCGGCCAACTCATCGGCCATCCAGCCCCGCGCCACGTCGCCGAAGATCGTCCGGCCCACGGCGAAGCCCTTGACCAGATCGAACCCGGCCGCGACCTCGAAGCTGGCGGCCAGTTCCGCCTCCGGCGCATCCAAGCCCAGCACCACGATCCCGCGGGTGTGCTTGTCGAATTCCTCGATGGCGGCCACGGCCTTGGCCCATCCGGCCGCGTCCGCCATCGGTTCCAGCTTCCACCAATCAGGGTAGACGCCGATCTCGTAGAATTGCCGGATCAGGGTCGCGGTGGTGTCGGCATCGACCGGCCCCACCTTGGACGGAATGACCTCAAGCAGGAATTCCAGCCCGTTCCTGCGCGCCGCGGTAAAGAGGCGCTTCACCGTCGCCTCCTGATTGGCCCGCGTCTCGGCATCGTCGTCGGGGTGGCAGAAGCACAGGACCTTCACCACCTCCTCGCGCGCCCATTGGGTCAGACCGCCGCAATCGGGCCCCAGTTCCGGCTCCAGGTCCAGCGGGCGCGAGCCCGGCCATTCGCAGGGTCGCCCGATCCAGAGGCCCGAACCGGAGGCCGCATGCAGCGCCGCACGTCCGATGCGGTCATCGCAGAGGATACCATAGCCCGGACGCCCGTCCTGCACCTTGGTCGCCGCCGAAAGGCACAGCTCCTTGAACGCCCCGCCCTTCTCGCGCGTGTAACCCGGCATCTCCTCCAGCTGCATCCGGTGATCGAAGGCGAAGACCCGATAATCGGGCCAGTCGGGCAGCGAGCGCGTGTGCCGGTTGGTCGACCAGTGGATCTGCTCCAGCTCCGCATCGTTGCGCAGATCGGGTTGCTTCACGCCGCGCTTGAGGAAGAACTCCAGCTCGGTCAGCGAGGGATAAGCCGGCGTGCAGCCATGGCGCGAGACCGCAAACGCCCCGCAGGCATTGGCGTATTCGAGCGCCTTCGGCCAGCTCTCGCCATCGAGCCAGCCCTTCATCAGCCCCGAGAAGAACCCGTCCCCCGCGCCCAGCACGTTGAACACTTCGATCGGGAAGCCCGGGCCGGTCTGGCCGTCATCGAGGCTGTCGGGAATGTCGCCCTCGAAGGCCACCGCGCCGGCGGCTCCGCGTTTGCACACCAGCGTGGCATCGGAGACCTTGCGCACCGCACGCAGTGCTTCGATCGTGTCTGTCGAGCCGCCCGCGATGTGAAACTCCTCTTCCGTGCCCACGATCAGGTCGAAATGGTGCAGCGTGGCCATCAGGCTCGACGTCACTTCGGCGCTCTCGACGAAGCGGCTCTCGCCCTCGCCATGACCCGCGACGCCCCAAAGGTTCGGGCGGTAGTCGATGTCGAGCGCGGTCTTCGCCCCATGCTTGCGGGCCAGTTCCAGCGCCTTCAGCACCGCCGCCCGCGTGCGCGGATGCGACAGATGCGTTCCGGTCGCGAGCACGCTCCGCGTCCGCGCGATCAGCGCTTCGTCGATATCCTCCTCGCTCAGCGCCATGTCCGCGCAGTTCTCACGGTAGAAGATCAGCGGGAACTGTTCCTCATCGCGAATGCCGAGGATCACCAGCGCGGTCAGCCGCTCCGGATCGGTCGCAACCCCGGTCACATCCACCCCCTCGCGTACAAGCTGCTCGCGAATGAAGCGGCCCATATGCTCGTCGCCCACCCGCGTGATCAGCCCCGACTTCAGCCCCAGCCGCGCCGTCCCGCAGGCGATGTTCGTCGGAGACCCGCCGATATACTTCTCGAACGAGCCCATATCCTCCAGACGCCCGCCAATCTGCGCCCCATACAAATCCACGCCTGCCCGCCCAATCGTGATCACGTCGAGGTTTTTCATGCCATATCTCCGATCCGGATCGGAGCGCCGTTCGAGCGCGCCATCGCGTGGATCACCGTCTCGATCTCCAGACCGGCAGCGAAATCGGGGCCGGCATTCGGCCCGCCCGCGATGGCTGCGCACAGGTCGCGCGCCTCGATCACTTTCTGTTCGTTGAAGCCGAAATTATGCCCCGGCGCGGGGCAGAAGGCGGCGAAATCGGGCTGATCGGGGCCGGTCAGGTGACGGGTGAACCCCGCCTCTCCGGCGCGATGCAGCCACAGCTCGTTCATGTTCTCCTGATCGAAGACCAAGGTGCCGTCCGAGCCATGGATTTCCCATTGCAGGCGACATTTGCGCCCGCGCGCGACCCGCGAGGTGGCGAAGGAGCCCTGCGCGCCGCTCGCGAACCGGATCAGGGCCAACGCGCTGTCCTCGTTCTCGACCGGCTTGGGGCCATCGGGGGAGCTGCGCTCGGGGATCGCGATCTGGGTCATCGCGGTCAGTTCCTCCACCGGCCCCATCAGCGCCACCATTTGCGACACGAGGTGGCAGCCCAGATCGCCCAAAGCGCCCAGACCGCCAGCCTCGCGCGTCATCCGCCACGACCACGGGAGGCGCGGGTCGGCGGAATAGTCTTCGTCATAGACGCCCCGGAACGCGCGGGGCGTGCCGATCGCGCCCTCCGAGATCAGCTTGCGCGCCATCTGGAAAGCGGGCGACCGAAGGTAGTTGTAACCGAGGATCGTGACCTGCCCGGGATGCTCCGCTGCGAGCCCGGCCATCGCCCGCGCATCCTCGAGCGTCAGCGCCATCGGCTTTTCCAGCCAGACATGCTTGCCCGCACGCAGGGCGGTCTCGGCCATCGGGCGGTGCAATCCGTTGGGCGCAGTGATCGAGACCACATCGACCGCCGGATCGGCGCAAGTCGCCTGCCAATCGTCGCTGCCACGCGCGAAGCCGAACTGCTCGGCGAAGGCGCGGGCCTTGTCGGAGGGCGTGTCGCAGAGGATCTCCAGCAGCGGATGCGCTCCGCCGAAGACGGTCGCGAGGTTGCGCCACGCCATCGCGTGGCATTTGCCCATGAAGCCGGTCCCGATCAGGGCCACGCCAAGCGGAGTTTCGGGCATCGGAAGCGCCATGTCACCCTCAGTTCCTGTCGTCATTGCAGTCCGTGGCAGGGGCAGGTCGCGCCCCTGCCCGCTTGTCAGATCGTGCCGCCGAGCGAGCCCTCGAGCTGCGCCATCTCCTGGCCACCGGCCATCAGGTCCTGCAACTCGTTCGGCGTGATCTCGCCCCGGGTTGCGGTGCCCAGCGTCTTGCCGCGATTGAGCACGGTGAAGCGGTCGCCCACCGCCATCGCATGGCGCACGTTGTGGCTGATGAACACGACACCCACGCCCTGCTTGCGCACCTTGTCGATCGTGGCGAGCACGTTCGAAGTCTGGCGCACGCCGAGTGCGGAGGTCGGCTCGTCGAGGATCAGAACTTTCGCGCCGAAATAGACCGCGCGCGCGATGGCGACGGTCTGACGTTCGCCACCCGAAAGCGTGCCCACCGCCTGATCGGGACCGCGCAGGTTGATGCCCATATTGCGCATCTCCTCGACGCACACCTCGTTGGCCCGCGCCACGTCGAAGCGCTTGAACGGACCCGCCCCTTTCGTGGGCTCGCGCCCCATAAAGAAATTGCGCGTCACGCTCATCAGGGGGATCATCGCGAGATCCTGAAACACCGTGGCGATCCCGGCCTCCATCGCATCGCGCGGGCTCGAGAAGTTCATCGGCTTGTCCTCGAACAGGATCTCGCCCTCGGTCGGCTTGTGCACGCCCGACATCGTCTTGATGAAGGTCGATTTGCCCGCGCCGTTATCGCCGAGAAGGCAGTGACACTCGCCGGGGCGGATATCGAAGCTGACACCGGCTAGCGCGATCACGTTGCCGAAGTGCTTCTTGATGCCGCGCATCTCGAGGATGGGCTTGGCGTCATCGGCGACGGCGCCGTGGTGGAATGCGGTCTCAATTTCCATATCAGCGTTCCCCCGTCACGCGCTTGCGGATCACGTTGTTGAAGATCACGGCGAGCAGCAGCATCCCGCCCAGGAAGACCTGGAACCAGTCCTGATCGATCGAGGTGTAGGTCAGGCCGATCACGACCATGCCGAAGATGATCGAACCGAAGAAGGCACCGATCGCCGAGCCGTAACCGCCGGTCAGCAGCGAGCCCCCGATCACCGCTGCGATGATCGCCTCGAATTCCTTCTGGAAGCCGCGACGCGCATCGGTGGAGCCCGCGTCGATCACGGTCATGATGGCGACGAGCGCGGCGCAACAGGCGGTCACGATGAAGAGCGTCGTCTTCACCCGGTTGACCGGCACGCCCGAATTGGAGGCCGCGTTCTTGTCGCCGCCGGCAGCGAAGATCCAGTTGCCGGCAGGGGTGCGCAGCAGGATCCAGGTGGCAAACAGCGCGATACCGATGAACCACAGGATCTCGACCGGCACGCCCGGCACTTTCGGCGCGCCCGACTTGAACGTGTCGATCCAGCCCCATTCGGCGAGCTTCGCGAAGAGACCCGTGAACGCATCGCCCGAGAAGAACGGTGCCAGCCAGTCATCGCCCACCGCATCTCGCACGCCGCGCAGCTGGGTCGAGCCGCCGGTCAGATATTTCAGCCCGACGAGCGACAGGCCGCGCAGAATGAACAGGAAAGCCAGCGTCACGATGAAGGAGGGCAGCCCCGTGCGGATCACCAGCTGTCCGTTCACCACGCCCATCATGCCGGCGAAGATCAGCGTGCCGGGAATGGCAACGATCAGCGGCAGTCCCAGATTGACCACGAGCGCGCCGAAGATCATCCCCGCGAAGGCCACCATCGAGCCGATCGAAAGGTCGAACTCTCCCCCGATCATCAGAAGCGACGCGCCGATGGCGAGAATTCCGAGCTGGGCCGCGGGCGTCAGGAAGTTCATGATCCCCGAAAGGGTGAACATCGACGCATTGGCGGTGAAGAGAAAGAAGATCGTCACGAGAATGAGCCCGGCGATCGCGCCCAGTTCGGGCCGCTTCATCAAGCGCGCGAGAAGAGTCTCCTCGCGGACGCGCTCGTCGGTAACCGTGGAGTCGGCAGGCATTATACCCTCCCTGAGAATGCTGGTTCGTGGCGCTTTCGGTTCCGCGACCGCCCGCGGTGGCGCCGGTGGGATGCGCGCGCGCATCAAGGGGCTCGCGCGCATCCCCGTATCAACTCATCCGATATGGATCAGCGAATGCCCTTGGCCGACAGATCGACCACCTGAGCCGCCTTATCCTTGGTGATCAGGTTCGGACCCGAAGCCACGTTCGACGCCGGGATCAGGCCGTATTTCGCGTTGAGAGCGAGGAACGACACCGGCAGGTAGCCCTGCAGATACTGCTGCTGGTCGATCGCGAAGGCCGCGTCACCATTCTCGACATCCTTCAGGAAACCCGGGGACAGATCGAAGCTCGCGACGTTGATCTTGCCGCCACCTTCACCCAGCGCCTTGACCGCCTTGACCGAGGGTTCACCCGCCGTCGCCGCACCCAGCGCCAACACGGTGTCGATCGACGTATCGGATTGCAGGGCTGCGCGCACCTTGGCCTCGATATCCGCCGGATCATTGGTGGTCGGCAGCACTTTCACCTGACCGCCAAAGCCCTTGGCGAAACCGGCGCAACGCTGGTCGAGCGAGACATTCCCGACTTCCTGGTTGACGCAGAGCCCGTTCTTGCCACCCATTTCCTTGAGCTTCTCACCCGCGCGCTCACCCGCGGTGAATTCGTCCTGACCGACATGCAGCAGCGCACCCAGCGATTTCGACACATCCGATCCGGCATTCATCGTGATCACCGGGATGCCTGCGGCAACGGCCCGCTTGATCGACGGGCCAAGCGCGTCCGCATCGGGAACCGAGACGACCAAGCCGTCGGGCTCCTGGTTCACGGCGGCGTCGATCAGCTGGCTCATCGCGACCATGTCGAAGGTCTCGGGCGAGCGGTATTCGACATTCACGCCAGTATCCTTCGCCGCCTGTTCGACGCCGTTCTTCACGACCGACCAGAACGGGTCGTTGGCCTGTCCGTGCGAGACCACGACGATATCCGTCGCGAATGCCGGTGCAGCGAAAGCCACGGCGGTGGCCGCAACTGCAGCACGCAGAAACTGTTTCATGTGATCCTCCCAGATTCACTTTCTGTTTGTCACCGCACCGCGCTCCTCCATGTCGCGTCCGATGCGGCCCGGCCGATCCCTTCGGCCTTTGAACCACAGGCGCCTCCTCGCGCCTGCGATTTCCGTCCGTTCCGAGGCAGAGCCTCAGAACGTCGCCAGATCGACGGCCTCCCCCGTCTTGGCGGATTTCGTTGCGGCCTCGGCCATCGCGAGTGCGGCCACGCCGTCCTCGAGCGTCACCGGCATCGGGCGACCTTCCGCCAGAGCAGTGACGAACACGTCCCATTCCGCGGCATAGGCGGGCATGTAACGTTCGAGGAAGAAATAGGTGGGCTTGGCCGAAGCGACGCCGGCCACGGTCGATTTCGAGACCGTGTTCTCCAGCATGTTGGCCGCGGTCAGCAGCCCCTCCGAGCCCAGCAATTCGACGCGCTGATCGTAGCCGTAGACAGCCCGGCGCGAATTCTTGATCACGGCAATGCGCCCGTCTGCATAGGTCAGCGTGACGACGGCCGTATCCACGTCGCCCGCCTCCCCGATCGCCGGATCGACGATGGACGAACCGACGGCGCGAACGCTGACCGGCGCGCTATCCATGATGAAATTCGCCATGTCGAAATCATGGATCATCATATCGCGGAACAGCCCGCCCGAGACCTTGATGTAGGAAACCGGCGGCGGCGCAGGATCGAAGGACGTGACCGAGAGCAGCTCGGCTTTGCCGATCTCTCCGGCGTGGGCGGCAGAGCGCAGCGCGCCGAAATTCGGGTCGAACCGACGGTTGAAGCCGATCATCACAGGCTGAGCGGTTTTCGAAACCGCCGCGAGGCAGGCTTTCGCCCGTTCAAGCGAAAGATCGACCGGCTTTTCGCACAGCACGGCCTTGCCTGCTGCCGTCGCCTTCTCGATCAGATCCGAATGGGTGTCTGTCGAGGTGGCGATCAGCACCGCGTCGATGTCGGGATTGGCGATGATCTCCTCTGAACTTGCCGCTTTCGCGTTGTATTTCGCGGCGAGCGCCTGCGCCGCCTCCGCGTTCACATCCGAGACCGCGACGAGCGTGCTGCCCGGATGTCCGGCAATATTTACCGCATGCACCTGACCGATACGGCCGGCGCCCAGCAACCCGACTTTCAACATGCATTCCTCCCAGAACCGATCCGATTCGACCGATGACTGGCGCTAACATCATCCGTTTTGCACGCGCGTGCAAGAATTTTTTGCACGCGCGTGCAAACGGGACTCCGCTGCCGCTCTTTTCTGTGTGTATGCTGGCAAGAAAGCTGATAGGTCAGCTTTTGAGGAGATCCCGATGAGCGACGTGCGCAGACCGAATTTCGAAAACAACATCACCGCCGATGATGTCGCCGAAGCTGCCGGTGTCTCGCGCTGGACGGTCAACCGGGCCTTCAAGAAAGACGCGTCGATTTCGCCCAAGACCCGGACCAAGGTGATGGAAGCGGCGAGCAAGCTCGGCTACGTGCCCGACCTGCGCGCAGCCGCATTGGCCTCGGATCGGTCGAACCTCGTCGCGCTGCTGGTCGATGACTTCGCCAACCCGCATAAACTGGTGATGATGGAGCGGCTGACGCGCATCCTGCGCAAGCATGGCTGGGATACGCTTCTGGTGAACACGCTCGACCGCGACGATGCGGGCCATGCGATCCTCAACGCCAGCCAGCGCCGCGTCGATGCCGCGATCCTGATCGGGATTCAGTTCGACGATGAGGTTCTCGAGACCGCTCTGCACGCCCGACGCTTCCACAAACTGATTATCTTCGCGCGCACCTCGCGCCATCCCGACACGATCTCGATCGCGGTGGACGACGCTGCCGCGATGCAGGAGATCGCCGCCTATGTTGCGGAACAGGGCTATCGCCGCCCACTCTTCCTCGCGGGTCCGCGCACCTATTCCGCGCATCTGCTGCGCAAAGAAACCTTTCTGGGCTGTTGGGAGCGGCGTTTCGGGACCGTCCCCGAATTCGCCGAAGTGCCCGCCTATGACCCGATCCTCGCCGAACAGGTCGTGACCCGGATTCTCACCGATCGCCCGCGCGACGAAATGCCCGACATCCTCGTCTGCGAGAACGACGCGCTCGCCATCGGCGCGATCGACGTGATCCGGCACAAGCTCGGCCTGCGCATTCCCGAGGATATCGCGGTCACGGGCTTCGACGACGTGCCGCAATGCCAGAGCCCGAATTACGCATTGACCACCTATCGCCAGCCCCTGACGGAGATGGCCGAATATCTGGTCGAAGTGCTCGAAAGCAGCGAAGACCGCGACTTCGACCGCGCGTTCAAGGGCAAGCTCGTCCCCCGCGCAAGCGCCTGACACCGGAGGGCAAGCGCATCGGTCGACGGGGATAGAGGGCTGATCATTCGCCGTGTGACGCACGCATGCCAGCTCAGCGTCCGATCAATGCCGGTTCCTGTACGAGAGAGACACCGAAGCGCGCGCGGACCGTCTCTCGGGCGTGATCGGTAAGCGTGATGACGTCCTCGACCGTCGCACCGCCGAGGTTCACGAGGATCAGCGCGTGCGCTTCAGAGAATCCGGCACCGCCCCTGCGGATCCCCTTCAGGCCGCAGAGATCGAGTAGCCTTGCCGCCGAGAGCTTCACGCCGCCCGGCACCGGATGCCCCGGGACGTCCGCCAAGCGTCGCGCGGTCGCGACCGAAACGATCGGGTTGTGAAAGAAAGACCCGACATTGCCGATGTCCCTCCAGTCCGGGATCTTCGCCGCGCGTTGAGCCAGAACGGCTTTCATGATCCTGTCCGGGCTGAGTGAGCCGGACAGGTCAGCCAGACCGGCATAGCCGAGATTCGGCTTCCAATCCGTAGGCAGCCGAAGCGTGACCCCGGTGACAAGCTCAACGCCCGGCCTCTCCTTGAAACGGCTGTGCCGATAAGCGAAGCCGCAGTCGCGCGCCGAAAGGCGTCGGGCGGTCCATGTCTTCGTGTCGATAATATCGACGCTCTCGACGAAGTCTTTCAGCTCCACTCCATAGGCGCCGATGTTCTGGACTGGCGCCGCGCCGACAGTGCCCGGTATCCCGGCAAGGTTCTCGAGGCCGCCGATACCCTGCTCCACCGTCCAGCGCACCAGGGCATCCCAGTTCTCACCCGCCTTTGCCGTGACGCGCACACCATCGGAAGCACGCGTCACGCTGCGACCAAGCAATCCGTTGATCCCGACCACGCCGTCGATCTCTTCGGCCAGGACGCAGTTGCTCCCGCCGCCCAGAAGGTGAAACGGCAGGCCGAGACGCCCGGCATATTGCGCGGCGGCGATGATCTCGGCTTCTGTGTGCAGCACCCCGCCGAACCGGGCCTGCGACCGCAAGCCCAGCGTGTTGCGGCGGCCCAAGTCGAACGCTGCCTTCAGCGGTGTCGGCGACTGCGTGACGGGGGGCGTCCACGCACCGGGCCTGCCAGCGCGCGCAACGTCGGTCCGCCGCTCCGCGCTCATGTCACGGCGTCGCGGATGACATAGGTGCAGCGGCGACCGCCCTCGACGATATGTTCAACCCGCTCGACCGAGACATCCTCGCCCAAAACAGCCTTGAACACCGCCTGTTCGGCCCGACAAAAGCCCTGACAGAAAGTCGCCGCGGCGCAGATCGGACAATGGTTCTCGACAAGGAGAAGGGTACCGTCCGCATCACGCTCGGCAGATGCCATGTAGCCTTCGGCGTTGCGCAGCTCGGCCAGCTTCTCGACCCGTGCAGCCAGATCGCCACAGCCCGTCATTTCCGCCTCGTAGAGCGCCTGCGTCGTCGCCTCTCGGGCCTCGATGATGCGCTCGAGCGCCTCCTCCCCCAGAACACCGGAAATGCTGCGCAGAATTTCCACGGTCAGCGCAGCATGCGTGTCCGGAAACCGAGCCTGCCCCTTTTCGCTCAGATGCCAAAAAACCGCAGGTCGCCCGCGCCCGGAGGCGCGACGTTCATCTGCGACCAGTCCCTCTTCGGCGAGTTTCAGCAGTTGCTGCCGCGCGGCCTCTCCGGTGGTGCCGAGGCGGGCCCCGACCTGCGCCGAGGTCAGCGCCCCGTGCATCTTCAACGCCATCAGGATGCGCTCGGAGGCGGAGCGCGGCGACCAGCCTGTATCTTCCATCGCGTATTTTTCCAAGATATCGCTTGACATATTCGACTCAATCTTTTTCAAAGCACTTACTTGATTAATTAACCCGCCGCACGCTGCGGCGCAACCACCCCCCGCAGGAGACCTGACATGGCTTTCGAACTTCCCGCACTGAACTTTTCCCATTCCGCGCTGGCCGACCGCGGCATGAGCCAGGAAACGCTCGAACTTCATCACGACAAGCACCATCAGGCCTATGTGACGGCGCTCAACGGCTTCGTCGAGAAGACCGCCGACCTTCAAGGCAAGACTCTGGAGGAGATCGTGGTCGCCACTTACGGCGATCCCGCACGCGAAGGCATCTTCAACCAAGCGGGACAGCACTGGAACCACATTCATTTCTGGAACGCCCTTTCGCCGCAGGGTGGTGGCATCCCTCGCGCACTCGAGTCGCGACTGATCGCCGATTTCGGCTCTGTCGACGACTTCAAAGCGGCGTTCAAGGCCGCAGCAACCGGGCAGTTCGGTTCGGGCTGGGCCTGGTTGATCCAGAAGCCCGACGGCAGCCTCGGCGTGACCAAGACGCCGAACGGGGTGAACCCGCTCGCCATCGGCGAGGGTACGGCACTGCTGGGCCTCGATGTCTGGGAACACAGCTACTACGTTGACTTCCGCAACCGTCGGCCGGACTACGTGACGAACTTCCTCGACAATCTCGCAAATTACGAGTTCGCGGCGTCGAACCTCGCCTGATGCACCGAGTGCCGTGCGCACCACCTGCGCACGGCCTCTTCCAAGCTCATGAGCCCCTCCCCATGACATACGTCGTCACCGAAAACTGCATCGCCTGCAAATACATGGATTGCGTCGAGGTCTGCCCGGTCGATTGCTTCTATGAGGGCGAAAATGCTCTCGTGATCCACCCCGATGAATGCATCGACTGCGGCGTCTGCGAACCCGAGTGCCCCGCCGACGCGATCCGCCCCGACACCGATCCTGACGGCGAAGGCTGGGTCGACTTCAACCGTAAATATGCAGAGGTCTGGCCTGTCATCGTCGCGATGGGCACCCCGCCCGCGAATGCCGACGAGATGGATGGCGTGCCGAACAAGCTGCAAACGCATTTCTCGCCCGAGCCGGGGCAAAAAGGATAGTCATGAGCACTGAACTCTCACAGGCTTCCTATGCCATGATCGACGCCGGGCTGGACACGCAAGCTGCGTTCCGCGATGCGATGTCTGCGTTGGCCGCAACCGTTTGCGTTGTGAGCGCCGCGCGGGACAGCGACCGCGTAGGGCGCACCGTCACCGCAGCGCTCTCGCTGGCGGTCGATCCGCCGTCGCTGCTGGTCTCCATCGACTCCAGCGCCCGCCTGGCATCGCTGATCCGCGCGCAGGGCGGGTTTTCCTTCGCGATGCTGCAAGCGGACCAGCAGGCGGTGGCCGAGGCTTTTGCCGGCAAGGTCGCGCCGGAGAAGCGGTTCGAGCACGGCGCATGGGACACCTGGCCCTCCGGCCACCCGCGCCTGCACGGTGCCGTGGCCACGATGGACTGCGCCCTCGTCGGAGAGATCGAGACGACCGATCACGTGCTGTTCGTCGGGCGTCCACGGAAGATCGACCTCTCCGCAAACGCCAAGCCACTGGTCTGGCACGGCCGTCAGTTCAATACCGTCACCCCGCTGTGACGGCTGCGACAGCCACGAGATCCGGGCGGATTACGCCCGTTGGGGCTATCGTGCCTCGTTCCGCTACATCACCGACGTGCCGGAATGGTTCGCGGCGCACAAGCCTTCCAATACGCTCGCAGGTTCAAGATCTACCTAGCAACGCAACCGGTCGACATCCGAACAGGGATCGATGGGCTTGTTAACTTCGTTTCGGGGAATTTTGATCTCGACCCTTTCTCAGGGGTCTTCTTCGTGTTCCGCTTGAAGGAACGGGACAAGACCAAGATCAGCTTCGACATTGCCTCCACGGTGTTTTTCGCAACGCAAAAAGCCTCGCGGGGAGCGAGGCTAGGCGTTTGATATGCTTTAGATGATTTGGTTGCGGGAGTAGGATTTGAACCTACGACCTTCAGGTTATGAGCCTGACGAGCTACCGGGCTGCTCCATCCCGC
>NZ_MPZV01000003.1 GCF_002020355.1 Thioclava sediminum
GCGGTTGTAGCTCAGTTGGTTAGAGTACCGGCCTGTCACGCCGGGGGTCGCGGGTTCGAGCCCCGTCAACCGCGCCACTTTCCCCTCCTTTACGGTAAAGTTGCGTTTGTGAAACGCGCATCTGTCGCTTATATCCGGGCGAAGTTTCGGGAGGAGCGTATGCGCTGGATCAAACAGGTTTTCGACCACATCACCCTGCTGCAGGCGGTGCTTTTCGCAGCACTGCTCGGTCTCGCACCATTCACCCCAGAGCCACATATCTGGGAAAAGCTGAAGATGTTGATGGCGGGCACGCTGGTGCGTCCGATCGACTGGTTCGATCTGGTGATGCACGGGCTGCCGTGGATCGTGCTGGCGGTGAAGCTGGCGCAATGGGTGAAGACGGGACAGACCGGGAAATCCGGTAGAGGTGCGCAATGAAAGACGACATGGACGCCAAAGGGCTGATCGAGACGATGGGCGCGGCCGCGCGTGCGGCGGCGGCGGAGCTGGCCTTCGCCAGCGCTGAGGTGAAGAAAAAGGCGCTGGAAGCGGCCGCCGATGCGGTGCTCGCGCGCAAGGGCGAGATCATTACCGCCAATGGCGAGGATATGGCCTACGGCGCGGAGAAGGGGCTGAGCCCCGCGATGATGGACCGGCTGATGCTGGACGACGCGCGGATCGAGGCGATCGCCAAGGGTCTGCGGGCGGTGGCTGCGCAGCGCGATCCGGTGGGCGACACGATCGCGGAATGGGACATGCCCTCGGGGCTGCATATCAAGCGCGTGCGTACGCCGCTTGGCGTGATCGGCGTGATCTATGAATCGCGGCCCAATGTGACCGCGGATGCAGGCGCGCTGTGCCTGAAATCGGGCAATGCGGTGATCCTGCGCGGTGGCTCGGAGAGCTTCCATTCCAGCCGTGCGATCCATGCCTGCCTGCTCGAAGGTCTGCGCGCCGCAGGGCTGCCCGAAGCGGCAGTCCAGCTTGTGCCGACCCGCGACCGCGCCGCCGTGGCTGAGATGCTGCGCGCGACCGAATTCATCGACGTGATCGTGCCGCGCGGGGGCAAGGGGCTCGTCGGACTGGTGCAGGCCGAGGCGCGCGTGCCGGTCTTCGCCCATCTCGAGGGTATCTGCCATATCTATGCCGACGGGGCCGCCGATCTGGATCAGGCGCGGGCCGTGGTGGTGAACGCCAAGACCCGGCGCACCGGGATTTGCGGTGCGATGGAATGTCTGCTGATCGACCGCGCTTTCTGGGACACCCATGGCGGCGTGCTGATCGAGGACCTGCTGAAGGCGGGCGTCGAGGTCCGCGGCACCGGGGAGCTCTTGTCGATCGAGGGCGTCACCGAGGCGAGCGCGGAAGATTTCGGGCGCGAATTCCTCGATATGATCTGCGCGGCGAAGATCGTGGACGGCGTGGATGGCGCGATCGAACATATCCGCCGCTATGGCAGCCAGCACACGGAATCGATTCTGACCGAGAATGACGCCGCCGCCGACCGCTTCTTTGAGCGGCTCGACAGCGCGATCCTGATGCGCAACGCTTCGACCCAGTTCGCCGATGGTGGCGAGTTCGGGATGGGCGCAGAGATCGGGATCGCGACCGGCAAGATGCATGCGCGGGGCCCGGTGGGTGCCGAGCAACTGACATCGTTCAAATATCTTGTGACGGGGCATGGTTCGGTGCGCCCCTAAGGCGCACCGAACATCCCTGAGCGCTCAGAACGCGATCGTGCCGCCCTCGGTGTCGACCGACCAGTCGAGCCTGCGACCCTGCCGCGCCGCCTCGCGCGGCAGCATCGCGAATTGCACCCGCGCGGGCGTCAGCTCCATCTGGGCGCCGTCGAGCACGGCGAAAACTTCCCGATTAGGCCGTGCTTTTTCGGACCGCGCGGTGATCATCCAGCCATCGCCGCAGGGCAGCGCGCGCAGCGTGCCGCCGAAGGGCAGCGCGGTCTCCAGGCAGAGCATCGCGAGAAACGCCAGCTTCACCTCGGTGCGCGGCGCATCGCCCGGCACTTTCCACTCGTAGTCCAGACGGCTCTGCGCCGATAATTCGCCCAACATTCCGGCGACTTCCGCCTCGCCAAGCTGTTGTTCCGCGCCGGCCCGCCCGAACGCCACCCGGAAGAACTTGACGCGCGCATTCGCCGCCGCCACGCTTTGGGTAATCAACTCGAGCTCGGGGCCGGGCGTATCGCCCGTCATGGAGAGTAATTCGACCCCATTGCCGATCGCCCCGATCGGGCTGATAAGGTCATGACACAGGCGCGAGCCCACAAGGGCGGTCAAATCATCGTCGTCCGTACCGGCATTGGCGGTCTCGAATGGCATTAAACTCTCCAATAGGTGAAATGTGATCTATGAAATTCTCGAACCCGGCATGCTGGTCAGAAACCCGGCCCAGCCCGACTGGGGCACCGGACAGGTTCAATCGCGTATCGGCGAAAAAGTGACGGTAAATTTCGAGCATCAAGGCAAGCTTGTCCTGGACGGGCGGCGGGTCGCGCTGGAATTGGTTTTCTCTGAACAAAGTTGACGAATGGTTAACAGCTTCGTGAGGTCGTGTGGGAAACCTTCAACCTTTGGATGTGGCGATTGAACCCTCCGTGATGCGCCGATGACACGGCGCGCACCGCGCGATATTGCCAATCCGGGCGCGGCTTTCTAAACCGGGCCAGCGAAGATCGGCAGGAGGACGCCCGTGATCGACAGCGCCGCATTCGAAATCAGGCTGGCCCGTGATGCCGCCGATCTCGTGGCGTCGCAGCGGCTCCGTTATCGCGTTTTCGTTGAAGAGCTCGGCGGCGGCGGTGAGACGGTCGATCACGAAAATCGTCTGGAAAGCGACCGGCTCGACCCCGTCTACGATCACCTGCTGCTGGTCGACCCGGCACGCGCGGAAGGCGAGCATGTGGTGGGGGCCTATCGGCTGCTGCCCTCGGATCGGCTGGAGCGCGCAGGGCAGTTTTATTGCGACAGCGAATATGACCTTTCGCCGCTGATCGGCACGGGGCGCAAACTCTTGGAACTGGGCCGCTCCTGCGTCGATCCGGACTATCGCGGCGGGGCGGCGATGCTGCTTCTGTGGAACGCGCTCGCCGATTATGTGTTGGCCCATGACATTGAGATTCTCTTCGGCGTGGCCTCCTTCCACGGCACCGATGCCGAGATGCTGAAAGCGCCGCTCTCCTGGTTGCATCACCACCATCTTGCGCCCGAACATATGCGCCCGCGCGCACGGCCCGAAGCCTATCAGCCGATGGACCTCGTGCCCGAGGAGGCGCTGGATCGGCGCGCGGCGCTGGCCGCTATGCCCAATCTGATCAAGGCCTATCTGCGGCTTGGCGGCTTTGTGGGCGAGGGTGCTTTCATCGACCGTCCGTTCAACACCACCGATGTCCTTTTGCTGATGGATACCAAGGCGATGAGCGACAAGCATCGCAGCTTCTACACCCGTCGTTTCGAGGGCCGCGCGTGAGCTGGATCGAGGACGAACCCGATCCCAAACCGCTTGGCGCGCTCGATTGGACGCGGGCTGTGTTGCGGGGGCTGATCTGGGGGCTGATGCTGCTGATCGGGCTGATCGTGCTGCTGCTGGTGCGGCTGGTGGAGCGCCCGGTTCACGGGCTGGTGCGCCCCTGGACGCCGTGGATCACGCAGGCGGTGTGCCGGATGAGCTTCCCGATCCTCGGGATTTCGTACCGCGTCACCGGGCGTCCGATGACCAAGATCGGCGCGGTGGTCGCCAATCACGGGTCGTGGCTCGATATCTTCGCGCTCAACGCCTGCCAGCGGGTCTATTTCGTCTCCAAGGCAGAGGTCGCCAAATGGCCCTTCGTCGGCTGGCTCGCGCGGGCCACCGGCACCGTCTTCATCAAGCGCGACCCGCGCGAGGCCAAGACGCAGCAGGGGCTGTTCGAGGATCGCATCCGCGCGGGCCATCACCTGCTGTTCTTCCCCGAAGGCACCTCGACCGATGCGCGCCGGGTGCTGCCCTTCAAGCCGACGCTGTTTCAGGCCTTCTACAGCCACGGGCTGGAGCGCGTGATGCAGATCCAGCCGGTCACCGTCGTCTACACGCCCCCCGCGGGCGAGGACGTGAGGTTCTATGGCTGGTGGGGCGATATGGGCTTCGGGCCGCATCTGATTAAGGTGCTAGCCCAGAAGCGGCAAGGCGCGGTCGAGGTGGTGTTCCACACGCCGCTCTCCGTCTCCGACTACCGCTCGCGCAAGGAGCTTGCATGGGCGGCGGAAAGCGCCGTGCGCCGCGGCCTGCCTTACGAGATCGCGCGCGCCCGGTAATAGGCCAGAACGTAGAGGCGGATGGCCGTAGCAAGGCCCGTCTCGGTGCCGCGATCCACATCAATTTCGGCTGCCAACTCATTGAGACCAAGGTTTTTTTCGGTCGCGATGTCGCGGAAGGCACGCCAGAATTCATCCTCCAGCGTGACCGAGGTGCGATGCCCGCCCAGCGTCAGGGAGCGTTTCTTCGGTCGGCTCATTCGTCATGCTCGCGCTGATGCCCGTCGAGATCGCGCCGCTCTTTCGTGGCGCGGCTTTCCTGCAGTGTCTTCTCGGCTTTGCTACGTCCGAATTTCTCAGCGTTCACAGAGCCTTGCTCGCGTTTCTTCGCGCGGGCCTGCTGTTTGCGAAACTGATTGAGATTGGTGACCTTGCTCATGAGCAAAGAGTGCCACAGCCGACCGGATCGGGAAAGGGGCTTGGACGCGCCCGCATGAGGCGCGCCCGAAAGGTTTACTCGACTTCGACCAGCGCGTGGCGCTTCTTGCCCGCGCTCAGCTTCACCGGGGTCTCCAGATCGGCGGCGGTGAACATGCGGCCCGGATCGGCGCAGGTCTCGTCATCGACCTTGAGCGCGCCTTCCGCGATCAGCCGCTTGCCGTCCTTGCCCGATTTCGCGAGGCCCGAGCGCACCACGAGCTGCGCAAGGCTGATCCCGTCGCCCAGTTCCTCGATCGTCAGCGTAAGCGTCGGCAGGTCGTCGCCCACGCCACCTTTCTCGAAGACCTCGCGCGCGGTCGCTTCGGCGGCATGCGCCGCGTCCCAGCCGTGGCAGAGCGCTGTGACCTCGTTGGCCAGACGCACCTTCGCCGCGTTGATCTCGGAGCCTTCCAGCGCGCCCAGGCGCTCGCATTCCGCCACCGGCAGGTCGGTATAGAGCTTCAGGAAGCGGCCCACATCGGCGTCGGTCGTGTTGCGCCAGAACTGCCAGAACTCGTAAGGGCTCAGCATGTCGGAGTTCAGCCAGATCGCGCCGCCCTGGCTCTTGCCCATCTTGCGGCCGTCCGAGGTGGTCAGAAGCGGCGAGGTCAACCCGTAGATCTCGTGATCGAGCACACGGCGCGTAAGATCGATCCCGTTGACGATATTGCCCCACTGGTCCGAGCCGCCCATCTGCAGCAGGCAGCCGTAGCGGCGGTTCAGTTCGAGGAAGTCATAGGCCTGCAGGATCATGTAGTTGAATTCGAGGAAGGACAGCGATTGCTCGCGATCCAGCCGCGATTTCACGCTCTCGAAGGACAGCATCCGGTTGACCGAGAAATGCCGCCCGATATCGCGTAGAAATTCGAGGTAGTTCAGCCCGTCGAGCCATTCCGCGTTGTTCAGCATGAGCGCATCGGTCGGTCCGTCGCCGTAATCCAGGTATTTCGCGAAGACCTGCTTCATCCCGGCGATGTTTTCGTCGATCGCTTCGGGCGTCAGCAGCGGGCGTTCATCGGAGCGGAACGACGGATCGCCGACCTTCGTGGTGCCGCCGCCCATCAGGGTAATCGGCTTGTGGCCGGTCTTTTGCAGCCAGCGCAGCATCATGATGTTCAGCAGGTGGCCGACATGCAACGACTTCGCCGTCGCATCATAGCCGATATAAGTCGGCACGACCCCCTTCGCCAAAGCCTCGTCCAGCCCCTGATAATCCGTGCAGTCGGCCAGAAAGCCCCGCTCGATCATCACGCGCATGAAGTCTGATTTCGGATGGTAGGTCATCGTGCTTGTTCCTTTCGTCTGAGCGTGCGTATATCGGGGCAGGCGACGAGAGGGAAGCCATGTTGAAATCCGGGCCGGTCTGGGCAGTTGGCGCCATGTCGGGCACGTCCTTGGACGGGGTGGACGCGGCGCTCGTGTTGACCGACGGAACCCGCATTCTCGATTTCGGCCGCAGCGACTACCGCCCCTATACCGAGGCCGAGCGTGCGACGCTCCACGCGGCTCTCGGGCATTGGCCCGGCGAGCCTGGTGTGGAAGAGGCCTGCGAGGTGGTCGAGACCGCCCATGCGGAACTGCTCAGCGGATTGGGAGAGGCGCAGGTCGTGGGGTTTCACGGCCAGACGCTCGCCCATGATCCTTACGGAATGCAGGGCCCGCGCCGCACCCATCAGGCAGGCGATGGCTCGGTTCTGGCCGAGGTGCTGTCGCGCCCGGTGGTCTGGGATTTTCGCTCCACCGATGTGGAGATGGGCGGGCAGGGCGCGCCGCTCGCCCCGTTCTTCCACTTCGCCTGTGCGAAATACGCCAAGCTCGACGCGCCGGCGGTGTTTTTGAACCTCGGCGGCGTCGGCAATGTCACTTGGGTCGATCCGCGCCAGCCTTCGGCAGAAGTGCCCGGTGCCGTTCTGGCGTTTGACACCGGTCCCGCCAACGCGCCGATTAACGACCTGATGCGGCTCCGGCGCAAGGCCGAGTTCGATGCGGGGGGCGAATTGGCGTTGGCGGGCCGCGTTGACGAGGCCATGGTCGAGGCCTTCCTGACGCATCCCTATTTCCTGAAAATGCCGCCGAAATCGCTCGACCGAAACGATTTCCACGACATCCTGACCCGCGTGGCGGAGCTGGACGACGCGGATGCGGCAGCCACGCTCACGGCCTGCGCGGCTGCCTCAGTCGCGCGTGCGGGCGAGCATTACCCGACGCCGCCCAAGGCGATCTATGTCTGCGGCGGCGGGCGGCTCAACACCGCGCTGATGGTCGCTTTGCAGCGGCGCATGAACGTGCCGGTGCAGCCGGTGGAGGATATCGGGCTCGATGGCGACATGCTCGAGGCGCAGGCCTTCGCCTATCTCGCGGTGCGGGTGGCGCGCGGCATGGCAACCTCGGGGCCCTCGACGACCGGGGTGTCGGCGCTGATCGGCGGCGGCAAGGTCTCGCGGCCCGGCTAAATTCACATCACTTGACGCCGATCATGCCGCGCCGCGGCGGACGGCGCTAAGATTGGCCTCAACGCAGAGGGTAATTCTATGTCTGAAACTCCAACCGATCCCTATCCCACGCCGCAGGCGCGCAAGCAGGCCCCGTTCTCGAACCGGGCCGCCGCAGTCTTCCTCGCGGGGCTCAGCTTCGTCGTCATGGTCATCTCCGGCCTCGTCGTCAGCATCGCGCCCTCGGGCCGGGTGGCGCGGGATATCGACTGGTCGCTCCTCGCGCTGAACCGCGCCGATTGGGAGCTTTTGCACCTCGCGATGGGGGTGCTCTTCATCTTCGCCGGGATCTGGCACATCAAGCTGCACTGGCCGGTGATCCGCAACCTGCTGTGGTCGGCGGCGGCGCAGACGCTGTGCCACCGGCGCGAGCTGGCGCTGGCAGTCGGGCTGGTGGGCGCGGTGATCGTGCTGACGCTGCTCTGGTGGCCGCCTGTCAGCTGGCTCGATCAACTGGCCCGCTGGGCGAGCATCGGGCTCTGGTGATCAGCGGGGGATGTCGAAGCCTCTCGGGGCCAGTTCGAAGCCCTCGAAGCGAAAGCCCGGCGAGACGGTGCAGCTGACGAGGCTCCACGCCCCGGTGGAGCGCGCCGATTGCCACTGGCCCGCGGGCACGATCCCCTGCGGTTGATCGCCGCCGAGCACGTCGGGGCCCAACAGCAGTTCCAGCACCGGCCCCGCCTCCTGCGGCGCGATATCGAGCTGCACCGGCGCGCCTGCGTGGAAATGCCAGATCTCGGTCGCATCGACCCGGTGCCAATGGCTGCGCTCGCCCGCTTTGAGCAGGAAATAGATGCAGGTGCCCGCCGGGCGCGCACCGTCTGCGGCCTCCGCCTCCCAGGTCTGGCGGTAATGTCCGCCCTCGGGATGGGGCGCGAGACCGAGGGCTTCGATGATCGCGTCGGCCTCACTCATGCGAAAAGCTCCTTCGCCAGCGTCTCGAAATCGGGCGCGATCGCGTCCCATTCCTCGCTCGCCACAAGGTCCTTGTCCTGAGCGGGCCCGTATTCGGTGGGGCGCGGCACGAAAGCTGTCTGCAGCCCCAAGGGCCGGGCAGCTGCGAGGTCGTCGTTATGCGCGGCCACCATCATCACCTCTTCGGGCGGCAGGCGCAGCGCGGCGCAGGAGGCCAGATAGACCTCGGGCTTGGGTTTGTAGTCGCGGGCGATATCCGCGCCGAGAATGCAATCCCACGGCAGCCCCGCATGGCGCGCAAGCCGCGTCATCAGCGCGATGGACCCGTTGGAACAGGGCGCGATGATCGCATGGCGCCTCAGCGCGTGAAGGCCGCCGACCACATCGGGCCACGGGGTCAGCCGCTCCCAGACATGCGAGAGGCTATCGGGCGCCGAGACCGCAAAGCGTTTCGCCACCCGGTGCAGGTTCTCGCGATGCAGATCGTCGAGCGCCACATAGCCGCGCCCGCCGTCGCGAATGCGCCGCATCGCAGGATCGTATTCGGCGCGCCACGCATCTGCGAAGGCAAGGGAATCGATCCCGGGAAAGGCGATTTCCACCTCATGCGCGACCGAGTTGCGCCAATCGACACAGGTGCCGAACACATCGAAAATCAGAGCCTTGATCATGGCCCGACAGTGACGCGGATCGCGGCGCGGCGCAATCGCCCCTTCGGCTTGGCTCAAATATCCTCGCCGAAGGCGAAACGAAAACCCCCGGCGAAGCGCGTGCTCCGCCGGGGGCTTGGGTGTCTCAATTCAAGACGCGCTCAGCGCAGGATCGAGCGACCCGCATATTCCGCGGTCTCACCCAGCGATTCCTCGATACGGATCAGCTGGTTGTATTTCGCGAGCCGGTCCGAACGTGCCAGCGAGCCGGTCTTGATCTGACCGCAGTTCGTGGCGACCGCGAGATCGGCGATGGTCGCGTCCTCGGTCTCGCCCGAGCGGTGGCTCATCACGTTGGTGTAGCCCGCGCGATGCGCCATATCGACGGCCTGCAGCGTCTCGGTGAGGGTGCCGATCTGGTTGACCTTCACCAGCATCGAATTCGCGACGCCCTGCTTGATGCCATCGGCCAGACGCGTCGGGTTGGTCACGAAGAGATCGTCGCCCACCAGTTGCACCTTGTCGCCCAGACGCTCGGTCAGGAGCTTCCAGCCTTCCCAGTCGTCTTCCGCCATGCCGTCTTCGATCGAGATGATCGGATAGGCGCCCAGCAGCTTCTCGAGATAGTCGACATTCTCTTCCGAGGTCAGCGACAGGCCTTCGCCCTTCATCTCGTATTTGCCGTTCTTGTAATATTCGGTCGAGGCGCAATCCATCGCGAGGTAGATGTCCTCGCCCGGCTTGTAGCCCGCTTTCTCGATCGACTTCAGGATGATGTCGAGCGCGGCGGTGGTCGAGCTGAGTTCCGGCGCGAAGCCGCCCTCATCGCCCAGACCCGTCGTCATGCCTGCCGCCGAAAGCTCTTTCTTCAGCGTGTGGAACACTTCCGAACCCATGCGCACCGCGTCGCGGATATTGCCCGCCGAGACCGGCATGATCATGAATTCCTGGATGTCGATCGGGTTGTCGGCATGCTCGCCGCCATTGATGATGTTCATCATCGGGACCGGCAGGACACGCGCCGAGGTGCCGCCAACATAGCGGTAAAGCGGCAGCGTCGAGAAGTCGGCGGCCGCTTTCGCGCAAGCCAGCGAGACGCCGAGGATCGCGTTGGCGCCGAGGCGGCCCTTGTTCTCGGTGCCGTCGAGTTCGATCATCGCGCGGTCGATCTCGACCTGCTCGGTGACGTCCTCGCCGACGAGGTTCTCCGCGATCTCGCCGTTCACGGCCATGACCGCTTCGAGAACGCCTTTGCCCATGTAGCGGGCCTTGTCGCCGTCGCGGCGTTCGACCGCCTCATGCGCGCCGGTGGACGCGCCCGAGGGCACGGCCGCCCGGCCCATCGTGCCGTCTTCGAGGATCACGTCGACTTCGACGGTGGGGTTGCCACGGCTGTCGAGAATCTCGCGGGCGTGGATGTCGATGATGGTGCTCATGGGGGGCGCTCTCCTCGGGCTCCGGTTGATGCTTGGCTAGGTGCATACACCCGTGCTGCGCCTGCGAAAAGGCCGTAAGGGCGATTTCTGGAAGAAATGTTACCGCTAACGGCGGCCTTCACGACGCAATTTGGCCTGCCGCCACAGCGCGTAGAGGCCAGAGCCCACGATCACCGCCCCGCCAATGAGCGTCCAGCGATCCGGCGGCTCGGCGAAAACGACGGTCGAAATCACCACGGCGAAGGCGAGGCGCGAATAGCGAAACGGCATGATGACCGCGATCTCGCCCAGCCGCACCGAGGCGATCAGCGCGTAATAGCCCACCGGCCCGATCGCGAGCGCGCCCGCAAGGTAGAGCCAATCCATCGGCTCGGGCGTGACGATCGGCTCGGGCAGGACTGCCAACAGCACCAACCCTAGCGGCAGCACGCAGAAGAAGCCCAGCGTCGCCACCTGCAGCGAGGTCACATCGCGCGGCACGCGCCGCGTCGTGACGTCGCGCATCGACAGGCCGATGACCGCGCCGACCGCGAGAAGCGAGAGCATCGAGAATTCGTCCGTGCCGGGGCGGATCACGACGAGCACGCCCAGAAAACCGATCAGAATGGCCGAGAGCCTGCGCCAGCCGACCCGCTCCTTGAGAAAGATCGCCGCGCCAAGCGTGGTCGCAAGCGGCGTCGCCTGATGGATCGCGGTGGCCTGGGCCAGCGGCGTGAAGGCCACGGCGGAGACGAAGAAGCCGGTGCCGACGATCTCGCCCAGATTGCGCAGCCAGAGCGCCGAGGACAGCAGCGAGCGGGTGAAGATCCGTTCGCCTTTAAGCTTGGCGAGCACCGCGAAGATCGTCGCGCCGCCAAGCCCCACGGCGGCGAGAATTTGCCCCACCGGCCAGTCGCCCGCGAGCATTTTGATGAACATATCCTCCAGCGCGAACCCTGCCATCGCGAGGATCATCAGCATCGAGCCGAGCAGGTTATCGTGGTCGGTGGGTTCGGGTGTCATGGGGCGCTCCTGACCGGATGGTCAAGGCCCACCTAGCGCGGGTGTGATCGGCCTTCAAGGCGCGTCACGAACTGGGATGCGCCCGGGTGACGATGCCACCGATATCGGCCCAGATCGGCAGGTGATCCGAGGCCACCCGCGCCAGCGGCGTATCCAGCACGCCCTTGCGCACCACGCGCAGACCCGGCGAGGTCACGATCCGGTCGAGCTGGCCGATCGGCGCGCGCGACGGGTAGGTCGCGCCCGGCGCATGGATGTGAAACCCGGTCAGCGCCTCGAACCCGTGCCGCGCGCGCCATTCGTTGAAATCGCCGATGGCGAGGGTGGGGTGCGGTTTCACCCCGGCCATGATCTCCGCGATCCGCGCCCATTGCGCGCGCCGATCCGTGCGCCGCAGCCCCAGATGTGCCGCGATCAGCAGGAAGGGCGCGCCGCTGTCGGGGGCGATATTCACCGCGATGGCGCCGCGTGGCTCGAGGCCGGGCAGGGTGACCGGCTCGACCCCCAGCACCCGCGAGCCGCGCCGCACCAGCACGACCTGCCCATGCCAGCCCAACGAGGCGGCGGTGGTGCGGGGCATGTCGTGGCGGATGAAGTCGGTCTCTTCCTCGATCAGTTTTTGCGGCAGCGCCGCTGGCCGCTCGCCCATGCGCTTGTCGACCTCCTGCAAGGCGATCACATCGGCATGCAGCGCATTGATGACATTCACGACCCGCGCCGGATCATGCTTGCGGTCGGTCCCCACGCATTTGTGCAGATTGTAGGAAGCGATCCGAAGTGTCATTTTTCTGAGTGCCTTACAGGGTGTTCTTTATGTGCCGCAGAAGGTCCGATACACCCGTTCATCGGATTTCGGCGCAGCTTCATATGCGGCGTAACGCGGGTCCTCCGCATAGGGATCCGCGAGCGCGGCCATGAGGCTATGGAGCGGGCTGTCATCGCCTTCGACCGCCGCCGCGATCATTTCCTCGATCCGGTGATTGCGCGGGATGCGCAGCGGGTTCGCGGCGGCCATGACGGAGTGCGGATCATCCTCGCTGGCGATCCGCTTTTCCCAGCCCTCGCGCCAGAGATCAAAGGCCATCGGCTCGGTGAATTCCTTGCTCGCTGTCTTAGGATCGCGCCGCAACGCACTGAACACGCGCGTGAAATCGGCTTTCTCGGTCGACATGCGGTTCAGCAGATCCTCGATCAGTGGCAGATCGTCCTCGGTCGCTTCCGCGATGCCGATCTTGCGGCCCATCAGTCGCAGCCACTCGCGCTGATAGACGCCGATGAAGCTGTCGACCGCGGCGCTCGCCTGTTCGATGGCGGCATCATCGTCACCGATGAGCGGCATCAGGCAGGTCGCGAATTGCGCGAGGTTCCAGACCGCCACTTGCGGCTGGCGCGCATAGGCATAACGCCCTTGTTGGTCGATGGAAGAGAAGACGCGCCCCGGATGGTAGTGGTCCATGAAAGCGCAGGGGCCATAGTCGATCGTCTCGCCCGAAAGCGCCATATTGTCGGTGTTCATCACGCCATGGATGAAGCCGATTGCCATCCATTTCGCGACCAGCTCGCCTTGCTTCGCCGCGACCGCGCGCAGCACCTCAAGTGGTGTCTTACAATCTGAATAGTGGCGCTCTATCAATGTGTTGAGAAGCGTTCTTAATCCTTCGCGGTCATTGCGCGCCGCGAAATACTGGAAGGTGCCGACGCGGATATGGCTGCGCGCGACGCGGGTCAGGATCGCACCGGGACGCCCCGAGGCGTCGCGCACCACCGTCTCGCCCGTGCGCACGGCGGCCAGCGCGCGCGTCGTCGGCACGCCCAGCTTCGCCATCGCTTCGCTGAGAACATATTCACGCAACACCGGCCCGAGCCACGCCCGCCCGTCAGAGCGACCGCGCGAAAACGGCGTGCGTCCCGCGCCTTTCAGTTGCAGATCGAAGCGCTTGCCGTCCGGCGCCACGATCTCGCCCAGCAGCACCGCGCGCCCGTCGCCCAGACGCGGCACGAAGCCGCCGAACTGATGGCCCGCATAGGCCTGTGCGATCGGTTCGGCGCCTTCGGGCATCGTGTTGCCCGCCAGCATCGCGAGCCCCTCGGGGCTTTCCAGCCAATCGGCATCGAGCCCCAAACGCTCGGCAAGGTCGCTGTTCAGGATCACCAGCTCGGGCGCTTTCACCGGTTGGGGCGGCTGACGCTCGAAGAAGCTGTCGGGCAGGCGGGCATAGCTGTTGTCGAAGGGAATGGTCATAGGGTCTCCTTGCCTCCCTATCTAAGCCTCGTGCCGGTCAATCCAATCCCCGTTTTCGGTCGCGCCGCTTAATGCTCCATATCCGGCAGACCTTCGCGCGACAGCAGCACCGCCAAGGGGCGCAGGCGCGGGCTTTGGGCGCAGATGATCATCAGCGCCACCATGATCGGCACGGCGAGGAACATCCCCGGCAGCCCCCAGACAGCGCCCCAGAAGGCGAGCGAGATGATGATCCCGAAGCTCGACAGCCGCAGCGCATGGCCCATCAGCATCGGGTCGATCACGTTGCCGATCACGAATTGCAGGATGCCGACCGCGATCAGCACCGTGCCCGCGGTATAGGGGTTCTGCGTCAGCACATAGACCGCGAGCGTCGCGATGACGGTTGCGATGATCGAGCCGATCGAGGGAATGAAGTTCAGCGCGAAGGTGATGATCGCGACCGGCAGCGCCAGATCGAACCCTCCTACGGTGAAGACGCCGTAGACCGCGACGGCGGTGACCGCGCTGACGATGGCTTTCACCAGAAGGTAGTGGTTCACCCGGCGCATGATCGTGCCGACCATTCGCGCGATCCGCTCGGCGCTCTCGGAATCACCCATCAGCGAGTTGAGCTTGGCGTCGAACCAGATCCGCTCGGCAAAGAGGAAGCCCACGAAGAGAATGATCAGGATCGTGGCCGACAGCAGGTTCGAGGCCTGACCCGCCAAGGTCGTCAGATAGCCCGCCACCTGAATGCTCTGCATCGATTCCAGCACCGATTGCTCGACCTCGGGGCCCATCCAGCCGAAGAGCTGCGCGATCGCCTGCTGCGCGGGGCCCGCATAGTTCAGCACCATCGTCACGACCGTGTTGACCTGAGAGATCAGCACCGCGCTCAGCGTCAGAAGGCTTCCCGCGATCAGCGCCAGCGCCACCAGCGAGGCCAGACGCGGCGGAATCGAGACCGGCCCGATGCGCAGCCGCCCGACCGCGTTGATCGCCTCGGAAGTCAGCGAGAACAGGATGATCGCGATGGCCAGCGAGATCAGGATGAACTTCGCCTGCACCATCAGGAACAGCGCCAGAGCAAAGGCGATGATGCCCAGAAGCACATTGGTGAGCGCACGCGGCTCGAACGCGCGCCCATCGATCAGGGCAGGGTGGCCCTCATCGGGAGTGTCCTTCATCTTCATCATCTTCCTGTGCCTGACCCTGACGGGGCCGTAACCGGTTTTTCTTATGCTAGGAGCCGCCGCGCAGGCGCGCAAGCGCCGAACCCGCGTGATTTCAGGGCTTTTTCATGACCTGCGCATTATTCCGGTTCGGGTCTTGCATCCCGCCCGGATTTGCGGATAAACCCGCCGGCGGAGCGGTGGCCGAGTGGTCGAAGGCGCACGCCTGGAAAGTGTGTAGGCGGGGAACCGTCTCGAGGGTTCGAATCCCTTCCGCTCCGCCACAATCCCCCAGTATTCGTCAATAGTACCCGCTTTGCGCAGGCCGCGCGTGACCTCTTTTCGGTCATGTCCACGCGGGCAGGCGCGCCGCCCGCGTGTTCGGGTCACCTCAACCCACCACGTTGAACGCGGGGCCGTAGGGATAGCCGGTGATGTCCTCGCCGCCGTCCTCGGTGATCACGAGGATGTCGTGCTCGCGGTAGCCGCCCGCGCCGGGCTGGCCCTCGGGGATCGTCAGCATCGGCTCCATCGAGATCACCATGCCGGGCTCCAGCACCGTGTCGATATCCTCGCGCAGCTCCAGCCCCGCTTCGCGCCCGTAGTAATGCGACAGCATCCCGAAGCTGTGGCCATAGCCGAAGGTGCGGTATTGAAGCAGGTCGCGCTCAGCGAAGATGGCGTTGATCTTCTCGGTCACCTCCGCGCAACTCGCGCCGGGCTTGAGCAAGCTCATCCCGTATTCATGAGCGGCGACATTCGCCTCCCAGATCGCGCGCGACGCATCATCGACCTCGCCGACAAACAGCGTCCGCTCCAGTGCCGTGTAATAGCCCGAGATCATCGGGAAGGTGTTCAGCGACAGGATATCGCCACGCTGCAACACGCGCCCCGTCACCGGGTTATGCGCGCCGTCGGTGTTGATGCCGGACTGGAACCAGACCCAGGTGTCGCGATACTCGGCCTCGGGAAAGCGCTTGGCGATCTCCAGCTCCATTGCGTCGCGGCCCGCCATCGCCACGTCGATTTCGCGCACACCTTCGCGGATCGCCTCGCGGATCGCGTAGCCACCCACATCGGCGACGGCCGCGCCTTGCCGGATCAGCGCGATCTCGGCGGGGGATTTGTGCATCCGTTGCCGCATCGTGGCCGGGGCGATGTCATGGGTCTGCGAGGGCTCGAGGAAATCCTGCAGGAGCGCCGCCTGCGCCAGCGTCAGGTGATCGGATTCGACGCCCAGAACGCGGCGTTTGCCCGTCACCGAGGCAATCGCGCGCCAGTAATTGTTCCGCGCCCAGTCGGTATAGGTGATGTTATCGCCATGGCAGCGCCGCCACGGCTGCGCGGCATCGATCCCCGCCGAGATCGTCACGCTGTCGGTCGGTGTCACGACCAGCGCGTAAGGCCGCCCGAAAGCGCAGTACAGAAAGCCCGAGTAATAGGCGATATTATGCATCGAGGTGAACAGGCAGGCCTCAATGCCCGCTTCGGTCATCGCCGCGCGCAGACCCGCGAGCCGTGCGTCGTATTCGGTGGCGGCGAAGGGCAGGATGCGCTCGCCTTGGTGAAAGCGGTAAAAAGCAGGACGGTCCATCGGCACTCTTCCTTATCAGAGGCCACAGCGCGCCGAGGGACGATCTTCCCCCGTCGCGCGCTGCGACAAAGCAAGATCCCGGCGTGCAGGATGGGTGAGACAGGGCGGGCGCAAGCTGCGCCGGCGACGCCATCGCCTTCAGCCCTGCGCGGCAGATTGGGCGAAAATCTCCTCGCTGCCAAGCCCCTCCATTCCGTCGCGTGCGATTTGCTTTTTCACAAATCGGCGGAACCCGGCGCACGCATGAAACATTGATCGATCCGAGGGAACCCTGCCGAGACGTGCGGGGATTGGGCGCCCAGTTTCGTCAACCGACGCGATCCGGCGCACCAACAGAAAGGGAGACCAATGCACGATAAGATGCCGCAAGAACGGCTGTTCATATTCCCCAAGGTCCACAAGACGGTGTTCCTCGTCTCTGCGGTCCTCATCATCGGGTTCATCATCTTCGGCGCCATGTTCAGCGATCAGGCCAAGGCGCTCTTCACCGGCTTGCAGGACTGGCTCGCGACCAATCTAGGCTGGGCGCTGATCGTCGAGGTGAACCTATTCCTCGCCGCAACGGTCTTTCTCGCCTTCGGACCTTATGGCGATATCCGACTGGGTCGCATGACCGACAAGCCCGCTTACGGGCTTTTTTCATGGACGGCGATGCTGTTCTCGGCCGGGATCGGGATCGGTCTGATCTACTGGGGCGTGGCAGAGCCTCTGTATCACTTCTTCGCCCCGCCTGTCGGTGAGGCGGAAACCCAAGCCTCCGCCCGGCAAGCGATGACCATCGCCTTCATGCACTGGGGCTTTCAGGCCTGGGCGATCTATGCGGTCGTGGCGCTGGCGCTGGCCTATTTCCACTTCCGCAAGGGCCTGCCGCTGACGATCCGCTCGGCGCTCTATCCGCTTCTGGGCGAGAAGATCTACGGGCCGTGGGGCTCTGCGGTCGATATTCTCGCGGTGTTCGGCACCATGTTCGGGATCGTGACCTCGCTGGGTCTGGGCGCGATGCAGATCAATTCGGGCCTCGGCACCGTCTTCGGCATCGACCAATCGCCCTTCGTACAGATCATCATCATCGCCTGCATCACGGCGGCTGCGACCCTTTCGGTCGTGGCGGGCCTCGATGGCGGGATCAAGCGACTGTCGAACCTCAATATCGGCCTGTCGATCGTGTTCCTCGCCTTCATGGTGATCGTCGGGCCGACCATCTTCATCTTCGACCTCTTCGTCCAAAGCTATGGCGATTACATCGCGGAGCTCGTCAGCTGGGGCTCGTGGACCGAGGCGTGGCAGAAGGACGGCTCGTGGCAGAATAGCTGGACCATCTTCTACTGGGCGTGGTGGATCTCCTGGTCGCCCTTCGTGGGCGTCTTCATCGCGCGCATCTCGAAAGGGCGCACGATCCGCGAATTCGTGGTGGGCGTGATGCTCTTGCCGACCACGATCATGTTCTTCTGGTTCTGCGCCTTCGGGGGCACCGCGCTCGACATCTCGCTGGGCGGTGACAGCACCATCGTGGATGCAACGAAAAACGCCTATGGCGACGCGATGTTCGCGCTGCTCGAGCATTTCCCGCTGGCGAGCCTGATGTCGGGCTTCGCTGTGATCCTGATCGTGATGTGGTTCGTGACCTCCTCGGACTCGGGTTCTTTCGTGATCGACATGCTGACCGCGGGCGGCGATGCCGATCCGCCGAAGGTTCAGCGGATCTTCTGGGCGATCACGGAAGGCGCGGTGGCCTCGGTGCTGCTGCTCGCAGGCGGGCTGAACGCGCTGCAGGCGGCGGCGGTCGTCGCGGGCTTCCCCTTCGCGATCGTGTGCTTCTTCATCCTCATCGGCTTGCTGAAAGCGCTGCGATGGGATCCCTTGATGCTCTATCGCCACAACCAGCGCTACCAGAGCGACGAGGAGGCCGATCATGCGATGCCCTCCGAATTGCCGGGCGATCTCTACGGGGCCGATCCGACCCCGCCGCCCGCACCGCAGGGCGCGCAGGCTAAACCTGCGGAATGATCGCAAGATCGAAGACGAGAGAAGGCCGGGCCACAGCGCCCGGCCTTTTCACATGGCGCGCAGGAGGGGCCGGAATGGCGTTAGGAAATTCTTAATCGTGTTGACGCAGCGTTAGTGGAGTTCCTAACGGATGGGTAAGGTCGATGAAGATTTCCCTGATCACTGCGGTCTACGATGCCGAGGACACCGTCGGCGACGCCATCGCCTCGGTCGCACGGCAGAGCCACCGCGATCTCGAGCATCTCATAATCGAAGGGCGCTCGCGCGACGGCTCCCTCGCGGCGATCGAGGCTGCGCGCCATTCTCGGATGATAGCTTTCAGCGAGGCGGATGCAGGGCTCTACGATGCGCTCAACAAGGGTATCGCGCGGGCCACGGGCGAGGTCGTGGGCTTCGTTCATGCCGATGATATGCTGGCCCATGGTGATGCGCTGGCCCATGTCGCCGCGGCTTTCGCCGATCCGCAGGTCGAGGCCGTCTTCGCCAATCTCGATTATGTCCTGCGCGGCGATCCGGGTACGGTGATCCGTCACTGGGCCAATGGCGGCTTCACCCCGGCCAAGCTGCGCCGGGGTTGGGCCCCCGCGCACCCGACGCTCTACCTGCGGCGTTCCACCTATGCGCGGCTGGGAGGCTTTAACACCTCTTACCGGATCGCGGCGGATTACGACTTCATGCTGCGTGTCTTCAGCGCGCTCCAAGGTCGCGCGGTCTATCTGCCCGAGCTTCTCTACAAGATGCGGCTGGGCGGCGTCAGCAACCGCTCGCTCGCGCATCTGCGGCGCAAGATGGTCGAGGATTATCGGGCGATCCGCGCCAATCATCTGGGTGGGCCAGTCTCGGCGCTCGGCGTGCTCGCGCGCAAGAACCTCTCCAAGCTGCGCCAGTTCGTCGAGCGTGACCAAGGCGCCACCACACCTGCCGATCACGCCCTTTTGCTGGACGTGAACCCGCGCAAGGCCCTATAGCTTGGGGAAATGATCCGCGCTGGGGGCAGGGCGCGCCCGTCCCACGCGCCATCCGGAGCGCAGAATGTCGAAGACCATCCATATCCTCAACGGCCCGAACCTGAACCTTCTGGGCAAGCGCCAGCCCGAGATTTACGGCTCGGACACGCTCGAGGACGTGGAGCGGATCTGCCGCGAGGAGGCGCAGCCCAAGGGCTTCGAGGTCGCGCTGTTCCAGTCGAATTTCGAAGGCGAGATCGTCGAGCAGATCCACCGCGCGCGCGACGCGGCCTGCGCCATCGTGATCAATGCCGGCGCCTATACCCACACCTCCGTCGCGATCCTCGATGCGCTCAACACCTTTGAGGGGCCGGTCTTCGAGGTGCATATTTCCAATGTTCACAAGCGGGAAAACTTCCGCCATCATTCCTTCATCTCGCAACGCGCGGAGGGGGTTCTGGCAGGCTTCGGGATTGAGGGCTACGCCCTCGCCACCCGCCGCGCCTGTTCGGTTCTGAGTTAAGAGGGGGCTTTAAGATCGGTCTGCAAGGGTCTGAAAAGGTAGCAGGAATTTCGCGCCGGGTGATGTCCGGTGCAGCCAGTCTCGCGCTTGCACTCAGCCTCGCGCTCCCCGCGCAAGCGCGCGACACCGCCGCTGATCGCAACATCGCCAATTCCGGTAAGATGAGCGATCGGGACTTCTACCGGGCGATGGCCTGCGCCGCGCGACCTGGGGGCGCCTGCACCTTGCCCTATCGCCGATGGGCCGCGAGCAAGTGCAGCGATCTCACGGTGGGCATCGCCTTCCGCTCGAAGCACTTCCCCGCCAAGCGCGCCCATGCCATCGAAGAGGCCGCCCGCGCGGCGATCGACCAGATCAACAAGACCGGCGCCGCGCTGCACCTGAGCTACGCCGGCGCGCGCCCCGCCGATATCAATCTCTATCTGACCGACACGCCCGTGGGCGGCACCGTGCGGGGAACGCCCTCGATGCGGCTCAACGGCAGGCGGTTAGGACCGGGCACTGTCGCGAAGGTGACGTTCTATTGGCAGACGAATACGGGTCGGATCACCGACGCCGATATCGCCTTCAGCCGGGACATCCAGATGCGCGATATCCGCTCGGTCGTTCTCGAGGAAATCGTGCAGTCGCTGGGCTTCTCGACCGATCTGGAAGACCCGTACTACACCCAAAGTTCGATCTTCTCGGAGAACGGGAATTCGGTCACGCGGCTGATCGGGCAGGATGCGATGACGCTGCGCAGCCATTACCCGCCGCGCTGATCACATCACCTGCATCCCGCCGCGGATCAGCAGCAGAACCGACAGCACCGCCAGCATGATCTGGATGACCCGCATGTAGAGCTGCTGCGACAGCCGCGCGGTCAGCCAACGGCCCGCGACGGTGCCCACGATGCCTGCCACCGCAAGCCCCGCGACCAGCGACCAGTTCAGCCCGTCGAGCTGGCCGATCACCCAATAGGCGGGGAGTTTCACGATATTGCCGATGGCGAAGGCGATGGCGATGGTGCCCGCGAATTCCAGCTTCGGAAGCTTCTGCGGCAGGAGATAGGCCTGCACCGGCGGCGCACCGGAATGGGTGATGAAGCTCGCGATGCCGGTCAGCGTCCCCCAGAACAGCCCCGGGACGACCTTCGCCTCGGCTTGGCTGTCGTCATGCCGTTTCAGCCACGCCCGCGCGACATGCCAGATCCCGATCAACCCAGTGAAGACCAGCAGCGCCCATTCGGGCGTGTAGGGCGTGATAAGGGTTGCGATGGCCACACCCGCGAGGATCGCAGGCACGAGGATATAGAGGTTCCGCTTCGAGAAATGGTGGCGGTAAAGCCAGACGCCCACCCAATCGGTCACGATATAGACCGGCAGCAGCGTCGCCGCCGCCTTCACCGGGTTCATGAACAGCGCCAGCATCGGCACCGCGATGGCCGCAGCGGTCGAAAGCCCACCCTTCGACATCCCGACGATCAAGGCCGCCACGATCAGCAAAACGGTTTCATACATGTAAACGGGGTCCGGTCGGGAGGGGAGGATCGGGCGGCCCGGCGGGCCACCCGAGAGTTAGGAGATATTAAGCGCCCGCGTCGGTCAGGCGGCGCATTTCTTCGTCAGTCAGGCTCATTTCGACGGCTTTCGCGAAGCTTTCCACTTGCGACAAGCTGGTGGCGCTCGCGATCGGGGCGCTGACGCCTTCGCGGTTGATCAACCATGCCGTCGCGACCTCGGCCGGTTTCGCACCTTTCTGGCTGGCGACATCTTCGAGCACGTCGAGGATCGCCATGCCACGATCGGTCAGGTATTTCTCGACCATTCCGCCACGCTTGCGGCCCTCAAGATCGGCTTTCGAGCGGTATTTCCCCGACAGGAACCCGGCGGCGAGCGAGAAATAGGTGACCACGCCGATATTCTCCCGCAGGCAGAGATCGCGCAGCGGCCCGTCGAAGCCGTCACGGTCATAAAGGTTATATTCCGGCTGGATCACCTGATAGCGCGGCAGCCCCTCTTTATCCGCGGTCTCCAGTGCCGCCGTCAGCAGATCAGCATCGTAATTCGACGCCCCGATCGCGCGCACCTTGCCTGCCTTCAGAAGCTTGTCATAGGCGGCCAGCGTCTCGACATGGCTGACGCTGTCATCGGGCCAATGCGAGAAATAGAGATCGACGTGATCGGTCTTGAGCCGCTCCAGCGAGCGGTCGATGGCCTTGGAAATCCACTCCGCACCGAGACCTTTCTCTCCCGGCCCGCCCATATCCGAGCCGACCTTGGTGAACAGCTTCACCTTCTCGCGCATGCCCGGACGCGCCTCGAACCAGCGGCCCAGAACCGTCTCGGATTCGCCGCCCGAATTGCCCTCGGCCCATTTCGAATAGACGTCGGCGGTGTCGATCGCGTCGAACCCGTGGTCGATGAAGGCGTCGAGGATGCGGAAGCTTTCGGCCTCGTCCAGCGTCCAGCCGAACACGTTGCCGCCAAAGACGATGGGGGCGATCTCAAAGCCTGTCGTGCCCAAGGGGGTGCGTTTCATGGGAGGTCCTTTCGCTTGCTCAGATCAGCAATCCGCCGCCTTCGACAAAGACGGTGGAGCCGGTCATGTAAGGGTTGTCCATCAGGGCGAGCGCCTGAATGGCGATATGTTCGGGCAGGCCGACCTGGCCCGCGGGCAGACGCTCGGCCGCATTGTCGAACATCGCGCGGCGTCCATCGCCCTCGAGCGTGTCATACATCTCGGTTTTCACCAGCCCGGGGGAGATGCAGTTAACTCGCACCGGCGCGAATTCCAGCGCGAGGCCACGGGTCAGCCCCTCGAGCCCTGCATTGATCGCGCCCTGGATCGCCGCGCCGGATTTGGGCCGTTGCGACAGGAAGCCCGAGGTGAAAGTGAGCGAGCCGCCATCCGCGAGCTTCGCCGCACGGGCGAGGCGATAGGCGCCCCAGAATTTCGACTCGAAGGAGGCTTGGGCGTCTTCTAGCGGCAACTCTTTTACGGCGGCGACCTTGGTGCTGGCCGCCGAGCAAAAGATGTGGTGCCACGGTTCGCGCTCCGCGAAGAAGGCCTCCAACGCAGGCGCATCGCCGGTGTCGAGCGTCACGCCCTCGACGGAACCGCCCAGCCGTTCGCAGGCCTCGTCGACCTTCTGCGCCGCGCGTGAGGCGATGGTGACTTGCGCTCCGCGGTCCAACGCCGCCTGCGCCACGCCGAAGCCGATCCCGGACGAGCCGCCCACGACGAGAATGCGGTTGTCTTTCAAACTCATGGCGAAGGTCTCCTGCTTGGCCCGGCAGCGTTCGAACACGCCGCAGCCGCTCCAGATCGACATAGGGCCAGGGCTTCGGCGGTCCCGAATTTCTTTTCACTTTCTGCGGAGCGCGGCGCGGTTAGGCGGCGATTGCGTCGATGTCCCGTTGTTGAAGATCAATGCCGCGCTCTCGATGGCACGGCACGCTGGCTTCCGACCGCGTCCATGGGCAAGGGAGGCCCGCATGAGTGATCTCGAAGGCTATACCGACCGGACCGAGGCGGGGATCGTCCTCGCGCGTCAGCTTGAGGCCTATCGCGGGCGCGACGCGGTGGTGCTTGCGCTGCCGCGTGGCGGAGTGCCGGTCGCGTGGGAGGTGGCCGAGAGCCTCGATCTGCCGCTGGATCTTGTCTTCGTGCGCAAGCTTGGTGCGCCCAGCAATCCCGAAGTGGCGCTTGCGGCGATCGCGGGGCTGCGTGGCGAGGTGCTGGTGCGCAATGCCGATGTGATCCGCGCGAGCGGCTGCGATGCGGCCACGCTGGAGAGCCTCGCCGCCCGCGAGCGCGAGGTGATCGCGGACCGGATCAAGCGCTACGGCGCGCCGGGTCTGCCGCTGGCCGGGCGGGTCGCGATCCTCGTGGATGATGGGGTGGCGACGGGGGCCACGATGCGCGCGGCATTGCGGGCGGTGCGCGCCGCCGGTCCCGCAGAGCTGGTCTGTGCGATCCCGGTCGCATCAGAGGACGCACTGGAGGCGATCCGCACCGAGGCCGACCGCGTGATCTGCCCGCTGGTGCCGTCGTATTTTGGGGCGGTCGGGGCCTATTACACCTATTTCGGGCAGGTTCCCGATGCGGAGGTCGCGCAAATCCTCGCCACGGCGCAGGCGCGACCGTTAGGCAAGGATCGGGCCTAGCAGTCCCTCCCGGTCAGGCCAGCAGGCTGCGCAGCGAGTGGCGCATCGCTTGCGTCACCTGCCGGTATTCGCCTTCGGAAATCCGTTCATGCAGCAGATCGAACACCGCCGCGACCTCCGCTTCCGGATCGTCGAGCGGGCGGTCGGCAAACGCCTCCGCCACTCGTCCGACAAAGGCGTCCCGATTGCGCGGATGCGCGGGCTGGCGCGAGGGCACGAAGCCGTCGTAGTAAATCCCGCGCAGCAGCACCGGAAGCTGCGCCCCGAGATCGGCAGCTTCCGCGGTGGTCAGGAAATCGCGGATCGCGTGCAAGGTCGTGCGCAGCAGCAGATAGGCGTGGCTGCGGTCCTTGTTGTCCAAGCGATATTCCAGATCGTTTAGCCATTCCGCCACGATCTGCGGGGCGTGGTCGATGGCACTCAGGCCGGTCACTTTCATCGGTCAAACCTCCCGGTTGGAGCGCTGAGGTCGCGGCCTCAGCTTTGGATGCTTGCGAGATATTCCGCGATCAGCAGGATTTGCCCGCGCGTGTAGACCTCCGCGTTGAGCGCGCCGACCGTGCCTGCGGTATCCTCCATCATCGTCGGGCCGAAGCTGGGCATCGCGCCCCGGTGGAAGGGCATCTGCTGGCCGCCGTCGATAAGATGCACGACCCGCGCGAGCGGGAATTCCCCACCGTTCTTCGCCGAAAGCTGGGTCAGCGCCGGCACCTGCGTGGTGAAATATTCGCTGAGCGGCCCGTCGCCCGCAGCGCTCTTGCCGTGGCAGGTGGCGCAGTAATTCTGGTAAAGATCTGCCCCCATCTGCGCGGCGGTCATCGGGCTGCTGGAGGCCTCTTCCGCGCTGACGGGCAAGGCCCATGCGAGGGCTGCGAGGGTTGCAAATACGGGTCTGGTCATCGGACTGTCCTTCCGGTTCAGGGGGCGGCCCGTCGCGCTGACAGTTCAGGGCGCGAAGGGCCGCCCGGGTGATGCGCGCTCATCGCGCCTTGACGTCGATGCGGCGATCTTTCTCGCGCGCTTCGACGGTTTTCGGCAGGGCCACGGTCAGGACCCCGTCGCTCAGACATGCAGAAACTCCCGTGAGAAATGTCTCGGTGGAACGAGTTCAAGCCTCTCACGTCCGGCGCGGCACCCGCATTGACGGCGCGCATAGCGGCGCGCGGCCTCGCGAAAGGATCCGACGTTGCGCACGATCAATGCCGTTTTGCGCGCGGCGCCGTAGCTTCGGGCCGTTGTGACCACTCAGGAGCCCCAAGATGATTCCGCGAACCATTGCCGCTGCCTTTCTAGAGACCGACGAAGCCCGCTGGCTCGCCCCGATGGCGGCCGCGCTGTGTCGCCGCTTCGAGGCGCATCTGATCGGGGCGCATGGCGTCGAGCCGCTGCCGTTGTTGGGCGGCGATCTGGCGAGCGATCCGATCGTCTATCCCGAATTCGTCGACTGGCAGCGCAAGGAGGCGGCTGAGATCCGCGAGACGTTTGAACATGCGCTCAAGGCCGAAGATGTGCAGGGCGAATTTCGGACCCCCAGTGGTGTGCGTGACGCGCTGATCGATTTTCTCGTCGATAGCTGCCGCGCCGCCGACCTCGTCATCTCTGCCCGGGTGCCTGGCCATGTCGGGCGCGCGGGCGACGTGCGTATGCAAGAGCAACTCATCCGCCAGGCCGGGCGTCCGGTTCTGGTGGTGAGCGAGGCTGCGCAACTGAACAACCCCGCGCAGCATATCCTCGTCGGGGTTTCGTGCAGCCGCGAGGCGATGCGGGCGGTGCATGACATGCTCTATCTTGCGGCGCACGGCGCGCGGATCGATCTGCTTTCCGTCTCTCCGTCGGAAGGCGAGCGGGAGGCCGTGGACGATCTGCGCGACGACCTCGCGGCGGCGCTGGACCGGCGCGGCTTCGACGTGACGCTTCTGGATCGGATGAAGACGACCTCGGAAGCGGGCGATGCGTTGCTCCATACCGCGCGCGAACGCGGGGCCGAGATGATCGCCGTCGGCGCTTACGGCCATTCGCGGCTCTATGACTTCGTGATCGGCGCGGTGACCACGCGCCTGTTGGAAAAATCCCACCTGCCGGTGCTGTTCTCAAAATAGGTGAGCCGATGCGACAGCCGAAGAAAACCGAATGGATTGTGGTGATGAACGCCGCCAGCGCGCACGTGCTGGCCGATGCCGAGGGAAGCAAGGCGGTCTTCGAGCTGAAAGCGCCGCATGAGAGCCCGCGCGATAAGGCGGGTCGCAGCTTCTCGAGCGGGTCGCCCGGGCGGCGGGCCACGATGGCGCCGCATGGCGATCCGGACCACGCGCCGGAGATCGCTTTCGCGCATCAGCTGTGTGAACGTCTCGAAGAGCGCCTCGGGCGAGAGCAATTCGACACGCTGGTCCTCGTCGCGCCGCCGCGGATGCTGGGCGCGATGCGGGATGCCATGTCCGCGGCTCTGGCGGCGCGCGTGAGCCGGGAGATCCACTCCAACCTCGCGAGCCTCTCGCCGCGCCATTTCCGCGAAAAGCTGCAAGAGGCGCTGAAGGTCACGTGAGCCGCGCGTTTGCATTTTGCAGTGACGGCGATCAATGCGGAATGCCTTGCGGCTTTGCATCCTGCCAACCTGTCGCACGGTTCAAAATCGGATCAGAGGAGAAACGCCATGGCCAAGACATCCAGCGACGCAGCACACGAACGCGCCGATATCGAGGATCGCGAGCGCCACGCCGTCGAGGCGATACGCGCCGATCTCGAAGAGCTGCGCGACGATGTGACGGAGTTGGCGCAGGCGTTGCGACGTCATGGTCGGCTGCGGGCCAGCGATCTTGGCGCGGAGGCGACGCAGCGGGGTCACGATCTCGTGGAGGATACCCGCGACGCGGTTCTCGAAATGCGCCACTCGCTGGCAGAGGCGCAGCATGACTTGCGTCGAAGCGTGCGCAGCCATCCCGTGCCCTGGGCCGGGGTGCTTCTGGGCATGGTCGGAACCGGCCTGCTGGTCGCGCTGCTGATGGAGCGTCGCAATTGAAAGGAACTGGCATGTGTGTGGGGGCAGGCCGCGCGGGCGGTAGGGGTCGATAAAGAGACACCGCTCGCAGTGTCTGTCAGGGGGGAGTGGCGCGCGTTTCCGTATCGGGAGCGCGCGCTGCGCATTTCGGGCGCGCGTCGCCGCGTGGTCCGTGTAGACCTTCCCGAGTTCCCTCCGGCCTGAGTCGCGCGGCTCTCTCCATAAGCACGGCCAGAGTCGCCGGTATCAACCGAACAGCTCCGAGATATTCGCTATTTCCAGCTTCCCGTAGATTCAAGCGGTGGGCTTTTCCGACCGTGTCTTGTCGCGCGTCAATGCGCTGACATGCGGGGGAAGCGTCGCCGCCGATCTGCCTCCGTTTGGTGGCCTGCGTCTCACCCAAATGGCTTTTCGTCATTGCGCGGGCGCAAGCGAGACCGCCACGGCTCGCGCCCCATCCGCCGCAGCCCGTCCCGCGCCCGCGTCACGCGCTGACCCGTTCGGGGCAACTGCGCGGCCATATGCGCGCAGTGGGCAAGGATATCGCGTCTGGCGCACCACTTGCGCCGGTACGTGAACTATCGCGGCCGCCAAGCGGTCGGGCGGTGCCGAAGGGGCAGCGTTCAGGCCGAAGCGCATGGCGATCGGGGCGTCTTCGATGATGTTTGCGTCCCCGATCCCGGCGCAGCTCCGGCGTAGCGTGGAAGAACGATCGGGACGCGGATCCGGATCGATCAACATTCTTTAGTCTGGAGACCATCACCATGAAACATCTGCTTCTCGCCACCGCTGTCGTTCTCTCCGGCGCCGGAGCCGCCCTCGCAGGCGGTAACGTGTCGCTCACCGACCAGATGGGTTGGTTCAACGGGTCGAGCACGACGCAGCTCGGTATGAACAACGCGGCCATCACCGTGCAGCGCGACTACGGCAACACCAGCACCACGGTGCAACGTGGGATCGCCAACTTCTCGGGCACCGGTCAGACCGGCGCGTTCAACAACTCGATCACCGATCAGCTGGGCCTCGGGAACTACTCGTCCACCATTCAGGGCAATGTCGGCAACTCGTCGGCCACGGTCCAGACCGGTGTCGGCAACGTGTCGAGCACCGTTCAGAACTGACGTCCCATGGTTGATCGGGCGGGCTGCGATCCGCCCGATCAACGTCTTGAAGGCGGCTGCTGTGCCGTCGCGACAGCAACAAGGAGAAAGGTTATGAGTTTCGCAACACAGATGAGAGCCCCCACGGCGCCCCCCGCGATCCTCGCGACCGGGCTTTTGGCCGCTCTCGCATTGAGCGTTATCGCGAAGGAAGCTGCGGCTCAGAGCCGGCCTTTCTATGATCCGAGTAGCGCCCCCATCGCATCCATCGCCCCGCAGCCTTCACGCGGCAATGTGGCCGTCACGCAGCAGCAGGGCAGCTATAATGACGCTTCCACCACGCAGAGCGGCCACAACAATGTCGCGGGGACCGTCCAATCGGGCTCCGGTTTCGGCAGCTCGATCTCTCAGCTCGGCAACTACCAGACGGAGACCCATTTCCAGGGTGAGACCCGGCTGGGTGTGACCCGCAGCGGGAGCAGCGTTGGCGGAAACGGCTCGATCGGCATTCAGTTCGAGCTGAAATGAAACCGATAGCCGTCCGTTCAGCCCCGCCCGTCGCAACGCGTGCGGGGCAGGGGGACGAGAAAGGAGGCACACCATGCCTCGGAACCTGCAAATGCTCGACTACCTGCGTCGTGGAGGGCTGCTTGTCCTCATCGGAGGGATGCCATTCGGAATGGCGCTCGCGATGAGTGCGCAAACCTCACAAGGCGCAGCCCCTCTCAGCTGCGAGATCGCGGAGCGCCCCGCAGCTCCGCATCTCGAGCTGACCGCGCGGGTGCAATCGGCGCGCGCAATGCGCGGGCGCTACTCCTTCACCGTGATCTCGAGCGGTGCGGGCGGCACCTCCAGCACCACGCAGGGCGGCGCTTTCGCCACCCGCGCGGACGAGGCGCAGACGCTGTCCAAGGTCTATGTCTCCGCCGGTCCACATGCCGTCGTCTCGGCGCGACTGGACGTCGAAGGCGAGGGTGGCGTGACCTGCAGTGCAAAAAAGTGATCGTCGGGACCCACTGATTCCGCCTCTGTCCGCGCCGCACATTGTCGGCGCGCATAGGCAGGCTTGATGACTGTCATTGTCGAAATTTCTCCGTGGCGGAGGATTTCCTTAATCAGAGGGTTAAGGGGATTTCGCCATGTCTTTGAGCATGCACGCTGAGAACGGCGCAGCGGTCGATCAAATTTTCACATCTGCCATCGAAGGGGATCTATTTCGGTCCGTGCTCGCGGTCGTCGCGATGAATTTTCCCGAAGCGACGCCGATGATTGTCGGGCTGGAACGGATGCAGGGCGCAGGGAACTTCCTGCTTCTCGATACGCCGAACCCGGAATTGCGCCGGGCCTTTGCCGAGGAGATGCGCGCCCCCGATGGCTGGGCGCACAGTCTGCACGGGCAGGAGATCGGCCGGGTCTATGACGACGGCGATCTCGGTGTGGATACGGTGAATGGCGGGCAGATGGGGCAGGTGCTGCGCCGGACGAGCCCGCCCAGGACCTGTCTCGCCGGGGTCCTGTTCGATCGTGGCGAGCGTCATCTGTTGGGGATCGAGCTTCGCTATCCGCGCCATCTGGAGGCGGAGCTGCGGCGGCCTTTGAAGGACTTCCTGACCCGGCTCGCCCGGCAGCTCGATGTGGCGACGCGGATCATGGAGGTGCGCCAGCGGCTCGACGCGGCCGAGCGTCTGAGCGGTAATCTACTGGAAATTCTGCCCTTCTCGGTGGTGCTGTGCAACGAGCGGCGCAACGTCTCGCGGATGAACGGGCGGGCGCGGGCGATCCTGCGCAATGGTCGGGCGCTGCAAGTCTCGCCCGACGGGACGCTGCGGCTGTCCGATCCCATCGTGGATGACGAATTCGCGACGCAGATCCAGTCGCTGCAAGGCAGCCTGCGCCAGCGCGTCGCGGTCATGTCCGTGCCGCGAAATCGCGGTGAGCCGCGTGAGATCCTCACAATCATCCGGCTGGCCGCGGGCGAGGCGGTTGGCCTGCCGGGCGCCGGGCCGAATTTCGCGGTGATCTACGAAGACCTCGATATGCCGCTCGAACTGGATCAGGATTTTCTCTGGCGGCTCTTTGGCATGAACGCGAAGGAGGCCGATCTCGCCTTGGCGCTGCTGGCGGGGGAGTCGATCGGCGAGCTGGCCTCGCGCCGGCGGATGTCGAAGGAAACCTTGCGCAATCAGCTCGCGGCGGTGATGCGCAAGACCGAAACGTCGCGCCAACAGGAGCTGGTGGCCCTTCTGAGCCGCCTTGCTACGATCAATGCGACGGCGTGACGGCATAGTCCGCCCCATCGGCTGCGCCCTTGGCGGGCTGGTCGCGCTGGCCACGCTGACGCCCCCGGCGCTCGCGCAGCCGCCCTCGATGTGGCAGGGCTGGTCGCTGGCGCCGCCCCAACGCGGACCGTTCGTGCCGGGGCTGGGCTCCCAGATCACCGGAGAGGACGGGCGCGGTGTGGAGTTCGGGCTGCAAGGCCCCGTGCGCCCTTTGCAAATCCTTCCGCAGGCGGGCTGGACCCCGGATTTCTCGACCCGGCCTCAGCTCGGTCTGAGCTTCGGGCGCGGCTCCGGTTTCGCGCAGGCGCAAACTGTCGCGGGCCTGCCGAGTTCCGGTACGCTCCTTCTGACGGGGCCGCGCACGGGGCAGGGCAATATCGCGATCGATCTGAACCCGATGCTTGGCGCGGGGGGCACGCTGTCGGGGGCGAATGCGACAGCCTCGCTGTCCCTTCCCGACGGGTATGGCGGCACCGTTCATATCGAGCAACAGTCCTTCTCGCCCGCAGTCACTGGCAATCGCATCGAGACCTACGCGTTTTCGCCCGGCGCAGGCGGGGGCGGCTTCGCGGCGCTCAGTCTCGATGGCGTTACCGGAGAGGCCACAGCTCTGGCGGCCGTGTTCGATCCGGGCGGGTTTTCCGTTATCGGTATCGGTGAGCCGGACAGCGTGAAGGTCGCGCAACGGGTCAGCGCCCATAGCCGTGTGCGCGAGCTGGGCGGCGTGATCGCGAGCCCGCTGGGTCACAGCCGCGACTGGAGCTGGGGCCCGCGTCTCGGCTTCGGGGATCTGTCGCGCCACACGGGCGAAACCTACACGACGACGGCCTCCCTCACGGCGAGCCGGGCCATCCCGGCCATCGAGAGCGCCCGCCGCACGCGCCTGCACGAGCGCAGCCAGAGCCTCACCTTGGGGCTGGGCGGGCGGCGTCTAGTGACCAGCGACCTGTCCTTCGGCCTCTATCTCGATCTCGGCGCGAAGGCGGTGTCGGCAAGCGGTCGCAGTGAGGAAACCCTCTCGATCCCGGGGCTCGCCTCGGCCGGCAACGCGCCCGAGCGGTCCCGATATTCCCGTGTGGAACCGGTCCTGCGGGCGGGCATGGTCTTCGAGCAGCAAATCGGCCGGAACAGCGCCTTCGCCGTCTCTCTGGGGGTGCAGGAGACGGGGCAGGCGTCGCTCATTTCGCGTTCTTCGGGGACGACGACGGTGGGCTCCGGTTCGGTCTCGGCGGCGGCGCTCTCGACCGCGGGCGAGACCATCCGGCACGACGAAATCCGGTGGCGGCACGGGTTTGAGGGAACGATCACGTTTAATTTCCTGTACCGTTTCTGACACTTGATCACCATCAAAGACAGGGCGGACAGGGGGCGCCGATCATGACATAATTCGGGACAGGGGTTTGCGGTGCCATGAAAAGCGCCGGGACGCTCCCGATAGGTGCGGAGGGGATAGGAGGTCGCGCCTGTGGAACAGCAGACAATTCTCGTCGTCGAAGATGACCCTTCCGTGCGCGGCGCGCTACGGGACTGCTTTGAGGCGGAAGGCTGGTCGGTGCGCGAGGCATCGGACGCCACTGGCATGATGCAGGAGATCGAAGCGGGCGACGTCGATCTCGTGACGCTCGATCTGGGGTTGGGCGCGGATGACGGTCTCGCACTCGCCCGTGTTCTGCGCGGGCGCAGCAATATTCCCGTCATCTTCATCACCGGGCAAGGGCAACCGCTCGACCGGGTACGCGGTCTGGAGGCGGGGGCGGATGACTACATCGTCAAACCCTTCGCCGCGCGCGAGGTCGCGATCCGCATCCGCAGGGTGCTCGATGGCTATCGGACCCGCAACGTGCCGCGCGAGCGGCTGCGCATCGATCACAGCAGTATCGACCTGCGTCACGGCGTGATCGAGCATAATGACGGTCGCCGTGAGGATCTGACCGGAACGGAGGCGAAACTGCTTGAGTTGTTCCTCAGTCGCCCGGAGCAGGTGCTCTCGCGCGACGACATCAACCGGGTGCTCCACGGGCGCGACTGGTCGCCCTATGACCGGACCATCGACACCCATATCGCCCGGCTTCGGCGCAAGATCGAACCGGCGGATGATGCCAATCGGATGATCCGATCCGTGCGCGGCGTGGGCTATGTCTTCACCGGCCAGATCACGGGGGAGGTCCCTCCGGCTTGAGCGCACGCGCGACCGCCGCACTCAACGTCGAGAGAGAATAAGGCTTCGTGAGCAATTCCACCTCGCGCTCGGTTTCGGGCCGCCCGGAGAAAGGCTCGGACGTATGGCCAGAGGTTAGAAGCACGGGCAATGCGGGATCGCGGGCGCGGGCGCGATCGACAAGGTCGAAGCCGGAAAAGGTGCCGGGCAAGACGACGTCGGAAAACAGCAGCTCGACCGGCTCGCCCGCCTCGATCTGCGCCAGCGCCTCGGACGCGTTCGCGGCCTCGATCACTGCGTAGCCCAGAGCCTCCAGCCGGTCGAGAACCGCCTCGCGCACCAGCGGGTCGTCCTCGACCACCAGCACCAGCTGACCATCGCCCATTCGCAGCGCGTCGTGATGGTCGGCAGGCGCGGGCGTGGGCTCCCCCTCGGTCTCGGGCAGATAGAGCGTGATCGTGGTGCCTTTGTCGGGTGCCGTGTCGATATGCAGGAAGCCGCCCGCTCGCGCGACCGAACTCGCCACGCTGGTCAGGCCGAGCCCGTTCCCGACCTGCGCATCCTTGGTGGTGAAAAACGGATCGAGAGCCTGCCTGCGCACGTCCGGGGTCATGCCTTGCCCGGTATCGGTCACGCTCACCGTGAGGAAGCAGCCCGGCCGCGCGCCGTCGATCTCGGCGGCCTGATGCGCGTCAAACCGCGCGCAGCCGGTCTGAATGGTGATCGTACCGGTGGCCGTCATCGCGTCGCGCGCATTGATGACGAGATTGAGCAGCGCGCCGTCCAACTCCCCGCGATCCATGTAGACTTGGCCGTGATCGGCGCCGGGCAAGAGCCGCAGATGCACCTGTTCGCCCAGTACCCGCTCCAGCAGCGTCCATGTCTCGGCGAGCTGCGCATCGAGGTCGAAGCACACCGGTTTCGGGGTCCGCGCACCGGCAAGCGCCAGAAGACGCTGATTGAACCCAGCGCCGATCTGCGTCGCGTCGATCGCGCGTTCCAGATGGTCACGCGCGATCTCGGCCATCTCGGCGCGCGAGGCAAGCTCCAGATTGGACAGGATGACGGTCAGCAAGTTGTTGAAATCATGCGCGATAAGGCCCGCCATTCGGCCCACGGTTTCCAGCCGCTGCGCCTGTACCAGCGCCTCCGATATCCGCGCGCGTTCCGTGCGATCGAGGATCGCGCCGACGACGCCCAGCGGACGGGGCGGATCGCAGGCCTCGTCGAACCGGATATTGCCGCGCAACTCGATCACTTTGGGCGCGGCGCTATCGGCGAGCTTGAACTCGATCGAGAACTTTCGGCTGCCCGTCGGGTCCAGCGCCGCGCGATAGACCGCGTCGAACTGCGCACGATCCTCCGGCGCGGCGAGGGCGAGCCATTTCTCGTAGCTGTCGGGCACCTCCTGCGTCTCCAGAAGCTGCCGGGCGGATCCGGTCGCGAGGAACGCATCACGGTCGAAATCCACCTCGAACAGGGCGATCCCGGCGGCATCCATCGCCTCGGCGATCCGTTCCGCGCGCAGAGCGGTCGGCGGGAGCGAGTCCTTTCCGGCGCTGATATCCTCGATGATGAGGATGATCCCCGCGACGCCGCCGTCGCGGTGGATCGGTGCGGTAATCCAGCGGTTCCGGATCACACGCCCATCGGGGAGCGTCGTCCGGGTCTCGTCGCATTGCACGACCTCTCCGGTAAGCGCTTTATCGCGCGCGGCGGGGTATCCCTCCGGTAGCCACGGTAGCAGGTCGCCGTCACCCGGTTCGCTCGCACCGGAGATAGCGACGCCGTAGCTCTCCTGAAACGCCGCCGAGGTCGCTACCAGACGCGTCGCGGTGTCGAACACTGCGACCGGGATCGGCATCAGCGAGATCATGTCTCCCATACCTTCGGCAAGCGCCGTGCGCGAGGCACGCGTATTCGGTCCGGTCTCTTCGCGTTTGGAATTTACCACTGGCGCCACCTCATTTCGCGCTTGGCACCACGCCCTGATCACTCATGAAATCATACTCGGTCTCGTGTCCCACCGTGGAGGAAAGACCAAAAATCGCACAAAACTATACCTGCCGGGCCCGCCGCTGAGAGGCAGATCCGGCCTTCCCATTTCGGTCGCTCAGACCGGGGTCGCGTGGCGGTGCTCGCCGAAACCCGCCCCTTGCAGGGAGGTCATGAACAGGTCCTGCACCTGCTTCTGGCTGTCGAATACCGTCTCCGTCATCTCCTCGGCGTATTGCCCCCAGAGGCGGCGATAGAGCGCGGAGTAATCGTCGATCGCGCCGGAGTAGAACTCCGACCAGGCGGAGACGATTGCGGCGGGATCGCCGGGATTGGACAGGCTGGCAAGCAGGGCCCGGTCGCAGGTGATCCGATCGGTGGTGAAGCGCAGCCATTCCTGATTTAGCTGCAACATGCGATCGGCCGCCTGAGTTTGCATCGCGACGATCGGGCCAAGCAGTGCCGGGTCCGGCCCGTCTGGCGGTAGCAGGCGTTTCACGAGGTCAGCATAGCCCGCGTTGGTGCGGGCGATCGCGTCGGAATTGCGTGGCATAGGGGCCTCCCGGGATGTGATCTGACACATCGCGAGCTTTGCCGCGCGTGAGGCCGCGCGCATTGACCACGATCAATGCGCATCGCGCGATTTCTGACTCACCGCCACACCGTGGGGGCGGTGCATCCGCGGTCTATCGCTGCCCTCCGCGTGTGGCGAAGTCCGGTGTGCGCCCGGGCGCATGTCCCTCGGACCCGAGCTTTGAGACGGGGGCTTTTCCGCCCCTGGACCATGCCTCGCGTTGAGACAGGCGCGGTGCGGGACCGGGCTCGGCAAGGGCCGCGCCAATCCGCTCATTCTGGTATTTCGCAAGCCGCCGCAGCCGTCCGAGGTCCCTGACCTCGAGGTGGTCTGGCGCAAGCAGGCGGATCGCGCCGCGCTCTTCGATCTGGTGCAGCGCGCGGCAAAGGGTCTCCACCGTCATGTCCAACAGCGAAGCCAGATCGCGCCGGGTCAGCACGATGCGAATTTGCGGTGTGCTGCCGTCGGGCGCACCGGGGAGCTGTTCGATCAGCCAAAGCGCGAGCCGCTGCACGGTGCTGCGCCCGCGCATTTTCACGACGCTCAACTGCAGCTCCTCGAACTGCCGGTTCAGCGCCGAGAGACAGCCGCGGAAGATCTGCGGATGCGTTTGCAGGAAATTGTGCCATGTCTGGCGCGCCATCCAGCAGATCGCGGTGTCGGTGGCGGCCTCGCTGGAAAACCCGTTCACCTCGCGGTCCGGATCCCCGATCAGGTGCCCCGCCCGCAGGATTTGCAGAACGTATTCGTCCCCGCCTTCGGTCAGAACGACGACCTTCACCAGCCCGGAGGCGACGATACCGACCCGTTCCGCCACTTCACCCTGAGCCGCGATCTCGGCCCCCTGGTGATAGGTTTCACGATAGCTTCGATGTGCAAAATCGAGGAGCGCTTCGCTCTCGAAGGCGCTGCAAAGTCCTGTCTGGCGCGCGATGCAGTCCTCGCATTTCGCGTCGACTTGCGGCCGTATGGCCTGAGTATTGAACATATTCCCCCCCCCCCCTTTATGCCCCCCGATCGATGGCAGTGGTCGGGCAACACGCGTCTTTTGTGACTGGAGGAATCTTGCCGCCTCAGGGGGCATCTGTCAGGCGAGAAATTGTAGAGAAATGTAGATTTCTAAAATATGAGAGGCGTTTCGCGCAATAATATTGCGCATCGTGGCGCACTCACTGACCTGCGGTGCGCCATCGGCGGAGTTTTGAAACGCGCATGAAAACGGCCCCGCCGGCCGAGCCTTGGGGACAGACGCTCGGTGGCCGGCGGGTTTCGCGAAAGGCTCTTCGAGCAGACTCGAACGGGTGAGGTAGCCCCAACCCTCCGCGAATATCCAAGTATACCCCCGCGCGGCGCGCGCGGCATTATTGGGCGTCAATCGCAGCCATGACCGCGCAGGCTGCGGCCCTTGTCGCAGGTTGCGCATCAGCGCTCGGGTTTCGGTCCGCGCTCCGACCCAATCCAGTGCCTGAAGTGTGAAAAGACGTGTTGCCCCTCCGGGCGCCCTGCGTGGATTGGCAAAACCCTGCCCAGAGAGCGCACCGAACCGGGTCTGCGCGGTTCGCATTGACGGCGGTCAATGGCGCGGCGGGCCGGATGCGGTTTAGCTGAACGGGCCTTATAGCCAAGCTCGAAGGAGTGTGCGGATGTTTCGTTGGATCACCCCAGAAAACAGCCCTGACCTTCTCCCGCTGCCGCGTAAGCCACGGCAGGACAGTTGCGGGCCGAAGACCATTCCCTGGCCTTTGTCGGGGGCGCGCGCTGAGGAAACGGGACCGGATCGCGCGCTGGAAGTCTCTGCGCTGAGCGACCTCGGGCTCTCGACGCAGGAAATCGCGCGCTATCTCGGTCTCGCCCTGCAGGAGGTCGCCCGGCTGCAAGAGGCGGATCTCGACCTCGGCGCAAGTCTCGACAACAACATGACCCCGGTCTATCGCACCCACGCGAAGGGTATGCGCCGCGTGGGGTGAGCGGGCAGCTCGGCGATCAACGGCGGGTCATGGTCACCGCCATCTGGCAGAGGATCTCGAACATCACCGAGACGCCGAGGAAAGCGGTCGCGCCGGAGGCGTCGAAGGGCGGGGAGACCTCGACCAGATCGGCGCCGACGATGTTGACCCCGTCGAGCAGGCGGACCACCTGCAGCGCCTGATAGGAATTGGGGCCGCCAACCTCGGGCGTGCCGGTGCCAGGGGCGAAGGCCGGGTCGATGAAGTCGATATCGTAGGAGAGATAGGTGGCTTTGGTGCCGACGATCTCGCGCGCCTCGGCCATCACATCCTCGACGCCGCGGGCATGGAATTCCTCGATCGGGATCACGCGCACGCCGACGCTATCGGCGAAATCGCGATCCTCGCTGTCATAGGTCGAGCCGCGAATGCCGATCTGCACGACGCGTTTCGGGTCCAGGAGACCCTCTTCGATGGCGCGGCGGAACGGCGTGCCGTGGGTGTACATGTTGCCGCCGAAATAGCTGTGGAACAGGTCGGTATGGCTGTCGAAATGCACCATGCCGAGCGGCTCGGGCGTGCCCAACGCACGCAGGATCGGCAGTGAATTGAGGTGATCGCCGCCCGCCGTGATCGGGCGGATGCCATGGGCGCGGACGGTCTCGAAGAACCGGGTGATCCGGTCCATCGCATCCTGAATGTCGGCGGGGTTCGGGGCCACGTCGCCGAGGTCGGCGCAATTGACCATCTCGAAGGGGCGCATGCCGGTCGCGCCGTTCTGCGCCCGGATCATCGTCGAGAGATCGCGCAGCTGGCGTGGCCCGTGGCGCGGGCCGGGACGGTTGGTGGTGCCGGAATCCCAGGGGCTGCCGATGAACCCGACCTGCACATCCTTCAGGCGCGGATTGTCGAGTTCGACATGCGGCAGGCGCATGAAGGTCGGCACGCCCGCGAAGCGCGGCAGATCGAAGCCGGAAACCGGGTGGAAAAGGGGATCGCTGGACATGGGGTCGCTCCTGTCAGGTCATGACGCTGCCACCGTTCACGCCGAAGCATTGACCGGTGATGAAATTGCTCTGCGGGCCCGCGAGATAGCAGGCCATCGCGGCGATATCCTCGGGCTGGCCGAACCGGGCGAGCGGCGTCGCCATGTCGATTGCCAGCTGTTCGGGGCTCATCGAGGCGGGGCTCGTCATATCGGTCTCGATCGAGCCCGGCGCGATGGCGTTGACGAGGATCTTTGGCGCCAGCTCGCGCGCCAGCGTCCGGGTCAGCGCGATGATCGCGCCTTTCGAGGCGGTATAGGCGGACATTTCCTCGCGCCCCAGAAAGCCCAGATCGCTTGCGATATTGATGATCCGGCCTTCCTCAGTGCGGCGCACGAAAGCGCGCGACGCAAGGAATGTGCCGCGCAGGTTCACCGCGATCACCCGGTCGAATTCGTCGATCTTCGTCTCGGCAATCGGGCTCTCGCGCAGGATGCCCGCGTTGTTCACGAGAATGTCGATCCGCCCGAACCGGGACATGACGGCGTCGAACATCCCCTCGACCTGTGCCTCGTCGGAGACATCGGCGGGCAGGGATTCCGCCTCGGTCAGCTTTTGAAGCTCGGCCAGCGTGTCCTGCGCCTGCGCGTCGTCGGGATGACAGAAGGCGACTTTCGCGCCCTGTTCGGCCAGCGCCAGCGCGATGGCGCGCCCGATCCCGCGCGAGCCGCCGGTGACCAGCGCGACTTTTCCCTGAAGGTTCATGACATTACCTCGCCGCGGTCGACGTTGAGCGCCTGACCGGTGATATTCGCGCCCGCCTCGGACGCGAGGAACATATACGGATCGGCCATATCGGCGGGCACCATCAGCCCGTCGATCGCCTGCGCAGCCATGATCTCGGCTTCGACCTCGGCCTCGCTGCGGCCGCTGGATTCCGCCAGTTCCCGCAGCGAATTGGCCGCCGGTCCGGTTTTCACCCAGCCGGGGCAGATCGCGTTGACGCGGATGCCGCGGGGGCCCAGTTCCTGCGCCCATGTCCGGGTCAGGCCCAGAAGCGCGTGTTTGCTCGCGACATAGGCCGAGAAGCCCGGCACGGCGGTGCGCGCCCAGATCGAGGCGGTGTTCAGGATGCGCCCGCCTTCGGGGATGCGCGAGATCAGCGCGTCGGTCACGTTCTGTGTGCCGGTGATGTTGATCGCCACGATCCTCTCGAAGGTCGCATTGCCCAACGGGTTCGCACCGTTGAGCGGGGTGGGGCGTTCGAGGCCTGCATTGTTCACCAGCACATTGACGCGTTCGATATCCGCCAGCGCTTCGGTCACCATCGCGGCGTCGGCGATGTCGCAGCGGATTGCGCGTACCTTGCCAGGCAGGCTTTCGGCAGCGTCATAGATAGTCTCGGTTTCGGACAGGATGATCAGATCGGCGCCCGCGCGCGCGAAGCCTTCGGCAATGCCATAGCCGATCCCGCTCGAAGCGCCGGTGACCAGAACGGTCTTGTCGGTGAAGTCGAATGTCACGCTCATTCCTTGCCGCGTCCTTCCTCTCGCATCAGCCGCATCAGATGGGCCTCCAGATCGGAGTAGCCGTCGAGTTTCACGGCCCTTTCCTTGTCGGCGATGCGTGCGCCTTGCTTGAACTCGGGCACGATCACCTCTTTCACGCGGCCCGGATGGCTCGAGAGAAAAACGATCTTGTCGGCGAGGAAGATCGCCTCCTCCAGATCGTGGGTGACGATCACCATCGTCGTGTTGGTCTTCTCGGCGACGTCGATCATCAGCTCCTGCATCAGCCAGCGGGTCTCGGCATCGAGCGCGCCGAAGGGCTCGTCCATCAGCAGCACTTCCGGGTCGTTGGCCAGCGTGCGCGCGATGGCCACGCGCTGACGCATCCCGCCCGAGAGCTGCGACGGGTAGGCCTCGGCGAATTTCCCGAGCCCCACGAGATTGATGAAACGTTCGGCCCGCTCGCGGCGCTCGGCGGCCGGGACGCCGTTGATCTGCATCCCGAACTCGACATTCTTGCGCACCGTCAGCCAGTCGAAGGAGGTATAGGCCTGAAAGACCATGCCCCGGTCGCGGCCCGGTCCCTCGACGCGGCGGCCGCCGATGACGATCTCGCCGCCGCTCGGGGTCTCGAGCCCTGCGATCATGCGCAGGATCGTCGATTTCCCGCAGCCCGACGGGCCGAGCAGGACACAGATCGAGTTGCGTTCGACGGTGAAGCCCGCGCCCTCGACGGCGACCAGCTTGCGCCCGCCCGAGAGCTCGAATTCCTTCGATATCTCGCGGATTTCCAATGCGGTTTCGGCACTCATGGTCACGCCTTTCTCAGATAGGGGAAGGCCCAGCGGTGCAGGGCGGAGAAAGTGAGGTCGAAGAGCAGCCCCAGCACGCCGATCACGACGATCCCCGACAGGATTTCATCGGTGTTCAGGAAGCGTCGCGCGCGCATCATCATCGCGCCGATACCGGTGGTGGAGGCGACGATCTCGGCGATCACCAGATAGGTCCACGTCATCGCCAGCATCTGGCGCATCGCGGTGACGATATCGGGCAGCACGGCGGGGAAGATCACCCGGGCCACGACCTTGTGGCGCGGTGCGCCCAGCGTCAGGGCGGTCTCGACCAGCTCCTCGCGCACATTCTTGGTGTGGTCCATGATCAGGGTGATCAGGAAGAAGATCACGCCGAGGAACAGCAGCGCCAGTTTCGGCGCCTCGCCGGTCCCGAACCACATCAGCAGGATCGGGATGAAGGACGGCGCGGGGAGGTAGCGCCACGCTGAGACGAAGGGCGCGAAGAAGGCCTCGATCGCGGGGAAGGACCCCATCATCACACCCAGCGGCACCGCGACCGCACTGGCAAGCGCGAAGGCGATCAGCACGCGGCTGATGGAGATCAGGACGTCGCTGCCGAACCCGCGGCTGAAGAACAGATCGAAGGTGGTCGCGAAGACCTGCTGCGGGGCAGGGACGAGAAGCGGGTTCACCAGACCGCTGGCCGAGGCGACGATCCAGATGCCGAAAAACAGCACCCAGATGGCGAGCGCGGAAAGCAGCTTCTGACGGCGGCTCACGGGCTTGCGCAGCTGGAGAAAGGGAGTGGGTCGGGCGCTCAAGGTAGATGCTCCGGCTTGGGGGAAGGGAAGCGCCGGGGATCGGCGCTTCCCGAGGGGGTCAGTGTGCGGTCAGGCTCTGGCGGTAGCCGGACTTGACCAGATCGCCCATCAGCGAGCAGTCGATGCCTTTCGATGCGTCGATCTTGTTTTCCATCAGACCGAGCTTGATCCACCAGTCATTGGTCATCGCGATCGAGTCGACCATCGAACCGTTGGCCATGCCGAGCGGGCCTTCGCCGTCGAGCACGCCGCACAGGCGGGCGGATTCGTCGAAGTCCATCATGTAGATGCCGCCCTCGAAGGACTTGCCGTTGGTCCCGATGACGTAGCCGATATCTTCCTCGGGCCACTGCAGGAACGACGCGAGCATCTTGTTGGTCTCTTCGGTGTGCTGGTTCCAGTAGGCCAGCCCTTCCCAACGCGCTTTCAGCACGGCCAGAGCCGCTTCGCGGTCATTGGCGATGAAGTTCTTGTTCATATACAGAGCGTCCATGAAGATCCCGGTCTTCAGCATCTCCGGATCGGCGGTGTTCACGATGGACCGCGCGCCGGGCTTTGCCTCGAGGACCTTGGAGATCCACGGCTCGTACATGTAGGCAGCCGACAGATCGCCCGACATCATCGGACCGACGGCTTCATCGGCATTCAGGTTCACCCACTCGACCTGATCGGGGGTGATGCCCTCGGAATCGAGCCAGATCCCCATCAGCAGCTGACCGATATAGGCCTGCGGGGCCGAGACCTTTTTGCCGGGCAGGTCGGCGGGCTCGGTGTCGGGAGCGAGAATGACGTGATCGACCCCGTAGGAGGGGTTGAGCTGGGCTACGTTGACCACATCGGTGCCGCGATCCACGACCAGCGGCGTGTAATCGGCGGTGCAGCCATAGACGTCGAGTTGACCCGCGGCGAGGGCGGCATGACCGCCCAGCGGATCTTCGAAGATCGTGATGTTCAGGTCGTAATCGGGGATCAGGTTCTTTTCCTTGGCGACTTCGAGCATGGCATAGCCCGGCCAGGAGACGCAGACCCCGACATTGACGGTTTCAGCGGCGGCAGCGGAGAGGCTGCCCGCGGAGAGGGCGACCGCGGAGGCGGCGGCGAGTTTGAGTACGGAGCGCATAAGCGGACCTCGCTGTTGGTATGGATTCTTGATCTTGTACAAAAACTTTATTCGATAAAAACTTTTATGCAATAAAAAATTTGTCTTGACCAAAGATGACCAATTGCCGAAAACTGTTCGCAACCCTAGGAGGACTCAGTGAGCAACCTGCGCGCCCAACAAAAACAAGACCGTCGCAACCGCATCGTCACATCGGCCAAAGAGCTTTTTCGCGAGAAGGGCTATGACAAGACGACGATCGAGGCGATCGCGGTGGCTGCCGGCGTCTCGGGCGTGACGGTCCATAACTACTATGGAACCAAGGCCGGGGTCCTGCTCGCGCTGGTGATCGAAAGCGACAAACAGCTGCTGGAGCGGCTCGATTCGACGCTGCCCGGGCCGGAGGCCGAGCTCGTCGAGCTGACGGTGGCCTTCGCGCACGAGATCATGGTTCACGCGATGCAGACGCTGGAGAAAGACATTTGGCGTCAGGTCATCGCGGCAGTGACGATCGAGGCGGGGACGCAGCTCTCCAAGGCCTATTTCAAGCTCGACGAACAGCTCGCCTCGGTGCTGGTGCGTCGGATCGAGGCGATGCAGCGGGACGGGCGGCTCAGCGCCGATCTGAACCCGCTCCATCTGGGCCGGGCGCTGTTCCAGCTGCAAAACGCCCGTTTCATCCAGTTCATTTCCACCGACGCCGCGCGCCGGGACGAGATCGAGACCTGGCTGCGCAACGATCTCGTGGCGCTGTTCTCGGTGATGCTCCCGGTGCCCGCCGATCCTTCCTGAGCGGAGAGTGACATGTTTCTCAACCCGATCACCTGGCCCGAGGGCAAGCGCAGCGCCGCCTGCGTGACCTTCGATATCGACGCGGATTCGCTGATCCGCACGGCCCGTCCCGAAGATGCCGAACTGCGTCTGCAGCCGATCTCGATGGGCCGCTACGGGCCGACGGTCGCCGTGCCGCGCATCCTCGAGACCTATCGTCGTCTGGGCCTGACCCAGACTTTCTTCATGCCCGCTTGGGTGATGCAGAATTACCCTGAGACGGTCGACTCGATCCTAAAGGCGGGGCACGAGATCGGGCATCATTCGTGGATGCACGAAGACCCGATGGAGCATTCCGACGACCGCGAGGCGGAGCTGTTCGAACGCGCGCTGGAGGTTCATGTCACGATGACCGGGCGGAAGCCGCGCGGCTATCGCGCCCCGGTCTATTCCTTCACGCCCGCGATGCTCAACCGGTTGATCGAGCACGGGTTTCTCTATGACAGCTCGATGATGGCTGACGAGTTGCCCTATCTGGTCGAGACCCCGAAAGGCAGCCTGATCGAGGTCCCGCCGCATTGGGGCACTGACGATTGGCCGCCCTTCGCGCATTTCGGCGAGATCGACTACCTGATGCCGATCCGCGCGCCCTCGGACGGCATCCGCGCTTTCGCCGAGGAATTCGACGCGATGCACGAGGCGGGCGGGTTCTGGATGCCGGTGCTGCACCCGTTCCTGACGGGCCGTCTGGCGCGCTGGCGCGAGATGGAGGGTCTGCTGGAGCGCGCGGTGGAGGCGGGCGACGTCTGGTTCGCGCCGATGGAAGAGATCGCCAGCCATGCGAAAGCCGGAGCGGCGACGCTGCGCCGGGAACGGATCGGGATGGAGGGGTAACGCCCGCGCTGCGCGGAAAAACCGTTATCGACCTGCGGATATAAATGCGCCGCGGCGCTGAAAAGCGCCGCGGTGTCTTCGTTTAGGGCTGTGAGCGCTCAGAACTTCGCGCTCAGAACTTCGCGTTGAAGGAAAGCTGCAGCGCGTGGCTCTCATAGTCGCTCGAGAAGGTCCCCGAGATCCCGGCATGCAGGCTGGAGGAGAACGTCCCGGTCTGGCCGAGCGGCACGTCGATCCCGACATCCGCCGTCACCCAGTTCATGTCGAAGCCATCGACCGGGGTTGCGCTGGAGGGCAGCCCGACGAAAGCGGTCTGAACGAGCTGATCGTCGCCGCTGACCTTGTTGTACTTGATCGCACCGGACAGGGTCGGGGCCTGTGCGCTCGAAGACAGCGCATATTGGCCACGCATCCCGGCGGAGGCGACGGTCACGGTGCCGGATTGATCCCCGACGGACAGGTTCCACGCGCCCGCGCCGGTCTCGTCGAAGCCGTCCACCGAGAGGTGATACATTTCGAGCGAACCCGTCGGGCCGAAGCGAAGAAGATCTTGGCCGAACATGTACTCGGCATCGATCGCGCCGAAGACCTGATGGCCATCCGTGCTCGCCCGTGCGGTCGATCCCATGACATTGCGGCTCATGTCGTAGGAAAGATCCTGATAGCCGATCACGAACTGCGCCGCGCCGCCATTGCCGAAGGCCGTTCGCACGAAGCCACCGACGAAGCCGCCGGAGCCATCGATGCTGCCGCGGCTCTGATCGGCGTCGGAGGTGCCGTCCGAGTAGCCGCCGAAGAGGCCGACCGAGACTTGATTGCCGATGAATTTCTCGCCGCCCAGCATCATGTAATGCGATTTGACGTCGTAGCCGATCGCATTGGTGGTGCGGTCGTAATTGGCTTTCTGCGCCCCCGCCGAGACGAAGGCATAGGTGTCGTCGCCGATCTTCCACGAGGTCGGCCCGCCCATCGTCGAAAGCGTGACCGATCCGTTCTGCGTCTGCGCAACCGGACGACCGATCCCTTTCGTGATGTTCTGCCCGAACTCGAAGCCGACAGCGCCAAAGGCGGGCAGGAAGCTGTAGCCCGTCGTCTCAAGCATGTCGTTGCGCGCGACCGGATCCGTGATCGCCATGATGTCGCTGATCGCGCTCTGATAGGTCCCTGCGTTCCCGATATCCAGATAGGGGATATTGGCGGCCGCATCTAGACGCCCGGCGGTCGCGAACTGGTAGGGGGTCGCGGTCTGCTCGACGATCGGCGCGAAGATCGGCGCGATGCGCATCGTGACATTGTTGCCCGCGACATCGCCGAGATCGATGATGTAGTTCAGGTTGAGGTTGCGAAGATCCTCGACCACGTCCTGCGTGTAGAGGCCATTGGCCTGCATCGCCGCGACGATATCGGCGGGCACGGCGCCGCCGCCGGTATAGCCGAGATCCGCGACCGTCACGCCCAGCGAGTCGGCCATCGCCTGCAGCTTGTCATCCAGATAGGTCGAGCTGTCGACGCCCAGATTGCCGTATTGCCACTGGCCGGCGCTCAGGTTGTACCACGCGATAAGCTGGGCCTCGTCCGAGGCGACGGCCGTGCCGGTCGCGTCCCAGAAGATCGCTTTCGGCAGCATGCTGTTGTCGATCAGCGAGTTTCCGAAATAGGTGGCCAGAACGCTGTTCGACAGGTTCGTCGCGTCGAGCGTGTTGGCGTTGTTCGCAATGGTCATCTCGGCGGAGGTGCTGTCGAAGAAGCCGATGCCTGCCTCTTCCTGACCGCCATCGCCGAAGAGCCCGTCGGGCAGGTTGAACTTCGAGATGTAATCGGGATCGAAGAGTGCCGCGGTCTGGGGATCGCTCGGGTCGAAGGGGGTGAAGCTGTCACCCGAGCCGGTACCGAGCTGCACCTTGAAGGCCAGAATGCGGGCGCCGGTGAGGTTCGAGGTCTTGCCGTAGGTGTAGTATTCCGTAATGCCGCCGCTCGATTGGGTCGAGAGCATGATATCCATCGGCGTCGGGCCGGTCAGCTGCGTCTTCACCCGTTTGCCCGAGCCGGGAGGGGCCGTGCAGGTGAAATCCGGCGTGTTCGCCATCAGGCAGTTGGTGATATCCTTCGGATTGTTCGTGTTGGGAAAGTCGGCGTTGACCTCGCCCGTGACGGCCTTGAGGCCGGGCGGCTGCACGCCTTCCGCGGGATCGGAGAAGATGAGGCCATCGCCGGTCACGCTGATGACGGGGGCGTCATCAAATGTGCCCGACCAGGCCGGATTCCCGAGGCACAGTAGCAAAGCAGCGGGCGCTACGGTGCGTTTCAAATTGGTGAGTAGTGTATTCGACATTCTTTGTCCCCATTCCCCAAGGCAAACGCTACGACAAGAAATCGTACGTCAATCGAGCCACTCTTTACGTAATTGAACTGACAACCTGTCCGTGCGTTTGCCTCGGCGCGTTTCAGAAGTTCCCTCGCACGGACTTCACTCACCGCGCTAAGCTTCCGCCCGGAAGCTTTCTTTGATTTGCATCAATGATTTGGTGGGGTGTTCGGGGTGTTGCGGAAAAGAAACGGGGTGGATGTTGCTTTTGCTTTTCCGCCTATGAATAGCCTTGAGAAGGGGCTGCGGTTTGCAGCCCGAAAACGGCCTTGAAAGCACAGGGGGGCGCTGAGATTTGCCGTCCGCCCTGAGCGCGGTTTCGTGTTATTCAGCCGCCGTCTCGATCGGCATCGCGGGCAGGTCGCTATCCGCCACGAGATGTCCGTCTCCGAGATTGCGCAGCATCAGGCGCTGCGGACCCGTGCCCAGCTTGTAGACCGGGCTCGGCACCTCGCCGGACAGGCGCGGGGTGGGTTCGCGGACCTTGTCGGGATCGGGGATCGGCACGGCCGCCATCAGGCGCTTCGTGTAGGGGTGCTGCGGCGATCCGAAAATCTGCGCGCGCGTGCCCATCTCCACGATCTGGCCCATATACATCACCGCGATCCGGTCCGAGATATTCTCGACCACCGCCATGTCGTGGCTGATGAACAGATAGGCGATGCCGAATTCGCGTTTGAGCGCTTCGAGCAGGTCCAGCACCCGCGCCTGCACCGACACATCCAGCGCCGAGACGCTCTCATCCGCGATGATCAGTTTCGGTTGCAGCGCCAGCGCGCGGGCGATGCAGATTCGCTGACGCTGGCCGCCCGAGAACTCATGCGGATAGCGGTCGAGCTGATCGCGGGTGAGGCCGACGCGCTCGAACAGGCCCGCGACTTTCTCGCGTTGCTCCTCGGGCGTGCCGATGCCGTGGATCACCAGCGGCTCGGCCACCAGATCGCCCACGCGCATCCGCGGATCGAGCGCGGCCATCGGGTCCTGGAACACGATCTGGACGTCGCGGCGCATCTCTTTCATCTTCGCGCCGCTCAGCCCGCCCATCGTGTGGCCTGCGACCTCGATGCGGCCCTGATGCGGCACGAGACCGGTCAGCGCTTTCGCGATGGTGGATTTGCCGCAGCCGCTTTCGCCGACGAGCGAGAAGGTCTCGCCCTCCATTATGTCGAAGCTGACGCCCTCGACCGCGTGGACGCGATGGGTGACCTGCGACAGGATCCCGCCGCGAATGTCGAAATGCACCTTCACATCGCGCAGCCGCGCCACGGGTTTCGCATCCGGGGACGCGCCCGCAGCGCCGCTGCCGTCGCCCATGCGCGGAACGGCAGCCAGAAGATCCTGCGTATAGGCCTCGCGCGGGGCGGTGAAAATCTGCGAGACAGCGCCCGTCTCGACCGCCTGACCCTGTTTCATGACGATGACGCGCTCGGCCATCTCGGCCACCACGCCCATGTCATGGGTGATCAGGATAATTGCGGTGCCCATCTCGCTTTGCAGATCGCGCAGCAGGTCGAGCACCTCGCGTTGCACCGTCACATCGAGCGCGGTGGTCGGCTCGTCGGCGATCAGCACGTCGGGGCGCAGCGCCAATGCCATCGCGATCATTACGCGCTGCCGCATGCCGCCGGACAGCTCGTGCGGATATTGGGTCATCCGGCGCTCGGGTTCGGAGATGCGCACGCGGCGCAGCGCCTCGAGCGCGCGGGCGCGGGCCTCGCGTTTCGAGACCGGCTCATGCGCGCGGATCGCCTCGGAGAGTTGCAGGCCGATGCTCAGCACCGGGTTGAGCGACGTCATCGGCTCCTGAAAGATCATCGCGATACGGTTGCCGCGCATCGCGCGCATCCGGCTTTCGGGCAGGCGGGTAAGGTCTTCGCCCTGGAAGCGGATCGCGCCCGAACTGACCCGTAGGGCAGGGGGCGGCAACAGCCCCATGATCGCCAGAGAGGTCAGCGACTTGCCCGAGCCGCTCTCGCCCGCGATGGCGATGGTCTCGCCGCGAGCCAGCGTGAAGCTCAGATCGCTGACCAGCGCCCGCTCGCGCCCCTCGGAGCGCACCGAGATCGTGAGACCTTCGACGGAGAGCACCGGCTGGGCGGGCTCCGGGGCCGTGACAGCCCCGGCTTGCGTTTGTTTCATTTCGATCATTCGAACACGTTTCTCGGGAAATAGAAGCTGACGACCCAGTTGGGCATATCGACGATCTCGGAAATGCGCAGATCGCCACAGGTCGAGACCAGCATATAGGCGTCGACCGCCGACATGCCGCGCTGTGCGCACAGAAGGTCGATCATGCCCGAGACCGCATCGCGCGCGCCCGACATCAGGTCGGGGCCGATGCCCGTCGTGACCTCGTAGCCCGCCGTGTCGAGATGGCGCGTGACCGGCCCCGGCGTGGTGAAGCGCGGGAATTTCAGCGTCTCGTTCTTGATCAGATCGAAGCTGAGCACGCAGTTCATCGGGCTCTCGATCGCGGTGCCGCAGACCTCGCCATCGCCTTGGGCGGCGTGGGTGTCGCCCACCGAGAACAGCGCGCCATCGACCTCGACCGGCAGATAGAGCGTGGTGCCCGCCGCCAGATCGCGAATGTCGAGATTGCCGCCCACGCGGCGCGGGGGCACGATGGAATGCAGGCCTTTTTCGGCCGGGGCGACGCCAATGGTGCCGCAGAACGGCTTGAGGGCGACCTTGCCTTCGCTGCCCCAAAGCGCCTTGTCGGGCGAGGCCGCATCGTATTTCCAGATCGTCAGCGCCGGATCTTCGAATTGATCCGCCAGCAGGCCGAATCCCGGGATATTCGCGGTCCAGCCCCAGGCGGAGCCTTCCTGCTCGCGCGGGGTGAAGCTGTCGATGGTGACCTTGAGCACGTCACCGGGCTTCGCCCCTTCGACATAGATCGGCCCGGAGACCGGGTTGATCTTGCCGAAATCGAGCGTCTTGACGTCTTCCACGGTCGAGGACGGCCCGAGCTGTCCGGCCGAGCTGTCGTGGCAGTGGAATTCGATGGTCGATCCCGGGGCCACCGTCTCGGCCGGGACAAACGAGTTGTCCCAGCCGAAATGGTGCTGTGCGCCATGGATCGTATAGTCACAGGCTTTGCACATGCGCGCTTACTCCGTCACGTACACGTAGTCGTAGTTGACCGGGATCGAGACCGGGTCGACATAGAGCGCATCCGCGCCACCCATACGGCCCGACTTCATGGTGTAGCGGTTCTCGTTGAACACCGGGACCCACGGAGCGTCTTCCATGACCTTCATGTAGACGTCCGACCATTTCTGCAGGCGCTCGTCCTGCTTGGCCGGATCGGTGATCGAGTCCGCCTCGGTGGCCATCGCGTCGAGTTCCTCGTTGCAATACCACGACCAGTTCCAGCCGCCCTCGACCGCGCCCGCGCAGCCCAGGATCGGACCGTAGAAGTTGGACGGATCGGGGAAGTCGGCGATCCACGCCATGCCGCCCGACCAGATCATCGGCGCGGTTTTCGGCGTGCCGCCCGCCTCGATGACGTTGGCCTGCGCCAGCGCCTTGATGTCGACCTTCACGCCGATCTGCGACAGGTCCTGCTGGATCGCCTGCGCGATACGCGGGTTCGGATCGGTGTTCATCACGTAGAGCTCGGTCTCGAACCCGTCGGGATAGCCCGCATCCGCGAGCATCTGCTTGGCCTTTTCCTGATCGAAGGGATAGCCCTCGTAATCCTTGGTATAGCCCGGCATCGACGGCGGCAGCGGCTGGTTCGCGGGCGTGGCGCGACCGTTGATCATCTGAACGATGCGGTCCTTGTTGATCGCCATGTTCATCGCCTGACGCACCTCGACCTTGTCGAAGGGCTCCATCTGGACGTTGAGCGTGATGTAGCCGGTATGCAGCTGGCCGCCCACGACGACCCGCTTGGCCTCGTCGGGATTGTCCATCACCTCGTTGAACTTCGCCGGCGGGATGCCGTCGCCGGGCACGTCCACCTCACCCTGCTGCAGCCGCAGCAGCGCCACGATCGGCTCCTGACCGACTTCGAAGGTGATGCTATCGAGATAGGGCACGCCCGACCGCCAGTAGTCGGCGTTCTTCTGGAACACGAGCTGCTGACCGATGGTCCAGTCAGACAGCTTGAACGCGCCGGTGCCGACGGGATGCTTGCCGAAATCGGTGCCGTATTCGTCGACCGCTTCCTTCGGCACGACCGAGGCGAAGTTCAGCGCCATCACGTGCAGGAAGGTCGCATCGGGGCGCGAAAGCTCGATCTTGACGGTGTAGGGATCGACGACGGTCACGCCTTCGAGGCTGGTGGCGGACCCGTCCGCCATCGCGTCATAGCCCTTGATCGAGCCGAAGAAGCCGGCGCCGGGCGACTGGGTCGCGGGGGTGGTGACGCGGTCGAGCGAGTATTTCACGTCTTCGGCCGTCATCTCGCGACCGTTGTGGAATTTCACGCCCTTGCGCAGCTTGAAGGTGAAGGTCGTACCGTCGTCGGAAATCTCGTAGCTCTCGGCAAGACCCGGGCGCAGTTCGGTGGTGCCGGGGACGTAATCCATCAGACCGTCGAAGACGGATTTGATCATCGACCAGTTCTGCCAGTCATAGCCGATCGCCGGATCGAGCGTGGCCACATCGTCCTTGTAGGTCACGATGATATTGCCGCCGGGCTTGGCGTTCGGATCGGGCTGGTAGTCCTGCGCCGAGGCGAAGCTGGCAAGACCCAGCGAGAGCGACAGTGCGCTGGTGGCAAGGATGTTTTTCATCAGGCTCATTTGAGGTGTTCTCCGTCAGTTGGACTTTTCTTTTGGTTCGCTCCCCGGTTGGCCCGGGGTATCTGATTGCGATCAGCGCAGCTTGATGCGCGGATCGATGAAGGGGGTGATCAGGTCGGCCAGCAGGTTGCCCAGCACGATCGCGCAGGCGGACACGAGCGTGACGCCCATGATGATCGGGATGTCGACGCGCTGGATCGCCTGCCAGGCGAGCTGCCCGATACCGGGCCAGCCGAAGACGCTTTCCACGACGACGATGCCCGACATGAAGATGCCGATATCGATCCCGATCATCGCGATGATCGGCAGGATGGCGTTGGGCATCGCGTGCAGCGCCAGCACCCGGAAGCGGCGCAGCCCCTTGGCGCGTGCGGTGCGGATATAATCCGAGCGCAGCACGTCGATCATGCTCGAGCGCATCATCCGGCTGTACCAGCCCGAGCCCATGATCCCGAGCGTGAGCGCAGGCAGCACGAGGTTCGAGAAGCTGCCGTAGCCGCCGATCGGGAACCAGCTCAGCTTGACCGCGAAGACATAGAGCAGAAGCAGACCGACCACGAATTGCGGCGCCGAAACCGCAACGAAAGAGGTGATCATCAGCGACTGGTCGAGCGCGCCGCCGCGCCGGATCGCGGCGACGATCCCCAGCGTGAGCCCCATGATCAGCTCGGCCACGATCGCGCCCAGCATCAGAAGAAGCGTCGCGGGCAGACGCGCGGCAATCAGGGTCGCGACTTCGGTCTTCTGCAGGTAGCTGCGGCCCATATCGCCTTGGACCAGCCCGGTCAGATAGTGCCAGTATTGCACGATGAAGGGCTGATCGAGGCCAAGCTGGTGGCGGATATTGGCCACCGTCTCGGGCGTGGCCGAGCGGCCCGCGATCTGGCGCACCGGGTCGGCCGGCAGCACGAAAAGCAGGAAGAAGGTGATGAAGGACACGCCCAGCAGGATCAAGGCGGCCTGGATCAGGCGGCGGATCAGATAGGCCAGCATCACTCACGCCCTCTCTGCGTCGGGTCGAGCACGTCGCGCAGCGCGTCGCCCACGAGGTTGAAGGACAGCGCCAGCAGCAAGATCGCGGCGCCCGGGATGAAGACGAGCCAAGGGGCCGCCTGGAAATAGGTCTGGTTCTCGAAGATGATGTTGCCCCAGCTTGGCGTCGGCGGCTGAACACCCACGCCGAGATAGGACAGCGTCGCCTCCAGCAGCACCGTGGTCGAAATCCCCAGCGTGCCCCAGACGATGATCATCGGCACAAGATGCGGCAGGATGTGGCGGAACAGGATGCGCAGCGTACCTGCGCCAAGCGTGCGCTCGGCGGCGACGAATTCGCGCTCGGCCAGCGCGGAAGTCTCGGTGAAGACCACGCGGGCCGTCTGCACCCAGTTCACCAGCGCGATCACCATCGCGACGATCCACAGCGACGGCGTGAAGATCGCCGCAAGACAGATCGCCAGCAGAAGCGCCGGGAAGGCCATCATCAGATCGGTGAAGCGCATCAGCACCGCGCCGATCCAGCCGCGGAAATAGCCCGCGGTGACGCCGATCAGCGTGCCGATGATCAGCGCGAGGCCATTCGCGACCACGCCGATGATCAGCGAGGTCCGCGCACCGTACAGGATGCGCGAGAACAGGTCGCGGCCCAGCAGGTCGGTGCCCAGCCAGAACTTTTCACCCGGCGGCATGGGCGAGCCTTCCAGCGTCAGCCCGTCGAACATCTGCTCCTGCGGCTCGAAAGGGGCGATCCACGGCGCGAAAATCGCACCGAGCGTCACGATCGCGATGATCGCGAAGCCCAGCAGCGCGAGCTTGCGGCGCATCAGGCGGCGCAAGGCGCTTTGCGGTCGGGCCGGTCCCTCAGCCAAGGTCGCGTCGGTCATCACTCTTCCTTTGTTCGTCATGGTTGGCGACGATACGGTGCGCGGCATCTTCGAACGTCACGCGCCAAGCCATCGCCATCTGGCGCAGCTGGTCATAGGCCTCGGCCTCGCTCTTGCCGCGCGCGGCCAGCAGCGTGACCGCCCGCACCACGGTCTGGCGCTCATCGAGCCTGCGACGCAGATCCGCGATCTCGCCCGAGAGCTGCGCCCGCGCCTCGAAGGCGAGCTGCGCGATCAGCAGCGCCGAATAGACCCCGCCATCGCCGACGGGTTTGAGGATCTGCGCATGCGCGCCGGCCTCCAGAGACCATTCGATCCGGCCAGGCGCTTCGGTGCCGATCAAGGCGATCATCGGCATCGGGCTTTCGCCCGGTTTCCACGGAAATTGCTCGTCATAGCCCTGATCGGCGTCGAAGAAGACAAAATCCCCCGACAGAGCCTCGGCGGGCAGTTCGGGCCAGCAATGGACGACCGTCAGGCCGATCGCGCGCAATTGCCGCTCGAGCGCCTGCACCGTCGCGTGGGGGCGGTGCAGGATATAGGCGCGCGCGCCGCCGAGATCGGGGATGCGGATCTTGCGCTTCATGAGACCACCTTCAGCCGGGGCGCTCCGGGCGCGATCGGATTGCGGCCGCGTGCGAGATAGGGATCGCCCGCGACGGCCTCGAACCGCTCACGGACCGCGAAGGCGCCGTTCTCGACCTGCGCGATCAGGACGGGCAGGGCAGTGTGATGGTTCGACAGGTCGATGCCTTCCGAGCCCTGCGGCGCATCGTGCAACAGCTGCGCGAGGCTCTGCTCGGCGGCGTCTTCATGCCCCGAGAGCAAAATCGCGAGGCGATAGACCGACGACCATGCGGCCGCTTCATGCGAGGAGCCGAAATTGCGCTGCGCCTGCGGCCAGCCGGTCGCGCCCCGGAAATAGGGCCCGGCAGCGACCAACCCCTCGATCGCGGCGGGATGAATGGCGGGCAACTCGCATTCGGTCAGATTGCACGACAGGATCGGGCAGGTCTCGGGGCGGAAATGCGCGTCTTCCTGCCCGAGCTTGTGATAGGCCTCAAGGAACGCGTATTGCGACGGGCCGATCAGATTGTTGAGGATGAAATTGGGCCGGGTCGCGCGGATCTCATTGATCATCCGGTCGACGTCGAGCGAGCCGAGCGGCAGGTAACGCTCGCCCAGAACCTCGCCGCTGGCGCTGAGGATCACGTCCCGCGCAAGCCGGTTCATCTCCCAGCCCCAGATGTAATTCGAGCCGGTCAGGAAGCCCCGCCGCCCGAGCCGCGCAAAGGCCCAGCCAAGCAGCGGCAGCAGATGCTGGTTCGGGCAGGCATGGGTGTAGACGACATGATCGGAAGCCTCGAACCCCTCATAGGGCACCGCATACCAAAGCGTCCCGCCCGCCTTCTCGAGCGTCGGGATCACCTCCTTGCGGCTCCACGAGGTGACGCAGCCGACGACATGGCGCGCATCGCTGTCGCGCAGGATCTCCTCGCAGAGCGGTCCGTAGGCGTCGATATTGCCCTGCGGGTCGCGCTCGATCGGGGCGAAGGTGATCGGGAGATCGGGCATCGAATTGATCTCGGCAATCGCGCTGAGCGCCCCGGTCCGGCAGGCTTCGGAGATCAGCGAATAGCTTCCCGAGCGGGAATACAGCAGGCCAAGTTCAATCCGTTTCTTCATTTCCACTCTTGCAGACCCTTTGAGCCAAAACGCAAAACGCCCCGCTGACTGACCGCTAACGTGCGGTGTCAAAGCGAGGCGCGAATGCCGTTCGGGTTATTCCGATGTGTCTTAAGGTTTGCAGCGCGCCCGTCAGCCGACAAGCGCAAATTGCGAAACCGCGCCGGGATCGGGAGGCAGAGCGGGATTTTCGGGGTGAGTTGCATAAAAATTGTGCACAAAAGCGTCATGTGAGCGCGGATTGGTCTCACGCTGCAGTGAGAATCGCGCGTGATGAACCGGGCGGTGTCTTCGGACATGGCGGCGCGAACAGGAGCGCGGGTGATCTCATTTGGGGGCGATCAGGCATCGTCTGACGGAGGGGCGGGTTGCCCGGTCTGAGCGTGTCACGGTCTCGACGGTGACGTTCGGCGTTTTGTGTGAGAGCCGTGCGCGGTAGCGCGATAGAGAGCGCTCTGAAGTGGAGCAAATCCCAGTTTCTGACAGTCTATTCCAATCGGCTTCGGTTTGGAGCATTCGGCGGCTAATACACCTAATGAGGCCCATGCTGATCTACCACTAACCCAATACCAGCAGGCCGGTGGTGAGGCGCCTACCTATCCCTACCTACTCACAGATCAGCGCGTGGATCGCCCGAGCAAGGCCTGGGGTAAAGCGCAAACTCGCTTAAAGAAAGTTGAGCGCGTTATAGTTTTCTCTCTATCCACACATACAGACTCATAAAAGAGTAAGACACGCCAAAGATAAATAAGAACGCCCCCAACCCTAGCACAAGAGTTTGAACAACAATAAACAGCAACGGTGCAACACACAAAAACTTCCCACCAAAAAGGTCAAAATCTGTAAAACTCGAAAAACCAAAGTTATACATAATTAAAGCACCAAACCCAGTAACAACGATCGACACTCCAGCGGGGTTGTTTAGAAAACTAAATTTAGAAAAACCCCTCGCCGCGACAGCAACAGCCGCCGCCCCCTTCGTTCGGAAAACAGGAGACAGAAGAAAAATAAGTGATATAAATGCGCTTATGGCAGAATAAAACACTAGACCAAAATTCATAAGCCATAGAGAGAACATTGGAACCTGTGCACCGCAGGCGTTCGCACGCAGCCAAGTCGCGTCCAAATATGACGCTGGAAGGAACGACGAACTTGATACATCAAAGTTCGAGAACAACGAGCCAAAAATACCACCGGTAATGAGAACCAAAAAAGCGGTAAGGAGCCAGCCGTAGATAAAGAATACCGCCGCTACCCGAAGAGATAGCTCCAAAAAAGACCTCAAACACGGCCGTTCTCGAAAGCAGATTACTGCGAGTCTCAGCTCTCTAAACAAAGACTTTCCTCTCTAAATATTTTGGCATTTATTTACACTGCTACACTTCGGGAGAGCCCACGAAACACTTCAAGTCTCACTCCATCAAAAGACTGAGAGCCAATGCCGGGTTTTCGAAGTAATCCACATAAAAATGTGCACAAAAGCGTCATGTGAGAGCGGATTAGTCTCACGCCGCAGTGAGAATCGTGCGTGGCGATCGCACATAAATCGTTTGCGATGGCGGTCCGGATCGCGGGGCGCCCGGGTCCTGATGGCGACCGGAGTTTCGGATTGCGACCTGCTCCGTCGCAGCAGTTCCGGGGGTGAGACAGGACGTTCGCCGTTCCCGGGATCACGGACGCACGCAAATTCGTGAATACTTGCGAAATGACATAACCCGTGCAAACCTCGCACACACAGGGGGAGGAAAGAGAGTTTCCGCTTTTGAGGAGAAGTCGGAAGCTTGGCGTTCACGCCGAATCACGAAACCGCGATTCGCTTGGAGGAGTGCTGTCGCGTGTTTTCGTCCTCCCGCTCACTTCGGTCCCGCATCTGTCGGGGTCGCAACCAAACGGGGAGGAACCATGAAAAATCTGACCACTCGCAGACATGCGTTACGCACTCTTGCCGCGGCGGGCGCTGCCAGCCTTGCTGCGCCGCATATCGCCTCGGCCCAAGCCAATGGCACGACCTGGAAAATCCAGACCTCGTGGCCGGGCGGCGTCGGCCTTCAGACCTTCAAGGACTGGTGCGCCACGATCCAGGAAAAGACCGGCGGCGAACTCGCCTTCCAGCCCTTCGGCGCGAATGACGTCGTGGGCGACTTCCAGCTTTACGACGCGGTGAAGAACGGCGTGCTCGACGCGGTCAACCCGTTCACCATCTACGTGCAGGGCATCATTCCGGCGGGTGTGTTCCTGACGTCCTATCCGCTCGGTCTGCGCAACCCGCATGAATTCGACGTGTTCTATTACGGCCTCGGCGGGCTGGAGATGGCGCGCGAACTTTATGCGGCGCAGGGCATGTATTTCGTGGGCCCCGTCCATCACGGCCCGAACATCATCCACTCGAAAGTGCCGATCCGCTCGATCGACGATTTCCGTGGCCGCAAGATGCGCCTTCCGGGCGGCATGGTCGCCGATGTCTTCGGCGAGATCGGCGCGGAGACCACCGTGCTTCCGGGCTCGGAGATCTTCCCTGCACTCGAGAAGGGCACGATCGACGTGGCTGACTATGTGGGTCCCGCGGTGAACTACGCGCTCGGCTTCAGCCAGGTTACCAGCTACATCTCGATGGGCCCGCCCGGCATGATGTCGCTCTACCAGCCGGTGGACATCATGGACATCACCGTCGGCATGGATGCCTGGAACAAGCTCAGCCCCGAGATGAAGCAGTTCGTCGAGATGGAGACCCACGTCTATTCCGACATGCATCACGCAGCGATCCAGAAGGCCGACCAGGAGGCCTGGGCCAAATTCGAGGCCGACGGCACCGAGGTTACGCGCCTCAGCCAGGACGATGTGGAGCTGATGACCGAAGTCGCCGTTCCGATCTGGTTCAAATACGCCAATCGCGACAAGGACAGCGCGCGGATCTTCAAGACCCAGCTCGATTACATGATGTCCGGCTCGCTCGGCTATGTGACGCCCGATCTGGTCGACGGTCTGGAACTGAAGCTCTGATTTGATCGCAAAGACAGTCTGACGGGCCCGCCCTCTGGCGCGGGCCCGGTTCAACTGATGGCCGGGCATGACCCGGCAACAGGGGGTGGGCAATGCCCAGTATCGACTTCACTCTACCGCATTGGGCCTATTGGGCGGGGCTAATCCTCTTCCCGATCATTGCGGCGACGCTGGCCAACCGGCCACGCAAGACGGAGCGGCGTTATTCGCTCTCCTTGGGCTATTTCATTCTCATAACCGGGGGGATGCTGGGACTGCATCGCTTCTACGTGAAAAGCCTGCTGGGCTTTCTCTTCATCCCGGTCTTCATCGCCATTCTCTATGCGAATGCGCAAGGTCACGACGCGCGCGGCACGGTCTCAGACATGTCGAACGTGGTGCGCATGGCCGAGCGCTCTCTGGAGCGCGAACAGGAACGCGTCGACACCGCGCAGGCCGACCTGCCCAAGCTGCGCGAGGAACTGGCTGCCGCCGAGGAAGGCAGCTTCGCGCAAAAACGCGCGCAGCGTAACGTCGATCGGGCCGAGAAACGGGTCACGGATGGCGAGGCAGTGATCGAACAGGCGCAGACCGATCTCGTCGAGGCGCGCCCGAAGAGGGACGCGGCTGCCGCCGTCCTCGCGAAATGGCGCAGCATCTCGAAATATGCCTTCTGGGTCCTGCTCGCAGGGATCGTCATCGACGCGCTCCTGCTTCCGATGCTGGTGCGGCGCGCGAATGCCGCGCTGCCCGAGCACGAGGAGGAAAGCGAGGTCGAGCGGCGTCTCGAAGCGCTCGAAGACGAGGAGATGAAAGACGACTCCCGCCACATCTCGCAAGGCTGGACGGGCTGGATCGACCGGCTGTCGCTCAAGGCGGGCGAATTCGTCAGCTACTGGGCGATCATCGCGGTCTTCGTCTATTACTTCGAAGTGATCAGCCGCTACGTCTTCAACAGCCCGACCAACTGGGCGCATGAGGCGATGTATCTGATGTTCGGGATGCAATACCTGATCTCGGGCGCCTATGCGATGTTGACCGAGAGCCATGTGCGCGTCGACATCTTCTACGCGCCGCTGTCGAAACCGCGCAAAGCGTGGGTCGACCTGCTGACCTCGGTCTTCTTCTTCATCTTCGCGGGCACATTGCTGGTGACGTCGTGGATCTTCGCGATGGACGCGATCGCCGTGCCCACGGGCAACGGGCTCATTTCGCAATGGGCGCGGGGCGAAATTCCGACCGGCGAGATGCTGGCGAACTGGAATCTCGGACAATGGACCGATGCGAATGTCCGCTGGGGCGAGATCAGCTTCAACGAATGGGAGGTGCCTCTGTGGCCGATGAAATGGGTCATGGTGATCGGCGCTCTGCTGCTTGTTCTGCAGGGCATTTCGAAATTCGCACAAGATCTGCGGATCGTAATGGGCAGGGGCTGATACATGGGACTTGAAATTGGAATTGAGTGGCTGACACTCATCATGTTCGGCTCGCTGGTCGTCCTGCTGATGGCAGGGCTTCCACTGGCCTTCGTCACGGGCGGTCTGGCCTGTGTCTTCCTGTTCGTGCTGGGCGACGAACGCGCGCTCAATATCGTGCCGAGCCGCATCTTCCCGCTGATGACGAACTACCAGCTCTCGGCGATCCCCTTGTTCATCTTCATGGCGTCAATGCTGGAGAGGGCAGGGATCATCAACGAGATGTTCGACGTCATCTACAAGGTGCTGGGCGGGGTGCGCGGCGGTCTGGCTGCGGCCACGATCATCGCCTCGACCGTGCTGGCTGCGATGGTGGGCGTGATCGGGGCTGCCGTGGTGACGATGGGGATCATCGCGCTGCCGGCGATGCTCGATCGCGGATATAACGCGAAGATCGCGATGGGCTCGATCATGGCGGGCGGCACGCTCGGCATCCTGATCCCGCCGTCGATCCTCGCGATCATCTACGCGGTCGTGGCCGAGCAATCGGTGGGCGAGCTGTTCATCGGCGCGGTCATTCCCGGCCTGCTTCTGTCGGGCATGTATGTGGCCTATGTGCTGATCCGCTGCGCGATCAACCCGGAGATGGGGCCGCCGATCCCGCCGGAAGAGCGCATCACGGGGCGGGAGAAGATCCGCCTGATGAGCAATATGTCAGCGCCGATCTCGCTGATCGTGATCGTGTTGGGCGTGATCTTCACCGGTGTTGCGACCCCGGTGGAAGCGGCTGGCATCGGCACCTTTGGCGCGATCATCGTGGCGGCGATCCACCGCAAGCTCGACTGGCAGACGATCCGCGAGGCTGCGGTCACCACGCTCAAGGCCTCGGCGATGGTCATCTGGATCATGTTCGGCGCGACGATCTTCGTCGGGCTCTACGTGCTCGAAGGCGGTCAGCAATTCGTGCAGAACGCGCTGCAGGCGACCGGGCTCGGGCCGTGGGGCATCCTGATCATCATGCAGCTCGTGCTGATCATACTCGGCATGTTCCTCGACTGGGTCGGCATTCTGCTGCTCTGCGTGCCGATCTTCGTGCCGATCGTGAAGGCGCTCGGCGCCGAGGCCTTCGGGTTGAGCGATCCCGACGATCTGGTGCTGTGGTTCGGGGTGCTCTACCTCGTGAACATGCAGATGAGCTTCCTGTCGCCGCCTTTCGGCTATGCGCTGTTCTATCTGCGCGGAGTGGCGCCGCCGGAAATCCCGATGGGCGATATCTTCCGCTCGGCGCTGCCGTTCCTGGCGCTTCAGGTGGTGGGCTTGTTGCTATGCATGTTCTTCCCGGAGATCATCATCTGGCTGCCGAAACTGGTCTACGGTTGATCGCTCGCACCCGGACCGGAAGAAATGACAAGCCCCGCGCAGTGCGCGGGGCTTTTTTTGTCTGTCGGTTCAGGTTCCTGCTGTCAGCCTCGGCAGGGCGCCCCGGGGTATCCTCACGCAGGAAAATCACCGTTTGCGAAAGTCTGCCGCCAACTTTCGGATCTTGAGCGATACTTCTCCGGATCAATCTCCGTTGCGGCAACCGACCCGTCCAAGCCGTTGACTTTACCGCGGCTAATTGGCTTACCTGCTGTATTGAAAAGAACTGGAGTGCCTGCACATGCCGCAAACAGCGACGGCAAATATCCTGAACATCCTCGAATCCGATTTCTCTGGTGTTGTGGAGGAGTGGCTTGGCACTCAGGTGAAAGAGGGCGTGAAACGCTCTGACCTGTTCTCCGACTCCGAGAGCCGTGCGCAGAACCAGGAACTTCTGAAGGCCTTCACCAAAGGTGTCCGCGCGGGCGTCGTGAATGAAGAGTTCAGCCTGGACGACGACGAGTGGGAAGACCTGCGCGCCGTCCTTGCAGACGTGAGCAAGGAGCGCGTCGGCCGTGGCGTGACACCGACCGAGATGGCGACCTTCGTGCTGGCCCTCAAAGCCCCGCTGTTCACACGGCTCGAGGCGATGACGGATATCGAAAGCGGCAAGCTCATCAGCGACGTGCTGATGGTGACGCGTCTCGTCGATGCCTTCGCGATCTACACCAACGAGATCTTCATCGGCGAACGCGACCAGATCATAGAGCGCCAGCGCCAGGAAATGCTCGAACTCTCGACCCCGGTGGTCGAGCTCTGGGACCGCGTCCTCACGCTGCCGCTGATCGGAACGCTGGATTCCGCCCGCGCGCAGGAGGTCATGGAGAACCTGCTGGAGACCATCCTCGAGCGGCAGGCCGAAGTGGTGATCATGGACATCACCGGTGTCGGCACGGTCGACACGCAGGTGGCGCAGCACCTTTTGCGGGCTGCGGCCGCCGTGCGCCTGATGGGGGCGGAATGCATCATCAGCGGCATCAGCCCGATGATCGCGCAGACCATGGTGCAGCTCGGCATCGACGTGGGCACGGTGTCCACCCGGTCCAGCATCCGCACGGCTCTGGCCGATGCCCTGCAGAAGGTCGGCTACGTCATCAAAACCAGCGAGGTTTCCTGACGTGTCGGGTGTGACGTCCATAAACCTGGTCGAGAACGCGCTTCTCGTCTCCATTCAGGACGACGTCACCGATACGGAAATCGTGGAGCTGCAGGACACGTTGTCGAACCGGATCGCCAAGGAAAACGTCAAAGGCGTGATCCTCGATATCAGTTCGCTGGAGATCGTCGATACCTTCGTCGGCCGCGTCATTGCCCAGCTCGCTGGCATTTCCAAGCTGCTGGCCGCGGAAACCTACGTTGTGGGGATGCGGCCCGCGGTTGCGGTGACCTTGGTGGAGCTGGGCATGTATCTGCCCGAGACCCGTACGGCGCTCAGCCTGACCCATGCACTCACTCAGTTGCGGCGTGCCTGATCCAAACGAAACATCCAGCAGACCCGCGGTTGCGGAGATAACGCTCGCGACCAGTCGCGATGTCGTCGCTGCGCGCCAGGCGGTTGCGCGAATTCTCAAGGAACGCGGGTTGTCGGCGGTGCGGATCACCCGGTTCGCGACGGCTGTGAGCGAAATCACCCGCAACGCCATCGTCCACGGTGGCGGCGGCAAGATTTCAATTTATCTCGACGGTCGTAACGAGTATCTGCGCGTCGAATGCCGGGACCAGGGACCGGGGATCGAAAATGTGACGCTGGCCATGTCCGAGGGCTATACGACCGCGGGCGGGCTCGGCAAAGGTCTTGGCGGGGCCAAACGCCTCTCACATGGGTTCGAGGTCCACTCAGCGCCCGGGAAAGGAACAACCGTTTCCATGAGCGTGAAGCTATGAACCAATGGGTCGAAATTGATGATCGCAGCGCCGTGGCCGTCGTGCGGCGGCTTGCGCGACGTCATGGCGTCGAGATCGGTCTTCCCGAGACACGCGTCGGCGAACTCGCGATCGTGGCCACGGAGGCCGCGACGAACATCCTGCGTTACGCGGAGCGCGGTCGCGCCCTGATCGAACTCGTGCGGCAGCCCGGCGCCGATGTCATCAACATGATCTTCACCGATCGCGGGCCGGGGATCGCGGATATCGACCGGATGTTCCAAGACGGCGAAAGCTCCACCGATTCCGCAGGGCTCGGGCTCGGGGCGATCGTGCGCCTGTCGGATACGTTCGATATCTTCAGCTCGCCCGACACCGGAACGACGATCGTGTGTACTTTTGGCGGGCGACGCGACGGGGCTGATTGCGGCGTTGACGCGGTGGGGCTGCGCGTCTGCCACCCGAACGAAACCACCTGCGGCGATGATTTTCAAATCCGGCAGACCCCGCGGGCGACCGATGTGTTGCTCTGCGACGGGCTCGGGCATGGCCCTGCCGCCGCCGAAGCCGCCAGCGAAGTCATCGAGGCCGCTGGCGCTGCGGGCGGGCTCTCGTCCGAGCCGGGCAAGCTGATGCGCCAGATCACCGAGCGGCTGGTCGGGCGGCGCGGGGCGGTGGCTGCACTGATGCATATCGCCCAGCCGCAGATGGAGCTGCGCTACGCCGCGCTTGGCAATATCTCGTCTCTGCTGGTCGGCGCGAATGGCATTCGCCGCATGGCGGTGCGGGACGGCCGCATCGGTGGCGCGGCGACCCATGGCTACGAGGAAGTCGTGCAACTGGAGGCGGGGGATATTGTGATCCTGCATAGCGACGGTTTGAAAACCCTGCGGGAGGCGCATTTCCCGCCCGGACTGCTGAAGAAGAGCCCGCTTTTGATTGCCGGATTTCTTCTGGATCGGGCCTTCCGCGGACGCGACGACGCCAGCATCGTCGTCTTGCGCATCAACCGGGAGCGCGAGCAGTGAAGACGACGAAGCTCACCACCGTGACCCTCGAGAAAAGCACCGACGTCGCCCGGTTGCGCGATGTCGCAATGACATTGACCAGTGTTCTCCAATTCAGCTCCTTCGAGCGCACAAGGACCGTCACAGCCGTCGTCGAACTCGGCCGCAACGCGATCGAGCATGGCCAGAAAGGCCGCGCGACCTTTTCGCTGACCGAGGCGAGCGGCAAACCGGCGCTCGGTCTTCTGGTGACCGATCAGGGGCGGGGCATCCCGAAGGAGCACCTTCAGCCCGATGGCGCACCGTCTTCCGCGACGGGGATGGGGCTGGGGCTTCGCGGCGTGCAGCGGATCGCCACGCGTTTCGATGTCCAGACCGGCCATGAGGGCACGCGCATCGATGCGGTTTTCCTGTCCTCAACCGTGTTGCCGGCGGGCGCCCAACTTGTCGATCAGGCGACCGAGGCGCTCGACGCCCTCAGCGCCAAGGATCCGACGGCGGCCCTGAACGAGCAGAACCGCGAGCTGAGCGAGGAGATCACGGAACGCGACCTGCTGATGCAGGAGCTTCACCACCGGACAGGCAACAATCTGGCGCTCATCGCCGCGCTCATTCGCATGAGCAAGTCGCGGGCCAAACAGGATGAAACCCAACAGGTTCTGACCGAGCTCGAAGTCCGCGTCGGGGCGCTCTCCAAGGCTCACGAGTTGATGCAGCGCGGAACCGACACCGGTAAGGTCGATCTGGCGGAGATGGCGGCGGAAGTCGCAAGGACGTCGGAGCGCGCCTTCAGCGGCGGAAGCCTCGACGCCAATATCGAAGTGACCTGCGCAGAGCTGCAACTCGACAGCAAGCTTGCCATCGACATCGGGCTCATCATCGGCGAACTCATCACCAATGCGTTCAAATATGCCTTCGTGGGCAGGGATAGCGGGACCATCCGCGTCGATGTCTCCGGCGATGTGCTGAGCGGTATTGCCTTGGTGGTGTCCGACAACGGCATCGGCTTGCCTTCGGATGCCGCGCGTCCTGAGCGGTCGAATTCTCTGGGTTGGCGATTGATCCGAACGCTGACCTTCCAGCACGACGCGACCCTGACCGTGGACGGCACCGATGGGCTGCGCGTGTGCATCGAGTTCCCGGCGCAGGCCTGACAGTCGCGGCATGGCGCAGGAGCGGGACCCGTGCGGCGTAGAAGGCTGCTCGGCGAAGCACGCAGGAGCGTAAGCCGCGCAGGGGTGGCCCGAGGGTCCGATTAAAGTCGCATTTTCAGGGATTGCACACTTTCAGAGTGTTGATGTGTCGATCAACAAGGGAAAGTGGCGGAGAGACAGGGATTCGAACCCTGGGTCGGCTCTCACCGACAACGGTTTTCGAGACCGCCGCATTCGACCACTCTGCCACCTCTCCGCATCAGGGGTCGTCTTGTAGGGCGGGATTTAGCCGCCCTCGCGCGCCCTTGCAACCCGTTTTTCGACGAAATTTTCAGATACTTCGCAAAGCCGTCATAAACGTGAGGTCAACGCATCCGCAGCGCCCCGTCGAGGCGGATGACTTCGCCGTTCAGATAGCCGCTCTGGACGATGAAACCGGCGAGTTTCGCGTATTCCGACGGATCGCCGAGCCGTTTCGGGAAGGTCACTTCCTCGGCGAGGCTGTCTTGCACCTCCTGCGGCAGGCCCTTCATCATCGGGGTGGCGAAAATGCCCGGCGCGATGGCACAGCAGCGCACGCCCTGGCTGGCGAGATCACGGGCCAGCGGTAGGGTCATCGCGACGATGCCGCCTTTCGAGGCTGCATAGGCCGCCTGACCCTTTTGCCCGTCGAAGGCGGCGATGGAGGCGGTGTTAACAATGACACCGCGCTCGGGGCCGGGGTTGCGCGCCATTTCGGCTGCGGCGAGGCGGGCGACGTTGAAGCTACCCACGAGGTTGATGTCGATCGTGCGTGCGAAGCTCTCGAGCCGGTGCGGCCCCTCGCGGCCCACGACGCGCTCGCCGGTGGCGATGCCCGCGCAATTGACTGCGACGTCGATGCCACCCATCGCGCTCACAGCGGCGGCGATCCCGGCGGCGACGCTGTCTTCGGAGGTCACGTCGACCTCGGCGAAGGTCGCGCCGATCTCGGCGGCAAAGGCCTCGCCGCCGGCGCGGTCGCGGTCGAAGAGCGTCACCTGCGCCCCCGACTCAGCGAAGTGCCGGGCGGTCGCGGCCCCGAGACCCGAGGCGCCGCCGGTGATGACGGCACGAATTTCACTCAACTCCATGTGATCCTCCCTGGAAATGAACGTGTGTTCATTAACCAAAGGAACCCCCGCTTTGTCCAGTCTTGCCAATGCATTTTGCGCCTGCAGCATTCGTCACTGCGATCACGTCTTGTGACACGTTCGGCAAAGCGCCGCTCATGCTTGGAACCAACCGGATTGATTTCGCATTCAGGGGGCATAGGTCCGGGCAACGGATCTGATCCAAAACGTCTCAACGGGGGATGAACCCCCAAGACAGGAGAGAGAGAAACATGAAACGTATCATCGTTACGTCGAGCATTCTGGCACTCGCTGGCTCCGCCGCAATGGCGGGCGGTTACACCACCCCGGCACCGGCCCCCGAGGTCACCCCGGCACCGGTCGCAGTGGCGCCCGCACAGTTCAGCTGGGACGGCTTCTACGCCGGTGTTCAACTCGGCTACGGCAAAGCCAACGAGTCGATCGACGGCGACGGCGTCGTCGGCGGTGCCCACGCTGGCTACCTCTATGACTTCGGCAACTATGTCCTCGGTGGCGAACTGGCCTATAACGCTGCGAACATCGACGACAGCAACTCCGGTGCGAAGGTCAAATCGATGACCGACCTCAAGATGATCGCCGGTGCGCCCTACAACAACATGCTGTTCTACGGCACGCTCGGTGCGTCCTATGTCGACGCCGAAGACGGTGCGGGCAACGGCTATTCCGACACCGTTCCGCTGGTTGGTATCGGCATGAAATATGCCATCAACCCGAAGTGGACCGTCGGGACCGAGCTCGACTACCGCGACGGCAACAACTTTGACGGCACCACCAACGATCTGAACACCACGACGCTGAACCTCACCGCGTCCTACAAGTTCTGATCTCAGGCGGATCGTCTGATCTACGCGGGCGGGGGGAAACCTCCGCCCGTTTTCTATGTGCGGGCAATGCCGCGGCGCGGCAAAATCGGGGCAGGGTGGCTCAATCCGGGGCGATCAGGCCGAGGCCCCGCAAATAGACGCCGATGCCGCTTTCCAAGAGATCCTCGGGGGCATAGGGCGAGCGATTTCCCTCACGCGCGTAAAGCTCCACCACGCCGTGGCTCATCGCCCAGACATGGGCTGCGACCATCGCGACGGGCGGGCGTTTTACCGGCGGCACATGTTCCATCAGGGCCCGCGTCGCGCGTTCCATCGCGGTGCTCGATTTGCTCGCCACCGCTGCAAGGTCGGGCGAGCGGTTGGGCGAGATGCCGCTTTCGAACATCGCCATGTAGTGACCCGGATATTTCCGGGCGAAAGCCAGATAGGCGCGGCCCACGGCGGAAAACGCCGCCAGCGCCGAAGGCTTCCCGCCGTTCCACGCATGATCCAGAAGATCGCCGAAAATCAGATAGCCCTGACGCGCGCATTCCGCGATCAGGTCCTCGCGCCCCTCGAAATGGCGATAGACCGCAGCCGGGGTCACGCCCGCGCGTTTGGCCGCCTCCGAGAGCGTGAACCCGGTCGGGCCCTTCTCCTCGATCAGCTCCAGCGCGGAGGCGACAAGCGCCTGACGCAGATTGCCGTGATGATAGCCTTGTTTAGACATTCAGAACGTCGATGCCGCCGCAGATTTTTCCGTCGATCTCGCCAATCGCCTCGGGGTCCTTATGCGCGTAATCGACTGCGTTCAGCACCGTCTGGATCGCGGCGATCCGGGCGCGTTTCTTGTCGTCCGAGCGGATCACCGTCCAGGGCGCATGATCGGTGTCGGAACGCTCCAGCGTCTCTTGAATCGCCTCGGAATAGGCGTCCCAGCGCTTGAGCCCCTCGACGTCGATCCAGCTCAGCTTCCACTGCTTGAGCGGATCCTTCTCTCGCTTTAGGAAGCGGCGCAGCTGCTCGGCGCGGTCCACGTTCAGCCAGAGCTTCACGAGGATGACTCCGTCATCGACCAGCATCTTCTCGAAATCGGGGAGCTGGTAGAAGAAGTGCTCGCGCTGCTGGGGCGTGCAGAAATCGAAGACATGCTCGACCACGCCCCGGTTATACCAGCTCCGGTCGAACATCGCGATCTGGCCCGCTGCGGGCAGCCAGTCGATATAGCGCTGGAAATACCATTGCGTGGCTTCGGTCTCGGTGGGTTTGGGCAGCGCCACGACATAGGCTGAGCGCGGGTTCAGGTTCTGCCGCATCCGCCCGATCGTGCCGCCTTTGCCCGCCGCGTCGCGCCCCTCGAAGATCACCGCGATCCGCTTGCCGGTTTCCTTGGCGTCCCAGAACATCTTGACCAGCTCGACCTGAAGCGCATCCATCTGGCGGTCGTATTTCTTGCGCTTCATCTCTTCGTCATAGGGGTAGGAAGACGAGAGCATGTCATCCTTGCCCGCCTCCTCGATCGCCTCGCGCACGGCATCGGGCGCTTCGCCTTCAAGGTAGCGGGTGATGTCGCCCACGAAGGGGATGTCGAACGGCGGGTCGCTCTTGTCCTTGGCCATGATCTGCCTTTTGTCGTTTCACGGCAGTATGCTGCGCGGGCCGAGGCGGTGCAAGCGGCGCCGCGTCCTGAGAGAGCGGCGCCACATGTCTGTGACGTGCGTGCAAGGTGGGGGCGTAGGCGGCGCTCAGGCGTCCCTCATTCCGCCGCCGGGCGCATCGGGATATCGTAGCCCGCGCGCTTGGCGACACGGTCTACCGCAGCGACGGTCTGCTGCAACGCGACATGCGGAACCATATGGCCGATCCCGTCGAGCGAGATCAGCTCCGCTCCCGGCACCTCCTTCGTGAACGGCACCGCATGGATCTGCTCGCCCACGATGGTGTCGGCCGTGCCATGAACCGAGACCACCGGCAGATCGAGATCGGGGTAATGCGGGATCATCGCCTGAATTTCCGACTTCAGGCTGGCGCGCTGACGGGCATTCACCCGCATCGTCTGCACCCGCAGCGTCATGCCGGGGCCGAACCAGTGCAGATAGCCGATGGGCATCTCCTGCGGCGTGAAAACGCTCTCGACTTCCGAGCGGATGATCGCAGGCGGGGTCCAGGCCGAGATCAGCGGCACGACAACCGCCTGACCCAGCGGCGGCGAGGTGATCTCATAGAGCAGCGGCAGCCCGCTATCCCAGCTATGCGAAGGCGCGGAGACCGGCACCAGCCCCGAGAGCGTGCCGGGCTGATACACCGCCCAGGCAATCGCCACCGCGCCCCCATAGGAATGGCCCAGCACGATCGGATCGTCCGCGCCCGCCATCTTGGTCGCTTTCTGCAGCAGCTCGGCCTGGTTCTCGATCGTGTCCTGATCCGCGGGCAGCGGGTCGGAATAGCCGAACCCCGGACGGTCGGGCACGAAGACGCGATAGCCTTTCGCCAGTTCCGGCGCGAGATCGAAGGTCAGGTCGCGGGCCGAGCCCGACGCGCCGTGGATCAATACCACCGCCGGGCCGTGATCGCCTTTGATCACCATATGAACGCGCTGATCGCCGACATCGACAAATGTGCCGTTGGGCGGGTAGCGCTGCTCCGCCATGCGGGCCCGCCAACTCTCCAGCCCCCATGTCGCGCCGCTCAGGATGAGCAGCAGCACGACAAGGCTAGTTACCAATCTCGGCCAGATCATACGGCGTTTCCTGATAAATCTCGTTTATCCAGTTGCCGTAAAGCAGGTGGGCGTGACTTTTCCACCTGTTGGTTGGCACCCGGCTCGGGTCGTTCTCAGGATAGTAATTCGCGGGGACGTTGATTGGTTTCCCCGACGCGACGTCACGATCGTATTCTTCCTTCAGCGTGCCGCTGTCATATTCGAGATGGTTGAAGATATAGAGCGCACGATGGGCGCGATCTTCGACCAGACAGGGCCCGGTTTCGTCGGAATGGATCAGCGTCACCAGCCCCGCCGCTTCCAGCTCGTCGCGCCGCATCTCGGTCCAGCGGCTGACCGGGATCAGCAGATCGTCCGAGAAGCCCCGCAGATAGGGCGAGGCGGGCGCGCAATTGCGGTGCCGGAAGCAGCCGAACGCCTTGTGATCGAGCATATGCTTGTTCACGCCGTGGAAGTAATAGGCCATCGCCATTCCGCCCCAGCACACGCCGAAGGTGGAGAAAACATGGGTCTGGGTCCAGTCGAAGATCCGCTTGAGCTCTTCCCAGTAAGTCACTTCCTCGAAAGGCAAATGTTCGATCGGGGCGCCGGTGATGATCAGCCCGTCGAACTTCTCGCCGGTGGCTTCGACCTCCTCGAACGGACGGTAGAACTCCTCCATATGCGCGGCGGCGGTGTTCTTGGTCTGGTGCTCGCTCATGCGGATCAACTGGAAGTCGATCTGCAGCGGCGTCGCACCGATCAGCCGGGCGAACTGGTTCTCGGTCTGGATTTTCTTCGGCATGAGATTGAGAAGGCCAATCCGGATGGGGCGGATTTCCTGCCGGGATGCCCGTTCGGGCGACATCACCATCACGCCTTCCCGCGACAGGATGTCGAAGGCGGGGAGGTTTTCAGGCAACTTGATCGGCATTGTTTTTCAGTCTCTTACAGGGTGAAGTTAAAGTAATGCGTGAAGCGTCTTGGCTCACGCGGGCAAAGCATCAGCGATCAGCGATGTAAAATCTTTTGCATCGCGGACAAGGTAAAGATCTTCGGCGCGGATCGTCACTCCCCAGTTTCTCGCCATCGCCGCATAGCGCGGCTGACGGTGCGCCAGCGCCTGCGCATAGGTCCAGCGCACGAAATCGTCTGGGTCGACCTCCGTCTCCGCCACGCCTTTCAGCGCGCGATATTCGGCCCATTTCGCGGCCAGAAACTCGGGCTGATAATACATCGGCTTCGGCGCACGCGAGAAGCGTTTGATCAGCTCCTCGGTATGGGCCTCGGAGCCCTCGATCCAGACCATCAGCAGGTTCTGCGACAGCGAGGTCAGGATCGGATCCTCGGGATCGTCGGGGTCCACCACCTCGCAGATCGAGCCGCCGGAATCGCACAGGAAATTCTCGATCCCGTAGATCTGCTTCGCGCGGTCGATGAAATGCGCCGTATCCAGAAGCGCCGCCATCTCCGCCGTGCGGTGCTGGCTCTGGCGTTCCAGATATTCCTCGAAGGGCAGCCCGCCCTTGGCAGGATCGCCGGGCTTGCCGAGGTAGGTCGAGAGCGGCGCGAGGTTCTCGAACGTGATGTTCGACGCGATATAAACCGAGTCCGACAGCAGAAGCTCCGCCAGAAATGGGTTCTTCATCGCCTCGCGCTTGAAGTTGTCGGCGATATATTCGCCCATGTAGCGCGTGCCGATCCGGTAATCGACGGAGTAGTGGAACCAGCCCTCGTCGCGCAGCAGGTTCGCAGCCCAGGTCTTGCCGAGGCCGGACATGCCGAACAGCGCAACCTTCCTCGATTTGGCGGCCAGCCACTCGGCGCGATTGGAATAGATCATGTGGTCCCCATTGGTCTTTCGCCCCGGTGTAGCCCGGCAAGGCGCGCGCGTCACGGGGTTTTGGGGCGGCGGTTCAGGATCAGCAGGCCAAGCGCGAGGATCGCGAAGCCCAAGGCCTCCGCCCAGCCCAGACGTTCGCCATAGACCGCCCAGCCCGCGAGGATCGCGACGGGCGGGATCAGGAGCGTGACGAGGGCGAGGTTGGCAGCGCCTGCAATCGCGAGAATGCGGTAATAGAGCAGGTAGGCCAGCGCCGAGCAGCCAAAGCCGAGCCAGAGCATCGCGATCCAGACCGAGGGCGCGTAGTCGAAGCTCGGCACGCCTTCGGTGACAAGCAGGATCGGCAGCGTCCAGATCGCGCCACCTGTGAGCATCCCAGCCGCTGCAACTTCGGGTCGTAACCCCCTGATTGCAAGACGCGCATAGGCTCCGGCGAAGCCGTAGCTCAGCGCCGCGCCGAGCACGGCAACTTGGCCGGCAGAGGTCAGATCGAACCCTTTCAGCGCATCCGGCCCGATCGCCACGACGACACCTGCGAATCCCACCGCGATGCCGGTGGCCTTACGCGCGCTCAGCCGCTCGTCGGTGAAGACAACGGCTGCGACCAGCGCTCCGAAGATCGCGGTCGATGCGTTCAGGATCGAGGCCAGCCCGCTATCGATATGCTTCTGACCCCAGACGATGAGCGAGAAGGGAATGGCGTTGTTCAGCAGCCCCATGATCAGGAAATGCCCGAGATAGATCGGATGGCGCGGCACCGGCAGGCGGCGCAGCGCGACATAGGCCCAGATCAGCACCGCGCCCGAGGCGACCCGCAGGAAGACCACGGTAAAGACGCCCGCACCTGCCAGTGCCGCGCGGTTCGACAGGAAGGACGAGCCCCAGATCAGCGCCAGCGCCGCGAGCAGCGCCCAGGCGAGCGGGGTGAGGGATAAAGGGGCGGGTGCGTGTTTCATCGCTTCGATCTAGCGGGCGACGGCGATGCGCACCACCCGGAACTTGCGGCATTGCCGAGGAACAAAGAAATAGCCCCGCACGAGGCGGGGCTATTCCTAATTTTTCAGTGACTTGCGATCAGAAGTTGATCCCGACGCGCAGGCCCGCGCCCCAACCGTCATTGCCGGTGAAGTCGCCGTTGATGCCATTGGTGGTCGCGTCGCCGATATCGACGTAGCGAACGCCGCCGGTCACCTTGATGTTCTGGGTCGCCTGGTAGCTTGCAGCCAGCGAGACCGACTTGAAGCCATCGGTCGGGCCGAGGTTCCCGGTCGGTTTGCCGGTGTGCTTCTCGTAGCCGAACATGATCGCACCCGACCACTGGTCGTTGAAGCGACGGCCAACGCCGAGGTTATAGGTGATCGTGTTGTCCGTGTATTCGACGAGCGCACCTTGACCATAGACGCCGCCATTCAGAGGGCTCTGCGTGTATGCGTTGGGCGAGATATCGAACTGGGTCCAGTGCACCCAGCGAACCGAGCCCATCAGCAGAGTATCCTTCATGATCCCGGTCTGGAATTCGAGGTTGACCGATTCCGGTACGGTGGTTTCGAAGTTCGAATTGAAGGTACCGGCGACGGTTTCTTCGGTTGCGCTGAAATCATGCGTGATCTTGGAGTTGTAGGTCAGAGCCACGCGTGCCGCGATTTCCGGCTTTTCCCAAGCCACCCCGACGACATAACCGAAATCGGTCTCGTCCGAAGTCTTCATCTTGTAGTTCAGGAACGGAAGCGAAACCTTGCCCGACGCGCTCTCGCTACGAACACCGCCGTAGAACGATACGTTGTTCGGCATCTTGTAGCGCAGCAGTGCCGTAATAGCCGCGGACTTGATCGATGCCTGAGAACCACCGAGCGGATAGCCTGCCGGCGGAGCGGGCTGAGCGGGATAGTTCACTTTTGCACCGATCGGCTGATCGAAGATAACCGCGAGGTCCCATTGATCGCTCAGATGCTGCTTGTAACCAAGGCTCACCGTGCCATAGCCGGGCGCCATGTCGCCCGAAGAGGGGTTGCCAAAGGGTCCGTAGCTTACCGAACCCGACACGTCCGGATTGAACGCGCCGAAGCTCACTTCGCCGTAATTGCCCTGTTCGAACAGGATGCCGACCGATTGCGTCGAGCGCTCCACCCCGCCCGCATGGGCCGCGCCTGCGCCAATCGCGAGTGCGGCCATCGAAGTCATCACACGTTTCATAATGTTCCTCTTCCCTAACGTGTCCCGAAGGAGATCCTAACGTCTCGAAGGAATTCCTTTCGGTGACGCTATCAGCCGGAAGGTGTAAATCAATCTGCGCTTCACGATGACGTCACGTTCTGTTGCCGGCATGCACGGAAAAATGTGTCTTTGCGGCCACTCGAAGGTGACGTTCGCGTCAAGTTCTGAACTGAAGCGTTTAGAAGCCGTTGGAAAACTTGAGAATCGCAAGAAGGCCGAGCCAGAGAGCCGCGCCGAAAAGCGCGACCAGAAGCGCACTCCAAAGCGTGGCGCGCGGAGCTGGCAGATGTGGCGGCCCGTCGGTCTTGCGCGCCTGCAACGACGTTCCGGCAGGCGGGGGCTGTCTGCGCTTTGCGCGCGGGGGATTTTCAGGAGCGCGGGCCATTTCGCCTCAGGGTTGTCATGTTTAGCGCCGTCATTAACCCCAGCTTAGGTAAAGCAAGCCTTAATGGCGGCGATGAAACCTGTCCGTCTCACGCAATTTTCAGGCCCCGATGCGGGCTGGGATCGGGCGTTGCGCGCGCTTGCGCCGGGGCACGCGCCGGCCTTTCAGCAAGCGGCGCTCTATGGGACGCTTGCTGCCACGCGGGGGCGGCGCGTCCTGCGGCTCGAGATCACGCATGAGGGCAGGCGGATCGCATTGGCCCAGATGATCGGGCGCGGCGGGCTGTGGCTTTTGTCGCGCGGACCGGTCTTCGCCCCTGGCCTTGATCGCGACAGTCAGATCGCGGTGCTGCGCCGGATCGCGCGCCGATGGGGGATCGTCCTCGCGACGCCGGACGCGCCGCTGGCTGGGGGCGGGCTGGTGCCGCTGATCACGCCTCGCCACCACGCGCTTTGGTCCTTGCAGCCCGAAACGGAGGCGCTGCGCGCCGGGCTGGCCGGTAAATGGCGCAATCGCTTGGCGGCGGCGGAGCGCGCGGGGCTGCAGGTGAGGATTGAGCCCGAAATCGACTGGCTGCTCGCTGCCGATGCCGCGCAGCAACGGGCGCGTGGCTACCGCGCCTTGCCGCCCGGCTTCACGCGCGCTTGGGCGGATCACGGTCCGTCTGATCTCCTCGCGATGCGCATCGAGGATGCCAAGGGACAGCGCCTCGCGGGCGGCATCTTTCTGTTCCATGGCGCGGGGGCGAGCTATCATATCGGCTGGACCGGGCCGGAGGGGCGCGCATCCGGCGCGCATAACCTGATGCTCTGGCACGCGGCGCTGCGGCTGAAGGCGCGGGGCATCCGCCAGCTCGATCTGGGCGCGGTGGATAGCGAGGACGGGGCAGGGCGGATGCGCTTCAAACTGGGCACCGGCGCGCAGCCTCACAGCCTCGGGGCGACCCTGTGGGTGCTGCCGGGTTAACCCTTCCCCTTGAGGAAAATATCCCCGCCGGAGGCTCCCTCAACCTGCTGCAGGCGCACCGCCGGACTGTCGTGCATGAAAGATGAAGCCGAGGAAATTCAGCAGCACTTGGGCTGCGAGGATCGGGGTCGAGCCGGTGGGGTCGTAATCGGGGGCGACCTCGACCAGATCGATGCCCACGACCTCGTGCCGCTTCGCCACGCCCTGCAGGACCTCCAGCACCTCGTAATAGAGAAACCCGCCATGGCTCGGCGTGCCGGTGCCGGGCGCGATCGAGGGGTCGAACCCGTCGATATCGATCGTGACATAGATCCGCGCGCCGTCGGGGATGCGGGCCAGCGCGCCCTCGGCCCCCAGCTTGCGCACCTGCCGCACACTCAGGAAATCGTCGCCCATCGCGCGGGCGGCGTCATAGCCCTCCTTCGAGGTCGAGGAGACGTTGCGAATGCCGAGTGCGGTGATCCCCGAGACGTACCCCTTCTCGGCGGCGCGGCGCATCGGGTTGCCGTGGCCTTCGGTCACGCCGTGACGCTCGTCCACGAAATCGAGATGAGCGTCGATCTGCAGGATATGGATCGGGCCCTTCTCGGCGCAATCGCCCTCGAAGGCGCGGATGCAGGGGATATTGATCGAGTGGTCGCCGCCGATCACCACCGGCAGCGCGCCCGCCTTCAGCATCGCCCGCACGCCGGTCTCGATATTGGCATGGCTCTTCACCGTGTCGGTATGGACGATATCCGCATCGCCGATATCGACGATCGTGACCTCCGGCCCGAGATAGGTCGCGTCATCCTCGTGATCGTAAGCCCCGGCATGGCCGAAGGAGAATAGGGTCGAGGCCTCGCGCACCGCCCGCGGCCCGAACCGCGCGCCGGGGCGGAATTGCGTGCCGAAATCGAACGGCGCGCCCATCACCGCCACATCCGCCTCGATCGCGTCCCAATCGGCCACGTAAGCGCGCTTGCCGAAAGTGGAAATCCCCACGAAGGGCAGGTTCAGCCGCCCCGATTCATATCCATGTCCCGCCATCTTGCCTCCTGACACCCTGTCGCACCTCGGACAGCTTTTCGCCGCGCGCGAAATATTGCAAGCTTCTGCGCGACCGAAACGATTTTCCGATTGCCCGAGGAGAGCGCATGTCCTTCGCCCCGCCCAAGATGACGCCCAAGGGCCTGTTTCGCCGCACCCCGCCCGCGATGTTCCCGCCCGTGCTGGGGCTGATGGGCCTCGGGATCGCGTGGCGGCGCGGCGTCGGGCAATTCGCGCTGCCGCCCGATCTGGCGGAGCTGTTTCTGGGCGCGGTGACCCTGCTCGCGCTGTTCACGCTGATAGCCTATGGCGCGAAGGTCGTGCGGCGTCCGGGCGTGGTGTTCGAGGATCTGCGCGTGCTGCCGGGCCGTGCGGGGCTCGCCGCGGGAACGCTGACGATCTATCTGATCGCGGCTTCGCTTGCGCCCTATGGCGGGCTCGCCACCGTCATCTTCTGGCTGGGCGTCGCGGTGCATCTGGGGCTGATCTCAGCGGTGATCTATACGCTCGTAACCGGCCCGGCCGAGCAGCGCCGCGTCAATCCCACATGGCAGCTGACCTTCTCGGGCTGGATCGTGGGCGCAGTGGCGGGCGTCATCCTTGGGCTCGATACGGTGGCGCTGGTGATGTTCTGGGTCGCGATGCTGTCGGCGGTCGTGATCTGGATGATCTCGTTGCAGCAATTCTCCCGCGAGCGCGTGCCTGCACCGCTGCGCCCGCTCTTGGCCATTCACCTCGCGCCTGCGGCGCTGATCGGCACCGTGGCGAGCGCGTTCGGCGCGATGGGGATCGCGCAGGCGATGGCGATCCTCGCGGCGGCCTTTCTTCTGGCGCTGGTCGTGTCGATACGCTGGCTGCTCGCAGGGGGCTTCTCGCCGCTCTGGGGCGCGTTCACTTTCCCAGCGGCTGCGACGGCAGGGTGCTGGCTCGCGCTTGGCGGGGTCTGGGCGTTGCCCGGCGCGCTGATGCTGACGGCAGCGACGCTGATCGTGGTGCCGATTGCGCTGAAAGTGCTGCAGCTTTGGGCGAAGGGTCAGCTCGCGATGAAGACCAACGCCGCGATTGCCTGAGCGCGGAGGGCGGCGCCCGAGCCTCGGGTGGGCGCTTTGCTCCGCACGTGGCTGGGCGGTTTATCCTGCAAGCCCGTAAGTCGGTCGTTCCCGCGATGATAGCGCCAATGCGCCCTCCCGTGGGGAGGGTCGGGCGCGGCCCGGGGCTGGTCGCCCCGCGCCACCGTAGGAGGCTGACACGATGGCGCCATACCCCTCGTTCGCGCACACCCCCTGCGCAGCGCGTCCGCGAGGGGTTGCCTTCGCGTCCATTGCGTGAAACAGCAAACTGCCAAACGCATCTGGACACTGGAGACCCCCCATGCAGATTCGCGAGGCGCTCACCTTCGACGACGTTCTTCTTCTTCCCGCAGCCTCTTCGGTGCTTCCGGCTACCGCAGATGTCTCGACCCAGGTGACGAAGAAAATCCGGCTCAACATCCCGCTTCTGTCCTCCGCGATGGACACCGTCACCGAGGCGCGCATGGCGATCGCAATGGCGCAGGCGGGCGGCGTGGGCGTGATCCACAAGAACCTCACCGTCGAGCAGCAGGCCGATGAGGTCCGCCGCGTGAAGCGCTTCGAGAGCGGCATCGTCTACAATCCGATCACGCTGCGCGCCGATCAGACGCTCGCCGATGCGAAGGCGCTGACCGAACGCTACGGCTTCTCCGGCTTCCCGGTCGTCGATGAAAACCGCCGCGTTGTGGGGATCGTGACCAACCGCGACATGCGGTTCGCCCAGAAGGACGAAACCCCGGTCTCGGTGATGATGACCACCGACCGTCTCGCGATCCTGCAAGAGCCCGCCGACCGCGCCCAAGCCATCGCGATGATGCGCGAGCGCCGGATCGAGAAGCTGCTGGTGACCGATGACGAAGGCAAGTTGACGGGCCTCTTGACCCTGCGCGACACCGAGCAGGCCGTGCTCAACCCGACCGCCTGCAAGGACGATCTGGGCCGCCTGCGCGTGGCCGCTGCGACCTCCGTGGGCGATGCTGGCTTCGAGCGCTCCGAGGCGCTGATCGACGCGGGTTGCGATATCGTGGTGGTCGACACGGCGCATGGTCACAGCCAGGGTGTGATCGACGCGGTGAAACGCATCAAGCAACTGTCGAGCGACGTGCAGGTGATCGCGGGCAACGTAGCCACGGCAGACGCCACCAAGGCGCTGATCGACGTGGGTGCCGACGCGGTGAAATGCGGCATCGGCCCGGGCTCGATCTGCACGACGCGGATGGTCGCGGGCGTGGGCGTGCCGCAGCTGACCGCGATCATGGATTGCGTAAGCGCGGCGGGCGACGTGCCGATCATCGCCGATGGCGGCATCAAGTTCTCGGGCGATTTCGCGAAAGCTATCGCGGCGGGCGCAAGCTGCGCCATGGTCGGCTCGATGATCGCGGGCACCGATGAAAGCCCCGGCGAAGTGATCCTCTATCAGGGCCGTTCGTTCAAATCCTATCGCGGCATGGGCTCGCTCGGCGCCATGGCGCGCGGCTCGGCCGATCGCTACTTCCAGAAGGATGCGGCGAACGACAAGCTCGTCCCCGAAGGCATCGAGGGGCAGGTGCCCTACAAGGGCCCCGCAGGCGCGGTGATCCACCAGCTCGTGGGCGGTCTGCGCGCGGCGATGGGCTATACCGGCTCCGCCACGGTCGCCGAGATGCGCACGAACTGCAATTTCGTCCGCATCACCGGCGCGGGCCTCAAGGAAAGCCATGTCCACGACGTCGCGATCACCCGCGAGAGCCCGAACTACCGGATCGGCTAAAGCGCGCAGCGCCGCATTCCGATAGACGCGAAAGGCCCGGCCAGCGATGCCCCGGGCCTTTTCCATAGCAAATTACGCAGCGTAAACTTTTCATAGTTTCGCCGTAATCGCCCGTTAACCAGAGGGGATCACCCTCAAACCGTTCCTTGGTTTCGAGATGGAGGCCCGACATGATGCACCGAATTGCCGTGCGCAACTCTCAGGCGCAAATCCCTACGATCGCGAAACTTTTCGCGGCGCTGGCGCTTGGGGCGACCGGGTTCTTCGCCGCGCAGCAGATTATGCCCGCGATTCCCGCCGGCACCGACGGGGCGAAGGAATTGTGGCTGATCATGGGCTCGTTCGGGCTGCTGTTCGGCTGGCGCGTGGTCGGGGTTTCCGCTGGGCGCCGCTGGGTCGATGCGATCAATGACGGGCTGCGCGGCGGGCTTTACGTCCTGCTGTGGACCTTCGCCTTCCTCGGTGTGATGCAGATGCTGAAACTGGCGCTGCGCATGCGCTATGACGATGTGCTCTCCGCCGTGACCGACGTCATCGGGCAGGGCGCCTCGATCGGGTTGGCCTCGCTTGGGGTGGCGCCGGTCATTACGCTGGGCTTGGGCGCGATGGGGGCAGGGCTCCTGTCGGAACTCGCGCATCGCCGCTACGGGCGCTGAGCACGAAACCTACCACCACACCCTCCGCTTGACATCGCGCGCCTGCCTTGCAGGTTGTGGCGCATGATGTGCCAAGCTGCGGGGACGGTCATGCAACCACATTTCTTCTACGGCACGCTGTGTCATCCGCCACTGCTGGAGGCGGTCATCGGTCGTGTGCCGCAGCTCGTTCCGGCGCGGCTGGAGGGCTTCGCCCCGCATGAGGCCTGTCGCGAGGGGCAGGGCTTGGGCTTTCCGATCCTGATCGCGACACCGGACGCTGTGACGCGCGGCGTCGTGGCCGACTTGACCAAGGCCGAGGCCGAGCGCATCGCGTGGTATGAGGATGGCTACGATGCCGAGCTCCGCGAACTCGAGACCGGATCGGGGCCGCGCGAGGCGAAGCTGTGGCTGCCGAAAGCGGGGCGCTGGGACGTGGGCGACGCGTGGACACTCGGAGACTGGGCTCCGAAATGGGCCGCGCTGAAGACCGAGGCCGCGCGGCTCTTCATCGCCGAGGCGCAGGCCGTGGGGCCTGACGCGGCCAATGCGCGCTATCACGCGATCCTCGTGCGCGCGGCCTCTACCTTGCGCGCCCGCGCGGCCCCGATGGCGCAGCATTTGCGCCGGGATCTGCATGAAGGCGACATCAAGATCGATGCGCAACAGACTGCTTATGCAAAGTTTTTCGCCGTCGAGGATTACAAGCTCGAACATCGGCTGTTCGCCGGCGGCATGAGCGCCAAGCTCGACCGGGCCGCCTTCGTCTCGGGCGATGCGAGCGTCGTTCTGCCTTATGATCCGGTGCGCGACCGGGTGATGCTGATCGAACAGATCCGCACCGGGCCGCTGGCGCGGGGCGAGCCGAACCCGTGGATGATCGAGGCGATCGCGGGCCGGGTCGATCCCGGCGAGACCCCCGAAGAGGCGGCGCTGCGCGAGGCGGGCGAGGAGGCCGGGATCACGATTGCGCGCCTGATCGAGGCCCCGCGCTACTACCCGTCGCCCGGCGCGAAAAGCGAATTCGTCTATTCCTATATCGGGATTGCCGATCTGCCCGACGAGGCCGCACAGCTTGGCGGCAAGGCCGATGAGCACGAAGATATCCGCGCGCATCTGGTGCCGTTCGAGCGTCTGATGACGCTGGTTGCGACCGGCGAGGCGGGCAACGCGCCGCTGGTCGTGCTCGCGCTCTGGCTCGCCGGGCAGCGCGCCGCACTGCAGCGGATGGCTGGCGTCGCGTAATCGCGGGGTTGAGGTGGCGCGCGCCGCGTCCTAAGTCTGATTTCAACGGCCCCGTTGGGGGTTACTCGATACGGGAGGAATGCGCGATGCGTATCTGCAGCGATCTGGCGTCGGCGGTGGGAAATACCCCGCTCATCAAGCTCAGGAAGGCATCGGAAGAGACCGGCTGCACGATCCTCGGCAAGGCGGAATTTCTCAATCCCGGCCAATCTGTGAAAGACCGCGCGGCGCTGTTCATCATCCGTGACGCGATCCAGCGCGGCGAGCTTGCGCCCGGCGGCACGATCGTCGAAGGCACCGCGGGCAATACCGGCATTGGTCTCGCGCTCGTGGGCGCCTCGATGGGTTTCCGCGCGGTGATCGTGATCCCCGAGACGCAGAGCCAGGAAAAGAAGGACATGCTGCGGCTGGCGGGGGCCGAACTGGTGCAGGTTCCGGCCGCGCCCTATCGCAATCCGAACAACTACGTGCGCTATTCCGAGCGGCTCGCCAAGGAGTTGGCCAAGACCGATCCGCATGGCGCGATCTGGGCCAACCAGTTCGACAATACCGCGAACCGGCAGGCCCATATCGAGACGACCGGCCCCGAAATCTGGGATCAAACCGGCGGCAAGGTCGACGGCTTCATCTGCGCTGTGGGCTCGGGCGGCACGCTCGCGGGCACCGGCATGGCGCTGCAGCCCAAGGGCGTGAAGATCGGCCTCGCCGATCCCGACGGCGCGGCGCTGCACAGCTATTACACGACCGGCGAGTTCAAATCCGAGGGCTCCTCGATCACCGAAGGCATCGGGCAGGGGCGGATCACCGCCAATCTCGAAGGCTTCACCCCAGATATGAGCTTCAACATCCCCGATAGCGAGGCGCTGCCGGTGGTCTTCGACCTGCTGCAGGAAGAAGGCCTCTGCTTGGGTGGCTCCTCGGGGATCAATATCGCGGGCGCGATGCACATGGCGCGCGAGATGGGGCCGGGCCACACGATCGTGACGGTGCTGTGCGATTACGGCAACCGCTACCAGTCGAAACTGTTCAATCCCGACTTCCTCAAGGGCAAGGGGCTGCCTGTGCCGGAATGGCTCGACCGGGCCCCGCGTGAGATGCCGGAGGTCTTTGAGGGATGATCCTGCGTTTGGCGCGTCTGCTCTTGCTGGCCGTCGCGCTGGCGCTCCCCGGGTTTGGTTTCGCGCAAAGCCCCGAAACGCCCGATTACAAGGCATGGGAAAAGACCGCGACCGAAGCCGAACAGATGGTGCAGGCCGACAAGGCTCAGCGTCCGGCCTTCGACAAGATCCGGCAGGACGTCGTCAACTGGCGCGAGAAATTCAAGGCGGCCGAGGATATCAACGCCAGCCAGATCTCGACCGTCAAGGCGCAGATCGAAGCGCTCGGGCCCCCGCCGAAGGAGGGCGAGAGCGAGGATCAGGCGATTGCCGACCGGCGCAAGAAGCTGAACGACGAGCTCGCTAAGCTACAGGCGCCGGCGCTGCGCGCGACCGAGGCCGCCAGCCGCGCGGATTCCATCGTCGCCAATATCGATCAGGTTCTGCGCGCGCGTCAGACAGACAAGCTGTTGCGGCTGACACCTTCGCCGCTCAATCCGATCAACTGGCCCGAGGGGGTGAAAGTCCTCACCGGGCTGACCTCCGAGCTTGCCTCCGAGATGGGGCAGCAACTCGATCAGCCGGACCCCTACGCCAATGCGCGCAACAACGCCCCTGCGATCGTGGGCCTTTTGTTGGTGGCGCTTATGCTGGTGCTGCGCGGGCGGACATGGATCGACAAGCTGGCCGATGTGCTGGAGGCGCGTCTGGCGCGCAACGCGCAGCGGGTGATCGATTTCATCGTCTCGCTGGGTCAGCTCCTGCTGCCGATCGCCGGGATCGCGCTGCTTGAGGCCGCGCTGGTGCAGACGGAGCTGTTCGGCGCGCGCTGGTTGGAGTTGTTGCTCGCGATCGGCGTGGTTCTGAGCGCGGCCTTCGTCGCCTTCTGGCTTTCGGGCCGTATCTTCCCGCGCAATGACCGGCAGGCCGCGCCCTTCACGCTGCAAAGCGAACGGCGCCGCGAAGGCCGGGTGCTGACGATCTCGCTGGCCGTGTTCGCCGCGATCCAGGGCCCGTTCGGTGACTGGCTTGTGGCCCGCGGGCAGGACGTATTCGAGGGTAGCGCGAAAACTGCCAAGGAGATCGACGCGGCGGGGCACACGCTCGACGCCGGTTTCGGCGTTCTGGTCTTCCCGCTGCAGGTCCTTGCAGCGATCGCACTGTTCCGCTTTGGTCAATTGCTGCGCCGTCACCTGCGCAACGAGACCAACGGGAGCGAGGAAGGCGCGTTTCGCGACCGTCTTGTCGGCGCGCTCGGCAATGCGCTGATTGGCGTCGCGGTGGTCGCGCCGGTTCTGGGCGGGATCGGCTATATCAACGCCGCCAATGCGCTGATCTTCCCGACCATACTGACGCTGGGGCTGATCGCGCTGGTTCTCGTGCTCAACCAGTTCTTCACCGATGTCTACGTTCTGGTCACCCGGCGCGAGGATGACGGCCGCGACTCCCTGATCCCGGCGCTGATCGGCTTCTTGCTGGGCCTGCTCGCCATGCCGCCGGCGGCGCTGATCTGGGGCGCGCGTCCGGCCGATCTGGCCGAGCTCTGGACCCGGTTCCAGAACGGCGTCTCGGTCAGCGGCGTCACGATCTCGCCCGGCATCTTCCTGACCTTCGCGATCGTCTTCGTGATCGGTCTGATGGTCACGCGGCTCCTGCAAGGCGCGTTGAAGACCTCGCTGCTGCCGAAGACCAAGATCGACAAGGGCGGGCAGAACGCCATCGTCTCGGGCCTTGGCTATCTCGGGATCTTCCTCGCCGCGATCATCGCGATCTCTTCGGCCGGGATCGACCTCAGCTCGCTCGCCATCGTCGCCGGTGCGCTCTCGGTCGGTGTTGGTTTCGGCCTGCAGACCATCGTGCAGAACTTCGTCTCGGGCATCATCCTGCTGATCGAGCGCCCGATTTCCGAAGGCGACTGGATCGAAGTCAATGGCCAGATGGGGATCGTCAAGGCGATCTCCGTGCGCTCCACCCGGATCGAGACCTTCGACCGCACCGAAGTCATCGTTCCCAATGCGGACCTGATTTCGGGGCAGGTGACGAACTGGACGCGCGGCAATGTCACGGGCCGCCTCATCGTGCCGGTGGGCGTCGCCTACGGCACCGACACCCGCAAGGTCGAGAAGATCCTGCACGAAGTCGCCGAGAACCAGTCGCTGGTGATGATGAACCCCGAGCCGGTGGTGATGTTCAAAGGTTTCGGCGCGGACAGCCTCGATTTCGAGGTGCGCGTGATCCTCTCGGACGTGAACTTCATCCTGCGCGTCCAGAGCGAGATGAACCACGAGATCAATCAACGCTTCGCCGAGGCCGGAATCGAAATTCCCTTCGCACAGCGCGACGTGTGGCTGCGCAACCCCGAGGTTCTGCGGCCCAAGGACGAGCAGACCGAAGAGGACGCGGATGCGGAGGAGACCTTCGAGGACTCGGGCGAAGACGACAGCGACACCAAGCGCCCCGTCACCCGCGCCGATTACGGCAAGCCTCAGCCCGGCGAAGGGCCCGAGGGGATGGAGGAGCAGCGCCACGACACTTCAGACGGAGAGGCCGATGCCGGAGACCGCTAAACAGCCGCAGCAGCAAAGCTACCGCATACACCCCTATGCCCGCGATCTCGAGGTCCGGGTGACGGGCCTGACCGATGAGGGCGGCATCTATTGCGCGGATTCGATCTTTTACCCGACCGGCGGCGGTCAGCCCGGCGACAGTGGTAAACTGGTCTGGGATGGCGGCGAGATCGAGATCGCGACCGCGGTGAAGGCCGAACCCGGCGCGCCCGGCGCGGTGATCCTGGTGCCCGCCGAGCCCCAGCCGCTGCCGCCTGTTGGCGCACAGGTCCAGCAACATCTAGACTGGGAACGGCGTCACCGTCACATGCGCGTCCACACCGCGCTGCACCTGCTGTCGGTCGCGATCCCGCTGCCGGTGACGGGTGGGCAGATCGGCTCTGAAAAGGGACGGCTTGATTTCGATATGCCGGAGCGGCCCGAGGATCTGGAGGCAATCGAGCGTCAGTTGAACGACTGGATCGCGCAGGACCTCAAGGTGGTCGAGCATTGGATTACCGATGCCGAGCTCGAGGCGCAGCCCGATCTGGTCAAGACGCTCTCGGTCGCGCCGCCCAAAGGTCAGGGCTGGGTCCGGCTGGTCGCGATCGGCGAAGAGGCGGACCGGATCGATCTGCAGCCTTGCGGTGGCACGCATGTCGCCTCGACCGGCGAGATCGGCGGTCTCAGGATCGGCAAGATCGAGAAGAAGGGTAAGATGAACCGCCGCGTGCATCTTCATCTGGCCTGAGATCTGCGGGCCGGGCAGGGGCGCTGCCCCTCTGCCTGCGGCATTCACCCCGGGATATTTGAACAAGACGAAGGGGCAGAGCCGCCGAACACAAAAGGGCGGCCACCGGGGCCGCCCTTCGTTATTCATGGAAGCTTGGATCAGGCTTTCGGGCCGATCATCTGCTCGGGGCGGACCACCTTGTCGAAGGTTTCCTCGTCGACGAAGCCAAGCTTGATCGCTTCTTCCTTCAGCGTGGTCCCGTTCTTATGCGCGGTCTTCGCGACCTGGGTCGCGTTGTCGTAACCGATGGTCGGCGCGAGCGCGGTGACCAGCATCAGCGACTCGTGCAGCAGCTTCTCGATGCGCGGCTCGTTGGCCTCGATGCCCGCGACCATGTTGTCGGTGAAGGCCGAGGCGCTGTCGCCCAGGAGCTGCATCGATTGCAGCACGTTGTAGCTCATCATCGGGTTGTAGACGTTGAGCTCGAAATGGCCTTGCGAGCCGGCGATGCCGACGGCGGCGTCGTTGCCCATGACATGGGCGCAAACCATGGTCAGCGCTTCGGCCTGCGTCGGGTTCACCTTGCCCGGCATGATCGAGGAGCCCGGCTCGTTTTCCGGCAGGATCAGCTCGCCCAGACCGCAGCGCGGGCCCGAGCCCAGAAGGCGGATGTCGTTCGCGATCTTGAAGAGCGAGGCGGCCACGGTCTTCAGCGCGCCCGAGAACATCACCATCGCATCATGCGCGGCGAGCGCTTCGAACTTGTTCGGCGCGGTGACGAAGGGCAGGTCGGTGATCTCGGCCATGTTCGCCGCGACCGTCTCGGCCCAGCCCACTTGCGTGTTCAGACCGGTGCCTACGGCGGTGCCGCCTTGGGCCAGTTCGTAGATGTCGCCGAGGCAGGCTTCGACGCGTTCGATCCCCTTCTTCACCTGATGGGCGTAGCCGGAGAATTCCTGACCGAGCGTCAGCGGCGTCGCGTCCTGCGTGTGCGTGCGGCCGATCTTGATGATGTCCTTGAAGTCCTCGGACTTGGCTTCGAGTGCCGCGTGCAGCTTGCGCAGACCCGGCAGCAGCACGTCGCGCGCCTGCATCGCGATCCCGACATGCATCGCGGTCGGGAACGTGTCGTTCGAGGACTGCCCCATGTTGCAGTGATCGTTCGGGTGAACCGGGTCTTTCGAGCCCATCTCGCCACCCAGAATTTCGATCGCGCGGTTCGAGATCACCTCGTTCGCGTTCATGTTCGACTGCGTGCCCGACCCGGTCTGCCAGACCACCAGCGGGAAGTTGTCGTCGAACTTGCCCTCGATCACTTCGCCCGCGGCTTCGATGATCGCATCGGCGATCTTCGCGTCCATCTTGCCCTGCGCCTTGTTGGCCATCGCGCAGGCTTTCTTGATCACGCCAAGCGCGCGGATGATCGGGACGGGCTGGCGCTCCCAGCCGATCGGGAAGTTCATGATCGAGCGCTGCGTCTGCGCGCCCCAATATTTGTCGGCGGGAACTTCAAGCGGGCCGAAGCTGTCGGTCTCGGTGCGGGTCGCGGTCATCTGGGCCTCCATGATTGCGCGCAATCTTTCGCTCGCACTGATAGGGCGCGCGGAGGGATTTTGCAACGGTATACGGAGGTATACTTGGTGTGGCTCTCAGATCTGTGCGGCGATTGCGTCGCGGTCGATCAGGGAATGCACCTCGCGGATGCGGCCATCGGTGACGCGATAGAAGACATGTTCGTCGAAGGTCACGCGGCGGCCGTTCACCGGCAGATCGAAGAGCATTCCCACGGGCGTGCAGTCGAAACGCAGCCGGGCGGCGATCACCGGCGGATCGGCCACGAGCGTTTCTGCGCGGAAGTGCAGGTCGGGGATCGCGCGATGGTCGTCCTCGAGCATCGCTTGATACCCTGCGAGGCCGAGCGGGCGCGCGTTATGCGTGACCTCCGGATGCACGAAATCGCCGAGCTGCGCCCAGTTCTGTTCATTCAGGCAAGTGAGATAGCCGTGATAGAGCGAGAGGAGCGTGTCGCGGTCCAGAGGCTCCGAAACCACCGGGTTACTTGCGGAACTGATCGAGGCTGACGACCTCGGCCTCGCCACGCGCGGCCGGAGCGGCCTCTTCTTCCTCGGCCACCTCATCCTCTTCGATCTCGTCGTCTTCGTCATATTCCTGCGTCTCGAAACGCAGGCCGAATTCGACGGAGGGGTCGACAAAGGTGGTGATCGCGTCGAGCGGCACATAAAGCGGCTCGGGAGAATTGCCGAAATTCAGCGTGATCGAGAACCCGTCCTCGCCCACTTCGAAATTGTCATACCAGTTCTGGATGACGATGGTCATTTCTTCGGGGTAGCGTTCGCGCAGCCAATCGGCCAGCTCGGCATCGGGGTGACGGGTGTCGAAGGTGATGAAGAAGTGGTGCTCGCCGGGCAGACCATTGGCTGCGATGTCGCTCAGCACTGTCTGGATCAGCCCGCGCATCGCGTGATGCATCAGGTTGCCGTAATCAATGGATTGCGTCATGGCCGGGTCCCTTTCTTCTCGGGCTCAGCATAGGGGATTCGTGGCGGGCCGCAAGGCGGGCAGAGCCGCGCGAAGGCTGACGTCGAGGGCATGTGCTGGGTGTGGCGGTCTTCGATCTTGCGCAACCTTGGGGAGAACCTCACGGGGGCCGCGCCTATCCCAGCACTTCGCCCGACAGGCACAGCGCGACGGTGTCGCGCGGCATCATCTCCAACGCCTCGAAGAGCGCGATCACATCGTAATTATTATACGCCTCCACGATCTTGTCGCCGCGAAACCGCATCGTCAGTTGCCCGGTAAATTCCACCGCGCGCGCCGATTGTGCGGATTTCCCGGCGATTTTCAGAAGCGTCCAAAGCCAGTCCTCCGTCTCGACATGGCGCAGCACGGTGATCTTGATGTCCTGCAGATGCGCGCGCAGGGCCGGCACCAGCTCGCGAAACTCCTGCGGTCGCAATTCGAGCCCCGGCATCAGCCCGTCCGCCTGCGCCTCGGCATCGAACAGCCCGTCGACCTCGTCCAGCCGACCTTCGCCCCATACGGCATGGAGCCACGTTTCGATCCTCGCAAGCCGGGACATCGCGCCCTCCGTTTCCCGTCGGTCCTGAGGGCCACCATGGCAGGCACGGATTTCAAACCGGTTAACACCGGTCGCATCGCAAAAAGAGGGGGGAAAGTGCAGGATTCTGTTGCAAGGCTCCTGCGGGCCCCGCCTTACGCGGCTAAGCGCAAGGAGTTAAGTTTCGGTTACCCGAGCTGCTTACGCAGCCAGAGCGACCGGAGCACGGTTGTCGTTGGCAACTGTACAAATCGCACCGATAACGGTGGTAGCTCACCGGGACAAAGCAAACATCTTTACACGTTCGTCGATCCTATTTCGGCCCCATTCTCCCCCAACGAGGGTTGATTGGTGGAGCCGCCGGGTACCGCCCCCGGGTCCGATCCGCTTATTTCATGCGCGTTTATGCCCATAGTCCCCGTTGCCGGGAACGTCTTGGAATATAGGGGGAAGATCGGGGGGCTTCAAGGCGTCGGATGGGATGGATGCGTATTAACCGGACGTGAACTTGCCGCGCGTTATAGCTCGAGTGGGGCCAAGAACTGGCCATGGAGGGGCGCGATGAGCGACAAGTTGATCCTGATCGATCTCAGCACGAGCTATCAGTTCCGCCATTGGCGGCCGATGGGCATCCTGCGGGTGGAGCATGAGGTCTGGCGGGCGTTTGCCACCCGGTTTGGGACGCGCGCGGTACCGGCGATCTATGATGAGGCGCGCGGCGGGTTCTATCGCATCCCTCAGGCGATCTTCGAGGAGGTGATCTTCCGCAACGGCTGTCAGCCGGAGGCGCCTGCGCGCGCTTCGACTGCGCCGCGGCGCTGGCGCTCCTGGGCGCGGATCGGACGGTTTCTCTGGCGCGCTCGGCGCAGGATGCGGGCTGTCGGGCAGGGCGGGCGATACGACGAGGCCGAGACCCGCTTGCGCCGCGAGAGCGCGGTGGCGGAGGAATTGCTGCGGTTGAGCGGTGAGGAATATGCCCTGATGCGCCATGGGCTAGTGGCTCTGGAACGGGTCGCGCCGGGGATCGCGCCGCGCATCCGGGCCCTCGATGCGCTCAATCACCGGGCGCATTACGGCCTGGTGCATACGGTCCACGACCAGATCTGCGCGGAGCGAAATCGGATCGCGCCGGAAGAGGTGGGCGAGTATGTCTCTGCCGGTGGGTTCTGGGGCGATGCGCGCTACCGGGCCGCCTATGAGATGCGGGCCGCTCATGGGTGGCGGTTGAGCTATTACATCCATGACCTGATCCCGATCCTTTGGGGGCATGTCGCCGAACCCACGACGCGCAAGACTTTTCCGCCCGCGCTGCATTGGATGCTCTGGGGCGTGGATCGGGTCTGGACGAATTCGGAGGTGACGCGGCGCGATCTGCTCGCCCATGCCGCCCGCTGCGGCTATCCCGAGTTGCAGCCAGAGAAGGTGCACGTCGTGACGCTTGGCGCGGATGCGTTCCGCGAGACCGCGTCCGCCACCGATCTCGCGGGGCTCTTCGCACATCGCGATCTGGAACCTGGGGGCTACGTTTTGATGGTGGGCACGCAGGAGCCGCGCAAGAACCATGATTTCGCCTATCGGCTCTGGCGTGAACTGGCTGCGCGCCGCGCGGGCGATATCATGCCGTTGGTCTGGGTCGGGCAGCCCGGCTGGTCGATCGGCCCGCTGCTTGAAATGGTGCGCGCCGATCCCGGCCTGCCGCATGGCGCGATCCGCATCCTCGATGATGTCGACGACGCCGAGCTGCAGGCGCTCTATGCGCTTTGCCGCTACACGATCTACCCGTCTCATTACGAGGGCTGGGGGCTCCCGGTCGTCGAGTCGCTTCTGCATGGCAAACCCTGTCTGACATCGGATGCGCCCGCCTTGATCGAGGCGGCGGAGGGCTGCGCGGAGGCGATCGGGCTATTCGACGGCGAGCGATGGCTGGCCCGGGCCGAGGCGCTGATGGACGACGAGGCGGCCTATCGCGCGGCCTGTGCGCAAGCGGAGCGGTTCACGCCACATCGATGGGCCGATTTTCGAGCGGCACTCACCGCCGGGTTCGAAGCGGCCGGCGGTGACACCTCCACGCGCGACCCTGCATGGACCCACCAGTCGCGCCAGCCGATTCCCTATCGCGAGGATGCCGCATGAAGATCGCAGCTTTCGGTCATTACCCGATCCACCGCCCTCTGCATGGCGGCCAGCGCCGGGTTGCAGCCATCGCCCGGCAGGCGCGCGCGGCGGGCAACATCTTCCGCTACGTCCCGATCTACTCGACCCGCGGCTATCCGGACGGCTCGCCGGATGAGCGTCGATCGGCAGTGCCGGACGCGCTGCTGCCGCGTCTTCACGATCCGCAGCGCCGTGAGGATCTTCATTTCTCCGACACGCTCAAAGATCATCCGCTGATCGAAGGGCTGATCAGGGAGCTACGCGAATTCGCCCCCGATGCGGTGCAGTTCGAGCATCCGTGGCTCTATCCGCTATTCGCCGAGGCGTTAAACCGCGATCCGGTCCTGCGCCGCGCCCGGCTGATCTATTCCGCGCATAATGTCGAGGCCGCGCTGATCGATCCGCATTGGCGCGCGGAGGCTGAGGCGCTCGAGGCCGCGCTCGTCGCGAGGGCCGATCTTGCCGTCGCGGTCTGTGACGCCGATGCGCGCCATTTCGCCGGTCTTCCGGGCGCGGCAGAGGTCGTTGTCGCGCCAAACGGCTGCTGGGCGCCCGATCCCGAAACGGTCCCGTCCGCGCCGCTAGACGGACCCTACGCGCTTGTCGCGGGCTCAGCCCATCCGCCGAACGCGCGCGGCTATTGGGCATCCATCGGCGAAATTCCCGGCTTCCTGCCACCGCGCAGCCGCCTCGCCATGGCGGGCGGCATGACCCATCTGATCACCACCGACGACCGCTTTCGGCGGCACGCGCAAATGAACGCGGAATTCGTCGTGCCCCTTGGTGTGGTGGAGGAAGAAGCCTTGAGCGGTCTTCTGCATCACGCGCGCGCCATCTGCCTTCCGATCACCGAGGGCGGCGGCACCAATCTCAAGACCGCCGAGGCGCTTATGTCCTGCAAACCTGTCATCGCGATGCGCCCCGCGATGCGCGGGTTCGAAGAGGCTGAACGCCTCAGCGGCGTGCATGTCGCAGACGACCCGGAGCAGTTTCGCTGCTTGCTGCGCGATGCCATGACCGGCGCGATAGGCTCGCAGCGCCGCCCGGACGAGGTCGCGCAATATGGCTGGCCCGCGCAGCTTGCGCCGTTGATCTCCCGCTATGAAAGTCTCGCCGCATGAAAGATTTGCCCCCGCACACTGCCGCCTTTGCCGATCCCGACCTCGCCGCACAGATACAGGCCACGCCCGCCGCGATCGACACCTTGTTCCAGGCGTATCTCGGACGGCCCGCGAAAGAGGCGGCGCAGAGAGCGTTGAAGGAGCGGCGCGCGTCCGTCGCCGATGTCGAGCGCGAGTTGCGGGGATCGGAGGAATTTCGCCGCAAGGCGCGGCTGCTGCGCGATCACGATCGCAGCCAGTATGACGGCGCGATGCTGTATATCGCACCCGCGCGCGTGGTGTTCTGTCCGATCGCGAAGGTCGCCAATGCGTCGGTCAAGGATTGGGCGCTGCGGCTGGTGGGCGACGGGCGGCCCGAACCCGGCATGTCGCATTACTGGCTCGATTCCGGGCAAAGCCGGATGCAGGCGCGCCATTGGGCTTTCGCCGCGCGGGACCGTGTCGATCATGCGCCGGACTGGGTCTCGGTCGCGCTGCTGCGCGATCCCGTCGACCGGCTGGTCAGCTGTTATTGCGACAAGTTCGGACGCAATCGAATGCAGGACTCGGTGCTGCATCATACGCGCCCGGTCTATGCGTTTTTCGCGGGTGGGGACGATCCGGACCGCGAGATGATCGAACGCGGGCTGAGCTTTCGCCAGCTCTGTTTCTACATCAACGCCACCGCGCGCGAGGTGCAGGACAGCCATTGGGCCGCGCAGTGGAGCTACCTGCAAAATCGCCGCTGGGACTGGCTGTTCGCGCTGGAGAAGATCGAGAGTTTCGAGAATTTCCTGCGCGATCGCTTGCCGGAGGAGCTTCGCGACATCCGGTTGGGGCTGACCAATGCCGCGCAAAAGGCGCGCGGGCGGCCGTCCCGTAATCTCGCCGATGCGCTTCCGGGGGAGTGGATGGGTGCGCGCACGCCGCCCTATGAGGCGTTCCTGACAGACGATATTCGCGGCTTTATCGGCGATTATTACGCGCTCGATGCACGGCTGCATGCGCAGGCGCTTGCCGAGAGTTGAGCCGCAGCTGCCCGGCCGATCAGTCGCCTTCGGCCGGAATGCCAAGAAGTGTGATCGCAACCCCCAAAGCGGCGAGCGCCCAGAACGCGTAGCGTTTCGTGCCCTCGGTCTGCAGCGCGGCGAGCACCGCTTGCAGCGTGTAATAGCCCGCGAAGGCGCGCGACGCGTAGGAGATGATCTGGAACAGATCGGTCGTCCAAGTCAGCGCGATCCCGGCGCCGATCAACACCGGATAGGCCGCTTTTTGCGGGATTTTCCCGCGCGAGAATTCCGCGATCAGTCCGCCCGCGCCCCCGGTATCGGCCACGGCGGCGGAGAATTGCGCCGCCAGCGCTGCGGCCACCAGCATCGCGGGCAGGATCGGAGCGACGACGCGCATCATGTCGATGATCGCGGTCTCGGTCAGGTTATGGGCGTTGGGCGTGAAGATGTAAGCCAGCAGCGCGATATAGACCATGTAGATCGCGGTCGCGAGCATCTGCGCCCATTTCATCGCGGCGACCCGGGTGTCGGCATCGTAGCTCTTGCCCAGATAACGCGCGGTCTCGAACCCCTGCACGGTCACGATCAGGCCGAAGAGCAGCCGCAGCGAGTCCCACGGGCCCAGCGTCGGTGCATCGACCACCAGATCGCCGGCGACGGCCACCTTGCCGAAATAGACCGCCAGCCCGAGGATCAGACCGGCGATGATCGCGAGTTTGAGCGCGACCGAGGCATATTCCATCTGCTCGAGCCGTTTGAACCCTCCGGAGAACCCGGCGATGGCGACGATGGCGAGCATCGCCGTGGTTACCGCGCGGGCCGCGAAATCCGTGTTCCACGGAGTGAGCGAGACGGCGAAGGCCCCGAACAGGTTGAGGTAATAGGCGACTGAGATGACATAGGCGAAGGCGAGCGCGAGCTGCGCCACCTCTTCGATACGTTTGATCACGGCGGTGTCGGGCACCTCCTCGGCGCGGATATTGGCGCGCACCGCCGCCCCGAAAAACCAGCCCAGAGCACACAAAGCCGCCATCGCGAGCGGGGCGAAGCTGCCGTAGCGGACCTCCAAAATCGGGCCAAGTACCAGAAAGCCAGAGCCGATGATCGAGGCCAGCGGGGTCACCATCGCGCGCCATTTCGGGCGATCGCGTAGCTGGGGCAGGAACATCGCGGCAAGGACGATCAGGGCGAGGATGATAATGGCGGCGTCGAGTATCATGGTCTGTCTCAAATGGTCGGTTGGACGCAGCTAGCGCAGCAGGGGGAATTAAAAAGGGCCGCGTCAGACGCGGCCCTTCGCTGTGATCTATTCGGCGCAGTGATCAGAAGCCAGCCTTGATTTTCTCGAACTCGGCCAGCTGCTTTTCGCGCAGCTCCGGCGAGTTCGGCGTCTGGGCGAGGATCGGCGCGTTGATCTCGGTCAGGCCCGCCGTTTCCAGCTGCTCCGGCGGGATCAGCTTCATCGCTTCGGTGTTCGTGTGACCGTAGCCGATCTCGTCGACGAGAACCGGGCCCGCCTCGGGGCGCAGCCATGCGTTCATGAAATCGTAAAGCTTCTCTTCCGAGCCGGGACCGTCCTTGAGGTTCACGAAACCGCAGAACCAGGTCGACGAGCCCTCTTTCGCTTCGCGCTGGAAGGCGACCGGGTAGTTGTCGTCCTGCAGATAGGCGACGCCGTCATTCCACGACCACGCGACCAGCACTTCGCCCGAGGCCATCAGCTGCGCCTGCTGCGAGGGGTCGGTCCAATAGGATTGCACGTTCTTGTTGGCTTCACGCAGCCAGTCGGCGGCAGCCTGGAACTGTTCGTCGGTAACATTCGTCCAGTCGGTCACGCCGGTCGCGAGATAGGCCAGCGCCCAGACATCGTCCGAGCTGTCGGGCAGCGAGGTGCGGCCCGCATATTTCGGATTGATGAAGACATTGAGGCTCGCCACATCTTCGGCCGGGACCTTGTCGGGGTTATAGGCGATCGCGGTCGCGCCCCAGTCGGTCGGCAGGTACCAGACGTTCTTGTCGTCATCGACGAAGATCTTCGAATTCAGATACTTGGGGTCGATATTCTTGAATTCCGGAATCTTCGAGACGTCCCAGGGTTCGATCAGGCCGGCATCCTTGTATTTCGAGATCATCTGCGAACAGGGATGCGCCGCGTCTGCTTTGAAGCCCGAAGCGAGTTTCTGATAGGCCTCGTCGTCATCGCCGAAGAAAGCGTAGGTCGGGCTGTCGCCGTATTTATCGATATAGGGCTGGAAGAGGCCGGGGATTTCGAAACCGGCCCAATCGAAGATGGTCAGGTCCGGATCGGCGGCGCGGGCCGGGGCGCTCAGCGCGGCCACGGCAATCCCCGCCAGTAGGAGAGCAGAAGTCTTCATTGCATATTCCCTGTTTTGTGTTCGTTTTGTGAAAACGCTAGAGCGGCTTTTTCGCCCTCGCAAGAGGCATTTGCACGGCAGATAGGCAGAAGCCCTGCGGCAATGTGTGGAAAAGCCTCGACGCGGAGGGGCGTTGCGGAAAAATTGGGCGCGACTGAACCGGATCGGGCGCGGCGCGTAGGGAAAGGGAGGCAAAGGAGACGAGCATGAGTGACACCCCCGTCCTGTTATGGCTGCGGCGCGACTTTCGATTCCACGATCACGAGGCGATGGCGGCGGCTGCGAAGACCGGTGCCCCGGTGATCCCGGTCTTCATCCATGACGACCAGGTCGAAGCCTTGGGGGCGGCGGCGAAATGGCGGCTCGGTCTCGCCGTGGAGGCCTTCGCGGAGAGCCTCGCGGAGAAAGGCTCGAAGCTGATCCTGCGCAAAGGCGCGCCGCTGAAGGTCCTGCGCGCCTTGATCGAGGAGACGGGGGCGGGCGCCGTCTATTGGTCGCGCCGCTATGACAAGCCGGGCCGCGACATCGATACGGAGGTGAAATCCACGCTCTCCGAGGCGGGGATCGAGGCCAAAAGCTTCACCGGGCATCTCTTGTTTGAGCCGTGGACCGTGGAGACGAAAACAGGCGGGCCCTACAAGGTCTACACCCCCTATTGGAACGCGGTGAAGGGCACGGACATCCCGCCGGAAGTTAAGACGGTGTCTGAACTTCGTTCTCCAAATACTTGGCCTGACGCCGAAAAGCTAGACGACTGGAAGATGGGCGCGGCGATGCGGCGCGGTGCGGCAATCGTCGCGAAACATGTAAATGTCGGCGAGCGCGCCGCCCAGTCGCGGCTGTCGAATTTCCTGCGCGATCGCCTCTCGGACTACAAGACGCAGCGCGACGTGCCCGCTTCGGGCGGCACCTCGGGGCTGTCGGAAAACCTGACCTATGGCGAGATTTCTCCGCGTACGATCTGGCACGCCGGGTATCGCTACATGAGCGAGGGCAATCAAGGCGCCGAGACCTTCCTGAAGGAGCTCGTCTGGCGCGAATTCGCGTGGCATCTGTTCTTCCACTGGCCCGACATGGCAGAGCGCAACTGGCGCGAGGAGTGGAACGGCTTCGACTGGCGGCGCGACAATAACGACGCCGAGGCGTGGCGGCGCGGCATGACCGGCGAGCCCTTCGTCGATGCGGCGATGCGTGAGATGTATGTCACCGGGACGATGCATAACCGCGCGCGGATGATCGTGGCCTCCTATCTCAGCAAGCACCTGATGACCGATTGGCGGGTCGGGCTGCGCTGGTTCGAGGATTGCCTGATCGACTGGGATCCGGCGAGCAACGCGATGGGCTGGCAATGGGTGGCCGGGCCGGGGCCGGACGCGACGCCTTATTTCCGCGTGTTCAACCCCGAGACGCAGCTCGAGAAATTCGACAGGGACGGGCGCTACCGGAAGGATTTCATCGCCGAGGGACAGGCCAACCCGCCCGAGACGGCGACGGATTATTTCGAAGCGATCCCAGAGAGTTGGCATCTGTCGCCGGAACAGGATTACCCCGAACGGCTGATTGATCTGAAAGAGGGACGCGCGCGCGCCTTGGCCGCGTATGAGCGGCACAAAGGCTAGGCTGTCGCGCTGGCTTGCGGGGCTAGATCAAGGCGTCGGATGTCGCCTTGATCCGGGTCTCGCGGCCCATGAAATCCAGCAGCAACCAGACCCGCTTCTCGGCATCGACCTTTTCGACCGTCGCCACGAAATCCGCGAAGGGGCCGGTCGCCAGCGTGACCTCGTCTCCCGCTGCGTAGTCCGGCAGTGGCTGCAGCTGATCTTGCGTATCGCAGCGCGCGCGCAGCGCCTCGATCATCGCATCGGGAACCGGTGTCGGGCGCCCCGCGAGCGCCACGAGCCGCGTGATCCCCTGCGTGCCGTTCACCGCGCCCAGACGCGCCGATTTCTCATGTTCGCGCACGAAAAGATAGCCCGGAAAGAGTGGCGCACTGCGGGTCACGAACTTGCCCGACTGGCGACGCGTCGTCTCGACCATCGGCAGGAAAATGTCGAACCGCTGCCGCTCCAGATTGCGCCGGGCGATCGCGGCGCTGTTGGGCTTGAACTGGGCCACATGCCACGCGCGGGCCGGGCTTTGATCGGTCATGAAAGGGCTTTCTGTTCAATCGAATTACGCCCGTATTGGCTGAGGGATCGGGCGCGGAAAGTCAATCAGGCAAGGCGAACCTGCGCGGAAACGTGCGCGCTTAGGTTGTCCGATCCGAAGTTAACCTTGCGTTAGGGATACCTGTGCAAGGCTCGTGCCGGGCAGAAAATCTGCCGCTGTTTTGGGGAGGATACACATGATCACTCCGGTTCTTCTCGCGGGCGGATCGGGCACGCGGCTCTGGCCACTGTCCCGGCGCAGCTACCCGAAGCAATTCGCAGAACTGACTGGCCCAAAGACCCTGTTTCAGGCCACGGCCGAACGGCTGTCGGGTGAGGGTTTCGCGCCCCCCGTGGTCCTGACACAGTCCGATTTTCGCTTCATCGCGACGGAGCAGCTTGCCGATACCGGGATCGACCCGGGCGCGGTGATGCTCGAGCCCGAGGGCCGCAACACCGCGCCCGCCATACTCGCGGCCGCGCTTTGGGTCGCGCAAAAGGCCGGAGAGCAGGCGCTGATGCTGGTTGCTCCGTCGGATCATGTCATCGCCGATTCAGACGCGTTTTGGCACGCGATCGCGGCGGCGGAGCCTGCGGCGCGGGCAGGGCGGCTGGTGACTTTCGGCATCACGCCCGACCGTGCGGAAACGGGGTATGGCTATCTCGAACCCGGTAGGGAAGCAGATGCGCAGGGCGTAATGCCTTTGGTCCGGTTCATCGAAAAGCCTGACGTCGCGCAGGCCTGCGCGATGTATGAGAGCGGGGATTACCTGTGGAATGCCGGGGTGTTCCTGTTTTCGGCAGGGGCAATCCTCGACGCAGCCCGAACCCATGCGCCGACGGTTCTCGCTGTGGTTGAAAAAGCCTTTGCTGCGGCGTGCGCCGATTTGGGATTTCTGCGCCTCGATCCGGAGGCATGGAGCGACTCCCCCGACATCTCTATCGATTACGCGATCATGGAGCGGGCCGAGACCGTCTCCGTCATGCCTGTGCAGGCGGGCTGGTCCGATCTTGGCGACTGGGAAGCCGTGCGCCGTGCGAATCCGGGGACACGCCCGGATGGGGTGACGCTCTCGGGGCCCGCGACGGCGATTGACTGTCGCGACAGCCTGCTGCGCTCCGAAGATCCGCGTATCGAGATGGTCGGGATCGGGCTTGAGGACGTGATCGCGGTGGCGATGCCCGATGCGGTGCTTGTCGCGCATCGCTCGCGGGCGCAGGATGTGAAAGCGGCGGTCAGCGCGCTAAAGGCGCGAAACGCCGCGCAAGCCACGGATTTTCCACGCGATCACCGGCCCTGGGGCTGGTTCGAACGCCTTGTGCTCAGTGATCGTTTTCAGGTGAAGCGGATCACGGTCAAGCCCGGCGCTGCGCTCAGCCTGCAAAGCCATCACCACCGGGCGGAGCATTGGATCGTCGTGCAGGGCACCGCGCTGGTGACGCTGGGAACCGAGACCCGCCTCGTGACGGAAAACGAATCCGTCTACATCCCGATCGGCGAGACGCATCGGCTCGAAAACCCCGGCAAGCTGCCGATGGTGCTGATCGAGGTGCAGACCGGCGCATATCTGGGCGAGGATGACATCATCCGCTACGAAGACGTCTACATGCGCTTGGCCGGCGAATAGCGGCCAACTCGGCGGTGCACCGCCACCCGTCCGTGCAAATCTGCGACAGCTCCTTAAGAAAGCGTGAATTCGCGTTTCGGAGGAGTACGACTCTCTGCTAGGTCTCCAATTGATTGTGACCGAGCCGGATTTCTACACACATGTTGGTGCGCCCCTACCGCTCCCGTTTCCTCTTCCTCGCGATGGCGAGCAGCGCGCTCGCAGGGGTCGGGTTTGGTCCCGCCTGCGCGCAATCCGCCGACCGCGCGTGGGGCTATAATAGCTATGGCATCCCCGGCCTGATCGACATGCCTGTCGCGGGCAGCCGCGAAGATGCGGAGCTCGGCTTCAACGTCTTCACTTTCGCAGGACAAACCCGCGTCTCGGCCGCGTTCCAGATCACGCCGCGCCTGTCGGCAGGCTTCCGGTATTCGACGATCAAGAACTACATGGGCGGCGATACGCTCTACGACCGCAGCTTCTCGATCCAGTATCGTTTCCTCGACGAGGGCCGCCTTCGGCCCGCGATGGCCATTGGCATCAACGACATGACCGGCACCGGTGTCTATTCCGGCGAATACGTCGTGGCGACCAAGTCGGTCACGCCGAAACTGCGCGCGACGGCGGGGATTGGCTGGGGGCGGCTCGGGTCGAACGGCGGGTTCGACAATCCGCTGGGCGTGCTGGGAGATCACTTCAAGACACGCGGCGAACGCACCGGGGCGCAGGGTGGGACATTCCAGCCGCAGCAATGGTTTACCGGAGATGCGGCGCTGTTCGCTGGTGTCGAATGGCAGGCGACCGACCGGCTGCGGCTGATGGCGGAATATTCCTCCGACGCCTATACGCGCGAGGACGGCCCGACCTTCGATCGCAAATCCCCGATCAATATCGCCGCGCAATATAAGCTCAGCGACAACGCCTCGATCACGGCGGGCTATCTCTACGGCACCGATCTGAGCGTGCAGTTGAGCTATGCGCTGAACCCCAAACACAACGCCCATCCGAGCGGGCTCAATGACGCGCCGCCGCCGGTCGTGCCGCGGGCGGGCGTCAAGGCGGCGCAAAGCTGGACCAACGATCCGGCCTATCTCGCAGCGAAACTCCGCCCGGGCTTGGCGCAGCAAGGCCTCGTGCTGGAAGGCGCGAAGCTCAATGGCTCCACCCTCGCGATCCAGATCCGCAACGATCGCTACAACGCGCCGCCCGAGGCGATTGGGCGCGCGGCCCGCGTGCTGAGCGCGCAGGCCCCGGCGAGCGTCGACCGGTTCGCGATCACCCTGTCGGAAAATTCGCAGCCCGTCTCGACCACGACGATCCGCCGTGACGATCTCGAGGCCTATGAATTTCACCCGGTCGGCGGCGAGCTGATGCGGGCCCATGCCCAGATCGATGGAGCGCCCGCTCACCTTCCGGTTGCGCCCGGGACCTATCCCCGCTTTTCGTGGAATGTCGGGCCGTATCTGCGCCCGGGCCTGTTCGATCCCGACGATCCGATGCGCGCCGATCTGGGTGTCAGCGTCAATGCGCAATACGAGATCGCACCGGGCCTGCTGCTGTCCGGGCGCGTGAACCAGAAGGTAATCGGCAATCTCAATCAAGCGAACCGGCCCTCGGATTCGGTGCTGCCACATGTGCGCTCGGATGCGTGGCTCTATTACAAGAATTCCGGCCCCACGGTTCCCGAACTGACGGGGGCCTATTTCTTCCGTCCCGGTCGCGATCTCTTCGGGCGTGTGACGGCAGGCTATCTGGAGCCGATGTTCGCGGGCGTCTCGACCGAGCTGCTCTGGGCGCCGGAGCACAGCCGTCTCGCGCTCGGGGCCGAGCTGAACCGGGTGCGCCAGCGCGGCTATGACCAGCGTTTCGATCTGCGCGATTACGAGGTCACGACGGGCCATCTGTCGGCCTATTACCAGTTCACCGACCAGTTCTATACGCAGCTCGATGTGGGCCGGTATCTGGCGGGCGACTGGGGGGCGACGCTGAGCTTCTCGCGCGTTTTCGACAATGGCTGGAAGGTCGGCGTCTATGCGACGAAGACCGATGTGTCCTCGGCAGATTTCGGCGAGGGCTCCTTCGACAAGGGCTTCATGATCACGATCCCGCTTCACTGGGCGACGGGTCAAACGACGAAGCAGCGCTATTCGACCGTGATTCAGCCGATCGTGCGCGATGGCGGGGCGCGGCTGGGGGTGTCGAACCGGCTTTACGGGATGGTGCGCGAGGATCAGCCCGCCTCCTTCGACGGCAATTGGGAGCGGTTCTGGCGATGAGATCACTCGTTTTCGGTGCGGCGCTGCTTGCGCTGGGGGGCTGTGCGCAGCTCGAAAATCTGAGCAATACCGTGACGCTCTCGGGCAGCCGTTCCGCGGGGCAGGGCGCGGCTGCGCCGACTGCTACAGCTCAAGGCGAGGGCGTTGGCGTGAAGGTTGTGACGCAGACCGCTCCTGCGCGCGGGCTCGAGGTGGTAATTCCGTCGCGCGACGCCAATGCGATCCTGTCTCTGGCCGGGCGTAACGGCACGGTCGAGACCTGGCGCACGGATGACGACATCACGGTGTCCGTGGATCGTGGCGTGGTGGTTGCAACCAGAGGTTTAGGCGATGATCTGATGGCCGCGGACTCCGGACCGACGCTCGCCGCCCTTCGCGGGACGAAGATCGGCGCCTATCGCCGGACCTACCGCTTCCTCACGGCGGACAACCATTCCGATTATGTCCTGCTTGGCTGCGAAATGACGACAGCCGGAAACGAAACCCTCGCGGGGCAGAATTTGCTGCGTCACGAAGAAAAATGCAGCAATCCGAAAATGACCGTCACCAATATTTATTGGACCAATAAAAAGGGACGGATCCAAGCCGGGCGGCAATGGGTTTCCCCTACTGTCGGGCAGATCGCGATTGGTGTGCTCAACTAAGCCGGTTGAACCGTTCGGGATTAATTAACCCTATGGTTCACCAAAAGATTAATATAAGATTATCATGTCTTACCTATCCCAACCTAATCGGAGGTTTCGATGACGAAGTTCTTTACCGGTGCCATTGCAGTGGCAGCTACTCTCGCCGGCGCCCTTCCGGGGGCGGCCCAGGATCTGCAAGCGCCGGCCAATCTCAGCCATGACGCGCTCGTCGCTTGGGCAAAAGCCAATAACGTTTGTGAAACGGCCGTTTCCGATGCCGTTTACAACGCCGACGGGAACGTCGCTGTGACTTGCACGCCCAAGGCGACGAAGAGCACTCTTAGCGGCGCCACCCCGGTCGCAGCGGTGATCATTGGTGTCGGTCTTGCAGCGGCTGCGATGGGCAGCGGCGGCGGTACCAATGGGACCAACGGGACCAACGGCACGAACTGATCCGTTCGAGCCGAGAATAAGAAGGGCCCCGCATCTGCGGGGCCTTTTTGATTCGGGCTAAACCTAAGTCAGGCCAGAGAAACTGTCCAAATGGACAGCGGCTCCAGCAACTTTATTTCATGCCGATTCGCGCATCCTGTGATATGACATATTTGTGACGGGTATGAGGTGAATGGGGATTCACGCGATGCTTACGGGACTCGCAATTTTTCCTCTCGCGGCTCTGGTGTGGATGATGCTCTGCGAGAGTGTTGCACCTATGCAGGACGAAGCGCCGTATCGCGAGGTGGCTAAGTAGGGACCGCTTGGGCCGGTTACGGCCCCGGCGAGGTGGTGACGAGCGCCGATCCGCGCAGGATAGGTAAGACTCAATGCGCCAATCAGCGCTCGGCGCCACCTGAAAAGATACACGCAGACATGCTGCGCAACTTTGCGGGCCGAGTTGATAAGGGCCTATTTGCGTTAGATTTTTACCCGTTCACGGCGGGAAGTCGCCATCGCGCGACGCAATTTGCTGCCAAGCGCGACGCGGCGGTAGATCAGCATGTAGCAGACGAAGACCACGCCCACGCCTGCACCGAGGGCTGCGGGGGAGGTCGCGCTGAGCACAGTGATGGAACATGCGATCAAGCTGAGCGACCAGAGCACAACCGAGGTGATCGGATTGCGCATCTCCGGGCGTCCGAGCGACTCGGCGATTCGTTTCGCGCGGCTGCGATAGACGAGGCTGTGGAGATGCAGGCGGTCCGCCGCTCCAGGATGCGTGCCGTCCCGCTTCACGCGACGCCGGATCGAGACCACGGTTTCGATCCACGGATAGGCGAGTGCGAGTACGGCGATCAGCGGGGAAATCTCATGATTTCGGGCGGGAAGGACAATTCCGATCACCGCGAGCACGAACCCCGTCGCATAGGCCCCGGCATCGCCGTAAAACAGCTTGCCGGAGGGGAAATTCATCACAAAGAACCCCGCAATCGAGCCGATCATCAGCAGACAAATCGCGAGGATCGGTCCGTCATTGGTCTGTCCGGCGATCACCGCGAAGGCGGAGAAAACAATGATCGCGGAGCCGGATGCGAGCCCGTTCACGCCATCGATGATGTTGAGCGAATTGGCGATCCCGCCGATCGCGATGGCGCTGAGCGCGATGCCGAAGGCCGGGTAGTGGAGCAGCACGTAGTCGAGGCCGGGAATATCCGAGCGATGAATATGATAGCCGGATACGAGGCAGAAGATCAGCCCGGCGCACACGGTGGCGATCAGGCGCCATTTAGCAGAGACTTTCTTGGTAATGTCCTCGATCGCGCCGGAGCCGAAGGCGGGAATGGCGCAAAGGCAGATCGTCCACCAGAGCGCCTGCGTCTGCGCATCGAGCGTCAGGCCGGCAGCCAACGCGCCTGCGAGGAGCGCAAAGCCCCCGATGCGTGGAGTTGGAGCTGCGTGGATTTTCTGGACACCATGATCGCCATCGAGCGTGAGTTTGCCATGAAAGCTCTTGGTCGCAACGATCAGGACCGCCATTAACAGCGACGCAACAAAAGCTGTCACAACATACTCAAGACCAATCATACACTGCCCCCCGGCAATAAAAATCATTATCGCGGCGGCAAATCTTAATATTTTGCTAACGCGATAGAGTGAAAAATACTGAAAATCGTACGAATACCGTCGATAGAGAGATACTTAACTTTGTTCCCGGGGGTCAACGTCCTTTCACACGCCTTAGGCGAGTATTCGCGACAACGCCTCATCACCTCTTCGTGAGACCCGGGGTGACGTTGCGTCGCCCGAACGGTGTCACGAACGCGATGAAATCAATCCGGTTTCACGCTGTGCGCTGCTCGCCACAAGGTTGAAAGGCTTGGCGGGCGATTCATGCCGAAGTATGAATGGGCGGTTGAAAACAGCGACAGCTTCTCTATTCAGAGGCGCTAGATGAAGCCCGTCTCAGGTCCCTTGGCCGAGGAATGGGTGGCAGGCATAGGTAACGAGGCTCAGGAGGGCACGATGGGGGCAATGACGAGGATTTTCGCGGCGCTTTGCGCGTTGCTCTTTTTGGCCTCCTGCGACACCTCGGCCACAAATTTTCCGGTCAACACCCGCAATGTCAGTTCCGTCGAGGATCCGGCGGCGGGCGATGTCGCAATCGTGCGGCTCAGCCTCGCCAATGTGGCCACTTTCGGTGCGCCGTCCGATCTCAGCGGCGGACGCACGACGCTGCCCTCGAGCGACTACTGGAATTATCGGATCGGGCCGGGCGACCTGCTTGATATCGTGGTTTATGAGCATCCCGAGCTGACCTCGCCCGCGGGCTCGACCCGGACGCCCGCCGAGGGTGGTCTGCGCGTCAATTCGGACGGCACCTTCTACTATCCCTATGTCGGCAACGTGCGCGCCGCGGGCCGCACGCCGGAGCAGGTGCGCGCCGATCTCTCGCGCCAGCTGAAGGAGTTCATTCCCTCGCCGCAGGTTTCGGTGCGCGTCGTGGGCTACAACTCGCAGACCGTCTCCGTCACCGGCGAGGTGGGCAAGCCTGCGCGGATCCCGCTGACCTCCAAGTCGCTTACGCTGCTTGATGCGATCAACGAGGCGGGCGGCCTGAATGAGACGGCCGATGCGCGCCAGGTGCTCGTCCGCCGTGGCGGGCGGAGCTACGCGGTCGATCTGCAGGCCTTCCTCAACCAGGGCATCGCCTCGAACAACCCCGTGCTGCGCAATGGCGATGTCGTCTCGGTGCAGCGCGCGACGAAGCTCGAAGCCTATCTGCTGGGTCAGTTGGTGAAACCCGGTCCGATCGACCTGACCAAGGATGACGTGAGCCTCACCGAAGCCGTCACCTCCGTCGGCGGGCTGAACACCAATCAGGCCGATGCGCGCGGTGTCTTCGTATTCCGCGACAGCCCGAGCGGGGTGATCGTGTTCCAGCTCGATACGTCGAGCGCGGCGGCCTACGTGGTCGGCACGAAATTCTTCCTGCATCCGCAGGACGTCGTCTATGTCACGACCGCACCGGTCGCGAAATGGAACCGCGTGGTCTCCAACATCCTTCCGACGCTGAGCACGGCGCGCGCGGCCTCCGCGCTCGCGAACTGATCCATGGCGAAAGTCGGATCCATCCTCGTGGTCTGCGTCGGCAATATCTGCCGCTCCCCGGTGGGCGAACGGCTTCTGGCCGCGGCCCTGCCTGACTGCAAGGTCAGTTCGGCGGGCATCGGTGCAGTTGTTGGCGCGAACGCGGACAGGACCATGACCGAGGTCTGTGCGGAACACGGGCTGAGCCTTGAGGGTCACGTTGCGCGCCAGTTCACTGCCGAGATCGGCGCCGAGCACGAATTGATCCTCGTGATGGAGGCGGGCCACAAGCGCGAGATCTCGCGCCGCGCGCCGCAACTGGGCGGGCGGGTGATGCTGTTCGATCAGTGGATGGGGAGCAAAGGGATCGCCGACCCGTACCGGGAACCGATCGACGCCCATCGCAAGGCCTTCACCGAGATTTCCGCCGCGAGCGAGGCATGGGTCTCGCGGCTCGCACAGAAACGTTGATCCGCGTCAGGGCGGCATAGGCACGGTTTTGAATAAGCATTTGAGAGTTTGAACGGGACAGATGAAGCAAATTTCCGAAATGACGCAGAAACACGCCGCGCAGCCAGAAGTCGAGGATGACGAGATCGACCTGATGGCGCTGGCTGGCGCGCTTCTGGCGGGCTGGAAATGGATCGCGCTGGCCTTCGTCATCGCCGTGAGCCTCGGTGCCTTCATCGCGCTGCGCAAACCGGTGATCTATCAGGCCACCGGTCTCCTGCAGCTCGAGCAATCGCAAAACGCGTTGGCGGCACTCCCGACCTCGATGCAGGACATTCTCGGCAGCGACGGTGGCGGCAAATCGGAGGCGGAAACCCAGATCGCGATCATGTCTTCGCGGCTCGTTCTGGGGGAGGCGGCCAACAAGCTCAATCTGCAGAATTTCGTGATCCCGCAGCGCTTGCCGGTGATTGGTCTGCTGCCGACCAATCTGCATCTGCCCGATCCGGGACTGCTCGATCAGTATCAATGGGGCAATGAGAGCCTTCAGATCGGGCGCATGAAGGTGCCGGAGCAATGGCTGGGCGAGATGATCGACCTGCGCGTCACCGGTGCGGATAGCTACGAAGTCACGCTGCCGGACGGGACCGATCTCGCAGGTACGGTGGGCCATGAGATCACGGCGCGTGATGGCGATTTCACCTTGGCCGTGGCGTCGATGGATGCCCCGACCGGACGGGAATTCTACGTCGGGCGGCAATCGCTCAACGCCGCGATCAAGACGATGAAAGAGAATTTCTCGGTCTCCGAAAGTCCGCGCGGCTCGAATATCCTTCAGACCTCGTATCAGGACACCGATCGGCAGCGGGCCGAAGCGATTCTGAATGCGATCGCGACCTCCTTCGTGGAGCAGAATATCGAGCGCAATTCGGCCTCCGCTGAGAACAGCCTCGATTTCATCGAAAAGCAGCTTCCCGACGCCCGCCAAAACGTGTCCGACGCGGAGCAGGCGCTGAATGCCTATCGTCAGAAGCAAAAATCGGTCGACGTCAAATACGAGACGCAGGCCCTGCTGGAACGCGTCACCAAGATCGAAGGCGAACTCTCCGCGCTTGATCTGAAAGAGGCGGAGCTGAAGAACCAGTACACGGTCAATCACCCGGCCTATCAGGCGCTGCTGCAGAACCGCAAAGAACTGCAGGCGCAGCTGGATCAGGCGAAGAAGGCGACCCAAGGCCTGCCGGAGACGCAGAAGGACATCTTCAACCTGCAGCGCAATCTCGAAGTGGCGCAGCAGGTCTACACGCAGCTGCTGAACCGCTCGCAGGAACTGAAGGTTGTGCGCGCCTCCACGGTGGGATCGGTGCGCGTGATCGACAAAGCCTATGCGAGCACGATTCCGGTCGCGCCGCGCAAATCGCGGATCGTGGCCCTCGCAGCCATCCTCGGCCTGATCATCGGGGCGGCCATCGTGCTGATCCGTCGCGCGCTGCGCCGGGGGATCAAGGGCGCCGAAGAGATCGAGGCGCTCGGCCTCCCGGTCTTCGCAACCGTGCCCTTCGCACAGGAAGCCGCGGATCTGCGCAACCGCAAGGGGGACCTGCCGATTTTCGCATTGGAGCACCCCGAGGCGGTCGCGACCGAGGCGCTGCGCTCCTTGCGCACCTCGCTGCATTTCGGGCTGCTGGATGCGCAGACCAACTCGATCCAGATCACCTCCGCCGCGCCGGGCGTCGGCAAGACCTTCATGTCGATCAACCTCGCCGTGGTTGCGGCGCAGGCAGGGCAGCGGGTCTGTGTGATCGATGCGGATATGCGCAAAGGCTACCTCGCGCGCTTCCTGCATCTGCCGAAAACGGCTGAAGGCCTTTCCGACTATCTCGGCCATGAGAAATCGCTGGCGGAGGTGATGCGCGACGGGCCGGTCGAGGGGCTGAAAGTCATCACCTCGGGCCGTTACCCGCCGAACCCGTCCGAGCTGCTGATGCGGGCCGAGTTCGGCACCATGCTGCGCCAACTCGATAGCGAATTCGATCTGATCATCGTCGACGCGCCGCCCGCGCTGGCCGTGACCGACCCGGTCGTGATCGGACGGTCCGTGGGCGCGAGCATCGCGGTGGCACGCCATCTCGAGACGATGCAGGGCGCGGTGCGCGCGGTGCAGGCGAGCTTCGAGGCGGCGGGCACGTCGATTACCGGTGCGGTCCTCAACGGCTTCAAGGCCGAGGCGAGTGAGCGCTATGGCGGCCATTACCAATATCATTATAACTACCGCTACAGCTACAAATCCGACGATTGAGCGGGAGCGTCCCGTTCGTGACTCGGACCGGAGGCGCGAATGCTGCGAAAACTGCTGGGCCGGGCGAAAATCTCGAAGCTCGGGATCACCACGCCCGAGCCGCGTCCGGACCGTCATGGCATCGCGATTGCCGCGATCGTGCGCAACGAGGCGCGGTTCATCGGCGAATGGGCGCGGTTCCACCATGCGGCAGGCGTGCGGCATTTCGTAATCTATGACGATGCCTGCACGGATGAGACCCGCGCGGTGCTGCAAGGCGCGCTACCGCCCGAGGCGCTCACGATCATTCCCTGGGCACAGCGGCTGAGCGATATCCGTCTCGGGCGCGAGATCCACAATCAGGTGCTCGCCTATGCCCATGCGGCTGGGAATTTCGGGAGCAACGTGCGCTGGATGGCCTTCATCGACGTGGACGAATTCCTGATCCCCACTGCGGGCGACGATCTGAACGCCGCACTTGCGCCTCTGGGCGATATCCCGAATGTCTCGCTGCCGTGGCACATGTTCGGATTCTCCGGCCACGAGACGACGCCCGAGGGCGGGATGCTCGCCAATTTCACCACCCGTGCACGCGATCCGATGGGGGATGCGCCGGGGCTGCGGGCGTTCAAGATGCTCGTCGATCCGTGCCGCCTGACGGCGCTGCGCGTTCATTCGATGGAGACCGAGGACGGGCAGGTGACGTGGAACGACGCGGGGGTGAAATCCGACATGAGCGCGCGCGACAAGGCGGAGTTCTACTCCACCGCCGCCGTGCAGCTGAACCACTATTACACGCGCTCGAAAGCCGATCTGGAGGCCAAGATCGCGCGCGGGCCGAACCTTGTGGCCAAGCGCGAGGCCTATCGCCGCAAGGTGATGCGCACCGTGAACAGCGTCGAGGCGGACACGGTCGAGGATACGCGCGCCCGCGATCTGGCCGCGCGCCTCGGGATCACCGGTTAAGGATCCTTGCGCCAGTTCTCCTCGACCCATTTCGTGGGCCAGAGGAAATGCCGCAGGTGGCGCAGCATCGATCCATCCCGCTCACCGCGCAGGCCAGCTTTCACATGCTCCATCGGCGCCATATGGGTCGAGCGGCTGTTCCAGCGCCCCTCGATCGCGTCGATCGGGTTCAGCCCGCCGGGGAAGATCACGACTTTCGCATCCTTCGGCAGTTTCGGCGGTGCGAAGAAGTTCATCGGGAATTGCCGGATGCAGTGCCACTTGAAGGTCGCGACCCAGCCCTTCGGCCAGAACTTCACACCACCCGGCGTGCGCCGCGTCACGAAACGCTGCTCGAAGACGTATTTCTCCGCCGTGCCCTGAGGATCGGCGAGGAATTCCTCGCGCAACGGCGCCAGCTTGCCGATCGGGAAACGGTAGAGCGAGGTCTGGCCCAGCCGCTCGAACGGGGTGTTCGGGTTGCGGGTCAGGATCACGTCATCGGGGTCGCCGTACTCGAACATCGCATCGAGATTGCCGGTCACGACCACGTCGAGGTCGAGAAACAGCACCGGCCCCGACAGCCCGCCCAGATCCGAGCGCCACAGCCGCGACTTGCCCCAGATGCCCTGACGAACATTGGGCATGTCGCAATCGAGTTCGGGCAGCGGCATCGCGGTGATACCCGGATCGAGCCCCTCGAACGTGTCGGTGAAGCAGTAGAAATCGAAGGGCGGCGTCACATGGCGCGCGACCATTCCGTAGAGGCGGTTGACGTAATCGACGCCGTATTTCTTGCCCCAGCGGATACAGATGATCTGTTTCTTCATGCGACACCTTTTTGAGTTACGCGCCCTCAATAGCCCCAGCGGGCGGGGCCGTGCAATCGCGGATCGGAGGGGTCAGCGGAAGAAGCGCGGCCGCAGATGGGCGTTGAGCTTTTTCGCCAAGCGCTTGAGCGGGTGCATCTTCTTGCCGCGCGTGCGTCCGATATCCTGCAGATCCGCCGCATCGAGCCCATAGGCGGGCAGGCGGGCCGCGAGGTCGTCGGCGCTGTCGTGATCCAGATCGAATTCCACGTATTGATCCGGCTTGTCGGCCATATAGGCGCGCACATCGGCCAGATGCGCATCCCATTCCGCGCACCATTGATCCTTCAGTACTTCGAGATCGGTCAGCCCCCGCGCCGCCAGTTCGCGCTTGGCAAACTCGCCATGGCCATGCTTGAGGCGCGAGGCGATCCAGCCTTCGCGGTCGCGGAAGTTCAGCAGCAGGATCGTGTCGGGATAGTCGCGCAGGATCTCGCGGAACGCCGTGGCGCCTTCCCAGGTCACGGTGCCGTCGCTGTAGATCAGGTCGCAGTAGAAGGTGAAATTCTCGGCGCTGGCAAAGACTTTGCGCCCGGCGGCGAGGTTCTCGCGCATCACCCGGCCGATGCGGCGCGGCACGGGGCGGCCTTCGCGGATCTTGTGGTGAACGGTGGGGTGACCCGCGGCGCGGAACAGCTCGGCCAGCGAGCGCGTGCCGCATTTGTTGAACCCGATTGCGACGACGCGCGGCAGGGCGTGCGGTTGCGCGGAAGCGGCGCGATCTTGCATGGCGACCTCGGAGCGGGTGAGACAGGAGCGGCGATAGCCTAGCCTCTCCTATCCCATCTTGGGCGGACCGTTTCAATCGCGCTTTGCGCGACTGACGCTCCGCCGCAAGCCGGTTACATCCGCAGCCGGAAGTAGCTCATCTCGATATTGCCTTCCATCCCGGTGTCGCAATGGCCGAAGCGCGAGTTCGAGGTGCCGTCGATCTTGCCGCCAGAGACGATCGCGACGCCTTCGATCCCGTCGGCCTGCGCCGAGAAGCTCACATCCTTCATTGCGAGGATCTGACCGCCGTAGAAGGAGATTTTCGCCGCCGAGGAGACGCCACCCATCGTGATCAGCTTCGCGCCGCCATCGGGGGCGCAATTGTCGTTACGCCCGATCCGCAGCCCCTGCGGAGCCGAGAAGCTGCGATCATCGGTCGAGGTGTTCGCGAAGATCGCGTTTTCGAGCGCGACGCCATTGCCGAATTTCACCGGGCAGCTCGCGATCACCGCGACTTCTGAGAGCACGCTCGGATCGGTCGTCACAGTGTCGTCGACCTTGCTCGGCACCGAGATCGTCACGCTCGAATTGCAGTCGAGCACATAGAGATTGCCGGGGGTGAAATCGGTAGTTTCAAGCTTCGTTCCGGTAAGGACCGTCGGGGTTCTGTTCGTGATATAGGCCGGCAAGTAGCCGGTGCCGTCCCGCATGGACTGGATGATTTTCGGAATCCGGTCGAGCACGCGCAGCTTGTAGAAGGAGGTGCGCAGCGCCTCTTGCAGCCCGTCATTCTTCGTGAAGCCCGAGGCGGGAATGTCGAGCTTGCTGGTGTCGGGCATCGACACGATCGCGCCGCTCTCGAAGAGGTTGTTCTGATTGAGCGAAACATATTGCGCCGCATAGAGGCAGAAGCCCGAAGCGAAGCTGTTGCCCGATTGCAGGTCGATAACGCCTTTCGCGGCCAGACCTTCGGTGAGGCAGGCGGGCTGATAGGCTTCGGCCACGGCGCCGGTGTTGATTTGCCAACCGTCCTGACCGATCACCTTGCCGAAGAAGGTGGGTGCGGCGTTCGCGCGCTCGGTCGTGCGATGGGCCATCACGCGGACGGCCGGGCTCAGATCGAGGTCTTCGGCGTAATCCGTGACGAAGCGGTGATTGGTCGCGTCGTAATAGCCGAAGGTCACGTCGTCTTTGGTGATCACCGAAGTCCCGTCATCGGAGGCGAGGTTGGAATGCGCCAGCTGGGCCGCACGGGTCTTCGCCTCGTCTTTGGTGATCAGCGGGTCAGAGGAGAGATACATCGCGCCGAGCGCCGCCGCATCGGCCGCGTCCTGCATCACCACCCGATTGCGATAGCCGTTCGAGACGTCGAGCGCGAGGCTGCCGACAGCGAGGAACAGGATCGTCCAGAACAGCGAAAGCTGGGTGATCATGCCATCTTCTTCAGCGGTAAAATCGGTAATCGTTACGCGGTTCATGTCAGGACTCCATGTAGCGGTAGTCGTGGACCGTGAGGTCCATGTTGAGAACTCTGGTGAAAAGACCTGTAGCGACGAGTTCGGACATCGGGATCGTCACGCGGGTCTCGATGATCCCGTCTGTGACCTGCGTGTCGACCGTGTACGTATTTTCGTCATAGGGCAGCAGGGCGCGCAGGCGCGCCATCGTGTCCTCGTCATTCTCGAACCGCCCAACCGAGTAGGCGCGATCGACATCCTGCACGATACCGAGGATCCGCGACTGGGCGTTGAAGATGAGGGAAACATCGACGGTGGCGGCGAGCATCCCGATAAACAACGGCAGCCAGAGCAATGCTTCGATCGTTGTGGCGCCGTCTTCGGCGGAGAAGAAACTCTTTAAACGCTTCAAGACAGGACGCCCCATGGTTGAAAACGGTTGATTAACTATCTCCAGTTGCAAAAAGCGAAACTACCGCGGCGTAAATATGGCGAAATTGCGAAAATGGGGCTGAAATTGATCGGAATCGACACATTTGGGCGCGCGATGCTTCGGGCTGCGGTCTTTGCAGCGCGACGTTGCGCCGGTCCCCGCCGCCGCCTACAACGCCCCCAGATCACAGCTTGTTTCGGAGCCCGCCCATGACGCCCGCCGCGCGCTATGCCGCCGCCATCGATATTCTCGACCGCATCCAGACGGGCGAGGTGGCCGAGCGCGCGCTGACCAACTGGGCGCGCGGCCACCGGTTCGCGGGCTCCAAGGACCGCGCGGCGATCCGCGATCACGTCTTCGATGTGTTGCGCTGCAAGGCGAGTGCCGCGCTTGCCGGGGGCGGGGCGCAGGGACGCGCCTTGGTCGCCGGGCTGCTCCGTTTGCAGGGCACCGATCCCGCAACGGTCTTCACAGGCGAGGGCTTTGCGCCTGATCCTCTCTCCGACGAGGAGCGCGCGGCCCTGTCCAAGCCTTTGCCCGACGACATTGCGCAATTGGACTGGCCCGATTGGCTGCGCGACCAGCTTGCCGCCGATCTCGGGCCGGACTTCAACGCCATTTCCGAGGCGATGCGCGCCCGCGCGCCGGTCTTCCTGCGCGTCAATCTCGCAAAAGCAGACCGCGCCGAGGCGATCGCCGCGCTCGCCAAGGATGGAATCGAGGCGTTTCCGCATCCGCTGGCAGAGACGGCGCTGGAGCTTGGCGAGGGCGCGCGGCGCATTCAGCAGGCTGAGGCTTACACGAACGGTCTGGTGGAGTTGCAGGATGCGGCGTCGCAAGCGGCCATCGCCTCTGTCCCGATCGCGGCGGGTCAGCGCGTGCTCGATTATTGCGCGGGTGGCGGGGGCAAGGCGCTGGCGCTGGCGGCAGCCTGTCCCGAGGCGCAGATCGCCGCGCACGACATCGATGCGGGGCGGATGCGCGATCTGCCCGTCCGTGCGAAACGGGCCGGGACGAAAGTGGCCATGCGCGCGCCGGGCGATCCTGGGACGGGCTATGACCTCGTCTTGGTCGATGCGCCCTGTTCGGGCTCGGGGACCTGGCGCCGGGCGCCGGATGCGAAATGGCGTCTGAGTGCTGCGCGGCTGGCCGAACTCGTGACCCTGCAGAGCGAAATTCTCGACGTCGCCCGCGACCTCGTCGCACCCGGCGGACGACTGGTTTACATGACATGCTCGCTTCTCTCGGTCGAGAATGGAGCGCAGATCGCCGATTTCGTGACGCGTCACGGCTGCGAGCTCGTGTCGCAGCGGCAATTCACGCCGCTCTCCGGTGGAGACGGGTTTTTCGTCGCCCAGCCCCAGCTCTGATTTTTCTGCCACTTTTACCGCCCGGATCACGGCTGCGTGATTGACTCAATCGTCAGTTGAAAGTCTAGTCGCGTTAATTGGGTTTTAATTATTTTACCGCGCTATGGGGCCGATCTGTCAGGCAGGGAGGCGAGCGTGGGGCGGAACGAATTGATGCTGCAGCCACTCTCGAAGACGATGGCGGCGCTGGCGCCGGGTGCGGTCTATTTGCTGCTTGCAGCGGGAATAGCGGCGGCGATCGCCTTCGTGATGCCCGATGAGGTGGTGACCTGGGCGATGTTCTCCGTCGCGGGAACGCTCGTGATCACCGCCGCTTGGCTGCGTCTGGCCTTGGCGCAGGACCGAAGGCGGCGCGCACGACAGCAGGAAACGCTCGCGAATTTCATCGCCCATGACGCCGCGCCGAGTTTTACCACGGATCCCGAAGGCGAGATCGGCTATCAGAACCGCGCCGCCGTGGACCGTTTCGGCTCGCGCGGCGGGCAGGGGCTGGCGCGAACCCTGGCGGAACTCTTCGCTGATCCGGGCGCGGTGTTGCGCCGCCTGCAAAGCAAGGCAGAGGCGACGGGGGCCGCGCGCGAGGATCTCGTGACCCGGCGCGGCCATCTGCGGCTCTCTGTTCATCGTATCGGCTCGGGCGATTTTCTCTGGCGGCTCGAAGATATGGCCGAACGGACGATTGGCGGGCGCGGCGCGGAAACGATCAGCTTGCCGATGCTCACCGTCTCCAATGGCGGCACGATCCTGTTCATGAACGAGGCGCTGCGGCGGCTCGTGGGGGAGCGGGTGCGCTCTCTCGATCGTATTTTCACCGATCTGCCACTGCGCTCGGGCGAAGAGCACGAGATCAAGGGAGAGGGCGGCCCCGTCACCGCGGTCGTGGCCCAGCTTGAAGGCGTGGGCGGTCGATCCGAGGTTTATCTGCTCCCGATCGGTGGACCGCGCTCCGCCGCGGAAGGCGCGAATTTCGAGGCGCTGCCCGTCGCTATGCTGCGCCTGTCGGCCCATGGTCGGGTGCGCGCAGCCAATCGTGCCGCGCGTGGCCTCCTTGGCGGGATCGAGCCACAGACCCGCCTTGCCGACCTCCTCGAAGGGCTCGGGCGCCCGGTCTCGGACTGGGTGAACGACGCGCTCGCAGGCCGTGCCGATGGCCGACCCGAAGTGCTGCGCGCCCGGCGCGGCGACAAGGAGGTCTTTCTTCAGGTTACACTCTCGCGGATCGTGGAAAACGGGCGTGCGGGGCTGCTCGCCGTCCTGTCCGACGCGACGCAGCTCAAGACGCTCGAGGCGCAATTCGTACAAAGTCAGAAGATGCAGGCAATCGGTCAGCTCGCAGGCGGTGTCGCGCATGATTTCAACAATCTGCTCACCGCGATTTCGGGTCATTGCGACCTGCTGATGCTGCGCCACGACAAGGGCGATGGCGACTATGCCGATCTCGATCAGATCAGCCAGAATGCCAATCGCGCCGCCGCGCTAGTGGGGCAATTGCTTGCCTTCTCGCGCAAGCAGACGCTGAAGCCGGAAATCCTCGATCTGCACGACACGCTTTCCGATCTTACCCATCTGCTCAATCGGTTGGTTGGCGAAAAGGTCGTCCTGAGCGTCAAGCATGAAAGCGATCCCGGGCGGGTGCGCGCAGACAAGCGGCAACTCGAACAGGTCATCATGAACCTCGTGGTGAACGCGCGCGACGCGATGCCCGGCGGGGGCGAGATTCGGATCGAGACCGACGCGGTGCACCTTGCCGAAAACCGCACCCGCGACCGTGTGGCTGTGCCGAAGGGCGACTATGTCGCGATCAAGGTCACCGATACCGGTACCGGTATCGCGGCCGATAAATTAAGCAAGATTTTCGAGCCCTTCTTCACCACCAAACGCACCGGCGAGGGTACAGGGCTCGGTCTTTCGACCGCCTATGGCATCGTGAAACAGACCGGCGGGTATATCTTTTGCGATTCCGTTCTGGGGACGGGGACGAGCTTCACGATCCTTTTGCCCGCCTATGAAGCTGGTGACGAAAGCGATACGCCGCGCGCCGACGGCGATGCCGCGGAGGCGCGAACTGCCCCGCGTGGCCCCACGACGCTTTCCGTCGTGCCCAAAGCGGAAGCTGCGCCGCTCCCAATAAAGGCGAACCGGGCCCTTGCCGCCGAGGCGACCGTGCTTCTGGTCGAGGACGAGCCCCCGGTGCGTGCCTTCGCCGCGCGCGCGCTCAAGCTGTGCGGCTACACCGTGCTGGAGGCCGAAAGCGCGGAAGAGGCGCTGGAACTGCTCGAAGATGCGGATTTGCAGGTCGATATCTTCGTCACCGACGTGATCATGCCCGGGCTCGATGGGCCAAGCTGGGTCAGCCGCGCGCTCGAGGCGCGGCCGGGCAAGCGCACGGTTTTCATGTCAGGCTATGCGGAGGAAGTGTTCCAGAACGGAACGTCCCCCGTACCGGATTCGGTCTTCCTGCCGAAACCGTTCTCGCTGAGCGAGTTGACCGCGACGGTGCAGGACTTGCTCTCACGCTAAGGCGCGGGTGACCCGATCATAGAGCGCAAGATCGTCTTGCATCGCAACCCGCAGCGCGGCCTCGGTCTCGGGGGCGAGCCCGGTCTCGACTGCCGGGGGGACGTTTACGCGGGGCAGGGTGATGGCGAAGCCGAGCTGATCTTCAAGAAAATGCACGAAATCCTCGATCCGCTCATAGGGAAAAATCCGGTCCACCAGCGGCGTGCCCGCATCATCACACAGAAATGCGGCCTGACTGGGCACGTCACTGAACCCTGCGCGCGGGTCCTCGATGTAATCGCGCGCGAATTGGTCGAAGGAATAGCCGGCTGAAATGTCGCTTTCCTCTATCAAATCGCGCAGTCGAAAACGATAGAGCGACCGCAACCAGTCGAGCGGCTCGCGCATCAACGCGACCGTGGTGAAACTGGCCTCGGTCTTCGACGACAGCAACGGCGCAAGATGATCCTGGAAATCGCGGGCCGAGGCGTGTTTGAGAACAGCCGGACGGGTCAGTGCGACGTCGGCCAAAGACTCCAGCGCGGTCTCGACCGCAGAGGAACCTGCCTTCGGCGTGGCGAGGAAGACGAGTTTTTGTGTCCAGAAAATCAGCATCTTGGCGGGTCAGCTCCTAACTGAGCCGGTGATAATCATTCGGCCGACGCGGGTAAACCGTTTCTTAACCGAATTGGCGGTTCAGTGAGTTGTGGAAAATTTTGTTGTAATGTTCACGTTCTGTGCGCATAGTGCGATCAGAACATGAGGTGAACATCCGCGCGAGGGCGTCGCATTGCCGACCAGCCGTCGCTGTGAAATAAGGAAGCGGACAAATGGCAGTAGCGAAGCTTTTCGATATGGATAAATCTCCCAAGGCAGACAAGCAAAAGGCGCTCGACTCGGCGCTGGCGCAGATCGAGCGGCAATTCGGCAAAGGCTCGATCATGAAGCTCGGCGGCGACACGCCCGCGCGGGAAATCGAAGCGACCTCGACCGGCTCGCTGGGCCTCGATATTGCGCTCGGCATCGGCGGGCTGCCGAAAGGCCGGATCGTCGAGATCTATGGGCCGGAAAGCTCGGGCAAGACGACGCTGACGCTGCACGCGATCGCGGAAGAGCAGAAGAAGGGTGGCGTCTGCGCCTTTGTCGACGCTGAACACGCGCTCGATCCGCAATATGCGCGCAAGCTTGGCGTCGATCTCGACGAGTTGCTGATCTCGCAGCCCGACGCAGGCGAGCAGGCGCTCGAAATCGTCGACACGCTGGTGCGTTCCGGCGCGGTCAGTCTCGTCGTGGTCGACTCGGTCGCGGCGCTGACGCCGAAGGCCGAAATCGAAGGCGATATGGGCGATCACACCGTGGGCGCGCAGGCCCGTCTGATGAGCCAGGCGATGCGCAAGCTGACCGCCTCGATCGGGCGTTCGAACTGCATGGTGATCTTCATTAACCAGATCCGGATGAAGATCGGGGTTATGTTCGGCTCGCCGGAGACGACGTCGGGCGGCAACGCGCTGAAATTCTACGCCTCCGTGCGTCTCGACATCCGCCGTATCGGCTCGATCAAGGATCGCGATGAGGTGGTGGGCAACCAGACCCGCGTGAAAGTGGTTAAGAACAAGGTGGCCCCGCCGTTCAAGCAGGTCGAGTTTGACATCATGTATGGCGAGGGCATCTCGAAGATGGGCGAGCTGGTTGATCTGGGCGTCAAGGCCGGGGTCGTCGACAAGGCTGGCGCCTGGTATTCCTACGGGGATGAACGCATCGGCCAAGGCCGTGAAAACGCGAAGACTTTCCTGCGCGAACACCCCGATGTCGCCTATGAGATCGAAGACAAGATTCGCGCCAGCCACGGGCTCGAATTCGACAAATTGTCCGAAGATGACGCGCTGACCGAAGACTGATCGTCACCGCAAATTCATGCAAAGGCCGGGAGCGTCGTCTCCCGGCCTTTTTGCGATTGCTGGACAGGGGCAAGGGGCGGCGTTAAACGGGACCGAACATGCCCGATCAGGCGAGACAGGACGATATGCCCAGCCTTAACGAAATCCGCTCCACTTTCCTTAATTATTTCGAGCGTAACGACCACCGGGTCGTTGACAGCTCGCCCCTCGTTCCGCGCAACGACCCGACGCTGATGTTCACCAATTCCGGCATGGTGCAGTTCAAGAACTGCTTCACCGGGGTGGAGAAGCGCGAGTACAACCGCGCAACGACCGCGCAGAAATGCGTGCGCGCCGGCGGCAAGCACAACGACCTCGACAATGTCGGCTACACCGCGCGCCACCATACGTTCTTTGAGATGCTGGGGAATTTCTCCTTCGGGGATTATTTCAAGGAAGACGCGATCCCGTTCGCCTGGGAATTGCTGACCAAGGATTTTGACATTCCGAAGGACAAGCTGCTGGTCACGGTTTACCACACCGATGACGAGGCGGCGAATATCTGGAAGAAGGTCGCAGGTCTGCCCGACGAGAAGATTATCCGTATCCCGACCTCGGACAACTTCTGGCAAATGGGCCCGACCGGTCCCTGCGGCCCCTGCACCGAGATTTTCTTCGATCACGGCGATCATATCTGGGGCGGCCCGCCCGGTTCGCCCGAGGAAGATGGCGACCGGTTCATCGAGATCTGGAACCTCGTCTTCATGCAGAACGAGCAGTTCGAGGACGGCTCGATGCGCGCGCTCGACATGCAGTCGATCGACACGGGCATGGGGCTCGAGCGGATCGGCGCTCTGCTGCAGGGCAAGCACGACAACTACGACACCGACCTGATGCGCCACCTGATCGAGGCTTCGGCCAACGCGACCGATGGCGCGCCGGACGGGCCGGGCAACGTTCATCACCGCGTGATCGCGGATCACCTGCGCTCGACCTCGTTCCTGATCGCGGATGGCGTGATGCCCTCGGCGGACGGGCGCGGCTATGTTCTGCGCCGGATCATGCGCCGCGCGATGCGTCACGCGCACCTGCTGGGCGCGAAGGATCCGGTCATGCACCGTCTTGTGCCGTCGCTGATCCGCGAGATGGGTGCGGCTTACCCCGAGCTCGGCCGGGCGCAAGCGCTGATCGAAGAGACGCTTCTGGGCGAGGAAACCCGCTTCAAGACCACGCTCGATCGCGGGCTCAAGCTGCTCGACGAGGCGCTTGTGGACCTGCCCGAAGGGGAGAGGCTACCGGGTGAGACTGCGTTCAAGCTCTATGACACGTTCGGCTTCCCGCTCGATCTGACGCAGGATGCGCTGCGCGAACGCGAGCGCGAGGTCGACACCGAAGGCTTCGATGCCGCGATGGAAGAGCAAAAGGCGAAGGCGCGCGCCAGCTGGTCCGGGACCGGCGAGGCGGCCAATGCCGCGATCTGGTTCGACCTGTCCGAGAAACTTGGCGCGACCGAATTCCTGGGCTACGACACCGAGACCGCAGAAGGTCAGATTACCGCGCTCGTGACCGACGGAGCCGAGATCGGCAAAGCCACCGGCGAAGTGCAGATCGTGGTCAACCAGACCCCATTCTACGCCGAAAGCGGCGGTCAGGTCGGCGATCGCGGTTGGATTGTGACCGAGACGGGTAAAGCCGAAGTTACCGACACCAAGAAAGTCGCGGGCGTCTTCATCCATTTCGCGCGCGTCACCGAGGGCGAACTCGCCAAGGGGCAGGGCGCGAAGCTGGAAGTCGATCACGCGCGCCGTAGCGCGATCCGCGCGAACCACTCGGCCACGCACCTGCTGCACGAGGCGCTGCGCCGCACGTTGGGTGATCACGTGGCGCAACGCGGCTCGCTCAATGCCGAGGACCGTCTGCGCTTCGATTTCTCGCATAACAAGGCGCTCTCGGCTGAGGAAGTCGCGAAGATCGAACGCGAAGTGAATGAATTCATTCGCCAAAACACGCAGGTCGATACTCGGATCATGACGCCGGATGACGCGCGCGATCTGGGCGCGCAGGCGCTGTTCGGCGAGAAATACGGCGATGAGGTCCGTGTCGTCTCGATGGGCGAGCTGGCCAATTCCGGCAAAGGCACGAACGGGAATGTCTATTCGCTCGAACTTTGCGGCGGCACCCATGTGAAGCGGACCGGCGATATCGGCACCTTCGTCCTGACCGGCGAAAGCGCGTCCTCGTCGGGCGTGCGTCGGATCGAGGCGCTGACCGGTGATATCGCGATGGCCGAGCTGCGCCGCCGCGACAAGCTGCTGGGCGAGATCGAAGGGCTGGTGAAAACCTCCGAGGCCGATCTGCTCGGACGTCTGCAGGCGATCCTCGACGAGCGCAAGGCGCTGGCCAATGAGATCGCGCAGCTTCGTCGTGAGCTTGCGATGGGCGGCGGTGCCTCCGGTGGTCCGGATATCAGCGAAATCAACGGCTTGAAGTTCGTTCCTCAGGTTGTTTCCGGTGTGACCGGCAAGGACCTTCCGGGGATCGTGGACGAGCTGAAAGAGAATGTCGGCTCCGGCGTGATCCTCGTGGTGGCCGATGCGGGCGGCAAGGCGGCCGTAGCGGCTGGCGTGACCAAGGACCTGACCGAGCGCGTCAGCGCGGTCGATCTGGTGAAAGCCGCAGCGCAGGCACTTGGCGGCAAAGGCGGCGGCGGTCGTCCCGATATGGCGCAAGCCGGCGGGGCCGATCCGTCGAAAGCCGATGAGGCCATCGCGGCCGTGAAAACTGTTCTGGAGGGATTGTAATGGCAGGCGCATTCTGGATCGCCCATGTGAAGGTGCTCGACGACGAGGCCTATGGCAAATACGCCGAGGGCGCGGGCCCTGCGATCGCGAAACATGGCGGACGGTTCCTCGCCCGTGGCGCGCGCTATGTGCAGCTCGAAGGCAATGACCGCGCGCGCAATGTCGTCGCTTGGTTCCCGTCTCTGGAAGCGGCCGAAACCTGCTACTACTCCGACGAGTATCAGGCGGCGCTCGCCCATGCCAAAGGCGCATCCGAGCGCGACCTGATGATCGTCGAGGCGATGGACGACGTCGAAATCAAATGAAGATCGGCCTGTAAGGCACTGATCAGAAAGTATTTGGAAGGCGGCTTCGGCCGCCTTTTTCTATGATGTCGTACCCGGTCGTTTTTGCTCTGGACCTTCGGGCACGCTGCGTCCTATGCTGCCGCCATGACCACGAAGACCATCATCATCTGCTGCATTATCCGCTGACATACGTCACGCGGGCCGGTCTTCTCTTTCCAAATTTCTCATGACCTTGTAAGCCCGCCGGCAGGTGCCGCCGACCCTTTGCGAGGACACATGACCCAGATCCGTTTGCGCAATTCCCTGACCCGGAAAGTCGAGGATTTTCGTCCGATCGATGCCGACAACGTGCGGATGTATCTCTGCGGCCCGACCGTTTACGACCGCGCGCATCTCGGCAACGCCCGTCCGGTGGTGGTGTTCGACGTGCTCTACCGGCTGCTGCGCCACGTCTATGGGCCGGAGCACGTCACCTATGTGCGCAATTTTACGGATGTGGATGACAAGATCAACGCGACGGCGCTCGCGCGCAAGGAAGCCGGGGCCGAAGGGTCGCTGGAAGAGCTGATCCGCGCGCGGACCGAGGAAACCATCGGCTGGTATCATGCCGACATGGACGCGCTCGGCGCCTTGCGTCCCGATCAGGAACCGCGCGCGACCGACTACATCGGCGCGATGATCGCGATGATCGAAACGCTGATCGAAGATGGTCACGCCTATGCCGCCGAGGGGCATGTTCTGTTCCGGGTGCGCAGCTACAAGGATTACGGCGCGCTGTCCGGTCGGACGGTCGATGACATGATGGCGGGGGCCCGGGTTGAGGTCGCGCCCTTCAAGGAAGACCCGATGGATTTCGTGCTCTGGAAGCCCTCCGACGAGGGGCTGCCGGGCTGGGAGAGCCCGTGGGGTCGAGGCCGTCCGGGCTGGCATATCGAGTGCTCGGCCATGAGTTACGAATTGCTCGGCGCGTCGTTCGACATCCATGGCGGCGGCATCGACCTGCAATTCCCGCACCACGAGAACGAGATCGCGCAGAGTTGCTGCGCGCATCCCGAGGGCTCCTTCGCGAACTACTGGCTGCATAACGAGATGCTGCAGGTCGAGGGCAAGAAGATGTCCAAGAGCCTGGGGAATTTCTTCACCGTGCGGGATCTGCTGGACGGCCATGACGGCGAGAAGGGTATTCCGGGCGAGGTGATCCGCTTCGTGTTCCTGCAGACGCATTATACCAAGCCGATGGATTGGACGGCGGAGAAGGCGCGGCAGGCTGAGAGGACTTTGCGGCGCATTGCAGAGTTCTTGGCAGCGGATCCTCTTACGAAGCCTTGGATTGGCAGGCGATATGCAAAGCCGCCTCAAGAGTTCATTGACGCGCTTTCAAATGACCTTAATACGTCGCTGGCACTCTCCCTCGTGCGCAAGTATTTGAAAGAACGAGATGAGTTCAAGCTCATTGGGGCGCTTCGGCTCTTGGGATTTGACGACCAAGCCTTGGTACAGAAATTCTCGCAGTTCCAATTCGCAGCTTCCTCCAACGAATTTTCTTCAGGTTTTCGGATGTCCACTCGAGGAGACGAGGCATCGGAGAACCCAAATCGAATGACCGAACTGTACAATCGCTTTTCCGAAATGCGTAAAGAGGCAATGGAAACCAAAGATTTCGCGCCGGTCGATGCAATGAAACAGGCGCTCGTCGCCGCAGGCGTCGAAGTGCGCATGTCCAAGGATGGCGTCGAACTGCTGCCTGGACCCGATTTCGACCCCGCGAAGCTGGAGGGCCTGTGATGGCGCGCGGCTACAGCGACAAGGGGCGCGCCGGACCCGAGGGGGGGCGCAATCGCGCCCGCCCTGGGGGGCGGGTCGGGCGCGGCCCGGCGTGCCGCCGGGCGGAACGTAACCTCGACGGAGGCAACCAATGACCAAACAACGCCTCTATCTCTACGACACGACGCTCCGCGATGGGCAGCAATCGGCGGGCGTCCAGTTCTCGGTGCCTGAGAAGATCGAGATCGCAAAGGCGCTCGACGGGATTGGTATCGATTATATCGAGGGCGGCTGGCCCGGGGCGAATCCGACTGACAGCGATTTCTTCGAGGCGTGGCCCGAGACGCGGGCGACGTTCACCGCCTTCGGGATGACCAAGCGGGCAGGGCGCTCCGCCGCGAATGACGACGTGCTCGCGGGCGTCATGAACGCGAATACGCCCGCCGTCTGCCTCGTCGGCAAGACGCATGACTACCACGTCACCACCGCGCTCGGGATCACGCTGGAGGAAAACCTCGAGAATATCCGCGCCTCGGTTGCGCATATGGTGGCGCAAGGTCGCGAGGCGCTGTTCGACGCCGAGCATTTCTTCGACGGCTACAAGGCGAACCCCGACTATGCGCTGGAGTGCTGCCGCGCGGCCTATGAGGCCGGCGCGCGCTGGATCGTTCTGTGCGACACCAATGGCGGCACGCTGCCGGGCGAGATCGGCAAGATCGTTGAAGCGGTGATCGCGGCGGGCATTCCCGGCGACCGTCTCGGCATCCATTGCCATGACGACACCGGCAACGCCGTGGCTGGCAGCCTCGCGGCCATCGAGGCCGGTGCGCGCCAGATCCAAGGCACACTGAATGGGCTGGGAGAGCGCTGCGGCAACGCAAACCTGATCACGCTGATCCCGACGCTTCTGCTGAAAGAGCCCTACGCCTCGACGCTCGACACCGGGATCGCGCCCGAAAACCTGCGCGACATCACCAAGCTTTCGCGCAAGCTCGACGATATCCTGAACCGTGTGCCGCTGCGCTCCGCGCCCTATGTCGGCGCCTCGGCCTTCACCCATAAGGCGGGGCTGCATGCCTCGGCGATCCTAAAAAATCCAGACACTTACGAGCATATCGACCCCGCCGTGGTGGGGAACACGCGGCTGATCCCGATGTCCAATCAGGCGGGCCAGTCGAACCTGCGTGCGCGGCTGAAAGGCATGGGGATCGAGGTCGCGAAGGACGATCCGCGCCTCGCCCGTATCCTCGATCTGATCAAGGAGCGCGAGGATCAGGGCTATGCCTATGACGGGGCGCAGGCGAGTTTCGAGCTGCTCGCGCGAGCGGAACTCGGGCAGTTGCCGAAGTTCTTCGAGGTGAAGCGCTACAAGGTCACGGTGGAGCGCCGCAAGAACCGCTACGACAAGATGGTCTCGATTTCCGAGGCGGTCGTGGTGGTGAAAGTCGGCGGGAAGAAGATGCTCTCGGTCTCGGAAAGCATGGACGAGCAGGGCCACGACCGCGGGCCGGTGAATGCGCTCTCGAAAGCGCTGTCGAAGGATCTCGGCCCCTATCAAAGCCTGATCGACGACATGAAACTGGTCGATTTCCGCGTCCGTATCACCCAAGGCGGCACCGAGGCCGTCACCCGCGTCATCATCGACAGCGAAGACGATGCGGGCCAGCGCTGGTCGACCGTGGGCGTGTCGCCGAACATAGTGGACGCGAGTTTCGAGGCGCTGCTGGATGCGATGATCTGGAAGCTGATGCGCGACGGGGCGAAACCGGCATGAGCGATCTGGCCGCGTCCCTTCAAGCGGCGGCCGAGGCCGTGCGGCAGGGTGATCCCGACCGGTTCGCCGCCACCATGGCCGCGCCCGCGGATCTGCGCGACCGTCTCTGGCCGCTCTACGCTGCCAATCTCGAGATCGCGCGTGCGCCCTGGGCGTCGTCGGAGCCGATGGTCGCCGAGATGCGCCTGCAATGGTGGGTCGATGCGCTGGAGGCTCTGTCCGAGGGCCGCGAACCGCCGCATGAGATCGGCCCGGCGCTTGTCTCGGTGGCACAACCCGCGCGCCATTTGATTGCCGCGGCCGAAGCCCGTCGTGCCGATTGCTGGCCCGATCCTTTCGACGATATTTCAAGCCTTTGGGCCTATCTCGATCAGACCTCGGGCGCGCTCTACTGGGCCGCCGCCGAGGCGCTCGGCGCGCCTGAGGAAGCGGAAATCACCGTGCGCAGTTTCGGTGCAGGCGCCGGGCTCGCGGCGCTCCTGCAGGCATGGTCCGATCTCGTCGCGCGGGGGCGTCCACCGCTTGTCGCACCGGACATCGCAACGCTGCATCAGCTCGCGGCGGAGGGCCAAGTGCGACTCGAACCCGCCCGCAAGCTGCGTCTGGGACCGGCGAAGGCAGCACTTCTTCCGGGATGGCAGGCTCGGGCGCTCCTCGCGCGCGCGCGCGTCATAGAAGACCCGCTTGCGCCGGGTGCGCTGGCGCTGTCGGAATTCCGCCGCAGATCGGGACTTTTGCGCGCCGCGCTGCTTGGCGTCTGAGCCCCTTGGGGGGCAGTGTGCGGGAAATTTTCGGAAATTAGAGGAATCTTCAACTCTTCGCCTGAAGGTGATCGCGATTGCCCCGATAGGTCGGGTCGCTGCCGCAGTTCGCCGGAGGACGTTGATGCGCTTTCTCGACAATCTGAAACTTGGACTGAAATTGCCGCTGATGCTGGTGGCGATTGCCATGGTCGCGCTGACCATCATGGGAATTTCAGCCTATCGTACCGCCTACGGACTGTTGGAAAGCGAAGGGACGCAGCGGCTCTCGCGAACGCTGGCCGCGCGCGTCGCCCTCGCGGAGGACTGGGCGCAGACACTGGCCTCCAATACCCGCACGATCGCCGCGAATCCCGACACGGCGCGGGCGCTTTACGATTTCACCAAGAGCCTCAACCGGCTCGATCCTCCCGCCATCGAAAGCCTGCGGACCGGGGCCGCAGAGGCCGGTGCGTCCGAGGGCGAGGTGAGCGGCCCGCTCCGGGACTACCGCCTGCTACTCGACCGCTATGGACCCGCCATCGATCAAATTTTGGCCGAGAATGGCCTGAGCGATTTCTATCTTATCGATCGTGACGGTCGCATTGTATTTGCCGCGCGTGATCACAGCGCGATTGGTCACGCGCTTGCGGATGAACCGGCGGGGCTGATCGAGGCCGCGACCGCTGCGCTGGATTGGTTGAGCGCGCCGACGGGCATGGTGGCGGCCGATACCGTCGCCGTTTCGCCCCCGCATTTCGAGTTTGCCAAGGGTCGGTTCTTCGCAGCGCGCCCCGTGCGAAGCGGAAATGGTCTCAAGCTCGGTGCTGTGGTCTTGCGAAAGCCAATGGCCGAACTCGGGGGGATCATGGCCAACCCGCGCGGCATCGGCGCGACCGGTGAAGGTTTCCTGATTGACGAGAAAGGGAGGCTGATGAGCGATCTGCGCTTTCCGGCCAACGCTCCAAAACCGGGGGAGGTTTTGCCCGCGGCTACCGTGAGTGCTGTAGAACAGGCGCAGGAAGAGGTGATCTCTTTGCATGGGCATCCAGCGATCGAGAGAACCCAGAAGGTCACTGTATTCGATCAGCCCTATTGGGCGGTCGTCGAGCAAGACCGTGCGGAGCTGTTCGCTCCTGCCACGTCACTTGCACGTGCAATGCTATTCAACGCCTCTTGGCTCATCCTTCTATTGGCGGCCCTTTCTGCCTGGATGGCACGATCCGTCTCCAGCCCTCTCAAGTGCCTCGAAAGATCCATTCGCAAGATCAGCGGAGGCGATTACGCGAGCGAGATCGCACAGACTCGCCGTGGCGACGAAGTCGGCGCAATCGCCACCGCGCTAAGCAACCTGCGCGACGAGCTTGATCAGTCTGAAGGGATCAAACGCGAGGCCACGCGCCAGGGCGCAGCCTATGCCAACGCCTCCGCCGCCCTGATGATCGTCGATCGCGACTTCCGTATCACCCATGTCAATCGCGCGCTCGTCGATCTGGTCGAGTCGCGGATCGACGAGTTTCTCGTTGTCAGTCCTGACCTTGACCCCAAGAATCTTGTGGGCCGCTCGATGGATGATTTTCACGCCAATCGGGGACATGCTCGTGCGTTGCTTGGGGATCCAACTCAATTGCCCCTTCATGTCGATATCAAGGTTGGCGAGGGTCGTTTTGGCGTCGACGTCACCGAATTCGTCGATGGGCAGGGCAATCAGGCGGGGTTCGTGGTCGAGTGGCGTGACGTGACGGAGCGACGGATGAAGGATGCCCTCATCGCGGCCATCGAGCGAGGTCAGCTCTTTTGCGAGGCCAATCCTGCCGGGATGGTCGTTCGGATGAACGCAAATCTGCAATCGCTCCTCGGCGCTCAGGCACCAGACCTCGTGGGGGCCCCTCTGAAGGACTGGCTAAGCACGGTTGATGGAAGTGATCTTTGGCCCGCGATTGCCGCCGGTGAGCCCGTCACAGCCCGCTTTTCGATAAAGGACCCACAGGGCAATACCTTTCTGCTTGACGGTTCGCTCAATCCGATCTCGGATAAAGCAGGGCGCTTGATGAAGATCGTGCTCATGGCCAGTGACGTGACCGTCGCGGAAGCCGCGCTTGCCTCCGCACAACAGCGAAATCTCAAAATGCTCGAGGCTCAAAAGTCCGTCGTCGAGACGCTTCAACTCGGCCTTGCGGCCCTGTCGCGCGGCGACCTGAGCCTGACGCTCGACACGGAGTTCTCGGAGGAATACGAGGCGTTGCGCAACGATTTCAACGCTGCGGCGCAAAACCTTGCGGCAGCGATCCTCTCGGTCATCGACAACGCTGCGGCGATCGACACTGAGGCCAGTGAAATCGCCTCTGCTTCTGACGACCTCAGCCGGAGAACGGAGCAACAGGCTGCGACGCTTGAAGAAACCGCAGCCGCACTAGATCAGCTCTCATCCTCTGTCACGACTTCGGCGCAAGCCGTGGCCGAAGCGGATCGGGTGGTATCAGAAGCCCGCAGCAGCGCGGAAACCTCTGGTGAAGTGGTCAAGCAGGCCATACAGGCGATGAGCGAAATCGAAACCAGCTCACAGCAGATTTCCAAGATCATCGGCGTGATCGACGAGATTGCATTCCAGACCAACCTACTTGCGCTCAACGCTGGTGTCGAAGCTGCGCGCGCCGGTGAAGCGGGTCGCGGTTTCGCCGTTGTCGCTTCAGAAGTACGCGCCCTCGCGCAACGGTCTTCCGAAGCCGCACGCGAAATCGACACCCTGATCACCGCGTCGAGCGAACAGGTGACCCGAGGCGTGGGCCTCGTCGGCGAAACCGGCCGTGCGCTCACGGAAATTCTTAACGCTGTCGTCGATATTTCGGCACGTGTCTCTGAAATAGCGGGCGGTGCCCATGAGCAGGCAGAGGGGCTGAAAGAGATAAATACCGCGGTGAATCAGCTGGACCAGGTGACGCAACAAAACGCAGCAATGTTCGAAGAAACGACCGCCGCCAGTCACGCGCTGATGACAAATGCGACATCCCTGCGCGACATCACTGCCCAGTTCAAAGTCAGTATGCGGGCGACGTCGAACGAAGGCGAGAGCACTCTGTCGGCGCAAAATCAACATGGGGTTCAGGCAAGCGAAGGAGGCCGTGAACTTCCGCAAGCGGTGGGCGAAACCGCTCCGCGCGGTACCACCTTTTCAGCTGAAGACTGGGAAGAGTTTTGAATTCGCACGAAGGACACGCGATGCCAAACGAATTGCCGCTCGCCAAGAAAGTTCTCATCGTCGATGACTCGGCTACGATGCGTCAACTTATTCGAGCGCGTCTGGCAAACGACGCGCGCCTAGTCGTCGTCGGCGAAGCGGCGGACGCGTTTGAGGCGCGTGAAAAAATTAAAGCGCTTTCGCCGGATGTGATCACGCTCGATGTCGAGATGCCGAGGATGAACGGCCTCGATTTTCTTGAACGCCTCATGCGTTTGAGACCGATGCCCGTGGTCATGGTGTCGATGGAAACCCATAGCGGATCGCGCGCCGCAATCGAAGCGCTCGCCCTCGGTGCGATCGATTGCGTGGGAAAGCCGCGGTCTGGTCACCTCGAAAAGAGTTTTAAGACGCTTCCAGATATTCTTCTTGCGGCAGCAAACGCTCGACTGCCTCAGAGTGGGGTCGAGCGAGCTGCGGTGAGGCCCGCACGAAACTTTCACTGGGCCGGTCAAATCGTGCTGATCGGGTCCTCGACCGGCGGCGTTGACGCCCTCGAGACGATCTTGGAGGGATTTCCTGAAAATTGCCCGCCCACGCTCATAGCGCAGCACATGCCAGAGAGCTTCCTCGCGAGCTTCGCCGAACGGCTTGATCGTATCATCGCGCCAAGTGTGCGGCTTGGCCAAACGGGCCTCCCTCTCGCACAAGGGCAAGTCTATCTTGCGCCTGGTGGCCCGACGCATCTCACGGTTCAAAATGACAGAACACCTTACCTGTCATTGCTTGAAAGCGAGAAGCGAAACGGACATCGACCGTCGGTGGATATTCTGTTCGAATCCGCACTGGATATGGCTACGAATGCCGTCGTCGTTTTACTCACCGGTATGGGCCGAGATGGCGCAGAGGGGATGATGCTCTTGCGCCGAGCCGGAGCACATTGTTTTGCCCAAGACAAGGAGACGTCGACTGTTTTTGGAATGCCGAGGGCGGCGCTCGAAATTGGCGCGGCGTCCTATTCGGTGGCCCTTGAAAAAATCGCCCCAGAAATTCTCAGGAGATGTGCTCAGAGCCCGGCAAAGGTCAGGAAAGTAGGTGAAACATGAATGCAGTTTCCACAGACAGACCGATCCATATATCGCAAGGCGAGTTTCTCGTCGCCGGCACGGGCGCGCAATCTATTACAACGATCCTCGGCTCTTGTGTCGCCTGTTGTCTCTACGATGAAAATGCGCAGGTCGGTGGTATGAACCACTTTCTATTGCCGAATACGACTGGTTCAACCTTTCAAGCGGCAAGCTTCGGCGTGAATGCGATGGAGCTTTTGATCAATGAACTTATTAAACACGGGGCGCAGCGCAGTGAGCTACGTGCGAAGCTATTTGGTGGTGCGCGCATGGTCAACGGCCTCTCGGACATCGGCTTTAAGAATAGCGAGTTCTCAATCGCGTTCCTCGCTAAGGAGCGTATCACATGTGTCAGCCAGAGTTTGGGCGGTTCTCAAGCACGTAGGGTAGAGTTCTGGCCCGATACTGGCCGCGCGCGCCAGAAAATGCTTGGTAATGCAGGAGTCTTTGAGCGCGATGTCACGCCCGCGCCGGCTCGCGAAATCGAACTTTTCTGACGTGTTAGATGGCAGAAATACATGTCAAATGAATGCCCCCGCGTTTCTTAGACGCCTTCGTGTTTCAGTTTCTGCTGCCGCTAAAAGTCGACGGGCGACAGCATTCCGTTCCGGGCGTGCGTGCGCTTTGGATTGTAGAACATCTCGATGTAGTCGAACACATCCTGCCTGGCTTCTTCGCGTGTTCGGTAGGTCCGTCGTCTGATCCGCTCACGCTTCAGCAGGTTAAAGAAGCTCTCAGCTTCCGCGTTATCATGGCAGTTCCCACGGCGGCTCATCGAGTGCTCCAGGTTGTGGGCTCGTAGGAACGCCGCCCAGTTCATGCTGGTGAATTGGCTGCCCTGGTCCGAGTGGATCAGCTGACCTGCCACGGGTCTTTCATCCAGCAGCGACCGGAGTCCGGTTGCTATTTACGCCGATCAGCGTAGGTTGAGTAATCGCCCGACGCGCGGGGTTATCATCTCGCGTAGCGGGGCCGGCGATTGCGGAGGACACTACTCGCGCGTAGCCAGCCGGGGTCTCGTAATCCAAGGCGGAATGTGGACGCTCGGTGTTGAAGTCGGCAGCCCAAACGGCGATCACGACGCGCGCATGAGCCAAGTTACGGAACATGGTTTCGTTGAGCAGCTCATCGCGCATCCGGCCGTTGGAACTCTCCACGAAGCCGTGTCTCGCATCGGCTTGCCCGGCGCGATGTAGTGCCATTCGATCCGGTGCTCGGCACACCACCGCAGGATGGCGTTGGAGGTCAGTTCCGTGCCCCTCGCCATTGTCTCTCGGACCAATGGCATGACATGGCTCATCGTCACCACTTTTTTGAAACCAGTTCCTTCATCGGCGCCAAGTCCGGCATCTGCCCGGCCAGCAGCTTCTTCAGCTTCGTGTTCTCGTCTTCGAGCGTCTTCAGCCGCTTTGCCTCCGGCACCGTCATGCCGTGCTTGCGGCACAGGTCCGCGCACTTCACGCCTGCCTCGTGTTCGGCCAGGATGCCGATGATCTGCTCGTCCGTGAATCTCATTCGCTTCATTGTCCATCCTCAAGTTGGGTCGGTCTCCAATCGATGGTGGAGGAAAAATCCCGTGGCTGGTCACAAAACCTTTGCGCGGGGTTTCCTCCGGCATGGCGCCATGAGTAACGCTTGCAGGACAACGTCTTTCGTCTGTCGGCTCTGCATTGCCCAGCCGACGACACGATGCGAGATAGACGAGGATGAGAAAACGATCCGGGGGATCGTTTTCCTGACGACCATCAATGACCACGGCGAGATAGGCGAAACCTTCCTGTTTGCGGATAGGAAATCTCGGTCACCCAGGCCTTATCCGGTGTCGCCACGCTGAACTGTCGGTCTAGAGTGTTGTCGATCTGCGCCTTGATGCCCGCCAGCCTGGCCAAAAGGGCGACCCGGTTCAGGAAGATGCTTTCGCCCTGCTCGAGAAGGTCGTCATGTAGATTGCGGTGACCACAGACCTTGCCGTTTTCCACCCACGCCTCCTTCAGCAGCGCAATCTGCCGCTCGTCTTCTCGAGCTCGCTTGCTCAGTGGGGCCTTCAGCCACGCGTAGAAGCCCATCGGCTGGATACGTAAGCAACGCCACATCGCCCGAATAGAGAACTGCCCGCGATGCTCGGCCACGAACGCGTATCTCACTTGGCATCCCTGGCGAAATAGGCGCTCGCCATTGTCCTCGGACCAATGGCGGACAATGGCTCACAATTTTTTTTATGTCCCGCTCCTCCGTCACTCTCAGGAGGTCACGCTTGAGCCGACGGATCTCGGCATCCTTCTCCGCGTCGCCAGTCGAGGCTTTCGAGAACTTCTTCTTTCAGAAGTCGAGGGAGTATTGGCTCACGCCCAAGCGCTCGGCTACCTCCCTGAACGGGTAAATCCTCTCCGAGAGCTGCGCGACGGCATCTCGCTTGAAATCGTCGCTGAACGTGGGTCGCCGCTCATCATGGCCTCCTTGCCTCAAAATTAGCAAAGAAGGCGTCCACGATACACGGGGCTATTCAATCAAAGCCAACTGACGTCACCTTCTGAGGCGCGCGTTTCAATTTCTGTAAAGTGCTGCGGATCGAGTGCATCAGCGAGATCTTGAAGTCGAAGCGAGGCGAAAATTGGGTCCGCATCACAGGCTAAGTCGGGTGAAATCTGTTCAGCTAGTGTGCTGACGAACACCCCGAGATCTTCGAGCGATTGGCTGATGCGATCAATGCTCTGTAACTCGCGAATGATCTGCGGAGCAAGGCTGCTGTCGATCCCGCTCGCCGAAAGGGCACGCTGGAGGGAAATCGACATGCGAGCGAGCGCTTCCAATTCACGCCCGACGCGCGCAGTTAGATCAGCAAGCGGAACTCGGCGTGCCTGCTGTTGCATTACAAACGTCCTACAACGGCTTCAATACAAGCTTTTAGTTCGGGCGGAGTGAATGGTTTCTTGATGAAGTTATTCATCCCGAACCGTCGACCCGTATCGATGACTTCACGATCGGCCCGCCCGGTGATCAGGATGAAGCCTAACCCCTTTGTGCGAGCATCCTTCCGCATCGCCTGAAGGAATTGCAATCCGTCCATACCCGGCATGTTATAGTCAGAAATCACAAGATGGACAGGCTTGGCTTCGAGGATCTGGAGCGCGCTTTTGCCGTCGGTTGCGTATCCGACCTGCTGGATTCCCATCGCGTCAAGCGCCTGCATGATGAGCCCGCGGCTTGTCGACATGTCATCGACCACGAGGATGCGTAATTGGTCTCGTAATGCCATAAAATGCGATCCTGTCCAGTTAGGTTAAGTCAGTCTATAAGAGGTGACGCCAGCTGTTCTGAGTTTAGACTGATCGCCATCTGTCACCCTTTCCGAATGGCCAACAAACAAGTATCCGCCTGGCGCTAGCTGTTCCTCAAACCGTTTCCAAAGACTGACTTGTGCCTCGGGCGCGAAATAGATGACGACGTTGCGGCAGAAGATCACGTCAAATTTTCCGCGCATCGGCCAAGGATCGTGAAGATTGAGTTCGCGAAACTTCACGATATCGCGGAGCTCTGAGATGATCTGAAAGTCTTCACCCTCTGGTCGGAAATATTTCTTTCGCAAAGTCTCGGGCACAGCTGCAACTGCGGTCGCGGGATAGAAACCCTTCGACCCTGCTGCGATCATAAGAGGGTCGATGTCGGTTGCGAGTATCCGAAGGTCTAGCTTCGCAAAATCAGGCGCGCATTCGGCAATCGTCATGGCTATCGAATAGGCTTCTTGTCCGTTCGACGATCCCGCAGACCAGAGCCGAACGCGACCACCATTCCTTGCAGTTTCCAAGAGGGTGGGAAGAACGATACGGCGCAAGGATTCGAAATGATGGTTCTCGCGGAAGAAATGGGTCACGTTTGTGGTGAGTGCGGACACCATTTGTCGACGCTCTTCGCGACCAGATTCGGAGGTCACGAGAGCGATATAGTCTTTGTATTGCGCGAGCCCCAAGGTCCGAAGTCTCTTTGCAAGACGGCTTTGCACCATCGAAGATTTGCCGGGCGCAAGCACAATGCCCGTCGTCTCGTGCAGGAGCTGAGCGATAGCTCTGAATTCGGACTCGGTCGGTGCGACCTGCCCCAATGTGGACAGGGGCACGTTCATGCAGCTTCGATCGCCTCTTGTGGCAACACGGACGTGAGATCGAGAATCCTGATCATCCGGCCTTCTACGATAGTGAGCGCCGAGATGTATCGTTGCGAAATGTCGGCATTAAGGTCGGGCGGAGATTGCATTTCAGAGCGGGGCAGGGCGAGTATGTCCGAGACCGCATCGACGAGAAGCCCTGCGGTTTGGCTGCCGACCTGGACGACAATGATCACGTTGCGTGCGTCACCGGCGACCGGTTCCATACCGAGACGGATGGAAAGGTCGACGACAGGTAGAACGGTACCTCGCAAGTTGATCACGCCGCGTACAAATGCGGGGGCGTGCGGGAGCGGCGTCGCCCGGGTCCAACCTCGAATTTCGCGCACGGACATGATGTCGACGCTGTATTCTTCATCGCCGAGTCGGAAAGAGAGAAGCTCAACCTCTGCGGCTTCGGTTTTCGGCATGGTGTCTTCGGTCATGGCTTATCCTGCGAGTGAGAGATCAATGGCGCGGGTGTTGCCCGATGCGGATTGGACGAGATCAGCGGGGTCGAGAATGAGCGCGATTTGACCGTCGCCAAGAATCGTGGCGGCAGCGACGCCCGGGATGTGACCGTAGGACTGCTGCAGCCCCTTGATGACGACCTGGCGCTGCTCGAGGATTGAATCGACGACGAGGGCGGAACGGGCGCCATCTTCCTGAGCGGTAAGCAGAACGACGTCGCCGCTATAGGAGCGCTTAGGTGCGCGATATCCGAGTTCGGCACCGAGATCGAAAAGAGGAACGAAGGCGCCCCGCAGATGGATGACGTTGGTCGACGGGCCGAGCGCGCGGATGTCTTCGCTTGTGAGCGTCGCGGTTTCGAGGATCGAGGAAAGCGGGACCACGAGGGTTTCGCCCGCGACATTGACGACCATGCCGTCGAGCACGGCTAGGGTCAGTGGCAGGGAGATCGAGAAGCAGCTGCCTTTGCCAGGTTCAGAGGTGATTGAAATTCGACCGCCGAGGGACTGGATCGAGCTTTTCACGACATCCATGCCGACGCCGCGGCCCGAGAGTGCGGAGACCTGGTCCGCAGTGGAGAAACCGGGCAGGAAGAGAAGGTTGTCGATTTCGTTGTCGGAAAGCTGGGCATCCGGGGTGACAAACCCCTTTTCGATGGCTTTTTCGAAGACCTTCTTGCGGTCGATGCCACCACCGTCATCGCTGACTTCGATCACGACACGGCCGGATCGGTGGTGGGCTGAGAGGGTGACGATGCCTTCGCGCGGTTTGCCGATAGCCTCGCGCATGTCGGGGGATTCGAGGCCATGATCGACGGCGTTGCGGATCATATGGGTGAGCGGATCGGCGAGGCGCTCGATGACGGTCTTGTCGACCTCGGTGGTTTCACCTTCGGTTTTGAGACGGACATCCTTGCCGATCGCCGACGAGGCTTCGCGCACGATCCGGGCCATCCGCTGGAACAGCGGCTTGACCGGCTGAGCGCGGATCATCATCACGCTGTCCTGAATATCACGGGTCAGCATCATGAAGGCTTCAAGCCCGGTATTCACGGCGGAATTGGGCGGCAGGCCGGCTTCGGCGACAGATTGGGCGAGCATGGCCTGGTTGATCACCAATTCGCCGACGAGGTTCACCAAGCGGTCGATTCGCTCGATATCTACGCGCACGGTGGCGCCGGGCTCTGCAGCGGGAGTGGTGTTGGATGCCGCAGGCTGAGCGGCGGAGGGCTTCGCGGCCTCTGCCTGTTGCTCGGCCGGGGAAGGGTCAGGCGTGCGCGCGGGAGCTTCGGTTGCGATCTTTGCTATGTCATCGGTTGGGGGAGGCGCGGCATTGACGGAACCGGGACCATTCACTTCCGCCTCGGGTTCAAATTTCTCATCTTCCTCAGTGAAGCCTGACGGTTCGCCATCTATTTCGGGAAGCTCCGGGAGGGGCATTTCCCGTGTATCGAGGATCGGCGAAATATCGATCTGGCAGACGTCTTCGACAAATTCGAACACTTCCCGAATTTCCTCTTCCGTTACATCTCCAGTGATCTGGACGGTCCAGCTTAGATGGTTCTCCTCAGGGTCGAGCGCATCAAGTGGCGGGACCGCCTCTGCGTCGGTCATAATCGAGACCTCCGCGATCTCGGCGAGGGCGCGGAGGAGCTGCAGCGGCTCGTTGCCTGAGGCATAGAGTGCGCCATCGGGGCGGAACTGCAGGGTGAAGCCGGTCGGGGACGCGTCCTCGGGCGTAAAATCGAAGTCGAGGTCGAGCGCGAGGCCCATCGGCTGGAAGTCCGCCGCCTCCACCTCGTCTTCCGCATCAGCCGTATGTGAAGGTCCGCGATCCCCCAAAAGCGCCTCAAGCGCCTGAAGGCACTCCTCGGCGGCCTCGGGTTCGGGAGACCCTTCACGCGCGGCACGGATTTCGTCTGCAAGCAAATCGGCCGCCTGGAAAAAGAGTTTGACCGCCTGAGGCGTCAGGTCGAGCCTGCCGGCGCGTAGCTCGTCCAAAACGGTTTCGAACCGATGCGCAAAAGCGACAAGCGCATCGAGCCCGAACGCGCCTGCGCCGCCCTTGATCGAATGGACCGCCCGGAAGACGACATTGATTGTCTCCCCATCGTCAGCGCCCTCGTCGAGGTCGGAGAGCGCGTCTTGCAGGCTTTCGAGCAGCTCTTCACATTCGATGAAGAAGGATGCTTTGATTTCTGCCATTGGGTCGGACATGTCGCGCTCCTTATCCGGCAACCATGTTGAGCGCCTTGACCAGTTTGGTCGGGTCGAAGGGCTTCACGATCCAGCCGGTCGCCCCGGCGGCGCGGGCGCGGGCTTTCAGCTCGGCCGCGGATTCGGTGGTGAGGACGAGGATCGGGGTCGCGCGGTGGCGATCCTGCCCGCGCACGGCCTCGATGAAGCCGAACCCGTCGAGGCGCGGCATGTTGATGTCGGAGATGATCGCGTCAGGCTCCAGCCCGTCGAGCACCTCCAGCCCGTGCACGCCGTCTTCGGCGAGGTAAAGCTCCATCCCGGCATGTTCGAGGGTGAGCTTGAGCATGTCGCGAATGGTGCGACTGTCATCGACCGCGAGAACTTTCAGTGACATGGGGCCTCCGCATCCGGCAGGTGCTGGAGATCCTCATGCGAGAGGCCGAACCGGGTCAGGGCGCTGTCGAACGCCTCCGAACTCGAGGCGATCTCGAGGCGGCGACCTGCGATGCGGGCAGTCTTCGCCGCAGAAAGCAGCAGTTGCAGCCCCAGCGCGCCGAAATGGGTCACGCTGGAGGCATCGAGGGCGACATCTTCCGTCGCCACGCATTGCAGCGACGCTTGCAAGGGGCGCACGGTCGCAAGGTCGATCCGGTCGGGCAGGGCAAGCGCGGTCATGGCGCCACCACAAAATCACGAAGGCAGAGCGTACGCATCGGCAACCTCTTTCAAACACATCCGTGAAAGAGGTCTAAGACCAAGCCGTTAAAATAGCCTTGACGGAAACGCGCCTATCGCACCATGCGCGAAGAAAGATAGGAGGCGCAGCCCTGAAGTGCTGCGTAGTCGTCTTCGACCACGCTGACCGGGAAGGCGCGCAGGAATTCCGAGAAGCGCCCCTTGGCCTGCATCGCCTCGGCGAAACCGAACTCGTCGAGCCACGGGACGACGCCGCGCGCAGCCCCGCCGATCAGGTAGATGCCGCCGAAGGGCAGGTGGGTCAGCGCCAGATCGCCCACGACCCGGCCCAGCATCTGCACGAAAAGCTGTCCGGCCGCGACGGCCGTCTCTTCGCCGCGGGTGATCGCTTCGAGGATCTCCTGGCCCGAGGTGGTCGCGTCATCCTCGCCCCTGAGATAGGCGTAGAGCCGTTCCAGACCGCGCCCCGACACGACATGCTCGACACTGGCGAAATCGTGTTTCGCATCGAGATAGGTCTTGAGCGCGAAATCCTCCTCGGTCTCGATCGGCAAGGTGGTGTGGCCTGCCTCGGAGGGCGGCACGACGCGCCCGCCGGGGCCCTCATGCACGGGCGCTGCATTGAACCCGGTGCCGATGCCGACCACCAGTCGCGCAGAGCCCTCCTTCGCGGGCAGGCCCGGCAGGATCGAGTGCACGGCATCGTCGGCGAGGCTTCCCAGCGCATGGCCCTGCGCCTGCAGATCGTTGAGCACAAAGACATGATCCGTCCCGGTCAGCCGCGCGATATTATCGGCGCGGATCACCCAGGCGAGATTGGTCATCTCGGCCACGTCGTCGCGCACCGGACCTGCGGCAGCCACGCAGGCGCCCGCGATCTCGCCGCAATCCTCGTCGCGGATATACTCCTCGAGGATGTCCTCAAGCGCACCCCGCCCCTTGTTCGAGAAGCGGCGGATCGTGGAGTGGATCAGCTTGCCGTCGCGGGCCATCGCCACGCGTGTATTGGTGCCGCCGATATCGGCCAGCAGGGTGATTTGATCGCTCATCCGCGGCTCCCCAATGCGTCTTTCCATGCCAGATAGGACGCTTTGGGGGTGCGCTGCAAGCTGTCGAAGTCCACATGGACGAGCCCGAAGCGCTTCTCGTAGCCCAGGGCCCATTCGTAATTGTCCATCAGCGACCAGCCGATATAGCCCTTCACCGGCACGCCCTCGGCAATCGCGCGCTGCACGGCGGCGAGGTGGTCTCGGTAATAGGCGATGCGATGCGGGTCCTCGACCTTGCCGTCTTCGACCACATCGGGCGCGGCCATGCCGTTTTCGGTCACGTAGAGCGGCAGATCGCCGGTATATTCGCGCTTGAGCCGTGTCAGGAACTGATAGAGCCCCTCGGGATAGATCTCCCAGCCCATCGCGGTCTTGGGCAGCGGGCCGTCGACTTCGTGATGCGCAGGCCACGGCCCTTCTGTGGGCGCGATGCGCTTGCAGGTGTAGTAATTGAGGCCGAGCCAGTCGAGCTTCTCGCCGATCAGGGCGAAATCGTCTTCCCAGTTATGCGGCATATGGGGGGCGAAGGCCTCCATCACCTCCTGCGGATAGCGGCCCTTGAAGATGCCCTCCACGAAGAACCGGTTGTAATAGGCGTCATAGAGATTGGCGGCCGCCGCGGCCTCGGGCGTCTCATCGGCGGGGATCGGGTATTCGAGATTACACACCGCGCCGAGGTTCTTCATCCCATGTGAGCGCATCACCCGGATCGATTTGCCATGTGCGACCAGAACGTGATGCATCGCATGGGCCGTGGCGCGGATATCGCGCAGGCCCGGCGCGTGATGGCCGAGGAAATGGCTGAGCCAGCCTACGCACCACGGCTCGTTGATGGGGGCGGCGGACCAGATGCGGTCGCCGAGCCGATCCGCGATCACTTGCGTGAAATCGGCGAACCACGAAGCGATGTCGCGGTTGCGCCAGCCGCCCTTGTCGGCGAGCGCGGCGGGCAGTTCCCAGTGATAGAGGGTGAGCGCCGGTTTGAAGCCACGCTCCAGCATTCCGTCGACCAGCCGGTCGTAGAAATCCAGCCCCTCGCGGTTCACCGGGCCTCGGCCTTCCGGCATGACCCGCGCCCACGACGTCGAGAAGCGGTAGATGTCGAACCCTACATTGGCGATCAGGTCGAGGTCTTCCTCCCAGCGGTGATAGTGGTCGCAGGCGACCGCACCGTTCTCGGCGCGCACGACATTGCCCGGCGTGGCGGCGAAAGTGTCCCAATGGGTCGGGCCCGCACCGCCGAAGGAATGACCCTCGATCTGATAGGAGGAGGTGGCAACGCCGAACTGGAAATCGGCAGGAAAATCAGCGCGTTTCGGGAGCATCTTCATCCTGTATATAAAATTTGTTTCAACTCGGGCGCAGCGCGCCTCATTGGGTGGGGACCGGACCGGTGGACTGGCCGACGACCAGAACCGCCTCCATCAATTCGTGGCGCGGGCTGCGGTCGCCGCTCTCGATTTGTTCGATCAGAAGCGCCGCACAGCGCCGTCCCGCCTCACGTACCGAGGAGCGCGTCGCGGTGAAGATCGGCTCTTCCGCCGTGCCGTTTTTCAAGTAACCCAGCTCGTCGTCATGGGTCACGATCGAGACGTCGCGCCCCATCACCAGACCTGCCTCTTCTATGCCGCGCCGCGCGCCCATCGCAGAGAGCAGCGAGGCGGTCAGGAAAGCCGTCGGCGGGTCGGGCCATCGCAGCATCTCGCGTGCCGCATCATGGCCCTGCGCCTCGGTCATCTCGCCCTCGACGATCAGGGCCGGGTCGATGGCCATATCACGCGCCTTGAGCGCCGCCTCATAGCCGCGCCGGCGCCTGCGGGCGAAATCCATCTCACCGATGCCGTTGATCAGCGCGATCCGGCGATGCCCCAGATCGAGCAGGAAATTCGTCGCCCGCTCGAAGGCGCGCTTGTTGTTCACATCGACCCAGCTGAAGGCGGAATCCGATCCGCTGACCCGCCCGTGCAGAACGTAGGGCATCCCAAGCGTGTCGAGCATGGCGATGCGGTGATCCTCGACCTTAGGTGCGTGAATCAGCACGCCGTCCACATTCCCTTTCGAGCGCAGCTCGGCATAGGCGCGGGCCTCGGAATCGTCGGGCACGATGGTCATGACCATATCGTAACCCGCACGCGCATAGACTTCACCGGCACCCGCGATGAAATCCGCGAAAACCGGATTCACGATCTCGTGGCGGTCCGAGATCGGAATGATGTGGCCGATGGCCATCGCACGGCCCGTCGCGAGGCGCTTGGCCTGCGTGTTGGGATGATAATTGGCGGCCTCTGCCGCTTCGCGCACCCGACGCCGCGTGGCCTCGGAGACTTCCGGGTAGCCGTTGAGCGCGCGACTCACAGTGGTGGGCGACAGCCCCAATTCGAGTGCCAATGTCTTGAGATTCATGAGCCAAACCGCTTTGGATTATCGCGAGGGTAGGGTGCGCAACTAACGGCGTCAATGATGCGCGTGCGGCGCGGCATATGCTGCGATGCGGCATAAACTTCTGGGTAAGTCATGAGGATATAAAGCGGAATTGATTTTAGCGTGAGCAGGCACAATTGACTTCTTCGCGAGGCTCTGAAACGGTCGGAGTTGTCCAAAGCGCTTTGGGCGGGCGAGTCGCCTTGGGCCAAAAAGCGCGACACACCGGGAGGATTTCATGACCAAACATCTGATGCTTGGGATCGCGGCGCTCGCGCTGTCGGCGGGGCTCGCTCACGCGCAGGATCTCAAATTCGCGCCGGGCAGCGATGCCGACAAGTTTGACTGGGCGAGCTATGATCAATTCAAGAACGACACCGATCTGAGCGGCGAAACGCTCACGATCACCGGCCCGTGGACGGGCAACGACAAGGCGCTTTTCGAGAGCGTTCTGGCCTATTTCTCGGCCGCGACCGGCGCCAAGGTGAACTACTCCGGTTCGGAAAGCTTCGAGCAGGACATTGTGATCGCCGCGAAGGCTGGCACGCCGCCGAACATCGCGGTCTTCCCGCAGCCGGGCCTCGCCTCCGACATGGCCAAGCAGGGCTACCTGACGGCGATGCCCGATGGCACGGGTGACTGGATCAAGAACAATTACGCCGCCGGGAAGTCCTGGGAGGATCTGTCCACCTACAAGGGCAAGGACGGCGAGAACCACACCTTCACCTTCCCCTTCAAGGCGGACCTGAAATCGCTCGTCTGGTATGTGCCGGAGAACTTCAAGGAAGCGGGCTACAAGGTTCCCGAGACGATGGAGGACCTCAAGGCGCTGACCGAGCAGATCAAGGCCGATGGCGGCACGCCGTGGTGCATCGGTCTGGGCTCCGGGGCAGCGACCGGCTGGCCCGCGACCGACTGGGTCGAGGACTTCATGCTGCGCACGCAGTCGCCCGAGACCTATGACGACTGGGTCACCAACAAGCTGAAGTTCAACGATCCCAAGGTCGTCGAGGCGATCAAGGATTACGGCTGGTTCGCCAAGACCCCCGGCTTCGCCGAAGGCGGCGAGCAGGCGGTGGCCACCACCGACTTCCGCGACAGCCCGAAAGGTCTCTTCGACTTCCCGCCGAAATGCTACATGCACAAGCAGGCGAGCTTCATCCCGACCTTCTTCCCCGACGGGACCAAGGTGGGTCAGGACGTGAACTTCTTCTACTTCCCGTCCTATGCCAGCAAGGATCTGGGCAAGCCGGTACTCGGTGCGGGCACGATGTTCGGCATCACCAAGGACTCCAAGGCCGCCGAAGCCTTCGTGAAGTTCCTCGAGACCCCGATCGCCTCGGAAATCTGGATGGCGCAATCGGGCTTCCTGACGCCGAACAAGAACGTCAATCCGGCGGCCTTCGCCAATGACGTGCAGCGTCACATGAACTCGATCCTTCTGGACGCGACGACCTTCCGCTTCGACGGGTCGGACCAGATGCCGGGCGAGATCGGCACGGATGCGTTCTGGAAAGCGATGGTCGCCTACACCACCGGCGACGAGACCGCGCAAGAGGCCGCAGACGCGGTTCAGAAGCGCTGGGACAGCATCCAGAAGTAAGTAACGCCTGCGCCCCCGGAGCCGTTCTCCGGGGGCGTTCGCATCTTTTCACGCCGGTTCGGGGAGGGGCCAGATGTCACCGATCTTGCAGGGTCTGATTACGATCGCGCTTGGGGTGGGCGGCTGTGTCGCCTATTTCTACGCCGCGAATATCGTCCTCGACAAAGTCATCTTCCCGCCGAGCGGCAAAGACCCGGGGCGCAATATCAACCGCGCGAACATGGTCCGCCCTTGGCTGTTCCTGTTCCCGGCGATCTTCGCGCTCGGTCTGTATCTGGCCTATCCGGTGGTGGGCTCGTTCTGGCGCTCGCTGTTCAACCGCGACGGCGGCACTTTCGTGGGCCTTGGCAATTACGAACGGCTCGCGATGGATCCGAGCTTCCGTCAGGCCGTGTTCAACAACTTCCTCTGGGTGCTGGTGGTGCCCGCGCTCGCGACCTTCCTCGGTCTGCTTGCAGCGCAGCTCACCGACCGCATCAAATGGGGTAACATCGCGAAATCGCTGATCTTCATGCCGATGGCGATCTCCTTCGTGGGCGCCTCGCTGATCTGGAAATTCGTCTATGCGGTGAACCCCGATATCGGGATGATCAACGCGATCCGCGTGGCCTTCCACATGCAGCCGCTCGACCCATTGCAGGTGCCGTTCTGGAACAACTTCTTCCTGATGGTGATCCTGATCTGGATCCAGACCGGTTTTGCGATGGTGATCCTCTCGGCGGCCCTGCGCGGCATCCCCGAGGAGACGATCGAGGCCGCGGTGCTGGATGGTGCGAACCCGTTCCAGCTGTTCTTCAAGATCAAGGTACCGCAGATCATGCCGACGATCGTCGTGGTCTGGACCACGATCACGATCCTCGTGCTGAAGGTCTTCGACATCGTCTACGCCACGACCGGCGGGAATTTCGGCACGCAGATCCTGCCCAGCTACATGATGCAATACATGTTCCGCGATGACGGGCGCGCGACGGCTGTGGCCTTCGTCATCATGATCATCGTGCTGCCGGTGATGATCTGGAACATCATTCAAGCCCGTAGGGAGACGCGCTGATGGCCGCTATCGCAGGACAGAAATCGCGCCTGACTTGGGCGGTGCAACTCTCGGTCGTCTTCATGGTGGTGCTGTGGCTGGTGCCGACGGTGGGGCTGTTGGTCAGCTCCTTCCGCACGACCGACCAGATCAGCCAGTCGGGCTGGTGGGACGCGGCGTTCTCGGTCGAGAAAGCCTTCCGCGACCGCATCCCGGCCGACGGCGAGAAACAGGTCGACGGGCTCTACGTGCTCGAGGGCGATCTGCTCAATAGTGGGCAGAACGCGAATGACCTGAAAGCGGGCACGACGATCACCGCCTTCGGCACCTCGGGCATCAAGCCGGGCGCCTACAAGGCGGGGGAGACGGTCGATACCGGCGACGGCGGCACGCTAAGCGTCGCCAAGGACGGCACCTACAAGGCCACGTCGAAGACGAGCTTCGACGGTTCGGGCCCGCGGGTCTATTTCGTGGCCGAGATGCCGCCCGCCTTCACGCTGGCCAATTATCGCAACGTGCTGTTCTCGGACGGCATGGGGCAGGCCTTCATGAACACGCTGACGGTAACGATCCCGGCGACGATCATCCCGATCCTCGTGGCGGCCTTCGCGGCCTATGCGCTGGCCTGGATGGAGTTTCCGGGCCGGGGCCTCTTGATCGCGGCGGTCGTGGGCCTTCTGGTCGTGCCGCTGCAGCTCGCGCTGGTGCCGCTTTTGCGGCTCCATCAGGAGATCGGCATCGGGCAGAGCTTCCTCGGGATTTGGCTGGCCCATACCGGGTTCGGCTTGCCGCTCGCGATCTACCTTCTGCGCAACTACATGGTCGGTCTTCCGCGCGATATCATCGAAAGCGCGAAGGTCGACGGGGCGACCGATTTCCAGATCTTCATGAAAATCGTGCTGCCTTTGTCATTCCCGGCGCTTGCTTCTTTTGCAATCTTCCAATTCCTCTGGGTCTGGAATGACCTACTTGTCGCGAAGGTCTTCCTTCCGGCGAACGACGCCTCGAAGGTGATGACTGTGAAGATCGCCGACGACCTTCTGGGGTCGCGCGGCGGCGACTGGGGCATTCTGGCGTCCGCCGCCTTCATCTCCATCGCCGTGCCGCTTCTGGTGTTCTTCGCTATGCAGAAATATCTCGTCCGCGGTCTGCTGGCGGGTTCGGTTAAAGGTGGTTGATGAAAACCCTTACAAAGAAAGAAGACTGGTGGCGCGGGGCCGTGATCTACCAGATCTATCCGCGCAGCTTTCAGGACAGCAACGGCGATGGCATCGGCGACCTTCTGGGGATCGTGAGGCGCCTGCCGCATGTCGCGAGCCTCGGGGCGGATGCGGTCTGGATTTCACCCTTCTTCACCTCGCCGATGAAGGATTTCGGCTATGACGTCAGCGATTACACCGATGTCGATCCGATGTTCGGCAGCCTCGCCGATTTCGATCAGGTGATCGCGACGGCCCATGCGCTGGGTCTGAAGGTGATGATCGATCTGGTGCTGAGCCACACGTCCGATCAGCACCCGTGGTTCCAGGAAAGCCGGTCGAGCCGGGACAACCCGAAGGCGGACTGGTATGTCTGGGCCGATCCCAAGCCCGATGGCACGCCGCCCAATAACTGGCTGTCGATCTTCGGGGGTCCGGGCTGGCATTGGGACAGCCGGCGCGAGCAGTATTACATGCACAACTTCCTCGTGGAGCAGCCCGATCTTAACTTCCACAACCCGGAAGTGACGCAGGAATTGCTCAACGTCGCGCAGTTCTGGCTGGAGCGCGGCGTCGACGGCTTCCGCCTCGATACGATCAACTTCTACATGCATGACGACGAGCTGCGCGATAATCCCGCGCTGCCGCCGGAAGAGCGTAACGACCAGACCGCGCCGAAGGTGAACCCCTACAATCACCAGCGCCACATCTACGACAAGAACAACCCCGAGAACCTGCGCTTCCTGCGCAAGCTCCGCACGCTGATGAACAATTACAACGCGGCGGCCGTGGGCGAGGTGGGCGATAGCCAGCGCGGGCTGGAGATTCTCGGCGAATACACCTCCGGCGCGGACAAGATGCAGATGTCCTACGCGTTCGAGCTGCTCTCCGGGCATGAACCGCTCAAGGCGAGCTACTTCAAATCCGTCTTCGACAAGGTCGATGCGGTGGCCAAGGACGGCTGGGTCTGCTGGGCCTATTCGAACCACGATGTGGAGCGCCATATCTCGCGCTGGCAGCTGACGCCGGCCTCGGCGCGCCTCTATACTTCGCTGATGATGTGCCTGCGCGGCTCGCTCTGCCTCTATCAGGGCGAGGAACTCGGCCTGCCCGAGGCAGAGCTGTCCTACGAAGACCTGCAGGACCCTTACGGCAAGGAATTCTGGCCGGAATTCAAGGGCCGTGACGGCTGCCGCACGCCGATGGTCTGGGAGCGTGACGCCGCCTATGCGGGCTTCTCGCAGGCGCGCCCGTGGTTGCCTGTGCCCACCACGCACCAGAATATCGCGACCGATGTGGCCGAGCACGATCCGGCCTCGCTGCTGCACCATTACCGTCGCGCGATCGGCTTCCGTCGCAATCACGACGTGCTTCGGACCGGCGCGATGGAGGATATGTACTGTTACGGCGACCTGCTGGTCTTCACGCGCAGGAACGAGGAGGAGACGATCCTGTGCTATTTCAACCTGTCCGATCATCCGGTGAACGCCACCGTTCCGCCGGGCAACTGGGTGACGGTGGGGGGCGAACTGGGCTCGATCCGACCGATGCCCGATCACACTTTGCATCTCGGCCCATGGCAGCCGAGCATTCTGCGCCTCGACGAACACGAGGCCTGAGGGGGAGACTATGGCCGAACTCAAACTGGAAAACGTCGCGAAAAGCTATGGCGAGGTGTCGGTTCTCGAGAACATCAACCTTGACATCAAAGCGGGTGAGCTGATCGTCTTCGTGGGCCCCTCGGGCTGCGGGAAATCGACGCTTCTGCGGATGATCGCGGGGCTCGAGAAGATCACGGGCGGCACGCTCGAGATCGACGGGGTGCGGATGAACGACGTGCCGCCGTCGAACCGCGGCATCGCGATGGTCTTCCAGTCCTACGCGCTCTATCCGCACATGACGGTGCGCGACAACATGGCCTTCGCCCTGAAGATCGCGAAGATGAGCAAAGACGAGATCGATGCCGCCGTCAATAAGGCGGCGGATATGCTGCAACTGACAGATTACCTCGACCGCCTTCCGAAGGCGCTCTCGGGTGGTCAGCGGCAGCGGGTCGCCATCGGGCGCGCCATCGTGCGCGACCCGAAGGTCTATCTCTTCGACGAACCGCTCTCGAACCTCGATGCGGCGCTGCGCGTCGCCACCCGGATCGAGATCGCCCAGCTCAAAGAAGCGATGCCCGATCGCACGATGATCTACGTCACCCACGATCAGGTCGAGGCGATGACGCTCGCGACCCGGATCGTCGTGCTGGCGAACAAGGGGATCGCGCAGGTCGGCACGCCGCTGGAGCTTTATGAACAGCCGCGCAACGAGTTCGTCGCGCAGTTCATCGGGTCTCCCGCGATGAACCTGCTGTCGGGCGAGATCACCGAGACGGGCGAGATGACCACGGTGAAACTCGATGGCGGCGGCATTGCGCGGTCGACCATCCCGACGCGTCCCGAGGACCTGTCGCGGCGCGTGAAAATCGGGGTGCGCCCGGAGGATTTCGTGCCCACCGAGGACGCGGCGATCTACACCGGTCGCGTCGATATCGTCGAAGCTCTGGGCGAAGTGACGCTTCTGTATTTCGAGGCCGAAGGCGGTCACGACCCGATCATCGCGAAACTGCCCGGCATCCATCACGACCGTCGCTATACCGAGATTTCTCTCGGCGCCGATCCGTCCAAAGTGCATATCTTCGCGGACGGTCAGTCGCTTCTCTACCGCTGACGGACGCAAACAGGCCATCGCGCATCCCTCTGCCCGTTAGTTTGAGGCGAGATAAACGGGCGGAGGCAATCATGGCCGATTCGGAACTGGGTGAACGTGTGGGGCGTCGCGCGCGCGGTGGTGGCGGGGCAGCCCGTCGGGCCGAACGCACGGCCGTGAAGGTGGAGTTCTCGCGCTTCATCACGCGCAACATTCCCGACATGGAAATCCTGAACGAGGAAGCCCTCGAGATCATTGAGCATAACGCGGAAACCGTGCTCGAAGAGATCGGCGTCAATTTCGTCGAGAACCCCGAAGCGCTGGAACGCTGGCGCGAGGCCGGGGCCTCGATCGAAGGCGAGCGCGTGCGTATTCCGCGCGGCCTTGCCCGCAAGCTCTGCGCGACCGCGCCGTCGCAATTCACCCAGCACGCCCGCAACCCCGAGCGCAATGTCGAGATCGGCGGGCGCAACCTCGTCATCGCTCCGGTCTACGGCCCGCCCTTCGTGCGCGACAGCCAGGGTGGCCGCCGCTACGCGACGATCGAGGATTTCCGCAACTTCGTGAAACTCGGCTACATGTCGAAATGGGTCCACCATTCGGGCGGCACCGTCTGCGAGCCGACCGATGTGGCGGTGAACAAGCGCCATTTCGACATGCTCCACGCGCATATGACGCTTAGCGACAAGCCCTATATGGGCTCGGTCACCGAGCCCTCGCGCGCCGCCGACAGCGTCGAGATGTCGAAGATCCTCTTCGGTGATGATTTCGTCGACAACAACACGGTGATGACCTCGCTCATCAACATCAACTCGCCGCTGACCTTCGACTCCACCATGATGGGGGCGCTCGAGGTTTATGCGAAGGCCAATCAGGCTTGCATCATCTCGCCCTTCATCGTCGGTGGCGCGATGGCGCCGGTCTCGGTCGCGGGCACGCTGACACAGGTGCTGGCCGAGGTGCTTGCGGGCGTCGCCTATTCCCAGCTGATCCGTCCCGGTGCGCCGGTGATCTTCGGGGCCTTCGTTACTTCGATCGACATGAACTCGGGCGCGCCCACCTTCGGCACGCCGGAAGCCTCGCTGATCACGCTCGGCGCGGGTCAACTCGCGCGGCGTCTGAACCTGCCGTATCGCTCGGCGGGCGGGTTCACCGGGTCCAAGCTGCCCGATGCGCAGGCCGCTTACGAGACCGCGAATACGCTCAATAACGGGCTCTATGCGGGTGTGAACTTCATGCTGCATGGCTGCGGTTGGCTGGAGGGCGGTCTGGTCTCTTCCTACGAGAAATTCGTGATGGATGCCGACCAACTGGGCATCCTGCACAGCCTCGCAAAAGGCGTCGATATCTCGGAGAACGGTCAGGCGATGGATGCGATCCGCGAGGTGGGGCCGGGCGGTCACTATCTCGGCTGCGCCCATACGCAGGCGAACTTCAAGGATGCGTTCTGGCGCACCAAACTGCTCGATTACCGGCCTTTTGAGACCTGGGAAGAGCAGGGCGCGCCCGACACGATGGCGCTGGCGACGAAGCGGGTCGAGAAGATGCTCAGCGAGTATCAGCAGCCCGCGATGGATCCGAGCGTCGCCGAGGCGCTGGCGGCTTATGTCGCGCGCAAGAAGGCCGAAGTGCCCGACGCCTTCCTGTAACGGCTCAGTCTTCGTCGATCTGATAATCCCGCGCGATCCCCCCGGTCGCGCGGCCCCAGTCCGAGGCCTTCGTCCGCGCCTGATGCGCCTCGAACGCGGCCCGGTCGGTGAAGCGTTCCGTGACGGTGAAGACCAGCGGATCGGCTCCTTGCCTGACTTCGAACATCTCGCATCCCGGCTCGGCATGGGTCAGCGCGATATGCTCGGGCAGGTGAACGCGGACAATCCCCACCTCGGCGGCATCGGCGCAGATCAGGCGCCCGGTCAGTTTGACGGCCATCTTTGTCTCCCCAAAAGAAAAGGCCCGCGCCTTTCGGACGCGGGCCTGAAACTCATTCCCACTCGATCGTGCCGGGGGGCTTCGAGGTGATGTCGTAGGTCACCCGGTTGATGCCCTTCACCTCGTTGATGATCCGCGTCGCGGTCTCGCCGAGGAACTCGTGGCTGAACGGGTAGTAATCCGCGGTCATGCCATCAACGCTCGTCACCGCGCGCAAGGCGCAGGCGTAATCATAGGTCCGCCCGTCGCCCATCACGCCGACGGTGCGCACCGGCAGGATCGCGACGAAAGCCTGCCAGATCTCGTCATAGAGGCCATGCTTGCGGATCTGGTCGATATAGACCGCGTCGGCCTTGCGCAGGATCTCCAGCTTGTCGCGGGTGATCTCGCCGGGGCAGCGGATCGCGAGGCCGGGGCCGGGGAAGGGGTGACGGCCGATGAACGACGCCGGCAGACCCAGCTCGTGACCCAGCGCGCGGACCTCGTCCTTGAACAGCTCGCGCAGCGGCTCGACCAGCTTGAGGCCCATCTTCTCGGGCAGACCGCCCACATTGTGGTGGCTCTTGATCGTGACCGAGGGACCGCCCGAAAAGCTCACCGATTCAATGACATCGGGATAGAGCGTGCCCTGCGCGAGGAAGCTCGCATCCTCGATCTCGCCCGCGTATTTCTGGAACACGTCGATGAAGAGGCGCCCGATCGTCTTGCGCTTGACCTCAGGGTCGGTGACGCCTTCCAGCTCGCCGAGGAATAGCTCGCTCTCATCGGCATGGATCAGTTTGATGTTGTAGTGATCGCGGAACATCGTGACCACTTCTTCGGCCTCGTTCTGCCGCAACAGGCCATGATCCACGAAGACACAGGTCAGCTGATCGCCGATCGCCTCGTGCAGCAGGATCGCGGTGACCGAGCTGTCGACGCCGCCGGACAGACCGCAGATGACATGGCTGTCGCCCACCTGCTCGCGGATCTGGCGGATCGCCTCGTCGCGATAGGCATCCATCGTCCAGTCGCCGGTGAAACCCGCGTCGCGCACGAAGTTCTCATAGAGCGTCTTGCCGTTGGGCGTGTGATGCACCTCCGGGTGGAACTGCACCGCGTAGAAGCGACGGCTCAGATCGGCGGTGATCGCGTAAGGTGCGCCCGGCGAGGTGCCATAGACCTCGAAGCCCGGCGCGATGCGGCTGACATGGTCGCCATGGCTCATCCAGACCTGCTCGCGGCCCGCGCCATCCATGAACCAGCCATTGAGCAGATCGATCCGCGTCTCGGTCGGCGTCACATAGGCGCGCCCGAATTCGGCGGAGCCGTGCTTGGCCTCCACCAGACCGCCCAGATCCTGCATCATCACCTGCTGGCCGTAGCAGATGCCGAGGATCGGCACGCCCAGCTCATAGGCCGATTTCGGCGGCCGGGGAGAACCCTCGCGCGTGACCGAATCCGGTCCGCCCGAGAAGATGATCGCTTTCGGGGCGAACTCTTTCAGGAAGGCGTCGGTGACGTTCTGATAGGGATGGATTTCGCAATAGACGTTAAGCTCGCGAAGCCGCCGCGCAATCAGCTGCGTGACTTGAGAGCCGAAGTCGATGATGAGGAGGCGCTGATGGTCTGTCATGCCGTTGGCATTAGGACGCGTTTTCGCGCTTGGCAAGAGGGCAGCTTGCGCGACGGTAATTTATCGCACGACTGATCCCTTCCTCTTGGCAAAAATATCCCGGGGGGCGGCGCAGCCGCGGGGGCAGCGCCCCCTCCGACATCGCCTCTTAGCTCTCCGGATAGCCGCCTGGGATCAGCGGCCGGATTTTCAGCCGCGTGATCCGGTTGTCCTTGCGGCCTGCGACCTCGAAGCGGAAGCCGTGGAAGGAGAAGACCTGCCCCTCGGTCGGGATCGTCTGCGCCTCGTGGATCACCAGACCGGCGACGGTGTTGGCCTCTTCATCGGGCAGCGTCCAGTCGGTCTCGCGGTTCAGGTCGCGGATCGTCATCGCGCCGTCGACGATGTAATCGCCGCTCTCGGTGGGCTTCAGCCGCTTCTCGGCCTTGGGGTCGAACTCGTCGGTGATCTCGCCGACGATCTCTTCGAGGATGTCCTCCAGCGTCAGCAGACCTCGCAGGTCGCCATATTCATCCACCACCAGCGCGAAATGGGTGCGACGCTTCAGGAACTCCTGCATCTGCTCGTCGAGCGGCGTCGTCTCGGGGACGAAATAGGGCTTCATCATCACCTTGGCGATGTCGAGATCGGCGACGCTTTCCAACGTCCCGTCGCCCCCACGCACGACCTTCTCGACCGCGCGCAGCAGGTCTTTCGAGTGGATGACGCCCACCACGTTCTCGCGCTCGCCGCGATAGAGCGGCAGGCGAGTGTGCGGCGAGGACAGCACCGCCGTCAGGATCGTGTCGGGATCTTCCTCGATATCGATCATCTCGATCTGGCTCCGGTGGAGCATGATCTCTTCGACCGTGCGATTGCCCAGATCGAGCGCGCCCAGCAACCGGTCACGGTCTTCCTTGTCGACCGTGCCCTCGGATTGCCCCAGCGCCAGCGCGCCTGCGATCTCCTCGTGGATCGAGAACATATGGGTGTCCTTGTCGGTCCGCATCCCGAAGGCATAGAGGATGCCGCGCACGATCATCCGCACGATGGCGACGATCGGGGCGAGGACGAGCGTGACCACGCGGATCGGCCCCGCGACCTTCGAGGCGACTTTCTCGGGCAGGGTGATCGCATAGGTCTTGGGCAGCACTTCCGAGAAGACCAGCACCAGCACCGTCATCACCAGCGTCGCTAGCGCCACCCCCGATTGCCCGAAGACCCGCGTCATCAAAGCCGTCGCCAGCGAGGCGGACAGGATGTTGACGACGTTGTTGCCCAGAAGGATCGCGCCGATCAGCCGCTCGCTGTCCTCGGTGACTTCCAGCGCGGTCTGCGCGCCGCTTTCGCCCTTATCGGCCTGCGCGCGCAGCTTGGCGCGACTGGCCGCCGTCAGCGCCGTTTCGGAGCCGGAGAAGAAGGCCGAGAGCGCCAGCAGTAGGATGATCGAACCGGCGGTGATCCAGAAGGCAAAATCGAGAGTGTTTTCCATGGTGTCAGGTTATGGGGCGCGGGCAGGGCGCATTCAAGCGGTGCCGTCACTTTTGCCGCGCGGTTTCGCCAGCGGGTGATGCGTCAGCACCAGCTCCTTGAGCCGTTCGTCGAGGACATGAGTGTAGATTTCCGTGGTCGACAGGTCCGCGTGCCCCAGAAGCATCTGGATCGCGCGCAGATCCGCGCCGCCTTGCAGTAGATGGGTGGCGAAGGCGTGGCGCAAGACGTGGGGCGTGACCTTGGCGGGGCTGACCCCGGCCTTCACCGCGATGTCCTTCAGCAGCTTGTGAAAGCCCTGACGCGTCAGGTGACCTTCCTTGCCGCCCGAGGGAAAGAGGAAACGCGAGGGCGGCGCGCGATGCTCGATGCGGGCCTGCTCTTCAGCCTCGTCGCGCGCGGTCAGCCACGCGGCCAGCGCCTCGCGCGCCGGTGGCGAGAGCGGCACCATCCGCTCCTTGTCGCCCTTGCCGCGCACCAGAAGCATCCGCGGATCGCCGCGCGCGGAGGACACCGGCAGCGAGACCAGCTCCGAGACCCGCATCCCCGTCGCGTAAAGTAGCTCCATCAGGCAGCGATTGCGGATCTGATCCTTCTGCGAGCGCCCTTGATCGCGGGCGGCCTCCAGCAGCGCCTCGACCTCTTCGAGACTCAGTGTCTTCGGCAAGCGTTGCGCGCGCCCGGGGCCTGCGATGCGGATCGCCGGATTGTCGGTGCGCCAACCCTCCTCATAGGCAAAGCGATAGAGTTGCCGGATCGCCGAGAGCCTGCGCGCGCGGGTCGATTTCGCCAAGCCTTCGGCCTCGCAGCGGATCAGATAGGTCTCGATATCGGCGCGGGTGAGCGTCGCGTAGCTCAGGCCCTTCGCCTGAAGAAAGCCCGCGAAGTCATTGAGATCGCGCCCGTAACTGAGGATCGTGTTGCGCGCGGCACCGGCTTCGGCGGATTGCGCATCAAGAAAACTCGGCAACCATTGCGGATCGGGCGGCGCGTCTGAACCGGGTCCGGTCATCCGCGATCTCCCAGCACGATCAGTTCGATCGCGGCGCGCCGCGCGACCGTTTCCAGTCCCGCCAGACGCAAGAGACTCAGACCGTCCTGCAGCCGCGGATAATCGCCCTTCGCGCCGTCGCCCACATCCCCGATTGCCTCGATCAGTGCGAGGCCCAGCTGATCGGGCAGCAATCCCTTGTAGCGGTCGGGCGCGGCGCCGGGCGGCGCATCGAAGACCGCCTTCAGCGCCTGATCGCGCGCGCCGCTTGCGGGGGTTGCGCTGGTATCGCCCGCGGCCAGTCCCTTGAACAGCGCGGCCTGCGCCGAACTCTGCGTGCCTTTCCGGGCGTTTTCCTCGTAATTCGGGGTCAGCAGGCTCAGCTCGTAGGCAAGGCGGCCCGCGCGGCCCGGCAGGTCCATCCCCGCGAGCTGGTCGCCGAACAGCGCGCCCAGAACCGGGGCGAGATCTTCCGAGGCCATCACGTCATAAGCGGCGGGCAGGGCGGTCGCGACCCTCTCGGTATCGCTCGCCTCGAGCGCCTCATCGAGCGCGCTCACTGCTGACACGCGATCCCAGAGCGCGCCGGACGCCGCCGCCTTGCGCTCGGTATAGAGGCCCAGCAGCCGGTTCGGGTCGAGCACGCCCGCACGGGCCAGACGCTCTGCGGCCTCCAATTGGGATTTCCAGCCGTTATTCTCGGTCAGATCGGCCTGCGCGAAGGCCAAAGGCAGCGTCGCCGTGGGTAGCGGCTGACCGATCGCCTCCATCATCTTAAACGCAAGCGGCGTGACGTGATCGGGGGGCGGCGCATCTCCGGCCTCTTCGGCCAGGGCCGGGTCGAGGAATTGCTCCAGCAGAGAGCGATCCTCCTGCGGGATCTGCCCCAGCGCGGCCCCCGTGCCATAAGTCAACTCTGCTGTGTCCCACTGACCGTTGCGCGCAAGGCAGAACACCCGCGCCGCATAAGAGGGCGCGATGCCGGGTGTACGCTCGATGATCTTGCAGGCGCGGTTCTCCTGCCCGAGCAGCAGTGCCACGTCGAAGCTACGGCGGAAAATCTCGGGGCTGGCGGTGCCTGCCTGTCCCAGAAGCGCATTGGCCTGTTCCAGCGCGCCCATGTCCAGAAGCCGGTCGATCCGCGCAAGGAACAGCTGGTTGCGCTGTGATGGCGTCTCGATCTGCGGCGGGTTCAGCTCGGCTAGCAGCAAGGTCAGGCTCAGCTCCCGCAGCGCGGGCAGCTGATCGAGCGGCATTGCCCGCAGCGCCTGCGCCAGTTCCGGCTCGGGGGTCTTGCCCCAAAGATCGCGCGGCAACCCGGTGCGATCCGGCGTCAGTAGCCCCAAAGTATCGGCGGAGGGCGCGTCGAGCGAAAGCACCGCGATATCCTCGATCCCGCCAGCCCCGGTGACAGGCGCAGTCGAAGACGCCGACCCGTCGCGCGGCGAATTCGCCAGGGAATGCGACAGCCAGTCGATCGCCGACATCGGGCTGCCGGCCGCAGCGCTGGCCTCCACCGAGTTGTTCGATTGCGCGGCGGCGGGACCCGCCACCAGACCGCCAAGCGTGAAACCGCTCAGCCAGATCAGGCCAAGGGTCGCCGCACGGCGATCAGTTGCCACTCGCAGCCTCGCTGTCAGTGCCTGTCGCAGTACCTGCATCGGAATTACTCGTGCCCGCCATGCCCGAGCCGTCGGGCAGGGTGACTTCGATCCGCTGCTCCTGACTGTCGGGGCTCATGTCGCCCAAGTAAGCAAAGCCGATCACGCCGATCGCGCCAAGCACCAGAAGGATGACGATAAGCTTGAAGATGCGCCCCATAATCTCTCTTTTCTGCCGTCTGTCGCGGCCCGTCCCATATCGTGTCTCTCGGTGGGCGGGCCGTTCTTGGTTGCGGTTTCGCGTTGATCATATATGGCATTTCAGGGAAGTTCACGCCATTCAAGGGGTCCTGCGTCACGATTGTGCAAGGCTCCGCCGATGGCAAGCCTTGTCCGTCCCGCCGGGATTGACAGGGCAGGAATACCGCAGGCGACGCGAGGCAGGGGGCGCTAGGTGGAAGGCGAAACCGAGATCGAGGGGCATCTGACGCGCTCCGTCGTGCTCGTCGGCATGATGGGCTCGGGCAAGACGGCGGTCGGCACTGCTCTGTCCAAGATGCTCGATTCGGCATTCCTCGACAGCGACCATGAAATCGAACGCGCCGCCCAGATGACCGTGGCCGAGATTTTCGCCCGCGACGGCGAGCCGTTCTTCCGCGCTCGCGAATCGGAAGTGCTGGAGCGGCTGTTGATGGGCCCGCCCGGCGTGATCTCCACCGGCGGCGGGGCCTTCCTGTCCGAGAAGAACCGCGAGTTGATCAACCGGCTCGGTGTCTCGGTCTGGCTGAAAGCGGATTTGGAGATCCTGTGGAACCGGGTGCGCCACAAGAACACGCGGCCCTTGCTGCGCACGGCCGACCCGAAACAGACGCTGAGCGATCTGCTGGCCGCGCGTCTCCCGCATTATCAAAAGGCCCAGATCGTGGTTGAGGCCGAACCGGGCCTTTCGGTGCAGGGCATGGCGCGCAAGGTGGTGGCGCATCTGCGCGAAGTGGATGGATTGATCGAAGAGGTGAAAGATGCGTGAGATCGTGCCGGTCGAGCTGGGCGAGCGTTCCTATGAGGTGCGCATCGGCACCGGGCTCTTGGAAAACGCATGCACCGAAATCGCGCCCTTGCTGCGCCGTCCGCGCGTGGCTGTCGTCGCCGATCAGACGGTGGCCGATCTGCATCTCGCGACCCTGCGCCGCGGCCTTGGCGATATCGAGATGGTCTCGCTGACCCTGCCGCCGGGCGAGGGCACGAAAAGCTGGCCGCAGTTCACCCGCACCGTCGAATGGCTGCTGGAGCAGAAGGTCGAGCGCAAGGATATCGTCATCGCTTTGGGCGGCGGCGTGATCGGCGATCTGGTTGGCTTTGCCGCCGCCGTTTTGCGCCGGGGCGTGCGCTTCGTGCAGATCCCGACCTCGCTTCTCGCGCAGGTCGACAGCTCCGTGGGCGGCAAGACCGGGATTAACGCGCCGCAAGGCAAGAACCTGATCGGGGCCTTCCATCAGCCCTCGCTGGTGCTGGCCGATCTCGACGTGTTGGGCACGCTCGAGCCGCGCGACTTCCTCGCGGGCTATGGCGAGGTGGTGAAATACGGGCTTCTGGGCGATGCGGCGTTCTTCGACTGGCTCGAGGCGAACGCGCCTGCGATGGCGGCGGGCGACATGGAAAAACGCCTGCATGCGGTGAAACGCTCGGTCGAGATGAAAGCCGAGATCGTGGCCCGCGACGAGACGGAGGAGGGCGACCGCGCGCTTCTCAACCTCGGTCACACCTTCTGCCACGCGCTGGAGGCCGCGACCGGTTATTCCGACCGGCTCCTGCATGGCGAGGGCGTGGCGATCGGCTGCGCGATGGCGTTCGAGCTGAGCCAGCGCCTCGGCCTGTGCTCGCAAGAGGTCCCGAGCCGCGTGCGCGCGCATCTGCGCGACATGGGAATGAAGACCGATCTCGCTGATATCGAGGGCGACCTGCCGGGCCGCGACGCGCTGATCGACCTGATGGCGCAGGACAAGAAAGTGCTCGACGGCAAGCTGCGCTTCATCCTCGCGCACGGCATCGGCGAGGCTTTCGTGACCTCGGATGTGCCGCGCGATGCGCTGGCAGGCGTGCTCGACGACGCGCTCGCCGCCCGGTAAGCCGATTTCCCAGTTGCGAGCCGCGCGCTCCTTCTTTATACGCCGCTTCAGGCACCCATAGCTCAGCTGGATAGAGCGCTGCCCTCCGAAGGCAGAGGCCGAAGGTTCGAATCCTTCTGGGTGCGCCACTTCCCCCAGTTTCCGGAATTTCAGCGCCTTGGGGGCGGCACAGACGCTATCGAGACGGCCCCGAGACAGACCCGATGAGAGATGCGATGACGACAGATGACGCCCTGATCCGCGCAGCGAAGCTCTCGGTCGCGCCGATGATGGATATTAGCGACTGACAGAAAAACACCGCCTTCCCATGGGGTTAGGCGGTGCGTTTTCTCGGAATCATACTTGGACCCGAATCGGCAATGTTTTTCAGCGGCCTGCGTCAAGGGCGTCTCAGCCGTAAAGCTGATCGAATTCCTTCTTCGCTTCTTCCATCCGGTCGTCGAGGTACTGCGCCAGTTCAACTAGGCCAACGCCCTTGGCGCTCTTCTGGCTCGCCTCCATCCGCACAAGCGGCAGGGGAAGCTTGCCGTCGGCGATCTTGCGCAGGAACTTGATCGGCGTCAGGTGGGGAAAGAAATCCGCGACCACTCGGTCAACAGAGATGATGGGCTGACCCTGATATCGGGCCATGAGCATCCAGATAGTGTCCATTCTAGTGCGTATCCAAATTCAAGTGGGCCTCCTTTCTCCTTGAGATACGTTTCGGTAAGGGCACTATCGCACGGCCAGAGAAGTCGCGCAAGTCACTGAAAACATGTCACTAAATGTGACATTTTGCCGGAAATGTCACATTTAGTGACAGGGCGGCTGACGCCGCCCAACAACCTCGCCCACGTGGGGCATCACGGAAGGCTCGTAAAAGTCAGGTAGTAGCCGAAGCCCAGAGCGATCAGGCCGAGGACCACCTGCAAGCCGATTTCTCGCCTGCTGATCTTAAGAACCACTGCGAGAAATGCACTGAAAGCGAAGAGCACCATTCCGACGACGACGCCTAAAAGGAGCCCCTCGAAGCGTGAGATGTAGATCGCGAGCCACAAGTTCGCGGGTATCGCAGCAAGCTTAAATATCGCCCCTAGAGTGCCGTGGAGCACAGGGGGGTCTAGTGCGGGGTGTGGCGACTGCTGGGCGCGGACGAGAACGCCGAAGTAGACACAAGCGCCATAGAAACAGAGGGCAATGCCTAGAAGGGAACCCTGCTCAAGAAGTGTATGAAACAATGCCTGTCTATCTCCGTGCAAAATAAAAATGAGCTTTAGGCCCTGATACGCCAAGCGCATAGCAAGGGTTGGCCGAAGGCGAGCGCCTTCGACCTTACGGTTATCACTCATGGTGACCTCACAGTAAGAAATTTATGAAAATGGAGGAGGGCGGCGAGCCGCGCCTTTCTCCTCCTATCTTCAATTACTGTTCTTCACCGGGGTTTGTCACATCGGGGCGACGAGATTTTCAGGGGCTAGCCGATCTGTATGCCGCCGTCAGGCGGTGCCGGGTCGTCGGGTTGGGGGCCCGCGTCAGCGGGCGCGGCAACCGTCCAGAAGGTCAGGCCGTCCGCGCTCGCGATCACTTCGACGCCCGCCCGGTGAAGGGCTCGCAGCTTCTCGGTGGTGGGTTCGATAAGCTCGCGATACTGTCCGAGCGGATGCCGCGCGTTGGGTTCGTTGTTAGTCATTTGAGCGAATGGCCTCCCGACCTGCGCGCGCCATGTCGGCGGCGATCTGTTTCTTCGACTTGCGGAAGCTGTCCGCATCCGGCGTGTTCACGGTCATGTTGATCGTCTGCGGGGCGTAGACCTTACCGCCACCGCCCCCGTCGCTCATCTCCACCGGGACCTTGCGCCCTTTCGAGAGCGGGATAACCGCCTCGTTGGGATGCAGCACCGCCGGAATTCCCGAGGTGTTGTGCGTGCCCTCGGCGTAGTGCGGAGCGCTGCGGAAGGCGGCGACGGGCGTGGAGGAGAAGCCCACCGGCTGCGTGGAAATCCCGCCTTCTTTGAACGCGCCTAGCGCCATGGACAGAACACCGCCCCAGCCGCCCAGAGAGGCGAGGAGACCGCCGCCAGCGGCCCCACCTGTGCCGCCACCTGCAACGGCAGCTCCGAGGATGGGTGCGCCTGCCTGAGCCCCGCTGACGATGCCCTGCCGCATGCTCGACGCGCCCTGCGTCGACGCTGCGCGGACCTGCACCCCGGTAGAGATGCCCGCAAGGCGCTGTTGCTGCGCAGCCTGAGCCCCGCCCATCGCCACGCCCGACTGCAACGAGGTCTGGGCCTGCACGCCGCCCGAGGTCATCGCTTGCCCGATCTGGGCCGCGACGGTCTGGCCCGCCTGCATCATGGCCGTGCTGATCTGTGTGGCGGCTTGCGCGCCGCCTGCGGCTACGCCCGATCCGTCCGCCGAAACGCTGGCACCGCCCCAGCCAGCGACCATATCGCCCATCCCGCCGATGACTTGATCAAGGCCGGTGGCTTTCAGAAGCTCGCCCGTTGCAAGCGGGGCGAGGGCGTCAGCGAAGCTGTTCAGGATCGAGTCCCCGAGCTTCTCCAGCGAGAAGTCGCCCGTCATCAGGTCATGCATACTGGATTGAATGCCGCCGATGACGTTCGTCTCGATATCGTTCGCGGCGGCGCGCCAGCTCGGCAGGCCCTTTTCGAACTCTCGAACGGGGTCGCGCGCGGCCTCGGTCAGGGCCTTGTTGAGAGAAATTCCAGCGTCGATTTGCTTGAGGATCGCGACCGTCCCGGCGTCCACTGCGCCGCCCATAGCTGCGGCAGCCCCGGCGTAGGCCTGTGCGGCCTCTTCGTTCTGGAACATGCCGCTTGCGGAGGCGGCGAGGGCCACACGCTCTTTGTTCAGACCGGTCACCCGATCTTGCAGGCTGTTGTTGAGCTTCTCAACGGCTTTCTGTTCATCGGTCAGATGTTTCGCACGCGAGCCTTTTCGAGCGGGCTTGTTCGCTGCCGTAAGTTGCTTGCGCAGTTCGGCCTGTTTCTGGCCCAGCGCTTCAAGCTCTTGAATCTGCTTGTATTCTGCGGCCACCTGATCAACGTTGATCGTCTGCCCGGTTTCCTGAGCGTGGGCGACCATATCTTGAAGCTGCACGCGGCGGTTCGCGGCGGCGGCGGTCCATCCCTCCGAGAGCTGAATCCCTAGGCTCTTGTTCTGGGCCTGTATGGCGGTGATCTGTTGGGCCACACTCTTGCCCATGATCGCGAGGGCGTTCGGGACGCTCCCGAGGTTCTGGAGGAGGCGGGCAGCTTCATCGGCAGCCGTCCCGATCTCGGCCCGCAGGTTGCTGGCAGCCCCGGCGGCGGCGTTCGTCGCGGTGCCGCTGCCCTCGCTCGCGGCTTTCAGCTTCATCGCCGCATCTTCGGCCCGGATCAATTGGGCGAGCACGCCGCGCGCGCCGCCTTCGGCCTTGTCGAGGCCCCCGGTCGTGCTTTCGACCTCTTGGCGCAGCTTCGTGATTGCCGCGAGCTGATCGTCGAAGGTCCGGGCGCTCTGAATATCCTTCATCAGCCCGAGGAAGGTCCGGGCGCGGTCGGACGAGGTGTCGAATGCGCGCGCGACGGCGTCGATATCGCCTGTGAACGGGTTCCCGTCAGAGGTTAGGGCGTCCCGGATGCTTGCGACCATGTCGCCATTCGCCATGGCGGCTTCGATTTCGGCGACTTTGCGCAGCCGCTCCAGATGGGCGTCGAGTGCGGCATTCACAGCCCCATACTCTTGACGCAAGTTGCGAAGGTTGTGGCCCGCGAGGGCGTCGGTCGCGTTGCGTAGGGCGGTTATCTTGGATTCCGCGTCCGAGAGGCTATCGGCGAAGCTCTTCGTCGCCTCTTTGCCCGATCCCATCCACTGCACCAGTGCAGCCCCGGCGGCAATCACGCCAATCGTCACGAGCGAGACCGGATTAATCATCGACGTGAAGCCCGCCGCGAGGGTGCGCAGGATCGCGGCACGGCCCCCGAGCCCGTTTAGCATCTGCGAAACCTGCGTGCCCTGCTGGAGGGCCAAAACAAACGGGTTCTGCCCCGCCGCCATCATCACCCCGATGTCGTTGAACTGCGCGGCCATGTAAGCCGTTTCATGCCCGCTGACGCGGGCGCTCTTCGCAAATCGGTCATTCGCTGCCCCCGCAGCAAGCAAAGACTGCGCAGCGACCTCGCGCGCTTGCGCGGCTTTGACGGCGCTCATGGCCCCGGCATCTTCAAGCTGCTGGATTTCGGACAGGGCGCGCGCGTATTGCTCGCTCGACGCGTAAACGGAATCGTATTTCGCGCGCAGGGCGTTGAGCGCGTTGGCTTCCTGTGTCGCGGCGCGGCTCGCTTCCTCGGTCTGACGCGCAAGCATGGCCTGTTCTCCGCGCAGGTGTTCGGCTGCGACAGTGGTCTGGAGGAGGCCGCTGCGTAGATCGTCGAAACCGGATTTCGCGGCGCGGACGTCGAGAGGGGAGGAGGCGGCGAGGAGGTCGGTCTTGAGGCGCGTTAGCGCCCCTTCGAGCTGAGCAATCCCGGCGGTATCGCCGAGGTCCGACAGGCGGAGGGCGAGACGCTGGGCAGCTTGTTCGCTCTGTCGGATCGCGGATGCGCTGGCGAGGGCCGTGCGTTGGATTTGGGCGGCGGCTTTGTCGCTGGCGCTCGCTGCCGAGGTCTGGGCCGCTGCGAGGCCCTTGGCTTCGCGCTGCGCGCTCTTGAGCGGCGTGACGTCGATCTCCGGGCGGATGGTCTTGAGCTTGGTAAACGCGCCCGAGGTGTCCCGTTCGAGATCACGAACGGCACGTTTGACGGATGCGATTGCGGCGGTGAATTCGCGCGCGCCTTTCTTGGCTGGCGCGGCGTCGATCAAGAGGCCGATGGAGTGGGTTTTGTCTGTCATATGTGGGGTTCTCGCGAGCGCTGTCGGGCGGCGCGATGTGGGTGAGGAGGACGGCAGGCAGGTTCGGTTCGGGTATCCCGGCGCGCCCCGAGGAGAAGCGCGCCGGGCCGACAACTACCCACAAAACTACTATAGCTGAAAATGGCGATATTTCATAGGTTTGCGCAAAACGGTTCATCTCGTTTCGAGGGCAATGCAACGGTCTTCCGGGGGCGGTTTCGGGCATGTGCACCAATTACGCCGAAAAAGATTTGCCTAAATTCGGGGGTATCGCCGTGTCCGAAAGAGGGGTGGGGGCTTTCAGGCTGGGTCCCCCGGTCGAAAGCATCTCACTGTTGCTGAATCCGGGCCAAATCGTGGCATATGGGGCGTTTGTTGCTGAATCCTGAGGGGGCGAGTTGCACTCACAATTTTGCGCAGCACCTGTGGGGCAAAATGGGGGTGGGGGTATACCCCCTGAGGAGCCTCATAAGGCATTGAGAACACAAGATAAAAGTTGAGTTTGATGGTGCTGGGGGGAGGCTTGCTCAAGCCCGCTGACGCGGGCGCGGTGAGGGGGAGCGAGCCCGTCCGCTTATCTTATGACGATTCAGCCAGTCCCGACGCGCTGAGCGGGCCTGTCGGGCGGTCAGGCAGCGAGCCGCTTAAGAGCGTTCGAAACGCTCATAGGTGCCCAGCTTTTGCCCCTCGGCGTGGTGATCGCGGCGGCGTTCAGGGCGTCTGCGATCCGGGCCAACGTCGCACCGGAGTCGCGCATCGGGATGATGATCTGGGCGACACGCTGGGCGGCGGCGTCAGCCGCCTCGCGGGCAGCCTCGTTGCGCTTCATGGTGGCATCGCGAAGACCTCCGAGCTGGACGCCACGGGCCTTGGCTGCGGCGAGGGCTTGCTTCGTGCGGAGACTGATGAAGCTGCGCTCTTGCTCCGCCAGCGCAGCGTAGATATGGAGCTGGAACGCGTCAGCGTTCGGCATGCTCGCAACCCTTATTTTTAAGGCGGGATCGTCCATCAGAGCCGCGATGAAGCTGACCTTGCGAGACAGCCTGTCCAGCTTTGCCACCAGCAATTCCGCGCCCTCTGAGCGGGCAAGTGTGATCGCTTTTTGCAGCTCGGCGCGGGCATCGTTCTTACCGCTCAGCACGTCTGTAAAGGTCGCCAGCACCTCAAAGGGCGTGTCGCTATAGTTGTCGAGGAAGAGGGCAATATCGCGATCTTGCGCCTCCAGTCCGAGGCCAGACTCTCCCTGCGAGGGGGTCGAGACGCGGCGGTAAATCACATATTTCCGGGTCATGTCGGGGCCTTTCAAAATCGTCATCGTTCGTTGTGATCTTTATAAGGCCTCCGATGCATGATTCGCGAGGCTTTTCAATGGGTTGATGCGTCACAAATCTGTTTCGGGATCGGCTCCAATGCGGGGTGAAGGGCGTTTCGACCGGATGATCACGAAATGTAATGTGGTGTAACATTTCGTGAGGTTGCATCTGTTGCGGTCGGCGGCGGCTGACGCATGTCGATTCGGGCTAAACGCCGAAACTTTCGTGTCAAGCCTAATTCAGCTAAGGTGCCCAAAGTTTGAACAGATACCTAGAGGTCCACATTGAACGAGCATCACAAAGATCAGAACAGAGACGCGGAAATTTCTAGCTCCACCGACCATAGAGGCCCCCGCAAGCAGTATGGTTTGCCTAAGGTAAAGCCCAAGGACGAGGAAGGTGTTACCATCACTGTTGCGCAGTCGCGAGACACTCTCTCAAGGATGGCTGCGTTGATGAACACGCCCAGCCTGCTCAAGTTCGTCGATCAAGTAAAAGAAGCGCAGGAAGCCAGCGAGAGATTGGATTCCCAGCGCGGAGGATTGCGACGTGAAAGAGAAGTCCGCAGCCGCGCCGTATTTCCGTACGCGAACGTCGACTTGTCCGCTGTTGCGAGTCCGGCTGAAAAGCGACTGGAGACCCTGACGGCGGTTCAGAGAGAGGGTGTCGAAACCTTGGCGGCGATCCAAGAGGGGGCACGAGAAAGCAGTGCGACTGCGAAGTCCGCGTTTAGGGTCGCCGTCGTGGTCGGTGTTGTCACCGCTGTAAGCGTGATACTTACTGCCATCTCCACATTCGGCCCGAATAGGGATTTGGATCACCTCGGGAGAGAAGTTTCTGACTTTAAGGGGCAACTGGCGGCGATGCGGGACGAGCAAAACGCGCAACGGCAAGAACTGATCGACGCGCTCACCGCTGCAGATCAAGTGGCGGCTGATCCTGTCGGGGGAGCGCTGAGCAAGGGTGCGTCGAAAACTAACGAAGCGAGCGATCCACCCTAAGGTGCTCACCCTCTGTTCGTGCACGAGATGCAGGTCGTCTGCTTTCGCTCGATGCCTGAGAAGCCGCAGCGCGGGCACTCCTCTGCATCTCTTGCCTTAGCCTTCCCCTTACACGTGGGGCAGGGGGTGGGCTCGTGTCGGATTACACCTGTTCCGCCACAGGCAGGGCAATGCTGTCTCTTTGTCATGCGGGAAGCCTTCACCTTTGCCGAGGGCGTGTCTAGCGGAAAGCGTGATGCCCGCTAACGCGGGCAGGGGGCGAGAGAGCGACCCAAGGCGACCCAGCAGCGACCCAGCTTTTCACCCCCTGCTGGGTCGCTCCAAACCCCTTATTTCATTGACCGAAACGGCTATCGACCCAACCGACCCAGCTTTTTTAAATTTAAGGGAAAGGAAAAATAGAAAGGATGGCAGGACTGGCGGACAGTCCACACACCGCGCACGCCAGCACACAGGATTTGCCGGGTGCTGGGTCGCTTGGGTCTGGTGGGTCGATATGGGCTTTTTCGTAACAAATACAACGCCTTAGAGACGACCCAGCCGATGTGGGTCGGTTGGGTCGCCTTGGGTCGCTCACCCCCGCCCAAACGTGGCGAGGGTGGTGCGCGCCGTTGAGAGGGGCGGAATCGTCACGAACCGGTCACGCTTCTGCAACGGCTCCCGCAGTTCGATGAGGTCCAAATCCTCGCCCTTGTCGCGGTCGTCGCGGCGGAAGCCGCCCCAATAGTGCACAGTGCGCTTGTTGCTGCCGCCGTCCGCATCCTCGCCCAGCAACTTCGCAATCGCGTCCTTAGCCTCGGTGTCCATGTTGCCGCGCTCGGTGTCGGGGTAGAGTGCCAGCATGAGGTGAGAGCGAGCCACAACCGTTTCGCTGTCGTCGCTCAGCTCATAATAGAATTCCGATCCGCCACGCTCGCGCCCCGTCAGCTCACCACTTTCAAGGATCGCTGCAAGCCGCGCCATCGGGCCACGCAGCCCCATCCCGACCTGCTGACGCAGGCCCTCAGTCACAGGCGGATTGCGCAAGCTATCCCATGTCAAACCGACTGCCTCGGGCTGCCAGTGCATCAGCTCGTGCACCATCGCTTCCAGTCCGCCATTCTCCATCTGGTCGTCAATCGCACCAAAGAAAGCGGCATCCTGCTTTCGCGTCGGCAGGCAGGTCAGGACAAGGAAGCGCCGTGCGTCTTCGTCGTCGGTCGGGATCATCCACTTGTCATTCGAGACAAAGGCCATGTTGATATAGTTCGGGCGCTCCACGAGGTTCGCGAACTTGCCTTCGATCTGCAGCGTCTCTGAGCTGATCAGGTCCTTGATGATGCCTGCATCCCCCTTCGCGCCACCCCAGAATGATTCCTCGCAAGTCATGAAAATCTTGCCGTCCATGTGTGCGTTAAAGTTCCCGGTGAGGTGCTTGCCGTTGCTGATCTTGATCGCGGCTGCTCCGATAGCGCGCCGCACCCAATCAAACACCTTGCTTTTGCCGGTGCCCTGTTCTCCCTGCACGGCGATCGCGCTCGGGATTTTCACGCCGGGACGCGCAAATAGGGACGCCAGCCACGTCAGGACCCAGTTGAACAGGTCCACGTCACCGCCGCAAATCTGGTCGAGGATGTGCCCCCGCAGGCGCGACCAGTCGCCCGGCGCAGGATCAACCGCAAACCCGGTCCACAGGTTGAACGCCCCACGCGCCACTGCGGCCTTCGCCTTGGCGGGGTCCGGTTCAAAACATGTGTCTAGGTAAGTGGCGCGCTGACGCGCGTAGGTGATCACATCAGCAGGCTTGATCATCTTCACCTTGGCCTTGTCGCCTTCGCCTTCCCAGTATGACACCGCCCGGTTGACGAAGAGCTTGTTGATAGTGGCCTCTTTCCACATCCGGACGGCTTCACCTGCCTCTGCGTGAAGCGCCCATTTCGCTTCGCCGTCCAGCACAACCCACGACACGCGGGCATTCAGCGCCGCGAACATCTGATCGCGGATTTCCAGACGCATGCGCACTTCGGCGTTGTCCGCTTTCGGCTGGATGCCAAATGCGCGGTAAAGGCCCGGTGCCGCCTCTGCGCGCACCATGAAACCCTCAGAGTCCACGAGTCGTTCGTCATAAAGGGGCGAGAGAATGGCGGGCGACGGAGTGCCTGCGGCCTCTTCCTTGGCTTCCTTGACTGGGTCGGTGTCGCGATCTTCGGCGCGTGTCTCAAGTTGGCGCAGAACGTCCTTCTTTGCCTCTTCCACGTAGTCGGCGGCATCCTCTTGCGAGATGCCCATCTCAACGAGACGGGAAAGCGCCACCTGGGCCGCGTTAGCGGCGAGAGCCGTCTTGCCCTCCTCTTCGGTCAGGTTGTCCCGAAGCGCCGCGCGGGCTGCGTCCAGCGCGTCGGCTTCCTCGCGGTCCGCCTCAGCCTCTGCGGCGCGGTTCTCTTCAATATACGTGCGCGCCTGCGCGATGCGGTTCGTAAGATAATCGTCAGCAGCATAGCGGTGCTCGGCGCGGTCATCATTGCACGGGGCCAACAAGATCACCTCGCGCAGGGTGTCGAAGAGTTCGGCTTCGTCGCCATCTTCGTTCACGCCCCACCACGAAAGGGCGGCGCGATAGATCGGGGCGTCAAAGCCGTCGCGGTCGTCGCCATCGCCGATCCGGGCAAGATGCCCTTCAAAGCCCAACCCGCCCGAGGTGGTGGATTTCCCGCCTTCGCGGGCTTCCCGGCGAGCCTTCTGGCGCTCGCTCTTCACTTTGGTCGCGTTGGTTTTCATGGCATCGTGCGCGAGATTTTCGAGCCATGCCGGGGCGTCCGCGATTTCGCATTCCCAAGGTGCGCAGCCGTCTGCCCATTGGTAGAAATTGCCGCTCTTGTGTATCGACGGGGCGGCAATGATCTGCCCCCCTTCGCCGCGAATGTCGACCTTATGCGCGACCTGTGAAGCTGTGTTTCGGATCGGTCGAGAGGCGCGGAAGATGCGATGCCGCCCGTTGCCGGAGCCGGAGCGCGAGTCCAATGTTTTCGGCAAGGGGCCGTGTTCCGCTTCGAGCGCGGCAATCGCTGCCATCCCTTCCTCACCGTCTTCATCAAGCACGAAGAGGCCGCAACCGTAGGGTAGGACAATGGAGACGTTACGCGGATAGCGCGGGCGCTTATAGTTCCACTCGATGCCGTCGCGGTTCGCCGGATAGGTGCCGCTGCCCGTCCAGAAATCGACGATCTCGGCGCGGTCCATGCTGGCGCGTTTCTGCCAGCCCGCCCCCAGTGGAACCTTTGCCTCTCCGCTCATGCTCATGCCTGCGCCCGTGCGGGGGTCGATAGCGTAGGAATCCGCGACGAAGAGGCCTGCCCGCGCATAGCGCAGCGCATAGGCCAGAGTCATCGCGTTATGGTCGGCGGTGTCGGCGAAATGCTCACTGACACGCCGCACCCCCGCTTCAAAAAGCAGGTGCTGGGCCTCGGTCAGTTCGTCGCCCAGCTCTTCGGCGGCGCGCTGACGCGCGCCCTCGGCCCGCTCAGTGTGATAGAGAGACGCGCGAGGCGGACGCCCGAAAATCACACCCTTCGGCACCGGCAGCGGGTCATGGGGCATATCGCGAAGATGATCCGCTACATGTGAACGGGGACGGACGTCCGCGCCGTGTTCATTGATCCAATCGTCAAACCGGATCACCTTCGCGCTTGTCTCTTCATCTCGCTTGGCGCGTTCGGCTTCGCTGAGGCTAGCTTTTTTAAGGGCTGCTTTAAGGGCCTCTTCGCTGAGGCCATCTTTTTCATGGGCGTCAGGGGCCTCTGCGTGGTCGTTCTTCATTCAAGTCCTCGGTGTCGTGGGCGTGGTAGGGTGGCCCGCTGACGCGGGCCGATATTCACTCAAGCAGTGCGGTGATCTCGTCGGAGAGGCGGCGGCAGCGCTCGCGCTTCTCCGGAGTCTCGAGTCCGCGCTCGACCTCTTCTTTAAGCTGCGCGCTCAGGCGGATTGCTGCGATCTCGACGCCGTCGAAATGGGCGGTCATCGGCAGGCCGGTGGTGGTGGTCGTGGTCACGTGCGTGTCCCTCTTTTTCGATTGGTTGAAGCGCGCTGATCCAAGCGCCTCACGAGGCTACGCGGGCGGGAGATAAAGAGTCAACATGCTGATTTTACTTAATAAAAGTCGGCTTGAAGCTGAAAATGATACTGAGTGGCAGTTTTGAAGAATTGCGCTCAGCGGGCATTTCTTTCACTCAAGCGACGGACAAGATGGGCGTTTTCGAAGTTTGCTCGAAAGTGTAGATGCGGCGCTGGCAGATTCAGTGACACTTCACCCGCGCCGCCGTCGGTCTTCATCTGCCGGAGGGAGTCGAATCACGTCGCCCTTTTCGATCCGGCGCAAGACCTCGGCGGCAAGGCGGATTTCCTCGTCTTCGATCTGCTGGGCCGACCACTTCGCGCGCAGCGCCGCTATTTTGCGCTGACGCGCACCTTCGGCCCGTCGACGCGTGGCAGTCGCAGGGTCCGGACGCACACCGGGGAGCGGCAACAGAGGCTGGGAAAAGAAGCTCAAATCGGCGTCCCCCAGACGTGGGAGACCGCTTGGCCGATCTGAATGTCGAAGTCTTGGTTTTCGAGATTCACTTCGTGGTGGTGTTTCCACTCACCGCTCGGAGAGCGATGCCAAATTTCTTCTTCCTCCGTCTCGGTGTCAGGCTCGAAACCCGCGCGCCGAAGCGCGCGATAGGCGATCCGGTCACCCGTTCGTTCGGGGAGCCACACGGCGAGGTCGAGAAAGGGAATGGAATAAGAGGTGTCATCGTCGTCGCAGTAGGATCGCAATAGTGCTGCGACCTCTTCGACAAGGACATTTTCTAGCGCTAGCGACGCGCAGGCATTGCACATGGGTAAGCTCTCATTTGTAGGAAGGAAGAAGGGGGCGGCGGGGCGGTCTGGAGTCGCCCCGCCGCGACCCGGCGAGGAATGGCAAAACTCACCGGGAGTGCCGCGCGCGCAAGCACTGGCGCGCGGTTGTTCTGTCAGGTCCGAAGCGCGCGAGCCCGGACGCTATTCTTGCGGCGCGTCTCGCCGTCGAGGGTGTCGACGATGCCGCCCATCTCGCGGATGCGCCGCGACAGGAGAGAAAAGTGATACCCATTGACCATCGCGCCGGTGGGCAAATATTCGCGCGCTCCATCGCCGCGCACTGGGCCAAACAGCGCTTCCAGAGGAACCTGATCTTTCAGCACCCGCTGGGCGATTTTCTCGATCTCGGAGTCGGTCATGGCAGGGCCACCTCGTGGAGCCGAGCCACGCCGTTCTGATCGGCCCCGGCGGGGCTCTCGCGCCATCCGAGCGCGCGTCCGAGTGCGCGGACCTGCTCGCCCTTGAGGTGAATCCCCTTGCCGTTGCCCTCAGGCGCGAAGAAGGCCCCGCTCAACCCCGCGAAACGGATATGGCGGAGCCAATCCCCGCCTGCGCGGCGACAGTATGTGATAAGTTCTTCGACGGTGACCATTACGCAAGCCCGACTTTGCGCGCGTAGCTGAGACGTGCGCCTGCGGGAAGCGCTTGAATCGCGCGCATTGCGGCAGCCGTCTCTTCTGGACTGAGAGTGGCGCGCTCTTCGCGGGGGCGTGCGGCTTCGATCTCGCGTCCAAGAGACATCTTCTGCGACGGATTCAAGCGCGAGATTTCAGCGTGAGCGGCGCTCTCGGAGTCGCTGAGTTGTCGCGCCAGCTCGGCTTTTTGGGCCGCAAGCGCCACCTGCGGCAGGCGCTTCGCCTCTTCCAGCGCGGAGTCGGTCAGTCCCATATCTGTAAGACACGCGAGCCGCACACTTGCCACCTGTTTGCAGTCATCGGGTGTCAGCTCGATCCCGATTTGGGCGGCGTCGGCGATCAGCTTCGCGCTGGCGGCTTCAAACCGCGCCTGCGCAAGTTGGTCGCTCGCGAGGATGTTATCGAATGTTTCCGTCATGGTGATCCTTAAAAGTTTGCCTGCATGAGGACCGTTTGAACGGCCCCGGCGAGGTCTATTTCTTGAGGCGGCGTCTGGCTCGCCAACGTGTCAATCTCGACGTTTGAGAGACGACAGGTGGAGCGGAGCGCTCCCCGAAGGGCGTCTTCCATTTCCAGCGCCTGCGCGATGCCATCTTCGTCGCCGCCGATCCGGGCAATGAGGCGGCATGCTTTCGGCGAGGCCAGCAGGTGGGGGAGGAGCGGCGACGTCATGCCGCAAGCTCCAGATCGGTCGGGCTCGGCGCAGTCGAATGCACCAGCGCGAGCGAGCGGCTGTATTCATGCCAGTTGGGCAGCCCGCTGCGGTCACCAGTGATGATGTATGGAAGCGTGGTGGGCGCGGCGATTGCGATATGCCATAGCCGGGGGACGTCGCCGAGATAGGCCGTCACGCCCCGAGCGGAGCCCGCGAGGGAAGCGAAGAAATTTCGGCGAACCGCCGAAGCTCGCGCCGCCATCTCCGGGTCGCAGTCGATCCAGTCGCTGAGAGCTTCGAGAAACGGCATCTGATCGAGCGTGGCGACAAAGATGGAGCCGTCATCGCGCGCGCCGCGAACAAGCTCGGAGGCAGCTCCGCGATACTTCTTTTTTAGGCGGCTCAGGGCGAACGGCAGCGGATGCCGCCGGGGGTGGCCTTCGAACGGCAGCCCGGCAAGGTGCACCGAGGCGGTATCGCGCCCCACGCCGCAGCATGCGGCCCAGTCTTCAAGTGTAGTTGTCAGCATTTTGTCGAATGATTTCCTTAGCTTACAATCGAACTATACATTTTACTTGACTTTTTGTCAATGCGTTCGCCAAAACGGGTCAAAATGGGGCTCGGAAGAGCTGAATGATTCGGAAAATGCCGATTTTGTTGCGTAAAAACAGGTGTTTGGCGGATGGAATCACTGATTCGCTTTTGTGCCGCTAACGCGGCCCATCCCCAAATCCCCGAGTCCGGCCCCAGCGGCTCGCCGTCTGTCCCTCGTCGGCGCGGCAAAGAAAAACCCGCGCCGAGGTGGCGCGGGTGTGTTCCGGTGTTGGGTGGCGGTCGGCGTCAGCCGACGAAGCGGTCAATCCAGCTCCAGCCGTTGAACTTGTCGCCAATCTTCCGAACGTGCGTGTAGCGCTCCAAGCTCTTCCAGCTCCTGTGGCCTGTGACCGCCGAGAGCTGCGGGACCGTTAGCCCCTTCTCCGCCAAGCGAGATGCGCCCTCGTGGCGGAGGTCGTGGAAGTGCAGGTCGTCGATTTCGCAGACCTTGCAGGCATCCGTAAAGCGTCGTGAAATGGTGTCGCTGTTATAGGGAAAAATGCGATCTTTGGTGCGCGGCATCGTCGCGATGATTGCAGGGCAGGGCTCCGGTAGGTCGACCCAGACGTCATTGCCCCTCTTTTGGCCGGGGTGCTTCATGTCACGCACCATCACGCGGCGCTCGTCTTCTTCATAGTCCGCCCACGTGATGCGGCAGATTTCATCCTGCCTCCGCGTCGAGAAGATCGCAAAGAGCACCACCTTCGCCATCGGGATGCAGCGCGGGTCTGCCGCTGACGCGGCCTCAAAGTGCGTCAGGAGCTTGTCCAGCTCGTCGAGCGTCGGGCGTCTCGTGCGCTCGGCAGATCGTGCGGTGAGGCCGAGCCGTTTGCAGACACGCGCGGCTTTCTTCATCTCTACATCATCCAGCCGGAGTCCCCACGTCGAGTCGGCAATATCGAAGACTGCGCCGAGGTGAGAGAGGTAGTTCCCAGCGGTGCCGGGTGAATTCAGGTCGGGGCGCTCGTGCAGCTCCTTAACGAAAGCCACGATATCAGGGGAGGTGATCGAGCCGCAGGGCATGTCCGAGATTTTGTATTCGGTGCGGATGGTCCGCAGAACTTGCGCCTTTGTCTTCCCGATCTCCACCATGCTGTCGGCAAGGTAGCGGTCAATAGCATCGCCTAAGGTGATCTTCTTGGCCTTGCTCTTGATGGGCTTCTTGCCGTTCGCGATCTCGTTGTCGATCTCCTTCTCGCGCCGCTCCGCCCACGTCTTGGCGGTCTTCTCTTTGTCAAATGTCCGGGATTCCTGCACGCCATGGGCGCGGCGGGTAATTTGCGCTACATAGGCGGTCGAACCGTCCTTTCTGGTGCGCTCTACAATAGTGGCCATCGTATGATTCCGTCTGACTTCGTATGACTCGGAATCATACTATGGGCTAGAACGGGCGTAAATGAGGCGAAATGAGCACAAAATCTGCTAAGTGCGTATGACTCGAAAATGACGAAAAACGACAATATATCAACGCTTTCCGTGGCTTCTAGGCTATCAGTCGCCCCGATGATGGACTGGACCGACCGCCATTGCCGCTATTTCCACCGTCAGATCAGCCGCAACGCGTTGCTGTATACCGAGATGGTTACCGCGCCTGCGGTGATTCATGGCGATCGCGAGCGGCTTCTCGGGTTTGACGCCGCCGAACATCCGGTGGCGCTGCAGCTCGGCGGTTCGGACGCGAAGGAACTGGCCGAGGCGGCGAAGGTCGGCGCGGATTTCGGCTATGACGAGATCAACCTCAACTGCGGCTGCCCGTCCGATCGCGTGCAATCCGGGGCCTTCGGCGCGGTTTTGATGAAAACGCCCGATCTGGTGGCCGAGTGCTGTGCCGCGATGATCGCCGCGCAACCGGTAGAGGTTACTGTGAAATGCCGCATCGGTGTCGACGATCAGGACCCGCAAGAGGTGCTGCCCGAGTTCATCGAGAAGGTCGCCGCCGCCGGCGTGACTCGCATCACGATCCATGCCCGCAAAGCTTGGCTGCAAGGCCTCTCGCCCAAGGATAACCGCGAAATCCCGCCGCTCGATTACCCGCTCGTCCACGCGATGAAGGCGGCCTATCCGCAGCTCCATCTGTCGATCAATGGCGGTATCAAAGATCTCGCCGCGGCCGAGGTGGAACTCGCCCAAGGGCTCGACGGGGTGATGGTGGGCCGCGCCGCCTATCATCAGCCGATGGAGGTGCTGGGCGCCGCCGATCAGCGCATCTGGGGGCAGGGCGAGGCCCGCGATCCCTTCGACGTGGCGCAGGCGATGATCCCCTATATCGCGCGCCATCTCGAGCGCGGCGGTAGGCTGCACCAGATCACCCGCCACATGCTCGGCCTGTTCCACGGCAAGCCCGGCGCGCGCCGCTTCCGGCAGATCCTGTCGGAAGGCGCGACCCGCGACGGTGCCGGGGTTGAACTTTTCGAGAGTGCGTTGTCAGCCGTGCGTGAACGGGTTAACTGAGCGGAACCCAAGGAGACTTCCCGACATGCCCGATTTCGCCACGCTCGCGCCGCTCGTCTTGATCCTGATGGCAGTGGGGGCGTTCGCAGGCGTTCTGGCGGGGCTTCTGGGGGTCGGCGGCGGGATCGTCCTCGTACCCGCCTTCTTCTATCTTTTCAACGGCTTGGGATACGGATCAAACGATCTGATGCAGGTCTGTGTCGCGACCTCGCTGGCCACGATCATCGTGACCTCGATCCGCTCGGTCATGGCGCATAACCGCAAGGGCGCGGTCGATTGGGACATCCTCAAGCAATGGATCGCCCCCATCGCCATCGGCGCGATCATCGGGGTGCTGGTGGTGCATCAGCTGCGCTCTTCGACCATGCAGATCATCTTCGCGGTGATGGTGCTGGTGATCGCCTGCTACATGATGTTCGGCAAATCGAGCTGGCGGATTTCGGATGGGCTGCCGGGCGGGATCTTCCGCGCGTGGTTCGGCCCGCTGATGGGGTTCCTGTCGGTGCTTCTGGGGATCGGCGGCGGCTCGATCGGCACGCCGATGCAGACGATCCACGGTATCCCGATCCACCGTGCGGTTGCGACCTCGGCAGGCTTCGGCGTGACCATCGCGCTGCCCTCGGCGATCGGCTTCCTGCTGACGCCGGTGGCCGACGCGCCGCCTTACTCTATCGGCGCGGTCAACATCCCCGCCTTCCTGATCGTCATCGCGATGACGACTATCACCGCCCCCTTAGGCGCGGCACTGGCCCACAAGCTCGACCCGAAGAAGCTTAAGCGCGTCTTCGCGGGCTTCCTGATGCTCGTCGCGCTGAACATGCTGCGCAAAGCGTTTCTCTGAAATTCCTCTTAGCAAAAATATCCCGGGGGGCGCGCGAGCGCGGGGGCAGCGCCCCCTCAACCTCTGAGTTTTGCGCGCAGCCGCGCGCGGGGCAGAGCCCCCTCTGTCACTTGATCTTGCGCGCCTTCGCCTCGTTCCAAAGCGCATCCATTTCGGCCAGATCGCTGTCCTTCGGCGCCTTGCCGCGCGCTTCAAGTTCGCGCTCTATATGATTGAACCGGTTGGTGAATTTCAGATTGGCCGCGCGCAGGGACGCTTCGGGGTCCAACCCCAGATGCCGCCCGAGATTGACCATCACGAAGAGCAGATCGCCATATTCCTCGGCCAGCTCCTCCGGGCCCAATTCGTCGCGCGCCTCTTCCAGCTCGCGCGCTTCCTCGACGATCTTGTCGAGCACCTCATCGGTCGAGGGCCAGTCGAACCCCACCCGCGCCGCGCGGTTCTGCAGCTTGATCGCACGGGTCAACGCGGGCAGACCCAGAGCCACCCCGTCCAACACGCCGACACGCTCGGATTTGCCCGCAGCCTTGCGCTCGGCCGCCTTGATTGCCTCCCAATCGGCGGTCTGCTGTTCCGCGGATTTCTCGCGGCTCTCGTCGCCGAAGACATGCGGATGGCGCGCCACCATCTTCGCGTTGATCGCACGCAGCACATCGGAGATATCGAAGCGCCCGTCCTCGGACGCCATCTGCGCGTGATAGACCACCTGCAGGGCCAGATCGCCCAGCTCGCCCGGCAATTCCGACCAAGCCTCGCGCGCGATCGCATCGGCCACCTCATGGGCTTCCTCGATCGTGTAGGGCGCGATGGAGGCGAAATCCTGCTCCAGATCCCACGGGCAACCGCTCTCCGGATCACGCAAGCATTCCATGATCGCGGTCAGCCGAGTGAACTGATGGGCCGCATCGCCCGTATCGTCGAAGATGAGTGCGTCGTCGGGTTTGGCCATTGCAGCTTGCCTCCTGCCATGCGAATGCCTCTGGCCTAACCAGCCCGCAAGGGGAAGTCCACTATGCCCGTTCTCAACCGTATCGCCGATCTCGGCCCGCAAATGACCGAATGGCGGCACTGGCTGCATCGCCATCCCGAACTGCGTTTCGATCTGCACCAGACCTCGGGTTTCGTCGCCGCGAAACTGCGCGAAATCGGGGTGGATGAGATCCATGAAGGGATTGCCCAGACCGGGATCGTGGCGCTGATCAAAGGGCAGGGCGAGGGACCGACCGTGGGCCTGCGCGCCGATATGGATGCGCTGCCGATCACGGAAGAGACCCATGCGGAGTACGCCTCCGAGACGCCCGGCAAGATGCATGCATGCGGCCATGACGGGCATACGGCGATGCTTCTGGGCGCCGCGGCCTATCTAGCCGAGACCCGGAAATTCGCAGGCACCGTAGCGCTGATCTTCCAGCCCGCCGAGGAAGACGGCGGCGGAGCCGAGGTGATGGTCGATGCGGGCGTGATGGAGCGCTTTGGCATCTCGCGCGTCTTCGCGATCCATAACGCGCCGGGGCTGCCGTTCGGACATTTCTACACCACGCCCGGCCCCTATCTCGCCTCGGTAGACGAGGCGCGTGTGACGGTGACGGGGCGCGGCGGCCATGCGGCGACCCCGCAGGGCTGCATCGATCCGATCCCGGCGCTCTCGGCCATGGTGACCTCGCTGCAAACGGTTGTGTCGCGCAATGTCGGCGCGGGCGATGCGCTCGTGGTCTCGGTCACCCAAATCCACGCGGGCACTGCGCTCAACATCATCCCCGAAAGCGGCTTCCTCACCGCGACGATTCGTTGCTTCGAGCCGGACGTCCGTGATCTGGCGGAAAAACGGCTGCGGGAGATCTGCGAAGGGATCGCCGCGGCGCATGGCGTCAGCGTCGAGATCGAATACGAACGCGGCTACCCGCCCACCGTGAACGACCCCGACGAAACCGGCTTCGCCGCCGAAGTTGCAAGCGAAATCGCAGGCCCCGAGCGTGTCGTGACTGACGCTCCGCGCGAAATGGGGGCCGAGGATTTCGCATATATGCTGGCGGCCCGGCCCGGCGCCTATCTCTTTATGGGCACCGGGGAGGGCGCGGGGCTCCACCATCCGCGCTTCGATTTCAACGACGAGGCCGCGCCCGTGGGCGCATCCTACCTCGCCCGTCTGGCCGAGCGCGCCTTGCCCCTAGGCTGAACCGCCTCTCTTCCCCTTGGGGAAAATATCCCGGGGACGCTCCGCAGGAGCGGGGGCAGAGCCCCTTTTTCCTTGCCGATCACAGCCCTCTGGCGACAGGGGGCCTGCGCCCCGTTTCCTTTCGCCCCGTCACCGCGACGTGAGGACGCGTTCACAGGGGCCGCTTCGCCTTGCCAAGCCTCAGGGCCACGGCTAGGGTGCGCGCCGACAACCGGGGCTTGCTGCCCCCAAGGCCCATGACAAAGGACCATAGATCATGTTCGTGACCCCCGCTTTCGCGCAGGCCGCCGGTGGCGCCAGTAACCCCGCCGCCGCGTTCGGCCAGTTCCTTCCCCTGATCCTGATCTTCGTGATCATGTATTTCCTGCTGATCCGTCCGCAGCAGAAAAAAGCCAAGGAGCACAAGGCGATGCTCGAGGCTCTGCGCCGCGGTGATCAGGTCGTGACCCAGGGCGGTATTCTCGGCAAAGTCACCCATATCAAGGAAGACGGCGAGGTCGAGGTCGAGATCGCGCAGGGCGTCAAAGTCCGCGTTGTGAAATCGACCATCGTGCAGGTTGTTTCGCGCACCGAACCCGCCAAGACCTCTGAATAAGCCATAAAAGGCCCGTCCCCCATGTTGCACATCTCGCTGTGGAAGCGCGTGCTGATCCTGATCATCATTTTGATCGGGGTCGTCTTTGCCGCGCCGAACATCTTTTACAACCGGGTGGAGGGGCATAACGATGCCGTTGCCGCCGCCGCGAAGGGCGAGTCTCTGACGCCCGAGCAGCAGGCCGCGCAGGCTGGCTGGCCCGATTGGCTGCCATCCGACATCGTCAATCTCGGCCTCGATCTGCGCGGTGGCGCGCAGCTTCTGGCCGAGGTCAATGTCGATGAGGTCTACAAGGCGCGCGTCGATGCGCTCTGGCCCGAGTTCCGCAAGGCGCTGGCCGCCGAACGCGGTACGCTCGGCTCGATCCGTCGTCTGAACGCCGATCCGGGCGTCCTGCGGATCCAGATCGGCAATGCCGACCAGATCGCGGAAGCCCAGAAGATCGCCGAGACGCTGAACAACCCGGTCTCGTCGCTGACCGGTGTGGGGCAGAAAACCCTCGCGATCACGACCCAAGACAACCAGCTGATCATCCAGCTCTCGGATGCCGAGAAGGCCGCGACCGACGACCGCACGATGCAGCAATCGCTGGAGATCGTGCGCCGCCGGATCGACGCCGCGGGCACCCGTGAACCCACGATCGTGCGCGAAGGCTCCGACCGCATCCTGATCCAGGTGCCGGGCGCAAGCTCCGCACAAGAGATCAAGCAGCTGATCGGCACCACGGCGAAACTGACCTTCAACTCGGTGATCGGCACCAGCTCGAACCCGAACGAGGCGGTGGGCTCCGATCAGGAAATCCTCCCTTCTGCCGATCAGAAGGGGCTCTATTACATCCTCGACAGCCTTCCGGTCGTGACCGGCGAAGACCTGACGGATGCGCGCCCCGATACCGACCAGAACGGCTATCCGGCGGTGGCCTTCCGCTTCAACGCGAGCGCGGCCCGCACCTTCGGCGACTACACGCAGAACAATATCGGCAAGCCCTTCGCCATCGTGCTCGACAACAAGGTGATCTCGGCTCCCACGATCCAATCGCATATCGCGGGCGGTTCGGGCATCATCACCGGCCGGTTCACGGTGAAAGAGGCGACCGATCTGGCGCTGCTGCTGCGCGCCGGTGCGCTGCCCGCCTCGATGACCTTCCTCGAAGAACGGACCATCGGCCCGGAACTGGGTGCGGATTCGATCGCGGCCGGCAAGATGGCCGCAGCCGTGGGCGCGGTGCTCGTGGTGGTCTTCATGATCGCGTCTTACGGCACATTCGGCGTCTTCGCCTCGCTGGCACTGGGGATCAACATCGCGCTGATCTTCGCGATCCTCTCGGTGATCGGCGGCACGCTGACGCTGCCGGGCATCGCAGGGATCGTGCTGACGATGGGCACGGCGGTCGACGCAAACGTGCTCGTGTTCGAGCGTATTCGCGAGGAGCTGCGCAACCAGCAGAAGGCGAAAGCCGCCCGCGCGATCGAGCTCGGCTATGAGCGCGCGATGTCCGCTATCGTCGACGCCAACGTAACCACCTTCCTCACGGCGGTGATCCTCTTCGTACTGGGCGCAGGCCCGGTGCGCGGGTTCGCCGTCACCTTCCTGATCGGGATCATCACCTCGGTCTTCACCGCGATCTGGGTGACGCGGCTGTTCGTGAGCATCTGGTTCGCGCGCCGTCGTCCCCGCGAACTGGTACTGTAAGGGAGATCGAGACATGGCATTCCGTCTGAAACTGGTCCCCGAGAAGACCAACTTCGACTTCTTCAAACATCAGGTCGCGACCTTCGGTTTCTCCGTCTTCATGGTGCTGGCCTCGATCGTGCTGGTGCTCGTGATGGGGCTGAACCTCGGCATCGACTTCCGCGGCGGCACCACGATCCGCACCGAGGCCGATCAGACCGAGCCGGTCGACATCGGCGCCTACCGCTCGGCCATCGCGCCGCTCGATCTGGGCGACGTGCTGATCACGCAGGTCTATGACCCGAACTTCCGCGCCGATCAGAAGGTCGTCACGATCCGCATTCAGGCGCAGGACGGGCAGGAGGCGATCAGCCCCGACACCCAGGCCAAAGTGCTGGAATCGCTGAAGTCGGTGAACAAGGACATCAAGATCGTCGCGACCGAGTCGATTGGACCCAAGGTCTCGGGCGAGCTGATCTGGACCGCGATCTGGTCCGTTCTGGCCGCCGTGGCCGCGATCCTGGTCTATATCTGGCTGCGTTTTGAGTGGCAGTTCTCGGTGGGCGCGGTCGCCGCGCTGATCCATGACGTGACCGTTACGGTCGGGATCTTTGCGCTGTTCCAGATTAAGTTCGACTTGTCGATCATCGCGGCGCTGCTGACGATCCTCGGCTATTCGATCAACGATACCGTCGTCGTCTTCGACCGTCTTCGCGAGAACCTCGTGAAATACAAGAAGATGCCGCTGCGCGAAGTGATGAACCTCTCGGTCAACGAGACGCTGTCGCGTACCGTGATGACCTCGGGCACCACGCTGCTGGCGCTGATTTCGCTGCTCGTTCTGGGCGGCGACGTGATCCGCAACTTCGTCTTCGCGATGACCTGGGGCGTGATCGTGGGTACCTATTCCTCGGTCTATGTCGCAAAGAACATCGTCCTGTTCATCGGGCTCGACCGCAACAAGGAGAAGAAGGACCCCTCGGAGAAGTTCTTCGACAAAACGGATGTCGCTACTGACTGAAGCCAATTTCGGAGCCTCGCTGCCGATCGACGGCTACGGGCCGGGTTTCTTCCGCGTGGCCGGAGAGGTCACGCGAGGCTCGATCTGGGTCGCGGGCGAGGAGATGGGCAGCTGGGGCGGTCTGGACGACCGCGCTGCGCTGCGCGCGCTGGCAGACAAGCTCGACGTGTTGTTCATCGGCACGGGCGAAGAGATCGCACATCTGCCGAAGGGTCTCGTGGCCGAGCTGGAGGCCGAGGGCCTGATGTGCGAGGGCATGGCCACGCCCTCGGCGGCCCGCACCTATAACGTGCTGTTGTCCGAAGGCCGCCGGGTCGGCTGCGCTCTGATCGCGATGCCGGAAAACCCTGCCGCGCCCGAGACGCCTGAATGAGCATGCTGTCGGTCGAAGGGCTCGCGGTGTCGCGCGGTGGTCTTCCGGTGCTGGAAGGCCTGAGCTTTTCGCTCGACGCAGGCCATGCGCTGGTGCTGCGCGGCCCCAACGGGGTCGGCAAGACGACGCTTCTGCGCACCTTGGCCGGGCTGCAACCGGCGCTGGCCGGGACGGTCTCGATGCCGCCCGAGAGCATGGCCTACGCCGCCCATTCCGACGGGCTGAAATCCACGCTGACGGTGCGCGAGAATCTCGGCTTCTGGGCCTCGGTCTATGCGACGAACGATATCGAACCGGCGCTGAAACGCATGAACCTTCAAAGCCTCGAGACGCGGCCCGCCCATAGCCTGTCGGCCGGGCAGAAACGCCGCCTCGGCCTCGCGCGGCTTCTGGTGACCGGCCGCCCGATCTGGGTGCTGGACGAGCCGACGGTGTCGCTCGACACCGCCTCCGTCGCGCTCTTCGCCGAGGCCGTGCGCGGCCATCTGGCGAACGGCGGGGCCGCGCTGATCGCGACCCATATCGATCTCGGGCTGAACGAGGCCAAGGTTCTCGACCTGACGCCCTTCAAGGCCAAGACGCCGGAAGAGGGCGGGATGCAGGGCGCTTTCGACGAGGCTTTCCTATGATCGCGCGGCGCGCAATCGGCGCGGTCGGGAGCCTCCGGCGGGGATATTTGGACCAAGCCGAAAGCAGCTACGCGCTGTTTCGGATTGGCGGAAATATCCCGGGGGATGAGCGGCGCAGCCGCGAAGGGGGCAGCGCCCCCTTGGCGTCAGAAGGAGGCCGGGCATGATCGCACTTCTCATGCGAGACCTGCGCCTCGCCGTGCGCGCCGGCGGTGGCTTCGGCCTCGGGCTGGCCTTCTTCCTGATCGTGGTGACGCTGGTCCCGTTCGGCGTCGGTCCCGAGGGGAAAATCCTCGCGCGGATCGCGCCGGGCATCCTGTGGGTCGGCGCGCTTCTGGCCTGCCTGCTCTCGCTCGACCGGATTTTCGCGCTCGATTACGAGGATGGCTCGCTCGATCTGCTGGTCACCGCGCCGGTGCCGCTCGAAGGGGTCGTGTCGATCAAGGCGCTCGCGCATTGGATCACCACGGGGCTGCCGCTCGTGGTCGCAGCGCCCGTGTTCGGGATCTTGCTGCATCTGCCGCAGGGCGCACATGTCTGGATGGTGATCTCGCTTCTTCTGGGCACGCCTGCGCTCTCGGTTCTGGGCACATTCGGGGCCGCGCTGACGGTCGGGCTGAAGCGCGGCGGTCTTTTGTTGTCGCTGCTGGTCTTGCCATTCTATGTGCCGACCCTCATCTTCGGGGCGGAGCTCGTGCGCCGTGGCGCCGAGGGGATGAACACTGAGACACCGCTTCTGATGCTGGCCGGGATCACGGCGGCGACGGTCGCGCTGGTGCCCTTCGCCTCGGCCGCCGCGATCCGCGTCAATCTGCGCTAGCGCAACCCATGCGCGCGCCGTGATAGGAAGAGCCGTGATACACAGAGCCAACCTGGCCAGAAGGTGAGCAGAACAACAAGATGTCGATCTGGGAATACGCCAACCCCGTCAAATTCATGAAGACCACGGACAAGATCCTGCCCTGGACGGTGGGAGTTGCCGCGATCACGCTGATCGTCGGGCTGGTCTGGGGCTATTTCTTCGTCCCGGCTGCCGAGAATTTCGGCGGCTCGGTGAAGGTGATCTATGTCCATGTCCCCGCCGCGATGATGGCGATTAACATCTGGGTGATGATGGTCGTGACCTCGCTGATCTGGCTGATCCGTCGCCACCATGTCTCGGCGCTGGCCGCGAAGGCCGCGGCGCCCATCGGCGCGGTGATGACGCTGATCGCGCTGATCACCGGCGCGGTCTGGGGCCAGCCGATGTGGGGCACCTGGTGGGAATGGGATCCGCGACTGACCTCGTTCCTGATCCTGTTCCTGTTCTACCTCGGCTATATCGCGCTCTGGGCTGCGGTCGAGAACCCCGACACGGCCGCCGATCTGACCGGCGTGCTCAGCCTCGTCGGCGGGGTGTTTGCGGTGCTCTCGCGCTATGCGGCGAATTTCTGGAACCAGGGGCTGCATCAGGGCGCGACGCTCTCGATGGATTCCGAGCAGCACATCGCCGATGTCTACTGGTTCCCGCTGCTTCTGTGCATGGCCGGGTTCATCTTCTTCTTCCTCGCGCTGGTGCTGATCCGCACCCGCACCGAGGTCCGCGCGCGCCGTCTGGGCGCCATCCAGCAACGTGAGCGCATGGCATGAGTGATACGACCGAGCAAGGCGGCACCGTCACCGAGGGCGGCGTCGTCCTCGTGGACCCGTCCACCAAATCCTACACCGAAACCGTCAACATCGCCTGGGCCTCGACGGTCGTGCTGCTGGTGCTGATCATCGTCGTCTCGTTGATGCGTGGCGCGAAGGTGAAACGTCAATTGGCCGAGGCCGAGGCCCGCCGGAAAGGGGGCGCACATGGTTAAGCCGCTGATGCTGTTGCCGCCGCTGATCTTCGCGGGGCTTGCGGGCGTGTTCATCTGGGGGATGACGCGCGAGGACCCGACGCAGCTGCCGACCGCTTTCGCAGGCAAGCCCGCGCCGCCGGTACAGCTTGAACCGCTGGGCGATTTCCAACCCTTCACCGATGCCGACCTGAAGGACGGTAAGGTCAAGCTGGTGAATTTCTGGGCCTCGTGGTGCGCGCCGTGCCGGGTGGAGCATCCCAATCTCGAAGCGCTTGCCGATGAGGGGATTCCGATCTACGGGGTCAATTACAAGGACAAGCCCGTCAAAGCGCAGGGCTTCCTGAGCGAGATGGGCAACCCGTTCGCCGAACTCGGCGCCGATCCGAACGGCAAGATGGCGCTGAACTGGGGCGTCTACGGCGTGCCCGAGACCTTCGTGATCGATGGCACGGGCAAGGTGCTCTATCGCTTCGCCGGTCCGCTGACCGAGCGCGTGATCGCCTCGGATCTGCGCCCTCTGCTGAGCGGCGAGACGGCCCAGAAGTAAAGGGCAGGGCGCAAGCGCGCCACTAGCCCCGACCCAGATCGCTACAAAAGCAAAGGCCCCCGAACCGGGGGCCTTTCTTGTTTCGAACTCAGAACGGGATTTCGTCGTCGAAATCCGAGCGGCCACCGGAGCCGCCCGAGGACGGGCCGCCATAGCCGCCGCCATCATCGTAGCCGCCGCCACCCGAGGACGGGCCGCCGTAGCCACCGCCACCGCCGCCTTGACCGCCGCCCGAGCCGCCAGGCCCGTCGAGCATGGTCAGTTCGCTGCGATAGGGGCGCAGCACGACTTCGGTCGAGTAGCGGTCCTGACCGTTCTGGTCCTGCCATTTGCGGGTTTCGAGCTGGCCCTCGATATAGACCTTCGAACCTTTGCGCAGATATTGCTCTGCGACTTTCGCCAGCGGCTCCGAGAAGATCGCGACCGAATGCCATTCGGTGCGCTCCTTGCGCTCGCCGGTATTGCGGTCGCGCCACGTCTCGGAGGTGGCGATGCGCAGGTTGCACACCTTGCCGCCGTTCGAGAAGGTCCGCACCTCCGGGTCTCGGCCCAGATTGCCGATCAGAATGACCTTGTTGACGCTGCCTGCCATATTGCCTCCGCCTCGCGATTCTAGAATTGGTCCCAAAGGGTATAGAGCAGAGCCCCGCTGGAGCCTAGGGGCGAAGCTTCGCTCAACCGTGACGGAAAGCGGCGAAATCCCGCGTGCATCTTTGGTTTGAGAGCGATTTCGGCCCCGGATTTCCAACCTTGTGCCGATAGATGGCGCCGTGGGTTTGCCACAGGTCTGGACGAGCCGGACGGCACACGGGGACGAACCCCACCCGATCCGGTCGAGCAACCCCACATCCCATGAGGAGATACCCCATGAAATACCTGATGCTGATCGCCGCGAGCGCCACGATTGCCGCAGCCTCCACTCTCCCCGCTCTCGCAGAAGGTGGCGAAGGTGCCGTAGCCCCGGCGAAAGAGCAGAAGCTTTCCGCCGAGCTGAAAAATCAGGGCTACGACGTGCGCCGGATGGAAATGGAAGACGGCTATATCGAAGTCTACGCGATGAAGGACGGCAAGCGCGCCCAACTCTACTTCGATTCCAACCTCAAGCAGGTGAAGCGCTCGGGCGACAACTAATCGTCAGCGCCTTTTCGACGGGCCGGTATGATCCGGCCCGTCTTCCTCACGCCAGTCTTTCCAGAAGCAGCAGGAGGGCCCGATCATGGCCATCGAAGACGCGAGCTTTACCGATCTTCCGTCGCAGGAGACGTCTCACGCAGAACCGCCGCCCGTCGGTGCGCATAGCGTATGGGACCCGTTCATCCGGGTGTTCCACTGGTCCATTGCGGGCCTCTTCACCGCCAATGCGTTCTTCACCTCGCCGAAGCACGATCTGCACCACTGGATCGGCTACACGGTCGCGGGGCTCGTGACCGCGCGGATCCTCTGGGGTCTGTTCGGCACCCGTCACGCGAAGTTCAAGGACTTCCCGCCATCGCCCACCGGCGCGCTGACGCAGCTGCGCGATATGGCGACGGGAAGGCGGCACGCACATCTGGGCCATTCGCCGCTCGGGGCGCTGATGATTTACAACCTTTTGATCACGCTTCTCGTCATTGCGGGATCGGGCTGGTTGATGACCACTGATGCCTATTGGGGCGTGAAATGGCCTCAGGAAGTGCATGAACTCGCCGTCAACTGGGCCGAAGTCTCGATCGCCGCCCATATCGCTGCCGTCGTCTTCGAAAGCCGCCGGTTGCGCGTGAACCTTGCGCGCGCGATGATCACCGGTAAGAAGGTGTTCCGCGGCAACAGAGGGTAAGCGCCGATGGCGGTTTCGCGAGAGCGAGTCTCAATCTGGACGAAAGAGGGCGCATTGGTCGCCCTCATCATTTTCCAAGCCGCCTGCACATCGCTCTTCGTAGCCGACGTGTTCGACGACTTCCGCGAGGCCGGGCGCCTCTCCCTGCATCTCAACATGGAGCTTTTCGCCAATCTCGGCCTGATCGCGGGGATCGTTGTCGAGGCCGCCGTGCTTTGGGCGCTGTTGCGACGTCAGGCGCATGCCGACCGCACGATCGGGGCTGCACAAGGCGCAATGGCCGAGATGATGAGCGCGCAGTTCGACCAATGGGGGCTGACCCCCGCAGAGGCCGATGTCGCCGCCTTCACCATCAAGGGCTTCTCGGTTTCGGAGACCGCCTCTTTCCGCGGCTCCAGCGAGGCCACGGTGAAATCCCATCTAAATTCGGTCTATCGCAAGGCGGGCGTGTCCGGCCGCTCTCAGCTCGTTTCGATCTTCGTGGAGGAGCTGTTTCACGGCCCCATCAAGGCCGATGCGAAAAAGCAACAGGCGCACGTAATCTGACGCAACGGCAGCTTATCGGCGGGAGGTTGCCGAGGCGATTGGCGTTTTGCTTTAACTTTTCGCTGATTTCTCTATAGTTTGCCCCAGAATACGTGGACAGTGAGTGGTGGGGGCCGATGCGTAGAACGATCGGAATTCTCGGGCTGGCGGCGCTTGCCGCGGCAACGGTGATGGTGGGCCCAATGAGCGCCCAGGCAGAGGGGCTGCGGCTTCAGGGGAGTTCTTCGAAATCCCGCGCGATGCTTTTCCGAAACCAGACCAACATTCTCGATACCCGTGCCGCGCAGCAATATGAACATTCCTCGCGGCTGACGCCCAAGGGCAAGCTGACTCAGACCGCCAGTGTAGAGAACGTGCCGCGCTACAACGGCAAGTATCGCGGCCAATATATGAGCACCGCGAAATCGGTGGCCTCGCGTCACGGTATCCCGACCGATCTGTTCCTGCGTCTTGTGCAGCAGGAGAGCGGTTGGAACCCGCAGGCGCGCTCGCACAAGGGCGCGATGGGGCTGGCGCAGCTGATGCCCGCTACCGCACGCAAACTCGGCGTGAACCCGCGCGATCCGGCGCAGAACCTCGAAGGCGGGGCGCGCTACCTGAAGATGATGTATAACCGGTTCGGAAGCTGGCGGCTGGCGCTCGCTGCTTACAATGCCGGACCGGAGGCCGTCGCGAAACATAACGGCATTCCTCCCTATCGCGAGACCCGGAATTATGTGCGGATCATCCTCGGCGGTTGATCCTTTTTAGAGCCAGAAAAGAAGAAAGCCCCGCAAGATCAGAGATCTGCGGGGCTTTCTTTATGTCTTGGGTGAAGAGAGCCGCCGAAGCGGCTGATCTTACGGAATAATCCGGGTGTATTTCGTGCCCGCAAGAGTCGCACCCGCCATCAGACCGGCCTGGCCGAAGACCAGCGCGATGATCGGCGCGGTCGAGGTCAGGGTGGAGGCCGAAATCGCGCCGCCCTGATCAGGCACCGCATAGCGCGCATCCGCGCCCAGCTGCCAGCCATCGCCGCGGCGGAAGCCCGCCAGCGCCTCGGGCGTCATGAAGAACAGGGCATGGGCATATTGCTGCGCCCCGATCTGCAGACCGAAGCTCGCCGCCGCTGCCGAGTAGTAATCCACGGTCACGTTGTTGATCCGCAGTGCGCCGCGCCCGAACGCGCCACCGATGCCGAAACCCGCTTCGGTCATCAAAGGCATCCAAAGCACGCCGACCGACTTGTTCTCGAGATCGCGGGTGCCGGGATATTTCGTCAGAAGGTAGTTCCGGGTCGCATCGACCCGCGCGTCCAGCTTGGCACTGCCCGCACTGCCCACGCCGTTGCCGCAGGCTGCAAGGCCGAGCCCCGCACCGCCCATCGCCAGAAGGGTCCGTCTGGAAAGTTTCGTCATGTCTGTCGCTCCGCTCGATATGCCCGATCTCGCGCCGGGCTGAATGGTCTTATTACGACCGCTTGGCACAATTAATAGACGAGGGAACCCGCTTTGTCACTTATTCTTGAGCCCATTCACGCTGAAGTGGCAAGACCCTGCTTAGCCGTTACCGAGCAGTTTCGCGGCCTCCGGCGCGAAGTAGGTAAGCACACCATCGCAGCCCGCGCGGCGGAAGCTCATCAGGCTTTCGAGCATGACCTTTTCATGGTCGAGCCAGCCGTTCTTCACCGCCGCCATGATCATCGCGTATTCACCCGACACCTGATAGGCGTAGGTTGGCACGCCGAACTGCTCTTTCACGCGGTGGCAGATGTCGAGATAGGGCATCCCGGGCTTCACCATCACCATATCCGCGCCCTCGGAGAGATCGCGCGCAACCAGCCGGATCGCCTCGTCGGAGTTGCCCGGGTTCATCTGGTAGGTCTTCTTGTCGCCCTTGAGCGCACCCGTCGCACCCACCGCATCGCGGAACGGCCCGTAGAAGCCGGAGGCATATTTCGCGGCATAGCTGAGGATCGTCACATCGGCATGGCCCGCAGCTTCGAGCGCCGAGCGCAGCGCCGTGATCCGCCCGTCCATCATGTCCGAGGGCCCGAGGATATCCGCCCCGGCCTCGGCCTGCGCGATCCCCATTTTGACAAGACATTCAACGGTTTCGTCGTTGAGAATGATCCCGTCGCGCACCAGCCCGTCATGGCCGTTGGCGTTGTAGGGATCGAGCGCGATATCGGTCATGATCGCGATCTCGGGCACCTCGGCCTTGATCGCACGGATCACCCGGTTGGTGATGTTCTCGGGGTTCCAGGCCTCTTCGCAGGCCTCGGTCTTCACCGCCGGATCGGTATAGGGAAAGAGGCAGATCGCCGGGATGCCGAGCTTCGCGGCCTCTTCAGCGGCGCGCACCGCGCCCTCGAGCGTGCGGCGCACGACGCCCGGCATCGAAGGCACCTCGACATCCGCGCCCGGCACGTCGGTGATGAAGATCGGCCAGATCATGTCCTTCACGCTCAACCGGTGTTCCTGCGCGAGATCACGAAGCGCTGCAGTGCGGCGCATCCGGCGCAGACGGGTATGCGGGAAGGGCGGAAGGATCGGGTTCATCGGCAGGCTCCTCTGGCTCGGCCAAAGGGGTGCCACGGATCGCCGCCACAGGCAAGCGCGGCCGATCCGCGCGGGGTTCCGCTCGGGCCGAGGCTGGTCTATGTCTCGACGAGAGGGGCCGCGACACGACGACCCGGAAGAACGAGGGCGAGGGGCTTGGAAGTTTTCGACACGATCGCGCGGCTGATCGACCTGCGCAGCTTTTCCAACTTGTGGTATTGGATCGCGCTGGCCGCAGTCTGGTCCTCCGCCTCGCATTGGGTGCTGGGCGTGCCGTGGGACATGGTGATCCGCGCGCGCCGCAAGGGCGGCGAGGCGGCCGAGGATCTCGCCGCGATGACGGCGCTGAACGCGCGCAGGCTTAACCGGATCCGGCGCGATGCGGGATTCTCGATGTCGATCACCATCCCGTTCATGCTGAGCTTTCTGCTGATCACCGGTTTCATCTATGGCTCGGAGACGGCGCAGGCATTCGCGCTGCTGCTGGTGCCGATGATGGGGGTGTTCGGCCTGAGCTTGCGTCTGGCGCATAAACTCGACGCGGACCCAGCGCTCGCGCATGATCCGACGCTTGCAATCAAGGCGCTCTCGCGCCACCGGGTGAACGTGCAGGCGATCGGCGTGGTGGCGATCATCGTGAGCGCGCTTTGGGGAATGTATCAGAACCTTCTCGCTTCGATGCTGGTTTGACGCGCGAAGCAACTTGACACCGGCGGCAGGGCCGATACCTCGCTTGGCTATGGAGCATTTTCTTCTCTCGGGCGCCCCGGAAGGGTTCGACGCCGCCTTGCTGGCCAAAGAGCTCGCGAAGGGCAAATCGGTCATCCATGTCGCGCGCGACGATCGCCGTCTGGCGGCCATGCGCGGGGCACTTGCGTTCTTTGCGCCCGAGGCGACGGTGCTGGACTTCCCGGCTTGGGATTGTCTGCCCTATGACCGGGTCTCGCCCAATGCCGATATCTCGGCCACGCGCATGGCGACGTTGGCCGCGCTGGCCTCGGGCATGCCCGGGCCGTTCGTTCTGCTGACGACGCTCTCAGCTGCCATGCAGCGCGTGCCCGCGCGCGAGGTGCTGGCCGGTGCGAGCTTCACCGCGCAGGTTGGCAAGCGGATCAACGAGCAGGCGTTGCGCGAATTCCTCGTGCGAATGGGCTTCTCACAGGCCTCGACCGTCTCCGAGCCCGGCGATTACGCGATCCGCGGCGGCATCATAGACATCTTCCCGCCCGGCGAGGGCGGCCCGGTGCGGCTCGACCTGTTCGGCGATGTGCTCGACGACGCGCGCGGCTTCGACCCGGTGACCCAGCGCACGACCGAGAAGCTGAAAGGCGTGGAGCTTGCGCCGGTCTCAGAGGTCATCCTCGACGAGGCCGCGATCACGCGCTTCCGGCAGAATTACCGGATCGAATTCGGCTCGGGCGGCGCGGAAGACCCGCTGTACGAGGCCGTCTCGGCAGGGCGCAAACAGGCGGGGATGGAGCATTGGCTGGGCTTCTTTCATGAAAAGCTCGAGACGGTATTCGACTATCTGCCCGACGCGTCGGTGATGCTCGACGACCAGATCGCTGCGCAGCAGGAAAGCCGGTGGGACGGGATCGCGGATCAGTACGACACGCGGCGCGAGGCGATGACCCGGCGCGACCGGCTGGACTCGGTCTACAAACCCGCTCCGCCGCAGCTTTTGTATTTGAACCCAGAGGGTTGGGAGGCGGTGTTGAAACCGCTTCGCGTGCTGCGCCTGCAGGTGATCCCGGCACCGCCCGGACCCGGAATCCTGAACGCGGGCGGGCGTGTGGGGCGAAATTTCGCGCCCGAGCGTAAGGTCGAAAACGTTAGCCTGTTCAGTGCCTTGAAGGATCATGTTCAAGCGCGTTTGGCCGATGGGCCCGTGGTGATCGCCTCGTGGTCCGAGGGGGCACGTGAGCGCCTCAAAGGCCTTATGGAAGACGAAGGGCTGATGGGCGCTAAGCTGATCGGCTCTGCGCGCGAGATCGGGCCGGGAGTGAACCTCACCGTCTGGCCGCTCGACGAGGGGTTCGAAGCCCCGCGCGATGGCGGCGGGATGACCGTGATCTCCGAGCAGGACGTGCTGGGCGAACGGCTCGTCTCGAAGCCGCGGCGCAAGCGCAAGGCCGAGAATTTCCTGACCGAACACACGACGCTGTCGCCCGGCGATCTTGTCGTCCATGTCGATCACGGGGTGGGCCGCTACAAGGGGCTGGAGACGGTCACGGCGCTTGGCGCGCCGCATGAATGCGTTCTCTTGGAATATGCGGGCGGGGATCGTCTCTATCTTCCGGTCGAGAATATCGAACTGCTCAGCCGTTACGGCCATGAGGAGGGCTTGCTCGACAAGCTCGGCGGGGGCGCGTGGCAGGCCAAGAAGGCCAAGCTGAAGGAACGCATCCGCCAGATCGCCGACAAGCTGATGCGGATCGCGGCCGAGCGCCACCTGCGCAACGCGCCCATTCTGGAAGCGCCGCATCACGAGTGGGAAAGCTTCGCCGCGCGCTTCCCCTATACCGAGACCGACGATCAGATGAGCGCGATCGAGGATGTCGTGGACGATCTGAAATCGGGCACGCCGATGGACCGTCTCGTCGTGGGCGATGTGGGCTTCGGCAAGACCGAAGTCGCGATGCGCGCGGCCTTCGTCGCCGCGCAATCGGGCATGCAGGTCGCAGTGATCGCGCCGACGACCCTGCTCGCGCGCCAGCATTACAAGACCTTCGCCGAACGCTTCCGGGGTACCGCGCTGAACGTGAAGCCGCTCAGCCGTTTCGTGTCCGCCAAGGAGGCCACGAAGACCCGCGAGGGGCTGCGCGATGGCACGGTCGATATCGTGATCGGCACCCATGCGGTCTTGGCGAAATCGGTGAAATTCGCCAATCTCGGCCTGCTGGTCATCGACGAGGAGCAGCATTTCGGCGTGCAGCACAAAGAGCGCCTGAAAGAGATGCGCTCGGAAATCCATGTGCTCACGCTGACCGCGACGCCGATCCCGCGCACGCTGCAACTCTCGCTGACCGGGGTGCGCGACTTGTCGATCATCGGCACGCCACCCGTCGACCGGCTCGCGATCCGCACCTATGTCAGCGAATTTGACACCGTCACCGTGCGCGAGGCGCTGCTGCGCGAGCATTACCGGGGCGGGCAGAGCTTCTATGTCGTGCCGCGGATTTCCGATCTTCCCGAAATTGAGGAATTCCTGCAAACCCACGTGCCCGAGGTGAAATATCTCGTGGCGCATGGGCAGATGGCGGCGGGCGAGTTGGACGACCGGATGAACGCGTTTTACGATGGTAAATACGACGTGTTGCTGGCGACCACGATTGTCGAAAGCGGCCTCGACATTCCGACCGCGAACACAATGGTGATCCACCGCGCCGATATGTTCGGCCTGAGCCAGCTTTACCAGATCCGGGGCCGGGTGGGCCGCGCCAAGACTCGCGCCTATTGCTACCTGACGACGAAGCCGCGGATGCCGCTGACGCCGCAGGCCTCGAAGCGGCTGCGTCTGCTGGGCTCGCTCGACAGCCTTGGGGCGGGGTTCAACCTCGCCAGTCAGGATCTGGACCTGCGCGGCGCGGGCAACCTTCTGGGCGAGGAACAGTCCGGCCATATCCGCGAGGTGGGCTACGAGCTGTATCAGTCGATGCTGGAAGAGACGATCTCGAAGCTGAAATCGGGCGAGCTGACCGAGACGGCGGATGGCGACTGGTCGCCGCAGATCAATCTCGGCGTGCCCGTGATGATCCCCGACAGCTACATCCCCGATCTCGACGTGCGCCTCGGCCTCTATCGTCGCCTGTCAAGCCTGACCACCAAGGTCGAGTTGGAAGGCTTCGCCGCCGAGCTGATCGACCGCTTCGGCGAACTGCCGAAAGAGGTCAACACGCTGCTGCTGGTCGTGCGGATCAAGGCGATGTGCAAACGCGCGATGATCGCCAAACTCGATGCCGGTCCGAAAGGCGCGACCGTCCAGTTCCACAACGACAAATTCCCGAACCCGCAGGGTCTCGTGGAATTCCTCACCGCGCAGCGCGATCTGGCCAAGGTGAAGGACAACAAGCTGGTCATTCGCCGCGACTGGAAGAACGACAAGGACAAGATCAAGGGCGCCTTCGCGATTGCCCGCGATCTCGCCGAGAAGGTTATCGAGGCGAAGAAGGCGAAGGCCTGAGGGGCTCCGCGCGGAACATCACCTGTCCGCGCGGCAGCATCCGGTCGTCGCGGTTGAGGCTCCAGCCTGATGCGTCCGCCATTGCGTAGAGCGCCGCTTCCGAGAGGTGATAGGGCGCGCGACCTGCGTGGGTGACGACACCGTCCTTCTGGCGGTGGCTGGTCGCCTCGTCGGGGGCGAGGAACACCGTAAGCAGCACGCATTCCAGCTGAGGAAAGCGCCGCAACCCATTGAGACAGAGTGCAATTGCGTCGCTCTCAAGATGCGGGAATACGCCGAAGGCGATGGCATGGGTGATCGTGTCGGACACACCCGCGAAGGTGAAATCCGCATCCTCCACCAGCTGCACAGGATCGAGACGCTCGCGGGCATCCAGCTCCGCCGCATAGCCCGCCAGCATCAGAGCGCGCGAGGCATCCGTACCCCAGTAATGGCCCGGCTCCAGATAGGGCACCGCCTTGCAGCCAAGCCGCAACGCGCCCGCGCCGATATCGAGAAGCACATGATCGGGCCGCAACCCGTGATCCATGAGCGCCGCCATCTGCGCGCGGCCCGTCTCGTCCCAGCGGCCGCCCACGATGTCGCGGTGGCGGCCCTTGGCGAGCGCCTCATCGTAGAACCCGGGACGGGCATAGGGTGAGGACATCGGGAGCGACTCGGGATCGGGGAAAGATGCGCGGGTATGCGCCCTTTGCCCCGGTGCGTAAAGCCCCGTCAGTCGGTCTCCTGCGTCTTGCGGATCAGCCACCAGGCGAGGCTCGAACAGATCAACGTCGCGACCACCATTGGCAGCGCCGTGCCGTTGAAGGACAGACCCACGGGGGCTGCGATCACCACCGCGCCCACCGTCGATATCGCGGCCACGATAGAGGCCGCCATGCCGGCGATATGGCCCATATGCTCCAGCGCCAGCGCGTTCAGGTTCCCGAAAGTCAGGCCCGCCATTGCGAAGACCGAGACCGAATAGACGAAGATGAACGGGAAGCCCGACGCGCCGTCGGTCAGTCCGCTAAGCACCAACACCAGCATCACCGCCGAGATCGCCACCTGAGAGATATAGGTCCCTTTGACGATCTTGCGCATTCCCAGCCGCATCACGTAGCGCGCGTTGAAGATCGTGGCCGTGCCCGCCATCAGCGCGCCGATCGCGAACCACATCGGGAAGGTGTCGGTCACGCCATGCGCCGCGTAAAGCTGTTGCGCGGTCGACAGCAGCGCGAACATCTGCCCGAAACCCAGCGTCATCGTCACGATATAGAGCCGCACATCGGAATGGGTGATCACTTCCAGAGCCGCAGCGCGCAGCTTCGACACGTTCAACGGGCGGCGATCCTCGGGGGCGAGCGTTTCCGGTTGCCGGATCATCAGCCAACTCACGCCGACGCAGCCAAAGACCATGAAAGCCCAGAACACGCCGCGCCAGCCCGCAAACGCGATCACGAGTTGGCCGATCGACGGCGCCACCGCGGGGACGAGGATGAAGATCATCATGATGAAGGAGGTGATCTTCGCCATTTCGCGCCCGGCAAACAGGTCGCGCACCAGCGCCATCACGGTGATCCGTGGGCCCGAAGCGCCGATCCCTTGCAGCACCCGCGCGGCCAGCAGCGCCTCGAGGCTCTGCGCATGGGCTGCGACGAACGCCCCGACCATGTAAATCGCGATCCCGCCCGCGATGGTCTTGCGCCGCCCCAGCGCATCCGAGATCGGCCCGGCGAACAGCGTGCCCACGCCCATGCCCAGCACGAAGGAGGTCAGCACCAGCTGCGCGCGGTTGACCGCATCGGGGCTCAGTTCCTCCGCGATCTGCGGCAGGGCCGGCAGCATCCCGTCGATCGAGAAGGCGACCGTCGCGATCAGCGAGGCGAGCATGACCGTCAGTTCGGGCAGCGAAAGAGGCGTGCGCGCCCGAGGCGCGTCAGAGATCTGGGACATTCTGGGGGACTTTCCGAAAGTCGGATTTATTCGAAGCGCGAGCATAGGGAGCTGCGCCAATTTGGCCAGAGGGCCGGGCGCGCAGCCCCCTGTGCCCTCACGCGATAGTGACGGCGGTTGCGACGCCGGACAAAGCGGTCAGTGCTGGGTCGCGTCGGAGGGGGCGCCGGACAGCTCGTCGATCACCTGCAGCCACAAATCGGTCGGTTGCGCGCCGCTCACCAGATGGGCGTTCGCGACGACGACCGAGGGCACCGCGTTGATCCCACGCTCGCGCGCATGCGCTTCCTTGGCGACGATCGTGTCGATATCGGCATCCGAGGCCAGAAGGCGCTCCACCAGTCGCGGATCCATCTTCGCGGCCTCGGCCACCTCGCACAGCACGGTCGCGTCGCCGATATTGCGCCCGTCGCGCCAATGCGCGGCCAGCAGCCCTTCCATCGCATCCTCTTGGCGCTCTTCGAGACCCGCCCAATGGAGGAGGCGGTGCGCGTTGCGCGTGTTGGGCTGGTGGGTGACGCGCTCGGGGTGGAAATCGTAGCCCTCTGCCTCCGCGATCTCCAGCAGTTGCACATGCATCTTCGCCGCCCCGTCCTGACCGAATTTCGCCTGCAGGTAATCCGCGCGCGCCATCCCGTCGGGCGGCATCGTCGGGTTGAGCTCGAACGGTTGCCAGGCGCGCTGGAACGGGTGGTTCGGGCGTTGCGCCAAGGCTCGGTCCAGCCGTGCCTTGCCGATGAAGCACCACGGGCAAACGGGATCGGCGAAAATATCGAGCGTGATCATGAGGTGACCTCCTGTTGCAGCATGGCGCGGATCTCGGAGCGCAGCACCTTGCCGTTACGGTTGCGGGGCAGGGCGGCGATATGGGCGTAAAGGCGGGGTTGCTTGTAACGTGCAAGCCGTGCCTCGGCATGGGCGCGCAAACTGCCTTCTTCCGCCTCGCCAGTATAGGCCAGCGCGACGACGCTGGCATCGGCCTTCACCGCGATCTCGACGGCGGCCACGTCGCCTGCGCCGGGGCAGTCATGCATGACCTCTTCGACCTCGATCGGCGAGACCCGGAAGCCGCCCGCATTCATCATATCATAGCCGCGCCCGAGATAGGTGATCGCACCGTCTTCGCCCATTGCGACCGTGTCGCCGGTCACGAACCACGGGCCGACCCGGCGCGCCGCCGTCTCCTCGGGGGCGTTCCAATAGCCCAGATAAAGCCCCGGATCGCTCTCATGGATCGCAAGCTGACCCGGCTCGCCACGGGGCACCGGTTGCCCATTCTCGCCCAGCACCGCGACATGGCGGCCCGCCTGCGGATAGCCGCAGGTGCCGGGCGGCGTGGGATGATCGGGACTACCCGAAATGAAGGTCGAGCATTCCGACATGCCGAGCGCCTCATAGACCTTGGTACCCGTCGCCGCGTTCCAGGCCGCGCGCGTGGGGTCTGGTAGCGCCTCGCCCGCGCTCAACCCATGGCGCAGCTTCGGCAGCGACAGCGTCTCGTGATGTTTCAGGATCTGGCGATAGACCCCGGGGGCGGCGGCGAAGATCGTCGCGTCGAACCGCTTGAGCAGCAGGGGCAGGCTGCGGGGCTCCACCCCGTCCGCCGGGATCAGCGCGGTCGCGCCCAGCGTCCACGGATCCATCAACCCGGTCCCGAGCGTGTATGTCCAGTTGAAGGCGCCGGCATGCATCAGACGGTCGTCCGGCCCCATGCCATACCAGCCGCGATACATCATCTGCCGCGCCCAGATCGCACGATGCGCATGCATCACCGCGCGCGCCGAACCGCCCGTGCCGGAAGTAAAGATCATATAGGCGAGGCGGTTCGGATCGCCCATCGCGTAGTCGCAGGGCGCGGCGTCCTCGGCCTTGCGCAGACTATCGGCAGGGATCACGCGCGCCGGATGATCGGGCAGGGCGATCCCGTCGCCCGCCACGACCGCCGCCGGGTCGAGATCGGCTGCGAGCTTGGTGATTTCGGCCCCGGTCAGCTGCGCCGAGGTCGGCACCGGAACCAGCCCCGCGGCGATGGCGCCAAGGAAAGCGATTGGAAATTCCGGTCCGTTGCCCAGCCGCAGCATCACGCGATCTCCGGGTGTCAGCCCCGCGTCGCGCAAAAGCGTCCCCGCACCGCGCACCGCCGCGATCAGCCGCCCATAGGACCAGCGCTGCGCGCCCGAGGGCTTCACGATCTGCATCGCCAGCTTGTCGGGCGTCGCGGACCCCGCCGCTAAAACATGTGCGGCCATGTTGAAGGCGCTTGGCGGGGCGGCGATCGGGTCTGTGTGGTAAACGGATTCCATGAAGCCTAGCTAGGACGCAGCGCGCGCCCGAGCAAGCCCGAACGCGCCGCCATCACTCTGGCTTCGCCTTGGCAAAAATATCCCGGGGAGCGGCGGAGCCGCGGGGGGCAGAGCCCCCGGCAACCGATCAACGGCGCGCGACGCTCACTCTTCGTCGTCGTCGCCGAAGCGGGCGTCGTCGTCATATTCGTCTTCGCCCTCGCCGACATATTTCGCCGACAGCGCAATCGAATGACCGTCATGGGTCGGGTCCATGACCACGTCGGAGGGCAATTCGCCCCGCATCCAGTCGCGGATTTCGTCGCGCGCGTCGGCCGGCTCCTGTTCGGTCAGCTCGGCGATATACCGGATGAAGGCCTTCTGATCGCCGTCGATCTCGTCAAGTTCGGCCTCGTCGGCTTCGGGCCATTTGTCCACGATCGCCTCGTAAAATGCCGCCCAGTTTTCCTCGATATGGTGCCATTTCATCGCTTTTGATCCTTTTCTTCGCGGCTCGTCTCACGGGCGACCCTATGTCTGAGAAAGGGACGCCCGGGGGGCTTTGCAAGGCACAAGGCAAAGATACCTCGCACGGTTCCATATCGTGATCAGATCCGCGAGGTTACCTGAACCAGCCCTGCACCGAGCGCGCACCGCCAGAGATGTCGTCGCCCACACCGGCCACCGTGTTGCAGCCTGCCAATGCCGCAGCGACTGCTGCCAGAAGGATGAGTTTTTTCATTGTCCTGCCTCTTGATACCACCAGACATCGGGTTGGAAACCCGGCCATGCCCCGTATAGCGGGGTCTTCTCAGGGTAGTGAAGCTGCTTGATATGGGCGATGCGGTCAACCGGGGCATACCAGATCGGGATGACATAGCGACCTGCAGTCAACACTCGGTCGAGCGCATGGGTCGCGGCGACGAAATCCTCGTGGCTTTTCGCATCGAGCATGGCCTTGACCATCGCCTCGGCAGCGGGGGAGTTCATGCCCATCCAATTGCGCGAGCCGGGCTGTTTCACGCCTTTCGAGCCCCAATAGAGGTTCTGCTCGTTGCCGGGCGACAGCGACAGCGCGCGCCAGTACCATGCCATGTCGAAATCATAGGCGTTGGTGCGCTGCGTATATTGCGCGTCGTCGATCACGGTCACTTTCGGGAAGATGCCCAGCTTTTTGAGCGCCTCGGTGTAGATATCGACGATGCTCTGCGTTTCGGCAGCGCCTTGCTGCAGCACGATCTCGAAGGTGAAGGGCTTGCCGTCCTTCTTGAGCACACCATCGCTATCGACCTGCCAGCCCGCGTCTTCCAGCAGCTTCGCCGCGGCGCGCATGTTCTTGCGATTGCGCACGCCACCATCCGAGGTCGGCAGCGTATAGCCGTCAATCGTGCCGGGCGGGAGCTGATCGGCGAAAGGCTCCAGCAGGGCTTTGACCTTGTCCGCTGCGGGGCCGTGCTCCATCCCAAGCTCGGAATTCGAGAAATAGGAGGAAATCCGCGGCTCCGCGCCGCCATTGATGGTCTTGTTGATGAACTCGAAATTGAACGCGTCGATCATCGCCTGACGCACCCGCCAGTCGGCGAAGACCGGGTTGCGGGTGTTCATCACCAGCCCCTTGATCCCCGAAGGACGCCCGTTCGGGATCTCCGATTTGATCACGTCGCCCGATTGCACGGCCGGGAAGTTGTAATTGCGGCCCCAGTCGGCGGCGTTCCATTCGGTATAGCTGTCGGTCTCGCCGCCCTTGAAGGCCTCGAACACGACCCCGCCATCGCCGAAGTAGTCGTAGCGGATCGTGTCGAAATTGTTCCGGCCCTTGTTGAAGCCCAGATCCTTGCCCCAGTAATCGGGGTTGCGCTTGAGCTCGATGAATTTGCCGGGATCGACGCGGCCCACGACATAAGGCCCGGACCCGATCGGGGCCATGTTGGTGGTCGAGGCGAAGTTATGCCCCTCCCATTGCGCTTTCTCCAGCACCGGGCGCATCCCCATGATCAGCGCCATTTCGCGGTCCTTCACCTCGGGTTTGAAGGTGATGCGGACCTTGCGCTCGCCGGTCTTCTCGATCTTCTCGACCTTCGACCAGGCATTCTGGTAGCGCGGATGACCTTCGGTCCCGAGCGTCTCGTAGGACCAGATCACATCCGCGACCGTCACCGGATTGCCGTCGGAGAACTTGGCCTCGGGGCGCAGGGTGAACTCCACCCAGGTGCGGTCGGGATCGGTCTCGACCGATTCGGCGAGAAGCCCGTAAAGCGTGAAAGGCTCGTCCATCGAGCGGCCCATCAGCGATTCGGCGACATAGCGGCTGATTCCCTCTGCGGGACGCCCGTTCAGAATCCACGGGTTAAGCGAATCGAACATGCCGGCCACGCCAAATCTGATCTCGCCGCCCTTGGGCGCGTCGGGATTGGCATAGGGCAGGTGGGTAAAGCCGGCCGGAAGTGCAGGCTCTCCATACATTGCAATCGCAGGTTGTGGCTCCGCGGCAGCGATCCCTGTAAATACAGGGGCGAGCCCGAAAAGCGCCCCGCCGAGTAAATGGAAAAACACCGATCTCGTCATGTTAACAATCCCTGCCTTGCCTGCATTTATTGGCGCCAAGCTAGCGAGAGGTTTGAAACTGCGCAAACTTTTCCCTTGGAGAGCGGCGCAGGATTGCTTATAAGGGATGCACTGCTCGATAGGTTTCTTGCCTGTATGAAACCTGCCTCATGACTTGACGCCCGCCCTAGCGCGGGCGTCTTTTTTTACGTCATTCCCCATGAAAACAAGGTCCTCACCGCGATATCACGCGGTATTGCGCTTGCAGCATGGCGTTCGCAGGCGCGGCACGGCATGATCCCGGCGAATCCGTAACTTATCGCCACCGAAGGAGAGAACATGTCGCTTCAGGGAAAAACCGCCGTCATTACCGGGTCGAATTCCGGGATCGGTCTCGGGGTCGCGCGCGAACTGGCGCGGGCCGGTGCCGATGTCGTCATCAACTCCTTCACCGATCGCGATGAGGACCACCAGCTCGCCGCCGATATCGCAAAGGAATTCGGCGTCACCGCACGCTACATCAAGGCCGATCTGTCGAAAGGCGCCGAGGCGCGCGCGCTGATCGAGCAGGCGGGCAAATGCGATATCCTCGTGAACAACGCAGGTATCCAGCACGTCTCGCCGATCGAGGACTTCCCGGTCGAGAAGTGGGACGCGATCATCGCGATCATGCTGACCTCGGCTTTCCACACCACGGCTGTCGCGCTGCCGATGATGCGCAAGGCGGGCTGGGGCCGGGTGGTCAACATCGCCTCCGCGCATGGTCTGACCGCGTCGCCCTATAAATCGGCCTATGTCTCGGCGAAGCACGGCGTTGTGGGCCTGACCAAGGTCACCGCGCTCGAGACCGCGAAGGAAGACATCACCGTCAACGCGATCTGCCCGGGTTATGTGAAGACCCCGCTGGTCGAGGCGCAAATCCCCGACACGGCGAAGGAATACAACATGACCGAGGAAGAAGTGATCGAGAAGGTCATCCTCGCGCGTCAGCCCTCGAAGGAATTCGCGACGGTGGAGCAGATCGGCGGCACCGCCGTGTTCCTGTGCTCGGATGCGGCTGCGCAGATCACCGGGACGACGATCTCGGTCGATGGCGGCTGGACTGCGCTGTAATCGGAAAACCCTCTGGCGGAGCGGGAACGCTCCGCCGGATCAATAGGGGCGTGACGAGAGCGCGCGCTCATGCGCCTGTCGATGGGCGATCACGGCCTCCAGGCGGTTCTTCACCCCGTATTTCTGCATGATATTCGTCATGTAGAACTTCACCGTCTTCTCGCTGATCGCGAGGCGCGTGGCGATTTCGCGGTTGGTCTTGCCGCGTTCCAGCTCCCGCAGAACCTGCATTTCGCGATGGGTGAGGTTCTCGCTCTCGGATTTCTCCTGACCCGAGAGCGCCGCCTGCAGCAGCGCCGCCGCGAAGCTGGGCGAGACGAAGGTGCCGCCATGCAGGATCGCGTCGATTGCGGCCTGCAGTTCTGAGACGCCCACGCCCTTGAGAATATAGCCCTTCGCGCCCGCGCTCATCGCTTCGATCGCGGTTGCAGGCTCGTCGCAGGCGGTCAGCAGGATGCATTGCATGGACGGGTCATGGTCGATGATCTTGCGCAGCGCGTTCAGCCCGCCGCCGGGCATGCTGAGATCGAGGATCATCACGTCCGGCCTGCGCGTTCGGGCAAGCTCGATCGCGTCGATGGCGGAACTGCCCTGATCGATCACGTCGATCCCGAGCGCGTCTTGCAGGACGGCACACAGCCCCTGCCGGAAAATTGGATGGTCATCGACAATACAAGCCGTCGTCGGCACGAAATCAGACATGGAAATACCCCTTAAACGATCCCGCGACCGCGTTCCCCAACGCGCGACGGCCATGCCGTCCGGAATGCCGCGAAATCCGTCTTCCCCCGGACCATTAGAATGAAGGTGTCCTGAATAAACACAATAAAGAAAGACGCTTACAGAATAGTCCGATCTGGCTATCGCTATAGACCGATAGGATTACGTTCGCGTCACCTTTAGGGCGCGTCTGGATCGAGTGGGATGCGGCAAACCACCTCCGCGCCTTGCGGCTCGAGACGCCGGAATTCGAGCGTTCCGCCAAGCGATTGCGCCCGGAATTGCATCCCCGGCAGACCAAGCCCACCCTCGCGGTATTCGCGCTCTTGCTCGATGGTGTGGCCGGGGGCCGGGCCACTGTCGGAGATGCGCAGGACGAATGAGCCATCTTCTTGATAGGTTTCAATTTTCTGGCTTGAGCCGGGCGCGTGACGCGCGGCGTTTGCGAGGGCTTCCTGCACGATCCGCCCCAAGGTGCGCCGCGTCGTCTCGGTCAGCTCCGGCGCGTTCGGCGCAAGCGCGAGTGTGACCTGCGCTCCGCTGCGTCGGCCATGGTCCGTGGCGAGCGTTTCGATCAGCGCGGCAAGCGTCGGCGCGGCGTCGAATTGCGGCGCGACCAATCCGCCCGAGATGGCACGGATTTCCTCCATCGTCTTGCGCGCGACTTTCTTGATTTCCGAGACAATCCCGGCTGCTTTCGGCTCATCGGTCGCACCGGGGGAACGAATCATATGCTCCAGCCGGTCGATCTCCAGCACCAGATAGGACAGTAGCTGGCACGCCCCGTCATGCAGGTCCGCCCCGATGCGTCGTTTCGCGCGCTCGTCGATATTGGCGGCGTTCTGGGCTGCCTCGGCAATCGAGCGGTGCAATTGCGAATTGCCCAGCAGCAGCCGCTCGCGCTCGGCGAACTGACGGCGCAGCTCGACGGTCTGGCGCTCGATCGTCAGGCTGCCGCGCCGCACGATCAGGAACAGCATGGTGAAGACGATCATCGCGAGCGGGCCGACGAAGAGCCAGGTCGTCTTGGCGGAGGTCAGCAGCGCACCCCGGACCACGTCGGCATTCTGGTAGAACTCTCCCACGGCGAGGACCGTGCCCGTCTCCAGATCGCGCAACGGCGCGTAAATCTCGTAGAGCTGCACGCCCAGCGCGCGTTCGGCATCATGGGCGGCGTCCTCCAGATCGGGAAAGCGCCCGAAGACCTTCCCCTCGAGCGCCTCGAAAATCTCGTCGTCGGGCAGGACGTGGCCATGCCCGGTCTCGGGCGCGAAGACCAGCTTGCCTTCGCGGCTCCAGATCTTGATGGCGAGGAAATTGCCCTGTTTGCGAAACCCCTCCGCGAGCGCATCCAGGGCTGCGAAATCCTCCGGGAGCAGGGCCTCCGATCGGCCCAGCGCCTGCACGTGGGGCTGCAAGAGGTTCTGCATGTAGAAGGCGGCGGTGTCGGCAGAGGCATCGAGCAGCCGCGTCGTCGCACGGTTGTTGATCCAGTACGCGAGGGAGGCGAGCAGGAGGCTCAGCACCAGCCCAAGCCCCACGAGAAACTGCAGCGACAGCGAAAACCCCAGAAACCAGCGCAACGGGTTTCGCACCGTCTGCACCGCGTCCGGGGCCCCCAACCCCCCGACCTTGGTCGCATCGCTCTTAGACCTTTGTCCCATAGTCCCTTGCGTCCTTTGGCGAGGAGCGTCCCCGACCATAGGGGAAAATCTCGTTCGACCTAAGACAATTTTCGCCCCCTCGATTTGCTGGCCTGATGGAAGGCAGGAAAAAGCGCCGTGCTTGTGGGGGGTGACGGCGCGAGACGTGACACAGGGGTAAGTGCCGTCTCGTACAGCCTCCTGATGAGCCAAGCACCGGCGATGGGTGTGACACGGGACCGCGATGCGGCCCGATTTGGTCTTAGGGGGCTGACATGACGATCAAACTGGCCGGAGCCGATCTCGACTATCTGCTGCAACAAGCAAATATCCTGAACGATTATTCGCGACTGACGAGCGCGCTCGACCCGAACGGGGTGCGCGAAGTGTCGGGCTATAACAACAACCTCGCGGGCGGCTATACCGTCGGCGCGGATGGCACGATCGTCTGGACCGGCGGCAATGTGCATCCCGATTGGGGGCAGGCCGATACCGAGTTCCTGCGCATGTTCACCACCAATCACCCGACCGAGCCGGAATACGGCACCTCTTACGCCACCGTGCAGAAGATGTGGGTGACGCTGGTGCTGCCCGACAGCGAGGGCCGTCTTCCCGACGATCCCGATTATGTCGCAACCTCCAAGCAGGTGCTGGTCGACAACCCGATGTCGATGTCGCCTTCGATGTTCGTGGCCGACGCAAATGGCGTGGCTCCCGGCGCGGAGGGTTACATTCCGACCGTCGACGCGATGTCGATGATGGTGGCAATGTCGGATGCGCAGGCCGAATACCAGTTCGGCACGGACGGTTCGACGCTCGACATTCTCAACAGCTCGGTCGTGGTGGATTCCACCCCGCGCCTGATCTCGCAGCTGATCACCAGCTCGAATGTCGACATGACCGATCCGAACTACAACCCGGCAGCCGTGGCCGCGATGAACAATCTGGGCGGCTCGGCCGTGGACGTGTCGAACTCCGTCGTGGGCGACATCACCACCGCCTTCATGCCGAACCCCGGCATCCTCGGCGGTGTCACCTATAACGAATGGTTCGTGGCCTTCGGTCAGTTCTTCGATCACGGTCTGGACTTCATCCAGAAGACCGGCGGCGTGGTGATGATCCCGCTGAGCCCGAACGATCCGCTATGGATTGACCCCGCCGATCCGGCCTATATCCCGGGCGTCTCGAACATGATGATGCTGAGCCGGGCGAAACTGTCGAACCCCGATACGGATTTCGACGATCAGGGCAACCTGCTGCCGGGTGTCACGCCGCTCTACAACAACAATACCGGCCTGATGATCGACCAGAGCCAGACCTACGGCTCGCATGAGGCGGTCAACGTGCTGCTGCGCCAATACGATGCCAATGGCGTCCTCACCGGCAAGCTGATCACCGGGGCCGAGGACGGGATCGTCCACCGCCCCGATGCGAATGGCAATCTGGTGGAACTCGACGTCTCGATGGGGGCAGCAGTCGCACCCGATGGCACGGAGGTCACGGGCAAGGACGAGCTGGCGACCTGGGCCGACATGAAGGTCAATGCGGCTCGGATCGGGATCGAACTGGTCGACACGGATGTGCTCGATTGCCCGTGGATCAACGCAGATGCGATCGGCCGGATGAACTTCACCCCGCAGAGCGATTTCCTCTTCCGCTCGGATCAGAGCATCGCCGATCTCGAAGCGATCGCTTCCACGACCGGGATCGAGATCGGGGGCATGACCTACACCTCCTTTGCCGATGTGGCAGCTGCGGGCTATGACCCCTTCGTGCGCTGGACACTGCAGGACGCGATGGAGGGCAAATGCGCCGCGGCCGATATCGGCGAGGTGCGCACGACCAATCAGGCGATCCTTCTGGATATCGCGCATGGCGCTTCGCCGGGCGCCGATTTCCAGGGCAACGAGCTCGACCCGGCGTCGGACCCGAATGCGGGCGCCTTCACCTACGATGACTCGCTTCTGGCCCGTCACAAGGTCTCGGGCGATGGCCGCGTGAACGAGAACATCACGCTGACCTCGGTGCACCACGTCTTCCACGAAGAGCACAACATTCAGGCGCAAAACGTCATGATGTCGGCGGTCCGCGATGCGATCGAAAGCGGCGATATCGACGGGCTGAACGGCACGGATGCGGCGAATGAAGGCTGGCTGGCGGTGGATATCGACCAGATCACCTTCGACAGCTGGGCTGGCACCGATCTGACCGACGACGCGGCTGTGCAGGCCATCGTCGACAGCCTCACCTGGGATGGCGAGCGCGTCTATCAGGCCGCGCGCATCATCACCGAGAGCGAATACAACCATATCGCGGTCGACCAATACATGGGCACGCTCTACCCGGCGCTGCCGGAATTCGTGTCCTATTCCGCCGATATCAACCTCAACATCAGCCTCGAATTCGCGCAGGCCGTGTTCCGTCTGGGCCATTCGCAGCTGCGCGAGACCGTCCAGATCGCGGTGACCGACGAGGCGGGCGTCAATCCGGGCGAGCCGGGCTACGTGCCGACCTATGTCGAGAAGGGCCTCTTCGACGTCTTCCTCAATCCCGATCAGTTCGACGTCTATGGCGCGTCCGGGATCGCGGCAGGTCTGCTGACCCAGCAGGGCAACGAGATGGACGAATTCGTCACCGCCGCGCTGCAACAGTCGTTGGTGGGTGTGCCGCTCGATCTGCCCGCGCTGAATATCGCGCGCGGTCGCGATGTCGGCCTGCCGACGTTGAACGAGCTGCGCATGGAAGTCTTCGACGGGCTGACCCAGAACACCTCGAACAACACCAACGGCTCCGGCATCGCGCCCTATCACAGCTGGGAAGATTTCGGGGCGCATCTGCGCACGCCGGAATCGCTGGTGAACTTCATCGCCGCCTATGGGAGGGACGAGGATGGCACGTTCGGGCTGCAAGCCGCGCGCGACGCCTATCAGGCGGGCACGGGCGAGCTTTACGAAATCCGCGCTGCGGCGCAGGCGATCCTCGATGCCGCAGCCGATGCCTCCGATCCGCTGCATGACGAAGCGCTGATGTTCATGCGCGGTTCGGGAGAGCCGACCTATACGCCGGGTGTGGGCTGGTCGCTCTCGGGCGGGCAGGGCGATCAGGGCTTCTGGGATATCGACCTCTGGGTCGGCGGTCTGGCCGAACAGGCGATGTTCGACGGCCCGCTGGGCACCACCTTCAGCTTCATCATGCTGGACTTCACCCAGCGCCTGCAGGATGGCGACCGCTTCTACTACCTTTACCGGATGCCGGTCGGCCACCATCTGGGCGATCAGATCATCGGCGAGCAATTCGCCCATCTGATCATGCGCACCACCGGGCTGGAGCATATCCCGGACGCCTTCGCCACGCCCTCGGCAACCTATGTGCTCGACGGGACGACCTCGAGCGGCGACTACCACGACAATGCGCGCGACGGTCTGCTGGGTGTCGATGACGCCTATGGCGATAACGACTACTTCAACGCGACGCTGGAGCGGCTGCCCGACGAGGTGCGCGACGTGGCCCTCGCAAATGGTGGCTTCGAGGCGCAGGATCTCGTCGCGGCAGGAGCCCCGACCAATGCGCGCGGCACCTATCTCAACGGGGCGATCGAGGGCTGGACCCTCAACGGCACCGGCGGCACCTGGGCGCCCACCGAAGCTGCGGTGCCCTTCCTGCCCGAAGGCACGCAGGTCGCCCAGCTTGGTCGCAATGCATCGATGAAGGCAGACACCGGCACGGACCTCGTCGAGGGAAATGTCTACACCCTGACGCTCAAGGTGGGCGACAAGATCGGCTATGTCGCGACCGGCGGCACGGTCAAACTGGTGGCCGCGGACGGCACCGTGTTGGCCAGTGCCGTATTCGCGCCGCCGCTCGATGACGACGACGTCACGACGGACGACGCCTGGGACATGGTGACGCTGAGCACCGGTGCTGTGCCCGCGGATCTCGCAGGCCTGGGCCTGAGCATCGTGGTCGAGACCGACGGGACCGGACAATACACGCTCTTCGACAATGTCCAACTGACCGAAACCGTCCCCGGCGGTCCGGCCAATGACGGCCATATCACGGTGATCGGCCTCTCGGGCGACGACTTCATCGTCGGGGCCTTGGGTGATGACGTGCTCTATGGCGATGAGGGCAATGACCGCATCGAGGGTGCGCAGGGCAACGACCATATCTATGGCGGCGACGGCGACGACTACATCACCGATTACGAGAATGACGACTTCATCCTCGGCGGTGCGGGCAACGACACGATCTTTGCCGGGCCCGGTGTGCTCGATACCTCGCATGGCAATGAGGGCGATGACGAGGTACATGGCGGCGACGGCATCGACGAGGTCTTCGGCGACGACGGCAATGACCGTCTCTATGGCGAGGGCGACACCGACCTGATGATGGGCGGTGACGGCAACGATTACATGGATGGCGGCGACAGCGTCGACGAGATGTTCGGCGGCAACGGCTCCGACTGGATGGTCGGCGGCGTGGGTGACGACAACATCAACGGCGGCTCGGGCAACGACCTGCTCGAAGGGGGCCTCGGTCCGACCGCGAACGATGGCGACCGTCTCAACGGCGACAGCCCCGCGCAGCTCAACCCGGTGATCGAGTTCAACGGCGATGGCACCGAGGGCGACATGGATATCGGCTCCTACGAGGACGCCTATATCAACGTCGTCGCGAACCTGCAGACCTCGAACAACGCAGGCACCGGCTCGGTCCTGATGGACCAATATGCCTTCCTCGAAGGGCTCGTCGGCTCGCAATATAACGACGACCTGACCGGCGCGGACGAGAACGGCATCGGCTCGAACGGGATGAACAACTATCTCGTAGGCGGCGGCGGGGACGACCGGCTGACCGGCTTGGGCGATGGCGGCGACGAGACCACGGGGCAGGCCGATTTCATCTTCGGCGACAGCGTGATCGTGGACTCGAACCTCTACTGGATCGGCGACAACCGCCACGACCAGAGCGTGACCGTGACCGGCTTCATCGAGGATTGGTACGGCACGGGCGACACCCGCGTTCAGTTCTCGGACGGCTCGCTGGGCCACATCCTCGGCGATACCGGGACGGAGGGCACCGATACCGCGCTCTATACCGGCAATCGCGACGACTACCGGATTGAGCTGATCTCGATGAACGGCCAGCAGGCGGTGAAGATCACCGATCTGCGCAATGGCACCGACAATCAGGGCAACCCGGTCGCGACCGATGGGGTGGATATCCTCGTCGGCGTCGAATGGGCCGAGTTCGCGAATGGCGAGACGATTTCGCTCAATCCCGATCCGATGTCGGACATCATGTGGAACGCGACCGGCAGCAGTGGCGGCGGCACCATCGCCCGGCTGAGCGCGGATGTGCCCTTCGGTGGTCAGGCGACCTACGAGTTGCTTTCCGGCTCGCCGGGTGTGTTGCTCACCGGGACCAACGACGATCAGATCCGCATTCAGGGCGGGCTTGGCGACAACGAGGCACTCACCGCCACGATCCGCGCGACCGACGCGTCGGGTACGCAGGTCACCGAGACCTTCGATATCGTCACCGGCGATGCGACGGACGAGGTGATCGACCTGACCGGCGCGACCAATGACACCACGATCTACGGTCGCGAAGGCAATGACACGATTACCGGCGGGGATGGCAACGACACCATCGTCTGGAACGTGACCAATCCGCGTCGCAACCAGCCGGAACGGCCCGACGGGCGCGATTTCGTGGATGGTGGAGCCAATGGCACCGCGGGGGACCGCTTCGTTGTCACCGGCAACAACACCCGCGAGAACTTCGTGATCTACACTGTCGCGGCTGCGATGGCGGCCAACATCACGGTGCAGAACGCGGCCGCAGAAATCGTCATCACCCGCGATGGCGAGGTGATCGCAGAGCTCGCCAACATCGAGGAGATCACGATCAACACGCTCGACGTGACCGCCGATAACGGCAACGGCGGGCTTGACGGCGGCAATACCGGCGGGCGGCGCGGCGACAATGTCGAAATCGTAGGCGACTTCACCGGCACCAGCCTGAACTACTCGACGATTACGGTGAACGGCGATGATGGCGACGATGTCGTGGACATCTCGCAACTCGAATCTGATCACCGCATCGTCTTCCACGGTGGCGGCGGCGATAACGTTCTGGTCGGCGGGACGCGGTCGCAGGACGTGCTTGTCGATGCACGCCACGGCGCGCGTCCGGACAATACGAACCCGGACGGCTCGGATAGCGGCAGCGGCAGCGATGACGGCTCCGACAGCGCGATGCCCGACGGGCTGGTGCTGGTCGGCGACGACACCGCCGAGACCTTCATCGGCATGGTGGGCAATGACGTCATCTTCGCAGGCGGCGGCGCGGATAATGCGCTCGGCAACGAAGGCGACGACATGATCTTCGGCGACGGGGGCGCGGATCGTCTCTTCGGCGGCGAGGGCGACGACGTGATCGAGGCTGGCAAGGGCCGCGACATGGTCTTTGCCGATGACGGCGACGACACGGTGATCGCGACCGAGAACGACGGGGCCGACAGCTACTGGGGCGGGGAGGGCTCGGATACGCTCGACTACGCCGCGATCCAGGCCTCGGTCGAGGTCGATCTTGGCCACGGCACGAACGGCCACGGTCAGGTGATGATCGGCGAGACCGCGGATCAGATCTACAGCTTCGAGAATGTCATCACCGGCAGCGGCGACGACACGATCATCGCCAACAGCGCGGTCAACGTGATGGATGGCGGCGGCGGCCACGACACTTTCGTCTTCAACTCCGCGGCCGATGCCGATGGCGACCGGATCAACGGTTTCGCACCGGGCGACAAGATCGACCTGAGCGGGATCGACGCCGATCAGGGCACGGCGGGGGCGCAATCCTTCGTCCTGTTCGCGGCGGGCGATTTCAGCGCCGCGGGCGAGCTGCGGGTCTCCTACGAGATGCGTGACGACGGCGAGCACACGATTGTCGCGGGCAATGTCGACGACGATCTGGATGCCGATTTCGAGATCGACATCGCGGGCCGTCACATGCTCGACGCCTCTGATTTCAACGGGGTGAACTAAGGAGTAGCGCCCGGCGGAGGGGTCCGCCGGGCGTGATTTTTCAAAGTCTCAAGATCTTGGTGGGAGGATCACATGAGCAATGCACGTCGCCGTTTCCAAGCCAGCGAAGAGCTCGTCTCCGAACGTCTCGGCCGCTATCGCGGGCTGATCGTCTTTCTTCTCGGCCTGTCCTTCGTGATCAGCCTTCTGGCGCTGACAGGCTCGTTCTACATGCTGCAGATCTACGACCGGGCGCTGACCAGCGGCTCTGTGCCGACGCTGCTGGCGCTCTCGGTTCTGGCCATCGCGCTCTACCTGTTTCAGGGCCTGTTCGATGTGCTGCGCAACCAGATCCTCGTGCGCGTCGGCGCACGGATCGACAACCGCCTCGCGCCGCTCACGCATCGCGTCGCGATCGAGATGCCGCGTTTCGGCTATTCCACCTCCGAGGCGCTGGAGCGGGGCCGCGACGTCGACACGATCCGCAGCTTCATCTCGGGGGCCGGGGCCATTGCGCTGCTCGATCTGCCATGGATGCCGCTGTTTCTCGGCTTCGTCTATCTGCTGCACCCGCTGCTGGGGCTGATGACCATCGGCGGGGCCTGCGTTCTGATCACGCTGACCGTCATCACCGAGATGATGTCGCGCCGCTCGGGCCGGGAGCTGCAGAAGGCCTCCATCGCCCGCGCGATGATCGCCGACACCAACACGCGCAACGCCGATGTGCTGCACGCGATGGGCTTCGGGCGCCGCGCGGTCGAGCGGTTTGACACCGCCAATGCCGAGCATCTGCGCCTACATGCGCGCACCAGCGACATCACCGGCACGCTCAGCGGGCTGTCGAAAGTCACCCGGATGATGCTGCAATCGGCGCTTCTGGGGCTTGGCGCTTACCTGACCATCGTGGGCGAGTTGTCGCCCGGCGCGATTATCGCCTGTTCGGTGGCCGCGTCGCGCGCGCTCGCCCCGGTGGAAATGGCGATCGGCAACTGGAAGGGCTTCGTGGCGGCGCGGCGCAGCCATGCGCGGCTGCGCGACACGCTCGCGACGCTCGAGGATGACGACACGATGGTCGCCTTGCCCGCGCCGACCGAGAGCTTCACCGTCGAGGGGATGACGGTCGTCGCGCCGGGCTCCGGTGCGGTGCTGCTGGGCGATGTCAGCTTCGATCTGAAATCGGGCGATGCGCTCGGCCTGATCGGGCCTTCGGGCTCGGGCAAGACCACCCTCGCCAAGGGGATCGTCGGCATCTGGCCGCTGCTGCGAGGTCATGTGCGGTTCGACGGGGCTGCGCTCGATCAATGGCGGGTGGACCTTCTGGGCGATCATATCGGCTACCTGCCGCAGGAGGTTTCGCTGATGGAGGGCACGGTCGCCGAGAATATCGCGCGCTTTGCCCCCGATGCGACGGATGCGGATGTCGTGGCGGCGGCGAAGGCTGCGGGCGCGCATCAGACGATCATCCATCTGCCCGATGGCTACCAGACGCAGCTCGGACCCTTCGGCACGTCGTTGTCGGCGGGCCAGCGTCAGCGCGTCGGTCTGGCGCGCGCGCTCTATGGCGCGCCGTTCCTCGTGGTGCTGGACGAACCGAACTCGAACCTCGACGCCGATGGCGAAGCGGCGCTCAGCGCGGCTATCGCTTCGGTCCGGGCGCGCGGCGGCATCGTCGTGGTGATCGCGCATCGCCCCAAGGCGCTGGAATCCGTCAATCTTGTGGGCTTCGTCCAGGGTGGCAAGCTGGTGGCCTTCGGCCCGAAAGACGAGATCGTCAATCGATCCGTCGGGCTCAAACCGCTGCCCAAGGGCAAACGCACCGCTCCGGCGGCGGAGCTCGGGGACAGCATCGAACAGGCGGTGGGCTGAGCCATGGAACAGGACAAGCTCAAGCTCGGTATCCCGGATGACGAAGCGGCCCTTGCGCCGATACAGAAATACCGTGCGCCCGAGGGGCGCTCGGTCTGGCCCGGCCGCGCGGCGGTGGGGCTGGTAGCTCTTGCCTGGGCGGCGCTCGCGCGCAAGCTCTTCGGCACGGATGCGGCGCAGGCGGAAGGTGTTCAGGACGGCCCGGCCCACCCCCCGGCAGATCCCGACGCCCCCGCCGGCCCGCAGACGCCAAACGCGCATCACATCCCCGAAATGGGGTCGAGCGCGGCACTGGCGCAAGAGGAGGAGCAGCCCGACCCGTTGCCCGAGAACGTGATCCTGTTCCCGGGCGCAAATCCGGCCCCTTTCGCGCTCTCTCCGCAACGCTGGCACGCCAAGCACAAGGCGACGGTGGATGCGCAGGACGATACGCTGTTCTTCCCGGAGGCGATCGAGGTGAAGGAGTTCGATTTCCCGAAAGTTCCGGTCTTCTCCTCGACCCGTGCCGCGGCGCGCAAGGCGCGCGAAAGCGGGGACGGCGCGCCTAATGAGCCCCGTCCGCCGGGTCAACCGCCCGAAGCCCCGCGCAACCGCGCGCCCGAGACGAATGGCCCGGTGCGCCTCTCACCCGGTCGACGCGACGAGAGCTTTTTCATCGTCGCGGCGGTGCTGCTAAGCGGGGCGAGCGATCCCGACGGCGATCCGCTCTCGATCCTGTCGATGCAAGCCCAAGGGGGCGAGGTGATCGCCCATGGCGAGGGCGAATGGCTCATCAAACCCGATCAGGGGTTCGAGGGCGAGTTGGTCATCACCTACGACCTCAGCGATGGCGAGCTGGCAATCGGCCAGACCGCGACGGCACTGATCCTGCCGCCGGACTATCATGACGTGATCGGCACCACCGAGGACGATTTGCTGACCGGCACGCCCGACCGCGACGCGATCCGAGGCGAGGGGGGCGACGATATCCTCTATGGCCGCGAAGGCGACGACATGCTCGACGGCGGCGATGGCTGCGACGTGCTGATCGGCGGCGCGGGCGCGGATGTCATCTATGGCGGTGCCGGCAATGACACGGTCTTCGCAGGCGCGGGCGACGATATCGTCTTCGGCGAGGCGGGCGCGGATGCGCTGCATGGCGAAGACGGCAACGACTATCTCGACGGCGGCATGGGCGCGGACAGTCTCGATGGCGGCGCGGGCAACGATACGCTGATGGGCGGCGAAGGCTGCGATCTGCTAGATGGCGGCGCAGGCGAAGACCTCGTCTCCGGTGGCGCGGGCGAGGACCGCATCGTCGTCGCGGAGATCTCGCAGGCTTCGGGCGACAGCTACGATGGCGGAGAAGGCTCCGACACGCTCGATCTCAACCGCATCGCGGAGTCGGTCACCGTCGACCTGTCTACCGGGACGATGACGAGCGCTGCGGGCGAGGCATCTCTCGTCAGCATCGAGAACGTCACCTCCGGCGCAGGCGACGACCAGTTGGTTGCAAGCGATGCCTGCAACCTCTTCTCTGGTGGCGCGGGAGAGGACGTCTTCGTCTTCACCTCGCTCGCATCTATCCAGAACGCGGGCCAAGGCCATGACCGCATTACCGATTTCGAACCCGGCGACCGGATCGACCTCTCGCAGATCGACCCGATGGGCGAAGGCTATGGCGAAATGCGCCTGTTCTTTGCAGGCGCCACCGGCGAGGTCCCCGAGGCGCGCGGCGGCGTTTTCGTGGCCTACGAGATCGAAGACGGAGACGACGCGCATGAATTCACCGTCGTGAAAGCCAAGCTGAGCGCGCAACACGAGGATGGCAGCATCGAGGATTACGATTTCGAGATCGAACTCGACGGCCATCTCACACTCGAAGAAACCAATTTCCTGTTTGATTGCGACGTGCCCGCCTGACGGGCTGCGCGCGAATTTTTGGTGGGGGGAACCGAAAATGACCAAGACTCACAACGATCCGGCCCTGTTCTCGATCCGTGCGCGCATCCTGTTCGCGACGGCGTTTCTGGGCGCGCTGATCCTCGTCTTCGGGGGCTGGGCGGCGCAGGCGAAACTCTCCGGCGCGGTTATCGCGCAGGGGCAGGTTGCGGTGAAATCGCAACTGAAGGTGGTGCAGCACCCGGATGGCGGCGTGATCCGCGATATCCGCGTGGAGAACGGCGATCTGGTGCAGGCTGGCGACGTGGTGGTGCTGCTGGACGATACGCAGCTGCGCTCCGAATTGGGGATCGTCGAGACCCAGATCCGCGAATTCACCGGCCGGCGCGCGCGGTTGATCGCGGTGCGTGACAGCGCCGCCGAGATCGTGTTCCCGGACGGATTTGAGACCGCCGAGGAGACGGCTGCGATTGCCGATGGCGAACGCCAGCTTCTGGGGCATGACCGCGCGATGCAGGATTTGCGCCGCGACCAGCTTCTGTCCCAGGTCGACCAGTTCGACGAGGAGATCCGTGCCCTCCAAGCGCAGCGCCAGTCGAACGAGATCGAACGCCGTCTGCGCGGCGAAGATCATGACCGGCTGCAAAAGCTGCTGAAGAAGGGCCTGACCGAGAAAGGCGCGATCACCGAGGTCGAGCGCGACATGGCGCGGCTCGACGGGGTCTCGGGCGAGATCGAGGCCAATATCGCGCGGGTGAAGGGTCAGATCAGCGAGTCGAACCTGCGCATTCTCGAGCTGGACCACCAGGCCCGCACCGCTGCGCAAAAGGAGCTGCGTGACATCGACGCGCAAATGGCCGAGCTGCACGAACGCGCCGTGGCCGCGCGCGACCGGCTCTCGCGCACCGAAATCCGTGCGCCGATCGCGGGCGTGGTGAACGAGCTGGGCGTGCATACGGTGAACGGTGTGATCGCACCCGGCGAGCGGGTGATGGCGATCGTGCCCGATGGCGAGCTGATCGTGGAGGCGCGGCTGCGCACCACTGATATCGATCAGGTCATGCCGGGCCAATCGGTGCGGCTGCGCTTCACTGCCTTCAACCAGCGCACGACGCCGGAAGTGGCGGGAGAGGTGCGCGTGGTCGCAGCCTCGGCGACGAAGGACGAGAGCGGCGGGAGCTATTATCTCTGTGCCGTTGCGCTGACCGAGGCGCCGGTGCTGCCCGACGGGCGGGGCCTGCGCCCGGGGATGCCGGTTGAGGTTTTCTTCCAGACCGGAGAGCGCACCGCGATCTCCTATCTGCTCAAGCCGGTCGCCGATCAGGTGCAGCGCACGATGCGCGAGGACTGAGGGGCAGACGGGGCGGGCTCGTGTCCGCCCCGCGTTTCAAATCAGTTCAATTGCCCGGCTTCGCCGCACCTTTCGGCACCAGATGGGTGATCCCCGCCGCGGCCGCACGCGCCAGCGCCGGATCGAGCGACATCGGGATATATTCGCCCGAACGCCACAACTCCGACAGGTCGTCGTAGTGGCGGCTCAGCGGATGGCCCGATTGCCCGGTCGAGATGATGAAGACCGAGCTGTCGGGATCCGCGAAATCGAGCACTTCGCGATAGCCCGCCGCATGGACGTTGGCGAAGCGATCAGAGCCGTCGCCGCCCTTGGTGCGCCCGCGCATCAGGGTGAAGTCGCCGCCCGAGGTCGACTGGCGGATATTCACGAACCATTTCAGCCCCGGCACCTTGCCCAGCACCTGATTGTCCTGCTCGGCGATATGCGCATCGCCCCAGCGCCAGCTCTCGATATTCGGCCCGTATTTCTTCGACAGATCCAACAGCGCCGCGTCGAGCGACTGCCGCGCGATATCGCTGCAGGTCTCTTTCGGCGCGGACTGGATGATGTCGCACCAATGGCTCGCGCCTTGGGTGTCGCGGAAGACCCGCTCGATGAACAGGGGCTCCAGATGGTCGAATTTCTTCGCCAGCGGGCCCAGTTCGTCGCGGATCAGCCGGTTTTGCAATTCGCGCATCCAGGCGGCGTAAATCAGCGGCTCGGGCAAATGCTCGGACATCTCGCCATCCCAGCTCGCCAACATCTCCAGCGCGCGCTGGCGCATCCGCTCGGGCGTGCCGGCGGGCGCGGGATCGCCGGTATACCACAGGTTCGCACCGACCAGCGGCAGCAGACCGCGCGCGGCAGGCGACACGGTATCGAGCTGCGCCGAGATGAAGCTGTCGCGCGAATGCACCTCGCGCTCGCCCATCAGCTTCGACAGGCGCTGAATGCGCTGCGTGTCGCCCCAGTGGAACGAGACGTTATAGGGGAAGGGCCGGTCGACCGTCTTGTTATTGGTGTTCACGACGATGCCGCTTTTCGGCTCGACGAATTGCGGGTTGTCCTTGAAGGGCAGGAAGCCTTTCCAGCGGTTCTCGGGCTTCCAGCCCGCGTTCGGCATCCGGCCTTGCGTGTCATTCGCCCGGTCACGCAGCGGGATTTTCCCGGCGGTGACCAGCGCCACCCCGTCCTTGTCGGCCAGCGTGATGTTCTGCGCGGGTGCGACGATCTTCTTCGCCGCATCCATTGCCTGCGGTATCGAATGCGCCCGCATCAGGTCCATCGCGCCGGTCATCGTCGTGTCCTGCGGATCGAAGGCGGTCCAGCTGAGCGACATCACCGAATGCGGCGGCGTGACGGTCGCCAGATCGAAATGACTGCCGGGTAGCACCGGGCCGTTATCGGTCCAGCGTAGGGTCAGCGTGACCGGCTTGGCGTCCTTCACCTCGACGATCACGCGCTTGGTCTTGAAACGCTTCCAGCCGTCGGGCGTGCGGTATTTCGTCGGATCGTCGGGATCGATTTCCTCGATATGCAGGTCCTGATCGTCGACATAGGCCGTGGTTAGCCCCCAGCCCAGATCCTTGTTGCGGCCCGACAGCACCAGCGGCATCCCCGGGATCGTGCCGCCGATCACGCCGCCCGATTGCAGCTGCAGCCGCGCCAGATACCAGATCGAGGGCGCCGTCAGACCCAGATGCGGATCGTTGGCCAGAAGCGCGCCGCCCGCGGCCGAGCGGTCAGGCCCCGCAGCCCATGCGTTCGACGCCCCGGCAGAGCCGCGTGCGGGGAAGGGAGAGAACGCCCCCGGCGCCCCGTTCTCGGCCGTCTGAATGCCCTTTTGCATGGTCGGGAACAGGCTCGCGTAATCGGGCAGGGCCGCGGTCGCCTGTTGCGGATCGTCGGGCATGATGTCGCGCACGAGGTCTTTGCCGACGAGCGACACACGGGCGCGCAGCACCTCGTCTTGCAGCTGGTTCGACAGCTGCACCGCCATCAGCTTCATGATCGCGAGCGAATCCGCGGGCGTCCAATAGGAGATCTTGCTGTCGAAGAGGAAAAATTCCGGCGCGCCGCGCCCCATTGCGCCCTCGTTGACGATCTCGATCCACTGGTTGACGCCCCGCGCATAGGCCTTGAGCGCGGCCTTGGTGTAATCGTCCTGCGAGGACACCGAGTCGACCGCCGCCTGATACAGGCCCATCCGTCGCATCAGCTCGTCGGTTTTCAGCGTCTCCTGCCCGAACACTTCCGACAGCCGCCCCTGCACCGTGCGGCGCATCAGCGTCATCTGCCACAGCCGGTCCTGCGCATGGGCGAGCCCCAGTGCGAAGAACGCATCCGGGTCGTCCTTGCCGAAGATATGCGGCACGTCCTCGGTGGAGCGCACGATCTCCACCGGAGCGGTGAGCCCGGTGACCTTATAGGTCGCGTCGTAATCGGGAAGCGAGCGCGAGGCGAAGAAATAGATCAGCCCCCCGACGAGCACCACACCCACGATCGCGGCCATGATCAGCCGAACGCCCCATCGAAATGCCTTATACATCGAGCCCTCTGCGCGCCTCACCCGAAATCCCGCCTCCCGGCGCATGAGTTGACGCGCCCGGTTGGCGCGTTAGTAGTTGAGCCCGACGCTACAATCAACGCGCTCGCGCTTCACGGGGCGCGGTTTCGTATTCACGCAAGGGAGAGGTCGATGGCGAAAGTTGCATTTCTGGGGCTTGGGGTGATGGGCTATCCGATGGCGGGGCATCTCGCATCGGCAGGCCATGAGGTCACGGTCTATAACCGCACGGCCGCCAAGGCCGAGAAATGGGTCTCAGAGCATGGCGGGTCGGCCGAAGCGACCCCGCGCGAAGCCGCGAAAGGCGCGGATTTCGTGATGTCCTGTGTCGGCAATGACGACGACCTGCGCGAGGTCTGCCTCGGCAAGGATGGCGCGTTCAAGGGCATGAAAACCGGCGCGGTCTTCGTCGATCACACCACGGTTTCGGCAGCCGTCACGCGCGAATTGGCGGGCGAAGCGGCGGGCCATGGCGTGGCCTTCATCGACGCGCCGATCTCGGGCGGGCAGGCCGGGGCCGAGAACGGCCAGCTGTCGGTCATGTGCGGCGGCGACGCGGCGGCTTATGACAAGGCCGACCCGGTGATCGACGCCTATGCCAAGATCTGCCGCCGTCTGGGCGAAAGCGGCGCGGGGCAGGTGACCAAGATGTGCAACCAGATCGCGATTGCGGGTCTGGTGCAGGGCCTCGCCGAGAGCCTGAACTTCGCCGAGAAGGCTGATCTCGATATCGCCGCCGTGGTCGAGGTGATCTCGCAAGGCGCCGCCGGCTCGTGGCAGATGGCCAACCGCTACGAGACCATGGCGAAGGACGAATTCGAGTTCGGCTTCGCGGTGGACTGGATGCGCAAGGATCTGGGGATCTGCCTGAAAACCGGCGATGAGATCGGGGCTTCGTTGCCCGTGACCGCGCTGGTCGATCAGTTCTACAAGGACGTGCAGGCGATGGGCGGTAATCGCTGGGATACGTCCTCGCTGATCGCGCGCCTGCGCAAACTGGGCTGAGCGGGCAGGGCGGCGGGCCATTGGGTCCGCTGCCCGCCCTTGCCGCTTCGGCGCTTGGCCCCTAAACCAGCGCCATGCGCATCCTCGAGAACATCATCAGCGACCGCGGCTCGAAATACGCGGTCTCGGGCGGACCTTGCGCCTCGGAAGAGGAGGCCAAGGCCTTCGTCAAGGAACTCTGCCGGAAGAAGAAATACGCCAAGGCCACGCATAACACCTGGGCGCTTCTGACGGCGGAGGCCCCGGTGAAGAACGACGATGGTGAGGCAGGCGCGGGCATGGTGATCCTACGGATGCTCGAGCGCGAAGAGCTCTACGACCATATCATCGTCGTCACCCGCTGGTTCGGCGGCAAGCATCTGGGCGGCGACCGCTTCCGCCATGTGCAGGAAGCGGTTCGCATTTACCTCGAAGATTTGCGCGCGGACTGAGGCGCGCCGCTACCGCAGCGCCAGAACCGGGATGTCCGACGCAGCCGTACCGGAGATCTGGCCCACCGGTTTGGCCCCGCCGTTCTGGCTCAACGCCTTCGCAAGATCGGATGCCAGCGGCCCCGCCGTCGACCCGTCGCTCGGCACCAGCCCGTCATCGCGAGTAATCACCCCCATCCAGAGCCGCGCACCGGATGCATCGGCATAGCGCGTCTGCCACAGCCGAAGCCGCGGCATCTTGTCGGTCGCGTCGCCATCCGGCAGGCGGGTGAAGCCAAGCCCGCTCGGCTCGTTCTTCCAGAACAGCGGCGCAAGCGCGGCGCCGGGGCGCATCGTATCGCGCACAGCCCCGAAGGCCGCGCCCGCGAGCGTCTTGAGGGTCACCGAGTCGGCGCGTTGCCAGCCAATCGCGCTCAGCGCCGTCGTGATCTGATCGGGGTTCGTCGCCCAGAGCCCGATCGAGAGCGGGAACTGTTGATCCGCGTCGAGTGTCTGCGCCATCAGCGGCGCGTCACGCAGCGCCTGCGGCTCGGCCCCTTCCGAGATCACGATCAGCGGCTGCGCCACGGGGGGCGGGTTCAGCGCCTTGGAATAATCGCGCACGCGAACCATCGTGAAGCCCAGCAGCGCCAGTGTCACGACGCCGATCACGCCCATCTGCCAGCGCGGCCGAGCGCGCGGCGCCCCAGCCCATCGCGGATACAACCACTCGGCCACCGCGATACCCACCAGCAGGCACATCGCGCCGAGAAGCCAGCCGCCCAGCACATCGCTCAGGTAATGCTCGACGAGATAGAGGCGGCTCAACCCGATCAGACCGGCGACCAAGGCCGCCAGAAAGCTCGCGCTCAGCGCCCCGAGCCGCGTCAGCCGCCAGAGGAGGAAGACGAGCATCCCGTAAAAGGCGACCGAGAGCGTCGCGTGGCCCGAGGGGAAACTGCCCGAGGTTTCATGGAAATAACCGAGGATCGAGCGCGGCCGCCCGAAGCCCGCTTTCAGGATGATCACCGAGATCAGGTCCAGCCCGAGCGAGACCACGAGCCCCGCAGCCAGATCGAACCGACGCAGCCACGCGAGCCAGACGAGCGCGAGCACGAGCAGCGCCGCCACAAGCTGGGTATCACCAAGCGCGGTGATCCATGTGAAGATCTGAATGAGGCCCGGCGTCCAAAACAGCCGCATCAGCGCCGCCAGACGCGCGTCGATCTGCACGATCGGGTCGCTTTGCAGGAAGTCGAGCGACAGCCCGACCAGCACCGAGGCGAGGTAGAGGAAGGCGAGTGCCAGAAGGCTCAGCGGGAGGCCGGAGAACTTGCTGCGGTCAAGCCTGCGCGCGATCCATGCCGCCGTTTTCGGGTGGCGCCCGCCCCAGCTATCGACGCGGGGGTGGCGGGCGATCTCGTCCATCAGCCCGCCTGCCATTGCGAGGAGATAGGGCACCGCCCGGTCGAGCCGCCTCAGGATCCAGAAAATCAGCGCGGCGATCACCACGAGACCCAACAGGAACAATGTATTGCGCGTCATCATCGGGCCGAGCTTGGTGAACCCCGCACCAAGCGCATAGCCGAAGCCGACATGGAAAATCGCGTAAGGAAAGCCGCTCAGCAGGTTCCAGATGCGGAAGCGCCGGGTCTCCATCCCGGCGAGGGCGGCAGCGAAGGGCACGAAGCCCGCCACGGGGCCGAGAAACCGCCCCATGACGATCGCGAAGCCGCCATGGCGCGCAAATAGCTTCTCCGCGCGGCGATAGGCGGCCATGCCTTCGACATTCCAGCGCCCGAGCATGCCGCGTCGCGCGTGGCGACCAAGCCAGAACGTGGCCTCTCCGCCGAGGACCGAGCCGATCGCCACGAACCACAGAAGGTCGAGCGGGTCGAGCATCCCCTGCTGCACCATCACCCCGCCGGCATCGACAAGCAGGGTGCCGGGCAGGAAAATCCCGGTCGGCAGGAAGGCCTCCAGCCCCGCTGCCGCCCCGATCACCCAGTAGCCGAAGATCCCCAGGGCGGCGAGATTCGGGAGCACTTGGTGGATGGCGTCAAGCATTTCAGTCCTTTGTCAGCAGATTGCGCGCGCCGCCGGAGATCAGCAGGGTTATTTCGGTGAGCGCGAGATAGGGGGAGGTGCCGGGCGGAAGTGCGACATAATGGGGCCGCCATTCGGGCCGGAATTTCTGTTTGAACCGGCGTAACCCTTCGAAGTTATAGAAACTTCCGCCATGACGATAGATCAGATTGCCAAGGCGGCTGGTCAGCCGCGCAGAGGCACGGTCGGGCAGGCCTGCCAGCGGCGCGAGGCCGAGGCTGAGCTCCGTCGCACCGCGGTCGCGCAGCGCCTCGATCAGGCCGATGAACAGGAATTGCATGACGCCGTCGGCCGCCTCCGGGCGGTACCGCATCAGATCTATCGCGAAACGCCGCGCCTCCAACCCGCCGAGAAGGTTCGCGAAGCCGAGAATTTCGCCGTCGCGCCGGATCAGCGCAATCTCGCAATGGTTGAGGTAGCGCGGATCGAAGCGGCCGATGGAGAAGCCTTTCTCGCGGCCTTTCTGGCCTGCGAGCCACGCGTCGGACACGTCACGGAGCGTCGCGATCAGCTCCGGCGCGTGCGGCGGGGAGGCGATCTCAAGCGTGAAACCCTCGCGCAAAGCACGGTTCTGTTCGGCCCGCATCGTCTTGAATTTCGATCCCGTGAGCGAGAATTTCTGAAGGTCGACCACGGCCTCTTCGCCGATCTTGTGCAGCGCGTAGCCCATCTCGATCCAGAGCGGCAGGTTCTTCGTCGAGACCTCGTAGAAGACGGGGGTGAGCCCTTCGCTCACCGCGCGTTCGTGAAACTCCCACGCGAGTTGCCGCGCGGTCTCGGGCGGGCCGACGGGATCGCCGAGCACGACCCGCATCCCGCCGCGCTGCGCATACATCAGGAAGGCCGAACGGTCAGGCGAGAACATCACGCATTTGTCGCCCGTCAGCGCGAACCAGCCCTGCGGTACATCTTGGGCGGCGAGGATTTCGGCAACCGACGCGTCCTGCTCGGGATCGGGGGAGAGCGCGAAGCGGCGCATCGGGCGCAGCGTCAGCCACAGGAGGAACCCGAGCAGCAGCGCGCTGATCAGGAGCCCGGCCCTGAGCGCCCGTGGTGTGGGTGAACTCGCCGTGAAATCGAGCCAGAGCGCGTTGGAATAGGGATGCGCCGCATAGGCGAGGAAGAAAAACACCGCCGCCGAGGCCACCATCCCTAGGATCACAGCGAACCACAGCGGCCCGTAGCCGCCCTCGGTCAGCGCGACCCGACGGTGAAAGGCCCCGCGAAACGGCAGCAACACCACCGCGGCGAGCGACAGGACGACCGCGTTGTCGATGTCGAGATCGGCCGCCAAAACCGAGATCACGCCAAGCACCAGCCCCGCAAGTACCAGCCAATAGGCAAGTCTCACCCGGCGCACCAAGCCATGCGACAGCACGATCAACAGCACACCCGCGAGGGCACCAAGCTGCGTGCCGCCTTCTGCGAGAACCGCCGTGATCAGCCCCGGCTCGCCGCCTTGCCGTCCAAGCACCGGCATCAGCGCGACGATCACCATCCAGAAACCGAGACCCAGCACCGCCACCCCGGCGATCCGGGGGGCGATACCCTCGATACCGCTGATCACCGGGCGCATCGGTTCGGAGATTTCGCCAAAGACGCGCGTGGCCCAGCCACCTGCGAGCCGCGCCTCGTTCAGCGAGACCACGACGAAAGCGATCACGAAGGGCAGCAGGAAATAGATCATGCGGAAGGCCAGAAGACCCGCAGCCGCCTCGCCCAGAGGCACGCCCGCGGGCAGGGCAGCGATCACCACCGTCTCGAACACGCCGACGCCGCCGGGGACGTGGCTCAGGATGCCGACCATGCTGGCTGCGGCGTAGATGGCGACAAAGCTCGCAAACGGCGGGGTGCCTGCGGGCATCAGGATCCAGAGCGCGCCAGCCGCCATGGTCGAATCGAACAGCGCCACGGCGAGTTGCCCCACAAGGATGCGCGGCGCGGGCATCGCGATCTCGCGGTTCCGAATACGCAGGGCGCGCCCGGTATAAGACAGGTAGAACGCCCCGCCCAGAATAAGAGCCGTCGCGGCCAAGGCCCCGATACGGATCACGGGCTCGGGCGCCGAAATGACGCCTGCAAGGGCTGCCGGATGCACGGAAAGCGCCAGAACGCCCACCATCGTAAGCCCGAGGCCCATGGCGAGCGCGATATAGGACGACAGCGCCGCGACCTCGAAGGCGTTCAGGCCGGCGGCGGAATAGATGCGGTAGCGCACGGCCCCGCCCGAGATCACGCTGATCCCGACCGTGTTGCCGAAGGCGTAGCCCAGAAACCCGCCAAGCGCGACGGTGCGCAGCGGCAGCTGTTTTCCAAGGTAGTGGAGCGCCCAGAAATCGTAGCCCACCAGCGCCAGATAGCCCAGCGACGTCGCCCCCAAAGCCGCGCCGAGCGTGGGCCACGGCGTCGCCTTGATCTGCGCGATCACCTGATGCACGTCGATGCTGGCGAGCAGATGATGCAGCGCCCAAAGCCCCATCAGGAACAGCAAAAGTCCAAGCCCGATCGGCCAGAGAATTTTCACGCGCGACTGGGGAGGGGCAGTTTGCGCCGGATCAGCGAGAGCCATCTTATATTTCCACGTTTTTTCCAATCTCTGGCGGGACAATCGCAGAAGGAATTTATGGCCTTCTTAAAATTCCGTAAGAAATCGTCCCGAACGCATCTTATCGACCGAGACCGCGCGACTGGCTAGAGAAAGAACGCAGGATCGCACGCGACGTCGAGAGCAAACGCTCCCGACGTCGTCGTGGGTCCGTTACGCGGCGGCAGGTTTGAATCCGGCCCCGGCCGCCGCGTCATGGGCTCTTAGAGCTTCACCCAGGCTGCACCGTTCGGGCCGAGCGACAGCGTGCCGCCCTCCAGCGTTGCGGCAAGGCAGGGGCCGATAAGCTCGCCATCCGCCTCGAGCGTCACCGGATCGGGGCCGAGGTTAAAGTAGCAGGAGAATTTCATCGCGCCATCGTCGCGGATGAAGCCGAGCACCGGATCGGGCAGGTCGAGGAATTTCGACGTGCCCTCGCGCAGCACCGGGTTTTCCTTACGGAAAGCCAGAACGTTGCGGTAATAGGCGAGCACCGAGCCCTCATCGGCCTCTTCCAGTGCCACGGCGCGGGCCGCTTGCGGCGGCTTTACCGGCAGCCACGGCTTGGCCTTGGAGAAGCCCGCATTCGTGCTCTCGTCCCAGACCATCGGCGTGCGGCAACCGTCGCGGCCCTTGTTCTCGGGCCAGAAGCGCAGGCCGGGCGGGTCGGTCAGCTCGTGATATTCCATCTCGGTCTCGGTCTGGCCGAGCTCCTCGCCCTGATAGATGCCGATCGTGCCCTGGAAGGACGCGAGCATCGCAATCGCCAGCCGCGCGATGCTGTCCTCGGTGCCGTATTTCGCCCAGCGGGTCACATGGCGCTGCACATCGTGGTTCGAGAAGGACCAGCTCGGCCAGCCGTCGGGCGCGCCCTTGAAGAAGCCCTCGATCTTGCCGCGGAAATGCGCGGGCGTGAATTTCGGGCCCAGCATGTCGAAGCTGTAGGCCATGTGCAGACGGTCATCGCCGCGGGTGTATTCTTCCATGATGCCGAGCGCGCGATGGGGCGCTTCGCCGACTTCACCGATCAGCGTGCGCGCCTCGTAGTCGTCCATCACCGCGCGCATCTTCTTGAGGAAGGGGACGTTTTCGGGACGGTTCTTGTCGAACTCGTGATCCTGCATGTCGTAGGTCGAGACCGGCGGCCAGCGTTCGGGATCGGGGTCCATCGCCGGATTGTCGCGCAGTTTCGGGTCGTGGAAGTAGTAGTTCACCGTATCGAGGCGGAAGCCATCGACACCGCGATCCAGCCAGAAGCGGAACACGTCGAGCAATTCGTCCTGAACCTCGGGATTGTGCAGGTTCAGGTCAGGCTGCTCGATCAGGAAGTTGTGCAGGTAATACTGGCCGCGCTCGGGGGCGTATTCCCAGGACGAGCCGCCGAACACCGCCTGCCAGTTGTTGGGCGGGCTGCCATCGGGCTTGGGATCGGCCCAGACATACCAATCCTTCTTGGCTCCGCCTTTCTTGGCGTCCTTGAACCACGGATGCTGATCGGAGCTGTGCGAGATCACCTGATCGATCACGACTTTCAGACCCAGCTCATGGGCGCGCGCCACCAGCGCGTCGAAATCCTCCAGCGTGCCGAATTGCGGATCGATGCCGCGATAATCGGAGACGTCATAGCCCATATCCGCCATCGGTGAGGTGAAGATCGGCGACAGCCAGATCGCATCAACGCCCAGCGAGGCGACATGATCGAGCCTGCGCGTGATCCCCTTAAGATCGCCGATCCCGTCGCCCGAGTCGTCTTGAAAGCTGCGCGGATAAATCTGGTAGATAACCGCCCCGCGCCACCAATCCTTCGCCATGAATCGCTCCTCTTTCAGTTTCCTGTTGCCCGTTATCGCGGCAAGGATAGAATTGTTAGCGCAAACGGCAACCGCCGCTCGGGCCGTTTCTGCGCCTTCGCTTGACCTTGAGCAGGGGGCGGCTCATCAATCAATTGCTATCTGACGCGTTCCGGAGACCTCCCCCTTGAAAGACACCCAATTGCCCAGTGCCGAGACAGTTCGCGAAGAAATTCTGCACCACATCACTTTTTCGATGGGCAAGGATCCCGATCACGCCTCGGTCTATGACTGGCGCATGGCGCTGTCTCTGGCGATCCGCGATCGGGTCGTGGCGCCGTGGTTCGCAGCTACCCGGAGGACATGGGAAGAGGGGCGCAAGCGGGTCTATTATCTCTCAATGGAATTCCTGATCGGGCGGATGCTCGAGGATGCCGCGATCAACCTCGGTCTGCGCGCCACCTGCCGCGAGGCGATGGAGGCGCTTGGACAGGACTGGGAGGCCGTGGTCGAGAACGAACCCGATGCGGCGCTCGGCAATGGCGGGCTAGGGCGGTTGGCCGCGTGCTACATGGAGAGCATGGCGACCTTGGGCTGTCCCGGCTACGGCTACGGCATTCGGTATGAACACGGTCTTTTCAAGCAGCGCTTCGAGGGCGGGCGTCAGGTCGAGACGCCGGAGGATTGGCTCAAGCAGCGCCACCCGTGGGAATTCGAACGGCCCGAGGCGGCCTATGAGATCGGCTTCAAGGGCCATGTCGAAACGCTGGACGGCAAGCCGCATTGGGTGCCAGGCGAGACGGTGCTGGCCGAAGCCTATGACATGCCGATCATCGGCTGGGAGGGCAAATGGGCGAACACGCTGCGTCTGTGGTCGGCCAAGCCCACCGAGCAGTTCGACCTCGCACGCTTCAATCACGGCGATTACGCCGCCGCAGCCGAACCCGAGGCGCTGGCGCGCACGCTATCCCGCGTGCTCTATCCCGATGACACGACCTATGCGGGCAAGGAATTGCGCCTCAAACAGGAGTATTTCCTGACCTCCGCCGCGCTGCAGGACATCATGCGCCGCCATCTGGCCGCCGGGCACACGATCGAGGAGCTGCCGGAGTTCGTCGCGATCCAGATGAACGACACGCATCCGGCGATCGCGGGGCCGGAGTTGATCCGCATCCTCACCGACCTGCATGACATGGAGTTCGACGCCGCGCTCGAGATCACGATGCAATGTCTGGGCTACACCAATCACACGCTGTTGCCCGAGGCGCTGGAGCGTTGGGCGACCTATCTGATGGGCACCGTGCTGCCGCGCCATATGCAGATCATCGAGAAGATCGACAGCTGGCACCGGCGCAAATTCCCCAAACGCGCGCATTACGTCGGCATCGTGAAGCATCAGGAGGTGCGGATGGGAGAGCTGGCCTTCATCACCTCGCATAAGGTGAACGGGGTCTCGGCGCTCCATACCGAGCTGATCAAGCGCAACCTGTTTCCCGAATTGGACCGGCTGCATCCGGGGCGCATCATCAACCAGACCAACGGGATCACGCCGCGCCGCTGGCTGCGCATGGCCAATGGAGAGCTGTCGCATCTGATCATCGATACGATCGGCGATGGCTGGGAGGCCGATCTCGACAAGCTGCGCGCACTGGAGCCCTATGCCGAGGATGCGAGCTTCCGCGACGCTTTCATGGCCGCGAAACGGCGCAACAAGGTGCATCTGGCGGATTGGGTGCGTGACACCCAAGGGATCACCCTCGACCCCGATGCGATCTTCGACATTCAGGTCAAGCGCATCCACGAATACAAGCGCCAGCTCCTCAACATCCTGCAGACCATCGCCGAATGGCACGCGATCCGCGAGAACCCGCAGGCCGAGTTCCAGCCGCGCGTGAAGATCTTCGGCGGCAAGGCGGCGCCGGGCTATCACACCGCGAAACAGATCATCCGGCTGATCAATGACGTGGCCGAGGTGGTCAATAACGACCCTTACGTCGATGGGCGTCTCAAGATCGTCTATCCGCCGAACTACAACGTCTCCATGGCCGAGCGGCTGATCCCGGCGGCGGACCTGTCAGAACAGATCTCCACCGCGGGCAAGGAAGCCTCCGGCACCGGCAATATGAAATTCGCATTGAACGGCGCGCTGACCATCGGCACGCTCGATGGCGCGAATGTGGAAATTCGTGAACAGGTTGGCGGGGAGAACTTCTTCCTCTTCGGCATGACCGCCGACGAGGTGATGGAGCGCCGCCGTGATCCCGAACATGCGCGCCACGCGATCCTTGCAAGCCAGCCTTTGCAGGATGTGCTGCAGATGATCGCCGAGGGACGGTTCTCGCCCGAGGAACCGGAACGCTATCACGATCTTGTTCATAATATGTGGCATAGCGATTATTTCCTCGTGGCTTCCGATTTCGACGCCTACGCGGCGGCCCAGAAAGAGGTGGACACGGCCTTCGCCGATCGCGCAGGCTGGGCGAAGATGGCTGTTTTGAACACCGCGCGGATGGGGTTCTTCTCCTCCGACCGGGCGATCAAGGGCTACATGGACGAGATCTGGACCACGCAATCGGCCCTGTGAACCAAGGAGCGCTATGACACTTTCCCGCGACGAGGCCGAAGCGCTTATCCACGCGCAACATCCCGATCCGTTTTCCGTGTTGGGGCTGCATGACTGGGAAATCGTGGCGCTGGTGCCCGGCGCAGAAGAGGTCTGGGCGCTTGGCAAGACAGAGGTCGCGCTGGAGCCCGTCGTCCCGGGGATCTTCGCCGGCAAATGGACCGAGGAAACCTACCGTCTGCGCGCGCGGCACGATCAGACGACATGGGATTTCGACGACCCTTACGGCTTCGCGCCGGTGCTCGGCGCGATCGACGAATACCTGATCGGGGAGGGGACGCATACGCGGCTCTGGGAGAAGCTCGGCGCCCATGTGATCACCCATCAGGACGTCGAAGGCGTGCATTTCGCGGTCTGGGCACCCAATGCGCGCCGCGTCTCGGTCGTGGGCGATTTCAATTTCTGGGACGGCCGCCGCCACCAGATGCGCCGGATCGGCGCGTCCGGCGTGTGGGAGATTTTCGTCCCTGGCATCCATGCAGGCGCGCTCTACAAATACGAGCTGCTCGACGCGGAGGGGACGGTGCTGCCGCTGAAGGCCGACCCGGTCGGCTTCGGTGCAGAGCATCCGCCCGCGCAGGCCTCGGTCGTGCGCAAACTCGGGCGGCATCGCTTTGGCGACAGTGCGTGGTGTCAGACGCGCGCCGAGGCGCAGGAACGCCACGCGCCGATCTCGGTCTACGAGGTGCATCTCGGGAGTTGGATGCGGATCTGGGACGAGGGGGGCAGACCGCTCTCCTATCACGAACTGGCCGAGAAACTGGTCGATTACGTCTGCGACATGGGCTTCACCCATATCGAGCTGCTTCCCATTACCGAACATCCGTTCGATGGCTCCTGGGGCTATCAGCCGATCGGGCTTTACGCGCCGACGATCCGCCACGGCCGTCCCGAGGAATTCGCGGAATTCGTGGATGCGGCGCATCGGCGGGGCCTCGGCGTGATCCTCGACTGGGTGCCGGGGCATTTCCCGACCGACGATCACGGGCTGAGACATTTCGACGGCACGGCGCTTTATGAGCATGCCGACCCGAAAGAGGGCTTCCATCAGGACTGGAACACGCTGATCTACAATTACGGGCGGCGGGAAGTGTCCAACTACCTGCTCGCCAATGCGCTGTTCTGGCTGGAGGAATATCACCTCGACGGGCTGCGCGTGGATGCCGTGGCCTCGATGCTCTACCGCGACTATTCGCGGGCCGCGGGCGAATGGGTGCCCAACAAATATGGCGGGCGCGAGAACTTGGAGGCGATCGAGTTCCTGCAGAACATGAACGCGGCCTCTTATGGCGGCGCGGAAGGCATCATGACGGTGGCGGAAGAGAGCACCGCCTATCCCGGTGTCACGCGCCCCGTGCATGAGGACGGGTTGGGCTTCGGCTACAAGTGGAACATGGGCTGGATGAACGACTCCTTGCGCTATTTCGCGCGCGATCCGCTCTATCGCAAGTTCCACCATAACGAGCTAACCTTCGCGAGTTCCTACATTTACAGCGAGAATTTCATCCTGCCGATCAGCCATGACGAGGTGGTGCACGGCAAGGGCTCGATGCTGGGCAAGATGCCCGGAACCGACCCCGAGAAATACGCCAATCTGCGCGCTTTCTACGCGTTCCAATGGGCGCATCCGGGCAAGAAGCTTTTGTTCATGGGGCAGGAATTCGGCCAATGGTCGGAATGGAGCCACGAGCGCGAGCTGGACTGGTATCTGCTCGACGATCCGCGCCACAACGGGCTGCGCGCGCTGGTGCGCGACCTCAACCGCCTCTATCGCGAGACGCCCGCGCTGCATTGGGGCGATTGCGAGCCGGACGGGTTCGAATGGATCGCCGCCGACGATTCCGAGGCCTCGGTCTTCATCTTCGAGCGCCGCGCGCCCGGGTCCGATCCGGTCGTGGTGGTCGCGAACCTGACCCCGGTCGAGCACAGCTACCGCATCGGCCTGCCGCTGGACGGCGAATGGTGCGAGATACTCAACACGGATTCCGGTTTCTACGGCGGCGAGAACCGCGGCAATCTCGGTGCGATCCGCGCCGAAGATCACGCGCAGGGCCGCTGCGCCCATAGCGCGGAGGTGTATTTGCCGCCGCTGTCAGTCGTGATGTTCACGCCCGCGTAAGCGGTGCCCAGAGGAGGGGGAGGAATATGAAACCACAGCCCAACACGCGCCTGAGCGCGCAGGCCATGGCCTTCGTGCTGGCGGGCGGCCGCGGCAGCCGCCTGAAGGAACTGACCGACCGGCGCGCGAAACCCGCCGTCTATTTCGGCGGCAAGACCCGGATCATCGACTTCGCCCTGTCGAACGCGCTCAATTCCGGCATCCGCAAGATGGCGATCGCCACGCAATACAAGGCGCATTCGCTGATCCGCCACATCCAGCGCGGCTGGGACTTCTTCCGCGCTGAGCGGAACGAATATCTCGACATCCTGCCCGCGAGCCAACGCGTGGCCGATAGCCGCTGGTATGCAGGCACTGCCGACGCAGTGGCGCAGAACATTGATATCATTGAAGATTACGGCGTAAAATACGTCATCATCCTTGCCGGCGACCACATCTACAAGATGGATTACGAGGTGATGCTGCGCCAGCATGTCGACACCAAGGCCGATGTCACGATCGGCTGTCTGACCGTGCCGCGGATGGAGGCGACCGCCTTTGGCGTGATGGCCATCGACAAGACCGGACAGATCACCGATTTCCTCGAAAAGCCCGCCGATCCGCCCGGGATGCCCAGCGACCCCGAGCACGCGCTGGCCTCGATGGGGATCTATGTCTTCGACTGGCAATTCCTGCGCGAGCTTCTGATCCGCGACATGGAAGACCCGAATTCGAGCCATGATTTCGGCCATGACCTGATCCCGCAGATCGTCAAACACGGCAAGGCGATGGCGCATAAGTTCTCGGATAGCTGCGTGACGACGGGGCTCGAGACCGAGCCGTACTGGCGCGACGTGGGCACGGTGGACGCGTTCTGGCAGGCCAATATCGACCTGACCGATTTCACCCCGAAGCTGGACCTCTACGACACCGAATGGCCGATCTGGACCTATGCCGAGATCGTGCCGCCCGCGAAATTCATCCATGACGAGGATGGCAGACGTGGTTCGGCAATTTCCTCGCTGGTCTCGGGCGACTGCATCGTCTCGGGCGCGGAGGTGCGCAATTCGCTGCTCTATACCGGCGTGCGCGCGCATAGTTTCGCGAGCCTGGAAGAGGCCGTCGTGCTGCCTTACGTCGATATCGGGCGGCATGCGCGGCTGAGCCAATGCGTGATCGACCGAGGCGTGCATATTCCCGAAGGGCTCGTCGTGGGCGAAGACCCGGAGGAGGACGAGAAGTGGTTCCGCCGGTCGGAAGGCGGTGTCGTGCTGATCACGCAGACGATGCTCGACAAACGCGCGGCGGCATTGGACTAACGGGATTAGAGAGCGGGGCGCTGCCCCGCGCCCCGGGATATTTGGAAAGAGCGAAGATATGAAACGCGTGCTCTCGGTTGCGTCAGAAGCGGTTCCGCTGATCAAGACGGGCGGTCTGGCCGATGTGGCTGGAGCATTGCCCGCCGCCCTCAAAGGGCAGGGCTGGGAGATGCGGGTGATGATCCCGGCCTATCGCGGGATTCTGAAAAAGCTGAAATCACCGAAACCGGTATGGGAAAGCGAGAGCCTCTATGGCGGCCCGGCGCGGCTGGTGCTGGGCAAGGCGGGCGGCATCGAGGTTCTGGCGCTGCAGGCCGACCATCTGTTCGACCGGGACGGGGGCCCGTATTCGCAAGACGGGCGCGACTATCCCGACAACGCGGAACGCTTCGCAGCGCTCAGCTTCGTCGCCGCCGAGATCGCGCGCGAGGGCGCCGGCAAATGGCAGCCCGATCTGGTGCATTGCCACGATTGGCAGACCGGGCTCGTGCCGTGGTATCTGCGCGGCACCGGCATCCCGACCGTGATGACCATCCACAACATCGCGTTTCAGGGCCGGTTCGGTCGCGACAAGCTGGCGGCGCTCGGCCTGCAGAGCTGGGATTTTTCCCGTGAGGGTGTGGAATTCTGGGGCGATATCTCGACGCTGAAAGCCGGGCTGGTCGCGGCGAGCGCGATCACCACGGTCAGCCCGCGCTATGCAGACGAGTTGATGCGGGGCGAGTTCGGCATGGGGCTGGAAGGTGTCATTCAGGCGCGCGCGGGCGATCTGCACGGTATTCTCAACGGCATCGATCTGGATGTCTGGAACCCCGAGACCGATCCGGAAGTAACGTCTTTCTCTGCGGCGAAACCTGGCGGAAAATCGAAGAACCGCAAAGCCTTGGAGGCCGAATTTGATCTCGATGTGCCGGGCCCGCTGGCGATCCTGATCTCGCGCCTGACGCCGCAGAAGGGGATCGATTTGCTCGCTCCGGCGCTTGGGCCCTATCTCGAGTCGGGCGGCGGTCTTGCGGTGCTGGGATCGGGCGACGGCTGGGCGGAAGATGCGATGCGGGACCTTGCCGCGCGTCACCCCGGCCGGGTCGGCGTGAAGATCGGCTATGACGAGGCGCTGAGCCATCGGATGTATGCGGGCGGCGACGCGGTGCTGGTGCCGTCGCGCTTCGAGCCTTGCGGGCTGACCCAGCTCTACGGACTGCGCTATGGGTGCCTGCCGGTGGTCTCCGCTGTCGGTGGTCTCGCCGATACGGTGGTGGGCGCGACGCCCGCAACCGAGGCCGCAGGCGCATCGACCGGGATCGTCTTCCATCCCGTCGACGATCTCGCGTTGCGGCAGGCGCTGATGAAGCTGATTGCGCTCTATGCCGATCGCAAGGGCTGGGCCGCGATGCAGCGCCGGGCAATGAAGACCGATTGGGGCTGGGACGGATCGGCCGCACGCTACGCCGCGCTTTATGATGCGCTTCTCGCGCGATGAAGATGAGCCCCGGCAGAGCGGACCCGCTGGGCGCCACGCCCTGCGAGGGCGGCGTGAACTTCGCGCTGGCCTCGGCCCATGCCGAGCGGGTTGAATTGTGCCTGTTCACCAAGTCTGGCGAACAACGGATCGACCTGCCCGGGCGCACCGGACCGACCTGGCACGGCTTCGTTGCGGGTCTTAAGCCGGGCGCGCGTTATGGCTACCGGGTGCATGGGCCCTGGGCGCCCGAGGCGGGGCATCGGTTCAACCCGGCGAAGCTGCTGATCGACCCGTATGCGCGCGAGATCGGCTCGAAGATCAGCTGGCAAGCCCCTATGCAATATGGGAAATCCAAGCCCGACCGGCGCAACAGCGCGAGCGTCACGCCGAAATCTGTCGTGGCCGAGATCGCGCGGCCCGAATGGGATCGCCCGCAACATAGCTGGTCCGAGACGGTGATCTACGAGGCCCATCCCAAGGGGCTGACGATGACCCACCCGGAGGTGCCCGAGGCCTTGCGCGGCACTTGGGCGGGGCTCGCCTCCGATCCGATCCTGTCGCATCTCACCGATCTCGGGATCACCGCGATCGAACTGCTGCCGAGCTGTGCCTATCTCGACGATCGTTTCCTCGTCGAGAAGGGCCTGAGCAACTACTGGGGCTATCAGCCCATCGCCAATTTCGCGCCTGAGCCGCGTTATTCCGGTGCCGATCCGCGCGGCGAATTTCGCGAGATGGTGCGGCGCTTCCATGGCGCCGGGATCGAGGTGATCCTCGACGTCGTCTACAACCACACGGGCGAGGGCAATGCGATCGGGCCGATGCTCAGCCTTCGCGGGATCGACAATGCGAGCTATTACCGCCTGACGCCCGAGGGCGCCTATATCGACGAAACCGGGACCGGCAACACGCTGGACCTGTCGAACCCGCTCTGTCTGCGGCTGGTGATGGATTGCCTGCGCCATTGGGTCGAGGAGATGGGCGTCGATGGCTTCCGCTTCGATCTGGCCGCGACACTGGCGCGCGGCACCTCGGGCGCGGTCGAGGCACATGCGCAGTTCCTCGCCGCAATTGAGCAAGATCCGGTGCTGCGACGGGTGAAGCTGATCGCGGAGCCCTGGGATATCGGGCCGGGCGGCTATTACCTCGGCGGCTTCCCGCATCCGTTCACCGAATGGAACGACCGCTTCCGCGACGATGCGCGCCGGTTCTGGCGCGGCGACCGGGGCATGGCGGGCGATCTCGCGCGGCGCGTCGCGGGCTCGGCGGAGATCTTCGACCAGATGGGGCGGCCCGCGACGGCCTCGGTGAATTTCATCACCGCCCATGACGGCTTCACGCTGCAAGACCTTGTTTCCTATGGCGAAAAGCAGAACCTCGCGAATGGCGAGGAAAACCGCGACGGCCATGACGCGAATTTCTCGGAAGCGCTGGAGAGCGTCGAGGCACAGGCCCTGCGCAAACGCGCGCTGCTTGCGACTATGCTGATGAGCCAGGGCGTGCCAATGCTGCTGGCGGGCGACGAGATTGGCAATTCGCAGGGCGGCAACAACAACGCCTATGCGCAGGATAACGAGATCGGCTGGGTCGACTGGAGCACGCCCGACGCCACTTTAAAGACCTTCGTCAAGCATCTGATCCAGATACGAAAAGATCACCGCGTCCTGCGCCAAAACCGCTATCTGCACTCGCTGATCCGCAAGCAGGACGGGATGCGCGATCTGATCTGGCGGCTTGCCTCTGGCGAGGAACCCGAGCCGCATGATTGGAACGATCCCGAACTGCGCTGCATCGGCGTCGAAATCCGCGGCGCTGCCGAAGGTCCGGCCGGCGAGGCCGGCAGCGAGGCGGTCTACGTGATCCTCAACGCAGGCTCCGCGCGCGAAGTAAAATTGCCGCCGGGACGTTGGACTCGCGCGCTCGATACCGCCTTACCCGGACGGGAAGCGGAACAAATCGACGGCGCCGAGGCTTGCCTTGCCGCACAATCCGTTCAAGTCTTTACCCGCGCCACAGTGCAGGAGAAATCATGACCCGCCACGCGACCCAGCCCATCGACGGCCAGAAACCCGGCACCTCGGGGCTGCGCAAGAAAACCCGCGTTTTCATGCAGCCGAACTACCTCGAGAACTTCGTGCAATCGACCTTCGACGCGATCGGCGGTGTGCGCGGCAAGACCTTGGTTCTTGGCGGGGACGGACGGTATTTCGGACGGGAAGCGGCAAGCACGATCCTGAAAATGGCAGCCGCCAATGGGGCGGCGCGGGTGATCGTGGGGCAGGGTGCGTGGTTGTCCACGCCCGCCGCCTCGAACCTGATCCGGCAGCGACAGGCAGATGGCGGGATCATCCTCTCGGCCAGCCACAATCCGGGCGGTCCGGACGAGGATTTCGGCGTCAAATACAACTCTGCAAATGGTGGCCCTGCGCCGGAATCGATCACCTCGGCGATCCACAAGCGCACGCAGGAGATCAGCGAATATCACGTGCTCGATGCGGCGGATCCCGATCTGGACAGCCTTGGCGAAACGCCGCTGGGAGAGATGACCGTCGAAGTCGTCGACCCGGTGAGCGCCTATGCCGACCTGATGGAAACGATATTCGATTTCAATGCCTTGCAGGACGTCTTTAAAGCGGGCTTCCGGATGCGGATGGACTCGATGTGCGCCATCACCGGACCTTACGCGGTGGAGATTTTCGAAAACCGCCTCGGCGCACCGGCAGGGACCGTCACGCATGGGACGCCGCTGCCGGATTTCGGCGGCATGCATCCCGATCCGAACCCGACCTGGGCGCATGAACTGATGGACGAGATGATGGGCGAAAATTCCCCGGATTTCGGCGCGGCCTCGGATGGCGATGGCGACCGGAACATGATCCTGGGCGCGGGCACCTATGTCTCGCCGTCGGATAGTCTCGCGGTGCTGGCCGCGAACGCGCATCTCGTGCCGGGCTACAAGGACGGGCTGAAGGGCGTCGCGCGCTCGATGCCGACCTCTGCGGCGGCGGATCGGGTGGCCGAGGCGCTTGGCCTCGATTGCTACGAGACGCCAACGGGCTGGAAGTTCTTCGGCAACCTGATGGATGCGGGGCGCGTGTCGCTCTGTGGCGAAGAAAGCTTCGGCACTGGCTCCGACCACGTGCGCGAGAAAGACGGACTCTGGGCGGTGCTGATGTGGCTCAACATCCTTGCCGCGCGCAAGATGTCGGTGGCGGAGATCATGGCCGATCATTTCGCGCGCTATGGCCGAAACTACTATTCGCGCCACGATTACGAGGCGCTGCCGACCGAGCAGGCAGAGGCGATGCTGGACGTTCTCCGTGCACGCCTCGGAGAGCTAAAAGGGACGCAGGTAGAAGGGCTTACGGTCGAAAGCTCAGACGAGTTTTCCTATACCGATCCGGTCGATGGCTCCATCGCGGAAGGTCAGGGTTTCCGTATTCTGTTCGAAGGCGGCTCGCGCGTCGTGCTGCGTCTGTCGGGCACGGGCACCGAGGGCGCGACGCTGCGTGTGTATCTCGAGCGCTATGCGCCGGGACCGGATGGGCTGGACCATGATCCGCAAGAGGCGCTTTCGCCGATCATCCGGGCGACAGAGGCGCTGGTGGGCATCCGCGAACGCACGGGGCGCGAGAAACCCGACGTCATCACTTGATCCCATCTGGCGGCAAATCCAGCCGAAAAACAAAGTCGGGGGGCTGAAATCGCCCCCCGTTTTCATACCACATTAATACCGATAATCTGTATTATGTAAATTATAAGTGCGATTTGACGCCCATTATGGTGTCAAAACCGTGCTCCCGACCGTTTTCCGGCCCTCCAGCGCCTCATGGGCTGCAGCGACATCCTCCAGAGAAAAGCTCTGCGGCACGTCGATCTTGATCTCGCCTTTCCCAATCATCTCAAAGAGTTCTGCGGCGGAGTTACGCAGCCAGCCCGGCTGATCCGTGTGCTGGAACAAGGTCGGACGCGTCAGGAACAGCGAGTTGCGCGCCAGATCACCGATCTTGAACTGATCCGCCGGTCCGGAGCTCTGTCCGAAGCACACCAGCGTGCCGAACCGCTTGAGCACATCGAGCGACGTCATCACCGTATCCGCGCCGACCGAGTCATAAACCGCGGCGACGCCCGCGCCATCGGTGAGCCGTTTGACCTCCGCGCCGAAATCCTCGGACCGGTAATCGATCACCGCGTCATAGCCGTGCTCGAGCGCCCGCGCGCATTTCTCAGGCCCGCCAGCCGTGCCGATCGCGCGCACGCCCTTGGCCTTCAGCCATTGTCCCGCGATCGAGCCGACGCCACCGGCCGCCGCATGGAAAAGCACGGTGTCGCCAGACTTTACGGGATATGAGTGATGGATCAGGTAATGCACGGTCAGACCTTTGAGCATCACCGCCGCCGCGACCTCATCGGAAATATCGTCCGGGATCGGCACAACGTTTTTCGCGGCCATCACCCGGTGGCTGGCATAAGCGCCGTTGGGCTGCGTATAGGCCACGCGCTGTCCGACCTGCAGATCGACGCCATCGCCGACCGCCTCGATTACACCCGCCGCTTCGCCACCGGTGATCAGATCGCTCTCGACGGGCCACGGATAGAGCCCCGTTCGGAAGTAAACATCGATGAAATTCAATCCGATAGCGGTATGTCTTAAAGTGACTTCGCCCGGACCCGGCTTGGGGACCTCGATTTCGATCTTGTGGAACTGGTCGCGCCCGCCGGGGCGCGAGATTGCCATCGCATAAGCCATGTTATCCTCCCTGTTGCCGCGCAAAGGTACTGCGCGCGGCCCCGGCGTCAATCCGGGATCGGATGCGGCAGGAAAGCGCCGTTCATCTCGACGATCTCATCCCAGACGCGCAGCGCCAGTTCGCGCGGGCGTTCGCTCTCGCGGCGCACGAGGAACCAGTGGCGCATCAGCGGCAACCCCGGCGCCGGGATCAGCGCCAGGCGTCCTGTCTCCAGCTCGTCCGTCACCGTGTGCAGGCTGAGAAACGCGATGCCGAGACCCGCCATCACCGCCTGCTTGATCGTCTCGTTGCTGTCCATCTCCAGCGTGTCGTAGAGCCGCCCGTCGCCGACCCGGTCGAGCCAGCGCGACATCAGGATGCGCGTCCCCGACCCTTCCTCGCGCGAGATGAAGGTCTCGCCGAAAAGCTGCTCCAGATCGTCGGCCTTGGAAATCAGCGGATGGTCCAGCGGCGCGACCAGCGCGTGCGGATGCTGGCCGATCGGTTCGGCCACGACGGGCGGATGGCGCGGCGGACGACCCATCACGGCGATGTCGAAACTGCCGCGCTCGATTCCCTCGATAATGGCCGAACGGTTGCCCACGCGCAGCGCGACCTCGATCTCGGGATGGGCGTCTTGCAGCATCTTCACCAGCCGCGGCGCGAAATATTTCCCGGTCGAGACGACGCCCAGCGTAATCCGACCCACCTGCCCGCGCGCGATGGCGCTCAGCGTCGCCTCGGCCTGCGACAAGTTGTCCTCGATCCGCAGCGCGGTTTCGCGCAACGCCTTGCCGGCCTCGGTCAGCTCGGATCCCGCACCGTCGACGGCGCGCTGGATCAACTTCATCCCGACCGCATCTTCCAAACCCCGAATTTGCGTATGAATTGCGGGAGTTGTGAGGTTCAGGCTTTCCCCGGCTGCCGTCAGAGACCCACCCCGCGCCACCGCATCAAGCGCACGCAATTGCTTCAGCGTTACAGCGTTCATCCGCATCGAGTTTCAAATTCCATTAACGCATATTCCCTTTATTTAAATTTCATAAAAATTCGATCCGGGCAATGGTCTGGCTCACAAGAACATCGACTTTGGAGGAGAAGAAGATGTCCGTGAGTTTCGACGGCCTCGGTATTTCTGCCGATCTTGCCGACACCATGACCCGCCTGACCAGCGTCGGCGCCCAGCTTGCCCGCATGATTGCGCGCAACGGGCTTGAGGGAAATCTGGCTGAGGCCGCAGGCACCAACGCCGGTGGCGACGGTCAGAAAGCGCTCGACGTGATCGCGGATGAGGCCTTCATGGATGCGCTGCGTGGTGGTGCGGTCCGCCATTACGCCTCGGAAGAACAAGACGAGGTGGTCGATTTCGGCGAGGGCACGCTCGCGCTTGCCATCGATCCGCTCGACGGATCTTCCAATATCGACGTGAATGTCTCGATCGGCACGATCTTCTCGATCTTTGAGGCCGCCGACGACATGGATGCCAGCTTCCTGCGCCCGGCCAATGAGCAGATCGCAGGCGGCTACATCATCTTCGGGCCGCAGACCGCGCTGGTCGTGACCTTCGGCAAGGGTGTGCAGCAATGGGTTCTCGAGCCCGGCAGCGATATTTGGCGCCGCGTGGCCGATCCGAAGCCCCTGCCCTCCGAGACCTCGGAATACGCGATCAACGCGTCAAACTATCGCCACTGGCCGCAGCCGATCCGCGCCTTCATCGACGATCTCGTCGCCGGTGCCGAAGGTCCGCGCGGGCGCAATTTCAACATGCGCTGGATCGCCTCGCTGGTGGCCGAAACCCATCGCATCATCTCGCGCGGCGGCGTGTTCCTCTATCCGGGCGACGACCGCGACGGCTACGAGCGCGGCCGTCTGCGCCACGTCTATGAATGCGCACCGATCGCGATGCTGATCGAGCAGCTCGGCGGCGAGGCCACCGACGGCGCCGATCCCATCATGTCTGCGACGCCCGACCGGCTGCATGCCCGCACGCCCTTCGTCTTCGGCTCGGCCAGCAAGGTCGCCCGCGTCGCCGCCTATCACGACTTGCCGCAGGATGAAGCCCACGCGCTCTTCAACACCCGCGGCCTCTTCCGGAGCTGATACATGTCCAAGAAACACCCCATCATTTCCGTCGTCGGTTCTTCCGGTGCAGGCACCTCGACGGTGAAATCGACCTTCGATCAGATCTTCCGGCGCGAAGGGATTTCCGCGGTCTCGATCGAGGGGGACGCCTTCCACCGCTACAACCGCGCTGACATGAAGGAAGAGCTGCAAAAGCGCTATGACGCGGGCGATCAAGGCTTTTCCCACTTCTCCTATGAAGCCAATGAACTCAAGGAGTTGGAGCGCGTCTTTCGCGAATATGGCGAGACCGGCAAGGGCAAGACCCGCCATTACGTCCATGACGACGCCGAGGCCGAGAAATGGGGCACGCCGCCCGGCCACTTCACCGAGTGGAGCGATTTCGAGGACGAGTCCGACCTGCTTTTCTACGAAGGCCTGCACGGCTGCGTGGTCAATGACGAGGTGAACCTCTCGGCGCTGGCCGACCTGAAGATCGGCGTCGTGCCGGTGATCAACCTTGAATGGATTCAGAAAATCCATCGCGACCGCGCCTCGCGGGGCTACACGACGGAAGCGGTCACCGACGTGATCCTGCGCCGCATGCATTCCTATGTGAACTGCATCACCCCGCAATTCACCGAGACGGATATCAACTTCCAGCGCGTGCCGGTCGTCGACACCTCGAACCCGTTCGTGGCCCGCTGGATCCCGACGGCGGATGAGAGCCTCGTTGTGATCCGCTTCAAGAACCCGCGCGGCATCGATTTCCCCTATCTCACCTCGATGATCAACGGCTCCTGGATGAGCCGCGCCAACTCGATCGTCATTCCCGGCAACCGTCAGGATCTGGCCATGCAGCTGATCCTCACCCCCCTCATCGAGCGCATCGTGCGTGAATCGAAGCGGGCTTGAGAAGGATGAACAAGGTGATGAAAGACATTCAAATCACTCAAGAAACGCGCATGGCGAATGCGATCCGTGCGCTTGCGATGGATGCGGTGCAAAAGGCCAATTCGGGCCATCCCGGGATGCCCATGGGCATGGCCGATGTGGCGACCGTTCTGTTCAACCGCTTCATCAATATCGATCCCACCGCGCCGAAATGGCCCGACCGCGATCGCTTTGTTCTGTCGGCGGGCCATGGCTCGATGCTGATCTACGCGATCAACCATCTGCTGGGCTATGAAGACATGGGCATGGACCAAATCAAGGCGTTCCGCCAGCTAGGTTCGCGCACCGCAGGCCACCCGGAATACGGCCATGCCGAGGGGATCGAAGTGACCACCGGGCCGCTCGGTCAGGGCATCGCCACCGCCGTGGGCATGGCGATTGCCGAGAAGATGAAGAACGCGCGCTATGGCGCTGATCTGGTAGATCATTTCACCTATGTCATCGCGGGCGACGGCTGCCTGATGGAAGGGATCAGCCACGAGGCGATCGACCTCGCGGGGCATCTTGGGCTCGGCAAGCTGATCGTGATGTGGGACGACAATTCGATCACCATCGACGGCGACACGGATCTGTCCACCTCGATGGACCAGAAGGCGCGTTTCGCGGCGGCTGGCTGGCATGTCCTCGAATGCGACGGCCATACGCCGACCGAGATCGCCGATGCGATCGAGGCCGCGCGTCAGGATCCGCGCCCCTCGATGATCGCCTGCCGCACCATCATCGGCTTCGGCGCACCGAACAAGCAAGGCGGTCACGATGTCCACGGCGCACCGCTGGGCGACGCGGAAATCGCCGCCGCGCGCAAGCAGCTGCATTGGGATCACCCGCCCTTCGAAATCCCTGCGGCGATCTACGACGAATGGGGCCGGATCGCGTCGCGAGGCGCGCGGGCGCGGGCGGAGTGGGAACAGCGGTTGAACACCGCAACCGCCCGCGCCGAATTCCTCGCTGCCGAAGAGGCCGACACCAGCCCTCTGACCGCCGCGATCGCCGCCTACAAACGCAAGCTGTCGGAGGACAAGCCCAAGGTCGCGACCCGCAAGGCGAGCCAGATGGCGCTGGAAGTGGTCAACGCCACCCTGCCCTTCACCGTTGGCGGCTCGGCCGATCTGACCGGCTCGAACCTGACGAAATCCTCGGGCATGAAATCGATCACGCCGACGGATTTCACCGGCGATTACATCCATTACGGCATTCGCGAGCACGGCATGGCCGCCGCGATGAACGGGATCGTGCTGCATGGCGGGCTGCGGCCCTATGGCGGCACCTTCATGGCCTTCGCCGATTACTGCCGCCCCGCAATTCGTTTGTCGGCGCTGATGGGCGTGCCGACCTGCTATGTCATGACCCATGACTCGATCGGCCTCGGCGAGGACGGTCCCACCCATCAGCCGGTAGAGCATTTGGCCTCGCTCCGAGCCATTCCAAACTTGCTCATCCTCCGGCCGGCTGATGCGGTGGAGACCGCCGAGGCCTGGGAAATCGCCATGACCTCGACGGCCACGCCGACGATGATCGTGGCCTCGCGTCAGGGTCTGCCGACGGTTCGCACCGAACACACGGACGAGAACCTCACCGCCCGCGGCGCTTATCTGCTCCGGGCACCGGAAGCCCGCGACGTGACGCTGATCGCCACCGGGTCCGAGGTCGAGATCGCGATGGCGGCGGCCGACCAGTTGGCCGAGCAAGGGATCAAGGCGGCGGTCGTCTCCGCGCCGTGTTTCGAACTCTTCGAAAAACAGAATGCGGCGTATCGCGCCGAGGTTCTGGGCGATGCCCCGCGCGTCGGCTGCGAAGCGGCGATCCGTCAGGGCTGGGATCTCTTCCTGCGCCCCGAGGACCGCTTCGTGGGCATGACCGGTTTCGGGGCCTCGGCCCCTGCCCCGGCGCTCTACAAACACTTCAACATCACGTCCGAAGCGATTGTTTCGGATGCAAAAGAACTGATCTGAGGGACTAACGAGAATGACGGTTAAAGTTGCCATCAACGGGTTTGGACGTATCGGCCGCAACGTGCTGCGCGGGATCATTGAATCGAGTCGCACCGATATCGAGGTGATCGCGATCAACGATCTGGGCCCGGTCGAAACCAACGCCCATCTGCTGCAATTCGACAGCGTCCACGGCCGCTTCCCGCAGGAGGTCACCACCGGCGAGGACTGGATCGACGCAGGCCGCGGCAAGATCAAGGTCACCGCGATCCGCGATCCCAAGGACCTTCCCTGGGGCGATGTCGATATCGCGATGGAATGCACGGGCATCTTCACCGCGCGCGAGAAAGCGGCCTTCCACCTCGAGAACGGCTCGAAGCGCGTTCTGGTCTCGGCCCCCGCGGCGGGCGCCGACAAGACCATCGTCTTCGGTGTGAACGACGGTGCGCTGACCAAGGACGATCTGGTCGTCTCGAACGCGTCCTGCACCACGAACTGCCTCTCGCCGGTCGCCAAGGCGCTCAATGACGCGATCGGCATCTCGAAAGGCTTCATGACGACGATCCACAGCTATACCGGCGACCAGCCGACGCTCGATACGATGCATTCCGACATGTATCGCGCCCGCGCCGCCGCGCTGTCGATGATCCCGACCTCGACCGGCGCTGCGAAAGCCGTGGGTCTCGTGCTGCCGGAGCTCAATGGCAAGCTGGACGGTGTCGCGATCCGCGTGCCGACGCCGAATGTCTCAGTCGTCGATCTGGTCTTCGAGGCCGCGAAAGATACCACCGTCGAGGAAGTGAATGCAGCTATCCGCGCGGCCGCTGACGGCCCGATGAAGGGCATACTTGGCTATACCGACAAACCCAATGTTTCCAGTGACTTCAACCACGATCCTCACTCCTCGGTCTTCCACATGGACCAGACCAAGGTGATGGACGGGCGGATGGTGCGCATCCTCAGCTGGTACGACAACGAATGGGGCTTCTCCAACCGCATGGCCGACACCGCCGTCGCGATGGGAAAGCTCCTCTAACCGCGGTTCGAACCGTTTGGCCCACAACGTAAGGAACACCTGATATGGCATTGATTACGCTCAGACAACTGCTCGATCACGCCGCGGAATACGGCTACGGCGTGCCGGCGTTCAACATCAACAACATGGAACAGGGTATCGCCATCATGAAGGCGGCGGCGAAATGCGACGCCCCCGTCATCATGCAGGCCTCGCGCGGCGCGCGGAGTTATGCCGGCGACATCATGCTGCGCCACATGATCCAGGCGCTGTCGGAGATGTATCCCGATATCCCGCTGTGCATGCATCAGGACCACGGCAATAACGAGGCCACCTGCCTCACCGCGATCCGCCACGGCTTCACCTCCGTCATGATGGACGGTTCGCTGAAGGAAGACATGAAGACCCCCGCCGATTGGGACTACAATGTCGCGATCACCAAGCGCGTGGCCGACATGGCCCATTGGGTCGGCGCTTCGGTCGAGGGCGAGCTGGGCGTGCTCGGCAATCTCGAGACCGGCGAAGCGGCGGAGGAAGACGGCTCGGGCGCGGTTGGCAAGCTCAGCCATGACCAGCTGCTGACCGATCCCGACGAGGCGCTCGATTTCGTCAAGCTGACCAAGGTCGACGCGCTGGCGATCGCCTGCGGCACCAGCCACGGCGCCTACAAGTTCTCGCGCAAGCCCACGGGCGACATCCTCGCGATCAGCCAGATCGAGAAGATCCACGCAAAGATCCCGAATGTGCATCTCGTGATGCACGGCTCGTCGAGCGTGCCGCAATATCTGCAGGATCTGATCAACGAGTCCGGCGGCGAGATGCCCCAGACCTACGGCGTCCCGGTCGAAGAGATCGAGCGCGGCATCAAGTCGGGCGTGCGCAAGGTGAATATCGACACCGACAACCGCATGGCGCTGACGGCTCAGTTCCGCAAGGTCGCCCAAGACAAGCCGACCGAATTCGACCCGCGCAAATTCATGATCCCCGCGATGGAAGAGATGGAGAAGCTCTGCCTCGACCGCTTCCAGCGCTTCGGCACCGCCGGGAATGCCAGCAAGATCAAGGTGATCGACCTCGACGACATGGCCAAGCGCTATGCCGACGGATCGCTCGATCCGGTGATTTCGGCTGCAAAAGCCGCCTGACACACCCGCGATCCCGGCAGTCGAGCGCCCGGGGCCGCAGATATCGGATTTAGGGAGACAAGGAGACCCCGATGAACCAGCATGCAAATCCCGGTAAATACAGCGCCGGCGTCAAAGAGTACCGTGAAACCTACTGGGAGCCGAACTACACCCCCAAAGACAGCGACGTGCTCGCCGTCTTCAAGATCACGCCGCAGGCGGGTGTTCCGCGTGAGGAAGCCGCAGCCGCCGTCGCCGCGGAATCCTCGACCGGCACCTGGACCACCGTCTGGACCGATCTGCTGACCGATCTCGACTACTACAAGGGTCGCGCCTATGCGATCGAGGACGTGCCGGGCGACGACGAGAGCTACTACGCTTTCATCGCCTACCCGATGGGCCTGTTCGAAGAGGGCTCGGTCGTCAACGTCTTCACCTCGCTCGTGGGCAACGTGTTCGGCTTCAAGGCCGTCCGTGCGCTCCGTCTGGAAGATGTGCGCTTCCCGCTGTGGTTCGTGACCACCTGCGACGGCCCGCCCCACGGCATTCAGGTCGAGCGCGACAAGCTCGACAAATACGGTCGCCCCTTCCTCGGCTGCACGATCAAGCCGAAGCTGGGTCTGTCCGCGAAGAACTACGGCCGCGCGGTCTATGAGGCGCTGCGGGGCGGTCTCGACTTCACCAAGGATGACGAGAACATCAACTCGCAGCCCTTCATGCGCTGGCGCGACCGTTTCGAGTTCTGTCAGGAAGCGATCGAGAAAGCCGAGCGCGAGACGGGCGAGCGCAAGGGCCACTACCTGAACGTCACCGCGCCGAACATCGAAGAGATGTACAAGCGCGCCGAGTTCGCCAAGGAGATCGGCTCGCCGATCATCATGTCGGACTACCTGACGATGGGCTGGGCCGCGCAAGCCTCGCTGAGCCGCTGGTGCCGCGACAACGGCATGCTGCTGCACGTGCACCGCGCGATGCATGGCGTGATCGACCGTCACCCCAAGCACGGCATCAACTTCCGCGTTCTCGCGAAGATGCTGCGCCTTCTGGGCGGCGACCACCTGCACTCGGGCACCGTTGTCGGCAAGCTCGAAGGCGACCGCGAGGCGACGCTGGGCTGGATCGACCTGATGCGCGACAAATACGTCAAGGAAGATCGCTCGCGCGGCATCTTCTTCGATCAGGACTGGGGTCAGATGCCGGGCGTGCTCCCGGTGGCTTCGGGCGGCATCCACGTCTGGCACATGCCCGCGCTGGTCAACATCTTCGGCGATGACAGCTGCCTTCAGTTCGGCGGCGGCACGCTGGGCCACCCCTGGGGCAACGCAGCCGGTGCGGCCGCGAACCGCGTCGCGGTCGAGGCCTGCGTCAAGGCACGCAACGAGGGCCGCGATCTCGAGAAGGAGTCGAAAGACATCATGACCTCGGCCGCCAAGCACTCGCCCGAACTCAAGATCGCCATGGAGACGTGGAAAGAGATCAAGTTCGAGTTCGACACCGTGGACAAGCTGGACGTGGCGCACCGCTAAGGCGCGCCCCTCCCACCAACGCCTGAGAAAGGACTGACACCATGAGTGAAATGCAAGATTACGGCTCGCGTATTTCGGACCCGAACAGCCGCAAGATGGGCACCTTCTCCTATCTGCCCCAGCTCAACGACGACGAGCTGCGCAAGCAGGTGGAATACATCGTCTCGAAGGGCTGGAACCCGGCCATCGAGCATACCGAGCCCGAGAATATGCGCTCGAACTTCTGGTATATGTGGAAGCTGCCGATGTTCGGGGAAACCGATGTCGATGCGATCTTCCGCGAGATCGAGATGTGCAAGAAGGCGAACCCGGGCAACCATGTCCGCCTCGTGGGCTACGACAACTTCAAGCAGACGCAGGGCACCTCGATGGTCGTGCACCGCGCCGATATGTCGGCCTCTGCCTGATCTGACACGAGGGGCGGGCTGCCGATCGCGGCCGCCCGCCCTGCCCCATTTTTCCGGATTTTCCAGCGCGACGGAGAGCCATCCATGAGCGATATCGACCCAGACCAGTTCCGCGTGAAGGCCGAGCCCTATTACCGGCCCGTCGGCAACGAGATCGAGCAATACGCCGCCGCCTATGACGTGCGCATGCCGGTGATGCTCAAGGGCCCCACGGGCTGCGGCAAGTCGCGTTTCGTCGAATATATGGCGTGGAAGCTGCAGCGTCCGCTGATCACCGTCGCCTGTAACGAAGACATGACCGCGTCCGACCTGATCGGGCGGTTCCTCCTCGATATCAACGGCACGAAATGGCAGGACGGTCCGCTGACAGTCGCCGCGCGGATCGGCGCGATCTGCTATCTCGACGAGGTCGTGGAGGCCCGTCAGGACACCACTGTCGTGATCCACCCGCTGACCGATCACCGCCGCCAGCTGCCGCTGGAAAAGAAGGGCGAGCTGGTCGACGCGCATCCCGATTTTCAGGTCGTGATCTCGTACAACCCCGGCTACCAGTCGATGATGAAGGACCTCAAGCAATCGACCAAGCAGCGCTTCGGCGCGATGAGTTTCGACTACCCGCAGGCCGCGACCGAGGCCGAGATTGTCAGCCACGAGGCCGGGATCGACCTGAAGACTGCCGAACGGCTCGTGCAGGTGGCCGAACGCTCGCGCAACCTCAAGGGCCACGGGCTCGATGAGGGCATGTCGACGCGCCTTCTGGTCTATGCGGGCCAGTTGATCTCGCAGGACATTCCCGCGCCCGCCGCCTGCCAGATGGCGCTGGTGGAGCCGCTGACCGATGACGCGGATATGCGCGACACGTTGCAGGCGGCCGTCCAGACCTTCTTCCCAGAGATCACCGACAGTTCGAAGGTGGCCTAAGGAGCGCGTCCGATGAAGGTCGATCTCGACGATTACGCCGCCGATCTGATCAAATCCGCGCCGGAGCTGGTGGAGACCCTCGACGGGCTCTTCCACGAGGCGGCGCGGATGATGTCGCCCGCCGGTCTGAAGGATTACATGGACGGCGCGAAGGCGATGACCTCGCTCGGCAAGGGGCCGCGCCTGCTGATCTCCTATCTCGACGAGATGCCGCAGGTCGCCAAGGAATGCGGCGAGGACGTGATCCGCGACGTGGTGGGCGCGGTGCTGAAGCTGGCCTCGATGGTTTCGGGCGAAATTCTGGTGCTGATGCTCGACACGCTGCCCGGCGCCGCCAACCGTTTCGGTGACCCGGAGCTGCTGCGCGGCTATCTCGCGCTGCTGCACCGGCTGGCGGCCCGTGCGCCGCGGGGCCTGCGTCCGATGTTCGGCGTGCTCGAAGAACTGCTGAGCAAACTCACCCTCTCCGGCCTGCGCCGTTGGGTAGATTTCGGTGCCGAGGCCTATCGCCGCGACCTGCCGAAACAGGCGGATTATTTCGGGCTCGTCTCGGAAGACAGCCGCGCGGTCCTGAAACAGGAACGCCGCGGCACGCTCTTCATCGACAGCCAGCGTCGGCTGAACTTCTACCTCCGCGCCTTCTGGGCCCGCGATTTCTTCCTGCGCCCCTCTGCCGCAGACTTCGAGGGCTTCCGCCCCTTCATCGAGGACGGCGCGCTGCATCTGCCCGATGCGGTGGACGGGATCAACGGCGCCTCCGGTCTCGATCTCTACCGCGCGATGTGCGCCCATATGGCGGCCCATATCGTCTATTCCGATCACGGGCTGGGGCAGGAAGCGCTGAACCCCGCGCAGATTTTCCTGATCGGCATGATCGAGGATGCACGGGTCGAATATTGCGCGACGCAGGCCTTTCCGGGGCTGCGCGCGATGTTCGACCGGCTGATGCCAGACACGCCGCAGGGGCAATACGAACACGAGACGATGTATCTGCTGGAAAAAGTCGCCCGCGCGCTCAACACGCCCGGCACCCGCACCGGCGATCTGGAAATCGACAATCTCGTCGAGACCTTCCACGGCGAGATCGCGGGCAACGCACGCGAGACGATGTTCTCCTGGTCGCTGGGGGTCGAGCTGTTCAACCTACTCGCGCAGCGCCGCGCGGTGCCGTCCCTGCGCATTCTCGAATCTCTGAAAATTCCGTATCGCGACGACAACCGCTTCATCTGGTCGCTCTCGGATTACGACTGGTCGAACCAGAACGCCTACCAGCCCGCGCAGGGTCAGGTGCGCAAGCGCGTGAGTCTGATGGAATTCGTCAACGAGGTCGATGTCGAGACCGCAGGCGACGATGCGCAGGAGGTCTGGGTTCTGTCGTCAGAGCTGTTCCCCTACGAGGATGAAGGCGTCAGCTACAACGAGATGGAGGGCAAGGCCCCGATCTCGGACCCGTTCCATTACGGCGAGTGGGATTACAAGGTGCAGCTGATGCGCCCGTCGTGGTCCACCGTGTATGAACACCGCCCGCCAATGGGCGACCCGGACGAGATCGACACAATCCTGACTGCGCATCGCGGCATCCGGCATCGCATCAAACAGATCGTCGACCGGCTGCGCCCGCAGGGTATCTCGCGCCAGCGGCGGCTGGAGGATGGCGACGAGTTGGATATCAACGCCGCCGTCGATGCGATGGTGATGCAGCGGATCGGGATGCAGCCCGACATGCGGATCACCATGCGCAACGTCATCAACCGGCGCGATCTGGCGGTCTGCATCCTGCTCGACCTGTCGGAGAGCACGAACGAAACCGTGCGCGGCTCGGACAAGACCGTGCTGGAGCTGACGCGCGAAGCCTCGGCGCTGGTGGCCTCGGCAATCTCGGGCATTGGCGACCCGTTCGCGATCCACGGCTTTTCCTCGGACGGTCGCCACGACGTGCAGTATCAGCGCTTCAAGGATTTCGAGCAGAAGCTCGATTCCGAGGTCAAAGGCCGCCTCGCGGGCATGAAAGGCGGGCTCTCGACCCGGATGGGGGCCGCGATGCGCCATGCCGCCCATCACCTGAGCCTGCGTCCCGAGGCGCATAAGCTGCTTCTGATCGTCACCGATGGAGAACCCGCCGATATCGACGAGCGCGACCCGCAATATCTGCGCATGGATGCCAAGAAGGCGGTTGCGGAACTCCAGCAGATCGGCATTAACAGCTATTGTCTGACGCTGGACCCCGAGGCCGATGCCTATGTGTCGCGCATCTTCGGGGCCAACAACTTCACCGTGATCGATCAGGTCGAGCGCCTGCCCGAGAAACTGCCGACCCTGTTCGCGCAACTGACGAAATGATCCCCGGAGGACCCCATGAGCTTTGACCGTTCCATCAAGATCGCGCCCTCGATCCTGTCGGCCGATTTCGCCAATTTCGGCGCCGAGATCCGCGCCATCGAAGATCAGGGGGCCGATTGGGTCCATGTCGACGTGATGGACGGGCATTTCGTACCGAACCTCACCTTCGGCCCGCCCGCCGTGAAAGCGTTCCGCCCGCATGTGAAGACCTTCATGGACGTCCACCTGATGATTGCGCCGGTCGACCCTTATATCGAGGCCTATGCCGAAGCTGGCGCCGACATGATCGTCGCGCATTGGGAGGCCGGTCCGCACCCGCATCGCACGCTGCAGGCGATCAAGGCGCAGGGCGTGAAATGCGGCATCTCGCTGAACCCTGGCACGCCCGCGAACGTGATCTCGGAACTGCTCGACCTCGTCGATATGGTTCTGGTGATGAGCGTGAACCCCGGCTTTGGTGGCCAAAAATTCATCCCCTCCAGCATCAACAAGGTGCGCCAAGTGCGCGAAATGATTGGCGATCGGGACATCCACATTCAGGTGGATGGCGGCGTCGATCCGACCACGGTCGGCCCGCTGGTCGAGGCCGGTGCGGATTGCTTCGTGGCGGGCTCGGCCGTCTTCAAGGGCGGTTCGGTCGACAAACCCGAGGTCTATGGCGCGAATATGCGCGCGATCCGCGAAGCGGCACAGGGGGCCCTCAAAGCGGCGCAATGACGAGCAGAACGACGCAGGGCGGCGCGGTCGCAAAACCGTGATCTGACCGCTTGCCCTGCCGCCGCCTCTCGTTCATATTCGTGGAATTGAATACCAGTAAGGGAGGACTGGCATGACTTTCACGCGACGCACCATTCTGCGCGGAGGGCTGGCGATGGGCGCCATGACCGCCCTTCCCCGGCTGAGCTTCGCCGCCCAGACCCTCGAAATGGGGTCGGCCCGGCTCGACACGCTGTCCGATGGCAATCTCGTCCTGCCGCTCAGCTTCGTGAGCGACAATCCCGACGCCAAGCCGATCCTCGAGAGCTACGGCATCACCGGTGACTCGGTCGAGCCGCCCTGCAACGTCACGCTCTATCGCGACGGGACCAACACGGTGCTGTTCGACGTGGGCTCGGGCAATGATTTCATGCCCTCGGCCGGCAAGCTGATGGAGGCGATGGATGCGCTCGAAGTCGCGCCCGACGACGTGACCCATGTCGTCTTCACCCATGGCCACCCGGATCACCTCTGGGGTGTGCTCGACGATTTCGACGAGCCGTTCTTCGCCAACGCCCAGCACATGATGGGCAAGGACGAGTTCGAATATTGGCTGAATCCCGAGACGCTCGACACGATCGACGACGGTCGCAAGACCTTCGCGGCCGGCGCGCTGCGCCGCCTCGAAATCCTTGAAGATCAGATCGCAACCTTCGGCGATGGCGAGGAAATCCTGCCCGGCATCATGGCGCAGATGACCCCCGGCCATACGCCCGGTCACATGTCTTTCCACGTCAAGAACGGCAACACACAGGCCTTCATCATCGGCGATGCGATCGTGAACCACTACCTCGCCTTCGCGGCACCGGGCATGGAGGCGGGCTCGGATCAGAACCCGGAGCTGGGCGCGAAGACACGCGTGGCGCTGCTGGATCAGCTTGCGACCGACAACCTGCCGATCATCGGCTACCACCTGCCCGAAGGCGGTCTGGGTCGGGTCGAGCGCGACGGCGACGCCTATCGTTACGTCGCGGAGGTCTGAACGTGAAAAAAATCATCCTGACCAGCGTCTTGGCGGGACTTCTTCATGTAAGCCCTGCGCTCGCCTCGGAGGACGTGCCGGACATGTATCCCGGCTCCGTGCTCTATTCGAAGCCTTATGAGGTGATCCCCGGCGTCTGGACCTCGATCGGCGCGACCGCACCGCCGACCTATGAGAATTCGGGCCATAACAACAATCTCAGCTTCATCGTCACCGGCGATGGCGTGGTCGTGGTCAATTCCGGCGCGTCCTATCAACTCGCCAAGGCACTGCATGACGAGATCAAGGCGGTGACCGATCAGCCGGTGAAACTGGTGATCAACGAGAACGGTCAGGGCCATGCGATGCTCGGCAATAATTACTGGATCGAACAGGGCGTGCCGGTGCTCGCCCATGTCGATGCGGCGGCCGAGTTCGAGCATGACGCGGGCGGCGCCTTCGAGGCGCTGAAAAACTACGGCAAGGAGACCGCCGAGGGCACCGATCCGAAACTGCCCACCGAGACCTTCGAGGACAAACGTGTCATCGAGATGGGCGACATGACCATCGAAGTGATGCATCTCGGCCCCGCGCATAGCCCCGGCGATACGCAGGTCTGGCTGCCGGAACAGAAGTTCATGATCGCGGGCGATATCGCCTTTTCGGAACGGATGCCGCCGATCTTCTCGGGCACCTGCACGAGCTGCTGGATCGAGACCTTCGAGACCAAGTTCGCGCCGCTGGAGCCCGCCTTCATCATCCCCGGTCACGGCCATCCGACCAATCTCGACAAGGTCACGCGCGGCACGACGGGTTATCTGAAATACCTGCGCGGCAAGATCGGTGAGCATATCGACAATGGTGGCGATCTGGCCGAGGCCTACTACGTGGATCAAAGCCCCTACAAAAACCTCGACACGTTCGAGGAACTGGCGACGAAGAACGCGGGCGTCGTCTACGAAGAAATGGAATTCGAATAGGAGGTCTCATGGCCGTCACACCCCCCGTCTGCGATTTCGGCTGGAAGGCTCCGGGCTTCACCCTGCCCGGCACCGATGGCAAGCAATACAGCTTCGATGACATCCGTGGCCCCAAGGGCACGCTCGTGATGTTCATCTGCAACCATTGCCCCTATGTCCAGTCGATCCTCGACCGCATCCTGCGCGATGCGGCGGAACTGCAGAAGGCGGGGATCGGGGTCGTGGCGATCTCGGCCAACGATGCCGACGACTACCCCGAAGACGGCTTCGAGAACATGGCCAAGCTGGCCGAGGAGAAGGGCTTCCCCTTCCCCTATCTCTATGACGAAAGTCAGGCGGTCGCGAAGGCCTACGGCGCCGCCTGCACCCCCGATTTCTTCGGCTTCAACGCCGAGGACGGGCTGCAATATCGCGGGCGTCTCGATGCGTCGACCAAGCAGGCCGCTTCGGCAGATGCCAAGCGCGAGCTCTACGAGGGCATGATGATGGTCGTCGAAACCGGCGAAGGCCCGCGCGATCAGATCCCGTCGATGGGCTGCTCGATCAAGTGGAAAGCCGCATGAGCGACGCCCCTTCCGTCATCTTCGATCTCGACGGGACGCTGATCGACTCCGTGCCCGCGATCCATGCCGTCTCGAATGCCGTGCTGACCGAGATGGGCTTCGAGCAGCTCTCGCTGCCGATGATCCGCAGCTTCGTCGGCAAGGGCGTGCCCAACCTCGTGCGCCAGCTTCTCATCACCTCGGGCGAAGACCCAGACGGGCCGCTTTTCGCCCGCGTGGAGCACGCCCTGATCGCGCGCTACGAGACGGACGTCGAGGGCAACGTGCCCTATCCGAACGTGATCGCCGCGCTCGACACGCTCACGGAGATGGGCTGCCGGATGGCCGTGTGCACCAACAAGCCCTTCGCGCCCGCCGAGGCCGCTTTGCGCCATGTCGGCCTCTGGGAGTATTTCGAGCTGACGCTGGGCGGGGATTCCATGCCCACCCGCAAGCCCGAGCCGCAGATGCTGCACCATTGCCATCAGGCGCTTGGCGGCGGCGCGATGATCTATGTCGGCGACTCGGAGGTCGATGCGGAGACGGCGGTGAACGCGCAGGCGCCCTTCGCCATCTATTCCGAGGGCTATCGCAAGACGCCGCTGACCGAAGTGCCCCATGACGTGGCCTTCTCGGATTGGGCGATGCTGCCCGGTCTGGTGGAGGGCTGGAAATGGTAAGCGCGCTGATCTTCGACGTCGACGGCACGCTGGCCGAGACCGAAGAAGCGCATCGCCGCGCCTTCAACGAGACCTTCGCGGCGCGCGGCGTCGACTGGAACTGGTCGCAGGAGACCTATCGCGAGCTCCTGAAGACCACCGGCGGCAAGGAGCGCATGGCGCGCCACCGCGAGGTCATGGGTTTCGGCCCCTCTGACGACGAAATCGCCGATCTGCACAAGATCAAGACCCGGCGTTATGTCGAGATCATCACCGGCGGCGAGGTGCCGCTGCGCCCCGGCGTGGCGCGGCTGATCGCCAATGCTCGCGACGCGGGATTGAAGCTTGCCATCGCCACGACCACGAACCGGCCCAATGTCGATGCGCTGATCCGCGCGACGCTGGGCGCCGATCCCGATCACCTGTTCGACGCGATCGCAGCCGGAGACGAGGTGGAGACCAAGAAGCCCGCGCCCGACGTGTTCGAACTGGCGCTGAACCGGTTGCATCTGTCGCCCGAGGCCTGCATCGCTTTTGAGGATAGCGAAATGGGTCTACAATCGGCGCAAGGGGCTGGGCTGCGCGTGCTGATAACCCCTTCGGCCTATACCGACGGGGGCGATTTTTCGACCGCGGAGTGGGTTCTTCCCGACCTCTCGCATCCCTTACCGCCCGAGATCACGGAAGGGCTGGGACAGAGTGCCGCAATTTCATAAGATTATCCCCGGCACTATCTGCTGGGCAGGTTAACGGAGGCCGCCATGATCAAACCTGACGTCAAAGCGTTTTTCGACACCGCGACTTTCACCGTCTCTTACGTGGTGAAAGATCCGGGCAGCAAATCCTGCGCCGTCGTCGATAGCGTGCTCGATTTCGACTATTCCTCGGGTCGCACGGATACCAAATCCGCCGACGAGGTCATCGCCTATGTGCAAGAGCACGGTCTTGAGGTGGAGTGGATCCTCGAGAGCCATGTCCATGCCGACCACCTCTCCGCCGCGCCCTATATTCAGGAACGCGTCGGCGGCAAGATCGGTATCGGCGACCGTATTCAGGTCGTGCAGGACACGTTCGGCAAGATCTTCAACGAGGGCACCGAATTCCAGCGCGACGGCTCGCAGTTCGACAAGCTCTTCAAGGAAGGCGACACGTTCTCCGTGGGCGCACTTGAAGGCAAGGTCCTGCACACGCCGGGCCACACGCCCGCTTGCCTCACCTACGTGATCGGCGATGCGGCTTTCGTGGGCGATACGCTCTTCATGCCCGATTTCGGCACCGCGCGCTGCGACTTCCCCGGGGGGTCGGCGGAAACGCTCTATTCCTCGATCCAGAAGATCCTCACGCTGCCCGACGAGACCCGCATCTTCGTGGGCCATGACTACAAGGCACCCGGCCGCGACGAATATGCGTGGGAAACCAGCGTCGCCGAGGAAAAGGCCCGCAATATCCATATCGGCGGCGGCAAGTCCGAGGCCGAATTCGTCAAGATGCGCACCGAGCGCGACGCGACGCTGGCGATGCCCAAGCTGATCATCCCCTCGCTGCAGGTGAACATGCGCGCGGGCCAGATGCCGCCCGCCGATGACGAGGGCAAGACCTATCTCAAGGTTCCGGTGAACGGCCTCTGAGACCATAAGCGAGCGGGCGGGCATGACCCGCCCGTCTCCATCTAAAGGCAGGATAACAGGACAGATTATGGAACTGCGCAAACTTACCGACGAGTTTTCCGTCGCCCCGCAGATCGAGCCCGAGGACGTGCCGAAGCTCGCGGAAATGGGCTTTCGCACGCTGATCATCAATCGCCCCGACGAAGAGATCGAGGACGCGGATCAACGCTCGGACGCAATCGCGGCGCTGTGCCAGTCGCATGGCCTCACCCCCTATTACCTTCCCTATTATCCCGGCGAACTGAGCCTGGAACTGGTCGACGATTTCGCGACGATCATGGATGCCGCGGAGAAGCCCGCCTTGGGCTATTGCCGCTCGGGCACCCGCTCGTCGCATCTGTGGGGGGTCAGCCAAGCGGGCGAGATGGAGATCGACAAGATCGTCGCCACGGCGGCCGAGGCGGGCTATGACCATTCCTCGCTGGTGCCGGTGATGCAGTATTACGCCAGCCGCCGCGATCAGGCCTGATCCGCGCCTAATCCGAAGACCGAGATGCTCAAACGCTACCTGCCGATCCTCAGCTGGGGGCGCGACTACGATCGCCCGACCTTCGAGGCCGACCTGATCGCGGCTGTGATTGTGACGATCATGCTGATCCCGCAATCGCTGGCTTATTCGCTGCTGGCTGGCATGCCGCCGGAATACGGGCTTTACGCCTCGGTGCTGCCGCTCTTGATCTACGCGGTCTTCGGCACCTCGCGGCCTCTGGCCGTGGGGCCGGTCGCTGTGATCTCGTTGATGACGGCGGCCGCGGTGGGCAAGGTTGCGGCACAGGGCACGCCTGAATATATCGCCGCCGCCGTGGCGCTGGCCTTCCTGTCGGGCGTGATGCTTGTGATCATGGGTTTCCTGCGGATGGGCTTCATCACGGCCTTCCTCAGCCACCCGGTTCTGTCGGGCTTCACCTCCGCCGTCGGCATCCTGATCGCCGCCGGCCAGATGAAGCATTTCTTCGGCATTCAGGGCGAAAGCGGCGGGATATTCGACATTCTCGGCGGGCTCTGGGCGCATCTCGGCCAGACCAACGGCTACACGGTCGTCATCTCGATCCTGTCGCTGGTCTTCCTGTTCTGGGCGCGGCGCGGGTTGAAACCGCGCCTGCTGAAGGCGGGGCTGTCCGAGCGGCTCGCGGCGATCCTGACCCGCGCGGCCCCCGTCTATGCCGTGGCGGCGACCATCCTGATCACCTGGCTCTTCGGTCTGGAGGGGCGCGGCGTCCGCGTGGTGGGCACCGTGCCGCTGGGCTTCCCGACGCCGAGCCTTCCGCCCGCCGATCTCGCGCTCTGGAAGGAGCTCTTCGTCCCGGCGCTGCTGATCGCGATCATCGGCTATGTCGAGACAATCTCCGTCGCCCAGACACTGGCCGCGAAGAAACGTCAGCGCATCGACCCCGATCAGGAATTCATCGCATTGGGCGGCGCCTCCATCGGCTCCGCGATCTCAGGGTCCTTCCCGATCACGGGCGGCTTCGCGCGCTCCGTCGTCAGTTTCGAGGCTGGCGCCACAACGCCCGCCGCCGGAGCCTTCACCGCGATCGGTGTGGCGCTCGCGACCTTCACCCTGACCCCTGCCCTCTATTACCTGCCGCAAGCGACGCTCGCGGCCACGATCTTCGTCTCGGTGCTGACGCTGGTCGATACCAAAGCTCTCAAGCGCACGTTCAAATACGCACCGCGCGAAGGCATCGGCATGGCGCTGACCGTGCTGGTCACGCTGATCTGGGGCGTCGAGGACGGCATCGCCTTCGGCGTCATCCTCTCGATCGCGCTGCGGCTGTGGGCCAGTTCGCGCCCGCATGTGGCAGAACTGGGTCAGGTTCCCGGCACCGAGCATTTCCGCAATGTCCAACGCCACCGCGTCAGCTGCGCGCCGGGCATCCTCAGCCTGCGCATCGATGAGAGCCTGTGGTTCCCGAATGCCCGCTTCGTCGAGGAGATGATCTACGACCGCATCGCCAGCGACGAGTCGATCAAGCATGTCGTGCTGAACTGCCCCGCGATCAACCATATCGACATGTCCGCGCTCGAGGCGCTGGAAGAGGTGAACGACCAGCTCAACGATGCGGGCGTGCGGCTGCACCTGTCCGAAGTGAAGGGCCCGGTGATGGACCGGCTCACGCGCTCGGACCTGATCACGCATCTGACCGGGCAGATCTACCTCACCCATTACGACGCGCTCGCGACCCTTGCCCCCGAGACCACCCAAGGTTGCGCGCACGAGAGCCGCATCGAGACCCATCGCTAAAGCGTTTCACCACCTAGATCGGCGCCCATGCGGGTTGCCATAACGCCCGAAAAATAAGACATTCGGATAGATCATCCGGAGCGGAGAAAATCGCGCGCCGGAATAGTAGTAACGATCTACGCGACCTACCGAAATGTGAGGTGAAACGCGATGTTATCCTTTTGCGAGGCAGTCTTACGCGCGAAATCCGTGCAAGAGATCTGGACGCGTCACTGCCAAGAAATGGAACGCTACGGGTTCCATCGTTTGATCTATGGCTTCACAAGTTTCCGAAAGGGCAACAATTTCGGCCACGAAGACGATTTGTTGATCCTATCGAACCACCCGAAGGAATATCTCGATATTTTTGTCGGGGAGGGAAAATACCGCAACGCCCCGATGGTTCAGTGGGCGGCGCAGAACGACGGCCCCTGTTCGTGGCGCGTGGTGGCAGACCGTGCGATGCGGGGCGAGCTCACTCCGGGCGAAATCGAAGTCATCGAAATCAACCACCGCTTCGGAATCCGTACGGGCTACTCGATCGGCTTTTCCGATCCGCTCTCCTATGCGCGCGGTGCGATCGGCCTCGTGGGGCGGCCGGGGTTGAGCCAGGACGAGATCGACCGGATCTGGCGCGACAACGAGCGCGAATTGATGGTGATGAACAGCCTCGTACATCTGCGCATCTCCACCATGCCCTATTCCACGGGCCGCCGCCCGCTGACGGATCGGCAACGTGAAGTGCTCGAATGGGTGGCCGAGGGGAAAACGACCGCCGATATCGCGATCATCATGGGGCTGACGCCGTCTACGGTGGAAAAGCATCTGCGGCTTGCGCGAGAAGCGCTCGATGTCGACACCACTGCGCAGGCGGTGATGAAAGCGTCGGTGCAAAAACAGATCTTCCTCAACACTTCGCATACGGCGGCCGCACGTTAAGATCGCCGCGCAACAGTCTGCCGAATAACGAAAAACGCCGCCCCGATCAGGGCGGCGTTTTCCGATTTCAAAGAAGAGGCGCGGGCTTAGTTGCCAGCTGCGGTCTTCGCCACTTCGGCAGCGAAATCTTCTTCTTTCTTCTCGATGCCTTCGCCGACTTCCATCCGGACGAAGCCGGTGATTTCGACGCCAGCTTCTTTCGCAGCCTGACCGACGGTGAGGTCGGGGTTGACGACGAATTGCTGGTTCAGCAGCGTGACTTCCGCGGTGAATTTCTTCATGCGGCCTTCGATCATCTTCTCGATCACCTGCTCGGGCTTGCCCGATTCACGCGCGATGTCGATCTGAACCTGCTTTTCCTTCTCGAGGACCGCGGGGTCGAGATCGGCTTCGGACAGCGCGGCCGGGTTGGTCGCGGCGATGTGCATCGCGATCTGCTTGCCGATGCCGTTGTCGGCGCCGTTCAGCGCGACGAGCACACCGATCTTGCCCATACCGTCGGCGGCGGCGTTGTGCACGTAATGCACCAGCGTGTCGCCTTCGAGGATGTGCATGCGGCGCAGGTTCATGTTCTCGCCGATACGCGCGATGGCGTCGGTGATCACGTCTTCGACCTTCTTGCCGTTGAGATGGGCGGCTTTGACGACTTCGACATCTTCACCGGTTTCCAGCGCGACTTCCGCGATGTCCGAGACCAGCTTCTGGAAATCAGCGTTCTTCGCGACGAAATCGGTTTCCGAGTTCATCTCGATCGCGACGCCCTTGCCGTTGTTCACGGCGACAGCGACGAGACCTTCAGCCGCGACGCGGCCGGATTTCTTCGCGGCTTTCGCGAGGCCCTTGGTGCGCAGCCAGTCAACGGCGGCGTCCATGTCGCCATCGGTCTCGGTCAGCGCTTTTTTCGCGTCCATCATGCCTGCGCCGGTAGCTTCGCGCAGTTCCTTCACCTGAGCGGCGGTAATCGCCATGGTCGGATCTCCTTCAAGAACTCTGCGAGGGCGGGATAACCCGCCCTCATGTCATCTGGGTGACGGTCGTGGCTTACTGAGCCTCAGCCTCGGTCAGCGCCTCTTCGACCGGGGTCTCGGTCAGGGCACCGACGTCCACGCCTGCGGCGCCCATCTGGGCCGACATGCCGTCGAGAGCCGCGCGCGAAGCGAGGTCGCAATAGAGGGCGATGGCGCGCGCCGCGTCATCGTTGCCCGGGATCACGTAATCCACGCCGTTCGGCGGGCAGTTGGTGTCGACCACGGCCACGACCGGGATGCCGAGCTTCTTGGCTTCCGCGATGGCGAGGTCTTCCTTGTTCACGTCGATCACGAACAGGAGGTCCGGCAGACCGCCCATTTCGCGGATACCGCCGAGCGACGCCTGAAGCTTCGCCTGGTCACGCTCCATGCCGAGACGCTCTTTCTTGGTCAGGCCTTCAGCGCCTTCCGCGAGCTTCTCGTCGATCTCGTTGAGACGCTTGATCGACTGGGAGACGGTCTTCCAGTTGGTCAGCGTGCCGCCGAGCCAGCGGTGGTTCATGTAATACTGTGCGCATTTCTCAGCGGCTTCAGCGATCGGGCGAGCAGCCTGACGCTTGGTGCCGACGAAGAGAACGCGGCCGTTTTTCGCAACGGTGTCGCGGATGACCTGCAGAGCCTGGTCGAGCATCGGAACGGTCTGCGTCAGATCGATGATGTGGATGCCGTTACGCTCGCCATAGATGTACTGACCCATACGGGGGTTCCAACGCTGCGTCTGGTGGCCAAAGTGAACGCCAGCTTCCAAGAGCTGACGCAGGGAGAATTCAGGAAGCGCCATGTCCAATTCCTTTTCCGGTTTGCGCCTGAGCGGAGGGTCTCAGGGCAGATGCCCCAACCGGTGGACCTTTGAGGATGTCTCCCCCATCGGCCCGCCTCCGCCTGTGAAGTGCGCGCGATATAGACCCATCGCGCAGGCTTGGCAACCCCTACCGATCACGGGCGTCCCCGGGAAAACCAAGGCGCGACTGCTTCGGCTTGGTGAAAATATCCCGGGGGTGAGGCGGGTTCAGCGGCCTTCCTGTGGAAGGACGCCCGCCGAACGCCCGACGCGTAAGCGGAGGGCCGGCGAAGTCAGCGAAGAGGGGCAGCGCCCCTGCCCCGGTCGACCTGCCCTTACAGCGCCCGGAACCGGTTGCGCTGGCTGCCGGTCCATTCGACCTCGAAGGTCCAGCCCTCTTCGGTCTGGGTCTCGCCGCGGATCACGTTCTGCTCGTGCAGCCAGGCGCGCTTGCGTCCATCCGCGAAACGCAGCGTGATTTCTTCGTGGTAGCGTTCTTCCGAGAGCTTCTCGTCGATCGCCGTCAGAAGCGCGTCGAGCCCGTCGCCGGTCAGCGCCGAGATCGCCTGCAGATCGGGCTCGCGGGCCTCCTGCACCATCAGCGCGCGGCGCTGATCGGGCGGGACGGCGTCCATCTTGTTCCAGACCTCGATCAGCGGCACTTCCTTGGCGACGCCCAGCTTGGCGAGAATGTCGTTCACATCCTCCGCCTGTTCTTCGGTCTCGGGATGCGAGATGTCGCGGACATGCAAGATCAGATCGGCTTCCAGCACCTCTTCCAGCGTCGCACGGAAGGCCGCGACAAGCTGCGTCGGCAGGTCCGAGATGAAGCCCACCGTGTCGGACAGGATCACCTTGCGCCCGGTCGGCAGTTCCAACCCGCGCATCGTCGGGTCGAGCGTGGCGAAGAGCATATCCTTCGCCAGCACTTCCGCCCCGGTCACGCGGTTGAACAGCGTGGATTTCCCGGCATTGGTGTAGCCCACCAGCGCCACGATCGGGAACGGCACCTTGCGGCGCGCGGCGCGATGCAGCTCGCGGGTCTTCACGACCTTCGCAAGCTGACGGCGCAGGCGCACGATCTGCTCGTCGATGGCGCGGCGGTCGGCCTCGATCTGGGTCTCGCCGGGGCCGCCGACGAAGCCAAGCCCGCCGCGCTGACGTTCGAGGTGGGTCCAAGCCCGCACCAGCCGCGTGCGCTGATAGCTGAGCGCGGCCAGCTCCACCTGCAGCACACCTTCACGGGTGCGCGCACGGTCGGCGAAAATCTCGAGGATCAGCCCGGTCCGGTCGAGGAGCTTCACCCCCCATTCCTTCTCGAGGTTGCGCTGCTGCACGGGCGTCACCGGCCCGTCGATGAACACGAGGTCGATCTCGTTCGCTTCCAGCCGCGCCTTGATCTCGGCGAGCTTCCCCTGACCGAACAGCTTGCCCGGCTCGGGCTTGCGCAGCTTCACGATCTCCTCGCCGATGACCTGCAGATGCGGCAGGGCCGCGGCCAGCGAGACCGCTTCGGACAGCGCGAATTGGGGCAAGTGCCGTTGGCCCTCTCGCGACGGAATGTCGGGATGGATCACGTAGGCCCGCGTGTCGGGCGTCTCGGTAGAGGTCGTTTCGCTCAAGATATGTATCGCTAAAGCCGCGTGCCGCGACGCTTAGTCGTCGCCTTCGTAAAGCGAAATAGGCTGTCCCGGCATGATCGTCGAGATCGCGTGCTTGTAGACAAGCTGAGACTGCCCATCGCGGCGCAGAAGCACGCAGAAATTGTCAAACCAGGTGATGACACCTTGCAGCTTCACCCCGTTGATCAGGAATATCGTGACCGGAACCTTCGTTTTGCGAACGTGATTGAGGAATGCGTCCTGCAGGTTCTGTCTATCGCCAGCCATATTGTTCTTGCCCTTGTTCGTGTCTCGCGTCCGGGCGCCTGCGTCAAAGACACCCATTTGATTCAAGTATGCAGTGCAGAGCGGGAGATTCCAGCCCAAAAAACAGTTTGTTAGGCCCTGAGCCAGAATTTGCGTATCGAATCCGGGATTCAGGAGCGCCAAAACTCGGGGTTGAAGAGCGCGATGATGGCCAGCGTCTCAAGCCGCCCAAGCACCATGGCGAAGGCGAATATGGCCTTGATGGGCTCGCTCAGATGGGCCCAGCTCAGCGGCACATCCGCCGCGATCCCCGCCAGCGGACCGGTATTCGACAGCGCCGCGATCGTCAGAATCGTCGCCGGTTCGAAAGACAGGCCGAACAGCGAGACCGCCATCATCACCCCGCCGATCGAGATCGCGAACAGCATGAACACGATCCAGCTGATATAAGCGCCCTCCCGGCGCAACCGGCGCGCCATCATGCCGCCGCCCGCGATGGAGTTCGGGTAGATCAGCTTGTCGAGTTCGCGCTCGCCGTGGCGCAGCAGGGCATAAACCCGCAGCAGCCGCACGCCGCCCGCCGTCGTCGCGACCCCGCCGCCGATGATCGCAAGCCCCGCGAGGATCAGGCCCGGCGTGCCCAGGCCCGACCAGTCGCGCGCGTCATGCCACGCCGACGATTCGAAGCCGGTGGTGGTCAGGAAGGACAGCGAGGTGAAGAGCGAGCCCCAGATCGATTTGAAGATCGCGCCGAAATCGCCCGGCGTGCGCACTTCCAGCGCCGCGACCCAGTGACGGATGAACAGAAACAGCGGCACGAGGATGACCAACGCCGCAGCCAGACGCAGTTCGGGATCGTCGATCAGCTTCGGCGAGGCGCGCAGCTCGCCCCCGCCCGGCCAGAGCCTGCGCGACAGCGCGGGAAGGAAGAACACGAAGATCACCATCTCGCCCGCCATGCCGGAGCGCGCATTGGCCATCCCGCCCACCGGTGAGATCCCCGAGGTAGACAGCGTGGACATCGCATGGATCAGCGCCGTCAGCGACCGATCCCCCGCCATCAGCAGACAGACCCACAAGAGCACCGTCAGCCCGGTATAGATCGGCGCGAGCGACACCGCGTAATGGGCGATGCGCTCTGACATCTCCGCCCCGCCATCGGCTGCCGGGGCCGCGGCGGCCGGCGCGCCCGAGGGACCGCCCGAGAAGAACACCTCGAACCCACCCAGCCGCATCGGTGCGAGCACCGCGATCGCCATCACGAGGATGAAGAAACCGCCCATCCACGCGACCAACCCGCGCCACAGATGGACCGACCCGACCAGCCGGGTGGGCTCGTAGAGCGTGCCGCCCGTGGTCGTGAAGGCCGAAACCATCTCCCACCAGCTGTTGAAGAATGAGGTGTCGCGCACCGCGACATAGAAGGGCACCGCCAGCATCAGCGGCAGCACGGTGAAGGCGGCGAGCATGATCAAAAGGCTCGCCCGCCCCGCGCGCGCAGGCCGCGGGTTCGACCCGTTGGCCAGACCGATCAGGGCCGTCGCGAAGATGAACAGCGTGGCGGAATAGAAAAACGCCCGCGCCGTGTGGTGATGGTGGGTCAAAAGCGCATGGATCGCGGGCACATACATCGCCAGCGCGGAGACTCCCATCAGGAGGATCGGCAGCGGCAAGGCCTTGATCATGCGTTCCATCGGGGACCCGCCCTTAGAAGAAGTCGATGGAGACCTGCAACAGGCGCTCCACTTCGGGCACATCGGAGGTCAGCGCGAACAGGACCACGATATCGCCTTCTTCGATGCGGGTATTGCCGGTGGGTTTGACGATCTTGTCGCCCTTGCGGATCGCACCGATCAGCACGCCTTCGGGGAAATCGACATCGCGCACCGCCTTGCCCGACATCGGCGACGTGCCCATCACCTGAGCCTCGATCGCCTCGCCCTCGGCATCCCCGATCGAGTAGATCGCGCGCACCCGGCCGTGCCGGATATGGCGCAGGATCGACGATACGGTCGTCGCGCGCGGGTTGATATAGGCGTCGATATCGAGCGCCGACAGCAACGGCGCCAGCGTCGGATCGTTGATCAGACAGATCGCCATCCGGCAGCCCGCCTGCTTGGCGCGCACCGAGACGAGGATGTTGGTCTTGTCGTCATCGGTGATCGCCAGGACCGCATCGGCGGTGGCGATATTCGCCTCCTCCAGCAGCTCCGAGCTCATCCCGTCGCCATTGAGCACGATGGTCCGGTCCAGTGCATCGGCGGCCTTCTCGGCCTGCGCGCGCGAGCGTTCGATGATCTTGGCGCGCACCCGCTCGGTCCGCGCTTCGAGCGCCTTGGCCACGCTGAGACCCACATTCCCGCCGCCGATGATGACGATGCGTTCCTGCTTCTGCGTCGACTTGCCGAAGATATCGAGCGTCCGGTTCACGTCCTCGACATGGGCAAAGACATAGATCTGATCGCCCGCGAAAAGCTGATCGCCCGGCTCGGGCGCAAACAGCCGCCCCTCACGGCGAATGCCGACCACGACCGCGCGCAGCGTCGAGAACAGATCGGTCAGCTGCCGCAGCGGCGTGTCGAGCACCGGGCAATCCGCATCGAGCTCGATCCCCAGCAGCTGCAACTGCTCGTCGAGGAAGCTCTCCGTGTCGAAGGTCGAGGGCGCCGCCAGGCGGCGCAGCGCCGCCTCGGCCACCTCGCGCTCAGGCGAGATGATTACATCGATCGGCAGGTGATCGCGGCGGTAGAGATCGGAATATTGCGGTTGCAGATAGCTTTGCGCCCGGATGCGGGCGATCTTGCGCGTGATCCCGAAGACCGACATCGCGACCTGACAGGTCACCATATTGACCTCGTCGGAATGGGTCGCGGCGATCATCAGATCGCAGTCGCGCGCCCCGGCCTGCTCGAGAATATCCGGATGCGAGGCGAACCCCACCACACCCTGAACGTCGAGCGTATCGGCCGCGCGCCGCACGAGTTCCGGATTGGAATCGACCACCGTGACGTCGTTGCGCTCGCCCGCCAGATGGCGCGCGATCTGCCAACCGACCTGACCCGCACCGCAGATGATGACCTTCATGGCAAGTGCCTCCGCGCCTCACTTGGCCCCTATCTAGGCCGCGTTGCCGGGGGTGGTCAAATGGCAAACGTGCAAGGCGCACGTCGCGGCGAAAACCTAAGCCCCTTCCTCTTGGGTAAAATATCCCGGGGGGCTCCCGAAGGGAGCGGGGGCAGCGCCCCCTCTTTCTCTATTTACTGTCGCCCTACGGCAACGGGGGCAGCGCCCCCTGTCCGGTTCACCGGAACAGCACCAGCGCCCCGGGCGACCATGCGACGCGGGTGCGTGTGCCGACCTCCAGCACGGGCCGTCCGAAGACGTTGCGCATCGAAATGCGGACCGGCTTTTCGGTACCGTCGAGCCGCACATCGTAATAGGTCATGTCGCCGTAATAGACGACCTCGTCGATCGTGCCGGGTGCTTCGCGATCCGAGGCCTGTTGACCTTCGTAAAGAAGCGTTAGGGTTTCCGGCCGGAAGCCCACCGCCGCACCATCACCAGCAGGCGCGCTCGAAATCTGGCCCGGCGCGACTTCGAGCCGACCGAGTCCTGCGACCTCGGCCGTGACCGCGTCGCCCGGCCCGTCCGTCACCGAGGCGGGCAGGAAGTTCATCACCCCGATGAAATCGGCCACGCGGCGCGAATTCGGGCGACCATAGAGCACTTCGGGATCGGCGAGCTGGGCGATCTCGCCCTCGAACATCACCGCGATCCGGTCCGACATGACCAGCGCCTCTTCCTGATCGTGGGTCACCAGAACGAAGGTGATGCCGACCTCGCGCTGCAGCTTGATCAGCTCGACCTGCATCTGCTCGCGGATCTTGCGGTCGAGCGCGGAAAGCGGCTCATCGAGCAGCAAAACCTTAGGCTTAAGGATCAGCGCACGGGCCAGTGCCACACGCTGCCGCTGCCCGCCCGAGAGCGCATGAGCCGCGCGGGCGCCATAGCCGGAAAGCCCCACCATCTCGAGCGATTCCTCGACCAGCTTGGCTTTCTCCGATTTCGAGCGCGGATCGCGGCGCAGGCCGAAGCCTACATTCTCTGCCACGCTTAGGTGCGGGAAGATCGCGTAGGACTGGAACACCATGTTGGTGGGCCGCTTGTTCGGCGGCACGCCCACCATCGTCTTGCCGTCGATCAGCACCGCGCCTGAGGAAATCTCCTCGAACCCCGCGATGGTGCGCAGAAGCGTGGTCTTGCCACAGCCCGACGGACCGAGGAGCGAGAAGAACTCACCCGCGCGGATCTCGGCGGTGATGCCGCGCAGCGCGTGATAATCGCCGTAATATTTATGAACGTCCTGAAAGGCGATCATCGGTTTATCGGTCACAGGAAACCTCCGGTATCCTTGGCGCCGGTCCGTTTGACCCCGCGCCGACGGAAGAATTCGGCCACGCTCAGAAGCAGGATCGAGGCCGCGACGAGGCAGGTGCCAAGCGCCATGATGACCGGGATCGCCGACGGGAAACGCAGCTGGGAAAAGATATAGGTGGGCAGCGTGGGCTGGTTGCCCGCGAGGAAGAAGGCCACGATGAACTCGTCGAGCGAGATCGTGAAGGAAATCAGGAAGGCCGAGATGATACCGGGCATCACCAGCGGCAGAACGATCAGCCGGAAGGTCGACATCCGCGTCTCGCCAAGATCGACCGCCGCCTCTTCCAGCGACTGATCGAGCGTCGCGAAGGCCGTTTGCAGCACCGCGATCGCATAGGGCAGCGAGATGATCACATGGCCCAAAATCACCGTCGCGATCGACAGGTTCACCTTCAACACTTCGAGCATCACCAGAAGCAGCGACATCCCCATCAGAATATCGGGCAGCACCATCGGCAGCAGGATCAGCCCCATGATCCCACCCTTGCCCTTGAAGCGATAGCGCGTCGAGGCGCGGGCGGCGAAAATCGCAAGGATCGTGGCGCCGGCGGACGAAGTCAGCGCGATGATCAGCGAATTCGACAGCGCGTGGCGCAGCGTGTCGTTCTCGGCCATCTTCGCGAACCAGTCGGTCGTGAAGCCCTTCAGCGGAAAGGCGATGATCGTGCCGTCATTGAAGGCGAATAGCGGCAGCAGGAAAATCGGCGCGTAGAGGAAGATCAGGTAGGCGATCGCATAGATCTTGAGGGACGGGATTTTCATGCGCGGCTCACTTTCCAACCTTGAGGAAGCGGCGGTTGAGCCACAGGAACACCAGCGACAGCGCAGCGACCACCAGAAGCGAGCTGACCGCGATGGCCGAGCCCATCGGACGGTTGTCCAGAGGCAGCATCTGCGCCTGAATGAGGTTCGCCACCATCGGCATCTTGCCGCCCCCGATCAGCTCGGGCGTGACGTAATCACCCACCGTCGGGATGAAGACGATCAGGGTCGCGGCCACCACGCCCGGCATCGCCAAGGGCAGCGTCACACGCAGGAAGGTGCGCCAGCGGCTCTCGCCCAGATCCTGCCCCGCCTCCAGCAGCGAGCGGTCGATCTTCTCGAGGCTCACGAAGATCGGCAGGATCGCAAACGGCGCATAGGCATGGGCCAGCGTCAGCGCGATCGCCCCCACCGAATTGAGCATCTGCAGCGGGTCCGCGATCAGCCCGTTCGGCCCGATGATCCCGATACTTTCCAGCGCCGAGTTGATCACGCCGTTATAGCCAAGGATCACCTTCCACAGGAACACGCGGATCAGATAGGAGGTCCAGAACGGAATCGTGATCAGGAAGATCCACCGGGCCTTCTGGTTCGGTGCCAGACCGAAGCTCAGATAATAGGCAATCGGGAAGGCCAGCGCGACCGTGATCAGTGTCACCAGCCCCGCCACGAAAAGCGAGCGGACCAGAATCACGCGAAAGATCGGATCGGTCCATGTGGCGATGTAATTCTGCAGGGTGAATTCATGCACCACCGTCAGATAGCCGTCCTGGAAGAAGGAATAGGCAAGGATCGTGACCAGCGGCGCGGCCAGCAAAAGAACGGCATAGAGGAAGGGCGGCGAGATCAACGCATAGCCCTGCGCGGACTCGCTGCGCAGCCAGCTCTCCCCTTTACCCGCCATCCATCTCTCCCGATTTGCACCCGTCTTGGGCGTCGTTGGATGTCACGAAAGCACAAGGGCGCGGGCGTGAAAAGAGGGCAACCGCCCCTACTCGCGTAAGGGCAAGGCAGATGCCGTAAATTTGTGCAGCACGCTTCGGCGGCGCTGCGTGAGGCTTCGGCTCTCAGACCGGCAGATCGTCGGGCATCCGCTCCAGCAGCCCCGTCAGCGTGCGCAGCGCCGTGCGGAAACGCTCCTCCGGCACCGAGCCCGCCATCGCGATGCGCACCGCGTTGGGCGCCTGCCCGTCCTGCACCACATATTCGTCGGCCGAGCGTAGCAGCACGCCTTCCATCTCCGCCATGCGCGCGAAGGTCGATCCGCGCCAGCCCATCGGCAGTTTCAGCCAGAGGAAGCTCAGCCCGGGCAGCCAGTTGAAATCCTGACCCTCCAGCGATTGCACCGTCATCTGCAGCCGCCGCCCCATCTCCTCCTGCGCGGCGTAACGCAGACGCATCGCCTCGCCGCTCTCGAACAGCAGCGCCACCATGTCGGTGATCGGACGCGCGAGACCGAAGAAACTGTGCTGAGCGGCCAGCCGCCCCACCTCACCCATGCCCTCGGGGGCTGCGACAATGCCGAAACGCATGCCCGCCGAGATCGTTTTCGACAGCGAGGTGACATGCCAGCTGCGCTCCGGCGCGATGACGCGGAAGCTCGGCAGGCCGGTGACCGGCGCGGTGTAGCAATCGTCCTCGATGATCTGCAGATCGTGGCGGCGCGCGACCTCGGCCAGCGCTTCACGGCGCGCGGCATCCATCCGCCCCGCCGTGGGGTTCTGCGCATCGGGCGTGATGCAGACGATCTGGCCGCCATGTTTGCGACAGGCCGCGTCGAGCGCATCGGGGACCATCCCTTGCGCGTCGATCGCGACCGGATGCACCTCGGCGCGGTTCAGACGCGCCGCGTGACGGAAACCGGGATAGGCCAGCTCCTCGATATAGACGCCGGGGCGGTCGCCGCGCAGGCAGGTCTGCATCACGAGGTTGATCCCGTTCTGCCCGCCATGGGTCAGCACGAGATCGTCGGCATTGAGCTCCGACGCGAGCGAGCAATCCTTCGGAAACCAGTCCATCACCGCCTCGCGGCAATAGGCGTCGCGGCGCAGGCCCGGATATTGCAGATAGGTCTTGCCGATGTCGCGGGCGGCTTCGGTCATCGCCCATTGTAGCGCTTTTGTCTGGCCGACATCGGGCAATTGTGGCGATCTGAGATTGACCAGATCGTCCGGGGTGGCGTCGATATCCTCTCCGGTATGGCGATAAAGGGGCTCGCGTGGGCCGAGTCGCTGCGTTTGTGTCGATACAAAGGTGCCGCGCCCCACCTTGGCCTCCAGCAACCCCTCCTGCGTGGCGATCTGATACCCGCGCGCCACGGTGCCGGGCGTGACCCCCAAAGACCATGCCAAGTCCCTGACAGTAGGGAGTTTCGTGCCCGGCTTGAGATCACCTCGGCGGATGCCTTCGCGCAGTGCACGGACAAGCGCGAGATATTTCGGGCCGGAGATATGGGCGAGTTCGGGAGACCAGCTTGTATCAGTCACAATATTTCTCTGGTTGCCTAAAAGGAGTCATTGTATCCCTCCTATAGCAACAAAGACCACATTGTATCAATACAGAAAGGCATCGCAATGTTTACCCTGTCGCGGACCCGTCCCGTTCCCGCCCGTCATGGCCGTCTGAGCCTGATCGCGCGCGTTGCGCGCGTCCTCGAAGCGCGCCGTTCGCGGATGGCGCTGGGGAAACTCGATGACCATCTGCTCGAAGATATCGGAATCAGCCGGGAGATTGCCCGGCAAGAAGGGCGCCGCTTCCTGTGACGCGAACGATCCGGACAATTCCCCTGACCGGAATCGTATTTTAGCCGGGCCTCAGCGCCCGGCTCTTTTTTGCGGTTTAATGGAAGTTCACTCGCTGGACTGCATCTCGGCGGGTGCGGCCCCCGCATCGCGCCGTGACAGATCGGGGCGCAGCGACAGCAACTCCGCCCGCTGCGCCGCATCGAAACCTGCCAGCATGGCGGTTTCGGGGCGGAAACTCTCGACCCACAGCCCTTCGCAAAGCAGCATCTCCGGCGCGTCGAGCAGCAGCTGCAGATAGCGCACGCCGTCCTCCGCGTGATCGACCTCGACCCCGTCCAACCCGACAAGCTCTTGTGCCATCACGACATTTCCGCGCAGTGGCGCGAGCAAGCGGTGATTGGGCGAGACGCGCAGATCCTGCGCCGGATGCCCCTCGCCAAGCGCGCCCGCGCGAATGCACACCGGGCGCAGCAGCGGATTGAGCGCGAGATCGGAGGCGGTGAAGATCCGCGACCCGACCCAGCGCAGCACCTGAACGCCGGAGTCCCGGGTCACGAGCCGGGCGCCGGGGCGCAGATCGCCCGCCGCGACGCCACCGGCCTCGGTCGCTACGCTCGTCTCAGGTGTGACGCAGGGAATGGACGCGCGGAACGCCGCGATCGAGCCGGAAAACACCGTCTCGCCCGCCGCGTCATAGCCGCTGATATGGCCGTCGGTCTCGTCATGGCTGTCGAATTCCAGACGCAGCGCCTCGGTGCGCGCCATCGCGGTGCAGCGCAGGCCCTGAGCCGGCAATTGCGCCAAAATCTCCGCGATATCCGTTGCGCGCATGCTCCGCGTCATCCGATCCTCCTGCCTCCCAACAGTCGAGATCCAGAATGACACGATAGCGACAAAACTCTAAGGCGAAAACGTGTTTTACTACTTCTACGTGTGGAGTAGCGGAAACGAAGTGTTCAAGTCGCGGAAACAACACAAAAAGCGCCGCGCCCGGGGAAACCCCGGACGCGGTCGCTATTTTCGCTTTGGCACGGCCCCGATAGGGCGCGCGGGTCAGCTCATCAGCAGCACGTTCGCTTCGTGCTTCTTCAGCGTCTTGCGCGCCGCGTGATAGGCATCGCGGCCCTTTGCGGTCTGCAAGTCGGGGAAGATCTCGAAGATTTCCTGACGCTGCGAGTTGCCCATGCCACCCAGAGTCTGATCGCCGGGCTGGAAGCTTTCGGTCCAGGAACCGTTGGCGAGCAGCACTTCGTGACGGTCGAACATGAAGTGCAGGTAGCTGGTGCCCAGCGTCTCCACCGTATCCACGCCCTGATTGGCGACGAGATGCTTGGCCGCGACGAGAACCTCATGCTCTTCGAAATAAAGCGCGGTCTTGTCATTGGCGACGAGCATCCGGTGGTTCGGCGAGACCATCATGTCGCGCTCGGGCAGATCGTTGCCCAGCGAGCCTTTGCGGATCAGCACTGGCTTGAGATGCGGCGCGTGCATCAGACGCTCGCGGCTCATCTCGGCGCGGCCCGCCCAGCGAACGACCTGAATGCCGTTGTCGCGGGTCAGAACCTTGTCGCCTTCGCGCAGCGTCTCGGCCGGAACCTCGCCACGCGGCGTCGCGATCAGCGTACCCGGCGTGAAGCAGGGAATGACATCCTCCATGTTGGAGAATTCGAGCGTGCCGGTGACATTGCCGCTGCCATCGAGGAAATCGACCGTCCCGGCATAGGTGCTGACACCCGAGACCGGGTCGTAATCTGTGACCGTCGAATGGACGCGCAGCGGGCCCGCGCCCTGCAGGTCGAGCGTGTCGTAATCGTCGCCGCCCTCGCCGCCGTCCAGCGTGTCGCCGATCCCGTCGGTCGACGAGCCGACGATGAACAGGTCGCGATCGTCGCCGCCATAGACGGTGTCGGCATCCGCGCCGCCATCGAGCGTATCGTTGCCTTCGCCGCCGTCGAGGCTGTCCGACCCTTCGCCGCCTTCCAGCGTATCCTCGCCCTGCTGACCGTAGAGCACGTCATCGCCCAGACCGCCCATGATACTGTCATCGCCGGGCTCGCCCGGATCGTCTTCCACCGGGCAGGTGTCATAGGTCATGTCGGTGATCGAGATCGCCTGATCCGTATCGCCACCGTTCGAGTAGGCGATGGTCAGCTTCGCGGTCGGATCGTTGATCGTGACCTTGACCGAACCGATCTTGTCGTCCTGATTCAGATAGCCGGTATCCTGATCGCCACCGGTGATCGTATAGGTGCCGTCTCCATTGTCGGTGACGGTCTGGCTGCCCTCGGGATCGATCGTGATGTCGACCGGGTTGCCATCGGCATCGACCGCGGAAAGCGTCACGATATCAACGTGATCGTCATAGCTGTCGGAGCGGTCGAGATCGTTAATCCGGAAGCTCAGCCCCTGAACTTCGCCGGTGTAATCGCTATTGTCCGACGAGAAGGTCAGAACGGTCGTCGAAGTCGGCGAGACGCCATCCCCGCAATCGCCGCCCGCACCATAGAGTTGCAGCGCCGAGCAGCTGTCGAAGTTCTCACCCGCTTCGGTATATTGCGCGGCGGTGGTCAGCGTCGCCTTCGCACCGTAATCCTGCGACTGGAAGTCGAAATGGACCTTGGTCTCGCCCAGATCGACGGTCTGGTCCTTCACCTCGCCACAATCGGTCTGGAAATGGCTCCAGTCCACGGTCTCCGAGACCGGATCGCAGGCCGGACCACCCGCGGGATCGTTGTCGCCATAGATCGTGTCGTTGCCAGCATCGCCTTCGAGCGTGTCGTTACCGCCCTCGCCAAAGATCAGGTCGTTGCCATTGCCGCCCTCGACGGAGTCGTCGCCCTGACCGGCATAGACCGTGTCGTTGCCGTCGCCCGCGATGATGTAGTCGTCATTCGGCGCGGCCCCCGGCAGGATCGCGTCGTTATTGTCGACCATGTCGCCTTCGGGATCGCCGGTATATTCGTCATCGATCAGATCGCCGCCGGAGGTGCCTTCGACGATGCCGTCGGGCGCGCTCACGTCGATAGTGACGGTCGCGGTGTCGTAGCCGCCCTGCCCGTCATAGATCTGGTAGGTGAAGCTGTCGGTGCCGGAATAGTTGGGATCGGGCGTGTAGGTGATCGTGCCATCGGCATTCACCGTGACCGAGCCATGCGCCGGATCGCTCGCCCAGGTCACCTTGAGCGGGTCGCTGTCGGGATCGCTGTCATTCGAGAGTACGGCGATCGTCTGCGCGGTGTTGTACTTCACGTTCGCGCTGTCATTGACAGCGTTCGGATCGGAGTTCTTGTCGCAATCATCGTCGTCGTGATGATAGTAATAATAAGTCATCCCCAACTCTCCTTTACCGTCCGCTTGGCTCCGTGGCCCCGCGCCGTGTCTTCCCTTTGGCGCAAAGCGGCAGCGCCATGACGTGGCCGGACCCGAAGTCCGAACGTGAATGTCGAGAAGAATTGGCCAGCGTCAGCGCGCGCGGGCGCTGCCAGCAAAGTCGCCGCAGATCGCTCCGCGTCTCCTTTGCCCTAAAGGTCGAGGCCGTTATGGATCGGTCCCCTTGGCAGCGCCGGGCGAGCTCTCTTTCGACAACTCTTCTCTTCGGCCACCCCCATGGCCAAAAGCCCCCCAGCAGGGCTTGGCCTCAATTTGCCCTTCTGATCGCCACAAAGAAAAGGGGAATTTGCCGCTTTCTTGCCTCATTTCGGGGGATTGCTTGAAAAACGAGCACCAATAATCCGAATCGCGAAGTGCCTGTTTTCAAACGACGTTTCTATTTTGCAAAAGATCGACCTATCTTTTTGTCGGAAAACTTGCCAAAGTTTTGCCACATTTAAACTAAGGGTTGTGTGGCGATTGTATGGCCTGCCTTAAAAGGCGAAAAACTGTCTTCAATTTAGCGACAATACCTTGATCGATTTGTTTCCCGGAGCGGCCTAAATCGCGACCATATTTCTGCCGCGAAGATGTCCCAATTGTCCTCATTTGCGCGGCAATCCGGCATCCGATGCCCGTTTGTTCTGGGAACGAAACGAGATTTCTCCGAATCATCTTTTGATAACCACGTTTCACGATGCCGGGGTCTGCCCCAATTTCGCCCGATTTGGACAGAGCCCCCCGGGCACGGAAAACACCCGCGCAGGACATGCACAAAACGCGCCGGTCGGATCACCGACGGCGCGCGGATCTGTCATTTTCGGAAGGTCTGGTGCCCGAGGTCGGATTCGAACCGACACGCATTGCTGCGGCGGATTTTGAATCCGCTGCGTCTACCATTCCGCCACTCGGGCCCAGTTCGAACCCTCTAGCGCGCAGCCGCGCCCGAGGCAAGTACGCTTAGAGGTTACGCGTTGAAAACGTGTCGCATTGCTTGAGATCGCCGCTCTGATAGCCCCGCTCGAACCAGCGCTGCCGCTGGGCGGAACTGCCATGGGTGAAGCTGTCGGGCATCGGCACCCGACCCGCCTCGCGCTGCAGCGTATCGTCGCCGATCTGCGCGGCGGCGTTCATCGCCTCCGAGATGTCACCCGGTTCTATCGCGCCAATCTGATCCTCGGCCCGGCGCGCCCAGATCCCCGAGAAGCAATCGGCCTGCAACTCGATCCGAACCGAGAGCGCGTTGGACTGAGCCTCGGAGCTTTGCGCGCGCACTTCATTAACCTTACCGAGAATCCCCAGCTCATCCTGCACATGATGGGCCACCTCATGCGCGACCACATAAGCGGCGGCGAAATCGCCCCGCGCGCCGAGCTGCTGGCTCAGCGTGTCGAAAAACGCGGTGTCGAGGTAGACCTTCTGATCGCCCGGGCAGTAGAACGGCCCCGTCGCGCCGCTCGCGTTGCCGCAGGGCGATTGCGTGATGCCACTATAGAGGACCAGCACCGCCGGATCGTATTGCCGCCCCAACTCGGATTCGAACACGCCCTGCCAAACCTCCTCGGTATCGGCCAGCGTCACCGAGACGAAATCGCCCATCGCCTTCTCGCGATCGCTCAGCTCACCCGATTGCGTGACCACCTGCCCCGAGCCACCCGATCCGCCGTCAAGCAGCGGCGTCAGATCGATCCCGAGAAAATAGGCCACGACGACGATCGCGACGACGCCCAGGCCGCCGCCACCCAGACGGATCGCGCCGCCCCCTGCCCTGCGCTGGGCGCGCCGGTCCTCGATATTGCGGCTGCCGCGCCGTCCTCGCCATTGCATTCGCGAATGCCTCCCTCGCTTTTATGTGAAGTCTAGCGTGAGGTCGGGAAAAGCAAAGGTGCGACGCGCGTGACTTGACCTTGCGCCCCGCGCGGGAGATGAAGCGAACCGAGCAGCAAGGAAAAGGATGCCGCCATGATCCGCCGCATCTACGACTGGACGATGGCCCGCGCGAGCCACCCGCATGCGATGTGGTATCTCGCCGCTGTCGCCTTCATCGAAGCTTCGGTCTTTCCGATCCCGCCTGACGTGCTGATGATCCCGATGATCCTCGCGCGGCCCTGGGCGGCATGGCGCATCGCGCTGGTGGCGACCCTGTCGTCGGTCGCGGGCGGCTGTCTGGGCTATCTGATCGGCTATGGTTTCATGGATGCGATCGGCAAGCCGGTGCTGGATTTCTACGGCAAAGCCGACGACTTCAACTCGCTCGCCGCCCGGTTCAACGAGATGGGCGGATGGGCTGTGCTGATCGCGGGCGTCACGCCCTTCCCCTATAAGGTGATCACGATCTTCGCCGGCGCCACGAACCTGAGCCCGGTGCTCTTCCTCGGCGTCTCCTTTGTCGCCCGGGCGCTGCGCTTCTTCGTGGTGGCGGGGCTCTTGTGGAAATTCGGCGAACCGATCAAAATCTTCATCGAGCGCTGGCTTGGCCCGCTCTTCACCATCTTCGTCATCCTGCTGATCGGCGGGTTCTATCTTCTGAAATATCTCTGAGGCCCCCGATGCAAGATCGCATGCAAACCCTGACCTCCTTCCGCAGCCTCGTTGGCTTCGCCGCCGCGGGCTCCGCCTTCGTGCTGGCCGGGGCCTTCGTCTTTCAGGCGTTCGGCTACGCGCCCTGCCACCTGTGCCTGCTGCAACGCTGGCCGCATCTGGCCGCCGCAATCATCGGGATCTTGATCCTCACCTTCCGCCTGCCCGGATGGACTGCCCTTCTGGGGATGTTGGCCGCGCTGACCACGTCGGTCATCGGCTTCTATCACTCGGGCGTCGAGCGGAAGATCTTCGAAGGCCCCACCGATTGCACCTCGAGCGCCGTGGACACGACCGTCTCCGCCGCCGACCTGCTCAAGCAGATCAACGAGGCCCCGCTGGTGCGCTGCGACGAGATCCCGTGGGACATCTTCGGCATCACCATGGCGAACCTCAACGCGGTCGGCTCGCTCGTGCTGGCAGGCATCTGGCTCTGGGCCTTCCTGAAATCGCGCCGCGCCTGAGCGGGGGCAAAGCCCCTTGCTCCGCCCGGGAAACCGCGCCAAGAACCGCGCATGAGCGAATCCAGACCTGATATTCTGTGCATCGGTTCGGTCCTGTGGGACATCATCGGCCGCGCCTCGGTGCATATGCATGAAGGCTCCGACGTGCCGGGGCGGATCGAACGGCTGCCCGGTGGGGTCGCGATGAATATCGCGATGACGTTGCGCCGCTACGGGCTGAAGCCTGCGGTTCTGACCGCGCTGGGGCGCGACAGTCAGGGCAACGACCTGATCCAGTCCGCCGAAGTGCTGGGCGTCGATTGCAACTATCTGTATCGCTCCGACGATCTGCCGACCGACCGCTATATGGCGATCGAGGGCGCGAACGGGCTGATTGCGGCGATCGCGGATGCGCATTCGCTCGAGGCTGCGGGCGAGAAAATCCTCGCGCCGCTCGCGGATGGGCGGCTCGGCACGGAAAACGATCCGTGGACCGGCGCCATCGCGCTCGACGGCAATCTCACCGAGGCGCTGCTCAGCCAGATCGCGCATTCGCCGCTTTTCGCCAAGGCCGATCTGCGCGTGGCCCCCGCGAGCCCCGGCAAGGCGGAACGGCTGACGCCGCTGCTGGCCCATCCCGCGGCGACGCTTTACGTCAATCTCGAAGAGGCGGGCATTCTGTGCCAAGGCCGCTTCGACAGCGCTGAACATGCCGCCGAGACCCTGCTGGAGCGCGGCGCGCAACGCGTGCTGGTGACCGATGGCGGCAAGGCGGCCGCCGACGGCAGCGCTGCGGCGGGCAACGTGATTTCCTCCGCCCCGCCCCCTGTCCTCGTGACCCGCGTGACCGGCGCGGGCGATACTTTCATGGCCGCGCATCTCGTGGCCGAACAGCGCGGCGCGGACCGCATGGAGGCGCTCGAGAGCGCCCTGACCGCCGCCGCGCGCTATGTTTCCGGAGAACTCGCCACATGACCGCTCCCCTCACCTTCGCCGCCGAAGTCGCTGACGCGAAAGCCCAAAACCGCCCCATCGTCGCGCTGGAATCGACGATCATCACCCATGGGATGCCCTATCCGCAGAACCTCGAGACCGCGCAGGCAGTCGAGGCCGAGATCCGCAAGGCGGGCGCAGTGCCGGCCACGATCGCGGTGATGGGCGGCAAGATCCATATCGGGCTGGAGCCGGAAGAACTGGAGGCGCTCGCTCAAACCAGGGACGCAATGAAAGTCAGCCGGGCCGATCTGGCGGTGTGCCTCGCGAAAGGCGCGACCGGCGCGACGACCGTCGCCGCGACCATGATCTGCGCGCACCTCGCGGGCATCGACGTCTTCGCCACCGGCGGGATCGGCGGCGTGCATCGCGGCGCGGAAGACAGTTTCGACATCTCCGCCGATCTTCTGGAACTGGCGCAGACCCCGGTCAGCGTGGTTGCGGCGGGCGCCAAGGCGATCCTCGACCTGCCGAAGACGCTCGAAGTGCTGGAGACCCACGGCGTGCCGGTCATCGCCTATGGGCAAGACGCCTTCCCCGCCTTCTGGTCGCGCAATTCCGGCCTACCCGCGCCGTTGCGCGCAGACAGGGCCGCCGAGATCGCGAAGTCGCAATTGGCGCGCGCAGCCCTCGGTCTGCCGGGCGGCCAGCTGATCGCGAACCCGATCCCCGAAGAGGCCGAGATCGCCCGCGAGGAAATCGTGCCGGTGATCGAGCAGGCCCTGCAAGAGGCCGAGGCGCAGGGCATCGCGGCCAAGGCGGTCACGCCCTTCCTGCTCTCGCGCATCTTCGAGTTGACCGAAGGCCGTTCGCTCGAGGCCAATATCGCCCTCGTTCTGAACAACGCGCGTCTGGCTGCCGCAATCGCGGGCGAAATCATCACAGCGCGGGCCAGCTGATACGCGGCCCATTGCCCATCGTGGCGGCGCTGCCTAGATAGCAGGCAACGCATCGCCACGAGAGGGCGCATCCAGATCATGACAAAAGACGACCCCCATCCGCGCCGCCGCTCGCGTTTTGCCGCGCTGCGTGCCTCCTTCTTCACCGGGTTGATCGTCGTCGCGCCGATCGGTCTGACGATATGGCTCATGTGGACGATGGCCGGCTGGGTCGATGGCTGGGTGCTGCCGCTTGTCCCGCCCGAACTGCGCCCCGAGCGCTATATCGGCATCAATGTGCGCGGGCTCGGCGTCATCATCTTCCTTGTCTTCACCGTGATCGTCGGCTGGCTCGCCAAGGGCTTCTTCGGGCGCACGATGCTGCGCTTCGGCGAGAGCATCGTCGACCGCCTGCCCTTCGTGCGCACGGTCTATAGCGGGCTCAAGCAGATCGCGGAAACGGTGCTCAGCCAGTCCGAAGGCAAGTTCGACCGCGCCTGCATGATCGAATATCCGCGCGAGGGGCTAAAAGCGGTCGCCTTCGTCTCCTCGACCGCGAAAGGCGAGATCGCGGCGAAGGCCGAAGACGACGACCCGCTGATCTCGGTCTTCCTGCCGACGACGCCGAACCCGACCTCGGGCTTCCTGCTGTTTGTCCCGCAATCGCAGGTGACCTATCTCGACATGTCGGTCGAGGATGCGGCGAAGCTGATCATCTCGGCGGGGCTCGTCTATCCGCAGCCGAAAGAGGCGAAGCCCGCGAAGAAAACCAAGGTGAAACTTCAGTCGAACAAGGCCTGAAGATCGGTCGACGCCTCCTTGCCGATCTTGTCGGCATGGGCGTCGAGCCAACGATCCGCCGCCGCCCGGCCCGCCAGTTTCAGCTTCGCGAGCATCCCCCATTCGGGCAGGATCTTCGACTTTGCGCTCAGCTCGCCCATGACGTCGTCATCGGCGATCATATGGATCAGCACATCCTTCATCGCCCCTTCGGGGAGCCGGTCCTCCCGGATCAGCCGATGTACGAAATTGATCGCTCGCAATTCGCGCAACAGCGAGGAGTTGAAGCTGATCTCGTTGACCCGCTCGTCGATCTGCGCGGGCGTTTTCGGGATCTCGTCGCGCCAGAGCGGGTTGATCGAAATCACCACCACGTCGCGCGGATAGGCCGGTTCGAACAGCGGGAAAAGCGGCGGATTACCGGTATAGCCGCCATCCCAATAGGCCTCTGTGCGGCCAGTTTTCGGGTCCTCGATCTCGACCGCCTGGAAAATCTCCGGCAGACAGGCCGAGGCGAGGATCGCATCCGCCGTAATCTCTTCACCGGTGAAGACCCGAATCTTGCCGGTGCGCACATTGGTGGCCGAGACATGCAGCCGTGGACCCTCGCTCGCACAGACGTCACGATAGCGAAACCGCTCGACCACCGAACTCAGCGGATTGACGTAGAACGGCCCCGCGTCATAGGGCGAGAAGACCCGCGACATGCCGTCGATGAAAGCCGCGGGCGTGAAGGCGTCGAACCAGCGCGTCAGCGCCTCGGTGCCGGGCAGTTGCGCGGGCATCAGCCGCTCGAGCCGCAGATCGACGCTTTCGGCGACCTGGCTCCAAAGCTCATCCAGAGACGCGCGTGCGCCCTGACGACCGGCACGGGCATAGCCTGCCTTGAACGCAGCCCCGTTCAGCGCCCCGGCAGAGGTGCCCGAGATCGCTGCGTAGTCCAGCCACTCTTCATCCAGAAAACGGTCGAGTACGCCCCAGGTGAACGCGCCATGCGCGCCCCCACCTTGCAATGCGAGGTTAATGCTCTTGCGGTTCATCGGCTCGGCCCTTTCGCTGCCTGCCTCCCTGCCGCAGAGTTATGCTGCATCGCAGCAAAAGCAAGTCCCCTCGCCGAGCGGCGCCCTTAGCCTAGCAGATCGTGGCACAATTCGAGCGCGGAAATCAGCGCATCGGCCTCTTCGCGGGTGTTGTACATCCCGAAAGACGCGCGCGCCGTGGCCGTAACGCCAAGCCATTCCATCAGCGGACCGGTGCAATGCTGCCCCGCACGCACCGCCACGCCCCGCTTGTCGAGGATGGTCGAGATGTCATGCGGATGGGCCGGACCGTTCAGCGTGAGCGAGAAGATCGCGCCCTTATCCGCCGCGGTGCCCTGCTGGTTGAGCCAGTTCAGCCCGTTCAGTTTCTCGGTGGTGTAGTCGCGCAGATCGCGCTCGTGCTCGGCGATATTCTCCATCCCGATCCCCATCAGGTAATCGAGCGCGACCCCCATGCCGATCTGCTGCACGATGCCGGGCGTGCCCGCCTCGAACTTCATCGGCGGCGTGTTGTAGATCACCGTATTGCGGGTGACGGTGTCGATCATATCGCCACCGCCAAGGAAGGGACGCATCTCGAGCATCCGATCGCGACGGATGAAGAGTGCCCCGGAACCGCTTGGCCCGTATAGCTTATGTCCGGTGATGACGTAGAAATCGCAGCCCAGATCGTCGACATCGACGGGGCCATGCACCGCCGCCTGCGAGCCGTCGACCAGCGTCGCGATCCCGCGCGTCCGCGCAGCCTGCGCGATCGGTTTCACATCGACCCGGGTGCCCAGCACGTTCGACATATGGGTGATCGCGATCAGCTTGGTGCGCGGCGTGATCGCCTCCAGCACCTTCTCGGGCGGCAGCGAACCGTCCGCCTCGGGCTCCACCCAGACCAGCTTCACGCCCTGCCGTTCGCGCAGGAAATGCCACGGCACGATATTGGCGTGGTGCTCCATCACCGACAGGATGATCTCGTCGCCCGGCTCGAGGTTCGGCGCGCCCCAAGCGTAGCTCACGAGGTTGATCCCCTCGGTCGAGCCGGTGGTGAACACGATCTGCTCTTCGTCGGCGACATGCAGGAAGCGCGCGACGATCCCGCGCACGCTCTCGTATTTCTCGGTCGCGATATTGGAAAGCGTATGCAACCCGCGATGCACGTTGGAATAGTCGTGCTCATACATCTGTGTCATCGCGTCGATCACGACGCGCGGCTTCTGCGCCGAGGCCCCGTTATCGAGGTAAACCAAGGGCTTGCCGTTCACTTCTCGCGTCAGGATCGGGAAATCCGCGCGGATTTTTTCGATATCATACATGGAGCACCTCAGAGTGACGCGGGGTCTGCGGGCATTTGCACGAGGCCGGTCGACACCAGCACGATCCCCGCGATCATCGCCGAGCCCAGAAAGGTCAGGATAACCCCGAAGCCGGTCGCCACGGGGTTTTCGAACCCGTGCAGAACCATCGTGAACTGCACCAGCAAGTAGAACATCAGCGCCACCAGCAGCACCGACATCAGCGTGGCCGAGATCGGGAAGAAGACCATCAGCACGACCTGGATCATCTGACCGATCATCAGAACGAATTCGATCCAGGTCAGAAGCAGCAGCGCATCCGGGAATTTCCCATGCCCGCCAAAGCGTTGGCCGACGAACGACATGGCGAAAGCGCCATAGACCAGAAGCGCGCCCTGCAGCCCCACCACGGTCAGCGGCGGCGTCACCGTGCCGATATCGACCTTGGTGATGAAGCTGAAGACCAGCTGCGCGAGCGTGCCGAGGATTGCGGTCATCACGACCACCAGCACCATCGCCATGAACCGCGCATTGGCGTTCAGATTCAGCCCGATCAAATCACGCGCAACCGATTTCGGATCGGTGAAGCTACGGATAAGCCATTCTTTAAGATCGGGCTGCATCAGTTTGTTTTTCCTTCGAATTCTACCACGCGCAACGCTGCGCCCCATAGCAGGACGAAGGCTACCGTCACAAGCGCGGAGACCAGCGAAAGTTCCCCGCCGCGCCCGATGAACCCCGCCACGAGCCCTTGCAGCAGCATCAGCGGCGAGACCGCCAGAAGCGACCAGAACAGCGCGACCCGCGCACCATACCAGCTTCCCTGCCCGCCGAGGAGCCTCAGCACAAGGTGGCTCAGTGCCGCAATCGCGTAGAAGACGGGCACGGTCGCGAGCAGCGCCAGCACCGTGCCCATCATCAACCCGACCATCGGCTGGTCGGGCATCTCATGGGCGATCCGCGACAGTCGCGGCCATTGCGCGATGAAGATCACGGTCAGCGCCGCAAGCAGGAAGACCAGCGCGCGCGGCTCGGAGGCCGGGCGCGCGAGATGCTCGCGCATCACCACGCGCGGACGCCGATAGCTGCGCCGGATATCGTCTGTCGCGGACATCGCAGCGCCTCAGCCGCGATGGCGTGCAAGCCACCCTTCCAACCGGGTCAGGATCGCATCGCGGAACCGCTCTTCCTCAATCTCTTCAATGGCATCGGCCACGAAGCTCAGAACCAGAAGCGCGGTGGCTTCCTCTTCCGGCACGCCGCGCGAACGCAGGTAGAAGAGCGCGGTCTCGTCGATCGCGCCGGTGGTCGAGCCATGCGAGCACTGCACGTCATCGGCATAGATCTCGAGCTCCGGCTTGGCGAGGAACTGGCTGTTCTCGTCGAGCAGCAGCGACTGGCTGATCTGGTAGCCATCGGTCTTCTGCGCGCCCGGCTTCACGAGGATCTTGCCCTGGAAGATGCCCTCGGCGCCGTTCTTCAGCACTTTCTTGAAGACCTGACGGCTCTCGCCGCGCTCGGCCCCGTGGGTGATGAAGACGGTGTCGTCGTGGTGGAACTTGCCGGTTTTGCCATCGCCAAGAGCTGCACCCGCAACGTGGGCATTCGCGTCGTCGCCCACGATGTCGATCACGCATTCATTGCGCGTCAGCACCCCGTTCGAGGTCAGCGTGAAGCTCTTAAACAGGCCTTCTTCCGCCACGCGGGTGAAGATCGAGGTCACGGCGCGACGCTCGTGATCTCGGCCCTGCACCCGGATGTGGTGGAATTTCGCGCCCTTCGCGACGTCCACTTCCATCAGCTTATTGAAGCGCGCGCCCGCCGGGCCGTTCTCCAGAACCGTGATCTCCGCGCCCTCTTCCAGCTTCACGAGGTGATGCAGGATCGGGTCGGAAGTCTCTGATTCATGGGTGTAAATCAGGCTCACGGGCTTCTCGGCGGCACCGGTCACGCGGATCAGCACACCGTCGGTGGCCGACGCTGTGTTGAGCGCCGCGAAGGGACGCTTCACCGGGTCCTGACCGTTGGCTTCCAGCGTGCCATAGAGGCTGCTGGCCCAGTTCACGTCGGGCGCATCAGCGAGGCGCAGGATCTCGACGCCGGACATCGCCAGTTCGTCGGAGGCCTCGGCATCGAACACGCCGTCGCGGAACACGATCTTCAGACGATCGATCTCGCCGAAGATCTCCGGCTCGTCATCGCTGAACGGCGCTGCGGGCACCGGATCGGGCGCGATGAAATCGGTCGGGTTGGTCCAGCGCCAGTATTCATCGCGACGGCCCGGCAGGCCCATCGCGTTCAGACGTTCCAGGGCGGCGCGGCGTTGCGGCCCGAACCCGTCGGGCAGAGAAACGCGCGCCAGCCGCGTCTCGGCGGGGGTCATTTTCTCGACTGCCGACATTACGCCATCACCTCCGAGATCCCGTGTTTCGCGAGCAGGTCGGCATAGCCGTTCTTCTCGACTTCGAGGGCCAGTTCCGGCCCGCCGGTCTCGATGATGCGGCCATCCGCCATGATGTGGACGACATCGGGTTTGATGTGGTCGAGCAGGCGCTGGTAGTGGGTGATCACGAGGAAGGAGCGGCCCTCGTCGCGCAGCGCGTTCACGCCTTCGGCCACCAGACGCATCGCGTCGACATCGAGGCCGGAGTCGGTCTCGTCGAGGATGCACATCTTCGGCTCGAGGATCGCCATCTGCAGGATTTCATTCCGCTTTTTCTCACCGCCCGAGAAGCCGACATTGACCGGGCGCTTGAGCATATCCGCGTCAATCTTGAGCGATTTCGCCTTGCCGCGCACCAGTTTCAGGAAGTCGCCAGCCGAGATTTCCTCCTCGCCGCGCGCCTTGCGCTGAGCGTTGAGCGCGGTGCGCAGGAAGGTCATATTGCCAACGCCGGGGATTTCCACCGGGTATTGGAACGCGAGGAACAGGCCTGCGGCCGCGCGCTCTTCGGGCTCGGAATCCAGCAGGTCGGTGTCGTTGAGATGCGCCTCGCCTTCGGTGACCTCGTAGCCATCGCGGCCCGAGAGCACATAGGACAACGTCGACTTGCCCGAGCCGTTCGGCCCCATGATCGCATGGACCTTCCCGGACTCGACGCTCAGGTTGACGCCCTTGAGGATCTGCTTGTCCTCTTCTTCCAGTTTGACGTGCAGGTTCTTGATATCAAGCATGGTTCTTCCTCAGGATACGGTTACAGCGGTGCCGGAGGCCGACACCATAAGCATGGATTGGCCGACGACCTCGTAGTCGAGATCGACGCCGACAACGGCATTCGCGCCCAGCTCGCGGGCGCGGTCTTCAAGCTCGCCGAGCGCCGTGGCGCGCGCGTCTTGCAATTTGGATTCGTACGCGCCGGAGCGGCCACCGATGATGTCGGTGACTTGCGCGAAGATATCGCGGACGACATTGGCGCCCATGATGGCTTCGCCCACGACGATGCCATGATAGGTCGCGATCGGGCGACCCTCGATGCTGGGGGTGGTGGTGACGATCATGCGCGCCCTCCCGTTTGGCGACCCATGCGGGCCGCGGCGGGCGCGGGCGCGGGCGCGCGAAGGGTCAGAAGCGGATAGTGGTCTCGGCGTAGCGCAGGGTGCGCGGCTCGAATTGCGCGGTCTGCTGCTCCACCCAGTCGGGCGTGAAGGCGAGCGCCGCCATGTCCGGTTGCCAGAAGGCGATATTGTGCAGCCCCACGAAGGCCAGCGCGACGCCCAGCAGCTGCACCGCCATCAGTTTCACCGAGGCGAGCCGCAGCATCATACCCAGCCCGAAGGCCGTCAGCACTGCCGCAACGACGAGGACCAGATCCGGGTTGGAACCGACTTTCTCGGCCAGTTCCGGCGTCAGAAAACGCATTTTCAGCGCGGTGACGACCATCATTCCGATCGCGCCGACCATCAGCGCCGGCAGGACCTTGAACACGGCCAGCCGCGAGTGACGCGGCTTGGCGATGACCTGACGCAGCATCGCGGAATCGTTGGCCACCCAGGCTTCCTGATCCCCGATATGCAGCTGAATCCGGCCCTTCGCCGATTTCCGCGTTTTCTCGATCCGCGCGAGGCGATCGTTGAAGCTGGCGCTCGATACCGTCATGGCCCTCACCTATCCATTTGGACAGGTTAAGACATGCATAAGAATTATGCCCGAAATGCGGCAGATCCTCGGCAATTTCGATATTTGAGCGCGTGAAGATCACCCGACGCTCCCCTCCAGCGAGATCGCCACAAGGCTTTGAGCTTCCATCGCGAATTCCATCGGCAGCGCCTGAAGGACTTCGCGGCAGAACCCGTTCACGACAAGCGCCACGGCCTCTTCCTCGTCCATCCCGCGGGCGCGGCAATAGAACAGCTGGTCGTCATCGACCTTCGAGGTGGTGGCCTCGTGCTCGACCCGGCTCGAGTTGTTCTTCACCTCGATATAGGGAACCGTGTGCGCGCCGCATTTGTCGCCGATCAGCAGCGAGTCGCATTGCGTGTAGTTGCGCGAGTCGGTCGCTTTCGGGTGCATCGAGACGAGACCGCGATAGGTGTTCTGCGCCTGACCGGCCGAGATCCCCTTGGACACGATCCGCGAACGGGTGTCCTTGCCCAGATGGATCATCTTGGTGCCGGTATCGGCCTGCTGCCAGTTGTTCGCGATGGCGATCGAGTAGAACTCGCCCTGGCTCTCGTTGCCGCGCAGGATGCAGGACGGGTATTTCCACGTGATCGCGGAGCCGGTCTCGACCTGCGTCCACATCACCTTGGCGCGGTCGCCGCGGCAATCGGCGCGCTTGGTGACGAAGTTGTAGATGCCGCCCTTGCCGTCTTCATCGCCCGGGAACCAGTTCTGCACCGTGGAATATTTCACCTCGGCATCTTCCTCGACGATGATCTCGACCACGGCCGCGTGCAGCTGCGCGGTGTCGCGCTTGGGCGCGGTGCAGCCTTCGAGATAGGACACGTAAGAGCCCTTGTCGGCGATGATCAGGGTGCGCTCGAACTGCCCGGTATTCTCCGCGTTGATGCGGAAATAGGTCGACAGTTCCATCGGGCAGCGCACGCCCGGCGGCACGTAGACGAAGGAGCCGTCCGAGAACACGGCCGAGTTCAGCGCTGCGTAGAAGTTATCCGCCTGCGGCACGACCGAGCCGAGATATTTCTTAACCAGCTCCGGGTGTTCCTGGATCGCTTCCGAGATCGAGCAGAAGATCACGCCCGCCTCGGCCAGCTTGTCCTTGAAGGTGGTGCCGACGGAAACGGAGTCGAACACCGCGTCGACCGCGATCTGGCGATCGTCGAGGTTGATGTCTTCCGCACCTTCGACGCCCGCGAGGATCATCTGTTCCTTCAGCGGAATGCCGAGCTTTTCATAGGTCGCGAGCAGCTTGGGATCGACCTCGTCGAGCGACTTGGGCTTCTCGACCATGCTTTTCGGGCGCGCGTAGTAATACTGGTCCTGAAAATCGATTTCCGGAACCTTCAGCAGCGCCCAGTTCGGCTTGGGCATATCTTCCCAGCGCGAGAACGCCTGCAGACGCCATTCCGTCATCCACTCGGGCTCTTTGTTCTTATCCGAGATGAGGCGGACGATATCCGTGTTCACGCCTTTGGGCGCGTATTCCATCTCGATATCGGTGTCCCAGCCGTATTTGTAGGTGCCCATATTCTGGACGGTCTCGACCGTCTCGCGATCGACGCCTTCACGTACTTCCACCTGATCAACGCCCGCCATATCCGGCTCTCCCATCTCTTACCCGCGCCGTGCGCGGTGTTTCGCTTCGCATTTCAGCCAGTGTTCGGCGAAACGCATGACATCTTCTTCGCGGCTCTGCGGCCCCAGCGAGACCCGCAAGGCCGATCCCGCCTCGGTTTCCGAAAAGCCCATCGCGACCAGCGCAGCAGAGCTTTTGACCTTCCCGCTCGAACAGGCGGAGCCTGCGGAAACCGCGAACCCGCCCAGGTCCATCTGCATCACCTGCGTCTCGCCCTTCCAACCGGGCGTGATAAAGCAGGAGGTGTTCGGAAGCCTGTGCGATTCATTCCCGACAAAAATAGTCTCGCTTGCCCGATCCGCAATGGCGTTTTCTAGAATGTTTCTAAGTTTTTCGATCTCGCGCCAGATTCCGCCCTCAAGATCACGCGAGGCGGCTTCGGCTGCCGCACCGAAGCCCGCAATGCCGATCAGGTTCTCCGTGCCGGCCCGCCGACCCATCTCCTGACCGCCACCTTTGAGCTGCGCCGCGATATCCGTTCCGCGCTTGACGATCAGCGCGCCCACGCCCTTCGGCCCGCCCAGCTTATGCGCCGAGACGATGCCGCAGGTGGTGCCGAGCCAGTTGAACGCAAACGGGATCTTGCCGAAGCCTTGGGTGAGATCGCTCAGATACAGCCCCTCGGGCAGTTCCTGCACCACGCCGGTCTCGGAATTGGCCAGCTGCAGGGCCGAGTTTGCCGGATCGGTGACGGTGATCCGCCCTGCCCGATCCACAGGCAGATCCTCGATGCACCAGCTGCGGATCGCATCATGCTCGACGCCCGCGCAATGCACCTCGCGCCCCGCCAGCGCCAGCGCCGCCGCCTCGGTCGCGCCGGAGGTGAAGATCACATCCTGCCCCTCGGCCCCCAAAGCCGCCGCGATCTGAGCGCGCGCGCGCTCCATAAGCGCTTTCGCCGCGCGCCCTTCGGAATGGACCGAGGACGGGTTGCCCACCACATCCATCGCTTCGATCATCGCCTGACGGGCTTCTGCCCTCAGCGGCGTTGTCGCGTTCCAATCGAGATAGCTGCGCGCCATGATACGCTCCGCTTGGTTAAATGTCGGATACCTGCGGCGGGGATAGGGCAGCCGCGCCCCAGAAGAAAGGGCGTGCCTTCGACTTGGCAAAAATATCCCCCGCGGAGCGTCCGCGAGAAGCCATCACGCCCCGGCGGTCGGAGTTACTCGTCGACGACCGAAAACAGGCTCGGCACCGCCGGACAGGGTTTCATGCGGTTCTTCACCACATCATCCAGCGTCGTCTGGTGCAGGAAGACGAAGACCTGCGCCGACAGGCTCTCCCACAACCGGTTCGCCATCGACTGCGCCCGCGAGCCCGAAATCGCCCCTGACGCGCCAGCGCCGACATGCATCGCCGAGACGGTCTCATCCACGGCCTCGAAAATCTCCGAGATGCGAATTTCCGACGGGCAGCGCGCGAGACGGTAACCGCCACCCGGGCCGCGCACCGAATTCACCAGCCCCGCCCGGCGCAGCCGCACGAAGAGCTGTTCCAGATAGGGCAGCGAGATATCCTGACGCTCGGACAGCGCCGCCAGAGAGGTCCGGCTGCCTTCGCCCGCCAGCGCCAGATCGACCAGCGCGACCATCGCGTAACGGCCTTTCGTCGACAGTTTCATGCACCCTCCTCGGCCCGAGACCCATCCGAACCCGTATTTAGCCGAAAATCGGCCCGAAAACACCGCCCGCGCAGGAGTGAATCATTGCTAAAGCATTGACGCAAGCGCGAGGGCCGATTACCTCCACCAATGCCCGATCTCCCGGCATGGCGCCGGGGGAGGCTTTCTCCTAGGCCAGCCGCGCCGACCCGTCAAGAAAGGCAGGAGCGCAGGCGCCCAAGGAACCCAGAGCTGGCGCAATAAAAACGAGAGACGATGCCCGAAGTCATTTTTCCCGGTCCCGAAGGTCGCCTCGAGGGGCGCTACCACCCGCAGCCCGCACCCGACGCGCCGATCGCGATCATTCTGCACCCCGACCCGCAATTCGGCGGCACGATGAACAACCGCGTCGTCTACAACCTGCATTACGCCTTCTTCAAAATGGGCTTCACCGTTCTGCGCTTCAACTTCCGGGGCGTGGGCCGCAGCCAAGGCGAATACGATCAGGGCGTGGGCGAATTGTCCGATGCCGCCTCGGCGCTGGACTACCTGCAGACGATGAACCCCAACTCGAAGCATTGCTGGGTCGCGGGCCATTCCTTCGGCGCGTGGATCGGCATGCAGCTTCTGATGCGCCGTCCCGAGATCACCGGCTTCATCTCCGTTGCCCCGCCCGGCCCCTCGTCGCCCGGCCCTGGCAATTACGACTATTCCTTCCTCGCGCCCTGCCCGTCCTCGGGTCTGATCATCAACGGCACGAACGACCGGATTGCGCAGCCCAAGGAAACCGAGCAACTGGTCTCCAAGCTGCAGGAGCAAAAGGGCATCACGATCACCCATGAGGTCATCGAAGGCGCGGACCACTTCTTCAAGAACGAAGAAGCCCATATGCAACCGATGATCGACACGGTTCAGACCTATGTCCGCCGCCGCCTGACGGAGGGCACGCGCTAATGGCGCTGATCGACGAACTTGCTGAAAAGCTCGCCACCGACACGATGGAGGCGATGCGCAAATACGACGACGAACGCCTCTTCATGGAGGTGAGCAACTATATCGGCACGTCGTCGCCCTCGCTGCAGGAGGCCTATATCACGGCCTGTCGCCTGCATATGGCCGAGCAACGTGGCCGCGAATTCTTCGAGCGCAAGCTGGTGGAATTGGAAAAGCGGGCGCAGGCTGCGGCGAAGACACCGGATTCCGGGACCGGGTCATGAGCCTGGGGGCCGCGCGCGTCGTTTTCGCGGCAGCCCTCTCCCTCGCCCTGTCGCTGATCATCGCGACAGCCTTTCATGCAAGCCACATGATTTGCGACGGAGAGTGGGACGGCGCGTCGTCGCGCGGCGCGGCGCTGGTCATGGGCCTCGGCGAACTCCTCGCGAACCCGATGCATCTGATCCTCGTTGTGGCTCCGCTCTGGCTGGGCTGGACCGGGTTGTTGCTCGCGGCCGCGAACCGCGCGATCCCGCCGGTTCTGGGGATGGGCATCGTCGTCTTCTCGATCCTCGCCACGGTTCTGTTCTACGCCTTCGCGGCGCCGAACCTCGACTGTTCCGGCTATACCGACCGCGCGATGAGCTGGCGCGCTGGCGGTCTTTTCGCCTTCGTGGCGCTGCTTTTGCTTCTGCCCCGGCTCTGGAGACGTACATGACCCGGCTCGATCAGCAATTCACCTTCCTGGCCGAAGCCGAGAAACTGAAATCGGTGACCCGTGCGACGCCGATCCACGACGCCTCGCGCCCCGAAAACTCGGGCGAGCATAGCTGGTCTCTCGCGCTCTATGCGCTGACACTGGCCGAGCAGGCGCCCGAAGGCGTCTCGATCGACCGGGTGATCCGCATGCTTCTGCTGCACGATCTGGTCGAGATCGACGTGGGCGATGTGCCGATCCATTCCAAGGGCGGCACGGCTCATGGCGCGGAAGACATCCTGAAAGCAGAAGCCGCCGCCGCCGAACGTATCTTCGGGTTGTTGCCCGGGGATCAGGGAGCGCAGATGCTGGCGCTCTGGCAGGAATTCGAGGCCAACGAGACCCCCGACGCGATCTTCGCGAAATCGCTCGACCGGGTGCAGCCTGTGCTGCTCAACCACCAGTCGGGCGGTGGCTCGTGGATCGATTACGATGTCAGCTTCACCCAACTCGAAGAGCGCATCGGCACCAAGATCGCCCGCGGCGCGCCTGCGGTGTGGGACTGGGTACGGGATCGGGTCGAAGGCTGGTTCGCCGCGCGCAGCTAAGCCACACTCGGCCCTCGCCCCCTATTCCGAGGCGTTCCTCCGGGATTTCGTGGAACCTTCGTATACAATCGCATACCGTCTAGCCAAGCGCATCTGAATCGGGTAAGAGGCAGCAAACCGAGGCTTCAACCGAAGAGGGCTGTGCCATGAGCGACAAGAACACTCCTGACATCATTTACACCAAGGTCGACGAGGCCCCGGAACTGGCGAGCGCATCGCTGCTGCCGATCGTGCGCAAATTCGCGCAAGCGGCCGGGATTTCGGTGGGTACGAAAGATATCTCGCTCGCGGGCCGTATCCTCGCCACCTTCCCCGAAGCGCTCACCGAAGAGCAGCGCCAGTCGGACGATCTGGCCTGGCTCGGCGATTACGTGAAAACGCCGCAGGCGAACGTCATCAAGCTGCCGAACATCTCGGCCTCGGTGCCGCAGCTGGTCGCCGCAGTGCGCGAGCTGCAAGGCCAGGGCTACGCCCTGCCCGACTACCCCGAAGAGCCTAAGACGGATGAGGAAAAAGCCGTCCGCGCGAAATACGACTCGATCAAGGGCTCGGCCGTGAACCCGGTGCTGCGCGAGGGCAACTCCGACCGCCGCGCTGCCGCCGCCGTGAAGAAATTCGCGCAGAACAACCCGCACCGCATGGGAGAATGGACCGCCGACAGCAAGACCCGCGTGGCCACCATGTCGGAAGGCGATTTCTTCTCGAACGAACTCTCGGCCACCCTGCCGAAAGCATCCACCGCAAAGATCGTTCTGGAAGGCGCCGATGGCGAGACCGTTCTGAAGGACGGCGTGAGCTATCCCGAAGGCACCGTGGTCGATGCGACCTACATGTCGGCTGACAAGCTCGACGCCTTCCTCGCCGAGGAAATCAAGAAAACCAAGGACGAAGGCGTCCTGTTCTCGCTGCACATGAAAGCGACGATGATGAAGGTCTCCGACCCGATCATCTTCGGTCATGCGGTGAAGGAATGGCTCAAGCCGGTCTTCGAGAAATACGGCGACAAGATGAAGTCGCTCGGCGTCGATCCGGCCTCGGGCATGGGCGACCTGCTGGAGCGCGTCAAAGGCGAGCCGGAAATCCTCGCTGCGATCGAAGAGGTCCGCGACCAGCGCCCGCCGATGTATATGGTGAACTCGGACAAGGGCATCACCAACCTGCACGTGCCCTCCGATGTCATCATCGACGCCTCGATGCCCGCGCTGATCCGCGCCGGCGGCAAAGGCTGGGGCCCGGACAACAAGGAGCACGACTGCGTCTGCGTGATCCCGGACAGCTCCTACGCACCGGTCTACGATGCGACGATCGAGTATTTCAAAGCCAACGGCAAACTGAACCCCGCCACCGCAGGCACCGTTCAGAACATCGGCCTGATGGCGCAGAAAGCCGAGGAATACGGCTCGCACCCGACCACCTTCGAGATCCCGACCGACGGCACCGTGAAGATGGTGCTCGACGACGGCACGGTCCTGCATTCGCATGACGTGAAGAAGGGCGACATCTGGCGTTCGGCCTCGGCCCGCAAGGCGCCGATCGAAGACTGGGTGAACCTCGCCATCGACCGTCAGAAAGCGACCGGCTACCGCGCAATCTTCTGGCTCGACGAGACCCGCGCCCACGATGCGGAACTGATCTCCTTCGTGAAGCCGATCCTCGAAGCCAAAGGCGTGGCCGACAAGTTCGAGATCATGGCCCCGCGTGAGGCGACCATCGCCTCGCTCGAGACCATCACCAAAGGCGAGAACACGATCGCGATCACCGGCAACGTGCTGCGCGACTACCTGACCGACCTGTTCCCGATCCTCGAACTCGCCACCTCGGCCAAGATGCTCTCGATCGTGAAGCTGATGCAGGGCGGCGGTCTGTTCGAGACGGGCGCTGGCGGCTCGGCACCCAAGCACGTCCAGCAGCTGGTGGAAGAAAATCACCTGCGTTGGGACTCGCTGGGCGAATTCTGCGCCCTCGGCGAGAGCTTCAAGTTCTTCGCCGACCAGACCGACAACGCGAAAGCGCGCGTGCTGGGCGAAACCGTGGAGACCGCGACGCAGGGCATTCTCGACAATGACCGCTCGCCCTCGCGCAAGGTCGGCGAGCCCGACAACCGCGCCAGCCACTACTGGTTCGCCCGCTACTGGGCCGACGCGCTGGCGGCGCAATCGAGCGATGCCGAGCTGGCCGCCGAATTCGCCCCCATCGCCAAGGCGCTGGCCGATGGCGAAGCGAAGATCGTAGCCGAACTGGCAGAGGTTCAGGGCAAGCCCGCCGATATCGGCGGCTACTACCACGCCGATCCGAAAAAGCTCTCGGCGGTGATGCGCCCGAGCGAAACGCTCAACGCCATCATCGGCTGAGAGCACTGAGACAGAAGGGGCGGCGCGGGCCGCCCCTTTCGATTCCCGGCCTCCCCGGAACACAAACCCGTGAATTTTGGAAGGAACGCGCATGACCAAGATCAAGGTAGACAACCCCGTCGTCGAACTCGACGGCGACGAGATGACCCGCATCATCTGGGACTTCATCAAGCAGAAGCTGATCCTGCCCTATCTCGATATCGACCTGAAATATTACGACCTCGGCATCGAGAGCCGCGACGCGACCGACGACCAGATCACCGTCGACGCGGCCGAGGCGATCAAGCAATACGGCGTCGGCGTCAAATGCGCGACGATCACCCCCGACGAGGCGCGGATGGAGGAATTCAACCTCAAGCGCATGTATCGCTCGCCCAACGGCACGATCCGCAACATCCTCGGCGGCGTCATCTTCCGCGAGCCGATCATCTGCAAGAACGTCCCGCGCCTCGTTCCGGGCTGGACCAAGCCGATCGTCGTGGGCCGTCACGCCTATGGCGACCAGTACAAGGCCACCGATTTCCGCTTCCCCGGCAAGGGCACGATCACGCTGAAATTCGTGGGCGACGACGGTGAGGTGATCGAGAAGGAAGTGTTCAAGGCCCCCGACGCAGGCGTCGTGATGGGCATGTACAACCTCGACAAGTCGATCATCGACTTCGCGCGGGCCTCGCTGAACTACGGCCTGCTGAAGGGCTGGCCGGTGTATCTCTCGACCAAGAACACGATCCTCAAAGCCTATGACGGGCGCTTCAAGGATCTGTTCCAGCAGGTCTTCGAGGAAGAATTCGCCGAGAAGTTCAAGGACGCGGGCATCTGGTACGAGCACCGCCTGATCGACGACATGGTGGCGAGCTCGCTGAAATGGTCGGGCGGCTATGTCTGGGCCTGCAAGAACTACGACGGCGACGTGCAGTCGGATACGGTCGCGCAGGGCTTCGGCTCGCTGGGCCTGATGACCTCGATCCTGATGACGCCCGATGGCCAGACGGTGGAAGCCGAGGCCGCCCACGGCACGGTGACGCGTCACTACCGCCAGCATCAGCAGGGCAAGGAAACCTCGACGAACTCCATCGCCTCGATCTTCGCCTGGACCGGTGGCCTGAAGCACCGCGCCAAGCTCGATGGTAACGCGCAGCTCCAGACTTTCGCGGAAACGCTCGAGAAGGTCTGCGTGCAGGCGGTCGAAGACGGTCACATGACCAAGGACCTCGCGCTACTCGTCGGCCCCGATCAGAAATGGCTGACCACGATGGGCTTCCTCGAGAAGATCGACGAATACCTGAACAAGTCGCTGTCGCTGTAAAGCGCGCGAAACGGGTTGAGGAAGGCGGGGATCTCCCCGCCTTTTTCATTTGGCGAGGCGGTTGGCTCCTGACTGGTACGGGGCGACCAGCCCCGGGCCGCGCCCGACCTCCCCCTAGGGAGGGCGCATTTGGACCGTCATCGCAGGCACAACCGGCATTCGAGCTTGCGAGATAAAACGCCAAACCACGAACGAGGCACAGCGCCCACCCGAGGTTGGGCGCGTCCCTCATCTCCTTGGATGGGCCGGGCGCATCAAACGCCCGGCCCTTTCGCTTACCGCATCATGCTCCACGGCTCTGGCGGAGGTTCGGCGGGCCCGAGCCCGATATCTCTGCGCAAGTGGTCGCTGAGTTGCCCCGCATCGAGCGGGCGTGGCTTGCCGCCACGCGCGATCAGCGCAAACAGCGCCGCGCGGAGAACTTTGCCTGCGCCGAACTTGGCGATGGCGGCTTCGATGGTGAACGCGTCGCTCGGACGCTCGAGAGTCTGGATCATGTCATGTCCCGGCGCGGGACTCCGCCCGCAACCGGCCTTTCTTCTACTGATGTGAAAGAAGACCCGACGGGGACCGCGAGAATGCAGCCAGGATGCGTCGCGAAAGGATCGGGACGCGGAAATCGGGTCAGTTTGCGGGAGTGGAGCCTAGGCTCCGGGGCGTATCGGGAAGGTCAGTCCTGGCGTCGTGCGACGCGAGTGGTGACCGAAAAGCCGATACGGGTTTCGCACTGCGATGCGAGGGCTTGGCGATATGACATCATGGCGGCCCTCCTCTTGTCTTGGGCATTGCGAATGGCGCCAATTGGCCCGATCCAGCAAGCGGCGGCAACTCACGCGACTGTGATCCGCAGGTATTCGAGCACCTCTGTTGCCGATGCGCCTCAGTTCTTGCGCTTGGCGTTGCCTCGTGGCATCTGAGCGCCATGAGCGACACCCGTATCCAAGACCCGCACCGCCACACCCTGCCCGAGGACACCCAAGGGCTTCTCACCGGCACTTTGTTGGTGGCGCTGTCGGTGTCGCTGCTGCATGGCGCGGGGCTGTTCACCGGTCAGATCGCGGGCCTGTCGCTGGTGCTGTCTTACGTCACCGGCTGGAGCTTCGGCGCGATCTTCTTCACGCTCAACCTGCCCTTCTACTGGCTGGCCTTCCGCCGGATGGGCGCGCGGTTCACGGTGAAGACGGTGCTCTCGGTCGCACTCCTATCCGGATTTACCGAAATATTCCCGCATCTTCTGAGCTTCGCCATCCTCCACCCCGGTGCTGCCGCCGTGCTGGCAGGCGTGACCGCAGGCGCGGGCCTTCTGGCGCTGTTCCGCCACGGCGCGAGCCTTGGCGGCGTGGGGATCGTGGCGCTTTACCTGCAGGACAAGACTGGCTTCAAAGCGGGCCGCACGCAGATCCTGTTCGATTGCGGCGTGTTCCTCTTCGCGCTCTTCGTGCTGCCGCTCGACAAGGTGCTGTGGTCGCTGCTGGGCGCGATGGTTCTGAACGTGATCATCCTGATCAACCACCGCCGCGACCGCTATATCGCCACCTGATCCGGGCGTGATCTGCGGGCAACGGGTCCGCGCACCCTGCCCCGACCCTTTCGCGCGATGCAAAGCCGACCTGCGCCCAGCGATTTGGTAGGTCAGCTATTATGCCCTATTATTGGGTCATGACCACTGACGCACATATCACCGCCGACCAGATCGCAGCCAAAGAGGCAACCCGTCCGCATTACTCGAAGCTCGAGGATCTGCAGGGCCTTGTCGTGGCCGCCGCACAGGCCGCGCTGGGGATTCACCTGCTGCGCGCCGCAGGCCTCGTGACCGGGGGCACCGCAGGAGCCGCGCTGATCCTGTCCTATATCACCGGGTTCAGCTTCGGGGTCGTGTTCTTCGTGATCAACATCCCCTTCTACGCCTTCGCCTATTTCGCGCGCGGCGCAGGCTTCGCGCTGAAAAGCCTCGTGACCGTGACGCTCGTGTCGCTGATGGCCGAGGCGCTCAAACCCGTCCTGCATGTTGCCGAAATCCACCCCGCCGTGGCCGCCGTTCTGTTCGGCATCTCGGCAGGCGTAGGCCTTCTTGGCCTCTTCCGCCACAAGGGCAGCCTCGGCGGCGTCTCCATCGTCGCCGTGATCCTGCAAGACAAGTTCGGCTTCCGCGCTGGCTGGACGCAGCTGATCCACGACCTGTGCCTGTTTGTCATCGCGAGCTTCATCCTTGCGCCACCGCTGGTGCTCTACTCGCTTCTGGGCGCGCTGGTGCTGAACTTTATCGTCGCGATGAACCACCGTCGCGACTGGTATATCGCCGAGTGATCCGGCAGACTGCCGGACATGTTCAACACCTATCTCTTCCTGCTCATAGCGGTCGCCTTCGAGACCTTCGGCTCGGCCTGTCTGCAGGCGAGCCAGCAATTCTCGCGGTTCTGGCCGACGGTGGGCGTCGCGGTGGGCTTCATCGGCGGGCTCTATTTCTTCACGCTGGTGCTGAAAGTGCTGCCGCTCGGGATCACCTATGCGCTGTGGTCCGGGATCGGCATGGTGCTGATCGCGGGCGTGGGCTGGCTGATGTTCAATCAGCGGCTGGATTTGCCCGCTCTGATCGGGATCGCGCTGATTCTGACGGGGATCATCGTGATCAACCTGTTCTCGAAATCGCATTTCCACTGACGTGATGCCGCATCGCGGCGCGATTGCCGCGCTGGGGGCTAGCCGAGAGGCGATCTTTCCTTTATGGGCGGGGCAACTCAAGAACAGGACGACCTCCCATGGACCTTCGCAACATTGCGATCATCGCTCACGTGGACCACGGCAAGACGACGCTCGTGGACCAGCTTCTGCGCCAATCGGGCGCTTTCCGTGAAAACCAAGCCGTCGCCGAACGCGCGATGGACAGCAACGACATCGAACGCGAACGCGGCATCACCATTCTCGCCAAGGCCACCTCGGTCGAGTGGAAAGGCACCCGCATCAACATCGTCGACACTCCCGGCCACGCCGATTTCGGCGGCGAGGTTGAGCGTATCCTGTCGATGGTAGACGGTGTAGTGCTGCTGGTGGACGCAGCCGAAGGCCCGATGCCGCAGACCAAGTTCGTGACCTCGAAGGCGCTCGCGCTCGGCCTCAAGCCGATCGTCGTGCTCAACAAGGTCGACAAGCCCGCCGCCGAGCCCGATCGCGCGCTCGACGAGGTGTTCGACCTCTTCGCGAACCTCGACGCCGATGAAGAGCAGCTTGACTTCCCGCATCTCTACGCTTCCGGCATCGGCGGCTGGTGCGACGAAGAGCTCGACGGCCCGCGCGAGAACCTCGACGCGCTGTTCGATCTGATCCTCAAGCATGTCGAGCCGCCGAAGCAGGAATTCCGCGCCGACGAGCCCTTCCAGATGCTGGCCACCACGCTCTCGGCCGACCCGTTCATCGGGCGCATCCTCACGGGCCGCATCGAGGCGGGCACGCTGAAGGTCGGCGATCAGCTCAAGGCGCTCTCGCGCAAGGGCGACCGCATCGAAGCCTTCCGCTGCACCAAGATCCTCGCCTTCCGTGGCCTGTCGCAGCAGCCGATCGACGAAGCCGTCGCAGGCGACATCGTCACCGTCGCGGGCATGACCAAGGCGACCGTGGCCGACACGCTCTGTGCGCCCGAAGTCGACACCCCGATCGACGCGCAGCCGATCGATCCGCCGACGATCTCGGTGACCTTCGGCATCAACGACTCGCCGCTCGCCGGTAAGGACGGCTCGAAGGTCCAGTCGCGCATCATTCGCGACCGCCTGATGAAAGAGGCCGAAACCAACGTCGCGATCCGCGTCGAGGACACCCCCGGCGGCGACGCCTTCGTGGTCTCGGGCCGCGGCGAACTTCAGATGGGCGTTCTTATCGAGAACATGCGCCGCGAAGGGTTCGAGCTGTCGATCTCGCGCCCGAAGGTGATCTTCCGCGAGGAAGACGGCCAGCGCATGGAGCCGATCGAGGAAGTCATCATCGACGTGGATGAGGAATATTCCGGCGTCGTGATCGAGAAACTGACCGGCTACCGCAAGGGCGAGCTGGCCGAGATGCGCCCGGCCGAGGGTGGCAAGACCCGCATCGTGGCCCATGTCCCCTCGCGCGGCATGATCGGCTATCAGGGCGAGTTCCTGACCGACACGCGCGGCTCGGGCGTGCTCAACCGCCTGTTCCATGGCTGGACCCCTTACAAGGGCCCGATCGACGGCCGCCGTCAGGGCGTGCTGATCTCGATGGAGAATGGCGTATCGGTCGCCTACGCGCTGTGGAACCTCGAAGAACGCGGCAAGCTGTTCATCGGCGCGCAGGAGCAGGTCTACACCGGCATGATCATCGGCGAGCATTCGCGCGAGAACGATCTCGAAGTGAACCCGCTCAAAGGCAAGAAGCTGACCAACGTCCGCGCCTCGGGCACGGATGAAGCGGTTCGCCTGACCCCGCCGACGCGGATGTCGCTCGAGGAAGCCATCGCCTATATCAACGATGACGAACTCGTCGAGGTCACGCCGAAATCGATCCGCCTGCGCAAACTGCACCTCGATCCGCACGAGCGTAAGCGCGCCGCGCGCGCAGCGTGATCGGTTGCGGCCCGCGCCGCACCGGAACACCGCAAGCTGACGTCACGAAGAAGGCCCCGCGCACCCGCCGGGGCCTTCTCCATGATTGCACCCGCCGCTTGCGGCCTTTATAAGGTTCCACAACAATATCTAGAATATCGAGGCGCGCGTGACCGACACTCCTGAACCGCCGGAAACCGAAGAAGAAGGCCCCGGGCGGCCCGCTTATCTCGGCCCCACTGTGTCCATCGCGGACGAGATGAAAACCGCCTATCTCGATTACGCGATGAGCGTGATCGTGAGCCGCGCGATCCCCGATCTGCGCGATGGTCTGAAGCCCGTTCACCGGCGCATTCTCTTCGCGATGCACGAGACCGGGAACACGTTCGACAAGCCCTATCGCAAATCGGCACGTCCGGTCGGCGACGTGATGGGTCAGTATCACCCTCACGGCGACGCCGCGATCTACGACGCGTTGGTGCGCATGGCGCAGCCCTTCTCGATGTCGCTGCCGCTGCTCGACGGTCAGGGCAACTTCGGCTCGATGGATGGCGATAACGCGGCAGCGATGCGCTACACCGAAGTGCGCATGGCAAAACCGGCCAATTACATTCTCGCCGATATCGAGAAAGACACGGTCGATTTCCAGGACAACTACGACGGCAAGCAGGAAGAGCCGACGGTGCTTCCGGCGCGCTTCCCGAACATGCTGGTCAACGGCGCGGGCGGTATCGCGGTCGGCATGGCGACGAACATCCCGCCGCATAACCTCGGCGAGGTCTGCGACGCGACTCTGGCGCTGATCGACAACCCCGACATGTCGGACGAGGCGATCATGGAGATCGTCCCCGCCCCCGACTTCCCCACCGGCGGCCTGATCATGGGCCGTGGTGGCGCGCGCAAGGCTTACCTTGAAGGTCGTGGCTCGGTCATCATCCGGGCGAAGACCCGCGTGGAAGAAATCCGCAAGGACCGCTTCGCGATCGTGTTGGACGAGATTCCCTATCAGGTGAACAAGGCGGCGATGATCGAAAAGATCGCCGATCTCGTGCGCGAGAAGAAGCTCGAAGGCATCTCCAACATCGCCGATGAATCCGACCGCGTCGGTGTACGCGTCGTGATCGAGCTGAAGCGCGACGCGACCCCGGATGTGGTGCTCAACCAGCTTTTCCGCTTCACGCAGATGCAGACCTCGTTTGGCTGCAACATGCTGGCGCTGAACGGCGGCCGCCCCGAGCAGCTGACACTTCGCCAATTCCTCAGCTATTTCATCAGCTTCCGCGAGGAAGTTGTCGCGCGCCGCACCGCGTTCGAACTGCGCAAGGCGCGCGAGCGCAGCCACGTCCTGTGCGGTCTGGCCGTGGCAGTGTCGAACGTGGACGAGGTCGTGGCCACCATCCGCTCCTCGGCCGATGCGGCAGAGGCCCGCGCCCGCCTGATGGAGCGCCGCTGGCCCGCGCATGACATCGTCGAATATCTCAAGCTGATCGACGATCCGCTGCATCCGGTCAACGACGACGGCACCTACAACCTGTCGGAAACGCAGGCCCGCGCGATCCTCGATCTGCGCCTGCAGCGTCTGACCCAGATCGGGGTGAAGGAAGTCACGGACGAACTCGCGCAACTGGCCGAGAAAATCCGCGAATACCTCGCCATCCTCGCCTCGCGCGAGCGGATCATGGCGATCATCGCCGACGAGCTGCGCGAAGTGCGCGAGCTGTTTGCCGTGCCGCGCCGCACCGAGATCATCGACTGGGCCGGCGACATGGCCGACGAAGACCTGATCGAGCGCGAAGACATGGTCGTGACCGTCACGCAGGGCGGCTACATCAAGCGCACGCCGCTCGCCGATTTCCGTTCGCAGAAGCGCGGCGGCAAGGGGCTGTCGGGCGGCGCGCTGAAGGATGACGACACGGTCACCACGCTGTTTGTCGCCAACACCCACACGCAGCTTCTGTTCTTCACGACCGAAGGCATGGTCTACAAGATGAAGTGCTGGCAGCTGCCGCTCGGCTCGCGCCAGTCCAAGGGCAAGGCGATCGTCAACATCCTGCCGATCCCCACCGGCGTTTCGATCGCGGCGATCACGCCGGTCGATCGCGACGAGGCGGAATGGGACGACTTGCAGATGGTCTTCGCGACCTCCAAGGGCACCGTGCGCCGCAACCGCCTGTCGGATTTCACCAACGTCATGCGCAACGGCAAGATCGCGATGAAATTCGAGGACGAGAACGAAGGGATGCGCCTGATCAACGCGCGCATCTGCTCCGAGGACGACGACGTGATGCTGGTCACCGCCAGCGGTCGCGCGATCCGCTTCCCGGTGCCGGAAGTGCGCGTGTTCAACTCGCGCAACTCGGTCGGTGTCCGCGGCATCAAGCTGAAGGGAGATGACGAGGTCGTCTCGATGTCGGTCATCCGCCACTTCGAGGCCACTTCGGAAGAGCGCGTGGCCTACCTCAAGCAGCGTCGCCTGATGGCGGGCGTGACCGAGGAAGAGATCGAGCCCGACGAGGACGAGGAAGCCGTGGCCGAAGGTCAGCTTTCGACCGAACGCTACGCCGAGATGTCCGCCGCCGAGGATCTGATCCTGACGATCACCTCGAAAGGCTCGGGCAAGATCTCGTCGAGCCATGACTACCCGACCCGCGGTCGTGGCGGTCAGGGCGTGACGGCGATCGACAAGGCGATGCGGGGCGGCCCGCTTGTGGCCTCCTTCCCGGTCGAAATGAGCGATCAGATCATGCTCGCCACCTCGACGGGTCAGTCGATCCGCTGCCCGGTGGAAGACATCTCCTTCCGCTCGCGCTCTGCCGGTGGCGTGCGTGTGTTCAACACCGCCAAGGGCGAGGTCGTGGTCTCGGTCGCGCGGATCGCCGATCAGGGCGATGACGACGATCTGGACGCCGACGCCGAAGGGTCGACCGATGCGCCGGACGCGCCCGACACCTCCGAGGGTGGCGGCACGCCGGATAGCGAAAGCTGATCGCGCACGGGCTGCTCCCAATTCGGAACAGCTTCACAACAAGCACTAAAATCATGCCCCCGTCTGACAAGGACGGGGGCTTTTTCTTGTTACAGGACGGGGTCGACGTCTGGAACTTCGGCGGGCGCGTGGCGCTCTGCAAAGGCTCGAACAAGAAGCTGTTCCGCTACCCACCCACCTTCAAATTGCAGACGCGATCCGATGTTGCGGCCCAGCCACGCGCCGGGCCGTTTCCATTTTTTCTTTTCTTCAATGTCCCTTCTGCGCGGAACCACCCCTGAAGCCACCCGTTGCGGTTGCACTATTAGAAACAGGGAGAGTTTCATGAAAGCCTTTGCAGACAGGCTCGGCCTACGAACCGACCCCACCATTTTTTTCGTATCAGCAGGCTTCACGATCCTCTTCGTGCTCGCGCTTGTCATCTTCCCCGGCCCGATTGGCGATGCGTTCGCCACGGGCCGTTCTTGGATTGTCACCAATCTCGGCTGGTTCTTCATCCTCGGCGTCAACATCTGGCTCGGGTTTCTGATCTGGGCCGCATTGTCGCGCCACGGGCATATCCGGCTGGGTCCCAAGGACAGCCGCCCCGAATACGGCAACCTGTCGTGGTTCACGATGCTCTTCGCGGGCGGCATCGGCACGGTGCTGATGTTCTGGGGCGTGGCCGAGCCGATCAGCCATTTCTCCAAGCCACCGCTGCCGGGCGTCGAGCCCTATTCCGACGAGGCCGCGAAAGACGCGATCTCTATCGCGGTCTATCACCTCGGCCTGCATACCTGGACGATCTTCACGCTGCCGGGGCTTGGCTTCGCCTATTTCATCAACCGCTACGACCTGCCGGTGCGGGTCTCTTCGGTGTTCTATCCGCTGCTGAAGGAAGGCATCAACGGGCCGATCGGCAAGGCCATCGACATCGCCTCGATCCTCGGCACGCTGTTCGGCGTCGCCGTCTCGCTCGGTCTCGGCTCCAGCCAGATCGCCGCCGGTCTGGATGCGCTTCTGGGCACCGGCGACGGCACCTTCGTCAAGATCGCGATCCTGACCGCGCTCACCGCTGTTGCGATCACCTCCATCGTGGCGGGGCTCGACAAGGGCGTGAAGCTCTTGTCGAACATCAATATCGGCATGGCCGTGGGCCTAATGGTCTTCGTGCTGATCTTCGGCTCGACCCTGTTCCTGCTGCGCGGGATCGTGCAGACCGTCGGCCTCTATCTCACCAACCTGCCGCATCTGGCCTTCTGGAACGACATGCTGGCCAACGAGAACCCCGACACGCCCGGCTGGGGCTGGCAGGGCTCGTGGACGGTGTTCTACTGGGCCTGGACGGTGACTTGGTCGCCCTTCATCGGGTTGTTCGTGGCCCGCATCTCGCGCGGCCGCACGGTGCGCGAATTCGTCTTTGGCGTGCTGCTGGCGCCCTCGCTCTTCACTCTGATCTGGTTCGCGATCTTCGGCTGGCAGGCGATGGAGTTCGACGGGATCGGCCAAGCCGCCCGCGATGCGATGGGCGATCAGGCGGGGCAATTGTCTCAGGCTGTCTCGGACAGCGTGCCGCTCGCGATGTTCGCCTTCTTTGAGCATTTCCCCTTCGTCCATATCGTTCAGGGCATCGCAGTGATCGTGGTGGCGATCTTCTTCGCGACCTCGTCCGACTCGGCCTCGCTGGTGGTCGACATGCTCTGCACCGGCACGCCGACCCCGGGCCCGGTCCATCAGCGCGTCTTCTGGGGCGCGGCTGAGGGGCTGGTCGCGGCGATGCTGATCGTGCTGGCGGGCGATGCGGGGCTGACCGCGCTGCAGCAGGTCATCACGGTCGTGGGGCTGCCGATCTTCATACTGGTATCGATGATGATCCCCTCGATCATAAAGGGCTTCGCGCTGGAAGATATCGACCACGTCTCGATCGGCAAGCGGCCCAAGCTGGACGATTTCTGATTGCGCGATCCCGAGGGCAGACCCTATCGAACGGCCCGGAGTGGAAACGCTCCGGGCCGTTAACCCATTAGAAAGTTTAACCCTTCCTTAAGACCCACCCGCCTGCCAAAAGAGATCAAAGCCGCAGCGGAGCATGGGCCCGAAGCGCAGCCGGCGAAGTTCGGCCTTGTTCAGTTACCGCGTCACGAGGTCCGATCATGCGCCACGCTCCTGTCTCTGCCCTGCGGGGCGTCGTTTTCTGTCTCGCCGCAGCCGTCAGCGCTGGCCCCGCGCTCGCCCAAAGCGCGCTCGGCTTCACCGGGGCCGAACTGACGATCGAGAACAGCACCGGCGACTTCGGAGCCGCCCGCGCCGATCTGAGTGCCGATTTCGCCCTGACCCCGGCACATGGGCTGCAACTCGACCTCGGCGCAAACGATGCCGGGCCGCGCTGGCGCGGCGATCTGGCGGCGCATCTCTACATGGCGCCCACGGAGCGCGCCAAATACGGGCTCTTCGCCGCCGTCTCCGACACCAGCCACGCGAGCCAGACGGCCTATGCGGCAGGCGCAGAAGCGATCTGGGCTGTTGGCGCACGCGGCAGCGTCTCGGCGCGCGCCGTGCTCGGCACCGTCAAACCCGGTAGCAACGATTACGTCTTCGCGGGCCTCGCCGGACGGTGGGATATCAGCCCGCGCACGACGCTGACCGCAGACCTTTCCGTCGTGGACATCTCCGAACTCGCCTTCAGCGCCCGCGAGACCACCGCCGCGCTCGGCATAGGCCACCGGCTGGGCGACGGCCCCGCGACGCTCTTCACCCGCATCGAGCGCGCCCATTTCACCGGTCGCCCCGACAGCCGCGACGAGACCCGTCTCGCCCTCGGCCTCACAGTGCGCTTCGGCCCGCGCGGCCACGGCGTGCGCAACCAGAGCTTCGCGCCGATCCGCCCGCTCGACGGGCTATTTGCGCGCGGCACCTTCGCCCTGAACTGAGCAGCTGCGATCGGCCTTCCCTTTTGCCGCTTTGACCACTACATGAGCGGCCATGACAGAAGAACTACATATCGTCGGCGGTGGCATGGCGGGCTCGGAAGCGGCCTGGCAAGCGGCGAATGCCGGAATCCGCGTGGTGCTGCACGAAATGAGGCCCAAGGTCGAAACCTTTGCGCACCAGACCGGCAACTATGCCGAGATGGTCTGCTCGAACTCGTTCCGCTCGGACGATCACGAGCGCAACGCCGTGGGGCAGCTCCATTGGGAGATGGGCGCCGCGAACGGGCTGATCATGGACACGGCGCGCAAGCATCGTCTGCCCGCAGGCGGCGCGCTGGCCGTGGACCGCGAGGCGTTTTCGCAATCCGTGACCGAGGCGCTGCGCGCCCATGAGAATATTTCCTTTACCGAGGAAGAAGTTACGGAGCTTCCTTCAAGCGGAAAATGGATCTTCGCGACCGGTCCGCTGACTTCGGAATCCCTGGGCAAAGCGATCCTGCAAGCCACCGGCGAAGAGCGTCTGGCCTTCTTCGACGCCATCGCCCCCATCGTCTATGCCGACACGATCGACATGTCCGTCGCGTGGCGTCAGTCGCGCTACGACAAGGGCGAGACCGAGGAAGAGCGCACGGCCTATATCAACTGCCCGATGACGAAGGACGAATACGAAGCCTTCATCGACGCACTTCTCGCGGCCGACAAGACCGAGTTCCACGAGGGTGAAACCGCAGGCTATTTCGACGGCTGCCTGCCGATCGAAGTGATGGCAGAACGCGGCCGCGAAACCCTGCGCCACGGGCCGATGAAGCCCGTCGGTCTGACCAACGAACACGATCCGCAGACCAAAGCCTGGGCCGTGGTGCAGCTGCGTCGCGACAATGCACTCGGCACGCTCTACAATATCGTGGGCTTCCAGACCAAGATGAAGTACGGTGCGCAAGCCGATGTTTTCCGTATGATTCCGGGACTTCAGGATGCCAAATTCGCGCGTCTCGGCGGCATCCACCGCAACACGTTCATCAACTCGCCGACGCTGCTCGATGCGCAGATGCGGCTGAAATCGCACCCGAACCTGCGCTTCGCCGGACAGATCACCGGCGTCGAAGGCTATGTCGAGAGCGCCGCGATGGGGCTGCTGGCCGGCCGTATGGCCGCTGCCGAGCTTCAAGGCCGCGAACTGCCGCCGCCGGGACCCGAAACCGCGATGGGGGCGTTGATCACCCACATCACCGGCGGGGCCGAGGCGAAGACATTCCAACCGATGAACGTCAATTTCGGGCTCTTCCCGCCGATCGACGCCAAGGGCGGGCGGCGTGGCCGCAAAGACCGCTACAAGGCCTATACCGATCGCGCCAAGACGGTCTTCGGCGACTGGCTTGCGCAGCAAGGAGAGACTGTATGAATTACGTTCTGGCCCTGTTTCTGCCGCCGCTTTCTATCGTTCTGATCGGACGCATCTTCCTCGCGATCCTCGTCTTCGTGATCTGGATTCCGGCGATCATCTTCTCGGGCGGGCTGACGCATCCGATGTTCATCCTGCTCGCCTGGATCCTGATCTATCAGGCGCATGCGGATCGCCGCGCGGGCGGCTGATTTGGCGGGGTGCGCGCGCCGATGATCACACGCTTCGCCCCCTCGCCAACGGGCCCGCTGCATCTGGGCCATGCCTATAGCGCGATCCTCGCGCATGACATGGCGCGCAAGGCGGGCGGCCAGTTCCTGCTGCGCATCGAAGACATCGACCAAAGCCGCGCGCGACCGCATTGGGAAGAGCAGATCTACGACGATATGCGCTGGCTTGGACTAAACTGGGACGGGCCGGTTCTGCGTCAGTCTGACCGCTTGAACGTCTATCGCGAAGCCCTTGAAAGTCTTTGGGAAAGCGACCTTCTCTTTGCCTGCACCTGCACGCGACGCGACATCGAGGCGGCAGCCTCCGCACCACAGGAAGGCGTGCAATACGGGCCCGACGGGCTGATCTATCCGGGCACCTGCCGCGAACGCGGCGCGCGAAAACCCGGGACGGCACTACCGGAAAGCGCACTACGCCTGAACATGACCCGCGCCGCCCGCGATATCCGTTTCGAGGAAATCTGCGCGCTGCACAAAGGCACGCATGAGGTCTCCCGCGCCGATCTGATCGACAAGGTGGGCGATGTCGTGCTCGCGCGGCGCGAGATGGGCACGTCCTATCATCTCGCAGTCGTGCTCGACGACGCCGCGCAAGGCATCACCCATGTCACCCGCGGCGCGGACCTGTTCGACGCCACGCAGATCCATGTTTTGCTTCAAGTGATACTTGAACTTCCGACGCCAACCTATTGCCATCACGAGCTAATCCGTGACGAGAACGGCAAACGCCTCGCCAAGCGCGACGACGCCCGCGCCATCGCGAAATACCGCGAGGACGGCGCGAGCCCCGACGACATTCGCCGCATGGTCGGGCTGCCCGCTTCCTCTTGACGGAAATATCCTCCCCGAAGGGCCGCTCTCAATCTTCCATCGGCGTGAGGATTTCAACCTCCTCGCCATCGCGGATCGCGGTGTAGAAGCACGACCTGCGATTGGTGTGGCAGGCCGGGCCTTCCTGTTCGACCAGCACCAGCAGCGCGTCGCGGTCGCAATCGACCCGCATCTCGCGCAGGCGCTGCACATGACCCGAGGTCTCGCCCTTCACCCAGAACGATTTCCGCGAGCGCGACCAATAGGTTACGCGCCCTGTTTCAAGTGTCTTCGCGACGCTTTCCGCGTTCATCCATGCCATCATCAGGATATCGCCCGAGAGCGCATCCTGCGCGATCGCGGGGATCAAACCGTTGGCGTCATAGGTCAAGCTGGCGGGATCGAATGGCATCGGCTCTTTCCTTCCTGTGGCTTAGGTCCTATCTACGCCGGACGGGCCGAAGGGGAAAGAGATGAGCGACACCGATCTGATCAAGCTCTATTCGCAGCGTATTCTGGCGCTCGCCGCCGATATGCCGGGCACCGATCCGCTCCCCGCGCCCGATGTGACCGTGCGCAAGCGCGCGCCGCTGTGCGGCTCCACGGTCGAGGTCTCGCTGACCTGCGCGGAGGGCCGCGTGACCGGCTATAGCCAGACCGTGCATGCCTGCGCGCTGGGTCAGGCTTCGGCTGCGATCTTCGGGGCGCAGGTCGTGGGTCGCACGCGCGACGAGGTAGCAAAACTGCGCGATCAGCTGGCCGAGATGCTCAAGGGCGGCCCCGTCCCCGATGCGCCTTTCGGCGATTACGAGGTCCTGCAAGCCGCGCGCGACTACCCCAATCGGCATGGCTCGATCCTGCTCGCCCCCGAGGCGACGCTCGAAGCGCTCGAGCAGTGCTGAACCGCTACCCCCCCTCTCCCTCGCGATGAAAAAAGCCGCCACTCGAAAGAGCGGCGGCTGAAGTTGCGCTTTACGGACAGGCGGGCCTGGGGAACAGGCGAAGCCGCAGGTTTGGGACAGGTGCGGCAGCCAAAAAGCGCGAGGCAGTAACGATGAGACAGGTCGGGCTTAGAGGAGCCCCGGCAGCCAAAGCGCCATGATGAAGCTTGCGCAAAGCGCGATGCCCCCCACGGCGTCGGCCAGCAGTGTGCTGTGATTGCGGTCGAGAAGTTCCTTGATTTCCTTGGCCATCTGGCACCTCCATTCCCTCTGTTGCTTCTTTGTTCTCATAATTGACGTCGCGTGTAAAGAACTTTTTAGGAACATTTGAGAACACTGGGTGAGAACGTGAGTCGAACGGGGCTCAGCCGATGCCGATCAGACGGATCGCGCGGTCCTGTTCCATCAGCCACAGCAGCACCCGCGCCGCCTGTCCGCGCGGGCCGCTCAACTCGGGATCGTCGGACAGGAGCTTGCGCGCATCCGACTGCGCCACCGCCATCAGACCGGCCTGGCGTTCGAGGTCAGCCACGCGAAAGCGCGGCAGGCCCGATTGCGCCGTGCCGATCACATCGCCCGCCCCGCGCATGGCGAGGTCTTCCTCAGCGATGCGGAACCCGTCCTCGCTTTCGCGCAGGATCGACAGGCGGCGTTCGGCCGTCTCGCTCAGGGGCGTCTGGTAGATCATCAGGCAGGTCGAGGCCGCGGCCCCACGCCCGACCCGCCCGCGCAGCTGATGGAGCTGCGCGAGACCGAAGCTCTCGGCCCGCTCGATCACCATGATCGAGGCGTTGGGCACGTTTACGCCCACCTCGATCACCGTCGTCGCGACGAGCACCCGGGTCTGCCCCTTCACGAAGGCCGCCATGGCAGCGTCTTTCTCGGCCGACGGCATCTGGCCATGAACAAGCCCCACGACATCGTCGCCAAGCGCCGCGCGCAGCGCCAGAAAACGGTCGGTCGCAGAGCTCAGATCGACGCGCTCGCTCTCTTCGACCAGCGGGCAGACCCAATAGGCCTGCCGCCCCTCGGCGACCGCCTTGCGCAGATGCTCGACCACCTCGCCCATCCGCTCCATCGCGACAAGCGCAGTCTTGACCGGCGTCCGGCCCGGCGGCTTCTCGTCCAAGAGGCTCACATCCATATCGCCATATTGCGCAAGCGCGAGTGAGCGCGGGATCGGCGTCGCGGTCATCACCAGCACGTCGACCGCCTGCCCCTTGGCGCCCAGCTCCATCCGCTGCGCGACACCGAAGCGATGCTGTTCGTCGATCACGGAAAGCCGCAAATCCTGAAATTCCACGTCTTTCTGAAAAACCGCATGGGTCCCGACAAGGATCCCGATCGCGCCCGAGACCAGATCGGCGAGCTTGCGCGCCCGCTCCGCCCCCTTGTCGCGCCCGGTCAGGATCTCCAGCCGGACGCCTGCCGCCTCGGCCAGCGGCGCCAAACCTTCGAGATGCTGACGCGCGAGGATCTCCGTGGGCGCCATCATCACGCCCTGCCCGCCAGCCTCGACAGCGGTCAGCAGCGCCATGAAGGCGACCAGCGTCTTGCCCGCGCCGACATCGCCCTGAAGCAGCCGGTTCATCCGCCGCTCGGAGCCCAGATCGCCCGCGATCTCGGCGATCGCGCGGGTCTGTGCGCCGGTCGGCTTGTAAGGCAGGCTCGCCAGAACCTGCGCCGAGAGCCTGCCCGTGCCGCGCGTCACCCGGCCCTTCTTGCGCCGCGACTGGCGCCGCGCGAGCGCGAGCGTCATCTGGTGGGCGAAAAGCTCGTCATAGGCGAGACGCGCGCGCGCCGGCGCGGTGGACGACAGATCGTCAATCTTTTCAGGGTGATGCGCCGTTTTCACCGCATCCTGCCAGTCGGGCCAGCCCTCGCGGCGCTTGAGCGCATCGTCGATCCATTCCGGCAGGTCGGGCGCGCGCGCCAAGGCCCCCTCCGCCGCCTTCGCCATCAGCTTTTGCGTAACGCCCGCGGTGAGCGGATAGACCGGCTCGAACCGGGGCATCTCGTCCGCATTTTCGGGCGGAAGTATGTAGTCGGGATGCACGATCTGCGCCTGCCCGTCGTAAATCTCGAGCTTGCCCGAAATGATCCGCCGCGCCCCGTTGGGCATCTGCTTCGCGAGCCAGTCGCCGCGCGCGCGGAAGAAAACCAGCGTGATATCGCCCTGCGCGTCATGGCACAGAACCCGATCCGGCGCGCCTTGTTTGCGCGCGGGGCTATGAGCGCCGATGGTCACTTCGACGGTGACGGTGGTGCCTGCAGGCACGCCCTGCACGGTCGCGACGGGGCGGCGATCGATCACCGAATAGGGCAAGGTAAACAGCACATCGCGCGGGCGGGTGATCCCCAACCCTTCGAAATGCTTGGCCGTTTTCGGACCGACGCCCGCAAGGCTGTCGAGCTCGGCGAAGAGCTCGAAAAGCTCTGCGGGCCGCGTGCTCATGCGCCCCCCGCGAGCGCAATCCATTCATCCTCGTCGATGACGCGGATGTTCAATTCGGCCGCTTTCTTGGCTTTCGAGCCCGCGCCGGGGCCTGCGACGAGCAGGTCGGTCTTCGCGCTGACCGAGCCCGAGACCTTGGCGCCAAGTGCCTCGGCCCGCGCCTTCGCCTCGGCCCGGGTCATCTTCTCCAGCGTGCCGGTGAAAACGACGGTGAGGCCCGAAACCGGACTGTCGGATTTCGGCTTCTCGGCCTCCTCGACACTCAGATGCGCGGTGAGACGGTCGATCGAGGCGCGCTCGGCCTCTTGCTGGAAGGTCGTCACGACCGAGGTCGCGAGCGTCTCGCCGACCCCGTCGATCGAGATCAGGTCGTCCCATTCCGGCCCCTGCCCGCAGTCTGCCTGCGTCATCGCGGTCTCGAACGCCTCCCATGTGCCGTAATGCGTGGCGAGCATCCCGGCGCTGGTCTCGCCGACATGGCGAATGCCGAGCGCGAAGATCAGGCGTTGCAGCGGAATCCTGCGTTTCTCGGCGATGGCGGCAAAGAGATTGCGCGCGGATTTCTCCCCCCAACCCTCGCGGTTCTTGAGTTGCTGGAGGCCCTGCCCGTAGCGCTCTTCCAGCGTGAAGATGTCGGCGGGCTCCTTGATCCAGCCGTCCTCGTAGAATTGCTCGACCTGTTTCGCGCCGAGCCCTTCAATGTCGAAAGCCGCGCGGGAAACGAAATGTTTCAGCTTTTCCATGGCTTGCGCGGGGCAGATCAGCCCGCCCGTGCAGCGGCGCACCGCGTCGCCTTCTTCGCGGATCGCCTCGGATCCGCAGCGGGGGCAATGGGTCGGGAAGTCGTAGGGCACGGCATCGTCGGGACGGCGCGTGAGGTCGACATCGGCGATCTTCGGGATCACGTCGCCCGCGCGATAGACCTGCACCCAGTCGCCGACGCGGATATCCTTGCCGCCGCGGATCTCGGCGCCCTTGGAATCGCGCCCGGCGATGTAGTCCTCGTTATGCAGCGTCGCGTTCGAGACGACGACGCCGCCCACGGTCACCGGCGTCAGCCGCGCGACCGGCGAGAGCGCCCCGGTGCGACCGACCTGAATGTCGATCCCTTCGAGCTGCGTCCAGGCAAGTTCGGCGGGGAATTTATGCGCGATCGCCCAACGCGGCGTGGTCGAGCGGAAGCCCAGACGCCGCTGCAGCGCGAGGTCGTTCACCTTGTAGACGACGCCGTCGATATCGTAGCCGAGCGCGGCCCGCTTGGCCTCGATCTCGCGGTAATGGGCGAGCATGTCGGCGGGGCCGTCGCATAGCTCGGTCAGCGGATTGGTCTGGAAGCCGAGTGAGCGCAGCCGCGCGATGGCGTCGATCTGGGTGTCGGCCAGCGGCGCGGACAGCTCGCCCCAAGCATAGGCGAAGAATTTCAGCGGGCGCGACGCGGTGACTTTCGGGTCGAGTTGGCGGAGCGATCCGGCGGCGGCGTTGCGCGGATTGGCGAAACGCTTTTCGCCCGCGGCCTCGTTGCGGGTGTTGAGCGCCTCGAAATCGGCATGGCTCATATAAACCTCGCCGCGGACTTCCAGCACGTCGGGCGCATCCGCGATCGACGTCGGAATGTCGTCGATGGTGCGGGCATTTTCGGTGACGTTTTCACCGACCTGACCATCGCCGCGCGTTGCGGCATGGATCAGTTTCCCCTTCTCGTAGCGGATCGACAGCGAGAGACCGTCGATCTTCGGCTCGGCCGTGTAATTGAGCGGCGCGTCGGATTTCAGACCGAGGAAGCTGCGGATGCTCTCGTCGAACTCGGTCACGTCCTCATCGGAGAACGCGTTGGCGAGGCTCATCATGCGGATCGCATGGGTGATCTTGCCGAAGCCTTCTAGTGGCGAAGCACCGACGCGTTGCGTAGGGCTATCCTTGAACGCAAGGCTTTGAAAATTAGCCTCTATCTCTAGAAGACGTCGTTTAAGAGCATCGAATTCGGCGTCGGAAATGCTTGGGTCATCAAAAACGTGATATTCTTCGTTTGCACGCGTAATCGCTTCTCGAAGCTCAACTGCCTCATGCGAAGCCTGCTCATGGCTTAATTCCGAGACTTTTTTGCCCCACTGAACCTGTGTCATAAAAAGACCCCCTCGTGCTGACCTTGGTTTAGGCAAGCGCCGAGGGGGCGTAAAGAGCCGTGACGACGGAGATCATCGGCTTGAGGGAAGTCAGGCACCCATAGCGATGCGACGTTCCAACTCGGACGGGTCGGGATCGCGCAGCACATAGCCGCGGCCCCAGACGGTTTCGATGTAATTTTCGCCCTCGGTGGCATCGGCCAGCTTCTTGCGCAGTTTGCAGATGAAGACGTCGATGATCTTCAATTCGGGCTCATCCATGCCGCCATAGAGGTGGTTGAGGAACATCTCCTTCGTCAGGGTCGTGCCCTTCCGGAGGCTGAGCAGTTCGAGCATCTGGTATTCCTTGCCAGTCAGATGCACCGGCTTGCCGTCGACCTCGACCGTCTTCGCATCGAGATTGACCGAGATCTTGCCGGTGCGGATGATCGATTGGGCATGACCTTTGGACCGGCGGATGATCGCGTGAATGCGCGCCACCAATTCCTCGCGATGAAACGGCTTGGTCATGTAGTCATCGGCGCCGAAGCCGAATCCCTTGATCTTGTTCTCGGTGTCGTCCGCGCCGGTGAGAATCAGGATCGGCGTGTCGATCCTGGCCAGACGCAATTGCCGTAGCACCTCGTGCCCGTTCATGTCGGGAAGATTGAGGTCGAGCAGGATCAGATCGTAATCGTAGAGCTTCGCGAGATCGATTCCCTCCTCCCCCAGATCGGTGCAGTAGACGTTGAGATTCGCGTGCGTCAGCATCAATTCGATGCTGCGCGACGTCGTCGGGTCGTCTTCCACCAATAAAATCCGCATCCTGGGTTCTCCGCATTAATCCCTCGATCGGGGTCGAGACTTACACCAAATGGTTAACACCGGGTTACCTTGTCACGATTCCGTTACATCGCAATCTAAAGTTGTTTCAACTTCTGGATCGCGGTGACTTTAAGACCTTGAATCCCGTGCCTTTCGACACCCTCGATCCAAAGATCCAATTCCTCGTCAGAGAGCGCGTAACGCTCCAGAACCTCGTCGCGGGCGATCAACCCATGCGCGACCGCCTGCACGATCACCGCCTTCCGGCTCGCCACCCATCGTCGGGTTTTCGGCGAGGGCAGATCCGCGCGCGTCAGGATCGTGCCGTCGGCGAGGGTCACCGCGCGCGGACCATCGACTTTCTTGAGATACATGGGCTCACCCCTTCAAGCTCTTCACGCCGGCCACACTGGCGCGCGGGCCCTTAACACTGCGTGAAACGCGGGGTTGAGAGTGGGTCGCATTTTCCTATATTGCTGCACGTCTCGTTAAAGGACGCTTCATCATGCCCAAGGATCTGCCGCTCAATTCGCTCGGTTTCGCCAAACCGCCCGCGGACACCCGCGTCGTCGTCGCCATGTCGGGCGGCGTCGATAGTTCGGTCGTAGCCGCCAAACTGGCCGAGGAAGGCTATGACGTCGTGGGCGTGACGCTGCAGCTTTACGACCACGGTGCGGCGCTGGCCAAGAAAGGCGCGTGCTGTGCGGGTCAAGACATCCACGACGCGCGCCGCGTGGCCGAGGAGATGGGCTTCCCGCATTACGTGCTCGATTACGAGAACACCTTCCGCGAGGCGGTGATCGACGAATTCGCCGACGCCTATCTTGGCGGCGCGACGCCGGTGCCCTGCATCCGCTGCAACGAGCGCGTGAAGTTCAAGGACCTGCTGGAGACGGCGAAGGACCTCGATGCCGATTGCATGGCGACGGGCCATTACATCCAGCGCAAGGACGGCGCGGCCGGGCCGGAGCTGCATTGCGCAGCCGACGCGAACCGCGATCAGAGCTATTTCCTGTTCTCGACCACGCCCGAGCAGCTCGATTACCTGCGCTTCCCGCTGGGCCACCTGCCCTCGAAGGATGCGACGCGGGAGCTGGCGGCGAAATACGGGCTGGCGGTGGCCGACAAGCCCGACAGTCAGGATATCTGCTTCGTGCCGAACGGGAATTACGCGAGCGTCATCGAGAAGCTGCGGCCTGGTGCGGCCGATCCCGGCGATATCGTGGATATGGAGGGCAACGTCCTCGGCCAGCATCGCGGCGTGATCCATTACACGATTGGCCAGCGGCGCGGGCTTGGCATCGGCGGGCTCGAAGACCCGCTCTATGTGGTGAAGCTCGATCCGGACACCCGCCATGTGGTCGTCGGCCCGAAAGAGGCGCTCTCCACCCGCACCATCCCGGTGCGCGAGATCAACTGGCTCGGCGACGAGCCCTTCACCTCGCGCAAGGAATGGCACCTGAAGGTCAAGGTCCGTTCGACCCGTCCGCCGCGCGAAGCGATCATCCGGCCCATCTCGGAGACCGAGGCGGAAGTCGAACTGGTCGTGCCAGAGGAAGGCGTCAGCCCCGGTCAGGCCTGCGTGTTCTACGCGCCCGAGGACAGCCGCATCTTCGGCGGTGGCTGGATCTACAAGAAGTAAGCGCCGAATAGGCCCGCAAACAGCACTGCGCGCGGCGAGCCCGTCTAGCTTGCCGCGCCTAACTATCTGTCGGATCACTCAGACCGGCACGTCTCCGAGGCTCACCCCGTGCTTGCCGACCCGAGTCGTCACTTTTTTCCGACCGCCTTGGCGAGCGCTTCGCCCTCTTCGGTGGCCGAGCGCACTGCGCGCTCCGCAATCCCCGTCATCGAGGTCGCGAGCTTCGTTATCTCGGCGGTGTAATCGCTCGCCGTGCGCTGCCAGAATTCGCCCCAGAGGCTCATCGCGCGCATCGGATCGGGCGTTTCCGCCAACTGGGTGACCATCTCTTGATCGCGCTCGAAGCGGGTCTTCAGAAACTCGAGCAGCTCGATATTCTGCGCGATCATCGATTCCATCATCTTGAGCTGCGGTGCCATCACCGAGCTTACCGACCCCATATCGGGCACTGGCATGCAGCCAGCCATGTTCATCCCGGGTGCGGATTTCTTCTGTGCCATGTCAGCCTCCCTTGTGACTGGATGGCGCGAGCGTAGCATGGGTCCGGCGCACAGCGTTTGATTTGGAACAATCGTAGCGCGAAAAGCTTGGCTCAAGGCAAATGCCGAAAATTTGGGCCGAGATCGCGCGCCCGCGTATGCATTTCGAGCGTTAGCGTAAGTGAAGGACCGATGGCCGAGCCGCTTCTGATCCCGCGCCCCGAGGGGCTCTACTGCCCTAGCGGCAATTTCTACATCGACCCGAGTCGCCCCGTGGCGCGCGCGCTGATCACGCACGGCCACGCCGATCACGCGCGCGCAGGCCACGGGCATGTGCTTGCCACGCGCCAGACGCTGGAGATCATGGCGATCCGCTATGGCAAGGATTTCGCGGGCCAGCGGCAAGCCTATGAGGGGCCGCTCTCCGTAGGCGGCGTGGATGTCAGCTTTCACCCGGCGGGACATGTGCTGGGCTCGGCGCAGATCGCGATCACGCATCGCGGGCAGCGGATCGTGGCGTCGGGCGATTACGCGCGCGTCTCGAACCCCTCCTGCGCGCCCTTCGAGCCGGTGCCCTGCGATACGTTCATTACCGAGGCGACCTTCGCGCTCCCGGTGTTCAAACATCCCGACCCGGCTGACGAGATGGCCAAGCTGATGGCTTCGATGCGCGCAGCCCCCGAGCGCCCGCATCTGGTGGGTGCCTATGCACTGGGCAAGGCGCAGCGGGTCATCATGCTGGCGCGCGAGGCGGGCTATGACGCGCCGATCTACATCCACGGAGCGCTGCAAAAACTCTGCGACTATCACATCGAGCAGGGCATCCCCTTGGGCGATCTGCGCCCCGCCACGATGAACAAGGCCGAGGCGCGGGCGCTGCGCGAGGCGCTGGTGATCGCGCCGCCCTCCGCCTTTTCCTCGCCTTGGGTGCAGCGCTTTGCCGATCCGGTGATCTCTTTTGCCTCGGGCTGGATGCAGATCCGCGCCCGTGCCCGCCAGCGCGGCGTCGAACTACCGCTGGTGATCTCGGACCATATCGACTGGGTGGACCTGACGCGCACGGTGCGCGAGGTCGCCCCCTCCGAGTTGTGGATCACACATGGCCGCGAGGAGGCGCTGATGCGCTGGGCCGAACTGGAGGGGCGCGTGGCTCGTCCGCTGCACCTCGTGGGCTATGAGGAGGAGCCGGAATGAAAGCCTTCGCGGTCCTTCTCGAACGGCTCGCCTTCACGCCGGGGCGCAATGCCAAGCTCGACGTGCTGGGTGATTACCTGCGCCATGCGCCCGACCCCGAGCGCGGCTATGCGCTGGCGGCGCTGACCGGAGAGCTGGAACTGGGCCGCGCGCAGCCTGCGGTCCTGCGCGCCATGGTGGGCGAGCGCGTCGATCCCGAGCTCTTCGCGCTGTCCTATGACTACGTGGGCGATCTGGCCGAGACGATCGCGCTGATCTGGCCGCAGGAGAACACCGCCCAGGACGTCGATCTGGTCGAGATCGTCGAGACCTTGCAGGACACGCCCAAAACCCGCGTCGGGCCGCTGATCGCCGGGTGGCTGGACCGGCTGGAGCCCTCGGAACGCTATGCGCTGCTGAAGCTTGCGACCGGCGGGCTGCGGGTCGGTGTCTCTGCCCGGCTCGCGCGGGTGGCGCTGGCCTCGGTCGGCACGCCAAAGCTGGAGGAGATCGAGGAAATCTGGCACGGGCTCTCGCCGCCCTATCAGCCGCTTTTCGACTGGATCGCGGGCGGCGAGAAGCCCGAGCGTGCGGGCTTTGCGCCCTTCCGGCCGGTTATGCTCTCGACGCCGACCGATCTCGAGGCGCTCAACGACCTGCCACCCGGCGACTTCGCCGCCGAGTGGAAATGGGACGGCATCCGGGTGCAGGCCGTGGCGGAGGGCGGCGAGCGGCGGCTCTATTCGCGCACCGGCGAGGATATCTCCGGCGCCTTTCCCGATGTCGTCGCGCATATGGGCTTCGAGGGCGCGCTCGATGGCGAGTTGATCGTGCGGCGCGGCGATCAGGTCGCGCCCTTTGGCGATCTGCAAAAGCGGCTGGGGCGGAAGTCTCCGGGCAAGGCGATGCTGGCCTCGCATCCGGCGGCGCTGCGCCTCTACGACATCCTGACCGAAGGCGAGGAGGACCTGCGCCCCCTGCCCTTCGAAACCCGCCGCACGCGGCTGGAGGCCTTCGTTGCCGATCTCAATCCCGAACGGTTCGACGTCTCGGAGTTGCTACCCTTCGAGACGTGGGATGACCTTGCGAGCCTACGCGAAGCGCCGCCCGAAGTGGTCATCGAGGGCGTAATGCTCAAACGCCGCGACACGCCCTATATGGCGGGCCGCCCCAAGGGGCCGTGGTTCAAGTGGAAACGCGATCCGCGCATCATCGACGCGGTGATCCTTTATGCCCAACGCGGGCATGGCAAACGCTCGGGCTTTTATTCCGACTTCACCTTCGGCGTCTGGGACGGTGACCGCCTCGTGCCCGTCGGCAAGGCCTATTCCGGCTTCACCGACGAGGAACTGCGCAAGCTCGACCGCTTCGTGCGCAATCACACCGTGGAGCGCTTCGGCCCGGTCCGGTCCCTGTCGCCCGAGCTGGTGGTGGAAGTGGCCTTCGAAGGGCTCAACCGCTCCACCCGGCACAAATCCGGCGTCGCGATGCGCTTCCCGCGCATCTCGCGCATCCGCTGGGACAAGCCCGCAGGCGAGGCCGACCGGATCGACACGCTGCGCGCGATGCTGCCCGAGGTGGACTAGCCCTAGCGGGTCAGCACATAAGCCCCCGGCGCATCGCAGAGCGGGCGATACTTGCGCCCCTTGCCTATGGGCGGCGGCTCGATCTCCTGCCCGTCGCCCGTCTTGCGCAGCCATTTCGCCCAAGGCTCCCACCACGACCCTTCGCGCGGCGCACATTCCGCAGCCCAGTCCGACGCGGAGGGGTGCAGCATGCCGGGGCGGTGCTCCATCAAACGGTAGCTCGCGCGCGGTGCACCCGGCGGGCGCACGATCCCGGTATTGTGCCCGCCCGAGACCAGCGCGAAGGTGACCGCACCCGGCAGCGACCATGTTAGCTTGAAGACCGAATGCCACGGCGCGATGTGATCGGTCTGGGTCGCGACGGCGAAGACCGGCGTCTCGATATCCTGCAGGAAGACCGGCGCGCCGCGCGTGTCCATCCGCCCCTCGGCCAGATCGTTGTCGAGAAACAGTCGGCGCAGATATTGCGAATGCATCTTGTAGGGCATCCGCGTCGCGTCATGGCTCCACGAGGCCATCGCGCCATCCGTCTCGCGCTCGCCCATCAGATAGGTATGGACCGCCTGCGACCAGATCAGGTCCTTCGATTTGAGCATGGTGAAAGTGCCCGCCATCGCGGTCTTGTCGAGATAGCCCTCCTCCCACATCATGTCTTCGATCAGGCTGAGCTGGTCTTCATTGGTGAACAGGCTCAGTTCCCCGGCCTCGGTGAAATCGACCTGCGCCGCCAGCATCGTGAGCGAGGCCAGCCGATCATCGCCATCGCGCGCCATCGCCGCCGCAGCGACCGACAGAAGCGTGCCGCCGAGACAATAGCCCAGCCCGTGTACCTTTTCCGCCCCGGTGATCTCGCAGACCGCATCGAGCGCCGTCATCACGCCCTCTTCGCGGTAATCGTCGAAGCCCAGATCGCGGTCGCCCTCGTCGGGGTTCTTCCACGAGATCGCGAAGACAGTGAAGCCTTGCCCCACGAGCCAGCGGATCAGCGAATTCGTCTCCTCCAGATCGAGGATGTAATATTTCATGATCCATGCCGGGACGATCAGCAGGGGCACCGAATGCACCTTCGGCGTGCTGGGCTCGTATTGCAGCAACTCGATCAGATCGTTGCGCAGCACCACCTTGCCCGGCGTCAGCGCCACGTCGGTTCCCGGGATCAGCGTGGGCTCCGGCTTGGTGTCGCCGGTCATCACCTTGAACGCATCCTCGCCCCAATAGCGCGCCCCGCGCATGAGGTTCACCCCGCCCTCTTTCAGCGTCTGGGCAAGCACCAGCGGATTGGTCGCGATGAAATTCGTGGGCGACGCCATGTCGAGCCATTGCCGGGCGTAGAACTGCATCATCTGCTCGTGGCGTGCCTCGACCCCGCGCACATCGGTCGTGGCGTTGTGCCACCATTGCTGGGCATGGAGGAAACTCTGCGCATAGAGGGAATACGGGAACTTCTGCCAATCGGGCGCAGAGAAGCGGCGGTCCTGCGGCAGCGGCTCGAGCGGCTGCGCGCCCTCGTCGTCGCTCCGGTGCGGCGCCATCTCGCGTAGCAGGTGCATCCATTTGCGACCCGCCTTCCAGCCCAACTCGGCCTGCTTGCCGGGGCTGAGCGCAAGATGGGTCGCCCAATCGGAAAACGCGAGCCCGAGCGAAATCGGAGACAGCCCGCCTTCGGCCCGGCCCATCAGCGCGTGAGTCAACCGATCGAGCCGCTCGAACGAGGCCAGCGCGGCGCTGTGCTCCTCGGCCAGAGGCGTGTCGGCCTTGGCAGATTTGCCCGCAGCTTTCCCGGCAGCCTTGCCCTCGCCCTTGCGGGCGCCCTTGCGCGGTGGCGTTTTGTCTCCGGCCATATCCTTCATCCCGCAGCCTCCTAGCGTTGCGATTCCGCGCAGAACTTACCGCAAAACCGATGACAGTGGTTTGACCTGACGCAAGAGAACGCGCCACCGCAACGCCTCACGCAAATAAGAGCCGATCTCACATGGGCGGGAGGCGGATGAAATATCGGAACTGAGGCATTGCTGCATCGGTTCACCCTGCACATCTCGAGACGCAAGGGCAAAGGCGAGATGGCAAACCGGGACACGCCACCCCCGGGGAGCGCTGTCCGCTGCCGATGCCCCGCGACATACGGATACGACATACGGAAAGGCCGGGTTTCTCTCTCCACCCTTCCCTCTGCCCGGGTTTCCGGCACGACCTGCTTCCGGGTTCTCCTGTCTCTCTTGCCCGGAAGCAGGCCCCTTCACTCCCAACTCCCCGCCCCTCTCGGGCGGGGCTTTTCTTTGCCCGCCTCACCTGCGCGATAGAGCACGCAAGCCTGCGCGCGGCCGCGGGGTGACACCGTGCGCCTGCGTGCTAGCTATGCCCGGTCATGTTGAGCAGGCTTCGAGACAATATCATTCCGCTGACGGTCGCGCTGTCGCTCCTGATGGAGCTGATCGACGCGACCGTTCTGGCGACCGCGATCCCGGTGATCGCGCGGGACCTTTCGGTGCCGGTGCTGTCGCTCAAGATGGCGATGGCGACCTATCTGATCGCGCTCGCGGCTTTCGTGCCGATCTCGGGCTGGATCGCGGATCGCATCGGGGCGCGGCGGACCTTCCTCGCGGCGATGGGCGTTTTCCTTGTGGCCTCGCTTCTCTGCGCCATTCAGACGAGCCTGACCGGGCTGGTGCTGGCCCGCGCGCTGCAGGGCATCGGGGCTGCGATGATGAGCCCCGTCGGCCGGTTGATCGTGCTGCGCCACACCTCCAAGGAGGAGATGACCCGCGCGATGGTCTATGTCACCCTGCCCGCGCTGATCGGCCCGGCGCTGGGCCCCTTCGTGGGCGCGACGGTGACGACCTTCCTCGGCTGGCGCTCGATCTTCCTGATGAACCTGCCGCTGGGGGCGCTCGCGATCTGGCTGACGCTGCGCCACATGCCCGCCGACGGCCCGCCCGAGCCGAAGCCGTTCGATTTTCCGGGCTTCCTGCTCTCGGCCGTGGGGCTGGCAGCCGTGATGACCGGGTTTTCCGCGCTGGGCGAGCATATCCTGCCATGGCAGGCCGCCGCGGGCCTCAGCGTTGCGGGTGTGGCGCTGCTCGTCCTCTACTGGCTGCGGGCGCGCAACACAGAGGAGCCGCTTCTCGATCTGCGGCTGTTCCGGCACCGCACCTTCGATGTCTCGATCACCGGCGGGTTGATATTCCGACTGTCGAACGGGGCGATCTCGCTTCTGCTGCCGCTGTTCTTCCAACTGGGCCTCGGTGCCTCGGTGATGGTCTCGGGCGCGCTGACGGGTCTGAACGCGGTGGGCGCGGTAAGCCTGCGGACCTTCGTGCCGCGCATCCTCGACCGGTTCGGCTTCAAATGGGTGATGATCTGGGCGGCGGTGATCCGCGGCGCGACGATCTTCGGCTTCCTCACCGTGACGAGCATCCATGACTGGCAACTGATCCCGCTTCTGCTGATCGGCGGCGCCGCGCAATCGGTCGTCTTCACCGCGATCAACTCCATCGGGTTCGCCGATCTCGATACGCGCGAGATGAGCCCCGCCACCGCCTTCACCGCGATGAGCCGTCAGGTCTCGCTCGCGCTCGGCATCGCGCTGGCGGGCGTGGTGCTGGAACTGACCGCAGGGTCGGCGGCGACCACGACAGGGGCCGAGATGATCCCGATCCACGCCTTCCTCTGGGGCTTTGCGATTGCGGGCGCGACGGGGCCGCTCTCGGCGCTCTATTTCCTGCGCCTGCGCCGGGGCGATGCCGACGGGCTGCGCCGCAAGCGCCGGACGGTGGAGCCCTATGGTTCGGCCAAGGAGCGCTTCCGCGCCCCGCAATCCAAGCAACGCGAACCAGCCGAATGAGCAGTGCTGCACCGGACCCGAAAAATCGGGGATGCGCAGGGCGTTAACCCGGTGTAGCGTGGCGCCATGATCAAGCTCGACCCCCGCGATATCGAAATTCTGCGCGTGCTGGCGCGCGAGGGCCGCATCACCAAGGCGGCGCTGGCCGAGAAGATCAACCTCTCGCCCACGCCCGCCTGGGACCGGCTGAAAAAGCTGGAGAAAGCGGGCCTGATCGCGGGCTATCGCGCGACCTTCAACCTCAAGAAGCTCGGGCCGCATGTGACGCTGTTCGTGGCCGCAGAACTGGCCGATCACACCGCCGCCAGTTTCCAGACCTTCGAGCGCTCGCTCGATCAGCACCCCGAGGTCGTGGGCTGCTGGGCTTTGGGCGGCGGATTCGACTATCTGATGCAGATCGTGACCCGCGACATCGACGCCTATCAGCGGCTCATCGACTCGATGCTGGACGCGCGGATCGGCATCGCGCGCTATTTCACCTATATCGTTACGAAAGAGGTGAAGAACGCCGCCATGCCGCCCTTCGATCTCTTCGCAGACCAAATGGACTGACGGACGGCTCTATTTCAGCCCAAATCCGGGGCCCGCGCAGTCCATTCGGACTATTACCCTGTGAAATCGGGCGCAGAGTGATCTCAACCAAGGAGGTCTCTCATGCTCGATACCGCCATTTCCGCCCGCCCCGATATTGCCGACAAGCGCTTGCTGCGCAGCTTTTCCTATGTGAATGGCCGCTGGATCGCGGGTGAGACGGGCGAGGTGATCCCCGTCACCAACCCCGCCAATGCCGAACGTCTGGGCGATATCACCGCGCTCAACCGCAGCCAGTCGCGCGCGGCGGTCGATGCCGCCCAAGCCGCCTTTCTCGACTGGTCGATGACGCTGCCGCAGGAACGCTCCGCCATTCTGCGCCGCTGGTTCGACCTGATCATTGAAGCGAAGGACGATCTGGCGCGGATCATGGTGCTCGAACAGGGCAAGCCGCTCAGCGAAGCCATGGGCGAGATCGACTATGCGGCGAGCTTCATCGAGTACTACGCCGAAGAGGCCAAGCGCCCGAATATCGAGGGCGTCACCTCGCATCTGCATGACGCAGAGGTGGAGCTGTGGCTCGAACCCGTGGGCGTCGTGGGTCTCGTCACGCCGTGGAACTTCCCCGCCGCGATGCTGACGCGCAAGGCCGCCGCCGCGATTGCCGCGGGCTGCACCGTGGTCGCGCACCCCTCGCATGAGACGCCCTATTCGGCGCTGGCGCTGGCGGAACTGGCCGAACGCGCGGGCCTTCCCGCGGGCGTGTTCAACGTGTTGACCGGCCACGCCCCGGAAATCGTCGAGCCCTGGTGCGACGACACCCGCGTCCGCGCGCTCTCCTTCACAGGCTCCACCGAAGTGGGCCGCCTGCTCTATCGCCAATCGGCTCAGACGGTGAAACGGCTGGTCCTCGAACTGGGCGGCCATGCCCCGGTCATCGTCTTCAAGGGGGCCGATCTCGATCAAGCCGTCGAGGAAGTCATCAAGGCGAAATTCGCAACCTCGGGCCAAGACTGCCTCGGCGCGAACCGGATCTATGTCGAGCGCCAAGTCTATGACGAGTTCTGCCGCCGCTTCACCGAGGCCACGCAGGCGCTCAGCGTGGGCATCGGCATGGAGGACCCCGATATCGGCCCGCTGATGAACGAAAAGGCGGTGGCCAAGCAGGAGGAACATGTCGCCGACGCGCTGGCCAAGGGGGCGAAACTGGCCTGCGGCGGCAAGCGGCTCGATCGTGGCCCGCTGTTCTTCGCGCCGACCGTGCTGACCGACGTGCCTGATAACGCCAAGATCATGCAGGAGGAGACCTTCGGCCCGGTCGCTCCGATCACCGTCTTCGACACGGAAGAAGAAGTCTTCGCCAAAGCCAACGCAACCGAATACGGCCTCGTCGCCTACGTCCACAGCCAGAACCCGAAACGCATCTACCGCGCCACCCGCGCGCTGCAATTCGGCATGGTCGCGGTCAACCGCACCAAGGTCACCGGCGCGCCGATCCCGTTCGGCGGCATGAAGCAATCCGGCCTCGGCCGCGAAGGCTCGCGTCGCGGAATGGAAGAGTTCATGGAAATCAAATACGTCTGTCGGGATTGGGGTTAACTCCCCCGCCAGCCCGGACGGCCCAAGACAAGAAGAAGGAGAGAAAATTGCTGACCAATGACCAACTCGACAAGTGGGATCGCGAAAGCTTCTTCCACCCCTCGACGCATCTCGCCCAGCACGCGCGCGGCGAGTCCCCCAACCGCATCGTCACCGGCGGCAAGGGCGTGTTCATCGAGGATCGCGACGGTAACAAGCTGCTCGACGCCTTCGCAGGCCTCTACTGCGTGAACGTGGGCTACGGGCGCACCGAGATCTCCGAGGCCATCGCCGAGCAGGCGAAGGAACTGGCCTATTACCACGCCTATGTCGGCCACGGCACCGAGGCCTCGATCACCCTGGCGCATATGGTCCTCGACCGTGCGCCCGATCACATGTCCAAGGTCTATTTCGGCCTGTCGGGCTCGGATGCGAACGAGACCAACATCAAGCTGGTCTGGTATTACAACAACATCCTGAACCGCCCAGAGAAGAAGAAGATCATCTCGCGCTGGCGCGGCTATCACGGCTCGGGCCTGATGACCGGTTCGCTGACGGGTTTGGAGCTGTTCCACAAGAAGTTCGACCTGCCGCTGAGCCAGGTGGTCCACACCGAGGCGCCCTATTACTACCGCCGCCCTGATGAGGCGATGTCGGAAGAGGCCTTCACCGCCTATTGCGCGTCCGAGCTGGAGCAGCTGATCGAACGCGAAGGCCCCGACACCATCGCCGCCTTCATCGGCGAGCCGGTTCTGGGCACCGGCGGCATCGTGCCCCCGCCCGCGGGCTATTGGGAAGCGATCCAGAAGGTGCTGAACAAATACGACATCCTGCTGATCGCCGATGAGGTCGTGACCGGCTTCGGGCGTCTGGGGAGCATGTTCGGCTCGGATCACTACGGCATGAAGCCTGACCTGATCACCATCGCGAAAGGCCTGACCTCGGCCTATGCGCCGCTCTCGGGCACCATCGTGAGCGACAAGATGTGGAAAGTGCTTGAGCAAGGCACCGACGAGAACGGCCCGATCGGCCACGGCTGGACCTACTCGGCGCACCCGATCGGGGCTGCGGCCGGTGTCGCGAACCTCGAGCTGATCGACAAGCTCGGCCTCGTCGAGAATGCGGGCAAAGTCGGCAAATACCTCAATGACCAGATGCGCGCCGCCATCGGCGAGCACGCGAATGTCGGCGATATCCGCGGCGAAGGGATGCTCTGCGCGGTGGAATTCATGGCCGATCGCGACAATCGCAGCTTCTTCGACGCCTCCGACAAGATCGGCGCGAAGATCGCAGGCGCGATGGTCGAGCGTGGCGTGATCGGGCGCGCGATGCCGCAGGGCGACATCCTCGGCCTCGCACCGCCGCTGTGCCTCACCGAGGCGGAGGCCGACAAGATCGTCGAAGTCACCGCCGATGCCGTGAAATCGGTTCTGGGCTAAGGCCCCTCGGCAGGGGTCGTCTTACGAGGCGAGCCCTGCCAGCCATTCGGCGATCGCCGCGCGGCTGTCTGGATCGGGCGAATGGTGACGCACCATGAAATCGTCGAACCAGTCGCGCCGCGCCTCGGGCGTCTGATTGTCCGCAGCCCAATCGATCTTTGCGACCATTCTGACCGCGTCGCGATGACAGCGCCCGCAGGATTGCGCGAAAAGCTGCGCGGGATCGGTCTCGGCCAAGGCGGCCCCGGCCCAGATTGTCAGAAAAACAGCCAAAAAGACGCGCATCACGCCCTCCCGAGAAACTCCAGAACCGAACGCGCCGCGCGCAGGCCGGGCGGCTCGCCGCCCTCGCCCAAACGGCGCATCACCTCTTCCATCGCGGCCATCTGCTCTTCGCGCGCCGCGTCTTCTTCCAGCAATTCCAGCATCTTCGCCGAAATGTCACGCGGCTTGCAGTCGGGGCCGAGGAATTCCGGGATTACCCGGGTATCGGAGACCAGATTAACCAGCGTCACCGTATCGATCTTGAGCATCCGCGAGATCACGTGCCATGTCAGGAAATTCGCGTCATAGGCGATCACCATCGGCACCCGGTTCGCAGCCAGCTCCAGACTGACCGTGCCCGAGGCCGCCAGCGCGATATCGGCGGCGGCAAAAGCCGCGCGCTTGTCATCGGCATTCTCGACGACGATCGGCGCGACCGGCCAGCGGGCCGTCATCTCGCGCACCATCGGCGCCACGCCCCGCACCGTCGGCAGCACGACGCGCAGCCCCGGCTCGCGGTCGCGCAGCTGCATCAGCGCCTCGTCGAAGCGCGCCCCGAGCCGCTTGACCTCGCCGCGCCGCGAGCCCGGCAGACACAGCGCGAGCGGTTGTTCCTCGCCGATCATATGGGTCTCGCGGAAGGCCGCCGCGTCCGCCCCGGTCGCGCGCGGCTCGGCCACGACGGGATGGCCCACGAAATCGCAGCTCATCCCGGCGGCTTCCATATAGGGCGGCTCGAAAGGCAGCAGCGCGAGCACATGATCGACCACCTGCGCCATTTTCGCCGCGCGCCCCGGACGCCATGCCCAGACCGAGGGCGCCACATAGTGGATCACCTTGAGATCAGGGCGCTTTTCCTTCACCAGTCGCGCCACGCGCAGGCAGAAATCGGGGCTGTCGATGGTGACCAGAGCCTCGGCGCCGCTTTCGACCACGTGATCCGCAGTCTCGGCGATGCGCCGTTTCAGATGGCGGTATTTCGGCAGGACCTCCATCAGCCCCATGACCGAAAGCTCTTCCATCGGGAAAAGACTGGTGAGCCCCTGCGCGCCCATCTCCTCGCCGCCGATACCGGACCACTCGACGTCCGGCGAAAGCCCGTTGATCCCCGCCATCAGGGCGCCGCCGAGCTTGTCGCCCGATGCCTCGCCCGCGATGACGTAGAGCCTCATGGCTCCCGCGCCCAGAGAAAGAGGCCCGCGGCCTCGGCGGCCTCGATGACCGCATCGCGATCGAGAAGCATAACACCGCCCGCCTCGAAAGCGATGCCGGACAGGCCAGCGGCGGCGGCGTTCTTAACCGTCTCGACCCCAATGGCAGGCAGATCGGCACGACGGTCCTGATCGGGTTTCGGCGCCTTGTAGAAGACGCCCTTCACCGCTTTAAGATCGCCGCGCAAGCCTTTGTGGTGACGCACGAAATCCAGCATCGCATCGGTACCCGGCAGGGTCTCGACCGCAAGGCAAAGCCCGCGCCCGACCACTGCGCCCTGACCGATATCCGACGCCCCAAGCGCGGTGACAATCTCGGCCCCACGCTCGGCATCCTCTTCGTCCACGACCGACGGTTTGCCGCACAGCACGCCCGCCTCGGGCAGCAGCGCGGGCGCGATCTCATGCGCGCCGACGACCTCCAGATCGAACTCCTCGAACACCTCGATCACCGCGCGCAGCGTCGCATCGTCGCCCGCCTGCATCGCCATCGCGAGCCGCGGCACCAGCTGCGCCGAGCGGGGATCGAACTGCTCGGGATCGATCGCCGGACGCTGCATCGCGCCCGCGAACACCACCCGCTCGATCCCGCGATCGGCCAATTCGTCGAGAAACGGCACCAGCCGCTCGATCCGGAAGCGCAGATGATCGCCGTCCAGATCGCAAGGCGCCCCGATCATCTCGCAGACGAGAAGATCCGGAACGGCCTCGGTCAGAATCGCAGGCAAACGGCCAGCCCCGGCGATCAGCGCGGTATGCGTGCCCCCGCTCATTTGCCGGGCGTCAGGAAGCTGCGCTCGGACGGGCCGAGGATGAAATCAAGCACTTCGCGCGCCAATTCGCCTTCGACGCCCTCTTCCGAGAGGGTCCGCGCGCTTTCGCGGAAGCTGCCCTGACCGAGCGCCTCGACGGTTTTGCGCAGCGACGTGATTTCCTCGCGCGGCGTGCCACGGCGCTTCAACCCCACGAGGTTCAACCCTTCGAGCCCCGCGCGCGGTCCCGCCACCAAGGCATGCGGTATCACATCCGCCGTCACCATCGACAGCGCGCCGATGATCGCGCCGCGCCCGATGCGGACGAATTGGTGCACGCCCGACAGACCGCCGACGATGACGTCATCCTCGAGCTGACAATGGCCGGCGAGCGCCACGGAATTCACAAGGATCACACGGTCGCCGATCTTGCAGTCATGCCCGACATGGCAGGACGACATGAACAGCCCGTCATCACCCACCTGAGTGAGCCCACCGCCGCCATCCGTCCCGGTGTTCATCGTGACATATTCGCGGATGCGGTTGCGCTTGCCGATCTTGAGCCGCGTCTTCTCGCCCTTGAATTTGAGATCCTGCGGGATCTGCCCCAGTGAGGCGAAGGGAAAGATCTGCGTCTCCTCGCCGATTTCTGTCGCACCCTGCAGCACGACATGGCTTTGCAGCGAGACGCCCCGGCCCAGCACGACCTCGGGGCCGACCACGCAGAACGGGCCGATCCGGCAGTCCGGACCGATCACCGCGCCGGGTTCGATCACCGCGGACGCGTGGATCTGCGCGCTTGGGTCAATGCTCATGCATTCAGCCCTGAAGGTCCATCATGGCGGTGAACTCGGCTTCGGCCGCCAGTTCACCATTCACCGTGCCCCGGCCTTCGAATTTCCAGATCTTGCCGCCGCCGCGCTTCACGGTGACATGCAGTTCGAGCACGTCGCCCGGCACCACCTTGCGGCGGAACTTGCACTTGTCGATGCCCATGAAATAGGTCAGCAGCGGCTTGTCGATCACGTCGAGCGAAATCCCCACCACCACGGCAGAGGTCTGCGCCATCGCCTCGACGATGGTGACGCCGGGCATGATCGGCTCTTCCGGGAAGTGGCCCTGGAAATGCGGCTCGTTCGCGGTGACGTTTTTGATGCCGACGGCGCCCTTGTTCGGAACGATGTCGCGCACCTTGTCGATCAGCAGGAACGGATACCGATGCGGAATGATGCGCTTGATGAGCGACAGATCGGCTTCGGTATAGGGGGCGGGTTCGGTCATGAGCTGTCCTCGTTCTTGGGCGCACTGCGCCTGCGGCGGTATCAATTTGCCGCATCACGCGATCATCGCTTTTGGATTGTTGCTAGCAATCGCGGCCCCGCTTGGCAAGCAGCGCGCGTCTGCTATTGCGCTGGTGCGGTGTCGGTCGGCGCAACCTGATTGTTATCTTCGACCGGCAGACCAAGCGGCAGCCCCGGCGCATCTCGTGTCGCGCCGTCGAGCGTGGAATTGCCGCCCGATTTGCCTGCGGAGTTGGGGCTGCTGTCGACAAAGACACCCGCCTCGCCGCTTTGATCCGGGTCTGCGCCGCTTGACGATTGGCCCGAAGCGGGCTGGTTCGAACCAGGCTGGTCCGGTGTCGCGGGCGCACCTTGAGCCGCATCCGCCGAGCCCCCGTTCGACGTCGGCGGAACCAAGGGCGTCACGCGCCCGGCCCCGTCACCGATTTCCTTGTCGACCCGCGCGCCCAGTTCGGACGTTACGTCGGCCTGCGCGAGCCCGCGAATGATCGCGCGGGAATCGAGCACCACGACTGCGCCGCGCGCCTTCAGCACCTCGTCGAGCAGCGGCACCACGGTTTGCACGAAGGTCTGGTGTTCCTGATTCAACTGGCGCTGGATCGCATCGGCCTTGGCCTTCTGGGCCTTGCGGATATCGGTCGCCCGCGTGTCGAAGGCATCGGCGGCTTGCTGGAACTGATCCGAGGGCATCGTCAGCCGCTCCTCGGTGAGCTTGCGCTCTTCCGCCTCGAGCTGACTGGCGATCCGGTCGTTTTCCTTGCGCAGCGCGCTCGACGCGGACTCGATCTCGGATTGCACCCGCTTGCCCCACAGAGAGTTGTCGTAAAGCCGCTCCCAATCGAGGGTGAGGACCGCGCTCTGCTGCACGCGCGGCCCGGCTGCGGGCGCCTGCGTGTGGGGTGTCTGCACCGCCGATTGCGCGACAGCCGCGCCGGGCCCGAAGGCCAGCGCGGCCGCAATGAAGGAAACGGTGACGCTGCTCAGACGCATCGCGCGCCCTTAGAACTGCGTGGAAAGCGACAGATCGAAGTTCTGCGTCTTGTCGTAGCTTTCTTTCTTGATCGCCCGCGAGAAGTTCAGACGCAGCGGACCGATCGCGGATTTCCAGAAGATCGAGACGCCGACCGCAGAGCGGACATGCATCGAGTCGTCGACCTCGTTGCCGCCGGTCCCGGTCGTGTCGTCCAGACCCCAGACCGAGCCGACATCCCAGAACACGCCGCCGGTGATGCCGTACTCTTCGGGCAGACCGATCGGGAATTCGGCTTCGACTTTGCCGACCCAATAGTAGTTACCGCCAAGCGCGTCGGTATTGCCCGCATTGAGGTCACGCGGACCGATACCGTAGCTCTCGAAGCCGCGGATCTGGCTGCCCGAGAAGCGTTGCAGGATCGTCGAACCATCCGTGGCATCGACCGCGCCGCCTTCGAGCGAGGCGCGCAACGTCGCTTCCTCGTTGAAGATCTTGCGCTCGCCGACGATCTTCGCAGTGGTCTGGCCGCCTTTCACGTCACCGCCGACGCCCCAGAACTGCTGATCGACGTTGAACCGCCAGGTGAAGCGCGGGTCGATCTGTTCGCGCGCGGTATCATAGCTGTAGCGCAGACCCGGGCCGCTGTAACGCTGCGTGCCCTTGTCGGCTTCTTCGTTCAGCAGGATGTCCGAGGAGTCACTCGGCACGTTGTTCAACGTGTCTTCGCCGATCTTGTAGCTCACCTGCAGACGGCCGCGCTCGGAGACCGGGAATTCCAGTGCCGGCTCGACGCTGATGCGGCGCGTGTCGTAAGCGGTGTTCGACGCCGAGCTCGAGGTCGCATAGGCGGCCGAGAACTTCAGCGCCACGTCACGTCCGAGGAACGCCGGCTCGATAAACCGGAAGCTGGAGCTGTTATTGTCCTTGGTCGTGCCGATCGACACGCCGAGATACTGCCCGCGACCGAGGAAGTTCTTCTCTTCCAACGAGGCGTTGAAACCGATCCCGTCCGAATTCGAATAGGAGGCGCCGAAACCAAGCGAGCCGGTGGGCTGCTCTTCGACATTCACGTCCACCACGACCTGATCGGAGCTCGAGCCCGGCTTCGTGTTCACGTCGACCGACTTGAAGTAGCCGGTGCCGCGGATGCGGTCGGCGGCGTTCGAGATCTCACGCGGGTTGTAGGGGTCGCCTTCAACCGTCCGGAACTCGCGCCGGACCACCCGGTCGAGCGTCGCGGTGTTGCCCTCGATGTCGATGCGCTGCACGAAGACACGCGGGCCACGGACCAGCACGAAATCGACATTGACCGACTGCGTGCGCGGGTCTTGGGTGATGCGCGGCTCGACGCGGGCGAATTGGATGCCCTTCTTGATCGCAAGCTGCTCCATCCGGGTCACGGCCAGTTCGATCGCTTTCGGCGAGAAGGTCTGCCCTTGGCGGATCTTGGTAAGCGGCGCGAAATCGTCAGGCGCGACGCCGTCGATCTCGGAAGTCGTGTTGATCGAGTTGAAGTGGTATTTCTGCCCTTCGATGATGTTGAAGGTCATGAAGAACGCATCGCGCTGGCGCGACATCTGCGAGGACACGCCGGTGACCTGCACGTTCTTGTAGCCGCGCGCTTGGTAGAAATCGATCAGCTTCTGACGGTCGACCGGGATCCGGTTCGCGTTGAACGTGTCGTTCTTGACGAAGGTGCGGAAGATCCCCGCCTGCTTCGTCTCGAGCACCTGACGCAGACGACGGTCCGAATAGGAGCGGTTGCCGGTGAAGGTCACGCGCTCGATCGAGGTGACCTTGCCTTCCTTGATCTCGAAGGCGACGTCGACGCGGTTATTGTCGCGGCGGATGACCTTCGGCACCACACGGGCGGCCATGCGGCCATCCTCGGAATAGGCGCGCGCCAGACGCTGGGCGTCGGCCTCGATCTGGGCGGGATTGTAGACGCGGTTCGGCTTCGCCTGAATGATCGTGGCGAGCTGCTCGTCCTTGATGATCTTGTTGCCTTCGAAATTGATCACGCTGATCGTCGGGTACTCGGTCACGGCGATCTTGAGCGTGTTGCCCTGCGGCGTGATTGCAACGTTCTCGAACAGGCCGGAATTCGTCAGACGCTGGTAAGCGGCGTTGAGATCGGCTGCGGTGACGGCTTGATTGCGGGCGATTCTGGCGAAGGACAGAATCGTCGCCGCGTCGACGCGCTCGTTACCGGTGATCACCACCTGCGAGAAACTGTATTGCTGCGCTTGAGCGATCACGGGAACCGCAAGGCAACTCATTGCAACTGCTGGAAATACTACGCTGGCCCGCAGTGCCTTTCGCGTCGCACAGAGTCTCAGCATAGTTTGCACGCTCATAGACATCGCCCTCTCCCGCCGGAAGTTCACTTTTTCCCTTTGATAAGGGTCGTACCGAAGGGCGTAAGCGATGTCAAAGCTGGGATGGGGGCTCAGACCCGAGATTTTGTGGAGCGCGATCATCTTGCCACGAAAGAAAGGGCCGCGAAGGCGGCCCCGGGATCGACGACGAAGGGATTTTGCGGGCGTTTCGTGCCCTTTTCGGTCCGGCTCAGATGCGCCGGAAGCTGGAAGCGTCGCCGCCGAGAATGTCGATCAATTGAATACCGATCAGCGCCGCGCCGAACAGCGCGACCAGAACCGCTGCGATGAACAGCAGCCGGTCCCCGACGATTTCCACCAACGGGCGAAGTTCGCGATAGTGATGCGCGATGATCTCGGACATGAGTGGCCTCCTTCGCGCGATTTGCGCTAAGAGTTCCCTACCCTGTCTTCATGACCGCATTGCGAGGCAATTGTGGCGAAATCTGGGCCGTCACGTCCCCGCTCAGCAGGTCAGATCGTTCCAGAGCCCGAAGACCATCAGCGTCAGCACCAGCGCCAGCCCGATCGACATGAAGACGTTCATCAGCTGATCGGAGGGCGGCTTGCCCGTGATTGCCTCATAGAGGTGGAACATCAGATGCCCGCCATCGAGCACCGGGATCGGGAAGAGGTTCAGGAAGCCCACCGCCGTCGACAGAACCGCGATGAACCAGATGAAATCGAGCACACCCGATTTCGCAGCCGCCGCCGAGGTCTCGGCAATGCGCAGCGCGCCGGTCAGGTTACAGCTGGAAATCCGCTGCGCGATCATCGCCTGAATGCCCGAGACCGATTGCGTGATGATGCCCCAGGTCTGTCTTGCACCGCCCAGCAGCGCATCGACCGGACCGACCGATTGCGTCACCGGCTCGAACATGAACGAACCCGTCGCCCCGATCAGGAAGCGCGTCTCGAACTGCCCGTCGCCCACCGGCAGATCGGTGCGGCGCGGCGCCAGCGTCACGGAGAAGGTCTCGCCGCCATCGCCCGCAGGCCGCCAGATATCGAGCGAGACCGCCTTACCCTCACCCGCCTTCACCGCGTCCTGCAGATCGACGAAGCGATAGACCGGCTTGCCGTCGATCGCGGTGATCACATCGCCCGCGCGCAGCCCGGCATCATAGGCGGCAGAGCCCGGCTGAACGCCTGCAAACCGCGCCGGGAAGAGCTGCGGCCCCGTCGCGTCGGTTTTGCTGCCATCGCGGGTCACGGTGTAATCGAGCGTCGGCCCTGCGGGCAGTTGATCGACCACATCAGAGAGCGCCTGATAATCCGGCGTAGGCTTGCCCGCCACCGCATCGATCACATCGCCCTGCTGCAGATCGCCCGACCCGCCGGGCAGCGCCACGACGGTCTGGATCGCGGGCGTCTCGGTGGCCTGCCCCGTCCAGAGGCTCAGCCCCGCGATCACGCAGATCGACAGGATGAAGTTGAAGACCGGCCCGGCCGCCACGGTCGCCGCGCGTGCCCAAAGCGGCGCGCCATGCATCGTGTGGCGGCGTTCCTCGGGGCTCAGATGGGCCATCTCCTCGGAATCGACCCCGGCAGAGGCCGCATTCGCATCGCCCAGAAACTTGACGTAGCCGCCAAGCGGAACGGCGGCGATCTGCCAGCGCGTGCCATGCTTGTCGACGCGGCTGATCAGCTTCGGCCCGAAGCCGAGCGAGAAGACCTCCGCCTTGATCCCGGAAATCCGCCCGATGATGTAATGGCCGTATTCATGCACCGCGACGATGATCGAGAGCGCGACGACGAAGGCCACAACCGTATAGAGCAGATTGCCGAATTGGGGCAGCAGGTCCAAAACTCAGATCCTTCCGTGTTCACAAATCGCCATCGCGCGCGCCCGCGCTTCGGCGTCGCAGCTCAGAACCATATCGAGGTCTTTTGCGGCGATTCCAAGACCCTGGTCCCGCGACATCTCGCCCAGAACCTTCTCGACCAGCGTGGCCATGTCGAGAAATCCGATCCGGCCCGCGATGAACAGATCGAGCGCGACTTCCTTGGCGGCGTTGAACACGGTGCCCGCCAGACCGCCCGTTTCCATCACCTCGTGCGCCAGCCGCAGCGCGGGGAACCGCTCCAGATCCGGGGTGCGGAAATCGAGCTGTCCGATCTTCGCCAAGTCGAGCTTCTCGACCGGCAGAGGTTTTCGCGCGGGCCAGTTGAGCGCATAGCCGATCGCGTGGCGCATGTCAGGCACGCCCATATGCGCCATCAGCCCGCCATCGTGGAACCCGACCAGCGAATGGACGATGCTCTGCGGATGGACGAGGACTTCGATCTGCTCCGGCGCGAAGCCGAAGAACTCTTTTGCCTCAATGACTTCCAGAGCTTTGTTAAACATCGACGCGGAGTCGATCGTGATCCGCTGCCCCATGTCCCAGTTCGGATGCGCCGAGGCCTCGGCCACCGTGGCATGGGCGAGTTTCTCCATCGGCCAGTCGCGAAACGCGCCGCCCGAGGCGGTGATGATCACCCGCTCGACCGCGGCGATGTCTTCGCCTACGAGCCCTTGGAAAATCGCCGAATGCTCGCTGTCGACCGGCAGGATCGTCGCGCCATGCGCGCGCGCCTCGGCCATCAGCAAGGGGCCCGCGGTCACCAGAGATTCCTTGTTTGCCAGCGCCAGCGTCGCGCCTTGCGAGAGCGCCGCGAAGCCGGGCGCGAGCCCCGCCGCGCCGACGATACCCGACAGAACCCAATCCGCCGGACGATACGCCGCCTCGATCAGAGCCTGCGGCCCGGCAGCGACTTCGATCCCGGTCCCGGCCAGCGCATCGCGTAGCGCGGGCAGACACTCGTCGAAGGCCGTCACGGCCAGATCGGCCTCCAGCGCCACGGCCTGCTCGGCCAGCCGGGCAACATTGCGGCCTGCGCTCAGCGCGACCACGTCGTAAGCCTCAGCCCCGCCCTGTGCCATCAGCAGATCAAAGCAGCTTTCGCCGATCGAGCCGGTCGCCCCGAAGACCGAAACCTTCCGCATCGTTCAGCCTTCCGTCAGCGGCAGGGTCATCACCTGCGAGATCAGCATCAGGAAGACGACCGCGCCGGTCAGCGCATCGAAGCGGTCCAGCACGCCGCCATGACCCGGGATCAGCGAGGAGCTGTCCTTCACGCCGGTCGCGCGCTTGATCGCGCTTTCGGCGATGTCGCCCAGCTGGCCAGCAAAGGCCAGAAGCGGGGAAATCCAGATCATCGCGAGCCCGCCGCCCATCTGGGCGAAGAGAAAGCCCACGAGCGCCGCACCGACCCAGCCGCCGACCGTGCCCGACCATGTCTTCTTCGGGCTGACCTTGGGCCAGAATTTCGGCCCGCCGACCGTGCGGCCCACGAAATATCCCATGATATCAGAGACAACGACCACCGCGACGATCCATGTGATCGCACCAAGCCCCGCGCCTTCACGCAACGCGACAAGCCCATAGCCCGTCAGCATGATCGCCAGCGCATAGCCCGCGCCAAGCCAGCGCCGCCCGGTGCAGATCACCGCCGCCATGATCGGCACGATCAGCAGATAAAGCAGGCCGTAAGGCTCATGGATCGCCAAGACGAAGGTCAGCGCAGCCGCCGCCACAAGCCCCAGACCGACCGCCTTGCCGGGACGTTCGGGGCGCAGCATCGCGGTGAGTTCCCAGATCATCAGACCCGTCACGAGCACCGAGAGCGCCGCGAAGACCGGACCGCCCCACCAGATCGCGGCGAGGCCGATCGCGACCATCGCAAGCCCGGAGGCGAGCCGCGGGACGAGATCGCCCCATTTGCCGGTCCGCGGCGTCTCCGTCACGAGGCAACCCCGCCGAAGCGCCGCTCGCGCCCGGCAAACCGATCGAGAATGTCGGACAGCTCGTCCGGCGTGAAATCGGGCCAGAGCGTCGGCGTGAATTCATATTCCGAGTAGGCCGCCTGCCACGGCAGGAAATTCGAGGTCCGCGTCTCGCCCGAGCTGCGGATCACCAGATCGGGATCGGGCATGCCCGCGCTGTCGAGCCGCGACGAGATCATCGCTTCGTCCACCTCGTCGGCCGTGATCTTGCCCTCGGCGACGTCGCGCGCAATCGACTGGGCTGCGCGTTTCAGCTCGTCGCGCCCGCCGTAATTGATCGCAACCGCCAGCGTCAGCTTGGAGTTGCCCTTGGTGCGCGTCTCGATCGCGTCCATCGTCTCGCGCAGCAGCGGGTCGAGCGGCGTGCGGTCGCCGATAAAGCGCAGCTCGACGCCCTGACGCGACAGCTCCGCCGCCTCGCGTTTGATCATCAGCCGGAACATCTTCATCAACCCGAGAACTTCCTGCGTCGAGCGCTTCCAGTTCTCCGTCGAGAAGGCGTAGATCGTCATGTAGCGGATGCCCAGATCGGGCGCGGCCTGCACGACCTTCTTGATCTGCTCGGCCCCCTTGCGGTGACCGGCCAGACGCGGCCAGCCCCGCTGGGTGGCCCACCGCCCGTTGCCATCCATGATGATCGCGACATGCAGCGGCGCCGGGGCGCCCCCCTCATGCCCCTGCGGGGTCTGGGCGATGTCGGGAATGCTAGGGGCCATCGGCAATGTGATCCTTTTCGCTCAAGACGCAGGGGGCTGAGGCAAACGCCTCAGACCTGCATGATCTCGGCTTGCTTGTCTTCGAGCGCCTTGTCGACCTTGGCGATATGCGCGTCGGTCATGTCCTGAACCTCGCTCTCCCAGATCTTCACGTCGTCTTCGGACATGCCATCGGCCTTGGCCTTCTTGATCTGGTCCATGCCGTCGCGGCGTACGTTGCGGATCGCGACGCGGGCGTGCTCGGCATATTGGGCGGCGACCTTGGTCAGCTCGCGGCGGCGTTCCTCGTTCAGCTCCGGGATCGGCAGCATGATGATCGTGCCATTGGTCTGCGGGTTGATGCCCAGACCGGATTCGCGGATCGCTTTCTCGACCTTGCCGACCATCGACTTGTCCCAGACGTTGATCGTGACCATCCGCGGCTCGGGCACGTTCACGGTGCCGACCTGGTTGATCGGGGTCATCTGGCCATAAGCTTCGACCTGAACCGGCTCCACCATCGAGGCCGAGGCGCGGCCCGTGCGCAGCGACGCGAATTCATGCTTGAGCGAGCTCATTGCGCCATCCATGCGGCGGGCAAGGTCATCGGTGTCGATCTCGATATCGTCGGACATTGGGTATTTCCCCGTTCTTGTTGAGCCTCGGGCCGAGCTTTAGCGCAGCTCGCAGGCGAAAACTAGCATTTGTGACCGTCGCGCGGCGCTCAGCCCTGCACTTTGGTGTAGGTGCCTTCGCCTGCCAGAATGCCGCGGAAGCCACCCGGCTCGTCAAGCGAGAAGACGATGATCGGCTTGTTGTTATCGCGTGCGAGCGCGATCGCCGAGGCATCCATCACGCCGAGGTTCTTCTGCAGAACTTCATCGTAGCTGACGGTGTCGTAGCGCTTGGCGTCGTCGAATTTCACCGGGTCCTTGTCATAGACCCCGTCAACCTTGGTGCCCTTGAAGATCGCCTCGCAGGACATCTCGTTGGCGCGCAGCGTCGCGGCGGTGTCGGTCGTGAAATAGGGGTTGCCGGTGCCGGCAGCGAAAATGCAGACCCGCTTCTTCTCGAGGTGGCGCACCGCGCGACGGCGGATATAGGGCTCGCAGACCTGATCCATCGGAATAGCCGAGATCACGCGGGTGAAGACGCCGAGGCCTTCCAGCGCGGACTGCATCGCCAGCGCGTTCATCACCGTCGCGAGCATCCCCATGTAGTCGGCCGTCGTGCGCTCCATCCCCTGAGCCGAGCCCGCAAGCCCGCGGAAGATGTTGCCGCCGCCGATCACCATGCAGATCTCGACGCCCAGATCGCGCACCGATTTCACTTCATGCGCTATACGCGAGACGGTCGGCGGATGCAGGCCGTAGCCCTGATCGCCCATCAGCGCCTCACCCGAGATCTTCAGTAGCACGCGATTGTATTTGGCCGCGGGATGCGTCTCGGTGCTCATCTGATCCTCCGATGGGCTGTTGTCATTGGCGCGCAAAATGATCCAAATAGAGCCGGGGTTCAACCTCTTGCGAAAGCGTAGAGCCCCGAGCCCACCAGAAAGCCTGCAAGAGCCGCCGATGCCGCCTGCCCTGCCCGAAATATCGCCGCGAACGCCCGTGCTGATCGCGGGAGCGACGGCGAGCGGAAAATCGGCGCTGGCGCTGTCGATCGCCGAGGCCGAGGGCGGCGTGGTGATCAATGCCGACGCGCTGCAGGTCTGGTCTTGCTGGCGAGTGCTGAGCGCGCGCCCCTCGCCCGAGGAAGAAGCCCGCGCGCCGCATGCGCTCTACGGTCATCTCGATCCCGGCGCCGATTATTCCGTCGGCCATTGGCTGCGCGACGTCACCCCGTATCTGGAGGCCTTTCACGCAGGCGGGCCGCGCCCGATCATCGTGGGCGGCACCGGGCTCTATTTCACCGCCCTGACGCAAGGCCTGGCGGAAATCCCTGAAACGCCACCGGAAATCCGCGCCGAGGCCGATCAGCGACGCCTCTCGGAAGGCCATGTCGGGATGCTGGACGAGCTGGACGACGCGACCCGCGCGAAGATCGACGCGCAGAACCCGATGCGGGTGCAGCGCGCGTGGGAGGTGCTGCGCGCTACCGGTGAGGGGCTCGCCGCGTGGCAGGCCCGCACCCCGCCGCCGCTTCTGCCGCTCGACACCGTGGCGCCGCTTCACCTCGATCCGGATCGCGACTGGCTGGCGGACCGCATCGACCGTCGCTTCGATCTGATGCTCGAACAGGGCGCACTCGACGAGGTCCGCGCGGTGGAGCCGATCTGGGACCCGAACGCGCTCTGGGCGAAGGCGATCGGGGCACCGGAACTGATCGCGCATCTGCATGGCGAACTCGATCTGAGCGAGGCGCGAGAGCGCGCACAAGCGGCAAGTCGCCAATATGCCAAGCGGCAACGCACCTGGTTTCGTGGCCGCATGAAGGCGTGGCACAAGATCACGTAGACTGTGACCCTGCGGCAACTGGGCGCCGGGGCTTCTGTGGAAAATTCCTTGGTTCACGCGAGAGTTGCGGGCTATCCTCCCGCCGAAATCGCGTAGGATCAAAGCATCGTGAAGCTCTTTTCGACACCGCCCCTCTCCCAGCTCTCGCAGGCCAAAACCGTGAAGCCCGGCGCGAGTGGCTCGCCCGGCCCGGCGCAGACCGCGACCGACCTGCCGAGCCCTCCGAGTGAGCCGCGGCTGGTGCAGATTGCCCATCTCGCCAAGGGCGGGCGCTGGCGGGTCGAGGCGATGCGCGCCCATTCCGAGCCCTGCCTGCTGTGGTTCTCGCGCGGGCAAGGCCGGATCACGCTGGGCGGTGTGACCCGCGGCTACGGCCCCAATAACGCGATCTTCATCCCGCCGGGCGTGATGCACGGCTTCGAGATTTCCAACCAGACACACGGTCAGGCCCTGTTCTTCGGCCGCGACACCGACATCACTCTGCCGCCTGCCGCCCATCACCTGCGCATCCGCGAAGCGATCGCGCAGGGCGAGATCGGCTCGATCTTGGAGGCGATCCAGCGCGAAAGCGAAAGCACGCGCCCTGCTGCCGACCGCGCGCTGCGCAGCCATCTGGGCCTCTTGAGCGTCTGGCTCGAGCGACAGATCGCGAGCAACGCGAACGAGGCGATCCGCCCGAGTGCTGCGCGCCGTCTGGTCACGCGCTACGCCGTTCTGGTCGAGCGCGAGTATCGCGCGGGAACGCCAGTCGCGGATATCGCGCGCGAACTGGGCGTCACACCCACGCATCTGTCGCGCGCCTGCCGCGATGCCTGCGGGAAATCCGCGCTGGAGCTGATGCAGGAACGGCGTCTGTATGAAGCGCGTCGCCTGCTGCGCGACACACCCGTCCCGATCAAGGATATCGCGCAGCTCTTGGGCTATCGCAGCCCGGGCTATTTCTCCCGCGCCTTCCAGGCCGGCACCGGCAGCACTCCGAACGCCTTCCGCCGCGCGAGCTGACCCGCGCCGGGACAGGCCACCTGCCCGATCTTTTCCGACCCAGCGACACGAAAAAGGGCCGCGCCTTTGCAGACGCGGCCCGGGGTTTGGGGAGGTAAACCCTATCAGAAGAACCCGAGCTTGTTCGGGTTGTAGCTGACCAGCATGTTCTTGGTCTGCTGGTAGTGATCGAGCATCATCTTGTGGGTCTCGCGACCGATGCCCGATTGCTTGTACCCGCCAAAGGCCGCATGGGCCGGATAGGCGTGGTAGTTGTTGACCCAGACGCGACCTGCCTCGATCCCGCGCCCGAAGCGATAGGCACGCGAGCCGTCACGGGTCCAGACACCGGCGCCAAGGCCGTACATCGTGTCATTGGCGATCTCGAGCGCCTCGGCCTCGTCCTTGAAGGTCGTGACCGACACCACCGGGCCGAAGATTTCCTCCTGGAAGACACGCATCTTGTTGTGGCCCTTCAGGATCGTCGGCTGGATGTAGAAGCCGTTCGCCAGATCGCCGTTGAAGCGCGCGGCGTCACCGCCGGTCAGCACCTCGGCCCCTTCTTCGCGACCGATGCTCAGGTAGGACATGATCTTGTCATGCTGCTCCTGGCTGGCCTGCGCACCGACCATCGTCTCCATCGCGCGGGGATCGCCCTGCTTGATGGCTTCGACGCGGGCGATGCAGCGCTCCATGAACTTCTCGTAGATGTCTTCCTGAATGAGCGCACGGCTCGGGCAGGTGCAGACCTCGCCCTGATTGAAGGCGAAGAGCACGAAGCCCTCGATCGCCTTGTCGAGGAAGGCGTCATCCTCGGCCATCACGTCCGAGAAGAAGATGTTGGGCGATTTGCCACCCAGCTCGAGCGTGACCGGGATCAGGTTCTCGGTCGCGGCCTGCATGATCTTGCGGCCCGTCGCGGTGGAGCCGGTGAAGGCGATCTTGGCGATACGCGAGGAGCTCGCGAGCGCCGCGCCGACTTCCGCGCCATAGCCGTTGACGATGTTCAGGACACCATCGGGCAGCAGGTCGGCGATGACTTCCATCACGACGAGGATCGCCGCCGGGGTCTGCTCGGCCGGTTTCAGCACAATGCAGTTGCCCGCCGCCAGAGCCGGCGCCAGTTTCCATGCCGCCATCAGCACCGAGAAGTTCCACGGGATGATCTGACCCACGACGCCCAGCGGCTCGTGGAAGTGATAGGCGACGGTGTCGTTGTCGATCTCCGACATCGTGCCTTCCTGGCTGCGCAGAACGCCCGCGAAATAGCGGAAATGGTCGACGGCGAGCGGAATGTCGGCCGCCGTGGTCTCACGGATCGGCTTGCCGTTGTCCCAGGTCTCGGCGGCGGCGATCAGGTCGAGATTTTCCTCGATCCGGTCGGCGATCTTGAGAAGCACGTTCGAGCGCTCGGCAGCCGAGGTCTTGCCCCATGCGTCTTTCGCAGCATGGGCTGCATCGAGCGCGGCTTCGATATCCTCTGCGGAGGAATGCGCGACTTCACAGACCTTGCCGCCGGTGATCGGCGTGATGTTGTCGAAATACTTGCCGTTTTTCGGGGGCACGAACTTGCCGCCGATGAAATTGTCATAACGGTCGCGGAACGGCGACACCGAAACGCCTTTGAACTCGGGCGTCATGTCGTTGGCCATTGGTCTTCCTCCCAGATTTGAGCGCAACCGACAGGGCTGCGCGCCATGGAGATCAGACTGCCCAACCGCGCGCCCTGCGCATAGCCGCTCTGCGCTGGTGGAATGCATCATCTGTCTCGCGCCTGAGACAGGTGCAGCCGCAGCATTGAGAATTTGCCGGGGCGCTGAGACTATCGAAGACGGCGTGTGTCGCGCGCGCGTCAGGAAGCGAAGTCCTGAGACACGTGGATATCACGACGGCAAGTCGTTCAGGACAGCCCAAGCCGGATCAGAAACGCGCCGTCCATCCCAGCGAAACCCCCATCGCCGAACTCTGTCCCGGCTCGTAGACGAGCCCCGCACCGAGCCGCCCGATCCCGGCCTTGCGCGAATAGCCGATCTGCAGGTCGGGCTGAGGCGCCACGCTTTCGATATTCACCGAGGCTGTCGTCATCACGACCTTTTCGGAGCGCGTATTTCCGATGGCTGCGCCGACAGCGGTCGGAACGCTCATCGTCAATTTCCCCGAGGCGAGCGCGATCGGCGTCGAAACCCCGACAGAGAGGCGGTCGTCCCCGGTCAGAAACCCGGTCTTGCTCAGGCCAATGGCATAGGCATTCGACCGCAGCCCGCTCCCGGATTGGAGCAAGCCGTTCCCGGAGAAGCTCGAACTGCCATTCGCGGCCGTAAGCTCGAGAGTTGCCCCGTCTCCGAGAGCGACATTCATCCCGAGCTGTACGAAATGGGTATTGCTCGAAAGGCCGCCGCCGAACGCGCCCCCCACCGAGGTGCCCAGGAAACCGCCGTCTTCGTGCAGATTGCCGACGGTCATGGAAAGCGTGCTGGCGCCGAACCGGGCGTTGAGCGAGCCGGCGATATATTGAGAGCTAACATCGCCCGCGCCGCCGCCTGCCTGCGAAATCGAGGCCGATATGCCATCGCCGAGACCGATTTCGTAGTGAAGCGCGGAGTCGGTGTCGAAAGATTTCAAATAAGGCGCGGCCATCGCGGCACTGTCGACCCATTTCGTTCCGGCAATCGCGGAGCTGTCGCCATGCGACAGCGACAGGGTACCGGTGCCCGCGCTGAAATTGACCGGAGCGGTCGGCCCCATCGCGAAAATCTCGGTGGAGGCCTGCGCGGCGCGGGCATCGGCATAGTCGGCCACGAAGCTGCTCGCCGCCACGTGATAGCCGCGATCATAGGCATCCGTGACGATCATCCGCTGACTGGAGAGTGTCGCGCGCAGGGCGCCTGCGACGCCGCGGGTTGCGCTGATCGTGCTCTGGGTGGCCGGCACGGACGGGCCGTCGAGCGAGCTTGTCGTCTCGACTTTCAGCGTTCCGGCCGGTGCCTGAGCCTGTCGCAGATTGAGCGCGCCCCAGCCATAGATCGGGTCGATCCCCACCGCACCGAGATCGGTTGCGCTGTTTTCGAGGATCTGCACGATCTGCTGACCGGTGAGCTCGGGGAACTCGCTCTTGAGCACCGCAACCGCGCCGGTGACATAAGGCGTCGCCATCGAGGTCCCGCTCATATAGGCGTAATCGCTTCCAAGATCGCTCGGGTAGGTCGAGAGGATATCCACGCCCGGCGCGGCGAGGCAGTAATTCATCGCCTCGCCACAGCGGTTGGAAAAACTGGCGATCTGGTGGTTGCTGTCGACAGCGACGACGCCAAGGATCGAGCCTTCCATTTCCGGAAAATACTCCGGCAGACCCGCCATCAGGCTCGGATTGGCTCCACCGTCATTGCCCGCGGCGAACACGCTGACCATGCCCGCCTTTGCCGCCGCGTCGAGCGAGTCGATGGTGGCCGACCCAAGCTGTTGGCGGATCTGGTCGGCGCTCGAAAACTGGTCGATCGTGAGTGTCTTGTTATTGCCGTCGACATAGGCCCAGCTGTTGTTCATCGAGACCGCACCGGCATTGACCGAGCGCGTGACCGCATCGGCGTAGCTGCCCGCAGGCACCGAGCCTCCGACGCCTTGCAGGATCATCAGCTTGGACCCCCAGGCGATCCCCTCGATCCCCTGCCCGTTCTGCACACCGGCAACGATCCCGGCCACATGCGTGCCGTGCCCGTCGGTGTCGGTGACGTCAGAGGTGTTGTCGAAATAGCTGTAGGAGAGCGCGCCATCGATGTTGCCAGCGAGATCGGGATGGGTCACATCCGCGCCGGAATCGTAGATCGACACGAGCGTTCCCAGCCCATAGGCCCCCTCGGCGTAGCGATAGGCTGCCTCGGTCTGCGCAAGGCCGCCGCTTGCATAATACTCGTCAGTCTCAAAACTGCTGACGCTGCCGCCAGTGCCGGTATACGGCGCGTTGCCCGAGGGCGGCGGCTGGGTGTTGCTCGAGGAGCCGGATGAGCTCGAGGACCCGCCTCCTCCTCCTCCCCCCGCAGCGGCGGCCAGCCCCACCACACCGAGGCCAAGGAGCAAGAGCATGCTGTTGGAGCCAGTCACGGATGTCGTGCTTGCCGCGGTATTTGCCGCAGTATTTCCCGAAGTGGTATCAGGCGAACCGGGCGCAGCGGCGGGAGCCTGCGCGAGACCGTAGGAGACCGTCGTGCGACCCGCGAGCGCGATCCGCTGAGTGAGATCCTGTGCATGCACCTGTGTGACGGCAAGCGAGGTCAAAGCCGTCGCCGCCAGAATACGTCCCATCGTCATCAAGATCCCTTTCGCGGAAAAATGCCTGCTTCGCGGAAGTCCGGTCTTCTTTTTCTCTGGATAGCCTCAGCGATACTGTGCTTCTCCCCTTGCTTCAACGACACTTGAGTTAAGCATCGGTTAAACGCGCTGGCATGTGTTGATCGCGACGCAGGGAGCCCTCGGAAAATTCATCAGGGCGCGCTTGGAAACGCAGGAGACAGGGTGCGAAATCTCAATGTTTCTTGGCCCGACTTCGCGACGTCGCGGATGGCGGAAGGTCGGATGCGCTGCGCCTCGCAAGCATGCCGGTCGCTTCGGATACACGAACAATTGAAACGTCATCGCGGCGCTCGGTCGGGTTGCATTGGCCCCTTTCGGCACAATCTGCAGCGTAGCGGGTCGCGTACCGCGGCGCGCGACGTTAAGCGAACCGCGCGCATCTATGACAGAACAGGCGGCCAAACGCCCCGCGTCTGACTTACGTCGATGCGCGCTCAACCAAGCTCCATCGTTGCGATGGCCTGCAAGGATGCCGTCGTCTTCGGAGCGGTGCCGCGATACATGCGCGCCGTCTCGAAAGCCGGGGTGAAGCCGCAGTCCGACAGACGGGCCCTGAGTGCCGCGTTGTTCTCAGGCAGATCGATTGAGACGGGCGCTACTGGAAAACGGTGCGCCGCGGCGCGTGCCAGCCGCATTGCATCGTCACTCCGCACGGCAATGATCGGCCCGATCTTGAGCCCCTCGCGACATTGCCGCACGGTCGCGAAGCCTGTGCCATCGCTGAGCCAGACCGTCTGGCGAGATGGGCCGGGGGCGAGCCAGCAGCTCAGGAAAGCGTCTCGCCGCACGCCAGATGCCTGCGCATCAAGCGCAATGAGGTGCTCCAGGTCAGAGGGCTCGGCCAGCACGACGCCTGTGTCGTCTTCGCGCGAAAGCATGCCCGTGAGCCGCAAGCTCGCGCCCTGACGTCGGAACCCGGAACGCGCGTAATTGTCCTGCTGCGCGGCCACGCCATCGAGGCCGACGCTGCGATCTCCCGCATGGCGCAGCGCATGTTGCCACAGGGCGAACCCGATGCCCTGCCCCCGGACCTCGGGTTTGCAGATATAGAGACCCAGAAACGCATTATTCGCATCATGAATGACCACAGAAATCGCGGCCACAGGCGCACCATCCACCTCCGCGACGAAGACCCCTTGGGGATCGGCTGCGTAGAAAGCCTCGGCATCCGCGAGGCCGGGGTTCCAGCCCTCGGCGGCGGCCCAGTCGAGAACCGTCTCCAACTCTGACAGATCGGCATGACGCAGGATCATGCCCCCAAGGCCTCGCGCAGGCTGGCAGGAGCGGAGGTGCGGTTTCGCAAGTCGAGAGAGCTGAGGAGGTCGAGAAGGTGATTTTTCATCAGCTCCTCCGCCAAATCGGAATCGCGTTCCGCGAAGGCGCGCATCAAGGCATGGTGGGCATGGCTTTCGCACAGGGCCCCGCGCCGGTGCCAATAAAGCGCGATGATCAGCGAAGACCGCGCGACCAGCTGGGTGATGAAATCGGTGATCGTGGCCTGATCGGCAATCCGTGCGATCTCGAGGTGGAACTGCCCCGAGAGAAAGAGCGCCCGGCCCGCCTCGCCATCGTCGATCGCCGCGTGCTCTTCGTCGATGTGACGTTGAAGCGCCGCGAGGTCGTCCTCGGTGATCCGCTCGGCCGCCGAGCGCGCGGTGCGCGGCTCGAGCAGAGCGCGCGCCTCGAACACCTCGCGCGCCTCGCGCACCGTGGGCTGCGCGACATAGGCCCCGCGGTTGCGCTTGAGTTCCACCAGCCGGTCATGGGCCAGCCGCTGCAGCGCGGCGCGGATGATGGTCCGCGAGACACCGTATATCTCCCCCAGCTCCTCTTCCGACAGCTTTGTGCCCGGCATCAGCCGATGCTCGTGAATCGCGAGCGCCAGATCATTGGCGATCGTATCGGGCATCGGGGCGGCGGGGAGCGGGTCGTTCATCTTGAGTTCCTTTCGTTCACACGATGCCCCGGGCGATCCGCGGAGGACAAGCTGGATCACTTCGATTCGGATTGTATACAATGTTGTGTCGTAATTTTGCGCATGCAGAAAATTTTTCTGCTCAAATTCGAGGCAAGGTCGGATTCACGGCACCGTGAGTTCGGAAAATGATGGCGAGCTGTCCGGTTCGCACCGAAGGCTGAACCCAGATCAAAGGGAAGCGATGCGATGCGAACGGCACATGATCTCGAGCTGGTGAACCTGACGAAGCGCTACGGCGACACGGTCGCGGTGGACGCGATCAATCATGTCTTCGCGCCGGGCAGCTATGTCTGCCTGCTCGGCCCCTCGGGCTGCGGCAAAAGCTCGACCCTGCGGATGATCGCGGGCCATGAAAGCGTGAGCGAAGGCGCGATCCGCCTGAACGGCGTTGATATCTCCGCCCTGCCCCCGGCCAAGCGCGGCACTGCGATGATGTTCCAGAACTACGCGCTCTTTCCGCACCTTTCGGTCAAGGACAATGTCGCGTTCTCGCTGCGGATGAAGGGCGTCGACAAGACCGCGCGCCATGCCAAGGCGATGGAGCTTCTCGAACTCGTCGATATGGCGCATCTCTCCGAGCGTCTTCCCACGCAGCTTTCCGGCGGGCAGCAGCAACGCGTCGCGCTGGCGCGTGCGCTGGTCACCGAACCGGAAGTTCTGCTTCTCGACGAACCCCTTTCCGCGCTCGACCCCTTCCTGCGGGTGCGGATGCGTGCCGAGCTCAAGCGGCTGCAGCGCGAGCTCGGCATCACTTTCCTTCATGTCACCCACGGGCAGGATGAGGCGCTCGCGCTCGCCGACGAGGTCGTGGTCATGAACAATGCCGTCATCGAACAGGCCGGACCCGCGCGCGAGGTGTTCAACACGCCCCGGACCGAATTCGTGGCGCGCTTCATGGGCGGCCACAACGTGGTCACGCTCGACGGGAAGCTCCATGCGATCCGCTCGGATGCGGTGCGCCTTGGCGCCGAGGGGATGCCCGCGACGGTCAGCGCGATCGAATATCAGGGCGACCGCGTCGCGGTGACGGCCCAGGCCGAGGGCCAGGAGCCGATCATCGCACTGATGAGCGACGAGGCCTTCTATTCAAACGACATAAACCCGGGCGAGCAAGTGCGTCTTGCTTGGGATGAGGGGCGGCTGCACCGCCTCCGTGCCTGAAATCGACACTCCAACAGAGGGATAAGTGACAATGTCGAAAACCGGTTATACCCGCCGCTCGATTCTCAAAACCGGGGCGGCCGCGCTTGGCGCCTCCGCCTTCCCGGCGCCGATGATCTGGGCGCAGGAAATCAAGAACATCACGCTGCGCCAGTTCGGCACGGGCGTGTCGAACCTCAATGACGTGGCCAACAAGGTGAAGGAAGACCTTGGCTTCACGCTCGAGATGACCGCGCTCGATTCCGACGCGGTGACCCAGCGCGCGGCAACCCAGCCCGACAGCTTCGACATCGCCGATATCGAATACTGGATCTGCAAGAAGGTCTGGCCGACCGGCAACCTGCAGGCGATGGATACCTCGAAGATCAAGAATTACGACAAGATCGTCGGCATCTTCAAATCCGGCAAGCTGACGCCCGAGAGCGTGATCGCCCAAGGCACCGCGCCCTCGACCGTGGGCTTCGTCGAGGGCCCCGGCGGCACCACCTTCGCCGATCAGGAAACCGGTTGGATGACGCTGATCCCGACCATCTACAACGCCGACACGCTGGGCATCCGTCCCGACCTGATCGGCCGCCCGATCGAGAGCTGGACCGAACTCCTGAACCCCGAGTTCAAGGGCAAGGCTTCGATCCTCGACATCTCCTCGATCGGCATCATGGACATGGCCATGGTCTGCGAGGCGATGGGCGAAATCCAGTATGGCGACAAGGGCAACATGACCCGCGAAGAGATCGACAAGACCATGGCGATCTTCACCGAAGCGAAGAAGAACGGCCAGTTCCGCGCCTTCTGGAAGACCTTCGACGAGAGCGTGAACCTGATGGCCTCGGGCGAGGTGGTGATCCAGTCGATGTGGTCGCCCGCGATCACCGCGGTGAAATCGCGCGGAATCGACTGCGTCTACCAGCCTCTGAAAGAGGGCTATCGCAGCTGGGGTGGCGGTCTCGGCCTGTCGAAGTCGCTCTCGGGCATGGAGCTCGATGCGGCCTATGAATACATCAACTGGTATCTCTCGGGCTGGGTCGGCGGCTACCTGATGCGTCAGGGCTATTACTCGGCCGTGCCGGAAACCTCGAAGGACTTCATGTCGGACAACGAATGGGGCTACTGGTTCGAAGGCAAGCCCGCGACCGATGTCATCACCAGCCCGACCGGCGACAAGCTGGCCGAAGCCGGCGAGACCCGCGACGGCGGCTCCTTCTACGACCGAATGGGCCATGTCGCGTGCTGGAACGCCGTGATGGACGAGAACCAGTACATGGTTCGCAAGTGGAACGAGTTCATCGCCTCGTGATGACCGATGGTGGGGGGCTATCCGCCCCCCATACCCCCCGAGGATATTTGAGCCAAGTCGAAGGGCAGGATCGCGATGAAAGTGACCCGCGAGACAGTGACGGGATGGTTGCAGGCGGCGCCCCTGACGGTGGTGCTGCTGGGCTTTCTGGTCGCGCCGATCATTACCATCGTGATCGTCAGCTTCTGGCAGGCGACCGAGTTCTCGATCATCCCCGCCTTCAGTCTTGAGAATTACGAGTTCCTGTTCGGCTCGCCGGTGACCTACAAAGTCTTCGCCGCGACCTTCAAATACGCCTTCCTGACATGGGCGATGACACTCGCGATCGGCTTCACCGTCGCCTATTACCTCGCCTTTCACATCCGCAGCCAGACGATGCAGATCGCGCTGTTCCTGCTTTGCACGATCCCGTTCTGGACCTCGAACATCATCCGCATGATCTCGTGGATCCCGTTCCTCGGGCGCAACGGCATCGCGAACCAGACGCTGATCTCCTGGGGCGTGATCGACCAGCCGCTGGAGTGGCTGCTCTATTCCGATTTCTCGGTGATCCTCGCCTTCGTGCATCTCTACACGCTGTTCATGGTGGTGCCGATCTTCAACACGATGATGCGGATCGACCGCAACCTGATCGAGGCGGCGCGCGACAACGGTGCGAGCGGGTTTCAGACGCTGGTTCATGTGATCATCCCGCTGACCAAACCCGGCATCATGATCGGCACGATCTTCGTGCTGACGCTGGTGATGGGTGATTTCATCACCGTGCGGTTCATGTCCGGCTCCCAGCGGGCCAATGTCGGGCGCCTGATCTCCAACGATATCGCGCTGCTGCAATACCCGTCTGCGGCCGCCACGGCGGTGGTGCTGCTGTGTACCGTGCTGATCGTGATCGGGATCCTGCTGCGCTTCGTCAACATCCGCAAGGAGCTCTGAGCCATGGAGAAACGTCCGCGCAGCTTCTATGTCCTGACCGTCATCTTCGCGCTTTTCGTGCTGTTCCTTTACGGGCCGACGATCACCATCGGCATCCTGAGCTTTCAGGGCCCCGAGGGCGGGCTGACCTTCCCGATGCGGGGCGTCTCGCTCAACTGGTTCCACGAGCTGTTCCAGCAGCAGGCCGTGGGCGATATCTGGGGCGCGTTCCGGCGGTCCTTCATGCTCGGCCTGTTGGTCATGGTGACGACGGTTGTCGTCTCGGTCATGGCGGGCCTCGCATTTCGCAAGAAATTCCCCGGCTCCGGCATTCTGTTCTACCTGACGATCGCCTCGCTGGTGATCCCCTCGATCCTCATCTCGCTGGGCGTGGGGCTGATCTTCAACCAGCTCGGTCTGAAGGTGCATTGGGCGACCTCGGGCTTCGGCTCTCAGCTGACCTGGACGCTGCCCTTCGGCCTTCTGATCATGTTCGCAGTCTTCAACCGGTTCGACAAAAGCTTCGAGGAGGCCGCGCGCGATCAGGGCGCGAGCGCATGGCAGACGATCCGCTTCGTGGTCCTGCCGATCATCGCGCCGTCGCTGATCGGGGTGGCGCTGTTTGGCTTCACGCTGAGCTATGACGAATTCGCGCGCACGCTGTTGACGGCGGGCAGCTACAACACGCTTCCGCTCGAGATCTTCGGGATGACGACGAATGTGACGACGCCCGTGGTCTATGCCCTGGGCACGCTCACCACGGCGTTTTCGCTGCTGATCATCGGGGCGTTCCTGATCGCCGCCTGGATCATGGCACGGCGGCGCGCCAGGCTTGGCTCGGATGCCGGGAAAGGCGTTTGATCCCAGATGCGCATTCTCTACATCAACCCGAATTCGACGGCGTCGATGACCGATCAGATCGTGGGCATCGCGCGGGCAGCACTACCTGACGCCGAGATCGTCGGCTGGACGAATGCGGAGGGGCCACCGGCCATCGAGGGGCCCGAGGATGGCGCGCATGCCGTGATCGGGCTGAAGAAACTGCTGCCCGAGGCGAAGGGGATTGGCGCCGATCTGATCGTGATCGCCTGTTTCGACGATACCGGGCTCGACGAGCTGCGCGCCGCCGCCCATTGCCCGGTGATCGGGATCGGTCAGGCCGCCTACGTGATCGGCGCGCTGGCGTTCGGGGCGTTCTCGGTGGTGACCACTTTGCAGGTGTCGGTGCCGGTCCTTGAGGAGAACATCGCGCAGTACGGGCTTGCGGGCGCGTGCATCGCGGTGCGCGCGAGTGGCGTCCCGGTGCTGGCCGTCGAAGAGGGATCAGAGCCGGTCCGCGTGCGCCTCTCCGAGGAGATCGCCGCAGCCGGGAAGGAAGGCGCGCGCGCTGTTGCGATGGGATGCGCAGGCATGTCGCATCTGCGCGCCGATCTCTTCGAGCGAACCCGCGTTCCGCTGATCGACGGGGTCATCGCCTCGGCGCATCTGGCGCGCGCGATCCGGGCGACCCTGAATTGAGAGCAAACGCGTCCCTGAGGGCGAAGCACCCTGCCCGTCGACCTGCCACTCAGACGCCGAGATTGAGCGCCTTGGCCTTGCGGTAGAACGTCGCCCGCCCGATGCCGAGATCGCGCGCGGCCGCCGACACATTGCCGCCGTTGCGGGCCAGTGCGCGGGCCATTTCGGAGCGTTGCGCCTCTTCCAGCCCGTTGCGGATGCCGTGTTCCAGCAGGTCCGACGCCGGAAGCTGGCCGATCTGCCCCGCCTCGATCCCGAGATGCCGCCGCGCGGCGCGGGTGGCGCCGACGACCAGATCGTCGCGGTCGAGCGCCAGCAGCATCACGCCCTGCGCCCCGGTCTCGCCCGAGCCGGTCGAGAGAATGCGCGCGCCGTCATAGGAGGCGCGGAACAGGTCCGCCTCGATCCGGTGCGCCGCGTCCTGCACGGTCAGCGCGACGAGCCGGGCATAGCCCTCGGTCATGTCCGAGCGCGCGGAGCTGACATCGATCACCCCCGCCAGATCGCCCTGCGCACCGAAGATGGGCGAGCCCATGCAGGTCAGGACGGTGTTGCGGGTGCGGAAATGCTGATCTCGCCAGACGGTGACGGGGCGCGCCTCGGCCACGCAGGTGCCGATGCCGTTCGTGCCCTCGACCCCTTCGGACCAGTCCGAGCCGGGCGCGAGATTCGAGGAATGGAAGTCATCGACATCGGCGTCGCGCAGCCGCTCGTCCAGCACCAGCCCGCCCGCATCCGACAGCAGAACCGTGCAGCCCGCATCGCCTGCCGCCCGCGACAGACGGTCGAGCACCGGCGAGGCGATCCGCATCATCAGCCCCGCCCGCTCGCGCCTCTCGCGCATCTCGGCCTGGGTCAGACGCTCGTTGCGCCCGCCGGTTTCGGGGTCGATACGGTGATGGATCATCGAGCGGCGCCAGCTCGCAGCGAACCCCGCCCGCGTGGCGGATTTCGGCGAAGAGACGACCTCGCGCACGATATCGGCATGTTGGCGCGGAACGCCCGTATGCAGTGACGGCATGCGAAAGCCTCCCTCTCTTGCGCAGCCTATGAAAGCTCAAGCAGGTTAGGCCGATTCGGACCTTACACAACGTAAATTCCCGCTGAGCGGCCCGGCACCTGTCTCAGCCGTGAGACAGTCGCGGCTCAGTCCTCCTCGTGCCGCCGCCCGCGAAATCCTTGGGCGACCACGAATTTCTCCGAGCTGTCCGAGCGCGAAGCCGGTGGTTTCACATTGGCGACCTTGGTGAAGTTTTTCTTCAGGATCGTCATCAGCCCCTGCTCCGCACCGCCTGCGAGGACCTTGGCGACGAAAGTGCCGCCCTCTTCGAGCACGTCGAAGGCGAACTCCGCCGCCGCTTCGCACAGCGTGATGATGCGCAGGTGATCGGTGTTCTGGTGCCCCGAGGACGAGGCCGCCATATCCGACATCACCACATCCGCAGACCCGCCGAGCCATTCCTTGACCTTGTCGTCGGCGCCTTCCTCGAGGAAATCGAGCACATGGATCTCGGCCCCCGGGATCGGATCGACCTCCTGCAGGTCGACGCCCAGAACGGTGCCGACCTTCTTGCCCGATTTCTCGCCCAAGGCGTTCACGCGCTTGACGGCCACCTGACACCAGCCGCCGGGCGCGCAGCCCAGATCGACCACCCGCGCGCCGGGCACGAGAAAGCGATACTTGTCGTCCAGTTCGAGGATCTTGTAGGCCGCGCGTCCGCGATAGCCCTCTTTCTTCGCGCGCTGCACGTAAGGGTCGTTGAGCTGCCGCTCGAGCCAGAGGGTCGAGGACAGCCTGCGCCCCTTCGCCGTCTTCACGCGCACGCGCAGGTCGCGCTGCCCGCGTCCGGAAGTGTTCTTGCCGCTGGGTGTCTTCGCCATCATTTCATCTCTTCTAACACGCCGTCTCCGGCCATTTGCGCATAGAGGAGCCCCTCGCGCAGGCCACGGTCGGCAATGGACATCTGGTCGGTGGGCCAGACCCGCATCAGGGCCTGCAGGATTGCAGCCCCCGACATAATCAAAGTGTGCCGGTCGCGCCCGATCCGCGGATCCGAGCGCCGCCCGGCGGGGCCGAGTTGCAGGAAGGAGCGGATCACCGCGTCGATCTCTCCCGAGGTCATCGTCAGCCCGTCGACCCGGTTGCGGTCGTAACGCTTCAGGTTGAGGTGGCAGGCCGCAACGGTGGTGACGGTGCCCGAGGTGCCGATGATCTGGAACCCGTCCTGCGGGCTGCCCGCCGCATAGGGCGTGAAGTCCGCGAGCTTCTCCTCGAAGAACCAGCTCATCAGCGCAAAGCGCGCGGCATCGTCCTCGACATCGGCGAATTGATCCTTGAGCGTCGCGACCCCCAGCGGCACCGAAATCCAGTCCACCACCCGCGCCGCCGGGTCCGGCCCGTCGGGCTGGTTGAACCCTTGCGAGAGCCGCATGATCGCGCGGGCGCGGTCGCCGGGCGGCACGTCCTCGAGGTCGATCCAGACCAGCTCGGTCGAGCCGCCGCCGATATCGACCACCAGCACTTGCTCGGAATTGGGTGACACCAGCGAGGCGCAGGAGATCACGGCCAGCCGGGCCTCTTCCTCGGGCGGGATGATCTCCAGCGGCAGGCCGGTCTCGCGGCGCACATAGCGGATGAAATCGCGCGCGTTCTTGGCCCGGCGGCAGGCCTCGGTCGCCACAAGACGCATCCGGGTGACCCCGTGGGTTTCGATCTTGCGTCGGCAGATTTGCAATGCCTGAACGGTCCGCGACATCGAGCTGCGCGACAACCGGCCATAGGTTTCAAGACCTTGGCCCAGCTGGACGGCTTTTGAGAAGCTATCCACCACCTGAAACTGAGAACCCCGTGGACGGGCAATCAGCATCCGGCAACTGTTGGTGCCAAGGTCGAGAGCGGCATATAGCCCCTCGCCGGACTTGGCGGATTTGGTCGCGGGGGACTCGACCTGAGCCGGTTTCACCGCCCGCGCGGGCGATGCAGCTGTCGGGAGCGCGCCCGCCGACCGGGGACGCTTGGGCGCCATGATTACGCCCTCCGATTTGAAGTTGCTCTAAAGCTATCGGTTTGCGCCTCCCGGTTCAAGGGAGCGCGACGCGGAAGTGATAGAAGGTCGGCGCTTTTCGCGGGGCGCAACCGGGTCGCCCCGGCGCGCCCTCAGACCGCGGGCAGGATCACCGTGAAGCAGCTGCCCTCGCCCTTCTTGCTATCGACGCGGAACCGGCCACGGTGGCGCGCCACGATATGCTTGACGATGGCGAGCCCCAGCCCGGTGCCGCCCTTCTCGCGCGAGCGGTGGGTGTCGACGCGGTAGAAGCGCTCGGTGATGCGCGGCAGATGCTGCTCGTCGATCCCCTCGCCGCGGTCGATCACATCGACGCGATAGGCTTTGCCGCGCAACACCGGTTCATGCGCGATCGCGGAGACGCGCAGCCGCACCTCGCCGCCCTGCCCGCCATATTTGATCGCGTTCTCCACGAGGTTCGAGAAGACCTGCGTCAGCTGATCGGGGTCGCCCTGCACCGGCAAGGCCCCGGTCTCGCCCTCGGAGATCAGCTTCACCTGTGCCGCCTCGGCGACGGGTTCAAGCGTCTGCGTGACGCCCTTGAGCACCAGCGCCAGATCGACCTTGGTTGTCGGGCGCATCCGTTCTTCGCCCTCGACGCGGCTCAGCGACAGAAGATCGCCCACCAGACGGTTCATCCGCGCGGCTTCGCGCTCCATGATAGACAGGAACCGATCGCGCGCCGCCGCATCGTCGCGTGCGCTCGAGCGCAGCGTCTCGATGAAGCCCATCAGCGCGGTCAGCGGCGTGCGCAACTCATGGCTGACATTGGCCACGAAATCGCGCCGCATCGCCTCGGCGGTCTCCAGCGCGGTGATGTCCTCGAAACTCGCCAGAACCGAATTCGTGGAAAGCGGGCCTTCCGGCGCGGGCGGCAGCGGAGAGAAATGCACCAGCGTGATCGTCTCGGCCTGACCGGTGGGATGCAGCCGCAGGCGCACCGGATCGGGCCGCGCGCCGCGAAGCGCCGCGCTGACTGCCGCGCCGAAACCGGGCTGGCGCAGCACCGTCACATAGGGACGCCCGAGAAACTGCGTACCGAACAGACGGTTGGCCGCGACATTGCCCTGCGCGATCCGCTCGTCGCGCCCGATCAGCAAAACCGCGCTCGGCAGCGCGTCGAGAACCTGTCCGATCGCCCCTTGGCTCATTGCCATGCCTCCCCGCCTGCCATCGCTGTCGCGGCAAGGTTTGAGCGATGCGGCGCGAGCTGTAAAGCCTTGCCATGCCCGAAAAACCGACCCCTGCTTCGGTTTTGCAACTCACGCTTCGCAGTCAACAATCAGTGCCTTGTGAAATAAGTGAAAAAACGCTAAACCTAGGCGTGTATTTCATGGGATCTTTCCGGATCCCGTCACTTACACCGCGGGGGCGATGAGGTTTGCACTATTACTATGTCAAGAACCCCCCGTTCCCGTCTCGCCTTACAAGCCGTTCTCTTTCAATGTGTGAAGGCGTCTGAGACCAGCAACCTGCTGCTGGTCGACCCTGCGCGTGAGCTGCCGTCTTCGCTCAAAGAGATCTCCGGCCAGGCGATTCAGGTGCTTCAATACGACCAGATCACCGCGCAAAAGATGGTGAAGCTGCGCCCCGAACTGGTGCTGGCTCCGCTTCTGTCGGAGAGGTTCGACATTCTCGACCTCGCGAAGCGGCTCGAGGAATTCGGGTTCACCGGCAAGCTGCGAGCCTATTCCCGCCCGCTGCCCAATATCTCAGCCATCCGGCAGGAGGTGCGCGCCGCGCATCCCCAGCTCGACTTCGACATCTTCACCCTGCCGGTAGATGAGTTTCGCGACAATTAACCGATCGCTTTGAGCCCCTTCGAGAAGCGCGCGGCATTCTCGCGATAATGTGCGGCGGAGCCCAGCAGCGCCTGCAGTGCCTTCTCGTCAAGCTGGCGGACCACCTTGCCCGGCGCGCCCATCACGAGGCTGCCATCGGGGATTTCCTTGCCTTCGGTGATCAGCGCGCCCGCGCCGATCAGGCAGCCCTTGCCGATCTTCGCGCCGTTGAGCACCGTCGCCCCCATGCCGATCAGCGAGCCGTCCCCGATCGTGCAGCCATGCAGCATCGCCTTGTGGCCGATCGTGCAATTCGCGCCGATCACCAGGGGAAAGCCCATATCGGTGTGGCAGACGACGTTCTCCTGCAGGTTCGAGCCCGCACCCACGCGGATTTCCTCGTTATCGCCGCGCAGAGTGGCGCCGAACCAGACCGAGGCCTCGGTCTCCAGCACCACCTTGCCGATCAGATTGGCGTCGGGCGCGACCCATGCGTCTTCGGCGATTTCGGGGGCGATCCCGTCCAGTTCGTAAATCATCTTGCCTCGAACTCCCTGTTCAGTTTTCGCACGAATTCACTCAACCCGGTCTGACGGTCGCGGCGGCTGCGCTCGGCGGTCAGGATGGTGCGCAACTGCTCTTCGGCGCGGTCGAGATCGTCATTGACCAGAACATAGTCATATTCAGACCAATGGCTGATTTCGGCGAGCGATTTTTCCATCCGGCCGTTGATCACTGCATCGCTGTCTTGCGCGCGGCTGCGCAGCCGCTCTTCCAGCGCCGCAATCGAGGGCGGCAGGATGAAAATCGAGACCACATCCTTGCCCAGCGAGGAATTGCGGATCTGCTGCCCGCCCTGCCAATCGACGTCGAACAGCGTATCGCGCCCCTCGCCCATCGCGGCCTCCACCGGGCCTTTCGGCGTGCCGTAGAAATTGCCGAACACCTCGGCATGTTCCAGCATGTCGCCCTGATCGACCATCTTTTCGAACTCGGCGCGGGATTTGAAGAAATACTCCACCCCGTCGCTCTCGCCCGGACGCGGATCGCGCGTCGTGGCCGAGACCGAGAAGCGCAGCGTCGAGTCCCAGTTCATCAGCCGCTTGGCCAGCGTGGATTTGCCTGCGCCCGAGGGCGACGAAAGGATAATGAGAAGGCCGCGGCGGTTGGTATCGGGCATCAGTATTACTCTACGTTCTGGATCTGCTCGCGCAGCTGGTCGATCGCGTATTTCAACGCCAGACCGATCCGCGTCAACTCCGCATCGCCCGATTTCGAGCACAGCGTATTGGCCTCGCGGACGAATTCCTGCGCCAGAAATTCGAATTTGCGGCCCACGGGTCCGGTCTCGGCGAGCAGCGCACGGGCGGCTTCGACATGGACGCGGAGGCGCTCGATCTCTTCGGTGACATCGGCCTTGATCGCGATCAGGGCCAGTTCCTGCGCGACCCGGTCGGGATCGGCCTCGGTGGCCTCCATCACCCGCGCAAGGGCGGCCTTCAGCGTCTCTGCAGCCTTCGGGGCACGCGCGGCGGCGGCGTCAGCGGCCTCATCGGTCAGCGCGGCGATCTCGTCGATGCGCGCGGCCAGCAAGGCGCCGGTCCGGGCGCCCTCTTCGCGGCGCATCGCGACGAAACTCTCCAGAACGGGCTCGAAACTCTCAAGCAGTGCGGCCAGCAGTGCCGCGGGATCCTCGATCGTGCCGCCCGAGTGATCGACCACTCCGCGCATCGCCATCAGATCGCTCGGCTTGAGCGGCGCCAGCGCCACGCCCTTGCGCTCGGCGGCGCGCTCGACCCTGTCGACGGCAGCAAGGGCGGCATTGAGCACGTCGGGCTCGATCCGCATCGCGGCACTGCCTGCGGCCTGCGTGAGCTTGAGGTTCAGCGTGACATTGCCCCGCGCGACGCGTTCGCCCACCGCCTTGCGCAGAGCCGGCTCCAGCCCCTCGATATCGGGCAGCCGCAGCCGCAGGTCGAACCCTTTGCCGTTGACCGAGCGCAGATCCCAGCTCCAGTCATGCCCCGCGCCGCTCCCCTGCCCGGCGGCAAATCCGGTCATCGAGACCGTGGCGGCGGCGGGCGCCCCCTCCGGGCGCGGCTCTGGAGCGGGTTTAACCATTTAAGAGTTTCTTTCCCCATGTGACGAAAAAATGGCCTAACTTGGCCTTGGTAAGAGTTCAGTAACGATTTCGCCCTGACGGTCAACCGCAAGGCGGCACATGCCGCCCGATCGCCGGGCGCGAGACAGCCACCCCGCGCCAGCGCCGCGCGGGACGAAGTAAGGGTGATTGAAATGGATCGCGAGACCGACAGCAACGCCGCATCCCCCGCCTCGGCCAAAGGTCGCCGGATCGGCAACGAGCTGCGCGCCTATTGGGAGGCGCTGCTGGCCGGCCGCCCGATACCCGCCCGCGCCGATATCGATCCGCGCGGCATCGACCGCGCGCTGGAATTTGCCTTCATCCTCGAACGGGTCGCGCCGGGCATGGGGCGGTTTCGTCTCGCAGGGCAGCATATCTGCGACCTGATGGGAATGGAGGTGCGCGGAATGCCCCTGACCTCGCTTTTCGCACCCGAGGGCCGCAAGCAGATCGCCGATCTGACCGAGGCCGTCTTCGCGCGCCCCGCCATCGCCGAGGCGCAGCTGGTCTCGGAGGCCGGGATCGGCAAGCCGGGGCTCGCGGGCCATCTGGTGATGCTGCCGCTGACGGATGATTTCGGGGCGGTTACGCGGGTGCTGGGATGTTTCGTGGCAGAGCCGCTGCGCAATACGGGCGAGGCGGAAGACATCCACGATGCAGGCCGCGCTCCGCGCCGCTTCACGGTCACGGGCGCCCGGATCAAGCCGCTGGAGATGCCGCCCCAGCCCAAACCTGCCGGACGCGATTTCCGCGCCGCGCCCCAATTCGAGCAGCCCGCACCGATGCCCGCCAGCTCGGGCTTTGCGGAGAGCCAAACGCCCTACACGCCACGCCCGAAAACCCGCGCCGAGCATCTGGCCGAGATGACGCCGGACGAGCGCCGCGCGATGTTCCGGGTGGTGCGTCAGGAGGGGTAAAGAAGCCCTCGCCAAGCCGCTCAGCTACAGCCCGCAACTCCCTGTCACGCTTTGATTATTCTCTGCAGCGCCACGCATGAAAAAGGCCCGGACACCAAGGTCCGGGCCAATCAATCCGTTGAAACCTGCCGCAGCGCGGCGCGCGCTTATTGCGACGCCGCTTTCGCGAACTTGCGGCGGTCCTGCAGTTCCTCGGCGACGAGGAAGGCCAGTTCCAGCGACTGGCTCGCATTCAGACGCGGGTCGCAGGCGGTGTGGTAGCGCGAGGACAGATCGCCATCGGTCACGGCGCGCACGCCGCCGGTGCATTCGGTCACGTCCTTGCCGGTCATCTCGAAATGCACGCCGCCGGGGATCGTGCCCTCGGCTTTGTGGATCGCGAAGAATTCCTTCACCTCGCGCAGCACGGACTCGAACGGGCGGGTCTTGAAGCCCGAGGCCGATTTGATCGTGTTGCCGTGCATCGGGTCGCAGGACCAGACGACATTCGCGCCCTCGGCCTCGACCGTGCGGATCAGGCGCGGCAGGTGATCGCCGACATTGCCCGCGCCGAAACGCGCGATCAGGGTCAGACGGCCCGCCTCGTTTTCCGGGTTCAGCTTCTCCATCAGCACCTTGAGGTCGTCCTCGGTGGTGGTGGGGCCGCATTTCAGGCCGATCGGGTTCTGCACGCCGCGTGCGAATTCGACATGCGCGCCGTCGGGCTGACGGGTGCGGTCGCCGATCCAGAGCATGTGGCCGGTGCCCGCGATCGGCAGGCCGGAGGTGGAATCGATGCGGCAGAGCGCCTCTTCATATTCCAGCAGCAGCGCCTCGTGCGAGGTGTAGAAATCGACCGAAGCCAGCTCATGCGCGGTTTCCGAGGTCACGCCCGCGGCCCGCATAAAGTCCATCGCCTCCGAGATCTGATCGGCGACCTGACGGTATTTCTCGGCGTCGTCGGCATCGGTGAAGCCCGCGATCCAGCTTTGGACGCGGTGGATATCGGCGAAACCACCGGTCGAGAAAGCGCGCAGCAGGTTCAGCGACGCGGCCGCCTGCGTGTAGGCCTGCAGCATCCGGTTCGGATCGGGCAGACGCGCCTCCGAGGTGAATTCGAAGCCGTTGATGATGTCGCCGCGGTAGCTCGGCAGCTCGGTGCCGTCGATGGTCTCGGTCGGTGCCGAACGCGGCTTGGCGAACTGCCCCGCCATGCGGCCGACCTTGATGACCGGAACCTTCGCGCCCCAGGTCAGCACGACCGCCATCTGCAGCATCACCTTGAAGGTGTCGCGAATGTTATCGGCCGAGAATTCCCCGAAGGACTCGGCGCAATCGCCACCCTGCAGCAGGAATGCTTCGCCGCGCGCGGCTTTCGCCAGCTCCGACTTCAGCGTGCGTGCCTCGCCCGCGAAGACCAGCGGCGGCATCCGCGACAGCTGTGCCTCGACAGCGTTCAGCGCCCCCTGATCGGGATAGTCGGGCATCTGAACCCGCGGTTTCGCGCGCCAGTCCGATTTGCTCCAACCCTTGCCCATCTGATCCTCCAAAAGCGTGGTCGTTTCATTCGGCGCCGCTTATAGACGGCGCGGGTCAGGGAAACAAACCCGAAATTGCATTTCCGCACGCCTGCGGGCCCCTCCGTAAGTTCCCCCTCTTGCGGCGGGCACCAATTTCCTGTTTCGGTGATTCACCACAGATGACGGATTGACGACATGCCTGATCCCCGCCCCACCCGTCGCCCAGCCCCTTCGCAGGGGATGATCCGGATCGCCCCGGACGCGCGCCAGCGCTCGGTCGTCTTCATGCTTCTCGACCGGTTCACGATGATGGCCTTCGCCAGCGCGATCGAGCCGCTGCGCCTCGCCAATCAGGTTTCGGGCCGCACGCTTTATACGTGGAAACTGGCCTCGGAAACCGGCGAGGATGTCACCTGTTCGAACGGCACGACCTTCCGCACCGATATCGGGCTGGAGGAACTGGGCCGCGATACGATGGTGCTGGTCTGCGGCGGCATCGACGTGGCCGAGGCGGTCACCAAGCCGCTTCTGAACTGGCTCCGGCGCGAGGCACGGCGCGGCGCGGTGATCGGGGGCCTGTGCACCGGCTCTTATGCGCTGGCCCGCGCAGGCCTGCTCGACGGCAAACGCGCGACGATCCATTGGGAGAATGTCGACGCTTTCGCCGAGGATTTCCCCGATATCGAGCTGACCAAGGGCGTCTTCGTGATCGACGGCAACCGGGTGACGACGGCGGGCGGCACCGCCTCGATCGACCTGATGCTGCGGCTGATTGCCCGCGATCACGGCGAGGAACTGGCCAATACCGTCGCCGATCAGCTGATCCATTCTTCGATCCGCTCGGATCGCGACACGCAGCGGCTGTCGATTCCCACCCGGATCGGCGTGCGCCACCCCAAGCTCGCGCAGGTTATCGGCCGGATGGAGCGCAATATCGAAGACCCGATCAGCCCCGCGACGCTCGCGACCGAAGTGGGCATGTCCGCGCGCCAACTGGAGCGGCTGTTCCGTCGCTACCTCAACCGCTCGCCGAAGCGCTATTACATGGAATTGCGGCTGCAAAAGGCGCGTAACCTGTTGATGCAAACGGAAATGAGCGTGATCAACGTCGCCATGGCCTGCGGCTTTGCGAGCCCGTCGCATTTCTCGAAATGCTACCGCGCGCATTACCAGACCACACCCTACCGTGAACGCGGCGCGAGCGCTGCGGGCGAAAAGGAAAGCTTGGACTCCACCGTCGATTTAGGGCCGGAAGACTCGCTCGACTGAAAATTGCGCAATCGCCCCCCGCGGCTTTCACGAATTTGCACATAACCCCAAATTGCCGTTACGTCGCATTGCGCGCGCCTTGACCTTCGGGTCCGTTTTTCGCGTCATCGCGCCACTCGCGGTTCTTCACATTTGACGAACCGCGCACTAACCTCGCGCAAGAACGCGAGTTCCAACACGGGAGTGAACACATGAAAAAACTGCTTCTGGCTTCGGCTGCGATCGCGCTTGGCGCGACTGGCGCATATGCCGATGACGTGAAGATGGGCGTCCTGCTGGGCTTTACCGGCCCGCTTGAATCGCTCGCCCCGCCGATGGCGCAGGGTGCCGAGATGGCGATCAAGGAAGTCTCCGATTCCGGCAAGCTGCTGGGTGGCGACACCGTGACCGCAGTCCGCGGCGACTCGACCTGCGTCGACGCAGCAGCCGCGACCGCGGCAGGCGAAACGCTGGTCACCACCGACAAGGTCGCTGGCATCATGGGTGCAATGTGCTCGGGCGCGACCACCGCTGTCCTGCAAAACGTCGCCATGCCGAACGGCGTCGTGATGATCTCGCCCTCGGCGACCTCGCCGGCACTCTCGACGCTCGAAGATGACGGTCTGTTCTTCCGCACCGCTCCGTCGGATGCGCGTCAGGGCGAAGTCATGGCCGACGAAATCCTCGAGAAGGGCATCAAGAACGTCGCCGTGACCTACACCAACAACGACTACGGCAAGGGTCTCGCCGACAGCTTCGAGAAGGCCTACAAGGCCAAGGGCGGCAGCGTCACGATCTCGGCCGCGCACGAAGACGGCAAGGGCGACTACTCCGCTGAAGTCGCATCGCTCGCTTCCGCAGGTGGCGACGCGCTCGTCATCGTCGGCTATATCGACCAGGGCGGCTCGGGCATCCTGCGCGGCGCGCTCGACACCGGCGCCTTCGAGACCTTCGTCTTCCCGGACGGCATGGTCAGCCAGACGCTTGAGGACAATTTCGGCTCGGAAATCAACGGCTCCTTCGGCCAGCTTCCCGACTCGGCAGGCGACGGCATGAAGACCTATCTCGGCATGGCCGAGAAAGCCGGGTTCGACGGCTCGTCGGCTTATTCGGGCGGCGCCTATGACGCGGCGGCTCTGATGCTGCTCGCGATGCAGGCGGCGGATTCCACCGACCCGAAAGTCTACAAGGACAAGGTCATGGAAGTCGCGAACGGCCCCGGCGAGAAGATCTATCCCGGCGAGCTGGGCAAGGCGCTCGACCTGATCAAGGAAGGCAAGCCGGTCGACTATGAAGGCGCGACCGCCGTCAACCTGATCGGCAATGGCGAAGCCGCGGGCACTTTCCGCGAAATCGCGATCAAGGACGACAAGATCGAGACGGTGAAATACCGCTAAGCGGTCATCAGAGCTGAAGCAGCCCGGAGCGATCCGGGCTGTTTTCAATTATAAAACAACAAGATGCGGCGTGAAGCTAACACGCCTACAACTCAGGGGACCCTATGATCCGGGTTGAAAACCTAGTCAAATCCTTCGGCGGATTCCGCGCGGTCGATGGCGCGAGCCTCGAAATCGCGACCGGCTCGATCACCGGGCTGATCGGCCCGAACGGCGCCGGCAAATCAACGCTCTTCAACGTCATCGCAGGCGTGCACGAACCCACCGCGGGCCGTGTCACGATGGATGGCGAGGACATCACCGGGCTTGCCCCGCACGAGCTGTTCCGCAAGGGGCTGCTGCGCACCTTCCAGATCGCGCATGAATTCCCCTCGCTCACCGTGCGCGAGAACCTGATGATGGTGCCCACCGGTCAGGCGGGCGAGACGCTCTGGAACACATGGTTCGGGCGAAAACACATCCGCGACGAGGAAGCGGCGCTTCTGAAGAAAGCCGATGAAGTCCTTGATTTCCTGACGATTTCGCATCTCAAGGACGAGAAGGCAGGAAACCTCTCGGGCGGCCAGAAGAAGCTTCTGGAGCTGGGCCGCACGATGATGGTCGAAGCCAAGATCGTCTTCCTCGACGAGGTCGGCGCGGGCGTGAACCGGACGCTTCTCAACACGATCGGCGATGCCATCGTGCGCCTCAACAAGGAACGCGGCTACACCTTCTGCGTGATCGAACACGACATGGATTTCATCGGCCGCCTCTGCGACCCGGTCATCGTGATGGCCGAGGGCAAGGTGCTGGCCCAAGGGTCTGCCGATCACATCATGGAAAACGAGGCCGTCATCGAGGCCTATCTGGGCACCGGGTTGAAGAACAAGGTCAAGGCCGAGGAAACCGCCGAGACCGCCGCCCACGAAGATCACGGCGCGCAGCCCGGTCTGGGCGATGAAGCCGGCCATGGAGGCGACCAATGAGCTATCTCAACGCTTCCAACATGACCGGCGGCTACGGCAAGGCCGATATCCTGCACGATTGCACGCTGACCGTCGAAAAGGGTGAGATCGCCGTAATCGTCGGCCCCAACGGCGCGGGCAAATCCACCGCGATGAAGGCGGTCTTCGGCATGCTCGGCCTGCGCGAAGGCAAGGTCACCCTCGACGGGCAGGACATCACCGGCCTTTCGCCGCAGGACCGCGTTAAGAAAGGTATGGGCTTCGTTCCGCAGGTGAACAACGTCTTCCCGACCATGACGGTCGAGGAAAACCTCGAGATGGGCGCCTTCATCCGCGACGACGATTTCCGGGGCACGATGGATCAGGTCTTCGATCTGTTCCCGATCCTGAAGGAAAAGCGCCGCCAGAACGCGGGCGAGCTGTCCGGCGGGCAGCGTCAGCAGGTGGCCGTAGGCCGCGCGCTGATGACCCAGCCGAAACTGCTGATGCTCGACGAGCCGACCGCAGGCGTCTCGCCCATCGTCATGGACGAGCTGTTCGATCGCATCATCGAGGTCGCCCGCAGCGGCATCTCGATCCTGATGGTCGAACAGAACGCCCGACAAGCCCTTGAGATCGCGGATAAAGGCTATGTCCTCGTGCAAGGCGCGAACAAATACACCGACACTGGCGAGGCCCTTCTGGCCGACCCGGAAGTCCGCCGCACCTTCCTGGGGGGCTGAGGAATGGAACTCATCAACGCGCTTGTCGCGGTTACCAATTACGTCATCATCCCCGCCACCGCCTATGGCGCGCAGCTCGCGCTCGGGGCGCTCGGGGTCACGCTGATCTACTCGATCCTGCGGTTTTCCAACTTCGCCCATGGCGACACGATGGCCTTCGGCACCGGGGTCGTGATCCTGATCACCTGGGGTTTCCAGGCGATGGGGATCAGCTTCGGCCCGCTGCCGACCGCCCTTCTCGCCCTACCCTTCGGCATCGCAGTCACCGCGGCGCTGATGCTCGGGACGGACAAGGTCGTTTACCAATATTACCGAAAAGTCAGGGCCGCGCCCGTGGTCATGGTCATGGTCTCGGTCGGCGTGATGTTCGTGATGAACGCGCTCACGCGCTTCCTGATCGGCGTCGACCAGATCAACTTCGACGACGGCACGCGCTTCGTCATCAACGCCCGGCAATGGCGCGACATGACGGGACTGCACGAGCCGCTGACGCTGCGCTCGACCCAGGTGATCACCGTCGTCACCGCGATCATCACCGTGGCCGCGCTGTTCTGGTTCTTGGGCAAGACACGCACCGGCAAATCCATGCGCGCGTTTTCCGATAACGAGGATCTGGCGCTGCTGTCGGGCATCGACCCGAACAAGGTCGTGGCCGTGACCTGGATCATCACCGGCGCGCTCGCGACCATCGCAGGCACGCTCTACGGGCTCGACAAATCGTTCAAAGCCTTCACCTATTTCCAGCTTCTGCTACCGATCTTCGCCTCGGCCATCGTCGGCGGCATCGGCAACCCGGTGGGCGCGATCGCAGGCGGCTTCGTGATCTCCTTCTCGGAAGTGGGCCTCACCTACGCATGGAAGAAGGTTGCGACCTATCTGGTCCCGAGCTGGGAGCCGGACGGCCTCGTCCAGCTTCTCTCCACCGACTACAAATACGCAGTCAGCTTCACGATCCTGATCCTCGTCCTGATCTTCAAGCCGACCGGCCTCTTCAAGGGGAAAATCGTATGAGCAGCAATCGTCAGGCTGGCGAGACCAGCAGCATCCGTGCGCCCCTCTTCTTCGCCATCATGGCCGCGCTCATCCTGCTCGAGGGCTTCACCTCGGGCTGGAACTCGGCGCTCGGCATTCTCAACATGGGGCTTCTGTCGGCGATCATGGCGCTCGGCGTGAACATGCAATGGGGCTATGCGGGCCTGTTCAACGCGGGCGCGATGGGCTTCCTCGCGCTTGGCGGCCTCGCCCCGGTGCTGATCTCCATGCCGCCCACCTCCGGCGCCTTCTCGGGTGGCGGTCCGGGCATCATGGCGGCCTTCTTCGTGGCCATCGTCGCGGTGCTGGCGGCGGTCTGGATCTGGCGCAATCTGCGCGGCAAGACGCGCGGCCTCGCCGTGACCGCCGTGCTAATCGTCGGCTTCTTCACCTATCGCTGGCTGTTCGATCCGGCGGTCGAGGTGATCGAGGCGATCAACCCCTCGGCGCAGGGCAACCTCGGCGGGTTGGGCCTGCCGACGCTGATCTCCTGGCCCGTGGGCGCGGTTCTGGCCGCAGGCGCGGCCTGGCTGGTCGGCAAGACCGCGCTCGGCCTGCGCTCGGATTACCTCGCGATCGCCACGCTCGGCATTGCAGAGATCATCGTCGCGATCCTGAAGAACGAGCAATGGCTCGACCGCGGCGTTCTGAACGTCAACGGCATCCCGCGCCCTTGGCCGGTGCCCTACGAGATCGACCTGCAGAACTCGCCCGACTTCGTCGCGCAGATGCAGGCTTGGGGTCTCGATCCGCAGCTGGGCTCGACGATCGCGGTGAAGCTGGCCTTCCTCGTGCTGTTCGTGATCGTCATCCTCGCGCTGATCTGGCTGACCGAGATGTCGCTGAAATCGCCTTGGGGCCGGATGATGCGCGCGATCCGCGACAACGAGATCTCGGCGGCGGCAATGGGCAAGAACGTCACCCGCCGCCACCTGCAGATATTCGTGCTGGGCTCGGCGGTGATCGGGCTTGCGGGCGCGATGATGATCTCGCTCGACGGGCAGATGACGCCGACCTCCTACAACCCGCTGCGCTACACGTTCCTGATCCTCGTGATGGTGATCGTGGGCGGCTCTGGCAACAACTGGGGCTCGATCCTCGGCGGTGTGCTGATCTGGTACGTCTGGGTCAAGGCAGGCGACTGGGGCCCGGATATCATGGGCGCGCTGGCGGCACCCTTCCCCGATGGCGGGCTCAAGGATCACCTGATCCAGTCGGCCCCGCATATGCGGATGCTGGTAATGGGGATCATCCTGCTGATGGTGCTGCGCTTCAGCCCGCGCGGGCTCTTGCCGGAGAAATAAAAACGAGGGGCTCTGCCCCTCGCCCGTTCCGGGCTCACCCCGGGATATTTCTTCCAAGCCGAAAACAGACGCGCGCCCCGCAAGGAGGCGCGCGTTTTTCGTTACTCCTCGCCGCCGTCGAATTGGGCGACGCGGGCGCCGGCCTTGTTCGTGGTGACGACGCCGAGCGATTTCAGTTTGCGGTGCAGCGCCGAGCGTTCCATGCCGACGAAATTCGCGGTCCGCGAGATGTTGCCGCCGAAGCGGTTGATCTGGGTGAGGAGGTATTCGCGCTCGAACAGCTCGCGCGCTTCACGCAAGGGCAGCGTGGCGAGCGCGCCGCCCAGAACGATGCGCCCCTCGTCCGCCGGGCCTTCCTGACCGGGCAGCTCGCGCGCCTCGATCGCGCCCGTGCCTTCACCGAGGATCAGCACCCGCTCGATCACGTTGCGCAACTGGCGGACATTGCCGGGCCAGTCCATCGTCTGCATCAGCGCCGCGGCCTCTTCCGAGATCTCGCGCAGCGGCAGGCCCTGGGTCTCGTTGAAGCCGCGCAAAAAATGGTCTGCCAGAAGCGGCACGTCCTCGCGCCGCTCCGAGAGCGGCGGCACCTCGATCGGCACCACGTTCAGCCGGTCGTAGAGCTCCTGCCGGAAAAGACCCTCGCGGATCTGCGTCATCAGATCGCGGGTCGTCGACGAGATCACCCGCAGATCGACGCGGACCTTGTCGGCCCCGCCGACGCGCAAGAATTGCTGCTCGGTCAGAACGCGCAGGATTTTCGACTGCGTGCCGAGCGGCATCTCCGCCACCTCATCGAAATAAATCACGCCGCCATGTGCCTGCTCCAACAGGCCCTTCTCGACGCCGCGCTCGGGCGTCTCGCGCCCGAACAGCACCTCTTCCATCCGGTCGGGCTCGATCGAAGCGGAATTGACCGTGATGAACGGCCCCGCCGCACGGGTCGAGAACTGGTGGATATAGCGCGCGGCCATCTCCTTGCCCGAACCCGGCTCGCCCGTCAGCATCACCCGGCCGTTGGACTTGGTCACCTTGTCGAGCTGATCCTTCAGCCGCCGGAACGCGGCCGAGTCGCCGATCATCTCGCCCGAGGACATGTCGCGGCGCTTCAGCGTCGAGTTCTCACGCCGCAGCCGCGCTGTCTCCATCGCGCGGGAGATCACCACCATCAGCTGGTCGATGTTGAAGGGCTTCTCGATGAAGTCGTAGGCGCCCTGCTTGATCGCCGCCACCGCGATCTCGATATTGCCGTGGCCCGAGATGATGATGACCGGCACATCCGGGTTGTCGCGCTTGACCGTCTTGAGGATGTCGATCCCGTCCATCTTGCTGTCCTTCAGCCAGATATCGAGGATCATCAGCGCCGGTTCCTGGGCGTTGATCTCGTCCATGCACTCGTTGGAATTCGCCGCGAGGCGTGTCTTGAAGCCTTCGTCGCGCAGGATGTCGGCGATCAGCTCGCGGATGTCTTTCTCGTCGTCGACGATCAGAATGTCGCTCATGTCACTTCCCCTGGGGCTTCGCCCCTCTCCTTGATGGCTCTGAGCGCTGCTCGGGCGCGTGGGAGCCTGATTTCGGCGAGCGCCCCGCGATGGGCACCCTCTGCAAAGGCGGGCGCATCGCTCAGGGTCAGCGTTCCACCATGTTCCTCAATGATCTTCTTGACGATGGGAAGGCCCAGCCCGGTGCCTTTCTCGCGCGTCGTAACGTAAGGCTCGAACAGCCGCGAGCGGTCCGGCGGCAAGCCGATCCCGTTATCCGCGATGTGGATCGTAACATGCTCAGGCGCGACCTGCATATCGAGGCGAACCTCGGGCGCGAAGCCTTCTTCCACATTGCCTTTTTCCGTATAGGATTCAATCGCTTCGCCTGCGTTCTTCACAAGATTCGTCACCGCTTGCGAGATCATCGTCGCGTCCAGTTCGACGATAACCGGCTCGCTCGGGACATCCGTCACCAGCTTCGCGCCATGCAGGCTGTCTTGCTGCAGGGTCGCGGCGTCGCGCACCAGTTGAGCCAGATCGTGATCCGCGCGGTCGGGTTCCGGCATCCGCGCGAAGCGCGAAAACTCGTCCACGATGCGCCGCAAGTCATTGGTTTGCCGCACAATCACGCCGGTGAGCTGATTGAGCGTTTCAAGATCTTCGCCCTCGGTCATCTTGCCGAATTTGCGCTTGATCCGCTCGGCCGAGAGCTGGATCGGCGTGAGCGGGTTCTTGATCTCATGCGCGATGCGCCGGGCCACGTCGCCCCACGCCGCCATCCGCTGCGCCGAGACCAGATCGGTCACATCCTCGAAGGCCACCACATAGCCCTCGGGCGTGCCCAGATCGTTGCGCCGCACCGCCATGCGCACCAGCAGGCTTTCCAGCCGCCCGCCGCGGGAGACCCGGATTTCCTCCTGCGCGACCTCGTTAAGACCGTCCTGCAAACGATTGTAAAGCCCGACGAATTCTGGAACGGCGGTCGAGAGCTCGCGGGCATTGTCACGCGCACTATCGAGCGCCAGCAAGGTCATCGCCGCCCGGTTCACGAAGTCTATCCGCCCATCAGCATCCAGCCCGATCACCCCCGAGGTTACCGAAGACAGCACGGAATCAAACATCCGCCGCCGTTCCTCGGTTTCGCGGTGGTTCTCGATCAGGGCCATGCGCTGGCCCTTCAGCTGCCCGGTCATCCGGTTAAACGCCTCGCCGAGGGTCGCGATTTCGTCGTCGCCCTCGGCCTCGATGACCCGCGCATCCAGATCGCCCGAGCCGACACGCTCTGCCGCGGCAGCAAGACGACCGATGGGGCGCGACAGGCGCTCTGCGAACCACAGCCCCATCCAGAGGGCGGCGAGGATCAGGATCAGCGCGAAGCCGAAATAGAGCAGCCCGAACTCAAAAATCACCCGGCCGCGCGCGCTCTCCAATTGCTGATAGAGCGTCACCGTCTCGCGCGTTTTATCGAGCAGCGCGAGGATCTGCCCGTCCACCTTGCGCGAGATATAGAGATACCGGTCCACGAAGGCGTCGAGCCGGATCAGCGCGCGCAGTTCCGAGTTCGGCCAATCTTCGATCAGCACCGTCTCGCCCTTCTGCGCCTCGACGATGTCGCGCGGGGAAGGTTCTTCGTAATCAAAGAGATAGGAGCGATCGCCGCGGGCGACGATCCGGCCCGTGCCGTCGATCACATAGGCCTCTTTCACGCCGCGCTGGATGCCCGCCTGCCCGGTGATGAGCAATTCGCGCAGCTCGCCATCCGACATGAAGGTCGAGGCCTGCCGCCGCAAATTGAGGAAATTCGCGAGCGCCCGGCTATCCTGCACCAGATCACGCTTATGCTCGGACTGATAGGCCTCGGCGGCCTGTAGCGACGTGCCCACGACCGAGCGCACGCGATCCGAGAACCAGCCCTCGAGACCGATATTCACCGTGAGGAACGCGAAGACCGCAACAAGGATCGTCGGCACCAGCGCGATGCCCGCAAAAACACCGGTGAGGCGCAGGGTCAGCCGCGATCCGGCGGAATGCGCGCGGCGCGCGGCGATGATCTGCACCAGCCGCATCAGGATCAGCCCGGCGAGCAGCAGGAAATAGACGAAATCGGCGAGCAGGATCAGGCGCAGCGCGGTGCTGTCCGCCCCCTGTCCCAAGGGCCCGAGGACTATGAAGGTCGCAATCGCGAGCGCCGGGCCCAGAACGACCAGACCGAAGGTAAACAGGTTGCGCACCCGCTTTTGGCGGCGAAAGCGCGCCAAACGGTCCCAGCCTGAGCGATATGCCGTGCTGCCCTGCACTAATGCCCCCTCATTCCAGACCGTGGCTCGCGAATCCGTGTGAACGGAAAAGCCACAGCCCCCTGTTGCGGGTTTACATCAGTTTGCGGCGGCGTGTCACCTGAATATCCAGATCGGTGATCTTTTTACGCAACGTATTGCGGTTGATGCCGAGCAGATCGGCACATCTGGCTTGGTTGCCACCGGTCGCATCGAGCGCGATTTCGATCAGCGGCGCCTCCATTTCCTTCAAAATCCGGTCGTAAAGGCCCGGAGGCGGCAGCGTGCCGCCGTGAAGGTCGAAATAGCGCCGCAGGTGGCGCGCGATGGAGGCCGAGAGCTTCTCGCCCTCGCCGCCTTGGCGCAGCGGTTCGATCGCGGGCTGGTTGCCCAGCACGAATTCGGCCTCGGCGCGGGTAATTTCTTCCTCGGGCGAGGTCACCGCAAGACGGCGGATCGTGTTCTCCAGCTGGCGCACGTTGCCAGGCCAGGAATAGGCGCGCACGAGTTGCAGCGCCTCGGGCGTGAAGCGGCGCAGACCTAGCCCGTCGCGCTCGGCGCGGGCAAGGAAATGCTCGGCCAGAAGCGGGATATCCTCGACCCGCTCGCGCAAGGACGGCACGTTCAGCGTCACGCCGCCCAGCCGGTAGAACAGGTCCTGACGGAACTTGCCCGCCTCCATCAGCCCCGCAAGGTCGATCTGCGTCGTGGCCATGATCCGCGGCGCCGGATCGGGCAGCGCGTCGAGCATCCGCACGATCCGCGCCTGCGTGTCGTCGTCGTAATCGCCAACCTCGTCGAAGACGAGCGAGCCACCCTTGGCCTTCGCCACCAGCGCCGCCGGGCCGTCCGCACCCTGCAGATCGCCCGCCTGCGCAACCACGAAGGGCAGTGTGCGACGGTCGGAAAAGTCGTGAATAGCCTTCGCGATCAAGGACTTGCCTGTGCCGCTCTCACCCGCGATCAGAACCGCGAGATCGGCATTCATCACCCGTGCGACAAGCCGGTAAAGCTCCTGCATCGCCGGCGTGCGACCCACCAGCGGCAGATCGCCCGCATCGCCGCTGCCTTCGATCTCGCGCGGGGCGATCGGGCTACGGCGCTTCTGCTCCAGCGCCTTTTGCGCGCGCTTCATCAGGTCAGGCAGATCGAACGGTTTCGGCAAATAGTCGTAAGCCTCAGCCTCGGCCGCTTGGATCGCGGTCATGATCGTGTTCTGCGCGGAGATCACGATGACCGGCAGGCCCGGACGCTCCTCGGAGATCTTCGGCAGCGCCTCGAGCCCGTTTCCGTCAGGCATGATCACGTCCGAGATCACCAGATCGCCTTTGCCCTCTTCGACCCAACGCATCAGCGTCACGAGCGACGCAGTGGCATGAACCTTGCAGCCCGCCCGGGTCAGGGCCTGGGTCAGAACGGTGCGGATTGTGCGATCGTCATCCGCGACAAGTACGGTGCCGTCCATGGATCAGGCCTCCTTTGGCGCAACGGGAAGTGAAATGCGAAACCGGGTCTTGCCCGGGACCGAGTCGAGCGTGACCCAGCCGTTGTGATCGTTGATGATCTTCGAGACAAGCGCGAGACCAAGCCCCGTGCCGTTCTCACGGCCCGAAACGAAGGGCTCGAAGATCTCGTTGGAGATTTCCGGCGGGATGCCGGGGCCGTCGTCGATGATCTCGATCTGGAGCGGCAGAGGCTGCCCCGATCCATCGGCACGACGCAGACGCAGGCTGTGTTCATAGAAGGTACGGATCTTGATTTCTCCATTCCCTTCCGAGGCTTCTGCAGCGTTCTTCAACAGGTTCAGGAAGACTTGAGTCAATTGATCCGCATCGCCCAGTGTCGGCGGCAGCGAGGGATCGTAATCCTCCTTGATCGTCATATGCGCGCCGAAGCCGACGCCTGCGGATTTGCGCGCGCGATCGAGTACGTCATGGATATTGACCGCTTTCTTCTCGGGCGCGCGGACATTGCCGAACTGTTCGACCTGTTCGAGCAGCTTCACGATGCGGCGCGTCTCGTCGACGATTAAGTCCGTCAATTCAAGGTCTTCTCCGGACAAGTTCATGCTCAGAAGCTGGGCCGCCCCGGCGATCCCGGCGAGCGGGTTCTTGATCTCATGGGCCAGCATCTCCGCCATGCCGATGGCCGAGCGCGCGGCCGATTTCACGAGGCTCGCGCGGCCCAGCCGATCAGCCAGCTCGCGCGGCTCGATCAGCAGCAGCACCCGGTCGGGGTCTTCGCCCACGGGGGCGGCTTGCAGATTGCATTGCACCGGGGCTTTCTCGCCCGTCGTCAACTCGACATCGTTAACGAAGAGCGAGGCGCGGTTCTTCCGGACCCGGTAGAAGATTTCCTCCAAAGGTGCGGAAATCGCGAGCCTTTCGCCGATCGCCTTACCTCTCAGCGCCTTGGCGGAAAGGTTAAGGAACAGCTCGGCGGCGGGGTTCACCTCGTCGACAAGATCGTCGCCATCGATCAGCAAAGCCGGGGTCGGAAGCGAGGTCCAGATAATGCCGGGGGCCGGAAGGTTCATGCGGCGCACCTTTCCCCGAAAGCGCGCTCGATCAGCGACAAGGTCGCCTCCGGCGTCTGGCTGACCATCATCTCGGCGCGCAGCGGCGCATTCGCCGCCTCGCAATACCAGCCCAGATGCTTGCGCGCGAGACGCAGCCCGAGATCACGTCCGTAGAAACTCAAGATTGCCTCGTAATGCTCTGAAATGTAATCGCAAAGCGTATTCCCATAAGGAACCTGCGGCTTCAACGATCCGAAGATTTCATGACCGATTTCAGCCAGCCGCCACGGCGCGCCCTGCGCCCCGCGACCGACCATCACACCCGCCGCGCCCGATTGCGCCAGCGCTGCGCGCGCGGAGCTCGCATCGACCACGTCTCCATTGGCGATTACCGGGATCGAGACCGCGTCGACGGTCTCGGCAATCGCTTCCCAATCGGCGCTGCCCTTGTAGAACTGCATCCGCGTGCGGCCATGCACGACGATCATTTTCACGCCCGCAGCCTCGGCCCGGCGCGCGATCTCGGCTGCGTTATGCGTGTCGTCACACCAGCCCAGCCGCATCTTCAGCGTCACCGGCAGGTCGACCGCGCCCACCGTCGCCTCGATCAGCCGCAGCGCATGATCGGGATCGCGCATCAGCGCCGAGCCCGACGCCCCGCCCGTCACCTTCTTGGCCGGACAGCCCATATTGATGTCGATGATCCGCGCGCCCATGTCGGCGACCATCTTCGCGGCCTCCGCCATCGGCTCGGGCTCGCGCCCGGCGAGCTGCACCGAGGTCGGCAGTTCCAGCCCCATCTCGACCCGTGCTTTCGCGCGCACCGAGGGTTTCGCAGTCAGCATCTCTCCCGACGCCACCATCTCGGACACGACGAGACCCGCGCCGAAACGCGCCACCATCCGCCGGAACGGAAGGTCGGTGATCCCGGCCATGGGCGCGAGAAAGACCGGCGGGGTCAGTGTGATGTCGTCGAGAACCAAAATCTTCGGCACGGAGGTGTCCTGTCACTCGTCTTCCTTCGAATTAGGCGTTTGACCAAAGAATCACAATTGCGTCCACCCCTTTTTAGGTGGGAAAATCAGCATCCGCCTATTTTTTAATCACCTAACTGTGGCCAGTTGTCACATCGCGCGACGTATCGCGTCCAGCGGCACCGATTGCGCAGAGCCGCGTCTTCGCCTAAGCCCTTGGGCGATCAGGGAGCCGCCATGAGCAACGCCATCATCATCGTCGCCGCCGGGCGTGGCACCCGCGCTGGCGGAGAAACCCCGAAGCAATGGCAGAGCCTCGCGGGGCAGCCGGTGCTGGCCCATACCGTTGCCGCTTTCAAAGGCATCGGGCGGATCGTGGTCGTTCTGCACCCCGAAGACATGACGCGCGGCATCGCGCAATTTCAGGGCGAGGTCGCGCTGTGTGCGGGCGGTTCGAGCCGCGATGCCTCGGTGCGCAATGCGCTGGAGATGCTGGAAGGCTCGGGCGTCGAGAAGGTGCTGATCCATGATGGCGCGCGCCCGCTGGTGAGCCGCGCGGTGATCGACGGCGTACTCGACGCGCTCGAAAGCGCACAGGCCGCAGCGCCCGCCTTGCCCGTTTCGGACGCGCTCTGGACCGGCGAGAACGGTCAGGTCACCGGCACGCAGGATCGCGGCGGCCTCTACCGCGCGCAGACCCCGCAGGGTTTCGATTTCGACGCGATCCTCAGCGCCCACCGCGCCCATCCGGGCGGATCTGCCGATGACGTGGAAGTGGCCCGCGCGGCCGGTCTTTCGGTTGCGATCACGCGCGGCTCGGAAGACAATCTGAAGATCACCTACCCGGAGGATTTCGCCCGGGCCGAGAGACTGTTGGGAGACAAGATGGATATCCGTTTGGGCCATGGCTACGACGTGCACGCGTTCGAGCCGGGCGATCATGTGACGCTCTGCGGGGTCGCGGTGCCGCATGACAAAAAGCTCAAGGGTCATTCCGATGCCGATGTGGGCATGCACGCGCTGACCGATGCGATCTATGGCGCGCTGGCCGAGGGCGATATCGGGCGGCATTTCCCGCCGTCGGACCCGCAATGGAAAGGCGCCGCGTCGGAGATTTTCCTCGACCACGCCGTGAAACTGGCCGAAGCGCGGGGCTTTCGTCTGGGAAATGCCGATGTCACGCTGATCTGCGAGCAGCCCAAGATCGGCCCTCATGCCGTTGAAATGGCGCAGGTTCTGGCCCGCATCATCGGGATCGAGCCTGGCCGGATCTCGGTCAAGGCCACCACCTCCGAGCGTCTGGGCTTCACCGGGCGCGAGGAAGGCATTGCCGCCATCGCCACCGCCACATTGATCAAGGAGTAACCCCATGCTGCGCGCCATCAACACGGTCGGATTTGTCGGCTTACTGAAACCCGCGCCGGGCACCTGGGGCTCGCTGGTCGCCGTTCTGGTCGGCTGGGCGATCGAGCACTGGCTGGGCTTCATCCCGCTAGTGATCGCCACCATCGCCGTCACCGCGCTTGGCTTCTGGTCGGTGCGCGCGCAGCTGGGCGACAGCAAAGACGACCCCTCCGAGATCGTGATCGACGAGGTGGCGGGCCAATGGGTGGCGCTCCTGTTCCCCGCCTTCGGCTTCTGGCAGCGCGGCCTCTCCACGGGCGTCGATCTACACATGGTCTGGCCCGGGCCGGTCGCAGCGTTCCTGCTGTTTCGGCTGTTCGACATCTGGAAGCCGTGGCTCGTGGGCCGCGCCGATCGCCGCCATGACGCGACGGGCGTAATGCTCGACGATATCTGGGCCGGGGTCTTCGCCGGGATCGTGTCGATCATCCTCGCAGGCCTCTACCACATCGTCTTTCTGGGCATGATGGGATGAGCCGCGCGTCCGACGTTCTCGACGCCTGCAAGGCGCGCGGCCTGATGGTCGCGACCGCCGAGAGCTGCACCGGCGGGATGGTCGCCGCAGCCCTCACCGATATTCCGGGATCGTCAGCGGTCGTGGAACGCGGCTTCGTCACCTACACCAATGACGCCAAACGCGAGATGCTGGGCGTCAGCGCGGAAAGCCTCGACGCCCATGGCGCGGTCTCCGAGCCGGTCGCGCGCGAGATGGCCGAGGGCGCGCTGAGCCACTCCCACGCCCAGATCGCCGTCGCGATCACCGGCATCGCGGGACCGGGTGGATCCGAGTTCAAACCCGAGGGCCGCGTCTGCTTCGGCCTCGCGCGCGAGGGCGCCGAGACGCTGGTCGAGACGGTCGAATTCGGCGCACTCGGGCGCGACAAGGTGCGCGAAGCAGCCTGCGATCACGCGCTCGCCCTGCTGCTGTCCGCGGCACAGGCCTGACTCCAAACCGCCCACGTCATAAGCATACGCACCCCGCATCGCCCATTTTTCGCGCAGTTACAAAAGTGACGCGCGAATAGGCGGGTTTTGCGCAAAATGTCTCTTTATTGCGCGCGGCGCTTATGGCCCCTGCCCTCCAGAGGGAATTTCGAGGAGGATTTGTCGAGATGGAAGCGGGGATGAACGCGGCCGATACCGCGTGGATCATGGTGGCGACGGCGCTGGTTTTGCTGATGACGCTGCCGGGGCTGGCGCTGTTTTACGGCGGGCTCGTGCGGGCGCGCAACGTGCTGTCGATCTTCATGCAGTGTTTCTCGATCGCGGCGCTGATGAGCGTGCTGTGGCTGCTGTTCGGCTATTCGATCGCCTTCGGGGACGCCAATGGCTATTGGGGCGGCCTGGGTAAATTCGCGCTGCTGGGCATCACGCCGGACACGCTGTCGGGCTCGATCCCCGAGATCGTCTTCTTCGCCTTCCAGATGACCTTCGCGATCATCACGCCCGCGCTGATCGTCGGCGCCTTCGTGGAGCGGATCAACTATGGCTTCGTGATGGTCTTCACCGGCCTTTGGATGCTGCTGATCTATGCGCCGGTCGCGCATTGGATCTGGGGCGGTGGCATCATGTCCGATGGCGGTATCTGGGGCGCGGTCGGCACCAAGGATTTCGCGGGCGGCATCGTGGTGCACGAAACCGCAGGCCTCGCAGCCCTCGTGCTGGCGCTGATGATCGGCCCGCGGGTGAAGCGCACCACGCCGCCGCATAACCCCGGCATGGTCGCGATGGGCGCAGGCTTGCTGTGGGTCGGCTGGTTCGGCTTCAACGGCGGCTCTGAACTGGCCGCCGATGGCGTGGCCGGCATGGCGATCACCGTCACCCATATCTCCGCCGCCGCCGCCTCGCTCAGCTGGGCGCTGTGGGAGCGCATCAAGTTCGGCCGCGCCTCGATGGTGGGCCTCGTGACCGGCACGATCGCAGGCCTCGCCTCGATCACCCCGGCCTCGGGCTTCGTGGGTCCGATCGAAGCGCTGGTGATCGGCTTCGCCGCCGGGATCATCTGTCAGGAATTCGTCGTGCTGATCCGCGAGAAGCTGCATGTCGATGACAGCCTCGACGTCTTCGCGGTCCACGGCGTGGGCGGCATCTTCGGCACGATCATGATCGCGGTGTTCGGGCATGGCAGCTTTGTCGCCCAACTCGGCGCGCTGGCCGTCGTCGGTATCTTCACCATCGCGGGCAGCTGGGTTCTGGCGATGCTGGTGCGGTTGGTCTTCCCGCTGCGCGTCAGCGACGAGCACGAGACCAACGGGCTGGACCTGTCGACCCATGGCGAGCGTGCTTATGACATGAACTCCTGATCGCAGGGGTTTGACCCGAAATGGAAATGGCCGCCCCGACGGGCGGCCTTTTTCGTGGCACTTGAGCTGAGATGCCCTCAGCCCTTCGGCCCGTACAGCTCCTCGGCGCGCTTCTCGAAAGCGCGCACGATCCGCTGCATCGCCTCGTTGAAGACGACCCCGATCACGCCCTGCAGGATCGCGTTCTTGAACTCGAAATCGACGTGGAAATCGACCTCGCAGGAGCCGTCGTCGCGATCGGACATGCGCCAATGGCTGTGCATGTATTTGAACGGCCCGTCGAGATATTCGGTCTCGATATGGTGCTCCTCGGGATGCAGCACCACGCGCGAGCCGAACTTCTCGCGGAACACTTTGAACGAGATCACCAGATCGGCCAGCATCAGGATCGAGCCGTCCGGGCGCTCCTCGCGCGAGCGCACGCGGGCTGCCGAATTCCACGGCAGGAATTTCGGATAGCTCCCCACATCGGCCACCAGATCGTAGATCTGTTGCGCGCTATAGGGCATGACCCGGTTCTCGTGATGCTTAGGCATGTCTCTCCCGTTTTCTTGCGCCTCTTGATGCGCTAAAGCTAAGCCCGAGTTCAAGCCCTACAACCCGTTTCGAGGCCCGACATCATGACGCAGCGCCCCTATGTGATCGACCAGATGATTTCGGCCAAGCAGATCGCGGCCCGGGTCGAGGAATTGGCCGCCGAGATCACCCGGACATTCAAGGGCACCGACAAGCTGGTGGTGGTGGGGCTCTTGCGCGGCTCCTTCGTGTTCATCGCCGATCTGGTGCGCGAGATCGACCTGCCGGTAGAGGTCGATTTTCTCGAGGCGTCGAGCTACGGCGACGCGATGACCAGCTCGCGCGAGGTGCGCATCCTCAAGGACCTGCGCGCAGGGATCGAAGGCCGCGACGTGCTGGTGGTCGAGGACATCGTCGATACCGGCTTCACCCTGCACCACGTCATGGGCATGCTGCGCGCCCGCAAACCGGGCCGGATCGAATGCTGTGCGCTGCTCGACAAACCCTCGCGGCGCGAGGTCGATGTGCGCGCCACCTGGACCGGCTTCGAGATCCCCGACGAATTCGTCGTGGGCTACGGCATCGACTTCGCACAGCGCAATCGCAACCTGCCCTTCATCGGCAAGGTGCGCTTCACCGAGGATGCTTCGTGAATTACACGTGGCTGCTGCGCATGGCGCGGTGGGCACGTCGCCCGCCGTCTATGACGCAGGTGAAGATCGTCGCCGTCGTGGCGCTTACCGTGATCGCGATCGTTGTCATTGAAAAGCTGGGATATTGGCCGGACTGGGCGACGGTGAACCCGCACGCCCTGCGCGCGCCCAGACCCTGAGCGCCCTCTTCCTCTTGGCGTAAATATCCCGGGGGGGTGAGGCGGAAAGGCGGCCTTCCAGTGGAAGGACGCCCCGCCGAACGCCCGACGCGCAAGCGGCGGGCCGTGACGCGCGGGGGCAGAGCCCCCGCCACGCCGGTTTTACAGCGACGAAATGCGCAGCAGACGCGCGATCTCGCCGACGATGCCGCGGCGGAACAGCAGCACGCAGGCGATGAAGGTGCCGCCGATCACGACCTGCACCCACGAGCCGATGCCCGACAGGAAGTGCTGCAGCGTGACCACGATGAACGCGCCCACGACCGGGCCGAAGATCGTGCCCATGCCGCCCAAGAGCGTCATCAGGATCACCTCGCCCGACATCTGCCAATGCGCATCCGTCAGCGAGGCGAACTGGAACACCAGCGCCTTGGTCGAGCCCGCAAGGCCCGCCAGACCCGCCGAGAGCACGAAGGCCAGCAGCTTGAAGCGGTCCACGTTGTAGCCCAGCGACAGCGCGCGCGGCTCGTTCTCGCGGATCGCCTGCAGAACCTGACCGAAGGGCGAATGCACGATGCGGTAGATCGCGAGGAAGCCGACGATGAAGACGGCCGCCACGAAATAATACATCGTGATCGGATCGCTGAGGTTGAAGATGCCCAGCAGGTTGCCGCGCGGGATGCCCTGCAGGCCGTCCTCGCCCCCGGTGAAGGGCATTTGCAGCGCGAAGAAATACACGATCTGCGCGAGCGCCAGCGTGATCATCGCGAAATAGATACCCTGCCTCCGGATCGCGAGCGAGCCCACGACCCAGCCCATCGCAGCGGCCGCGAGCGTGCCCGCGATGATGCCGAGGATCGGCGGAAAGCCCCAGACCTTCAGCACATGGCCCGCCACATAGGCCGCGCCGCCGAAGAAGGCGGCATGACCGAAGCTGAGAAGGCCGGTGAAGCCGATCAGCAGGTTGAAGGCGGCCGCGAACAGCGCGAAGCACAGCAGCTGCATCACGAAGACCGGGTAGAGGAAGAAGGGGGCGACTGCGAGGAAGCCCAGCAGCACCACCCAGAACACCGCCTGCACCATGCGGCCGCGCTTATGGGTCTCGGGGCTGACGTCGTCCTGTTCGAATTCGCCGATTTCGCTCGTCGTACTTGTCGTATTGCTCATGTCTTCACCCTCACCCTTGACGTCCGAAGAGGCCCGACGGGCGCACCAGAAGCACGATCACCATCAGCAGGAAGATCACCGTGTTTGCAGCGGGCGCATAGAAGACCTTGGTCACGCCCTCGATCAGCCCCAGAGAGAAGCCGGTAATCACTGCCCCCGCAATCGAGCCCATGCCGCCGATCACGACGACCGCGAAGATCACGATGATCAGGTTCGCGCCCATCAGCGGGCTGACCGAGTAGATCGGTGCCGCCAGCACGCCGGCGAGACCCGCAAGGCCGGTGCCGAAGCCGAAGGTCAGCATCACCATCAGCGGCACGTTGATCCCGAAGGCTTTCACCAGCTCGGGGTTCTCGGTGCCCGCGCGCAGCCGTGCGCCGATCCGGGTCCGCTCGATCACGAACCAGGTCACGAAACAGACCACGATCGAGAAGACGATCACGAAGAGGCGGTATTTCGGGAACATCATGAAGCCGAGATTGGTCACGCCCTTCATGCTCTCCGGCATCCCCGGATAGGGCGTGCCCGACGCGTTGAAGAAGTTGATGAACAGGCCCTGCAGCACCAGCGTGATCCCGAAGGTCAGCAGCAGCGAGTAGATCGGGTCGAGTTTATAGAGCCTGCGCAGCAAGAAGCGCTCGATCAGCATCCCGAAGCACGCCACCAGGATCGGCGCGAGGATCAGCGCCGGCCAGAAGCCGATATGCAGGTCCGCCATGCCGATCCACTGACCGACATAGGAATACATGATCAGCGCAAGGAACGCGCCGAGCATATAGAGCGCGCCATGCGCGAAGTTGACCACGTTCAAGAGGCCGAAGATAACCGCGAGCCCGAGGCTCAGCATCGCGTAGAACACGCCGTTGTTTAGGCCCAGCATCCCCTGGGCAAGAATAAGTCGGATCATCGGATCCATCGGGGTTGTCCTCCCTGTCGGGTCTCGGGCGCCTGAGCCCGGCCCGGTTTCTCGTTACACGCTCAGGTAATGGTTCAGCCGGTCCATCGAGGCTTCGACCTGATCGGCTTCGATCACGTCGATCACCTCGCCATGTTCGATGACGTAATGGCGGTCGGCGAGCGGGGCGGCAAAGCGGAAGTTCTGCTCCACCAGAACGATCGTATAGCCGCGCGATTTCAGGTCGCGGATCACGCGGCCCAGCGTTTTCACGATCACGGGCGCAAGACCCTCGGTGATCTCGTCAAGGAGCAGCAGTCGCGAGCCGGTGCGCAGGATGCGCGCGATGGCCAGCATCTGCTGTTCGCCGCCCGAAAGCCGCGTGCCCATCCGCTTGCGGACATTGGCGAGGTTCGGGAACATCTCGAAGAGTTCCTCCACCGACATGCCGCCCTCGCCCACGCTCGGCGGAAGCATCAGGTTTTCCTCGACATTGAGCGAGGCGAAAATGCCGCGCTCCTCGGGGCAATAGCCGATCCGCGCATCGGGCGAGATCTTGTGCGTGGGTTTCGTCAGGAACTCCTCGCCATTGATCTTGATCGAGCCTTCGCGGCGATCGACCATGCCCATGATCGAGCGCAGCGTGGTCGAACGACCCGCGCCGTTGCGGCCCAGAAGGGTAATCAGCTGCCCCTCGCCCAGTTCAAGATTGATCCCGTGCAGGACGTGGCTCTCGCCATACCATGCATGCAGGTTCTCGATCTTGAGCATCGGTTTGATCATCGTTTCGGTGCTCATGCGACCTCCTCCTGCTCGTCGGCGGAGACGCCCATATAGGCCTCCATGACAGCCGGATTCTTCGACACTTCGGAATAGGGCCCTTCGGCCAGAACTTCGCCGCGCGCGAGCACGGTGATCGTGTCGGCTAGTTCGGCCACGACGCCGAGGTTATGCTCCACCATGACGATGGTGCGCCCCTCGCGGACACGGCCGATCAGCTCGGTCACGGCGCCCACGTCCTCGGTGCCCATGCCCTGGGTCGGCTCGTCGAGCAGCATGAGTTCCGGCTCCAGCCCCAGCGTCGTCGCAATCTCCAGCGCGCGTTTGCGCCCGTAGGGCAGTTCCACCGCCTTGAGATGGGCGAACTCCTTCAGACCCACCTGATCGAGCGCCGCCACCGCTTTCGCGTCGAGATCGTGCAGCACCGATTTGGAGCGCCAGAACTGGTAGCTCACGCCCAGCGAGCGCTGCAGCGCGAGGCGCACGTTCTCCAGCGCCGTCAGGTGCGGGAACACGGCGGAAATCTGGAACGACCGCACGATGCCCATATTGGCGATCTCCGCGGGTTTGCGATTGGTGATATCGCGGTCGTTGAAGAGGATCTTGCCCGATGTGGGCGTGATGAATTTCGTCAGCAGGTTGAACATCGTCGTCTTACCCGCGCCGTTCGGGCCGATGATCGCGTGGATCGCGCCGCGCTTGATGCGCAGGTTCACGTCATTGACGGCCACGAAGCCGCCGAAACTCTTGGTCAGGTTCTTGGCCTCGAGAATGATATCGTCGCTCATGGTCTCGCTTTCGGACTGATACGCAGGCGCAGGGCGGTCGCAATGCCGCCCTGCGCCAAGGATTTGTTCAGATCACTTGTTGACCAGCTTGCAGCCGCCCGCTTCGAGCGAGGCATAGGCCTCGTTGCCCGGAATCGTGCGTGCCACGTCGGCCACATCCCACGGATCTTCGCCGCCGTCTTTCACCTTGAGCAGGTACATGTCGTGCTCAAGCAGGCCGTCGGAACGGATGGTGCCGCCCTTGGCGAAGAAGTCGTCGATCTTCATCTTGCCAAGCTGCTCACGCACCTTGTCGGCGTCGTCGGTGCCAGCCGCCTTGATCGCCTCGAGATAGGCCATGGTCAGCGAGTAGTCGGCTGCGTGCACGAAGGTCGGCGCTTCGCCGCCCGAGAACTTCTCGTACTCCGCTTTCCACTTCCGGCTCTCGTCATCCATGTTCCAGTACCAACCGCTGGTGAACTGGAGGCCCTTGGCGACGTCGGTGCCGAGCGACTTCACGTCCGAGATCAGCACGAGCATACCAGCGAGCTGCTGGCCGCCTGCGACGATGCCGAATTCATGCGCCTGCTTGATGGCGTTGACGGTGTCCTGACCCGCATTCGCGAGACCGATCACCTTCGCGCCCGAGCTTTGCGCCTGCAGCAGGTAGGAGGAGAAGTCCGTGGTTGCCAGTGGCACGTCCGAGCTGCCCACGACCGAACCGCCCAGATCTTCCACGACCGAGGACGTGTTGTCCTGCAGCGCGTGACCGAAGGCGTAGTCGGCGGTGATGAAGTACCAGCTGTCGCCGCCATTCTTCACAACGGCCGTCGCGGTGCCGACCGGCAGCGCGTGGGTGTCGTAGCCGTAGTGGATACCGTATTTCGAGCAGTTCTCGCCGGTCAGGGCCGCGGTGGCAGCACCGGTGGCGAAGGTGATGGTCTTCTTCTCGGAGGCGAGCTGCTGAACGGCAAGCGCCACGGCCGAGTTGGTCAGGTCGGCGATCATGTCGACATGCTCTTGGTCGATCCACTCGCGTGCGGTGGCCGAACCGACATCCGCCTTGTTCTGGTGGTCGGCCGAGATCACTTCGATCGGCTTGCCGAGAACTTCGCCGCCGAAGTCGCGCACGGCCATCTTGACCGCGTCGACCGCGCCCTTACCCGAGAAACCGGTCGAATAGACGCCGGACATATCGCCCAGCACACCGATTTTCACGGAGCCGTTCGAGATCGCGTCCTGCGCCATCGCGCCGCCTGCGGCGATGCTCAGCGCTGCGGCACTCACACCTGCGTAAATAGCTGATTTCATCAACATTCCTCCCATTGGTTGATATATTTGGCTCCCCGGCGCGCGGCGCCATGAGAGCACACCGACGGGACGCATTTTCGGTCCCCACCGGATTACGATCTTGTTTTTCTCCTCATGCGGCCGACCCTGCTCCTCAACGCGGCCGCCAGTGAATTCAGCGTGGAAACGGACGAACATTCAAGTGCTTGCGCCGTCGCGGTTCCCGATGACCCGATAAATTTCCCGTCAGTGCATGCACCTTAGGCAGAAACCGGCCATGTGCAAAAGGCTAGGTGGGAAAATACACGCGACCATGCCACGTATTGCCAAACGCATGTGCGAAAATGCCCATATTACCCGCTTTTGCGACGCGGGGCCGCAAAAAGGACCGTCAATGAGCTTCGATTGGGACGATCTCCGATTCTTTCTCTCGGTGGCCCGGGCCGGTCGCCTGACCGTCGCAGCCCGTGCGATGGGCACCGATCATGCCACTGTATCACGTCGGGTCAAATCTCTGGAGACCCAGCTTGGCGCACAATTGTTCGAGCGCAGCCCGCGCGGCTATGCGCTCTCGGAACATGGCGAGCGGCTTCTGGCGAAGGCCGAGCAGATCGAGAATGTCGCGGCGCGCGTGCAGGATGAACTCTCGGGCACGCTCTATGCGCTATCCGGCACGGTGCGGATCGGCGCGCCCGATGCCTTCGGCGCGTTCTTCCTCGCGCCGCGTCTGGCGGAATTCATCAAGGCCAATCCCGAACTGGAGGCGCAGCTGGTCGCCACACCGCGCCTCTTCTCGCTATCAAAGCGCGAGGCGGATATCGCGATCACCCTGTCGCGGCCCGAAAAGGGGCGGCTCGTGTCACGCAAGCTCACCGAATACACGCTGCATTTCTATGCGTCCCCCGATTACCTCGCCCGCAATCCGGGGATCAACCGCAAGGAGGATCTGCTGAAGCACCCGCTGGTCGGCTATATCCCCGAGCTGATCTACACGCCGGAGCTGGATTACCTGTCGGTCACGCTGGGCGATCACACGCCGCGCCTGTCCTCGACCAACCTCTTCGCGCATAAGCATGTCGCGGAGGCCGGACGCGGGATCGCGGTGCTGCCCGACTTCCTCGCCCGCCATTCGACGAAGCTGGTGCCGATCCTGCCCGACGAGATCGAGATCCGCCGCACCTTCTGGCTGGTGACCCATGAAGACCTGCACGAGATCGCCCGCGTCCGTGCCGCGATGCGCTTCATCGCCGAGGAGGTCTCCAAGAACCGTGCAGAGTTCCTGCCCCGGATCACCGCCACCAGCACCTGATCGCCCGACCGCAGGGCGACCGGGCGTCGTGGCGCTGTGATTACTCTACGGGCATTACTGTGCGGGCTTGCGCGCGAAATCGTCGATGGTGATCCCACCATCGGCATTCTTGTCGAGCTGGGCGAACCACTTGGCCGTGCTGGTCTGGAACTCGTCCAGCGTCACCAGCTTGTCGCCATCGGCATCGGTCGCGGCCATCGTCATGCCATCTGCCATCTTCTGCATCTGCGCGCGCTGCTGGCCCTCGTAGCCCGCCACGTCATTGGCGCGCGCCTCGTCGAAGACCGCGTGTTCCTCGGCGTCGAGCTTGCCGTCTTCATTGGCATCGAAAGACGCGAAGACATCCGAGCGCATCTGCTCCAGCTCGGCCAGCGTCGCGGTGCCATCGCCATCGAGATCCCAAGTGGACATGAACTGCTCGCCGGGGGTCTCTGCCTGAGCGGCGAAGGGGAGCGCGGTGAACAGCGCCGCGATCAGAATGGAGGTCTTGGTCATCTCGGATCATCTCTCTGACTTGGCCGCGCCGCAGAGGGGCGGCCTGTTTTCGGGTTGCCCGGAGGATGTAGACAGTGCGGCGCGTCACAGAATGTGCCAGATCGCCGCGCGGCGTTTGTGCCGCAGGCAGCTTGAGCGGCGCTCATGATCTTGGCACGGATTATTCCGATGCACAGAGGTGGCCCAGCCCCCTGCCCGGCTGCTATCACCTGCCCCACAGTCACTGGCACGTCGCTCAGCCGCGACGGAATGTCGAAAATCCACCCTGTCCCGCTTCGGTTTCGGGCAATTCTGCGCATACGAGGAGAGATTCGCATGGCACAGATCACCTTGGTCTATTGGCGCGACATCCCGGCCCAGATCATTGCGGGCAAGGGACGGCGTGGCGTCAAGAAACCGCTGCCCGAACGGTTCGAGCAGGCGATCGACCGCGCGGCCATGAAGATCGGCGCCCGCGACAGCGACGCCTATCTGGCCGAGTGGCGCAAGGTGGCTTCGGGTGAAGAGCCCGGCGACGATGCCGAGGCGGCCGAGGCCGTGCTGGCGCGTATTCTCTCTGACTATGACGACGCGCGGTTGCGTGCGTTGATTGCCAATGACGGCTGGAATACCCAGCCCGACGCGTAAGGGAGAATAGGCGCATGGCTCTTGTGAATTTCCGCCGCGAGGCTGCGAAACCGGCCCGCCCGCCGGTCAACGGCAAGATGGTGGCTCTGCTGGAAGGCGCCTCGGTCGAGGTCATGCCGCGCACCGCCGCCAAGGTGGAAAGCTTCGCGCCTTTGTTCGCGAAGGGCTCCCGCGTTTATATCGCCCATATCGACGGCACCCCGATCGAGGAGATGCTCGCCACCGCCAAGCGTCTGCGCGAAGAGGGATTCGAGCCGATGCCGCATTTCCCCGCGCGCATCATCCGCGACGAGGCGCAGCTCAACGACTGGGTCGCGCGCTATCGCGGCGAGGCAGGCGTCGAGCAGGCGCTGCTGCTGGGCGGCGGCGTGGCCGAGCCGAAGGGCGAGTTCCACTGCGCGATGCAGATGATCGAAACCGGCGCGTTCGACGGCTTCGCCCGTCTGCACGTCGCCGGCCACCCCGAGGGCAACCGCGACATCGACCCCAAAGGCGGCGAGGCCGAGGTGATGGCCGCGCTGAAGCTGAAGCAGGATTTCGCGAACCGCACCGATGCGGATATGGCGATCGCCACGCAATTCGCCTTCGAGGCCGGTCCGATCCGCGACTGGGCCAAGCGTCTGGAGGCCAACGGCATCGAAATGCCGGTCCATCTCGGCATCGCGGGCCCCGCGAAGCTGCAGACGCTCCTGAAATTCGCCATCGCCTGCGGCGTCGGCCCCTCGCTGAAAGTGCTGCAAAAGCGCGCCCGCGACGTGACCAAGCTGCTCATGCCCTTCGAGCCGACCGAATTGCTGGCCGATCTGGCCGCCGATTGCCCGTCGAATATCGAAGCCGTGCATTTCTTCCCGCTGGGCGGTATCACCGCGACAGCCAATTGGATCGCCGAACAGAGAGGCCATGAATGACCCGCACCGTCCTTGAGTCCAAAACCAAAACCGTCGTGATCGGCTTTGACGAGCCCTTCTGCGTCATCGGTGAGCGGATCAACCCCACCGGCCGCAAGAAGTTGGCAGCCGAGCTCGAGCAGGGCGATTTCTCGACCGTCGAGAAAGACGCGCTCGAGCAGGTCGCCTGCGGCGCCACGGTTCTGGACATCAATTCGGGTGCGGTGTTCTCGAACAAGATGGCCGAAGACCCGCGCTATGCGGATAACAACTTCGTCGAACCCTCGCTGATGCGCGACCTGATCAACTGCGTGCAGGGCGTGATCGATGTGCCGCTGTGCATCGACAGCTCGGTCCCGGCCGCGCTCGAGGCGGGTCTGGAAGCCGCCGAAGGCCGTCCGCTGCTGAACTCGGTCACCGGCGAGGAAGAGCGTCTGGAACTGGTTCTGCCGCTGGTCAAGAAATACAACGTGCCGGTCGTCGCGATCTCGAACGACGACACCGGGATTTCCGAAGATCCCGACGTGCGCTTCGCCGTGGCCAAGAAGATCGTCGAGCGCGCCGCCGATTTCGGCATCCCCGCGCATGACATCGTCGTCGATCCGCTGGTGATGCCGGTGGGCGCGATGGCCTCCGCGGGCCGTCAGGTCTTCACGCTGGTCAACCGCCTGCGCGACGAGCTGGGCGTGAACACCACCTGCGGCGCGTCGAACATCTCCTTCGGCCTGCCGAACCGCCACGGGATCAACGGGGCCTATCTGCCGATGGCGATCGGCGCTGGCATGACCTCGGCCATCATGAACCCGGTGCGCAATCAGGAGATGGAGGCGATCCGCGCCGCCAACCTGCTGATGAACCACGACCCGAACGGGATGGAGTGGATCCGCCTGTCGAAGACGCTCGACGCGATGAAAGAAGGCGGTCTCAGCTTCGCCGAAGCCTCTGCCGCCGCTGCGACCTCCTCCGCCGGTGGGCGTCGTGGCGGGCGCCGTCGCCGCGCCTGATCCGACCCACGAAGACAGTCGAACGCCCGGGGCTCGCTCCGGGCGTTTCGCATTTTGCGCATCGCGTTTCTTCCAGCCCGGAGTTGCGGCCTTTCCAGCGGCAATTGTTGCGAAACCGGCCACAAATCGTCCGCGGCTCCGCGACAATGGCGATCATCACGGCGCGATTCGCGAATCCGTGATCAATCCGAGCGCCCACGCACAGAAACCGTCTCGTTCAGCGCTTTGCAGCCTTGGCTGTGCAACAAACCGGCGGGATGTCGCCGCTTCAGGGCGCGCAGGCTCAAAATTCCAATTATAAGGCAAAGATTTACTGGTCGGGCTTAAACCCGTATGTGTACCTTTGCGGCAACGAACAGGGATCACACGCTGCCATGCGCTTAGCATTCAAACCGCTCAGCGCGGCCTCCCCGGCGCCGACGCGCCTCGGGACGGCACCGCGCACAGGCCTGCTGAAAGGCGCGTCCCCCGGACGTGCTGCGGCGCGGGCGGGCACGCTTGCTGCGCTGATCATCGCGGGCGCCCTCGCCGCCTGTTCGACCAACAGCCCCGAAGTGACGACCGCCCGCGGCACGGCCCAACTGCTCGATCTGTCCGCGCCCGATCTGGCCCCGGGGCTGAAGAACGGTCCCCCGTCTGAGCGGCTCCCCGATAACAGCCATCTGGGCGCCGACTTCATGGAGCTCAGCTTCTTCCTCGAATCCGGGCGCGCCCTGCCGCGCTTCACCCGGTTCGAAGGCCCGGTCTCGATCACGCTCGCAGGCAACGCGCCGCCCGTGGCGCAGACCGAGCTTGGCCATCTGGTCCACCGACTGCAGAGCGAGGCGGGGCTGAACGTCTCGACCGAGCCGGGCAATGCCAACACGATCTCTGTGCAATTCGTACCCAAACGACAGATGCGCCAAGAGGTTCCCAACGTCGCCTGTTTCGTGGTGCCGAACGTCGAGAGCTGGACGGATTACCGCAATTCGCATGGCGACGAGGCCAGCGATTGGGCCAAGCTGACGCAGCGCCAATCCGCCACCGTGTTCATCCCCGCCGACTCCACCCCGCAGGAAATCCGCGACTGCCTGCACGAAGAGCTCAGCCAAGCGCTGGGGCCGGTGAACGATCTCTACCGCCTGCCCGACACGGTCTGGAACGACGACAATTTCCACACCGTGCTGACCAAGTTCGACATGACGATCCTGCGCGCCTACTACGATCCGGCGCTGCATACCGGCATGAGCTCCGACGAAGTGCGTGCGGCCCTGCCCGCGATCCTGTCGAAGATCCACCCGTCGGGCGGTTCGATGCGCGCCCTGCCCGCCGATCCGACGCCGCGCGCCTATGTGAAAGCGATCACCACCGCGCTCGGCCAAGGGGCGAGCGACAAGCGCCGCCGCGCCGCCGCCGAACGCGCCACGAAGATCGCCACCAGCCGGGGCTGGCATGACAGCCGCGCCGCCTTCGCGTGGTTCGCGGTCGGACGCCTGACCATGAAGACCGACCCCGAGAAAGCGGTCGAGGCCTATACGAAAGCGGGCCGGATCTATCGCGCGACACCGGGCGCGGAAATTCAGGCCGCACATATCGACATGCAGCTTGCGGCCTACGCGCTTGGCACGGGTCGCGCGCAGGAGGCAGTGTCGCTGGTGAACCGCGCGCTGGCCTCGGATGTGTCGAGCGAGAACGCCTCGCTGATGGCCACGCTCTACATGATCCGCGCCGAAGCCTATGGCCAACTGGGTGACGCGACGAAGGAACATCAGGCCCGTCTCGACATGCAGCAATGGGCGCGCTATGGCTTTGGCTCTGACGCGGCGGTGAAACGCCGCGCGGATGAGGTGGCGGCCCTCGCCAATGCGGGCGCTCGCGTGAACTGACCGCAAAAGGCGGACCGGGCGCGCCCGGACCAAGACCGTAAGGGGGCGCAGCATGTATGTTCTGGCAGGTGTCGTGATCGGGCTGATCTGGGGCGACTGGAAGGCCCGCAAACGCGGCGGCAACAAGCTCGACCGGGCGCAATATGCCGCCGTCCATGCGATCGGGCTGGCGCTGGTGGGCCTCTTCGTCACCGTGATCATCAACCGCATCTGGGCATAATCGGAGGGCGGCGATGTTCCTGCCATTCTTCGATGCTCTTCGGCGCGGCGGTGTCCCCGTCTCTCTGCGCGAATATCTGAGCTTCCTCGAAGGGCTGGCCGCTGGCCTGTGCACCTACGACATCGACGGTTTCTACTATTTCGCCCGCGCCGCGATGGTGAAGGACGAGCGCTTCCTCGACCGCTTCGACCGGGCGTTCTCCGAGGCCTTTTCGGGGCTGGAGGCGATCACGCCGGACGATGTGCTCGAAGCCGTCGATCTGCCCGAGGAATGGCTGCGCAAACAGCTGGAGAAACACCTCACCGACGAGGAAAAAGAGCAGATCGAGGCGCTTGGCGGGTTCGACAACCTGATGGAGACGCTGAAAAAGCGGCTCGAGGAGCAGAAAGGCCGCCATCAGGGCGGCAATAAATGGATCGGAACGGGAGGCACCTCGCCCTTCGGCGCTTACGGCTACAACCCCGAAGGCGTCCGCATCGGCCAGAAGGAAAGCCGCCACCAGCGCGCCGTGAAGGTCTGGGACAAGCGCGAGTTCCGCGATTTCGACGACACGGTGGAACTGGGCACGCGCAACATCAAGGTGGCGCTGAAACGCCTGCGCCAATGGGCGCGGCACGGCGCGAACGAGGAACTCGACCTGCCCGGCACGATCCGCGCCTCGGCCGAAGCCGGCTATATCGACGTCAAAACCCGCCCCGAGCGACATAACGCGGTGAAGGTGGTTCTTTTCCTCGATGTCGGCGGTTCGATGGACGCCCATGTGCAACTGGTCGAAGAGCTGTTCTCGGCGGCCAAGTCCGAGTTCAAACATCTCGAGCACTGGTATTTCCACAATTGCCTCTATGAGGGCGTCTGGAAATCGAACAAGCGTCGCTGGAACGAGGCGACGCCGACCTGGGACGTGCTCCACCGCTATGGCCCCGATTACAAATGCATTTTCGTGGGCGATGCCTCGATGTCCCCCTATGAGATCACCCATCGCGGCGGCGCGAACGAGCATTGGAACGACGAGGCGGGCCATGTCTGGCTGACCCGCGCGCGCGAGCAATGGCCCGATCACACCTGGCTCAACCCGATCCCGGAACGCGGCTGGAGTTACACGCAGTCGATCCAGATCATCCGCGAGATCTTCGAGAACCGGATGCATCCGCTGACGCTTGAGGGGATCACCGCCGCGATGAAGGAGCTCGGATGAACCGGCTGCGCTACCTCTGGGGGCATCACAAGATCGCCTCGCTGGGCTTCATCCTCGCGGTCGCGCTGTCGTTGTTCTTCGGCGCAAGGTTCGTCTCGCGCGCGATCTACTGGTCCGACCCCGCCCATCTGCATCAAAGCCCCGAGGAATGGATGACGCCGGGCTATATCGCGCGCAGCTGGCATCTGGAGATCGAGGAGGTCGACGCGATCCTCGGCATCAAGGATGGGCGTGCGCTGGTCGGCGCGGGCCGCCCGACCCTGGAACGTATCGCAAAGGCCAAGGGCGAGCCGCTGCAGGACCTGATCCGCAAACTCTCGCTCGGCCTGCCCAAGACCATCGCCGACAAAGAGGCGCAGCCGCAGCAATGAGCTTCTCCGACCTCTCAGATTGGCTGCTCGCACAGGTGCCGCTCTACGGGCCGTGGCTTCTCGGTCTCACGACCTTCCTGAGCTGCCTCGCGATTCCGGCCCCCTCCTCGCTGATGATGATCGCAAGCGGCGCCTTCGTGGCCTCGGGCGATCTCGACCTCGCGACCGTCGGCGGCGCGGCCTTCACCGGCGCGGTGATCGGCGATCAGGTGGGCTTCCAACTGGGCCGCCGGGCCGAGCGCTTCCTGCCCCATCCCGACACGAAACGCGGTGCACTGGTCGCGAAAGCGATGGCCGCCCTGCGCAAGCGCGGCGCGGTCACAGTGTTCTTCACCCGCTGGATGTTCTCCGCGCTCGGGCCTTGGGTGAACCTCGCCGCCGGCGCGTCCGGCTTCGCGCATCGCCGCTTCACCCTGGCCGATCTCGCGGGCGAAGCGGTCTGGGTCACGACCTATGTGGGCCTCGGCATCACCTTCGGGGCCAATCTGGACGCCGCCGCCGAGCTTGCGGGCAACGCGCTGGGGCTGCTGGGCGCGGGTGCTGCCGCCTTCGCCTTCGGCTGGTGGCTGTGGCATGCGGCCAAGCGCGCCCCGAAAGCCCCCAATCCGACGCTTGATCACGACGCTTGATCACGGGCCTGCGAGCCGCCATATCCATCCCATGTTGTTGCGCCTTCTCCCCATCCTGCTGCTGGTCTTCTACGGCTTCGCCATGTGGCATTTCTCGACCTGGCAACTCAAACGCCAGCTGAACGGGAATTCGCGCCGGTTGCGCGACAGCAAGCTGGAGCCCTATCTCGACCGGCTCGCCGCCGCGCTCGAGGTCTCGGAAATCCCGGTCCATGTCTACCAGATCGAGCCGGTGAACGGCCTCGCCGCCCCCGATGGCCGCGTCTTCATCACCGAAGGTTTCATGCGCAAATATCGCGCCGGCGAAGTGTCCCCGGAGGAACTGACTTCGGTGATCGCGCATGAGCTGGGCCATGTCGCCTTGGGCCATTCGCGCCGCCGCATGATCGACTTCTCAGGCCAGAACGCCCTGCGCGCCGTGCTGATGACGGTGCTTGGCCGCTTCATCCCCTTCATCGGCCCGTGGATCGCCAATCTGATCACCGCAGCACTCGCCGCTCGCCTCAGCCAGCGCGACGAGTTCGAGGCCGATGAATTCGCCTCCGCGCTGATGATCAAGGCGGGCTTCGGCACCGAGCCGCAGGTCACGCTGTTCCACAAGCTCGACGCGCTGACGAAAAACGCGGGCCAGACCACGCCCGCATGGTTGCTGACCCACCCCAAGACCGAAAAGCGCATCGCTGCGATCGAGGCGAACCAGCTGCGCTGGTCGCGCGCAGAGCACTGATTTTCCTTACTTTCGCCGCGCAGGGCCGCTAATCTGCCCTCGAGGAAGGGCAGTGAATGACAAGCGGGTCTCTAGCGCGGGTGCACAGGCGCCGGGTGTTCTACATCCCCGGCTACGACCCGATTCATCCCCGCCGCTACCGCGAGCTCTACCGCAAGGAAGGTGCAGAGCAGGCCCGCATCTCCGGCTACGAGATCGCGCTGGCCCCAAAACGCGCAGGCGGCCCCTATGGCTGGCACGTCACCTCCACCCAGGACGGCACCGACGTCGAAGCCGATGTCGAGGTGCTGGTCTGGTCCGATATTGTGCGCTCATCCATGGGCAAATCGATCCCCGCCACCTACGCGCAACTGGTCCGCACGGCCTGGGCCTATATCACCTCCGGCGCGCTCTTCCGGCTGATGCGCCTGCGCAAAGGCCCGGTGATCGCCGCACTCTACCCGATCGTGGCGCTGATCGTGCAGGCGCTGGTCGGGATCGGTATCGGTTGGGCTGCGGCCGCACTCGCCTTGGCCCTGCTGCCCGGCTTCCCGCTCGATTGGCTCGCGGGCCTCATCCTCGGCGCCGCGATCCTCACCCTGACCCTGCGCTGGTTCCGGACGAAGGACGGCAAGCTCTTCGCCTATTACCTGATGCATGACTATGCCTTCACGGCCCGCTGGGGCGGCGCGAACCCGCCGGAACTCGAAGCGCGCATGGCCGAGTTCGCCGCCCGCATCGAAGAGGCGATGCGCGAGGACTGGGACGAGGTGCTGATCGTCGGCCATTCCTCGGGCGCCCATCTCGCCGTCTCGATCCTCGCCGACCTGATCCGCGAGAACCGCCTCCCCCCTTCCTCTTGGCAAAAATATCCCGGGGGGAGGCCGTCAGGCCGGGGGGCAGCGCCCCCAGCGCTCGCCTTCCTCTCGCTCGGTCAGGTCGTCCCGATGGTGAGCTACCTGCCCAAAGCCACACGGCTGCGCGCCGATCTCGCCTACCTCTCCACGCGGTCCGAGCTGTTCTGGCTCGACGTCACCGCGCCGGGCGATGGCTGTGCCTTCGCGCTCTGCGATCCGGTTGCGGTCTCGGGCGTGGCACCAGAGGGCCAGATCCACCCGCTGGTGATCTCCGCCGCCTTCACCCAGACGCTGAGCCCCGAGCGCTGGCGCACCCTCCGCTGGCGCTTCTTCCGGCTGCATTTCCAGTATCTGTGCGCCTTCGACCGGCCCGGAGATTACGACTATTTCCGCCTCACCGCCGGGCCGCTGACACAGGCCGAACGCTTCCACGGCCGCGCCCCGTCGAAAAGCCGGATCACGACGCCCGCGAACCGGTTCACGAGCGTCACATGAGCCAGCCGTCCCGCCTGCCCCCGAAACCGACCCCGCGCCCGGATCGCGTCTCGCTCTGGCGCTATTTCCGGCTGTTCAAATCCGACATCCTCTCGGCTCAGCCCGCGCGGCTTTATCGCGCGTGGATGGCCGAGTTCCGCACGCCTTTCTTCCGCTCCTATATGTGCAACGACCCCGATCTGGTCGATCTCGTGCTCAACAAATGCCCGATGGATTTCCCGAAATCCGACCGCGTCCGCGAGGGGCTGAAACCGCTTCTGCGCGAGAGTGTCTTCATCACCAATGGTGCTCAGTGGCAGCGCCAGCGCCGGATCATCGACCCGGCCTTCGAGGGCGGCAAACTGCGCGAGACTTTCCCGGCAATGTGGGCGGCGGGCGAGGCTTGCGTCGAACGAATGAATGTAAAGACCGACGCAGAACCGATTGATATTGAAACGGAAACCTCTCACGTCGCCGCCGATATCATCTTTCGCACCCTGTTCTCGATCCCGATCGAGAATGCGACCGCCAGCGCCGTGTTCGCCGCTTTCAAGCGTCATCAGCGCGCCTCTCCAGTGGTCAATCTCGGTGCGCTGCTGCCGCTGCCGCGCTGGTTTCCGCGGTTTCATGCGCGCGAGACGAAGCGCACCGCGGCCCATATCCGCGCGCTGATCGAGCGGCTGACGACAGAGCGCGCCTCCCGGATCGCTGCCGGCACCGCGCCCGACGATCTGGCGACCAAGATCATGACCACCGCCGATCCCGAGACCGGCGAGACCTTCGACACCGCCGAGATGGTCGATCAGGTCGCGATCTTCTTTCTCGCGGGCCACGAGACCTCCGCCTCGGCGTTGGCATGGGCGCTCTATCTGCTGGCGACGCATCCCGAATGGCAGGATCGGCTGGCCGACGAAGCCGAGACCGCGCTGTCGGAAAACCTAGACTTTTCCGTGCTTTCCAAGCTGAAGCTAAACCGCGCGACCTTCCGCGAGGCGATGCGGCTTTACCCGCCCGTGCCGATGTTCGTGCGCGAGACGACCTGCCCTGAGACGTTCCGCAAGCGCGACGTCAAACCGGGCAGTCAGGTGGTGATCTCACCTTGGCACCTGCATCGCCACGAGCGGTTCTGGGACAATCCCGACGGGTTCGACCCGAGCCGCTGGGAGACCGAGAACGGCAAGGCCTGCCAGCGCCGCGCCTATATCCCGTTCTCCTCCGGCGCGCGGGTCTGCCCCGGCGCAGGCTTCGCGATGGCGGAAGGGCCGCTTGTGCTGGCAATGCTGCTACGGGCGTTTCGGTTCGAGGCTGTCGAGGGCCGCGAACCGGTCCCCGTCGCGCATCTGACGGTGCGCGGAAAGGACGGGATTTACCTCAGAATTTCCGTACGTTGAGGCACGAAGCTCAGTCGCGCACGACCAGATCGGCGGCGCGGCTCTCGCGCGTGATGGTGCGGCCATTGGGCAGGTCGTTTTCCTCGACGCGGCGGCGCGTCTCGGCCAGATCGCAGCCCTGATCGCGCCAGCGTTGGGTCAGCCGCTCGCGCAGCACCTCTTCTGGCAGGTCGATGCGGATCGTGAGATCGAAGAGCGGGTAGAGATCGCTCCAACCGGGCCGCGTCAGCAGCAGGTAATTGCCTTCGACGATCAGATATTTCGCCGATCCCGGCACGCTTGCGCCGCCCGGGACGGTGGCGTCCAGATCACGGTCGAAGGTCGGCACCGGCTCGTCCTGACGGCTCGATTTCAGTCGTGCGAGAAGCTGCGAAAACCCTTCTGTGTCAAAGGTTTCCGGCGCGCCCTTCACGTTACGCAGGCCGCGCGCGTCGAGCCAGTCGTTGTCGCGGTGAAAGCCGTCCATCGCGACGATGGCCGATTGCTCTCCGAGCGCCTCGGCCAGCTCATGCGCAAGATGCGACTTGCCCGCGCCGGGGCCGCCGACCAGCCCAATCAGCAGCCGCTCGCCCGGAAGCTGGCGGATATGGGAGGCTAGATCGGCGCGCGGCACCTGCAGCTCACTGTCCATGAAGGCCCCATGATCGCCCATCGGGCCATCGCTATCGCCGAGCCAATCGGGCATCACGACATCGCCTTGATGAACCGTCCCAGAGCTGCGGCCGGGTCGTCCTCGCGCCAGACCTCGTCTCCGAAGGCGAACCAGTCGGTGACGGGGGCGAATTTCGTGACCAATTCTTCGGTCAGCGCACCCTCGGCCACCACCGGCACTTCGATCACTTCCGACCACCATGCGAACAGCTCATGTTCGGCGGGTTCGGCGGTGCCGAGATTGGTCTCGCCGATCGGACCGAAGCAGACATAGTCGGCCCCAGCCTCGCCCGCGTTCATCCCCTCATGGCGGGAATTGCCACAGTAGCTTCCGACGATCGCATCGTCACCCAGCTCCTTGCGGCCGTAGCGGATCTGCTTCGCGCCATCGGTGAAATGCACCCCGTCGAGCCCGTGGCGTTCGACGAGGGCCACATGGGATTCGATGACCAGCGCCACGTCGCGGGCATGGGCCACTTCGCGCATCGCATCGGCGATCCGACCGATCTCGTATTCGTCGCGACTGGCCAGCGACAGGCGGATGCAGGCGATGTCATGCGCATCGAGCACCGAGGCCAGTTTCGGCGCGAATTCCTCGGCGTCGAAAGCGGGCGGCGTGATCAGGTAAATCTGCGGGCGGTCTTCGGCCATGGGCAGGCTCCTTTGCGGGTCTTGGCCGCCTATTAACGCAAGCGGCGCGGCCTTGCCAGTGCCAGCTTGCGCGACTAGGAGAGGCGCGAAAGGACCGCCCATGCCCAACACGCCCGAAATTCCCAATCCCGCCCAGCCCGCCTTCATCCTCGTGCGTCCGCAGATGGGCGAGAATATCGGGGCGGCAGCGCGCGCGATGCTGAACTTCTCGCTGCGCAAGATGCGGCTGGTGGAACCGCGCGACGGCTGGCCCAACCCCAAAGCGGTGGCGATGGCCTCGGGCGCGGCCGGTCAGGTGCTCGATTTCGCGGGTGTCTATGACAGCGTGGCCGAGGCGGTGGCCGATTGCGATTACGTCTTCGCGACCACCGCGCGGGGCCGCGAGCTGCCCAAACCGATCTACACGCCCGAGGCGGCGATGGAGGAGGCGCGCAAACGCATCGTTGCAGGTCAGAAGGTCGGTGTGCTGTTCGGGCCCGAGCGCACCGGGCTGGAAAATGACGACATCCTGCGCGCCAATGCGATCATCACCGTGCCGGTGAACCCGGAATTCTTCTCGCTCAACCTCGCGCAGGCGGTTCTGCTGTCGGCCTATGAATATTCGCGCCACACGCTCGACTCGGTGCCGGTCGATCCGGGGCTTGCGGGCCATGATCCGGCGAGCGCGGTCGAGGTCGAGAAGCTGGGCGATCACTTCGAGCAGCGGCTCGAGGAGGCAGGCTTCTTCCACCCGCCCGCGAAGGCGCCGATGATGAAGCGCAACCTGCGCAACATGTGGACACGTTTCGCGATGACGCGCTCGGAGGTGCAGACGCTGCACGGCGCTCTGCGACAAATTCTCCGCCCGCGCGACTGACGCTTGGTCAAAGACGCCGCTTGCGCCATCTTGAGAGCATGTGGCGCGTCATCCGGGTCTCAGTGTTGGCACTTCTGGCGGGTGGGCTTTTGGGTCTGCTCGCGCTGTTGTGGTTCTACCCGGTGCTGGCGGCGGGGCTGTGCCCGCGCTGTTTCGGGATGGACCGGGCCGCGCCGGGTATTTTCGTCGAACATGAGATGAGCCGCGCAGAGCGGCGCGTTCTGGTCGAGACGGTCGATGCGGCGCGCGACACCGTCGGCCAATTCTATCCGACGCGCGAAGCCCATACCCGTATTCTCGCCTGCACGAGCGATGCCTGCGACCGCCGCCTTGGCGGACGGGGTGCGGCGGCAGTGACCTATTCGCTCGGGGCTTGGGCCGTCGTGCGCGTGGCCCCGCGCGGACTGACCGAGACGATCCTCGCTCATGAGCTGACCCATACCGAGACCCATGCCCGGCTGGGCGTGTTGGGTCAGGTGCGCGGTCGGATGCCCGCGTGGTTCGACGAGGGGCTCTCGGTGCTGGTCTCGAACGATCCTCGCTATCTCGGGCCGGGCTCGGGCATCGAGCGCTGTCAGGCGCTGCCGCGCGCCGACCTGCCCAGCTCGCCTTTCGACTGGGCGCCGCAGGCCGGGCGCGACAACGGGCTTTACGCCGAGGCCGCCTGCGCGGTGCTGATCTGGGAGGCGCATCAGGGCGGGCCGGAGGCCATCCTTGCGCGGCTGGAAGACGGGCGCAGCTTTCCCTGAAACGCAGCCATGCGCGCGCCTTGCGCGGATTGCCCTTGACCTGAGGCCGTGTGCGCAGAAAAAGGGGCCATGGCACAGGCAAATCTTCATATCGACCTCGACGCAGTGGTCAGCAATTGGCGCGCTCTCGATGCGCAATCGGGCGCGGCGACGCGCACCGCGGCGGTGGTGAAAGCCGACAGCTACGGCTTGGGCGCTGAGCGCGTGGCCCCGGCTTTGTATCAGGCGGGTGCGCGGGACTTCTTCGTCGCGCTGGCCGAGGAAGGCGCAAGGCTGCGCCCGCATCTGGGCGAGGACGCGCGGATCTTTATCCTCGGCGGTCATATGGCGGGCGATGCGGGCTTCCTGCGCGACGCACGGCTGATCCCGATGCTGAACTCCGCCGAACAGGCGCAGCGGCATCTGCAAGCGATCCCCGACAGCCCCGTGGGCGTGCAGCTCGATACCGGGATGAACCGGCTCGGGATGGAGGCGGCCGAGTGGCAGGCCACCGCCCCGCAGCTGATGGAGCGCGGTATCGAGCTGGTGATGAGCCACCTCGCCTGTTCCGACGAGCCCGATCACGAGATGAACGCCAAGCAGCTGGCCGAGTTCAAACGGATGACCGACGGGATGGGGCTGAGCCGCTCGCTCGCGGCGACGGGCGGCATTCTGCTAGGCCCGGACTATCATTTCGACGTGACGCGGCCCGGCATTGGCCTCTACGGCGGGCGCCCCTTCGAGGCCGCGCGCCACGTGGCGACCCTGTCGCTGCCGGTGATCCAGACCCGCGTTGTCCAACCCGGCGAGACCGTGGGCTACGGCAACACCTGGACCGCCGAACGCGAGACGAAGATCGCGACGCTCTCGGCGGGCTATGCCGACGGTATCCACCGCGTGCTATCGAACATCACCGCGCTTTACGCAGGCGACACGCCCTGTCCGCTGCGGGGCCGCGTCTCGATGGACTTACTGACGGTGGATGTGACCGATCTCGATACGGTGCCCGAGACGCTCGATCTGCTTGGCGCGCATCAGGGCGTCGATACGCTGGCCGATCTGGCAGGCACGATCGGCTATGAGATCCTGACCTCGCTCGGTCCCCGCTACGCCCGGAATTACGCGGAGCCCACCGCATGAATGCAGCGGCGCTCAGCCGACCGCTGGCCGCGCTCGGGCGGGCCACGCTCGCGCTGATGGCGGCGACGGGGCGTCTGTCGCTCTTTGTCGGCGAGACGCTGAGCCACCTGCTCCGCCCGCCCTTCTACCTGCGGGAATTCTGGCTTGCATGCCTCAATATCGGCTGGCTGTCGCTGCCGGTCGTGGGAATGACCGCGCTGTTCACCGGGGCGGCGCTGGCGCTGCAGATCTACGCGGGCGGCGCGCGCTTCTCGGCCGAACAGGTCGTGCCCTCGATCACCGCAATCGGCATGGTGCGCGAGCTGGGCCCGGTTCTGGGCGGGTTGATGGTGGCGGCACGCGTCGCGTCGAGTATCGCCGCCGAGATCGGCACGATGAAAGTGACCGAGCAGATCGACGCGCTCACCACGCTCTCGACCAATCCGATGAAATATCTCACCGTGCCGCGCGTGCTGGCCGCGACGCTTTGCGTGCCGATGCTGGTCGGCGTGGGCGACGTGATCGGGATCATGGGCGGCTGGATGGTCGGCGTGAACCGCCTCGGCTTCAACTCGGCCACCTATCTCAAGAACACATGGGATTTCCTCGAGTTCTGGGACGTGGGATCGGGCCTCGTGAAGGGCGCGGCCTTCGGCTTCATCGTGGCGACGATGGGCTGCTATCACGGGATGAATTCGGGCCGCGGCGCGCAAGGCGTGGGCCGGGCCACGAAATCGGCGGTGGTCGCCGCCTCGGTCGCGATCCTCGCGGCGAATTACGTGCTGACGGAGGCCTTCTTCTCGGCATGATCACCCTCGACGCCATAACCCGGAGTTTCGGATCGAAACACGTCCTGCGCGGCGTCGATCTGGTGGTGCCGACGGGGCAATCCACCGTCATCATCGGCGGCTCGGGCACCGGCAAATCGGTGCTGCTGAAATGCATCCTCGGGCTGATCGAGCCCGATGGCGGCAAGATTACCCTCGACGGGATCGATGTCCACGAGGGCGAGCGCGACGCGTTCCTCGCCCGCTTCGGGATGCTGTTTCAGGGCGGCGCGCTGTTCGACAGCTTCTCGGTCTGGGAGAACGTGGCGTTCCGCCTGCTGCGCGGCGCGCTGAAACGACCCAAGGCGGAGGCGCGCGAGATCGCGGTGGAGAAGCTGCGCCGGGTGGGTCTGTCGCCCGATGTGGCGGACCTGTATCCGGCGGAACTGTCTGGCGGGATGCAGAAACGCGTGGGGCTTGCCCGCGCCATTGCCGCAGAGCCCGAGATCATCTTCTTCGACGAACCCACGACCGGGCTCGACCCGATCATGGCGGGCGTCATCAACGAGCTGATCCGCGAGATCGTGACCGAGATGGGCGCGACCGCGATGACGATCACCCATGACATGTCCTCGGTCCGGGCGATTGCCGACCGCGTTGCGATGCTTCATGCGGGCAAAATTCGCTGGGAAGGCCCGATCGCGGAAATGGACGAAACTTCAGACCCTTACGTCCAGCAATTCATCCACGGACGCGCCGAAGGGCCGATCGAAACGCTTCGTTAACACACAGGCTGCGGAACCAAGCGAATTTCCGCGCATTCTCCCCAAGTGCTTGATCCGCCAACGAGACTCAATCTCGGACCGGAACTGGCCGCTATCTTCAATATGGGAACCGCGGGGAGGTCACATCATGCAAACCGAACAGGTAGGAAGCGCCAATCTAGACCGTTTCAACGCGGCAATTGGCCAAACACTCACCGTCACTGTCGCAGTCACCGCACTCGCCGCCATCGGCGCGGTCGCAGCCGCCTCGCTCGGCTTGATGCCGTGGCTCAGCCTAGAGGCGCAATTCGGCGAAACCGCCCTGCCCGATTTCGGTGTCTGGCTGCAGGTGGGCGCGGCCTTGCTGGCGCTGATCCTGTTGCTCTATCTGCCCTCCTGTTCGCGCGTGTCCAAGCTCGAAGGCAGCCACCGCCGCTTTCATGTCGGCATGGATGACGTGGCCCGCGCCTATCGCAGCGCCCACGACTCCGACCGAGCGGGCGTCTTCGCGCTCTCGGGCGAATTCGACGCCGTTCGCGAGCGGATCACCCATCTGCGCCAGCATCCCGATCTGGGCGGGCTGGAGCCCGAACTTCTGGAACTGGCCGCACAGATGAGCCTGCAATCTCGCGATCTCGCTGAGGTCTATTCCGCCGAGAAAGTCAAACGCGCCCGCGCCTTCCTCGAACAGCGCCAGCAAGAGGCCGAGACCCTGAGCGATCAGATTTCTGTCGCCCGCCGGACCTGCTCGGAGCTGCGCGAATGGCTGACCGATGTCGAGACCGAAGAGCGCGAGGTCAGTGCCGAGTTCAGCCTGCTGGAGCGCGACCTGCGTGACATCCTGCCCCTGCTGGGCTACGAAATCGAAGACGGCCCGCAGCCCAATGTGGTGCCGATCGCGAAGAAAGAATCCAAGTCGTAACGGGGTCTGAGCGCCCCTAGGGGTGAGCGCCGGCCGATGCTGAAATACGCCAATCTGGCGCTCTTGCTTCTCTTCCCCCTCGCCTGGGCCGCGCCGCTTCTGCGCGCGGGGCTGTTGCCCTTCTTCGGGCTGGAGGAAATCTCGGTGCTCAGTGGGTTGCAGACGTTGTGGCGGACGGATGTGTTCCTCGCCCTGCTCGTCAGCTTCCTCGCCCTCTTTGCCCCCTATCTGAAGGTGATCGGCGTCGCGCTGATTCAGTTCGATCTCGCCTCCGCGCGCCTGCTGCCCGCGCTGAACGTCTTAGGTAAGCTGGCGATGGCCGATATCTTCCTGATCGCGATCTATATCGTGGTGGCGAAGGGCGTGGGCGTCGGGCGGCTCGAGACGGCTTGGGGGCTGTACCTGTTCACCGGATGCGTCGCCGCCTCTTTCGCGATCTCGCATCTGGAAATGAAAAAGGCGCCGCGAGGGTAATCCCCGGGCGCCTTTCGCGTCCTTTCAGCCGATCAATGGACCGAGACCGGGTCCAGATCGTTCTGCCGTGCGAGCGAGAAGGCCAGCTTGCGGTCCTTCACCAGCGCGAGCCGCTCGCCATCGCTGTCATGCACCGCATAGAGGTGTTCGACATCGTCCAGCTCGGCCCGGATTTCCTCGGGCAGATCGACGACCGCGACTTCGCGGACATAGACGATGGGATGCTCGGCATTATCGCCGAAATCATATTCCGTATTCATTGCGCGTTTCCTTTCCTGCCTGTTCATTTCCGCTCGATCGGGATGGTCTGCACGATCGTCTCGGGCGGGGCCCGGTTCAGATCGACATGTAGTAGACCGTTCTCGATCGTGGCGGCTGCGACCTCGACCCCTTCGGCGAGCACGAAGCTGCGCTGAAAGGCCCGTGCGGCGATCCCGCGATGTAGGAACAGGCGTTCGCTGTCCTCTTCGCTCTGACGGCCGCGGATCACGAGTGCCCGGTCTTCGAGCGTGATCGCGAGGTCTTCCTCGCGGAAGCCTGCCACTGCGAGCGTGATGCGGAACGCATCCTCGCCGCGTTGTTCGATATTATATGGCGGATAGGCATCCGATCCCTTGGCGGTGCGTTCCACCAGCCGTTCCAGCTGGTCGAAGCCCAGCAGGTAGGGATGTGCGCCAAAACTCAGTTTCGTCATTCGGCAAGCCCTTGATCAAGCGACGTTGCAAGTTCGGGCCCCGATCTTCGGCAGCCCACTGGTCAAATATGGGCGGCGTGGAAGCCCCCTGCAAGACCCCGCCGACCATTTACGCTGACGGCAAATTTTCTCCTAACCCGTTCGAAACCTGTTATATTGACCCTCCCACCTGACGGCCGAGGCCGAGTCGGGCGGATGATATTTTGCGCAACCAGAACCGGACGATACGGATATGAACGCCCATCTCGAGATGGATCATGAAGAAGTGCTGCGGGTAAAACTGGAAGTGCTGCGCCGCGAACACCGCGATCTGGACGAGGCGATCCTGGCGCTCACGCAGGCCGTACATTCCGATCAGCTGCGCCTTGTGCGGCTGAAAAAGCAAAAGCTGGCCCTGAAAGACGAGATCGCGCGGATCGAAGACCAGCTTACCCCCGACATCATCGCCTGAACCCACCTCCGACCAATCCGATCGGCGCCTGCGCGCCTCCGGGGCTTGCCGCGACGGCACAGATTCCTATAGTGCGCGCTCCATCTGAAAAGGGGGCGTCATGAGCGTGAAAGTGGGAATCATCATGGGCAGCCAGTCCGACTGGTCCACGATGAAAGAGGCGGCGGAAATTCTCGACGAACTCGGTGTGGAATACGAGGCGAAGATCGTCTCGGCCCATCGCACTCCCGACAGGCTCTGGTCCTATGGCAAGACGGCTGTGGAGCGTGGGCTGCACGTCATCATCGCAGGCGCTGGCGGCGCCGCGCACCTGCCGGGCATGATGGCATCAAAAACCCGCGTGCCGGTGATCGGCGTGCCGGTGCAAACCCGCGCACTCTCGGGCGTCGACAGCCTCTATTCCATCGTGCAGATGCCCAAGGGCTTCCCGGTCGCGACCATGGCGATCGGCGCGGCTGGGGCTGCCAATGCCGGTCTGATGGCGGCGGGGATCTTGGCCGTGGCGGATGCGGATCTGGCGAAGCGGCTCGACGACTGGCGCGAGAAGCTCTCGGCCTCGATCAAGGAGGAGCCGGAAGATGAGTGAGCCCCTGCCCTATGGATCGGTGATCGGCATCCTCGGCGGCGGTCAGTTGGGCCGGATGCTCTCGGTCGCGGCCTCGCGTCTGGGCTACAAGACCCATATCTTTGAGCCGGGCGCGAACCCGCCCGCGGGCGACGTGGCCCATGCGGTGACCACCGCGCCTTACGAGGACGAGGCCGCGCTGCGCGCCTTCGCCGAGGCCGTGGACGTCATCACCTATGAATTCGAGAACGTGCCGACCTCGGCGCTCGATCTTCTGGAAAGCCTCAAGCCGATCCGCCCGAACCGCAAGGCGCTGGCCGTCAGTCAGGACCGTCTGGTCGAGAAAGCCTTCCTAAACGATCTGGGCCTCGCCACCGCGCCTTTCGCCGCCGTGGACGATCTCGAGGACCTCAAGGAGGCGATCGCCGAGATCGGCTGCCCCGCTATCCTGAAGACCCGCCGTTTCGGCTATGACGGCAAGGGTCAGGTTGTGATCAACGCGCCCGAAGAGGCCGCCGCCGCGCTGGAGGATATGAAGGGCGCGCCCGCGATCCTCGAAGGCTTCGTGGAGTTCTTCAAGGAGATCTCCGTGATCGGCGCGCGCGCCGAGGATGGCGCGATCTCCTGCTACGATCCGGGCCAGAACAAGCATGAGGGCGGCATCCTGCGCACCACGCTGGTGCCCGCCGCGATCACCGACAACCAGCGCACCGATGCGGTTCTGCTAGCGGCCAAGATCCTGAACAAGCTCGATTATGTCGGCGTGATGGGGGTTGAGCTTTTCGTCACCCGCGACGCGCTGATCGTGAACGAGATCGCCCCGCGCGTGCATAATTCCGGCCACTGGACGCAGGCAGGCTGCGCAGTCGATCAGTTCGAGCAGCATATCCGCGCCGTGACCGGCTGGCCGCTGGGCGACGGCTCGCGCCATTGCGATGTCGAGATGGAGAACCTGATCGGCGACGACATGGACCGGGTGCCGGGGCTGGCGAAGCTCGCGCGGTATCAGGTGCATCTCTACGGCAAGGCCGAGGTGAAGCCGGGCCGCAAGATGGGCCATGTGAACCACATTCTGTAAGCGAAAAAGGCGCCCATCGCGGGCGCCTTTCTCTTATCTCTCGATCATTTCGCGGACCATGTGAAGCGCGTGCCCCACGGGTCGGCCACGCTGTCGCCATAGGCCTCGCGGAAGGCGGCGAGCGGTTCGGCGTCCGCTTTCAGCCCCACCTCGACCAGACCGGTCGCGGGCTGGTGACGCTCTTTGGCCCCGCGGCTATTCCAGACATTGGTGGCGAGGTGGTGGTGATAGCCGCCCCACCCGTGGAAATTCGCCCCTGGATAGCGGGCCATCACATCCGCGCCGAGCGTCTCGGCATAGAACGGCTCCGCCGGGTCGAGCGCGCCCACCTGAAGGTGAACGTGGCCGATCACCGTGCCTTTCGGCGCACCGCGCCACGGGCCACGGGCCGCTACCATCACGTCGCGCAGGTCGATCGGATCGGTCACCATCGCGATCATCCCGTCCTTGCGCGGCCAGTCCTCGCGGGCGCGGTCACGGTAGATCTCGATACCGTTGCCCTCGGGGTCGTGCAGGTAGACCGCCTCGCTGACGAGGTGATCGGACGCCCCGTCGAGCCGGATGCCGGTCTCTGCGGCGTGGTTCAGCCACGCGCCCAGATCGGCCCGCTCGGGCAGCAGGAAGGCGGTGTGAAACAGCCCCGCTTCCGACCGGCTCGATTTGCGCGCCGATGCGTCGGCCTTGAGGATCACGAGCACCTTGCCGTCGACGCCGTAGCGCGCCTCGGTTGCGTCGCCCGAGATCCGCTCCAGCCCGAGCACGCTCTCGTAGAACGCCCCCACCGCCGGGAGGTCATGGACCACGAGGGTCACATGGCCGATTTCGACATTTGCATCACTGGTAGCCATCGTCTCCTCCTGTCATTTCAGCTTGGTCGGGCGCAGCGCATAGAGGCCGTCACCCAGAGCCGCGAGCGCGAATTGCACGATGGCCCACATCACCGGGTATTCCCAGCCGCCGCCCTGGTTCGAGAAGCTGAAGCCGTTGCCCCAATGCGCCGTGAAGGCCGCGCCGAGCAGGATGAAGCCGAGCCCGAAGGACACGATCCGTGCATAGATGCCGGTGATCAAGGCGATACCGCCGAGGATTTCCGCCGCCATCGTGAGGATGCCAAGCCAGCCGGGCAAACCCAGCGATTCAAAGAAGCCCATCGTGCCGGCCGGGGTGAAGACGAAAAGCTTCGTCAGCCCGTGGACGAGGAACAGAGCGCCGGTCAGAAGGCGCAAAACGAAGATGCCGTAAGGGGCGAGTTTGGTGTCGATCATGGTCTATCTCCTGTAACCGCAAGCTCTGTGCGGTGTGTTCGCGTTACAGCGAGGAAATTAGCCATTCCGTTAGCGAATAAAATGGATATTATCAGGAATGACTTTTACCATTTTGTTCTGAATAGCGATGGATATCACCGAACAACTCCGCGCCTTTGTCGCGACCGCCCGCGCGGGCTCGTTCACCGCGGGGGCAGAGCAGCTGGGCATCTCCAATCGGCTCGCCTCGAAATACGTGGCCGAGCTGGAGGACCGCCTTGGCACGCGCCTTCTGCAACGCACGACGCGGCGGATCGGGCTGACGCCCGCGGGCGAGCGTCTGCTGGCCGAGGCGCCAAGCGTGCTCGACGGGCTCGACGATCTTCTGGGCGCGGTGTCGGAGCAATCGCGCGGATTTTCGGGCGTGCTGCGGATCTCCGCGCCGGTCACTTTCGGCGAGGTCTATCTGGCGGAGATGCTCGCGCGCTTCGCAGCCCCCCACCCCGATCTGGTGATCGACTTGACGCTCTCGGATGCCGCGACCGATCTGGCCGCCGAGGGGATCGACCTCGCCTTCCGGATCGGGCAGCTCCGCGATCAGGCGCTGCGGGCGCGCAAGCTGGGTGAGATCGGGATGCGCGTCGTGGCCTCTCCCGCCTATCTCGAACGTGCGGGCCGCGCGACCCAGATCGCCGATCTGGCCGATCACCGCTGTATCCACGACACCAATCACAGCGCGATCCCGCATTGGCGCTATCGCGAGGGCGGAGAGATCGCCGCCCTGCCCGTTCCCGCGCAGATCCGCGTCAATAGCGGGCGCGCCGCCTGCGAACTGGCGCTGGCGGGGCATGGCATCACCTATGGGCCGGACTTCGTGCTGGAGCCGGAGATCGTGGCGGGGCGGCTGGTCTCGCTGTTTCCGCCGGAGACGCTGCTGCGCATCCCGCTTCATGCGGTCTATCTCGACGGGCCGCGCCTGCCGCGCAAGCTGCGCGCGCTGATCGATTTCGCCTATGAGGATACGCGCGCTCTGCGGGGCTGAGCGCTCAGCCCTTGGCCACCGCCGTCACACCGCGCTTCGTCGCCGTATCTTCGCGCTGCGCCCCCTCGGCGCGCTGGTCCATCATATCCTCGACGAAAAGGCTCAGAAGCGCGCCGCGCCCGTTCACCCCCGCCTTGCGGTAGATCGCGGCGCTTTGCGCCTTGGCGGTGCCTTCGGACGTCTCGCGGAGCGCCGCGATTTCCGCCGTGCTCAGCCCCTTGATCGCAAAAAGCGCGACCTCGCGCTCTGCCGCCGTGAGGCCCCAGTCGGAGAAACGCTCTTCCAGGAGATCCTCAAAAGCCGAGGTCGCCCGGCGCAGACGCGCCTTCGCCCGTGCCCCCTCTCGCAGCGCACCTGCCAAGGCGAACGCGCCAAGCGCGAGCCCCAGAATGAGGCCGAGCGCCGCCCCGAGTTCGAGGATTTCGCGGTTCTGCCAGCTGATCGGCGCGGGATAGAGGCCGAAGACCGACAGCAGGATATCGGAGATGAAGAACAGCGCGCAGACCGCCTGAAACAGCAAGATCGCCCCGACAAGCACCGCACGGCGCAGCCGCGACGTCATTGCGCCGCTCCCGCCGACCGGTCCGAGGCGTCAATCATCGTCGCTTTCTCCGCCGCCATCGTCGCCGCCGCCGCTGTCGCCGCCGCCGCCACCGCTACTGTCGCTGTCGCTGCTGTCATGGCTTCCGCCATCGTCGCTGCCCGATGCGCTACTGCTATCGTCCGAGGAGTCGTCGGAGGAGTCGCTATCGGAGGTCGTCGTTGTGCGGTCGGAGGTGGAGGTCGCGGTATAGCTCCCCGAGGCGGTGCCGCCCAGAGGGCTATTGTTCAAGATCGGCGTGCGGCTGGAGCGGGACAGGTCGCGCAGAATCTCGCCGCTGCGCGGATCGAGGACGATTTCGCGCTCGACGCCCTTGCGGGTGCCGGTGATGCGCACGCGGCCCAGCAAGGTCCGGTGCACATCGATGTTCTGGTAGCCGTAGGATTTGAGCTGCCGGGTGACCGCTTCGCTCGCGGTTTCGGCCCGCGCGAGCCCTGGCACCACGGGCACGCTCAGCGCGCCGATCAACACGGCTATCGCCAGATCTCTGCGCAGTCTCATCGGCAAAACTCCCCCCGCGCGCGAACGCGGCATTTCAGAGGATTATGCCCGGCGCACATGGCACCGGGCAAGTCCGTTCGGATCAGTCGTCGTCGCCACCGTCGTCGCCGCCGCTGTCATGCGACCCGCCGCCGTCGGAGCCACTGTCGTGCGAACCGCCATCGTCAGAGCCGCTCTCATGCGAGCCGCCGTCATCCGAGCTGTGATCGGAATCGGACGTGGTGTGATCGTCGTCGTGGCTGTCATCCATGTGATCGTCGCTGCCCGAATGGCCGTCGCCGTGATCGTCCATATGGTCGTCGTCGCTGCCGTCGTAGAAATCTTCCGACTGCTGACGGACGCTGACGCCCTGCGTCATGTCATAGCCGGCGCGCGTCCGCGACATTTCCTGCTTCTGGATCTTGCCGGTGGCGCGGTCGTAGACCACTTCGATCTTGGTGCCGTTCGGGTTGTAACCCTCGGCCTTCACCTGGGTCGGGCCGACCTTGATCTCGACATTGGTGAAGCCATTGGCCTGCAGATCGGCAGCGATACCGTCCGTGGACACTTCAGCCTGTGCCATATGCGCCGAGACCGCGAGAGCCGCCAGCGCGGCGAGGGTGGATTTCATTTTCATCTTCTATCTCCTCCGGAACAATTGTCCGCCGCGGGCTGCGACGTCGGAGCAAAGGGTCGGCGGACAACGCCCGCCGGTCCATTGCCAATTGGGTTATGGAGGAGCAATAAACCTCAGGTTGTACGCCGTAAACCTGAGTTTATGCGTCCATGTCGAAGCCGAGATGCTTCGCGACCGCGAAAATGTCCTTATCACCGCGGCCACACATGTTCATCACGATGATATGGTCCTTGGGCAGGTCAGGCGCGATCTTCATCACATGGGCCAGAGCGTGCGAGGGCTCGAGCGCGGGGATGATCCCTTCGAGACGGCAGGAGAACTGGAACGCCTCCAGCGCCTCCTTGTCGGTTATGTTCACATATTCCGCGCGGCCGGTGTCGTGCAGCCAGCTATGCTCAGGCCCGATGCCCGGATAGTCGAGCCCGGCCGAGATCGAATGCCCTTCGAGGATCTGCCCGTCCTCGTCCTGCAGCAGATAGGTCCGGTTGCCATGCAGCACGCCCGGACGCCCGCCGGTGAGCGAGGCGCAATGTTCCATCTTCTCGTCGACGCCGTGACCGCCAGCCTCGACGCCGATGATGCGCACGGATTTGTCGTCGAGGAACGGATGGAACAGGCCCATCGCGTTCGAGCCCCCGCCGATCGCCGCGATCACGGTGTCGGGCAGACGGCCCTCGCCTTCCTGCTCTTCAAGCTGCCAGCGCACTTCCTTGCCGATGATCGACTGGAAATCGCGGACCATCGCCGGATACGGGTGCGGCCCGGCCACCGTGCCGATGCAATAGAACGTGTCGCGCACATTGGTCACCCAGTCGCGCAGCGCGTCGTTCATCGCATCCTTCAGCGTGCCGCGACCCGATTTGACCGGGACGACTTCGGCACCCAGCAGGCGCATCCGGAAGACGTTCGGCGCCTGACGCTCGACGTCCGTGGCGCCCATATAGACCACACATTTGAGGCCGAATTTCGCGCAGACAGTCGCGGTGGCCACGCCGTGCTGGCCAGCGCCGGTCTCGGCGATGATCCGGGTCTTGCCCATGCGCCGCGCCAGCAGGATCTGCCCCAGCACGTTGTTGATCTTATGCGCGCCGGTGTGGTTCAGCTCGTCGCGCTTGAGATATATCTTCGCGCCGCCCAGCTCTTCGGTGATGCGGGGCGCGAAATACAGAGGCGACGGACGGCCGACATAGTGCTTCCAGAGGTCGTCCATCTCCGCCCAGAAATCGGGATCGGTCTTGGCCTTCTCGTATTCTTCTTCGAGCGAGAGGATCAGCGGCATCAGCGTCTCGGACACGAAGCGGCCACCGAAAATGCCGAAGCGCCCGTTCTCGTCGGGCACATTCATGAAGGAATTGATCAGATCGTCAGCCATGGCACACCTCGCGCTATTCGTGAGGATCGGTCTAGCGTCAAAGCGGGGCGAGATAAATCCCCGCCCCGGCATCTGGCTAAAAATACTCGATTGCGCGGGGCCCCGCTACGCCCCGTCACTTCCCTGACGGGCTGCATGAACGAAAGCGCGGATTTTCTCGGGGTCTTTGACGCCCGGCGCGCTCTCCACGCCCGAGGAGACATCGACCTGCCGCGCGCCGGTCAGCAGGATCGCTTCGGCCACGTTCTCCGGCGTCAGCCCCCCGGCCAGCATCCACGGCTTTTCCCATGTACGCCCGGCGATCAGCCGCCAGTCGAAGGACAGCCCGTTGCCGCCCGGAAGCTCCGCCTCCTTCGGCGGCTTGGCATCGAGCAGGATTTGGTCGGCCACCGCCTCATACTCCGCGATCTTCGGAAGATCGGCGGCATCGGCCACGCCCACGGCTTTCATCACCGGCAGGCCGAACTTGGCGCGGATCTCCGTCACGCGTTCCGGGCTTTCCGAGCCGTGAAGCTGGAGCATGTCGAGCGGCACGGCATCCGTGATCTCGGTGAGCAGCTCATCCGAGGGGTTCACCACCAGACCGACCTTGGCGATGCCGGGTTCGACATCCTGCGCCAAAGTACGCGCCTCGGCGATCTCCAGATGGCGCGGGGATTTGGGAAAGAATACGAAGCCCACATAGCGCGCGCCCGCCTCGACGGCGGCGGCGATGTCCTCGGCCTTGCGCAGCCCGCAAATCTTCACGCGGGCGAGACCCTGCGCGTTGCGGTCTATGGCGACGGTCGGCATCTCAGCGCGAGGGCTGTTCGAGCAGCGCCAGCACGTCGTCCTTCGGGCCGGTCTTGTCGTGGCGCAGCGTCTGAACTTCAGCTTCGAGCTTGCGCGCCTTGCGGTCCGACTGGCGGGCATTGCGGCGCAGACGCGACTCGCGCGCCCATTCCCAGACGAAGCCGATCAGCAGACCCAGCAGAACGCCCGCGAGGATCACGAGGAACAACGGCACCTGAACCGCCCAGTCCCAGCCAAGGAAGCTGCCCGCCTCGAGCGGCAGCACCCGCAGCGTGACGATTTGACGATTGGCCAGCGCCAGCCCGATCAGGACCACGGCGAGCAGACCGAGAAACAGCAGCCGAAGCGCTCGAATCATTAGCTCTTATTCCTCTTTCCCGTTCAGCCGGTCGCGCAGCAGCTTACCGGTCTTGAAGAAGGGTACGTGTTTTTCCTCGACCTCAACCGCCTCGCCGGTGCGCGGGTTCCGACCGGTGCGCGCGTCGCGCTTCTTGACGGAAAAGGCCCCGAACCCACGAAGCTCGACGCGGTCGCCCGAGGCCAGCGCCTCGGTGATCTCGTCGAAGATCGTATTTACGATTTTTTCGACATCCCGCTGGTAGAGATGCGGATTCTCCTCGGCAATCTTGGTGATCAACTCAGAGCGGATCATCTTGTTATCTCCCCCCACGGGCTTGGCCGGGTGTCCCCCGGCTCTTACATGCGTCATTTCGTAATTATAGGACCAATCGTTGCAACGCGGAACAGCAAAGACCCGGAAAATCCACGTAAAATCGAGCCCCTAGCGGTCTGCCGCCGACGGAAGCGCCTTCGCAAACGCAGAAATTCAGCGCTTCGCCCGCCCAAGCGTCACCCGTTGCGCGAATCGTCGTCGCAGATCGCCAAGGCTTTGCGGAACGAAAAAGGCCCCGCCAATCGGCGGGGCCTTTCGTTGAGCCAAGCGGCTCGATCTCTTATTGGTCGCCCTTGAGCGCGGCACCCAAGATGTCGCCCAGCGACGCACCCGAGTCCGACGAACCGTACTGTTCCACGGCTTCTTTCTCTTCAGCGATCTCACGCGCCTTGATCGACACACCCAGCTTGCGGGTCTTGGAGTCGACGTTGGTCACGCGGACATCGACGTGATCGCCAACCTGGAAGCGCTCGGGGCGCTGGTCGGCACGATCGCGGGCGAGGTCCGAACGGCGGATGAACGACTTCATGCCGTTGTATTCCACCTCGACGCCACCGTCTTCGATCGCGGTCACGGTCACGGTCACGATCGAACCACGCTTCACGCCGTCAACGGCATCGGAGAACGTGTCGGCGTCGAGCGCCTTGATCGAGAGCGAGATACGCTCCTTGTCGGTGTCCACTTCGGTGACAGCGGCCTTGACCATGTCGCCTTTGCGGTAGTCCTGGATCGCATCCTCGCCACGCTGTTCCCAGCTGAGGTCCGAGAGGTGCACCATGCCGTCGATGTCGTTCTCGAGGCCAACGAACAGACCGAATTCGGTGATGTTCTTGACTTCGCCTTCGATGACGGTGCCGACCGGGTGGGTCTCTGCGAAGACTTCCCACGGGTTGCGCATGGTCTGCTTGAGGCCAAGCGAGACGCGGCGCTTCGCGGTGTCGATCTCGAGGACCATGACGTCGACTTCCTGGCTCGTCGAAACGATCTTGCCGGGGTGGACGTTCTTCTTGGTCCAGGACATCTCGGACACGTGCACGAGACCTTCGACACCCGGCTCCAGCTCGACGAACGCGCCGTAGTCGGTGATGTTGGTCACGCGGCCGGTGTGGACCGAACCCAGAGCGAACTTCGACTCGACCGAGTCCCACGGATCCGACTGCAGCTGCTTCATGCCGAGCGAGATGCGGTGGGTTTCCTTGTTGATCTTGACGACCTGGACCTTGACGGTCTCGCCGATCGACAGGATCTCGGACGGGTGGTTCACGCGGCGCCATGCCATGTCGGTGACGTGCAGCAGACCGTCGACGCCGCCCAGATCAACGAACGCACCGTATTCGGTGATGTTCTTGACCACACCATCAACGACCTGACCTTCGGAGAGGTTCGCGATGACTTCGGCGCGCTGTTCGGCGCGGCTCTCTTCGAGGATCGCACGACGCGAGACAACGATGTTGCCACGACGACGGTCCATCTTGAGGATTTGGAACGGCTGCTTGAGACCCATGAGCGGGCCAGCGTCGCGCACCGGGCGCACGTCCACTTGCGAGCCGGGCAGGAACGCGACAGCGCCGCCCAGATCGACGGTGAAGCCGCCTTTGACGCGACCGAAGATAGCGCCTTCGACGCGCTCTTCTTTGGCGTAAGCTGCTTCGAGACGATCCCATGCCTCTTCGCGGCGGGCTTTCTCACGCGAGATAACGGCTTCGCCGCGAGCGTTCTCGACACGGTCGAGATACACTTCGACTTCGTCGCCGACTTCGATCTGCGGAGCCTCGCCGGGGTTGGCGAATTCTTTGAGTTCGACGCGGCCTTCCATTTTGTAGCCGACATCGATGATGGCCTGGCCCGCCTCGATGGCGATGACCTTGCCTTTAACAACCGAACCTTCGTTCGGGGTGTCGATTTCGAGGCTCTCGTTCAGAAGGGCTTCGAATTCGTCCATGGTTGCATTTTGCGACATGCGTTCAGATTTTCCTTTTCATCTTCGGTTTTCTGGCCTTGCGGTTGGCTCCGCCGGTCTTTCGTTGGAATGTCTGTGCTGCAATAGCATACGGGTCGGGTGAGTCCCAACCTGTCTCAGACCGCGCCCATATAGGCGCGATCAGCCAGTATCGCAAGCATTTATTGCGTCATAGACAGGCTGCGCGGCCTCTCGCTCAGCCTCGGCTCGCGGTTGCGAGAGCGGCTTTAACGTCGCCCAGCATCCAGGCCGAAAGGGGCTCTGCGCTGGCGGGATAGGTCGCGATCACCGAGCCGTCGCGGCCCAGTAGCACCTTGTTGAAGTTCCAGCTCGGCTCGAACCCCTCGGTTTCGCGCATCCAGCGATAGAACGGATGCGCCTGCGGCCCCTTCACCTTGGCGAGCTGCGCCATCGGCAATTCGGCCCCGAAGGTCAGCGCGCAATAGCGCTTGGCCTCTTGCGCGGTTGAGAGTTCCTGCCGGAAATCGTTCGACGGCACGGTGAGGATCACCAGACCGTCGCGGCCATAGGTTTCGGACATCTCCTGCAGCTCGGTGAATTGCGGGGCGAAACCGCATTTCGAGGCGGTGTTGACCACGAGGACGACCTTGCCACGGAAATCGGCGAGCGAGACCGTCTCGCCCTCCACCAGATCGAAGGACAAATCCCCCGGCACCGGCATCGCGGACCGGGCTTTCACCGCGATCGGTTCGGGCGTCGCCGCCGGGCCGTCGGCGCGGGCCGGAACGGTCGCAAAGGACACGCAAGTCAGCATGCAGGCCAAAGTCAGGGACAAGCGCATCGGTCCACCCTCGAAATACATCCACCAACACCCAACGCGAGAGTCGGGAAAAAAGTTCACCACTTCGTGAAGATATATTTCACGCGTCCCTTTTTTTCAATCGCAAATGCGGTCGACGCGACGGTATTTCGGCTCCGGGAACTCCGGTATTTCCATTGGGTCACGGGGCTTTACGCCGGGTCGGACCGCCTCCGGCGCGGTGTTCACGCTGTCGAAATCGAGCGCGAGTCGCTGGCAAATTCCGAGGCTTTTCTGGCCGATATCGCCGAGATCGCGCAGATCGATCAGGTGCCCGCCCTTCCGCGCGTAGCCCGTGACCCCGAAATCGAGCGGCGGGTCGAGGCGTAGCCTTTCCGTCTCGGGGCCGAACAGCGCAGCGCCGCCCTCCCAGTCTTCCGCAGGCCCGAGCGCCACCTGCACCTCGAACCGTCCCGGCGGCACCAGCAGGCGAAAGAATTCACCGCCCTGCGCATAGGCGCCCATCACGTCCTGCCCGGTCTTGGCATCGCGCAGCACGATATAGAGATCGCGATCAGGGGCAGATTTGATCTGCAGCGGCAAGGTGCGCGGCAGGTCGGTCTCGCTCCACAGCAGACCCTGCGGGCGCCCCTCGGCTGTGGCCTGCGTTGCAAGAACCAGCGAGAGGAGAACCCAGCGCAGCATCCCCGCCCCCTAGTCCAGATCGCCCGCGCGGCGGGCCTCGATCTGATCGGCGGCGCGGGCGACCGCCTCTTCGATGCTCAGCTCGGAGGTATCGATCACCAGCGCATCCACCGCCGGACGCAACGGGCTGTCGGCGCGGCCCATGTCGCGGGCGTCGCGCTCGCGCACCTGTTCCAGCACTTCGGCCTCATCGCCGCCCAGTTCCAGCCAGCGCCGATGCGCGCGCACCTCCGGTGAGGCGGTCACGAACAGCTTCACCTCCGCCTGCGGGCAGATCACCGTGCCGATATCGCGCCCATCGAGCACCGCACCGCCCTCGCGCGCAGCGAAATCGCGCTGAAACGCCACCAGAGCCGCGCGCACTTCGGGGATCGCGGCGACTATCGAGGCCGCCTGCCCCGCTTCCATCGTGCGCAGATCGTTGCGCTCGAGATCCTCGGGGCACAGCGCCTTGGCCGCCGCGATGGGCTCCAGCCCCTCGGTCTCGGATTTCATGCCAACCGCGCGATAGAGCGCACCCGTATCGAGATGCGCCAGCCCGAACCGCTCGGCCACGGCCCGACTGATCGTCCCTTTGCCCGCAGCGGCGGGGCCATCGATGGCGACTGTGAATTTCATCGTTTCATCCGCAAATAAACTGCCCGCAGGATCAATAGCGCCAGGGCCGTCAGGCTCAAAGTGACTGCGACGCTCTTCAGAAGCGTCCATCTGCTCGCAAAGGCGATCATGTCATCCGTGACCGCGCCGGTCCGCAACAATGCGGCAACGGCATGATTTTCGAGATAGTCAAACACAGCACCAAGAGCCGCCAGGATCGACAACACCACGGCAAGCCAGCCCTTTGCAAGGGTACGGAAGGCGACAATCAGTGTCACCGCCTCCAGGACCGGAAAGACAAGATCGAGCCGCTGCTGAACCGAGAGGTAATACTGTCGCGCCGGAGCATCGAGCGCATCGAGGAGCGCCCGGGCCTGCGCAGCACTGTAGCCACCTGGACGCAAATCGAACGGCGCCAGACCGCCCGCCGCATCCCGAAGATGCGGCAAGGTAACGAGCGTCATCGCAAGATAGACCGCCCCCGTCAGGGACGCGAGCAGGACAAAGGCGACCTGCGCCCGGCTCACCGATCCGCCCGGACGATCTCCGCGCCAAGCCCGGCCATCAGGTCCTCGAAGATCGGGAAGGAGGTTGCAATGGGCGAGCCGTCATCGACCGAGACCGGCTGTTGCGCGGCCATGCCCAGCACCATGAAGCTCATCGCGATCCGGTGGTCGAGATGGGTCACGGCGGTGCCGCCGCCCGGCACGCCCTCGGGGCCGCAGCCATGCACGATCAGCGTGTCCTCGTCTTCCTCGATCTTGATGCCATTGGCCTCCAGCCCGCGTGCCATCGCGTCGATCCGGTCGCTTTCCTTCACGCGCAGTTCATGCACGCCGGGCATCCGGGTCACGCCTTCGGCAAAGGCTGCGACGACCGAGAGCACCGGATATTCGTCGATCTGCGCCGAGGCGCGCTCGGCGGGCACGTCGATCCCGTGCAGCTTGGAATAGCGCACGCGCAGATCGGCCACCGGCTCGCCGCCCTCTTCGCGCTCGTTCTCGAAGGTCAGATCGGCGCCCATCTCGCGCAGCGTGATGAAGATCCCGTTGCGGGTGGGGTTCTGGCTGACGCCCGGCACGACGATCTCGGAGCCCGGCACGATCAGCGCAGCACAGACCGGGAAAGCTGCCGAAGAGGGATCGCGCGGCACGGCGACCTCTTGGGCTTTGAGTTCCGGCTGGCCCTGCAACGTGATGACATGGCCCTGCTCGGTCACCTCGGTGGTGATCTCGGCGCCGAAGCCGCGCAGCATCCGCTCGGTATGATCGCGGGTCGGGGTCTTCTCGATCACGACGGTCTGGCCCGGCGCGTTCAGCCCCGCCAGCAGCACCGCCGATTTCACCTGCGCAGAGGCCATCGGCGTCGCGTAGCGCACAGGCGCGGGGCTCGGCGCGCCGAGGATGGTCATCGGCAGACGCCCGCCATGACGCCCGAAAGCCTGCGCCCCGAACAGCCGGATCGGATCAGTGACGCGGCCCATAGGGCGTTTGCGCAAGCTCCCGTCGCCAGTGAAGGTCGCCACGATCGGCGAGGTCGCCATCGCGCCCATGATCAGACGCACGCCGGTGCCGGAATTGCCGCAATCGATGACGTCTTCGGGCTCGGCGAAACCGCCCACGCCCACGCCATGCACCGACCAGCTGCCCGGACCGTGCTGCGTGACCTCGGCCCCGAAGGCGCGCATCGCCTTGGCCGTGTCGAGCACGTCTTCGCCTTCGAGCAGGCCGGTGATCTTCGTCTCGCCCACCGAGAGCGCGCCAAGGATCAGCGCGCGGTGGCTGATCGACTTGTCGCCGGGAACCTCCGCCGTGCCCTTCAGGGGCCCGCAAGCGCGCGAGGTCATTTTGATCGGAGTGCCGTGGCCGGACATAGTGCCTCCCTTATTTCAACGCGCCCCTGTTAGCGCGATCTGGCGGGAGGCGGAAGGGCTCAGATCCGCCGATAGGTCAGGTAATGCGGCTTGCGGCCTTCGCGCAGCGCTTTCTGTTCATAGCGCGTCGAGAGCCAGTCCTCCCACGGCGTATCCCAATCGCCCGAAACGGGCTGCGGATCGTCGAAATCGAAGGCGGCGGGCACGTCGAACAGAGGCTCGAATCCGGCCTGCGGGACTTCCTCGACGGTCTGGCGGACGTAATCGGGGATGTCGGTCGCCACGCGGAATTCCGATCCCGGTTTGAGCGCGCGGTGCAGCGGCTCGAGATGCTCCTGCGTCACGAAACGCCTGCGGTGGTGCTTCGATTTCGGCCACGGGTCGGGATAGAGGAGAAACGCCTTCGAGATCGAGCCCGCGGGCAGCACATCCATCAGGTCGCGCGCATCGCCGGGATGCACCGCGACGTTCGGGATTTTCTCGCGGCGCAGCTTGCCCAGCAGCATCGCGACGCCGTTCACGAAAGGCTCGCAGCCGATGAACTCCACCTCCGGATAGGTCTGCGCCATATGCGCCAGATGCTCGCCCCCGCCGAAGCCCACTTCGAGCCAGACCGGCTTGCCCTTGAACCGCGTCTCCATGTCGAGCGGCTCACGGTCGGGGTTCACGTCCCAACCAACGGGACCGGGCAGACGGCCCGGCAGGTCCTCGCGCAGGTATTCCTTCTGCGCCTTGTTCAGCGTCTTGCCGTGGCGGCGACCATAGAAGTTGCGCCAGGGCTGTTCGGGGGTGTCATTCTCGCTCATGGGAGGGGCCTCTAGCCGCGTCGCTCGAAAGGTTCAAGCCTTCTGAATGAGGAACAGTCCGAGGCACATGAAGCCGATCCCCGCCCCGCGCATCAAGGTGATGGGCCGCACGAGTGCCCCGAACAGGCCGAATTGGTCGATCGCGGCGGCCGAAATCATCTGTCCCAGCAGCACGAAGAACACCGCATTGCCGACCCCGAAGCGCGGCGCGATAAAGGTAATCGAGAGCACGTAGAAGGCGATCAGCACGCCAGCCAGAAACAGGTATTTCGGCTGATCGGGAATACGCGCGAAGCCCGAGGGCCCTGTCGTGACCGCGACGGCCAGCACCGCCCCCAAGAGCGCCACGGAGAACAGCACCACCGCCGCCACCGCGGGCGAGCCGATGCGGCTGCCAAGCTGGGCATTGAGCGCGGCGAGCACCGGAATGCCGATCCCGGCAGCAAGCATGATCGCGGCATAGCGCAGGGCGTCGGGCATGGTCTTTCTCCTCCGGTTTTCGGCGGAGAGTGGCGCGGAAGGTCTTGGCGTGCAAGGTGGATCGCAAAGCGCTAATTCTGTTCGTTTTTGCGCATATTCTGTAATTTTATCGGTATTCCAAATTTTTACGCACAATGTAGATCCTGTCGCCATCGCCTTCGGGCCCATCAGACGACGACACAAAGGATAGATTCCATGACGAAACTCACCGACCTCGCGGCCCCGCTCGGCCGCCTCCTCCTCGCCCAGATCTTCATCATCGCGGGCTTTCAAAAAATCACCGGCTATGCCGGGACCCAAGGCTACATGGAAGCGATGGGCGTGCCCGGCGCGCTTCTGCCGCTCGTGATCCTGACCGAACTGGGCGGCGGCATCGCATTGCTGCTCGGTTGGAAGACGCGGATCGTAGCCTTCCTGCTCGCGGGCTTCAGCCTCATCTCCGGCTTCCTGTTCCACTACGTCCCGAGCCTCGGCATGACTGGCATGGAAGCGCAGGGCCAGATGATCAACTTCATGAAGAACATCTCGATCGCGGGCGGCATGCTGATGATCGTGGCGCAGGGCGCGGGCAAATGGTCGCTCGATGCCCGTGAAAACACCCAGCACACCGGCCGGGTCACCGCGTAAGCGACAACGCCCGAGGCGACCAGCCAAGGGCAGCGTCCCATCTTTTCCTGAAAACGCGAAAGGCCCCGCCGATGCGGGGCCTTTTTCATTGCAAGATCAGCTCAGCCGCGGCCGCGATAGGGCGGCACGCCCTGATCGGGGATCCACATGTCCCCGGGCTTCGGCGCGCTTTGCCAGAAGACGTCGATCGGGATGCCGCCGCGCGGGTACCAATAGGCGCCGATGCGCAGCCATTCAGGCTCCAGCAGATCGCGCAGACGCTGGCCGATCATCACCGAGCAATCCTCGTGAAACGCCCCGTGATTGCGAAACGCGCCGAGGAACAGCTTCAGCGATTTGCTCTCCACCAGCCAGTCGCGCGGGACGTAATCGATCATGATATGCGCGAAATCGGGCTGGCCGGTGAGCGGGCAGAGCGAGGTGAATTCGGGGGCTGTGAACCGCACGAGATAGCGCTCGCCTTTGCGCGGTTGGGGCACGCGCTCCAGCACGGCCTCGTCGGGCGTTTGCGGCAGGTCGGTCGATTGGCCCAGCTGGGTCAGGCCGGAGGTGTCGGTGCTCATGGGATGGTCTTTCCGTCGAGAAGCGTTCGCGCGGCACTAAGGCCACGCAGGCCCCGACGTCAAATCAAACCTCGCTGCGCCGTTTCGAACGAATGGCCCGGGCGGCTAGCCCGGGCCGCGCCCGACCCTCCCCATGGGAGGGCGCTTTGGCGATGATAGCGCGGGCTCTAACTTCGTTCGGGGCTTCCGAGATAAAGCGCCAAGCCTCAAGCGGAGGAAAGCGCCCACCCAAGGGTCGGACGCGCCCCTCACGCAATAGAAAGCGGGCAGCGGTTTCCCCCTGCCCGTCGCACATTCCAGAAAAGCACGCCTTACACGGACTTCTTCAGCGCCTCGACCAAATCGGTCTTCTCCCACGAGAAGCCGCCATCGGCCTCCGGCGCGCGACCGAAATGGCCGTAAGCCGCGGTGCGTTCGTAGATCGGCTTGCACAGATCGAGCGTGTCGCGGATGCCTTTCGGCGTCAGGTCCATCACCTGCGCCACGGCCTTTTCGATCACCTCGTCGGGCACTTCGCCGGTGCCGAACGTGTCGACATAGATCGACAGCGGCTTCGCCACGCCGATCGCGTAGGACACCTGGATCACGCATTTGCGCGCCATGCCTGCGGCCACCACGTTCTTCGCCAGATAGCGCGCTGCATAGGCCGCCGAGCGGTCCACCTTGGTCGGGTCCTTGCCCGAGAACGCGCCGCCGCCATGCGGGGCCGAGCCGCCATAGGTGTCCACGATAATCTTGCGCCCGGTGAGACCCGCATCGCCATCCGGACCGCCGATCACGAAAGTGCCGGTCGGGTTCACCCACCATTCGGTTTCCGGCGTGATCCAGCCTTCGGGCAGGGTCTCGCGGATATAAGGTTCGACGATGGCGCGGATGTCATCCGAGGTCTGATGCTCATGCGCGTGCTGGGTGGAAAGCACGATCTGGCTCACGCCGACGGGGCGGCCATTCTCGTAGCGCACAGACAGCTGCGATTTCGCATCGGGGCGCAGCTCGGGCTCGGCGCCCGATTTACGCGCCTCGGCCAGACGGCGCAGGATCGCGTGCGAGTAGTGGATCGGTGCGGGCATCAATTCGGGCGTCTCATCCGAAGCGAAGCCGAACATGATCCCCTGATCGCCAGCCCCGTCCTTGTCGACGCCCTGCGAGATATGGGCCGATTGCGGGTGCAGGAAGTTCGCGACTTTCAGCGTCGCCCAGTGAAACTCGTCCTGCTCGTAGCCGATATCCTTGACGCATTCGCGCACGATCTTGTCGATGCCTTCGAGATATTCGGCGAGCTTGGTTTTGTCGGCCAGACCGACCTCGCCGCCGACCACGACCTGATTGGTCGTCGCGAAGGTCTCGCAGGCCACCCGCGCGTTGGGCTCTGCGGCCAGGAAAGTATCGAGAACGGCATCCGAAATCCGGTCACAGACCTTATCGGGATGCCCCTCCGAAACGGATTCGGAGGTGAAGACGTAATTCGCGCGTGCCATGAAGGGGTGCTCCGTTGTTGATATCCCCACCCCGTCAGGAAGCCGTTGGGGTGGTTCGGCCTTCTAGCTAGGAGCGCCTGCCGGTCGGGTCAATCGAAATACGCGCAAAGATTGAAAGAAGCGCTAACGCTGCAACAATCAGCGCGATGAACGGTGCGTCACCCAGCTTGGAATAGAGCGTCGGCGGCAGGCTCGGCGGCAATTCGACGTCCAGCTTGCCCATTTTGTCCAACCCGAGGCTCGCCGTGATCCGCCCCTTCGCGTCGATCATCGCAGTGACCCCGGTATTGGCGTCGCGCGCAAGCGGCAGGCCCTGCTCGATCGCGCGGAGCCGCGCCTGCGCGAAATGCTGATAGGGGCCGCTCAGCGTGCCGAACCACGCGTCGTTGGTGACCTGCAAGATCCAGTCGGGCCGCTGCGAGAAACCGCGCAGGTCCTGCGGGAAGATCGCCTCGTAGCAAATGAGCGGCGCGACATGGCCGAGCTTGCCCAAGTTCAGCAGCTTCTCCCCCGGCCCGGACGAATAGCCGTTGCCGACCTGTGCGGCGAAGGCGGTGATCCCGATTTTCGCCAGCGCATCGCCGAAGGGCATGTATTCGCCGAAGGGCACGAGGTGGGATTTGTCGTAAAGCGCCTCGATCCGGTCATCGGGCGTGATGACGGCCAGCGAATTGAAATAGCGGCTGCCTTCACTGCGCTGCACCCCCATCGCGAGCGGGATCCCACCCGCCGCCTCGGTCGACATCTCCAGCCCGCCCATCGGACGGTCGAGCAGGAAAGGCACCGCAGTTTCAGGCCAGACGATCAGGTCGGGTTTCGGCTGGCCGGGTGCAGGATCGGCTTTCGTCAGGTCCAGCAGCCGCTGGAAGAACTTCATCCGGTATTCCGGCAGCCATTTCAGGTTCTGCGGCGCGTTGGGCTGTACAAGCCGCAGGGTGATCGGCTCAGCCCTCGGCGCCACCGGCGCATTGAGCCGCGCTACCCCGCCAAGCCACAGCCCGACCAGCACGACCAGCGCCGCGCCCACGATCCCGAAGGCGGCAGGCATCTGCATCCCGCGCGTCATCGCGGGTGCGCTTGCGATCAGCATCGTGATCAGGCTCAGCCCCAGCGGGCCAATATAGGCCGCCGCCTGCGCGACGGGCGAGCCGATCCAGATATGGCCGACCAGCACCCACGGAAACCCGGTGAAGACGTAGGAGCGCAACACATCCGAGGCCGCCATGCCGAGCGCGATCCCGAGCGCACGCGAGCGCGGCCCCTGCCCCGCATAGGCCCCGAGCCCGTAGCCGATCGCCCAGAACGCGCCCATGCCCGCAGCCATCAGGACCAGCGCAAACGGCGCCATCCAGCCATAGACATCGGCCTCGACCATGAAAGGCTCGACGATCCAGAACATCGCGGCCAGCGCATAGCCGAAGCCGGTGGCGAACCCGATCCAGATCGTGGAGGCGCGCCAGCGTTCGGCCGATGCGAACCAGATCGAGGCCGCCAAAGCAGGCAACGCGATCCACCAAAGCCCCAAGGGCGCTTGCCCGGCGGCGAACAACACACCGAAAAGCGCTGCCAGAGCCAAGCTCTGCCAGCGCGGGCGCATTGGTGCGCGAAAGCCGTCTCGGATGGTCGCGATCATGGGCGCGTCATAGCCCGCTCACTCGGCGGGCGCCACTCCCGGCAGACGCACGCGCAGACGTTTGATCCGGCGCGGATCGGCATCGACCACCTCGTATTCGACGCCGTTCTCGGTCACCACGACCTCGCCCCGGGCGGGCACCCGGCCAAGCTGCATGAAGACCAGACCGCCCATCGAATCGATCTCGTCATCGGCCTCCTCGTCAGACAGCCGCATCCCGATCTGCGCTTCGAACTCGTTGACCGGCGCGCGGGCCTGCACGACCCATTGGCCGGGCTTTTCCTCGCGCCAATAGGCGTCGTCGGCCTCGTCGTGCTCGTCCTCGATCTCGCCGATCACCTGCTCGATCAGATCCTCGAGCGTGAGCAGACCGTCGACCCCGCCATATTCGTCGATCACCAGCGCCATATGGGTGCGCTGCACCTGCATCTTCTGCAGAAGCACACCGATCGGCATCGACGGCGGCACATAGAGAAGCGGACGGATCAGCTTGCGCAGCGAGAACCGGCCATTGCCCGATCCGAACCCGTATTCCAGCGCCAAGTCCTTAAGGTGAACGAGGCCCAGCGGCGTATCGAGCGTTTCCTTGAAGACCGGCAGGCGCGAATAGCCGTGCTGACGGAACTTCTCCACCAGCTCGTCGCGGGTGATGGAGACCGGAACGGCCTCGATCTCGACTTTGGGAATGGCAACATCGCCCACCCGCATCTTGCGCAGGTTCCCGAGCCCCAGCGGCGCTGGCGCGGGTTTGGGCGGCATTTCTACCTGTGGGGCCTCTTCTTCCATGGGGCGTTGCCCGAAAAAGCGGCTGAGCAACCCGCGCGAAGCGGGCTCCGAAGACTGACCGGGTTCTGCGTTTTCCGAACTACCGGTATTGGCGGAGGTAACTCCGTCGGCGACCTGTCCCATTGTTCCTTTCCGAAAGATGACGCGGAATGCGCCTAGTCTTACACATATGGGTTACGAATTCCTACGCTTTCAAGAAGCCGGATTTCGATTTGTTCCATTACTTGCGCATCTTCGTCGCGAATATGGTCATAACCCAGCAGATGCAGCACCGCGTGGATGAGCAAATGCAGCGTGTGATCTTCGACGGATTTGCCTTGTTCTTCAGCCTCTCGGGCGCAGGTTTCATAGGCAATGGCTAGGTCGCCAAGCTCGATTTCGCCGAAGACATCAGGCGTGGGCGGTTCGGGATGGGCACCGGGGTCTTCCGCGCCGCGCTCTTCGGCGGGCCAGCTGAGCACATTGGTCGGTTTCGCCTTGTCGCGATATTCGCCGTTCAGCTCGGCGATGCGGGCATCATCGCAGGCGAGAACCGATAGGCGGCAGAGCTCCGCCTCGATCCCGCGATCCTCCAGCACCAGCGTTGCCGCACGGGTGATCAGCTCTTCCAGCCCCACAGTCTCCCAGCGGGCGTCTTCGATCTCGAGGTCAATTTCCATTGGAATTCCCGCCCTCTGCGCCAAGCGTCAGGTCGCCCACTTGCTGCCCGGCCTTGTCATAGACCAGCACCTGGCCCGCATCGGTCACCACGACCGTATAGTTGCGCGCAAAGGTCACGGCTTCGGCCTGCGCGCCCTCCGGCAGCGTGATCGCGGCGGGCAGCTGCGGCAACGGATTGGGTTGCTGCAAGCGGATGACAAGCAGCGCCACGATCGCTACAAGCCCGACGATCATCACAGCCGCAAGCGTGGTCACCAATATCTTGAGAAAGCGAAGATCGGGTGGCAGCGTGGTGGCAGGCTCTTCGTCAGGCAGGTCGGACATGAATAAGGAAATCCTCAGCATCGAGATCGGACCCGGCATGGGTCCCCGCCTTGATAAGGCCTTGGCGGCGGCTGTGCCAGAGGAAGCGGCGCTCTCGCGCTCGCGTCTGGCGAAACTGATCGCGGAGGGCTCGGTCAGCCGCGAGGGTGTCGCCGTGACCGATCAGAAGACCAAGGTCGCCGAGGGCGAGGTCTATCAGATCGCGCTGGAGCCTCCGAAAGAAGTCGAGACGGTCGCGCAGGACATCCCCCTCGAAGTGCTGTGGGAGGACGACGACCTGATCGTCGTGAACAAGCCTGCGGGCATGGTCACTCACCCCGCGCCGGGCACGCCCGAAGGCACGCTCGTGAACGCGCTGCTGCACCATTTCGGTGGCAATCTTTCAGGGATCGGCGGCGAGGCGCGCCCCGGCATCGTCCACCGCATCGACAAGGACACGTCCGGGCTGCTGGTCGTCGCGAAATCGGACCGGGCGCATCACGGGCTGGCCGCGCAATTCGAGGCACATACGGTGCATCGCCATTACCGCGCGCTCTGCCACGGCGTGCCGCAGGCCTCTGATCCGCGTCTGCGCGGGCTTAACGGCGTCAGCTTCGAGCAAGGCGGCGTGCTGAAGATCGTCACCCAACTTGCGCGCCACAAGACCGACCGGCAGAAGCAAGCGGTGGTCGCCAATGGCGGCCGTCACGCCGTCACCCGCGCCCGCACGATCGAGGATTTCAACGGCACCGCGGCGCTGATCGATTGCTGGCTGGAGACCGGGCGCACCCATCAGATCCGCGTCCATATGGCCTATGCGGGCCACGGGCTGATCGGCGACCAGACCTATGGCGGCAAGCGCAAGATCTCGGAAAAAGCGGTGGGCGCTGCGGCTGCAGAGGCTGTGCGCGCCTTCCCGCGTCAGGCGCTCCATGCGGCGACGCTGGGCTTCATCCATCCGGTCACCGAGGAGGAGCTGTCCTTCGAGGCGCCCCTGCCCGAGGACATGACCGCGCTGATCGAGACCCTGCGCGCCGCCTCCGCGCCCCCAACTGGCGGCACGGGCCCGTGAACGTCTGGTGGGCCGAGCTTCTGACGCTGCTGATTCACTTCGGCTCTCAGGTGCTCGCGCTGTTGCGGGTGCTCACCCGGCCCGACAAACCGCCTGCGGTGCGCGCAAGCTGGACCGTGCTGATCCTCTCGGTGCCGTTTCTGGGCGTCATCCTCTACATCCTGATCGGCGAGACGCGGCTCAACCAGCGCATCGCGCGCAAGCTGCAGGCGACGGTGGACGCCCTGCCCGCCCCCGATCCGGTCGAGCCTGAAGACCTCGAGGCCGTCACGCCGGAATATCGCGCGGCCTTCGCACGTGCCGCCGCCATCAACGGCTATGCGCCCAGCACCGGCGATGCGATCACGTTCCTGCCCGACCCGTCCGACCAACTCGAACCGCTGATCGCCGATATCGACGCCGCCACCCAGAGCGTGCACCTCATCACCTATATCTGGCTGAGCGATCTGACCGGCATCGCCATGGCCGAGGCGCTGACCCGCGCGGCCACCCGTGGGGTAAAAGTCCGCGTCCTCGTCGACGGGCTGGGCGCGCGCGCCTTCATCAAGTCGCGGCACTGGAAGGCGATGAAAAAGGCTGGCGTGAAGACCGCCATCGCCTTTTCCTTCCGCTGGCCGCTTTTCAAGCTCGCGACGATGCGGATCGACCTGCGCAACCACCGCAAGCTCGCCGTGATCGACGGGCATGTGGCCTATGCCGGCTCGCGCAACATCGCCGACCCGGAATTCCGCATCAAGGCGCGCTTCGCCCCCTGGACGGACGTGATGCTGCGGATCGAAGGGCCGCTCGCCGCCCAGCATCAGCATATCTTCGCGACCGATTGGGTGACCCATAGCCACGAGGAAATCTCGGACCTCGTGCTCCCGACCCCCGCCGCGCCGACCGCGCGGCCCGGAACAGCGGTCGCCTTCGCCACGGGACCGATGCTGGATACGCGCGGGGTGCCGGATGTCTTCCTTGCGGTGATCGGGGCCGCGCGCGAGACGCTGACGCTCTCGACCCCCTATTTCGTGCCAGGCGAGGAGATCGCCTCGGCGCTGCGCGCCGCCAAACGCCGGGGCGTGCGGGTGCAGGTGATCGTGCCAAGGCGCAACGACTCGCGCTTTGTCGCCCATGCCGCGCGCAGCTTCTACCCGGTGCTGGCCGAGGCGGGCGTCGAGATCTGGGAGCATGGGCCGGGCCTGTTGCACGCCAAGACCCTGCTGGCCGATGGCCGCGTGGCGATCCTCGGCTCGGCCAATCTCGACCGTCGCAGCTTCGAGCTGAATTACGAGAACTGCGTGCTGATCGAGGATAACGAACTGGGGCTCGCACTTGGCGAACGCCAGCGCCACTGGATCGCGCAGGCCCGCCGGATCGGCCCTGAACGCATCGCTGAATGGCCCCTGCACTGGAAAATCATCAACAATCTGATGTCGGTCCTCGCCCCGATCTTGTGAGGCGTCAGATGTTTTTTTACACATGCGCGACGGAAATCCCGTTACGATACGTTGATCTTTCTATGCGACTGCGTCAGGGCGGCTTTCGGTGAACCAATCGCCACTGCCCTGCGTTTCTTGAAAGAACGGGGAGATATCCCCATATTGAGCAGCCGCCAAAAGGGAGACATGGGAGACGATGACGAGCTATACAAACCTTCCGGCCCCGAGTCCTGAGCAGGGGCTGAACCGCTATCTTCAGGAAATCCGGAAGTTCCCGCTTCTGGAGCCGGAACAAGAATACATGCTGGCCAAGCGTTGGGCCGATCATCAGGATACCGAGGCCGCGCACCAGATGGTGACCTCGCACCTGCGTCTCGCCGCGAAGATCGCGATGGGCTATCGCGGCTATGGCCTGCCGCAGGCCGAGGTGATCTCGGAGGCCAATGTCGGTCTGATGCAGGCCGTGAAGCGCTTCGATCCCGAGAAGGGGTTCCGCCTCGCGACCTACGCGATGTGGTGGATCCGCGCCGCGATTCAGGAATACATCCTGCGCTCGTGGAGCCTCGTGAAACTGGGCACCACCTCGGCGCAGAAGAAGCTGTTCTTCAACCTGCGCAAGGCGAAGTCCAAGATCGGCGCCTATGAAGACGGCGACATGCGCCCCGAGAACGTCAAGCAGATCGCGACCGATCTGAACGTGACCGAGGAAGAAGTGATCTCGATGAACCGGCGCATGTCGGGCTCGGACGCCTCGCTGAACGCGCAGATCGGCGCCGGTGACGAAGGCGGGGCCGCGCAGTGGCAGGATTGGCTCGAAGACGAGGATGCCGATCAGGCCGAGGCCTACGCCGAGACCGAAGAGATGGAAGCCCGCCGCGAGATGCTGATGGACGCGATGGACGTCCTCAACGATCGCGAGAAGGACATCCTGATGCAGCGCCGCCTGCGCGACGACCCGGTCACGCTGGAGGAGCTTTCGGGCGTCTATGACGTCTCGCGCGAGCGTATCCGCCAGATCGAGGTCCGCGCCTTCGAGAAGCTGCAAAAGCGCATGACCGAATTGGCACGCGAAAAAGGTATGAACGTGCCCGACTGACGCGCGATTTGTAACGAGTATCGAAGTATCTCGCCGTTCCCATCCGGGGGCGGCGATTTTCTTTGCGCCGCATCTCTTTGGACAGCGCCTGCAGCTATCGCCGCGCCCGCGTCATGTGCCGCAATTGGTAAAGGAAAACGACGAAGGCTACGAAGGCGAGCGCCAGCCAGACCGCACCGGATTGCGCATGATAGACCACGCCCTCCTCCGGGTCGAAGCAGCGCCCCATTTCGTTGAAGCAGCTCCGCCAGCGGAAATATTGCGCGTAATAGGCATAGCCGAAGGCAAGCGTCAGCCCGAGGCTGAAAAGCATCCCGATCGCGCGCATCTCTGGCAGCCCCCTCCGTTTCGACCCAGCCTAGCGATGCGCGACACCCGGTCAACGCGCCCCCGTTGCACCCGGTCCTGATTGCGCTACCATCGCCTCGCCAAAAGGAGGGTAGTCTATGGCCGTTTTGAACTGGGGCATTCTGGGAGCAGCGAAATTCGCGCGCGAGCACATGGGCCGGGCGATCCACGCGGCTGAGGGCGCGCGGCTGGCGGCGCTCGCGACGTCGAGCCCCGAAAGAGCCGATCCGTTCAAGGCCTTCGCGCCCGATCTTAAGGTCCATGACAGCTATGACGCGCTGCTCGCCGACCCCGAGATCGACGTGGTCTATATCCCGTTGCCCAACACGCTCCATGTCGAATGGACGAAGAAGGCGCTGGCGGCAGGCAAGCATGTGCTGACGGAGAAGCCGATCGCGATGAAGGCCGAGGAGATCAACGCGCTGATCGAAGCGCGCGACGCGGCCGGAAAATTCGCGACCGAGGCCTATATGATCGTGCATCACCCGCAATGGCAGCAGGTGCGCGACTGGCTCGACGCGGGCGCGATCGGCGAGCTGCGTCACGCCGATGTGGCCTTCACCTTCAACAACCCCGACCCCACCAATATCCGCAACAAGCCGGAGATGGGCGGCGGCTCGATCCCCGATATCGGCGTCTATGCCTATTCCTGCGTGCGCTTCGCAGCCCAGGCCGAACCGGGCGATCTGCGCGCCGTCATCCATCGCGAGAACGATGTCGACACCTTCGCGCAGGTCACCGGCGAGATGATTTCCGACAAGGGTCGTTTCACCTATGCCGCGATGACCTCGACCCGGCTGCACCCGCGTCAGGAAGCGGTGTTCCAAGGCTCCGAAGGTGTGATCCGCCTCACCTGCCCGTTCAACGCGAATGTTTTCGATCAGGCCGAGGTCACCCTGATCCGCAAAGGCAAACCCGACGAGGTTGTCCGCTATCCTGGCGTCAATCAATATGTGATTCAGGTGGAAGCCTTCGTGCGCCACGTCACCGAGGGCGCCCCCTATACGTGGACGCTCGAAGACGCGCGCGGCACGCAGGCAATGATCGACAAGGTGTTCGCCAGCGAACAGGGATGACGCGGTCGCGACTCGGGAACAAAGAACGCCTGGCGGTGTTCTGGATGAATGAAATCACATAGTTCCCAAAGTAACGATCAGAACCAGTCCGACGACGAGAGCGGGAAAGCCTCCAACGCCGTGCGCGAAAGGCATGAAGAGCGCTCGGTGATGCAGGCTTCGCGCCTCTCGGCGCGGCTGATCTACGCCGTGATCCGCCATGACGGCGATGAGGAGCTGAACCGCCCGCTGATCTCGCTCGTGTGGTCGGGTCTCGCCGCTGGCATCCTCATCAGCCTCTCGGTCATCGCGCAGGCAAGCTTGCATGCCCGTTTGCCCGACGAGGATTGGCGGATACTGGTCGAGTCGCTTGGCTATTCGGCCGGGTTCATGGTGGTGATCTTCGGGCGGATGCAGCTGTTTACCGAGAACACGATCACGACCGTGCTGCCCGTGGTGGCCGATCGCTCGCTGACCTGCCTGCTGAAGATGCTGCGGCTCTGGGCGATCGTGCTCGCGTCCAACGTGCTGGGCTGCGCGATCGCCTCGGGCTTCCTGAGCATCCCGCATGTGATCCCCGACGAGATGACCGACAGTCTGCTCGCGGTGGCGCGTCACGCGACCGATGGGGATATGGGGCAGAACTTCTACCGCGCGATGCCTGCGGGGATCATCATCGCCGCCGTGGTGTGGATCATGCCTGCAGCACAAGGCAGCTCTTTCCTCGTGATCCTCGCGATGACATGGCTGCTTGCCGCCTCGGGCTCGGCCCACGTCATCGCGGGCTCGGTCGAGGCGGGGCTGCTGGTCTGGGCCGGCCAGATGAGCCTTGCCGAGGCGTTCAGCCGGTTCTTCCTGCCGGTGCTGGCGGGCAATGTCGCGGGCGGCACGGCGGTCTTCACGCTGCTCACATGGGGGCAGGTGAAGAACGAGGTGACGGGCGAACAGGACGCGGCGGAAACCGCGTCCGACCGATAAGCGAGCGCCGCCGGGCGCCTCAGCGCAGCTTCGGCGGTTTGCTCGGGTCCATGCCGGGGGCGGAACCGGGGACGATCTCCTGCACCTCTTCCTCTTCCGGCTCCGGCACGTGCAGCACGAGGCCCTTCTCCAGCAAAAGCTGCGCGGCCTTCTCCTCGGGCTCGAGGAAGGTCACGTCCAGCTCGCCCGCATCCAGCCCGGAGAAGGTCAGCGCCTCGCCCATCGCCTTGGCGATCCCGGCGCGGAAATGCTCATGCGCGCCGATCACCGCGAGCACATGGCCCCGATGGCCGTCCTCATAGGTCACGCCGCCCAGCACCGCGGCCTGCGCGATGCCAGCGAGCTGATGCAGCTTCGCCTCGAACGCGGGCAGCAGCAGCGCGATCACCGCGGGAGACAGGCCCGGAGCGGTGAATTCCACCGGGCGGCCCTGCGCCTCGGACGGCGTATGCGCGAGCGTCTCGGTCAGCCAATCCAGCGCCTCGGGCGGCAGAAGCATCGCCGAATCCGCCACTGCGAGATTGACGCCGAGCCCGATATTCTCGCCCACCAGATGCTGCGCGATCACCCGGCCCGGCAGCGCGGCATAGGGCTGCGGGCCGTCGGCGAATTCGCCCAGACGATCCTCGGTGTCGAAGACGAGGACGAAATCGCCCTCTTCGGTGGAGAACACCTGCGGCTTGATGTTTTCGTCCTCGGGTTCTTCCTCGAGAAGCAGGAAAAGCTCGGCATCGGCGAGACGGTCGAACACGGCGAGGCGCTTGGCCTCGTTCTCGGGTTCGGCTTCCATCGCGGCATGGGCGCGGTCATAGGGGGTCATGTCAGCTCCTTCACCCGCGCGCGCAGGACCGGCAGCAGGTCGGCCTCGAACCACGGGTTTTTCTTCAGCCATCCCGTATTGCGCCAGGACGGATGAGGCAAGGGGAAGAGGCGCGGCGCGTGGTCTCGCCACCCCATCACGGCCTGCTTCACGTTGCGCGTGCCCAGATGCCAGCGCTGCGCGGCACCACCCACAAGAAGCGTCAGATCGACCGGGCCGATCTCGGCCATGACACGCTCGCGCCACGTCTCGGCGCAGATCAAAGGCGGCGGCAGATCCGAGCCCTTCGCGTCATAGCCCGGAAAGCAGAATGCCATCGGCGCGATCGCGATGCGGGTCGTGTCGTAGAAGGTCTCGCGGTCCACGCCCATCCAGTCGCGCAGCCGGTCCCCCGAGCGGTCATTGAACGGCACACCCGTCTCATGCACCCGAAGCCCCGGCGCCTGCCCCACGATCAGCACGCGCGCCCCCGCCCCGAACCACGCAACGGGTCGCGGAGAATGCCCCGTGGCCGTCGCGCGGAACCGCGCCGCGCAGATGCGACAGGCCCGGATCTCCTCTTGCACGGGTCGGGTCATAGTTTCCTCTCTGGTGTCAATGTGTTCCTCGTTGCATAACCCTCCTCCAAGTGAACATAATCCTGCCCAAATCCAAGGTTAGGTGGGTTCTCAGCCTGCGCCCCCCGTGATTTAGTGGCGAGACGCGTATAATTGGAGACCCGGACCGAGAGCTAATGATCGTATTCGAGAACGTCTCCAAATCCTTCTGGACCGGTAAGCAGCGCAAGGTGATCCTCGAACGCGCCAGCTTCCGTGTGGAATTGGGCCATAGCCTCGGCATTCTCGCGCCCAACGGCACCGGAAAAACTACGATCATCAACATGATGGCGGGACTGGAAAAGCCCGACGAGGGCGACATTCGCCGCTCGAGCCGCGTGTCCTTCCCGCTGGGCTTCATGGGCGGCGTCGTCTCGAAACACTCGGCGCGCGAAAACGCCCGGTTCATCGCGCGGCTCTACGGGCTCGATCCCGATTACGTCGAAGCCTTCTCGCGCTGGCTGACCGGCATCGCGGAATATTTCGACCAGCCCGTGGGCACTTACAGTTCGGGGATGCGCGCGCGGTTCACGTTTTCCCTGCTTCTGGCGCTGGAATTCGACATTTACCTGATCGACGAGGGGATGCCCTCGACCACCGATGTGGAGTTCAACCGCAAGGCAGGTTCGATCCTGCGCGACCGGCTTCGCGATTCCACCGTGGTCGTAGTCTCGCACCAGCCCGCCACGATCGAGAAATTCTGCAATCGCGCTGCGGTGCTGCGCGACGGCCAACTTTATCAGTTCGACACTCTGGAAGAAGCGAAGCGGTTGTATGACTACCAGTCCTAAGGCTCCGAAATTCCGTATCCGCCGCGATGGTCCGGTGATCACGGGGAGCGATGGCTCGCTGCAACTGGGCGCCATGCCGCTGCAATCGGGTGCGGGCTACGCCGCCTCCGAGCCTGCCACACCGCGCGCTTCCAACGCCTCCGCCGCCTCTGCTGCGCAAAGCGCGCCCTCCGCGGAGGCGCCGCAGCCGCAACGACAGCGCAAGCCGCACCCGCAACGCCAGCCGGACGATCCGTCCAACCTGTTCGAGCCGCAGGATGACGGGTTCGGCGATCAGAAATTCCCGACCGCAGGCCAGACCGACTCCGAGGTAATCGACGCGGGCCAGCGCACCCCCGAGGAAGAAATCGACGCGATCCGCGCCGAGGGGCTGACCGGCCGCCAGTTGCGCCTCGCGCGCCGTATGGCCCAGAAGCACGGCGTTCAGGCCAGTTCCGATTTCGAGGCCGTGCTGCTTCTGCGCCGCCGCGGGATCGACCCGTTCGACCGCTCGAATATCGTGGCGCTGGTGAAACCCGGCGAGGCGGAAGCGACCTCGCGGGCGCTGGCGCGCACCGATGGGCCGGGCGCCGATACCCGCGTGAACCTGCCGCAGACGATCAAGCAGGGTCAGGTCCCCTCCACCGAGGTAATGAACGCGGACCGCCGCGCCGCCGAGATTCTGCGCATCCAGCGCGACATCGCCAAACGCCGCCGCCGCAAGCTGATGCTGCTGGGCGCGCGGCTGGGCTTCTTCGTGGTGCTGCCGACGCTGATGGCCGCCTATTACTACTTCGCGATGGCCACGCCGATGTATGCGACGAAATCGGCCTTCGTGATCCAGAAAGCCGAAGGGATGGGCAATTCCGGGCTGGGCTCGCTGTTCTCGGGCACGCAGCTCGCCACCAATCAGGACTCGGTCACGGTGCAGTCCTATCTGCAATCGCGCGATGCGATGAAGCGGCTCGACCGCGATCAGGGGTTCAAGAAGATCTTCGAGGACCAGAGCATTGACCCGTTGCAGCGGCTGCCGGAAAACGCGACCGACGAGCAGGCCTACCGCCTCTATTCCAAGATGGTGCAGATCGGCTACGACCCCTCCGAGGGCATCGTGAAGATGGAAGTGGTCGCCCCCGATCCGGCGAAATCGCAGAAATTCTCCGAGTCGCTGATCTCCTATGCCGAACAGCAGGTGGACCAGTTGACTTCGCGGCTGCGCGACGACCAGATGAAGGGCGCGCGCGAAAGCTATGAGGATGCCGAGGCCAAGGTCTTCGCGGCGCAATCCAAGGTGCAGCAGCTGCAGGAAAAGGTCGGCGTGCTCGATCCCGTCAGCGAAAATTCGATGGTGATGGGTCAGGTCGCCAATCTGGAAAACCAGTTGCAGCAGAAGCGTCTCGAACTGGGGCAGCTGCTCGACAATCCGCGGCCCAATCAGGCGCGGGTCGCGGGCGTGCAGGGCGACATCAAGCGCATTCAGGCGCTTCTCGACACCACGCGCAGCCAGCTGACGACCGCACGGCAATCCACGGGGGGCGAGTCGCTCGCCGCCGTCACCGGCCAACTGCAGATCGCTCAGGGCGAGTTGCAGACCCGGCAGATGCTGCTGTCGGCGGCGGCCCAGCAGATGGAAACCGCCCGCATCGAGGCGAACAAGCAGGTGCGCTATCTGGAGATGGGCGTGCGCCCCGTCGCCCCGGACGAGCCCACCTATCCGCGCGCTTTCGAGAACACGCTGTTGGCTTTCCTGATCTTCTCGGGCATCTATCTGATGCTGTCGCTCACAGCTTCGGTCCTGCGCGAGCAGGTCTCGAGCTGACCCCTGAGCGGCCCGTCACGAGGCTGCGGAGAGAGATATGAAAGACGTGAAAATCGGCGGGCTGACCGTCTCGAACGACCGCCCGCTGACGGTGATCGCGGGGCCCTGCCAGCTGGAAAGCCGCGACCATGCGATGATGATCGCGAAGGAAATGGCCCGCGCCTGCGATCAGGCGGGCGCGCAATTCATCTTCAAGGCGAGCTACGACAAGGCCAACCGCACCAGCCTCAAGGGCAAGCGCGGCCTCGGAATCGACGCGGGTCTGAAGATCCTCGAAGAGGTGCGCGCCGAGATCGGCTGCCCGGTGCTGACCGACATCCACGATGCTGAACAGGCCCGCATCGCGGGCGCCGTGGTCGACGTGATCCAGATCCCGGCCTTCCTGTGTCGCCAGACCGATCTGCTGCTGGCCGCGGGCGAGACCGGCTGCGTCGTGAACATCAAGAAGGGCCAGTTCCTCGCGCCGTGGGACATGCCGAACGTGGCCGACAAGGTCGCCTCCACGGGCAACGAGAAGATCCTGCTGACTGAGCGCGGCACGTCGTTTGGCTACAACACGCTGGTCGCCGATATGCGCGGCCTGCCCGAGATGGCGAAGACCGGCTATCCGGTGATCATGGACGCGACCCATTCGGTGCAGCAGCCCGGTGGTCAGGGCGGCTCCTCGGGCGGTCAACGCGAATTCGCGCCGGTGATGGCGCGCGCTGCCGTCAGCCTCGGGATTGCGGGGGTGTTCATCGAAACCCACGAAGCGCCCGATACCGCGCCCTCGGACGGGCCGAACATGATCCCGCTGAACCAGATGCCGAAGCTGGTGCAGACTCTGATGGAGTTCGACCGGATCGCCAAGGACGACCCGATCCGGTTGTAATCGCGCATAAGAGAGGGCGCGCGAGAGATCCGCGCGCCCTGCCCTGTTCTTTGAGGTCGGATCAGGCGTCAGCCACGACCTCGGCGCGCTGCTTGCCCAGACCTTCGATCTCCAGTTCCACCACGTCGCCCGGACGCAGGAAGCGCGGCGTCTCCATCCCCATCGCGACGCCCGGCGGGGTGCCGGTCGAGATCACGTCGCCCGGATGCAGCGTCATGAACTGGCTGAGGTAGCTCACCAGCGTCTTCACCCCGAAGACCATCGTCTCGGTCGAGCCGTTCTGCATCACCTCGCCATTCACGCTCAGCTTCATCGCCAGCTTCTGCGGATCGGCCACGGAGTCGCGGGTCACCAGATACGGACCGAGCGGGCCGAAGCTGTCGCAGCTCTTGCCCTTGGTCCACTGGCCCGCGCGATCCTTCTGATAGCTGCGCTCGGAGACGTCATTGGCGAGCACGAACCCCGCGACGTAATCCATCGCATCCTCTTCCGAGACGTATTTCGCGGGCTTGCCGATCACGATGCCCAGCTCGACCTCCCAGTCGGTCTGCTCGGAGCCGCGCGGCAGCACGATCGGGTCGTTCGGGCCCTGGATCGCGGAAGTGGCCTTCATGAAGATCAGCGGCTCGGGCGGCACTTGCGCCCCGGATTCCGCGGCGTGATCGGCATAGTTCAGCCCGATGCAGATCATCTTGCCGATCCCGGCCACCGGCGCGCCCAGACGCGTGCCCTCGGGCACGACGGGCAGCTCCGACGCATCGAGCGAGCCGATTGCGGCCAGCCCGTCATCCGAGAGCACCGCGCCCCCGATATCGGCCACCTGCCCCGACAGGTCGCGGATCACGCCCTGATCGTCCATCAGCCCTGGTTTCTCGGCCCCGATCAGCCCATGACGCAGAAGTTTCATGTGATGTCCTCCTTCATTTTGGCGGCATCAAGCCCGTGCCGCGGCGAAGATGCAAGGGCGTCAGCGGACATGCAGGATGAAAATCCCGAGCAGGACCATGAGCGCGATCACCAGCGCGAAGAGCAGCAGATCGGGCCAGTTGGTGCCTTTTTCGTCCGGCGCTTCCTCGGCGTCGATCAGGGCGCGCAGCATGCGCATCCGCACGAAGGCGAGGATCACCACCACCCCGCCGCTCAGCACCATCGCGAGATCGGACCAGCCGGGAATGTCCGCCCGGGTCAGCTTGGCAGCGGTCAGCCCGACGCCGACGATCGCGATGGCCGTGCGCAGCCAGGCCAGAAAGGTCCGCTCATTCGCGGCGTGGTTCTTGAAATTCTTCTGCGCAGCCACTGCCGAACCTGCCTTTCCATCGCACCTGTCGCGGCGCGTCGCGGGCATGCTCGAGAGGCTACCCGCCGCGCCGTTCCTGCACCAGAATCGCGCTGAGGCCCCGCCCGGTTCCCCGCTCGGGTCCTCGGCTCCGAAATCGGTGTGCCGCCCGCCCTCCTTGGAACTTTGGCCCACGCTTCAACCCGTCTCACGGCAAACGTGAGGTGCGGATCACGCATTCGTTGCCCCGATCAGCACCGCGGGAGCACATTGAGAGCGCCCCAACGACGGCTTTGCGCGTGAAAAATAAGGCGCACCCGGACCCGTGCGCTTCCCGCGCAGGAAAGCATGCCGCAGGGTCCGTTCAACCAAATTCATCATCGCGTGAGGTGAGGTGGTCGCGCCCCCGTGACTGCACCATCCTTAGCGTTCGCGAACATAAGGCCCCGCGCCACATGGTCGTGATCGTCCCTGCGCGGGCGTCGGTGCGTCCGACATCTGCAAACATCTGCATGTTTGGAACTGATCACGCTGCCGTGCATTGCTCGTGAAAGAGACATGAAAACAAACCGACCAACCGGGCTAAAGGGAGAATGGAACAGTGACGAGCATCCACGCGTCGCACCGGCTCGGCCCGGGTCAAGTCTGACACCGGAGCCAGCCTATGCAAATCACCGAAACGCTCGGCCTGCTGCTCGCGCTCAGCTTCGTCATCTCGCTTCTGGCGTTGACGATCCTGATCTGGGCGATCGCGAACAAGCAGGTCCATACGCCAGACGCCGATGACGCGCGGACCATTTTCGAGCCCGGCGAGGGCGCGGATATCGACTATCCCGACAAACCCCACCATTTCGACACCGCCCGCAGCGGCATCGACGCGAACTCGTCCAGCGTCGTTATGTGGCTCATCGCGGCGGCGGTGTTCTGGCTGATCTACGGCTCGCTGCACGGGCTGGCCGCCTCCCTCGAACTCCACCTGCCCGATCTGATGTCGGGGACCGCGCAGATGACCTTCGGGCGGATGCGCACCGTTCACCTGAACTCGGTCGCCTATGGCTGGGCGAGCCAAGGCGGGCTTGCGGCGGTGTGCTGGATCATCCCGCGCATCTTCCGCACCAACCTGCGCATGACGGGCCTTCTGAAGGTCGGGATCGTGCTGTGGAATATCGGCCTCGCCGCGGGCGTTCTGGCCATCGCGAACGGCTGGACCGATGGTCTGGAATGGCTCGAGATTCCGTGGCAGATCGACATCATCCTCGCCGCCGGCGCGGCGTGCTTCGTGGCCCCGCTGATCGCGACCGCGAAGAACCGCAACGTCCATCACATCTATGTCTCGGGCTGGTACTTCCTCGCGGGCGTGCTGTGGTTCCCGGTGCTGTTCATCGTCGCCAACATCCCCGGCGTCCATCACGGCGTCGAGCAGGCCACGATGAACTGGTGGTATGCCCACAACGTGCTGGGCCTGTGGCTGACGCCGCTGGGCGTGGGCACGGCTTATTACTTCATCCCGAAAATCATCGGTAAACCGGTTTATTCCTACGCGCTGTCGCTGGTGGGCTTCTGGGCGCTGGCGCTGTTCTACAGCCAGGTCGGCATCCACCACCTGATCGGGGGCCCCGTCCCCACATGGCTCGTGACGCTCTCGGTCGTGCATTCGGTGATGATGTTCGTTCCCGTCATCGCGGTGGCGATCAACCAGCACGTCACGGTGGCGAGCAACCTCTGGGCGCTCAAGGAGTCGATGCCGCTGCGCTTCATCTCCTTCGGGGCGGTGATGTATACGCTGGCCTCGTTCCAGGGCTCGATCGAGGCGCTGCGCTCGGTCAACACGATCACCCACTTCACCCATTACACGGTGGCACACGCGCATTTGGGCGCCTATGCCTTCGTGTCGCTGGTGCTGATGGGCGCGATCTACCAGATCGTGCCGCGCGCAACGGGCAAATACTGGCCCTTCCCGCGCATGATCGCGTGGCATTTCTGGCTGAACGTGATCGGCTTTGCCGTCTACTTCTTCTCGCTGACCATCGGCGGCATCCTGCAGGGCCTCGCGCAGCTCGATGCGACCAAGCCCTTCGCCGACAGCGTGATCCTGCTCAAGCCCTATCTCGAAGGCCGCTCGCTCGGCGGCGGGCTGATGACGCTGGGCCACGTGCTGCTGGCGATCAACCTCATCGCGATCGGCTTCGCCAAGAAGACCCGTGAGACCGAAACCGAAAACATGGTGGCTGCAGAATGAACCGCTATCTTCCTCTCGCAATCACGGCGCTGGCGATCCTTGCGCTCGCGACCCTGTTCCTGGTGATCGCGCCGGGCATGCAGATCAGCGCGCAAGGCCCGTCGCAGGGGCTCAAACCCTACACCGAGGCCGAGGCTCGCGGACGTGCCGTCTATGTCTCGATGGGCTGCCTCTACTGCCACTCGCAGCAGCCGCGCTCGCTGGCGCAGGCCCCCGATGCCGAACGCGGCTGGGGCCGCGCCTCGGTCGCGGGCGATTATGCCTATGACGACCCCCACCAGCTGGGCACGATGCGCACCGGGCCGGACCTGATGGATATCGGCGACCGCCTGCCCTCGCAGGCCTGGCAGCTGACCCACCTCTACCAGCCCCGCGCCATCGCGAGCTGGTCGATCATGCCCGCCTATCCCTACCTCTTCGAGCATAAGGACAAGGCCGGGCCCGACGATGTGGTGGTCAAGCTGCCCGCGCAATACGCGCCGAAATCCGGTGTGATCGTGGCCAAGCAGGATGCGCTCGACCTCGTGACCTATCTGCAGGGCATGAAGCGCCAATACGCCCCGCCGAAGGACGGCCTGCGCGACAACGGCTACGCGCTGATCGCCGAAAAGCAACGCGACGCGACCGATGCCACCACGGCCTCGAACTGAGACCAGGGAGACAAGAATGACCGATAAGAAACCCGATCCCCGGCGTCCCGACGAAACCTTCGAGCCGTTCGAGGAAACCCGCCGCATCCCGTGGCCCGTCTATTCGATCGCGATCGCGCTCGCTATCTGGGGGGTGATCATGCTGGTCCAGACCAGCACCGCCGTCGAGGTTGCCGACAAGACGCAAAAAGAGGTGGCCAAGGAGGATAGCACCAAACTCGCTCAGGCCGCGGCCCCCGATCTGGACGCAGGCAAGACGCTGTTTGCCGACAATTGCGCCACCTGCCACGGCGATGCGGGCGAAGGCGTGGCCGGCGCCTTCCCTCCGCTGCACGGCTCGGATGTCGTGAAGCTGGGTGGCGCGAAAGCCGTGACCCATATCGTGATGCGCGGCATCGGCGGCAAGCTCAACGTCAATGGCGACGGCTATGAAGGCCAGATGCCCGCCTTCGGCTCGGTTCTCAGCGACACCGAGATTTCCGAAATCGCGTCCTATGTCGCGACCGGGCTCAACGACGACGCCAAGACGATCAGCGCCCCCGAGGTGGCCGATATCCGCAAGGTCGCAGGCGACAAGGACCCGTTCGATGGCGGAGCCGGGCTTGCCGGGTTGATCAACGACCTGCCCGCGCAGCCGAACTCCGAAGCGGCCGATCAGGGCGCCGATTCCGAGCGTGTCGCCCGGCTTGTGGGTCAGGGCACCGACACCGTCTGGGCCTGCGCAAGCTGCCACGGCGACAAGGGCGAAGGCATCGAGACCGTGCCGCGTCTGGCGGGCCTTCCGGCGCCCTATCTCGCCAAGCAGCTGCATGACTTCCAGAGAGGCACCCGGTTCAACGACTCGATGGCCTATGTCGCCAAGGGTCTCAGCGATCGCGAGATCGGCGAGCTGGCCAATTACTACGCGAGCATGAGCAGCCCTTCGGGCGCGAAACCTGCACTGCAGGGCGATCTCAAGCGCGGCGCGCAGCTCGCCAAACAGGGCGACTGGTCGATCGGCGTTCCGGCCTGCTTCACCTGTCACGGGCCCTCGGGCGTCGGCGTTGCGCCGAACTTCCCCGGGATCGCCGCGCAACAGCCCAGCTATGTCGCGCATCAGCTCGCGATGTGGGCGGGCGGTTCGCGCCATAACTCGCCGCTCGGCCTGATGGCGGGGATCGGCAAGGCCCTGAACGATTCCGATCGCCGCGCCGTGGCCGACTATCTCGCCTCGCTCGCCCCGATGCCTGCGATGGACAAAACCGAACTGGCCGCGATGGAGAGCAACATCCCGGTCCGTGAAGGAGTGGATCAATGAGTAACAAGCACCCGTCCGATATCCCTCCGCGCGGGGAGACCAAATCCTCCCGCGGGCAAACCGTGCTGCGGGCGATCCTCGCAGTGGGCGGCGGCCTCGTGCTGGTCGTGCTGGGCTCGCTCCTCGTCGATTTCGGCCTCGCCCCCAGCTGGCTGACCGGCGCCACCCGCGACCAGAGCGAAGCCGAGACCGCCGCAGCGCAAAGCGGCGGCGACGGCAAGCAGGCCGCGCTGTTCCAGCCGCCTGCGGAAAGCACCATCCCCGATGACGACTTCGGCAAATCGGTGCGCCGCGGCATGGCGATCTTCAACGACACGGGCACCAACGCGCATGATTTCGTGGGCAACGACCTGTCCTGTTCGAACTGCCACCTCGATGCGGGCCGTCAGGCCTATTCCGCGCCGATGTGGGCCGCCTACCCGGTCTATCCGAAATATCGCGGCAAGAACAAAATGGTGAACACCATGGAGGACCGCATCAAGGGCTGCTTCACCTATTCGATGAACGCGCAAGGCTCGCCCTCGGGTGGCCCGCCGCCCTATGGCTCGGATGTCTATCGCGACCTGCAGGCCTATTTCTTCTGGATGTCCAAGGGCCTGCCCACGGGCGAGAAGCCGGAAGGCGCAGGCTTCGGCAAGATCGACAAACCCGCGCAAGAGCCCTCGCGCCAGCGCGGCGAAGAGGTCTTCGCCCAAAACTGCGCGGTCTGCCACGGCGCCGACGGTCAGGGCCAGAAGGACATCAACGGCAAGGTCGTCTTCCCGCCGCTCTGGGGGCCGCACAGCTTCAACTGGGGGGCTGGCATGCACAAGGTCGACGCCGCCGCCGCCTTCATCAAGCACAACATGCCGCTGTCGGAGCCGAACAAGCTCAGCGTTCAGGAAGCCTGGGACGTAGCCGCCTTCGTAGACAGCCATCCGCGCCCGAACGACCCGCGCCAGATCGGCGACGTGACGGTGAAGGACGCCTTCGACAAATGGCACCACAAGCACCAGGGCTTCTACGGCAAGGAAGTCGATGGGGAGCTGATGGGTCCGGGCTACCCGTCCGGCGACCAGGCCTCCGTACCCGCGCAAAACGAAAACTCGGGCGGCTAAGCCTTTCCCTTAGACGACCCGAACGGGCCGGCGCAGCGATGCGCCGGCCCATTTTTTGCGCCTCTTTGAACCCTCCGCGCGCTTGCCTTTGGCGGCCTGCGCTGCAATATGTCTGATGGAACATATCGAAGGAGGCCCCATGTCCCTGCCCCGCATCCTCGCCCTTGCGCTGATCCCGGCGAGCCTCGCGCTGCCCGCCAGCGCCGAGGACGTCACGATCTTCGCCGCCGCCTCGATGAAGACCGCGCTCGATCAGGTGGCGAAAGGCTGGGAAGCCAAGACCGGCGATGTGGCGCATATCTCCTACGCGGGCTCGGGCGCGCTGGCCCGTCAGATCGCCGCCGGGGCGCCTGCGGACATCTACATCTCCGCCAATCCGGGCTGGATGGAGACGGTCGCGAAGACGGGACGCATCGAGACGCAGGAGGACCTGCTGGCCAACCACCTCGTCCTGATTGCCCATGACCCGAAGGCCGCGCCGGTGACGATCTCTGCGGATCTGGACATCAAAGCGCTCCTGCAGGGCGGCAAGCTCGCGATGTCGCTGGTGAACGCGGTGCCTGCAGGCCAATACGGCAAGGCGGCGCTCGAGCATTACGGGCTTTGGTCCAAGGTCGAACCCGATGTCGCGCAGGCCGACAACGTGCGCGCGACGCTGGCGATGGTGGCCCTTGGCGCAGCACCCTATGGCATCACCTACGCGACCGATGCCGTGGCCGAGCCGCGCGTGCATGTCGTGGCGACCTTCCCCGCGGACAGCCACCCGCCGATCCGCTACCCCGCAGCCCGCCTCACCGAGAGCGACGCGGCCAAAAGCTTCTATGCCGAGCTGAAATCCGATGAAGCCGCGAAAATCTTCCACGATCAAGGCTTCGAGACGCTGAAATGAGCTGGCTGTCGCCCTCCGACTGGCAAGCGGTTGTCCTGTCGCTGAAAGTGGCAGGCTGGGCGACGCTGTTGTCGCTGCCGCCGGGGCTGTTCGTGGCCTATGCGCTGGCGCGTTGGCGCTTCCCCGGGCGCAGCCTCGTCAACGGGCTGGTGCATCTGCCGCTGATCCTGCCGCCCGTCGTCACCGGCTATCTGCTGCTGATCGGCTTCGCGCCGAACGGGATAATCGGGGCGGCGCTGGCGAGGATCGGGATCACGGTCGCCTTCTCGTGGCGCGGCGCGGCGCTGGCCGCCGGGATCATGGCCTTCCCGCTGATGGTGCGAGCGATCCGGCTCGCGATCGAGGCGGTGGACCCGAAGCTGGAACAGGCGGCCTCCACCCTCGGGGCCTCACGCATCGCCAGTTTCGCAACGATCACCCTGCCCCTGATCCTGCCCGGCATCCTTGCCGGCAGCATCACCGCCTTCGCCAAGGCGATGGGCGAATTCGGCGCGACGATCACCTTCGTGTCGAACATCCCCGGCCAGACCCAGACCCTGCCGCTCGCGATCTATTCGCAATTGCAGGTGCCGGGCCGCGAGGCGGAGGCCGCGCGGCTGGTGGTGATCTCGGTCACGCTCGCGCTTGGCGCGCTGTTGGTGTCGGAGTGGCTGGCGCGACGGATCGCGGCGAGGATCGCGGGGCAGAGCTGATGTTGGAAATCTCGCTCAGCCATCGCCTGCCCGCGCTCGATCTGGACGTTGATTTCACCGCGCCCGAAGGCGTGACCGCACTGTTCGGCCCGTCCGGCGCGGGCAAGACGACAGTGGTGAACGCGGTCGCAGGGCTGCTGCGTCCCGACCGGGGGCGGATCGTGGTGAATGGCGAGGTGCTGCTCGACACCGAGGCCGGGATCTGCCTGCCGCCCCACAAACGCCGCATCGGCTATGTCTTTCAGGACGCCCGGCTGTTCCCGCATCTCAGCGTGAAGTCGAACCTGCTCTACGGGCAGCGTTTCAACTCATCCAAGACCGCGCCGGAGTTCGACCGCATTATCGAGATGCTCGGTCTCGGCGCGCTGTTGGACCGCCGACCGGCGGCACTTTCGGGCGGCGAGAAAAGCCGCGTCGCCTTGGGACGCGCGATCCTGTCGAACCCGCGGATGCTTCTGATGGACGAACCTCTGGCCGCGCTGGATGCGGCGCGGAAGGCGGAAATTCTTCCATATATCGAGCGGTTACGCGACGAAGTTAAACTTCCCATTCTCTATGTCAGCCACGCCCCCGCCGAGGTCGCGCGGCTTGCAACCTCCATCGCTCTGATCGAAACCGGACGCCTGCGCGGCTTCGGCCCCGCGCGCGAGATCCTGTCCGATCCGACGCTGGCCCCGGCGCTCGGCCAGCGCGAAGCGGGCGCGGTGATCTCGGGTCGGGTTCAGGAGCAGGAGGACGATGGGCTGACCCGGATCGAGACCGCGGGCGGGCCGGTGCTGCTGCCCTATCCGGCGGGCCAGCCCGGCCAATCGCTGCGGCTGCGCATCCATGCGGGCGACGTCACGCTGGCGGTTGGACGCCCCGAGGGGCTGTCCGCGCTCAACATCCTGCCCGTCACCGTCGCGGAGCTGCGCCCCGCGGGTCCACCAAGCGTCTATGCCCGCCTGAAGATGGGCGACGAGCATCTACTGGCCCGGCTCACCACCCGCTCGGTCGAAGCACTTGGCCTGACCGAGGGGATGGTGTGCCACGCGATCATCAAGGCGATGTCGGTGGCCTCCGAGGATGTGGGCTAGCGGGGCTTACCCCGCCAGCAGCGCCGCGTTGCCGCCCGCCGCGGTGGTGTCGACGCACAGATGCCGCTCGTGGAGGACATCGGCCTTCTGCACCGCGCCGGTGGTCAGCGTCAGGATCGGACCTTCGCGTTTCGCAAGCGCTTTCACAAGGGCGCGGGTATCGTGGCCCCACCAGATGGCACCGGCTATATCCTCAAGCGTCTCAAGCACTTCCGGGGCGATCTTGCCATCGGCCCCGACGGCCACGCCGCCCAGTTTCTCGACCGCCTTGATCTGCGCGACCTGCGCAGCCTCGCCCGGGCCGAGGCACAGGATCGGCCCGCGCGGATAGCGGCGCAGCGTGTTCGCCTCGCCCGTCGGCCCCGGCAGTTCGAGCGCTTCGAGCGGCTCGCTCGCCTCGGCCTTCGCCGCCGCTTTCGCGAGCTTCTTGCGCAGCGCATCGAGATCGGCCTTGTGGCCCCATTCGCCATTCTTCGACGCCGCCTCGGGCGCCATCGCGAAGCGCGTGAGATACAGCGGACCGCCCGCTTTCGGCCCCGTGCCCGACAAACCTTCACCGCCGAAGGGCTGCGAGCCCACGACCGCGCCGATCTGGTTGCGGTTGACGTAGAGGTTGCCGACATGCAGCGCGTCCGAGACCTCCTGCACGCGGTTGTCGATCCGGCTGTGCAGACCGGCGGTCAGCCCGTAGCCGGTGGCGTTGATCGCGGCGAAGACGGTCTCGATATCCTCGGCGCGATAGGTCGCGATATGCAGAACCGGGCCGAAGACCTCACGCTCCAGCGCCTCGATGCCGGAGACTTTCACCAGCGTCGGCGCGATGAAATGCCCTTTGGACGGCACGTCGAGCTTGTGCAGCACGCGGCCCTCTTTCTCGGCAGTCGCGATATAGGCGGCGATGTCTTCCTGCGCCTCGCCGTCGATCACCGGGCCGACATCGGTCGACAGATACCACGGATCGCCCAGCGACAGCTCGTCCATCGCGCCTTTGATCATCGAGATCAGCCCCTCGGCCACGTCTTCCTGCACATAGAGGCAGCGCAGCGCCGAGCAGCGTTGACCCGCCGACTGGAAGGCCGAAGCGATGATGTCGCGCGTGGCCTGTTCGGGCAGAGCGGTCGAGTCCACGATCATCGCGTTCAGACCACCGGTTTCCGCGATCAGCGGCGCGGTCGGATCGAGATTGTCGGCCATCGACCGGCGGATCATCTTCGCCGTCTCGGTCGAGCCGGTGAAGGCGATGCCCGCGATCTTCGGGTTGGACGACAGGGCTGCGCCCACCGTTTCGCCCTGACCGGGCAGCAGTTGCAGCACGTCGCGCGGCACGCCCGCCTCATGCATCAGGCGCACGGCGATGGCCGCGACGAGCGGCGTCTGCTCGGCCGGTTTCGCGATGACGCCATTGCCGGCAGCCAGCGCCGCCGAGATCTGGCCGGTGAAGATCGCCAGCGGGAAGTTCCACGGGCTGATCGCGGCGAAGATCCCGCGTGCGGTCGGGTCGCTCTCTTCGGCCTGCGCCGAATAGTAATGCAGGAAGTCGACCGCCTCGCGCAATTCACCCACGGAGTCGAGCTGGCTCTTGCCCGCCTCTTTCGCGAGCACCGCGAAGAAGGGCCCGAAGTTTTCTTCGTAAAGCTCCGCCACGCGACGCAGCACGGCGGCGCGCTCAGCGACCGGGGCAGTCCAAGGACGCGCAGCGTCGATGGCGGCCGCGACGCAGGCCTCGTCGGCCTCGGTGACCTTGGCCACCTCTTCACCCGTCGACGGATTGATGACGGCCACGGCCTGCCCCGTCGCCTCGCCCGCCACCAGCGGGCCCGCATCCGGGATTGCCACATTGCGGGCGGCATCGATGCGCACCAGCGTGCCCTCGTCGGTCAGATCGAAGCCCGTGGAATTCTCGCGGGACTCGGCGAAGACTTCCGAGGGGAGCTTGAGCATTGCCGAACGCTCGGCATTCGCAAGCTGCACGAACGGGTCTTCCGCGATGGTCTCGGGTGCCACGTCCTCATCGACGATCTGGTGCACGAAGGAGGAGTTCGCACCGTTCTCCAGCAGGCGACGCACCAGATAGGCCAGCAGGTCGCGATGCGCGCCGACGGGGGCGTAGATGCGGCAGCGGGTGCCTTCCTCGCGATGGACGATCTCGTGCAGACGCTCGCCCATGCCATGAAGGCGTTGGAACTCGTAGGGGCGGCCCTCGGCCATCTCGAGGATCGCCGCGACCGAATGGGCGTTATGGGTGGCGAATTGCGGATAGATGCGGTCGGTGTAGCTGAACAGCTTGCGCGCATTGGCAAGGTAGCTGACATCGGTCGCAGCCTTCGTGGTGAACAGCGGGAAGTCCGGCAGGCCTTCGACCTGCGCCAGCTTCATCTCGGTGTCCCAATAGGCGCCCTTCACCAGACGCACCATGATCTTGCGGTCGAGCTTCTCGGCCAAAGCGCCCAGCCAGTCGATCACGAGGCTCGCGCGTTTGCCGTAGGCCTGCACGACGACGCCGAACCCGTCCCAGCCGGCCAGCTCGGGGTCCGACAGAACTTCCTTGATGATCTTGAGCGAGATCACCAGACGGTCCTGCTCCTCGGCGTCGATATTGAGGCCCATGTTCCCGGCCTTGGCGGCCTTCGCGAGATCCTTGAGCACCGGCACGATCTCGGCCATGGCGCGCTCTTCCTTGGCGACCTCGTAGCGCGGATGCAGCGCCGAGAGCTTCACCGAGATGCCGGGGTTTTCGGCCACGGGGCGATCCTTGCAGACCTTGGCGATAGCGGCGATCGCGTCGGCGTAATCCTTCGCGTAGCGCTTGGCGTCGCGCGCGGTGCGAGCGGCCTCACCCAGCATGTCGTAGCTGTAGGTATAGCCGCAATCTTCGAGCTTCTTGGCGCGGCTCAGCGCGTCCTTGATCGTCTCGCCGAGAACGAACTGGCGGCCCATTTCCTTCATCGCGCGGCTGACGGCGGCGCGGATCACCGGCTCGCCCAGACGGCGCACGGCCCCGCGCAACACGCCGGCCATGCCGGGTTTTTCGTCTTCGAGCACGCGCCCCGTCAGCATCAGCGCCCAGGTCGAGGCGTTGACCATCGAGGACGAGGCCGTGCCCATGTGCTTGCCCCAGTCGGACGGTGCGATCTTGTCTTCGATCAGCGCGTCGATCGTTTCGGCATCGGGCACGCGCAGCATCGCTTCGGCCAGACACATCAGCGCCACGCCTTCTTGCGTGGACAGGCCATATTCCGCGAGGAAATGCTCCATCAGCGTCGGTTTGGCTTCGGTCCGGATGCGGCGCACGAGCTTTGCCGCGCGGGCAGAGATCTGCGTGCGATCACTCTCGCTCAGTTCGGCTTGGCCCTTCAGGCGCTCCAGAAGTGCGGCTTCATCGGCGAATTTCGCCTGCGTTGTGAACTGATCGAACGTGTCGCCCATGCGATCCTCCCTTAAATCTGATTGTCCGATATTATGCGATTTCCCCTAGGCGATTGGCTCAAAGATTTGCTAAGCGATGGTCTCTAAGACTTATTTTTGGAGACTCCGCAGCCCATGAGTGAAGAGATCGATGCGATCGACAGGCGAATCCTAAACGAGCTTATCGCCGATGCACGCCTCCCCGTGGCTGAGATAGCGCGCAGGGTCGGCTTGTCGAAGACGCCGGTGGCCGCGCGCATCCGCCAGATGGAGGAAACCGGGCTCATCAAGGGCTACCGCGCGATGATCTCGCCGATCAAGCTGGGGCTGACCCATGTCACCTATATCGAGCTGAAATTGAGCGATACGCGAGAGACCGCACTGAAAGCGTTCAACGCCGCAGTGCGTGCGATCCCCGAGGTCGAAGAGTGCTACATGATCGCCGGCGGTTTCGATTATCTGGTGAAGATCCGCGCCCGCGACATGGCCGATTACCGGCGGATCATGTCGGAGGAGCTGTCCACCCTGCCCCATGTCCATTCGTCCTCGAGCTATGTCGCGATGGAGACCGTGGTGGAGGCGAGCGCGCCGCCCTTGGAGTGAGGGCTAACCTCTCAACTGAACTTGGCACGGGGCGACCAGCCCCGGGCCGCGCCCGTCCGGCCTTCGCGATGCTCAGGCGTTCGCCGGGGCGTCCTTCCACTGGAAGGCCGCTTTCTCCCGGCTCACCCCTCCCCACGGGAGGGCGCATTGCCGATGTCAGCGCGGGCACACGCGTCATCCGGGCTTTCAAGATAAAGCACCCAGCCACCCGCCGATCAATGCGCCCGTCCAAAGCTCGGGCGCGTCCCTCACCGCATTGGGCGCAATAGAAAAAGGCGGCAGATATCCCTGCCGCCTCTCGATCCGATCAGGCCGAACTCACTCGCCCTGTTTCTTGATCCGCCCGTCGAGCTTGGGCGCAACCGTACCCTTGTTCTCGACATAGGTCATCACGTCATTGGCCATCAGATTACCGTTGCCCGCGTTCACGATGACCTTGCCGCCGCCAAGCGCGCCATACCCATCGCCGCCGCCCAGCATGTAATCGTTGGTCGCGACCTTGTAGACCTTGTCCTTGTCCAGCGGCTGACCGCCCACCTCGACCGAGACCACGCGCGACCCGGCCGGCGCGCTCGGATCATAGACCACGCTCATGCCCGAGATCTGCGGGAAGCGACCCGCGCCGTTCTCGACCTGGCTGAAGCCGTTCTCCAGCGCGCTCAGAAGCTGCGAGCCGGGGATCTCGGTCACCACCGTCTTGTTGCCAAAGGGCAGCTCGGTCAGCACGTCCTTGCGGGTGATCTTGTGGCCCGCGTCATAGGTCGTATCGCCCCGGATGCCGCCGCCATTGATCAGCGTGACGTCCGCCTTGGTCGCATCGCGCAGCGCATCGGCGATCAGATCGCCCATCGTGCTCTCCTGCGAGCGCACCACGTTGCGCCGCGAGTCCAGCTCGGTTTCCGACGTGCCGATCTGCTGGCCGAGATTGTCGTCGAGCTGCTGCTTGAAGCCATCGACCAGTTTCATCGATTCCGGGTCCGGCGTGACATTCGCGGTGTCGATCCAGCGGAAATTCGGGGTCCAGCTGATCTTGCGCTTGCCGTCCTTCTCGGAGATGTCGACGGTCAGATCGAGCGGCTGCAGATAGCGCGCGTCGATCGAGGTCTCCACGTAAGCGGTGATCCCGTCATAGAACATCGCGTTGAGGTGGTCGTCGCCCGACATGATGACGTCGAAATCCTGGCTCGCGATCAGCTTGCGGTCGTTCGACTGGTCGGTCTGCACGACGCCGATCACCAGATCCGCACCGTCCTCACGGGCCTTCTTGGCGGCCGCGATTGCCGTGTCGACGGTGGGCTGGAATTTCAGATCGCCCGAATTGGCGACCTCGGGCGTGGTGTCTTGGGCCACCGGCACCAGCGCGACCTTGAGCCCTGCGATCTCCTTCATCATCACGCCGCCAAGCCCCTGAATGGGCGAGCCGTCAGCTTGCGTGATGTTGATCGCGGCCCAAGGGTATTTCGAGCCTTCCATCTTCTTCTCGAAATTCTCGGGCCCGAAATCGAATTCATGGTTGCCCGGCACCGCGATGTCGAAGGGCACGATATTGGTCAGGTCGATCGTGTTCTGGCCTTCGTCGATCCCCGAAAGAAGCGAGGGCGAGAGCATGTCGCCATCGAAGACATAGAGCGTGTTGGGATTGTCCGCGCGCTCCTTCTTGGCGACCGCGTTGAGCCGCGCGAAACCGCCACGCTCGCCATCGCCGTCGAAATTGTAAATATCGCCGACCCCGAGGATCGTGAGCTTCACCGTCTCGGCCTGAATAGGCCCGGCGGCCAGAAGCCCGGTCGAGGCGGCGCCCAGCATGAGGGCAGCCAGACGGCGCTTGAAATCGGACATTTCGGTCTCCCTGCGGAATATACTTTTTTCATAGACCCCGAGCGGCCGCAGTTATCGGCGCGCCGAGGCGTGAGAGAAAGATTAGCCGCACTCTGCCACGGCGCAAACCGATAGTCAGATGACCTTGCGTTCTCGTGAATGACGACGCCTGTTTTCGCGTCACTTCGCGGGCGAAGGAAGATCGCGGAGGCGACCTGCTGCCCCCGTCAGATCGACGTGCCCGCCAAACGTGCGAACAGCGCATGCGCCGATGGCTCGTCGATCAGATCGACCGTGAACTGCGCGAAGGTCAGGCCGGTCTCGGGCGCGCTTGCGAACATGATGCGCACATCGTCGCCGGCTTCCGTGATCGTGTCGAGCTGGCCGCCGAACACGGTGGTGTAGTTCCCGGCGAACCCGGCCATCAGGTTCTCCAGTGCCTTGGCACAGGCCACGATCTCGTCCGACGATCCTTTCACGGGCCGCAGGATTCGGTCGCTCGGGCCGATCCGCCCGGCAAGCTGCAAACCTTCGGGCAGCTCGATGCCCAGCCTGAGCCGCGTCGTGGCCAAGAGCAGCGGGCTGTCCTGCTTGGTCTCCATCTCGGCTTCGGTGTCGGGCATGACGGGCCCGGTAACATTCGGCCCCGACTCGCGAGCGGGCTCGCGCTCGGCGTCACGGCCCGGCTTGGACGAACGCGTGACCCGTCGCGGCGAAACCTCGGGTGTGCGGTCGACGGGATGCGGGTCAGGCCGAAACTCGGGTTCGGCCCCGGGCGGCGCGACGGGCGCGCCGGAATTTGCCGGTTGCGAAGCCCGTTTACCCACGCTGCGCGAGCGGAACGGCAGCACTGCGCCCCCATGTTCGGAGAGCAGCGGCGAGGGCGCGTCATGGGTGCCGATCGCCAGATCCGCCTCGGTCTCGGGATCGAGCGTATCGAGCCCGGCCACCGCGCGCCCCGTCATCGCCCCAAGCGCCGCGATCAGCGCCGCACCACCGCTGCGCTGGAAGGCTTCATCCGAGGTCTCGGCCTCGCGCAGGAGATCGCGCGACCCGTACAGGAAGGCGACCCGCGAGAAATAGGCCGCCGACTCGCGCTGTACCCGGGCTTTCAGCTTCGCCCGGTCGGTATCGTTGCGCAGCTTGTCACCGCGCGAAATCGCAAGCAGGCAATCCGACGGGCGCGCGGGCCCGAGCCGCTCGATCATCGTCTTCTCGGTCAGCCGCCAGGCCTGCGAGGCGATCGTCACCCAGATCATCACGTCGCAGGTCGCGATCAGGCCGATCTGCTCTTCGTTCACGTCTTCGGGGCGGCTCAGCGGCACTTCGACGAATTCGAAGCCCTGCAAATGCGGCTGCGCGGAATAGACGTAAATCTCGGACGGCACCGCCCAGCCTTCTTCGACCTCCGCCGCGTCGATCTCGCGCCCCGTCGCGTCGCGCATCACCACGCCCGGCGTCGCGCGGTACCGCGCGACGACCGTCGGACGCTCGGTCCGGCCCAGATTGTCGCCGATGCTGCGCGCGCGCAAAATCGCGTTGAGTACGGTCGACTTGCCGGAATTGACCTCGCCGCAAATCGCCACCCGAAGGGGCGCGCGATGGGGATCGGGCGGCGCGTCCTCGCGGTTGAGCTCTTGCTTGAAAATCATTGCCCTTTCGCCCTCACGCTGCGCGCGTCGCGGGTTTGCGCCGCGGCATCATGGTGCTGCTGACGGCGCTCTCGATCGCCCCGAGATTGATCAGACGTCGTTCGAGAACTTCCAGCTTGCTCTGGATCCGGGACGCCAGGCGGCTTTGCATCTGCGGATCACGGGCCAGCCGTTCCAACTCGGCCCGCTCCTGCTTGAGCTGCAAGGTCCGCTCGCGCACGATCATCTCCATCATTCGCACCATCACCCGCAGCCGCGAGCCGCCTGCGCTGGCGCGTTCCACCAGCGCCTCGCCATAGGCTTGCAGGATCTTCTCCACCGCCGGGCGCAGCTCTTCCGCCGCCACGATCCGCAACCCGTCGAGGGTCTTGTCGATATTCACGGTCGGACCGCGCCAGAAGGCCCAGCCCCGCTCCAGCGCGAAGTTGATGCGCAGCGCGCGCCGGGTCAGTGTCAGCGTCGAGGTGAAGGTGTCATGCGGCATATCCGACAGGTCGATCTCTTCGCTGGGATCGTCGAACCGGTCCGCGACCGTGGTGCGGCAGGCATGGATCGCATTGTCGAGCAGCACGTCGATGGCCGCACGCGAGCGGGCGTAGCTTTTCGTCACCTCGCGTTCGAGCGCGATCTGCAGCGCGGTCGTGTCGGTCTCGAAGCTGCGCGGCGGACGGCCGTCGCGGATCCGGTTGGTGCGCAGGACATCCTCGAACCGGTCGCGCTGGCTCAGGACGAAATCCTCGATGCTCTTGTTGAGCCGGGTCTCCAGCGCCGACCAGCCGCGGTTGAGCACCGCCTCGATCTGATGCTCGGCGCTCTCGACATGGTTTTCGAGCGCGCCGCGCAGCGCTTCCGTCGCCGCGATCTCGCTGCTCATTTCCTCGATCGCAGCCTCCGCCACGTCCGAGCGGATGCTCTCGATCTGCATCTGCAGCGTGTCGCGTTCGCGGCGAGCGACGAATTGCATCCCCGACAGCTCCGCGCGCAGATCGCCGCGCAGCTGGGCGAGCTGCTGACGCCCCACCCCACCGTCGATCACGGCAGAGAGCACATGCTTGACCTCTTCGACGCCCGAGGCCAGCAGCAGCCGGTCGATCGGGTCTTCGGGCACGCGGCCAAAGCGCGAATACAGGTACTGCGCCAGCTCCATCGAATCCATCTCGGCGCGCGCCCAGGCGGCTTCCTCGTCGGAGCGCTGGGTCAGATCGGCGAGATAGGCGCTGCCCGCGACGATCTTGAAGTCGATTTCCGGGATCGCCGCGCGCAGACGGCGCGACACATCGGCGATCACGCGGGGTACTTCGACCGCGTAATCGTCCAGCTCGTCGATCCGGTTGAGGAAGATCAGCACATCCTTGTCGTCCTGCTTGGCGAGGATGCGGATCAGGGCGAGGTCGACATCGGTCAGCGGCTGATGCGCCGAGAGCACCATGATGAACACGTCCGAGCGGTCGAGCGAGCGACAGGTGAACTCGTCGCGCACGAGGAACGGGTCGTTCACGCCGGGCGTATCGGTGATGATCGTCGGCACCTGGAATTCGGGCAAGCGCATGTAGATATTGGCGCTTTTCGTGAGCGCCGCATAGCGGCCAAGCGCCTCGCGCTCCAGCCCGTCATCCGCCCCGGGCCCTGCGCAGACATAGCGTTGCAGCAGATCGGGGGCGAGGAAGTCGTAATCGTGATGCTGACCCAGCAGCATCTGGTAATGCTTGCCGAGACGTCTTTGCGCGCGGCGGCGCATCTGCTCGGACTGCTCGCGCAGGATGTCGGTGTCGAACCCCGGCAGCAGCTCTTCGGTCAGCTTGCGGATGCGGGTGCCGCCATTGATGATCTCGTCCCAATCTGCCTCCGAGAAGAACTCGAACCGCGCACCCGTCACCGGGTCTTCGGGCAGGTTGATGCGCATATTCGTCACGACCGAGGTCCACGGATTCACGTCCGAGGGCAGGAAGTCATGCTGATGCAGGAAGGCGTTGAGGAAGGTCGATTTGCCCGCCTTCACCTGCCCGATCACCGCCACGCGCGCGGCCCAGTCATGCAGCCGCAAGCGCAGATCGCGGATGCGCGGACGGGCGCTTCGTTCGACGGAGGCCTCGATCCGGTCGAGCGCGCCGTTGAGAAAGTCGAGTTCCTTACGCAGTTGCGGGGCAATCTTCATGGCTTGGTCCTCTTGCTCGCGTAGGCTGGCTCGGATTCGGTCGGGGTTTCGGCATCCAGCCGATCAAGCAGATGCTCGACATGGTCGAGGACATCCGCGGCATCCGTGAAGGCGTGGCCCGCCGTGAGTTCCTCCCACAGCGCGCGAGCCGAACCCGACGCCGGGGTGCGCTCCAGGGGCGGGTATTCGGGCAGCGGCGAGTCGAGGATCAACGGCTCGGCATCCGTCACCTCCGGCAGTTCCGCGCTTTCCGCCTTGACCAGACGCGCCGAGCGCAGACGGCGCGGCTTGACCGGCGTGCGCGGTTTCGGGAAGGCGATCACGTCGCGCTCGCCCACGAATTTCGCGACCGTCTCATTCGCGGCTCCCGAAGGCTTGTCGATCTGCCCGACCAGCCGCTCGATCTCGCGCGCGATCTGCGCCACGTCCGAAGGCTCGGTCAGCGCGGCCAGACGGATCGTCGGGAAGACCTCCCCCGCCTCGCGCTCGACCCGGCGCATCAGTCGCGCGCGGGTGCGTTCGTCGGGCAGACGGTCGCCATGGGTCACGACCAGCATCGGCTGCGCCAGAAGCGCCTCGGGCATCTCGTCCCAAACCGCCTTCTCGCTTTGCCGCCACGCCTGCGTCGCGTTGGTGCACCAGATCACCAGATCGGCATAGCGCAGCATCCGCTGCCAGCTTTCCATCGGCATGTTCGGGTCCGACGAACCGGGCGTGTCGATGATGTCGATCCGATCGAGGATCGGCGCGTTATGGGCGATCACGCAATAGCGCGCCTTCTCCAGATTGAGCTGCGCCAGATCGGCGAGCGGGCGCGCGACCTCTTCCTTGTCGATCCAAAGCTGCGCCCGGTCCCCGCCGCGCACCAGCCAGATCGGCGGCAGCGCGGTCGCGGTGACATGCGAGGGCAGCACTTTCTCGCCCAGCAACCCGTTGATGAGACTGGTCTTCCCGGCCGAAAACTCGCCCGCGACCAGAACCCGCAGCTTGCGCGGTTTCGGTGCGGCCTGCGGGGCTTGCGCTTTCGACAGGTTCGGCAAGTCGGGGCGTTCGCGTTTGCGCATCGAGTTCATGCCGAGAGCCTTTCCTTATCGTGACCGGACGCGCCCGACAGGCAGCGCTCGCGCACCGCCTTGCAGAACTGACCCTGATCGAAGGCGAAGCGCTCCACGATCTCGCGGCTGCGCGCGATGGCGGGGTCGAAATACTCGGTCATCAGATCCTCGATCAGAGGCGTGGTTTCCGCGATGATCACCTCGCGATAGCGCGCCTGCGCCGCCCCCTTGCGGTTGAAGCGCCAATAGCGCCGCCACCACGCGCCCTGCATATCCAGCGTGATCATCCGCGCCAGCACGGTCGGCGCGCGATGTTGCGGCTGTTCGGGGAAGCGGCTGACATCGGCCTCGCGGATCACGCCGAACTCGGCGGCGAGGAAGCTGTCGATCCCGTCGCTGACCATATCGAGCGCCGATTCCCCCTTGCGCCGCAGCCGCGCGCAATTCGACGCGAAAGCCGTCTTCATCGCCATGCGCAGCGCGGTCGGGTCGTGGGTCCATGCGCCGATCTCGCCATAAGTGTCGATATGCGATTGCAGCGCCTCCAGCGCCGAAGCCACGAATTGCTCCTGCGCCCGGTCGAGCCGCTCGCGCAGTTCGGCCCGCAGCCCCGCCGCCTCGTTATTGAAGGCAGAGACCGCCTCTTCCTCGATCTCGGCGAGGCGGAGCATCAATTTCGACTCGCTGAGAATGGTGGACGGATCGGCCACGCGCGCGACGCTATCGACGGTCTCGGCGCGCTCGATGATGCGCTCCAGTTCGTCCTGCACATCGCCCAGCACGGCCTGCCCCGGCCCGTCGACGATGCGGGTGACGACGGCCTGCATCAGCGCACCGATCCCGGAGGCTTCCATCGCGCGCTGGCGTAGCTCGGTCTCGCTGCTGGGCGTGGTGCCGGTCATCTTCTCCAGCGCGGCGCGGCTGGCGGGCGCCATCTCGTTCACATCGCCCATCGCGCAATTGGCCCAGTAGCCCGAGCCGAACAGGATCTCGATTTCCTCGCCCAACCCCATGCGCCCCAACGTCTTGCGGATCGAGTTGCGGATCGCGGTCTGCGCCCCGCGCGGGTCCTCCAGCTCGTCGATGCGGTTGACGAAGATCACCACTTCCCGCGCGTCAATCGCGCAGATGATACGCAGAAGTGCCAGATCCATCGTCGTCAGCGCCTGATGGGCCGAGAGCACGACGATACAGGCGCGGCTGTCGCCGATCGCGTTCAGCGTGATCTGCTCGCGCATCATGAACGTGTCGTTCACACCCGGCGTGTCGCGCAGGCACAGGCCCCGCGGCAGATGCGGCAGATCGAGATAGAGATCGGCGGATTTCGTCAGATCGGCATAGGTGCCCTCACTGGCGCCCTCGGCCAGATCGTCGGGATCGCCGTAGCAGATATATTGATCGAGCACCGCCTTATCGAGCGTCGGGAACGCGCGGCTGGTGCCCAGAAGGTCCTCGAATTGCTCGCCCAAGCGCGCCTCGGTCGCGTCGCGCATCGCGGTGACCTGTTTGCGCACGCTCTCGGCTTCGGTCTCGAAGCCTGCGCGGTTGGCCATCTCGCCCAGACGCCCGCCGGTCGCCACAAGCCGATCCCATTCGTGGCGATCGAAGAAGCGAAACAGCGCGCGCGTGTCCATCGGGCGGTGGCGCGCGTTCAGATGCAGCGCCGTGATGACCGAGGTCCACGGGTTCACATCCGAGGGCAGCATTCCCGGCTTGCCGATCAACGCATTGAGAAGGGTGCTTTTTCCCGCTTTGACCTGGCCGATGACGCTGACGGTCGGCTCGAACGCGTCGATCATCTCGAGAACGGTGTCGAGCTGGTCTTCGACGAATCCGAGATCGGCGTCCGAGACGTCTTTTACGGCCTGTTCAAGCTGGTCGAGCGTCTCCCAGTAAGAATTGAGCGCCTCGAAACCACGGCGATGCCAATCAAAGATGGAATTCGCTTCATACACGAGGGAGCTCTCCTTTTCCGCAGGGGCGATGCGGATTTTTGGGTGACACACGGTCCGGCACGCCCATGCCGACCGCGACCACCAATGTTACAGGGACGGCGCGCGCCCCCTTCTTGGCGACGCACCGGCTGGGTCGGTTCGTGCTTAAAGTTCTCTTGCCCAGTCATGTCCGAAATGCGGCAGAAATTATGGCAGACCGACCATAATTGCCGTTTTCGGTGCAGTTTGCCCTCCCGGTTGCGATGCGAAAATGCGTTTGTTCTCTTTGCTTTGCTGGGGATTCTGCAATTGCATGACGCAGGGGAAGTCTCGTTTCAGCCCTATTTCCTTGGCTCTTCACGAATTTGTGAGTGTTTCCGGCTGCGTTTATATCACGGGCGTTTTGATGGGATTGTTCACAACTCACGCGTGTAAGGCGCCCTGTCATCAAAGCTTCACTTGATCCGACTCTCTTATTTCGTAAAACCTCGAAATATGGATCAGATGACACCTCAGCGGCTCACCGTGCTGGGCCATGCGCAACGCCTAGCGATCTTCCGGCTCTTGATGCGCCGGTATCCCGACCGGCTGCCCGCCGGGGAGATCGGCGCGGCGCTGGAGCTGAAACCCTCGACGCTGTCGGCCTATCTCGCAGCGCTGAGCGAGGTCGGGCTGATCGGTCAGACGCGGGCGGGCACCTCGCTGCGCTACGGGATCGAGATGGAGACCGTGCGCAGCCTCTTCGACGCGCTGCTGATCGACTGCTGTCAGGGCCGCCCCGATATCTGCTCCCCTCTCGCGCAGCCCGATCCCAGCGGAGACTCTGCGATGACCCGATCTGCGGCGGGCCGGAAATTCAACGTGCTGTTCATCTGCACCGGTAATTCGGCGCGCTCCATCCTCGCCGAGACGATCCTGCGAGACCGCGCGGGTGACCGGTTCAACGCCTATTCCGCGGGAACCAAGCCCTCTTCCGAACTGAACCCTTTCGCGGTGCAGGTGCTGCGCGACAAGGGCCATGACGTGACGCCGCTGCGGGCGAAGACCATCTCGGAGTTTCAGGGCGAGGACGCGCCCCCGCTCGATTTCGTCTTCACCGTCTGCGATCTCGCCGCCAACGAGGAATGCCCGCCCTGGCCGGGCCAGCCGATCAGCGGTCACTGGGGGATGGCGGACCCGGTAAAGGCGACCGGCACCGAGGCCGAGCGCGCGCTGGCCTTCCAGCAGGCCTATGGCGCGCTTCACCGCCGGATCGAGGCCTTCGCCGCCCTGCCGCTGACAACGCTCGACCGCATCGCGCTGCAATCCGCCGTCGATGACATCGGCCGCAACTGAAGGAACGACCATGACCACCTACGCCCTCAATGGCCTCGGCCGCATCGGGAAACTCGCCTTGAAGCCGCTGCTGGAACGCGGCGCGAAGATCGCATGGATCAACGACGCGGTGGGCGATGCGGCGATGCAGGCGCATCTGCTGGAATTCGATAGCGTGCATGGCCGCTGGGACGCGGAGTTCGCGAGCGACGCGGAGAGCGTCACCATCGACGGCACCCGCCTGCCCTTCATCGGCACGCGCAAGATCGAAGACCTGCCGCTCGACGGGGTCGACGTGGTGATCGACTGCACCGGCGTGTTCAAATCCGAAGCCGCGCTCGCCCCCTATTTCGCCGCTGGCGTGCAGAAAGTCGTGGTCTCGGCCCCGGTGAAGGACGGCCCGACCGCGAATATCGTCTATGGCGTGAACAATGACGCCTACGATCCGACTGCGCATAGCATCGTGACGGCCGCCAGCTGCACCACGAACTGCCTCGCCCCGGTGGTTAAGGTGATCCACGAAAACCTGCGGATCAAGCACGGCGCGATCACCACGATCCATGACGTGACCAACACTCAGACCATCGTGGACCGCCCCGCGAAAGACCTGCGTCGCGCGCGCTCGGCGCTCAATTCGCTGATCCCGACGACGACCGGCTCGGCCACCGCGATCACGCTGATCTATCCCGAACTGAAGGGGCGGCTGAACGGCCATGCCGTGCGGGTGCCGCTGCTGAACGCCTCGCTCACCGATTGCGTCTTCGAGGTGGAGCGCGAAACGACCGCCGAAGAGGTCAACGCGCTGTTCAAATCCGCCTCGGAAGGTCCGCTGAAAGGCATCCTCGGCTACGAGACGCGCCCTCTCGTATCCTCGGATTACACCAACGACATCCGCTCCTCGATCATCGACGCGCCCTCGACGATGGTGGTGAACGGCACGCAGGTGAAGGTCTATGCGTGGTATGACAACGAGATGGGCTATGCCCACCGACTGGCCGATGTCGCGCTGATGGTGGGGGCGTCCCTGTGACCGACAACCCCGCCAGCCGCCCCGAGGGCTTCTCCGCCTATATCGCGGTGACGGCGGCCTATTGGTCCTTCATGCTCACCGATGGCGCGCTGCGGATGCTGGTGCTGCTGCATTTCCACACGCTCGGGTTTTCGCCGGTGCAGCTGGCTTACCTGTTCATCCTGTACGAAGTGGCGGGGATGGTCACGAACCTCTCGGCGGGCTGGATCGCGGCGCGGTTCGGGCTGGTCTCGACGCTTTATGCGGGGCTGTCGCTGCAGGTCGTGGCGCTGATCGCGCTGGCGCAACTGAACCCGTCCTGGGCGATCGGGGCCTCCGTCGCCTATGTGATGGTGGTGCAAGGCCTCAGCGGGGTCGCGAAAGACCTTGCGAAAATGTCGTCGAAATCGGCGGTGAAGCTGCTGGCGCCCACCGGCAAGGGCGGGCTTTTCAAATGGGTCGCGGTGCTGACCGGATCGAAGAATGCGGTGAAGGGCGTGGGTTTCCTGCTCGGCGCGGTGCTGCTGGCCGCGCTCGGCTTCGATTACGCGGTGGTCGCGATGGCGGTGGTGCTGGCGCTGATCCTCGCCGCGATCGTGGTGGCGATGCCGCCGGGCCTGCCGCGCGGGCGCAAGGGCGCGAAATTCTCGGAAGTCTTCTCGAAATCGGCCAATGTGAACTGGCTGTCGGCGGCGCGGGTCTTCCTGTTCGGCGCGCGCGACGTCTGGTTCGTCGTTGGTATCCCGATCTATTTCTACGCGGTCCTGTCGGACGGCACACATGCAGGCGACCGCGCGGCCTTCTTCCTCGTAGGCACCTTCATGGCGCTCTGGATCATCCTTTATGGCGCGGTGCAGGCCGCCGCCCCGCGCATCCTGAAGGCCCAATCCCGCCCCGAGGGCGCGCTGATCGGGGCCGCGCGGCACTGGGCGCTGGCGCTGCTCGCGGTGCCTGCGCTCCTCAGCGCCGCCGTGCTGATCGACCCGACGCCGTCGCTGTGGCTCAGCACCGTGCTGGTCGTGGGCCTGCTGGCCTTCGGCGCGATCTTCGCGGTGAATTCGTCGCTCCACTCCTATCTCATCCTCGCCTTCACGCAGGCCGAGCGGGTGACGATGGATGTGGGCTTCTACTACATGGCCAATGCGGGCGGGCGGCTGATCGGCACGCTGCTGTCGGGCCTGAGCTACCAGATGGGCGGGCTGGGTGCCGTGATGATCACCGCGACGGTGATGGTGGGTTTGAGCGCGCTGGCGGCGGGGCGGCTTGCGCCCGAGGCGCCCCTCACGAGCCCGTGAGCAGAGATGGACATTCCCGGCTCTGCGCGCTTTGGTAGCGCGCGGAGGAGAGCGGCCCCCGCGCCGCTTGCAAATTGGGAGGAAAGCCGGTGCTGTCACGCGGCAAGGATTACGCGGCCACGCGGGCTGCGTTTCGATGGGACATACCCGAGCGCTACAATATCGGCGTCGACACCTGCGACAAATGGGCCGCGCGCGAGCCTGACCGCGTCGCGCTGATCGAGGTCGACGACGATGGCTACGGCGCGGTGCGCGAGACCAGTTTCGGCGCGTTGCGCGCGGCGTCGAACCGCTTCGCCAATGTGCTGGCCGGGCTGGGCGTGGGCGGCGATGGTCGTGAGACCGGCGACCGGGTGGCGATCTTGCTGCCGCAACGCCGCGAGACCGCCATCGCCCATATCGCGGCCTTCAAGGCGGGCTGCGTCTCGCTGCCGCTGTTCACCCTATTCGGCCCCGAGGCCCTGCTGCACCGGCTGCGCGACAGCGGCGCGCGGGTGCTGGTGACGGACCCGGCGAGCTATGAGGTGATTGCCGCGATCCGCTCCGAATTGCCCGATCTGCAGACCGTCTTCGTCACCGACGACGGCGGGACCGGCGCGGAAGGCGTGGCCGATTTTAACGCGGCCCTCGCCGAGGCCTCGCCCGACTTCACCCCCGTCGATACCAGCGCCGAGACCCCCGGCGTGCTGATCTACACTTCAGGCACGACGGGCAATCCGAAGGGTGCGCTCCATGCCCACCGGGTGCTGTTGGGCCACCTGCCCGGCGTCGAGATGAGCCATGATTTCCTGCCGCAGGCGGGCGACCGGATCTGGACGCCCGCCGATTGGGCGTGGATCGGCGGGCTCTTGGATGTGCTGCTGCCCGCGCTGCATCACGGCGTGCCGGTCGTGGCCTGCCGTTTCCGCAAGTTCTCGGCGCAGGCGGCCGCCGATCTGATCCGGCGGCTGCGCGTGCGCAACGCCTTCCTGCCGCCGACCGCGCTGAAGATGATGAAGGCCGACCCCGAGAGCCTGACGTGGAGCCTCGACATGCGCTCGGTCACCTCGGGGGGTGAACCGCTCGGCGCGCAACTCCTCGACTGGGGGCGCAAGGCGCTTGGCGTCACGATCAACGAATTCTACGGCCAGACCGAATGCAACATGGTCGTGTCGTCCGCCGCGAGCCTCGATGCGCCCGAACCCGGCGCGATGGGCTGGCCGGTGCCGGGCCATGAGGTCGCGATCATCGACAGCCAGACAGGTCAGGTTCTGCCCGATGGCGAAGAAGGCGCGATTGCCGTGCGCGCGCCCGATCCGGTGATGTTTCTTGGCTATTTCAACCAACCCGAGGCGACCGAGGCGAAATTCGTGACCGGCCTCGAGGGGCGCTGGCTGCTGACCGGCGACAGGGGCATCACCGGCGACGGTGGGCGGCTGCGCTTCAAGGGGCGCGACGACGACATCATCTCGACCGGCGGCTACCGCGTGGGCCCCGCCGAGATCGAGGATTGCCTGATCTCGCATCCGGCGGTGCAGATGGCGGGCGTCGTGGGCCAGCCCGATCCGCTACGCGGCGAGATCGTCGCGGCTTTCGTCACGCTCTGCCCCGGCCATGCCGACACCGAGGCGCTGCGCGAAGACCTTGCCGCCCATGTCCGCGCGCGGCTTGCGAAATACGAATATCCCCGCGCGATCTACGTGATCGACGACATGCCCGTGACCACCACCGGCAAGATCATCCGCAACGCGCTACGCGCCCGCCTACCCAAGGAGCCCGCCCTATGAGCCCCGTCCTGTTCGAGACCCGCGGCAATATCGCGATCATCACCCTCAACCGCCCCGAGCGGCGCAACGCGATCAATGCCGAGGCCGGCCACGCCCTGGCCGAGGCGGTGGCCCGTCTGGAAGCGGATGACGCGCTGCAGATCGGCATCCTGCGCGGCGAAGGCGCAGTGTTCTGCGCAGGGATGGACCTCGCCGCCTTCACCGAAGGTAAGGTCGAGGAGTTACTATTTGCTGAAGGCGGTTTCGGCGGCCTGACGGAATCCCACCGCAGCAAGCCGATCATCGCCGCCTGCCACGGCGCCGCACTCGCAGGCGGGTTCGAACTGGCCTTGGGCTGCGACATGATCGTCGCCGAAGAGGGCTGCCGCTTCGGCCTGCCAGAGGTGCTGCGCGGTCTGGTGGCGGGCGCGGGCGGCGCGCTGCGGTTGGCGAGCCTCATCCCCCCGGCCCGGGCGCGCGAATTGCTCCTGACGGGGCGGCTGTTCGACACGGCGGAAGCGTGGGATCTGGGCCTGATCGCCCGGCGCGCCGAGGCCGGGCAAGCGTTTGACGCGGCGCTGGCGCTGGCCGAGGAGGTCGCGAAGAACGCGCCCTTGGCCCTGCGCGAGACCCTGCGCCTGTCGCGCGAGATCGAGCGCCGCGCGGTCGACCCGCTTTGGGAGGAGAATGCGCGGACCTTGAAAGCCGTGATGGCGAGCGAGGACGCAGCCGAAGGCGCGCGGGCTTTCCTGGAGAAGCGCGCGCCGGCGTGGTCGGGGAGATAAGGGACGCGCCCGAGCCTTGGGGTGAGCCGTGTCTCGGAAGGCTTCCAGTGGAAGGCTTCAGCGGCGAACGCGCCGCGCGTCGCGGCGCAGGGGGCGCTTGTGTTTGGCGAAGAGGGACGCGCCCGAGCCTTGGGTGGGCGCGTTGATGCGCTTGTGGCTTGGCGGTTTATCTCTCAAGCCCGCATGTCGGTGATGCTCGCGATGACAACGCCAACGCGCCCTCCCGGGGGAGGATCGGGCGCGGCCCGGGCTGGTCGCCCGGGCCAACGTATGGGCTGCAACCCCCGCACAAAACGAAAAGGCCCGAGGCGCATCGCCCCGGGCCCATTTCCTAACTCCAAGCGCCCCCCTAAGAAGCCGCCCTGCCCTCAGCTCTCCGCAGCCAAGAACGCCTTGCGGCGCTCGACCCGCTCGCGGATCTTCTCGACATCGGCGATCGGCGTCGCCGCCAGCAGGGTCTTGGTATATTCGTGCTGCGGATTGGCGAAGATCTGATCGCGCGAGGCGTATTCCACCACCTCGCCCGCATTCATCACCATCACCTCATCCGCGAAATAGCGCACGACCGAGAGATCGTGGCTCACGAAGATATAGGACAGGTCGAACTCGTCCTGCAGGTCTTTGAGCAGGTTCAGCACCTGCGCCTGCACCGACAGATCGAGCGCCGAGACCGGCTCGTCCAGCACGAGGATCTGCGGGTTCAGCATCAGTGCGCGCGCAATCGCGATCCGCTGGCGCTGATCGCCCGAGAACATGTGCGGGTAGCGGTTGTAGTGCTGCCGCTCCAACCCGACCTTCTCCAGCATCTCCTCGGCGCGCTTGCGGCGCTCCTTGGCGGGGATGTCGGTGTTGATGATCAGCGGCTCGGTCAGAACCTCGCCCACCTTCTGGCGCGGGTTGAGCGACGAATAGGGGTTCTGGAAAACGATCTGAACCTTGGCGCGCAGCGCGGAGGTCACCTTGGTTTCCTTGATGTCGATCTTCTCGCCCTGAATATACAGATCGCCCGAATTGGCCGGGTCGATCAGCGTCAGGATGCGCGCCAGCGTGGACTTGCCACAGCCGGATTCGCCGACGATGGCCAGCGTCTTGCCCTGCTCGAGCGAGAAGGAGATGCCGTGCAGCGCCCGGATCGTCTTCGCCCCGCGCAGGAACCCGCCCGAGACGATGTAGTCGCGCGTGATGTCGCGCCCTTCGAGGATCACACTCATTGCACGCCCTCCCAGCCATCGGCGACGGTCAGCAGACGGTCCCCGGTCGCGTTCTCCGGCAGCGCGGCCAGAAGCGCGCGGGTGTAGGGATGCTGCGGGTTCTCGAAGAGTGAGAGCACATCGGCCTCCTCCAGTTTGCGGCCCTTGAACTGGACCGAGACGCGGTCGGCGGTCTCGGCCACGACGCCCATGTCATGGGTAATCATGATCAGCCCCATGCCGTATTCTTCCTGCAGGCTCATCAGCAGATCGAGGATCTGCTTCTGGATCGTCACATCGAGCGCGGTGGTCGGCTCGTCGGCGATCAGCAGGCGCGGCTTGCAGGCGATGGCCATAGCGATCATCACGCGCTGGCACTGCCCGCCCGAAAGCTGGTGCGGATAGCTGTTCAGCCGCCGTTCGGGATCGGGGATGCCCACCTGTTCGAACAGCTCCAGCGCGCGTTTGCGGGCATGCTTGCCCTTCAGTCCGAGGTGACGCGTCAGCACTTCCTCGACCTGATAACCGCAGGTGAAGGAGGGGTTGAGCGAGGAGATCGGCTCCTGAAAGATCATCGAGATTTCTTTCCCGATGATCTGGCGACGTTCGCGGCCCGACATTTTCAGCATGTCGCGCCCGTCATAGGTGATCTCGTCGGCGGTGATCGTCGCGGTGGGCGGCAAAAGCCCCATCACCGCGAGCATCGAGACCGATTTGCCCGAGCCGGATTCGCCCACGATGGCGAGCACTTCGCGGCCCGAGACTTCGACATCGATCCCGTCCACGGCGCGGAACGCACCCTGGGCGGTGTCGAATTCGACGGTGAGATTGCGGATTTTCAGCAAGGACATTGGCTTAGCTCCGCTTCAGTTTCGGATCGAGCGCGTCGCGAAGGCCGTCGCCCATCAGGTTGATCGCCAGCACGGTCACGAGGATCGCGAGACCCGGGAAGGTCACGACCCACCACGCGCGCAGGATGAACTCGCGCGCTTCCGACAGCATCGTGCCCCATTCCGGGGTCGGCGGCTGCGCACCCATGCCGAGGAAGCCAAGGGCCGCCACGTCGAGGATCGCGTTCGAGAAGCTCAGCGTGCCCTGCACGATCAGCGGCGCGAGGCAGTTCGGCAGCACCGTGCGGAACATGAGGCGCATATGGCCCGCGCCCGCGACCTGTGCGGCCATGACGTAATCGCGGTTTTTCTCCGACAGCACGGCCGCGCGGGTCAGGCGCGCGAAATGCGGCTGATAGACGATGGCGATGGCGATCATCGCGTTGATCAGCCCCGGGCCGAGCACCGCCACGAAGACGAGTGCCAAGAGCAGCGACGGGAAGGCGAGGATGATATCCATCACCCGCATGATCACGGTATCGACCCAGCCGCCGAACCAACCGGCGAGCAGGCCGAGGATCACCCCCACGGAGAGCGCGAGCAGCACGACCATCACGCCGATGAACAGCGAGAAGCGCGCGCCGAACAGCAGACGCGAGAGGATATCGCGCCCGACCGCATCGGTGCCCATCAGGAAGGTGCCGTTGGCATCATGCGTCAGCGGCGTCGCCAGAAGCGCGTCGCGGAACTGCGTGTCGGGATCGAAGGGCGAGATCAGCGGTGCAGCAATCGCGGCCAGCGCGATCAGGGCGAACACCACCAGACCGATCACGGCCCCACGGTTTTCTTTGAAATAGAACCAGAACTCGGCGAATTGCGCGCGGCGCGTGCCGGCCGGAATATCGGTTTCGGTCACTTCGGACATGTCACTCACCTATGCCGGATACGCGGGTTAATCAGACCGTAGAGCAGGTCCACGATCAGGTTCACGAACATCACGATCAGCGCGATCATCAACAGCCCGCCCTGCACGGAGGGGTAGTCACGCCGCGAGATCGAATCGACCATCCATTTGCCGATGCCCGGCCAGGAGAAGATCGTCTCGGTCAGGATCGCGCCCGCCATCAGCATACCGACCTGCAGGCCGATCGTGGTGATCACCGGGATCATCGCATTGCGCAGCGCGTGGACGCCCACGACGCGGCGCGGCGGCATCCCCTTGGCGCGCGCGGTGCGCACGTAATCCTCGCCCAGCACTTCGAGCATCGCCGAACGGGTCTGGCGCGCGATCACCGCGAGCGGGATCGTCGCCAGCACGACTGCCGGCAGGATCAGGTGGCTCAGCGCCGAGGCCAGCGCGCCGGATTGCCCCGACATCAGCGCGTCCCAGATCATGAAGCCCGTCCCGTTGGGGAAGTAATACATCAGCGAGATGCGCCCCGAGACCGGCGTCCATTGCAGGATCCCCGAGAACAGGATGATCAGCAGCAGGCCCCACCAGAAGATCGGCATCGAATAGCCCACGAGCGCGGTGCCCATCGTCGCCTGATCGAACCACGAGCCGCGCTTGATCGCGGCCAGCACGCCGATCGGCACGCCGATCACGACGGCGAGGAACATCGCGCAGACGCCCAGCTCCAGCGTGGCCGGGAAGAGCGCGAAGAACTCACCCAGCACCGGCTTGTGGGTCACGAGGCTGTCGCCGAGATTGCCATGGGCGAGTTGCCAGATGAAATCGAGATATTGCTGCCAGAGCGGGCGGTCGAAGCCGAGCTGATGCGCCAGCTCGGCATGGCGTTCGGGGCTCAGCCCGCGCTCGCCTGCCATCAGCAGCACCGGGTCCCCGGGCAGCACCCGAACGAACCCGAAGGCCACGATCGTGATGCCGATCAGCGTGGGGATCAGCCAGAGGATCTTGCCGATTATGAAACGTAACATGTCACCGGTCCTGTTTGCGGTTCTCTTCGGAACCTGTGGGGAGCCCCTGCCCGCCGCACCCAGTTGCGCCAGCGGTCATCGGTCTCCGATGTTTGGCCCCTAAAAGTATTGCGAGGCGCCCGGTCTCCCGGACGCCCCAATCACGCGGGTATTCTCAGGATCACTCCGAGATGTCCACCCCGTAGAAGTCGTGACCGCCCAGCGGGCTCATCACGTAGCCGCTGACTTTGGTCGACATCGGCATGAACACGGTCGAGTGGGCGATGGTGTCCCACGGCGCCTGCTCTTTGAAGACTTCCTGAGCCTGCTCATAGAGCTTGGTACGCTCGGCCTGATCGCTCGATTGACGCGCCTTGGTGATCAGATCGTCGAATTTCTGATCGCACCAGAAGGCACGGTTCGCACCGCTTTCAGCCGCCGAGCAGCCCAGCAGAACCGCGAGGAAGTTGTCCGGGTCGCCATTGTCGCCGGTCCAGCCGAGGATCACCGCACCGTCACGGGTCGGATCTTTCGACTTCTTCAGATACTCGCCCCATTCGTAGGAGACGATGTTCGCGGTGACGCCGACCTTGGCGAGATCCGATTGCATCAGCTCCGCGGTGCGGCGTGCGTTCGGCATGTAGGGCCGCTGCACGGGCATCGCCCAGATGTTCATCTCGAGATCTTTCACGCCAGCCTCGTCGAGCATTTTCTTAGCCTGCTCAGGATCGTAGGCGTCGTCCTTGATGTCCTTGTTATAGGACCACATGGTCGGCGGGATCGGGTTCTTGGCAACCTGGCCAGCGCCCTGGAAGACCGCGTCGATGATCGCGTCCTTGTTGATCGCCATGTTCAGCGCCTTGCGGACTTCCGGCTTGTCGAACGGAGCCTGCGTGGTGTTGTAGGCGAGGTAAGCCACGTTCAGACCGGGCTGCTCGTCGACCTTGATGTTCGAGTCGTCCCTGAGCGCCTGAATGTCGGCCGGCGACGGGTACGGCATGATCTGGCATTCGCCCGCCTGCAGCTTCTGCATTCGCACCGCCGGATCGGGGGTGATCGCGAAGATCAGATCGTCGACCGGGGTCTTGCCCTTGAAGTAGTCCGGGTTCGCTTTGTAGCGGATCACGGCGTCCTTCTGGTAAGCCACGAAGGAGAACGGACCGGTGCCGACCGGCACGTTGTTGATGTCGGCCTTGCGGTCTTCGCCGGCGAGCTTGTCGGCATATTCCTTCGACATGATCGACGCGAAGTCCATCGCGAGGTCAGCAAGGAACGGCGCGTTCGGCTCGGACAGGGTGAACTTCACCGTGTAATCGTCGACTTTCTCGATCGATTTGATGATCGTCGGCATGTCCATGCCGGCATAGTATTCATAGGAAACGCCCGGCGCGTAAGCGTAATAGGGGTTGTCCTTGTTGCCCTGACGGTCGAACGAGAAAATCACGTCATCGGCGTTGAAATCACGGCTCGGGGTGAAGCCCTCGACCGAGTGGAATTTCACGCCCTTGCGCAGGTTGAACGTATAGGTCAGCCCGTCATCGGACACGTCCCAGCTTTCTGCGAGGCCCGGTTCGATCTCGGTCGTGCCCGGCTTGAATTCGACGAGCTGGTCGTAGACCGGCTTCGAGGAGGCATCGAACGTCGTGCCCGCGGTATAGGGCGCGGGGTCGAAGCCTTCCGGCGACGCTTCCGAGCAATAGACGAGCGTCTTGGCGCCGGCCCCGCCTGCGGTCATCATCACCGCGGCAGCCCCCGCCAAAAGCATCGAGCGAATGGTCATGGTCTGTCCTTCCTGTTGGTTGGTCTTTTCGTGAGTGCTGCCGCCCCCTCCGGTCGCGCGGGCGCGACATCGTGGGACGGTTCAAACACAAACTGGTGAGGAGTAAATCGTGCTTTGATCACGTGGTCAATGAATGCCGCGACGTCGCGGGTCACGAGCCAGTGAAGCTTTCGTGCGAATCCTTCGGCGCGCCGCACAGTCGCGCGCCGGGGTTGCGCAGGCTCAATCGAGCGGGATCACATCCACCGCCTGCGCGCTTTGCTGACCGCCCGCGCCGCGCATCGCCCCGCGCAAAGGCGGCACGTCGTCATAGTCGCGCCCGTAGCCGACGGTGATGTAATCCTCGCCCGCATATTGATTGTTGGTCGGGTCGAACTCGACCCAGCCGGTCTCGGCGCCCGCCCAGGCGCGCACCCAGGCATGCATTGCGTCCGCGCCTTCCAGACGCGGTTGGCCGGGCGGCGGATAGGTGCGCAGGAAGCCCGAGACATAGCCCGCCGGGATCCCTACCCCGCGCAGGCAGGAAATCATGATATGGCTGAAATCCTGACAGACCCCGTGGCGGTTCGCAAAAGCCTCGGCTGCGGGCGTGTTCACATCGGTCGCGCCCGCATCGAAGCGCATCTCACGATGCAACGCGCGGCCCACCGCCTCGATCGCGCCGCGCGCGGTCTGGCCTGGCTGCAACTGCGCCTGAGCGAACTCCGTCATCTCCTTCGTCGGCGCTGCACGGCGTGAGGCCGCGAGAAAATGATGCGGCGCATTCGGCGCGAGGCTGCGGAATTGGGCGATTTCCTGCGCCAACTCCTCGCGCGGCGAGGACAGGTCCAGCCCCGGCTCCGCGAGCCCACGGTCAATCTTGGCGTTAAGGGTCACGCCGATCTCCGCGATCGGCGCGTGCCAGACCGCCGAGGTCATCGTATTCCCGAAGAAATCGCGCGAGTCGTGGCGCTCATCGGGTGGCGGATCGAAGCTGAGCAGGCGCGACGTGACCGTCTGCATCCCCGCAATGTCCGACGGCAGCACCCGCAGCAGCGTCCGCGCATGATCGGAGGGAGCGTTATACCGGTAGCTCAGCTTTAACTTCACCTCGTAACGCATTCGCTTACCTCAGATATTTCTGCGACACGAGATCGGAGAGCCGGAACAGGTCCGACCGGATCTGCTGCAACATCTGGGGCGTGACCTCCTCGGGTTCGATCACCGAGAGCTGGGTGCGCAACGGCATCAGCGCGCGCAGCAGATCGCCCGGACGCCCGGCCACCTCGGCCTCGGGAAGCTCATCAAGAAGCCCCTTCAACCGATTGAGATGAAACAGAATTGCGCGCGGGTTGGCGGCGTCGAGCACCAGCAGGTCCAGCACCGTCTCCAGATTGGTGCGCACGCGGTAGCGGCGCTGGTGGGTGATGACGCTGTCGGCCACCTCCACCGCCAGATCGAGCGCGCCTTCCGGCGCATCCTCCGCGGTGAAACGGATGAGCAGCGCGGCAATCCCGTCGGCGCGTTCCAGCGCCCGCCCGATCGACAGGAAGCGCCAGCCCTCGAAGCGATACATGTTCTCGTGCACGAGACCGGAGAAGCCGGTGATCTTGCGCAGGAGCACCCCCATCGCGCGCGCCGTATCGTCGCCGGGGCGCGCGGTGCTCACCATCCCGCGGGCGGTTTTCGACAGGTCCTTCAGCGCCAGCCAGCCATCGGTCGAGAACCGGTCGCGCACTTTCGACGCGCAGGCCTGCGCCGCATCGAGCCGCTGCAAAAGTGCATCCGGCACGGGTTGCGAGATATCGAACCCGTGCGCGCCGAGGAACTGCGCCAGACGGGCCAACCGCTCGTCTTCCGGGCTGCCTGTCGCGGCGAGGCGTAGGTGATAGGCACGGATCACCCGGATCGAGTCTTCGCAGCGCTCGATATAGCGGCCGAGCCAATAGAGGTTGTCGGCGGCACGCGCAGGAAGCGTGCCGGGGATCTTGCGGCGGAAAGTGCCGGTCTGGCGCGGCGCCATGCTCGCCGAGGGCACCGGCTTGTCCGAGACGATCCAGACGTCGGCCACGGCGCCGCCCTGCTGCATCGACAGCGCAGTCGCATCGCCTTCCGGCCCGATCCGGGCATAGCCGCCCTTCATGAACTGCCAGCCCTGCGGCGTGCGCGCGGCGAAGACCCGCACCGTCATCGGACAGGGCCGGACCGAGCCGCCGCCCTGCCCGTCGTCATGCCATGCGGGCGTCGTGGACAGCGTCACCGCCTCCTGGCCCACCAGATGCCGCCCTTCGGCCTCCAGCCAATCCGCAATCGGCGCCTCCGCGCCGGAGCGGAACTGCCCGCCCAGCGCGGTCGCGGCATCCAGATCGAAGGGCAGGTTCACCGCCATCGCAGGGCCAATCATCATGGTCTCGGCATTGGCGCGGACATGGGCGCGCTCGGACGCGCCGCCGCACCACCATGTCGCGATATTGGGCATGGCGAGCGGCTGTCCCGTCAGCACCCGCGAAATCTTCGGCAGGAAGGCCATCAGCGCACGGGTCTCCAGTACGCCCGCGCCCAGCGCATTGACCATCGCGAGATTGCCTTCGCGCACCGCCTCCATCAGGCCGGGCGTGCCGATCTGGGTGTCAGGGTCCATCTCGAGCGGATCGACGAAGCCCGCATCCATCCGCCGCCAGAGCGCGCCCAAGGGTTGCGGCCCCTCGATCGTGCGCACCATCGCCTCGCCATTCTGCACCAGGAGATCCTCGCCTTCGAGAAGCGACAGGCCAAGGTAGCGCGCGATATAGGTATGCTCGTAATAGCTGTCATTGGCCGGGCCCGGCGTCAGGATCGCGGCGCGGCGCATATCGCCTTCGCCCCGCCCCGCCAGCGTCTCTAGCGCGGCGCGGAAGTCACCAAAGAATGTGGCGAGCTTATGGATATGGTCGCGCGGGAAGCTTTCGGGGAAGATGCGCCCCGTGGCCATACGGTTCTCCAGCGCGAAGCCCGCCCCCGAGGGCGCCTGCGTCCGATCCCCGAGCACGAACCACGACCCGTCCGGCGAGCGCCCGATCTCGAAGGCGAGGAAATGCAGGTAATTCCCCCCCTTGGGCTCCACCCCCACCATGGGGCGCATCCAATGCGCGTTGCCTGCGATCAGTTCGGGCGGCAGATGCCCGTTCGAGACGAGATTTCCCGGCCCGTAGAGATCGGCCATCACCGCCTCCAGCAGATCGGCGCGCTGTGCCAGCCCCTCGCAGATGCCCGACCACTCGCTTTCATGCAGCACGACGGGGATATGGCTCAGCGGCCATTCGCGCTCGGCCAGCACATCATTGGAATATTGCCGGTAATAGACGCCCGCATCGCGCAGGTATTGATTGGCACGTTCGAATCGCTGTGGAATCTCTCCCGGCTCGAGCTGCAGGAACTTCTCCACGAAGGGCCGCCAGACGCGCCGCATCGCACCGGAGCGTTCGAACAGCTCGTCGGCCACGCCCGGCACAGGCGCATAGCCCGCCAGAAGCGGGTGCTGTTCAAGCGGGCTCTCAGCGTCGGACGTATTGGGGCTTTGCATCGGGTCTCCGTTAGGCTCGGATCAACTCAGCCCGACAGGACGTCGCAGGTCAAGCGTCAGGGGGAACTCCGGATGGGGGGTCTCCGGTTCCGGGCGATAGGCCCCCGGTGTATGACCATGCCCCTCGAAGCGTGCCAATCGGCGGGCTTCCGCCTCGTTGCCGTTCACCGGGAAGGTATCGTAGTTGCGTCCCCCCGGATGGGCCACGTGATAGACACAGCCCCCGATCGCCCTGCCCGTCCAATCGTCATAGATGTCGAAGGTCAGCGGCGCATTGACCGGCAGCGTCGGATGCAGCGCCTCGGCAGGTTGCCACGCCTTGAAGCGTACCCCGGCGACCGAGACACCGCTTTCCTGCGTCCGAGCGAGCGGCACGGGACGCCGGTTGCACATCACCTTGTAGCGGTCCTGATGGAGCGAGGTCATCTTCACCTGCAAACGCTCGACCGAGCTGTCGGTATAGCGCACCGTACCGCCAATGGCCCCGGTCTCTCCCAACACATGCCACGGCTCCAACGCCTGACGGATCTCGAGATGCACGCCTTCCGCCTCGATCTGACCGCAGAAGGGGAAGCGGAACTCCGATTGCGCCTCGAACCATTGCGGATCGAGATCGAAACCGTGACGGCGCAGGTCGGCGAGAAGATCGGTGAAATCCTCCCACAGGTAATGCGGCAGCATGAAGCGGTCATGCAGCACCGTCCCCCAACGCACCGGACGCCCCTCTACCGGCGCATTCCAGCACCGCGCGATGATGGCGCGCAGCAGCAGTTGCTGAGCAAGCGACATGCGCGGGTCCGGCGGCATCTCGAAGCCGCGGAACTCGACGAGGCCGAGGCGCCCCGTGGGCCCATCGGGCGAATACATCTTGTCGATGCAGATCTCGGCGCGGTGGGTATTGCCGGTTACATCGGTCAGCATGTTGCGCAGCAGACGGTCCACCAGCCACGGCGGCGGCACATTGCCAGCCTCGGGCGGATGGATCTGGCTCAGCGCGATTTCCAACTCGTAGAGCGTATCGTGCCGCGCCTCGTCGATCCGGGGGGCTTGGCTTGTCGGGCCGATGAAGAGGCCCGAGAACAGGTAGGACAGCGACGGATGCCGCTGCCAGATCAGGATCAGCGATTTCAGCAGATCGGGACGCCGCAGGAAGGGGCTGTCGAGCAGCGTCTCTCCCCCGACAACCACGTGATTGCCGCCCCCCGTTCCGGTATGGCGCCCGTCGATCATGAACTTGTCGGCCCCCAGCCGCGACTGGCGGGCCTCTTCATAGATCGCCTCGGTGGTGGCGACGCAATCCTCCCAGCTATGGGCGGGATGGATATTCACCTCGATCACCCCGGGATCGGGCGCGACCCGGATCACGTTGAGGCGCGGATCATGCGGCGGAGCGTAGCCTTCGATATGGATCGGCAGCCCCATCGCCTTGGCGCTTTCCTCGGCGGCGGCGATCAGTTCGAGGTAATCCTCCAGATCTTCGGTCGGCGGCATGAAGACGCAAAGCCGCCCGTCGCGGGGTTCGACCGAGATCGCGGTGCGCACGACGCCGTCGATGGTATCGAGATCCTGCTCGACGATCCTCTGCCCCGGCTCGCCCGATTGCGCCTCGGAGACGGGCTGGCTGTGTTCCTCCGTGGGCTTGTCGACCAGCCCCTTCTCGGCGGCCTTCTCCATCTCTGCATGGAAGTCGGGCAAATCGCCTTTGGGCAGCGAGGTGTCGGTGACGTAGTGATACGGATATTGCGCGGGCGGCACATAGGGCAGCGCGCCCAACGGCAGACGGAACCCCGCGGGGCTGTCGCCGGGGATCAGGAACAGCTTGCCGCGCCGGGTCTTCCACTTCTCCGAGCGCCAGCGATGGCCGGGCTGCGCCTTGGCCTGCCAGCGCTGCACCGGCAGGATGTAACCCGTGGGCGTCTCCAGCCCGCGATTGAAGACGCGGGCGAAGCGCGCGCGATCCTCGGGGTTCTTCAGCTTGCTGTCATCGGGCGTGACATTCTCCGGCAGGTTGCCCTCTTTCAGCATCCATTCGGCCGGGTCTTCATAGGCGGGCTGGGCGTGATCGGGCTCGATCCCCAGATGCTCCGCGATCCCGCGCATCAGGGTGCCCGCCTCTTCCGGCCCCGCGCCGGTCTTGTCGCCCTCCTTGGCGATCAGATCCTCGTCGCGCCAGATAGGCTTGCCGTCGCGCCGCCAGTAGAGCGAGAAGGTCCAGCGCGGCAGGCTCTCACCCGGATACCATTTGCCTTGCCCGTAATGCAGAAAACCGCCCGGCGCGAAGCGATCCCGCAGCCGCCGGATCAGCTCATCGGCCAGCGCGCGCTTTTGCGGGCCGACGGCGGCGGTGTTCCACTCGTCGCTCTCGAAATCGTCGATGGAAACGAAGGTCGGCTCGCCCCCCATGGTCAGGCGCACATCGCCCGCCTTCAGGCTCTCATCCACCTTGCGCCCCAGCGCATTGAGCCGGTCCCAGGCCTCGTCGGAAAACGGCTTGGTGATGCGCGGATGTTCGGCCACCCGGTCCACCGTCATGTCGAAGGCGAAACTTACCTCCGGGCTGCCGACCGAGGAAAAGCCCCCCGAGATCGGCGCGGCATTGCGGAAATGCGGCGTGGCCGCCAGCGGGATATGGCTCTCGCCGGTCAGCAATCCGGACGTCGGGTCCAGACCGATCCAGCCCGCGCCGGGGATGAACACCTCGCACCACGCGTGCAGATCGGTGAAGTCGTGATCGGTGCCAGACGGCCCGTCGAGCGCCTCCAGATCGGGTTTCAGCTGGATCAGGTAGCCCGAGACGAACCGCGCCGCGAAGCCGAGATGGCGCAGCACCTGCACCAGCAGCCACGAGCTGTCCCGGCACGAGCCCGAGCGTTTCTGCAAGGTCTCCTCGGGCGTCTGCACGCCGGGGTCCATGCGGATCGTGTAATCCACCACCTTCGAGATATGCGCATTCAGCGCGACGAGGAAATTGACCGTCCCTTTGATCGTGTAGTCGATCTCGCCGATGAACTGCGCCAGCAGCGGGCCTTCCGGCTCGGGGGTGCGGTAGATCGACAGGTCGTCGCGCAGCTCCTCGGGGTAGTCGAAGGGCCATTCCTCGGCGAATTCCTCGGTGAAGAAGTCGAACGGGTTGTAGACGGTCATGTCCGCCGTCAGGTCCACCTCGATCTTCAGCTCGGTCACCGGCTCGGGGAAGACAAAGCGCGCGAGCCAGTTGCCATAGGGGTCCTGCTGGTGATTCACGAAATGCCCGCCGGGCGAGACCTTGAGCGAATGCGAGATCACGCGGGTGCGCGAATGCGGCGCAGGCCGCAGGCGAATGATCTGCGGGCCGAGCGTCACGGGGCGGTCATAGGTGTAATGGGTCAGGTGATAGATACTGGCATGGATCGCCATAAGTCTCGCTCCCGCAATAAGTCTTCGCGATTTCACGATGACGGAGGCGGCGCTCCGGTAAAAGCCGCAATTTCAAAAAATGCGCCCTGCCCCTGCCCATTGGTCAATCGAACGCCCAAAAAGCGGGCAGGCAGGCAGCGGCAAAATATTTCCGATCAATTCACTCAGGCATTGACGCATTCGTGAGCGACCGCTACCTCTTCGCTCACGAAAACGCGAATGGAGACTTCAATGACCCGGACCCTCGCCCTCGCCCTGATGGGCACGGCCCTCGCCACGCCGACGCTTGCGGATGTGAACATCTACTCCCACCGTCAGCCCGAACTGATCCAGCCCGTGCTCGACGCCTTCACCGAAGAGACCGGGATCGCGGTGAACATCGCCTATGTCGAGAAAGGCATGGTCGAGCGCCTGAAAGCCGAGGGCGACCGCTCCCCCGCCGATCTGGTGCTGACCGTCGACATCGCGCGGCTGAGCGAAGTGGTGAATGCGGACGTGACGCAGGCGGTCGAGGACCCGGCGCTGCAAGACGCGATCCCCGCCGAATTCCGCGATCCGCAGAACCACTGGTTCGGCCTGACCTCGCGCGCCCGCATCGTCTATGCCTCGAAAGAGCGCGTGGCCGATGGCGAGGTGACGACCTATGAAGACCTCGCCTCCGACAAATGGAAGGGCCGCATCTGCACCCGCTCCTTCACCTCGGATTACAACGTCGCGCTGACCTCGGCCTATCTCGCCCATCACGGCGAAGAGGCGACCAAGGAATGGCTCGAAGGGCTGAAGGCGAACCTCGCCAAGACGCCGGAAGGCAACGACCGCAGCCAGGTGAAATCGATCTGGGCGGGCGAATGCGACATCTCGCTGGGCAACACCTATTACATGGGCCAGATGCTCGCCGATCCCGAGCAGGCGCAATGGGCCAACTCCGTGCGCATCACCTTCCCGGTTTTCGAGGAAGGCGGCACCCATATGAACGTCTCGGGCATGGCGATGACCAAATCCGCGCCGAACCGCGACGACGCGCTCAAGCTGATGGAATTCCTCGTCTCGGATGAAGCGCAGGAAATCTACGCCCAGACCAACCACGAATTCCCGATCAAGCCGGGCGTTGCGCGGTCCGAACTGGTGCAAAGCTGGGGCGAGTTCACGCCCGACACGCTCGATCTCGCGAAGCTGGCCGAACTGCGCCCGACCGCGCTGAAGCTGATCGACGAGGTCGATCTCGACGGCTGATCGCGATTAGACCCGAAACCGAGAAAGCGGCGTCCAACGGGCGCCGCTTTTTTCATTCTCCGGAATTGGAGCGCAACCGCAGCGGTTACTGGGCCGCGATTTGCAGCGCCTCGTCGGGGCCGATGCGCACGCCGTCGATGGAGGCCATCTGCTCCAGATCCTGCTCGTAGCGGCGCTGCAGCGAGGCCCGGTCGAGCGGATCGAACTCGGCGATCGGCGTGCCTTGCGGCTGCTGGTGATGGAACCGCGCCAGACGGCGTTTCTGTTTCGGCCCGATCACGACGCCCGAATGGTGCAGGCGCTGCATCATCGCGATCACCGTATCGGCATGCGCGGTCTCGGCATCGGGCGCGGGATCGAGCGATGCGCCCGGCACCAGCGCGGCCATCGCCTCGCCGATCTTCGAGCCATGCGGCAACACGATGATTTCGCGCGGGTTGAGACCGGCTTTCAGATCGCGCACCACGTTCACCCAGCGGCGCGGACGCGCCATCAGGCGCGGCGTCAACTCTGCGAAGGGCTTGAGCGGACGGCGCGCGGCGAGATCACGCCAGAGCGCCGGGTAATAGTCTTCATAGCTCGGTGCGTAGAGCACCACGCGCCCGACCGAACCGCTCAGCGCCTCGCGGAACCGCTCGGCCCGTTCCTGAGCCCGGGCGAAAAGGTGATAGAGCCCCGCCGCCGCATCGCCGATCAATTGCGAATCGAGATGGACACGTCCGCCAGCCGCAGCCCCGATCACCGCCGGACCATAGCCTGCGCGAGCCAAAGCGTCCTGCCCACAGCCAAGCGTGCGTGCCATCTGGCCACTCATTCCACCCGAAGCGGGCGCTGCGATGAAGATGTGATGCTGGTTCATGTCTGGGTGTCCTTCCCTGCAGATAGTGGTCTAGAGACCGAATGTGGCCAAATGTGGCCGCCCGCAGGAAAGCTTCGCGGCGAACACACGCATAGGTAATGTCGATTTGGTGTGCCCGAGGGTCACCCCTCCCCATATCTGGACATCGCCGCGACACCACGCCAAGGTCGCGCCGGACCCGCGAAGGAGGCGAAAATGGCGCGCAAGATCATCATCGATACCGATCCCGGACAGGATGACGCAGTGGCGATCCTGCTGGCGCTGGCCAGCCCCGACCTCGAAGTTCTGGGCATCACCTGTGTCGCCGGGAACGTGCCGCTGCCGCTGACGTCCAAGAACGCGCGCGTGGTCTGCGAACTGGCCGGGCGGACGGATGTGCCGGTCTATGCGGGCTGCGACCGACCGCTCGCGCGCGACCTGGTCACGGCGGAATATGTCCATGGCAAGACCGGGCTCGACGGGATCGAACTGCCAGAGCCTCAGATGCCGCTCCAGGACCAGCACGCGGTCGACTTCCTGATCGAGACGCTGCGCGCCCATCCCGCCGGCAGCATCACGCTCTGCCCGCTGGGCCCGCTCACCAATATCGCGACCGCGCTCCAACGCGCCCCCGACATCGCCGAGAAGATCGCAGAGATCGTGCTGATGGGCGGCGCCTATTTCGAGGTGGGCAACACCACGCCCGCCGCCGAATTCAACATCCATGTCGACCCGCAGGCCGCCGAGATCGTGTTCAAATCCGGCGTGCCGCTGGTGGTGATGCCGCTCGACGTGACGCATAAGGCGCTCACCACCCGCGCCCGCGTCGAGGCGTTCCGCAATCTCGGCACGCGCGTCGGCCATGCGGTCGCCAGCTGGACCGATTTCTTCGAGCGCTTCGACATGGCGAAATACGGCTCCGAAGGCGCGCCGCTGCACGACCCCTGCGTGATCGCCTATCTGCTCAAGCCCGACCTGTTCACGGGGCGGCATATCAATGTCGAGATCGAGACGACGTCGGAGCTGACGATGGGCATGACCGTCGCCGACTGGTGGCGCGTGACCGACCGGGCGCCGAATGCGATGTTCATGGGCGATCTGGATGCGGACGGGTTCTACAAGCTCCTGACCGAGCGGATCGCGCGGCTGTAACGCGCAGGGGGCGCTGCCCCCTCTTGGCTGCGCCAATTCACCCCCGGGATATTTGGGCCAAGCCGAAAGAGGCAGCCTGCGCAAGAGAAAGGGGGCCGAAGCCCCCTTGCCCGGTTTACTTGTCTTCCACCGTCGCCTTGACGATGTAATCGGGGTCGTCGACCACGCCGTTGCGCGCGGCGTCGCCCTTCTTGATCTTGTCGACGACATCCATGCCGCTCACGACATGGCCCACGACGGTATATTGCCCGTCGAGATGGGGCGCGGGGGCGAACATGATGAAGAACTGCGAATTGGCCGAGTTCGGATCGGCCGAGCGGGCCATGCCCACGATGCCGCGCTGGAAGGAGATGTTCGAGAATTCCGCCGGAAGGTCGGGCAGATCGGAGCCGCCCATACCGGCCATCGACGTATCTCCGCCCTTCTTGCCGAATTGCACATCGCCCGTCTGGGCCATGAAGCCGTCGATCACGCGGTGGAAGACGACATCGTCGTATTTGCCTTCCTTGGCGAGCGTCATCAGGCGTTCGGCGGATTTCGGGGCCTTGTCGGTGAGCAGGTCGATCACGACCTTGCCCTCGGTCTGACCGCCGATCTGCAGGACGAGCTTCGGCCCGCCGGTGTCGGCCACGCCCGAGCTGTCTTGTGCGAAGGCAGCGGGGGCTGCGACGACGAGGCTTGCGGCGGCGGCGAGAACGGTACGGCGCAGAATATTACGCATCGGCGGCCACCTTCACCGAGATCATCCGGTCGGGGTTCGCCGGCGGCTCGCCGCGCGCAATCTTGTCGACATTGTCCATCCCTTCGATCACGCGGCCATAGACCGTGTATTGACCGTTGAGGAAATGGTTGTCCTTGAAGTTGATGAAGAACTGCGAGTTGGCCGAATTCGGGTTCTGCGAGCGCGCAGCCCCGAGCGTCCCGCGATCATGCGGCAGCTTCGAGAATTCCGCCGGAAGGTCGGGATATTGCGAGCCGCCCGTGCCCGCGCGGCCCGGATTGTAGTCCTTTTCCATATTCGCGTTCGCGACATCGCCGGTCTGGGCCATGAAGCCCTCGATCACGCGGTGGAAGGCCACGTTGTCATAGGCGCCGTCGCGGGCGAGTTGCTTCATGCGCTCGGCATGTTTCGGGGCGACGTCGCTGAGAAGCTCGATCACGACCGGCCCGTCCTTGAGCTCGATGATGATCGTGTTCTCGGGATCCTTGATATCGGCCATTGGGTCCTCCGTTGAAAATTTGGGCCGACCATAGGAGCGAGGCCCTTGCGCGGCAAGGACAAAGCGCCGCAGTTCGGTCAGCCGTGTTGACGCGACCCATCGCCGCAGGCATGAAGAACGCAAGCCGCGGGAGCGGGCCACATTCATGATGGTCCCCTGCGCAGATAGGGAGAGTGATTTCATGGCTTGGAAAACCCTCGACGAGGTCGATCTGGACGGCAAGGTCGTTCTGGTGCGCGTGGATATCAACGTGCCCGTGGAGAACGGAAAAGTGACCGATGCCACGCGGATCGAGAAGATCGTGCCAACCGTGCAGGACATCATGTCGAAGGGCGGCAAGCCGGTGCTGCTGGCGCATTTCGGTCGCCCCAAGGGTCAGGTCGTGCCCGAGATGAGCCTCGAGCCGCTGGTGCCCGCGCTGGAGAAGGCCTTCGGCTTCCCGGTGAAATTCGCCAAGGACTGCGTCGGCGGCCCCGCCAAGGAAGCCGTGGGCGCGCTGCAGAAAGGCGAGGTTCTGCTGCTGGAGAATACCCGTTTCCACGCCGGCGAAGAGAAGAACGATCCGATGCTGGCCGCCGAGATGGGCGCGCTTGGCGAGGTCTATGTCAACGACGCCTTCTCGGCCGCGCACCGTGCGCACGCCTCGACCGAAGGCATCGCGAAGATCCTGCCCGCAGCCGCCGGTCGCCTGATGGAAGCCGAGCTGAAGGCGCTCGAGGCGGCCCTTGGCGATCCCGAACGTCCGGTAACGGCGGTCGTGGGCGGCGCGAAGGTCTCGACCAAGCTCGACCTGCTGGGCAATCTGGTGGCCAAGGTCGATCACCTGATCATCGGCGGCGGCATGGCCAACACTTTCCTCGTGGCGCAGGGCATCGATGTCGGCAAATCGTTGGCCGAGCGCGACATGGCCGACACGGCGAAAGAGATCATGGAGAAGGCCAAGGATGCGGGCTGCAAGATCCACCTGCCCGTCGACGTGGTCGTGGCGCGCGAGTTCAAGGCGGGCGCCGAGAACGAGACCGTGGCCAATGACGCCTGCCCGGCGGATGCGATGATCCTCGATGCCGGTCCGAAATCCGTCGAGGAGATCACGAAGGTCTTCGAGAACTCGCGCACGCTGATCTGGAACGGCCCGCTCGGCGCGTTCGAGATCGCGCCCTTCGATGCGGCGACCAATGCGGCGGCGGCGAAAGCGGCCGAGTTGACCCGCGAGGAGAAGCTGATCTCGGTCGCAGGTGGCGGCGATACGGTCGCGGCGCTCAACAAGGCCGATGCGGCGAAGGACTTCTCCTATATCTCGACCGCGGGCGGTGCCTTCCTCGAGTGGATGGAAGGCAAGGTCCTGCCGGGCGTCGCGGCGCTCGACCAGCAAAGCTGAGCTTGGCGCCCTGTGACAGGGCGCAGAGACCGATCGGGCCGGGGCTGCGAGAGCGCCCCGGCCCTTTTCATTTGCGCGTCTTTTCGCGGCGCAGGACGGCGCGCAGCGGCGAGGTCACGCCAAAATTCACGCCATTTCGCGATGTTAGCGTCACCAGCGTTGCATCGCCCCGGCGCGGAAACTATCCCTTCTGGCAACACCATATCCCGCAGGAGGAATTTCCATGTCCAACGCCAAGCAGACCGAGCAGATGCGCGAGGGCAACGGCTTCATCGCAGCCCTCGACCAATCGGGCGGCTCCACCCCCAAGGCGCTGCGGCTCTACGGGATCGAGGAAGACGCCTATAACGGCGAAGAGGAAATGTTCGACCTGATCCACCAGATGCGCGCGCGGATCATCAAATCCCCCGCCTTCACCGGCGAGAAAGTGGTCGGCGCGATCCTGTTCGAACAGACGATGGATCGCGAAATCGACGGCACGCCCACCGCCACCTACCTTTGGGAAAAGCGCGGCGTGGTGCCCTTCCTGAAAATCGACAAGGGGCTGGAGGCCGAAGAGAACGGCGTGCAGCTTATGAAGCCGATCCCGAACCTCGACGATCTGCTGTCGCGCGCGGTCAAGGCGGGCATCTTCGGCACCAAGGAGCGTTCGGTGATCTCGGCGGCCAATGTCGGCGGCATCAAGGCGATCGTCGATCAGCAGTTCGAGCTGGGCATGCAGGTGCTGAGCCACGGGCTCGTGCCGATCCTCGAGCCGGAAGTGACGATCTCGATTGCTGACAAGGCTGAGGCAGAACAGATGCTGCTGGCCGAGATCCTGAGCCATCTCGACACGGTGCCCGAGGGCAAGCAGGTGATGCTGAAGCTCTCGCTGCCGACCGAGCCGAACCGCTACAAGCCGCTGGTCGATCACCCGAAGGTGCTGAAGGTCGTGGCGCTCTCGGGCGGCTATTCGCGCGACGAGGCGAATGAGAAGCTGGCCAAGAACACCGGCATGATCGCGTCGTTCTCGCGCGCGCTGACCGAGGGCCTCTCGGCCCAGCAGTCGGACGCGGCGTTCAACGCGATGCTGGAAGAGGCGATCACCTCGATCCACGCAGCCTCGGTGGCGGGGTAAGATCGGTTAACCGATCAGGGGGCTCTGCCCCCACTCCCTGCGGGAGCTCCCCCGGGATATTTGAACCAAGCCGAAGCGGGGCGTCGGGAGGCGGCCCGTTTTTTGCATCACACGCGACCTTGCGGCGTCGCGCCGGGACACGCTAAAGCTGAACACCCCAGACAGGAAAGGCGCAGGGTCCGTGCAACGACATGTCGTTCTGTTTCGTCGCATGGCGCGGCCGCTCGCGCAGCGTGGGTCGGCCTATATGCGGGCCGAGCAGCTGGTCGAATTGCTGAGACCCCATCTGGATCCGGGGATCACTCTGTCCGTACGTCCGTTCCATGCGCTCGTGATGCCGCCGATTGCGATGCGTGCCGTGGCGCGCAGCATTCCGCGCGGCGCGCTGTGTATCTTCGTGAAATCCGCGGCAAAGCATCTCACGCGCGCGCATCTGGCCCCGCTGCGCAAACGCGGGATCACCGTCGCGCAGGATGTGGTCGACATGAAGCTGCGCCATGTGCGGCCCGAATTGTTCGACCTGCTGATTGCGGCCTCGCTGCGCGGCCAACAGGCGCTGCGAGACCTTTGCGCAGACAAGGGCCTTTCCTGTCCGGTCGAGCTGCTGCATCACCATTTCGACCCACGCCTGCAAGCGCTGACGCTGCCCGAGCGATCGGAGTTCTCCTGCGGCTATATCGGGCGACCGGACAATGCGATGATCCCCGAGGCGATCCGCGCCGAGGTTGAGACGGTCGATATCTCGGTGGTCGAGGATTTCGAACGCGCCCTGCCTCGGATCGGGAGATTCGCGCTGCATTACGGGGTGCGCCCCGAGAGCCAGACCGCGCATGGCGTCAATCGCGGCTACAAACCGTTTACGAAGGGCTTCACCGCCGCAGCCTGCAAGGCGAATATCCTCGTCAATCGCGATGTCGACGATGCGGTGGAAATGCTCGGTGCGGATTATCCGTTTCTGACCGACCCGACGCCCGAGAGCATCACCGAGACGTTCCGGCTGGCACAGGACAGCTATGGCGGGCCGCTCTGGCGTGATGCGCTGGACCGGATGGAGGCGATGCGCGCGACGGTCGAACCGGCCGCCCTCGCGCGGCAGTTAACCGAGATTATTACCCGCGCCGCCCCGCTGGGCTGAGAGCGCGTCATAATACGCCACCGCCTTGCGATCCTCGACCGGCGCGCGTTCGATCTCGGCGACTTTAGCAAGCACGCGTTTGCGGTAGCCCTCGGCACCACCGAAATTGATCGGGCCGCGGGCGAGCTTGGTCTCCAGCTCGGCTTTCGACAGCAGATAGTAGTGGTTCAGCTGCAGCGGGCTGGAGGTGAAGAAACTCTCCTGCTTGCGCGCGCGGTTTGACACCACCTGCCCCGCCGCGTTGGCGGTGCGGTCGCCCATATCCACGGTCTCGAAACTATGCACGCCCACGGCGGAAACGCGGGTCGGATCGACGATGCATTTGAAGCGCAGAAGATCGCTGTCGCGGGCGTAGGGAACGGGCGCGCGGTCGGTGAAGGCGCGCGTCACCCAGCCGTCGGGGCGCGTCTCGTGGCCCGCATGGCCGAACATGTGCCAGGGCAGCGAGATGTTCGAGTGATCGCCATGCTGCGTGATCGCCTCCATCAGGCTCAGCCCGGGATCGGGGACGAGGAATTCATCGACATCGATAAAGGCCATGCGCTCGAAATCCGCGCCGAAGGTGGTGACCGCATGAGCATAGGCTCCGACCTGCTGCGAGATGCGGCGCTCCGTGGCCGGGTCGTAGCCGGCCATACGCCAGGGGGTCACGGTGACGGACGCCGCGAAGGGCGACGCGGCGATCTTGGCCAGCGTGTCGTCAGTGCAACCATTGTCATAGAGAAAGACGCGGCGCGCCCCGGCAACCGTGTGGAATTCCAGCCATTCGAGGATGTAGTCGCTCACGTTCTTCACGATGGCGACGAGGGCCAGCCCCTCGCGCCCTTCGGCTGCGGGCGGCGCGGTGATGCCGAAGAGTCGCATCTTCTTCGACCCGATCGCCTTGATGAACCCGGAGATACTCACATACGCGCCTTTCTTGCTGCGAAACCTGCCTAGCCAGATGCGCGCGCCGGGGCAAGTCCGCGCGCATGCGCGGCCACGCGTGCGAGGCAGACCGCTGAATGCGCAACCCGGTGCGCAACCCAGAGCGCAACGGCATGCGAAATCTTTGCAGAATTGATCATCCGGGGGATTCCAATGACGAATCACATGTGACATGATTCGAGGCACAGGGCCCGTCAGAGGCCGTGGCGCGGGTCTGGGGGACAGGCACGCGACCAGCGAAGAAGCGAGGCAGGACAATGGTGATGAGACGCCCCACGATCGGGCCTCTGATTTTCGTGACCGTAGCGGTGGTGCTGGGCGCCTATTTCGCCTTTGCCGCCGTGCAGGGGCGTTACGGCATTCTCAGCCGCGTGCAGATCGAAGCGGAGATCGACGCCAAGCGCGCCGAGCGCGATGCGCTGCGCGCCAAGGTCGACCGGATGGCCAACCTGACCCATCGCCTCTCCGACGATTACCTCGATCTGGACCTTCTCGACAGCCGGGCGCGCGAAGTGCTGGGCGCGATGCGCTCGGACGAGATCGTGATCCGCTGAGAGGATTATAGGCCTGCCCATTTTCGCGGCACAAACATCGCTCGAAAACCGCCTCACCGGCCCTAGTTGAAACGTGAGCGCCATTCCTGCCCTGCGATACCGCAGGGTCATTGCCTTCAGCCCGGCATTGCTGTAAGGAATGGTTTAACGCTAAACTATTCCGGCCAAGGGAGGTCTGACCAATGGCAGCACGGAAAGGCTCGGCGAGCGGCGCCAAAGCGGGCGCGAATGTCTCGGCCGAGGAACTCAAGCAATATTACCATGACATGCTGCTGATCCGGCGCTTCGAAGAGAAGGCAGGTCAGCTTTACGGCATGGGTCTGATCGGCGGCTTCTGCCACCTCTATATCGGGCAGGAAGCGGTGGTCGTCGGCCTCGAGGCTGCGGCGAAGGAAGGCGACAAGCGCGTCACCTCCTATCGCGACCACGGGCACATGCTCGCCTGCGGGATGGACCCGAAAGGCGTGATGGCCGAGCTCACGGGCCGCGATGGCGGCTATTCGAAGGGCAAAGGCGGCTCGATGCACATGTTCTCGAAAGAGAAGCATTTCTACGGCGGCCACGGCATCGTCGCAGCGCAAGTGCCGATCGGCGCGGGCCTCGCCTTCGCGGATAAATACAAGGGCAACGACAACGTCACCTTCACCTATTTCGGCGACGGCGCGGCGAACCAGGGTCAGGTCGCAGAGACCTACAACATGGCGCAGCTCTGGGACCTTCCGGTCGTCTTCGTGATCGAGAACAACCAATATGCGATGGGCACCAGCGTGAAGCGCGCGACCAAGTCGCCCGACTTCTACGAGCGCGGCATCGCCTATGGCATCGCGGGCGAAGAAGTCGACGGGATGGACGTGCTGGCGGTGAAGCAGGCCGGCGAGAAGGCCGTCGCGCACTGCCGCTCGGGCAAGGGCCCCTACATCCTCGAGATCAAGACCTATCGCTATCGCGGCCACTCGATGTCGGACCCGGCGAAATACCGGACCCGCGAAGAGGTGCAGAAGATGCGCGAAGAGCGCGACGCGATCGAGCATATCCGCCAGCTTCTGCTGACCGGCAAGCATGCGACCGAGGACGAGCTCAAGCAGGTCGACAAGGATATCAAGGCGATCGTCAACGGCGCCGCCGATTTCGCCAAGGAGAGCCCCGAGCCCTCCGCGGATGAACTTTACACCGACATCTATACCGATGTCGCGCCGCAGAACGCCTGAGGGGGGAAAGACAGATGGCAACCAAGATTCTGATGCCCGCGCTCTCGCCCACGATGGAAGAGGGCACGCTGGCGAAATGGCTCAAGAAAGAGGGCGACGAGATTTCGGCCGGTGACATCATCGCCGAGATCGAGACCGACAAGGCCACGATGGAATTCGAAGCGGTCGACGAAGGCACGCTGGGCAAGATCCTCGTCGCCGAAGGCACCTCCGGCGTGAAGGTCAACGACCCGATCGCGGTGATGCTGGAAGAAGGCGAAGACGCCTCCGCCGCCGAAGAGGCCGAAGCGCCGAGCACCGGGTCGGACGCCGCCGAAAGCGACGAGAGCGACGAACCCGCGAAGGCCCCCGCTCAGGCGAAATCCTCGGACGACGACATGCCCAAGCCCGACACCACGCCGGACTGGCCCGAAGGCACGCCGATGAAGACGCAGACCGTCCGCGAGGCGCTGCGTGATGCAATGGCCGAGGAAATGCGTTCCGACGACACCGTCTTCGTGATGGGTGAGGAAGTCGCCGAATACCAGGGCGCCTACAAGGTCACGCAAGGGCTCTTGGACGAGTTCGGCGACCGCCGCGTGATCGACACCCCGATCACCGAGCATGGTTTCGCCGGTCTCGGCGTCGGTGCGGCCTTCGGTGGCCTGCGCCCGATCGTCGAATTCATGACCTTCAACTTCGCCATGCAGGCGATGGACCAGATCATCAACTCGGCAGCGAAGACGCTCTACATGTCGGGCGGCCAGATGGGCGCACCGATGGTGTTCCGCGGCCCGAACGGCGCGGCAGCGCGCGTGGCGGCCCAGCACAGCCAGGATTACGGCGCATGGTATGCGAGCGTTCCGGGCCTGAAGGTCGTGCAGCCTTACTCGGCAGCCGATGCGAAAGGTCTGCTGAAATCGGCGATCCGCGATCCGAACCCGGTGATCTTCCTCGAAAACGAGATCCTTTACGGGCGTTCGTTCGAGGTGCCGGATCTAGAGGACTTCACCATCCCCTTCGGCAAGGCGAAAATCTGGCGCGAAGGGTCGGATGTCACCATCGTCAGCTGGGGCATCGGCATGAGCCACGCTCTGGAGGCCGCCGACAAGCTCGAGAAAGAGGGCATCGACGCCGAAGTGATCGACCTGCGCACCCTGCGCCCGGTAGATTACGACACGGTGCTCGCCTCGGTGCGCAAGACCAACCGCTGCGTGACCGTAGAGGAAGGCTTCCCCGTGGCAAGCTTCGGCAACCACCTGTCGGCCGTGATCATGGAGCGCGCCTTCGACTGGCTCGACGCCCCGGTGCTCAACTGCACCGGCAAGGACGTGCCCATGCCCTACGCGGCGAACCTCGAGAAACTGGCGCTCGTGACCTCGGACGAGGTCGTCGATGCGGTCAAAAAAGTCACCTACCGGTAAGGGGATAGCGCAATGGCAACCCAGATTTTGATGCCCGCCCTGTCGCCGACGATGGAGGAAGGCACGCTCGCGAAATGGCTCGTGAAAGAGGGTGACGAAGTCTCCTCTGGCGACATCATCGCGGAGATCGAAACCGACAAGGCCACGATGGAATTCGAGGCCGTGGATGAAGGCGTGATCGGCAAGATCCTCGTCTCGGAAGGCACCTCCGGCGTGAAGGTCAACGACCCGATCGCCGTGCTGGTGGAAGAGGGCGAGGATGCAAGCGCCGTGGACGAGGCCGAGAGCCCCGTTCCCGGCGAGGCGCAAGCCGAAGCCGCCGAGGATGCGAAAGAGAAGAAAGTGGCCGACAACGCGCCGGCGAAGCAAAGCGGATCAAAGTCGGCCCCGAGCGCCGCACCGAAGACGGAAAAAGCGCCCGCCGCCCCGCAGGATGCGGATGGCAAGCGCGTCTTCGCCTCGCCGCTCGCACGCCGCATCGCCGCCGACAAGGGCGTCGATCTGGCCGCACTCAAAGGCTCGGGCCCGAAAGGTCGTATCGTGAAGGCCGATGTCGAAGCCGCCGAAGGTGGCAAGGCAGCCTCGGCCAAGGCGGACGCACCGAAAGCGGAGGCCGCGGCCCCTGCCCCTGCGGCGGCATCCGTCTCCTCCTCGGCCATCGCGAAGATGTATGAGGGTCGCGAATACGAGGAGATCGAGCTTAACGGGATGCGCAAGACCATCGCCGCGCGTCTCACCGAGGCCAAGCAGACGATCCCGCATTTCTATCTGCGCCGTTCGGTCAAACTCGACGCGCTGATGAAATTCCGCTCGCAGCTCAACAAGCAGCTCGAGGGGCGCGGCGTGAAGCTGTCGGTCAACGACTTCATCATCAAGGCCTGCGCGCTGGCGCTGCAATCGGTGCCGGATGCGAATGCCGTCTGGGCCGGTGACAAGGTGTTCAAGCTGAAGCCCTCGGACGTGGCCGTCGCGGTCGCGATCGAAGGCGGGCTGTTCACCCCGGTGCTGAAGGATGCGGAGATGAAGTCGCTCTCGACGCTGTCCGCGGAGATGAAGGACCTCGCCACCCGTGCGCGCGACCGCAAGCTCGCGCCGCATGAATATCAGGGCGGCAGCTTCGCGATCTCCAATCTCGGCATGTTCGGGATCGAGAATTTCGACGCGGTCATCAACCCACCCCATGGCGCGATCCTCGCTGTCGGCGCGGGCATCAAGCAACCGGTCGTGAATGCCGAAGGCGAGATCGAAGTGGCGACCGTCATGTCGATGACGCTCTCGGTCGATCACCGCGTGATCGACGGCGCGCTCGGCGCGGAGCTGATGAAGGCGATCTGCGAGAACCTCGAGAACCCGATGCTGATGCTGGCCTGATCGGGCCGTACAGTCTGAAACGCAGGAAAGGGGGGCGCTGCCCCCCTTTTCGCGTTCGCGAATTCACCCCCCGGGATATTTCCACCAAGGGGAAGACCCATGCGCGAGGTCATTCGTGCGAACTGGAAACCGACGGCAAAACACAAAAAAAAAGCGGGGCCGAAGCCCCGCCTGTCTATTCCATGAGAGATGCGCTCACTTGCTGTGCAAAAGCTGATCCATCTCGCGCGCGGGACGGTCGCAGCCCGCCTCGCCGACGATCTTCGCGGGCACCCCGGCCACGGTCTTGCAGCACGGCACGTCTTCCAGCACCACCGAGCCCGCCGCGATCCGGCTGTAATCGCCGACATGGATATTGCCGAGCACCTTCGCACCCGCCCCGATCAGCACGCCATTGCCGATCTTCGGGTGACGCTCTTCGTCTTCCTTGCCGGTCCCGCCAAGCGTCACCGAATGCAGCATCGAGACATTGTCGCCCACGACAGCCGTTTCGCCGATCACGATCGAATGGGCATGGTCCATCATGATGCCGCGCCCGATCTTCGCGCCGGGATGGATGTCCACGCCGAACAGCTCGGAGGTCCGCATCTGCACGAAATAGGCCATGTCGCGGCGACCGTTCGTGAACAGCCAATGCGCGATCCGGTAGCTTTGCAGCGCCTGAAACCCCTTGAAGAACAACAGAGGCTGGATCAGCCGGTGGCAGGCTGGGTCGCGCTCGTGCACGGCCACCAGATCGGCCCGCGCCGCCTGCCCCAAAGCGGGATCGGCAGCGAAAGCTTCCTCGGCGATCTCACGCAGAAGCTGCTCGCTCATCTCCGCCGAGGCCAGTTTCATCGAGAAACGATAGGCCAGCGCCCGTTCGAGCGTCGGATGATGCAAGAGCCCGGCATGGATCAAGGACCCCAGAAGCGGCTCGTCACGCACCGCAGCCCGCGCCTCGTCGCAAATCTGCGTCCAGACCGGATCGACGGTTGCAACCTTGGCCATCTGCTTGTTCATCGGATTACTCCCTCTTCGCGCGCAAGAACTTAACACATAGGCTTTCCGGCGAATAGAGGAAGGGGCATTTCGTCATTTCGCTTAAGGGGCTGTCGCGTCAAGCGCCACGCGGCCATCCCCGCACAGACATAGCCCAGCGCCTGCAGATAGCGCGGATCGCCCGGCCCCGCCTTCGCCCGAGGCAGGCCCAACGCCATGCTCAGGACCGAGCCGTTCCCCCAGTGCGGATGCGCGCGGCGGAATCGCTTGCAATAGAGGTCCGCCGCGTGAACCCGATCGAGGAGTCGCAGAAGCTGGTCCGGACGCTGCTCATCGGGCCAAAGCATCACCACCCGCGCGAGCGCCATCAGATCGCCGTCCAGCACCGCGCGCATCTCACCCGGTCCAGGTCAGCCGTGCTGGCAGTCCCGGGCCGAAGACATCCGAGACCTGCGCCACCTCGAAGCTCGGCGCGCCGATCATCCCGTCTTCCGCACGTTCTGCCGCGCCATAGGTCCACTCCGGTGCGCTTACGACAACCTCGCGCCGGATCGCCTGCCCCTCAAACACCCGCACCCGATAGCGCTCCGACACCTCGCCCAAAGGCACGTCCAGCGCCTCCCAGTCGTCGCCCCCGATCCGCGTCCGCCGCACCCAACTCAGCCGCAGATCCCCGCCCAGCGACTGCGCGCACAAATGACAAGGCGACAAGGGCCGCAGCCCGATGCCCGCAAAGGCTTGAACCGTATGAATATGGGAGGGATCATCATAGCCACGACCGGCAGGCCCCACCCGGTAGTGACGCGCCTGATTTCGCGCCGAGGGCGACACCTCTATCTGGCGCGGCGTCCCGTCGAGCAGCACGACCACCGAGCCTTCCGGCCAAGCATCGGGCATGAGCGCATCGCTCCCCGCCTGCCCACGCAAGCGCAACGAGACGTCCCAGACGCCCGGCTCGACCGGCTCGGCGGTCCGGAACTGGAACACCTCCCAGCGATCCGACGAGCCATCCCCGATCGCCATCGCGTTGAGCCCCGCCAACACGCCCTCTTCGCTCGCGCTTTCCAGGGCCCCCGACAACATCTTCACGCGCAAGCTCGGCCCGCGATCCCAGAGCCCGCTCTGCGCACGCGACAAGATCGTTTGGATCACCCCAATCGCAGCTTGGGTTTCGACCTTGGCATTCAGCGCATAGCCCGCATCCTCCAGCGCCGAATACAGCGCGGCCGCTCCCGGCCAAGGGCTCGACGTGACTGCCAGATGCGGCGCGTAAGCGTCTTCCGCGCCTGTCAACAACGGCAAATCAAGGAATACTGGTGTGACCGGCACAGGCGGCGTGAAGCTCTCGATCCGCGCAACCTCGTCGGTCTCTTCCGAGGCCTCATAGATTCCCGGCTCGACCCGGACCGCCTCCACACGGATCGCCTCCGCACGCTCCATCCGGTCGATCCGGTAGCGCCGCGCGCCCTCCTCGGTCTGCAGCAGCACGACATCCCCCGGCCCTAGCCACCCCATCGACGGCGGAAGCGTGAACTGCGCCGTATCGCGCGCCACCCGCGCCTCCGAGAGCCAGCGGTTCACGACACGCATTCCCTCCGCCCGCGTCAGCGCCAGGGGCGCCTCGCTCGCAGAGGCGGGGCCGTTTTCCTCGTCGGGGAAAATCGCCTCCACGGCGCGGGCCTCGAAGCTACCATCGGCCTCGACATAGGCCAGTCGTACGCGCCCCGCGATCTCCGCCTCCGGCGCACGGCGCGTCTCAAGGCTCTGATCGTCGCCATCCAGCGCCAGCAGCGGAGGCGCCACCTCCGCATCGACCGACGCATCACGCATCCGGAACACCAACTCCCCGTCGCGCTCCACCGCATCGAAACCGTAGATCAGGCTCAGCGACTGCAGCGCACCGCGCGGTGTGATCCCCCCGGGCATCGCATATCCGCGCACCACCCCATGCAACGCGCTCACATCGAACACCTCGACCCCCGCGAGCGCACAAATCTCGCCTACGACATGCGCCAGAGGCTGTGCTGTCGCCCGCCCCGAGATCCAATGCCCCCGCGCGTAGTTCGCCGCGTCGTCCCATACCTCCGGCAGACCGGGAAATTGCGGATAGGGTCGGACATCCCACGCCCAGACATGGGCGCGCGCCATATCCACCATCGGACCGCCGTAATATTCCGAAATCGGATTGTTGGCCGCTTCCCCCCAATACTCGGTCATCGCTCGCAGATATTGCATCTGGATGTAATCATCGCGCCGCCCATCCGAGTAATGCGGCAGCGCGCTTTCCGAGCTTTTCGGGTCGAGGAACTTGTTGGGCTCGTTGGTGCCCTTGTCGATGGCCGCACAACCCATTTCATCGACCCAGGCCGCATCGAATTGCGGCCCCCGCAGCGCCTCGGGCTCATGAGCCGAGAAGGCCTGCGCCGTCGCCCCGTTCGGCCAGACGAGCCGCCGTCTTCCCGCCTCCCAGTCGGGCCTGCGGTCGGGCGGAGAGCAGGCGAGTATCCCGCTCTCCCCCATCACCATCACATCGCGCACCTGATCGAAGGTCTCGCCGACCAGCGCCACGCGCCGCGCCTTTCCGGGGTCGAGCGGGCGTGCGCCTTCCACCTGCGCACGCACCCACTCGGCCCCGGCCCGCGTCTTGCCCGCGCCGCGTCCGCCCATGATCACCCAGGATTTCCAGTCCCCTTCGGGCGGAAGCTGATGATCCAACGCCCAGAACTCGAAGATCCAAGGCAGCGCGAGCAATGCATTGTCGTCGAGCCCATCCAGAAACGCCTCGACGCTCTCAGGCGTCGCGGAGGCGAGCCAGGCGGCGCCCGATTTCAGCTCTGGCGGCATCGAAGTCGAGCGCGCCATCGCGTCCGGCGGCGACACCTGCCAGCTGTCTGCGGAGTTTCTCGACACGCGATCGTTCCTCCATCACCAAATGAAAAGCGGTGCGGAGGTCCTTGACCGCCTGCACCGCCGCTTTCGCCTCGGATATGTCACCACGCCGCACCCCCTGCAGCGCCTGCGCCAGCTCCTCGGCCACGTCCCGATAGAGCGCTTCGGTCTGATCCAGAAGATCGACCGGCACCCCCGCCTCGTTCATCTTGTTGTCTTGCATCACTTACGAACCCACCCGTTCCAAGTTGGTCCGTTCGAGAGACATGAAAAAACGCCGTCGGGTTTCCCCGCGGCGCTTGCCCACTTCTCCTAGCATGCCAAATCTCTACCCGAGAGCGTTCGCAAAGTCAAGCTCTAAATTCTGGGTTGTGCACTCCAGTCAAAAAAGAACCCCGGCGAAAACCGGGGTTCTTTCTGAGTTATCAGTTGCTTGACGCATCTTCCTGACGCTGTTTCTCGATCTCGCGCCACTTCGCTACGTTCTTGTTATGCTCCTCGATCGTGCTCGAGAACGCATGCCCGCCGGAGCCGTCGGCCACGAAGAACAGGTAGTCGGTCGAATCGGGATGCATCGCCGCCTCGATGGCCGCCTTGCCCGGATTCGCGATCGGTCCGGGCGGCAGCCCGTCGATGACATAGGTGTTGTAGGGCGTGGCTTTGCGCAGCTCGGACTGGCGTAGACCGCGGCCCAGCACCCCCTTGCCCTCGGTCACGCCGTAGATCACCGTCGGGTCGGTCTGCAGCCGCATCCCCTTCTCGAGACGGTTGATGAAGACGCTCGCCACTTCCGGACGCTCTTCAGGCACACCGGTTTCCTTCTCGACGATCGACGCCATGGTCAGCGCCTGCTGCGGATCGTCATAGGGCAGCCCCTCGGCGCGTCCGTCCCAGGCGTCGGCGAGGATTTTCGACTGGCGATCTGCCATCAGACCGATCAGCGCTTGCCGGTCGGCCCCGCGCGTCACCTCGTAGCTGTCAGGTGCGAGCGTGCCTTCGCCCGGCACCCCGTCGATCTTGCCCGACAGGAAGCTCGCCTCCTGCAGCCCCTGCACGATCTGCCAGCTGGTCACACCGTCGACCACCGTCACGCGGGTGCGGACATCGGCACGGTCGGCCTTGTCCTCGAACCCTTCGGGCGGCTTCTCGCTCTCGGGATTGTACTCCGCGACCTTCTGGTAATCGCCCGTGGTCGGGTCCAGCTCGCGCAGCAGCACTTCGTTGCCGTTCACCCCGATCCGGAACACCAGTTCCGACCCACAGGTCGACGGACCACCCGCGGTGATCTGCCCGACGATGGACTGCATCGAGGCGTTCGGCTCGATCAGGTAGGAGCCGAATTTCAGCTTGTCGGCCTTTTCCTCGTACTGCGCGCCCGTGCGGAACAGATAGGAGGACGAGATCGCCCCCTTGTCTTTCAGAGTAGACGACACGCCCTGCAGGCTTTCGCCCGGCGCGACGCGCAGGCACATCGCCTCGGCCAGCGGGCCGGGCTCGACATATTGGTTCTTCGCCCAGGCGACCAACCCGCCAAGCGCGACGAGAATAACGATCAGCAGCGTCAGGAAATTCGAGACGATGTTACGCCACATCAGCTATCCACCTTGCCCATCACGAGGCTCGCATTGGTGCCACCGAAGCCGAAGCTGTTGGACAGCGCGACGTCGATCTTGCGCTTGACCGCAGCCTTCGGCGCGAGGTCGATCACGGCCTCTTCCGGCGGATTTTCCAGATTCAGCGTCGGCGGTGCGATCTGGTCGCGGATCGCGAGGATCGAGAAGATCGCCTCCACAGCGCCCGCAGCCCCCAGAAGGTGGCCGACCGAGGACTTGGTCGAGCTCATCGTGGCCTTGCTTGCCGCGTCGCCCAGCAGGCGCTGCACCGCGCCCAGTTCGATCACGTCGGCCATGGTCGAAGTGCCATGCGCGTTGATGTAATCTACCTGATCGGGGTTCAGATCGGCCCGCTCCAGCGCCGCTTTCATCGCGCGGAAGCCACCGTCGCCATCCTCGGACGGCGCGGTGATGTGATAGGCGTCGCCCGACAGGCCATAGCCCAGCACTTCGGCATAGATCTTCGCGCCGCGCGCCTTGGCGTGCTCGTATTCCTCCAGCACGACGCAGCCCGCGCCCTCGCCCATCACGAACCCGTCGCGATCGGCATCCCACGGACGGCTCGCAGCTTCCGGCTCGTTGCCGCGCTTCGTGGACAGCGCCTTGCACGCGTTGAAGCCCGCGATGCCGATCTCCGAGATCGGGCTTTCCGCGCCGCCCGCGACCATCACATCGGCGTCGCCCAGCATGATCAGACGCGCCGCATCGCCAATGGCATGCGCGCCGGTCGAGCAGGCGGTGACGACCGCATGGTTCGGGCCCTTGAAGCCGAAGCGGATCGAGACCTGCCCCGAGACGAGGTTGATCAGCGCCCCCGGAATGAAGAACGGGCTGACGCGGCGAACGCCCTTTTCCTTGATCAGAACGGCCGTATCCGCGATCGAGCTGAGGCCGCCGATCCCCGAGCCGATCATCACACCGGTGCGCAGACGGCTTTCCTCGTCCTGCGGCTCCCAGCCGGAATCCTTCACCGCCTGCGTCGCCGCGGTCATCCCGTAGAGGATGAAATCGTCGACCTTGCGCTGCTCTTTCGGCTCCATCCAGTCATCGGCATTGAACGTGCCGTCGGACCCGTCGCCCAGCGGAATCTCGCAGGCGTATTTCGTGGTCACATTGGACGCATCGAAGCGCGAGATCGCGCCCGCCCCCGATTGTCCCGCGATAAGCCGCGACCAGGTCTCCTCGACGCCGCAAGCCAGCGGCGTGACCATTCCCAGACCCGTGACTACTACCCGACGCATGCCCGACCTCTTTCTCAGCCAAATATCTTGGCAGACCTGATACACGGGGGCGCGCAAAGGCGCAATCATAACCCATTGCGACAGGCGGGTTACCGTTCAGGACGGACGGCGCGTGAGGGGGCTAGCATTGCGGGGCGCGAACCGGTTCAGTCTGCCGTGCCGGGAGCGTCGGCACAGCCGTAGGCGCCCGCCCCGCGCTCAGAGGCGGCAGCGTCAGCGCGGTGCAGCGCATCTGAGCGGTGGGCGGCGCCAGCAACACCCGGTCGCGCCCGCCATTCTTCGCCGCGTAGAGCGCCCCGTCTGCGCGCGCATAGAGGCTCCGCAGCTCCTCGCCGCGCTCCCATTCGGCCACCCCGATCGAGACAGTGACCTGCAGCGCCGCGCCGTACTGATCCTCGAAACGCAGCCCCGCCACACAGGCGCGCAACCGCTCCGCCACTTCGAGCGCCTCGACCAGCCCCGCCCCCGGCAGGATCACCGCAAATTCCTCGCCGCCGACCCGCGCCATCGTATCCTCCAGCCGCAGCTGCGCCCGCATCGCCCGCGCCGTGCGGCGCAGAACGCGATCGCCCAGAGAATGCCCGCCCAGATCGTTGATCTGCTTGAAATGGTCGAGGTCGACCATCAACGCCGTGAAAGGCACCTGCTCGCGCATACCTTGCGCGAAATACTGCGCGAAACGCCGTCCGAGCATCTCCCGGTTGAACAGTCCCGTCAGCCCGTCGCGCATCGCCCGGTTCACCAGTTCCCGCTCGGCCTTGCGCCGCGCATGATCCACCCGCTCCAGTGACACGGCCATCAGGATGATCAGCCCGATATTCACCCCCACGATGGTCGCGACCAGCAACAGCAGCTCCGCGCGCACCTGACTCCCCTGATCGCTGAGCAGGTAGAACGTGCCCAGCAGGAAGGGCGCGACGACCCCCAGAAGCATCTGCGCCCGCGCCTGCCGCCCCGAGGCATGCTCGTTGAGCAGCACCCGCATCACCCCACGATCGCTGCGGCAGATGAGCCCCGCATAGGCGAGACACATGATCGCCAGTGCCGCCCCGATCGACACCCCCTCCGCCAGCCGACTGGTCGCGATACTGTGCGACAGCAGGTACATCAAAGCCCCGCCGAACACCGTCAGATAGGCAATCGTTCCAAACAGATAAGCGCCCGCCTCCAGCGCGAAGAACCCCGCCGCGGTGATCGCCAAGAGCGCGGCCGCGCCTCCCCCGATCGCCCCCGCTCCGCTCAGGTCATAGACCTCCGCAACGTTCGAGAACAGGCACAGCAACAGCGTTCCCGCCGCCAGCCCGCGCGCCACATTCGGCGCCTCGCGCCGGAACGCGATCGCCCCCGCCATCGCCAGAATGGCCAGCGCCGTCCAGCCGCCCATCGCGTTCCACGACGTGATCGCGCGAACGACCATATCCTCGCCCGACAGCGCGGTGGCTACCTGCGCCAGCAGAGCCACCCCCGCAAGCGCGGCGGCGAAAACCAAAAGAGGACGGATCAGAACCCGAGCCCGGCGAAACACAGACATAACGTGACCTCAACTGCGCGGGCAGAAGGGCATTTTACATAAGCACCCGCGACCTCTCCAAGGGACGCCTAATTCGTTAACGAAGGGTTAACAGCCACGCGGACGCGATTGCACTTTCGGTCAGGTCTTCGCGAATTGCACAGATTTTTCATCCGGATAGCGCATCAAAACGTCATGCCGCGGCGGCCCGTGTCCCAGCGTGGAGTGGATCAACGCCACCTGCTCGGGCGCGAAAGCGGGCAGCTTCACAGCGCCTTCCGCCGCCATGAGTCGCCCCAGCCGCAGCAAATCCCCCGGGGATGCGCGCTTGCCGAACCGCGCCAGGGTGACATGCGGACGAAACCGTCGCCGCGGCAGGTCGATGTCTGCCAGACGCGCGGCGCCCATCACCGCACGATGCCAGCGATCGAGGTTCGGATCGGAATGCACGCCCAGCACCAGCGCCTCCGGTCGTACGGCACTGCCGAAAATCTCCAGCCCCGCCAGCACCACTTCCGGCCCGGGCACCCAGTCGATGGCCCGCAGCCCCTCGTCCAGCGCCTCGAGCTGGCCTGCGTCGATCTCGTCGAGAAAGGCCAGCGTCAGATGCAGGTTCTCGGGCTGCACGATCCGGCCCGCACCCAGAGCCTGCTGCAACCGCTCGATGGCCTCGACATGCGCCTCGGGCAGCTCGATCGCGACGAAACTACGCATCTTCCCTCCCCCGAACGCACGCGCGCTTCGCGCAAAAGAAAAGCGGCGCTCCGGTTCCCCGAAGCGCCGCCCTTAACTCTCTCTCAGCGTCAGCCGTAAAAGGCTTACTGCGCTTCCGAGATGAATTTCACCGCATCGCCGACGGTCTGAATGTTCTCGGCGGCGTCATCGGGGATCTCGATGCCGAACTCTTCTTCGAAGGCCATGACCAGCTCGACCGTGTCGAGGCTGTCCGCACCGAGGTCGTCGATGAACGAGGCGCTCTCAGTGACCTTGTCCTCTTCCACGCCGAGATGCTCCACGACGATCTTCTTCACGCGATCAGCGATGTCGCTCATGTCAATTCCTCAAAGTTTATAGGGCCTAGCCCGTTCATGCTTGCTCGAATACGAGCGTCTCAACCCGCGCGCCCCGGGTCAACCCGAAGACCGCAATTCAGAGCCGTGGCTTTTACGCCCGGCCCGTCTGCAGCGCTCTTAGCGATTGCCGTGGCCCATGGCAAGACGTTTCTCTATCCTATCAAAGGCCTTCGTGCCCTAGGGTCACAAAGACGTCAGGCCATCGTCCCGCCGCCGTTGACGTGCAGCACCGCACCGGTGACGTAGCCCGCCTCGGGACTTGCGATGTAGCGCACCGCAGCCGCGATTTCTTCCGGCGTGCCCATGCGCCCGGCCGGGATACCCGACAGGATCGCGTCCTTCTGAGCCTCGGTGAGCTTTTCCGTCATCGGCGTCTCGATGAAGCCCGGCGCCACGCAGTTCACCGTCACGCCGCGCGTCGCGACTTCCTGCGCGAGCGATTTCGACGCACCAACGAGACCCGCCTTGGCGGCCGCATAGTTCACCTGACCGGGATTGCCGGTCTGCCCGACAACGGAGGTGATGTTGATGATCCGGCCCCAACGCGCTTTCATCATCGGGCGGAGAACCGCACGCATCAGGCGGAACGCCGCCGTCAGGTTCACGTCGATCACCGATTGCCAATCCTCGTCCGACATCCGCATCGTCAGCTGGTCCCGCGTGATGCCGGCATTGTTCACGAGGATATCCAAGCCGCCCATCGCCTCGATCGCCGCTTTCGGCAGCGCCTCGACCGATTCCGGATCGCTCAGATTCGCCGGGCAGACATAGGCGCCCTCGCCCAGCTCGGCGGCCAGTGCCTCGAGCGGCTCGACCCGCGTGCCCGACAGTGCCACCGACGCGCCGCCCGCATGGAGGGCCCGCGCGATCTCGGCGCCGATCCCGCCAGAAGCCCCGGTGACAAGCGCGCGTTTGCCTTTCAGATCGAACATCATGCTACCTCTTATCTAAGTTGGCGCTCTCTTAGCAGCGAAAGCGCCGTTAGGGAACTCTAAGTGCCACACGCCATGGTTGCGCGCATCAAAGCGACAGGCGCATCGCGATCACAACCGTATGAAAAGGCCGACTAGTTCGACTTGGAACCGGTCGGCCTGCGCTTCCTCTTGACGAAAATATCCCAGGGGGTCCGGGGGAGGATCCCCCGGCGTAGCCCTCAGCCCTTCAGCGCGGCGATATCCTCCGGCGTGCCGACCGCGCGACAGGTCACCTCTTTCGCGATCCGGCGGATCATGCCCGAAAGCGCCTTGCCCGCGCCGATCTCCCAGATCTCGTCGACGCCCTGACCGGCCATCCACGCCACGCTCTCGCGCCAGCGCACCGAGCCCGTGACCTGTTCGACCAGCAGTTCGCGGATCAGGGCCGGGTCGCTCACCGCCTCGGCGCGAACATTGGCGACCAGCGGCACGACCGGCGCCTTGATCTCGACGCCTGCCAGAGCCGCATCCATCGCATCCGCGGCGGGCTGCATCAGCGCGCAGTGGAACGGTGCGGAGACCGGCAGCATCACGGCCCGCTTCGCGCCCGCTTCCTTGGCAAGCACCGTGGCGCGTTCGACCGCCGCCTTGTCGCCCGAGATCACGACCTGGCTCGGATCGTTATCGTTCGCCGCCTGACACACCTCGCCCTGCGCCGCCTCGCCTGCGACTTTCGACGCCGCCTCGAAATCGAGCCCGAGGATCGCGGCCATCGCGCCCACGCCCACCGGCACAGCCGATTGCATCGCATCGCCGCGCACGCGCAGCAGGCGCGCGGTGTCGGCCAGGCTCAGCGACCCCGCCGCACAAAGCGCCGAATATTCGCCGAGCGAGTGGCCCGCGACATAGGCCGCGTCCGTCACCGCATAGCCTTCGGCCTCCAACGCGCGCAAAGCCGCGATCGAGGTCGCCATCAGCGCGGGCTGGGCATTGGCGGTCAGCGTCAGCTCGTCCTGCTCGCCTTCCCAGATGAGCGTGCTCAGCTTTTGCCCGAGCGCGTCATCGACCTCTTCGAACACCGCTTTCGACGCGGGATAGGCGTCGGCCAATGCCTTGCCCATGCCGATGACCTGTGCGCCCTGACCGGGGAATACGAATGCGCGGCTCATGCCTGATCCTCCTGATTGATCTTTGGTTTCCCTTAGCGAGAAGGGCGCGGCGGGGCAAGTTCGCTGCCCCTCTCCCCCCTCAAGCCTTACCGATGATCCGCGCCGGGTTACCCGCGACCGTAGCGCCCGCAGGCACGTCGCGCGTCACGACAGCCCCCGCACCGATCAACGCGCCATCGCCCACCGTGATACCCGGCAGGATGATCGCGCCGCCGCCGATCCAGACATCTTCGCCGATCCGCACGGGCCGTCCGAATTCCAGCCCCGTCCTGCGCGCCTCCGGATCGCGCGGATGATCGGCGGTCAGGATCTGCACCTTCGGCCCGATCTGCGTCCGATCGCCGATCGTGACCGCAACCACATCGAGAATGACACAGTCGTAATTCAGGAAAACCCCGGCCCCCAGCCGGATATTGCTGCCGTAATCGCAATGAAATGGTGGGCGGATACGCGCGCCCTGCCCCACGTCCGCGAACAGCTCCGTCAGCAGCGCGTGGCAGTCCTCGGCACTATGCGCGACGGTAGCGTTGAACCGATCCATCCACGCAGCAGCCCGTGCCACATCGGCTTCGATCTCCGGGCCCTCGGCGCGATACAATTCGCCCGCCAGCATCTTATCCTTCTCAGAGCGCATGATCCCTCCCCGCCATCTCGCCGGACGATCCTGCCCCAGCCGCGCGCAAAGAAAAAGGGGCGCTAGATGCGCCCCTTCTGCTCAGTCCAGTTCGAGATGCGCGACCCCGTCGGAGCGCCGCCCGATCGAACGCCCATCCGCACCGATGGTCGCGCGCACGCGCCGCCGCATCGAGGAAAAGACGGGGCTTTCAACCACATCGACCGGCTCGTCCAGCGCGATCTCGATGTCGTAATGGGTCGCGCCCTTGCGGCGCAGCGCATGGACGCGCCCGCTCACCGGATGGCCCAGATAGCGCCCGCGCACCGCGTCACCCAAGGCATAGCCCTTCGCTTGCGCTGCCGGTTCGGCACGTCGCAGCGCCGCCACCATCGTGTTCCAATCCGCATGACCCGCCGCCTGCGCGGTCAGCTCATAGGCTTTCGACAGCGCAACGGGATTGCCCGCGCGCGCCATCGCCTCGCTCAACCGGCGCGCCTGCGCCTTCACGTCTTTCACTGTGTTCACAGTCATTGTCTCGTCTCCACGGGGATGATCCACCGCTTCGGGGCCCGCATTGCCGAAGAGCCCCCGAAAGAATGGAGAGCGATCGTGAACCGGATTTCACCAAGGGTCACACCCCGCGGGCGGCAGGCATCCGGCAGCCAAGGCCCGACAGATGGGCGGCGCAGGTGCGTCTGTCAAGTGGCGGGGCCTTACCCCGCGTCGGGCGATGCGAAAGCGCCATATCTCAGGCCCCAAAGCGAAAGGGGCGCCCAAACGGACGCCCCTTCCCATCACTGTCCCTCTCCCGTTTAGCAGGAGTAGTAGTACTTGTATTCCACCGGGTGGGGGGTGTGCTCGAACGCGTACACTTCTTCCCACTTCAGTGCGATGTAGCCCTCGATCTGGTCCTTGGTGAACACGTCACCGGCCAGCAGGAACTCGTGATCGGCTTCCAGCGTCTCGAGCGCTTCACGCAGCGAGGCGCAAACGGTCGGGATCGAGGCCAGTTCTTCCGGCGGCAGATCGTAGAGGTCCTTGTCCGAGGACGGGCCCGGATCGATCTTGTTCTTGATGCCGTCGAGACCAGCCATCAGCAGAGCCGAGAAGCACAGGTAGGGGTTCGCCGACGGATCGGGGAAACGGGCTTCGACGCGCTTTGCCTTGGGGGATTCAGCCCACGGAATACGGACACAACCCGAGCGGTTGCGAGCCGAATACGCGCGCAGAACCGGAGCTTCAAAGCCCGGGATCAGACGCTTGTAGGAGTTGGTCGACGGGTTGGTGAAGGCGTTGAGCGACTTCGCGTGCTTCAGGATACCGCCGATGAAGTACAGCGCTTCCTGCGACAGGTCGGCGTATTTGTCGCCTGCGAAGAGCGGCTTGCCGTCCTTCCAGATCGACATGTTCACGTGCATGCCGGTGCCGTTGTCGCCCGCGATCGGCTTCGGCATGAAGGTCGCCGATTTGCCATAGGCGTGCGCCACGTTGTGGATCACGTATTTGTACTTCTGGATGTCGTCGGCCTGCTTGGTCAGCGTCCCGAAGATCAGGCCCAGCTCGTGCTGGCACGAGGCCACTTCGTGGTGGTGCTTGTCGACCTTCATGCCCATGCGCTTCATGGTCGAGAGCATTTCCGAACGCAGGTCCTGCGCGTCATCCACCGGGTTGACCGGGAAGTAGCCGCCCTTGACGCCCGGACGATGGCCCATGTTGCCCATCTCGTAATCGGTGTCGGTGTTCCAGGCCGCGTCGAGCGCGTCGACCTCGTAGGAGACCTTGTTCATCGAGACCGAGAACTTCACGTCGTCGAAGAGGAAGAATTCCGCTTCCGGACCGAAGAAGGCCGAGTCACCGATGCCCGAGGCGACGAGATAGGCTTCGGCCTTCTCGGCGGTGCCGCGCGGGTCGCGGGCATAGGGTTCGCCGGTGTCGGGCTCGACCACGGTGCAGTGCACGCACATGGTTTTCTCGGCGTAGAAGGGGTCAATATAGACCGAGGACGCGTCCGGGATCAGTTTCATGTCGGACTGATCGATCGACTTCCAGCCCGCGATCGAGGAGCCGTCGAACATGAAGCCTTCTTCGAAGAAATCTTCGTCGACCTCGGTATGCATCAGCGTCACGTGCTGCAGCTTGCCGCGCGGATCGGTGAAGCGAACGTCGACGTATTCGACGTCTTCGTCCTTCATCAGTTTGAGAGCGTCCTTGATGCTCATGTCACATTACCCTTTCGTTGAGCTTGGGTTATCCCCGGACCCGCAACGAGGCCCGGCGGGAATGGCGGAAGTTACAGCGCGTCGTCGCCCGACTCGCCGGTGCGGATACGGATCGCCTGCTCCATCGGAGAGACGAAGATCTTGCCGTCGCCGATCTTCTCGGTGCGCGCGGCATTCGTGATCGCTTCGATGGCGGCGTCGACGAGGTCGTCGGGCAGCACCATCTCGATCTTCACCTTGGGCAGGAAATCCACGACATATTCGGCGCCGCGATAAAGCTCGGTATGGCCCTTCTGGCGCCCGAACCCTTTCACCTCGATCACCGAAAGGCCCTGAATACCAACTTCCTGAAGTGCTTCTTTCACTTCATCGAGTTTGAAGGGCTTGATGATCGCCTCCACCTTTTTCATGCCGCCGACTCCTCCGTCAGGTCTTCGTTCCGACCCCCTCAGACCACTTTCCCAAAGCCCCCGCAATCGGCTAGGCTGGACGGGAGCGGAATGGGGATCGGAATTCCGAAAGCCGCGCCCGCAATTCGTGCAAGTAGCACAAAAAAGCAGCAGTTTGAAAACAATTCCTTTGAAGACCCGAGGACCATGCCCGAAATCCTGACCGCGAGCCAAATGCGCCAATGCGAACGCGCCGAGATCGAGAGCGGCGCGGTGACGGGCCTTGAATTGATGGAGCGCGCCGGGGAAAGCGTCGTCACGGCAGTCTTCTCGCGCTGGCCCGATCCGGGGCCGTCGCAGGCGGTGGTGCTGTGCGGTCCGGGCAATAATGGCGGCGACGGCTATGTGATCGCGCGGCTTCTGGCCGAGCGCGGCTGGATCATCGCCTGCTACGCCTATGGCGACCCGACCCGCCTGCCCCCCGATGCAAAGGCCAATCACGACCGCTGGGCGCAGATCGGCGCGGTTATGCCGTGGGACGATGCCGCGATCGAGGACCGGATCGACGATATGGAGGGCGGGCTGGTGATCGACGCTTTGTTCGGCACCGGCCTGACGCGTCCGATGCCCGACGACACCGCGAAGACATGGCGCGGGATTTATCCGCGGCGGTTTTCCAATCCCTCGGGACCGCGCCCGCGCTTTGTCGCGGTCGATATTCCCAGCGGCATTTCCTCGGATAGCGGGCGCAATCTCGGCGGCGCTTTCCCGGCCGATCTGACGGTCAGCTTCCACCGCGCGAAATGCGGCCATTACCTCGATCCCTCGGACGGGCCCGACCGGCCCGGCGGCGGCGCGTCGATGCGCGGCGACCTCGTCGTGACCGATATCGGCCTGCCGCAGGATGCGACCCCTGGCGCCACATGGCTGATCGATCGCCCGTCGAATTTCCTGATGAAGCAGGCGGGCCACAAATACAGCCACGGTCATGCGCTGGTGCTCTCGGGTGGTGCCGGCAAAGGCGGGGCGGCGCGGATGGCGGCGCGGGCGGCGCTCAGGATCGGCGCGGGGCTGGTGACGCTCGCCTGCCCGCCCAAGGCGCTGGCCGAGAACGCAGCCCATCTCGACGCGATTATGCTGAACGCCCTGCCCGACGCCTATTCCTTGCGCGGGATGCTGGGCGACGACCGTCTCAACGCGCTCTGCCTCGGCCCCGGTCTGGGCATGGCGCGCGCGCAGGAGATGGTGCCGGCCGCGCTTTGGGGCAAACGCGCGACGGTGCTCGATGCCGATGCGCTCAGCGCCTTTGCCGACGATCCGAGCGGGCTCTTCGGCCAGCTTCACGAGTCTTGCGTGCTGACCCCGCATCCGGGCGAATTCAAACGGCTGTTCCCCGATCTGGCCGAGAAACTGTCAGGCGACGATCCAAGCTACTCCAAGCTGGACGCCACCCGCGAAGCCGCTGCGCGCGCAGGCTGCACGGTGCTGCTCAAAGGCGCCGACACCGCGATTGCGGACCCAGACGGGCACGTCGCGCTGCACTCAGCGACGCAGGACCGCGCGGCGCCGTGGCTTGCGACCGCAGGCGCGGGCGATGTGCTGGCCGGGCTTATCACGGGGCTGCTTGCGCGCGGGTTCAAACCCTTCGACGCCGCGACCTCCGCAGCTTGGCTCCATGTGGAGGCCGCGCGCAGCTTCGGCCCCGGCCTGATTGCCGAGGACCTGCCCGAAGCGGTCCCGCAGGTGCTGCGCGCGTTGATGGCGCAGGGCTGACGCCACCCGCGCGCGGCTGCCCGCGCAGCTTTTTCGACCCGCCTCGCGCAAAATTGACATCAATCAATGATACCCCTCACCGCGTCGTGAAAATGAACCCGGGGATACGCAACTTTGGGGTATTGGCGTGGGACTTTCTTCTTCGGGCGCGCGGTCGGAAATGCGGCGCGCCTTTTCCGGGAGCCGGGGGCTGATCGGCTCGGCTGTTCTGTTCAGCTTTTTCACCAATCTTCTGCTTCTGACCGGGCCGCTTTTCATGCTGCAGGTCTATGACCGGGTGATCGGCTCGCGCTCGGAAGAGACGCTGGTCGCGCTGTTCGGCCTCGTGGTGTTCCTCTACCTGTTCTACACCATTCTGGAATTCGTCCGCGCCCGCGTGATGGCGCGGGTCGGGGCACGGCTTCACGCCAATCTCTCCGACCGCGTCTTCCGCGCCTCGCTGGAGCGCGCAGCGTTGGGACGCACCGACAAGGGCGCGAGCGCGCTGCAGGACCTCGATGCGGTGAAAACCGTCTTCGCCTCGCCGGTGCTGCTGTCGCTCTTGGACATCCCGTGGACGCCGGTTTTCGCAGCCGCGATCTTCATCTTCCACCCGCTTCTGGGCTGGCTGGCGCTGGCGGGCGGTGCGCTTTTGGTCGTGACCTCGCTGCTCAACCACTGGCTCACCCAGACCCGCCTGACCGAGGCGCAGGGCACCTCTTTCGCGGGCAACCAGATCGCGCGGCAGGTCGAGGACGGGGCCGATTACCTCTGGGCGCAGGGCATGGGAGAGACCATGCGCGCGCGCTGGCAGGACACCCAGACCGAAGGTCAGCGCAAGATGCTGCGCGCGGCCGACTGGACCGGCGCGTTCGGCGCATTTTCCAAGGGCTTCCGGATGCTGCTGCAATCGGCAGTGTTGGCGGTGGGCGCCTATCTGGTGCTGCAACATGAGATGACGGCGGGCGCGATCATCGCGGGCTCGGTCCTGCTGGGCCGCGCGCTGGCCCCGGTCGAGCAGGTGCTGGGCCAATGGACGCTGCTGCACCGCGCGCGCAACGGTTGGGCTTCGCTGCGGGCGTTTCTGGGCTCCGTGCCCGAGGCGCGTAAGCCGACCGAACTTCCCGCTCCGACGGGCGATCTGTCGGTGCGCGGCGTCTCGGTCTCGCGCAAACGTGGCGAGCGTCCGATCCTGTATAACGTGAGCTTCGATGTCGCGCCGGGCGAAGCCATCGGCGTGATCGGCAAGAGCGGCTCGGGCAAGACGACGTTGGCGCGGGCGCTGGTGGGTCTCGTGTCGCCCACCGCGGGCGAGGTGCGACTCGCCGCCGCCAAACTCGACCAATACAGCCCCGAGCGGCTGGGCCAATTCATCGGCTACCTGCCGCAGGTGGTGAAGACCTTCGACGGCACCATCGCCGAGAACATCGCGCAGATGGCGCAATCGCCGGATGCCGAGCGGGTCGTGGCCGCCGCCAAGAAAGCGCATATCCACGAGATCATCCTGCAACTACCCAAGGGCTATGACACCCAGATCAGCGCGCGCGACGCGCAGCTCTCGGGCGGCCAGCGTCAGAGGCTGGGTCTGGCCCGCGCGCTTTACAACGATCCGGTGCTTCTGGTGCTCGACGAGCCGAACTCGGCGCTCGATTCCGAGGGCTCCGAGGCGCTGAACGCCGTGGTGAAGGCAATGACCGAGGAAGGCAAATCGGTCGTGCTGATGACCCACCGCACCAATGCGATCAAAGCCTGCTCGCGCCTCGTGATCCTCGAAAGCGGCCAGATCACCGCGCAGGGGCCGCGCGACGAGGTCATCCAGTCGATGATCAAGAACGCGCAGGACGTGCAACGCATTCTGACGATGAGGGCCGAGAAATGAGAAAATCTCCCGATTTCGCAAATAGCCGACTTCTGCTCGCCGCAGGCTTCGGCGCGATCACCCTCCTCGTCGGCGGCATGGGCGCCTGGAGCGTCGGTGCGAAGATCAACGGCGCGGTCGTGTCGCGCGGCGTGGTCAAGGTCGAGAGCGAACGGCAGGTGATCCAGCACCCCGATGGTGGCGTCGTGGGCGAAATCCTCGCCCATAACGGCGATCAGGTGCATGCGGGCGACGTGCTACTGCGCCTCGACGGGACCTTTCTGCGCTCGGAGCTTGCGATCGTGCAGGCGCAGCTTCTGGAGATCGCGGTGCGCAAGGCGCGGCTGGCCGCCGAGCGCGACGATCTGACAGAGGTGGATTTCACCGTACTGCCCGACTTCCCGATGCTCGACCCCGAGCAGGTCGCCCAGCAACGCGAGGGCCAGAGCAACCTCTTTGCCGCGCGTCAGGCGACGATGGCCAAGAAGATCAACCAGCTGCGCGAACAACAGCAACAGATCGAAAAGCAGATCGAAGGCGTCGAGGCACAGCGCGTCTCGCTGATGGAGCAGCTCGACCTCGTGTCGCAGGAGCTGGAGGACAAGCAGAGCCTCTACGAGCGCAAGCTGATGGAAGCCTCGCGCGTCCTCGCCACCCAGCGCGAACACGCCAAGCTGACCGGCGAGATCGGGCGGCTGAACTCGGTCATCGCGGAGGCGCGCGTGCGGATCTCGTCGCTCGAGATCGAGGTCGTCGGCCTGTCCGAGGATCGCCGCGAGGCCGCGATCACCCAGTTGCGCGACCTGCAATATAACGAGATTTCGCTGGTCGAACGCGAGAACACCCTGCGCGAGAAGCTCGCACGGCTCGACGTGCGCGCGCCGGTCGATGGCGTGGTGTTCGGCTCGCAGGTCTTCGCGCTGCAATCGGTCATCCAGCCCGCCCAGCCGATGATGTTCCTCGTGCCCAGCGATCAGCCGCTCTACGTCTCAGTCCGCGTCGATCCGACGAGCATCGATCAGGTCTATTCCGGTCAGCAGGTCTCGCTGCAATTCTCGACCTTCAATCGCCGCACCACGCCCGCGATCCCGGCCGAAGTGCTGCGGGTCTCGCCCGACGTGCAGACCGACGAGGCGAACCGCGAGACCTATTACGAGGCGACGGTGGAGCCCGATCCAGAGGCGCTGGCCGCCCTGCCCGAGGTCAAGCTGATGCCCGGCATGCCGGTGGAGGCCTTCCTCAAGACCGATGCGCGCACGCCGCTGTCCTACCTGACCCAGCCGCTGACGGTCTATTTCAACCGCGCCTTCCGGGGGGAATGAGGGGGGCCAAGGGTTCCGCTTCACGCAGCGTCCCACACGATCAAGATGAACGGCCCGGCGAGGTATCCTGCCGGGCCCTTTTCGTGATCGGGGTCAGGTTACTGCGCCGCGAGGGAGGAAAGAGAAAGGCCCGGCGGATCGCTCCGCCGGGCCATTCCGGTACCACTGATGAAAGTGGGGTCGGTCAGGGCGTTTGCGTGGTGATGAACGCCCCGGTGAACGCATCGTTCGTCACCCCGTCATCAAGCGTGCCGTCTGCATAGCCAGCAATATTGTCGGGCAGCGTTGCTCCGCTCCCGCCAACGAATTCGCCGTCGAGCAAAATCGAGGTGGTGTAATCGGTGCCACCGTTGGAGAGCGTCCCATCGAGGCTGCCTCCGAAGGTATCGGCCGTCCCGACAACGCCGCTATCGGTGATCGTCCCGCCGGAAAGCGTAAGCGAGCCGGTATAGGCGTCCTTCGTCGAGTGCTGGAAATTAGTCGCCGAGCCGGTGACCGTCCCGCCCGAGAAATTCGCGTCGAGCGATAGCTCGCCGATTAACGTCCCGCCGCTGTCAAGGTCGCCCTTGACGTAACCGGTGTAGCTGGCCGTACCCGAATTCGGCACATCGTCGCGTCCGCCAGTCACATCCCCGGTACTCAGATCCACGACCCCAGCCGCCGCCGTATCGGCGCGCGCCACGAGTTCCGCATAGGTGGGGGCGGTGTTGACCGTGGTTCCGCTGCCGCCGCAGGCCGAGAGAGTGGCGGCCGCAGCCGCCAGTGCGATGAAAGTTACTTTGTTGTTCATTCGTATTGTCCTTCTAGAAACCCGGATCAGACGCTCACGAGCGTCATGTCGGCGACAAATTGATCGACAGTTGTGAAATCATCCTCGGTGATCAGGCTCACATCCACATCGCGCAGGATCATCCGGTCGTCACCTGCGGTGATTTGAGTGCCCGTCGTGCGGTAGCTGATGATCTCGAGGTCGGCGAAGGTTAGCCCCCCGTCGAGTGCGATCATGTCGACCCCGTCTTCGAAGTCGTAGACGATGTCGAGCGTGGTGCCCTCTGCGAAGACGAACCCATCCGCGTCCAGACCGCCATAGAGACGGTCGAGCCCGGCACCCCCGTCGAGCAGGTCGGTGCCCGCAAGGCCGTAGAGGATATCGTTTCCGCCCAGCGCCGTGATGATGTCGTCGCCCGGGGTCCCCATCAGCGTCTCGCTCGCATCGGTGCCGATGATCTCGTTGGGGCCCGTTGTGCCCGGATCATCGCCCGCACCCGGGTTGGCCAGAAGGAAGTCTTCCTCCATGACAAGCCCTCCGCTCGGCCCGAGATCGCCCGCCACGTCGGTCAGCGTCGCGATCAGAACCGGGTCGGCACCGATTTCGGCCCCATCCGTGTCGAGGTAGATTTCAAGATTGGTCCCATTCACCACTTGCGAGATGTTGTCGGCGAAATTCGTGTCCGAGACGCCCAGCCCGATCAGGCCGATCGCATCGGTGCCAACTTCGAAATCGCTGATCGTGCTCGCGGTCAGCGGCACGCCCTCGACCGAGGAGCCGTAGCTGAGCACGAAGAGATCGGTGCCCGCGCCGCCCGTGAAGGCGTTCGAGCCGATCCCGACAAGGAAATCATTCCCGTCCGTGCCGACGACATTGGCCCCGACCGCGTAGGGCGTGACTAGCTCGTAATCCATCAGCAGCTCGGCGCTGTAGATCGTCGCGGGCTTGATGTCGCCCTTGATGTAGACCGCCATATCGAAGCCGTCGGAATAGTTCATCCCGTTGACCGACACCTCGCCGGGCTTGTCCTGCCAGCCCGAGCTGACCGAGAGCGGCTGGGCGGGATAGCCCCAATCGAGCAGGTTGATCACCGTCTGGGTCTCTGCGCCGACCTCGTATTTCACCTCGTCGTTGGTGGGAGGCGGCTCGTCGCTCGGGTCGATCGGGATCACCACCGAGGGCAGATCCTGCCCATATTTGTCGGTCTTCAGACGCCAGCGCGGACCGCTATCGGCATATTCGGTGCCATCTTCGTTCAGCACCGGCTCGAAGGGCTCGCGGTCCATCGTGGTGTACCAGGCGTTGGTGAAGCCCGCCGCCCCATCCTCGGCCCCGATCGTCGCGAGATCGCTCGCTGCCCATTGCTGCGCCAGAAGATCGTCGCGCAGGATCGTGCCTGCCTCGTAGAGCGTGCCATCTCCCGCATAGTAGTCATCGGCGGTGATCCAGACCTCACGGGCACCCTGCCCGTCAAGGTTGTAGTCCGGCACGATGATATATTCCGGCAACGTGCCGATCGCGGCCTCGTTCTCGAAATCCTCGGGACGGATCTGGTCGTTGGGGTTGTTGGTGATCGTATGATGCACGACCAGCTCGGCCTCGGTCACGTGGTAAATGTTACGCAGCGAGGTGTAGGGGTTGTACTCGCTCCACTCGTCGGGCAGGTCCATCGTCGCTTCAAGACGCACGTCATTGGGCTTCTTGATCGTGTTACCCCAGCGATAGAGCAGCTTTCCGTCATCCTTCAGCGTCACCGAGTAGTCGCTGCTGACCGCGATATTGCTGTCGATCTCGGTTTCGTTGGCGGAGAGGATATCCTTGATGTCGACCTTGCCGTCACCATTGGTGTCGGTGATCGTGATGCCTTCGTATTCTCCCTCGAGCAGGCCGCGCACCGACTTCCCATCATATTCACCGCCGACGATGAAAAGCTCGTCGTCGAGCGGATAGAGCGCCTCGGTATCCCCCGGGAAACGCTGGTCCGACAGGATGTTCTGCATCACGACGTAATGCTCGGTCGAGGCCTTCACCGTGTTGCCGCCCAGACCCGCGAGCCAAGTGCCGTACACGGCGGGCGTCTTGAACGTGTCGGTGGGTGAATCCGAGATAACGAGACCAAGCTGATTGCCCTCGGAGTCGTAGACATCACCCGCCCAGCCCTCGGCATAGTCGCCATCGAGCTCTTTCTGCTCGGCATTCTGAAAATCACTGACGTAATAGCCGAATTCGCTGTCGATCGGATAAAGCGTCACCCCCTCCTTGGTGATCTTGGTATCCTCGGGATCGTTCGGATCGTCGACGGTATCAAAGACCGCCTGCGGGTCTTCGGAGTTCCCGACCGTCATCCCGTCGAAGGTCACCGTGATATCCGCCGTGCTGAAGACATGCGACGAGCGGAACATCGGGTCGGTGTTCAGCGGTTCGTCCCAATCGTCGACGTTACCTGGGTCAATTTGTGTCGCCATATCTGCGTCCCCTCTATCCATATGAGCGAACCGATGACCCCTCAGGCACCTGCCCTCCCGTCATCCGCCGCGTCCCCACGTCAAATGGCGTCCAGTCAGGAAATAGAGATTTATCCCTCTGATTTCACTGCGAATTTACTGTTAGCCACGGCTCACATTCCCGTGAGCACTTCGTGATTCGCATTGATGTGTGTCAACGAAATCGAGAGGAGATGGGCAGCGTGACCACTTAGTCGCAGAAATCGCAATATTTACAGATGAAAGCCCCAAACCGGGGCGCGAGGTCAGAAATTCGACCGCAGTCCGAGCCGCAATTTCACCTGCGAGCTGTCGTAGAAATCGACATTGGAGCGGGTCTCTTCGCCCTCCAGCCGCAGGGTCGGCGAGATGCCGTAGAATTCGAGCTTCGGGAACCCGAATTGCAGCGCCAGCCGCCCGCGCGTGTCGCGCCGTGCGCCGGGTCCGTAAAGCGTCGCGTCATAATCGCGTCGCTCCAGTTCCAGCGCCGCGCCGACGGTGACGGTCCCGGCCAGCGGCTTGGCGAAATCGTAAGACACGCCCGCAAGCATCGCCCGATGATCGATCTCGACCGCCTCCGAAGACGCGTCGCGCAGGGCAAAGGACAGCCCCAGCCGATCCCCTCCCTCAAGCCGCCGGTGATGGCTCAGGCTCGCGGTGACGACATTCGCCGAGTTGCGGAAACTGTCGAGGCGCAACTGCCGTTCGCCAGAGAGCGTCACCTGCGTCAGCGAACGCCGCGGATCGCCCCACTGCGCGCTGCCCGAAACCCGCAGATAGTCGCTCAGGTCGTCGCCGCCATACCAGTTCTTGCCCACGAGGAGATCGAGGCGATAGCGCAACGGCGCATCGGCCGGGCTGAGCGCCTGCCCCAGCGTCGCCTCGACCGCGTTGAACGCGTAATCCGAGCCACGCGCATCGGGCACCGTGTCCTTCGCATCGCCCGACAGGACCACCTGTTTGGTGTAGCTCTGCGCCCCGAAACTCGCGGGCAACTCCCCAAACCCTGCGAATTTGTAGCGCGCCTTCAGCGACAGCGAAATCTCGTAGCCCGACAGCGCCTTCGCATCGGGATTGAGCGTGAAGTCGATACCGCCGATATCGACGGTATCCGCGAGACTGCCATTGTTGACATTGCTCGACGCGCCCGCGTCGAAATTCACCGAGAAGCTCCACGGATTAGCCGCGGACAGGACGCGATAGTCCCGCACGCTCGACGCGCGCACCGCATCACTGGGCGCCATTTCGATCGCGCGGCGTTGCCAGAGCTGGGCTGCGAACGGATGCCCGAGATCGTAGCTCGCCGCCGCCATCTCGACCGCGCTGACATATTTTTCCTGCTGCGTCCGGGCCTGCGCATTGGCGCGGGTGGCCGCCGCCTTCGCCCCTGCCGCGTCGCCCTGCCCCCGCAGCGCCCGCGCCAGCACGACAAGCGCGCCCACATCGTCTGGATTGCGCGCCAAGCGCGCGCGCGCCGCTGCCTCCGCCGCGGGCCAATCGCCCGACCGCAGCACCTGCAGCAGCGCCGCGTCGGTGATAGCACCAGCGACGGGAGCCTCCGCGACTGCGGGACCGGGCCCCAAGACAAGCAGCAGAGCCATCGCCCCGCCGCACAGAAAACGCCAGGCGCGCCGCAGTTTGCGCCCGTCGATATGGCCTTCGGTCATTGTCACCCCTTTGAGGTCGCGCGCCCCAGACAATGCGGGCGGCGAGATGCATCAGCCCCTCGCCGCCCGTGTCAGATTATTGCGACGCTTGCTCGCGCGAGCGATCCTGGTCTTGCGTGTTGGTGTGGGTGCCCGAGGTGTCCGTGGTGGCGGTCGAAGTGCCCGCCGGAGCGGTCATCGCCTCATCGGTCATGTCGGAAGCTGCCGGACCGGTCATCGTCTCGCAGCCAGCCAGAGCCGCAGTCACGCCAAGAATGATAAGCAGGTTTTTCATCTGTCTCTCCTTTGTTGCAAGATATTTTACCGTGACTGTTCAGCGTGATTCTTTGATGCCGATCAACGTGCTACCAGTGCCGCGCGATTTTTCCTGCAACTTCATGATGAGAGGCGCAGAAAAGAGCGGCACAATCCCGGATTCTCGACCTCGTAGCTCTCGCATCCCGGTCTGACCCGGACTAGAATCCTTCCCGCGACAGGGAGAGGAGACGCATGAACGAGCATCCGAAATCCGGACAGCCGGTCGAGATCGAGGGCGTGGTGGCGCAGGGCAAATTGCAGCGCCTGCTCGACGTACTCCCGGAGGATTTGCGCAGCGAGATGATGCCGCTCTGGCAAAGCATTCGCTTTTCGCCGGGCGATGTGCTGATCGAAGACGGCGAGGTCGCGGACCGGATTGGCTTCGTGACCGACGGGTTTCTCGCGATGTCGAAAACCCTGCAGGACCGGCACCGCCACATCATCGGGCTGATCACGCCGTCGGACATGTTCGGGCGCGCCTTCAACGGCCCCTCCGGCTACCGGATCGAGGCGCTCAGCGACGGGGCGGTTCTGACCTGCGACCGGCAGAAATTCGAAGCGATCATCGCCCGCTCGCATGAGGCGGAGCGGCTGTTCCTGCTGAGCATTCTCGACGAGCTCGACGCCGCGCGCGAGTGGGTGATGGTGCTGGGCAGCTCGAAAGTCGTCGAGCGGCTCGCCTCGCTCCTGATCATCCTGAGCCGCCACAAATACCGGACCCTGGAAGGCACCGCGCATGCGCCCATCCAGCTGAATCTGCATATCCATATCAAGCGGGTCGATATAGCGCATCTGTTGGGCACCTCGCCGGAATCGCTGAGCCGGGCGTTTCACCAGCTCGAGCGCACGGGCGCGATCCGGATCGTCACGCCTTACGATGTCGAGCTCGCCAATCTGGAGAGGCTTATCGAAATCTCGGGAAATTCGCTGGAGATGCGCGACGAGTGAGCGCGCTCACTGGTGCAGGATCTCCTCCAGGCCTTCGGACAGGGCCTCGAGGTCGTTCAGGCGGAATTGCCTAGCGTTCAGGATATCGATCAGCCCGTCTTTCTGGAACTGATGCAGCGAGCGGCTGACCGTCTCCTGCGTCGTGGCGATGAGATCGGCGATGTCCTGACGCGGCAGCAGCATCGTCAACACGCCACCCCCGTCAGGCAGGGCTTTCCAAGGCATGATACTGGGCGCCAGCAGCAGCAGCGCGCGCAGTCGGCTCGCAGGCCCATAGGCGCCCAGTAGCAAGCTCAACCGCCGCGCTTTCTCGGTCCAGTTTTCCGCCTGATGACAAAGGGCCCGGCGCAATTCGGGCTCCTGCTCGATCAGCTGAGCGAAATTCGCCGACTCGAACAGGCAAAGTCTGGTGTCGATCACGGCTTCGATCGCGGTGTCCCGCGTGCCCCGGATGATCTGACCGATGCTGTCGCCCGGAACGACGAGCCCGGTGATCTTGCGACGCCCCGCGAGCGAATGGCTCTGCATCCGCAACATGCCGCTCTGAACCAGCGCGATGTGGTGGCAGGAGACATCTTCCTCGCAAAGCCGGTCATTGGCCGCGACGGAGATCGTGCGCGCCCGTTGCGCGACCCGGGCGAGGGTTCGATCCGAGAGGGATCCGCACACGCCATGGTTACGTCCAGCGCAACCCGCGCAATGCAAGATCGCCTCTGCATTTCGCAAAGGTGCCGTCATCAAAATCTCCGAACAGATTTAACCACGCGTTTCGCAGCGAAACTGCGTACTCGTCCCCTAGTGCATAATAAGACTATGCAAATGACATATCATCCTGTCAACACAAGCGCGTGATCAGGTGCGTTTATGTCAAATCACTATCGCAGATGTGACGAGACGACGCCTCGCAACCCTCTGAGACTTATGAAAATTGTCGGGAATTCCGCGTCGATCAGGCGTCGACGCTTGCCACTGCGGCGGCCATTTCCACACCGTCGACATAGATCACTTCGGGCGTCTCGAATTCCAGCACGAAGAGCCGCGCGCGGCCCTGACCCAGCGTGACATAGTGGCCGTCGACGACAGATTGTGCGGGCAGAAGCGCCTCGCGCTTGCCGTAGATCACCTGCACCCGCCAGTCGCGCATCATCAGTTGCGCGCCCTGCGCAATCAGCAGCGGCGCCCCGGGCCGGTCATGGCCAAGCGCGCCGGGCGAGATGCGGATCAGCGCGCCTACATAGTCGCCCGCCCGCAACGCCTTGAGTTTGCATGTCCCGCTGCGCGTCACGATCCGGTCGCCGGGTTCGAGAAACTCGATCGGGATGGCCCCGTCGAGCGTGTAGACCCGCGCCCCGGCGGCGATCCCCGCGCTGAGATCCGGCTTCGGCTTGCGCGCCTCGGTTGGCGATACGCGCTCTGTCACGTTCGGGCCAGCCGAGCCCGGCAATGCGTGGCGTGGATTGGATTCGATGATCTGGCGGAGCATGGCCATGCCATCCCCCCGCCCTGGTGCCTGTCCCATGGCGATACCTGCTCTTGCCTACTCGTAACTTCGGCGTCTGACGCGCCTTTGGGTACAGGCTAACCTTCACCATCTCGTTAAGACGAGCAAAATCGCATCTTCCTCTTTCCGAGCCCGCAGGCTGTTGCTATTACGCCCCTGATGCGGGTGTGGCGGAACTGGTAGACGCACCAGATTTAGGTTCTGGCGCCTTTGGCGTGGGGGTTCGAGTCCCTTCACCCGCACCACTCCCCACTTGCGGAATATCACAAGATACCCTCGCCTTATCACGCGAGCGTGCTAATTTCGGATGGCTGCGCGGGCCTGCTACGCCCCCGCTTTGGTGACCGAAAGCGTGGGAGGCGTGATGGTCGAAGGCCCGCAAATGCCGCCCCGGCGGCCTGTCGAAGACGCGCCGGAGTTCGGCTCGCGCTCCCCCAATTCCAGCAACGCGCTCAGCCGCGACGCGATTGCGGCCAATCCGAATTTCTTCGCCACACAGAAGGCGGTGGCGACGATGCTGCTCGACGTGCAGGCGCAGACGCCGCGGATCGCGCGGCACATGGCCTCGCATCGGCGCTGGCTCGTCAGCCAGACCAGCTTCGCGCTGGCGATGCAGGCGAAGACGGGGCCGGACGCGCCGGAGCTGACGCCGGGCCGGCTTCTCGCGGCGCTGACGCCCCATGTCGAGATCAACCGCAAGACTTTGAGCCAGTATCTGGGCGAGATGGAGGTGCATGGCCTGCTCGCCCCGCCGAGCGAGCCCAAAGGCGACGGGCGCTTGCGCCCTGTCACCACCACGCTCATCGCCGAACAGGGGATGCGGCGCTGGTGCGAGGGGCATCTGCATTGCCTCGACATGCTCGACGGTGGCGCGCGGCTGGCCGCAGCGCGCAACGATCCTGATCTTCCCTTCGCGATGCAGCGGCACATGGTCGAGATCATCCGCGCCGATCCCGAATGGCGCGCGCCGCCGCCCTCGATGGCGCATTTCCTCGGCTCCGACACTGGCGGCATCCTGCTCCATGCGCTGATCCGCATGCTCACCGACCTGCGCGAGACCGACGGGCGCATCTATCTCGAACCGGTCAGCATTGCCGCTCTGGCGGAGCAATTCCTGATCTCGGTCTCGAAGATCAAGCGCATGGTCCAGAAGGCCGAAGAGGCGGGCAACCTTGGATGGGAATTGCCGCGCAGGCGGGGCCGGCTCTGGCTCTCGCCCGGGTTCGTGCGCGATCACTTCCGCAGGCAGGCGGTGAAGTTCGAATGCGTCGAGCGCGGCTGGCGCGCCGTCGCGTGAAGTCGTATTTTTCGACCACAGCACGGGCCGCAAAAAGGCGATCTGTCCGAAAATGACCGCTGAGTTTCAAACACTTCCGGCTTAGAGTGGACCTTCAGGGAGATCGTGACGTCTTCGCTTGGGCTCCGCAAACAAGGGGGCGGATCCGCCGAAGCGGAGAGAGATCGCGACAGCGCGCCCGTTGGGTGCAATCCCGGATTCGCGGCCGGGGCGACCATTGTGGGGTGGTGCGTCCCGGCTGCATCTTCCTCCCGATCTGCCGCAGCCGCGCGCCGCACCTTGCACCGCTTTGTCAGCGCCCGCCCTACCCGCTCCCGATCCTGTGTTCCCGGCATCTCCTCGCACGCGCCCGCCCGCGCGCGTATTTCACCGCCCGGAGGCCGCCCCGCAGCCCCTTTTCGCCTTGCCACCATGGCTGAGGCTCAATAGAAGGACGCCTGAAATTCGAGAACCGGCCGCGATCCGCGCGGCGCCCAGAGACAAAGGACAAACCATGCAGGTCACCGAGACCCAGAACGACGGCCTCAAGCGCGGCTACGAGATCACCATCACCGCCAAGGAACTCGACGAGAAGGTCACCGCGAAGCTTTCCGAAGCGCAGCCCGAGATCGAGATGAAGGGCTTCCGCAAGGGTAAGGTTCCGATGGCGATGCTGCGCAAGCAATTCGGCCCGCGCATCCTTGGCGAAGCGATGCAGGAATCGGTCGACGGCGCGATGAGCGAGCATTTCGAGAAAACCGGCGACCGCCCCGCGATGCAGCCGAAGATCGAGATGAAAGACGGCGAAGACTGGAAAGAGGGTGACGACGTGGTCGTGACCGTCGAGTACGAAGCGCTGCCGGAAATCCCGGATGTTGATCTGTCGGGCGTCAAGCTCGAGCGTCTGGTCGTGAAGGCCAACGAGGGCGAAGTGAACGAAGCGCTGGAAAGCCTCGCCGCGACCGCCAAGAACTTCGAGACCAAAGAAGGCAAGGCCGAGAACGGCGATCAGGTCGTGATCGACTTCGAAGGCTTCGTCGACGGTGAAGCGTTCGAAGGCGGCAAGGGCGAAGGCTACCCGCTGGAAGTCGGTTCGGGTTCGTTCATCCCGGGCTTCGAAGAGCAACTCGTCGGCGCGAAAGCCGGTGACGACGTCGAAGTGACCGTGACCTTCCCGACCGAATACGGTGCGGAGCATCTCGCGGGCAAGGAAGCGCTGTTCAAGTGCAAGGTCCACGAAGTGAAGGCGCCCAAGGCTGCCGAGATCGACGACGAGATGGCCAAGCAGTTCGGCGCCGAAGACCTCGCCGCGCTGAAAGCGCAGGTCGCAGAGCGTCTGGAAGCCGAGTATCAGGGCGCTGCACGTCAGGTGATGAAGCGTGGCCTGCTCGACCAGCTCGACGATCAGGTGAAGTTCGACCTGCCCCCCTCGCTCGTGGAAGCCGAGGCCAAGCAGATCGCGCACCAGCTCTATCACGAAGAGAACCCGGACGATCACGGCCATGACCACGGCGAGATCGAAACCACCGACGAGCACAACACCCTCGCCGAGCGCCGCGTGCGCCTTGGCCTGCTGCTCGCCGAAATCGGTCGCAAGCAGGAGATCGAGGTCTCCGACGCCGAGATGACCCAGGCGATCATGAACCAGGCACGTCAGTACCCGGGTCAGGAGCGCGCCTTCTTCGAATTCGTGCAGCAGAACCCGCAGATGCAGCAGCAGCTGCGCGCGCCGCTCTTCGAAGACAAGGTCGTCGATTACATCGCTGGCGAAGCCAAGGTGGACGACAAGGAAGTCACCAAGGAAGAGCTGCAGAAAGAGATCGAGAAGCTCGACGAGCTGTGATCTTCGGGCGCTCAGCCCAGTAATTGCGAAGGCCGCCTCTCGGGGCGGCCTTTTGCGTTCGCGGAAGGGATGTGGCGCGACTTGAGCCTACCCCGGCTCACTCCGCGGACGGTACTTTCAGGAATTTCGCGTTCGGGATCAGCGAGGGCAGATCGGTCGCGGTCGCCACCTCGCGCAACTTCTGGGCAGCACGATCCACCTGCAGGGACGCCGTGCGATCCGCCGCCGGATTGGCCGGTGCGACCCGGTCGTAAATCGCGGTGCGCAGCACCTCGCCCGCCGATGCGAGCCGGTCGCGCGCGCCTTCGGGATCATGCAGGTACAGAAGTCCGCCCGTCACGAGGATCGTGTGGGTCAGCGCGAAGTGCAGGATCGAAAACAGCCGCATGGCAGGGCCTCGTCAGGGTTGCTTGCCCGGACAGGATTCCCTGTAAAAACGGCGATTTTGAGGCTCGTTCGCGCGCCCTGCCGCGCTCAGCGCTTGCGCGCGGGCGCAGGCGCCACCGCGTCTGCCACCACGGCGTTCCGCGCGCCCAAGGGGCGCGGGTCTCCGATGGTGCTGTCCTGCGCGGTCTGATGCTCGGCCTCGGAATTGATCTCGGCCCCCAGAAGCACCGCCGTCGTCGAGAGCCAGATCCACATCATCAGCACCACCACCGCGCCGATCGAGCCATAGGTGCTCGAGTAATTCGCGAAGTTCGACGTGTAGAACGAGAAGCCCGCCGAGACGATCAGCAGCAGGATCGACGCCGCAATCGCCCCCGGCACCACCCAGATCCAGCGCGGCGCGTTGCGGGCGGGCGCGTAGCGATAGAGCAGCATCAGCATCCCCATCAGCACCAGCGCCATCACCGGCCAGCGCCCCCAGCGCAGCACCGCATCCAGCGCCCCACCCATCGGGATGTAGTCGAGCATCACGGGCAGCACGGCGGCGACGAGGATCAGTGCGCAGACCATGACAATCCCGGTGATCGTCATGCCCAGCCCAAAAGCGTTGAGCTGCACGAAGCTGCGCCGCTCCTTTTCGCCATAGGCCACGTTGAGCGCGCCGATCATCGCTTTCGCACCCCCATTGGCCGACCAGAGCGCCAGCAGGATGCCGAAGATCGAGGCCAGCCCGAGCGCGTTTGAACTGGACCCGATCAACTGCTCCAATTGGTTGCGGATCAGCGTCAGCGCTTCGGGAGGAATGACGTTCTTGAGCGCGTCGAGGTCCTGCAGCATGGTCTGGCGATCCGCGAAAATGCCGTAGATCGAGACGGTGGCGGTCAGGGCCGGGAACAGGGCGAGCAGCGCGTAGAAGGTCACGCCCGCGGCGACGGCCAGCACGCGGTCCTCGTCGATCTGACCGTAAGCGCGCTTGGCGATGGCCTTCCAGCCTGCGCGGGGGATATCGAACGGGCTTTCCGCCTGACGTCCCAGCGCGCGGTCGGCGGGCCGGTCATAGCGGTCGGTGCGGGTCGCGGGAACATGGCGGGCGCTGCGACCTTCCGTGGGCCCGTGGATCGCGGCCTGTCGATCGTCCTGATAGCGCCGCCACATGAGATAGACGCCGAAGCCCAGAAGCCCCGCCTGCACGAGCCGGTCGCGTCGGCTCGATGCGTCGTCGCGTGGGCCCTGCCCCGATCGTTTCGTCATGCATGTCCCCTGTTTTCAAAGCCCTGAGGGCCATTTAGGGGCCAACGCCGGATTGCGGCACGCGGTTCCGGGGTCTGCGCCGCGCGTCGCGGCCCGACTATGTCATTAGACATATTTCAGCAGAACTACCCTGACAGGCAAGCATGAAAAAACCGCGCCCCGGAAGGCGCGGTTCTCTGTCTTTCGGACTGAAAGGTCGTAGCGACCGATCAGGCGTTGTTTTCGTCTTCGGCCGACTCGGGGGTGGCAACGGGGCCGCCCTCGTCGTCGTCGGAGGTCGCGCCGCCGATATCGTCGAACAGTTCGGCGATCTCGAATTCGGCTGCAGCCTCTTCCTCGGCCGCCACGTCCTGGATCGACTTGCCCGACGCTTGCAGTTCGGCCTCTTCGGGCGAACGAGCGACGTTGAGCTGGATCTCGGCGACGACTTCGGGGTGCAGGTGCACTTCGACGTCATGCAGACCGAGAACCTTGATCGGCTGGCGGATGATGACCTGCTTGCGGTCAACCGAGAAACCCTGCTCGGAGGCGATGTTCGCCGCGTCGCGGGTGGTGACCGAACCGTAGAGGTTGCCGCCGTCCGAAGCCGAACGGATCACGACGAAGGTCTCGCCGTCGATCTTCGACGCCAGAGCTTCGGCTTCTTTCTTGGTTTCGAGGTTGCGGGCCTCGAGCTGCGCTTTGCGCTCTTCGAAGCTCTTGATGTTGGATTCGTTGGCGCGCAGTGCCTTGCCTTGCGGCAGCAGGTAGTTACGGCCGAAGCCGTCCTTGACGGTGACGACGTCACCCATCTGGCCGAGCTTGGCCACGCGTTCGAGAAGGATCACTTCCATCGGTCGGTCTCCTTATTTCACGGCGTAGGGGAGCAGGGCGAGGAAGCGGGCGCGCTTGATCGCGCGGGCCAGTTCACGCTGCTTCTTCGCCGAAACGGCGGTGATGCGGGCGGGGACGATCTTGCCGCGCTCAGAGATGTAGCGCTGCAGAAGACGGGTGTCCTTGTAGTCGATCTTCGGCGCGTTCTCACCCGAGAACGGGCAGACCTTACGACGGCGGAAAAACGGTTTTGCCATGGTGTCTACTCCTGTCTACCGATCAACGGCGCTCGCGACGGTTGTCGCGTTCGTCACGTTTCTGCATCTGGACCGAGGGGCCCTCTTCGTGCTCGTCGACCTTGATGGTCAGGACGCGCATCACGTCGTCATGCAGACGGGCCAGACGCTCCATTTCCTGCACGGCTGCCGACGGGGCGTCGGTGCGCAGGTAGGCGTAGTGGCCCTTGCGGTTCTTGTTGATCTTGTAGGCCATGGTCTTCACGCCCCAGTATTCGGAATCGACGACTTTGCCGCCGTTGTCCGACAGGACCGTGGAGAAATGTTCGACAAGGCCTTCGGCCTGCGCGTTGGACAGATCCTGACGCGCGATGAGGACATGCTCGTAAAGCGGCATGCGAACTCCTGTATTTCGAGGCGGCTTCAAAGTTGGGCGTCTGACACTTCCGCAACCCAACACGAGAGGCTCCGCCGGTTCATAGCAAACGCGGAAGATGCGGCCTTATACGGGATGCGCGTCTGGATGCAAGGAAAAATCAGGGTACCGAAGGGACGGTTGCGCCCTGCCCTGACGGGCTCGGCGCAGCTCGATCCGCCCCGGTCAGTCCAGCTGACCTGCGGCGAGGATCGGCCCGGGCAGCGGGCCGTTCTTGCTGGGGCGGGATTCCTGAACGATCACCACGGCGGGCGCGTCCCCGTCGAGATCGACCGAGAGCGTCACCGGCGCGCGCCCGTCCCATTCGGCGATGCCGGTCAGGCTGGTGACGATGTTCTTGTAGGTCACCGTGCGCCCGGCATTCTCGCCGCGCAGGATGTCGACCGTGGCGGAGGGCTTGTAGCGCACGAGCTGCACCATCGCGGGCGTCTCCAGCTTATCGACCGGGCTCAGCGCGATCTCGTAATGATCGCCCTCTCCCGTGATCTTCAGATCGACCTCGGGATGGGCGTCGCTCTCGCGTGCGATGGCGGTATCGAGCGCCGCTTCCTGCGGCCCGATCAGGGCCTCACGGCCCGCGATGATCATCTGCGGGGTGTAGACCGTGCGCTCGCCCGCGGCGATCGCATAGGATTTCTGGCGGGCGGAAAACTCAGGCTTTCCAAAGGGATCCTTCCAGCCGAGATAGTCCCAGTAATCGACATGCAGCGCCAGCGCGATCACATCGTCCCGATCCGTGAGCTCCTTCAAGAGCGCATCCGCCGGCGGGCAGGACGAACAGCCCTGCGAGGTATAAAGCTCGACCACGACCGGGTCGTGCTCGCCTTCGGTGTCGGGATCGGGCGCCACGGGGTTCGGCTTCGCGGGGGTGTCGGATTTCTCGGAGGCCATCTGGTCGAGAAGCGCCTCGGAGGCGTTGAGACGCATCCCGGGCGGCGCGTCGGCTGCCCCTTGGGCAGACGCAAATTCCGCAAAGCTTACCAGCCCTGCGGCGAAAGCAGCTCCCATCGCGGTCAAACGTCCTGCGCGCACTCGAAAAACACTCCTCACTTCGCCGTCTTTATACCTAGCGTTTCTGCTCAGACCATGCCTAATCAATGTTTTGAGAGATTTCTTTCTGTCCGGGCGCGCGAAACGATATATGTCCAACGTATACGGCCCATGCGCGGTTCAAGATGACGCTGGGTCGCTCCAGTCGCGTGTTTTTGTGTGCAATGGTATACTAAAAATGCCCCGACCCTCTTGAACGGATCGCGCGCTTGGGGCAAACACACGCCAGCGACACCCTTAGGACCCTTGAAGGGAGGCCATTCTCATGCCCATCGTTACCGGTAAGGATACCGCAAAGACCCGCCGCGAACTCAGCGTCGGTTCGAAAACCTATGCTTATTACTCGATCCCCGCCGCCACCGAGGCTGGCCTGGGTGATTTCTCGAAGCTGCCCGCCTCGCTGAAGGTGGTTCTGGAGAACCTCCTGCGGTTCGAGGATAACGGCTTCACGATCTCGACCGACGACATCAAGGCTTTCGGCGAATGGGCCGAGCAAGGCGGCAAGAACCCGCGCGAGATCGCTTACCGCCCCGCCCGCGTGCTGATGCAGGACTTCACCGGCGTTCCGGCCGTGGTCGACCTCGCGGCAATGCGTGACGGCATCAAGGGTCTTGGCGGCGACGCACAGAAGATCAACCCGCTCGTGCCCGTCGACCTCGTGATCGACCACTCGGTGATGATCGACGAATTCGGCAACCCGCGCGCGTTCCAGATGAACGTCGACCGCGAATACGAGCGCAACATCGAGCGCTACAAGTTCCTCAAGTGGGGCCAGACCGCGTTCGAGAACTTCCGCGTGGTTCCGCCGGGCACCGGCATCTGCCACCAGGTGAACCTCGAATATCTCGCCCAGACCGTCTGGACCGACAAGGATCAGGACGGCACCGAAGTCGCCTATCCCGACACGCTCGTGGGCACCGACAGCCACACCACCATGGTCAACGGCGCGGCCGTTCTCGGCTGGGGCGTGGGCGGTATCGAAGCTGAAGCCGGCATGCTCGGCCAGCCGATCTCGATGCTGATCCCGGAAGTCGTGGGCTTCAAGCTGACCGGCGCCATGGTCGAAGGCACCACCGGCACCGACCTCGTGCTGAAAGTCGTCGAAATGCTCCGCGCCCATGGCGTGGTCGGCAAGTTCGTCGAATTCTACGGCGACGGCCTCGACAACCTGCCGCTGGCTCAGCGCGCGACCATCGCCAACATGGCGCCCGAATACGGTGCGACCTGTGGCTTCTTCCCGGTCGATGAGGAAACCCTGCGCTATCTCGAGCAGACGGGCCGCGAGAAGGACCGCATCGCGCTGGTCGAAGCCTATGCCAAGGAAAACGGCATGTGGCGCGACGCGGATTACGCGCCGGTCTACTCCTCGACGCTCGAACTGGACATGAACACCATCGTTCCGGCGATCTCGGGTCCGAAGCGTCCGCAGGACTATGTTGCGCTGACCAACGCCGCCGACGCGTTCGAAGGCGTGGTTGCCGATTACCGTGGCATCGACATCTCGTCGGAAGCCAAGAACATGGCCGCCGAAGGCCCGATCGCGACCAAATCGGTCACCATCGGCAAGACCGCCAAGGTCGAAGGTGAAGATTACGAGTTGCGCGACGGTTCGGTGGTGATCGCCTCGATCACGTCCTGCACCAACACCTCGAACCCCTACGTGCTGATCGGCGCGGGTCTCGTGGCGCGGAAAGCGCGCGAACTGGGCCTGAACCGCAAGCCGTGGGTGAAGACCTCGCTGGCGCCTGGCTCGCAGGTCGTGTCGGAATATCTGGAAGCCGCTGGCCTTCAGGAAGATCTCGACGCGGTGGGCTTCAACCTCGTGGGTTACGGCTGCACCACCTGTATCGGTAACTCGGGGCCGCTCCAGCCGGAAATCTCGAAGGCGATCAACGACAACGACCTGATCGCGACCTCGGTGCTCTCGGGCAACCGGAACTTCGAAGGCCGGATCTCGCCCGACGTGCGCGCCAACTACCTCGCGTCCCCGCCCCTCGTGGTGGCCTACGCGCTGGCAGGCGACATGAACATCGATCTGTCGAGCGACCCGATCGCCCAGACGCCGGACGGCAAGGACGTCTACCTGAAAGACATCTGGCCCTCGGACAAGGAGATCGCCGATCTCGTCGAGAAGGTCGTCACCCGCGAGAAGTTCATCGAGAAATACGCCGATGTCTTCAAAGGCGACGAGAAGTGGCAGGGCGTGGAAGTCGAAGGCGGCGAAACCTATGACTGGCCGCCGCAGTCGACCTACATCCAGAACCCGCCCTACTTCAAAGGCATGTCGCCGGAAGCCGGCACGATCTCGAACATCTCGGGCGCGGGTATCCTCGCGGTGCTGGGCGATTTCGTGACCACCGACCACATCTCGCCGGCGGGTTCGTTCAAGCCCGACACCCCGGCCGGGAAATACCTGGTCGAGCGTCAGGTCGCACCGAAGGACTTCAACAGCTACGGTTCGCGCCGTGGTAACCACGAAGTCATGATGCGCGGCACCTTCGCCAACATCCGCATCAAGAACGAGATGCTGGACGGCGTCGAAGGCGGCTTCACCAAGGGCCCCGATGGCGAGCAGACCTCGATTTTCGACGCGGCGATGGCCTATGAGAAAGCCGGCAAGCCGCTGGTGATCTTCGGTGGCGAGCAATACGGCGCAGGCTCCTCGCGCGACTGGGCGGCGAAGGGCACCAACCTGCTCGGCGTCAAGGCCGTGATCGCGGAGAGCTTCGAGCGCATCCACCGCTCGAACCTCGTCGGCTTCGGCGTGATCCCCTTCGAGTTCACCGAAGGCCAGACCCGCAAGGATCTGAACCTGACCGGTGAGGAAGAGGTCTCGATCGAAGGTCTCGAAGGCGAAATCAAGCCGCAGTCGATCGTGCCCTGCACCATCACCTACAAGGACGGCACCACCAAGGAGATCAAGCTCAAGAGCCGGATCGATACCGCGGTGGAGATCGAATACCTCAAGAACGGCGGCGTGCTGCACTACGTGCTGCGCAACCTCGCCAAAGCCTGAGGCTGACGGTCACGAGATTGGAAAAGGCCCCGCGAGCGCGGGGCCTTTTTCGTTTGGTGAACAAGTTTTGGCGAACCGTCCGTTCGGCAAGCATTGCAAGGCGCAATGAACCCGCGCGACTACTTTTCCCAGACCAAAATAAACTTAAGTTCTTTTTCTCGCCTTGCTTTCACCCTGAAGTCTTCACGAAACCTTGAGATTCAACCTCTAGAGGCAATTTTTGAGGACATCATGGCTCTGACAACTGAACAACAAATTCTTATTGAACAACGCATTGCGAATGACGCGAAATCCCCCGTCGTTGCGTATCTTCTCTGGTTTTTCCTAGGAATGCTCGGCGCGCATCGTTTCTACCTTGGCAAGACCGGAACTGGGGTCGCTCAGCTTATTCTGTGCATTCTCGGCTGGCTAACGCTCGTCGTCTATGTCGGCATATTTCTCCTGCTCGCGCTAGGCGTGTGGGTTCTTGTCGATGCGTTCCTAATCCCCTCGATCATCACGCAGTCGCGCGAAAAGATGCGCATGCAGCTCGGCGGCACGATGGCTCCGGCCATTCCGACTGTCTGAACGCATTCGAAGAAATCCAAGGCCCCGCCGAGTGCGGGGTCTTTTTTGTTGCGGGTCAGGCGATTGCGAGCCGCCCGGGCGGCCAGCCCGGGCCGCGCCCGACCCTCCCCCCGGGAGGGCGCATTGGCGACGTCATCGCGGGCACAACCTACATTCGGGCATGCGAGATAAAGGGCCCGGTCACATGCGGAGCGAAGCCCCCACCCGAGGTCGGGCACGGCCCTCAGCGCGTAATTCCCGCCAAACCCACCGCCTGTGCTATACTCGGCCTCTCACAAGGGAGGACGACGCGATGAACAGACGCGAGATGTTGGCCCTGACAGTCGGGGCGATGACAGTGGGAGGTGCGTTGGGAGGCCCGCGGCCCGTGCAGGCCGAGGCGGTGATGGGCGATGGCGGGCTCTATCAGCAGCCCTTCTTCCACGAGGGCTTTCTCGATCTGGGAGAGGATCTTCAGGAGGCCGCCGATCAGGGCAAGGGGCTTCTGGTGCTCTTCGAGCAGCGCGGCTGCCCCTATTGCCGCGAGATGCATCTGGTGAATTTCGCCAAGCCCGAGATCACCGGGCTGATCGAGAAGAGCTACATGGTCGTGCAGCTCGATCTCTGGGGCGCGCGCGAGGTCACCGATTTCGACGGCGAGGCGCTGGAAGAGCGCGCGCTGGCGCAGAAATGGGCGGTGAACTTCACGCCGACGCAGGTGCTGATCCCGGCCGCGAATGCAGGCGCGCAATCCGTGCGCGAGGCGGAAGCCTTCAGAATGCCGGGCTATTTCAAGCCCTTCCACCATCTGTCGGGGCTCGAATACGTGGCGAGCGGCGCTTACGCCGATCAGCCGTTCCAGCGCTTCTTGCAGGACAAGTTCTCGGAACTCAGCGCGAAGGGCATCGACCCGGACGTCTGGTAAGGCCCAAATGAAAACGGCCCGTGCGATTGCACGGGCCGTCTCAAACCGTCACACGGGCTCAGCTTACGCGAGCGCGATGTTACCTGCCGACTGGCGGCCGTCACGGCCGGTTTCCAGATCGTAGGTCACTTTCTGACCGTCATCGAGACGCTGGATGCCAGCGCGCTCAACGGCGGAGATGTGAAGGAAGATGTCTTTGCCGCCATCGTTCGGTGCGATGAAGCCATAACCCTTGGTGCTATTGAACCATTTCACGGTGCCTTCGGCCATCGTGAGTCTCCTATTAAATTATGCTGCCTGCGAAATGCGTCAGCTCGGCGTAGTCAGTTCTTGAAAGCAAACTGAAGCCGTAAGGAGACAGTGCATCTGGGAATCAAACGTAGCGAGAGAATACATAAGGCGAACGGGCGCTAATTGCAATGATCAAAGCATCTGAGGGGGTTGCACGGCACCGCGATCGACGGAATTCGGCGCCCTCCAGCCGAGGCGTGAAAACATGCAAAAAATATATGAGATTTCGGACCTTTGCCCGCGTCGCCCGCGTTACTTCAGTGAACAGGTGAGATCTTCAAACGCTGAAGACGCAGGAGGACCCCCATGACAGCAGCCCCGCTCGGCCCCGGCCAACTCAACGCAATCGACCATGGCGGCTCGGGTCGGCCCGTGGTCCTGATCCACGGCTGGCCGCTCTCGGGCAAGGCGTGGGAAAAACAAGTCCCGGCGCTGATCGCTGCCGGTCATCGCGTCATCACCTATGACCGTCGCGGCTTCGGTCTGGCGGAAAAACCCACCGAAGGCTTCGATTACGACACGCTCGCCGCCGATCTCGATGCGATCCTCACCGCGATGGATTTGCATGACGTGACGCTGGTGGGCTTCTCGATGGGCGGCGGCGAGGTCGCGCGCTACATCCGCAACCATGGCGAGGACCGGCTGCGCGCCGCCGTCTTCGCCTCCGCCGTGACCCCTTGCCTGATGCAAAGCGATAACAATCCCGACGGCCCGCTGACCAAGGAAGCCGCGGGCGAGATGGAACAGGGCCTGCGCGACGGGCGCGAGGCGTTCTTCCCGCAATTCGTCGAGAATTTCTACAGCGTCGACGGAAATCTCAAAGCCTCTGCCGAGGAATGCGAACAGGCGGTGACCCTGTGCAACCAGTCCGACCAGGGCGCAGCACTTGGCTGCATGGAGGCGTTCGGCACCACCGATTTCCGGGAGGATTTGGAAGCGGTGCGCGTGCCCGTTCTGGTGATCCACGGCGACAGCGACGCGATCGTGCCGCTCGAAGGCTCCGGTGCGCGAACCTACCACGCGATCCCCGACAGCCAGTTCTTCACGATCAAGGGCGCGCCGCATGGCTGCAACGTGACCCATTCGGAAGAGTTCAACATCGCGCTGCTCGAGTTCCTGCGGTAACGCCGCGCCGCTTTCGGCATTCTGTTTGCCCGGCCTGCGATCCCTTGCAGGCCGGGTTTCTCTTGCCTACAATGTTCATGTTTTGTTTCGTCCTGACCCGCTACCGCTCCGATGACCACGCCCCACCCGTTCCCCCTGCGCGAAGGCCGCACCCACGAGGTTTGTGGCATCGGCACCACGAGCTTTGCCTGCGCGGTCTGCGCCAGCACCACGGGGCCGATCCTCTGGGTGAACGAGCGCCATCGCCGCGAGGGGCTCAACCCGCGCGGGCTGGTGAGCTTCTTCGACCCGGCGCGGTTGCTTCTCGCACGTGGCAAGGACCAGACCGACACGCTCGCCGTGATGGAAGAGGCGCTGCGCGACGGCTCGGTGCCACTGGTGATCGGGGAGTTGCCGCGCGAGATCGGGCTGACGGCCGGGCGGCGACTGCAACTGGCCGCCAAGGAGGGCCGCGCGACGGGGCTGTGCCTGATCCTGCCCGATGGCGGCTCGAACGCGGCGGAGACGCGCTGGCACGCGATGCCGATCTACGACAAGCTGCTGCGCGAGGGGGTGGACTCGCCCCGGCTACGCTGGCGGCAGCTGAAGAACAAATCCGGCCCCTGCCGCGCCTGGGAGGTGGAATGGAACGCGAAGACGCGCGCGCCCGAGATCCTCTCGGTCAATGACTGCGCGCCCTCGAGCGTGCCGGTGTAGCCCCGCGCCTCAGAGGTCGAGCTTGTCCTCGATCGCGCCGATCTGGGCGACCGGATCGACGGGCCACTGGCTGATATTCTGCAAGCCGCGATCCTCCAGCACCTCGCTGCCCGGATGATCCGCCAGCCACGCCTCGATCTGCGCATCCCGCGCGCGCAGGAGCGCCGCGAATTGCGGACGGTAGAGCGTCACCATTCCGCTCAGCCACAGGTTCACCGCCCAGTTCGGATGCGCCAGTTCGATCGCGAAATGATCGAGCAGCCGGATCATGTCCTCGGCGCGGTAGAGGCATTCATCCGTTACCCAGCGATTGGTCGTGAAGATGCGGATCGCCCGGCCCTTCGCATCCACGCTGATCGCGCCGATATGGACGAAGCGCGCAGCTGCATCCTCGGGGATCTTCGCACCGGGCAGGTCCCACGGCTCCAGCCCCGGAATGATCCCTTCGGGGCGCATGAACAAGTGGAAATGCCCGTTCTCGCCCTCGGCCATCTCGCGCGCATCGTGGGCGTGGTAGAAATAATGGCAATGCGTCTCGGTATCGAAGACGTCGCCCTGCGGATAGCGCGACCAGACGAGGAAATCCCCCTGCCCGCGCAGCACTTCCGACACCACGCTCATCCCCGACTTCGCCAGCACCGTCTCGCATTCGAGCACGGTCTCGGCCGCGTCGTGCATCTCTTCCAGGCGCGCGCGGGGCAGCCCCTCTATCCCGGGATTGGCGATGCGCAGCGTGGGCGCGGGCGTCGCCGGGTTGGCGCTATCGGGTGACATCTCGGAGGGCGTTTCGGGTCGGGTCATCGGTCTCTCCTCATGCGAACGGGGCCAGCCTAGGCGCTGACCCCGTCCTTGTCATCGCGACATCTGCGCTCAGAGCGGCTCCATGCCGAGCATTTCACGCACAGCCGGTTCGCGCGAGGTCTTCAGACCGACCTGACGGCCTTCCTCGATGGCGATCTCGTTCGGCACGCCTTTCGACGCGCGATAGAGCGCCCACATCGCGCCGACCCGGTTCGAGCTCTCGCAATGCAGCAGGATCGGGTAGTTCGCCGGGTCTTCGACGATCTTCGCGAATTCGGCCACCTGTTCCTCGGTCGGCGCCTTGGTCGGCACGGAGATCTGGATGTAGTTCATCCCGGCCTTCTGCACGAGATCGCCCTCGTTCGGCGCGCCTTCGTCGGGCTTCAGCAGGCTCACGACGGTCTTGAAGCCGAGCATCTTGAGCATCGGAATGCCCGTCGGATCGATGAAGCCACCGGTGCCGACATAGGGCGTCGCGCGCAGATAGTTGTCGACGATCGGGGGCATCTTGTCGCCATAGGGCGCCTGGGTGGCCTTGACGGTGGTGTCATAGGGCCCGCTGGCCATCGGTGCCGCGTCGCTGCCCGCATCCGCGGCCTTGGCCGCCGAGGGCGCACAGGGGTTTGCCGCAGCCGGTGCGCAAGGGTTGGCGGCCGCCGGTGCGCAGGGGTTGGCCGGCGCACAGGGGTTCGTCACGGCCGGAGCGCAGGGGTTGGTCGCCTGCGCGCTGGAAGTGGCGGGAACGGCGGCGCTCATCGCGACCGCAGTCACCGGCACCATCGCGGCGCGCAGCAGGCTCTTGCGTTTCTTATGCAGTTTCATGGACTTTTTCCTCCCTAGAATTTCGTCCGTATTACAAACCGTTACCCGCGCGCATCTGCCGATGCCGACGTCAGGGCGAACTCGTCGGCCTCGTCATCCGGGGCGCAGACTTCTTCGGCGGTGAACGGACCGCCGCGCGACCGCTCGAGGATCGTGCCGAGGCGGAAGCCCACGGCGGCGATGATGATCAGCGCCAGCAGGATCACCCATTCCGGCAGCCCGAAGAGCTGCGGCAGGGTCTGTGCCGTCGGCCCCTGACCTGCGAGGTAGAAATCCTTGATCGGGTCGAAGACCCAGGCGAAGACCGAGGTGCCAAGCACCATGCCGATCGCGAAGACCACCGCGTCGATCCGGCCCGAAGCCACGCCGACCACGGAGGTGCCCGGGCAATAGCCGCCCACGGCAAAGCCCGCGCCGATGAAGACGCCGCCCAGCAGTATCGCCCAGAAGAAGAGCGTCGGGATGAAGACCGCAGCCGGGCCCATCCAGCCCATTGTCCGCAGCACGTAAAGCCCCACGGCGCAGACGATCACGGCGGTGAACATCACCTTGAAGACCGAAAAGTCGCGCAGGGTGAACTGCCCCGTCAGCTTGCGCGGAGAGCCGAAGCCCGCCGCCTCCAGCGCGTAGCCGAAGAGAATGCCCGACAGGAGGCCCGAGGCTATGCCGCTATCGTAAAGAGGGATGCTCATTGCCAGATCCTCCGCATCATCATGGAGACGGCGAAGCCCGCCGCGAAGAAGCCGATCAGGAAGACGAAGCCCGCCACGGCGAGCGTAGCACTACCCGACAGGCCCAGACCCGAGGTGCAGCCGCGCGCCAGACGCGCGCCGAAGCCCACGAGCGCGCCGCCAAGCAGCGCGTAGACGAGGCGATTGCCGCTCGTGGTGCGCGGGCCGCGCTCCACCTTGACCGAGATTCGGCCCGCGCCTTTCGCGCCGAGCCACGCACCGATCAGGACGCCGACCACTTCCCAGGTGATCCAGCTCAGAAGCGGGCTACCTGCCGCCATGAAAGGCCCGAAATAGGAATTGTCAGCGGTCGCCTGCGGGGCGACCCAGTCATTGGCCTGTGCCGCGAAGCGGGTCACGAAGCCGGATGCGCCGAGCCCATGCCCGGTCACGACGAAGGTCAACAGCAACGCCAGGCCGAGCGCGGTGCCGGCGGCGAGCGGTGACCAAAATGCTTTGGGTGCGTCTCTCATGAAAGCCTCCCTTCCTCCCATGATCATATTCATAGGTGATGATACAAAACGCCAAAGCCGTTTCAACTTTTTTCAGCGCCGCAATGCGGCAAATGACATACCATTGGAAAACGCCCTGCCCGCTCCATCTGAAAAATCATATAAAGACAAAGCTTTGACCCAAACCGCCACCGCCTTCACCGCGACGATCGACCGCGACGGCCGCTGCCAAACGGACCAGTCAGGGGCGCGGCTCTTTCCGTATTGGAGCTTCACCAAGCCCGTGATCGCGGCGCTGGCGCTGATGCTCGAGTCTGAGAAGCGGCTCGATCTGGACGCGCCGCTCGATCTGCCGGAGCTGGTTGCGGGGGGTACGCTAGCGCAGCTTCTGGAGCACAGCGCGGGCCTGCCCGATTACGGCACCCTGCCCGCCTATCACGCGGATGTAGCAGCGGGGCGCACGCCGTGGCCGCGCGATCTGCTCGTGGCCCGGACGCTCGCGCAGCCCGCGCCATTTCCGCCCGGCGAAGGGTGGCGCTATTCCAACCTCGGCTACATGCTCGCCCGCGAGGTGATCGAAGGCGCGGCAGGCCGGAGCCTCGCGGAACTGGTGCAAGAGCGGATCGCAGCGCCGCTGGGGCTGGAGAACGTCCGGCTCGCCCAAACGCCCGCTGATTTCGCGGCGCTTCACTGGCCCGAGGCGCGCGACTACCACCCCGGGTGGGTCTATCACCGCACGCTGATCGGCACGGCGGGCGATGCGGCGCGGCTATTGCACGGGCTGCGCGGGCTGCTGCCCAAAGCCGCATTCGCCCGCATGACCGCCTGCCGCGAATTGGGCGGCGCGTTGCCCGACCGCCCTTGGACGCGGCATGGTTACGGGCTGGGGCTGATGTGCGGCGACTGGGGCGACACCCGCGTCTTCGGCCATTCCGGCGCGGGGCCGTTCAGTTCCAACGCCGTCTATCACTGCCCCGAGACAGGCCGCACCGCCGCCGCCTTCACGCATGGTCCCTTCGAAGGACCGGCGGAACAAGTCGTGGCAAAGCTCGTGGCAGGGCGGTGAGGGCTGCGCCCGACTCTGGGTGGGCGCATGCGCTCCCTAGGTGGATTTCCGTTTATCGATCCACCTCTCCCCAACCTGCGTTCGCGCGGCGCCGGTGCAAATGCGCCCTCCCGGGGGGAGGGTCGGGCGCGGCCCGGGCTGGCCGCCCGGGCGCAGGCACGGTTTCACACGCGTTCTGACGCCTCGGGCACTCCCCTCATCGCAAGCAAGAGACGCCGCCAAAAAGAAAGGCGGCAACCTCCGTCGCCGCCTCTCCCAAGATACCGTGAAATCCGATCTCACACGCCGCTGTCGAAGGGCTCGAACGCCTCGGCGCGGGCACGCTTCCAGCGCTTGAGATAGCCGAAGCGGTCGTCATCCTCGCGCAGGAGGAACCCTTCGGGCATGTAGTGATAGATCTCGTCGCCCACTTTGAAATCGCGCTCGCGGTCGCGCACCAGCAGGTGATGCGGCAGGAACTGCCCCGGATGGGTGAGGCCCGCAGCCCCCGTCATCTCGGCCAGCGCCTTCATCGTGTTGCGGTGGAAATTGGCCACGCGGGTCGACTTTTCGGGCACCACCAGCGCGCGCTGACGGATCGGGTCCTGCGTGGTCACACCGGTCGGGCATTTGTTCGTGTGGCACGACTGCGCCTGAATGCAGCCGATCGAGAACATGAAGCCGCGCGCCGAGTTCGCCCAATCCGCCCCGATCGCCAGAACCTTGGCGATATGGAAGGCGGTCACGACCTTGCCCGAGGCCCCGATCTTCACCTGATCGCGCAGCCCCGCCCCGCGCAGCGTGTTGTGCACGAAGCTGAGACCTTCCACGAGCGGGAAGCCCATGTGGTTCGCGAATTCCAGAGGTGCGGCCCCGGTGCCGCCCTCCTTGCCATCGACCACGATGAAATCGGGGGTGATGCCGGTCTCCAGCATCGCCTTGACGATGCACATGAATTCGCGGCGGTGACCGACGCAAAGCTTGAAGCCCACCGGCTTGCCGCCCGACAGCTCGCGCAGCTGGCCGATGAATTCCATCATCTCCAGCGGGGTCGAGAAGGCCGAATGCGAGGCGGGCGAGATGCAGTCGCGATCCATCGGAATGTCGCGCGCCTCGGCGATCTCCGGGGTGATCTTGGCCGCAGGCAGCATGCCGCCATGGCCCGGCTTCGCACCCTGGCTCAGCTTCAGCTCGATCATCTTGACCTGAGGGTCCTGCGCGCGTTTGGCGAATTTCTCGGGGTTGAAGCTGCCATCATGGTTGCGACAGCCGAAATAGCCCGAGCCGACCTCATAGATCAGATCGCCGCCCTCACGGTGATAGCGCGAAATCCCGCCCTCGCCCGTGTCATGCGCGAAGCCGCCCATCTTCGCGCCCTTGTTGAGCGCCATGATCGCATTCGCCGACAGCGCCCCGAAAGACATGGCCGAGATATTGTAGATCGACGCCTTGTAGGGCTGCTTGCACGCCTCCCCGCCGATCTCGACGCGGAAATCGCTATCCTCGATATGGCGCGGCTTCACCGAATGGGTAATCCACTGATAGCCCGATTCCGAGACGCGGATACGGGTGCCGAAGGGTTTGGCATCCTCGATATCCTTGGCGCGCTGATAGACGATCGTGCGCGTCGCGCGGGAGAACGGAATGTCCTCGTCGTCCCCCTCGATCAGGTACTGGCGGATCTCGGGGCGGATTTCCTCGAAGAAGAACCGCAGATGGCCGAGGATCGGATAGTTTCGGGTGATCGCATGCTTGGTCTGGATCAGATCGTGGATCCCGACCAGCGTCAGGAAACCGAAGAGGATAGCGACGACCAGAAACCAATCGGTAAGGATCAAACCGGAAACTGCGGCGAGCGTCAGCAGAGCTGACAAGACGAGTGGTGAAAACCGTATAAAACGCGTGAACATGCCCCCTCCCGCGGGGTAAGTAGCCTCTGTTCCTGCGCGGACACTCTAGCGCGCGAGGGCTCTATGTCTAAGAACTATTACGCCCGCAACCCCGGATCGGACCAGATCGCGGCCTCCAGCGCGTCGAGCCCATCGGTCAGCGCGGCAGGCCCGGGCTGCAGGATCAGGGTGGATTTGACCTCGTGCAGCCGGTTTCGCGCAACAGCCGGGACGTCCTGCCAGCCTCGCCTTGCGGAAACTTTCTCGGGGCGGAATTTCTTGCCGCACCACGACCCCACGATGACCTCGGGCGCGGCGGCGATCACTTGTTCGGGAGTGACGATGCGATGCTTGGCTTTGCCCTCTCTTGCCAGATCGGCGAAGACATCGCGCCCGCCCGCAATCTCGATCAGTTCCGACACCCAGCCCACGGCGGAGATAAGCGGCTCATCCCATTCCTCGAACCAGACGCGCGGACGGTTGGGGCGCGGCTTCGCGGCGATCTCCGCCAGACGCGTCTCGTAACCCGCGGCGAGCAGTTCCGCCCGCTCGGTGCAGCCCACCAGCGCGCCCACCGTGCAGATCATGTCGAGGATACCCGCGACCGAGCGTTGGTTGAACGCGTGAACGGCGACGCCCTCGCGCACCAGCCCCGCGACGATATCGGCCTGAAGGTCCGAGAAGGTCAGAACGAGGTCCGGCTCCAGCGCGAGGATCTTCGGCAGATCGGCGGAGATGAAGGCCGAGACGCGCGGCTTTTCCTGACGCACCCGTTTGGGGCGCACCGCGTAGCCCGAGACGCCGACGATGCGCGCGTCCTCACCCAGAAGGTAGAGCGTCTCGACCGTCTCCTCGGTCAGGCAGACGATGCGCTCGGCCGGAAATGCCATCAGACCCCCAAGGTGGAAAGCGGTTGAAAAACGGGGCCTTCCGGCGTGTTCTTGAAGTGCGCGCGGATGTGGAAGACCTGCGCAAGAAGCGCCTCGGTCAGCACCTCGCCGGGCGCACCGTCCGCGACCAGCCGCCCGCGATCCATCACCCAAAGCCGGGTGCAATGGCGCGCGGCCAGCCCCAGATCATGCAGCGAGGTGACCACCGCGCCGCCCGCCTGCGCATGGGCGGTGAAGACCTGCATCGTCGCGATCTGCGCCGCCGGGTCGAGGCCTGCGATAGGCTCGTCGGCGAGGATCAGCGGGCTTTCCTGTGCGAGCGCCCGCGCGATCAGCACCCGCGCCTGCTCACCGCCCGAGAGCTGCGTGGCGGCGCGGTCGCGGTAGTTGTCGAGCCCCATTCGGCGCAGCGCCTCCTCCACCGCAGCCGCCCCGCGCGTCGCCTGATCGCGTCCATGCGGCAGCCGCCCCAGCGCCACCAGATCGGCGACCGACAGCCCCCAGGCGATCTCGCGCGCCTGCGGCAGCCAAGCCGCCGCCCGTGCTCGCGCCATCGGATCTAGCGCCGATAGCGAACTGTCCCCGCGATGCGCCAAAAGCCCCATCGCGCCCCGCAGCAGCGAGGTCTTGCCCGCGCCATTGGGCCCGATCAGCCCGATCACCTCGCCCGGCCCGACCTGCGCCGAGACGCGATCGACGACCGGACATTCGCCACGCAGAACGGTGAGGTTTTCCAGCTCCAGCATCAGCCCTCGCGCCCCATTTTGCGGATCATCGACAGGAAGAACGGCGCGCCGACCAGCGCGGTCAGAACGCCCAGTTTCAGGTCGCGCTCGGGCGCGATCACCCGCGTGGCGATATCGGCCAGCGTCAGCATCGCCGCCCCGCCAAGCGCTGAAGCCGGCAGCAGCCGCGAGGGCCGCGCACCCACGGATTTGCGCAACAGATGCGGCACGACGAGGCCGACAAAGCCGATCGCCCCCGCGACAGCCGTGGCCGCACCGACCATCAGCGCCGTGCCGAAGACGATCTGAAGCCGAAGCCTTTTCAACGAGATACCCATCGAAGCTGCAGCATCTTCCCCAAGGCTCAGCGCATCGAGCCCCGCGCCCGCGCGCAGTAGGATCAGCGCGCCGACGATCAGGAACGGCAGCGCCAGCGCGACATGGGTCATCGAGCGGTCGGCAAGCGAGCCCATCATCCAGAACACGATCTCGGCCGCGGCATAGGGCGATGGCGCAAGGTTCAGCACCAGCGCGGTCGCCGCCGCCGCCAGCGCCGAGACCGCGATCCCCGCAAGGATCAGCACCAGCGCCCGACCCTCGCGTCCCGCAAGGATCAGGATCAGCGCGACGGCCACGCCCGCGCCCGCCAATGCGGCCAGCGGCAGGGCCAGCGCGAAGAGCGCGTAGAGCCCGGTCTGGATCGCGATCACCGCGCCAAGCGCCGCCCCCGCAGAGGTGCCGATCAACCCCGGCTCGGCCAGCGGATTGCGCAGGAAGCCTTGCATCGCCGCGCCCGACAGCCCCAGCGCGGCGCCGACGCCGATCCCGAGGATCGCGCGCGGCAGGCGCAACTCGCGCATCACAAGGCCCGCCGCGCCATCGCCCGAGATCAGCGCAGAGAGGCCGTGAAGCGGCGAGATACCCGACGGCCCGATCAACAGCGAGGCTGCGAACAGCACCGCACAGAGGACGGAGAGAAGGATGAGGATCGTGCGATAACTCATTGCGCCAACTTCTCTTTCTCGATTTTACGCCCGAGCGTCGCCAGCGTCTCCACCGCGCCCAGCATCGCCGGTGCGCCGCAGGTCCAGCTTGCATCGCGCAGCCCCCGCACGACCGGCAGATCGCGCAGCACCGGATGCGCCAGCACCTCCTGCGCGCGGCTCGTGCCGGTGCCGCCTTGCGAGCCGCCAACGACCACCAGATCGGGGCGATCCATCACCAGATCTTCCAGCGGCAACCGCCCGCCCCAGTCGAGCCCCGGACCGCTGACGACATTCTGAAACCCTGCCATTTCAAGGATTTGCCCTTCAAGGGTCCGCGGGCCATAGCCGTAACCCGAAGGCCCGATGATCGCAGCTTTCAGCCCCGGCGCAGGCGTCTTGATCGCCGCCAGCCGCGCATCGAAATCCGCGAGCATCTTCGCCGCGCGATCGGGATGGCCGAGCAGTTTGCCCATCGTCTCGATCCGGCCCCGAATTTCGGGCAGCGAGGTGCCGGGCGGCAGTTGCTCTACCCGGATCCCGAGCGTTCGCAACATGCGGATCGTGTCCGGATTCGACCATGTGTCGGCCAGAACGAGATCGGGGTGCAGAATCGAGATTTCCTCGGCACGTCCGTAGTTTACGGGCAGATCTTCAGCCTGCTTCCAATGCACCGACATCGACGGATCGGTCGCGAAATGGCTGACCGAGACGACCTGCGACGGATCGGCCAGCGCCAGCGCCAGCTGATCCGTGCAGAGGTTTATGGATACGACACGCTGCGGCGCTTCGTCCACAGCCTCACCCGCCCGTGCGGAGGAGGTCGCCGCCAAGGCGGCGAAAAGGGCGGCGCAAACCGCCCCTTTCAGATCAGAACCGCGCACGCAGCCCCACATAGGCGGCGCGACCCGAGGTGCCGTAGCCCGGCCAGAGCTGGTAATCGGTGTCGGTCAGGTTCTCGATACGCAGATAGGCCTCTTTGTCATTGCCCAGATCGTAGGTCATCTGCGCGTTCAGCAGGCCGTAATCGGGCTGGCTCTGACGATCGGTGACCACGCGCATATCGGCGGCGAGCGTGAGCTTGTCAGTCACCTGCGCGTCGATCCCGGCGGTCAGCGTATGCCGCCCGAAAGCCGAGTTCCACGTCGAGCCGGCAGAGAGACCGTCGGGGTTCTTCGAGTCCAGATAGGTATAGCCGAGGCTGTAATTGACCGTGCTGGAGATCGGCCCTTTCAGACCCAGCTCCAGACCCTGCCGCTTGGCGGTGCCCGAGGTCTGGTAATAGCTGTAGGTCGTGTTGCTGTAGTCGATCAGATCGTCCACCTCGATATGGAACAGCGTCGCGGTCAGCTTATGCGCTCCGAAATCACGCTCGACCCCAAGGTCGTAGCTCAGCGATTTCTCCGGCTTGAGATCGGGATTGCCCGCATAGCCGTCATAAAGCTCGTAGCCCGACGGCGCGCGGAACCCGTTGCCCACCGAGGCACGCAAGAGAGTCGCGGCATCGGCCTGCCAGGTGACGCCGAGACGGCCCGTGGTGTTGCCGCCGAAATCCGAGTGATCGTCATGGCGCGCCGAGGCGGTCACGTTCACGCCGTCCATCGGCGAGAAGGCATATTCGCCGAAGACGCCCGTATCCGCGGTCAGGACATCGCCCGTGACATAGGTGCCGGTATAGGTTTCCAGCGTGCGATCCGCGCCGAAGGTCACGCGGCCCGGCCCGAGATCGGTCGAAGCTTTCCAGTCGAGTTTGCGGCGTTTGCCCTCGTAGCCATAGTCATAGACCGGATACCAGCGCGAGGTCGTGTAATAGGTCAGACCGAGCTCGTGATCGAGCGGACCTGTCGTGAATTTCGCGAAGAGACGCCCGCCCCGCTCCTTGTGGACGGTGTATTCGTTGCTGTCCGTGGGCGGCGAGCTGAAGCCGTTGTCGAACTCGCCCCGGTCGTTCTGCGCGAAGCCGTTGAAGCCGATCAGCAGATTGTCGGAGATGCGCTTCTGCGCGCGCAGGCTCACGCGATCGGCGCGGTAGCCGTCTTTCTCGGTATTGCCGTTCTTCTTGTCGGCCGCCGAGAAACCAGCGGTGTAGACTTTCGACAGCTGGATCGCGAGCTCGTCGTCACCCTTCTTCCAACCGAAGTTATAGGCCGCATTCGCGGTGTGGTAGGAGCCGAGCTCGAGCTTTACGCTCTGGGTCACGCCATCCTCGGTCGGGCGCGGCGTGTCGAGGTTGATGACACCGGCGACCGCCTGCCCGCCATAGACCGCCGATTGCGAGCCGCGCATGATCTCGACCCGGTCGTAGTTGAACGTGTTGAACCGGCCCAGATCGGGCAGCACCTGCGGCGCGGACGGATCGGAGACGTCGATCCCGTCCACCATAACCTTCACGTAGTTCTGCGACACGCCGCGGATGGTGAAGCCGGTCTGCGCGCCCATCGGCCCGCGCGACAGGATGCCGACGCCCGGCGATTGCGCGATCAGATTGGCAAGGCGGGTCTGGCCCGAACGCTCCAACTCGTTGCGCGACAGCACGGTGACCGCCTGCGCGGTCTTGTCCGACGATTGCGGCTCGAGCGCACCGTGGTAGATCACGATCTCATCGAGTTGGTAAGGTTGGCTGTCTTGCGCAAGCGCAGGGGCTGCCAGCGCGGTGGTGAGCATCAGGCCCATGGTCAAACGGGTGCGGATCATATCCAATTCCCTCGTATCGCGACTCTGTGGTCGCGTGAACTTCGTATCGTAAGTCTTTGGAAATTTGGAATTTCCGCCGACGGTGAGAATGTCACCACTGACGGAAGACCGCCTCCGCTGCGCGCCCCGCACAGGCAGAAAGGATGAGCGCCTCGGCAGGTCTCCTGGCTCGCGGGTCTTGGTTTCGGCTGGCCTTCCCGGGTCGCCCCAGTGGCTCAGTCAGCCGTCACTCGCCGCTCACAGTTGCGGGGGCAGCCCCGGAATGAATGCACGCATCGCACCGGGTTCCCTTTTCATCCGCCAAAGCGGAACCGAAGTGCCCCTGCTGTGCCGCGCGCGCCGCAGTCTGTCAAGAAAATTTCAACTCTCGACGGCGGCTCTGCTGCGCCTGTTGAAGCGGATCGAGGACAGGAGCGCGAGCCCGATCAGCCCCGCCCCGATCAGCCCGGTAATCACCTCGGGCACTTCCACCAGCGTCTGCGCGAACATGACGACGGAAAGGATCAGGATCGACCAGAAGGCGCCGTTCTCGAGATAGCGGAATTCGCTCAGCGTGTTGCGCTCCACCAGCATCAGGGTCATCGAGCGCACATACATCGCGCCGATCCCCAGACCGATCGCGATCAGGAACAGGTTCTGGGTCAGCGCGAAGGCCCCGATCACCCCGTCGAAGCTGAAGGACGCGTCGAGCACTTCGAGATAGAGGAACGCGCCGAGGCCCGCCTTGGCCGTCTCGGCGGCGATATTCGTCCGGTCGAGCACGTGGCTGAGCACTTCGACACCGAGGAAGGTCGCAAGCCCACAGATGGAGGCGAACATGAACTCGTCTTCGCGCCCTTCGGGCAGGATCCAGGTAAAGGCCAGAATGACGAGCAGCACGAGCCCGATCTCGAGGCCGCGGATCGAGGCGAGCGCGCGCAACCGGCGCTCCAACGCTCGGATCCAGTCGACCTCCTTGCCCTCGTCGATGAAATAGGTGAGCGCGACCATCATCAGGAAGGCCCCGCCGAAGCCCGCGATCGACAGATGCGCGTCCTCGATGATCTCGGCATATTCCGCCGGATGTTTCGCGGCCAATTGCACCGCTTCCCACGGTCCGATCCCGGCGGCGATCACGACGATCAGCAGAGGGAACAGGATACGCATCCCGAAGACCGCGATCAGGATGCCCCAGGTCAGGAAGCGACGCTGCCATTTCGGCGTCATCTGGTGCAGCTTGTTGGCGTTGACGATGGCGTTGTCGAAGCTCAGCGAGATTTCCAGCACGGCGAGCACCGCCGTGATCATCAGGAAAGAGACCGCGCCGCCAAGCCCGCCGGTCTGGGCAAATCCCAGCGCGAACGACCCGACCAGCCCCGCAACGGTGACGGCGATGGCCCAGGAGAAATAACGGTACATGATGGTCATGCTGGCTCCGGCTGCATGGAGCCTCACTTAGGCTCCGCCCCCTCTCTTCGCAAGGGAGCGCGCCGTCAGAGTTGATCGCTGTGGCCCGGCAAGCGCGCCTCGGATCAGCCTCCCTACAGCCCTGCCTCGTCGAGCCAGCCCATGATCCGGGCCTTGTTCACGCCGAGATCGGATTTGCCGTAGACGAGATGGCCGCGGATTTGCAGCGTGTTGCCCTCGACCCAAAGCGTGGTGACGTCGGGAAAGCCGAAGAAGGCGGAGCGGGTGACATAGGCCACATGCCCCTCATCGACGCTGCCGGCCACCTGCTTCGTGCGCGCGGTCGCGCGGATGATCTTGTCGAGCGCGGCCATCTGCACCAGTGGGTCGGAGACCTCGCGGGCCGCCTGAAACCCGCCCGTCTCGGGGTGATCGCCGGGCGCTTTTGCCAGACCCTCGACCTTGTAGCGCGCAGGATCGATCGGGGCGAAGCGCACCCAGCCATCGGCCACGGCCACCGCGGCCAGCCCGAGCGCGAGGATCGTCACGGCCCTATTCATGCCGCGCCCTCCCGCAGCCCCCAACCGGCCAGCGCGATCAGCTCGGTCGCGACATGGGCGCCCGCGATGGCCGTCACGCCCGTCGGATCGTAGGGCGGAGAGACCTCGACCACATCGCCGCCGATCAGGTTGATGCCCTTGAGCCCGCGCAACAGCTCTGCCGCCTGCCAGCTGGCCAGACCGCCCCAGACCGGCGTGCCGGTGCCCGGCGCGAAGGCCGGGTCCAGCCCGTCGATATCGAAGGTGATGTAACAGGGCTTGTCGCCCACGACCGCGCGGATGCGTTCCAGCGTGGCCTCGACGCCCTCGCGATGCACCGTAGGCGCGTCCACGATCGTCACACCCAGCGTATCGGGATTGTCGGTCCGGATACCGACCGAGACGGTATTCTCGGCTCTCACGACGCCCGATTTGATCGCCTTGTAGAGGAACGTGCCGTGGTCGATCCGGTCCATATCGTCATCGGCCCAGGTGTCGGAATGCGCGTCGAACTGAATGAGCGCGATCTCCCCATGTTTGGCAGCAGCCGCGCGCAGGATCGGAAGCGTGATGAAGTGATCGCCGCCCAGCGTGATCGGCACGACGCCCGCCCCGAAGATCGCGCCCAGATGCGCCTCGATCCGGCCCGGCACCTCCGGCACATTGGCATAGTCGAAGGGCATGTCGCCGTAATCGACGATGGCGAGTTCCGAGAACGGATCGTAGCCCCAGCCATAGGGGGCGTCGAACGCCTGCAGCGTCGAGGCTTCGCGGATCGCACGCGGCCCAAAGCGCGTGCCGGGGCGGTTGGTCACCGCCTGATCGAAGGGGATGCCGGTCACGGCGATCTGCGCGCCCGCGAGGTCCTTCGTATAGCGCCGCCGCAGGAGGCTGGTGGCCCCGCCGAAGGTGTTCTCGAAGCTCAGGCCACGTGCCTCTGCCCGCGTAAAAGCCTGATCCACTTGGGTTTTCGCATCTTCCAGAGCCATGACTGCCCCTCCTTTTCGCCCGCGAAATCTGCGCTCGCCCTCGCGGGAGGTCAAGCGCCGTCGAGAAGGGGCGGCAGCATACCGCGCCCATCCGCGCTCGGGATGGAGCCCGCGTTTCATGCGTCAGTTCAAGAGGTCACCGCGCGACCGGATCCGAGCCGACAAGAGGCGACGTAGCCACACAATGGACGGCGTGATAAGGTGACCCAACGTCACTCAGACAAGACAAAGTCCGGCACGACCGGATCGACGACCTGCGCCGCGTGCTGATTTCGCCGCCTCTCATGCGCTTTCAAAAAGTTTTCCGAACCGAACCGCGTCACACAAGGAGAGCGTCATGACGTTGCAGAGCACCACGTTTCCCCGAGAGGACGGCATCCTCTACCTCACTGAAGGCGGCACCGAGACCGAGGTGATCTATCGCCACGGCCACGAGCTGCGCGACTTCGCGATGTTCGAGTTGATGAACAAACCCGAAGCGGTGCGTGACATGGAAAACATGTATCGCCGCTATCTCGACAAGGCAGCTCAACACGGGTTCTCGGCGTTGATGTCGGGGTTCGACTACCGCGCGAGCCCGGACTGGGGCGCGAAGCTCGGCTATTCGGCGGAAGGCCTTCGCGAGATGCAGCACAAATGCATCGACTTCCTGCGCGGAGTCTCGCGCGCGTACGAGGACCAGATCGAGTGCATCGCGATCGCGGGCTGTATCGGGCCGAAAGGTGATGCCTATTCGCTCAACCGCGACATCACTGCCGAGGAAGCCGAGGACTACCACGCAACCCAATGCGAGACGTTGAGAGATTGCGGCGTCGATCTGATCTGGGCCGCCACGATCAACAACATCCCCGAGGCGGTGGGGATCAGCCGCGCGGCGGCGCGCGTCGGGCTGCCGGTGAACATGTCTTTCACGCTCGACAGCTCCCACAAGCTGAAATCGGGCCCCACCTTGAAAGAGGCGATTGAGGCGACCGATACTGAGACCGGGGCTGCGCGCCCGGACTCCTACGGGATCAATTGCTCGCATCCGCTGGAATTCGAACCCGCGCTCGAACCGGGAGATTGGGCGCGGAGATTGCGCTCGTTGCGGCCGAATGCGGCGAAGATGGACAAGGTCTCGCTCTGCAAGCTCGGCCATATCGAAGAAGGCGACCCCGAGGAATTGGGCCAGATGATGGGCGATCTGGCAAAGCGCTATCCCGACATCGACATCTGGGGCGGCTGCTGCGGGACATGGGACGAGCATTTCGACCGCATCGCGCATTACGTGCGACAAGCGCGACAGGAACCGCTGCCTGCGTGAACTCCGCCCCCCTCACTCCGGCTGGCAGATCTCTCCGCGCAGGATCGCAAGCCCCGTGCGCCAGACAAGCCCCACGATCACCACGGCAAGGATCGCGAGGAAGGCCACCGCCATGCGCAGATGCGGCTCGGAATGGGCGTATTCGGCATGCAGGAACGTCGCGATGGTCAGCGCCGCAATGGGGAAGCTCAGCGCCCAGAAGCTCATCGCGAAGGGCAGCCGCAGAATGCGCGGCAGCTGCACCGCGACGAGCGCGGCGAAGACGTAGGCCAGCGACAGAAGGATATGCGCGAAAGGATCGACGCCCTGCCCGATCCCGGCCCCGGGCACGATCTGCTCGCCGGTCAGGCGCAGCCACGCGATGAAGGCCACCGCGGGCGGCGCGATCAGGATCACCAGCGTCGGCTGCAGCTTGCTCGGCAAGGGGTCGTGGAAGATCAGCCGGTTGAACACCAGCGTCAGCAGCACGAGCCAAAACAGCGTCCCGGCCGAGAAGAACAGCCAGCTGATCTCGATGAAGCCGAGCTGCGCGCCCGCGACCGGCACGATCACATTGCCCACCGCCGGGATGAACCAGGCCGGGTTCAGCTGCCCGTGTTTGAAACTGCGCGTCCCGATCCAGTTGGTCACGACCGCGAGCGTCATGATCCCCTGCAGGGTCGTGCCCGCCAGCCACAGCAGGAGCGCAAGCGGGGTCGAGACCGTCAGCGCGCCGGTCGCCAGCAGCAACAGCGAGATCGCGACGGTCGGGAAGAAGGCCAGCCGGATCGGGTGATGCCATTCCGCGCTCACAGCTTGCGGGTGCCGCACGGCCTTGGCGAGATAGAAGACCGAGATCAGCACGAAGACCGCAACGGTCAGCGCGAACATCACCTGATAGGGCAACGGCCCGAGCCCGAGCGGCTTGGCCGCCGCGCGCAACGCCAGCGTGAAGCCCCCGAGCCCCATCGTCGTCGCATAGAAGGTGATCGGAAAATGCTCGAGCCGGCTATGCGCGGCACTCGTTTCAGCCAGACTGCTCATCTTGCCCTCCCCGTGGGAATCGTCGCCCGCGCCCGAAATGGCCGCTCCGCGACGGATCAGACCGCCCGCGCAGCGCCGGACCGAACGACACGACGGGCAACACCTCTCATCTACTCACGCGCCCGTGTTTGAGGAGTCTGACAAATGGACGCATTCGCCGCGCCGAGTGCCGCGCGTGTCTCCGTCCAGCGGATATTGCCCCCGGAGGATCCCCGCTGGAGCCCGCCTCTCTGTGTGACGAAAATTTTCAAGGAACGTGACATAGGTCAAACCTGCGAGGTAAACTTACCTATATCACCGCTTCGTGAGCTGGAGGAGTTGCGATGCGTCTGACCACACGAACCAATCTCGCGATGCGCGTGCTGATGTTCTGCGCGGTCAATCCGCACCGCACCGTGCGCAAACACGAGATCGCGGAGGCCTGTAATGCGTCCGAGAACCATCTCGCGCAGGTCATCAACACGCTCGCGCGCGAGAATTTCATCACCACCCTGCGCGGTCGCGCCGGTGGGATGCAGCTTGCCCGCCCGCCCGAAGAGATCGGCGTGGGCAAAGTGCTGCGCGCCTTCGAGGCCGCCCTGCCCTTCGCGGAATGTTTCGATACCGAGACCAACACCTGCCCGCTCCGCGATGCCTGCCTGTTCCGCGATGCTCTGAGTGATGCGCTCGAGGCCTTCTACGGGACGCTGGACCGCAAGACGCTCGCCGATCTGGTCGACAACAACACCGCGCTGGAGGCGATGCTCAGCCTGCCCGGCCTGCAGCCGCTGTCGATCTGCGCAACCGCACGCGCTGCGGAATAACCGCCGCGACATGACGCGCCGATAGGTCCCTATTTCTGACGCATTGCCGTGCGCAGCAGCGCTTTCGTGGCGCCAACGTCACAGTTTCATGACACACGCTCACGGCAAAGAGATCAAAATTCAGTTTCGCTTGACCACCCCTTTTCCCGGCGAGAGCCTGTGTCTACTTGTCGCACCAACGGGAAGACCCCGCTAAACGCGACTCATCACAAGGCTTAGGTCATGCAACAGCAATCGGGCACTCAATCAGGCCAGCAACAGCAAGGCGGCACGAACCGTCCTGGCCAGCAACAAGGCCAAACGGGCAATACGACCCAACAGAACGGCACCGTATTCGACGACTGGGCGTCCATCTGACGCCCTTTCTCGCGCCGCGATGATAGCGGCGCAGGCAGGCTCCGCAACCGGCATCTTCATTCACCGCCGGTTTTCGCGCCGCCCGCCATTCGATCTCTCCTTCGCGCTGCTCTTGCGTGGCGCGAAGTCCGCTCTCAAACTGTCCCGACGCCAGCCCGCGCGATACTGATACAGCGCGCCCCGAAGGACCGTCCGGAACGATGAGCACCTCTCTCACATCCATCAAGGGGATCGGCCCCGCCACCGCCGAAGGCTTTATCCGCGCCGGGATCACCTCGGCCGAGGAACTGCGCGAGATCGGCGGGGACGCCGCCTATGCCGCCTGGATCGAAGTCGGGAACCCCGCCCATTTCATCGGCTATTACGCGCTGCACATGGCGCTGCAAGGCCGCCCGTGGAACGATTGCCGCGGCGCCGAGAAGGCCGAATTCCGCAAGAAATTCGATGCACTTAAGGCGCGGATCGCGGCGAGCGACAGCGCCGCGCCTTCCGCAAAAGAGAAGGGCCGCGCCCGGCTGGACGCGGCCCTCTCGGAAATTGGTCTGATCGCGAAACGCTAGATCAGCCGACGATCTCGAGACCCGAGAAGAAGAACGAGATTTCTTCCGCAGCGGTTTCCGGAGCGTCGGAGCCGTGCACCGAGTTCTCACCCACGGAGAGCGCGTATTCCTTGCGGATGGTGCCCTCGTCGGCTTCCGCCGGGTTGGTCGCGCCCATCACTTCGCGGTTCTTGGCGATCGCGCCTTCACCCTCGAGCACCTGAACGACGACCGGCTCGGACGCCATGAACTCGCACAGTTCGCCGTAGAAGGGGCGCTCTTTGTGGACTTCGTAGAACTTGCCGGCCTGATCCATGGTCAGCTGGATGCGCTTCTGCGCGACGATGCGCAGACCTGCTTCCTCGAACTTGGCGTTGATCTTGCCGGTAAGGTTGCGCTTGGTCGCGTCGGGTTTGATGATGCTCAGCGTGCGTTCGATGGCCATGTGTGACCCTTTCCTTGTGGTTCGTGGCCGGTATCCGGTCCGAAATATCTGCCGCGCCTGCTACCATGCAGGGGAAGCCTTGAAAAGCCCTCATGGGCGGGGCTGCGGCGACTCTAGATTGGGTTTGTGACCGTTTGGTCAAGGCCGATCGGCAGGTCGCCGCGCGGGTTTGCGCCCGCAGATGCCTCCGGCGGGGATATTTTTGCCAAGCCGAAGGGGCCGCGGCGCGCAGCAGCGATTGACTGTTGCCCGCCCCTGCGCCAAGTCAGGCCCCATGTTGCGCATCTCCGATATCTCCTTTTCGATCGAAGGCCGTCCGCTGTTCGCGAACGCCTCCGCCACCATCCCCGAAGGCCACAAGGTCGGCCTCGTCGGCCCCAACGGCGCGGGCAAGACGACACTGTTCCGGCTGATCCGGGGCGAGCTGACGCTGGATGGCGGCGAGATCGGCCTGCCCTCTCGGGCCCGGGTCGGCGGCGTGGCGCAGGAAGTGCCGTCCTCTTCGACTTCGCTGCTCGATACGGTGCTGGCCGCCGACGAGGAACGCGCGAGCCTTCTGGCCGAAGCCGAGACGGCGACCGACGCGCATCGCATCGCCGAGGTGCAGACGCGGCTGGTCGATATCGACGCGTGGTCGGGCGAGGCGCGGGCGAGCGCCATCCTGAAGGGTCTCGGCTTCGACATGGAGGCGCAAAAGCGCCCCTGTTCGGATTTCTCCGGCGGCTGGCGGATGCGCGTGGCGCTCGCGGGCGTGCTGTTCGCACAGCCCGATCTGCTGCTCTTGGACGAACCGACGAACTATCTCGATCTCGAAGGCGCGCTCTGGCTGGAAAGCTACCTGATGCGCTACCCGCATACGGTGATCGTGATCTCCCACGACCGCGATCTGCTCAACCGCGCCGTGGGCTCGATCCTGCATCTCGAGGATCGGCAACTCACGCTTTATCAAGGCGGCTACGACACGTTCGCCCGCACCCGCCGGCTGCGCCGCGAGGCGCAGGCAGCCCAAGCCAAGAAGCAGGAGGCCCGCCGCGCCCATCTGCAGGGCTTCGTGGATCGCTTCCGCGCGCAGGCCACCAAGGCCAAGCAAGCGCAGGCGCGCGTCAAGATGCTCGAGAAGATGGAGCCGATCACCGCCCCCGAAGAAGCGGCGAAACAGGTCTTCACCTTCCCCGCGCCGGAACAGCTCTCGCCGCCGATCATCGCGATGGAAAACGCCGCCGTGGGCTATGGCGGGCCCGCGATCCTCAAGCAGCTCAACCTGCGCATCGATCAGGACGACCGGATCGCGCTGCTGGGCCGGAACGGCGAGGGGAAATCCACGCTTTCCAAACTCTTGGCGGACAAACTTCAGGTGATGGACGGCAAGATCACGCGCTCGTCCAAGCTGCGGATCGGCTATTTCGCGCAGCATCAGGTCGACGAGCTGGACCTGAAAGAGACGCCGCTGACCCATCTCAAGCGCGAGCGCCCCGACGAGCATCCCGCCAAGCTGCGCGCGCGGCTTGCAGGCTTCGGCCTCGGTGCGGATCAGGCCGAAACGGCGGTGGGCAAGCTCTCGGGCGGGCAGAAGGCGCGGCTGTCCCTGTTGCTGGCGACGCTCGATGCGCCGCATCTCTTGATCCTCGACGAGCCGACCAACCACCTCGACATCGAGAGCCGCGAGGCGCTGGTCACCGCGCTCACCGAATATTCCGGCGCGGTGATCCTTGTCAGCCACGACATGCATCTGCTGGGGCTGGTGGCCGACCGGCTCTGGCTGGTCAAGGGCGGCGCGGTGGCGCCCTATCAGGGCGATCTGGAAAGCTACCGCGCGGAGTTGCTGGCACCGCCGCCCGAGGACAAGCCCGCGAAGTCGGCCGCACCGAAAGCCGCGAAACCGTCGCGCTGTGCAATGACCACGATGAAGCGCGAGGTCCGCGACTGCGAGGCCCGGGTCGAGAAGCTGAGCGACATGCTCGAGAAGCTCGACGCGAAACTCGCCGATCCCACGCTCTACGAGCCTGAAAAAGCCCGAGATCTCGCGATCTGGCAGGCGAAGCACACTGAGGCGACCAAGGCGATGGAGAAGGCCGAGGCGCTCTGGATGGCGGCGCTGGAAAAGCTGGAAACCGCCGAGCAGGACTGAGATCGATGAAGGGGCCGCGCGCCCCTTCTTCTCGATCCAAATATCCCCGCCGGAGGCACCTGCCCCCTCAACCAGCGCGGCGCATCACAGCTTGTAGATGCCCTCGAATTTCCGCGTCAGATAAGCCAGAAGCGGCGTCTCGGTCGGCTCGAACCCGCAGGCGTTCTGGATCGTCTCGCGCGGGGTGCGCAGACCGCCATGGACACGCAGGTTTTCGTCGAGCCATTGCTTGGCCGGGCTCGCATCGCCCTCGGCCAATGCCGCGTCGATGCCGGGCGTGACCGCGCGCATTGCCTCGTCCAGACAGCCCGCATAGACATTGCCCAGCGCATAGGTCGGGAAATAGCCGAACAGCCCCACCGACCAATGCACATCCTGCAGGAAGCCCTGGCTGGGCTTAGTGACCTTCACGCCGAAATCCTGCTCGAAACGGGCATTCCACGCCTCTTCGAGATCCGCGACTTCCAGCTTGCCCGAGATCAGATCGCGCTCCAGATCGAAGCGCAGCATGATGTGGAGATTGTAATTCAGCTCGTCCGATTCCGTGCGGATGAAGCCCATATCGACGCGGTTGACCAGCGCGTGGAAGGCCTCCGTATCCATGCCGAGATCGCCGAACGCATCGGTCATGCGCTGATGCAGCCAGCCGGCGAACGGGACCGAGCGGCCCAACTGGTTCTCGTAGATCCGGCTCTGGCTTTCGTGCACGCCCATCGAGACGCCATGGCCCAGCGGCGTGAAGCGATAGGCCGGGTTGATCGCCTGCTCATAGGTGGCGTGACCGACCTCGTGGATCGTCGAGTAGATATTGCCGAACGGGTCGCTCTCGGAAATCCGGGTGGTGATGCGCGCATCGTCGCCGCCGCCCGAGGAGAACGGGTGGACCGACATATCGAGCCGTCCGCGCGTCCAGTCATAGCCGAAGGCAGAGGCGCATTTGCGCGCCAGCCGCAGCTGCGCGTTCTCGGGGAAGACCTTGTCGAAGGGCTGCGGCGAGACCTCCGAGCCCAGCACCCGGTCGCGCAGCTCCACCAGCGGACCGCGCATCCGGTCGAAGACCGTGGCGATTTCTTTCGACGTCGCGCCCGGCTCATAGTCGTCGAGCAGCGCATCGTAGAGATTGCCCTCGGACAGGCATTCGGCCTCTTCGCGCTTGAGGCGCACGACTTCTTCGAGCGTCGGCAGGAAGGCGGAGGCATCCTCATTGGCGCGGGCCTCGGCCCAGATGCCCTGAGACAGCGAGGTCAGCCGCGCCATCTCGGTCGCAAGGCGCGCCGGGATGCGGGTCGCGCGGTTGTAGCTGCGTCCCACCAGATCGAGGACGCGCGCGCTGACCGCATCATCGGCCTCGGCGCGGGCCAGCCAGTCCTCGATGCGCGGATCGGTGCGGCGCGCATGCAGCACCGATTCCAGCGCGGCGGACTCCTCGGCGCGCTGATCGGCGGCGCCGCGCGGCATCATCACCTCTTGGTCCCAGCTCAGGAGCCCGGCGATATTGCCCAGCGCTTCGGTTTCGCGCTGATGCGCGAGCAGGTCCTGATAGGCGCTCATACGCGGCCCTCCCGGATGGAACGAACAAGGGGGAAGCGCGCCATGTGACGCGCGCGGATCACGAGGACCCAGGTGATGATAGCACCGAATTGGTGGATGAGCCCCAGCCACCAGTAATTCACCAGCTCAAGCGCGGTGGTGATGCCCAGCACCATCTGGAAGAAGATCATCGCCGCCATCAGCGCGAAGGCTTCCTTGGTGCGCGGATGGGCCGAGCTGCGCGCGCGCCATGCGGCGTAAAGGCCGGAGGCGAAGACGAGATAGCCGACCATGCGGTGCAGGAACTGCACGAGCGCCGGGTTCTCGAAGAAGTTGCGCCAGATCGGCGTGTAGTCGAAGCTCTCCGACGGCAGGAACTGCCCGTTCATCGAGGGCCATGTCGGGAAGGCGAGGCCTGCGTCGATCCCCGCGGTCAGCGCGCCGAGGATGATCTGCACGAACACGAGCCCGATCAGCACCGAGCCGATCCGGCTCAGGCGCGGCTCGGCCAGACGGCGGGCCTGCAGCAGCGCCGATTCCGGGCGCGAGAGCTGCAGCGCGAACCAGGAGATCAGGCCGAGGATGATGAAGGCGAGGCCTAGGTGCGTGGCCAGCCTGTAGGAGGCGACCGATGTCATCCGCCCCACGAGGCCCGAGGACACCATCCACCAGCCGATCGCGCCCTGCAGACCGCCCAATATCCCGAGGCTGAACAGTCGCCCTGTCCATCCCGTCGGGATTTTCTTGGTCAGCCAGAAGCCGATGAAGCCGATGAACCAGACCATGCCGATCAGGCGGCCCAGCTGCCGGTGGCCCCATTCCCACCAGAAGATGCCCTTGAACTCGGACACGGTCATGTTGGGGTTCATGTATTTGAACTGCGGGCTCTCTTTGTAATGGGTGAATTCCGCCTGCCAGTCCGCATCGCTCATCGGCGGGATCGCCCCCGAGATCGGGTCCCAGCGCGTGATCGACAGCCCGCTATCGGTGAGGCGCGTGGCCCCGCCCACGGCGATCATCGCCACGACCAGCGTGAACAGCACAAACAGCCACATCCGGATCGCCCGGCGCGCGCCGCGGGGCTTTGCGTCGATCATGCCGCCCTTGGGTTCGGCCCGCGTGGTGGTGCCCTCCGATCCAACTTCCTCGAAGATGCTGCGTTTCTCGCTCATGCGTGCGGACCCCCGGCTTGTCTGTCGCCTGTTCTCGGCAAAAATTTGCGCGAGGGCAAACTAGGCCGCCCCCTCACCGGGGGCAAGGGGGCGGGAAGGCGCAGGGCGCGCGGTCTCGGGGCACTTAGACGTGATCGAACAGCCTCAGTCGAAATCCTCGCGGATGATGCGATCTTCCGCCACGCCGAGGTCCTTCAGCGTGGCCTCGATCTCATCGACCATCTTGTCGGGGCCGCAGATGTAGAACTTGCCGCTCTCCTTCTCGACGAAGGGCGCGAGGAAGCCGCGATCGACATGCATCGAAACGACGCCCTTGCCGGGGTCGCTCTGGTCGGTGACGGCCCAGACGGTCTCCAGCCCCTTCATCGCCTCGAACTCGTCGCGCAGGATGATGTCGGCTTCCGTCTTGTTCGAGAAGATCAGGCGGCAGCCTTCGAGCGTCCCTTCGCGGGCCAAACGCGCGCGCAGGATCGAGATAAAGGGCGTCACCCCTGCCCCGCCTGCGATGAAGGTGCCGGGGCCTTCGTCCTTGATCGCGCCCCAGGGATCGGAGACTTCCACCGCCTCGCCGGGCGTGAGCGTCGCGATCTGCTCGGTCACGCCGTCATGGTCGGGATAGCTCTTGATGACGAATTCCAGCTTGTCGCCATCTATCGGGTTGGTGAAGGTGAACGGACGCTGCTCGTCGGTCCAGCCTTCGCGGGTCAGGTTCAGATCGACCGCCTGACCGGGGGCGAAGTCGAAGCCTTCGGGGCGCGGGAAGACGAGGTGATGCGTGTCATGGGTGACGGGGGAAATGCTTTGCAATTCGAGACGGGTGCTCATGGCGGGCTCCTTTCGTTGAAGAGCGAACGCGAGGCTTTGCGCAGACGTTCCCACCCGACTGGGCGGATAGCAAAGAAAAGGGCCGCGCGAGGGAATGTCGCGCGGCCCTTCGGTCTCAGCGGATGTGGCGGCAGATGGGGATCAGAAGCCCAGCGCCGCGCGGATCTGATCGACCACACCTTCGACGAGTTGCGGATTGTCACGCGCGCTCTGCACCGCCGTGCGCAATTGCTCCTTCGTTGCTTCGGGCAGCTCGGACGTGTCGACGATATCCATCACCCGATCCGCGTCGAATCCTTCTACGGTCAGCGCCTTCGCCGCGCTCATGACGCCCTGCGCCGGCACCGGCTTCTGGGTGTCGCCACCGCTCGCGGTACCTGCGGGGGCCGCCGACTGTGCGGCATTGGTCGCAGCGGCTGCGGCGTCGGCGGCGGCATTGGCGGCTTGGCTGGCGGCATCGGCTGCCGCTTTTGCCGCCGTGCTCGCGCCTTCGACAGCGCTATCGGTCGCCTCCTCTTGCGCCCCGCTGGCCGCCGAGGCGGCCGCATTCGCAGCTTTCGCGGCCGCTTCCGCCGCCGTCGTTGCAGCCTTCGCGGCATCGGTGGCAGCCGCGCTGGCCGTATCGCTTGAGGAATCCATCGTGGCTGTCGCGGCCTTACTTGCAGCGGAGGCGGCGTCCTTGGCCGCGTCACTCGCGTCGCTTGCCGCCTGCTGCGCGGTCTCGGTTGCTTTCGAGACGGCGTCGGCGGCGCTTTGGGCGGCATCGGAGGCGGCGCTTTGCGCCTGATCGGCCCCGCTCTGCGCAGCCTCTTTCGCGGCATCGGCGGCATCCGCCGCCGCGTTCGAGCCCGTATCCATCGCGCCCGAGGCCTTTTCCTTCACGCTATCGGCCGCGTCGGACGCCGCCTGGCTCGCCTTGTCAGCGGCGGCCTTAACCGACTCGCCCGCAGACTTCACCGCATCGCTGGCCTTATCGGCCATGCTCTTGTCGCCAGTCTCAGTGCCTGCCGCTGCGTTTGTCGTCGGATCGGTCGCGTCGGGCGAGTCTGTGATATCGGTATTGAGGATGATCAATCCGGCGGCCACCGCCAACACCACGATCGCCGCTGCCACAATCTTGTTCATCACGCTTTTTCCCTTGATTGTCTCTCTCTGCGGGCACTATTCACCCCGCCTCGACCACTGGGCACAACCACGCACACGGACCGCAATCGCGCCGCAAATGCATTTGCCCTGCCCGGCAGGACACAACGCGTTTCCTCCCTGCCCGGTTCCCGTGCCTTTGCGGTTGAATACGGCGGCACTCGGGACTATCTTTTCCGCCCGAAATTACTCAATGGCTACAGAAGGATTCCCACCATAGCCCGCAGACCCCATAACGCCCCGCCGACCCGTGACACCGGCCCCCGAGTGAACGGCCGTATCCGCGCGAACGAGATTCGACTCATTGGCGCGGAAGGCGAGAATGTCGGCGTGGTTACCCCGCGCGAAGCGATGACCATGGCCGAAGAGGCCGGGCTCGATCTCGTCGAGATCTCGCCCAACGCCAATCCGCCCGTCTGCAAGATCATGGATTTCGGCAAGTTCAAATACGAACAGCAAAAGCGCGAAGCCGAAGCCCGCAAGAAGCAGAAGACGATCGAAATCAAGGAAGTCAAATTCCGCCCGGGCACCGATGTGCACGACTATGACGTCAAGATGCGCAACGTGGTGAAGTTCCTCGAGAACGGCGACAAGGTGAAGGTCACCCTGCGCTTCCGTGGTCGCGAAATGGCGCACCAGGATCTGGGTCTCGAATTGCTCAACCGCGTCCGCACCGATGTGGGCGAGCTTGGCAAGGTCGAAAACATGCCCAAGCTCGAAGGCCGCCAGATGGTGATGATGATCGCGCCGGCGAAATAACCGCCCGAGCAGATCAGAAACTGTTTGAACCCTCCCCTCACCGGGAGGGTTTTTTTCATGGGCCGTCGCGGGTGGCTCGTACATTTCGAGGGGAGGAAAAATTAAAGCGCCGCGGGAGGGAGACCCGCGGCGCATTTTGGGGAAGAGACGAGGGAGAACGTCTGTTCCTCTGGTCGGGTTCTGTGCGGTTTGGGCCGCGTCAGGGAGATCAAGAACCCGATGCACTTGTGATATGGGAGTATCCGTGTGCTGAACTTGACTTAGGTCAAAATTCACCCGGTTTGAACTGCGACAAACTGTTCCAATGGTCACGTTTCTGGCAGGGTCGGTGAGCCGCGTGTGAGGAAAACCTTACCAGAAGCCTGACACCCCGCCTTCGGACCTGTCTTTTCGGGCTCTCAAAGCACACGGCGCGATCACGCAAGCGAGTCGCCCCGATCGAACTTTCAGCGCCTTTTTCTTCCCGTCCCATCCGGTCTTGCGCGTGCTCCTCCGCGATTGCCCCGGTTTCGCCATTCCCACCGCGCGAAATCGCCCCGTTCGGAGGCGAAATCGAACCCTGGACAGGCGCGGCCCGGAATCGGGTTGCCGGCAATTGCGCGCTCTTTATCGCGTCACCCCCTGCGTGCTAGTTGGAACGAGAGGCAGTTTCGAGATCGATATGGGCAAGCAACGAGTGATCCGGCGCAGGATGCAGGCGCAAACGGGCAAGCCCGCGCTGCTCGACGCGGTGGGCTGGACCGAGGAGACCGATCTCGGGCCCCGTCACCATCTGCGCGCCTTCTTCGCCGCGCCGTCTCAGGCCGAGGATCTCAGCTTCGATGCCGTTGCCGGGGCCGCGCATCTGGCCGAGGGCCGCAATGTCGCGGGCGCGGTGATGGCAATCTACGAGCCGACTGAGCCGGGCCCGATTCAGGCCGCGATGTCCGGGCCAGACGGGCCAAGCCTCCGCGAGATCACCCCGGCTAGCCCCGATTGGGAGATGTTCGAAGGCCGCAACTGCCTGTTCGGGCTGCGGCTGGAGGAAAGCGTCGAGACGGTGCTCGATTGGCTGAGCTGGCATCACGACCATCACGGCGCGACCGGCGCGGTGATCGTGAACCGCGCGCCCGTGGACAGCCCCGCAGGCACCGGTGAGAGTTTCGCCGATGCACTGGAGGCCGGCATGGCGCTGCGCGAGCTGGACCTGCCGGTCGCGATCTTGGAAAGCCCGCTGCCGCTGGGCAAGCTCGATCAGGGGCCGGAAAACCATGTCTTCCTCGCGCCCGACGCACCCGGCAAAGACCGGATGGAGCCGCCTGCCCCCGATCCGCAGCGCAGCCCTCTGGGTCAGGCACTGATCTTCGAGATCGCGAAATGGCGCTTCTTCGCGAAGGCGGCCTCGGTGCTGGTGCTCGACGTGACCGACCTTTTGGCCGAACGCGAGCCGGGCCAGCCCTCGGCGTTCGAGGCCACGCAAGAGGCCGAAAACGGTGTGATCCTTCTGGTGGGCCGCCGCATCTATCCTTGGCGCGTGCGCAACGATCAGCCCGCGCGCTTCCCCGACCATATCTGCCGCCAGTTCGACGCGCGGCGCGGTATCGCCCGCTGGGGCTGCGCGCCGCAAAAGGCCGGGCTGGAGAATACATGGCGGCTCTTGCGCGTCAGCTATTGTCGCCCCGATCCGGGGCTGACCTACGGCTTCTGGCGCGCGATGGCGCTGCGGGTGCCGGGCACCTCACCTGCGGAACTCGCGCCCAAGACCTCGCTGGTCGAGGATGAACGCCTGCTGCACCTGTCGCGCGACATCTGGGGGTTCAAGCCGGTGCGACCGCCGGTCTCCAAGGTGAAGGACGCGCCCGCGCAGGCGGTGGAGGCGGGCCGCACCGCCATCGTCACCACGATGAAGAACGAAGGCCCCTTCATCCTCGAATGGATCGCCTATCACCGCGCGATCGGCGTGGATGATTTCCTCGTCTATACCAACGACTGCACTGACGGCACCGATACGATGCTCGATCTGCTGCAGGCCAAGGGCTACGTCCAGCACCGCGAGAACCCTTTCCGCACGATGGTCGACATGAAACCGCAGCACGCGGCGCTGGCGGCGGCGGAGAATGAGCCGGTAATCACCAAGGCGGGCTGGTCGATCTGCATGGATGTGGACGAGTTCATCAATGTGAAGATCGGCGACGGCACGCTGAAATCGCTCTATGAGGCGATGGGCGAGGCCAACATGATCGCGCTCACCTGGCGGCTCTTCGGCAATGCGGATGTCCATGCATACGAGGACAGCTTCATCACCGGGCAATTCACCCGCTGCGCCCCCGAGATCGTGCGCAAACCGCATCAGGCCTGGGGCTTCAAGACGCTGTTTCGCAATATCGCGCTCTACAAGAAGCTGGGCGTGCACCGGCCCAAAGGGCTGAACCCGGACCTCTGGGATCAGGTGAACTGGCTCAACGGCTCGGGCCAGCCGATGCCGCGCGAGATGTTCCGCAATGGCTGGCGCTCGACGCTCGACACCTATGGCTATGACTGGGTGCAGCTGAACCATTACGCGGTGCGCTCGGCCGAGAGCTTCCTCGTGAAGCGCGACCGCGGCCGGGTGAACCATGTCGATCGTGATCAGGGGCTGAACTACTGGTTCCGGATGAACCATAACGCGGTCGAGGATCGTTCGATCCAGCGGATGCTGCCCGCCGCCCGCGCCGAGTTCGACCGCATGATGGCCGATCCCGAGATCGCCGCCGCGCATCATCACGCTGTCGCCTGCCACCGCGCGAAGATCGAGGAATTGATGGCGCGCCCCGATCAGCGCGAGTTCTACGAGACCCTGACATCGGAGCGCTTCGAGGCGCTCTCGCGGATGCTGCATGTCTTCGGCTCGGCCGTGTTCAACACCGGTCCGCATGTGATCCCCGACGATCTGCACGCCCGCGACCTGCCCGACGATTTCTTCTTCACCGTCGAAGCCCCTGACGAGGCCACGCACTGAGAGCGGCGCCTTTACCCCAGCCTGCCCTGACCTAGCTCTCCGAGCAAAGGAAAGGACACAAAACATGGCACGCATTTTCGTCATCGGCGCGACAGGCGGCGTCGGGCATCGGCTGGTCCCGCTTCTGATCGCGGCAGGCCATGAGCTCACCGCGCTGCACCGCAAACCCGAGCAGGCCGACAGCCTGCGCTCGGTGGGCGCGACGCCCGTCCAAGGCGACCTGATGGAACTGACGGCGGGAGATTTCGAACCGATGTTCGAGGGCCATGACGCGGTTGTCTTCTCGGCGGGGGCTGCGGGCTCGGGGCTCGAACGCACCACCCGGATCGACGGCGAGGCACCGCTCGACGTGATTGCCGCGATGAACCGGATGAGCGTGCCGCGGCTCTACCTCGTCTCCGCCTTCCCCGATGCCGGGCGCGGCAAGGAGATCAAGCCGGGCTTCGAGCATTACATGCTGGCGAAGAAGACCGCAGATGCCGCCGTGGTCGCGAGCGGGCTCGACTATGTCATCCTGCGCCCCGGCACGCTTCTCCATGAGGAGGGCGACGGGCGCGTGGCGCTGGCCCATGCGCTCAATTACGGCTCGGTCGCGCGCGGCCATGTCGCGGCTGTGCTGACCGCGCTGATCGACGCGCCCGAGATCAGCCATGAAATTCTGGAGCTGACCGACGGCACCGAGGAAATCGCTGCAAGCGTGGCCGCCCTGCCGCGCCACGTCCTCGTGTGATCCCAGACACTTGCGGGCGCGCGCGGCCTCACTACAGTGGCGCAATGCGTGCGCTCGCAATCACATCCGTCAAGAATGAAGGCCCGTTTCTGCTGGAATGGCTGGCCCATCACCGCGCCATTGGCTTCACGGATTTCCTCGTCTTTTCAAATGACTGCGACGACGGCACCGATGCGATGCTGGATCGGTTGCAGGAGATCGGCTGGCTGACCCATGTGCCCAATCCCGGCCCGTGGAAGGAAGGCCCGCAATGGGCGGCGCTGAAACAGGCCGATGCGCATCCGCTGGTGGCAGAGGCCGACTGGATCGCGGTGATCGACGTTGACGAGTTCGTCACCATAAAAACCGGCGACGGCACGCTTGGCGCGCTGATCGAGGCCGTCCCGCAGGCCACCGCTTTCGCGATGACTTGGCGGCTGTTCGGCAATTGCGGCGTGGTCGGCTTCGAGGATCGCCCCGTCACGCAACAGTTCCCCCGCTGCGCGCCGCCGGACATGCTCTGGCCGTGGCGCGCGTCGATGTTCAAGACGCTGTTTGCCAATACCGGCGCCTATGCCAAGCTCGGCGTCCACCGCCCCCGCGCGCCACAGGACGACAAGCTGGCGGGCACGCTCTGGGTCGACGGATCGGGGCGCAAACTGCCGCCGCAATATCAGCGCCAGAAGCTTTTCACCCCGCCGGGCAGCGCGCCTTACGACCTTGTGCAGCTCAACCATTATCCGCTTGGGTCGATGGAGGGCTACCTCGTGAAATGCGACCGCGGCCGCTCGAACCGGCAGGCAGGCGCCTTCGACATGTCCTATTGGGTGGAGCGGAATTTCTCGGACGTGGAGGACGATTCGATCCGTCGCCACGATGCGGGCACGCAGGCGCGCCTCGCCGAGCTGAGCGCCGATCCCGACCTGCTCCGCCTGCACAATAAGGCAGTTATGTGGCGTAAAGCGAAGGCCCGCACGCTATTGCGCGAGGAGCCGTATCGCGCGCTTTTTGGTAGGCTTCTTCTCTGTCCGCCGAGCCGCCCGCTCTCGCCGCAAGCCGCTAAACTCATGGTTCGCCTCGCAAAAGCGGCAATTACCGAGAACCCGTGAACAAACGCCGCCAACTAGGCCGATTGTTGCCCATTAAGAAATGTGGCGGCAGATTCCTCGCTTGGCTCCTATTTGTGCCCCTTTCTTGCGGTGATACGTTGGTTGAGCAGAACTGGCGGTGTCCCGCCCGCGCTCGCAGCAAGCGAAGCGCGCACGAAAGCTGAAAAGAGGCGAAGGTGAACAAGGCAGACACGGACTGGCGTGCACGGCTGGAAAAGATCGCGGACGAGACCGGCTATTACGAGCCGCTCGGCGCCGATCATGAAGTGCTGTTCCACGACGACTCGCCCGTCCTGATCGTCAGCTTCGAGACTCGCGCACAGATCGAGGCCGATCGCGAAGAGGCCCTGCCCTTCGGCTACAAGATCGCCCGCGACGAGGGCTGGTCCGCACTCAGCGTGATCGCTTCGGACGAGAGCTGGTTCCGCGATCCCGCCATCTATGCCTATTTCGACCGCCTCGTCGACGAGGCCTTCTTTGAAGATTTCGACCGTGTGGTGTTCTACGGCGCGGGGCCTGGCGGCTACGCGGCAGCCGCCTTCTCGGTCGCGGCACCCGGCGCCACGGTGATCGCGCTCGCACCGCAGGCGACACTCGATCCGACACTCGCGGGCTGGGATGACCGGTTCCCGCAGACCCGCCGTATGTCTTTTACCGATCGCTACGGCTTCGCGCCCGAAATGCTCGACGGCGTAGAGCGGGCCTTCGTCTTCTATGACCCGTTCGAGCGGCTCGATGCGATGCACGCGGCGCTGTTCGCGCGACCTTGCGTGTCGCTGATGCCGTGCCGACATATCGGCCCGGACCCGGCGGCGGGGCTGCTCGATATGGATATTCTCGACGAGGTTCTGATCGCGGCGGGCGCGGGCAAGCTGACTCCGTCCCTGTTCTGGACCTTCTTCCGCGCCCGGCGGCTCTCGAAACGCTACGTGATCCGGCTGGTCGACCACCTGCGCCGAGCGCGCCGCCCGGTGCTGGAAGCGATCCTGTGCCGCGCGGTCGGAACCAGCCAGAACCGTCCGAAATTCCGCAACCGCTATGAGGCGCTCGCCCAGAAGCTCGCCGAGCAGGGGGTCGAGTTGCCGGAGCCACAAGAACGGGCTGGCGCGGCCTGAGCCCCGATCGAGAGACTGAAACGTAAAAAGGGCGCGCCCCGGCTGGGGCACGCCCTTTTTCAATGCGAGACGCCCGGGCGCCCCGAACCGCGATCAGATGTAGAAACGATCGCGGAACACGTGGCGCACGATGCCGTCACGGGTCAGACCCATATCGGCCAGCTCAGCGTCGCTTTTCGCGTCGAGCGCACGGATCTGCTCTTGGCGCGACTGGCGCTCCATATAGGCGACGAGGCCTTGTGCGATTGCGTGGCCCATACGGGCAAAGATCGATTGTTCGCCATGGGCGGTGGTAACGAATGCCATTGGAAACCTCCTGAGGTTCAGCGTTCAGGTCGTTTTCTCCCTTGGCACTGAATTTAGGTCAGCTTTGCTGCCAGTGGTACCGCCATCTCCGCATCCCCGCCATGCAATTGCTGCGGCGCGGCATGCGCGCTCCCTCTGGATTTGCACGCAGCCTCGGGCTAAGGACTTTTTCATGAGCACGATCACCCTGCCCCGCCCCGACGATTGGCACCTGCATCTGCGCGATGGCGCGATGCTGGAAGGTGTCGCCCCCGAAACCGCCCGTGATTTCGCCCGCGCGATCATCATGCCGAACCTCGTGCCCCCCGTGGTGCGCGGAGACGATGCTGCCGCCTATCGCGAGCGCATCCTGAAGGCGCTGCCCGAGGGGAGCGATTTCGAGCCGCTGATGACGCTCTACTTGACCGAGAAGACCGATCCGCAGGATGTGGCGCAAGCCGCAGCCTCCGGTCTGGTCAAGGCGGTGAAGCTCTATCCGGCGGGCGCCACGACGAACTCGGACTCGGGCGTGCGCGATTTCGACAAGGTTCGCGGCGTGCTGGAGAAGATGGCCGAGATCGGCCTGCCGCTTTGCGTGCATGGCGAGGTGACCCGGCCCGAGGTCGACATCTTCGACCGCGAGGCCGTGTTCATCGAGACCGTGCTCGACCCGATCCGGCGCAAGACCCCTGGCCTGCGCGTCGTGATGGAGCATATCACCACCAAGGACGGCGTGGATTACGTGGCCGCGCAGGGCGATGACATGGGCGGGACGATCACCACGCATCACCTGATCATCAACCGCAACCATATCCTCGTGGGTGGGATCAAACCGCATTACTACTGCCTGCCGGTCGCCAAGCGCGAGACGCATCGGCTGGCGCTGGTCGAGGCCGCGACCTCGGGCAATCCGCATTTCTTCCTTGGCACCGACTCTGCGCCGCATGTGGACGCCGCCAAGGAAACCGCCTGCGGCTGCGCGGGCTGTTTCACCGCGACGCACACGATGCCGCTTCTGGCACATGTGTTCGAAGCGGCGGGCGCGCTCGACAATCTCGAAGGGTTTGCCTCGCGGAACGGGCCGAATTTCTACCGCCTGCCGGTCAACGAGGGCACGCTGACGCTCGAGAAGACCGACCAGCCCAACACTTGGCCCGCCAAGATCGAGACCGGCGCGGGCCCCGTCACCCTCTTCGATCCGGGTTTCCCGGTCCATTGGCATGTAAAACGCTGAGTTTCGCCTTGGCGCAAATATCCCCGCCGGAGGCTCCCGGGCCAGCCGACGGACGCTCCGCGGGGGATATTTAGACCAAGCCGAAACCAGCCTTGATAAGGACGAGATGATGATCCCCAGCGCCTTCCCCAGCAAAGAAGAAATCGCCCGCCTGACCGCGCGGATGCTTCTGGAAATCGAAGCGGTGCATTTCAATGCCGACGAGCCCTTCACGCTCGCCTCCGGCCTGCCCTCGCCGACCTATATCGATTGCCGCAAGCTGATCTCTTTCCCGCGTATCCGTTCGACCCTGATGGATTTCCTCGCGGTGACGGTGATGCGCGAGGCCGGTTTCGAGGCCTTCGACAATATCGCGGGCGGCGAGACGGCGGGCATTCCCTTCGCCGCGATGGTGGCCGAGCGTCTGGCCCTGCCGATGACCTATGTGCGCAAGAAGCCGAAGGGTTACGGGCGCAACGCCCGCATCGAGGGCGCGATGACCGAAGGCCAGCGCGTGCTGCTGGTCGAGGATCTGACCACCGATGGCGGCTCGAAGCTGAGCTTCGTCGACGCGATCCGCGACACCGGCGCGAGCTGCGGCCATACAGCGGTGATCTTCTACTACGGGATCTTCCCCGAGACCGTGCCGAACCTGCGCGAGCATGGCGTCGAGCTGCATCACCTGTGCACCTGGTGGGATGTGTTGGCCGAGGCGCGCGCACAGGGCAGCTTCTCGAAGGAAACGCTCGACGAGGTCGAGGCCTTCCTGAGCGATCCGCGCCCGTGGCAGGACGCGCGCAAGGGCTGAAACAGCCCGGAGATTCCTGTGGATGATCCTGTGGATGCTCTGGGGAGCGTTTTAGCTCCGAATCTCGCGCTTCGAAAATAATCGCGAGATGTGGTAGGCTCTCCACGGGCAAACACCATAAATTCCGAAAACTCCGCTGAAACAGCGGGGTTTTCCCCAATCTTATCCAGATTCCCTTTTCCCCCGACTGCGGCTAGAAGACCGCGCAGAGGGACGGGGACACCGAGGCAGGTACATGAACGATCAGGCACAACGACCCGATGAGGGACAGCCCGGAAATTTGCCCGCAGAGGGCACCGCACTGCCCCATAATATCGAAGCGGAACAGCAACTTCTGGGCGCGATCCTCACCAATAACGACATCTTCGACCGGATCGCATCCGTTATCAAACCGGAGCATTTCTACGAGCCGGTGCACCAGCGCATCTACGAAGTCGCGGCGGCGAAGATCCAGAAGAACGCGCTCGCCTCGCCGGTGACGCTGAAAGCCTATCTCGAAGACGACGCGGGCCTTCAGGAACTGGGCGGCCCGGCCTATCTGGCGCGTCTGGCGGGGGCGGCGATCTCGGCCTATGCGGCGCGCGACTATGCGCTGATGATCTACGAGATGGCGGTGCGCCGCGGGCTGATCGAACTGGGCCAGGATATCTCGTCGCGCGCGGGCAAGCCGCAGATCGACGACGACCCGAAGGAGCAGATCGCATCCGCCGAGCAGCGGCTTTACACCCTCGCGGAAGAGGGTCAGGCGCAGAAGGGCTGGACCTCGTTCCTGTCGGCTGTGACCGAGGCCGTGCAATCGGCCAACGCCGCCTATCAGCGCGACGGGGGGCTCGCCGGCGTCTCGACCGGGCTCGTCGATCTCGACAAGAAGCTCGGCGGCTTCCACCCGTCGGATTTGCTGATCCTTGCAGGGCGTCCCTCGATGGGGAAAACCTCGCTTGCGACCAACATCGCCTTCAATATCGGCAAGGCCTACAAGAAGGGCATGCGCCATGACGGGGTCGAGGGTGCGATCGAAGGCGGCGTGGTCGGGTTCTTCTCGCTCGAGATGAGCGCCGAACAGCTGGCCGCGCGTATTCTCTCGGAAGCCTCGGAAGTGCCCTCGGAGCGCATCCGCCGCGGCGACATGACGGAGAGCGAATTCCGCCGCTTCGTCGAGGCCGCGAAGGCGCTGGAGAAATGCCCGCTCTATATCGACGACACGCCCGCCCTGCCGATCGGTCAGGTCGCCGCGCGCTGTCGCCGTCTGAAGCGGACGCATGGGCTCGACGTGGTGATCGTCGACTACCTGCAGCTGCTACGCGGCTCGGGCCGGGGCGACAACCGCGTGCAGGAGATCGGCGAGATCTCGATGGGTCTGAAGGCCATCGCGAAGGAATTGAACATCCCCGTGGTCGCGCTGTCGCAGCTGTCGCGGACGGTGGAAAGCCGCGAGGACAAGCGCCCGCAGCTCTCCGACCTTCGGGAATCGGGCTCGATCGAACAGGATGCCGACGTGGTGATGTTCGTCTATCGCGACGAATATTATCACGAGCGTCTCAAGCCACCGGAAGACGACCCGAAATTCGCCGAGTGGATGCAGAAGGCCGAGCGCGTGCATGGCAAGGCCGAGGTGATCCTGGGCAAGCAGCGTCACGGGCCGATCGGCACGGTGGAATTGGCCTTCGAGAGCCAGTTCACGCGCTTCTCGGATCTGGCCAAGCCCTGGCAGGGCGACGGCAACGAAGGGTTTTGAGCGGGGCTTGGGGGCGCGGCCCCTACCCCTTACGGGTCTCTAGGTACGCCCGAACCGCCAGAGCTCTGGCACGTATAATCGAGCAGAAACGGAAAAAGGGGGGCGAACGCCCCCCTTTTTTAGTGTCTGTCGGTTGTGACGCGCGGCGCGCTCAGTAGAGGCCGCCTGCCGAGAGCGAGCCGAAATCGGCCTTCTTCTTCGGAATGACCTTTTGCTGGCCGGTCGAGGTGGTCACCGTGGTGGAGCCCGCATCGTCGCGTTCGCCCTGCGCAAACAGCGGCAGGTTCGAGCCCATCGCGAAGCCGCCATCGACGACCAGCGAGCCGAGGCCCGACATGTCCTGACCGGGGCGCAGATATTCCGCCTGCACGAATTCGCCGGTGGCGGAATCCGAGAGACGCTCGCCGGTATAGCGGTTGAACTTCGCCCAGGTGCCGCCCGGCGGAACCTTGAACTTCGAGCCGCCGAATTCCTTGATCGCTTCACGCATGAACTCGTTGAACACCGGCACACAGAGCGTGCCGCCATAGGCGTGACGGCCCAGCGAGCGCGGGTTGTCGTAGCCCATGTAGCACGAGGCCACGATGTTCGAGCTGAAACCGGTGAACCAAACGTCCTTCGCGTCGTTGGTGGTGCCGGTCTTGCCCGCGATCGGAACCGGCAGATCGACGCCGTAGCCGGAGCCGCGCTTCACCACGCCCTCCATCAGCGAGATCATCTGATAGGCGGTGATCGGGTCGATGATCTGGTCGCGGTGGCTGACGATCTTCGGCCCCTGCCCCTCGGGCAGGTTCGGATCCTCGCAATTGGCGCAGCTGCGCTGGTCGTGGCGGTAGATCGTGCGGCCGTAGCGGTCCTGCACGCGGTCGACCAGCGTCGGCTCCACCCGCTCGCCGCCATTGGCGAACATCGCATAGGCCGAGATGAGGCGGAACATCGTCGTTTCCTGCGCGCCGAGCGCATTGGCGAGGAACTGGCGCATATGGTCGTAGACGCCGAATTTCTCGGCATAGGCCGCGACCGTCTCCATGCCGATTTCCTGCGCGATCCGGATCGTCATCAGGTTCCGCGAATGCTCGAGGCCGGTGCGCATCGGCGTCGGGCCGTAATATTTGTTCGACGCGTTCTTCGGACGCCACATGCCTTGGGGCGTGTTGATCTCGATCGGCGCGTCGACCACGATCGTCTCGGGCGAGAAGCCGGAATCCAGCGCCGCCGCATAGACGAAGGGTTTGAAGTTCGAGCCCGGCTGGCGCATCGCCTGCGTGGCGCGGTTATAGACCGAGGACTGATACGAGAAGCCGCCCTGCATCGCCAGCACGCGGCCGGTATTCACGTCCATCGCCATGAAGGCGCCTTCGACCTTCGGCACCTGGCGCAGCGTCCAGCGGATGAAGGAGCCGTCGCTATCCTTCGTCATCGCGCGGACCTCGACGACGTCGCCGGTCTCCAGCAGGTCCTGCGCCTGTTTCGCGCGCGGACCGAGCTTGCCGTCATCCTTCAGCTTGCGCGCCCAGGTCACATCCTCGGGCGGGATCCAGTGGCCGTCTTTGTCTTCCTCGATGCCTTCGATGCCGATGCGGGCCGAGCCGCCTTCGAAGCCCAGCACCACAGCCGGGTGCCAGCCGTCGATGTCGCGCGGGGCTTTCGCGGTCGAGACATCGGAGAGCGCGGCGCGCCAGTCGGCCTCGTTCTTCAGCTTGTCCTCGGCGATCTTCGCCCCGGTGCCGCGCCAGACGCCCTGCTCGCGGTCGTATTTCTCCAGCGCATGTTGCAGCGCCTTCGTCGCATGGGATTGCAGATCGGGGTTCACGGTCGCGCGGATCGTGAGGCCGCCGCCAAAGAATTCCTCTTCGCCGAAGCTCTTCGACAGCTGACGGCGAATTTCGTCGGTGAAATAGTCGCGCGGCGGAAGCTGCGCACGGAACGGGGCGTAATCGCCGTTCTGCACGGATTTCAGCGGCTTGTTCTGCTCCGCCTCCATCGTCGCCTTGTCGATCCGGCCGTCCTCGTACATCCGGCGGAGCACGTAGTTGCGGCGCTCTACGGCGGTCTTGTAGTCGCGCACGGGATGCAGATCGGCAGGCTTCTTCGGCAGTGCCGCGAGATAAGCGGCCTCGCCCACCGTCAGATCGGCGAGCGGCTTGTTGAAATAAGTCTGCGCGGCAGCGGCGACCCCGTAGGAGTTCTGCCCGAGATAGATTTCGTTGAGGTAGAGCTCGAGAATGCGGTCCTTGCTCAGCACATGCTCGATGCGCGAGGACAGGATCAGTTCCTTGATCTTGCGCTCCACCGAGCGGTCTGCGGAGAGAAGCAAGTTCTTCGTCACCTGCTGGGTGATCGTCGAAGCGCCGCGCACGTCGCGCCCGCCCGACTTCACGGCCGTGAACATCGCCGCCGCGATCCCGCGCGGGTCGAAACCGGGGTGGATGTAGAAGTTCTTGTCCTCGGCCGAGACGAAGGCGCCCTTCACCCGGTCGGGAATGTCGCGGATCGGCACGAAGAGGCGGCGCTGCTCGGCGAATTCGTCGATCAGGCGGCCGTCGCCGTTATAGATGCGCGAGATGGTCTTGGGGCGGTATTGCGCAAGCTGGTCATAGCTCGGCAGATCGCGCGAATAGATCCAGAAGATCGCCCCGATGGTGAGCGCGGCAAAGAACAGCCCGGTCACAACCCAGGAAAACACGCCGCCGATCGAGCCGAGAATGAAACGGATCACAGATACACCCCTTGCCTCGGGGCAGATCACCCCATCGCGCCAGCCTATACATCGCGCCTTCGTGACGGTCAAAGTAATGTGCGCTCACGCTTCCGAGAAGACTCCGCATGGTCACAATCCCGCTCAATGGGCGGATGACCGCGCGTCAGACCGGGAACAAAACGCGATTACTGGCGCAAAAGCTTCGCTTCCGCCGCATCGCCCTGCGCCCATGTTTCGACGCCTTTCGTGATCGCCTCGGCCATTCGTGCGCGCCAATCGGGATCCTTGAGCCGCGCGCGATCGGCGGGCGACGACAGGAAGCCCAGCTCCACGAGGACCGAAGGGATATCGGGCGATTTCAGCACCGAGAAATTCGCGCCCTGCACCGGGCGTTTGTGCATATGCAACCCCGCGCCCTTGATCGCGCCCGCCAGCACCTGCGACAGCCGGACCGAGCGCGGCTGCGTATCGCGCCGCGCCAGATCGACGAGGATATGTGTGATCGCATCGCCCTGCCCGTTCAGATCGACGCCCGCGAGGATATCGTCGCGGTCATGGCGCTGCACGAGCTTGCGGGTCGCTTCCGTTTCGGCGTGATCGTCGAGCCGGTAGATGGTGGAGCCCGTCGCCTTCCCCTCAGCGATGGAATCGGCATGGAGCGAGATGAAGATATCCGCGCCCGACGCCCGCGCAACGGTCACGCGGGTTTCGAGCGGCACGAACACGTCCTGATCTCGGGTCATCACAACCTGCATCCCCGCCCGGCGCATCGCATCCCGCAGCTGCCGTGCGAAGCCCAGCACGATATCGGCCTCATGCGCGCCGCCATCCTCCGCCCCCGGATCGATGCCGCCATGGCCGGGATCGAGCACGACTTTCAGCGGTCGCGTCCCGTCCTGACGGCGATGCGGCGCGACGGTCGGCGCGGGTTGCGGCAGATCCCACAGGGCGGAATCGGCGGCGCCCTTGCGCGGGGTGAACTTCGCCGCCGGCACCTGCGCCAGCGTCAGCGCGATCTCGGGGTTGCCCTTGGTGCGCTCTTCCGAGGTAACGAGGCGCATCGGATGAGCCAGCTCGGCCACCATCCGCGACCAGCCGGGCCGGAACTTGCCCCAGCGCAGCCCTTTGATCGCATCGCTGCCCTTGAGCAGGGTTTCCGGCGGGTTGGCCCCGAAATTCACCTCGCGGAAGTCGATGACCAGCCGGTAGGGATCGGCCAGCAGAAAGGCGCGATACGGCACGGGCTGACTGATGCCGAGCGTGATCGCGACCTTATCGCCGCTTTGCGCGATCTGGCTGCGCTCGGGCGCATATTGCGCCAAGGCCGACAGGTCCTGCGCCCGCGCAGGCAGAGCCAGCGCGAGAGACATCGCGAGAAGAAGAATGAACCGCCCGATCATACGCGCCCCGTTTTTATGCGCTTTCGTTTTGCGGGCACTATAGCGGCCGCGTTCGCGTGGAGCAAAGGGCGAATGGGCACGTTGGCGCGGGCGCCCAGCCACCGACGAGGCGGCGCGCCCACCCAAGGGTCGGGCGCGCCCCTCATCGCAACCTCAGCGGTTCTCCATGAAGCTCCGCAGCCGCTTGATCCCCTCGGCGACCCGCTCGGGGCTTTGCGCATAGGAAAAGCGGATGGTCTGCGCGCCGCGATGGGGGTCGAAATCCATCCCCGGCGTGACCGCCACCCCGACGCTCTCGAGGATTTCCGCGGCGAAAGCGGCGCTATCCTCAGTCAGCTCCGACACGTCGGCATAGAGGTAGAACGCCCCATCGGGCGGCGCGATCCGGGTGAAGCCCATCTTCGGCAGCTCTTCGAGCAGCATCTGGCGGCTCTGCCCGTAGCGCGCGACATTCTCGGCCATCTCGTCGAGGCTCTCCAGCGCGCCCAGAGCCGCCACCTGGCTCGCATGGGGGGCGCAGATGAACATGTGCTGCGCGAGACGTTCCACGGTGCGCAGATGGCTTTCCGGCACCACCATCCAGCCCACGCGCCAGCCCGTCATCGAGAAATATTTCGAGAAGGAATTGATCACGAAGACGTCGTCGGAAATCTCCAGCGCCGAGACCGCACGGCCCTCATATTGCAGCCCGTGATAGATTTCGTCCGAGATGAAAGCGATGTCGCGGGCCTGACAATGCTCGATCAGCGCCTGCAGCTCCGGCTTGCCCAGCATCGTGCCCGACGGGTTGCCCGGCGAGGCCACGATCAGCCCGGCCAGATCGTCCGGGATTTCCTCGGGCGTCGGCTGGTAGCGGTTCTGCGCCTCGGTCGGAATGCCCACCGGCTCGATCGAAAGCGCCTTGAGGATCTGGCGGTAGCTCGGATAGCCCGGCTCGCCCAGCCCCACCTTGTCGCCCACATCGAACAGCGCCGTGAAGGCCAGCTGGAACGCCCCGGAAGAGCCCGACGTGATGACCACCCGCGCAGGATCCAGATCGATGTCGTACCAACGCTTGTAGAGCTTCGCGATCCCCTCGCGCAGATAGGGCAGCCCCAACGCCACCGTGTAGCCCATCGGCTGGCTCTCCAGCGCTTCGGCCAGACGGCGCTTGGCGGCTTTCGGCGCGGAGGTACCCGGCTGGCCCACTTCCATATGCACGATGTCGCGGCCCGCAGCCTCCGCCTCTGCCGCCATGCGCAGCACATCCATCGCGATGAACGGTTCCACCTGCCCGCGTTTCGACTGCCGCATCCTGCCAACTCCTTGCCGCTTGAGATTTCGCCCAAGGGGTTAGGCCGAAGCCGCCCGAGCGTCAATGCGGCGTCACTGCACGCATATGTCGCCGCGCGCCACCAGATGAAGCCGCGCCCTGCGCGCTAACGCCCTCTTGATCCCGCGCGCCCGAGCGGTCAGGTTGCTTGCGAACCAACAGGACCCGATCCAAAGGATACGCCCATGCTCCGCACGCTTCTGGCCGCGACCGCCTTCGCCGCGCTCGCCACGGCCGCCCCGCTCACACCGGCAGCCGCGCAGGATTTCGACTTCGCCAACATGTCCGACAGCCAGAAATCCGCATTCGGTGACGCCGTGCGCGAGTACCTGATGGCCAATCCGCAGGTTCTGGTCGAGGCGATCAACGAGTTGGAAGCCAAGCAGCAGGCGCAGCAGGCCGATAACGACAAGCAGCTGATCAAGACCAATGCGAAGGATATCTTCGAGGACGGTTATAGCTGGGTCGGCGGTAATCCCGATGGCGACATCACCGTCGTCGAGTTCATGGATTACAAATGCACCTACTGCAAAAAAGCCTATGACGAGGTCTCGGACCTGATCTCGAAAGACGGCAATATCCGCTTCATCGTGAAGGAATTCCCGATCCTCGGGCAGCAGTCGGAACTGGCGGCGCGTTTCGCGGTCGCGACGAAGCAGATCGACGGCGACGACGCCTATGCGAAGATGCACGACACCCTGATGAAGGCGCGCGGCAATCTCACCGTCGAGAGCCTGAGCCAGATCGCCAAGGATCAGGGCCTCGATCCCGATCCGATCCTCAAGCAGATGAACGACGACTCCGTGACCGAGGTTCTGCGTCAGAACTACCAGCTCGCGCAGCGCATGGCGATTTCGGGCACGCCCGCCTTCGTCATCGGCGGGCAAATGCTGCGCGGTTACGCGCCGGAAGCGGCAATGGCGAAAATGGTTGCCGAGGAGCGTCAATCCGAGTGACCTTCACCTGAAGAACGCCGCGCAAGGCGTTTTTCGGATTAAGATTTTCAAGATTGCGAGCGCCGTCCGGGTTCATCACGATCCGGGCGGCGTTTTCATGTCCTTTACCGTGAGAGTCCGAAGTTTTCACCTCTTAGGGGGCCGTTAATGGATCGCGCGTAGCCTGCTCTCGAAAAGGACTGTGATGCGACTCGAATTGCTGCTTATGACCCTCTCGGTGCTCTGCGCACCAATCGCCGCCCTCGGCATGCTGCCAGAGGACCAAGCGGGGCTGTACCTCGTCGTCGTCCCACCCTGGCGCGCCGCCGATCAGGTGATCGCCGCCGCAGGGGCGCACCCGGTGGGACCGGTGCGCGCGCCCTTGGGGGAATTCGCGACAGCAGATGCGCCGGGCACGCTCGCCCGGCTGCGGGCGGCGGGTGCATGGGTCGTTCTCGACGCTAAGAAAATGGCCTGGCTCTGCGGGGCGGCCGAGATTTGAGGGACCTCTGATGATTGACGGGAACACCGCTGGGCCGACCACTGTGCAAGCGCCACAAAAAGACGCGCATATGCGCCAGGTGCGGAAATTGCTGGCCTTCGGGACAGTCGCCATGGCCGCCATCGTCACGGCAACCGCCTATCTGGTGGGCACGGCCTTCCTCGTGGCCAGCGTGACCGCCTGGGTCTTCGCCTCTGCCGCTCTGCTCGGGTGGCGGATGCGCGATCGGCGGCGCGGCAACACCATCCTCGCGCAAGGGGTGATCGGCCAGGCCGTGGCCCTTACCGCTGCGCTCTCCGGCCATCCGTGGCAAATCGATGCGCACCTTTCGTTTTTCGCGCTGATGGCCGTGCTGATCGTGATGGTCGACAACCGCGCGATCTTCTTCGCCGCCGCGACTGTGGTGGTGCATCACCTCGCGCTCTCGGTCCTGATGCCCAGCCTGATCTATCCCAGCGCGGATATCTGGGAAAATGTCTCGCGCTCGCTTTTCCACGGTGCGACCGTCGCCATCGAAACGGCGGTGCTCGTCTATGCCGTGCTCAACCGCCGCCGCATGGAAAGCTCGATGGAAGAGCGCGTGGCAGAGGCGATCGACGCCACCGCCCAAGCCGACGAAGCCCGTCGCCAAGCGGAGGGAGAGACCACGCGCGCCCAGCAGATGCAGGACGCCGCGAGCGAAGCCGCCCAAAAGGCAGAGGCGCTGCGCGTCGATGCGGAACGCAACGCGCGTGAAGTCGAAGAAGCGACCCGCCTCGCCCGCCTGGCCGAAGAGGATCTCGCCCAGGAACGTGCCGAAACCACGGCGCGCCAGACTCGCGTCGTCGAAGCACTCGAAATCGCGCTGCAGCAACTCTCGCGCAAGGACCTCAAGGCCCGGCTCGGTGAGGTGGATGCGGATTACGCGGGGCTCGCCGTCAATTTTAACACGGCGATTGAGCAACTCGAAGGCGCCATCGCCCTCGTCACCGGCCACAGCGTCGACATCCGCCAACAGATCGGCGAGATCAGCGCTGCCTCGGCCGCGCTCTCCACCCGGGCTGAGAAGCAATCGGGCACCCTTGCCGACGCAGCCGCCTCGCTCAACGAATTGACCTCCTCGGTGCAATCGGGCGCGAAAATGGCAGCCGAAGCTGCGAGTGCGGCCAGCAATGCGGAAACCGTCGCCAAGGAAAGCGCTGCGGTGGTCAGCGAGTCGATCCGCGCGATGAACGAAATCGAAACCAGTTCGAAACAGATCGAGCGCATCACCTCGGTGATCGACGATATCGCTTTCCAGACCAACCTCCTTGCGCTCAACGCTGGTGTGGAAGCTGCCCGCGCAGGTGAGGCCGGTCGCGGCTTCGCCGTCGTCGCCTCTGAAGTGCGAGACCTCGCGCAGCGCTCCTCCGCCTCCGCAAAAGAGATCACCGCACTGATTGAAGCCTCGGGCCAACAGGTCAGCACCGGCGTCGAACTCGTCAGCAAGACCGTCGCCTCGCTCGAAGGCATCGTTAAATCGGTCGAAGAGATTTCACAGCGCGTCGCCCAGATGGCGCGCTCCTCCGAGGAGCAGTCCCGCACCCTCGCAGCGATCAACGGTTCGGTCGAACAGCTCGACCACGCCACCCGCCAGAATGTCGCGATGTTCGAAGAAACCACCGCTGCGAGCAAAATGCTCGACGACCTCGCCGAGGCGCTCCGCGAAGCCGTGACGCAATTCTCGACCTCCCCCGCTGTGATTGAGGACCAAGACGCGCTTCCGCGGGCGAGCTGACGACTACCCCGGCTCAATAGCCGGAGCGCCCGAGTCGCCAGCGGCGAGGACCATGCCGCTGGCCGAGGCCCGCGACGCGGCAAGCCGATCGCGTTGGGCTGCGAACCGCGTAGAACTGAATGCGAAGCAACCACCCAGACAAAAAAGCCGGCGCGGTGAGGCGCCGGCTTTCTTTATGGTCTCTATCATCGAGCCTTACGAGGCGGGCACGACGTAGACGATCGCGCGGCTATCAGGGTTCACGAAGACCGTGTTGTCGTTGATGTTGCCATAGGCATAGGTGCTGTCCGGCACCGGCGTCAGCGTCACCATGTCCGGAATGACCTTGCCGGTCGCGACTTCCCCGTCGAGATAGACCGGCGCGACGGGGTGCTTCTCGACCCAGGTGATCGTGGTCGGCTCGGGCTTGGCCGCAGCGCCCACGCCGGCGGAACCGATCAGCGCGCCGACCACGGCGCCCACGGGGCCACCCACGGCCGCACCGGCTGCCCCGCCAGCAGCAGCACCGGTCAGTGCCGCAGCGCCTTGGCCATCCTTGTTGGCGTTATCACCCGGGACCTGGATCTGGTTCACGGTGACCGATTGCGGGCCGGTCGACAAAAGCGCCATCTGGCCATCGACCATCACACCCAGCTGACCTGCGGGCGCATAGCCATTCATACCATCGAAAGTCACCTGACAGATCGTGCCATCAGGCAGACAGCCTTCCACCGGAACGATGGTGCCGTCGGAGACCGTCGCGATCGTTTTCGACGAGGCCTCGACCCCGGCGTGGATATCGAACTCGCCTTGGGCGGTGGCCATCAGCGGCGGGCTGGTCTCGGCAAAAGCGGTACCGGCGATCGTCGTGGTGCTGGCGGCAGCAGCGAGGATAGTTGCGAACTTGCGGGTCATTGGAATTACCTCCTTTATTACCCTGACCGCCACGAGGGACGGCCTCTCTCCGTTGTGGGGAGGGAAATGTGGAGGTGCGCCAATTCGTTCCCCCGGAACCCTATCACGGCAGCGTGATAAGGGCCAATTTCGGGGGCGCTTCGGCACTTTTCCGCTTATTCGGCGGCGGCTTTCTCCGCTTCGATCTCGGAAGCCTTTTTCTCAACCAATTCAATGATATGGTCGATCATATCCGCGTTGGATTGCTTGTGATCCTGCTTGCCGGCCATGTAAACCATGCCCGATCCGGCACCGCCGCCGGTAAAGCCGATATCGGTCATCAGCGCCTCGCCGGGACCGTTCACGACGCAGCCGATAATCGACAGGGAGATCGGGGTCTTGATGTGTTCGAGCCTTTCTTCCAGCTCCGCCACGGTCGCAATCACGTCGAAGCCCTGACGCGCGCAGGACGGGCAGGAGATGATCTGCACGCCGCGGGTGCGCAGCCCCAGAGACTTCAGGATCTCGAAACCGACCTTCACCTCTTCGACCGGATCGGCCGAGAGCGAGACGCGCAGCGTGTCGCCAATGCCCATCCACAGGAGGTTGCCCAGACCGATCGCTGATTTCACCGTGCCGGAGGTCAGCCCCCCTGCTTCGGTGATACCAAGGTGGATCGGCGCATCGGTGGCATCCGCAATGCCCTGATAGGCCGCGGCGGCGAGGAACACGTCCGACGCCTTCACCGAAATCTTATATTCGCGGAAATCGTGATCCTCGAGAATGCGGATATGGTCCATTGCGCTCTCGACCATCGCCTCGGGGCACGGCTCGCCGTATTTCTCCAGCAGGTGCCGCTCGAGCGAGCCTGCATTCACGCCGATCCGGATCGAACAGCCGTGATCCTTGGCGGCGCGCACGACCTCGGCCACGCGCTTCTCGTCGCCGATATTGCCGGGGTTGATGCGCAGGCAAGCCGCCCCCGCCTCCGCCGCCTCGATCGCGCGTTTGTAGTGGAAATGGATATCCGCCACGATCGGCACCGGGCTTTCGCGGCAAATCTCGCGGAGGGCGCGCGTGCTGGATTCGTCCGGGGTCGAGACACGCACGATATCCGCGCCGACATCCGCCGCGCGGATCACCTGATCGAGCGTCGCGCGCACGTCCGAGCTGTCGGTATTGGTCATCGTCTGCACCGAGATCGGCGCATCGCCCCCGACGGGGACATTGCCGACCATGATCTGGCGAGACTTGCGGCGGTAGATATTGCGCCACGGACGGACCGGGTTGAGAGACATGCAAACGCTCCTTCGAGACCTCGGCTCCTGATACGCCAAGGCCCGCTGCGGTGCAACGGGCCGGGGCGGATCGTGATCTGCGGTTTATTGCTGGTCGGTCTGGGCCGGCGCGGCGGCATCGCCCGCATCGGCCACGGCGATCATCTTCGCGAGGTCCTTGTCCTGCGCGAGATTGGCGACCGGATAGTCCTCGTCGAGTGCGGCGGAGGACAGCTTGATGTTCTTCGTGACCTGACCGCGCTTGCCGACCGGGCCATGCGTCACGCCGTTGACCGCGAAATAAATCGCGCCGGATTCGCCGGTGCGCATCGTCGGCGCTTCCTCGAGCTTGGGCAGCACGTAACGCTCGCCCGCATCCATGACCTTCTCGAACAGGGTCGCGCCATCGGCAGACTTGATCCGCACCCAGGACGGCCGCACGGCCAGCACGACGACGTCGGGCTGATCCGCTCCCAGCGCCTTGGCGACGGCGGATTGGATATTGTTCTCGGGGCCCGCCGCCGAGGCGAGTTGCGTGCCCTGCGGCGTGTTCGGGGACGTGTTGGACTGCGCCAGACCGATGAGATTGGGCGTCAGACCCGGAGCGGCGGCGCCCACACCCTGCCCGGCCAGCGCGCCAGTCGCATTGGGATCGATCGAAGCGATCGGTCCGTCGCGCGACACCAGAACCGGCGCGTCGAGCGCCGCCGGACGGTAGATGCGCGCGGAACGCTCGGGTTGGTTGACCTCGGGCAGCGTGTCGTCGGCCTGCGCCATCTCCGGCCCGTCCTTGACCGAGTCGAGCGGGTCGAGATCGGCCATCACGCCGGGGGCCTGATCCACGGGCGTCAGCTGCACACGCTGCACTTCCTGCAGAACGGTCCAGCCGCCATAGCCGATACCGCCGCCGATCAGCGCCAGAACGAAAAGCGCACCGACGGCGCGCGGCTCGATCTTGGTCCAGAGCGATTCCTTGCGCGGAATGAAGGCGGGATTGGCGAGCGCCTCGGCCATGTCTTTCGGGTCGCGCTGCGGCTTCGGGCCAGAGGCGGCCTCGGACATGCCATGGGCGGGCGAGTAGCCAGCCTCGTTGCAGAAGCGCTGGAACGACCATTCCGGGTCAAGACCGAGATAGCGCGCGTAGGAGCGCACATAGCCCGCGATGAAGGAAGGCGTGTCGAAAGCTTCCACGTCGCAGGCTTCGATGGCCGCGATATAGGCCGCTTTGATCCGGAGTTCACGCTGGACATCAAGGAGCGATTTGGCGAGCGTCGCCCGCTCGCCGCGCATCACATCGCCAAGACGAAGTTCGAAATCGTCGAACCCTTTAGGTTTGACTTCGTCCCCCGTCGAAGGTTTAGCCCTTCGCCCGATCATGCTGCCTGTCCCTGCCGTTGCCCGCCTGCGTCGATTCGGAGCCAATAGCCCCTTCGATTAACAAAGGCTTATCACAAGCAAGCGAGCCGCGCACGCGCCTATGTGGCTTACGCGCTGGCTTCGGCGCGATTTAGCTCACAGCGCGCCCAAAGCGCGTCCATGCCCTTGACCAGACCGTCAATCATACCGGTGTCGTGCACCGGCGAGGGCGTGAAGCGCAGACGCTCAGTGCCGCGGGGCACGGTCGGGAAGTTGATCGGCTGGACATAGACCCCGAACTCGTCGAGCAACATGTCCGACAAGGCCTTGGTATGTTTGGGATCTCCGATGATCACAGGCACGATATGCGAGCCGTGGTCGATGATCGGCATGCCCATACCTTTCAGGCGCATCTTGAGAATCTTCGCGTGCAGCTGCTGCTTGTCGCGCAGCTCCTGACCGCCCTCGCCTTTCAGGAAGGCGATCGACGCGGCAGCGCCAGCCGCAACCGCCGGCGGGATCGAGGTGGTGAAGATGAAGCCCGGCGCATAGGAGCGCACGGCGTCCACCATCTTGGCCGACGCCGCGATATAGCCGCCGAACACGCCGAAGGCCTTGCCCAGCGTGCCGTTGAAGATGTCGATCCGGTCCATCTCGCCCAGCTTCTCGGCGATACCGGCACCGCGCGGTCCATACATGCCGACCGCGTGCACCTCGTCGAGATAGGTCAGCGCGCCGAATTCCTCGGCCAGATCGCACAGCTCGGAGATCGGACCGAAATCGCCATCCATCGAATAGACCGACTCGAAGGCGATCAGCTTCGGCGCGGCCGGATCGTCGGCGGCCAGCAATTCGCGCAGATGTTCGACGTCATTGTGACGGAAGATGCGCTTGGCGCCGCCGTTGCGACGGATGCCTTCGATCATCGAGGCGTGGTTCAGCTCGTCGGAATAGATGATGAGGCCGGGGAACAGCTTGGGCAGCGTGCTCAGCGTCGCGTCATTCGCGATATAGGCCGAGGAGAAGACCAGCGCGGCCTCTTTGCCATGCAGATCGGCGATCTCGTGCTCCAGCCGCTTGTGATAGACCGTGGTCCCCGAGATGTTGCGCGTCCCGCCCGAGCCTGCGCCCGTGGCGTCCAGCGCCTCGTGCATCGCGGCCAGGACGACCGGATGCTGGCCCATGCCCAGATAGTCGTTGCCGCACCAGATGGTGATGTCCTGCTTCGACCCGTCCGGCTTGGTCCAGACGGCGTGGGGGAAATTACCCTTCTCGCGCTCGATATCGATGAAGACGCGATAGCGGCCTTCCTCGTGCAGCTTGTCAATCGCCTGATCGAGTGCGCGGTCGTAATCCATCTCGTGCTTCCCTTGCATGACTGTTCGCTGGGTCTGCCCTACCGGGCACCACAAAGCGCGACATTGATAAATGTCAAATTCCTCTCCCTGAAGGGCAAAAATGTCGCAAATAGTCATGAAAAGCAAACATTCAGTTTTCGCAATTTGTCGCGCCCTTGCGTCACCCCCTCTGGACAGTCCCGCGCGCGGCCCTAGGCTGAGGCCAAAATAAAGGAGGCCAGCATGGCACTGAACGAGGTTCTCACCGAAATCGATAGCGGCCTGGACGCCGCGATGGACCGTCTTTTCGAGCTGCTGAAAATCCGCTCGATCTCGACCGATCCGGCCTATCGTGAAGAGACCCACGAAGCTGCGGAATGGCTCGTCAAAGAATTGAAATCGCTGGGCTTCGACGCCGAATTGCGTCCGACCACGGGTCATCCGATGGTGGTTGCGCATTCCAAGGGTGACGGCCCGCGCCTTCTGTTCTACGGCCACTATGACGTGCAGCCGGTGGACCCGCTGGAGCTGTGGAACACGCCCCCCTTCGAGCCGCAGATCGAAGATACCGAGAATGGTCGCGTCATCCGTGGTCGCGGCGCGTCCGACGACAAGGGTCAGCTGATGACCTTCATCGAGGCCTGCCGCGCCTATAAGGCCGTGAACGGCGAGCTTCCTGGCAATCTTGTGATCTTTCTTGAAGGCGAGGAAGAATCGGGCTCGCCCTCGCTGGTGCCCTTCCTCGAGAACAACCGCGAAGAACTGACCTCCGATCTGGCGCTGATCTGCGACACCTCGATGGTCTCGCCCGGCGTGCCCTCGATCGCAGGCAGCCTGCGCGGCATGCTGAAGGAAGAATTCACCCTGCACGGGCCGCGCATCGATCTGCATTCGGGCCATTACGGCGGCCCCGCCCTGAACCCGCTGCGCGAGATTTCCAAGATTATCGCGAGCTTCCATGACGATCAGGGCCGCGTTGCGGTGGATGGCTTCTACGAGGGCGTCCACGAAGTCCCGGCCGAACAGCTGGAAGCGTGGAAGACCTGCGGCTTCGACGAGAAGGAATACCTTCAGCACGCGGGCATGACCGTGCCGCATGGCGAAGAGGGCTATTCGACGCTGGAGCAGCAATGGGCACGCCCGACGCTGGAGATCAACGGCCTCTGGGGCGGCTATCAGGGTGCGGGCTCGAAAACCGTGATCCCGGCCGAGGCGCATTGCAAGATCACCTGCCGCCTCGTGGGCGACATGGACCCCGCCCACGTCCGCAAGGCGCTGCGCGCCCATGTCGAGGCACGCCTGCCCGTCGATGCGCGCATCACCTGGGACGGCGATCTCGATGGCGCACCGGCTTCCGTGATGGACACCTCGCGCCCCGAATTCGAAGCCGCGCGTCAGGCGCTTTCGGACGAATGGAACCGTGAGGCGGTGATCGTCGGCATGGGCGGCTCGATCCCGATCGGCTACTACTTCAAGTCGATCCTCGGCATGGACGCGATGCTGATCGGCTTCGCCAATGACGACGACGCAATCCACTCGCCGAACGAGAAATACGACGTCAAAAGCTTCCACAAGGGCATCCGCTCCTGGGCGCGCATCCTCGACCGGATCGCGAAATAAGCACATGGCGGGGGCTTCGCGGCCCTCGGCAGACGCAATTATCGCAGAAGGCTGCCGGAGCTTGGCCCGGCAGCCTTTTCATTTGTCATTGGGGCGCGATCATTCCGCAGCCTGCAGGGCAGTGCCGAGGGGCGGCTCGGCGCGTGTCTCGACTGGCGGACGGAGCTCAGCTGACCGGCGCCTTAGCGCTCGGTCAGCTTCAGCTCGATCCGGCGGTTCTGGGCGCGCGCTTCGGGCGTGTCGGCGGTGTTCACCGGGTCGAACTGCGCGAAACCGGCGGCGGCGAGGCGTTGCGGCGGGAAGCCGAGGCTCTCGACCATGTATTTCACCACCGACAGCGCGCGGGCCTGGCTCAACTCCCAGTTATCCTTGAACTCGCCCTGCCCCGACAGCGGCGTGTCGTCGGTATGGCCGTCGACGCGGATGATCCACGGGATGTCGCCCGGGATTTCCCCACGCAGCTGGTCGAGCAGCGATGTCACCTGCTTGATCTGCGCGCGGCCCGCGTCAGACAATGTCGCGGAAGCGGGCGCGAACAGCACCTCTGAGGAGAACACGAAGCGGTCGCCTTCGATCTTCACGCCCTGCTTGCCCTTCAGAAGCTGCGACAGCTTCCCAAAGAATTCAGAGCGGTAGTTCTCCAGATCTTTTGCCTTGGCCTCGGCCTCCTTGCGCATCTTCTCCTGCAGGTCCGCGCGCTTCTTCTCCTCAGACGCCGCACGGGCGAGCGCCGCGTTCAGCTGCTGGCCGAGATTGTCGAGCTGCACCTTGGCCGCGGCATCCTTCTGCTGCGCCTCGTCGAGCACGTTTTGCAGCTGCGCGAGCTGGCCCCGCAACGCCGCGACCTGCTGGTTGAGCAGCGCGACTTTCTTCTGTGCCCCTTCCGAGATCGCCTGCTGATCGGCCAGCGCCTTCTGCGCGGTGGCTTTCAGCGCAGCCTGCTTCTCGGCCTCGGACAGCTGCTTGCCGAGTTGCTTTTCCAGATCGTCTTTCGCGGTCTGCGCGGCGGCGAGCTTGGTCAGCGTGTCCTCGGCCTTTTTGCGCGCCTCTTCGAGCTGCAGCGTCATCGCCGCGACCTCATCGCCCGATTTCGTCAGCTTGTCGCGCAGATCGGCGATGGTTTCCTTGCTCAGCCGGATCTCGTCGGCCTTGGCGCTCGCATCCTGCTGGGCGGCGTTGCGCTCGCCCACCAATTGCGCGACGCGGGCCTCGAATTCGGTGATCTTCTGCTTGGCATCGGCGAGCGCGGCCTTGCGGTCATCGAGCTGCGAGGTGAGCGTCGAGATCAGCGTGTCCTGCTGATCGGCCTTGTCCTTCGCATTCTCCAATTCGCCGGTCAGCTGCTGCGTCTTCGTCTGTTGCAGCGACAGTGCCTTGGCGAGGTTCGACACCTGTTCGTTCAGCTGGATCAGCTCGCCTTCCTTGGTGCTCAGCGTGTCACGCAGCACAGATTGCACGATCATGAAGATTGACAGGACGAACATCAGAACCAGAAGAAGCGCCGTCATCGCATCGACGAAACCCGGCCAGATATTGGTCGAGAACCGATTGCCGCCGCGCCGTGCCAGAGCCATGAATCAATCCTCGCGATGCGGTTTGTAGCCGAGGATCGCCCGGGTGAGACCTGCGAAATCATGGCGCAGCTCGGCCATGCTTTCCTGCCGCCCGGCGCTGACTTCCTCGAGCATTCGCATCATCTGCTGGTCGATCGAGCGCAGCCGCATCCGGGTCTCCATCAGCGCCTCCGCCTCGGGAGCGCCCTCGGCTGTGCGTTGCGCGAGGTGATCGAGCGCGCCGATTAGCCGCTCCTGCCCCTCGGCCATCTGTTGCAGCGCGCCTTGCTGGCGGTGGCGCGCATCCATCTCTGCCGAGAGCCGTTCCGACAGGTCGTGAATGGCGTTCGACAGATGCGCGATCCGCGCCTCGGTCTGCACGCGACCGGCATCGGAGCGCACGAACAGCGTCTGGATCTGGTCCATCTGCTCGGACATGTGATCGAGAACGCCCGCCACCATCGAGCCTTCGCCATCGCCCCCTTCGAGCGCGGTGAAGCTGAGCCGCGTGATCGAGGAAATCCATTCCTCCAGCTCGCGGTAGAACCGGTTCTGACCGTGGCTCGCGAACAGCTCCAGCAAGCCCACCACCAGCGAGCCCGCAAGACCCAGGAGCGAGGAGGAGAACGCCGTGCCCATGCCGCCCAGCTGCGCCTCCAGACCCGTCATCAGATTGTCGAACACGCCGATCGCGCTCTCGCCCTCCTTGGGCGCCAGTGCGCGGATTGTCTCGACCACCGCAGGCACGGTGGTGGCGAGACCGTAAAACGTCCCGAGCAGGCCGAGGAAGATCAGCAGCCCAGCGATATAGCGGGTGATGTCGCGCGCCTCGTCGATCCGGGTCGCGACGGATTCGAGGATCGAGCGCCCCGAGGAGGACGACACCGCGCGGCGCGCCTCGCGCGAGCCCAGAAGGGACGCAAGCGGCGCAAGCATCGACGGCGGGCGCACCTGCGGGCGGCCCGGGCGGTCAGCGGCGAAGCTTTCGATCCAGTTCACCGCCTTCACCAGCTGCACCACCTGCCAGAAACAGGCGAGGATGCCGAAGACGAAGACCGCGAGGATCACCCCGTTCAGCCAGGGATTGGCGAGGAAAATCGGGAAGATGCGCGAATAGGCGAAGTAGCCCCCCGTAGCGACCAAGCCGAGCACCAGAAGCATCAGGATCACCTGACGCACGGGTTGTGAGAATTGCGGCTCCAGCCGGATCGGCTCTTCCATTATTGCCCCTCTTGCCTGTTTGCGCAGAGCCTAGCGAGGGTGCAGCCCTTCGCCAAGGGCTATCACGACAAGTCGTGCAGCCGTGCCACCAATGCATCAAGATGGGGATCGGGGATGCCCAATTCGTGCAGATGCTGAGCAGTATTGAACAGATAATCGCGGTTCGGACCGCGCCCGCCGGTGGCGCTGGCGATGATCCGCGCCTGCTCGTCATCGGAAAGCCCGCCGCAATACTGATCGTGATGGCGGTCGATTACATAGGTCACCGCGCGCAGGCGCCGCCCGTCATCCAGATCGACGTCGATCTCGCGTTCCAGATAGGCCGAGGTCACCAGCTCGCGCTCGCGCAGATAGGCCATCACCTCGTCTTCCTGACCGGGCTTCACCGCGAAGGCGAGCCCCGCACAAGCGCCCTGCCCCTCGTCGAGCGCCAGCACCAGCCCCGGCGCTTCGGGCGTGCCCCGATGCACCAGCGAGCGCAGGCAGAAGCTGCGCTCCCAACCCGGCGCACGGGCGAGCATCCGCTCGTCAAAATCGAAGCCGGGGTTCCAGATCAGCGAGCCGTAGCCGAAGACCCAGATCCTGTTGTCGTCGCACTGGTCCTGCATGAGAACACGGCTTACATGGGGTTCAACCGATTTGCAAAGAGGCGAAGATGCGCAAACTGATCATTCTGGTGCTGGTCGCGACGCTGGCCTATTGCGGCTACTGGTTTTACGGCGCGCACAAGATCGAAAACGGCGCGCGCGACATGCTCGCGCAGGCCCGGCAGGAAGGTTGGGGCGATGCGCAATCGGTCTCGCTCGCGGGCTTCCCCTCGCGCTTCGATCTGACCTTCGACAAGCCCGAACTGAAGGACCAGGGCGGCCTGTGGCACTGGAGCGCGCCCTTCGCGCAACTCTTCGCACTCGGATACGAACCCAACAAAGTGATCGCCTACCTGCCCTCAGGCCAGTCGCTGCAACTGGGCGATCGAAACTACAAGCTGACGCAAGAGGACATGCGCGCCTCAATGACGGTGGGCTATTCGACCGCCCTGCCGCTGGAGCGGGCGGTTGCCGTGATCACCGCGCCGGTGCTGACGCCCGCGGGCGAGACGGCCCCCGCGCTTTCGGCCGATCAGCTGCGCCTCGCCATCGAGCGCAAGGACAAGGCGCAGGGCGCGCTCGGCGGCTCGGCGCAAGCCGCCGATCTGGTGATGCCCGCCGCCGCCTATCGTCTGGGCGCGGAGGCGAAGTCGCTGAAACTCCCGGCCGATCTCCTGGAGCGGGTCGACCCGAAGGGCAAGCTGCCCGACACCATCGCGCGCGTTCATTTCGACGCGCTGATCGGCACGCGCGAGCCGATCGACCAGACCGCGCTGGAGGCAGGCATGCCGGGGCTGATGACCGTCGCGATCTCGGACCTGTCGCTGAGCTGGGGCGGCAACGATGTCTCGGTCGAGGGCAATCTGACGGTCGATCCCTCGGGCTATCCCGACGGCACGCTGACGATCCGCTCCGCCTCGTGGCGCAATTGGGTCGGCATCGCGCAGAGCATGGGGCTGATCGGCAAGGACCAAGTGAAGCTCGTGACCGGGATCGGCGCGATGCTGGCGGCGAAGAACCCCGACGGCGCGCTGGAAGTGCCGCTTGTCTTCAAGGACGGGCAGATGAACCTCGGCCCGGTGCCGCTCGGCCCCGCGCCGCAGCTGGTCGCGCAGCGGCAGTAAAGGTTAACGGCAGTAAACCCCGCCGCGGTAGCTGGCCACGTCCACGTGGATGTGGTCCTGATGGAAGCGATCCGATTTCGGCCCCAACACGGTGCCGAACGGACCGCAGGCCGATTTGTGCATCCGCTTGATCACCCGGCCCTTGCGCCAATCCTTCAGCACGGTCAGCGTCTCGCCGTTGCGCAGGACCACGCCCGAGACGTCGATCGCGTTGCCCTTCGCATGTTCGGACAGCTTCGCGCCGGGTTGCGAATTGCGGCTCCGGCAGGAATAGGAGGCTGCGATGCGGATCGCCTCGATCCCCCCGCCGCGCCGTCCCACCGCCGGTTTGATCCCGCGATCGACCCAGCGCTTGAAAGACTTCGCTGCCGAGCAATTCACTCGCGCCGGCGAAGTCAGACGGATACCGGAGACGGAGGTGATCTGCACCGGATCGGCGATGCCGCAGCGCCCCGGCCCGTCGATCGGCGCGATATGCGCACCTTCCAAACCGGCAATGCCGCAAAGCTCGCCCGAGGAGGAATAGCGCGCCGAGCGCCGATCTTCACCGCGCCCGCAGGAGCCAAGCGCAACCACTGCCGCAAGTGCGATCAGCGCCGCTACTCTCATGCGTCTTTCTTCGGCGCACCGCGCCCGAAATCGGGCGCATCCGTATCCTGCCCGGCCTCGATGATGCCGCGGCGGATCGCGCGGGTGCGCGTGAAATAGTCGTGCAGCATGTCGCCATCGCCCATGCGGATCGCGCGTTGCAGCATGAACAGCTCCTCGGTGAAGCGGCCAAGGATATCGAGCGTGGCTTCCTTGTTGGTCAGGAACACGTCGCGCCACATCGTCGGGTCCGAGGCCGCGATCCGGGTAAAATCGCGGAAACCCGTAGCGGAATATTTGATGACTTCCTCGTGGGTTACACGACGAAGATGATCCGCCACGCCAACCATCGTATAGGCGATCAGGTGCGGCGTGTGCGACACGACCGAGAGCACGAGATCGTGGTGATCGGGCGCCATCTCGTCGGTATTCGCGCCCATCGCCTCGACCAGAGATTTCAGCCGGGTCAGCGCCTCGGGGTCCGTGCCCTCGATCGGCGTGAACAGCCACCAGCGATTGGCGAAGAGCGTCGCAAAGCCCGAGCGCGGGCCGGATTGCTCCGTCCCTGCCAGCGGGTGGCCGGGGATGAAATGCACGCCTTCGGGCACATGCGGGCCGACCGCGTCGATCACCGCGCGCTTGACCGAGCCGACATCGGTGATCGTAGCCCCGGGGGCCAGATGCGGCGCGATCTCTTCAGCGATCTTCGCCATCGCGCCGACCGGCACACAGAGCACGACCAGATCCGCGCCCGCGACGGCCTCGGCAGCGGTCTCATAGACGGCATCGACCAGCCCGATCTCCAGCGCGGTGTCGCGCGTCTCGGCGGAGCGCGCATGACCGACGATCTCGCCCGCCAGACCCTTTTCACGCATTGCATGGGCCATCGACGAGGCGATCAGGCCGAGCCCGATCAGCGCGACCCGCTGGTAGAGTTGGCTCATCTGGGCACCTCGATCCCGCCTGCCTTGAAGACGCCGATCAGATGCGCCACGCGACGGCACGAGGGCTCGTCGCCCACGGTGATGCGCAGGCAGTTGGGCAGGTTATAGCCCGCGACCCGGCGCACGATGATCCCTTCGGACTTCAGATAGGTATCGCAATCGGCCGCCTCCTGCTCGGTGGCCAGACGTGCGAGGATGAAGTTCGCCGTGGAAGTATCTGACGGAACGCCCTTTTCTGCCAGCGCTTCGGCCAACCAAGCGCGCAGACGGGTGTTGTCATCTCGGCACTTGTTGACCCAGTCCTGATCGCGCACGGCGGCCTCTGCGGTCTCCTGCTGCGCGGTCGAGAGGTTGAACGGCCCACGGATGCGGTTGAGCACGTCGATCACTTCGCGCGAGCCGTAGCCCCAGCCGACGCGCAGCCCGCCGAGACCGTAGATCTTCGAGAAGGTCCGCGTCATGAAGACATTGGGCAGACGCGTCGCCAGCTCCGCCCCGCCGTCATAGCCTTCGACATATTCCGCATAGGCCGCGTCGATTACCAGCAGCGCGCCTTTCGGCAGCCCCGCCGCCAGCCGCTCCAGTTCCGCCAGCTGGATCATCGTGCCGGTCGGGTTGTTCGGATTGGCGAGGAAGACGAGTTTCGTCTTCTTGGTGCAGGCGCTCAGGATCGCATCGACATCGGTCGTGCGGTCGCGCTCCTTGACCTCGATCGGCGTGCCGCCCGCGGCCATGGTCGAGATGCGATACATCAGGAAACCGTGCTCGGTGAACACCACCTCGTCGCGCGCGCCGACATAGGCCTGGCACAGGAAGTGGATGATCTCGTCCGAGCCCACGCCGCAGATGATCCGGTCGGGATCGAGCTTATGCACCTCGCCGATCGCCGTGCGCAGCTTGGCATGGTCGGTCGGGGGGTAGCGATGCATCGAATGGGCGCATTTCGCGAACGCGTCCTTGGCCTTGTCAGAGGGGCCGAACGGGTTCTCGTTCGAGCTGAGTTTGACGGCATCGGTGCGCCCCGCCACATGGGAGGCGCCGCCCTGATAGAGCTCGATGTCCATAATACCGGGCTGGGGGCGAATATGCGTGGTCATTGTGCACTCCTGAATCGTGGCCCGAGTTCTATCCGCCATGGCGCGACAGGGCTAGTGAGAAGATCACCCGCATAGCAGACGCGGCAGGGATGCAACGGGTGAGTGGCGAACCCCGCCCGGATCAGCCGCGCAGCGGCCCGGGCAGCGCCCGACCGCCCCCTCGGGCGGGCGCTTTGGTGGTGTCAGCGCGCGGATCGAGGTTGTCCGGATTTCGCGAGATTAAGCGAAGACCACGAAACGGGGCGCGTCCACCCGGCGGTCGGGCCCTGCCCTCGGCTCGTATCGCGCCGCCCCATCGCCCAAAAGAAAAAGGCCGCACCCCGGGGGCACGGCCTTTCCGAATGATCGGCGAAGACTGAGAGATCAGTTCTTCGCGTAGAATTCGACCACGAGGTTCGGTTCCATCTGAACCGCGAAGGGCACGTCGGACAGGGCCGGGGTGCGCACGAATTTCGCGGTCAGTTTGTTGTGGTCGACTTCGAGGTAATCCGGAACGTCGCGCTCGGGCGACTGAACGGCTTCGAGAACCAGAGCCATCTGCTTGGACTTCTCGCGGACTTCCACCACGTCGCCTTCTTTCAGGCGGTAGGAGGGGATGTTCACTTTCTTGCCGTTCACGAGCACGTGGCCGTGGTTCACGAACTGGCGCGCTGCGAAGACGGTCGGGACGAACTTGGCGCGGTAGACCAGCGCGTCGAGGCGGCGCTCGAGCAGACCGATCAGGTTTTCACCGGTGTCGCCCTTAACACGCTCGGCTTCGGCGTAGATGCGGCGGAACTGCTTCTCGGTCAGGTCGCCGTAATGGCCCTTCAGCTTCTGCTTGGCGCGGAGCTGGATACCGAAGTCGGACAGTTTGCCCTTGCGGCGCTGACCGTGCTGGCCGGGGCCGTATTCACGACGGTTGACGGGCGACTTGGCGCGGCCCCAGATGTTCTCGCCCATGCGGCGGTCGATTTTGTACTTGGCAGACGTGCGTTTGGTCACGGCTGATCTCCTTCTGTAGCGTTTCGAAGGGCGTTGTCCTCCTCCGGGCCTCGCGGCGACCGGCGACAGGTTTCCTCTTGCGAGGTCCACCAACACCAATGAACAATCCCGGCAACTCGCGTCACCGGAATGGCGGGCTTATACAGCGGCGCGCGCAGGTGTCAACCACTCCGGGCGTCACATCGGTGCCGCGCGAAGTCAGCCGCCGGTTCCCCCTACTCTTCTTAGCTGCCCCGGAACACCACGGCCTCGCAGTTTCGTGAGTGTTTTGTGTTCGCCACCCCCCTGTTCAGAGCAACATTTCAAGCCATGATTGCGCTAACGGGACGCGTACCGGATGCGCGCCCCGGCGCTGTCCTGTCCGTAACCGGTACAGGCGGCGCGCTGGGGCAAGGCGATGCCACCCCACGGGAGGAACCCATCCGGCCTTAGGAGGATTATAATGAAAGACATTCGTCGCTCGACGTGCGGAACCGCCGCGCGTCTCGCTGGAACCAGCGTTCTCGCGCTTGGCCTGATTGCAGGTGCCGCGCAGGCTCAAGGCGTCACCGCCGACAGCTTCGGCGCTGATTTTGCCGCCATGGGCCAGCTCAAGGACGTCGCCGCCAAAGGCAAAGGCAAAGTGGGCGTGCTGCTGCCCGACACAGCAAGCTCGGCCCGCTACACCTCGTTCGACGAGCCCTACCTGAAGAAAGCCTTCAAGGCAGCGGGCCTGTCCTCGGACGATCTGATCATCACCAACGCCCAAGGTTCGGAAGCCGACCAGCTCACCCAGGCGCAAACCGACATCAGCCAGGGCGCGACCGTTCTGCTGATCGACCCGATCTCCTCGGGCGGCGGTGCGGCTGTCGAGAAATACGCCAAAGAGCACGGCGTCGCGGTCATCGACTATGACCGGATCACGCTTGGCGGCTCGCGCGACTACTATATCAGCTTCGACAACGAATATGTCGGCGAGCTGATCGGCAAGGGCATGGAACAGTGCCTCAGCGACTGGAACATCGAGAAGCCGAACATCCTCGTGATGGCGGGCTCGCCCGATGACAACAACGCCACGCTGTTCAAGCAGGGCTACATGAGCGTGCTGAAGCCGAAATTCGACGATGGCAGCTACACCAATGCGGGCGAGCCCGCAGGCACCTGGGACCCGTCGGTCGCACGGACCACCTTCGAGCAGCAGTTCACGGCGCATCAGGACATGAACGCCGTCGTCACCCCGAATGACGACAACGCCAACGCGGTCATCTCCTATCTCAAGACGCTGAAAGTGCCGCCGAAAGCCTTCCCAACCACCGGTCAGGACGCGACGGTCACCGGCCTGCAGAACGTGCTCACCGGTTACCAGTGCGGCACCGTCTACAAGCCGATCTACCTCGAAGCTCAGGCGGCAGCGGCGCTCGCGCTCTACATGCGTGCTGGCGACACTCCGCCCGACGGCCTCGTCAACGGCAAGGTCAATGACAGCCAGGGCGGCATGGACGTGCCCTCGATCCTGCTCAAGCCGATCTGGGTCACCCCGGAGAACATGGCCGACACCGTCGTGAAAGACGGCTTCGTCGACACCTCCAAGCTTTGTGCGGGCGACGCGGCCGATGCGTGCAAAGCCGCTGGCATCGGGAACTGATAGCCAATGATGGACACGGGTAACGGTACCGGGTCCCTGACGGAGGATCGCGACGCGATCCTCCGTATTCGGGGTCTCGAAAAGAGCTTCGGTGCAGTGCAGGCGCTCAGCGGGGTCGATTTCGACGTCCGCCCCGGCGAGGTAACGGCACTGGTCGGTGACAATGGCGCGGGCAAATCCGTGCTGACGAAAACCATCGCTGGCATCCATGAAGCCGATGGCGGCGTAATTGAATGGGAAGGCAACGAGGTCCGCGTCCGCTCGCCCCGCGACAGTGCGGAGCTGGGCATCGAGGTCGTCTATCAAGACCTCGCGCTGTGCGACAATCTCGACGTCGTGCAGAATATGTTCCTCGGTCGCGAAATCCTGACCAACGGGATGCTCGACGAGGACGCGATGGAGCGCGCCGCGGCAGAGACGCTGCAAGGGCTCCGCGTGACCACGCTGCGCTCGATCCGCGCGCCGGTCTCGGCGCTTTCGGGCGGCCAGCGGCAATCGATCGCGGTCGCCAAGGCCGTGATGTGGAATTCCAAACTGGTGATCCTCGACGAGCCCACGGCGGCGCTCGGTGTGGCCCAGACCGGTCAGGTGCTGCAACTGGTGCGCCGCCTCGCCGATCAGGGCCTTGCAGTGGTGATGATCTCGCACAACCTCAACGACGTCTTCGCGGTCTCCGACCGCCTCGCGATCCTGCGTCTGGGCGAGATGGTCAGCCAGGGCCCGATCGAGGAATACGACACCCAGCGCGTGGTCGAGCTGATGACCACGGGCAAATCCGACCACGTGGTCGAAGCCGGTGCGATGCGCGCCGCCGCCTCGATCGCGGCAGAGAACGCCAAGGATGTCGCGGCGCAACGCGAGGCGTCGGGCGAAAGCGGCCCCTCCGCCGTGGTGGGCGCCACGACCGAGGATCAGAGCTTCTCGAGCTACCTTTCGCGCACATGGGCGAAGATCAAGGCAGGCGAAAGCGGCGTGCTGCCGGTGCTTCTGGGCTTCGTACTGATCTCGCTGATCTTCCAGTTGCAGAACCCGAAATTCCTCTCGCCGGGGAATGTCGTGAACCTGCTCGTTCAGGGCTCGGTCTTCATGATGATCGGGATGGGACAGGTCTTTGTCCTCTTGCTGGGCGAGATCGATCTGTCGCTCGGCTTCGTGGCCGGGATCGGGGCGACGGTGGCGACGCTGCTGGTGGCGCCGGGTACCGACTGGCCCTGGTGGGCGGCGGTCGTGGCGGGTCTGGCCGTTCCGGCGGTACTGGGCATCTTCCAGGGCTCGCTGATCACGCGGCTCAAACTGCCCTCTTTCGTGGTGACGCTGGCGGGTCTTCTGGGCTTCAACGGTCTGATGATCCAACTGCTGGGCGCCGGGGGAACAATCCCAGTCGCGAGTGACACGATCAACAACTTCGCAAATGGCACGCTGAGCCCGCTGATGGGCTGGCTGATGACCGGAGCCGTGGTTCTGGTCTTCGCGATCATGACCTTCAGCAAGGATGCGAAACGTCGCAAGAGCGGCCTCGTCGCTCCGCCTATGGGTCTCACCGTCGCGAAGATCGCCGCGGCCGTAATCGCGGGTATCGTGCTGGTGACGATCTCGAACATGAACCGGGGCGTCGCGCGCTTCCCCCTCTCGGGCATGCCGTGGGTGATCCCGATCGTCTTCGCGGTGCTGCTGGCATGGTCGTTCCTGCTGGGACGGCTGAAATTCGGCCGCTACGTCCTCGCCATCGGCGGCAATGCAGAGGCCGCGCGCCGGGCGGGCATCAACCTGCGCCTGATCCGGACCGCAGCCTTCACGCTGGCTGCCACGACGGCGGGTCTGGGCGGCATCATCTACGCTTCGCGCCTGCGCTCGATCTCCACCAGCTTCGATGGCGGCACGATCGTGCTCTACGTCGTCGCGACCGCGGTGATCGGCGGCACCTCGCTGTTCGGCGGGCGCGGCCATCCGATCCACGCGATCCTTGGTGGCGTCGTGATCGCGGCCATCGTCAACGGCATGGCGCTTCTGGGCCTGCCGGCGGCGGTGCAGCTGATGGCGACGGCGGCAGTGCTGCTTGCATCGATCACGGTCGACGTGGTGGTACGCCGGCGCGGCGAGACGACCCGCTAAGCCAAGCGAAACCCCTTGAAAACGAAACGCGCGCGAGCCATCTCGCGCGCGTTTTTCATTGCGCCCGTCGCCCCTGCCCCGCGCCGCCCCGCCCCCCGCCTGCGCCATCTCCGCCGCACGCGAGGGAAATCGCAAACCACCCGAAATTCCGCCGAAAAACCGCTTGTCTCCCCCCGAGACGATCCCTATACGGGTCCGCGGAGACGTGGCCGAGTGGTCGAAGGCGCTCCCCTGCTAAGGGAGTAGGCCCGGAAGGGTCTCGAGGGTTCGAATCCCTTCGTCTCCGCCATTACGCCTTGATTTAATTGAATTATTTTCAATTACTCAGGCGCTACCCACCGAAAAACCCACCAAAGAAAAAACGCTTGGGATTCGTGGCCCTACGCATCGCGCGCCCCTCGATCAGTAGGGGGTGACCCAATCTCTGGGCGAGGCAAACGGCAAACCGTGGCGCTCGCTCGACGCGCACATCCGCAATTGAGGGAACGGCCCCCTACCCCTGTTTTGCGCCGAGCATATTGCAAACGCGCCGAGGGTGCGGGTTTCCGGTTGCATACTGAGTGAACAATCGAAGCCCCCCGCAACAACGCCTGCACCAGTTTGTTCAACTTGTGTGAATGCACGGGCGGTTTTCGTATACCTCAAGAATTGCCTTACCTCCGCATGTCTCGAGTCCAAGGCTCGCGCTTCGCGCCTCTTCGGGCTTATATTTGATGAAGTTGTCAGCTTCCGGCAGCTCCCAAGCCGTAACGCTTCGGGTGACGATAACTTTCCTGTCTGAGGCGACCGTAGATGCAAAGTCACGTGCGGCTTGGACTGACGCAAGCTGGTTTTGAGAACGAAAGTTGAAAGAGTGGTAAGGCACCAGCTCGACAGATGCGACCCGGCGCGCGAGATCGGCTAGGGCGTTTCCGTAATGGCCGTCGAAATGCTCAGTCGCGATACACTGGGCCACCGAGCGGAATTTTCTCTCCCACCAACTGAAACCACTAGTCCAAGCCCACTTTGGATCTAGGAACATATGGCTACGCTTCTCTTGCCGAAGCGAGCCGATAAGTTCATCGCGATACTCCGGGCAGGTTTCCTCTGCGAAGTAGTCAGACGCAGAAAGGCCTGGATTTGCCAAGAGGATCAGAATTTCAGCATCTTCTAAGTCACCGAAATAGGGTTGCGGCAGCAAGTGAAGATGAAAGTTGGAACGCGGCATATTCCCGCGTTCCAAAGCACTTACGAAGGTTTCGTAAGACGAAACATCGAGCTGAATATGGCTCTCCGAAATGGTGTCGTCCGGATGCTGGAAGCGCATCGCACCCGCAGGCGCTTTGCCCCAATCTTCCAAAGGCGCTTGGTTCCAAAAATCTAGTAGCGATGGCCTCATCAAGGGTCTCTTCCTTTCAGAGAGCAACCTAGGCGTCTAAGCTGGGCACTACCGGCAGAAATAGGCGTCGCCTTGAATCACGGTGCCGTCGCCACGCGTAGAGCTATTGGTTTGGACGAAAGCATTGCCTCCTAGTGCAGCGACCTTGTTGCGCAATTTGTTGAGGGCGCTTTCTGCGTCTTGAGTGGTCCCCATTCCCCAGGATTCAGAACCGGACACTGGACCTAAGAAACGACAATCTGAGACCGAATGAATCGATACTTGGCGAACTAATTGTGCCTCAGGACTCAACTCAGCAACACATGCTGACAAGAGAGGAAGAACACCAATCATCAAAACTCTTTTCATTCGCCACTCCAAGCTAACTGCGAAGACCTCACGAAATTGAGACTAGGCACTGAACCGGCAACCTGTCCAGCTCCCGTGACCAGCTTCCGTTCGATCTAATCTCAAAATGAAATATCGACTGACAACTCCTAACCTGTCCTGCTAATTGCCCAGCGCCGTTTCTGCGTCTCTCGGATGCGCTCGATGCCTTCGGCTGTTTTCGGCCCGGTCGATAGCCCGCCGTGGAATTTGCATCGCCGCTTACCGGAAAGGCTGAGCGCTTTGCACGGATGCCCTTTTCGCGTCTTGGCTCCACATCGCACACGGCGCTTAGCCTGTCTCGCTTGCTCGCGTGCAAGGGCTGCGGCCAGTTGGCCCTCAAGCCATGTCGTTTCCCCCGCAGTCATACTAACACCCCATCCCATGCGCGCGCGTATCGGTTTCAGAAGCATTCAAAGGAGCTGTCATGCCAGCTAAGGGGCCTCGCCGGTGTTGCTGGAAACGCTTAATTCTCCGATAGTAATTCTTCAAAAAGAAGTATCGAGAGCCTGACAGTGAAAAAATTAGTTTTCGCCTTTGTAGCCATAGCGATTCTCGCCCCTTACTCGTCGATTGCGGGGCCCGATGCAACGACCCAGTATCTCCAGCGAGACGTGGCAAGCACCTTCGACTTTGGCATGCTTCGTCTCAACTTGCGCTTAGAGAGCAATGGTCTTGGCAGCGCCTCCTATAATTGGAGTGAAAACAGAATTTACATTGTGCCCAACTTAGACACCGCCTCTAGTCTGCTCGAGAAAGACGAGCGCGAAATTGAGAGAGTTTGTTCGGGATGGATTCAGCGCGTAAGGGGCAATGCGGTCATCGGTGTTGACGGTTCACCTATCTTGGGTCACAGCACTTACTCGTGGTTGTTCTCTCACTACGGCTATGAACGATCGAACGAACCCGAAAATCTCTATTCAGATCTCGACAAGATTTTCGTGCTCAGTTGCGGTGGATCGAGCAAAGCAATTTATGTAACGCTCACCGCACCTCTTCTCGGGAGCACGTATGCCGTCGAGAAAAAGCCTAAGGAGTAGAGTAGATTGCAACCTAGGCAGTCAATTCATTGTCGCATGCCGGTCGTCTGCACTATGTGGCGCAAATCTGCTCCACAAATATAACCTTAGTCCTTCCCCCCTTCTTCCCCGTCCTTCCCGCGCGGCGCGATTTCGGAAATTCGGGCGACGTTCGGCGCAGCATCCATACCGGGGCGCAGGCGCTCAAGGCGGTATTGCTGGCGATGTGAGCCGGGGCGGTATTTGGTCGCCACCCCCAGAAGCCCCTCATTCTCCAACATCCGACGCGCCGCCCGAAACCCACGCGCTGACAGATCGGTCAGCCCCGCCGCCTTCATCGCCCCGTGATCGAGCGCGAAGCGTTTGCCGGGGTCGTGCCCATGCAGATCGACCAACAGAACGTAGAGCGCGATTGCATCGCTCCCGCCCGGTTTACCGCGCAGGGCGTCATGGGCCAACCTATGGACGGAGAAGGCACTGTCCCGCCCGTGATATAGCTCGCCCCTGAGCAAGCGTTGCCATGTCCAATCGGCAATCCCGCGCAGTTCCGCATCGGGCATACTGGAAGGGGCTGCACATCGCTCATCACGCAGCACGACAAGACGCGCGGTCAGCTCATCAGGGCCGCTGACGGTTTCGACCATCGCAATGGCTTCGCTGACCAAGGCTTGGTGACGCTCACCCTCTCGGATCGGCTCTGGCGCACCCGTCACCGTTTTCGCGCCGTAGATTACGGGCAATCTCTCCACCCCCAGCACCCCCTTTGCCGGAACATAGCGCCCGCCATCGGGTCGCTGAGAGAGCGGGCCGACCACATAGGACCGCCCGCCCGATTTCAGATCGACAGGAAGCCCCTCGGCGCGCAAGTTCGGCGTTGCACCGCCCGCACGGTAGTAGAGATGCCGCCCCCTTGGGGTGAGCACATGCACCGGGCTTGGGCCGAACCGGGCTTCCATTTCCGTGACAAGGGCGGGGTCGTCGTGGTCGCAGTCGATCACGGCCAACCCGTCGAGCCTCACGCCATAGACGCCCACCCCGTGGCGATGGAGCGGGGCCAGCACTTGGCCCAGCTCTACCTTGGGCGCGGTCCAATTCCCGATGCCAGGTGTTTTCCCGTCATCGCCGCGCCCAAGCGGCAAGAGGTGAAAGCCTGCCAGTTTGAGCCGCACAATCTCTTGCCGGATTTCCTTGGCCAACAGGGAAGCGCGCTGGGCCGTCATCACCACCACCCCCCATAGACCAACGGGGCCAAGCTGCGGGCTTGGGCTTCGCTCAGCCCCCGGCGCATCAATCGGCGGATCTGGGCGCGCATCATCGCGCACCCCCTCGGTCGATCCGCGCGACCGTCGAGCGCAGGACGTAGCGCGCATGGGTGCCGGGAAATGCCCCCTCGTGGCGCTCGTGGACCGTCTCGATCTGCACGCCCTGTTCCTTGAGCTTATGAACGTATGCGCTCCAACGCGGGCCGGGATGGTCAATCGGGGTGCACCCCTTCGCCCCGGCGCGGATCAGGTTATCGAGCGCCCAGCGCAGCCGCCCGTTGAGATGGATTTCAGCCCGTTTCCCGTTGCCTTCGGCAATAAGGTATCGGGCATGGTCAAAGCCATGTTTCGCCATTCCTTCGGCTCCTGTTTTCATTTGTAGAAACAGGGGCACTGGGCTAGGGTCGCGGTGTTCCAACACACACGAAACTAGAACCGCCGCCCCCGATTGTGGGGCGCGGTTTTAGCGCTGCGCAGCTTCCCAGCGTTCAAGCTCTGCGAGGTTCCAGCGGGTGCATCCCGGCGAAAGCGTCACGGGCTTGGGAAAGCGCGGATCGGTCTTGGCCCAGCGCCACGGCGTCGAACGGTGGACGCCATATCTTTGGGCCAGTTGAAGGTCGGAGAGGTAGGTTTGTGCCATGCGGCGTGCTCCAATCGTTTAACGCTGAAATCCGTCGCAGGATTGCGCAACGAAATCGGCACACGAACCTTTTTCGATTTCGAATGAATTATGAGCGCCTTGGCCCCGGTTTCGATAACTCAGGGTGCAGGTTTGCGGCTACTCGCCAAACGGCTCTCCAAGCATCAGTTTTCATTCCGGGACAAACGAGGCTTCGAATTTCATCTCGCTTTAGCGACGTGTCGCTCTTTGCAAGAGAAACAATCTCATTGATTATCTCCCGCTCACCTCGCATTTCGCTCGGTGAGCTCGCCTCGTTTTCTGAAATGATTTCCTCGATACTTGATGGCCGATACTTGTTCAGGATTTGCGGAGAACAACCATCGAGATGAGCAAAAGTGTCTCGGATCTTAGCGATTGCAGCGAAGTCAGAAAGCGCTTTCAGGAAAGGCACCGAAGCGCCGCTTGAAAGCCTAGGTGTCGGCTCTCGATCAAGTTTAGCCTGCGTCTCGTCTAGTCGCTCTGATGCAATCTCTGTGTAGCGCTCGAGCTGGTGCTTCGAAATCGTGAAGGTGACGATGTCAATTGCTGGGTGAAAACCTAGGAAGCGGTTTCGGACGGGCTTTTCACGGTAGAAAGCGTGCCTTGCAAGAAACACCGTTCCACCTTGAGGCGTGCAGAGCGAGAAGCCCGGCTGTCGGAAAGCAAAGGACATAATATCCAACTGTGTAAGCTTGGGCGTATCTTCGTCGCTCCAATCGCGAGCATCGCGATAAATTTCCGCAAGGGAAACATAACCTGAGTTGCAAAACATCACCCAATCCTCACCACATCAGCGCCAGCCCGCGCACGGCCAGCCAAGTAATCCGCCCAAGCGTCCATCATGCCGCGCCGCTTCTCGACCATATCACCGCGCCGATAGGCGGCTTCCACGGCATTGCCGACCTTGTGGGCCAGTGCCACCTCGGCCATGTCGCCGGGAAAATGCGTCCGCTCTGCCACCCAATCGCGGAAGGTCGAGCGCAGCCCGTGCGGCACCGCTGGGCGCTTGCTCACGCGGTCCACATAGCCCACCCCACCCTCTGCCAGCTTCGCAGCGTGCAGGCGCTTCATCGCGGCGCTCAGAGCCATATCTGACATTTCGCCCCCCTTGGGTGCGGGGAACACATGGGCGCTTCCTTGAAAGCGCGGCAGAGCTTTCAACAGCGCCAGCGCATCCGCTGAGAGCGGCACGCGGTGTTCGCGGTCCATCTTCATCCGCGCCGCCGGGATGATCCACAACGCCGCCTTAAGGTCGATTTCCTCCCAGCGCGCGCCCCGCACCTCTTGCGAGCGCGAAGCGGTCAGCGCGGCAAATTCGAGCGCACGATTGCTCATTCCCTCACGCTCGCGCAGATCGGCCAGCCATTGCGGCGCGTCGTCGATCTGCAAGGCGGGTTGATTGGCGTTGCCCTTGAGCTTGGCAGGCGCGGGCAACAATTCCTTGAGGTTGCCGCCCCAACGGGCCGGATTGTCGCCCCTGCGATAGCCCGCGACCGTGGCCCAAGACAGAACCGCCTCGATCCGCCCGCGCAGGCGGGATGCCGTTTCGGTCTTGTTGTGCCAGATCGGCTCCAAGACGCGTAGAACGTCCTGCACGGCAATATCCTGCACCAGCATCTTGCCCAGATCCGGCACGGCGTAGGTTTCGAGCGTGCTGCGCCATTGCGCGCGGTGTTTGTCATTCTTGAAGGCGTCGAGCTTGGCCGACAGGTATTGCTCTACCGCATCGGAGAAGGTCAGCCCCCGGCGCTGGGCCGCGACAAGGGCCGCTTTGTTGGCCTTGCGCTGCTCCACGGGGTCTATCCCTGCGCGGATCTGTTCCTTGGCCTCTCTGGCCCGCTCACGCGCTTGGCTTAGGGTTACATCAGGGTAGCCGCCCAAACCGATTTCCCGGCGCTTCTCGCCAATCGTGGTGCGCAAGAGCCAAGACCGCCCGCCCTTTGGCGTGAGTTGCAGGTAGAGCCCCGTCACCCCGCCCACCGGATGGATTACGTTTCGCCCCGTGCCGGGATGCGCGAGGTTCTTCACCTCCAGCGCGGAAAGCTCTTTGGCGATTTTCGGCATGGGAACCTAACTCACTTGCCCAGCATCCTACCCACCATTAAAGATGCACACCCCTGCGATTGATTGCAATGGGCCGCGAAGGCGTCTTGATTAAATCACGCTATTTTATTGGGTTAGCGCGACAGGTTCTGACAGGTTGCAAAGCCCTTCGGGCGGGCTTCGTCTCCGCCATCACCCAGTGCGGAAAATCTAATCTGTTCCTGCCAATCGGTTATCGGGACAGATCAAAAGCCCTTCGCCACGCGCGCCCCCCACATCATCCTCGGCCACACCGTCTTGAACGATCAGGCCGGCGCATCTTCTATTGCTCGATCGGCCACACGCTCGACGATCTGCGGGTCGATCAGGTGACTGAGATCATCCGGCGCGGGATGCGGTGGGCGGGTCTGCGCAACCGACCTGCCCCCGAGCGATCCGGGACCGCGCCGTGCTATGCGCTGCGGGAATACGCGCTCATCGATGTCGCATCGGGGCATTGGAGCGACGTATGTGCTCGATTGGAGGGCGAAAAATCGTCGTAGGCGCGGGGCTCGTTCAATCCGGGTTTGCGCCCGGTCGCCACGCGGTTCATTCTCCGCCTCGAATTTCCCCCGGAGGCCAACATGGCACGCCAGACAAAGCTCATCCTCTGCCCGATCAACCTGCGCCACGCACAGGTCGAGCATCATGCCTATATGGAAGCCGTCGAGATGGCGCGGCGGCGGCGTGCGAAGCTGATCGTGGCGACGATCGCGCCCGAGATCGAGCGTAATCTCAATATCTACAACTCGGATACCTACTGGGGCCAGCAGCTGCGCAAGTTCCTCAACGACAATCCCGCCAGCGGGGTGACCGAGGTCGAGATGGTCGTGCGCAAGGGCGCGGTGCATCGCCAGATCGTCAAGCTGGCGGATGAGCGCAAGGTGGACCTGATCGTGATGGAAGCGGCCAACCCGAAGGTGCAGGACTACCTTCTGGGCACCACGGCGTCCCATGTCGTGACCCATGCGGAGTGCTCGGTCTACGTCGTGCGCAGCTAAGGGCTGGCCCGGGGGGCGACCAGCACACCGGGCAGCGCCCGACCTCCCCCCGGGAGGGCGCTTTTGCGCCACCTGCGCGCGCATGAAAGTCGGAAGGGTGCGGCGGGATAAAGTGCAGACCGCCAAGGTCGGGGACATGCGCCCCCCCGAGGTCGGGCGCTGCCCTCTCGACGCGCCATCCCATGGACCGGCGCGCGCCCCGCTTCCAAGGCAATTGAACTGATGTTTGGGAAAAACCCGCGCCTGTCGCGCGGCGGGTCGGACCCGCCCCAATGCAGGGGCGGGTCCCTTTCTCTTACCTCTTGGCGGTCTCGCCCGAGGACTGCGCGGGCACCAGCGCGCGCATGATCGAGGGCATGGTGAGGCTGCCCACCGGTTCGCCCCTCATCATCACGCGGTAGCGGCGGTCGAGCGCCCCTTCGGCCTTGGCGATGACGCTCTCGAGATTGTCGTTGCCGTCGATATCGCCCGACATCTCGCCTTCCGGCGCGCCGCGCTCCATCACCGAGCGCACGCGCAGCACGCGGGCACGGTTGATGTCGGCCACGAAGTCCTCGATGTAGGGATCCGCCGGGTTGAGCAGAATCTCCTGCGGCTCGCCCTGCTGGACCACCCGACCGTCATTCAGGATCACCAGGTGATCGGCGAGCTTGAGCGCCTCGTCCAGATCGTGGGTGATGAAGATGATGGTCTTGTGCAGCTCGGCCTGAAGCTCGAGCAGCAGATCCTGCATGTCGGTCCGGATCAGCGGATCGAGCGCCGAGAAGGCTTCGTCCATCAGCATGATGTCCGAGTTCGACGCCAGCGCCCGGGCGATGCCCACACGCTGCTGCATCCCGCCCGAGAGTTGGTGCGGGTGGTGATCGCCGTAGCCCCCAAGCCCGACGCGGTCGAGCCATTTCTCGGCCTCGGAGACATAGTCGGAGGCCGGGAAGCCGCGGGTGGCCAGCGCCATCGCCGTGTTCTCCGCCACCGTGCGGTGCGGCAGAAGGGCGAATTTCTGGAACACCATCGACATCCGCTCGCGCCGCAGTTTGCGCAGCTGCGCCTCGTTATAGTCGAGGATGTTCTCGCCATTGACGATCACTTCGCCAGCGGTGGGCTCGATAAGCCGGTTGAGGTGCCGGATCAGCGTGGATTTACCCGAGCCCGAAAGCCCCATGATGACGGTGATCTCACCCTCTTTCATGTCCACGTTGATGTCGTTGAGCCCGAGCACGTGATTGCGCTTCTCGAGCAGTTCCGGCTTGCCCATGCCCGCTTTGACGTCTTCGAGCGCCGCTTGCGGATCCGACCCGAAGATCTTGTAGAGGTGTCGGATCGAGACTTTGATTTCTTTCGTCATGTCTGTCTCCTCACTTCCGGCTCTTGCTGGTGTCGATCCGGGCGAGCGAGGCTTTCGTCACGCGGTCGAGCAGGATCGCGATGATCACGATCCCGAAGCCAGCCACGAGACCCGTGCCCAGTTCCAGCGACCGGATGCCGCGCAGCACGAGCACGCCGAGACCCGGGGCCGAGACGAGCGAGGCGATCACCACCATGGCGAGGCTCATCATGATCGTCTGGTTCACACCGGCCATGATGTTGGGCAGCGCGAGCGGGATCTGCACGCCGAACAGCTTCTGGCGCTTGGTCATGCCGAAGGCGTCGGCCGCCTCGATCACGTCGGGATCGACCAGACGGATGCCGAGGTCTGTCAGGCGCACCACGGGCACGATCGCATAGAGGATGATCGCGATACCGTAGAGCTTCGGCTCGGTGACCGAGAACAGGAAGATCAGCGGAATCAGATAGACGAAGGGCGGCAGCGTCTGCAGCATGTCGAGGATCGGGATCACGGTGCGCTGGAGCCGGTCGCTCCGAGACATCGCAATGCCTATGGGCACCCCGAAGAGGACGCATATGAAGGCACAGACGAAGATGATCGCCAGCGTCTGCATCGCCGCTTCGTAGTGATTGATGAAGGCGAGGAAGGCGATCGAGACCAGCACGAAGACCACCAGTCTCCAGGAGCGCGTCACCAGCCAGGTGATCAGCATCAGGATCGGCACCATCAGCCACCACGGCGTGTTGGTCATGATCCAGAGCATGTCGCGCAGGGCCCAGCTCAGCGGCTGTGTGAGCGGGTCCACGACGGCGCGCAGCCCGCCACGGATCGCGAGGAAGCCGTCCTCGAGGCCTTGCGTCACGTCGCGCGAGGGCGGGATCGCCCCGCAGGCCTTGTTGAGGGCGTCGAGCGAGGGGAAGGGCCAGTTCCAGAGGCTGGGGCCCTGCGTCGTGGTGCCGTCGGTCTGCGCGATCAGGTCGGCCATCGACGTCATGCCGCCGCCACCGTCGCCGCCAGCCGAACACCAGTCCTTCAGCCCCACCGCGTTGAAGAAATTCTCGTAAGCTGCCATTGGTTTTCCGGGTCGCACAGAGAGACCCGTCCCATATTGTTGCGTGATTGATCGAAAAAGGACGGGGCCTGTCCCGGCCCCGTCCATGTGTTGCGCGTCAGGCGCGCGTCACGATCATCCGCCGATCAGCTTCGAAAGCTTCTTCTGGGCATCGGCATCGAGCCAGTTCTTCCACGTGTCCTGGTAGTTCTTGATGAAGTGGACAGCCGTCTCTTCACCCGAGGCTTTGTTCTCGTCCTGCCAAGCGAGCAGCTTCGACATGGTGTCGGTCTTGAAGCTCATCTTCGAGAAGAACTCGGTCTCCGCCGGATGGGTGTCCGCGAAGTCGCTCGTCACCGAGGTCAGCACCGGAGCTGCCGGGAAGTCCGAAACCTGCGGGTTCGACGCGTCCTTGTTCTGGAGATTGTCGAACTTGGCCTTGTCGTAGTCGCCAAGCTTCACGCGGGTCATGTCATAGTTGCCCATGACCACGGTCGGGCCCCAGTAGTAGCCGAACCACGGCTTCTTGTCGGCGAAGGCCGAACCGATCGACGAGGCGAGCGTCTGGCCGGAGCCGTGGTTGAACACCTCGATGCCCGAGCTCTTGAGGTCGAGCGCCTTGATCAGGTTGTCGCTCACGACGCGGCAGCCCCAGCCGTCGGGGCAGTTGTTGAACGTGCCGCCGACCCAGTCGGGATGCGCCATGACGCCCTCGATGGTCTTCAGCTCGGGGTGTTCCTTGGCGAGGTAGGTGGGGATCCACCAGCCTTCGACACCACCCGGCTGGAGCGTCTTGGCGACGCGCTTGATCTTGCCTTCGCTCTCGAGCTTCTTGTAGGCGTCGCCCGCCGAGTTCAGCCACAGGTTGGTGACGACGTCGGGGCGGCCGTTTTCGGCGATCGAGGTGATCGCGGGAATCGTGTCGGATTTGACCAGGCTGGTGTTACAGCCGTAGCCTTGGTCCAGCATGAACTTCGCGATGTTCGTGGTGACTTCGGCAGCGGCCCAGTTCATCTGGGCGATCGAGATGTCACCGCATTGCTCGGCGGCACGGGCGGTTCCGGTCTGGGCTGCAAAGCCGGTGACCATAGCGGTCGCACCGGCGACCGCGAGAAGTGTCGTCTTCCGCATATGTTTTCCTCTCATCCGTTGGATTGTTCACGATCGTTTTCGGATCGCATTCGCCTTGCGCGTGATGAGACCGTCCGACCTCCCCGCGCGGGCGTGCTTGCACCCGGGGGAGCGTCTCGGCCCATCGTCGATCTTCAGGTTGCGCAGTGCACGCGAATGCGCCCGTTCGACGATTGCCGCGAACGGTAGCGCCGGTGCTCCCGATCAGCAATCGTCCGCCGGTCACATTAATTTGAGAAAAGAGACAGGGAACCCAATGATAACTGGAGGAAATTTTGTAAAAGGAGACACTTGAGGGGCGACAGAACGGCAAAGAGATCCGGCACCCGGGGGATGCCGGACCGACAATTTTTGAGCATGTGCGCGCGAAGTCGCTAGGCGCGCCTCCGTTGCGTGAATTGACGCACTGACGCGCCTGCACGAGACGACGTCGCCTCGCCCCCTGCCCGCGCAATTTTCCGCGTTGCCCGGGCCGCACGCCCGGGCGCTTGGGATCAGACCGCCATGCCGTCCGCATCGAAGAAGACCGTACGATCCGGCTCGAAGCTCAGCCCCGAGACATCGCCCGGACGCAGATCGGTATCGCCCGCGACGCGCACGTTCACCGCGCCCAAGGGGCCGCAATCGAACAGGATGAACGTGTCCGCGCCGAGGAATTCCACCACGTCGACGCGCCCGTCGCATTGCCCCTCGCCTTCGGCCACCAGCAAGATGTGTTCGGGCCGGATGCCAAGCTGCGTGGCTTGCGGTGCGGGACAGGCCCCGCCGCGCCCGCCGTCGAGACTATAGCTGCCGCCCGAGACCGCGCAGGGCATCACGTTCATCTTCGGGCTGCCGATGAATTGCGCCACGAAAAGGTTCGCGGGCTTCTCGTAAAGCTCGCGCGGCGTGCCGACCTGCGCGATCCGGCCGTATTCCAGTACCACGATCCGATCCGCCAGCGTCATCGCCTCCACCTGATCGTGGGTGACGTAGATCATCGTGCGCTGGAGGTTGCGGTGCAGCCGCGCGATTTCCAGTCGCATCTCCACGCGCAGCGCCGCGTCGAGGTTCGACAGCGGCTCGTCGAAGAGGAATGCCGTCGGGTCGCGCACGATCGACCGCCCGATCGCCACACGCTGGCGCTGGCCGCCCGACAGGTCCTTGGGCCGCCGGTCGAGGAAGCTCTGCAGCTTCAGGATATCAGCCGCCTCGTCGACCTTGGCGCGCCAGTCCTCTTGTGGAGCCCCCGCCATCTTGAGCGAGAAGCCCATATTCTCGGCCACCGACATATGCGGGTAGAGCGCATAGGACTGGAACACCATCGCGAGGCCGCGTTTCGAGGGCGGCTGATCGGTCACATTCGCACCGTCGATCTCGATCGCCCCGCGCGAGGTATCCTCAAGCCCGCCGATCATCCGCAGAAGCGTGGACTTGCCGCAGCCCGAGGGCCCCACGAAGACGACGAATTCGCCATCCTTGATCTCGAGGTCGATGCCCTTGATGACCTGGACGTCGCCGAACCACTTCTCGACACCATTTAGCGTGATCGAACCCATTTCACCCCTCCTTGCCGGCCCAGGCGAGCCAGACGGCCGCCGTCCAGGTAAATGCCTTGCCGCCCGCGGCCGCGCCCGTCATCGGGTCGAAATACTCGACGAAGCCGTAGCGCCCGATCACCTCGCGGGTGCGCTTGCGGACCTCTTCGCCAAGCGCGACGCCCCGTTCCGAGGCGCCCTCGCCGATCATCATGTTCATCATCCCCCAGGTCGGGCCGCGCCAGTAGCGCTTGGCGTCGAACCGCGGATCGAAGGGCGCGAGCGACGGCACGCCATAGGGGGCCGCATCGAGCACGCGGGCCAGATGCTGTTCCATATGCGGTGCGTCGAGCCCGCCGAACCAGCACAGGAAGGAAGCGTTGCTCAGCGCGTTCGACCAGATGCCGTTGTTGCAGTTGTAGCTGTCGTAATAGCCCATGCCGGGGTTCCACAGCGCGTCCGCACCGGCTTCAAGTTCGGCCAGCTGCGCGGCCATGTCGCCGGTGTCGAGATCCTGCGCCTCGCCAGCCGCCAGCAGGTCACGCAGACCGCGCATCAGGATGAAATGCATCGTCGGATCGGCCACCTTGAACGGGTTGCCCTCGGCGACTTTCGCATCGTCCCAATCGAGCGCCTTGGCGCGCTGCACCAGCCAGATATAGCGGTCGTAATCGTATTTCGTCGGGCGCATCGAGGCGTCGACATGCTGGGTGTCGCGGCGCTCGTAATAACCCACGTCCTGCGGGTCGATCCCGCTCATCGCGTCATCCCAGTCCGGCGCGTTGTCACGGCCCGACTCCCACGGATGGATCACGAAGATCGCGCCCTTCTCGTCGCGGCGCCATTTCAGGAACCACTCCGCCCATTTGCGCATCTTCGGATAGAGCGCCGCGAAGCGAGCCGCACCTGCCTCCGGGTCAGCCGCCAGAAGCCGCGTCGCGAAGCTGAGTGCGACCGGCGGCTGGGTGATTCCCGAGGACGCGATCGGCCCGTTGCAGCCCCAGACGTCGGGGCCGGGGAAATAGCCCGGATCGGGCTTGTGGAAGATGATATGCGGGACCATGCCGTTGTCCCACTGCCCCGAGAACAGAGTCTCGATCTCCTGCCAGGCCCGGTCCAGGTCGAACTCGGCGAAGCCGAGGCTCGCGAAGGCGCTGTCCCAGTTCCACTGGTAGGGATAGAGGCCGTCGGTCGGCACCGTATAGCCGCCCCGGTCGTTCTGAGTGAGGATGTCGCGCGCCGCGGCATCCCGGTCGGAGAAGTCGTCTGCGGCAGCCAGAGTTTCGGTCATCATATCTTATCCTTTCACCGCGCCAGCCGTCAGGCCGCGGGTCATGAAACGTTCGAGCCCGAGGAACAGCGCCATAATCGGCACCGTCGCGATGACGGCGCCCGCCATCAGGTGCTGGCGCGGGATCTCGGAGGAATTGAGCGAGGCGATGCCCCGCGTGAGGGTAAATTTGCTGGGATCGTCGAGCAGCATGAAGGCGAGCAGGAACTCGTTCCATGCGATCATGAAGACATAGAGCCCGACGGATGCCATCGCGGGCAGCGCCAGCGGCAGCGTGATCTTCCAGATCACCTTGAGCCGCGAAAGCCCGTCCATCAGGCCCGCTTCCTCGACCTCGACGGGGAGGCCGCGGAAATAGCCCTGCAGCATGTAAAGCGCGACCGGGATCGTGGTGACCGGGTAGATCATGACGATCCCGAGGATCGAGTTGCGCAGACCGACCATCGAGTAGGCGATGTAGATCGGCAGCGCGAGCACGATCATCGGCACCATGTAGATCAGCAGGATGCCGCGCGAGAACACTTTCTGCCCGCGGAAGCGCAGCCGCGCGACCGCATAGGCGCCGGGCACTGAGAACAGCAGCGTCAGCAGCACAGTCAGCACCGAAACATAGAAACTCGTCCAGAGGTAGCGCCCGAAATGGAACTGGGTCATCAACTCGTAATAGCTGTCGAACAGGTGCCAGCCCCGGCTCAGGTCGATCGAGAAATCGAGCGGGTTGAGCATCAGCTGCTGCTGCGACTTCATCGAGGTCATGACCATCACGTAGAACGGGATGACCACGATCGCGGTGAAGAAGATGTAGCCAAAGCCGGTGAGGAAGCGGATCACCGCATCCTCGAACTGGTGGCGCGTGAGCGCACCGAACCGCAGCTCGCGCAGGATCGAGTTGAGCGGGATCGAGACTGCTCCCGCCAGCACCACGCTGAGTGCGACGCGCCAGACAAAGTTGAAGCTGTCGTCGAATTGCAGCGCGCCGAGGCCCACTGCCATCAGCGCCAGCGCCACGATCACCGCCACCGCATCCGCGGCCCAGCGATTGGCGATGCGCACGCGGGCAAACCCGGTCGCGAGCCCGAGGATCAGCGACCCGATCAGAGCGGGCTTGGCCGCAGCGCCGGTCGCAAAGGAGATCGCGACCCCCAGCGTGACCGACATGACCAACGCCCAGAGCGCCCCGATGATCGGCCCGGTGAGATAGCCTTTATGCAGGATTTTCATAGCCCTTCCTCCCGGCTCATGGTGCGGAAGAACAGCCCCGAGAAGACCAGAAGGCAGGCGAAGATCACCACGGCGACCGCGGCACCCGCACCGATATTCGACACCGCGAAAGCCTGTTCGTAGACATTGACCGTCAGGACCCGCGTGCCGGCATTACCGCCGGTGAGCAGGAAGATGTCGTCGAACTTGTTGAAGGTCCAGATGAAGCGCAGCAGGAACAGGACCGACAGGATCCCCAGCAGCTGCGGCATCGAGAGATACCAGAATTTCTGGAACGGAGAGGCCCCGTCCATATCCGCCGCCTCATACATATCCGTGTCGATGCTCTGCATCCGCGCGAGGATGAAGAGGAACGAGAGCGGGAAATAGCGCCAGATCTCGAACACCGTCACCATGATGAGTGCGAGCGGCTTGGCCCCGAAGAAGTTGATCGCGCCTTCGCTCACGCCCATCTGCACCAGAAGCGCGTTGGCGGAGCCCGAATAGGGATCGAACAGCGTGATCCATGTGAAAGCCACGGCGATCACCGGGGCCACATAGGGAAAGAGGTAAAGCCCGCGCAGGATACCCTGCCCGCGGAAGCTCTTGTTCAGGAGCAGCGCCGCGAACAGCCCCACGACCAGCGCGCCCAGCGTGCCGAAGACCGTATAGAACAGCGTAATACCCAGAACGCTCCAGAACTCGCTGCCCGAAAAGAGCTGGCGGAAGTTGTCGAGCGTGAAGGTGGAATTCGTCAGGACGTTCGAGACGTGACCGGTCGCTTTGACCTCGGCGTCACGCATCGCGCGCTCTGCCTCGCGGGTGTCCCCCGTCACCTGCGCATCGACGCGGAAACGTTCGTTCGCGCCGGCCTCAAGCGTGCCGAAATCGCAAGACAGGTCTTGCCCGTCCATTGCGCAGCCCTGAGGCAGATCGCCGGTCAGCGCAACGCCTTCAGGCAGGGTCACATTGAGCGCCGCATTGCGCATCTCCTGCTCGCGCGAGGGGTTGATGACGCGCAGTTCCAGAAGCGCCTGATCGCCGCGGTCGCGCAGCGCGACCCGTGTGCGGATCTCGGCCGGACGCAGATCGCCCAGCGTCACCGGCTTGAAGGAGATCCAGAAGATCGCCAGCAGCGGCACGATCACGACAAGCGCCACGATCGCGATGGTCGGGAACAGCAGGCCCCAGGCCAGGCGCGCCTCGCGACGAGCAAGCGCGCCGCGCCCCTTGGGCGGCGATATGTCAGTCATGACAGTCTCCAATCCATGCAGTCAGAGCGGGCTTTGGTCCCGGGGCAAGGCGCAACCGCCCTGCCCCGGCCAGAGGTCGGATCAGTTGATCTTGCCCAGCTCGTCGTTCATCTTCGCGACCGCATCCTCGGCCGAGATGTTGCCGTCGATGAAGTCGCGCACAACCCGGTTGATGACCTGGCTGTTGAGCATCTTCGAGGCCAGCGCGAGCTGCCCGTCCTTCACGCCCCAGCGCTGTGCGGTGTCGAGACCCTTGGTGATCTCGTCGACCACGGCCGGCGCGTAGAGATCCTTGAGCGGCGCCTTGCGATCCACGCCCACCGGCAGGGTCGCCCAGAGCTTGGTGAACTTCTCCGGATCCGCATCGGTGCCGCGACGGGTCGGGAACTTGCCCTCGGGCGCGATCGACAGCGTCTGTTCGTAGCCGTCATTCATCGAGTAATCGACGAATTGCTCGGCCGCTTCGGTGTCGGCATCGGCGGTGATGGTGAAGTAACGCAGGTCCGCCCAGCTCGCACCGTCGGGGTTCGACGGGCCCGCGAGGTTGGTCACGACGCCGGTATCCTTCGACAGCTCGGTCGAGGTCGGATCGTCGTTGATCATCGGCGGGGCGCTGTCACGCAGACCGGCCAGCTCGTCGAGGATGAAGGGCGACCACATGATCATCGCCGCCTTGCCCGCGAAATACAGCTCGCGCGACTGCTTCCAGTAGTTCTCGCCGGGCGGGGAGGCATCGGCCAGCTTCTTGTAGAAGTTCAGCACCTCGACCGTCTTCTTCTCGTCGAGCGGCTTGAAGCCGTCCGGCCCCACCGGCGAGACGCCGTTGGCGAGGAAGATCTGCTCGAGGATCTGGCTCATGTAGTTCTCGTCGACCTTGGTCGCGGCGACGAAGCCATACATGCTCGGCGGATTGTTGAGCTTGTCGAGCGCGGCTTCGATCGACTTGAAATCGGTCGGAGGCGCGAGGCCCGCTTTGTCGAACAGGTCCTTGCGGTAAAGGATCATCTGGGTCCAGCCATCGACCGGCACTGCGGCGTAATCGCCATCCGTCTCGACCATCTTCAGCGCGCCGGGCGCGAAGGTCGCCGGATCGAGCTTGTCGACCACATCGGTGCTCGCCAGCGTGTCGACGATGCCCGCATCGGTCCAGGGCAGCACGTTCTGAATCGGTGTGTAGATCACGTCCGGCAGATCACCCGCTGCAAAAGCGGCGGTGGCGCGCTGGTTCAGGTCGCTCTCGGTGACCGGGATCACGTCCACGCTGATGCCGGTCTTTGCCTTGAAGTCGTCGGCCATCTGCTGCTGCTTGGCCAGACGCTCGGGCTGTTCCTCGGTGGTCCAGAACTTGATCGTCTGCGCCTGCACCGCGACGGCGCCCGCCATCAGCGCCAGCACGGTCGAGCCCATCAGCATCGCCGTTTTATGTCCTCGAATTAGCTTCATTTACTTTCCTCCCGGTAGATTGCGTTTCTCTTATGGGTCGACGGGCGGCCCATCGGAGCCTCCCGGTTCCAGTTGCGCCGCCACCAATTCCGTCAGCTCTCCGGGCGGCGCACCGCGGAGCTGCGCGATCAGCAGTGACGCGAGACGCGCGCCCGCGTGCTGGCTGTCGACTGCGAATGTCGTGAGGGGCGGATCGACCATCCGGCCCTCGGGAATACCGTCATAGGAGATGATCGACAGGTCGCGCCCGATCGTCAGCCCCCGCTCGCGCGCCACGTCATAGGCCCCGAGCGCAGTCGCGTCGGTGGAATAGACGATCGCGGTCGGGGGATCGGGCAGATCGAGCAGGTCGCGCGCGGCCTGCGCCCCTTCCGAACGGTCGGAAATCTCCATCAGCTCGAGCGCGGGATCGAAGGGCAGACCGGCCTCTTCCAACCCGTCGCGGTAGCCGTCTCGGCGCAGCAGCGCGAAATTGTAGCTCGCATGCGACCCGGCGAAGGCGATGCGGCGATGACCGAAGCCCGCCAGCCGCACGACCGCGGCACGCATCGCGCCCTCGCCATCCACGTCGTACCACGACAGGCCTGGATCGGGCTGGCCGTGGCCGGTGCGGCCGAACAGCACGAAGGGCACGTGTTTCGTCTGCAGGAACTTCACCCGCGGGTCCACGACCTGCGTCCGCGGGAGGATGAAACCGTCGACCTTGTGCTCCTGCAAAAGCCGCGTGACCGTGTCCTCCATCTCCTCGCGCGAATTCGACGAGGCGATCGTCAGGGTCCAGCCTTCGAGTGAGGCTTCCTGCGTGATCCCGCCAAGGAAATCCGTGAGGAACGGCCCGTAGCGGTCCGGCGCGTCGAGCTCGAGCACCAGACCCAGCGCCCGCACCCGCCCCGTGCGCACGGCCTGCGCATAGGGCATCGGCGCATAGCCCATCTCGGCGGCGACGCGCGCCACGCGCTCGCGGGTCTCGGGAGAAATGTCGGAATAATTGTTGAGCGCCCGCGACACGGTGCTCTTGGTCAGGCCCAGCGCCTGCGCAAGATCAGAAATCCGCACCCGGCGCGGCGCCGGTTCGGACGGTTTCTTATTTGTGTCGCGAATCTCCTCCATGGCGAGAGACTAGGTTAACGAAACCGATTTCGTAAAGCCGAAACCGGTTTCGAAACACGAATTCAGCCTCAAGTCGCCGTGTGCCGCGGCGCGGCAATGTGGCTATGGACGGCCCGTGTTTAGCCCCGAGAGTTTTTAGAAAACCCCGCGAAATCAAGCTACTAAAGGACGACTTTGACACTGTGGAGGACCGTGCGTTTGCCGTCCTCTCTCGCTGCACCGGTAGTCCGCCAGCGCCCGGCCCGGGGAAACATCGCCCCATTGCGATCACAGCTTGGTGTTGAAGACAGAACCGCCGCGCGCGCCCATCGGAGAAAATCCCCTATTCACATGCTGTTACGCGCCACTGTTAAACGACTCGGCTTCGCCGCCCGGCGCCAGTTCCCTTTCCTTGCGGCTGAACCAAAGGCCGATCCAGCCCGTTGACTTGCAGGGCAATCCAAACGCGCCCCCGAGTTTTTCAAAAGTTTCCTCAAGGACTGACCAGCATCAGCCTTCAGCGGAAAGGAATTGCCATGTCAGTTTATCTCCACGGTCTCTCGACTGCGCTACCGCCGCATTGTCTCGCGCAGTCCGAGGTGCGTAAGCGCGCCGAGATCATCTTCGGCGAGACCTACCCGCAATTCGAGCGGCTATCGAAGACCTTCGACACGGCCGGGATCGATCGGCGCTATTCGGTCGTGCCGATCGATTGGTTCTCGGAAGAGCACGGCTGGGCGGATCGCAACGCGGCTTTCATGGAAGGCGCGAAGGCGCTGTTCATCGACGCGGCGCAGGCGGCCCTCGACACCGCAGGCTGGCAGGGCTCGGAGGTCGATTGCGTGGTCACGGTCTGCTCGACCGGGCTCGCGACGCCCTCGCTCGAGGCGCAGGTGCTGGGCGAGATGGGCTTTCGCGACGACATCATGCGCGTGCCGATTTTCGGTCTGGGCTGCGCGGGCGGCGTCTCGGGACTGTCGACGGCGCAATCCATCGCGGCGGGGCGTCCGGGGGCGAAGGTTCTGCTCGTCGTGGTCGAAACCTGCTCGCTGTCCTTCCGTGCGGACCGGATGCAGAAGGCCGATATCGTGGCGGCCGTGCTGTTTGCAGATGGCGCGGCTGCGGCCTGTATCAGCACCGAGGCGCCGGGCGCGGGTCAGGTGATCTCGCTCGGTCAGGGGCACCAGAAGACATGGCCCAACACGCTCGACGTCATGGGCTGGGATGTCGACGAGATCGGCTTCGGTGTGATCTTCGACCGCTCGATCCCGGGCTTCGTGACAGCCGAATTCGCCGCGGCCGCGGAAGGTGCGCTCAAGGCCGCGAACCTTAACCATGACGAGATTGACCGTTATGTCTGCCACCCCGGCGGCGCGAAGGTCGTGGAGGCGATTGAAGGCGCGCTGCATCTGGAACAGGGCGTTCTGGATGCCGAACGCGCGGTACTGCGCGAGGCGGGCAACATGTCCGCACCGACGATGCTGTTCGTGATGCGGGCGGTGTTGGACTCGGGCAAGACCGGGCAGATGATGGGCTGCGCACTCGGCCCCGGCTTCACCGCCTCCTTCCTGCCCTTCCATGTCGGTCCGGCCCAAAGCGAGAGGGAGGCCGCCTGATGGTCCTCCCGAGCCTCCTGTTCCTGGCTTTCATCGTCGTGCAACGGCTGAGCGAATTGGTGATCGCCAAGCGCAACACCGCCCGGCTTCTGGCGCGCGGGGCCCATGAGGTCGGCGCGTCGCATTACCCGGTGATGGTCGCGATGCACAGCGCCTGGATTTTCTGCCTGATCGTCTTCGGGCTCGGCCAGCCGGTCCACCTCGGTTGGCTCGCGATCTTCGCGGTGCTGCAGGTGCTGCGCGTCTGGATTCTCACCAGCCTCGGCGCGCGCTGGACGACGCGGGTGATCATCCTCGACGAGCCGCTGGTCGCGCGCGGGCCATTCAAATACGTCTCGCATCCCAATTACATGCTAGTCGTGGCCGAGATCTTCGTGGCCCCGATGGTGCTGGGCCTGCTCTGGGTAGCCGTGCTGTTCACCGTTCTCAACGCGGCGATGCTCTGGGTGCGGATCGGGGTAGAGAACAAGGCCCTCGCCCCGATGCGCGCGGGCTGAATGCGAAACGGGGGGCGAACTCGCCCCCCGCTCTATCTCATCCGCTTGTCTGAAGTGGCTCAGCCGCCAAGCACACGTGGCAGCCACAGCGTCAGCGCCGGAAAGCCCAGCAGAAGCGCGACGCGCACCAGCTCGGACAGGAAGAACGGGAAGACACCGCGGAAGGTGGTGCCCATTGGCACGTTCTTCGCCAGCGCCGAGATCACGAAGACATTCATCCCCACCGGCGGCGTGATCAGTCCCAGTTCCACCACTACAAGCGCGAGGATGCCGAACCAGACCTTCAGCTCGTCGGTCGAGAGGCCGAAGCCAGAGCCGTCCGCCATCTGGTAGAGCCCGCCATTGATCTCGACCAGCACCGGCCAGAAGAAGGGCAGCACCAGCAGGATCATCGACATCGAGTCCATCAGGCAGCCCAGCACGATCAGCGCGATCAGCAGGATTGCCATCACCATCATTGGCGGCAGGCCCGAATTCACTGCCATATCGGCAGCCGCCTGCGGCACCCCTGCCCGCGACATGAAAATCTTCAGCAGCTCGGCCCCCAGCAGGATCAGGTAGATCATGCCCGTCGTGCCCGCCGTCTCGAGGATCGACGACCGCATCGCCTCGCGCGACATCAGTCCGCGGAAGAGCCCATAGACGAAGACCGCGAAGACACCGATCGCAGCGGCGGGCGTCGGGTTGTAGAAGCCCGCATAGATGCCGCCGATCACGACGCCGAAGATGCCCAGCACCGGCAGCACGCCGCGCGTAGCCGCCCAGAACTCGGCCTTGTCCGACACGCCCTGTGCGGGGCCTGCGCTCGGCACGAGGCGGACATAGATCGCGATGGTCATCAGGAACAGCACGACCGCGATCAGACCGGGGATCAGCGCGGCCATGAACATGGTGACGATATTGGCCTCCACGATCACCGCGTAGATCACGAGGATCACCGAGGGCGGGATCAGGATGCCCAGCACGCCGCCCGCCGCGACCGAACCGGTCGCGAGTGCCGGGGAGTAGTTGTAGCGCTCCAGCTCCGGCAGGGCGACCTTGCCCATCGTCGAGGCCGTGGCGAGCGAAGACCCGCAGACCGCGCCGAAGCCCGCACAGGCGGCGATCGAGGCCATCGCGGTGCCGCCGCGCATCCAGCCGAACCACGCATTGGCGGCGCGGAACATATCACGCGACAGGCCCGTCTTGGTGGCCAGCGCCCCCATCAGGACGAACATCGGCACGACCGAGAGGTCATAGATCGAGAATTGGCCGTAAGCGAGCGTCTTGAGCTGGCTCAGCAGGATCGCCGGGCCGTTGATGATCGCGGTGCCGCCAGCGCCCACGACGATCATCGCATAGGCGATGGGCACACGCATCACGATGAGCCCCACGAGAATGGCGAGGCCCAGCAGGCCGAGAGTAATCGGGTCCATCAGGCACGCCCCGTCCAGTTGTCCCGCAGGCTCAGCGCTGCGGCGATGAAAAGTAGCGCCAGCGAAGCAAGCGCGGGAAGGTAGGCCCACCAGACCGGGATCTGCAGGATCGTGGTGGCGAGCGAATAGGATTTCTGGTCGAGCATCCCGAAATACATCCGCCACAGCAGGAGCGCCGCGAAGCCCAGCGCCAGCACCGAGCCGATGGCCGAGAAGCGGCGCTGCACGGCGGCGCTCAGTTTCGAGGTGAAGATATCCGCCGTCACGTTCTGATCGGCGAGTTGGCAATAGGGAAGGAACATGAAGGCCGCGATGGCGACCCCCATCTCCGTCAGTTCGAAGTCTCCCGCGAAGGGCAGCCCGATGAAGCCGCCCACCACGGTCCAGACGTTTACGGCGACGATCGCTGCAAGCACCCCGCCTCCGGCGAGGGCCCAGGCATAGATCGCCTTGCGCAAGAAAGTCTCGGTTGCAGAATGCATGATCGTCGCCGCTCCGTTGGTTACTGGCTCGCCAGGTTCTTTTCTTCTTCAGCGGTCAGCTCGCGGGCTTCTTTCACCAGCGCCGGACCGTCGATGCCTTGGCCTTTCACCTCGTCTTCCCAACGGGTGACGACCGGCTGCATCGCATCCTTGAAGGCTTGGGTCTCATCGGCCGAGAGCGTGATCAGCTCGTTGCCATCCGCTTCGGCGGCCTTGATCCCGTTATTGTCGCTGGTGCGCCAGATATCACCGACCTGCTTGAGCCACTCCTCGTCGGAGGCCTTGCGGAACGCCGCCTTGACGTCATCGGGCAGGCTGTCCCATTTCGCCTTGTTCATCGACACCTGGAAGATCGAGGTGCCCAGACGCCAATGGTCCTGACCTTCGATCTGATACTGGGTCTGCTGCTGCAGCTTCAGCGCGGGGATGATCTCCCACGGGATCAGCGCACCGTCGACGACCTTCTTCGAGAGCGCCTGCGGCAGTTCCGGCACCGGCATCGCGACCGGCTGCGCGTTCAGCGCCTCGATCACCCAAGCCCCCGTGCGCGACGGCGTACGCAGCTTCATGCCCTTCACGTCGGCGGGGCTGTGAACCGGGGTATCCACGGTATGGATGCCGTTGCCCGCATGGGCGTGCAGGAACATCACTTCGAGGCCCTTGTCCTCGTATTCCTGCTTCAGTTCCTTATCGAACATGTCGCGCATCGCGAGGTTGGTCGCGGCCGGGTCGTTGTTGAAGACGGTCGGCAGTTCGAACACCTCGGTGCGCGGGAAGAGACCGGGCGTGTAGCCGTTGAGCGTCCAGATCAGATCGACCACGCCGTCACGCGCCTGCTGCACCAGCTCGGGCGGGCGACCACCCAGCGTCATCGCCGGGTAGATGTCGATCTTGACCTTGCCGTTCGAAAGCTCTTCGACACGCTTGGCCCAGGGCTCCAGCATCTGGGTCTGCACCGGCGCCTTGGCGCCAAGGAAATGGTGCAGCTTGAGGGTGATCTCCTGTGCGAAGCTCCCGCTCGCCCAAAGCATGGCTGCGGCGCTCAGCCCCAGTAGTTTCGTAAATTTCATCGTTATTTCCTCCCTTTGTGCCCCTCGCGCGGGGGCGGTTCGGCCTGTCAGTAAGGCAGGCCCACGTAGTTTTCGGCAAAGCTCTTGCGTGCGGTCTCCGACATCTGGAGATACTCGAACTCCGCGCGCTGCATCCGGCGCTCGAACGCGCCCGTTTCCGGAAAATCGTGCAGCATCGAGGTCATCCACCACGAGAAGCGCTCGCATTTCCAGACCCGCGACAGCGCCGTCTCGGAATAGGCGTCGAGCCCTTCGGACGTGCCGTGGTTGTAGAACCGATCGAAGGCGCGGTGCAAATAATAGACATCCGAGGCCGCGAGATTCAGGCCCTTCGCGCCGGTCGGCGGCACGATATGGGCGCTGTCGCCAGCCAGGAACAGACGCCCGTGGCGCATCGGCTCGGAGACGAAGCTGCGCAGCGGCGCGATCGACATCTCCAGCGGCTCGCCGGTGACCAGCGTCTCGGCCACATCGGCCGGGATGCGGGTGCGCAGCTCGTCCCAGAACCGCTCGGCGGGCCAGTCTTCCAGCTTCTCGCTGAGCGACACCTGCACGTAATAGCGGCTCAGCGTGGGCGAGCGCATCGAACACAGCGCAAAGCCCCGATCATGGGCCGCGTAGATCAGTTCGGGCGCGGCGGGCGGCGTCTCGGACAGAAGGCCGAGCCAGCCGAACGGATAGGCGCGCTCGAATTCCTGACGATGGCTTTCCGGGATCGCCTTGCGCGACGGCCCGTGGAACCCGTCGCAGCCCGCCACGAAATCGGCGGTCAGGGTCTTGGCCTCGCCCTCATGGGTGAAATGCACGGTGACGCCGTCGCCTTCGATCCCCTCGATTGCGGTCACCTCGGCCTCGTGCAGCACCGTACCGCCGCGCTCGTCACGCGCGTTGTACAGGTCCTGCGTCACCTCGGTCTGGCCATAGACCATCACCCCGCGGCCCGTCAGGTCCTTGATGTCGATATTGAGCCGCTCGTCATGCCACGAGATCTCGACCCCGTCATGGATTTCGCCCTGACGGTCCATCCGCGCACCCACGTCTGCGGCGCGCAGCAGATCGACGGTGCCCTGCTCGAGCACCCCGGCCCGGATGCGCGACAGCACGTAGTCCCGCGAGCGCCGTTCCAGCACGACGCTCTCGATCCCATGCAGGTCGAGCAATTGCGACAGCAGCAGCCCGGCCGGGCCCCCACCGATGATAGCGACTTGGGTCTTCATGCGTCTCCTCCGCAAAGGTCATTGCAGCGCTGCGCAAAAGCGCGCGCCTGCGCCGGGGCCTGCCCTGCCGCGAGAAGCGGATCGGTCAGGGTGTCCCCGTCGAGTTCGGGATGGGCGGCCAGAAGCGCCGCCACCGGATCGGGTGCGGCCATCGCCTCTTGCACCGCTGTCTTCGCCGCGTTGCGCGGCAGCGTCTTGGCGAGGGTGAAGATCGCGCGCTCGGCGTAAGGGCCGAACCCCGCCGCCTCGAGATTGGCGCGCATTCGGGGGCCGTCGGCCTCGAGCCCTTGCAGCATCTCTCCGGCGAGGCGCAGCGACGCGCCACAGGCCACTAGGATCGGGCGCAGGCTCATCCATTCCAGCGCCCAGGCGGCACCGTCGCGGAACTGACCGTGCAGCGCGGATTCGAACAGGCTTACCTGCAGATGCGCGGCGTGACGGGCCAGTGCGATCAGCGCCTCGGCGGCCACGGGGTTCGATTTATGCGGCATGGTGGACGAGCCACCGCCCGCGATCCGCACCTCGTTGATCCCCGACTGCGCGAGCGTCACCACATCCGTGCCGATCTTGCCCAGCGAACCGGTCAGCAGCACCGCCTGTGCCCCGGTGGCGGCCATCGCGTCACGGCGGCTGTGCCACGGCTGATCCTCGGCCTGCAGGCCCAGCGCCACGGCCATGCGGTTACGCACCGCCTGCGCCTTGTCGCCCAGCGCCGCATCGGTACCGACCGCGCCATGCAGCGAGACCCGCCCCGCGGCCTTCATCACCGCCAGACGCGCGGTTGCATCGATCAGCGGCTGCCCCCAGGACGCGACCAGCGCGCCGAAAGTCACCGGCAGACCGATCTGGCTGCGAGTGCGCCCGGCCATTACCCTCTCCGCCTCGCGCCCGGCAAGTGCGCCGGTCGTGCGGATCACGCCCCGCAACCGCGCCGCGATCACGGCAAGCGCCTGCGTCATCACAAGCGCCGTCGCGCTGTCGATGATATCCTGCGAGGTCGCCCCCCAATGCAGCGCCTGCCCCGCCTCTTCCGACAGCTTGGCGCGCAGATCGCCCAGCAGCGCGGGAACCGGCACGCCGTCGCGCGCAGCCCCTGCGGCCAGCGCTGCGGGATCGGGCTGGTAGCCGGTCAACTTGTCCGCGATCTCGGTCGCGGCGCTCTCCGGCACGACGCCTTCGGCCGCACAGGCCTCGGCCAATGCCACCTCGACGCGCACCATTGCAGCCAACAGCGCAGCATCGCCAAGCATCGCACCCAGTTCCGGATCGCCGTAGAGACCGGACCAGAGCGGGCTGTCGAGGGGCGACAGGCTCATGCGGCCCCCTTCATCGGCAGCGCGAGGATCTCACGCGCCTGCTGCCATGTGGCGACCGGACGGCCCGCCTTTTCGCACAGATCGACCGTGCGCTGGACCAGCGCCGCATTCGACGGCGCGAGCGTGTCGCGATCCAGCCGGATATTGTCCTCCAGACCGGTGCGGCAATGGCCGCCGGTCTCGATGCACCATTGATTGACGATCGCCTGCCCCGGCCCGACGCCCGCTGCGCACCATGTCGCCTCGGGCAGCACCCGCGCACGGGTCTCGCGCATGAAATCGAACGCCGCACGGTCGACCGGCATCGCGTTCTTCACGCCCATCACGAATTGTACATGGACATTCGCGGGCAGCCGCCCGTCGCCGACCAGCTTCGCGGCCTGAAAGATGTGGCTGAGATCGAAGCATTCGATCTCGGGGCGCACGTCATAGGTCTTCATCTCCGAGGCCAGCCAGTCGACAAGATCCGGCGGGTTCTCATAGACCCGCGTCGGGAAGTTGTTCGACCCGACCGAGAGCGAGGCCATGTCGGGCCGCAAGGGCAGCATCCCGCCCCGCGTCTTGCCCGCGCCGGAGCGCCCGCCGGTCGAGAGCTGCACGATCATGCCGGGGCAATGCTGGTGCAGCCCCTCCATCAGTCGCGCGAAGCGGTCGGGGTCGGAACTCGGCGAGCCGTCCTCGTTGCGCACATGGCAATGCGCGATGGTCGCGCCCGCCTCGAACGCGGCCTGCGTCGACTCGATTTGCTCGGAGATCGTGATCGGCACGGCGGGGTTGTCGGATTGCTGCGGCACGGAGCCGGTGATCGCGACACAGATGATGCAAGGGTCCTGGGTCATGGCTCAGATATCGAAGAAGACGGTTTCGCCTGCACCTTGCAGACGGATGTCGAAGCGGTATTCGCCCGGCCCGGTCGCTTCGGCGACCATCGTGGCGATCCGGTCGCGATGCTCGATCCGCGCCAGAAGCGGGTCGCCCGACAGGTCGTCCTCGGGGAAATACATCCGGGTATGGAGCCCGTGATTGATCCCGCGCGCGAAGATCCAGAAGGAGATATGCGGCGGCGTCTTGCGGTCGCCCGAAAGCGCAATCGCACCGGGTTTGATCGTCTCGAAAATGATCTCGCCGGTGGTGAAATCGGCGGGCATACGGCCAAACCCGGAGACAGCCGGGTCGGCCCCCTCCTGCCCCGGATAGATACCGGCGGCGTCGGCCTGCCAGGTCTCGACCAGACAATCGCGCAGCGGCAGATCGCCCCCGTCGACGACGCGACAGGTGATCTTGATCCGGTCGCCTTTCGCCTCCGGCCCGGCGATCTCGCGGCCGAGCGTCTCGAAGGGCACATCCTCGATGCCGCAGGCCTCGGGGGCGAGACCGATATGGACGTAAGGCCCTGCCGTTTGCGAAGGCGTCAGGATCGGCTTGTCGAATTTCTGCACCATCACAATCCCTCCGGGCGGTTTTCGAAATGGGTCTGGCGGTGGCCGCGCAGCACGATGTCGAAGCGATAGGCAATCGCGTCCATCGGTTTCGTCTCGCCCATGTCGAGCGCCGCCACGAGCCGGTCGAGCGCGGCCTTGTCGGGGATCGTCTGTGCGATCGGGCAGCGCGCGATCAGCGGGTCGCCCTCGAAATACATCTGAGAGATCAGGCGCTGGCCGAAGCTGTGGCCGAAGATCGAGAAGTGGATATGGGCGGGACGCCATTCGTTCGGACCATTGGGCCACGGGTAAGCGCCGGGCTTCACGGTGCGGAACGCGTAGGAGCCGTCTTCGCCTGTGATCGTGCGCCCGCAGCCGCCGAAATCGGGATCGAGCGCCGCCAGATAGCCGTCTTTCTTGTGGCGGTAGCGCCCGCCCGCATTGGCCTGCCAGATCTCGATCAGCGCGTTCGGGATCGGCCGGTTGTTCTCGTCCAGAAGCCGACCGTGCACGATGATCCGCTCGCCGATGGCACTCGTGCCGGGGCGGGCATAGTTCAGCAGCAGGTCGTTATCGAGCGCGCCGAGCTTCATATGGCCGAAGGTCGGGCCGGTCTCCTCGCTGGGCGAACTGTCGAAAGAGATCAGCGCGCGCTCTGGGCTGCGCAGCACCGAGGTCTTGTAGGTCGGCGTGAAGAGAGGCGGATGGATACCGGCCTCGCGGGGGATCAAACGACCGGTCATTGGCCCATCTCCTTCAGCGTTTCCTTGATGATCTTGATCGCGTGATTGGCGCGCGGCACGCCCGCGTAGACCGCGACATGCAGCATCGCTTCGCGCAGGTCTTCCGGCGTGGCGCCCGTGTTGGCGGTGGCGCGGGTATGCATCGCGATTTCCTCGTGATTGCCCTGCGCCGCCAGTAGCGCGATCGTCACTATGGAGCGTTCGCGCGGCGTCAGGTCGGGCCGCGACCAGACCGAGCCCCAGGCGCCTTCGGTGATGAATTCCTGAAACGGCGCGTCGAACTCGGTCTTGCTCGCATCGGCGCGGTCGACATGGGCGTCGCCCAATACGCGACGGCGCGTTTCCATCCCTGCTTCATATCGCTCAGACACGCTCATGCTCCTTCAGAAATTCAGTGATGAGGCGCGCCACCTGCTCGGGCGCCTCGATTGCGGGAATATGCCCCGCGCCTTCAATCAATTCGGCCCGCGCGCCGGGAATGGCGGCGGCCATTTCCATGACCTGCTCGGGCGGGGTCGCGCCGTCATGGCTGCCCGCGATCACCAGCGTCGGGGCGGAAATCTCGGGCAGCGCGTCGCGCAGGTCGGCCCCGGCGAGCGCCGCGCAGCAATTCGCATAGCCCTTGGCGTCGGTGCGCGCGACCTCCGTCACCCAGAGCGCGCAATCGGGATGGGCGCGGAAGGTGGGTCCGAACCAACGCTCGATCACGCCTTGCGCCATTGCGGGCAGGCCCTGAGTTTCCACGGTGGCGATCCGCTCGGCCCAGCTTTCTTCGGTGCCGATTTTGGCCGCCGTGTTGCTGAGAACCAGCGCAAGCACGCGTTCAGGGGCGATCCGCGCGATCTCCTGCGCGATCATGCCGCCGATCGAACAGCCGACGAAAACCGCACGCTCGATGCACAGATGATCGGCCACCGCCAATGCATCGCGCGCCAGATCGGTGATCGTGGGGGCAGCGTCAGAGGTCGCGCTCAGCCCGTGGCCGCGCTTGTCCATGCGCACCAGACGATAGCCGGAGAGCGGGGCGACAAGCCCATCCCACATCCGCAGATCGGTGCCCAGCGAGTTCAGACATATAACCGGAACGCCCTGAGCCACACCGTCTTCGCGGTAATGGATATGGCCCCAGTCGCAAATAAGTGCGTGCATCCTCTTCCTCCCGCCATAATCTTTTCTGAAGTTTTCGCTTGAGCCAAATATAAAATGCACGTTAATCCATAACCCCATGGCTATGCATAAAGGTCTCAAGCTGCGGCACATCCGCGCCTTTCTCGACACGATCGAGGCAGGCGGCGTCTCTGCTGCGGCGCGCAAACAGGGAATTTCGCAGCCTGCCCTGTCGAAAACCCTCTCCGAGATGGAGGCGATGCTGGGCGGCGCACTGCTGGAACGGCGCGGGCGGCGGCTGACGGTGACTCCTGCGGGCGAGGCGTTTCGCCGCCATGCGATACAGGCGCTGCAGGAGCTTGAGGCAGGCGCCGCTGCGCTGAGCGGCGACGGGATCGGCGACGTGATCAATGTGGGCGCGCTGCCGACCGTGGCGGGCTCGATCTTTCCGGGCGTCGCGCTCGACTTCAGCCGCGCCCATCCGGGCACGCGGCTCTCGATCAGCACCGGGCCGAACCTGTATCTGCTCGACCGGATCCGCTCCGGCGCGCTGGATCTGATGATCGGGCGGATGCCGGCGGCGGGCGACATGCCGGGGCTGCGCTTCGATTTCCTCTATGAGGAAGAGGTCATCCTCGCGGCGCGCGCGGGCCATCCTTTCGCGAACAGCCCCGCCCCCGAGGCACTGCGCCAATGCGACGTGATCCTGCCCACGCGCGGCGCGATCATTCGGCGCATCGTCGACGATTATCTGGGCGCACAAGGCATCACCGAGCCGCGCTGCCCGATCGAGACCGTGTCGCTCGCGACCGGGCTCGGGCTGCTGGAAGGGTCGGATATGCTGTGGTTCATCTCGCGCGGCGTGGTGGCGCGCGAACTGGCCTCGGGGCTTCTGGTGAGCCTGCCGCTGGGCGCGCAGTTCATGTCGGGCGCGGTCGGGCTGACGATGAAGCACGAGATGACCGAACGCCCCGAGGTCGCCCGGCTGACCGCGATGATGCATGAGGCCGCCCGGCTGCGCGAGGCGACAACACGCTGAGGCGCGGGCAAGCCGCCCTGCCCCGGCGTATTACACCTCAAAAGGCGTTATGATCCGGGCGAGGTCGCCGCAGCGCGCGCCTGTCTTTGCGCTTGCCTGCGCGCCTTGAAGGCCGCGACCAGACGCGGGATGCGATGTTCCTTGCCGCGGCTGGCGAGATGGTCCTCCATCACCTTGCGGTAAAGGTAGATATCCTTGCGGCCTCGGGTCGACCGATAATACCAATCCTCGCTCAGCTCGCCCGTGACCGCGCGCGCGATGACCGCCTTCAGAAGCTCCATCCGGCGCAGCACCAGCGCCGTCTTGTGCCCCTGCCCGAATGCCTTGAGCAGCGTGACGTTATCGCGCGGCAGACGCCCGACCTGTCGCATATCCTCTTGCAGGAAGGGATCGCAGATCACCCAGACCTTGGCCGCAGCACCGCTATGTTCAGCCGCATCCGAGCGCGGCAGCGACCAGTCCTGATCGCGCCCCCGCGCAAAGCGCCGCTCCCACGGGACCAGATCGCGCGCGAGCGTCGTCTGCGGGCTGAAGGCCACCACCTCGCAGCCCGGCGCCAGATCGGCGAAGGCCAGCGCGCCGAAGCCGCCCATCGAGGTGCCCGTCATCACGACCCGAGCGTATCCTTCGAAAAAGCCCTGATCACGCAATGCCTCCATCCGGGCGATCAGCCGCGCGTCGCGAAACCATGTCGGGCCCTGCGCCACCACGCCCAGATGGCTCCAGCCATTGTCGCGGATGAATTTCTCGGCCCAGGGCCGGATGTCGTAGCCGGGATAGCCCGCATCCGAGAGGTTATCGAACGTCACGACCAGCGTGGCCGGGTCGCGCGCGACATGGATCAGCGCATGAGCCCCGAGCTTTTCATAGAACCCGTCGCGGGGACCTGCGGGAAAAATCTCGCGATACCAATCGGGCAGCTTCTCCTCGAGCCCGGACTCATCACCTGCGGCGTCGTCTTCGAAATCATCGGCCATCGAAATCGCTTTTTCCTGCTCGGGATCCGTTGAGGTCTGACATTTTTTCTTGCGCCGATCAATTACATACGGATGGTTTGGTGCTATCGTCACGGCGAGGGCGAGATAAGAAAAACCAAAGAGATCGGGCACATTTATGGCAACAGGGAAGCGGAGCGCAGAATGTGGCCTGAGCCGCAGGATGCGGAATGGATCGGCCCCGTCATATTGTGAACGAGATTTCGTGCATTCTCGCCCCCGTTGGACGCCCGACGTCTCCACCGAACTTACCGGATACCGCCCCCACGCAGCCTGACCGCCGCGAAAGACCTTTCCAAACAGGAGCCTACCCTTGTCCCAACTGCCGACGATCGCGACCCTGTGGATCGGAGACCGCCTGTCCTGGCTCGAACAGCTGAGCCTGAAATCTTTCGTCGATGCGGGCCATGACACGCTGCTATATTGCTACAACCTGATCCCGAACGCCCCGCCCGGCGTGACGCTGCGCGACGCGCGCGAGATCTTTCCGGGCGACGAAATCATCCGCCACAAGCGCACCGGCAGCCCCGCGATCCATGCCGATCTGTGGCGCCTGCATCTGATGGAGAAGACCGATTACATCTGGGTCGATGCCGATGTGCTTTGCGTGAAACCCTTCGATTTCAAAGATGATTACGTGTTCGGGCTGGAGAAGCCGCACCTGATCTGCAACGCGGTGATGCGCCTGCCCGCGGAGTCGAAGACGCTGCGCGGGCTGCTCGATTTCGTGGCCGATCCCTACGCAATCGGGCCATGGCTGAAGGAAGAGCAGCAAGAGGAACTGCGCGCGGCCCGCGACCGCGGCGAACCGGTGCATTTCTCGGAGCAGGAATGGGGGCTGACCGGTCCTGCCGCGTTGAGCCACTTCCTGCGCGAGACCGGCGAATGGGACCATGCGCTCTCGCAACAGGCCTTCTATCCGATCCCGTTCAAGAACCGGAACAAGATGATCATGTCGCGCTTCGACGTGGAGACGGATTTCCTGACCGACGACACCTATGCGGTGCATATGTGGGCGCGCCGGATGAAGCCCCGTCTGGAAGAGGCCGAGAACAACCGCCCGCGGCGCGGCAGTTACATGCACAAGGCGTTGCAGAAACACGGGATCGACCCGTCCGCGGCCCCGATCCCGCCCAAGGTGAAACCCGTGGACGCCTGAGACGGCGGGGTCTCCGGCACTCGACGCGGGGTGCGAAAGCGCAGGCCCTGCCCGCGCCCAGCCTTGACCTCGACGGTCCGCTGACCCATCTTTTTGCTCAGATGCAGGTCACACTGAACGCCCGAGTGCTCGAACCTGCATTCAGATGATGTTAGCCTGCTGTTTCATTGACCCGGCTTGCAGCCACAGACAATCCGCCTTTGCTGTTCAGCCCGGAGGAGGTCCGCCATCAGCGCTCAGATACTTGCTGCAGTGATACTCTTGCCCTTCGTGTTCGTCGCTCTCTACGCGGGCATTCACGAGTTTCTCCGGTTCAGATCGGAGGGACGCGCGAACTACGGTCTGATCTTCGATGAAGAAACGGGAACCTCCTACGTGACCGGCATCGCGGAAGAAGAGGACGCGTTCGACCCTGACGACTTCGATCCCAACGACTACAACGATCCCGAAGTCGCCGGGGAACCGGATGAGAGAAAAACCTGACCGTTGCGGCCTGTGAGCCTTCTTTGTCGGCGCGACCGCTCACGGGCGGTGCCCCCCCCGGCCCTAAACCTTCACGCTTGAGCGCTTAGGAACGTGGCGCGTGCCTGTGCGATGCGTTCGAAGCGAGTGAACCCTCGCGGCTATCTCCGGTCAGCCATCTAACTTCGTAACGCTCTGAGCGACCAGCCAGTCGCGGAATTTCTTCGCCTTTGCGGAGGCGCGACGGTGAACCTTGATGTAGAAGCACTGTGGCGACACCACGCTTTCTGACCCGAGCGCGACGAGCTCTCCGGCCTCGATCAGGTGGCCGACCAGCCCGTCCCAACCAAGCAGAGCCCCGACACCCTCCTTCGCCATCTGCAGCCCGATCATGTAGTTGTTGACGGTGATCCGTTTGCCGGTCGGCTGCGGAGCGCCGAGTTCGGACAGCCAATCGGGCCATTCGGTCCAACGATGGCGCTCGCGCGTGATGTGGATCAGCGGGACGCGGTGCAGGTCATGCGCGGAGGTGATGGCATAGCGCGCAGCAAAAGCCTCCGAGCCCACCGCGCAGATGCGGTCCTGAAAAAGCTGCGTGCAGCTTTCATCGCCCTCGGGAAACTCGCCGTAATGAAGGCTGAGATCGACGGTCGCTTCCAAATCCACCGCGTCGCTCACGATTTGCGAGACGTTGATATCCGAATGGTTCAGCCAGAATTCCGTCAGTTTGGGAGTGAGCCACAAAGAGCTGACCGCGGTCGAGGCCAGCACCATCACGTCGTCCTCCGCGACGGGCCCGCGCATATCCCTCACCACGTCGGATATCGCCTCGAAGCTGCGCTGCACGGCGTTGAACAGATAGGCCCCCGCCTCGGTCAATTCGACGCCGCGATGCTGGCGGCGAAACAGCTGCTGACCGAGCTCCGTCTCGAGCGCCCGAATCTGATGGCTGACGGCCGTCGGGGTCACGTTCAGCTCTGACGCCGCCGCCTTGAAGCTTAATTTTCGGGCAGCAGCCTCGAAACAATTCAGTGAGCTAAGCGAGGGAAGATCATAGGGGCGCTGCATGATGTCGGTTTCGAACCATTCCGTGTCGAAATATGTCTTAGGTGAGCTGAACTCACCCGGGATGAATATTTATGACGTTGAGAGGCACGAAAAAGCAAATTTGAAATGAGGTGAAATCACGCTTGGATAGGAAAGGCCGCGCCCGTGACACCTCCTCTTGCCGATCTGCTCGCACATCGCAAACCCGGATATTCGCTCGACCGGGCCTTCTATACCGACCCGGGCATCTTCGAGGCGGATCTCGAGCATATCTACTACCGCGAGTGGCTTTATGCGATTCCGGCCTGCCAGCTGGTCAAGACCGGCGACTACGCGCGGCTGAAGATCGGGGCTTATGACGTCATTCTGGTCAAGGGCAGCGACGGCGAGATCCGGGGTTTTCACAACACCTGCCGCCACCGCGGCTCGATCCTGTGCAAGTCGTCCGGCGGGCGCGTGGCCAAGCTCGTCTGCCCCTATCACCAATGGACCTACGATCTCGATGGGAGCCTGCTCTGGGCGCGCGAGATGGGGCCGGAGTTCGACCCGAAAGAGCATCGCCTGCATGCCGTTCAGACCCGCGATCTCTGCGGGCTGATCTATATCTGTCTGGCCGACGACGCCCCGGATTTCGAAGCCTTCGCCGCGATGGCGCGCCCCTATCTGGAGGTCCACGACCTGCACCGGGGCAAGGTCGCCTTCACCTCGTCGATCGTCGAGGAGGGCAACTGGAAGCTGGTCTGGGAAAACAACCGCGAGTGCTATCACTGCTCGAGCAACCACCCCGAGCTGTGCAACTCCTTCCCGCTCGACCCGGAAGTCGCGGGCGTCTCCGCCGATGGCTCGATCTCGGCCCGGCTTCAGGGGCATTTCGACCGCTGCGAGGCGGCGGGCGCGCCGGCGCAATTCCGTCTCGGCGGTCAGGGGCAATACCGTCTGGCGCGGATGCCGCTGCAGGACAATGCAGTCAGCTACACGATGGACGGTCAGGCGGCGGTGCGGCGTCCGCTCGGGCGCGTCGCCCTGCCCGATGCCGGCTCGCTGCTGAAATTCCACTACCCGTCGACCTGGAACCACTTCCTGCCCGACATCACACTGACCTTCCGGGTCATGCCCATCAGCCCCACGCAAACCGAGGTGACGACCTGCTGGATCGTGGATCGCGATGCGGTCGAGGGGGTGGATTACGATCTGGATCGCCTCACCGAAGTCTGGATCGCCACCAACGATCAGGACCGCGAGATCGTCGAGGACAACCAGCGCGGCATCAACTCTCCCGCCTATACGCCGGGCCCCTACAGCCCGGACTGGGAGTCGGGCGTGATCCAGTTCGTCGACTGGTATGCCGACACCATGACCCGCGCGCTTGCCCCGCGCAGCGTCGCGGCGGAGTAGGCTCATGGCTGCAAATGCTCAACCGCTCCTTCAGTTCTGGACCGATGACGAACCGCTGGAATGCGTCAACTTCCTGCCCGAGGCCCCGAATACGGCGAGCTTCACCTTTCGCCCGCCCTCGGGGGCGCTGTTCCACTTCAATGCCGGGCAGTTCGTGACGCTGGAATTGCCGGTGGCGGGCGGCCCGCTGCACCGGACCTTCACGATTTCCTCCTCGCCGTCGCGCCCCACCTCGCTCACCGTCACGGTCAAGGCGCAGCCGGACTCACTCGGCACGCGTTGGATGCTCGACAATCTGCGCCCCGGCATGCGGATCAAGGCCTTGGGACCGGCGGGGATGTTCTCGAACGTCGTTCATCCCGCGTCGAAATACCTGTTCATCTCGGCAGGCTCCGGCATCACCCCGATGATGTCGATGACGACGCAGCTCTATGACGCTGGCAGCGACCCGGACATCGTCTTCATCAATTGCGCGCGTCGTCCATCGGAGATCATCTTCCGCGAGCGGCTGGAGCATATGGCCTCGCGCCTGCCGGGGATCGCGCTGACCTGGGTCGTCGAGGAACAGGATCGCTACGCGCCCTGGACCGGGATCAAAGGGCAGTTGAACCAGCTGATCCTCGGTCTCGCAGCCCCCGACTATCTCGAGCGTGAAGTGTTCTGCTGCGGCCCCGAGCCTTTCATGCGCGCGGTGCGCGAGGCGCTGACCGGTCTGGGGTTCGACATGGACCACTACCATCAGGAGAGCTTCAACGCCCCGATCTCCGATCGCCCGGTCGAGCCCGAAGACGACGTGACCCCCGACGAGGATGCCGCCGTCGAGGTCACCTTCGCCAAATCCGGCAAGACCGCGAAAATCAAGGAGACTGAAACCCTGCTCGCCGCCGCGAAAGCTGCGGGCGTGCCGCTGCCGTCGGGCTGCACCTTCGGGGTCTGCGGCACCTGCAAGATCAAGACCAAGGGCGGTCAGGTCCACATGGTCCACAATGGCGGCATCACCGATGACGAGATCGAAGAAGGCTACGTTCTCGCCTGCTGCTCGAACCCGATCGGCGACGTCTCGATCGACGCCTGACGCCCCCTACCCTCAAGACCCGACCTCAAGGAGTCCGCCCATGTCCAGTGATCCGCTTCTGCAGCCCTATCAACTCAAGCATCTGACGCTGAAGAACCGACTGATGATCACGAGCCACGAGCCCGCCTACCCCGAGGACGGGATGCCCAAGGATCGCTACCGCGCCTATCATGTCGAGCGGGCGCGCGAGGGCGTGGCGCTGACGATGACGGCGGGCTCTGCCTCCGTCGCCCGCGACAGCCCGCCGGTCTTCAACAACATCCTCGCGTGGAAGGACGAGGTCGTCGGTTGGATGAAAGAGCTGACGGATGCCTGCCACGAGCACGATTGCGCCGTGATGATCCAGCTGACCCATCTCGGGCGCCGCACCCGCTGGGACAAGGCCGACTGGCTTCCGGTCGTCTCGTCGAGCCATGAACGCGAGGCCTCGCACAAGGCCTTCCCGAAGAAGGCCGAGGATTGGGACATCGCGCGCATCATCGAGGACTACGCCGACGCCGCCGAACGGATGAAAGCGGCAGGGCTCGACGGGATCGAACTGCAAGCCTACGGCCACCTGATGGATCAGTTCTGGTCGCCTCTGACCAACGATCTGGACGGCCCCTATGGCGGCAGCTTGGAGAACCGTCTGCGCTTCACCTTCGACACGCTCAAGGCGATCCGCGCGCGGGTGGGCGACGAGTTCATCGTGGGCGTGCGCTACACCGGCGACGAGGACCTGCCCGGCGGCATCACCCGCGAAGAGGGGCTGGAAATCTCGCAGCGTCTGAAAGACAGCGGCATGGTCGATTTCCTCAACGTGGTGAAGGGCCATATCGACACAGATGCGGGCCTGACCGACGTGATCCCGGTGCAAGGCATGCGCAGCGCGCCGCATCTGGATTTCGCCGGAGAAATCCGCGCCGCCACCAAGTTCCCGACCTTCCACGCCGCCAAGATTCAGGATGTCGCCACCGCGCGGCACGCGATCGCGGAGGGCAAGCTCGACATGGTCGGCATGACCCGCGCCCATATGGCCGACCCGCATATCGTCGCCAAGATCATGCGCGGCGAGGAAGAGCGCATCCGCCCCTGCGTCGGCGCGAATTACTGCCTCGACCGGATCTATCAGGGCGGCATGGCGCTGTGCCTGCACAACCCCTCGACCGGGCGCGAATTGGAAGTCCCCCATGAAATCGCCAAGGCCGATGCGTCGCGCCGCGTGGTTATCGTCGGGGCCGGTCCGGCGGGGCTCGAGGCCGCCCGGGTGGCCGCGGAACGCGGTCATGAGGTCATCGTGCATGAGGCCGCCAACGATCCCGGCGGACAGGTCCGGCTGACCGCGCAATCCAAGCGCCGCCACGAGATGATCCAGCTGATCCAATGGCGTTTCGCGGAATGCGAGCGTCTCGGCGTGAGTTTCCGGTTCAACAGCTATGCCGACGCGGACACCATCCGCGCCGAACAACCCGATGTCGTCGTGATCGCGACCGGTGGCCTGCCGCATACCGAAGTGCTGGATGCAGGCGACGATCTCGTCGTCTCGTCCTGGGACATCCTCTCGGGCGATGCCCGCCCCGGCAGCAACGTGCTGATCTATGACGACGCTGGGGACTACGCCGCCCTACAGGCCGCCGAGACCCTCGCCGCCAGTGGCGCCAAGGTCGAGGTCATGACGCGCGACCGCAATTTCTCCTCCGAGGTCATGGCGATGTCCCTGACCCCGTCCTTGCGCGAATTGCAGGCCCGCGACGTGACCTTCACCGTGCTTTGGAAACTGACGGGCGTCGCGAAGGACGGAAACGGCTTGGTCGCGAGTGTCGGCAGCGATTATGGCGCTTTCACCCGCGAGCGGCAGGTCGATCAGGTCGTCGTCAACCACGGCACCCGCCCGCTGGACGACATCTATTTCGATATGCGCGAAGACGCGACCAATCAGGGCGAAGTCGATTACGAAGCCCTGATCGCCGGCCAGCCGCAAACGGTCACCCGAAATCCGTGCGGCGCCTTTCAGCTCTTCCGCATCGGCGATGCGGTGGCTGCACGCAACACCCACGCGGCAATCTACGACGCCTTACGGCTGATGCGCACGGTCTGATTGTGTTTCAGGCGAGTGGCACGCTGCGGCCTCCCACGACACGGGAGCCTCGGGCACGCTGCGCAGGCTGCGGTCAGTGCAGGGGTGAGGTCTGCCTTCAGACCAGCTGAAGCGCAAGACGCCGCCCGAAGGCAGCGCTTAACGTATTGATATGCTTTAGATGATTTGGTTGCGGGAGTAGGATTTGAACCTACGACCTTCAGGTTATGAGCCTGACGAGCTACCGGGCTGCTCCATCCCGC
>NZ_MPZV01000004.1 GCF_002020355.1 Thioclava sediminum
GATATGCTCCGGTCCGCATCGATCATCGACCAAACCGCCCGCATATCTCTTCAGATATCTATCAATGTCAAAGAGCGCGGAGACAAAATCAACCGGCCTCGCCTCAATCCCTTGGGGCGCGCCTGCCAACCGTATCTCCAAAATTTCCTTCGCCTTCAGTCTCTTGCGATCCCTTCCGGCGCCCCGTTGCGGTGTGTGCCGCTTCGGTGAGGCGGTATTTACGGATCACTCCGCGGAGTCGCAAGTGCCTTTTTCGAAAAACTGTCACTTTTCTCGAAAGAACTCACCAAACCACTGAAATCGCTACGCTTTAGATCGCACCGCAAAGGCACCCAATTCACACCAAACCAGCGCAGGGAAGAATCTTGCGCAAATCACCCACCCCCGCGAAACCTCCTGAGGACCATGCCCCAAGGGCAGCACACCAAACCAACCGAGTCACCAGCGAAATGAACGGAATCGCACCGCCATCAATGCGATGAAGACGCCGAGCCAGAGCTAGGCTCAGGGTCTATTGGTCGGCATGCATCCCCAGTGGCGGCCTCTTCCTGAGAACAGAACACCTGACCCACGGCGCATGACATTCATGCCGCGTGGGCCCTTTGAATCAATCGGCCAACCTGATCGGCCCGCGCTCGGGATAGAGGTCGCCGGGACCGGGGTTTGCCGCGGGGCTGCTGCCCCCGAGATGCGTCATGATCCCCCACACCGCATTGAGCGACGTCTGCACCGCACCTTCGACCCAGGCGGGGGTCCAGCTTACACCGTCCCCGGCGAGGAAAACGCCCTTCTGGCTTGCGGCCATGTCTTGCTGCATGAAATGGCCATAGATGCGGTGGTTGTAACGATAGTGCCCCGGCAGGGCGCCCTTGAAGGCCCCGAGGAAGTTTTCGTCCGCCTCCCAGCTCACGCAGATCGGCTGGCCGCGGATATGCGAGGCAATGTCGACGCCGGGGTAGATTTTGCCCAGCGCCTGCAGCGACAGTTCGACCCGGCGCTCCGCACTAAGCGGCAGCACCTTGAGCGCGTCGCTCATCCAAGCGTAGCTGAGACAGATCACACCGGGCCGGTCGGGTCCGTTGTCGAAGAAATAGGTGCCGCGCGTCAGCCGGTCGGTCAGCGTCATCGACATCAGCGGCTCGCCGGTTTCCGGATCGATGTCGTTCCAGAACGGCCGGTCGGTCATGACGAAGGTTTTCGCAGCCTGCATGTAGCGGGTCCGGTCGAGCGCCATCCACATCTTCTGATCGAACAGATCCTCTTCGGTCTCGATCGCCGTCGTCAGCAGGTGCGTCTGGCAGGTCGCCAGCACCGCCGCATAGTCGTTCTCGTTGCCCCATTGGTCGCGAAGCCGGATCATCTCGCCTGCGCGGCTCAGGGCGGTCGCCCGGCTGCGCGTCGCACCGCCATGCAGGCTCGCCAGCGTCGTGCCTTCGGGCCAATGCGCGCAGGCAGGCGCTGCGTTCCACAGGCGATGCAGGACAGTTTCCACCCCGCCCACGATGTAGCGCTGATCGTCGTCGAGCCCGAGCAGGTTCACCCGCAGGATCTCCAGCATCGAGTTCGGGAAATCCGAGTCCCAGCCGCCAGTGCCGAAGCCGACCTGACCGAAAATCTCCCGGTGCGAGAAATCGAGCTTCTGGAACGCGTCGGAATGGGCCACGAAATCGTAGAAGGTGCGCTCGTCCCAATCTTGGACGAGCGGATCCCAGATCGCCTTGATGGCCCCAATGTCCTTGGCGCGCACCGCGGCTTGCAGGTCGGGAAAAGCCGCCTGGCTGCGCAGCGCTTCGTCATAGGCCTCTGCGATCTGATGGTATTGCTCGGGCAGGTCCTCGAGGCTGCGGGCGAAATGTCGTTGGCCTTCGAGCTCGATGACGGTCGACCCGGCGGCGGGCGTCAGCGGGTTGGGAAAGGGTCGGCTCTCGCATCCGACAAGATCGACATAGTGGTAGAACCCGCGCGAGGAGACGGGGAAGCGCATACCGCCAAGCTCCGCCACGACCCCATCCGTTCCTTCGAAGCTCTGCGAGCGCAACCGCCCGCCGAACTGAGAGGACTCGTAAACCACCGGTCGCAGTCCCAGCTTCATCAATTCGTAGGCCGCGATTACCCCGGCCGCTCCGGCACCGATGATGGCGACCGGCGCGCCAAGTACATTCTTCGGAACCGTGCCGAGACCCGCGGGATGACTGATCCAGTCCTCGTAGGAAAAGGGGAAATCCGGTCCAAAGGCTGTCAATTGCTGCATAGCTGTCTCCTGCTCCGCCAGTCGTCACCGCAACCCGATGGATGCGGTAAAGAAGACCTCTACGAGAATGTCAGGGTCTGCAAGCGGGCATTCCGCGGGCGCTCGGGCCGGCGGGTTGACCAGATCGATCCGGCCTTTCAAGCCCGAGTCACCGCAGCGAAATCCGCGACGGCTCTCACCCGGGAGGCGCCATCGGGCCGGCGGCTTCCGTCGCCGCGATGTATCCCGGCTGCGCTCGCAGCGCCGCCCAATAGGCCGCGACCTTCGGATGATCCGCGAGCAGGTCGAACCGCGCCAACAAGGCAATGACATAGGACATCTGGATATCGGCCAGCATCGCCTTGTCGCCGAACAGCAGAGGCCCCGTACCGATCGCCCGTGCGATGAAATTGAGATGGGCATCAAGCGCCGCCTGCGCCTGAGCGGGGACCGGCTTGTCGCGAAAGGCTGGCAAAATCGCTTGCAGCACGACCTCGGCGAAGGAGCTCTCGACGTAATCGAGGAGCTCCTCGTGCTGCCAGAATTCCGGAGTGCCCCGCGGCGGTGTGTGGGTCTCGTCGCCGTATTTCGCGACGAGGTAGCGAAGGATCGTCGCGGACTCCGCGAGTATCCGATTGCCGTCCTCGATCACCGGAGACTTGCCCAAGGGGTGAACCCGGGACAGGGCCTCCGGCGCGCGAAAATTCTCGGTGCGCTGATAATCGACCCGGTGGCAAGGCTCGCCAAGATCGGCGAGCAGCCACAGCACCCGGGTCGCGCGGGAATAGTGCAGAGCGTGAAGCGTGATCATGGCAGGAACACCGCCTTGGCGTTGACGAATTCCTTCATGCCGAAGCCGCCATGCTCTCGCCCGTAACCGGAATCCTTCACCCCGCCGAAGGGCATGTTCGGATCGGCGGTCCCGAAGGAGTTGATCCGGACCATCCCGGTGTCGAAGTGATCGCGGGCGAGTTTGAGGGCGCGGTCTTCATCCTTGCTGAAGATCCCGCCGCCAAGGCCATAGCGGCTATCATTGGCGATGCGCATCGCATCCTCGTCATCCTTGGCGCGGATCACCGCAGCGACGGGACCGAAGATTTCGTCATCATAGGCGGGCATGCCGGGGACCACGTCGACCAGCACCGTCGCGGGGTAATAGGCGCCGGTGCCGCCCGGGGCCTCGCCACCGCAAAGAGCCTTTGCACCCTTGGCGAGGCTCTGCTCCACCTGCTCCTTCACGGTTTCGAACTGATCCTCGCTGGACAGCGGACCAAGCTGGGTGTCGTCTTTCGTGGGATCGCCCATCTTCACCGCCTTCATCTGCTCGACGAAGGCCTCGACGAAGGTGTCATAGACCTTGTCCGCCACGACAAAGCGCTTCGCCGACACGCAAGTCTCGCCGTTGTTATACAGCCGCCCCATCAGCGAAAATTTCACCGCCGTTTCGATATCGGCATCTTCCAGCACGAGATAAGCGTCGTTCGATCCCAGCTCCAACACGGTCTTCTTCAGCGCCTTCGACGCCACGCTACCCACATGCCGACCCGCGCCGTCGCTGCCGGTCAGGGTCACACCGCGCACCAGCGGATGCTCGATCAGATTGTCGCTGGTCTCGTGGTCGATCAGGATGACCTGGAACAGATCCTCCGGCAGCCCGGCCTCGATGCATAGCTCGCGCAGGCGCAGCCCGGAGCCGGTGCAGATGCTCGCATGTTTGAGCACGCAGGCGTTGCCCGCCATCAGGTTCGCCGCCAATACGCGCACCGGCTGATAGAGCGGGAAGTTCCACGGCTGGATCGAGTAGATCACGCCGATCGGCTGAAAGGTGACGACACCACGCGATCCGTTAGCGCCGTGGGTGCGTTCCTCGTCGGCGAGCGCGTCGGGCCCGGTCTTCGCGGTATATTCAAAGATCGCGGCGCAGATCTCGACCTCGGCCTTGCCGTCCTTCAGAAGCTTGCCGGTCTCGCGCGTCATCAGCGCGGCCAGCTCCTCCGCATTCTCGCGGAGCTTCGCGGCGATCTTGGTCAGGTAGGGCGCGCGTTCGGAATGGGACAGCTTGCGCCACTCCAGAAAAGCGGACTGCGCGGCCTCGAGTTTCTCGACGGCCTCCTGCTCGGACATCAGCGGATAGGTCTGGATCGTCTCGCCCGTCGCAGGGTTGGTGGTGGTGATCGTGGACATGAGAACTCCTTCGATTTCACCAGGGAAACTTGCACCGCAGTCAGGGGTTCCAGCGCCCGCGACAGTAACGCGGCGTCTTTCGGCCCGCGAAACGGTCACCGCTGACCACGAAAACTTGTCTCAAGCCCGGCCTTGTCGCTCTCACCCGGGGCCAAGCATTTGAAGACCCCGGAAAAGACGCAGCGGAACGTAGCCGCGCGCCTTTTCGCTGCACGCTTTGCGGTCGCCTCGGACGCAGGGCGCTCTATCTGGCAAAGCAAGCGCGCCCTCGGAAACCCCTGGGCGTGAACCAACCTTTTCCCGACGACATTCAAATCTGGAGATCGACATGGCGACCACTGGCAAGCAACTGTTCACGACGCTGGAGGCAGACGGTACGCTCACCGTCGCGATCGAGGACGTGGACTTCCCCGATCCGACCGGCAATCAGGTCCTCGTGAAGATGGAGGCGGCCCCGATCAATCCGTCGGACCTCGCCATCCTCGTCGGCGCGGCGGATATGGAGAACGCGGAATATTCCCCCGGCAAATTCGTGGCCAAGATGCCCGAGCCGTTCAACGCGGGTTCGAAAGCACGGCACGGCCTCAAGCTGCCCGCCGGGAACGAAGGTGCAGGCACCGTTGTCGCGACCGGTGACAGCGACGCGGCCAAGGCGCTGATGGGACAACGCGTGTCCTGCGTGCCGGGCAACGCCTACAGCCAATATTGCATCGCCGATGCGCAGATGTGCCTGCCGCTGGGCGATCACTCCTCCGAGGAGGGCGCGAGCGCCTTCGTCAATCCGATGACCGCGCTGGGGTTCGCCGAGAACGCCAAGATGGATAAGCAGGACGCGATCCTGCACACGGTCGGGGCGTCGAACCTCGGCCAGATGCTGACCCGCATCTGTCAGGAGGACGGGCTCGGACTGGTCAATATCGTGCGCAAGGACGATCAGGTCGATCTGCTCGAGAAGATCGGATCGACCCATGTCGTGAACTCGTCGCAGGATGACTTCATGCAGAAACTCAGCGCCGCGATCGACGACACCGGCGCGTTCTACGGCTTCGACCCGATCGGCGGCGGCCACGCGGTCGACAACGCCTTCAAGGCGATGGAGCAGGTCGCGGTGAGCCGGATGACGGAATACTCGCGCTACGGCTCGAACCAGCCCAAGCGGATGTTCATCTACGGTCGGCTCGACACCGGTCCGACGACGCTTTCCCCGAGCTATGGCTTCGGCTGGACGCTGTCGGGCTGGCTGCTGTTCCCGTTCCTGCAAGCGGCGGGGCAAGAAACCGTCGGCCGCATGCGCAAGCGCGTGCGCGACAATCTCACCACCACCTTCGCCAGCCATTACAAGACGCACGTCAATCTCGACGAGATGCTGACAAAGGAAGCCGTGACCGATTACCGGAAGATGAAGACCGGAGAGAAATACCTCGTGACCCCCTGGTCCTGATGATGCATCGCCGAAGTGGCCCGGATCGGTTCCGGGCCGCTTCGCCGGCAGTCGCGAGAACGGACCTTGGTCAGCTCACGCTCCGCCCGTGTCGGCGCGGCGGAAAAAGTAGCCTGAGGCAGAACGCAGTCTCTGCGAGGATCGTCACCCCGTATGCCGGAGCGAAAGCCGCCGAGAGGTCGGGGGCGAGAAACCGTATTCCGCTGCCAATCAGATAGACCAGACCGGCCAGCGCGAGCCCCACCCCGAAGGCTTTCGCGAAGAGGCCCGAGCGCCAGACCAGAACGCCCATCATCAGGCTGTTCACACCGAAGAAGACCAGCCCGAGATCGTAGCCATGGCCATGCAGCTCGAGAAAGATCAGCGCCAGCGACTGAGCGTCGGCCACATCATGGGCGTTTGACAGAAGCAGCCAGGCCGTCTGCAAGGCCATCAGATTTGCCGCGATGAGGACGGCCTGAACCAGCCGAAATACCATCGCAGATAGAGCAAGACCCGGAGCGACGCTGCGAAAAATCAGATAGAGCAAGACGGCAAGCCCCGCATCGCTCAGCGCCATGACCAGATCGGCGATGATCGCCAGCCGGAACTGGCCCGGCGCCGCCAGTATCGCTGCGGCCGTGCCTGCGGCATCTGAAAGGTCGATCAGCGGAGCGCGCAGCCCAAGCTCCGCGCCGAGCCCCATGACGATGATGATGAGATATAGCAGCCCGGCGAGGCGCGACTTTCGGATCAGGTCGTCCGTCAGGGAAAGCTGGGCCACGAGGAAGCTCCTCCGTTGATTGACGCTCACGCCGCTCTCGATTGCGCCACGTGCGACGGGCGGAAGCTATTGGCAACCTGCGGACGGTTCGCGCGCTGCCCGGCCCAGACCGAGATCAGAACGATAGCTGCGCCGCTCATCTGGAGCAACGACAGGCCCTGCCCCAGCCAGAGCCAGCCAAGGGTGACCGCCGTGACCGGGCTCATCATCCCCAGCATCGAAACCGCGCCGGGCTCGAGACGGGCAATGCCCCGGAACCAGATCGCATAGGTCGCGCCCGCCCCGATCAGGCCAAGCCAGATCAGACCTGACAGGTTCAGCGCGGTCAGCGGCGGCAGCGACGGCTCGACGATCAAAGCCAGCGGCAGCAGGATCAGCCCACCTGCTGTCAGTTGCCAGCCGGTGAAACTCAGCGCCGAGACAGGCAGCTGCCATTTGCGGCTCAGCACGGTGCCCGCCGCCATCGACGCGGCCCCGCCAATACCCGCGATCACACCCACGGGATCGAGCGCGGCCTCTGGCCCCAGCAGAAGAAGCGCGACGCCCAGCACACCCGTCGCCGCAGCGGCAACCGCCCCGGCGCGCACCGGCGTGCCAAGCCAGCCGCGCGCCATGAGGATAACCATCATCGCCTGCAGCGAGCCGAGCGTCGCCGCGACCCCGCCGGGCAGACGATATGCCGCCACGAAGAGAAGGCTCCAGAACAGGGCGAAGTTCAGGCTGCCGAGGAGGAACGTGCGGCCAAGCCATGCACGCGGCGGCAGCGATCGCGTGAGTGCGAGCATCAACCCCCCCGCAGGCAAGGCGCGCAGCGCCGCAAGCGTAATGGGGTAGCCAGCGGGCAGCGCCTCGGTGGTGACGAGATAGGTGCTCCCCCAGATAGCCGGGGCGAGCGCCGTAAGAAGAATATCGGTGGTGCGTGACATTGGGTGACTCGTATTCAGGGAGAAGCGCGCGAGAGAGAGAGAGAGAGAGAGAAGACGGGGCCTCGGGGCGGTATCGGTGCGCCGCGTTAGGGCCCTTCTGAATGCCTCACCTCATGGAAACCCTCCTCAGGCGTGGGTTCGACGAAATGGCGGGTGAACTGACGAAACTGGGCTTCGGAGATCTCGAACGGGTGATCCCCGCGATGATTGCGCGCCTGCATCCGCGCCAGGCACATAGCATCGGACACGTCGAGCACATAAAGCTGATGCGCCGCATCGGTCTGGTCGAGGATACCGCGCAACCAGTCCCGCTGCGTGACGGTATTCGCCGGGAAATCGAGGACCACCGAAAGCCCCGCATTCAGCAGTTTCACCACATGCGACGCGACGACCCGCCGGAGCCTCGAAGAATAGTCGACGTAATCGGACGGTGACCGCAACGCATCGGCGAAAAGCACATGGAGCCACTCGTCCTCGGCGATGAGTACCGTTCCGGGCGCACGCGCCAAGCGTGCCGCCAGACTGGATTTGCCAGAGGCGATCTTGCCGCACAGCATGTAGAGGGTCGGAGATGGATAGGTCATTTTGGCACCTTCGGTCGGGTCGTTCACAGAAAGTGGCGCGGCGAGAGACAGGGACGCTCGGGCCAGGGCTCGAGCCCGATATCGCGCATCAGATAGGGCGAGAGATCGCGCGGCACGCGTCGCGGATGGAAGCGCCGATGCCGGAGACCACGGAACAACAAACGGATCTTCATCAGGGGCACTCCTCAGGCGACGAGTTTCAGCGAGCTGCGCAGCTGTGCCGCGAGGTCTTCACGCGTCCCGTTCACGAGCCGCGCACCGGTTTCCCGGACGATCAGCGCGGGAATGGAGCGGACCTGAAGCGCGCGGGCGCGTTGCCGATCGGCTTCGACGGCTTCGGTGGTGGCCGGATCGTCGAACGCCTCTGCGAAGGCCGCCGCCTCGAACCCGAGGCTTCGCGCGACGTCGCGCACGATGACCGGATCGGCGATGTTGCGGGCCTCGGTGAGATGCGCGCGCTGCAGCCGGTCGAACATCTCCCAATGGGCGCCCTGCCCGCCCAGCGCCTCCGCGGCCTTGCATCCGAGCGCGGCGGTCATCCCGTGCGGATAGTCGAAATCAGCGGCCCGCATGGCCGCGATATCGACAAGCTCCGGTCGGTCGCTGACCTCTCTACAGACCGCCCAATGCCCGAGGATGGTCTCACGGGCGGCTTCGGGGGAGCCCCAGCGCGCAGCCATTTCGGCGCGGTCTGCCTGCAGGACGAATGTGCGATGCCGGATGTCGAGATCGAACTCGGCGGCGAGGCTGCGCATCCGCGACGAGATGTTGAAACACCAGCAGCAGACCACGTCGTGAAAGAAATCGATGGTGAGCTTGGGCATCACGCGGCCTCCTCGTTCAGAGCGGCCCCTGCCAGCCGCGCCGCGATGCGCGCGACATGGGCGCCCTGAAACCGTGCACCCGCGAGATCGGTTTCGGTCGGTGTCCGTGATCCGTCCGCCCCGGCGATCGTGCCGGCGCCGTAGGGCGCACCGCCGACGATACCGTCGGCCCGCGTCTGATCAGCAAAAGTGTAGGGCATCCCGGCGATGAGCATCCCGAAATGCTGCAGCGGAATCTGCGTGGAAAGCAGCGTCGCCTCGTGCCCGCCATGCTGCGATCCGGTGGAGGTGAACACGGCGGCGACCTTGCCGACCAGCGCATTGCGCGCCCAGAGCCCGCCCGCCTGATCGAGGAAGGACTTCACCTGACCGGCCATCATCCCGAACAGCGTGGGCGTGCCGAAGATGATCGCATCATAGGCTTCGAGATCGGCGGGGGTCGCAACGGGTGTGTCGTCGGCGGCGAAGCCAGCCTTCTGCCGGATATCGTCAGGCAGGGTTTCGGGAACGCGGCGCAGATCGACATGCGTGCCAGGCACGCTGCGTGCGCCCTCCGCCTCGGCTTGGGCGAGCGCACGGACATGGCCGTAGCTGGAATAATAGAGAACGAGAACGCGGGTCATTGGATCCTCTCAGGGCATGGGTTTCATTGCCCGAGAAGATCGCGGATCAGCCGCGTCGGAATAAGCGGCCGAGGCGCAAATCACTCTTTACGCCGGTTGAAGAATGTCAGGGCGCCATCGCCGCCCGCAGGTGATCGAGAAACGCCGTCACTTTCGCATCCATGCCCAGCCGCGAGGCCGTCACGGCGAAAATCTCCGGTGCGGGCAGTTCCCACTCGGGCAGGACGCGCACCAGATCGCCGCGCGCCTCGGGATCGTTCGAGACGAAATCCGGCAAGGTGCCGATGCCTTGTCCCGCGATCAGCAGATCGCGCAGCACGAGACTGTTGCCCACGCGAATGGCGGGATCGAGATCTAGCGTGGTGGCCCCGGACGGCCCGTGCAGCGCCCATTTCGTCAGATGGTCGGCCAGCAGGAAGCCGATGACCCTATGCCCCGCGATATCCTCCGGTCGCTCGGGACTGCCGGCCTGCGCGAGATAGGCAGGCGAAGCGAAGATGCGCTGACGCATGGTGCCGATCTTGCGCGCGACCAGAGCCGAGTCCGGCATCGCCGGTCGGATGCGGATCGAGACATCGAACCCGCCCTCCACCATGTCGACCACTCGGTCATCGAGCGAGAGCGACAGCCGCAGATCGGGATGCGCCTCCAGAAACTCCGGCAGGATCGGGGAGATCACCGTCTGCCCGAAAGAGCTCGAGGCGTTCACTTTCAGATGCCCGCGCACAGCCCCGGCCCCGTCGCGGATACGCGTCTCGACCGAGGTCACCGCGTCGAGGATGCCGCTCGCCTCGTCGTAGTAGACACGCCCGGCATCGGTCAGAGACATCGAGCGCGTCGTGCGTGTCAGCAGCGAGCTCCCGAGGCTTTCTTCCAGCAGCTTGATCTCGCGGCTCAAAAGCGCGGGCGACACCCCGAGATCCTCCGCCGCGCGCGCGAAACTGCCGCGCTCGACAATGCGGCGGAAGGCTTGCATGACGGAAAGCTTGTCCATTTCGGAAAACCCTCGGGGCGGTCAGGTAGCGCTCCGAATAGCACGAATTTCGCGGCACGCGAACGCCCTCGCAGAGAGCGACGGCAATTGCCGAAGCCGCAGGGTGCATCGCGGGAGACGAAGGCGACCTTCACGACCGCGGCCCAAAACTGCGACCGGAGGGCCCGCTCACTCGGTGGGCCGCTCCTCCAGATCCAGCCGCATCGTGGCCATGCCCTGCCGCCGCGACAGCTCCTCATAGCCAGCCGAGAGATAGGCGTTGTGGGCTGGCGCGTTGTCGACTTCCACCTTCAAGGTCAGGGTCAGCGCCCCGAGGTCGCGCGCCGCCTGCTCCACATGGCTCGTCAGCTCCGCAGCGGCGCCTCCGCGTGCCTCTTCGACGAGATAGACATAGGTCAGGTGCCGCACTTCCGGCCCGACACCCTCACGCAGCGCGAAGAAACCCACATCTCGCCCCGCGGCATCCTGCAGGTAGAAGGAGACATCTTCGCGGTCTCCGAGCCACTTCTGATGCCATTCCATCTCGTCGAAAGGGACTTTCGCATTGGGATTGAGCAACGGGATTTCGGCGTCCGACAGCATTGCTGCCAAGGGTGCCAGATCGCGGTCGCGGTTGCGGCGCAGGGTAAGTGCCATATGTCCTTCCTTCGGCTGGGCCCGGCACGTGCGCCGAGGGTCCTCATGAAAGGTCGCGTGCCTGACACAAAAGTCCAGTCCGGGTCAACCGGAGGGGCCCCGCAACTGCGTCCATGTCCAAGGTGCGGGCAGGCCCGAGCGACCGACCATCAGACAGCGGCGCTCGAATATTCACCGTTTCGGAGCTTTGGAGAATAATCGAGCGAGCTTTGTGAGGGGTGTGGGGACGGCACAACAAAGCTCGCTCGATACCCCGCGGCTCAGGTCAGGCGTGTTTGCGGCCGGTGACCATGGCTCTCGCGAGGTGTTCGTGATGGGAGTGGCCCGCGAGGTGCACGCCTCCCAAATGTAGGACACTCAACTCGAGTGTCAGGTGGGCGGTGGCGAATCCCGCCACCAGCCCTCAGTATCCGAAGCGGACGAAAGGGCCTCAGACCCGACTGGCCTCTCCTTTGCTCATCAGTCCAGCTCGGAGCCGATGATCTCGCCCGACACCGGGTCGAGCTTCAACTCAAGCCGACGACCGTCGCGATCGCGGACCTTGGCTTCGTAGCTGTAGCGCTCCATCTCCATCTTGCTGATCTGGTAGCCCTCGGCACGCAGGTCGCTGGCGACCTCGTCCATCTTCTTCCACTGCTCGCGCGCCTGATTCATGTTGCGAACTTCCTCGCGGTAGTTCGACGGCATGCCATATTCGCCCTCGGACTCGCCATTGCGATACGAGTTGCGATATTCGTTCCGGTATTCGTAGGTCTCGCGGTTCTGGGACTTGGTCTGCGTGGCATTCTTCTGCGGCAGCATGACCTGACCGCCCGACTGCCCGCCGCCACCATTCCCATTGCCACCAGGACCCTGCGCCTGTGCGGCACCGAGGCTGAATGCGCCGACAGCGGCACCGAGGGCGGCGGTGAAGAGAAGAGTGCGTTTCATCTTTAACTCCTGTGATCGGATAGGGGCGAGTTGCCCGGATGAGACGACATTGGCAGAATCACTCTGACGCCGTACTGACGGGCTTTGTCAGCGTTCTGTCAGCTTGTTTGCGCTAGGAAAGCCGCATGAAAACGCTCACGACCCTCCTCCTTCTTTCGCTGGCCACGGCCACGCCCGCCCTCGCCGATCGCGCGGGCGGCGGAGGCGGCTCGGGCCGAGGCGGCTCGGATCACGACCGGGCGCGCAGCGCGGTCGAGCGTGAAGAGATCCTTCCGCTGTCGAAAATCCTCGGCGGCGTGCGCAACCGTTTCGGCGGCCGCGTCATCAAGCTGGATCTCGAATCGGATGACGGTCACTATATCTACGAGCTCAAGCTGATCACCCCGGAAGGCCGGATCATCGAGCTTGAGGTTGACGCGGCGACCGGTTTGCCGATTGGTAGTCCCGAAGACAGCGAGCGCGACGGGGACAAGTAATGCGCGTATTGGCGGTCGAGGACGACCAGAGGATCGCGGCGGATCTCAAGGCTGCGCTCGAGGCGGCGGGATTTCTCGTCGAGACCTGCGCGGACGGGCTTGATGCGTGGTTTCTGGGCGATACCGAAGATTACGACCTCGTCATTCTCGATCTGGGCCTGCCGAAGATGGACGGGCTGAGCATCCTCAAGAAATGGCGCGCCAATGATCGCGAGATGCCGGTGCTGGTGCTGACCGCGCGCGGCGCCTGGACCGAGCGGGTCGAGGGAATCGACGCGGGCGCGGATGACTACCTGCCCAAACCGTTCCGAATGGAGGAACTGGTCGCCCGGGCGCGTGCCCTGATCCGGCGCTCCGCCGGGCGGGCCTCGTCGAACCAGAGCGTGGGCGAGTTGACGCTCGACGCGAACCGGATGAGCGTATCTATCCGCGGTGTGCCCATCGCGGCGACGGCGCTGGAATTCCGGCTGCTCTCCTACCTGATGCTGCATCGCGACCGCGTCGTGCCGCCGACGGAACTGCTCGAACATCTCTATGGCGATGACGACTCGCGCGAGGCCAATGCGCTGGAGGCGCTCGTGGCGCGGCTGCGCCGTAAGCTGGGCCCCGGCGTGATCGGCACGCGGCGCGGCTTTGGCTATTTCCTCGAAGGCGGCGGCGCGTGATGCGGTTGTCGCTGCGCCTCCGGCTCGCGCTTGGCGGCGCGCTCGCGGTGGTGCTGGCGCTGGCGATTGCCTCCGCCGCGCTTACGGCGCTGTTTGCCGCCCATGTTCAGCGCCGGGCCGAGGCCGAACTGTCGGTGCAACTCGATCAGGTCGTGGCAGCGCTCGGACGCGATGCCGACGGGAGGCTGGCGCTGCAGACGCCGCCCGCCGATCCGCGGTTCGATCAACCTCTCAGCGGGCTTTATTGGCAGATCGACCTCGGCGACACGCTGCTGCGGTCGCGCTCGCTTTGGGATTACGCGCTGCCGCTACCGCCCGATGAGCTGCCCGACGGACATATCCACGTGCATCGTCTTCCCGACCAGACAGGCGACACCCTTCTGACGCTAGAGCGCAGCGTGACCCTGCCACCCTCGCTGGGCGGGAGCCAAGTGCGCGCGGCGGTCGCGCTGACGACGGTCGATCTGGATCAGGCGCGCAACGATTTTCTCAAGGAACTGCTGCCCTATAACGCTATCCTCGCAGCCGCTCTGATCGTTGCCGGATGGGTTCAACTTTTCTTTGGCCTGCGGCCCCTTTCGGAAGTGGGCCGCCGCGTGCTCGCCGTGCGCTCGGGCGAACAGCGCCGGCTCGGCAGCGATTTCCCGAAAGAGGTGCAGCCCCTCGCGAATGAGGTCGACGCGCTGATCGACGCCCGCGAGGCCGAGCTGGACCGCGCGCGCCACCGCGCCGCCGATCTCGCGCACGGGTTCAAAACGCCGCTGCAGGCGCTGATGGGCGAGGCCGACCGGCTGCGCCAGACCGGCCAGACCGAGCCTGCCGCCGCCATCGAGGAAATTGCCGAAGCGATGCGCCGCCATGTCGACCGCGAATTGACCCGGTCGCGCCTCGCGGGGCGCGTGGTGAAAGACAAAGCCACGGTGGCCCCTGTCGTGCAGCAGATTGTCTCGGTGATCCGGCGCACCCCCACGGGCAGCGCGGTGGAGTGGGATATCGCCGTGCCCGAGGATCTGCAGGTGACGCTCGACGCCAGTGATCTTGCCGAAGCGCTCGGGGCGTTGATCGAGAATGCCAGCCGCCATGCCACGTCGCAGGTCACGATCCGCGCAAGCCGACGGGCGGAAATGATCGCCATCGACGTGCAGGACGATGGCCCGGGCATCTCGGCGGACCGCATCGAGCATCTTCAGAAACGCGGCGCGCGCGCCGATGAAAGCGGTCATGGTTTGGGACTGTCGATCAGTGCCGAGATCGCGCAGGCCGTCGGCGGTACGCTGAGCATCGCGAATGCCGAGACCGGGCTGCGTGTGACGCTAATCCTTCCAGACGCCCGCGCTGGCGTTCCCGGGACGCGCCGCCCCTGAACACCTGAAACGCGCATCATCCTCACGCATCGTTTATGAGCGATGTCCTGCCTACATATTCAAGTTTTGGAACATGAATCGATCGCGGCGCATTTCTCCGGCAATCCCGAACGGACGGAAATTCGGAGGCAAATGACATGACCATGCGTTTTGAACAGATCCTTGCGGAAGGGATCGCCCAGTGCTCCTACCTGTTGGGCGACACCGGCAGCGGCACCGCCGCCGTCGTCGATCCCCGCCCGGATTGCGATATCTATATCGAGCGCGCCAAGGCGCTCGGCCTGACGATCACCCATGTGTTCGAGACCCATATCCACGCCGACTTCCTGTCGGGCGCGCGCGAATTGGTGGACCGGCTGGATGGCACGCCCAAGCTTTGCGTCAGCGTCGAAGGCGGCGCCGAATATGACTTCGCGCATGAGGGCATCCGCGATGGCGACAAATTCACCTTCGGCCAGCTCACGCTCGAGACGCGGCACACGCCGGGGCACACGCCCGAACACGTCTCCTTCCTGCTCTACGAGAAGGAGAATGACGACCCGTGGGGCGTGCTGAGCGGGGATTCCTTCTTCGTGGATTCGGTCGGCCGGCCCGACCTTCTGGGCGACGACAAGACCGAGGAGCTGACCGAGGCGCTCTTCCGCACCACGCAGGAATTCTACATGCAACTGCCCGAGGGCGTGCTCGTCTATCCCTGCCACGGCGCGGGCTCGGCCTGCGGGCCGAATATCGGCGACCGGATGTCCACCAGCATCGCCTATGAGAAAGCCCATAACAAATACGTCCAGATCACCGATCTGGAGGCCTTCAAGGAGGAGATGACGAAGGACGCCCCGCCGGTGCCGACGCATTACCCGCGCCTCAAGAAGGTGAACGCGGCGGGCCCCGAGGTGATGCACGGATTGCCGCGCTGCATCGGCAAGACGCCGGAGGAGTTCGAGGCGCTCATCGCGAAAGACGATGTGCAACTGGTCGATATCCGCGACATGCTCGCCTTCGGCGGCGGCTTTATCGAGGGCTCGATCAACATCGGGCTGCAGCCGATCCTGTCGGTCTGGGCGGGCTGGACGCTCGATCCCGACAAGCCCATCGCGCTTGTGAGCGAAAAAGCTGCCGACATCGACGAGGCCGTGCTGCGTCTCTGGCGCGTGGGTTTCACGAAATTCGCAGGCCACCTGAACGGCGGCATCGCCGCGTGGCGCACCTCCGGGCGACCGCTTGCACATATCCCGCAGGTCCCCGTGCAGGAGCTGAAGGGCAGCGATCTGACCCCGCTCGACGTGCGCAAGGACGAGGAATGGGACGGCGGCCATATCCCCGGCGCCATCCACCATTTCCTCGGCACGCTGGAAGACGAGATGGACCAACTCGACCGTTCGACCGATTATGCGGTCTATTGTCAGGGCGGCTACCGTGCCAGCGTGGCTGCAAGCCTGCTGCACCGTGCCGGGTTCAAGAACGTCTCCGCCGTGCCGGGCAGCTTCGGCGCATGGTCCGCGCAGGACTACCCGGTCGAAACGTAAACCGCTTTCAACTCAAGGAGCCAACACCATGAGCTACACCATCGATAAACGCCTCACCGATACCACGCTGGAAGAGGCCGACACCCGGACCCGCGAAGCCCTCAAGGAACAGGGCTTCGGCGTGCTCACCGAGATCGACGTGCAGGGCACGATGAAGAAGAAGCTGGACGCGGACATGCCCGGCTACCTGATCCTCGGCGCCTGCAATCCGAAGATGGCGCATCAGGCGATCCAGCTGGAGCCGAATGTCGGCGCGATGCTGCCCTGCAACGTCATTCTGCGGCAGGATGGTTCGGACATCCTCGTCTGCGCGATCGATCCGGAGGCCTCGATGACGGCGATCGACAATCCGCAGCTGAAATCGGTCGCGGGCGAAGTGCGCGACATGCTGGCAAAGGCGATCGACGCCCTTTGAGCTGGAATGACCCCGGCAGCGAGGCCTCCTCCGCTGCCGGGGTCATCGGCGCGCGCGTCCCGCGCAGCCCTTGCATTCGAGAGCCGTTTTGCGGGATATCACGGCCCGACGACTTCCCATGCGAAGTCCCGTTAAGCGAAGGCCAGAATGTCCCAGACCGATCGTCTCAAGACCGACTGTTCCCAATGCGCAGCCCTGTGCTGCCTGGTGCTGGCCTTCGACAAGGGCAAGGATTTCGCCTTCAGCAAGAACCCCGGCGAGCCCTGTCGGCACCTCTGTGGGCACGATTGCTCGATCCACGACAAGCTGACGCAGGAAGGCATGGCGGGCTGCGTCGCCTATGATTGCCTCGGCTCGGGCAATCGTGTCGTGCAAGAGGTCTTCGGCGGGCAAACCTGGCAGAGCGAGCCGCGCCTGATGCCGGTGATGATGGAAGCCTTCTCCGCCATGCGCGAGGTCCATAAGCGGATCGACCTGCTGCGCGCCGCCGAGACCCTGTCGCTGGACGCGAGCGACGAGCGCAAACGGCGCGACTTCCTCGACCAACTCGAACAGCACGAATGGACCCATCCCGAACTGACCGAATTCGAGTTCGGACTGGCGCTCGAGATCGACCTCTTCTTCCACAGCCTCAGCACGTAACGCGCCCCTGCGCCTCGATGCGGCGGGGCCACGCTGAAGCGCTCAACTCCCCGCCAGAGCCGACAAATTTTGACTGCCTGAAGAAGCTGTGATCTGATCCGGGTTGGGCGCTCTGCCCGATCTATCTCAAGAGGCCGAGCGTGCAGCCTGCCTTTCGCACCGAAGCATTGTCGAAGACCTATGGCGAGGGTCCTGCCGCGGTTCACGCGCTCCGAGACGTGACGCTCGAAATTCCGCGCAGCGAGGTCGTCGTGCTGCTGGGCCCCTCGGGTAGCGGCAAATCCACCTTCCTCAACATCATCGGCGGGCTCGACAGGCCAAGCTCGGGTCAGGCGTGGTTCGGCGATCAGAACCTGACCGAAATGTCCGACCGGGCGCTGACGCAATATCGGCGCAGCCATGTCGGCTTCGTCTTCCAGTTCTACAACCTGATGCCCAGCCTCACCGCGCGCGAGAATGTCGATCTGGTGACCGAGATTTCGCATGACCCGATGGATGCGGGCGAGGCGCTGCGGCTGGTGGGGCTGGAGGAACGGCTCGACCATTTCCCGGCGCAGATGTCGGGCGGCGAGCAGCAGCGCGTCGCCATCGCGCGCGCCATCGCGAAGCGTCCGGCGGTGCTGTTTTGCGACGAGCCGACCGGCGCGCTCGACAGCACGACGGGGCGGCGCGTGCTGCAGGTACTCAACGATGTGAATCGCGAACTGGGCACCACCGTGCTGATCGTCACCCATGCGGCGGCGACGGCGGCGATGGCGCATCGCGTGCTGCATTTCACCGATGGCCAATTGCGCGAGACGATCGTCAACGAGACCCGCGCCGATCCTGCCGAGATCGAATGGTGAGCCGATGGCCCTGACCGTCCTCCATCGCAAGCTCTTCCGCGACCTCTGGCGCATCCGGGCGCAGGCGCTTGCGATCTCGGCGGTCGTCGCTCTGGGCGTGATGGTGCAGGTGATGATGGCGGGGCTGACCGATACGCTCACTGTCACCCGCGACGCCTATTTCGAACGGCACCGGCTGGCGCAGGTCTTCGAGCCGCTCACCCGCGCGCCCAGCTCGATGATGGAACAGGTCAACGCCATTCCCGGCGTGCTGGCTGCGGAAGGCCGGATCAGCGGCTTCGGCCGGATCGATGCAGACGGCGGCGAGCCGGTGCAGGCGCGCATCCTGTCGCTGCCCGGCCCGGCGGGGCTGAACGGCATCCTGATGACGGCGGGACGCAAGCCCATCGCCGGGCGCAGCGACGAGGTCGTGCTGCTCGACACATTCGCAGCCGCCCGCGGGATCGCGCTTGGCGACACGCTCGGCGTCACCGTCGAAGGCCGCCACCAAAAACTGCAGGTCGTCGGTTTCGCCCGCGCACCGGAGTTTCTGTTCATGCCCGCACCGGGCGAATTCTTCCCGACCGATGGCCGCTTCGCCGTGATCTGGATGGAGCGCAAGGCCGCTGCCGCCGTGCTCGATCTCGACGGCGCGTTCAACGAGGTGCTGGCGCTCACCACGCGCGAGCGACCGCGCAAGGCGGTGCTGGCCGATCTCGACCGGCTGATGGCGCCCTATGGCGGCGGCGCGGGCTATGTGCAGGACCAGCAGACCTCGGCGCGCTTCATCGAGGAAGAACTCAAAGGCCTGCGCCAGTCGCGGGTGTTTCTGCCGCCGATCTTCCTCGCCGTTGCGGCCTTCCTGCTCAACGTCACGATCACCCGGATCGTGCAGGCCGAGCGGCGCGAGATCGGGTTGATGAAAGCCTTCGGCCATAGCGGCGCGGAGATCGCCGGGCACTACCTCGAAATGGCACTGATGATCGCCTTCGCCGGCGCGCTGCTCGGATCGGCACTGGGCGTGATGCTCGGGCGCTCGATCACCGGGCTCTACATGGAATTCTACAAATTCCCCTATCTCGTCTTCTCGATGCATCCCGGTCCCTTCGCCGGGGGGCTCGCCTTCTCGCTGATCGCCGCCGCGCTCGGTGCGGCGATTGCGCTGCGCACGGTGTTCCGCCTGACGCCCGCCGAGGCGATGCGTCCCCCGGCCCCGCCCGATTTCACCCATGGCCGCGTCGGCTTCCTCGCGACCGTCACGAAAGTCTTCGACCAGCCGGGGCGGATGATCCTGCGCCAGATCACGCGGCAACCGGTGCGCAGCCTCGGCACCGTCGCGGGCGTGGCCGCCGGCCTCGCGCTGAACATGGCCATGCTGATGATCTATTCGGGCTTCGATCACACAATGGATGTCACCTTCGGCTTTGCCGACCGCTCCGACGCGACGGTGAGCTTTATCCACCCCGTCTCGCGCGATGTGACGCATGAGATTGCGCACCTGCCCGGCGTGCTGGAGGCCGAGCCGACGCGCTATGTGCCGGTCCTCTTCCGCAACGGCGTCATCACCCATCGCGGCGAACTGACCGGCCTGTCCGAGGATGCGCAGCTCAACCGCGCGCTGCGGCCCGATCTGGAGCCGATCGCCTTGCCCGCGCAAGGAGTCGTGATCTCGCGGGGGCTCGCGGATGTGCTGAAACTTCAGCCGGGCGAAAACCTCACCGCCGAAGTCACCGAAGGCCGCAAGCGGACCCTCTCGCTGCCGGTCGCGGCGATCTCCGACACCCTGCTGGGCGCTCCGGCCTATATGCGCCTCGACTCGCTGACCCGGGCCGTGGGCGAGGCGGACCGGATCACCTCGGTCTCGATCCGCACCGAAGGCGCCCCGTCGCCGGAGCTTCTGCACGAGCTGCGCGAGCGGCCCAAAGTCGCAGGCGTCTCGATCAAATCCGACAGCCTGGCGGCGTTCCGGGAAATCGCCGACGAGGGCGCGGGCCAGATGCGTTTCGTCTTCGGGGCGATCGCCTTCGTGCTGAGCTTCGGCATCGTCTACAACGCCGCGCGCAACGCCTTTGCCGAACGCGCGCATGAATTGGCGAGCCTGCGCGTCCTTGGCTTCACCCGCGGAGAGGTGACGTTGATCCTGGCCGGGGAGATCACCCTGCTGGTCGCCTGCGCGCTCCCGGTCGGCATCTGGTTCGGCTGGACACTTGCCAAGTTGATCGCACGCGTTTTCTCCAATGAACTCTACAGGGTCAGCGTCAGCTTCGATCTGCCCAGCATCGCGACGGCGGTGCTGGTCGTGGTTTCGGCGACACTGGCCTCGATCCTGATGTTGCGCCGCGCGCTGGATCGGTTGAACATGATTTCGGCGCTCAAGGCGAGGGACTGACCCGTGACACCAAAACCCCGGACCAGATGGCTCATTCTCATCCTGATCGGCCTGATCGCGGCGGGCGCTATCGCTGCGCTGCTTTGGCCGCAGCCGCAGACCGTCGATATGGGCGAGGTCACGCGCGGCCCGATGAAGCTCGTGATCGAGGATGATGGCCGGACCCGCGTGAGCGAAAGCTACACCGTCTCGACCCCGGTCAGCGGCAGGCTGCAACGGCTCGATATCCATGTCGGCGATCATGTCGTCGCGAATGAGACGGTCGTCGCCCGGATGCGCCCCGCCCTGCCCGCCGTTCTGGATGCGCGCAGCCGGGCGCAGGCAGAGGCCGCGCTGGCCGAGGCTCAAGCCGCGCTGAGCGCCGCCGAGGGCGATTACCGCGCCGCCGTCGCGATGCGCGAACAGGCCGATAGCGATCTCGCGCGGTCGCAGCGGCTCGCGCTTTCGGGCACGATCAGCCAGTCCAAGCTGGACCGCGATCAGATCAATGCCGATTACGCCACCGCGCAGGAAGCCGCGGCGAAAGCTGCCATCGCGATGCGCGAGGCGGCGCTGGCCTCGGCGAAATCCGTGCTGCAGAACGATGCCGCCGCGAACAACAGCGACGGGGTCGAGCCGATCCCGCTTTATGCCCCCGCGACCGGAACGGTGCTGCAAATTCTGCAGGAGAACGAGACCGTGCTCTCTGCGGGCTCCCCGATCATGGAGATCGGCGACATCTCGGAGGGGCTCGAGGTGGTGGCCGATCTTCTCTCGCGCGATGCGGTGCGCGTGCGCCTCGGCGATCCGGTGGAGATCACCGATTGGGGCGGGCCGGATGTGCTGGAGGGCAAGGTGGTCCGCATCGATCCGTCGGGCACGACGAAGGTGTCCGCCTTGGGCGTCGAGGAGCAACGCGTCGGCGTGGTCATCGCCTTCACCGGCGATTCCGCGCAGCGGGCCGGTCTGGGCCACGGCTTTCAGGTGACCGCCCGGATCGTGGTATGGCAGAACCCCGACGCGCTGCGGGTGCCGTCGAGCGCCCTGTTCCGGCGCGGCACCGGCTGGGCCGTCTTCAAGGTCGAGGACGGGCGCGCGCGGGAAGTGAACGTGAAAATCGGGACCGACAATGGCACCTATGCCGAGCTTCAGGACGGCCTCAGCGAGGGCGACAAGGTCGTACTCTATCCGGTCGAGACGCTGGAAGACGGCGCACCGGTGGAGGCCCGATCCGGCGGTTAAGTTGCGCCTCACGCCCCGCCCCAACCACCTCGCGAGGAATCACGAAGCCGCACGAAAAGCGCACCAACCGATCAAAGATGCTTGGGGCATCGCCCAAAAAGCCATCACTTGAGAGTTTTTTGCGCCCAAATGCCAAGCGGGTCGCAATCCGGGCGGCATTTGCCCCCTCTCCACCTTTGGAAACGCACCAAGGTCATGCCCGAATGAGGGCGCAGGGCGCTTAGGGTTCCGTTGCCGACAAGGCAGGTCTGGTCCGAGAAGTGCCACCCACGCGGCAAATTCCGTGCGGGCACACGGCGGGCCAAAATCCCGGGAGATTACTGCGCAGGTTTGACCCGCGCCTCATCTCTTGTTCCGCCAGCGGGTCGGCCTCTACGCCATAGAAAGGCGGGACGCATGCCAACGGGGAAGACCATGACCAGAACGAAATTCCTGTCCGCCACGGCCCTCAGCTTGGGCGTTATCGCCGCCTCTCTCTCGCCCGCGATGGCCGAGCAGAAAACCGATTTCAAACTCGCATGGTCGATCTATGCCGGCTGGATGCCCTGGGGCTATCTGGACAGCTCGGGGATCATGGACAAATGGGCCGAGAAATACGGCATCACCGTCGATATCGTTCAGATCAACGACTACGTGGAATCGATCAACCAATACACCGCGGGCGGCTTCGATGGCGTCTCGGCGACGAACATGGACACGCTCTCGATCCCGTCGGGCGGCGGCGTCGACACGACCGCGCTGATCGTCGGCGACTATTCCGACGGCAATGACGCGATCATCTCGAAGAAAGCGACCTCGATCGAGGAGCTGAAGGACACCAAGGTGAACCTCGTCGAGCTGTCGGTCTCGCATTACCTGCTGGCGCGCGCGCTCGATAAAGCCGGGCTGGCCGAGAAGGATCTGGCCGGCGTGGTGAACACCTCCGACGCCGACATGATCGCCGCCTTCGCGACCCCCGAGGTCGAGACCGTCGTGACTTGGAACCCGCTGGTGTCGGAAATCCTCGATTCCAACCCCGATGCGAACAAGCTCTTCGACAGCTCGCAGATCCCGGGCGAGATCCTCGATCTGATGGTGGTGAATACCGAGACGCTCAAGGACAATCCCGATTTCGGCAAGGCCGTGGTCGGCGCCTGGTATGAGGTCATGTCGAAGATGGCCGCAGGCGACGAAGAGGCCCTGACCGCGATGGCCGAGGCTGCCGGCACCGATCTCGAAGGCTACAAGGCGCAGCTCGCCGCGACGGCGATGTTCTACGATCCGGCCAAGGCGGTCGAGCAGGCTTCGAGCGCAGAGATGCCCGAGACCATGACCACGGTCGCGAACTTCCTGTTCGACAAGGGCATCCTTGGTGTCGATGCACCCTCGGCCGATTTCGTGGGCGTCGAATATCCTGACGGCAAAGTCACGGGCGACGAAGCCAATGTGAAGCTGCGCTTCGACACGACCTACATGCAGATGGCGGCCGACGGCGCGCTTTGATCTGACTTGCCCGGCCTTCGGGCCGGGCCCTTTTCCGACAATTGCCGAAAGCGCCCATGCGTTTGCTCAACCGACATCCGACCCGGCCCACCGGCATCCTGCTGGCCGCGCTGCCCTTCGTGGCGGTGCTCATCGCCTATTGGATCGGCTCGGAAATCCGGCTCGCGGCGAACCCGCAAGACAAGCTTCTGCCCGCGCCCGAGACCATCATGAACACCGCCGGGCGGCTCTTCACCGAGCCGAACAAGCGTACCGGCGAAATCCTCCTCTGGGCCGATACCTTCGCGAGCCTGCGGCGTCTGGCCTTCGGTGTCGGCATCGGGGCACTGATCTCGCTGACGGTCGGGGTGGGGATCGGGTTGCTGCCTTACGTCCGGCGCGGATTGTCCAGCTTCGTCGCGGTGCTCTCGATGGTGCCGCCGCTGGCGCTGCTGCCGATCCTCTTCATCGTGTTCGGGTTGGGCGAGACCTCGAAAATCGTGCTGATCGTGATCGGCATCACGCCCTTCCTGATCCGCGACCTCTCGCAGCGGGTGCTCGACATTCCGCACGAAGAGATCGTGAAGGCGCAGACGCTCGGGGCCTCCACATGGGTCATCGCGCTGCGTGTGGTGCTGCCGCAAATCCTGCCGCGCCTGATCGCGGCCATCCGCCTGTCGCTTGGCGCCGCGTGGCTCTTCCTCATTGCCGCAGAAGCCGTCGCGGCCGAGGTCGGCCTTGGCTACCGCATCTTCCTCGTCCGGCGTTACCTCGCGATGGATATCATCCTGACCTACGTCATCTGGATCACGCTGCTCGCCTTCCTGATCGACTTTGCGCTCAAGACGCTCTCGCGCAAAGCCTTCCCGTGGCTGGGAGGTGGGCTATGAGCTTCGTCACCGTCCGCGATGTCTTTCAGGAATACGACGGTCGTCCGATCATCGAACGCGTCAATCTCGACGTGGCCGAGGGCGAGTTCGTCTCGATCGTCGGCGCATCCGGCTGCGGCAAATCCACCTTCCTGCGGCTTCTGCTGGCCGACGAGACGCCCACGCGCGGGCGCATCACCGTCGATGGCGGCACGCCCGCGCGCGAGCCGGGCCGCGAGCGCGGCGTGGTGTTCCAGAAATACTCGGTCTTCCCGCATATGACGGTGCGCGACAACATCGTCGCCGCCGAGAGTTTCCCGAAAGGCTGGGGCTGGTTTCGCGGCGCGAAGCTGCGCGAGGCCCGGGCGCGCGCCGATGAGGTTCTCGAACGGATCGGGCTGGCCCATGTGGCGAAGAACTACCCCTCGACCCTCTCGGGCGGGATGCAGCAACGCCTCGCCATCGGGCAGGCGCTGCACGCGCGGCCCCGCATCCTGTTGCTCGACGAGCCCTTCGGCGCGCTCGATCCGGGCACGCGACTTTCGATGCACGAATTTCTGACGCAGCTGCGCGCTGAGACCAGCATGACCGTCTTCATGGTGACCCATGATCTGGGCGAGGGCTTCAAACTGGGCGACCGCGTTCTCGTGTTCGACAAGACCCGCTGGGATCCGGATTATCCCGAACGCTACGGTGCGACGATCACCTATGATTTCGACGCCCGCGATCACGGCATTCCGTATCAGCACATCCTCGACAAGATCCCGTCTCTGGCCGCCGCAAGCGAACCCGCGCCCGCGCCGAACTGAGATCAAAGTTTCACCGCGCGCGCCGCTGGGCCCCGCGCGCGGGCCGCCGCCAAGGTCCAGACAGCCTGCCCCGATCCGGGGCTTCGATAGATTGGAGACAGAGATGTTCCATGACCTGCCAGGCGGGCGATCGCGCCCGCACCACCCGCAAGCGGCCATCGCGGCGCATGCCCTGCGCGAGCGCCGCCAGCACCACCCGGACCTGACCAAGCTCGCCGGCTGGAAGGCGATGCGCAAAGAGGCGGAACTCCCCGAGGGCCGCTGGGATGAGGAACGCCGCTGGGCGCTGCGCATGGGTCTGACCGGCGCGGACAGCATCGAGGACAAGTCGATCCCGACCTTCGCGCGCGGCGAGCTGCCCCATTACGCGGGCATCAACACCTTCCTGAAAGCGCCCTATGCCGAAGACGTGCTGGAGGTCTCGCATTACGACGCGACCGTGCTGGGCATCCCCTTCGACGGCGGCACCACCTATCGCGCGGGCACCCGCTTCGGGCCGCAGGGCGTGCGCAAGATCTCCGCGCTCTACACGCCCTACAACTACGAGATCGGCGTCGACCTGCGCGAGCAGATGACGCTCTGCGATGCGGGCGACGTGTTCACCATCCCGGCGAATATCGAGAAGAGCTTCGACCAGATCAGCCGCGCGGTCAGCCACGTCTTCTCCTCGGGCTCGCTCCCGATCATGATCGGCGGCGACCACTCGATCGGCTTTCCCTGCGTGCGCGGTATCGCGGAATGCACCTCGAAGAAGATCGGTATCGTCCATTTCGACCGCCATGCCGACATTCAGGAAAAAGACCTCGACGAGCGGATGCACACCACCCCGTGGTTCCACTCGACCAACCTGCCCAACGTGCCCGCAAAGAACCTCGTGCAGATCGGCATCGGCGGCTGGCAGGTTCCGCGCGAGGCGGTGAAGGTCGCGCGCGAGCGTGAGACCAACATCATCACCATGGGCGACATGGAGAAGATGGGCATCGACAAGACGATCGAGATGGCGCTGGAGATGGCGTGGGACGGCGTCGACATGGTCTACATGTCCTTCGATATCGACTCGATCGACTGCGGCTTCGTGCCCGGCACCGGCTGGCCCGAACCGGGCGGGTTCCTGCCGCGCGAGGCGCTGGCACTGGCCTCCGGCATTGCGGCCGAGGGCATCTGCGGTATGGAGCTGGTCGAGGTCGCGCCGCCCTATGACGTGTCCGACATCACCGCGCTGATGGGCACGCGGGTGATCGTGGACGTGCTGGGCTCGCTGGTCGCCAATGGCAAACTCGGCGCGCATCGCAAGCATATCGACAAGCCCGTTTCGCTGCCGCATGGCGAATTCGAGGGCAAGCGCTGGTCGAATTCCGAACCGCATAAGGTGGGCTGAGCCATGCCGCATGATCACGCCCCCCACGGGCACCATCACCACCACGATCACGGGCACAGCCACGGGCATTCGCACGACCACGCGCATCACGGGCATGGCCATAACCACGCCCATGGCGAGCATCTGCACAGCCACATGCATCACGAGGACGAGGCGGCGGACCTGCAGGTTCTGGCCACCCAGTTCATCGACGGCTTCATGCAGGCCTCCGACAAGACGAGCTATCTCAAGCTCGCGGGCGTTCCCTTCGAGCGTCCTTCGTCCACGGGGCCGAAGTCGCTGAAACTCGTGGATGTGGAGCTGAAGACCGAATGGCAGGTGGGCACCGCCTCGCCCTCCTTCGGCTCGCGCGAATTGTCCTACCTTCCGTTCCCGGGCGAGATGGTCCGCGAACGCACCAACATGTCGCTGATCTACGTGTCGATGGACGAGAAATCCGTCCTCGACATCCGCGACTTCCTGACTCAACGCAAGAAAGAGATCGACCAATGAAGACGACCTTCGCAACGCTTCTGGGCGCAACGCTCGCCAGCCCCGCCCTCGCGCATTCCGGCACGCAATTCCATACCCACGGAGTCGAGCCGATGCTGATCGTCGGCGTCGCCGCCCTCGCGGTCTATGGCATCGTCGAATTCGTCAGATCGCGCCGCTGATTTTTCGAAACGACCTTACAAGGCGCCTCGACGGGCGCCTTGTTCACTCCGACTCCCCGAGCCCCGCAAGCTTTCGCATATGCCACGCCAGCGCCTGGTTCGAGCTGAGCACCGGCATCCCGAGCTCCGCCTTCAACTCCGGCAAAATCCCCCGCGTCCGCAGGTTGGTGCAGGACAGGAAAATCCCGTCCAGCTTGGCCTGCCCCGCAAGGTTCCGCGCCGCCTCCGCGATCGAGGCCGGATCGATCCGCGCCACCCGCGCCTCAACCTCCTCGCCGAAAGACAGCGTCGCGGGGACGGTGATCCCCGCGGCGACAAAGGCCGCCCGCAAAGGCTCCGCGACCGAGGCGACATAGGGCGAGACGATGCCCACGCGCTCCAGCCCAAGATCGGAGATCGCAGCCAGCGCGGCGCTCAGCGGATCGGTCACCTGCTGCGTCGTGACGCCCGCCATGACATTCGCCCGTACCTCGCCCGGCCCGATCAGCGCTGCGCCCGAGGTGCAGCCATAGCCCACCACATCGAACTTCGCCGCAGGCGGCAGCAGCGCCGCCGCGCCGCTCAGCGCACGCTCCATCTCGGCGATGCTCGACGGGGTCAGGTCATCGCCGGAATGGACGCGCGTGACATGCATCCGCGCGTCGCCCGGCGGGATGTAGCTGCGGAATTCGTCCTCGATGGTCTCGTCCACGCGCAGCACGATCAGCCCCATCGTTGGCGTGGCGTCTTCGCGAAGGCGATAGGGGAAATCGGCCATCAGTTCAGCTCCGGCAGGGTTTCGGGGGCGCGCGGCGACAGCAGTTCCGCCCCGGTCGCACGCAGGACGATGTTTTCCTCGTGGACCAACAGGCGGCGCAGGCCATCCGCAGTCTCGACCCACGCGCCGGGTTCCAGCGTCAGCACCATGCCCTCGCGCAGTTCGGTGCCGTCGCGCGGGGTGAAGGAGGGCCATTCCGTCAGGGTGATCCCCAGCCCGTGCCCCAAGCGCCCGCCGCCCGCCGCGACACCGCGCGCCGCCAGCCCCTCGACCAGCAGACGATGCGCATCATGCGCCCGCATCCCGGGCCGCAGCTGCGCCATCACCGCCTCGGTCACCTCCCACAGCGCGGCATGGGTGCGCCGCACCGGATCGGACACCGGGCCGACCGAGAAATTGCGATCGAAGTCGCAGAAATACCCGTCGCGCACCGCGCCGGTATCCAGCATCAGCACGTCGCCCACCTGCAGCGGCTCGGGCCCGGCAGGCGAGATCACATCGTCATAGCCCGATGGCCCCGCCGCCCCGGCGACATAGCTGACCCAGTCGGCCCCCTCCTCCAGAAGCGCGGACTGGAAGGCGCGGAAAATCCCGTCGAGCGGACGCCCCTGCCCCGCGAATTCCGGCACCCGCGCGAAGGCACGGCCCGCAATGGCGCAGGCCATGCGGATCTTCTCGATCTCCGCCGCGCTCTTGATCTCGCGCACCCGCTGGATCGCGGCGGTGCCGTCGACGAAGCGCCGCGGCGCGATACGCTCCCCGAGCCGCGTGAAATCCGCGAGCGGCATCCGCAGATGCGTCTCCAAGCCCATCGGCACGCCGATCCGCGCGCTCTCGGGCAGCAGATCGCAGAGCGTCTCGGCAAGCAGGCTCACCCCGTCATCCGTCGGATCGGGCGCCTCCCAAGTGCGGACCTGCGTCATCCATGTGCGGCCCATCAGTTCCGCCCCGATGGAGGGGATCACCGCGACCGGCGCACCGCTGGCCGGAACGATCACGAACCACGGGCGCGCGGGGCTTTCCCAGAACCGGGTCAGGAAGCCCGTGACGTAGAAGATATCCGCAGCCGAGGTCAGGAACAGCGCATCCAGACCCTGTGCGCTCATTTCGGCCTGCAGGCGAGCGACGCGGGTGCGAAACTCCTCGGCCGGAAAGATGAGCGAGCGCTCAGCCATCTTCCGGGCCTTCGCTGAGGATCGCCAACACGCGCGCCTCGGGGTCAAGCGACAGCCCGGCAAGCAGAGCCGCCAGCCCGGCCCCGCCCGAAGGCGTCGTGGCCAGCCCGTGTGCTGCGAGGATATCGACGCCGGACTGCGCCTCGGCTTCGGTGATCGTGGCGAAGCGATCCGCATCGCGCGACAGACCCGCCAGCGCCACCATCGACGGCGTCTTGCAATCGAGCCGCCCCATCGCCGAGACCGGCCCTTCCGTGCTCACCAGATGGCCTGCGCGAATGCTCTCGATCAGCGCAGGCGCCGCATCGGGTTCGACCACGATGATCTCAGGCCCGTCACCCCAAGTGAGCCGCGCATGCGCCGCGACGGCGGCCGCCAGACCGCCGACCCCCGCCTGCAGCAGGATATGGGTGGGCGGCGCGTCGATCTGCGCGACGGCCTCGGCGGCAAGCTGGGTGTAGCCCTCCATCACCCGCAGCGGCAGATCGACATAGCCCTCCCACGAGCTGTCCGACAGAAGCGTCCAGCCATTCTCCGCGGCGGCTGTCTCGGCGGCCTCCATGCTCGCTTGATACTCCGCGCCAGCCCGCACGACCTCGGCCCCGCGTGCCTCCAACCGTGCGGCGAAGGCGGCGGGCACGGTCTCGGCCAGATAGATGATCGCGCGGGCCCCGAAAATCCGCGCGCCTGCCGCGACCGAGAGACCGTGGTTGCCTGCACTGGCCGCGACATAGGTCTCACCGGAGAGGGCCGTTTGCAGGTCACCACCCTCGGCGCGCGCCGCCGCCTCCCGGGCGATCGCATGGACCGCGCCCAGCGCCTTGAAGCTGCCGAGCCCCATCCGCTCACGCTCGTCCTTGATCCAGACCTCGCCGACCCCGGCGCGCTCCGCAATTTCGAGCGCCGCGCGCAGCGGGGTCTCGCGATGTGCCGGACATTGGGCAAGCAGGCTGGCCACGCCCGAGGCGTCCGCGATGGGCTGAACACCCTCCGGGTCGAGCCCGTCACCGCGCCAGGGATTGTCTATGATGATCGGCATATCGGCCCCTCGCTGCGATGGAAGCAGGCCCATAAGGCAACGAGACGTCCGCGCACGCAATGACCTTTTCAGACAGGCCATTGCGCGACATCGTGAGGCGCGTCAGTCGGCCTCTTTCACCGCCGAGAGGAATTGCTGCGTACGCTCTTTCTGCGGGTTGCCGAAGAGATCCTCGGGGGCGCCCTGCTCCTCGATCTTGCCGTCGAAGAAGAAGCAGACCCGGTCCGAGATGTCCTTCGCGAAGCCCATCTGGTGCGTCACCATCAGCATCGTCAGATTGTGCTTCTCCACGAGCGACCGGATCACATTGGTCACCTCGCCGATCACCTCCGGATCGAGCGCGGAGGTCACCTCGTCGAACAGCATCACCTTGGGACGCATCGCCAGCGCCCGCGCGATTGCGACGCGCTGCTGCTGACCGCCCGAAAGCCGCGAGGGATGCTGGTCGCGCTTGTCGGACATGCCCACGAGCTCCAGCAGTTCTTCGGCCCGTTCGCGCGCCTCGGCCTTCTTCATGCCCAGAACCTGCACCGGCCCTTCCATGCAATTCTCCAGCGCGGTCATATGCGGGAAGAGGTTGAAATGCTGGAAGCACATGCCGATCTGGCTGCGGGCCTTGCGCAGATATTTGCGGTCCGCAGGCACCAGCTTGCCGTTTTTCTCCATATGGGTCAGCGGCTTGCCGTCCACGTAGATCACGCCCTCGTTGATCGTCTCGAGCGTCATCAGCATCCGCAGCACGGTCGTTTTGCCCGAGCCGGACGGGCCGATGATCGTGACCATTTCCCCCTCGGCCACGTCGAGATCGAGCTGGTCGAGCACCACCAGATCGCCATAGCGCTTGGTGACTTTCAGGAACCGCACCATCGGCACATTGTCGCCCGTCAGTTCGAGCGGATAGTTCGAAAGGTCTTCCATCATTTCAATCCGAGTTTACGCCGCACGCGATCCTCGAAGACGCGGATCAGGGCAGCGGTGGGAAGCGAGATGGCGAGGAAGATGATCCCCACCAGCGTATAGGGTTCGAGATAGCGATAGCTCGACGAGCCGATCGCATTCGCGGTGTGCATCAGTTCTGCCACCCCGATCACCGAGAGCATCGGCGTATCCTTGAAGATCCCCACGAGGTAATTGCCCATCCCCGCCAGCGCGGGCGGAATGGCCTGCGGGATCACGATGCGCCAATAGGTATCGCGGGTCGACATGTTGAGCGCGGTGCAGGCCTCCCATTGGCCTTTCGGCACCGCGTCGAGACCGCCGCGATAGACCTCCGACAGATAGGCCGAATAGTGCAGACCGATCGCGATCATGCCCGCCGTCCACGGCCCCAGCTTCAGACCGAATTGCGGGCCGACGTAATAGACGAAGAAGATCTGCAGGATCAGAGGCGTCGAGCGGATGAACTCGATGAATTCGCGCACGACCTTGGTCAGGACCCAGTAGGGCGTGCGTTGGGCCAGCGCGAAGACCATGCCCAGCACCACCGCGATGGCATAGCCGAAGCCCGCTGCCATCAGCGTATTGAGCGTCGCATGCATCAGCTTGGGCAGAATTTCCCAAGTGAATTCCCAGTTCCAGTTGAACCCCATGGATCAGGCCCTCCCCAGCTTGCGCCGCATGACCAGCTCCAGCCAGCGCATGAACGGCGTCACGATGAAGCGCGCGAAGACGTAGTAGATGATCAGCGCGGTGCCGAAGGTCTGCGCCGACAGGAAGGTGGAGCCGTTGATCTGCTTCGCTTCGAACATCAGGTCCGACACGGAGATCAGCGCGACCAGCGCGGTGTTCTTCAGCAGTTCGATCAGCAGGTTGCCCCAAGGCGGCAGCATGTTGACGAAAGCCTGCGGCAGGATGATCCGCCACATCCGCCTCATCGGGCTCATCGACAGCGCATAGGCCGCCTCCCACTGCCCTTTCGGCACGGATTGGATGCCGCCGCGCACCAGCTCGGCGCCGTAGGCCCCGAGGTTCATCCCCACGGCGACGAAGCCTGCGGTGAATTTCGGCAGCGTCAGCCCGAACAGCGGCAGCACGAAGAAGATCCAGTACAGCTGGACCAGCAGTGAGGTGCCGCGGAAAATTTCGATATAGACGACGGCGATGCCCCGGATCAGCCCGTTGCGCGAAAGCTTCATAAGCCCGGCAATAAGCGCGATGACGATCGCCAGAGCGGAGGCCAGGAAGAACTGCCCCGCCGTCACGAGCGTGCCGTCCCAGAAGCGCGGCCCGTATTCTTTCAAAAATTCTATGTAACTCATTCCCGTCCCGCCCCGGCGGTGAATGTCAAAATGGACGGGCCATGCGCTGGCCCGTCCATGTCTTCAGCAGCTGCGCTTAGCGCATCTCGCAGACTTCTGCGGCGGTCTTGTCGCCCGGCAGGTTGCCTTTCGAGTAGCCGTACTCGCCGACCGCTTTCATCATCGCATCCGAACCGAGATACTTCTTCTGGGCTTCGTTGAACTTGTCGACGAAGTCCTGATCCGCCTTGCGGAAGCCGATGCCGACCCAGTTCTGGGTCCATTCGGGAAGCTGGCTCACATCCGACACTTCAACCGAACCGTCCGATTGCTTGGCGAGGTTCTGCGCAGTGAAGTAGGTCACGCCACCTGCATCCGCGCGGCCCGCTTTCACGGCGGCGAGGATTTCGGTCGGACCCGGCACGGTCATGACATTGCTGTCTTCGATGCCGCCCTTGGCTGCGGATTCCACCTGGTTGTAGCCCGCACCCGTCACGAAGGTCGCGCCAGCCTTGGCGACCTGCTCGTAGTTGTTCAGGTCCTTCGGGTTGCCCTTCGGCACGATGAACGCATCGCCCACCTTCGCCATCGGCTCCGAGAACGCGACGTTCTGGCAGCGCGAGTTGAGGATGTAGAGACCGCCGGTGACCATGTCGAAGCGGTTCGCGTTGAGGCCCGGGATCAGCCCGCCCCAATCGGTCACGACGGGGGTGATGTTGTCATAACCCATCTCGTGGAGCACACCCAGAACATAGGCGTTCACGAAGCCCAGCGGCTTGTTGTCTTCGCCCGGATAGGCCCACGGAACTTCGTTCGCAAAGCCGATGCGGATCGGCTCGCCCGAATTGATACGGTCCATCAGGGGTCCGGCCAGTGCGGCGGTCGCGCTCATCGCGAGGCCCATACCGGCAGCGGCGACAGATTTCCAAATCGATTTCATGCGTCTCTCCTGTTGGCTCTTGTTAACGGAAAGCCGACAGCCTTCCGCGCTTGATGTACACAACACCTATGAGATTCCGGGGAGTGTCAAGCAGATCACATTGATTATACAGGGTTGCCAGACAGATATCGTGTGCTCGAAGTGGGCTGCGCGCATATGTTGTGTACCAATGCCGGAGCTTTGAGGAGGGAAGCGGCGCGCATCTGCACCTGCGCCGGCCCTCGCTGCCGCCTCGCGCGGTTTACGCTACGCAATGAAACTCCGTATGTGCGGACAAAATCCGCCTTGGGCAGCTGATACGAAGCAGATTGACCTGCGCGCCGCCGCCGCCGATCATGGCCTTCGCGCGAAGAGACAACAAAACCCGATGAACGAGATACCCCTGATCCCTCGGCAAACCGAACCGGAACGACTGCGTGGCCGCGACCGCTTGGATCTCATCCATGCCGAAATCCGTAGCCGCATCTGCCTGCTCGACTACCCGCCCGGCATGCGCCTGTCGGAAACCGCGCTGGCGTCCGAATTCGGCATCTCGCGAACACCGCTGCGCCGGGTGCTGGCGCGGCTCGAGGATGACGGGTTGCTGCGCTCGATGCATGGGGTCGGCACCTTCGTCACCGATGTCGATTACACCGAACTTGCTCAGGTCTTCCGGCTGCGGCGCGAACTCACGGTGCTGCAGACCACGCTCGACCCGGTGCCGCCAAGCGCCGCGCTGATCGCGTCTTTCGTCAAGCTTCAGGAACGCGGCCGCGCCCTTGTCGATGCGCCCACGGCACGCGCTTTCGCGGAGCTGGACCGCGATACCTTCCTCTGCCTGCTGGACCTGACCTCGAATGCGCCGCTGAGGGAAATGTCGGAGGCGCTGTATTTCCGCACGGCCCGGATCTGGCTGCAGCAGGTCACCGCCTCGCAGATCGACCTGATGCAGGAGATCGAGATCTACAATGACGAGCTGCGCGACATCCTGCGCGCCTTGCGGCTCGGCGATCTCGATGCGCTCGGCCATATGCGGCGCGGCCATATCTCCATGAGCTTCGCGCGGATGCCCGTCCTGATCAAAGCGCCCTAGTGGACGACTGGAGGCCGCAGCCTCCGCGACCGGGTTTACCCCGCGCGCGGCTCTCGACCGCACACGGTTTGTTCAAGGAACTGCGGCGCGGCGGGTCCGTTCGATCACTGAGAGGGATGTGACTGACTCCGGGGGACGACGCCCGGAGATGCGACGAAGGACATGCATTCCATGACCGATCTCACCCGCCCTTCCTCCGACAGATCCGCGAAGACCACGCCCGATCCGGACAGCCCGCCGCTGCGCTTTCTCGAAGGGCGACGCGGCTATCTCCCGATTGGCGATTACGCGGTGATCGGGGATACGCGCACGGCGGCGCTGGTAGCCCGCGACGGCGCGATCGACTGGCTCTGCGGCCCCGATTTCGACGGCGATCCGGTCTTCGGGCGGCTGCTCGACCAGTTTCGCGGCGGGACGTTCTACGTTGGCCCGGTGTCGGATGCCGAGCGCCGGACCACCCCCGAACGCGCCTATGAAGACCACGGCCCGATCCTGACCACGACCCACCCGACCGAGGGCGGCCAACTCAAGGTCACCGACTTCATGAACCTGCCGGACTCGCTCGAAGAAGCGGCGAGTTTCGGGCGCTCCGTCGTGCGGCTGATCGAGGCGCAGGAAGGCGCGGCGGAGGTCGAAATCTGCATCGCCCCACGCTGCGATTACGCGCTGAACACCCCCGATTTCATCCGCCGCGGCCCAGGCAGCTGGCAATTCACGCAAGACGGCGACATCGTCCTGATCGACAGCTCCATCGAGTTGGAGATCGAAGGCTCGGGCCGGCTCAACGGGCGTGGCACCCTCGCCGCCGGAGAAGAAGGCTACGTCACCCTCACGATCACCCAAGGCGGCCACGGTCACGTCGGGGGAATGGACGCGGCCCACAAGGCGCTCGCCGCGACCCGCGAGGCATGGCGCAAGCGGCAGTCCAAGACGGATTTCGGCGACGGGCCGTTCTCCGGGGCGCTCAAACGCTCGCTGATGGTGCTGCAGCTGCTGATCCACGCCCCCACCGGCGCCGTGATCGCCGCGCCGACGATGGGCCTGCCGGAGGTGGTCGGCGGTATCCGCAATTACGACTATCGCTATTGCTGGCTGCGCGATGCTTACTTCGTGCTGCATGCCTTTCTCGATCAGGGTCTGACCGGAGAGGCCGACGCCTTCTTCCGCTGGCTGATGGCGGCCACGCGCGAAACGGCGCCAGAGCTGGGCACGCTCTACACGGTGCGGGGCGACAGTGACGTATCCCTGCAGAAACTGCAGACGGTCGAGGGCTATCGCCGCTCGGCCCCGGTGCAATTGGGCAACGGCGCTGCGACGCAGCTGCAACTCGACGCGTACGGCTCGATGATCATGGCCGCGCGCGCCTATGTTGAAGCGGGCGGCGAGCTGCATCCCGGCGAAGGTATCCGGCTTGCGAATTTCGCGGATGTAGTGGTCTCGCAATGGACCCGGCCCGATAACGGCATCTGGGAAATGCCCGACCCGCGCCGCCATCATACCTATTCCAAGGCGATGTGCTGGGGCGCGCTGAACGCGGTGATTGCGCTGGTCGAGCGGGGCGTGATCGATGCCGACACAAAGCTCTGGAAAGCCGAGCGCGCCGCGATCGAGGCGCTGATCCGGGAAGAAGCGTGGAATGAAGAGATCGGCGCGTTCACCGGGGCGATCGGCGAGGACTGGCTTGATGCGAGCGTCCTGCTGATGCCGCGCATCGGGGTGATCGCCGCGGACGATCCGAAGATGGCCGCGACCTACACGGCGATCCGCGAGCGGCTGGGTTCGGGCGTCCATCTGCGGCGCTACGACCTGCGGGAAGACGGGCTGCCTGGCGTCGAGGGGTATTTCAACGCCTGCGGCTTCTGGGCGGCGGATTACCTCGTGCGGGCGGGGCGGCTCGACGATGCCAAAACCCAGATCAAGGGGATGCTGAAAGCCACGACCGATCTTGGCCTGATGGCGGAAGAGCACGACCCGGAGACCGGCGCGCAGCTGGGCAACTTCCCGCAAGGGCTGTCCCATGCCGGGATGATCGCGGCGATCACCGCCTATCGTTCGGCCGTGAAGGGCTGATCGCTCACTCCCAAAAAGAAACGCGCGCCGCTCGGCGCGCGTTCTTCAAATCTCTTTCCGAGTGCTCAGCCCCGGTGCCGTGACGCGGCGAAGACTGCCCCCAGCATCAGCCCGGCGACCAGCGCCGCACCGCCGCCGGCGACGAGCCGCGAGCCGCCATGCTCGGAGATCGCGATCGCCGGAGAGCTGTCGCTCGCCTCGTCGGAGAACCGCCCCCGCGCCTCCCAATCGCCATCGACGCTGTCATAGAGGTTGTCCGCCCGGGTAGGATCGGCGGGCTCTTCCGTCTGTTGGCCGGAGATCGCCGTGCGCGCCAGATATAGGTCGCCCAGCTCCGGCGAGATCTTCTCCGACAGGATCGCCTTCACCGCCGAGAAACCCAGCCAATATTCCCGCTTGGGATGGAAGGCCGCGTGATGGATGCCATCCGCGATCAGCTCCGGCTGGAACACCGGCGCGACCGGGCGCGGCCGGTTGGGCAGCTTGTTGCGCGCCCAGTCGAATTGCGGCGTGTTCACCGCCGGCAGGTGGCAGACCGTGATCTTCACGTCGGACTTCTCGTGGATCAGCTCGGAGCGCAGGCTGTCGGTGAAACCCACGATCGCCGCCTTCGCCGCGCAATAGGCCGATTGCAGCGGCACCGCGCGATAGGCCAGCGCAGAGCCTGTCTGCACGATCGTACCCCACCCCTGCTGGCGGAACCGCTTCAGCGCGGAAAGCGTGCCGTTGACCGTGCCAAGATAGGTCACTTCGGTCACGCGGCAATATTCCTCGGGCGTCATCTCGGCCACGGGCGACAGCACCGTGACCATCGCGATATTGATCCAGATGTCGATCGGACCGAAGGCGCGCTCGGCGGCGACTGCTGCGGCCTCGACCGCATCGGCATCGGCCACGTCGAGCGGCTGCACGAGGGCCTCGCCGCCCTTCGAGCGAATTTCCTCCGCCGCCTTCTCGAGCCGCGCCTTGTTGCGCGCGATCAGGGTGATGCGGTTGCCTTTGGTGGCGAAGCGGCGCGCGACGGCGCGTCCCACGCCTGCGGATGCGCCGGTAATCACGATATTGGTCATGGGGCGGCTCCTTCGGTCTGAATGGGTTTCGTCAATTCGTCTCTGAAGGAAGAACCGCGCGCGGCTGCCGCTGGTTGCAGCGACGCGGCTTCAATTTGTGGTGCACGACCCGCATGTGAAAAAAGGCAGCCCCGATCCCCGGAGCCGCCTTTTTCATGTGTTCGCCCGATGTGGCCGTTAGGCCGCGAGCGTCTCCGTGGAGGAGAAGAACATCGCCTGGCTGACCGCCGACTGCACCTGGCTTTCGGTGTAGGGCTTGGTGATCAGGAACGCGGGTTCAGGCCGCTCGCCAGTCAACAGACGCTCCGGGAAGGCCGTGATGAAGACGACGGGCAATTCGTTGCCGAACTGCGCGAGAATGTCGTTCACCGCGTCGATGCCCGAGGAATTATCCGCCAACTGAATGTCGGCAAGGATCAGGTCGGGCTTGTTGGTCGAAGCAAGCTCCACGGCCTCGGTCCGAGTCCGGGCGATACCGGTGATCTGGTGACCCATATCCTCGACGATGGCACGAATATCCATCGCGATGATCGCCTCGTCCTCGATGATCATCACCTTGCCCGCGACGGAGGTTTCCATCTCGCGGATCGCGATGTCGATCAGTTCCTTCGCCTCGTCGGTGTCGACCTGCATGATCGTGCCGATCTCCTCGACGCGGAACCCTTCGATCGAGTGCAGCAGAAGCGCCTCACGCGTGTTCGGCGTGAGCGTCGACATGTGATCCTGCGCACGTGCCGACAGCCGGTTGTCCGGCTCGCCCAGCGGTGCGCCCGCGGAGGCCCAGACCAGATGGAAGGCGTGGAACAATGCGAGCTTCGGATCGTTATTCTCGAAAGGCGTCGTGTCTTCGAGTATGGCCTCGAGCGTAGCCGCGGCGTATCTGTCGCCGCTGTCCTGGCTGCCGGTAAGGGCTCGGGCGTAGCGCCGCAGATACGGCAGGTTGGCTCCGATGGTGCCGGCGATGTCTTCGGACATGAAAACCCCCTTTTGCGTTTTTTCGGGAACCAAACTCTCTGGCCCCGCGTTCGGTTCCGTGCAAAATGAGTGGGATCGAAACCGGATGTATAGTGATATGGCAGACGAAAAGCCTAAGTCCAGTATCAGGGACCAGATCAATCAAAACCTGAAGAAGGTTTATGAGGAGGCGCTTCAGGAAGAAGTGCCAGATCGGTTCAAAGACTTGCTGGCGCAACTCAAGGCGAAGGAGGGCGAAAAATGACTTCGTCCTCCAAAGCCAACTCGTCTACCGAAGCCCGCGATCCGCGTGAGGAACTGCCCGATCATCTCGGGGCCCTGCGCGCCTTCGCCCTGTCGCTGACCCGGAATTCGGCCTCTGCCGACGACCTCGTGCAGGACACGATCGTCAAGGCGTGGTCGAATATCGAGAAATTCGAGCGCGGCACGAACCTGCGTGCATGGCTGTTCACGATCCTGCGCAATACCTTCTACTCGGACCGCCGAAAGCGTAAGCGCGAGGTTGCAGACCCCGAGGGTATCCACGCGGCTTCGCTCTACGAGAAACCTGCGCATGACGGACGTCTCGCGATGAACGATTTCGTCGTGGCCTTCGATCAGCTCAGCCCCGAACACCGTGAGGTTCTGACCCTCGTCGGCGCCTCGGGCTTCTCCTACGAAGAAGCCGCCGGAATGATGGGCGTCGCAGTCGGGACGGTGAAAAGTCGTGCCAACCGAGCCCGCGCCCGGCTTGCGGAGATGCTCGGGCTGGAAGAAGGTGAAGACATTCTGTCCGGCTCGGATCGAAATTCGCTGGCCGTGATGGGCAAATCCGGAGTTGCCGCCGCATGAATTCGGAAGCCGCGAAAGCGGCAGACGACGAGCACTACAGTGACCACGCCCCGTTTCAAGCTCGGAAACGGGGCGTCATTCCCTTTTTTGACGGGCTTGGCGTGCGGCTGGCCTTCATGCTGGCCGTCGCGCTCTTTCCCCTGCTGATCATCGCCGTGCTGCAATCGACCTCGGTCGTTCGCGAAGCGCAGGCGCGCTCCGAGGCTGCCCTGATGGGCGAGACGATGCGCGCCGTCGCAGGCGAGACGCGGGTGATCCAGCACGCGCAGGATGCAGCCCGCGTCCTTGCCAGCACCGTCCAACCGCTCGTGGGTAGTGACGAGGCCTGCTCGAACTGGATGCGGCAGATCTCGGGCGCTTTCCCCGAGTTCTCGCTGGTCGCCTTCATTCCCGACAGCGGCAAGATGAGCTGCTCGAACTCGGGCAAGAGTTACGATTTCAAAGGTCAGGACATCTTCGAGAGGATGATGACCGCGGATCGGACCAGCTTCTACGTCAATCGCGATGCGCCGGTGTCGGGCACCTCGGTGCTGGGCGTGGCCCATCCCGTCTACAACGCGGCGGGCGATCATATCGGGATCATCGCGATCTCGATGAGCCACTCCTCGCTTTCGCTGGCGAAAGACGGGCCGAAGCTCGCCGATGACCGGCCGCTGGTGATCATGACCTTCGACCGCGAGGGCACGATCCTGACCTCCTCGGACGGGCTGGCGAACACGCAGTCGCACCTGCCCGTCGACCGCTCCCTGAAACTGCTGGCGGGCAATGGCGCGGTCACCTTCTCGGGGGATTCCAACCTCGGAATAGAGCGGGTCTATTCCGTCGTCGAACTCGTCCCCGACCAACTCTATGCACTCGGTAGCTGGCCCGCGCAGGCCGCCTCCGCGCTGAGCCCCTTCGCCGATATATCGCCGGTTCTGTTCCCCGCGCTGATGTGGATGGCGAGCCTTCTGGTCGCCTATTTCGCGATGCAGAAACTGGTCATCGGCCATGTCCGCAAACTGTCGGGCGCGATCACCAGCTTCGCCACCGGCAGCCGGATCGTGGGCAATCTCAACCTCTCGACGGCCCCCTCGGAAATCCGCGACCTCGCCGAAGCCTACGACCGGATGACCGAGACCATCCTGCACGACGAGGCCGAGCTGGAAGATATGGTGCATCACAAGGAAGTGCTGCTCCGTGAGGTCCACCATCGGGTGAAGAACAACCTCCAACTCATCGCCTCGATCATCAATATGCAGATGCGGCAGGCGCGCACGCCCGAAGCCAAGGGGCTGATGAAATCGCTGCAGGAGCGGGTCATCTCGCTCGCGACGATCCACCGCGGCCTCTACCAGACCTCCGGGCTCACCGATATCCGCGCGCAGGAGCTGCTGCCCGATATCGTGCGCCAGATCACCCGCCTTGCGACCGGGCCGGGGCGCCATGTCTCGGTCGATTGCCATATCGACGACATTCACCTGACGCCCGATCAGGCCGTGCCGCTTTCGCTTCTGCTTACCGAAGCGATGACCAACGCAATGAAATACGCCTCCGCCCGCGACGGCAAACCGAAACTCGATATCTCGCTTACCAAGCTCGAAGGGATGCAGGCGCGTCTCAGCGTGCGCAACACCGTCGATAAGGACGCCCCGCCACTGGAGGCTGTGGACGGCACCGGGCTGGGATCGCAACTGGTCAACGCCTTCGTGCAACAGCTCTCCGGCACGATCGAGATCGAAACCACAGACGACGAATACCTGCTCAACGCAGACTTCACATTGCGCCCCCTCGTCGAGAGCGAATTGCGTCACGAAGAGCGCTTGAAATCTCGGAAACACGAAACAGTTTCTGAAGAGAGCAATTGAGTGAGATACCTGCCGCGGCGACCTCTGGTCACCTTCGCGGCCGTTCAGAAAAAACGAGCCGCATGGAACGTCTTAAACAAGCCGGAGTTCACGCCGAGAGCCGCGTCAGACTGCTTTTGACAGCAGCCGAGGCTTATCCCGTGCTCGAGGATGCCTTCCTCGACTCGCGTCATTCTATCCACGGCTCCTTCCGCGTCTTCGACCTCAACACGAAGCTGAAATCGGATCGCGGGCGCGCCATCGGTGCGACTTGGTTCGACCTGATCATCCACCTGCTGAAACGTGGCGTGGCGATGCAGATCGACCTGACCGACTTCGACCCCTGCGCCAAGCCCGAGCTGCACCGCATGACGTGGTCGTCGATCCGCATGTTCTGCGCCGCGCGCGAACTGGCCGGGCCGAACGCCAATCTGCGGCTGCGCGCACTGATGCACCCGGCGCAATCGGGCATCCTGCCGCGCACGATCTTCTGGCCCTATGTCTATTACAAGCTCGGCAACCATGCCGACTGGCTCAACGATATGGACGAGGCCAAGCGGCTGACGGCGATGCGCGACATGCCGGGGCTGCGGGAGTATCTCAAGGCCGGATCGGACAAGAAAATTCACCGCAAGTTCCGCGGCGCGCCGCCGAAGCTGTTCCCGGCGACGCATCACCAAAAGCTCGCCGTGTTCGACGACAAGAAGCTCTATATCGGTGGGCTGGATCTCGACAATCGCCGCTTCGACACGCCCGTGCACGAGCGCGACGGCGAGATGACTTGGCACGATGTGCAGCTGATGATGACCGGTCCCGTCGTCGCCGAGGCGAAGGCCCATCTCGAGACGTTCCACGAAAGCTGCGCCGGCGACAAACTCGCAAAACCGCCGCGCCGACTGCTCCGCACGATTTCGCAGCGGCGCAAATTCGCGACCTTCCGGATCGGGCCGAAGCTCTATCGGACCGAGATCGAGAACGCGCATGAGATGCTGATCGCGCGCGCGCAGAAGCTGATCTATCTCGAAAGCCAGTTCTTCCGCTCGCACAACCTCGCAAATCATCTGGCCCGCGCCGCGCGCGAGAACCCCAATCTCAACCTGATCCTGATGCTGCCCGCCGTGCCCGAGACGCTGATGCTGGCCGACCGCCCGACCAGCGACGTGCGCTATGGCGAGTATCTTCAGGTCCGCGCGCTGGATACGATCCGGGAAGCCTTCGGCAGCCGCCTGTTCATCGGCTGCCCGGCGGAGCCGCGCCTCGCCGCTCCCGACGATGACGGGGCGATGCGCACCGGTGGCGCGCCGCTGATCTACGTCCATGCGAAAGTCTCGATCTTCGACGAGGACGCGGCGCTGATCACCTCGGCCAACCTCAACGGACGGTCGCTGCACTGGGACAGCGAGGCGGGCGTCTATCTGCGCCGCAATGACGGCATCCCGGCCATGCGCCGTCGCCTGATGCGCCATTGGCTGCCGCCCGCGCCGGAAGAGGCGTTCTTCGACCCGACGCGCGCGGTCTCGGCCTGGACCGAACTCGCACGCGAGAACGGCACCAAAGCCCCCGAGGACCGGGAAGGCTTCGTGCTCCCCTACGACATGGAAGCCGCACGCAAAATTGCGCGCAAACTGCCGTTCATTCCCGAAGAGATGGTCTGATCCGCACTGGCGGATCGCGGGCCGCGTCGCCTCATCTGGGGCGGGCCGCGCCGGCTCAGTTGGTTTCGAGCTTCTGCTCCGCCTCGGATTTCGGATCCGGCAGGCTGTCGGTCAGCACCAACGCCCAGAGCAGCAGCGGAATCGCCACGATCCCGCCCAGCGGCCCCCAGAGCCAGATCCCGAAGGTCAGCGACAGGAAGACCAGAAGCGGATTGAGACGCATCTGCCGCCCGATCGCCGCCGGGGTCACGAATTGCGCCTCGGTCGCGTTGAGTATGACGTAGATCAGCGGCGGCAGGATCACCCGGATCCCGTCGAACGTCGCCACGCCTGCAAATCCCAGCGCGATGATCAGCGCCGCAGGGCCGAGATAGAGAATATAGTTGATCAGGAAGGCCACCAGCCCCCAGAGCGGCGCATTCGGCAGCCCGATCAGCTGCATCGCGACGCCCACCGCCAGCCCGAGGCCGGCATTCACCACGGTGATCGTGAGGAAATAATGCGACACCCGCGTCTCCGCCTTGCGCAGCCGTGCAGCGGTGGCTCCGCGGCTCGCCGGTTCCGCGAGATGCTTTGCGATCCAGTTGTAAATCTCGGTCCGCGAGAGCTGGAAAAAGAACAGCGCCCCGATATAGATCAGCCCCTGCGCAATGATGGCCGGGGCGAGCATGACGAGATCCTTGGCGTCCGGCACGGCGCTCTTGTCGCCATTGCCACCGCCATCCTGCGCGGCATCCTTCGCCGGTGTGATCGCGTCGCTCACTTCCTTCGAGGCGTCCTGAATGCCTTGGAACATGTGGCGCATGTGAATGATGGTGGAGCGCATGTCGTCCATCACCTTCGGCGCCTGACGCATCAGCTCCGCGATCACTGGCTGGATCACAAGAACCAGCAACACGGCGATCATCAGAGAGATGACGAGCGAGGTAAGTGCCCCCCAGACAGGCGACAGACCTCTTTTCTCCCATGCATCGGAAATTGGTGAAAGCACGATCCCAACGACGAGCGCGAGCACGACGGGGGCGAGCAAGCTTTCCACCTGGCTAAGCGCAGCCACGACAGCGATTACAGCGATCGCGATCATGGCGATGCGCGACAGGGTCTCCAGGCGATGCATTTCGAGAATTACTTCCCTCTTGGGTTTCGCGAGCTAACGCCGCTGGAGCCCCCGCAGTTCCCGAGTTTTTGCGCCCTCACCCACAGGAACATCGCCCCCGGCGAAACGTTGATGGACGACGCCGAGACCCGCGTCTTCATCTTGAAAGGAGCGACGCCATGAATTGGGATCAGATTAAAGGCAGCTGGAAAGAAATGAAGGGCAAGGCCCGCGAGAACTGGGGCGAGTTGACCGACGACGAGCTTGAGGAGGCCGCAGGCCATCGCGAGCAGATGGTCGGCCTGATCCAGAAGAAATACGGCAAGACGAAAGAGGACGCCGAGCGCGAAGTCGACACCTGGTCGAGCTCGGTCTGATCTTCGGAATTAGACCCTATTCCCGCGTAAAACAGCATAAACCGGCGTCGCAGAGATTGCGGCGCCGGTTCTCTTTTGCGGGTCGGTCACGCGCAGCGAGCGCCATGAGCCGCCAAGCAAAAAGGCCGGGCGCGAAGCCCGGCCTTCTCTAATCAGGTCCACCGATCGGATCAGTGGGTGGTTTTCGGCGCCGATGAGGACGTCGGGTTGGTCGAGGACGCGCTCGACGTGGACGAGGAGGAGGAGGACGAATGGTTCGCCTTCACCTTCTCAGCCGCCTCGTGAGTCTTCGCCTCAGCCTTGGACGCGACCTCTTCGGCCTTGGACTTCGCGGCATCCTTGGCCTCTTGGGCCCCGGCGCGCACTTCCTCTTCGCCTTTCTGCAGCGACTGGCCGACATCGCGCAGCGCGCGGTTGGCTTCCTGAGCAAGCTGGCGCGAGAGGCGGTCGATCAGCTGCTCTCCTGCGGCCATCGCCTGATCGCCGAAGTCGCGTGCAGCACTGCGTGCCTCGTCACCTGCCGAGCTCATCACCGAGCGGGCGGTACGCTTCAGTTCGTCGGTGAACTGGTCGGCAACCTTGCCCGCGCGGCGCTTCTCGTCGCGGTAGAGGCGCTCGGCCTCGTCGAACAGACGGTTCGCCCGCGGGCCGAAGCTGCGGCGGCTGACATTGACGTCCGGCTTGGGCACCGCGTTGAAGATCGCGGCACCGATGGCGAAGCCGATAGCGGCGGCGATCAGCGGGTGATCCTTGACCATCTGCTTGCTCGTCGACCCGGCTTGGGTCGCACCGTCCTGCAGGCGAATCCGGGCGGAATAGGCTCTTTCACGGGCCCGCACCACGCGGTCGCGCGCATCTTCGTTGAGGTCGCTCAGACCCGAGGACAGCGAGCCGCGCAGATCGCTCGCGAATTTCTGCATCACCTCGGCGCGTTCCTTTACGAAGTCGCGCGCCTTGTCGGTCGAGCTGCGCTGTTCGGCCTCGAGATCTTCGAGACGCACCGACGCATCGTGGCGCAGCGTGTCGATCTCGTCGATCCAGCCATCGGCGCCCGCTTCGCTCGGCATCACGAGCGGATCGGCATCGGCGACAAGATCCTCTTGCTCAACGGTGTCCGAGTTGCGCTGGCGCAGCAGGAACCAAGCGATACCGGCACCCGCGAGGGCGAAGGCCACGGGGTTCTTGCGCACGGCCTGTTCGGCACTGCGCGCAGCCGGCGCCGCGTAATCGCGCACGACTTGCGACACTTGATCGGAGAGATAGTCCGGCGCGATGCGGCCGGTCAGATCGCCGAGCGTCGATGCGAGATCGGCACGGTCCTGGCGCAGACGGTTCTCGATTTCCTCAATGGTTTTCTTCTCGGTCATTTGAAGCTCTCCTTAAGCGCCTGCGCGTCAGCAGACAGGTTTTCCTTGAGACGGGTGGGTGGGCTCGACACTTTGCGCAGCTTCGACGCGGCAATGAGCGCCGCGATGATGCCGAGGATCAGAAGCACCACGCCGACGATCAACGTCGCGGGGCCCCTGTCGAGGCCGGCCCATTCCAGCCCGTAGATGGCGGATTGCGTCAGGGGGAAGATCGCACCGAGCGCGAAAACCAGGGCGACCGCACCGAGAATGACGGCATTGCGCGCAAGACCCGCCCGATGGGCAGCTTCGGCGCGCACCAATTCCGCCTCGGTCCGTGCGATCTCGCGCGTCTGCTCGATCACCCGGTTCAGCAAATCGGTCACCGTTCCCCGGCCCTCGTGGCCGTCAGGTTCTTCGGTCTCGTGGTAACTCATCGACCTCTCCCAAACATGTCACGGCCTCTTGCCGCGATTTCTGTGGTTCCAACGCGGGTTGGGGAATGCGGTTCCTTGAGGCTCTCCGCAGCCGCCCCCCTTGATTTCGTCACTTCGAGGCGCGCGGCCCGGCCACCAGCCAGATCAGGAAACCGATCAGCGGCAGGAAGAAGACGAGAAGCGCCCAGAGCACTTTCTTGCCGGTGCTGGAATTCGACCCGACGATCGAGACCAGCGCCCAGATATCAAGTGCGAGAAGTAAGATACCCCAAAAGCCGCCGAGGCCCGTCATATTCATTTCCATGTCCCCATCTCCCTTTTTCGTGAGGTTGTGAATCGCCGCCCAAACGCCGGAAAGCGCACGATGTTCCGCGGATTTACTGACTCAGGGTAATGGAACTTTCGGGAAAACGGCACGTTTGGATGTCATGAAAGCGCAGCACTCAGCGCTAATGTACGCAACATCCGAAGGAGAATACCCATGCTTGGTTGGGCTCTGACCTTTCTCGTTATCGCGCTGATTGCCGCGGCGCTCGGTTTTGGCGGCATCGCAGGCGCATCTGCCGGGATCGCACAGATCCTCTTCGTGGTCTTCCTGATCCTGTTCGTGGTGGCCATGGTCGCCCGGGCGGTAAAAGGCAAACCGCCGGTATAAGTGCGAAGACGCTAGGAATATTTCAGGCCGCTCCCGCCGGGGCGGCCTTTTTCATGCGTCGGGGGCGGTCTTGGCGCGCGCCTGCGCCAGCATCGCATCCAGATTGTCTGCGACGACCCGGGAAATCTGCGCAGCCTCCGCCCCGCCGATCTCCGACCATCCCATCTTGCGGCGCACGACCTCCGCGCCGAGCCGGAAATAGAGCACCTGTCCGATCATCGCGAAAACCCGCAGCGCGCTCTCCGGATCCTCCTCGGAGGTTCCGCTCGCCCGGGCCCACAGCGCCAGCAGCCGCCCATGCACAATCGAGATCAGGCGGTCATAAAGAATATCGAGCGTCTCGCCGCCTTCGGTCACTTCGCGCATCACGAAGCCGATCATCGAGGCCGCATCCGGTTGCGTAAGGATGCGCGAGATCATCGCCTCCATCAGCGCCTTGATCTCCGCTTCCGCCGCCTCGGGTGAAAGCGCCTCCGGCGGCCCAAGAGGCCGCATCACCTCTTCCATGCGGTGCACGAATTCCAGCGTACAGGCGCGGCGCAGCCCTTCCTTGCCTTGGAAATGGTAGGAAATCGCGGCGACATTCGCGCCCGCCGCCTCGGCCAGTTCCCGCGTCGAGGTGGCCGCGAACCCTTTCGTCCCGAACAGGCGCATCCCGGCTTCGATCAGGGCGCGCGCGGTTCGATCACGGGCGGGCGGCTGTGTCTGGGTCATCGGCGCATCACGTCTGGAGGGAAAATCTGTCGCCAACATGCGCGGCGAGGCGCAAAAAAAGCAAGCCGCACGGGCGACCCATGCGGCTTGGCTTCATGCATTTCGTAGGAAGCTTTGGCCCGATCAGAACGGGAAGCTCACCCGGCGGGTCAGCATCAGCGAGACCGAGCTTTGCTCGCGCGAGCCTTGCTGCACGATCGGGCTGTCCGCCGCATCGCCCTGCAGGCGATCGTAGTTCAGCTTGCCCTCGACCGCCCAGTCATTGCCGAGCTGGTAGGTCGCCGACAGTTCCAGACCGGTCGAGACGAGGCCGCCATCGGGCGAATAGGCCGCGAGACCGCTCGCCGTGGATTCCGACGGGCTGATGCCGAAATAGGTGCGGTTGTAGAGGCCCGAGCCATAAAAGACGCGCGGCCCGATGCTCAGCTTGAAATTGTCGGTCTTGATCGGTTTCCAGTCGGCGCCGATTTCAGCGACGACGGCGTTATGCCCGACCACGCCATAGCGCATATCGGCAAAAGCGCCCCATTGCGGCGCCTGATAGCCGAGGCCGAGCCCCAGTTCGAGCGACGTGGTGACGTCGTCGAGACCCGCGATCTCAGAATAATCGCTGGAATTACGACCGCCGACGAGACGGAAGGAGCCATGCACGTTCGGGCCCAGCTTTTCGTAATTCGGATCGTCCGAGCCGAACCGCATCCCCTGCAGCGTGAAGCTGTTGAGCTTCACCTTCGCGGTGGGGCTGGTGTCGTAATGATCCGCGCCGAAATAGGACGGGGCATAGCGTGCGCCCGCGCCGATGGTGAAGGTCACGCCACTTTCTGCCTGCGCGCTCGCGGCGGTGCAGACAGCAGCGACCGCGATTGCGGCGCTTGCGGAAAGTTGGCGGATGACTTTTGCCATGATGGCGCTCCCGAAAAAATGTACCGATTTGCGCAAACACTGCCAATTGGCGGCGAAAAACGCAATCGGCTGGCGCAGATTGGTTCAGATTAGCGGCGCTTATACCACGGCTGGGCGATTTCCTCGATCCCTGTGGGCTGATCCTGCTCCACTTCACGCCAGACCGTGCCGTCGACCGGGGCCACCGTCGCATCGCGTCCTTGGGTAAAACTCTGGTCGCGCACGATCATCCGATAGGCCGCGTTGAGCGCATCGGCACGCTCCGGCGAGGGCAGGATCAGCGGACCGATATCCTCGGCCAAAGCCGCCTCTTTCTCGGGCGGCAGCTTTCCCGCCTCCAGCCAATCCTCGATGAGCTCGGCATTGGCGCGGAACTCGTCCCCTGCCCCGTTGGTCTTCAGGTAATGGGCGTAATCGCCGCTGCCATCGGCGCGCACTCGGTCGGGCGTGCCAGCCAGCCCCTTCTGCGTCCAGTGATACCAGCCGCCGCGATAGGCCTCTTTGCCCAGCTTGCGCGCGAAGGCAAAGGTGGAATCGTCGTTCACGCCCAGCGTACCGTGGCAGCCGACGCAGAACACGGTCTCCTCGAAGCTCTGCGGGCGCAGATCGCCCGTCGCATCCTCGATGAAACCCTGCAGCCGCCAGCCGAACGTGTTGGGCACGCCGGTCTCGGAACTGCCGAAGAACTGCTTGGTGCGGTCAGGAAAGGCGCTGTCTTCCTTCAACTCGGCCAGCGCGGTCTCTTCCAGATCGGCATAGCTCTCCCAATCCGTCTTGACCATGTAGCGCAGCTCTTTCAGCCGCGCGGCCAGTTCGATGCCCTCGGGCGTTGGGTCGATATAGCGCACGGAATGGACGAATTCCGTGCCCTTGGGATACAGCCCGGCGGCAAGCTGAGCACCTTCGACACCCGCGCGCCCCGCCCAATGCATCGTGATCCCGTCGAGCGGCGCGAAGGCGAATTTCACCACCTCCGCCTGCCCCATCACCCCGTCGCGGTCCAGATCGACGCCCATCGCGGCCTCATCGGTGGGCTCGATCGCGACATCGGCACGGGTGATCAGCGCCTGCACGATCGCGAGGTTGGTCTTGTAGGTCGCAATGTCCTCGACCCCCTCGGCATTCTGACGGAACGCCTCCGGCAGACGGATCATCACATCATCGGTCGAGCCATTGGTCGGCCAGAACGTGCCCGGCAGCGGCTGATAGGCGAAGGCGCGCCAGCCGGTCAGGCTGCCATCGGTCCTGCGGTCGAACCCCTCGTCGTCGAAGGCGAATTGCACGTCGGGAATATAGCCGTCCCATTGCCCATTGCCGTTCACGTCCCAGGCCGCAGGCGGATCGGCGAGCCTCGTAGCCAAGGCGATCCCCCCCTCGGCGTCGTGGTAATTGTCCTGCCGCACATAGGCGCGGATCTCGGCACTGTCGGTCGCAGCCACCGCGGCGCGGCGATCCACGAAGAGGTTGCGCCACGGGTTCTCGAGCGCCGGGCCCGGAAACGCATATTCGGTCTGCAGATCGGCATCGCGCACGTAATTGGGGTGGCGCGGATAGGAGTGACAGGTCTGGCAGGGGTTATGCACCTCGCCCGCCGTGTCTTCCGTCTTGGTATAGCATTGCGGAGGAATATAGGCCGTCGGATTGTCCAGCACCGTGGTCTTCAGATCGACCGCCCCCGCCATCGTGGTCATGCTCAGCAGCGCCAGTATCGAAATCCGCAGCATCCGTCAGTCCTCAGTCTTGAAAGAAAAGGCGAGGCCCGGGTCTCCGCCGGGCCTCGCCAGAAATGTCTCGCGAGCGCCCGTTACTGGGTCTTCGCGGTGGCATCCATCTGCGGGAACGGACCGACGTAACCCACATAGGCACGCGCCTGCGCCGGGTCGGTCAGCTTGTCTTCGTCGCTCTCGCCATAGGGGTGCTGGATGACCGCCATCAGGTAGCCGTGGCCGTTGACGTTCGGGTACCAGTAGGTCGAGGTGGTTTCCGAACCGTAGGGCGTCGACACGATGCGGGTCAGCTCCTTGGTGTCGGTGTTCATCGCCCAGATCGCGTCGTTCTGGTGGCCCGAACCGGTGTCTTCACCGATGATCAGCGTGTTGTAGCCCGGGATGTAGGTGATGTTGTCCGGGTTCGCGATGCCGTTGATATCGCAGCTGTTCAGCTCTGCCGTGTCGCCGCACATGTCATGCGCCGGATCGCAGCTTGCGTCCTGTGCTTTGACCTTGTGCTCTTCGGTGAGCGGCTTGCCCGAGATCAGGCCCATCATCTTCGTCGCGGTGAACTTGTCGTCCAGCGAGAGCGAGTAGACCGTGCCGCACTTGTTCTTGGGCAGCTTGATCGCGTTCATCCCGCCCAGATCCTGCTTGGCACCGTCTTCCATGCCCTTCTCGACCGCCGACATCGACAGATACATCTGATGCTTGTCGGCGTCGTAGGTGATGCCTTCCATCTTGCGGAACTCGGTCGTGGCGCCCTTCATCGAGGCATAGCGACGGGTTTCCAGACGCGAGGCGATCGCATCCATGCCGTCCTTGACCTTCAGACACTCGGGATTGCCTTCGGCATTCGAAGCCGAGAAGCCGTCGGCGCAGGAACCGTCCTCGCCCATCTCGGCGGTCTCGAAGAGATCCGAGAACTGGGTGCCGGCTTCGATCGCCTTCTGGATCGTCGCGTCGTCGGCATGGCCCAGATCGACCCATTCCAGATCGGCCGCGCCGCCATTTTCTGCCGAGGTCTGGTTCCACTTGGCCGCGTAAAGCGTCCCGGCGCTCAGGTCGCCTGCATTGTCGGCTTCAAAGCGGAACAGGCCCACATTGGTGCCGTCATCCGAGATATAGGCGGTTTTCTGGTCGGGCATGACATAGGCCAACTCGACTGCCACGCGGCCCATCGCGAAATGCTTGTCAGCCTTGGCCGAGCCGTCTTCCGAGACGGTGATCTCGGTCGGGTAGCCATAGCGATAGGGCTTGTAGGCGTCGCGGAACTGCTCGAGGGTCATGCCCTCGGGGTTCACGCCCGCATAGCGCACCATCGGGAAATCGTAATCGTCGATCTCGTCGAGCGAGGTCGCCGCTTCGATCACGCGCGCATCGGCCGGGTATTCTTCCGAGCCCAGATGGGTCTCCCACGGCGTCACCGACCCCGCGCAGGGCACCCAGAGACCGTGATATTCGGAGAAGTCGATCGGCTTGGTGGAAACCAGCTTCAGGTTGCCGTCCGCATCCTGCGCGACTTCGCTGAGATACATCGCACCGGGGCGCGACTCGAAATGCGTCACCGAATAAAGCTTGTCGCCCTGACGGAGGAGCGAGGTGAAATCGGCGGAGTCCGAGATATGCTCGGAGCCGTCGGCCGACTTGACCGGGTTGCCGTCCTTGTCGGTCAGTAGGGCGAAGGTGTTGTCACCGATCTTGTCGCCCGAGCGCGCCATCACGTGATAGCCGATCTTGTAATCCTTGCCGTCGACGGTGACCGTGTCGGAGGCGATGGCCTGACGTTTGGCGGCGTCATCCTTGGCGAAAGGAACGGGCGAGAAAGAGATATCACCGGCATGTGCCGCAAGCGGCAGCACAGCGATAGCGGTGGCTTGGAGGAGGGTCGTACGAAGCGACATGGCTGATCCCTTGGCTAGTTGCGTTCACGACGCTCCTAACGGCGAAGTGATTCCCTTTTGTGACAATCTGGCGCTTTCGTGATCTTGGCCCCGACCACGGGCGGAGGGCGCGCGTGGCTCGGCCCGTACTGACCTGCGCCTTGGCCAAAAATAGACCCTATTCCAGCATTTTTTCGTGTTTCCGGCCCTGTCTGGCACAGGCACGGTTCGGCTCGCGCGACGCCAAGCGCCTGAGACGCAACAGCTTTCAGCAAAGCGCGGGCGCCGCGTTGCGATCACGCGGGGCTTGAGCAATGGTGAATGAAACGAGGAGTAGCGCGTGAGAGAAACGGCGAAATTCGCGGTCAGCCTGTTCGGGCGGCTGTTCCAATCGAATATCACCCTCGTGTCGGCGGGGGTCGCCTTCTATTCCATGCTCGCGATCTTCCCCGGCATCTCCGCGACCATCGCGCTGTGGAGCGCGTTTGCCGATCCGACGGTGATCCGCACCTATCTCAACGTGGCGGATGATTTCATCCCGCCCGAAGCCTATGCGCTGATCAACGACCAGATCCAGAACTGGCTGATCGGGCCGCGCGCAACGATCGGGCTCGGCGTGATGTTCTCTGCCGCCGTGACCCTGTTCTCGGCCCGCGCGGGCGTCGCGGCGCTGGTGCTCAGCCTCAACGTGATCCACGGCACCCGGCCCCGGGCGACGATCTGGAGCTTCATCATGGGCTACCTGATGACGATCGCGCTGGTCGGCGTGATGCTGGCCGCAATGGCGACGGTGGTCGTCGTCCCCGTCGCCATCAACTTCCTGCCCTTCCACGAATATTCCAAGATTCTGCTCTCGGGTCTGCCATGGGCGGCGATGCTTTTGCTGATGCTGACGGCGCTCGGCATTCTCTATCGCTACGGGCCCAATACCGAGGGCAAGCGCGATCCGATCCTGACGCTCGGCGCGGTGCTGGCGACGGCGCTCTGGGGGCTCAGCTCGATCGGGCTGACCTTCTACCTTTCGAATTTCGGCAATTACAACAAGATCTACGGCTCGATCGGGGCGGTGATCGCGCTTCTCGTCTGGCTCTATCTCAGCGCCTTTTCGGTGCTGATGGGGGCCGCGCTGAACGCAGAGCTCGCCGCCTTCCGCAAGCGTCGCGCGCAAGAGAAACTCCGCGACGCGATCGAGGGCGACGACGAGGCTAAGGCCAAGGAAGCATCCTCGTCATAAGTTTCACTTATTTCCGGGCGCGGAAATGAAGTGAAACTTATGGATCAGTAGTTCTTCTCGAAATAGAGGCCGACCCCGCTCTTGCCGTCGGAACCGACGGTGCCGCGCGCGGTGAGGCTCTTGGTCACATCCAGATTGAGGTTGATCTGCGAGGTCCCGTCACCGCCCACCGTGACATCGGTATAGATATTGTCCGACAGGTATTTCCCGACCTTGAGCTGGGTGTTGCCCTGCGCATCGGTCGAGACGTCGAAATCATCCAGCCCGAAATTCTTCCGCAGCTTGCCGATGATCCCTTCGCCGCCCTTGCCCGCGAGTGTCGCGACGGCCGAGGCCAACTGCGCCGCCTGCAAGGGCGAGAGATTGTCGATGGAGCGCCCGAAGATCAGCCGCGCGAGAACCTCATCCTGTGGCAGGTCAGGGGAGGACGCGAAGGTCACCAACGGCGCATTCGCCTGCCCCTGAATGTTGATCGAAATCGTGTAATCGTCCTGCGTCGTGGTCGCGGTGAAGTCGATATAGGGTACCAGCGCGCCTTGCAGCGCGATCCGGCCCTGATCGAGCGTGAAGCGCTGCCCCAGAATGTCGAGCCGACCGCGCACAAGCGAGAACTGCCCGATCGGGATCACGTTCGCCGTGGTGCCGGTGATCCTCAGCGAACCGCCAAGCTCCGCATCCAGACCCCGGCCGCGCACGAAGATGCCGCGTTCGGAGGCGATGGTGACATCGAGCGGGAACGACGGACCGGAGGCCTTCGCACCACCGCTCGCATCGCTCTGGCCATTGTTCAGCAGGCTCGCACGCTTCAGCGTCTCGCGCACCGCACCGCTCTCGCCGACATGCTGGATCCCGTCGGGGACCGAAGCCCCGCCGCCGACGCCCGAGGAGGGCACCCGCAATTCGGTATCGCTCAGCGTGATGCGCCCGGCGATTTTCGCACCGCCGGTCAGCGGCCCGTCCATCGTGATCGTGCCCGAGGCGCGCGTGTCATACAGCTCGGGATCCTTCAGCCGCGCGCGGTCGAAACGGATCGTCAGATTGCCGTTATAGGGCGCGGAGAGGTTGATCGGGCCGTTGACGGTGATTTGCCCGCCCGTGCCCAGCCGCCCGGTCACGCCAAGCTGCGCGCTGCCATTCGAAAGCTGCACGCGCGTGTCGACGTTTTCCAGAACCATGCCGAGATTGGGGGCGACAACCTTCGCGCCATTCGACGTCACCGTGCCCGACAGCGCCGCCAGCCCCGGCTTGCCGTTCATCCGCAGATCGAAGCTAAGCGGGCCCTGGACCGAGCGCGGCTCGATGAAGCTGTTGGCGAGCGCGGTCTGCGCCTGCCCGGTGATCGAGAGATCGGCATCGGCGAAATTCGTCGCCATGCGGCCAGACACTTTCGCGTCCAAGCCGCCCGGTCCGGTGCCGGAGAGGCTCAGATTATAGCCAGAGCCATCCTCGGTGACCGTGCCCGACACCGTCACCGGTCCCGGGAAGCCCGGCGCAAGCAGCGCGGCATTGGCGAGGCGCGCGTTCAGGTCGACCTTGCGCGAGGTCTCGTCCGCGGTCCCCTTGGCGGAAACGTCGAGCTGCGGGTTCTTCAGGTCGAGGTTCTGCACTTCGACCGCGCCGTTCGCATATTTGGCCTGCAGCGAGAGGTTCGTCGTGCCCGCCAGCAGCTTGTCCGCCTCGGGCTGACCGATTGCGAGGGATTTGCCGGTGCCGTCGAGCGTCAGCCCATAGGTCGCGCCATCCATCGTCGCCGTCGCATCGGCCACGAGCGTACCGCCATATTTCGCGCCCAGCGCCGACAAATCCTTGGTGTCGAGATGGGCGGTCACCTTACCCTTGTCGCCGTCGAGATTGCCCTGCGCCTGCAACTCTCCCGCTGCGGTTTTCACATCGAGCGAGTCCAGCGTCATGCTGGCATCGCTGCGCGAGCCCGAGACCGAAAACTCAGACCGCCCGGCCAGCGCGCGGTCCACCTCGGGGATACCGATCGCGAGGGAATTGCCGGTGCCTTTGAGCGTCACCCCATAGGTGCCGCCATTCAACGTCACGGACGCATCGGCGGCCAACTTGCCGCCATATTGATCGCCCAGCAGCGACAGGTCATTTGTGTCGAGCGTGGCGGTCAGTTTGCCGTTCTCGCTCGCCAGATCACCCTGCGCCTGAAGCGTGCCCGCGCTTGTTTGCACGTTAAGCGAATCCAGTGTCAGCCCGGTCTCGTCGCGCTTGGCCGAGATCGCGATTTCCGACCGGCCCGCCAGCGCACGATCCGCCTGCGGCTGGTCGATCGAGATGTCCTGACCGACGAGGTTGAGATTGGCGTCGAAGGCGCCGCTGAGAACGGTGTATTTCCCGGCGACCGTCATCCGCGCCGCGCCGCCGAGATCACGCCCCGCCAGACCCGACAGCATCGAGAGGTTCGAATGGTCGACCTGCGCCGCGCCCTCGATGGTCACACCCTCGCTGATATTGTCGATCGTGAGGTTGGAATTCAGGCTGTAGCCGGTGCCTTTCAGCGCCAGTTGCGACAGGCGCAGCGGCTTGTCCTGCTGCCACGAGAAGACGGTGCGCAGGGTAACGGCGCTGCCCGCGGCGGCGCTCAGCTTTGGATCGGACAGCTCCAACCCGTTGATACCCAAAAGCACCGTACCGCCCGCAGAGGGCGGCGAAGCCTGCCGGATGCGGCCCGAACCCGAGAGGTTCGCGGTCAGCATCTTGGTGCCATCTTCGCGGCGCAGCTGGTTCAGACGGCCCGTCAGCTTCCAGCCATCGCCCTCGGCCTTGTCATAAGAGAGATCGAGCGTACCCGATTGCACATAGGTTTTCGGCCCCGAGATCGGCAGCAGCACCTCTTGGCCATCGCCGAGGCCGAGATTGGCGGTGAGGTCGAATTTCACCGGCATGTTATTGGCGCCGGTCTGCGCCGAGCCGTTCAACTGCAGCGCGCGCGATTTCAGATCGAGCGTATTGAGCGTCGTCTGTCCCGAGGCCGTGCGCGTGCCATCCGCGACCAGCGCGACCTCGTTGCCGAAGAATTCGTGGTAGTCGGGCGGCAGCAGCGGACGGATATCGCCACCCAGCGCGACGGAGAAGGTCGTTACCTTGTCGCTGCCTTCGGGTGCGCCCTCGGGCAGTTTGCTGCCCACCGAGACCTGCCCCGCCAGACGCTGCTGACCTTCGGTGCTCAGCACGATATCGGCGGTGAAATCGTCGAGCGGGCCCTTGCCCGAAACGGCGAGCGTCATCGCCGGATTGCCCGGAAGGCCGACCTTCTGGACGATGATCCCGTTTTTGCCCTCGTCCACCAGCAGGTCGAGGCCCAGTTCACGCGTGGCGTTTTCGTAGGATGCGGTAAGGGAGAACTGGCCCTTCTTGTTGTCGATCCGGGTGATGTCGAGCTTGGCGTTGCCCTCGCCCCCTGCGAGCGACATCGAGCCAGAGACTTTGACCGTCGCCTCTTGCCCGAGGATTGGCTCGCCGAGGATCACCTTCTTCGCGTCGATCTTGCCGATCTGCACCGAGACGGGCAGGTCGGGAAGCTGGAACGGCTTGGCCTCGGGGCTGGGAGCGGTCGAGCTGCTCTCGGAGGTCGGCAGGCGCGGCAGGTCGATCTCGGCGGCGGAGAGCTCGTCGATCTCGATCTTGCCGGTCAGCAGCGCCGTGCGGTTCCACTGGAGTGCGCCATCCTTGATCGTGATCCACGCGCCGTCCTTGTCGGAGATCGTGAGCTGATCGAAGGTCGCCCGCGAACTGAGCGCCCCCGAGAACCCGTCGAGCCGCACGGTACGCCCGGCGCCCGAGAGGTTATCCTCGATCAACCCGGTCAGATAGGAGCGGTCGCGCTGCGTCTGCTCGTCGGTCGCGGCCCCTGCCCCATCTGCGGTCTGCGGCGCGCTGTCCTGCGCGGTGGCGACCAGCGGCGTCAGGCAGAAAGCGAGAAGGATAGCGAAACGTTTCATCAGAAGGCCTGCCCGATACCGATATAGAGTTGCGCCCCCGATCCGGTGCCGCCCGAGACCGGGAACCCGACGTCGAGGCGGATCGGGCCGATGCCCGTCTTGTAGCGCAGGCCGAGGCCCGCGCCCGCCTGCGAGCCCGAGTCGCCGCCGCCCGCGATATAGCCATAATCGTAGAAGGCGACCGCGCCGATCTTGTCGGTGATGCCGATGCGCGCCTCGCCCTGGAAACCCACGAATTCGGTGCCGCCGGTTTTCAGCGTGCCGCCATCGAGCACTTCGACGCCGAGCGACTGGTAGGGCTGGCCGCGCACGGTGCCGCCGCCGCCCGAGTAGAACAGATAGTCGCGCGGGGTTTCCTCGAGATCGGAGCCATAGACCCCGCCAAGCTGCACGCGCCCCGCGAGCACGAAGCGATCGTTCTGCCCGAAGCCCCGATAGGCGCGCAGATCGCCGGTGACCTGCGCCCCGGTGCCGGTATCGCCGCCGATCCCCACGAAGGGCGTCACGCCGGCCTGAATGTAATAGCCCTTTGTCGGATCGAGCTTGTTGTCGCGATCGTCCCAGGTGAGTTTCGTCGGCAGATAGACCTGACGGAAATAGGTTTGTCCCGAGTCGTCGGTCACCTTGGACCAGCCGTAATTGATCGAGACGTCGCCGGTCAGCTTGTCGTTGAAGATCCGCGTCAGACCGAAGCCGATATCGAAGGCGTTCTCGGTGTAATCCTCTTCGTTCTTCTGGCTGATCTCGGTGGTGATATAGGCGCTGGTTTCCGGGTTGAAGGTCGCCGGGCGGTCGATCCGCGCGCCGATCGAGTAATCCGTGCCGCCCGTCGCGCCGCCGATGCCGGAGATGCCCGCATCCACGCGGAAACGCTCGCCGCCGCCGAAGAGGTTGCGGTGCAGCCAGTAGCCATTGAGGCCGAGCCCGTCGCTGGTGCTGAGCTCCGCGCCGAGGCCGATCTTGCGTTTCTTCTGCTCGACCACGGCAAGGTTCACATCGAGGCTGTCATCGGGGTTGAGGGTCTTGGCCTCGGTGATCGCGACCGAGGAGAAAATCCCGGTGCGCTGCAGCCGCGCCTGAACCTGATCCAGCTTCTTCGGGTCGTAGACCTCGCCCGTCGGGAAGCCCGCGATCTCGCGCAGGCGTTTCGTGCGCAAGCGCTTGTTGCCGGAGGTTTCCAGCCGCCCGAAGGTCACCAGCGGCCCCGGTGCCAGACGCACGTCGGAGGCCAGCTGATTGGCGCGGTGATCCGCGACGATGTTCTGATAGGAGACTTCCGCCTTGGCGTGCCCCGCATCACGCCAACCGGTCGTCGCCGCGCTGGCCGCATCGACGATCACGCCCGATTTCGCGACCGCCCCGACCTTATAGCCCTCGGGCAGATCGGTTTTCGGCGCGACCGGCGCGATATCGGCGCGCGAGAAGGTAAATTCGGGGCCCGGCGTCACGGTCACGGTGACGTTGTTCACCGTGGAAGGTGCATCGAGCGGCGGAATCGAGGCGGCCTCGCGCCCGTCGAGCTTGATCGACACGGTGCCCGAATACCGTCCCTCAGCGAACAGTGCCGAAACGATCCGGTTATAGTCGGCGCGCGCCTCGGAGAGCACGTCCTGCGCGTCCTTGCTGTCGTCTTCTGCAGATTGCACCAGAAGCGATGCGCCCTTGATCGTATTGCGCAGATCGTCTGACGCGCCGGGAGTGTTGAACTTCAACGAATATGCGAGTGCCGGGGTCGCGAGGATCGCAAGCGCCGCCACGCTCAAATGAAAAACTCGGATGGTCTTCAGTCCCATTACTCATGCCCCCGCCCAATCGAGAGCAGAGTTACAGGTAAGCGGTACGAAAGCTAGGGCAAGCGCGGAATTCCGCGTAGCAATTTAAGGCAATCGGCAGAAATCCCCACTACTCAGCAGATCAGCGCGGGCAGGATGCGGGAGATATGCTCGTGCATGTAAAACCGGAGCCAGCGCGAGAACCGATCGGGATAGCGCCGCACCTCGGCCCCGAGGTCGTAAAGTCCGATCCAGCGGGTCTCCGAGACCAGCTCGGGATCGGGATTCACGGTGAGGCCGCGCTGCGCATAGGCGATGTAGATGTCGGTTACTTCGTGCTCGACCAGCCCGTCGCCGATATCCATCCGGTATTCGATGCGGTCGGCATGGGCAGGATAGAGCCCCTCGATGCCCAGCTCCTCGCGCAGTCGCCGCAGCGCACAGGTCTCGGGGCGCTCCCCCCAATCGGGATGACTGCAGCAGGTATTCGACCAGAGACCGGGGGATTGCAGGCAGTTTTCCGAGCGCTTCTGCAGAAGGAGCTTTTCGCCATCCATGACGAAAATGGAAACCGCCCGGTGGCGGATCCCTTCGCGATGCGCATCCATCACGTCGACAGGGGCGAGCGTGCCCTCGATCCATGCCTGTATCTGGCCCATGATACCTCTTTTGAATCCGGTGATCCTGTCCGGGTCGCGGACGGGATCACCGTTACAAAATGGGTCCGTGACAGGCCAGAGTCACGGTGTCAGCTTGTCCCTGAGGCACGATGCCGCGCCTCAGGTCAGCTTGACGAATCAGACCGTCGTGGGCGCCTCGGTCTGCTGACGACGCGCCAGTTCGTTGCGGTACAGCGCGACGAAATCGACGATCTCGAGGTTGAAGGGCGGGAAGCCACCGTCGCGGGTCACGTCCGAGACGATGCGACGCACGAAGGGGAACAGCTGACGCGGGCATTCGATCAGCAGGAAGGGATGCAGCTGATCTTCCGGCACGCCTTCGACGTGGAAGATGCCGCCGTAATCGAGCTCGAGCAGATAGAGCGTCGCGCCGTCCGACTTGTTGTTCGCGGTGATCTTGAACTTGGTGATCACCTCGTATTGATGCTCGGCGTTGCGCTTCTTGGCATCGAGCGACACCTGCACCTGCATCTCGGGCTGGATGTCGCTGGTCTGCACGCCTTTCGTGGCGACATTGTTCTCGAAGGACATGTCGCGCGTGAATTGCGCGAGGATGTTCATACGCAGCCCTTGTTGCTCTTGCTGCGGATCCGCGGCGCCGTTGGTCTCGCCATTTGCTTCGTCAGTCATCGACCTCTCCCAAAATTATTTGTGCGAGGTTTAGCACCGGCAGAAAGAAGCCTCAATTCTCAATGACGCGTCCAGCCGGACGGCCCGTCGGAGGGCTTGCCGTTGGGATCGTCGCGATGGGTCATCTCCTCGACCTCTTCGGCATCGAGGATCTCCGGATCGCGCGGACGGTTCGGAGGTTCGCGGCGCGGATCGTATTGGGTCGTCGTCCGGTATGCGCCGCCCATCTCGAATCGCTGCACCTTCACCCGGCTCGCTGCGGCTTTCATCACCCAGTCACGAATTCCGGGGATCAGCAGCAGGATCCCGACCGTATCGGTAAAGAAGCCCGGCGTCAGCAGCAGCACCCCGGCCACGAGGATCATCGCACCATGCGCCAGTGGGCGCGACGGGTCGCTCAATTCATTGAGAGAGCTGCGCAGATCGTTGAGCGCACGCGCCCCTTCCCTGCGGACCAGCGACGTGCCCACGATCGCGGTCAGCAACACGATCCCCAGCGTCGGCCACAGGCCGATGAGCCCGCCCACTTGAATGAACAGACCGATCTCGATCAGCGGCACGGCCAGAAAGGCCAGAAAGATCCACATGGCATCCTCTTTTATCGCGTCTCCGGGCAAGCTGCGCCGGTGGACTTGAACTAGTTGACGCCTTACATAAGTAGCCATTGACCTAGAAACAAACATGAAGCCAAACACAGGGGTCTCGATGTCCGGTGCCGTCATTCAGCTTATCGTCCTCGCGGCGATTGCGATCTTCCTGATTTTCAAGCTGAAAAGCGTGCTCGGGACCCGTGAGGGCTATGAAAAGCCGATCGCGCCCGAAACGCCGGACACGCCGGCGCCGAAGCGCGATTTCGACGTGATCGAAGGCGGTCCCGATCACGATATCATCGACAATGTGCCCGAGGGCTCGACCGCCGCCGTCGCGCTTGCCGCGATGAAACGCGTCGAGCCGAGCTTCTCGGTCTCGGAATTCCTGCAAGGCGCGCGCGGCGCTTACGAGATGATCCTGATGGCTTTCGAGACCGGCGATCTGGAAAAGGTCCGCCCCTTCCTGTCCGCCGAGGTCTACGAGGCCTTCGAGGGCGCCGTGGAAGCGCGCAAGGAGAAGGGTCTCGATGTTCAGGCGGAATTCCTCGGCCTGCGCGAACTGGTGCTGAGCAATGCCGATTTCGACCACTCCACGAAGGAAGCCGAAGTGACCGTGCGCTTCGGGGCCGAGATCATTTCGGTCGCGCGCGACGCCGCCGGAGAGGTGGTCGAGGGCGACCCCAAATCGCCGCGCAAGCAGCGTGACATCTGGACCTTCGCCCGCACGATGGGTGCGAATGACCCGAACTGGCAGCTCGTCGCCACGGGCGGCTGAAGCCGGTGGCGCTGTCCTTCGCCGATATTCCCGGATGGACCCGGGACGATCACGCCGCCGCTTGGGCGGCGTTTTGCGTTACGGCCGATCTCTATGGGATGGACACCGCCGGGCTGGGCGATGCCAGAGCCGCCTTCGAGACCTATTTCACCCCCTATGAAATCGCCCCCGAGGCGGCTGCGCATTTCACCGGATATTACGAACCCGAACTGCCCGGCGCGCGCGAGAAATCCGACCGCTTCGCCTGGCCGCTTTATGCGAAACCGGGTGAAATAGGGTCTAATTCGCCGTGGTATACCCGCGCCGAGATTGCGGCTGGCAATCTGCTGGCGGGGCATGAACTGGTCTGGCTGGAGCGCCCGATCGAGGCCTATCTCGCGCAGGTGCAAGGCTCGCTACGGGTGCGGTTTGCGGATCGCGGCAGCCTGCGGCTGGGTTTCGACGGAAAGAACGGGCATCCCTACCGCTCGATCGGCAAGGAGCTGATCGCGCGCGGCGCAGCCCCGGCCGAGGGGATGACGCCCGAGTTCATCCGACGCTGGGCCGCCGAGAACCCCGATCAGCTGCAAGGGTTGCTCGATCACAACCCCTCTTTCGTGTTCTTCCGGGTGCTGGATATCCCGGGCGACACCGGCCCCCTGGGCGCGATGGGGCGTCCGGTGAGCGCGGGACGCAGCCTCGCCGTGGACCCCGAGGTCGTGCCGTTGGGCAGCCCGGTCTGGATCGACTGTCCGGGCTTTGGACAGCGGTTAATGGTGGCGCAGGATGTGGGCTCTGCGATCAAGGGCGCGGGGCGCGGCGATATTTTCATTGGCACCGGCATGGACGCCGGACGTATCGCGGGCGCGATCAACGCCAAGGGCCGGATGATCGGCTTGCGGAGGCGCGCATGAGCCGCAAACGCAAACTCAGCCCCGAGGAACGCGCGCTGTGGGATCGCGTGGCGTCGACCACGGAGAATTACCGCCCGAAAAAGGCCGATCCCGCCGAATTAGAGTCTTTTCTGGCGCCCAAACCCAAGCCGAAAACGAGAGCCGAGGGGCTGCGCAGTTTCGAGATGGGCCAGCACGCCAAGCCCTCGCCCAGCCGTCACGATCTGACCCCGGAGCCGGGCGAGCATCTCGCACGTCAGCCCGTCACGATGGACCGCAAGGCGCATAAGGCGATGACGCGCGGCAAGCTGAAGCCCGAAGGCGTGCTCGATCTGCACGGGCTGACATTGGCCGAAGCTCATCCCGAACTAATCCGCTTCATCCTGAATTCACAAAGCCACGGCAAACGGCTGGTGCTTGTGATCACAGGCAAGGGCAAGCGCGGCGACGATGACGGTCCGATCCCGCGCCGCGTCGGCGTGCTGCGTCATCAGGTGCCGCAATGGCTGCGGATGATGCCGCTCGCGCCCGCCGTCATGCAGATCAACGAGGCGCATCTGAAACATGGCGGCGCGGGCGCCTATTACGTCTACTTGCGCCGGATCCGCTAACCGCCCGAGATCGGCGCGAGGATGATCTGCGTCGTATTCTCGACCGTCAGCACCACAGCATCGCCCAGCCCCGTGCGCCCGAACTGTTCTACCTCGAGCACCTCGGCCACTTTCTGCGCGCTGTCGAGCAGCCGGATCAGCGCAGGCGAGGTGACGACGTTGAAATGCCCGTCGCCTGTGTTGAAGGCCGAGACGTTGATCAGCGTCACCTTGTAATGCGCGATGCTGGAGACGTCTTCCAGATTGCCCAGCCGGTCGCGCTTGCCCGACAGCCGCGCCGAGAGTTGCAGCGCGCGATCCTTCGCGGAGGTGAAGATGATGAACGGCTGCGGCAGCGCGCCGATCGCGTCGGCCTGCGTCTTGAACACATCCACCGCGATGTCCGGCGAGATCAGGACCACCCCGGAAATCGTCGAAAATCGACCCTGTTTCTGCGCAATCGCCTCCTGACGCAGCACCTCCATCACCAGTTCCGCGCCCAGCGAATGCCCCACGATCAGGATGCGTTTCGCCCCGGCCGCGTTTAGATCGTCGATCAATTTCTCCAGCCCGTCGCGCGCGAACAGCACCGAATCCCGGTCATAGGCATAGCCCAGCACATTCGCCCGCGACGGCCAGGAATAATGCACGAGCACGCCAGGCAGATCGAAATCCGCGCCCATCTGCGCCATCCGGTACAGCCCCTCGGCGAAGGAGTTGTTGAAGCCGTGGACGAACAGCACCGCCTGCCCGTCATGTTTGCGCAGCGCCGTGCGCAGCTCCGACTGGAACGCAGGGCGCTTCATGTCGATTTCGGATTGCGAGACGAGGAATTGCTTGTCCGGGTCGACCGGCGAGGTGTCGGTCATCGGATAGGCGATCTCGGCCACCTCGCGGTCCGGGGGCGTCGCGACGTCGAAACGTGCGAGCCGCAGCTGCTGGCTGCGCGCGGTGCCGAAGGGTTGCCCGGTCTGCGGATCGGGCGCCCGGGTCGAGCCCACGAAAATAGACCGCGCATCGGCGACCGGGTGTTCAAGATAGGCAAGCCGCCCACGCGGTGCGCAGGCGGCCAAGCTCAGCATCAAGATCATGATCAGAAACCGCACCATCGCCCGTGCCTTGCATCCCTCCCGCAGGAGGATACCAGAGCGCGCGCGAGGTGCCAGTGCCCTAGAGGACGTAGCGGCTCAAATCGGTGTCGCGGGTCAGATCGCCCAGCTCGTTCTCGACGAATTCCGCATCGACGGTGACGCTTTGTCCGCCACGGTCGGGCGCGGTGAAGGACAGCTCCTCGAACACGCGTTCCATGACGGTATAGAGCCTTCTCGCACCGATATTCTCGACCGATTGGTTCACCTCCGCCGCGATCCTGGCGAGCGCCGCGATGCCGTCCTCGGTGAAGGCGACCTCGACCTCTTCGGTCTTCATCAGCGCCTGATATTGCCGGGTCAGCGCGTTGTCGGTCTCCGACAGGATGCGGGTGAAGTCCTGCTCGGTCAGCGCCTGCAGCTCCACGCGGATCGGCAGACGGCCCTGCAGTTCGGGCAGCAGGTCCGAGGGTTTCGCGATGTGGAACGCGCCCGAGGCGATGAAGAGGATATGATCGGTCTTCACCGGGCCGAGCTTGGTCGAAACGGTCGTTCCCTCGATCAGCGGCAGCAGGTCGCGCTGCACGCCCTCACGGCTGACATCGGCCCCGCGCGCGTCCGAGCGCGCCGTGACCTTGTCGATCTCGTCGATGAAGACCATGCCGGAATGCTGCACGGCCTCGAGGGCTGCGGTCTTCACCGTCTCGTCGTCGAGAAGCTTGTCGGCCTCTTCCGAGATCAGCGTCTCGTAGCTCTCCGAGACCGTCATCTTGCGCCGCGTGGTGCGGTTGCCGCCGAAGGCTTTGAACAGGTCCTGAAGACCCTGCATCTGCTGCTCCATGCCCGGCTGGCCGCCCATCATCCCGAGCGGCATGCCGCCGGACTGATCGGCCACGTCCAGCTCGATGATCTTGTCGTCGAGCTCTCCATCACGCAGCTTCTTGCGGAACATCTCGCGGGTGCTTTCGCGCGCATCGGTGCCGGCGAGCGCGGCGATCACGCGATCCTCGGCGGCCTGATGCGCCTTCGCCTTCACCTCTTCGCGCATGTAGTCGCGGGTCTGAACCATCGCGACATCGGCCAGATCGCGGATGATCTGCTCCACGTCACGCCCGACATAGCCCACTTCGGTGAACTTCGTCGCCTCGACCTTCAGGAAGGGCGCGCGGGCCAGCTTCGCCAGACGGCGCGAGATCTCGGTCTTGCCGACGCCGGTCGGGCCGATCATCAGGATGTTCTTCGGATAAACCTCTTCGCGCAGATCGTCGGGCAGTTGCTGGCGGCGCCAACGGTTGCGCAGCGCAACGGCGACGGCGCGCTTGGCGTCCTTCTGGCCGATGATGAAACGGTCGAGTTCCGAGACGATTTCGCGGGGGGTCAGATCGGTCATGGATTACTCCGTGGCATAGGGCGGCAGGCGATGCTTGCCGGGAAAATTGGGAAGCGCGCGCATCAGGCGCGTGCGCAGCTCGGTCCAGAAGGAGCCGAGCGCGGTGAGAAAGAGGCCGATCAGGATCAGCGTGATCCACCAGCTACGCGGATCGGCAGCGTCACCGAAAGCGTAGAAGCTGAGAAAGATCATGTAGCCGATCCCGGCCGTGAAGAAGGAGCGCCGGTCGATGATCAGCGCCAGCGCGGCGAAGACGGCCAAGGTTGCGAGCAGCAGCACATAGCCCGTCCCCGGCCCCATCTTGTAGAAGGTCAGCGCGAGCGTGTTGACCAGCGCGGGGGCTGCCAGAACGTGCAGCCAGAAGCCCGAGGCCGATTGGCGACCCAGACGATGCGGGTCGCGCATGTCGAACCAGATGCCGCCTGCGAGCGCCAGAAGCCCGAAGACCAGCATCGCGAGCGACAGCGCCGAGCCGTTCGACAGATCGAACAGATCGACCGTCTGAGAAATCGGCGCTTCGGGGTCGAAGCCTTTCGCGAAAGACAGAAGCAGGCCCAGCCCGCAAAGCCCCACGAGGAACATCGAGAACGGCACCCGGTAGCGCAGGAACCATGCGATCAGCGCGACGGCGGTCGCGACCAGCGCGAGATCGAAGTTGGGCGCCTCGGCGATGAAGCGCATCCCGAGGATCGGAATGCCGAGGAAGCTCGCCAGCACCGCCCCGCCCAGCGTGAGCGTCAGCAGGATCGAAGGCAGCACCATGCGGCGCTTGCGGGTGAAATATTCCCCCAGCAGCGCAATCAGCGGGATCAGCATCGCGTAACCCAGCTTGCCGCCCGCGAAGAGGAGGAAGCCGAACGACCCCGTGATCAGGATGCCAAGACCCACCGTCACGAAGATTTCGGCGAAGCCTTTAAACAGTTCGAACGGTTCGTCCTCGGCCGGAAGGGCCGCGCGACCGGCGAGGCGGTTGCTCGCCAGCGCCATCACGGACGCGGCCTGCGCCTCGTTGATATGGCCAGCCGCGACCGCCGCGCGCAGATCGTCGCGCGTCAGCTCAGCCACCGATGCTCTCCACCGTCAGGTTGCCATTGGTGTAGACGCAGATGTCCGAAGCGATCGCCATCGCCTTTCGCGCGACCGCCTCGGCGTCGAGATCGGTTTCCATCAGCCCACGGGCCGCAGCGAGGGCGAAGTTGCCGCCCGAGCCGATCGCGGCGATGCCATGTTCCGGCTCCAACACGTCACCCGCGCCGGTCAGGACATAGAGATCCTTGCCATCGGTCACGATCAGCATCGCTTCGAGATTGCGCAGGTATTTGTCCATGCGCCAATCCTTCGCCAGCTCCACGCAGCCGCGCATCAGCTGACCGGGCGAGGCTTCGAGCTTCTTCTCGAGCCGCTCCAGCAGGGTGAACGCATCCGCGGTCGAGCCTGCGAAGCCCGCCACAATGTCGTGACCGCCGGGGCTCAAGCGGCGCACCTTGCGCGCCGAGCCCTTGATGACGGTCTGGCCAAGGCTGACCTGCCCGTCGCCCGCGACCACCACTTTACCACCCTTGCGGATGCCGATGATCGTTGTGCCGTGCCAGCCCGGGAATTTCTCTTCGGCCATGTTAGTCCTCCGTTTGCGCCAAAGATATGTAACCCGCAGGCCGGGGCTGCAACCCCGCTTGCCGGTGCGTGAGCCTGCGGCTAGCGTCACCGCATGAGCGCGCAGCACCTTTCGATCTATCTCGATGACTGGATTCTGGAGCAGGTCCGGGCCGGTGAACACAATTTCTTCAAGCGGCTGATCGGAGCGGTGGAGACGGCGGATTGGACCGTCAGCCTGCATCGGACAGGCCCCGAGGCGCGCGCAGCGGCCCCTGCCCGCGAAGGCTATGCGCTTTACCGGATGGAGCCGCCGACCCATGCGCGGGCGCTGACCTGCCGACGGACCTATGTGGGGGCGTTCTGGCATGTCGAGACGGAGGCGGAGCGGTGGGATTGGCCGGTCGCTCAGGCGGCCTTCGATGCCGATGAAGTGGACGGGGAGGCCGCCGCGCAATTCTTCTTTTCCACGCGAAATAGGCTCTATCCCGGCGTAAAACCGTCCGATGAGGAGGATCTGGCCTTCATTCCGCTGCAAGGGCGACTGCTGGATCACCGCTCGTTCCAGTCGGTGAGCCCGGTGCAGATGATCGAGGAAGTGCTGGCCCGACATTCCGGCCCGGTCGTGGCCACGCTGCACCCCAACGAGGACTACACAGCACGCGAAATCGAGGCGTTGGAGGCGATCGCGGCCCGCTACTCGCGCTTTCGCTTCCAGTCAGGTGGCTCGCCCGAGCTGCTGCGCCGCTGTCGCTTCGTCGCCACGCAAAATAGTGCGCTCGCCCTCGAAGGGTTCTTCCTGCGCAAACCGGCGATCCTGTTCGGCCTGTCGGATTTCCACCACATCGCGGGATCGGTGCCGCGCGAAGGGATCGAGGCCGCTTTCGCCAAATTGCGCGAGACGCCGCCGGTCGCTCGCTACCTCTATTGGTTCCTGCAGCTGCAATCGCTGAACGCCGGCCGCCCCGAATTCGAAGACCGCCTGCGTGCCCGGCTGCGCCATTTCGGCTGGCCGATATGAAAAAAGGCGCCCGAGGGCGCCCTTTTCCGTCAAACCTGATCCGCGGATCAGATCGATTCGTTGATCCAGCTTTGCAGCGCCGCTTTCGGGGCTGCGCCGATTTTGTTCGAGACGACCTCGCCATCCTTGAACAGGAACAGGGCGGGGATGCCACGAACGCCCAGCGTCGCCGGGCTGTCGGGGTTCTCGTCGACGTTCACTTTCACGACCTTGATCTTGCCCGACATTTCCTGGGCAATCTCTTCGAGCGACGGGCCGATCATGCGGCAGGGGCCGCACCATTCAGCCCAGAAATCCACCACGACGGGAACGTCGGACTTGCGCACTTCTTCGTCGAAAGTGGCGTCGGTAACAGCAACGGTAGCCATGTCAGCCTCCTGAATATTGGGTCGGCAAGGAAGGTAAGTTCCGCCCCCGTCGGCGTCAAGATACAGTGGGCGTGCGCAAGCTCCCGTCTAGCTGTGCATCTGCGAGCGGCATGATCGTTCCGTCCTGCGTCCACAGGATCGCGCAGGTGATGCAGCGTCCGGGGTGAATTTGCCGCAATGCCGCGCGATAGGCGGCCATCTGTCGCACGATCCCTTCGGGCACCTGATCGGGCGACGCTGGGACGATGCGGTTGGATTTGTAGTCGAGCACGTGAACACCCTCGGCATCGATCCGCAGACGGTCGATGAAGCCGTGAATTCGCTGGCCGCCGAATTCCTCCAGCGCGGCGGTGATCTCTACCTCGGCCAGACAGTCCGGCCCCAGCCAAGCCGCCATGCCCGGCGCTTCGAGAACGCGGATCGCTTCGGCCAAAACAGGCTCTATTTCACCCGGAAGCAGCGCATCTTCGCCCTCGGACAGCAAGAGTTCGGCAAGGTCTTCCCACTGGTCGCGCGGCCGTTCCGGCAGATGTTCGAGAAGCCGGTGCAGGTTGCGCCCGTGACGCAGCGCCTCGTCTTCGTCGATCACCTCGCCATCGCCGAACAGAGCCTTCGCCCCGCCCAGATCGGAGGGCGAAAGCGGACGCAGCGGAGGCTCGACGGCAGCGGCGGGGGTGAGGCTCCATGCGGGCAGTTCCGTCCGCGTGACTTCCAGCGCAGCCGCTGGCGCAAGTGCGTTCACCGGCCAAGCCCCGGTTGCGTGGCGGGGATATTCGCCAAGCTCCTGTAACGGCTTCGAAAGCCCCGTGACGTCCTCGGTCCCGGCAGCTTCGAGGCCTGATTTCATCCGGCTATACCAGGTCTCGTCGCCCTCGCCGACCTCGCCCGCTGCGGCCACGATCAGCCATTTCTCCGCCCGCGTCATCGCAACGTAGAGAAGCCGCTGCGCCTCTTCCGCCCGGGCGGTCGTCTCCTTCCCTGCGGCGGAAAGCTGGGCCTCCGGCGCGTCCGGCGCTGGCTGGCGCAGCCCAGCGACGCCATTGTCCAAACGCAGGATTTTAGGCGGGTTAGGCTCTTTTTTCTTCGCCGTATCGGGCAATATCACGATCGGCGCTTCCAACCCTTTCGAGCCGTGAACCGTCATCACCCGGATCGCGCGCCCTGCCCCGTCCAGCTGCCGCTTCACCTGCACATCATCCGCATCGAGCCAGCCGAGGAACCCGGTCAGGCTCGGCACTTCATTGCGCTCGAACGCCAGCGCCTGCGAAATCAGTTCGTCGATCCCGTCCTCCGCCTCGGGGCCAAGCCGCGCCAGAAGCCGCTCGCGCCCGCCATGCCGGGTCAGCAGGCGTTCGATCAGCTCGAAGGGCCGCAGGAAATCGGAATTGTCGCGCAGATCCTTCAGCATCTCCTGCGTGTCGGGCCGCATCTCACCGCGCCGGAGCGCCTCCCAGAGATAGCCCTTCCGGGGCTGCGCCAGCTGATAGAGCTCCTGCTCGGACCAGTTCAAAAGCGGCGAGCGCAACGCCTCCGCCAGCGACAGATCGTCCTCGGGCGTCGCGAGGAAGCTCAGCAGCGAGCGGATGTCGCGCACCGCAAGCTCCGCCCCGAGCTTCAGGCGATCCGCCCCCGCGACGGCAAGGCCGATCGACTTGCAGGCGCGAATGATCTCGGAAAACAGCTCCGAGCGCCGCCGCACGAGGATCAGGAAATCGCCCTCATGCACCGGGCGCGCGCCGCCGGGCGCCTCGTGATCGGGGATTTGCACCCCCTGCGCGATCATCGTGGAAATCTCGGCGGCGATCATGCGCGACAGCTGAGAAATCGCCGATTCCGCGCTCGTCAGATCGACCGGGCTTTCCCAATCGTCCTCGTCATCCACCTTCACCGACTCGATCGCGGGCCACAGATCGACGCGGCCCGGAAGCGCCTCGTGGAAGGCGATATGCGAGGGCGCGCCGCCCAGGCCCTGCTCGGCCCCGCGCGCAAAAGCGAGGTCCACGGAACGCAGCACGGCGGCGGACGATCGGAAGGAATGCTCCAGCTCCAGCGGAGAGAGCGCGCGACCGATATCCGCGAATTTTCGGGCGAAATGGGCGCGCATTTCCTCGAATTGCTGAAGATCGGCCCCTTGGAAGGAATAGATCGACTGCTTGCGGTCGCCGACCACAAACAGCGTGCGCTCGCCCTTATGCGCGCCTTCGCCGGAGGTGAATTCCTCGGCGATCCGCTCGATCACCCGCCATTGCCGGGGGCTCGTGTCCTGCGCCTCGTCGACGAGGATGTGGTCGATCCCGCCATCGAGACGGAACAGCACCCATTGCGCCACCGACGGCTCATCGAGCAGCGCCGCCGCGCGGTCGATCAGATCGTCGAAATCGAGCCAGCCGCGCGCGGCTTTATAGGCGTCGAGCCGCGGCAGGAAGACCTGCGCAAAGCGGTGCAACGCATGGGCGCGCTTGGCCGCGACGAAGGCGAGACGGCGGGGGCGGTTCTCGGAGACGCGCTCGGACAGATCGGACAGCGCCGCCATCGTGCCGTCGCCCAGCGATTTGGCGAGCGCCTTGGTGGCGACCTTGTCGAGCTTGGGCTGATAGGGCGGGCCGTCTTTCGGTTTCTTGACGCAAAGCACGTCTTCCAGAGCCTGCACCGAGGCGAGATCGCGGTCACGCGCCGCCGCCAACCCTGCGCCGACGCGCTGGTCGTTCTTGGAACTCGCGAGGAACGCAGGCGCGACCTCGCGGATCATCTTCAGATCGCCGTCGTCGAAGACCTCAGACAGCAGCGTCTCTTCGGTCATGTCCCGTGGCAGATCGTAGGCTTCCAGCAGATCGGGCAAGCCCAGGTCGCCTGAAAAACCGACCCTATTCCGGCTTATATCGGCTGCGAGGGCCGTCAGGTCCTCACCGGAATAGACGCCGAGCAACGCATCGAGCCGGTCGCAATCCGAGCCGGTCGCGATCTCCTCGAGGATATCCTCGCGCATCAATTCCCCAGCGCGGTCGTCCATCTCGGAAAAGCCCGGCGAGACTTTCGCCTCGAGCGGGAAGCGGCGCAGCAACCCCGCACAGAAGGCGTGGATCGTCTGGATCTTCAGCCCGCCCGGCGTCTCGATCGCCTTGGCGAACAGCCGCCGCGCTTTCGCCAGATCCTCGGCAGAGAGCGCCTCATCGGCACCCAGCGCCCTTAGCTTCTCGCGCAGCTTTGCCTCGTCCATCATCGCCCAGCCGCCCAGCAGCCCGAGCAGACGGTTCTGCATCTCCGCCGCGGCGGCCTTGGTGTAGGTCAGGCACAGGATGCGTTGAGGCTCTGTTCCCGCCAAAAGCATGCGCGCGACGCGGTCGGTCAGCACCTTGGTCTTGCCCGACCCCGCATTCGCGGCGAGCCAGACCGAGCTGTCCGGTTGCGAGGCCTGATGCTGTCTTAGGCTGGCCGGATGGGTCATGACACGTCCTCCCCCTCGGCCTCATCGGTGACATCCCATTCCCCGAAGCGCGAGACCTGATCGTAATCCGTCCGGGCGCGCGCTTTTTGCGGGGCGCGCCGCGCGGTGAAGCCCTGCGTCGGCTCGAAATAGCGCGCGATCAGTTTGCGGAATTTCTCCCAACTCTCCTCGGGCGTCTCGCTGCGATCACCGGATTTACCCTTGATCTGCGTGGTGGCGCCGTCGCCGCCGAGCCGCACATAGGACATGCCCGCGACCTCGCGTGGCCCGATCGCCTCGAAGGCCCCGCGCCCGACCATCGCGGCCTCCAGAAGCATCTGCTTGTTGAAGGCCATCACCTCCCGCTCGGAAGGCGGCGTGCCAGTTTTGTAATCGTAGATCCACGCGCGCCCGTCTTCGAGAATGTCGATCCGGTCGGGTTTCGCGGTCAGCGCAAAAAGCGGGTTTTGCAGTGAAACAGAGCCTTTTTTCTCCACCACCATGGGCGCACCCTGCGCGCGACGCTCGGCCTCGGCCCGGCAGAAAGTCTCGGCGATCCCCCGGACCCTTGCGAGCCAGATGCGCTGCGCACTGGGCCAAGGAATTTCCCGGAGCATCACCTCCTCGGCGATCTCCATCAGACGTGCCTGCGCCGCCTCGATGGTCGCGGTCTCGTCATAGGTCTTCACGAAGGTTTCGACGATTTGGTGCAGCACCTGACCGCGCAGCAAAGCGTCGGGTTCGGGGCGCAGCGGATCGAGGGCGCGCAGCTTCAGGATGCGCTTCGCGTAGATGTCGTAGGGGTCGCGGATCAGCGTCTCGATCGCGGTGACCGGCAATTCGCGCGGGCGCACATCGACCGGCGGGCGCGGCGACGGGCGTTTGGCGGGCTCAAGCGTGATCCGCGGCGTCTCGAGCGCGTCCGCCAGATCGAGCCAGCGTTTGCCGCGCCCGCGCATTTCTTCCAGCGCCTCGGTGCCGCCTTGATCGGGCAGGCCGTCCACTAGATTCAAGAGACGATTGAGCCAGCGCGACGGGATCGTCTGCGCCTCCGCGTCGCGTGCGCAACGCGACAGGATCACTTGCGGCCCGGCAACCGCCTGCTGGAAGTCATGCGCCGAGAGGCCGACCTGCCGTTCGGGCAGTAACAGACCCGATTCCAGCCGCATTTGACGGCTGAACCACGGATCGGGCGCGGGCGCTTCGGGCCAGCTTCCCTCGTTCAACCCGCCACAGATCACCAGCTCGGCCCCCTGCGCGCGCGCTTCCAGCGTCCCCCAGATCGCGATCAATGGATGCGCCGCGAGTGTCTGCCGCACGAGCCCGCTCTGAAGGTGTCGATTGACCAGATCGGCGTAATCGAGCGCGCCAAGATGCCCGCCGAAGCCGGACTGGCTGCGCAGATCCTCCATCAAGCGGCGCGCCTCGCGCCCCGCCGCCTCGCGCCAGAGCTCGCTGGTCTCGGTCGCGGCACTGGGTCCGGCGGCGATCCGTTCGGCGAGCCGGAAATGCTGTTCCACGTAATCTGTCAGCGCGGCCGCGGGGGGTGCCGCGAAATCCTCGAGAATATCGCAGAGCCACTGCGCCCAGGGTTCCCGTGAATCAGGGTCTTTTTCAGCCCATTTCGTGAGACTCTCGCGATCCGGGAACGCGGGCCCATAGCGGCGCAGGCGCAGCTCCAGCTCGCGCGTATTGCGCAGATGCGGCCCGCGCTCCTCCTCGCCGGTCGCGGTCAGCGGATGTTTCAGCAGCGCGATCAGGTCGGCGATCGCGACCGGACGCGCCCGCATCGCCGCGATCTGCCGCAGGAACCGGCCCGGCGCGGTCTGCTGCAGTGGCTGCCCCGCACTGTCGTCCGGCACGATCCCCCACCGGTCGAGCGCCGCCGACACGCGGCGCGCCAGAAGACGATCGGGCGTGATCAGAGCCGAACTGACGCCCCGCTCGACCGCGTCGCGCAGCGCGAGCGCGATTGACAGCGCCTCATGGCGCGGATCGCGCGCTTCGATCAGCGACAGCCCCTGACAGGCAGGAACGAGCGGCCCCAGCCCAGCGCCTTCACGCCGCCATTGATCGGTGACCGGCGCCGGCCGCAGCGCCAGCGAAAGGAGGCGGTTGCGGCCCGGGTCCGGCGCGGTGATTTGGTCCCAATCTACGACGTCCTCCGCCGAAAGCCCGAGCTTGTCGAGCAAGCTGCGATAGCGGAACTGCGGGTGGTCTTCGAGCGGAAACGGGCCGGAATAGAGACAATCCCACGCCGCTTGGGTCATGTCGCGATCGAACCCGGGAAGAACGATCGACCCGTTTTCCAACCGCGCGACCGCCTGCATGAAGAGCGAGGTCGCCCCATGCGAACCGGTCGAGCCTGCGACGATCACCGGATCAGCGGGCGGGGTCTCGCGCCAACGCTCGATCACAGCCTCCACGACCATCCGCTGGCGGCTCTCGCGGTCCAGCTCGGCGTCGTTGTCGAAATAGCGGGCGATAATGCGGATGAAGCGTAGGCTCTCCTGCCAGTGCCGGGCGTGGGTTTCGGTCAGTTCCAGCTGGTCGAGATCGTCGATATGGACGCCCTCGCTCTGCATCTCGGCAAGAAGAGAATACAGGCTCTCGGCCAGCGCGAATTGGCTCGCACCCGCCTCGAATTCGGGCATGGCGCGGGTGAGTTGCTCGACGAACTGGGCCAGTTCGAGCTTGCGGCGCAGCGGGGGCACGGGCAGCGGCAGACCCGCGAGCGGGTCGGCCCCGAGATCGCTCACCAGCAGGAGCCGCGGCAGATAGAGCGCGCCGCTTTCGAGAAAGACTTCCCGCACGCGGCGGCGCATCCGCCCGGAGTTCAGATAGAGCGTGACCCGGGCCAGCGCCTCGGGCGGCTGATCGGCAAAGCGCGCGCGCAGGCCAGCAACCAAGGCGCGGGGAAAATCGACGCCGGGCGGGAGGGCGTAGACGGAGGCGATGTCCTCACTCATCGAGCATCGCCTCGGCCAAAGGAATGGATTCGGGACGCCCGACATCGCACCACCCCCCGTCATGCACGAGACCGAAGACGCGCCCCGCCGCGATCATCTCATCCCACAGGATGTTCAGCGAGAAGCTCCGCTCGGAAATAGACCCTATTCCAGCGGGATTCAGCATTTGCGCACCGGTATAGACATAGCCCGGCCCGCGCGTCAGGCGGCCGGTCTCGTCCATCGTGAAATCGCCCGCGCCCGCATGTCCGCGTGCATTTTCGGGCCGCACCAGCATCAGAAGCGCCGACATCTCATTGGGCCGCCACGCCTCGCGCAGCCGGGCCACGGGGTTCTCGCCGCGCCAGACGGCATCGGTGTTGAGCGTCATCACGGGCCCCTCACCCAGCAGCGGCAGCGCCTTACGCAGCCCGCCGCCGGTTTCCAGAATTTCGTCGCGCTCGTCCGAGATCGCGACGTCCTGCCCGGCCAGATGCGCGACCACCTGATCGGCGAGGTAATGCACATTGGCCACCAGCCGCCGCGCCCCGCCCGCCCGGGCAAGATCAAGCGCGTGATCGATCAGGGGACGCCCGGCGACCTCGATCATTGGTTTGGGCCGGGTTTGCGTCAGCGCGCCCATGCGCGTGCCGAAACCGGCGGCGAAGAGCATCAAGGCGTCGGGCTGGTCGGGCATTTTCGTCTCAAATCAGAAATCAAATTCGGGTCGGGCGCAGGATAGGCAGCGTGGAACAGCTCCGCCAGATCGGCAAGCGCGGGATCGGCGAGGTTACGCGAGATATAGGCGTAAACGCGGGGCATATACTCAAGATATTGCGGTTTTCCGTCTCGAATGGTCAGCCGTGCGAAGATACCGAGGATCCGCAGCGCGCGTTGCAGGCCGAGCAGCCGGTAGGCGAGCTGGAACGCGCCCGGATCGGTCGTGGTCAGCGCGCAGTAATGGGCGATCTCGGCTGTCTCGACCCGCGGGCTCACATCTCGGCGCGCGTCCTGCAGCGCGGAGACCAGATCATATGCGGGATGGGCGCGCAGCGCGTCCTGATAGTCGAGAAGCCCCAGGCGGCGCAGGCTCGGGCGATCCAGCAGAATGATGTTCTCCGCGTGGAAATCGCGCAGGCATAGAACCGGCTTCCACGCCGGAAGAGTGTCGAATTTATCGGCAATCGCCTGTTTGAGCGCATCCGCGGCAGCCCGGTCCGTGCAGGGGTAGAACTCGAGCACCAAATCCAGCAGGTCGGCGAGCGCGGGGCCATCCAGCAGCGGCAGATCCTCGGGTGGCGGGTGGCGGGGCATATCGGCGAGGAATTCGGTGATCAGAGCGTAGAGCGCAGGCTCGTCCTCGGGCGTCGCGTCGAGGTGGCGAGCCGCGAGCGCATCGCCGAAATCTTCGAGCAGCAACAGGCCCGCCGCATCGTCGCGCGCGAGCACATTCGGCGTGGAAAAACCGGCCTCGGCGAGCCAATAGCCAATGCGGGTGAAGCGGGCGATCTCGGCCCCGTCGGGCGCTTTCATCAAGACGGCGCGATCTGCGCCGCGGGTCAGGCGTTCGTAGCTGCGGGCGGAGGCATCTCCGGCGAGCGGGCGGCGGCTGGCGTCGTGCCACCCGGCAGCGGTGAGGAAGCTTTGAACCTCGGCTTCGTCAGCCATTCCACGCCTCCAGAACCTGCCGCGAAAGAGGCGTATTCGTCTCGAAACAGACCCTTCGCGCCGCGCCGTCTTCGGTTTGCTCAAACCGCAACCGAAGCGCCCCTTTCGGCGCGGCCGAGCCGAGCCGGTCGGGCCATTCGATCAGGCAAATCGCTGAGTCGAAGGCTGCATCCAGCCCGAGCTCGAGAACCTCGTTAGGATCGGTGAGCCGATAGAGGTCGGCATGCCAGATTTCGCAATCGGCCTCGTAGGTCTGGACCAGCGTGAAGGTCGGCGAGGGCACATGTTCTGCCACGCCGAGCCGCGTCTGGATCAGGGCGCGCGCAAAATGGGTCTTCCCGGCGCCGATCTGACCGTCGAGCAGGAGCACATCGCCCGGCCCGGCGAATTCGGCAAAGAGCGCGCCAAGCCGCTCCGTCGCCTCGGGATCGGGGAGATCGAGGCAGGGCATTTCGCTGGAAACGGGGGCGTGCGTCGGCGCGGGCATGGCTCGGTTCTAGCGCGCCGATCGCCCCTTTGCCAAGCGGCTAGCCTTGCTGCGCGACGGCGGTGCCCGTCTGACGTGGCGGCGGCTTGCTGGAAGCTGCGTCGACACGGAAACGCAGGAGAAACGCCCCGCCCGAAAGCGTCTCGAGCTGGCAGGTCACATGCCGCCCGTCGAGCAGGGTGATCTCTTCGGTCAGGTTCTCGCGCGCGCCGATTTCCCGGGCGAGATTTTGCAGCCACGACCAGAAGGCGCTGGGTTCGGCGCGCGCCTGCCATTGCTTCACCGCGTCGAGCAGGGTCACCCGGCCCAGCGTCGCCTCCGGCTCGACACCCCAGAGCGCGCCATAGGCGGCATTCGCCATCGCCAATTCGCCCGAGGGGCGGAACACCGCGATCGCGTCGCCGACCCGGTCGAACACCTCCTGAGACATCTCGATTTCACCACGAAACTGACGGGTTAGAGACGTTTCGGACGAAATATCCTCGAACAGGAACGCCACCGCACCGTCGGGATGCGGGCGTCCGGTGACGCGATAGGTCTGCCCGCCCGGCAGGTTCCAGGTTTCGGCGTGAAAGCCGGAGGCGGCGGCCTGCTCCAGCTCTGTCATTTCCTGCCGCCAGCTTCGGTAATCCTTCGGCTCGGGCATCATCTTGGTTTCGCGCAGCCTGTCGAGAAAGGCGTAGAGCGTCGGGCGCGTGGCGAGGAATTCCGGCCCGAGCTGCAGAAGGTCGCTCAGCGCGGGATTGAACAGCCGCAGCTGCCGGTCCCGGTCGAAAATCGCAAGCCCGATCGGCAGGTCGGCGAAGGTCTTGGTCAGGGTCTGGACGAAATCGCGCAACGCTTTCTCGGCCCGCACGGCAGCGTCGGCGGGGAGGGCGAAATGCAGCGTGCCGCGTTCGAGAACGACGGAGTGACAGTCGAACCATGTCGCGGCCTCGGTGTCGCTCCGCGCGGCGGGGCCAATCTCCAGACGATGCGGCCCGCCCCCGTCGAATGCGTCGGGCGGCAGCGTGAACAGGCTCGGCAGCGGCCATCCAAACCCCTCTTCGCCCACATCGAAAGCCCCTGCGCGCACGAGATAGGCTCTGTTTGCCCAGCTCAGTTCACCCCCCTTCTCGGTTCGCCAGATCAGAACCGGCGACCGGTCGAGCGTCGTGCGCATCATCTCCAATTCGTCTTCCATCGCGCGGAAAGAGAGACTGTCGATGCGCTGGCCCTGCCCCTCCCCTTCGGGATCGACGAGGGTGATCCGCGCCAGACCGTTGAAGTTCTCGACGGTGAGGCGAAGCCGGGGCTTGTCGGTGGCACTCGCAACCTCGGTCATCTCAAGCCGCCCGAGATCGGCGAGCTGGCCGATGCGGGACTGAAATTCGGGAAAGCGCGGCGCGGCGAACGCGGTGAACCGTGTCCAATCGCTCGCCCCGATGGGCATCGATTCCAGCAAGCGCCGCGCGGGGGGCGTTGCATCCACAAGCGCCTCGTCGTCGAACAGGAAGGCCACCTCTTCGAGGTCTTCCTGCGCGGCGGGGGTCAGCCTGCGCCCGGGCGCGCGGCCCACGGCGAGCCATGTCAGCAGCAACGCGACCAAGGCCGCGCCCACCGAAGTAAGCGCAATCATCGCCGCCTCGAGCCATGCAGTCCCCATGTCTTTCGGCCTCTCAAACCTGTCCCCAGGCCGAGGGTGCGAAAGATTCGTTAACTCAGCGTTAACTTCGCTCGGGGAGCGGCAAGAGAGGTGAAGGCGATCAGACCGCGATCGGCTGGTTCAGCCCAAGACCCGCATCGTCCCGCGCAAGAAGGCGAGACGCAGGCCAGACGACCTCCACAACCGCACCGGAGCGCGCGGGCACCGCGGCACCGGGCGCGAAGGGCGCGTCCCCGTTCGAGAAGGTGAGCCGTCCGCCCGTGCGCTCGATCAGGGTCTTCGCGATGAAGACGCCTAGCCCCATCCCCTCATAGCCCTTGCGCTCCGCCGCATTCGCACGCGGTTGCAGGAAGGGATCGCCGATCCGGTTGAGCACGCTCGTCGGATAGCCTTTGCCGTCATCGCTGATCCGCACGGTGATCTCTTCATCGTCCCATTCCGCTTCGACCCAAACCGTGGAGTGCGCGAAATCGACGGCGTTCTGGATGAAATTGCGAAGCGCGTGGATCAGTTCGGGATAGCGGTAGATCGTCGGCTGACGCTCCAGCCCCTCGACGATCGGATGGGCATCGAAGTGAATTTCGATCCCACGCTCCATATGCGGGTCCGCCGCTTCGCGCAGAACGGCGACGATGGGCGCGGTCCGCATATGCAGGTCGTCTTTCCCGACCCGGCCCATCGAATGGAGAATGTCGCGGCACCGATTGGCCTGCTCGCGGATCAAGAGCGCATCGTCGCGCAGGTCGGGGCTGTCTTCGAGCTCGTCGGCCAGCTCCGAACTCACCAGCTTGATCGTTGCGAGCGGCGTGCCCAGCTCATGCGCCGCCGCCGCGACGACCCCGCCCAGATCGGTCAGCTTCTGCTCGCGCGTCAGGGCCAGCTGGGTCGCGCGCAACGCATCGCCCATGGAGCGCACTTCGCTCGCGACCTTATGCGCATAGGCGCCGAGGAAGGCGACGCCGATGATGATCGACAGCCAGTAGCCGAATTCGAACACGTCAGGCACGGCGATCACCTCGCCGGTCTTGCTGACCAGCGGCAGATAGACCACGGCGACTATGGAAATCATCACCATCGTCGAAAGCCCCAGCAAGATCGTCGCAGACCGCTCCAGTGCGGTGGCCGCTATCGTGACCGGCACAAGAATGAGCAGCGCGAAGGGATTGTTCATCCCGCCCGTAATCGACAGCAAGAGCGCGAGCTGCGCCATGTCGAACATCAGCGTCGCCGCCGCCTCGGGCTGGGTCAGACGCTTGGTGTCGGGAAACAGGAAAATCGCCACGAGATTGGCCGCGATTGCCGCCGCGACCGTGGCAAGGCACAGCGCCAGATCCAGCGCAATATCATAGACGAAATAGGCGACGAATATTGCGCCAAGCTGACCCACAATCGCGGTCCAGCGCAGGAAGATCAGCGTCCGGAGGCGCACCCAGTCGTGGTGAATCTCGGCCGGGCCGGGTTGGGCCTCGAGGCGTTGAGCCATGTCGTCTCCCGCGTCCAAAGCGCACATCGCCGGAATTGGCGGCATGAAAGCATTGATAATCGGCGCCCGCCGCGCGATCAATGCAGCCGTGAGAGGAGTGACAATATGAACCGTATTGCGAAAATTTCCGCTGCCGCCGCGACCGCGATCGTGGTCATCGGCCTGGGCGTCACCTGGTTCGCCGCGACCCGCAGCAATGACGACGATATTTTCGCGCAGTGCCGGCAAAGCGTCGTCGCAGGCGGCGCGGGCGAAATCGGCGGTCCATTCACTCTGACCGATGAGAACGGCAAGGAAGTGACGAATACGGATGTGATCACCGAGCCGAGCATTCTCTATTTCGGCTATACCTATTGCCCCGATGTCTGCCCACTCGACAGTGCGCGCAATGCCGAAGCCGTAAGCCTTCTCGAAAAGCGCGGCTATTCGGTGACGCCGGTCTTCATTTCGGTCGATTCCGCACGCGATACGCCTGAGCTGCTGAAGGAATTCACCGATCTCATGCATCCGAAAATGATCGGGCTGACCGGCACGCCGGAGCAGATCAAGAAGGTCTCGCAGGAATACCGCACCTATTTCAAAGTGCAGGATCCGGGCGACCCCTACACGCTGATCGATCACTCGACCCAAAGCTATCTGGTCTTCCCGGACACCGGCTTCGCGGAATACTACAACCGCGACACCACGCCCGAGCAGATGGCCGACAGCGTCTCCTGTTTCGTCAATGCGTGGAAAAAGGCCAATCCCGACGGCGCAGCCGGAAATTGACCGAACAAGCGCAACAGCTTAAAACAAATCCAAGCGTCAAACTCGGCGAGAGGGAGTTACGATAATGGCTGAAGACATCAGCGCCGATATCGGGTCGGACAAATCGCTTCTGATCGTCGATGATGATCTGCCGTTTCTCACGCGGCTGGCCCGCGCGATGGAGAAACGCGGCTTCGAGACCCAGACCGCCGAAACCGTCGCCGCAGGCCGCGCCATCGTGCAATCGAACCCGCCCGCCTATGCGGTGATTGATCTGCGGCTCGAGGATGGCAACGGGCTCGACGTGGTCGAGGCGCTGCGCGAAAAGCGTGCCGATGCGCGGATCGTGGTGCTGACCGGATATGGGGCCATCGCGACCGCCGTGGCCGCCGTGAAAATGGGCGCGACCGATTATATCGCGAAACCCGCCGATGCCACCGACGTCACAAATGCGCTATTGGCGAAAGGCGAGGTCGCCCCGCCGCCGCCGGAAAATCCGATGAGCGCGGATCGCGTGCGCTGGGAACATATTCAACGGGTGTACGAACTTTGCGACCGGAATGTTTCGGAAACCGCGCGCCGCCTGAATATGCACCGCCGGACCCTTCAGCGGATTTTGGCTAAGAGAAGCCCTCGCTGACGTTTTGGTTAGGTTGTTAAATATTTAAGGTTTCTATTTAATGCTCCGGATATCCAATTCGGAGCTTTAAAATGAATCTAGATGATATGTCCCTCGACGAGCTGAAAGCTCTTCGTAAGCAAGTCGACAAGGCGATCTCCGGCTACGAGGATCGCAAGAAGAAAGAAGCGATCGATCAGCTTGAGCGCGCGGCCCGCGATATGGGTTATTCGCTGGCGGAACTGACCGGATCGGGTTCGGCCAAGCCGCGCCGCACCGTGCCGCCGAAATATGCCAATCCGGACGATGCCAGCGAAACCTGGACCGGTCGTGGCCGTAAGCCGCGTTGGGTGCAAGCCGCGCTTGATAATGGTAAATCGCTCGACGATCTGAAGATCTGAGAAACAAATAAGTATTTTTGAATACGAGTGCCTGCCGGAATTGCAGACACTCGTATTACAGCTCTGACAAAAGCGCTTCGTGGCGTGCGGTATAATCCGTGCGCACCTCCGACGGCGGTCGCAGATGGATTTTAAAGGTTTCGGCATATTCGGGCGCGAGCTTTCCGAAAACCTTGTCGGCCTCAACCTTGGAAAACCCGGCAATCTGTTCGGCTTCCAACCGCGCCGAGACGATATCCGCCTTTTTGATCGCACGTTTGATTCGCACCGGAAGCGCTGCGGGTAGACCAAAGCGTATGTGAACCGCCGCAATCAGCCGATCATCGAGCGTGCCATAGCCTTCGCCAATCGCCGCCTTCACCGGGCTGATCATATCGCCCAGCACATACTCCGGCGCGTCATGCAAAAGCGCCGCCAATTTCCATTTCGCAGCGATTTTCGGATTCTGATGGCAGAAAATCTGCTCCACCAGCAGCGAATGCTCCGCCACGGAATAGGGCCAGTCGCCGAAAGTCTGACCGTTCCAGCGCGCCACGAAAGCCAGACCATGCGCGATATCCTCGATCTCGATATCGACGGGCGTCGGGTCCAGCAGGTCGAGCCTGCGCCCCGAAAGCATCCTTTGCCAAGCGCGTTTCATGTGATCACCGTATAGTCGTCGGGAAAGCGTGCGAGATAGCGCGCCATTTTGTTTCTGTTGATGAGGTGCCGGACGAGCATTTTCGTCATCAGTTTGCTGCCCGGTCCGGGACCGTCGGGAATATCGAAGCGCCGTTCCGGGAAATGCGCGGCGCAGAAATGGCGCAAACCCCGCCCGAACCGGGGCGGCAGCGTTTCCGGCCGCGCTTTCCAAGGTTTCGAAGGACCGATGAAATGCACGATATGCGCGCTGACCATCGCCTCATGCAGCCGCGAGGCCGGGGTATATTGCCAGTTCCACATCGGGCTCAGCTCGGCCCAGTTGCGGTACAGAACGCAATTGAGAAGCGTCTGATCGTTGCGGCGCAGGCGGGCGCCGTTCTTTTCCCCGAAGCTCAGCGCCGCGTCGAGAATGCCTTGAGCGTTCCAGTTCGCCACATCGATCAGCAGCACGCCGGAATTGAAATAGGCGGCATTCTCAAGATCGAAATCCTTGAAATCCTCCGGCATCCGCGAGGGCGTCCGCCATTGCGGATTATCCCGCACTGCCGCGACCGGCTTCTCCCCGAGGTCGACCGTCAGCAGCCGCGAGAGATCGCCGCTTTCCACGTGAATATCGGCATCCAAGTAGAGAATGTGGTCATAATCATCCGCGAAAATCTTGGGCAGCATGAGGCGCATATACATGGCCGAACTGCGTCCCCGATCGGTCGAGAACCCCAAAAATATCAGGTCGGGATCGAAACTGCACAGCCGCAGATTCAACCCGTCGAGCGACGCCGGAAGCGTCACCGGCTCGGCGCTGACGATGCAGATATCGAAATCCCGATCCGGGTGGAGCTGCGCGATCTGTCCCGCCGCATGCGCGGCATAAGGCAGGTAAGCGTCATCGCAGCAAAACGCGATCGCAGAGCGGTGCTGCGCAGGTTTCGAACAGGCCAGATTGATCTCCATTCGCCCCTCTCATGCAGCGCGTATCTGTGACTAGCCAAAGCCATTGCAGCTGTAAACGCCACAGATTGAGGAACATTTTCGCGCGGAGTGTGTTCTTGGGTTGACACGGAGAGAAAAAGGGGACGCCAAAATGCAGACCTCGAAAACTACGTTCTTTGCCGCCGGGATCGCGATTATCTCGATTCCCGCTACCATTGCCCTCGCCGCCGTACGCAGCGACGAGGCTGTGACGCCCGCCCCGCAAGCTGAATCGGCGCGGCAGGTCATGCTGGATGGCTACGAGGGCGACGGTCGCCCGATGGAAGATATTCCGTCCGAAATTCCTTATGGCGATCTGTCGGCCTTCGACAACGTCACGGCGATCGGCGAGGCGCAAAGCCCCGATCAGCCCTATTGCGACAACCGCGCGAAGCTCGTGGACTCGCTCAATCACGACTTCGCGGAGAAGCCCGCGATGACGAAACAACTTGGCGATCACCGTAAGGTCGAGCTTTACGCTTCGAGCATCATGGGCACCTGGACTGCGGTCTATACCCGTGCCGACAACGTCTCCTGCATCGTGTCCTCGGGCACCGATTGGAAGCGTGGCAACAACCCGGTGGCGCTCCTGCATCGCGAAGGGATTCTTCCCGCAACCTGATCGTGATCGGCCTTCATTGCCGCTTTACGGTCCCAGTGCTACATAGCTTCCAAATTCAGATTGGGAGCCACGCATGGCCGATTACGTCATCAAGGATATCGCTCTGGCCGACTACGGCCGGAAAGAGCTCGACATCGCCGAAACCGAAATGCCGGGCCTGATGGCTTGCCGCGCGGAATTCGGGGAAAGCAAACCGCTTAAAGGCGCACGCATCGCGGGGTCGCTGCACATGACCGTGCAGACCGCGGTGCTGATCGAAACGCTCAAGGCGCTTGGCGCCGATGTGCGTTGGGCCTCGTGCAACATCTTCTCGACGCAGGATCACGCGGCCGCGGCGATCGCCGCTGGCGGCACGCCCGTTTTCGCGATCAAGGGCGAGACGCTCGCGGAATACTGGTCCTATACCGACCAGATCTTCCAGTTCGAGGAAGGCACCTGCAACATGATCCTCGACGACGGCGGGGATGCGACGCTCTATATCCTGCTCGGCGCGCGCGTCGAAATCGGTGAGACTGACCTGATCGAAGTGCCCACCTCGGAAGAGGAAGAGGCGTTGTTCGCCCAGATCAAGAAGCGCCTCGCGGCCAGCCCCGGTTGGTTCACCAAGCAGCGCGACGCGATCAAGGGCGTCTCGGAAGAAACCACGACCGGCGTGCACCGCCTGTATGATTTGCACAAGAAGGGCTTGCTGCCCTTCCCCGCGATCAACGTGAACGACTCCGTCACCAAGTCGAAATTCGACAACAAATACGGCTGTAAAGAGAGCCTCGTGGACGGCATCCGCCGTGCCACCGACACGATGATGGCCGGCAAGGTGGCCGTCGTCTGCGGCTATGGCGATGTGGGCAAAGGCTCCGCCGCTTCGCTTCGCGGCGCGGGCGCCCGCGTGAAAGTCACCGAGGTCGATCCGATCTGCGCGCTGCAGGCCGCGATGGACGGGTTCGAGGTTGTCGTTCTGGAAGACGTCGTCGACAGCGCCGACATCTTCATCACCACCACCGGCAACAAGGACGTCATCCGGATCGAGCATATGCGCGAGATGAAGGATATGGCGATCGTCGGGAACATCGGCCATTTCGACAATGAAATTCAGGTCGCGAACCTGAAGAACCACAAATGGACCAACATCAAGGATCAGGTGGACATGATCGAGATGCCCTCGGGCTCGCGCATCATCCTGCTGTCGGAAGGCCGCCTGCTGAACCTCGGCAACGCCACCGGCCACCCGAGCTTCGTGATGTCGGCCTCCTTCACCAATCAGGTGCTGGCGCAGATCGAGCTGTGGACCAAGGGCGAAGACTATGCGCCGGGCGTCTACATCCTGCCCAAGCATCTCGACGAGAAGGTCGCCCGTCTGCATCTGGAGCGGATCGGCGTGAAGCTGACCCAGCTCAAGCCCGATCAGGCGGAGTATATCGGCGTCACGGTGGAAGGGCCCTTCAAGCCCGAGCATTACCGCTACTGACCCGATCGCATCGCGATTTCAAAGGCCGCGCCTTCGGGTGCGGCCTTTTTACGTGCAACGCAGGCCATGATCGGTTTTCCTCGGGACAGGAGGAGAGCGATGACACCCGAGGACCTTGCCGCGCGGTTCAAACCGCAATTGGAGGCGGAGCTGGCCGAGCTGCGCAGCGCGTCGCAGGATACCGCGCAGACCCGCAAACCCGTCGAGCTGGACCAGCAAAGCGTCGGGCGGCTGTCGCGCATGGATGCGCTGCAGAACCAGGCGATGGCCAATGCGGTCGACAGCCGCCGTCAGCACCGGATCACCGCGATCGAGGCCGCGCTCCAGCGTATCGCGGAAGACGAATTCGGCTATTGCGAGAGCTGCGGCGAGCCGATCCCGGAGAAGCGTCTCGAACTCGACCCGACCTTCACGCAATGCGTCTCCTGTCGCGGCGGAGGCTGAGCGACTCGCTTCCCGGGATTTACGCTTTGTAATTTCACTATCTCGGCTTACCCTGCGCCTGCCTTCATTTCTGGGCAGAGCAACCTGATAGGTGGGACACATGGGTAAAAGAGACGAGCTGATTGAGAAATACGCCGAGGATCTGAAATCCAAATGCGGCATGACCCCGGACATGGATCTTCTGACCAAGGTAACGATCGGCTGCGGGCCCTCGATCTACAATGCGGATTCTTCGACCGTGGCGGCGACGGACAAGGCAGAGCTTGAGACCGTGAAGGACAACTTCCTCGTCAAAAAGCTTGGCCTCTCGGACAGCCCCGCGCTGATGGATGCGATCGACAGCGTGATCGAGACCTATGGCCGGTCCGAGCGCAACAAGTATCGCGCCGTGATTTATTACATGCTCACCAAGCATTTCGGCAAAGAAAGCGTCTACGCCTGATCGCGAGCACATCGCGCAGCTTATGACGACCCACGGCCCGGCCTGTCCGGGCCGTTCGCTTTAGCGGATCAGCGCCTTGATCCCGGCGACATGCGAGGCCAGCGCGCCCAGCGCGTCGGCGGCCAGCGTCTCGACCGTCTCGTCCAGCGCCTCGCGCGGCACGATCCGGTCGATCAGCCCCCAGCTCAGCGCCTCTTCGGCCTCGATCTTCTGCCCCGCCATCAGGATCATCTTCGCCCGCGCAGGTCCCACCAGCGCGACCATGCGCGCCGGGTCCGAGGGCTGTGGCAGGAAACCGAGCTTCATGACTGGATAGAAGAACTTCGCGCCTGGCACGGCGATCCGCAGATCGCAGGCCAACGCCATTCCCATCGCGCCTCCGGCCAGCGTGCCATTGAGCGCCGCGATGGTCAGGCAGGGCAGCGATGCGATTGCGCCCGAAAGCCGCTCCCAGACCGGATCGGTCGCCAGTGTACCGGATTTCGCCTCGTCCAGATCGGCGCCGGCGGAGAAGACCTTGCCATTCCCGCTCAGAACGAAAGCCCGCGCCTCTTCACGCCCTGCACGTTCGGCCAGATCGGCGATCTCTCCCAGCATCGCGCCGGTCAGCGAATTGGCTTTTTCAGGCCGGTCTATGGTCACGCGCCACAGCCCGTTCTCGATCTCGTGGCGGATCATTCCCAGCCTCCTCACAACTCCCGTGAAACCCGTCTAGCAGCCCCAGGAAGGCTTGACCATCGGCCTGACCCAAAGGAGGATGGCGCGACTTGGTTCTCAGTGGAAAGGTACCCCTCTCATGGCATGGCTCAAAACCGTCGGTTCCGGCGCCGTTGTGGTTTCGCTGCTGTCCACCACGGCCTCTTTTGCGGATGTGACCGCGGAGCAGGTCTGGCAGGCGTGGCAATCCGAATACCAGACCTACGGCTATGAGGTGATGGTCGGGAGCCAGAACCGAGAGGGCGACACGCTCACCGTCTCCGACGTGAAGATGGTCCGCAATGTCGACAATATGAGCCTCACGCTCGACGTGCCGGAACTGAAGCTGCGCGATCTTGGCGACGGCACGGTGGAAACCGTCTTCCCCGAGACCATGACGGGCGACATGACCGGCAAGCCGGGCACCGACACGTCTGACATCGCCATGAAGATGACGATGACCCAGACGGACAGCAAGGTCATCGTCTCCGGGTCGCCGGGCGACCTGACCTACGATATCGACGCGCCGAAGATGACGATGGATCTCGACCAGACCGTCACCGCCGAAGGGCAGGACGTGCCGGTCAAAATGTACTTCTCGCTGGAGAACACCAAGGGCAATTACCACGTCGTCGATGGCGACATGCATTCGGTCGATTCCAAGATGTCCATCGGAACGCTGGACCTGACTGCATCGGGTGCCGATCCCGAGGGCAGCGGCACGTTCAACATGAACGGCCAGATGAACGATCTCGCCTATGAAGGAACGTTCGCGATGCCCAAGGGCATCGATTCCGAGAAGCTCGACGAGGCGCTCAACGCCGGTGCGAATCTCGATCTGGGCATGACCTATGCCAGCTCGAACTGGACGGTGAGTGCCGACGGTCCCGACGGCAAGGTCGATCAGAAGTCTACCGATCAGGGCGGCAAGCTCGATATCGCGATGTCGAAGGACGGCCTGTCCTTCGGTGGCCAGAGCAATTCCAGCCATATCGAGATGACGACGCCCGAACTGCCCTTCCCGATCACCACGGATATCCAGTCGGCGGACATAAATTTCGCGATGCCGGTCGCGAAAGCCGACGAGGCGCAGGATTACAAGGCGATGATCGGCCTCAACGGCGTCACGGTCTCCGACAATATCTGGGCCATGTTCGACCCGAACGGCGATCTGCCGCATGACCCGGCAACGCTGCAGGTCGATCTCTCGGGCAAGATGAAGCTTTCCGAAGACCTGTTCAGCCCGGCCGCCGCCGCGATGGACGCGCCGCCGATGCAGGTCGACACCGTCGACATCAACAACATCAAGCTGTCGATGGTCGGCGCCGATCTGAACGGCAAGGGCGCGCTCGAGCTGAAGAATGGCGGGCCGATGCCGATGCCCACGGGCAAGATCGACCTGACGCTGACCGGGGCGAATGCGCTGATGGACAAGCTGGTCGCAATGGGGCTCGTGCCGCAGGATCAGATCATGTTCGGGCGGATGATGCTCGGCCTCTACGCCAAGCCCACGGGCGACGATGCCTACGAGTCGCAGGTCGAGTTCCAAGATGGCGGGGAAATCCTCGTCAACGGCCAACGCGTCCAGTAAAGACTGAAACCCACGGCGAGAAGCCGTCCGGGTCTCCGGGCGGCTTTCGTTATTCTCACGAGGTGTAAATTGACCAAGCCCTCCCTCTCCGATCTGACCCAGTCGCTGCTCGAGGCTGCGAAGCGCGCAGGCGCGCCTGCCGCCGATGCCATTGCGGTCGATGGGCGCTCGGTTGCGATCGATGTCCGCGAAGGCCGTCTCGAACAGGCCGAGCGGTCGGAGGGCGTCGAGATCGGGCTGCGTGTCCTTCTCGGCGGCAAACAGGCCTGCGTGTCCGCCTCCGATATTTCTACCCGCACCTTCGAGGAAATGGCGCAGCGCGCGATCGCGATGGCCCGCGAAGCGCCGGAGGATCCGTTCATCGGGCTCGCCGATCCGTCGCAGCTGACCGACCGCCGAGATGCGGAGGGCATGGAACTGGCCGATCCGAGCGCCGAGCCCTCCGCCGAGGCGCTGCAGAATGACGCGCTCGAGGCCGAGGCCGCGGCGCTTGGCGTCGACGGCGTCGCCCAGGTGCAATCCGCCTCCGCCGCCTATTCCTATCGGCGTGTCCATGTCGCGGCCTCCAACGGTTTCGCGGGCGGTTACGATCGCAGCTCGCGCGTCGTCTCGGCCGTCGCGATTTCCGGTGAGGGGCTGGGGATGGAGCGCGATTGGGCCGCCGAGAGCCGCATCTTCCAGTCCGATCTGCCGAGCGCGCAAGAAATCGGGCGTCTGGCCGGCGAACGCGCCGCCGCCCGCGCCAATCCGCGCCGCCCGAAAACCGGTGCCTATCCGGTGCTGATCGACGAGCGCGTCTCGGGTAGCCTGATCGGGCATCTTCTGTCGGCGGTGAACGGGCAGGCGATCTGTCGCGGCGCCTCGTGGCTGCGCGACGCATTGGACGAACAAGTTCTGCCCGAAGGCCTCTCGCTGATCGAGGAGCCGCATCGCAAGCGCGTCTCCGGCTCGCGCCCCTTCGACGCCGAGGGCCTGGCCACCGCGCGCCGCGCCATCGTCGAGAATGGTGTGCTCAAAAGCTGGACGCTGGACCTCGCCTGCGCGCGCAAGCTGGGGCTGCAATCGACCGCGAATGCCAGCCGCGGCACCTCTTCGCCGCCCTCGCCCGGCATCGGCAACGTCACCCTGACGCAGGGCGACAAGACGCGCGAGGAACTGATGGCCGAGATGGGCACCGGCCTTCTCGTAACCTCTTTCATAGGGGCGACGATCAACCCCAATACGGGCGACTATTCGCGCGGGGCCTCGGGTTATTGGGTGGAAAACGGCGAGCCGGTCTATCCGGTCAATGAATGCACAATCGCGGGCAACCTGCGCGATATGCTCCGCAGCATCCGGCCCGCGAATGACGCGCGGATGCATCTGAGCCATATCGTGCCCTCGCTTCTCCTCGAAGGAATGACGCTTGCCGGAGACTGATCTTCCCCTTCTCATCGAGACCGCGAAAGAGGCCGGTGCGCTCGCCCTGACTTACTGGAAGAAGGCGCCCGAAGCCTGGGACAAAGGCGACGGGGCCGGTCCGGTCTCGGAGGCTGATCTGGCAGTGAACGCACTGCTGGAAGAGCGCCTGCGCGGCGCCCGGCCCGATTACGGCTGGCTGTCGGAGGAAAGCACCGACGATCCGGCGCGTCTCGAGGCGCGCTCGACCTTCATCGTCGATCCGATCGACGGCACGCGCGCCTTCCTCGCCCATGACGGCGGTTTCGCCCATGCCCTGGCCGTGGTGCGCGATGGCGCGGTCGTTGCGGGCGTGGTGCATCTGCCGGTTCACGATCTCACCTATTCCGCGACAATCGACGGTCCGGCCTGCCTGAACGGGGAGCAGCTCCGGCCCGGAACCCAAGAAGCGCTCACGGGCGCGACGGTCCTGACATCGAAACTCTCCGACAATCCGAGCTTCTGGCGGCACGCCCAGCCGGATTACCACCGCCATTTCCGCTCGTCGCTGGCGTGGCGGCTGTGTCTCGTGGCGGAAGGGCGGTTCGATGCGACGATCTCGCTGCGTCCGGCATGGGAATGGGACATCGCGGCGGCGAGCCTGATCGCGCAACGCGCGGGGCTTCTGGCAACGGATCGCAACGGCCGCGCGCTGCGGTTCAACCGTTCCCCGCCGCAATCGAGCGGGCTGGTCGTCGCCAACCCGACCCTGCATGAGAAATTCATCGAAAATCTGGCGTTTTGGCCGGATTAGGGTCTACCAGCGCAGCACGCGCTTCCCGAGCAGAGCCCCCACGAGCATCACGACGACGATCCCGATACCGTACCAAGTGACGTAGAACAGCGGGCTGTCCTCGGTGCAGTGCAGGGCGTAGATCGCGGTGCCCATGCCCCCGGCGGCAAGCCCCGCCAGCGCCCCGGCCTGAGCCGGACGCGTCACAGCCCCTTTGCGCAGGCTGATAAGGAGCGCGCCCAGCGCCGGGAGGGACAGCATCGGCACGGAGATCAGGCAGGGCAGGATCGTCTCGCCCTCGAAATCCGCCATGCGCTGACCGTCAGGCGTGGTCAGGAAGGCATAGGCCAAAAGCGCTGCCCCGATCGCGGGGAAAATCCAGAGCCACCCGGTCGAAACCTTCGCCGTGGGCCGCCCGAGGCGCACCGCCATCGGCGTCACAAGCACGGCCAAGACCAGTGGCAGGTAGAATTTCGGGGCGATTTCCGGCGTCAAAAGTGTCTGTTGCAGCGGAAATCGTAGGCCATAGACCGAAATCACGAACAGTGCCGACAGCAGAAGCGCCGGCACAAGCCAGCGGCCAAGCACCTGCTTCGGGCGCGGATCGGGCAACGTGTCTTGTTGCAATACGGATATCAGGTCTTCGGTTTTCATATCTCGATCAGCCTCTCGCGAAGCGCGGCCAGTTTTTTCAACGAACGATGCAGCATCACGCGCACCGCTCCCTCACTCATATCTAACGCATCGCCGGTTTCCGCGATGCTTTTCCCTTCGAGCCCGATAGCGCGCACCAGCTGCGCGGCGCGAGGCTCGAGATGGGTCAAAAACGTCTCTATATCGGCCTTTTCCGTGGGATCGGCCTCTGGAGCGGCAGGCAGCATCTCGGCGAAATCCTCCACCGGAAGATGGATACGTCGCCCGCGCTTGCGAAAGGCGTCGACCACCTTGTGCCGGGCGATCGCGTAGCACCATGGCGCCGCCGGCTCATCCTCGCGCCACGTGTGACGCTTCAGATGGATGGCGAGCAACACCTCCTGCACGACATCCTCGCAATCGGCCTCGGACAGCCCGGTACCGCGTGCCCGCACGACAGACCGCAACACCGGGGTCACGGCCTGCAGGAACAGACCGTAGGCGCGCTTGTCGCCCGCATTCGCAGCCCGCAGGAGCTGCGACCAATCTGCCCGCCGATCATGCATCATCGCCATCCCTTCGTTCGCGATCATGCCTTCGTTACAGCCCGATAGAAAAACTTTTTTCGTTCACGCTGGCGTGATCTGCGTAACGCCAGCGTGACCTCTCGCGAAAGGTGATCAGGACCGCAACGGTCCCAACCAATCAGGGAGACTACCATGAAGACCGAAACCACCCTTGGCTTTGCAACTGCTCTGACCTGCGCGATGGGGCTGGCCAGCGCCGCCCATGCCGAAGATCAGGCGATGGAGAAATGCTACGGCGTCGCGATGGCCGGGCAGAACGATTGCGCCGCCGGGCCCGGCACCACCTGCGCCGGCACCGCGACGATGGACTATCAGGGCAACGCCTGGAAACTCGTCCCGGCGGGCACCTGCACCGAGATCGAGACGCCGCACGGCATGGGCTCGCTCGAACCCAAGGAGATGTGATCCCAAGCGGGGCGTGCGGACGGCGCGCGCCCCGTTTTCTTACCGATGGAGGCTGCCATGACACTGCCACGCAAAGCGGGCCTCGGCTTCAAGCCAGAGCATTTTCCCGCCATAACAGAGACTAAACCGGATCTCGGTTTCTTCGAAATCCACGCGGAAAACTATATGGGCGCAGGCGGGATGCCGCATGCGATGCTAGAACGGTTGCGCGCGGATTATGCACTTTCGGTGCATGGCGTGGGCCTCTCGATCGGCGGCCCGGATCCGCTGGATCGCGACCACCTCGCGCGGCTCAAGCTCCTGTGCGACCGATACGACCCCGAGAGCTTCTCGGAACACCTCGCCTGGGCAAGCCATGGCGGTGTCTGGATGCACGATCTGCTGCCCCTGCCCTACACGGCGGAAACACTGTCGCTGATCTGCGATCACGTCGATGAGGTGCAGGAGCATCTCGGCCGCCGGATGCTGTTGGAGAATCCGGCGACCTATGTGCTCTTCGACGATTCCGACATTCCCGAGACTGAGTTTCTGACCGAGATCAGCCAGCGGACCGGCTGCGGATTGCTGCTCGATGTGAACAATGTCTTCGTGTCCTGCGTGAACCACCGGCAGGATCCGCGCGCCTATCTGGAGGCGTTCCCGCTGAACCGTGTCGGCGAGATTCATCTGGCTGGCCATGAAGAGGAAGAGTTGCCCTCCGGGCCCCTCCTGATCGACAGCCACGGGCGCGAAGTCGCGGAGCCAGTTTGGGCGCTTTATGCTGAAATAGTCTCCAAAACCGGGCCGCTTCCGAGCCTTATCGAGTGGGACAACGACGTGCCGGACTTCGCCACTTTGATGGCCGAGGCCAAGCGCGCGTCGATGATCCTGTCGGGTGACCACCATGCGCTCACATCGTGATTTCGCCCGCGGGTTCCGCGAGAGTCTCGCCGGTGGGCCCGCGCCGCAAAACGCCACCGCCCAAGATCCGGCCGAAATCGAGCGCCGCTTCGACGTTTACCGCAACAACGTGGCCCACGGGCTGACACAGGCCCTCGCGCGGCATTTCCCGGCGATCGAACGGCTTCTTGGCGCGGATTGCTTCCGGGGGCTCGCCCGGGCCTATATCGCCGAGCACCCGCCGCGCACGCCCGTCCTGACCGAATGGGGCGGCGCATTTCCGGCCTATCTCGCGGATGAACCTTCGCTGCAATCGCTGAGCTATCTGCCCGACGTCGCCCGCATCGAATGGGCGCGCAGCCGGGCTTATCACGCAGCCGATTCAGAGCCTATTGCGCCGGAACGCCTGCAAGAGACAGCCACACGCGCGGGCACTGACCTGTGCCTAGATCTGCATCCGTCGGTGCAGGTGCTTCAGCTCCTGACGCCCGCCGGTTCGATCTGGGCCTCGCAACAACCGGGCGGCCCCGCTCCACCGCGGGCGAAAGAGTGGAGACCGGAGACGCTGCTGATTGCGCGGCGCGGGATTTCTCATGTGATCACGTCCGTCGTTCGCAGCTCGACCGGCCGCTTCGTCTCGGCCCTCCGTGCAGGCGATACCGTCGCCCGCGCACGAGACCGGGCGGGAGCGGATTTTGACCTCAATGCAGCGCTTCTGCTGCTGGTGGAAAATGCGCTGATCGTCGGCGCGGGCATCGAAACAGGAGACGAGTCATGACCGATACGATCGAGATGAAAACGCCAAAACAGGGTCTGTTCCGGCTGTATCATCGGTTTTCCGATGTAGCCCAGCGCTTCCCGGAGGAGATTGTTCTGATCGGCGCGCGGCTCTTTCCGGCGATGGTGTTCTGGATGTCCGGGCGGACCAAGGTGGAGGGGTTCATGATCAAGGATTCCACCTTCACCCTCTTTCAATACGAATACGACCTGCCCGTCATTCCGCATGAATGGGCGGCGGTGCTCGCGACCTTCGCGGAGCATTTCTTCCCATTGCTGCTGATCTTCGGCCTTTGCAGCCGCCTCGCGGCGCTCGCGCTTCTGGCGATGACGCTGGTGATCCAGATCTTTGTCTATCCCGGCGCGTGGGTGACGCATGGGATTTGGGCAATCGCGCTTCTGACGGTTCTAATGAAGGGCCCCGGGCGGCTTTCTCTCGATAAGCTCATCGGATTGGAACGCTGAGCCTTGCTCTCCCCGCCTGCACGATTATGTGTGAGCGCAAAGGAGAGCCGATGCGCGAAAGCGACGATATCGAAGCCGCAATGGGCCGCGCCGAGAGCGAGGGCCACGGCCACCAGCCCGACCCGGCGAATACGCGGCTTTTGCGCGATGCGCTCGCGCAATTCGCGACCGGCGTGACCGTGGTGACCGCCTGCGCGCATGAAGACGCGGCAGAGCCTGTCGGGATGACGGTGAACAGCTTCGCCTCGGTCTCGCTCGATCCGGCGCTGATCCTGTGGTCGGCGGCGCGGTCCTCGTTCCGACATGCGCACTTCACCGCGACACCCAATTTTGCCGTGCATGTGCTGCGCTACGATCAGGAGGCGCTGGCCAAGCGGTTCACCAAGCGCGGCGAAGGGTTCGATGGTCTGTCCTACCGGCTGAACGCGTCGGGCGTCCCGCTGATCGACGACACGCTCGCCCGGTTCGAATGCGTGACCGAGGCGCGCCATGACGGCGGAGATCACACGATCATCATCGGTCGCGTCACCCGCTTCGTGAAAGGCGCCGGGACTGACCCCCTGCTCTTTGCCGGTGGCCAGTTCGGGCGTTTCCTTCCCGATCAGCGCAGCTGATCAAAGTTTCAACCTATCAGCGCAGCTGAGCGATCTGCCGCGCGAGCTGCGTCACCGCCGCGCTGTTCGCTTTTGCGATGGCCTGCGGCTCCTGAGAGCCGATCGGCACCGTGAAGTCGAACCGCCGCACCGTGTCTCCGCTGCGCTCATAGCCATTCGCCGAGACGAAATAGACACCTGCGACATGCAGCAGCCCGTCGGCGCCCGGCAGCATCTGCTCGATCCGGACCTCGATCTTGCGCGAGGGCGGATCGGCGAGCGGCCACGGCTCGGAAATCACGGTGGCCCCAGAGAGGGACGAAATCTGCCGCGCCAGTGCCAGCGTCACCGACCGCGCCGGATCATCCGCCCAGAGGTTGTCCGGGTTCGACCGCAGCGCCCCGTCCGCAGTCTGGAACGCGATCTCCTGCCCGCCCGCATAATCCGGCAGCGACACCTCCCGCAGCTCGGCCCGGCCCAGCCGGTTCGGCAGCGCCTTCTCGGCGGTGGGCGGGTCAATTGGATAGCGCGCGATCTTCTCGGGATCGGAACACGCCGCGAGGCCCAGGAGGCATAGCGGGATCAGGCTTAGAGCTTTCATCGTCATCTCCTGTCAGCGGCCCAGAATGAAGGACTGCGGATTGCGTTCGATCATACGCGCGAGCGAGCCGATATTCGAGATCGCCCGACGCAACTCGCGCAAGGTGCTAAGGGTTTCGTTCGAGAAGTTGGAGCCACGGCCATAGGTCGCGACCAGTGCCCCCGCCTGATCGACAAGCGATTGCAGCTTCTGTGTCAGTTCCGGCAGCTGGTCCGAGGCTTTCGACACCGAATCCGCCGCGTTCTGCGCCGCATCGAGCGTCTGGTTCAGCTTGTCGGCCGCATTCGCTTCCTTCAGCTGGGTCAGGATCGCGGCGGTTTGCTCGAGCGTGTCGTTGAGCGATTGCGGTAGGTCCTGCGTGCCGGGCTTGTTCAGAAGCTGGTCGATACTGGCGAGGATCGTGTCGAGTTTATCGCCCACATCCTTGAGCGGCATATCTGCGATCGCCGTCGCGGCGCGATCTGCGGAAGAGAGCGTCTCGTCGAGACCCGAGATTTCCTCGAGCACGGAGGACGCAGCTTCCGTCACACGGTCGAGTGCAGCCACGGTCTTATCCGCGGCATCCTTCTTGTTCAGCTCGGTCGTGAAGGTCTTGAGCTGCTCCAGCAGGCCGGACAACTCGCCCGGAACTTTCCGGGTTTCTTCACTCTCGGCCACGGCCGAAATCGAATCCAATGTGCGGATCGCGGAGCTCATCACCTCCTCGATCGGCAGCCCTTCGATCCGCTTGAAGACGCCCTGCGCCGATTTCGAGAGATCGTTCTCGGCCGCAGGCGCGGTCGGGAGCGTCGGATAGGGTTTGGCGTCGAGATTCATCTCGGCGTCTGGCAGATCGGGCACATCGGTCAGTTCAATGACCGTCGTTCCGCCGAGAAGCCCGATATTCGCGATCCGCGCTCGCAGGCCGCTTTGAATCTCGCCCTGCAGGAACTGGGTCACGGCCTCTTCCCCGGCGTCGCGGGACAGACCGAGCCGGTCCGGCGACAGGGCGATCGTCAGCTGTTGCTGCGCATAGCTCTGGCCGGTGCTGTCCTTGCGGATCTTGATCGCAAGCCCGGTAACTTCACCCGCCTCGACGCCCCGGAACTGCACTTTCGAGCCGACTTCGAGCCCCTGCACGGGATCATCGAACAGCAGCGTGTATTTCGGCGGATCGACCACATCCGACTGGAAAACCGAGTTTTCCGCGGTGTCCTTGCCGTCGTAGAGGCGGAAGGCGTGTTCGTTCTCGACGATCCCGCCACCGCTGGTGAACGTGTCGAACTCCACCCCGCCCTGCACAAGCGTCGCGAGCGAGCGCACGTCGAGGCTGAGACCGGAGGTGTCGAATTTCACGGAGAAGCCCGAAGTGTCCCAGAACCGGGTCTGGGTCGTCAGCAATTTGTTATGCGGCGCTTCGATGAAGGCGTCCACGATCACGCCGGACCCATCATCGTCGAGCCGCAGGTTCTGCAGATGGCCCACAGTCAGCCCGTGATAGAGAACCGGCGCCCCATCGACGATCCCGCCCGCATCCTTCGCGCGCAACTCGATGATGGTGCCCTTGGTCGGATCGGGGGAAATCGGAGGCTTGTCGAGACCCTGGAACATGCTCTGCTGGCCGTTGGGCTTATTGTTCCAGAAGCCCTCGATATAGGTGCCCGACAGCACCGTCCCGAGGTTCTGGATGCCCCGCGCCGACACTTCGGGGCGCACCAGCCAGAATTTCGCCTCGGTATCGACGAAAGGCGCCACCTCGTTATCGATGCGCACGCCGAGCTGCACCTGCTCCAGATCGGGGGTGAACGAGACGCTCTCCACCTTGCCGACATCGACATCGCGGAACTTGAGCGGCGTGCCGATCTCGACCCCGGTCGCATCCTTGAAGTTGATATGGATGAGCATCCCGCGATCCGAGACCGTCTTCCATGCGACGCCGAGCGTGATCAGCAAGGCGATCAACGGCACGATCCAGACGACGGATAGCCGCGTCCAAATCGGGCGCGGAGCGTTGGAGGTTTCCAGCTCGGCCGGGCCGGTCTCGGGGGTGTCGTTCATGAACTCACTCTGTCAGGGCCGCGCCAGATGAGGCGCGGGTCGAAGCTTTGGGCGGATAGCATGGTGAATGCAACCGAGAGGGCGAAAGACGCGGCGGCAGGGCCGGGATGAATCGAGGCCACGAAACCAAGCTGCACCAGTGCGGAGAGGATCGCCACGACGAAGACGTCGATCATCGACCAGCGCCCGATGAATTCCACGACCTCGTAGAGGTGCAGATGCGGAGGGCCGCCTTTGCGGCGCTCGTTTCCGACCGCGAGGGCGAGATAGGCAATGGCGATGAATTTCCCGATCGGGATCATCACCGAGGCGCCGAAGATGATCAGCGCCACGCCGTAATTGTGATGCCGCCACAACTCCATCGCGCCGCCGACGATGGTGTTTTTCTGCTCATGACCAAGCGTCGCCGTGACCAGCATCGGGTAAAGATTGGCGGGAATGTAAAAGATCAGCCCCGCGATCCACCACGCCCAGACGCGCTGCAACCCGCTCTTGTCGACCTTGTGCAGCGTCGCGCCGCACCGTTCGCAATGCGCATGATCCGGGGTCCAGACCCGACCGCAGCGGGTGCAGCCGATCAATCCGGCATCGGTGGCGGTCAGCACGTTCATTTTCGTTCGATTGCGTCCCATATCGTCCATTTGCTGACAAAGGAGTTCTTGAGCGCGATCACGATGATGAGAACGCAGAAAGCCCAGAAGGCGGGGCCGAGCGACACCTTGGCGAGACCCCCAAGTTTCACCAGCGCCACCGCCGTGCCGATGATGAAGATCTCCGCCATCGCCCAGGGCTGGCTTTCCTCGGCGAGGCGGAACATCGTCGCGGCATGTTTCCAGGCGGGTTTGCCATTGGCGAGCGGCCAGAGCGTGTAGATCAGCGCGGCAAACCGGAAGATCGGCAGCGCCACGATCATCGACAGCACGAAGAAGGCCAGAGGCGCAATCCAGCCGTCGGAAAACGCCATTGCCACGCCGAAGATGGAGCTCTCATGGCTCAGCCCACGCGTCGAAATCTCGAGGAAGGGGAAGAAGATCGCCCCGATCATCAGGATCATCCCGGTGAAGGAGAAGGCGATGACATGCAGAAACGATCTCTCGCGCGGCGAGATCAGCACCGTTCCACAGCGAACACAGGTCGCCCGCTTGCCATCGGGCAGATGCGTCGCGCGATAGAGCGCGTCGCATTGCGGACAGGCAATCAGATCGGCCGGGTCAACTGTCATTGTGTTCGGGTGCCCATTCATCTGCCAAATCTAGCGATTGCCCGCGCCACGACAAGGGAAGAGGCCAATGGCTCGCATTTTATCCGTCAATCGCCTGTTAACACGCACCTACTATACCGGACGCGGGTGAAAAGAGGTGGTGGAATGAGCAACCGCGACAACGCGGCGCCAATCATCATCAAGCGTAAGAAGGTTGTCGCGGGCGACGGGCACCACGGTGGGGCGTGGAAAGTCGCCTATGCCGATTTCGTCACTGCGATGATGGCCTTCTTCATGCTGATGTGGTTGCTGAACGCGACGACCGAGAAACAACGCAAGGGCATCGCGGATTACTTCAATCCGACGATCCCGATCAACCGCATCTCCGGTGGCGGCGAAGGCGCTTTCGGCGGGGATTCCGTCTTCTCCGAAGACCAGATCGCACAGAGCGGCACCGGTGCCGTCTCGCAACGCCCGACCGAAGAGCGTCAGGCCCGCGGCGAAAACTCCGCCGACGACACGCAGGACAGCGACACGGCCAGTTTTAAAGAGATGGCGCGCGCAATCGAGCAAGCTCTGATGGGCGTCGGCGGCGAGTCGATGATCAGCGAGCAGCTCGCACGCCACATCGTGACCCGCGTGACCGACGAGGGTCTCATCATCGAAATCTCCGACCTGCCCGAAGCGCCGCTTTTCGTCGACGACACGGCCAAGCCGCAACCGGTTCTCTCCGATCTGGCGAAAATCCTGACGCGGGTCTTCTCGATCGTCTCGAACAATGTCGCGATCAACGGCTACACGAGATCCTACCCGAAAATGCTGGCCCGTGACCCCGTCTGGGAGCTTTCCGCCGCACGCGCGCAAGCGATGCGGACATTGCTGGACGAGTCGGGCTTCCCCCCCGATCGGATGCAGCGCGTCAGCGGCTTCGCCGATCGCAAACCGAAGGTCGAGCGGGCGATGGACCTGCGCAACAACCGTCTCGAAGTGATCGTGCTGCGCAATGGCCGGTGAGGCGCGTTTTAGCGAAGCGGTAACCACGGATCGAAAAAAGCAGACCTGTTAGGCCGATCTTAAACACCCGGGCGCAAAGGTAGGAAGAACTTCGGACGCAGCAGCAGAAAGGCGCATCCATGTCCATTTCTTCCTCGCTCAATGCGGGCGTGGCCGGCTTGGCCGCGAATGCCACACGTCTTGCCACGATCTCGGACAATATCGCGAATTCGAGTACATACGGCTACAAGCGCGCCGTCACCGAATTCGAAAGCATGGTGATCAATCAGGCCGCGAAGACTGGCTCCTATTCGGCTGGCGGTGTCCGTGCCTCCACGAGTCGCCTCATCGAAGAGAGAGGCTCGCTGGTCTCCACCTCGAACGCGCTCGACATCGCGGTTTCCGGACGCGGTATGCTGCCCGTCATGACGGCCGTGGCGCTCGATAACTCGACGGGGGACGAACCTTTGAAGATGACCACGACCGGCGCGTTTCGCACCGATGTCGACGGGACACTGATGACGGAATCCGGGCTTGTTCTGCTCGGTTGGCCCGCCAGTGCCGATGGCACCATCCCGACCTTCGCGCGCGACACCATGTCCGGAATGGAACCGGTGGTGATCAACGCCAACCAGACCGCCGGCGACCCCACGACGACGCTTAATCTCGGGGTCAACCTGCCCGCGACGGACACCGAAGCCGGGTCAGCCGGTGACACGCTGCCGCTTTCTGTCGAGTATTTCGGAAATCTCGGAACATCCGAAACTCTGGATATTACATTCTATCCGACCGTTCCGGCCAGCGGTGCCTCTAACGAATGGGCCATGGTTATTCGCGATAGCGCCACGGTGGATGACCCGGGCACCCCCGCGACCGATGAAAGCGTCATCGGCCGCTATGTCCTTACCTTCGACGACAGCCGTAGCAGCGGCGGCACGCTCGCCTCTGTCAACGTCATCGCGGGTGGCGCCTATGATGCCTCGACCGGCACGCTCGATCTCTCCGTCGCCGGCGGTCCGCTGAGCGTCACCATCGGCAAGATCGGCGATACCAACGGTTTGACGCAGCTCTCCGACAGTTTCTCGCCGACATCAATCACGAAGGACGGCTCGCCCGTCGGCAATCTCACGGCTGTCGAAATCGATGAGGATGGCTACATCAAAGCCACCTACGACACCGGCTTCATCCGCACGGTCTATCAAATCCCCCTTGTGGATGTTCCCAATCAGAACGGTCTGATCGCGCTCGACAATCAAATCTTCGAAGTCTCCTCGAACTCCGGCTCTTTCTTCTTGTGGAATGCCGGTGACGGTCCGACCGGGTCGATCGAAGGCTACGCTCGCGAAGGTTCGACGGTCGATGTTGCAGAGGAACTGACCAACCTAATCCAGACGCAGCGCGCCTACTCGTCCAACGCCAAGGTAATCCAGACGGTCGACGAGATGCTGCAGGAAACCACCAATATCAAACGCTGATCCTGATCGGATCGGCGACGGGAGGTCGCAATGGGAATCTCGCAAACGCTATCCAATGCCTTGTCGGGCCTCACTGCGGCCTCTCGCATGGCCGAGGTCGTCGCATCCAATACCGCCAACGCGCTCACCGACGGCTACGCCCGGCGCGAGATTTCACTCGGCGCGCAGGTCGTCGGCCAGCAAGGTGCCGGTGTTCGCGTGCTGAGCGTCGACCGCATCGTCAACGAAACCCTCCGCAGCGATCTCCGCCTCTCCGATGCTGCGGCCCAAAACGCATCGCTGCGCGGCGACTTTCTTTCAACCTTCGAAGCTCGCATCGGCACGCCGGAGGATGCGAACTCCTTATCCTCCAAATTCGTAGAGTTCGAAGCCTCGCTCGTCGAAGCTGGTAGCCGCCCAGAAAGCGAAGCCCGCCTTTCCACAGTGCTGAGCGCCGCCCGCGACGTCACCGGGCACTTGAATACGCTCTCCGCAGAATTGCAGGACAGCCGGATGGACGCAGACCGGAAAATCGCGACGCAGGTCGACGCCCTAAACAGCGCACTCGCGCAGGTCGATGAACTCAACGCATCGATCCTGGCCGGAAAGGCCGCAGGCCATGACACCAATGCGCTCAAGGACCAACGTCAAACGCTGGTCGACCGGATTTCCAGCATCGTCCCAACCCGCCAAGTCCCGCGCGAAAACGATCAAATTGCACTCTTCACCACAGGCGGTGCCGTCCTTCTCGAAGGCAACCGAGTGGAAATCGGGTTCACGGCGCGCGGAATCATTACGCCGGACATGACCCACGACGGAGGGGTTCTCTCAGGCCTGACGCTCAACGGAAACGCTGTCTCAAGTGACGATAACGGGTTCTTCGGCGGCGGCACACTTGGCGCCCTTTTCGCCGTTCGTGATACGCTCGCTCCAAACCTGCAGGTTCAGGTCGACGCGCTCTCCCGCAACCTGATCGAGAGGGTCAGCGACCCGGCGGTCGACCCAACACTCAGCGGCGGCGCAGCCGGTCTCTTTACAGATGGCGGGGGCCCGCTCGACCCGCTCAACGAAACAGGCCTCGCCGGTCGGATCGTCATCAACCCGCTCGCGGACCCTGCACAAGGAGGCTCGCTCTCGCTGCTGCGTGACGGGTTCGGCGCATCTACCCCTGGCCCCGTGAGCAACGCAGAAAATCTTTTCTCACTCGCCTCAGCGTTAACGATCGCGTCCGCACCCGCGTCCGGAGATTTCGGCCCGTCGCTTCATTCAAGCGCAGAGCTTTTCGCAAGCTTCTTGTCCCAAGTTACGAGCGATCGTCAAAGCAACGAGGCGACTCAAACCTATGCAACGGCCCGTTACGACACATTGAAAGAGCAGGCCCTCGCCGAGGGTGTCGATACTGATCATGAAATGCAGAAACTTCTGCAAATTGAAGAACTTTACAGCGCCAATGCACGCGTCATCCAAACCGTCGATGCACTGATCAAACAGCTTCTGGAGATCTAAGATGAACTATCTCTCTGTTGGGGACATGGCGCTGAATTTCCAGATGCGACGCCACAATGCAGCGCTGGATACGAAATTGGCGACCCTTACCCAAGAAGTGACGTCTGGTATCAAGTCCGATCTCGGCGCCGCCGTATCCGGAGACTTCGGCGCGCTCTCCGCGATCGATCGGAGCCTGAGATTGTTCGACGCATTCGACCTCGCCACTACCGAGGCGAGCCAATATGCAGACGCGATGCAACGCAGCCTCGAGCGGATCGGCAACCTCGACGACGGCATCAGCACGGCCCTCATGTCCGCCGCCACCACCTCCAGCAAGATCATGATCGACGCGACCGTCGCGTCGGCAGCCGAAAAGTTCGACGCGCTGATCGCAACGCTCAACACGAATTCTGTCGGACGCTACATATTTGCGGGCGATCAAGGAGATACGACCCCGCTATCCGATGCCGAAACGATTATCACGTCTCTGTCTGCGGAGATTTCAGGGGCGACGAATGCGACGGATGTACTCGCGACCCTCGATACGTGGTTCGCCGACCCAAGCGGTTTCAGCGCAACCTCCTATCAAGGTGGCGAAGCCAGGGGCAAATTCCACATCACAGAGGGCGAAACCGCGGCGATCGATGTCACCGCAAATGACCTGCGCGTCAAAGACGCGATCAAGGGCTACGCCATAGGCACGCTTTTGGACCGAGGTTTGTTTGACGGTGACCTGGCCCAGCGAAGTGCGCTTGCGAAGGAAGCGGGCGAGAGAATTCACTCGGGATCTCTCGCAACCGTCGAACTCGCCGCGGAAGTCGGTTCGTTCGAAGGCAAAGTCGCCTCAGCAGCCACGCGAAACGATACTGAACGCGCCAGCCTTGAAATTGCACGGACGAAACTCATCGGCGCCGACCCGTACGCCTCGGCAACCGCGCTCGAAGCGGTACGCTCCCAGATCGAGACGCTCTATCTTCTGACAAGCCGGCTCGCCAACCTCTCGATGACGGATTACATGTGATGTGGCGCTGGTTGCTAGTTGCCCTCGTTTTCCTTCCGCAGATCGCTCTTTGCGCCCCGATCCGCATTAAGGATCTGGTCGAATTCGACGGAGTGCGCGGGAACGATCTCGTCGGCTATGGTCTGGTGGTTGGATTGAACGGCACGGGCGACGGATTACGTAACGCTCCCTTTACCGAAGAGATCATGTCGAACATGCTCGAACGGCTCGGCGTTAACGTTACCGGGGAACAGTTTCGACCGAAGAACGTCGCCGCCGTGATGATCACGGCGAGCCTGCCACCCTTCGCGCGCGCCGGAAGCCAAATCGACATCACCGTCTCCGCAATTGGTGACGCCAAGAGCCTTCTTGGCGGCACCCTCGTGATGACCCCTTTGAAAGCGGCAGATGGCGAAATCTATGCGGTCGCGCAGGGAGCGATCATTGCCGGCGGCGCTGTGGCACAAGGTAACGCCGCTTCGGTGACTCAAGGCGTTCCGACCTCGGGAAATATTCCGTCGGGCGCGCGCGTCGAGCGCGAAATCGCCTTCGAGATTAACGACCTCAATACGGTGCGCCTCGCGCTGCGCACGCCCGACTTCACCACTGCAAGCCGAATTGAAACCGCCATTAACCGCGAATACGGCCGGCGCGTCGCAGAAATGCTCGACGGCGGCACTGTCGCTTTGGACATTCGCGAGACCCGCGCGCGCTCGGTCGCGCATGCGATCGGCCGGGTAGAGAATCTCAGTGTCGAACCAGAACAGCGCGCCCGGGTCGTGGTCGACCAGCGTTCGGGTACGATCGTCATGGGGGAAGACGTGCGGATTTCGCGCGTTGCCGTCAGTCAGGGAAATCTGACCCTCAAAGTGGAGGAAAGCCCCCTTGTGGTGCAGCCCAACCCGTTTTCGCAAGGAGATACGGTTGTCGTCCCCAGATCGCAGGCGACTCTCACAGAAGAGCCAGGCATTCGCATGGCCGAAGTCCCACAGGGCAGCTCGCTATCGGAATTGGTCGCGGGGCTCAACGCGCTCGGCGTTAGCCCGCGCGACATGATCGACATCCTCAAGAGCATCAATGCCGCGGGCGCGTTGCATGCAGAGTTTGTCGTGAATTGACCTGAAGCCTCGAGAACGACTGCCCTGAAACAAGCGAAGCGGAACCTTGCGGTTCCGCCTCTGCGCCTGAACTTTCAGGAAGTGGTGCCGGTGATAGGACTCGAACCTACGACCCCATCATTACGAATGACGTGCTCTACCAGCTGAGCTACACCGGCACTGTGGCGGGCGATTACCATGCTCTTTCGGGGATGTGTAGCCCCAAAATGATCAAGCTGTCGCAGTTCCGCTTTGCGTCTCCTTCGATGCACTTGCAGCCTCGCCTTCCTCCTTCGGCGGATCGACGATTTCCGCGTCCTGAATGGGGGCGTCTTCGGCTTCATCTTCTTTCTTGGGCGAGGGTTCGGCACTCGGCTTGCCCACGATCAAGGGCAGCATCTCCGCCCCATGCGGCAGCGGCGACTGCGCCTGTTGCGGCTCGCGCCAGCTGAGCGTGTCGAAGCCACCGCAATTGTCACAGATCGGCGTCCATTCGGACTGAATGTTCTGACATTTGTCGCAGCACCATTGCGGACCGCGCGGTGCAGTCAGGGCCCGGGCCAACCACCCGCGCACGACGACATCCTCCGCCCCTTCACCGCGCTCGACCGCCGCCATGATCGTCAGCGATCGGGCCGTCGGATGTGTCTCGACGAGATCGCCCAGCGCCCGGCGCGCCGCAGGGAAATCTTCGGCCGCGATGTTCAGTTCCGCTTTCAGAAGGCGGGTTTCCTCATGATCGGGACGGCTCGAAAGCAGCTTCGAGAATCGCTTCAGCCGTGCTTCCGGCGTCTCATCCGGGGTAATCTCCGCGAAAGCGGTCGCAAGATCCGGATGCGGCCGCACTTCCCAAGCCTTCCGCAAGATACGCTCCGCCGCGCCTTTCTTGCCCTTGTCGATATAGGCGCGCGCCGCCATCACGACGGCAGGCACCAGATCGGGCGACGCTTTGGCGGCCGAAATAGCAGCTTCGCGCGCCTCGACGCTCGCACCTTCCTGCCAGACGCCCTTTGCCTCTTGCAGCGCGAGGACAGCATCGCGGCGCTTATGCACGTCACGCGGCAATTCGCCCTGGCGCATCTTCGCCTGCAAAATCTCCCGCGCGCCTTTCCAGTCGCCCGTCTCAGTCTGCAGCCCCAGAAGCGTATCCTGAACTTCACGGTGACGCGGTTTGATCGCGTAGGCTTTCTGCGCGAGCTTCAGCGCCGTTTCGGTATCGCCCTCTTCAAGCTTCTGGCGCAGCAGCCCGCGAATCCCCACGAACCGCGTGCGGTCATCGGCGAGGAGCCGTTTGTAAACTTCGGTCGCTTTCTTCGAGTCGCCCGAGGCTTCCGCCGCCTGCGCAGTGAGAAGGTTGGTCAGCTCCGGCCGTTGTAGATAGCGCTCGGCCTTCGCCGCTTTCGACATGGCGAGCTTGCCCTCGCCGGATGCGGCCGCGAGCAGCCCTTCGGACAAAGCCTGATAGCCTTTGCGCTCGCGATGCCGGTCGAAATAGCGGGTGATCGCGGTTTCGTCGCCCGCAAGGAAGCGCAGGAAGGCGACCACCAGACCGACGACCCGGATCACAATCCAGATCGCGATGAAAAGGATGATCGCCGCGATCACCGCCTGCAGCGGGCCCAAGGTGAATTCCATGCCGAGCGTCGTGATCCGCAGACCGCCCGTCATCTCGGCGAGATGCGCGAGGCCCAGGGTCGCCGCGGCGACGATAATCAGAAACAGCGCGATTTTGATGAATGACCAGATCATGTCCGTCTCCTTATTGCGTCGCGCCAAGCTGGTTGGCCGCGTCGAGCGCAGCCACCCGTGCTTTCGCCTGGTTCACCCAGTCGGACATCGCCTCCTGCGCGGGGTCGGGCAGTTTCGCGATCTCGTCGAGCGCCTCGGACAAGGCCCCCCGGTCGACATCGGCCTGCGCCCGCGACAGCACCGCATCCGCGCTATTGCCCTCTTTCGGCGCGACCGAGCGTGCCCCGGTCTGAGCCAGAAGGAACGCGCCGACGCGATCGCTGATCGAGCCGCCCGTCTCGGTGCGGCGCGCCGCCTGAAGCGCTGCCCGCGCGGAATCGGGGAAGCTCGATTGCAGCGACTGAAGGCTCGGAATGTCGCCATTGAGCGCCGCCGGGATTTCGACACCTGCGTCGCGCAGATCGGCAAGCGGCGCGTCAAGCGACGTGCCCGCATCCAGCGCCGCTTTCACGCGCGCCGCCGCAGCCTGCGTCATCGCCGCCTTGGCGGCCGCTTCGCTTTGCGATTTCAGGTTCTGCGCCTGCGCTTCGGCTTCCTTGATCCGGGCTTCGGCGGCTTTCGCGGCTGCTTCGATCTCGGCTTGCGCCGCACTGCCGCCAGTGTCGGTCTGCAGCGACGCGATCTGAGATTTCAGATCCTCCAGCGCGGATTTGTTCGCCCGGATATCCGCATTGACCTGATCGAGCGCGCCTTGAACGCCCGACAGATCCGGCGCGGGCGGCTGCGACGATTTCAGGGTCGCAATCTCTTCGGAGAGTTGGCCGATTTGCTTCGATTGGTCATCGAGCTTGGCTTGAATGGCCGCCTCGTCCACCGGGGCCGGCGCGGTCGGCAGCCATCCGGAAAGTTGCGGCGGCAGGTTGGGGATCGCCCAGATCGCGACGCCCGCCCCGATTACAGCCGCAATCACACCGCCCAAGAAAGCAGATCCGAACCCGCCGCGCTTTTCGATCACCGGCTGGGGCGAGGTGTTCGCCTTTGCCGTATCGCTTTTCGGCGGGGTCTTATCGGTGGTTGTGGCGCTGCTAGTCGTCGCGGCGCTCGCAGGCTTCTCGGCCTGCGCTTTATCTTCCGATGCGCCGCTTGCGGTCGACTTCTTCGGCTCGGCCTCCGGTTTTGCACTGGTCGTGGCCGGGGTCGAGGTCGTCTCAGCCTTCGCAGTCGCAGAATCGGACTTCAGCGCCGCATCGGATTTCGCAGGCGTCTCCGCCTTGATTGCCGGCGTGGAGGTCGGCTTGGCGGTCCCGGTCGTGCTCTTGGACGTATCCGCTTTGGTCGCAGGCGTAGACGTGGGGGACGACTTCGCGGGCGTGCTCGATTTCGATGCCGTAGCAGGCTTGCTGGACGCGGCCGCGCTCGACTTGTCCGTCGCCTCGGGAGTCGTGGCGGCCTTGCTATCCTTCGGGGTTTGCGAAGAGGTTGCGTCGGATTTGGTCTCGGACTCGGTCGTCGATTTCGCGTCTTCCGGCTTGCTCGTATCGGAAGATTTCCCGGTTGTCCGTTTCGCCATCGTCTAAGCCCTCCACTGCCGCACCAAATTGCGCGTTCACATCAACTTAGAAGTCAGTCCGCGACTGCTCAACCCGCCTTTTGCCTTTGCAGCAAGACGGCTAGCGCATCGAGCATCCCTTGCGCATCGGGATGCGGGGCAACTTCCAGATGGCACAAGCTAGCGCTTTTGAGGCGAGACGCCACTGCCTCGCTCATGGCTGCGACAAAGAGCGGCGGCTTAGGCGCATCGGGCATAGAATTTAGGAAGCGATCCGCCGCGTTTGGCGAGAAAATCGGCACCAAAACGGGGCGCGATGCGCGCAGTACCGCCTGCGCTTCCTCGCTCAACGGACGTGAGACCTGGCGGTAAATGATCGCGGATTCAGTCTCTATTCCGGCGGAATTCAGCCGGTTTTCGAGATCGAATGCGACCTGCTCTCCCCGAAGAAAGAGCAGTTTTCCGCCGAGCTCCCGCTGCGCGATCATTTCGCTCAACGCCTCCGCATCGCCCGGTCCAGAGATCGCATCGAACCCGGCCTCCCGCGCCGCCTGCGCCGTGCGCTGTCCCACGCAATAGGCGCGGCGGCCCTGTCCCTGAGCCAGTCGCTGGAAAGCAGCCACGGCATTTTGCGAGGTGAAGATCGCAGTCTGAAACTCGGGGATCTGTACGTCCAGCGCCTCAATCTCCGTGAGTGGAGACATAACGACGGGCCAATCCTGCCCAAACCTGTTGCGGAATGCCTCGACGAATCCCTCTGACGCGACGGCGGGTCGCGTGACGAGGAGAATCGGTCTCTCAGGCTGGCTGTCCATCCACCGCCCCGGGATTGTGCGAACGCTTCCCCGGTGTTACCTGCGTTGGATAACCCACGCAACAGGCGCCCCGATGACCGATACGCTGACCTTTCTCGGGCTGGAATCGAGCTGCGACGATACGGCAGCGGCGATCGTGCGCCTGACGGATGGCCAGCCGGAGATCCTCTCGAGCGTCGTCGCCGGGCAGACCGATCTGCATGCGGCCTTTGGCGGCGTGGTCCCCGAAATCGCCGCGCGCGCCCATGCCGAGAAGCTCGATCTCTGCGTCGAAGAGGCGCTGGAAGAGGCCGGGCTTGGGCTCGACGCGCTTGACGGCATCGCGGTGACGGCGGGTCCGGGGCTGATCGGCGGGGTGATGTCGGGCGTGATGTGCGCCAAGGGCCTCGCCGCCGGGGCGGGTCTGCCGCTGGTTGGCGTGAACCACTTGGCGGGCCATGCGCTGACCCCGCGCCTGACCGATGGGCTGGCCTTTCCCTATCTGATGCTGCTGGTCTCCGGTGGGCATTGTCAGTTCCTGATCGCGAAAGGGCCGGAGGATTTCTCGCGGCTCGGTGGCACGATCGACGACGCGCCGGGCGAGGCCTTCGACAAGGCGGCGAAGCTGATGGCCCTGCCCCAACCCGGCGGACCCTCCGTCGAGGCCGAGGCGCGCAAGGGCGATCCCAAGGCTTTTGCCTTTCCGCGGCCTCTTTTGGATCGGCCGGGTTGCGATATGTCCTTCTCCGGGTTGAAGACCGCGCTGCTGCGCGCCCGCGATCAGGTGGTGGCAGAGCATGGCGGGCTGCCGCGCCAGATCCGCGCCGATCTTTGCGCGGGTTTCCAGCAGGCGATTGCGGATGTTCTTGTCGAGAAATCGCGGCGCGCCTTGGCGGAATACCTGAAACTCGCGCCCGCCAACCCCGGCTTCGCGGTCGCAGGCGGTGTCGCGGCAAATCAGGCCATTCGGGCTGGATTAGAGACTGTTTCACGTGAAATGGGCGCGGATTTCGTGGCCCCGCCCTTGAAGCTTTGCACCGATAACGCGGCGATGATCGCATGGGCCGGGATCGAGAGATTCCGCAGTGGCGCGCAAGACGGGATGGACCTGACCGCCCGCCCCCGCTGGCCGCTGGATCGCAGCGCCGCCCCGCTTCTTGGATCGGGAAAGAAGGGGGCCAAGGCATGAGTATTTCGGTTCTGGGCGCGGGCGCTTTCGGCACGGCGATGGCGGTGACGCTGTCGCAAAACGGGCCGGTGACCCTTTGGGCGCGCGATGCCGAGCAAGTGCAGGCCATGCGCGAGAGCCGTGAAAACTCGCGCCGCCTTCCGGGTGTAAAACTGCCCGAAAACGTCACTGTTTCGGCGGAAATCGCAGATGCACTGCAGGCCGAGACGCTACTTCTCGCGATGCCGATGCAGAAGATGGCCGGGTTTCTCGACACCCATTCCGACACGCTTACGGGTAAGACCCTCGTCTCCTGCTCCAAGGGGATCGATCTTTCTACCGGCCAAGGGCCGACGGCCCTGATCCGCGCGAAAGTCCCGGGGGTGCGGGCTGCCGTGCTGACCGGGCCGAGCTTTGCCGGAGATATTGCGCGCGGCCTGCCGACTGCGCTTACGCTGGCCTGCGCCGATCATTCCGAGGAGCTGCAGGCCGAGCTGTCGACGCCGACGCTGCGGCTGTATCGCACGACCGACACGACCGGGGCGGAACTCGGCGGCGCGCTGAAGAACGTCTATGCGATCGCCGCGGGCACCGTGATCGGCGCAGGGCTCGGGGATTCCGCACGCGCCGCGCTTATGACCCGCGGTTTCGCCGAGATGCTGCGGATCGCGACGGAACTGGGCGCCCGGCCCGAGACGCTGTCGGGCCTGTCCGGCTTCGGCGATCTGGTGCTGACCTGCACCTCGACGCAATCGCGCAATTTCCGGTTCGGCTGCGCGATCGGCTCGGGCGAAGTCTTCGATCCCTCGATTACCGTCGAGGGGGCCGCGACCGCGAAGGCCCTGAACAAGCTGGCCCATGCGCGCGAGCTGGAGATTCCGGTCGCCGCGATGGTTCTTGCGCTTACCGAACAGTCAATCAGCGTGGATGAGGCGATGCAGGCTCTGCTCGCCCGCCCCTTGAAGGAGGAATGAGATGTATTTTGCCGTGATCTGCCGTGACAAGCCCGGCGCCCTGCAAACCCGGATGGACAACCGCGAGAAGCACCTCGCCTATATCGAAGAGACCGGCGTTGTCTTCATGGCGGGCCCGTTTCTCGAGAATGACCAGATGGTCGGCTCGCTCGTGATCGTGGAGGCCGAGAGCCTCGAGGCCGCACAGGACTGGGCCGCGAACGATCCCTATGCCAAGGCGGGGCTGTTCGAGGATGTGCAGGTCAAGGCGTGGAAAAAGGTGATCGGCTGATGCGGTACTGGCTGTTCAAATCGGAACCCAACAAGTTTTCCTGGGACGATCTGGTCGCCAAGGGCGATGCGGGCGAGGAATGGGACGGCATCCGCAACTATCTCGCGCGTAACAACATGCGCGAGATGAAGGTCGGCGATCGCGGCCTGTTCTACCATTCGAATATCGGCAAGGAGGTCGTCGGCATCTGCGAGGTCGTGGCCGAGACCCATCCGGATTCCACCACCGACGATCCGCGCTGGGATTGCGTGGACCTCAAGGCGGTGCGGCCCTTCACCAAGCCGGTCACGCTGGCCGATGTGAAAGGCGAGCCGCGCCTGTCGGAGATGTCGCTTGTGACCTCGATGCGGCTGTCGGTTCAGCCGGTCACCGAAGAGGAATGGAAGATCGTCTGCGAGATGGGCGAGACCGATCCGACCTGAACCGGATAAAACAGGAGGGTTCCGGCACCCCAGCCAGAACCCTCCTTCACCCACGTGCACCCCTACGCACCACACGTGAAACTAAATCTCGGGTCTGGCCATCCTGGCCTCTGCCTTATGCGTATATGCAAAGATGCGGTCGCGCAAATGGCATCTACGGACAATATTCCTAAAATTCAGGGCGTTAACCGAAAACTCACGCCGCAAACGCGTGATTGCCATAGCGCGCTGCCGCGCTAATCTAGAGGCATGCAGCCGGTCATTCTCGTCGCCCATGGATCCCCGTCCGAGCCTGAAATTCAGGAGAAGGCTCTCTTTTCCTTGGCCAATAAGGTCTCGGAGGAGATGCCGGGCCGCAAGATAGACGCGGCGACCCTTGCAAAACCCGGGTCGTTGGAGGCTGCCTTGGCGCGGCACGATAATCCGGTGATCTATCCCTATTTCATGGCGCAGGGCTGGTTCACCAAGACCGAACTTCCGCGGCGGCTGGCGGCGGCTGGCTCACAAGCGCGCCAGTTGGAGCCGTTTGGCGTCGACCCTGCGCTGCCCGATCTGCTGACCAGAGTAATCCTTGAGGCCCGCGCTTCGAAGGGAATCCCAGCCGACTCGCCCCTGATTCTCGTAGCGCACGGGTCGAAAATATCGCGAAAATCGCGCAATTCGGTTTACGACATGGCCGAAACCTTGGGCCGCAATTCCGCGATGCCGGAGATTCATGTGGCCTTGATCGAAGAGCCCCCGTTCCTCGAAGATGTGGCCCGCGCGCACCCGGATGGCGTGTGTCTGCCCTTCTTCGCGCTGCGGGCGGGACATGTGACAGGCGATATTCCCGAGGCCTTGCAAGCAGCTAGCTATCGGGGGCACCTTTTGCCCGAAATCGGGGCCCATCGTGAGGTTCCCGTCCTGATTGCACAGGCGGTTTCGCGTGTCTGATCACGAACCTTCACGGACTCGTAGATTGTCACATAGCTGTTACATAATGTTTGCATAAGCGTCACCGAAGACCCCTAGGACCGCGCTGAGGCCACTCGACGGCCCAAATTTGAGAACACTGGGAGTGATCTATGAAATCGTTCAACCTCGCCGCCTCCGCGATCGCGATCGTTGCCGCTTCGGGCACCGCCGCTTTCGCGCGTGACAACATCCAGGTCGCCGGTTCCTCGACCGTGCTGCCCTACGCCTCCATCGTCGCCGAAGCCTTCGGCGAAAACTTCGATTACCCGACCCCGGTCGTGGAATCGGGCGGTTCCTCGGCTGGCCTGAAGCGCTTCTGCGAAGGCGTTGGCGAAAACACGATCGACGTCGCGAACGCTTCGCGCAAGATCAAGGACAAAGAAGTCGCGACCTGCGCCGACAATGGCGTCACCGACATCATGGAAGTCCGCATCGGCTATGACGGCATCGTCTTCGCGTCGCAAAAAGACGGCCCGGCCTTCAACGCATTCACCCCCTCGGACATCTTCAACGCGCTCGGCGCGAAGGTCTTGAAGGACGGCGAAATCGTCGACAACGGCTACGCCAAGTGGAACGAGTTCAACTCCGACCTGCCGGATGCCGACATCATCGCCTTCATCCCGGGCACCAAGCACGGCACCCGTGAAGTCTTCGAAGAGAAGGTTCTGGAAGCTGGCTGTGAAGCGACCGGCGCGAAAGAAGCCTTCATCGCTTCGGGCATGGACGAAAAAGCAGCCGGCAAGGCCTGCATGGAAGTCCGCACCGACGGCAAGGCTGTCGACATCGACGGCGACTACACCGAGACCCTCGCCCGCATCGGCTCGAACCCGAACGGCATCGGCGTCTTCGGTCTGGCGTTCTACGAGAACAACACCGACAAGCTGAAAGTCGCGACCATGTCGGGCGTCGAGCCCTCGACCGAGACCATCGCTTCGGGCGAGTACCCGGTGTCGCGTCCGCTCTACTTCTACGTCAAGAAAGCGCATATCGGCGTGATCCCCGGCCTGAAAGAATACGCTGAGTTCTTCGTCTCCGACGAGATCGCTGGCCCCGACGGCCCGCTCGCTCAGTACGGCCTCGTTGCTGACCCGGAACTGGCCAAGACCCAGGACGCCGTGTCGAACGAAGTGACCATGGGTTCGGGCTCGTAATCGAGACCGCTATCTTCAGGGGGCGGCATATTTCGCTGCCCCCTTTTTCCTTTTTGGTTATTTTCAACTGGTGGGGCTGAAATGCCTGTTTTGTGGATCGTTGTGATCGTGGTCGTGCTGGCAGTCGTCGGCTTCGTGATGGGCCGTATGCGTGCGCTGCATTCGGCAGGCGAAGACCGACGGTCTCTGCACAGCCTGCCGAATTACTACGGCTTCAACGTCGCGATGTTCACCGCCGTGCCGGCTCTTCTCCTGCTGCTGGTCTGGATGGTGGCGCAGCCGCTGATCGTGAATACCCGCGTCTCCGCCGAGATCCCCGAGGCGCTGCTGGATGGCTCGAACATGAGCCTCGTGATGTCCGATGTCCGGCGCGTCGCGGATGGTCTCGACACCGCAATTGCCCAAGGCGCGCTGAGCGCACGGCAAGCCGCGAATATCGATCTGCAAACCACGGACCTGCGCGAGGTTCTCGGCTCGGTCGGGGTCGCGCTCGGCTCCAGTGTCGATCCGGCGACGCTGAACGCGGCGCAGACCTATCGCGGCATGACCTCGACGGGCGATCTGGCGATGACGGTACTGGTCCTGCTGGCAGCCATCGCGGGCTTTGCCTTCGCCTACCTGCGCACGAACAAGGATTTCCGCGCCCGCAACACGGTGGAGAAAGGCGTGCGCGTTCTGCTGATCGCCGCGGCCTCCATCGCGATCCTGACGACGATCGGTATCGTTCTGTCGCTGGTCTTCAACACGATCGAGTTCTTCCGCCTCTATCCGATCACCGACTTCTTCTTCGGCACGACCTGGTCGCCGAGCTTCGGCGGCGGATCGGAGCTGGGCATCTTGCCGCTTCTCTGGGGGACGCTCTACATCTCGCTGGTGGCCCTTCTGGTCGCGGTGCCGATCGGGCTGTTCGCCGCCGTCTACCTGTCGGAATACGCGACCAAATCGGTGCGCGGCGTCGTGAAACCGCTGCTCGAAGTGCTCGCCGGTATCCCGACCATCGTTTACGGCCTTTTCGCGCTGCTGACCGTGGGCCCGTTCCTGCTGTCGATCTTCGGCGCGAATGGTCCGACCGCGGCGATGGCCGATGGCGGCTGGATGCATGCGGGCACGGCCGTAATGACCGCGGGTCTGGTGATGGGCATCATGCTGATCCCCTTCGTCTCCTCGCTGTCCGACGACATCATCAACGCAGTGCCGCAAAGCTTGCGCGACGGCTCCTACGGCCTCGGCGCGACGAAATCCGAAACGATCAAGCAGGTTATCCTGCCCGCAGCCCTGCCCGGCATCGTCGGCGCGGTGCTTCTCGCGACCTCGCGCGCCATTGGCGAGACGATGATCGTGGTGCTGGGCGCAGGCGCCGCCGCGCGGCTCAGCATGAACCCGTTCGACGCCATGACCACCGTCACCGCCAAGATCGTCTCGCAGCTGACCGGTGACGCCGATTTCGCCTCCCCTGAGGCGCTGGTCGCCTTCGCACTCGGCATGACGCTGTTCGTCCTGACGCTCGGGCTCAACATCTTCGCGCTCTACATCGTGCGCAAATACCGGGAGCAATACGAATGAGTGATGCGACCCAACACGGCGCAGGCCAACCCGCGACGCGTTCGCTGCATCATCTCGATGCGCGCACGAAACGCCGCAACGCCTCCGAGAAACGCTTCAAGGCACTCGGCATCGGCGCGATCGGGATCGGTCTCGCGTTCCTCGTGATCCTGCTGGTGACGATCGTCTCCAACGGCGCGACCGCGTTTCAGCAGACCTTTGTCGAGGTGCCGGTCTATCTGGACGCCGCGAAGCTTGACAAGAAGGGCAACCGCGATCCGGAGGATCTGAAGAAGGCGACAACCTTCACCTACAAGCCGCTGATCGAGAAAGCTCTGCTCGACGCGGTGGAGAAATCCGGCGCGACGACCGATCTCGCCAAGGCGAAGGACATGAAGAACCTGATCTCGGCCTCGGCTGCGAGCCAGGTGCGCGACGCGGTCCTCGCCGACCCGTCGCTGATCGGCACGACGGTGGATTTCAAGATCCTCGCCTCGTCGCGGGTGGACAGCTACCTCAAGGGCCGCGTGCATCGCGACGAGATCGCCAAGGACAAGAACATCACCGTGGCGCAGCTCGACCTCGTCGATCAGCTTCGCGATGCGGGCATCATCCATAAAGGTTTCAACTGGGCCTTCATCTTCGGCGCCGACGCCTCCGACAGCCGTGCCGAGCAGGCCGGGATCGGGATCTCGATGCTGGGCTCGTTCTACATGATGCTGGTGGTGCTGGTGCTTGCCCTGCCGATCGGGGTCGCGGCCTCGATCTATCTGGAAGAATTCGCACCGAAGAACCGCTTCACCGATCTGATCGAGGTGAACATCTCGAACCTCGCGGCGGTGCCCTCGATCGTCTTCGGTATCCTCGGCCTCGCGGTCTTCATCCAGTTCGCGCATCTGCCGCAATCGGCCCCGCTGGTCGGTGGCCTCGTGCTGACGCTGATGACCCTGCCGACGATCATCATCTCGACCCGCGCCGCGCTAAAAGCCGTGCCGCCCTCGATCCGCGACGCAGCCCTCGGCGTTGGCGCATCGAAAATGCAATCCGTCTTCCACCACGTTCTGCCGCTGGCCATGCCCGGCATTCTGACCGGCACGATCATCGGCCTGGCGCAGGCTCTGGGCGAGACCGCACCGCTCCTGCTGATCGGGATGGTGGGCTATATCGCGACCAACTCGCCGGACGGGTTCCTCGACGGGTTCGTCTCGCCCAACTCGGCCATGCCCGCGCAGATCTACGAATGGGCCAAGCGCGCCGACCCGGCATTTTACGAACGCGCCTGGGGAGGTATCATCATTCTGCTGATCTTCCTTCTGGGCATGAACATCATCGCCATCATCCTGCGCCGCAAATTCGAGCGTCGTTGGTAAGGGAGCGCGAGAAATATGGAAGACATGAGCCTGACGGAGAGAGCCGTGACCACTGACGACATCAAGATCACCGCACGCAACGTGCAGGTCCATTACGGCGACACCCACGCGATCAAGGACGTCGATGTCGACATTCTCGACAAGACCGTAACTGCGTTCATCGGCCCGTCGGGCTGCGGGAAGTCGACCTTCCTGCGCTGCCTGAACCGGATGAACGACACGATCGATATCTGCCGCGTCGAGGGCGACATCAAACTCGACGGCGAAGACATCTACGACAAGCGCGTCGATCCGGTGCAGCTGCGCGCCAAGGTCGGCATGGTGTTCCAGAAACCGAACCCCTTCCCGAAGTCGATCTACGACAACGTGGCCTATGGGCCGAAAATCCACGGCCTCACGAAGAACAAGGCCGAGCTGGATCAGGTGGTAGAGGACTCGCTGCGCAAGGCCGCGCTGTGGAACGAGGTGAAAGATCGCCTGCACGCGCCCGGCACCGGACTTTCGGGCGGTCAGCAACAGCGCCTGTGCATCGCACGCGCCGTGGCGACCTCGCCGGAAGTGCTGCTGATGGACGAGCCCTGCTCGGCGCTCGACCCGATCGCGACCGCGCAGGTCGAGGAGCTGATCGACGAACTTCGGGCGAATTTCTCGGTGGTGATCGTGACGCACTCGATGCAGCAGGCCGCACGCGTCAGTCAGAAGACCGCGTTCTTCCACCTCGGAAACCTCGTCGAATACGACGACACGGACAAGATTTTCACCAACCCGTCCGACAGCCGGACGGAAAGCTACATTACCGGCCGTATCGGCTGAGGAGGCTAATAATCATGAGCGAGCACATTCTTTCCGCCTTCGACCGCGACCTTGAGGCGGTGCAGGCATTGGTCGTCAAAATGGGCGGCCTCGTCGAGGAACAGATTCTCGAAAGCGCCCGCGCCCTCGAAGTGCGCGATCTCGAACTGGCCGAGCAGATCCGGGCCCGCGACCGTGCCGTCGACGAGCTGGAAGAGAAGATCAACGAAGAAGCCGCGCGCCTGATCGCCCTGCGTGCCCCCGCCGCGCGCGACCTGCGCATGGCGCTCTCGGTCATCAAGATCTCGGCGAGCCTCGAGCGGGTCGGCGATTACGCAAAAAACATCGCCAAGCGCACGCAGGTTCTGTCCGACGGGCCGCAGATCAGCGGCACCGCGACCGCGATCCGCCGCATGGCGGGGACGACGGAGGCGATGCTGAAAGACGCGCTCGACGCCTATATCCAGCGCGACCCGAAACTGGCCGCCGATGTGCGCGAGCGCGATCTTGAAGTGGACCAGATGTATAACGCGCTGTTCCGCGAATTCCTGACCTACATGATGGAAGACCCGCGCAACATCACGCCCTGCATGCACCTGCATTTCATCGCGAAGAATATCGAACGGATGGGCGACCATGCGACGACGATCGCCGAGCAGGTGATCTACCTCGTGACCGGCGAAATGCCGGAAGACGCGCGCCCGAAAAGCTCGAGCGTAATGTGACGGAGACCTGAGAAATGTCGCCAGCCCAACAACCCTGTGTCCTTGTGGTTGAAGACGAAAACGCCCAGCGCGAAGTTCTCAGCTACAACCTCGAAGCCGAAGGGTTTCGCGTAGTGATGGCGGAGAACGGAGACGAGGGCCTCTTGTTCCTGAAGGAAGAGAAGCCCGATCTGATCGTGCTGGACTGGATGCTGCCCAACGTCTCGGGCATCGAGATTTGCCGCCGCGTGAAGGCCAATTCCGAGACCCGCAACATTCCTGTCATCATGCTCTCGGCACGCTCCGAAGAGGTGGACCGGGTGCGGGGCCTCGAGACCGGCGCGGATGACTACGTCGTGAAACCCTATTCGGTCGTCGAGCTGATGGCGCGCGTCCGCACCCAGCTGCGCCGCACGCGGCCCGCGACGATGGGCGAGCGGCTGAGCTTCGAGGACATCATCCTCGATGCCGAGGAACATCGCGTCTTCCGCAACGGCCAACCGCTGAAACTCGGGCCGACCGAGTTCCGGCTGCTCTCGACGATGATGGAAAAACCGGGCCGCGTCTGGACCCGCGATCAACTGCTCGACCGGGTCTGGGGCCGCGACATCTATGTCGACACCCGCACTATCGACGTCCATGTCGGGCGGCTGCGCAAGGCACTGATGGCCAATGGCGGGGATGATCCGGTGCGCACGGTGCGCGGCACGGGCTACGCGCTGGGATAAAGCGAAACAGGCGCGCGGATCACCGCGCGCCTTTTCAATTCAGTCCTTCAGGCACAGCTTGCACGAGGCAAGCGCCGCCATGTTGAGGATGTCGTTCACCGTCGACGTGGTCGAGCACAGCTGCACCGCGTGGCTCGTCCCGGTCAGGATCGGGCCGATCACGGTGGCGCCCGCCATCTCCTGCATCAGTTTCACAGAGATCGAGGCCGAATGGCGTGCCGGCACGACGAGAATGTTGGCGGGGCCGGTCAGACGGCAGAACGGATAGTTCTTCATCTGATCCATGTTGAGTGCCACATCGACGGTCATCTCGCCATCATACTCGAAATCCGCCCCGCGCGCGTCGAGCACCTTCGGCGCGACATGCATCTTCGTGGCCCGTTCCGACACCGGATAGCCGAAGGTCGAGAAGGAACAGAAGGCCACGCGCGGCTCGAGGCCCAGACCGCGGGCGACATGCGCGCCCGCCGTCGCGATATCGGCCAGATCGTTCTCGTCGGGCCATTCATGCACCAGCGTATCGCCGATCAGCACCACGCGACCCTTGTTCAGCAGGGCGGTGATCCCGACAGCACCATCCGAGGGCTTCGCGTCGATCACCTTGTTGATCAGCTCCAACACATGCGCCGATTTCCGGGTCGCGCCCGTGACCATCGCGTCGCCATGCCCATGCACCAGCATCAGCGCCGCGAAGACATGCCGGTCGCGCGTCGCCAGCTTATGCGCATCCTCGCGGTCCACACCCTGCCGCTGCAGGCGCTTATACAGGAAGTCCTTGTAGGTCTCGGTATGCTTGGAGTTGGCCGCATTGACCACGCGCAGCTCGCGATAGGCATCGCCCAGGCCAGCCGCTTCGAGCTTTTCCTTCACGTCCTGCTCACGGCCCACGACCAGCGCCTCGCCCATGCCGGAGCGCTGATAGGCCACAGCGGCGCGCAGCACCCGCTCGTCATCACCCTCGGCAAAGATCATCTTCGCCTGAGCCTGACGCGCACGGCTCTGGATGCCCTGCAGGATCGACGCGGTCGGGTCCATCCGGGCTTTCAGGCTTTGGGCGTAGCCTTCCATGTCGATGATCGGACGCCGCGCGACACCGGTATCCATCCCGGCTTTCGCCACCGCCGGCGGGATCACGTGGATCAGCCGCGGATCGAAGGGCGTCGGAATGATGTAATCGCGCCCGAAGCTGAGCTTGCGCCCATAGGCCATCGCGACCTCGTCGGGCACATCCTCGCGCGCCAGTTCCGCCAAGGCGTTGGCGCAGGCGATCTTCATCTCGTCATTGATCGCGCGGGCATGGATGTCGAGCGCGCCGCGGAACAGGTAGGGGAAGCCGAGGACGTTGTTCACCTGGTTCGGATAGTCCGACCGCCCCGTCGCCACGATCGCATCGGGACGCACCGATTGCGCCTCTTCCGGCGTGATCTCCGGGTCCGGGTTCGCCATCGCGAAGATCACCGGATTGTCGGCCATCGACTGCACCATCTCGGGCGTCACCGCGCCCTTGGCCGACACGCCGAGGAACACATCCGCGCCCTCCATCGCCTCTTCGAGCGAGCGCGCATCGGTCACCGCCGCATGGGCCGATTTCCACTGGTTCATGCCCTCGGTGCGCCCCTGATAGATCACGCCCTTGGTGTCGCACATGATGCAATTGTCATGCTTCGCGCCCATCGCCTTCACAAGCTCCAGACAGGCGATGCCCGCAGCGCCCGCGCCGTTGAGCACGATCTTGCAGTCTTCGATCTTCTTGCCCGACAGCTCCAGCGCGTTGATCAGCCCCGCCGCACAGATCACCGCCGTGCCGTGCTGATCGTCGTGGAACACCGGAATGTCCATCAGCTCCTTGAGCCGCTGCTCGATGATGAAACATTCCGGCGCCTTGATATCCTCGAGGTTGATCCCCCCGAAGGTCGGCCCCATCAGCTTCACCGCGTTGATGATCTCGTCGGCATCCTCGGTATCCAGCTCGATATCGATCGCGTTCACGTCGGCGAAACGCTTGAAGAGGACCGCCTTGCCCTCCATCACCGGTTTCGAGGCCAGCGCCCCGAGATTGCCAAGCCCCAGAATGGCCGAGCCGTTCGAGATCACGGCGACCATGTTCCCCTTCACAGTGTAATCGTAGGCCAGTTCGGGGTTCTCGGCGATTGCCTCCACCGGCACGGCAACGCCCGGGCTGTAGGCCAGCGACAGATCGCGCTGCGATGTCATGGGCTTCGACGCGGTGATGTCGTATTTCCCCGGATGCGGGTCGAGGTGATAGGCCAAGGCCTCCTCGGGCGTGATACGGTTCTTGCTGGGCATTGGGCCGGCTCCTCCTGCAGGTCCGAACCCGTTTAACGTCCCGTGATCCGTCACTCAACGGAATTGCGCCCGAATCCGGGGTTTTGTAGGGTCGCGCGACCAGCAAATGGGGGGCACATGGCCAAGCCGACCGTCACACCGATGATGGAACAGTATCTGGGGATCAAGGAGGCCAATCCGGGCGCGCTCCTGTTCTATCGGATGGGTGATTTCTACGAGATGTTCTTTCAGGACGCGGTCGATGCCGCATCCGCCCTCGATATCGCGCTGACCAAGCGCGGGCAGCACATGGGCGAGGACATCGCGATGTGCGGCGTTCCCGTGCACGCGGCCGAGGGCTATTTGCTCACGCTGATCCGAAAAGGCTTCCGCGTGGCGATTGCCGAGCAGATGGAGGACCCGGCCGAAGCGAAGAAGCGCGGCTCGAAATCCGTCGTGAAACGCGATGTGGTGCGGTTGGTCACGCCCGGTACGCTGACCGAGGAAAGCCTGCTGGAGGCGCGCCGCCACAACTTCCTCGCCGCCTGGGCGGAAGTGCGTGACGAGGCCGCGATCGCCTGGGTCGATATCTCCACCGGCGAGTTCCGCGTGACGCCCTGCCCGCTGTCGCGACTGGGCCCCGAGCTTGCCCGGCTCGCGCCGCGAGAAGTTCTGGTCAGCGAGGCGAAAGAGGCCGATTGCGCCGAAATAGTCTCTGATATGCGAGCTGCAATGACGCCCTTGTCGCGTGCGAGCTTCGACAGTCAGGCCGCCGAGACGCGGCTTCTGTCGCTATATTCCATCGGGTCGCTCGATGCGTTCGGCAGCTTCACCCGCGCCGAGATGGCCGCGATGGGGGCGATCGTCGATTACCTCGAGATCACGCAGAAAGGGAAGCTGCCCCTGCTGCGCCGTCCCGTGCATGAAGACAGCGGCGCGGCGATGCAGATCGACGCCGCCACGCGGCGTAATCTGGAGCTGACGCAGGCTCTGTCGGGCGGACGCGAGGGCTCGCTCCTCAACGCCATCGACCGCACCGTGACGGCTGGCGGGGCACGGCTTCTCGAACGCCGGATCTCCGCCCCGTCCCGGAACCTGAGCGAGATCCATGCACGGCACGATTCCGTGCGTTTTCTGCTGGAACAGGGTCGATTTGCCGAAGATATCCGCGCCGATCTGAAGCGCTGCCCCGATATGGATCGCGCACTGTCGCGCCTCGCCCTCGACCGCGGCGGGCCGCGCGACATGGCCGCGATCCGCAACGGGTTGGAGCAGGCCGAGCGGATCGCCGAAGCCGTTGCAGCCGTCGAGGCCCCACCACTTCTCGCCGAGGCAGCCAAGGCGCTCACGGGCCACGACGATCTAACCGCCCTTCTGGATGCGGCGCTCATCGCGGAGCCGCCGCTTCTTGCGCGCGATGGCGGCTTCATTGCGGCGGGCTACGACGAGGATCTCGACCAGACGCGCCAGCTGCGCGACGAGGGCCGCGGCGTGATCGCGAAAATGCAGGCGGAATACATCGAGGCCACGGGCATCAATTCGCTGAAGATCAAGCACAACAACGTGCTGGGCTACTTCATCGAAACCACGGCCACCCATGCCGAGAAGATGCTCGCCCCGCCGCTGTCGGAACGCTTCATCCACCGTCAGACCACCACAAACCAGGTGCGTTTCACGACCGTCGAACTGAGCGAGATCGAAACCCGGATTCTCAATGCCGGAAATCATGCGCTTGAGATCGAAAAAAGGCTCTATTCTAGCCTAAGACAGGGAATTCTCGACCGCGCGGGCCCGATCAATGAGGCCTCGCGCGCACTTGCCGAAATCGACCTCGCCAGCGCTTTCGCGACACTCGCCCGCAACGAAGACTGGACAGAACCCACCGTCGATGACAGCCACGCGTTCGAGATCGAAGGCGGGCGACATCCGGTCGTCGAAGCCTCGCTAAAGAAATCCGGCGAGCCTTTCATCGCGAATGACTGCGAACTGACCGAGGGCGCGACCCCCGCGATCTGGCTGCTCACCGGTCCCAACATGGCCGGTAAATCGACCTTCCTGCGTCAAAACGCCCTGATCGCGCTTCTCGCCCAAGCGGGCAGCTTCGTTCCGGCGAAATCCGCCCATATCGGCCTTGTGTCCCAACTCTTCAGCCGTGTCGGTGCGGCGGACGATCTGGCACGGGGCCGGTCGACCTTCATGGTCGAGATGGTCGAAACCGCCGCGATCCTCAATCAGGCCGATGACCGCGCTCTGGTCATCCTCGACGAGATCGGCCGCGGCACCGCGACCTATGACGGGCTCTCGATCGCCTGGGCGGTCATGGAGCATCTGCACGCCTCCAACCGTTGCCGCGCGCTCTTCGCGACGCATTACCACGAGATGACCGCGCTTTCGGCCAAGCTCGACGGCGTCGAAAATGCGACCGTCGCGGTGAAGGAGTGGGAAGGCGAGGTGATCTTCCTGCACGAGGTTCGCAAAGGCGCCGCCGACCGCTCCTACGGTGTTCAGGTCGCGCGCCTCGCCGGGCTTCCGCATTCCGTCGTGGAACGCGCCCGGATTGTGCTAGATGCGCTGGAGAAGGGCGAACGCGAAGGTGGCGGCAAGAAACAGGCGGTGATCGACGATCTGCCGCTGTTTTCAGTGTCTAACACACCGCAACCGGCCGCCGCGCCCGCCGGTCCGTCGGAGTTGGAAGAGCGGCTGAAAGCCCTCATTCCAGACGATATGACACCGAAAGACGCGCTCAACGCCCTCTACGAGCTTCGCGCGCTTCTCACGGAGTGATCTTCGTTTTGGGGAAAATATCCCGGGGGTCTGGGGGCAGCGCCCCCAGCCTTGCCGATCAGGATTTCGGAGTGGAGCTGACGCCCACTTTCGCCGGCCGCAGCAGCCGGTCGTGGATCATGAAGCCGTTCTCCATGACCTGAATAATGTCGCCGGCCTTGGTGCCGGGCGCGGGCGCTTCGAACATCGCCTCATGCATCTGCGGGTCGAATTTCTCACCGACCTCGGGCGCCACCGTGGTGATGCCGTGACGGGCGAACACGTTCAGCAATTCGCGCTGGGTCAGCTCGACGCCTTCGAGGAACGGCCCGGCCTGCGAACGAACATCCTCATTCGCGGCTTCGAGCGCACGCGAGAGCGCGTCGAACACGGGCAGCATGTCGCGCGCCAGACGCGTCCCACCGTAATTCGAGGCTTCCTGACGCTCTTTGTCGGCACGTTTGCGCGCATTCTCGGCATCCGCCAGCGCGCGCATGAATCGGTCGCGATAATCGTCGCGCTCCGCACGCAATGCCTCGAGCTCGTCTTCCTCATGGGACAGCACATCCTCGAAGCTCTCGTCGATATGCGCCTGATCCTCGGCAATCTCGTCTTTTTTCTCGCTCATGCCATTCATCCTTTGCCCTGGCCGGAGATCATCCGCCCGACCAGTTGCGCTGTGTAGTCCACGATCGGCACGATGCGCCCGTAGTTGAGCCGGGTCGGCCCAATCACGCCCACCGCACCAATGATCTTTCGGTCAGCGTTCATATATGGAGAGACAACCAAAGAGGAACCCGAAAGAGAGAAAAGTTTGTTCTCCGAGCCAATAAAAATACGCACGCCCTCGCCATCCTCGGCCAGATCGAGGAATTCGGCGATGTCGCGCTTCCGCTCGAGATCGTCGAACAGCGAGCGAATGCGGTCGAGGTCGTCTTCGGAGCCCAAAAGATTGGCACGACCGCGCACGATCAGCCGCTCGTAGCGCTCGCCTTTATTCTCCCAGGCTGCCAATCCGCTGTCGATCAGCTCGGTCGCGAGCGAATCGATTTCGGTGCGGTGATTTGCGATTTCGCGGGCGATGTGACCACGCAGCTCCGACAAGGTCTTCCCCTCCGCCATCGCGTTGAGGAAATTCGCGGCCTCCCGCATCGAGGACGGCGTCTGACCCAGCGGCGGCGTGAAGACGCGGTTTTCCACCTGCCCGTCCGCGAAGACGAGCACCACCAGCGCCCGGTCCGGCGAGAGCGAGACGAATTCGATATGCCGGATCGGGGCCTCGTGTTTCGGCGTCAGAACGAGGCTCGCGCCCTGCGTCATCCCCGAGAGCGCGCTGGAAACCCGGTCCAACAAAGACCCTACATCGCCTGAATTCGCGCCCATCGTGGCATCGAGCGCAGCGCGGTCCTCGTCGCCGAGATGGTTCACCTCCATCACCCCATCGACGAACAGCCGCAGACCCGTCTGGGTCGGAACACGTCCGGCGGAGACATGGGGGCTGTCCAGAAGGCCGAGATATTCGAGGTCCTGCATCACGTTGCGGATCGTCGCCGCAGACAGCTTCTCGTTCATCTCTCGGGTCAGGCTCCGAGAGCCCACGGGACCGCCGGTCGTGAGATAGCCTTCGACCACCCGGCGAAACACTTCGCGGGAGCGGTCGTTCAGTTCGGAAAGAATATCGTTCTGGTCACTCATCGCGCTTCATCCCTGCTGACTTAAAGCCGCGCGAAGCCGAAGGTCAATCACGGCACGGGGGTTGCATCGCTGCGCATGGGCGATCAAATGGGGTGAATTCATTAGAAAGGTCCCCACGATGCGCCCATCCGGCAGAGAGTTAAGTGAACTTCGCCCGATTTCAATCGAGACCGGGGTTACGAAACACGCAGAAGGGTCTTGCCTGATCAAAATGGGCGACACCCATGTGCTGTGCACCGCCACGATCGAAGACCGCGCGCCGTCTTTCCTCAAAGGCTCCGGCCTTGGCTGGGTGACGGCAGAATACGGCATGCTGCCGCGCGCAACCAACACGCGTAATCGTCGTGAGGCCGCTGCGGGCAAGCAAGGTGGAAGAACCGTTGAAATTCAACGACTTATCGGCCGCGCCCTGCGCGCTGGCGTTGATCGTTCGGCGCTTGGCGAACGTCAGATCGTCGTCGATTGCGATGTGATCCAAGCCGATGGCGGCACGCGCTGCGCCTCGATCACCGGCGGTTGGGTCGCGCTGCGTCTCGCCACGAACAAGCTGATGAAATCGGGCGCCTGCACCTCCGATCCGCTGCTCGATCATGTCGCAGCCCTGTCCTGCGGGATTTACGCGGGCCAGCCGGTCGCCGATCTCGACTATGCCGAGGATAGCGAAGCGGGCACTGACGGGAATTTCATCATGACCGGGCGCGGCAAGTTGATCGAAGTGCAGATGTCGGCCGAAGGCGCGACATTCTCGCGCGAACAGATGGATCGGCTTCTCGATCTGGCCGAGGAAGGCGCTGCGAAGCTTGTCGAAATGCAGAAAGCCGCAGTCGAATGAGAAGCTTCACCGAAAAGAAGCTGCTGGTTGCGACCCATAACGCCGGAAAGCTCGAGGAGATCAAAGCGATCCTCGCGCCTTTCGGCGTCGAGGTCGTCGGCGCGAAGGAAATGAACCTCCCCGAGCCGGAAGAGACAGAGAGCACCTTCGTCGGCAATGCGCGGATCAAGGCCCATGCGGCGGCGAAAGCGACCGGGCTGCCCGCATTGGCTGACGATTCCGGCATCGAAGTCGACTGTCTCGACGGTGCGCCGGGCGTCTACACCGCCGATTGGGCGACCACGCCGAACGGGCGCGACTTCACCATGGCGATGGAAAAAACCTGGAAAGCCTGCGACGAGATCGAAGCGGAGCTGCCGCGGACCGCGCGCTTCCGCTCCACCCTGGTTCTCGCCTGGCCCGACGGGCATGACGAGGTGTTCGACGGCCGTGTCGAAGGTCAGCTGGTTTGGCCGATGCGCGGCGCTCTCGGGCATGGATATGACCCGATGTTCCAGCCCGATGGCTATGACCAGACCTTCGCGGAGATGGATCCCGCGCAAAAGAACGAGATTTCGCACCGTGCGGATGCTTTCCGCAAGTTTGTGACGATTTTCGACGCGAAATGACTGAGGATTGGCGGCACGGAGGGTTCGGCCTCTACCTTCACTGGCCGTTCTGTGCCGCCAAATGCCCCTATTGCGACTTCAATTCCCATGTCGCGACCGCCATCGACCAGAAACGATGGCTCTCTGCCTATCTCAGCGAACTCGACCGCTATGCCGCGCAGACGGAAGGCCGGATTCTGAACACGGTTTTCTTCGGCGGCGGCACACCCTCGCTGATGGATCCCGAGATCGTCGCCGCAATCATCGAGCGCATCCGCAGAAACTGGCAAACCAGCAACGACTTCGAGATCACCCTCGAAGCGAACCCCACAAGTGTCGAATCCGGGCGGTTTAGAGCCTTTTCCGAGGCTGGCGTGAACCGCGTCTCGATGGGGATGCAGGCCCTGAACGACGAAGATCTCCGTCGTTTGGGCCGAATGCACTCAGTCGCGGAAGGCCAGAAAGCTTTCGACATCGCGCGCAAGCAATTCGAGCGTGTGAGCTTCGATCTGATCTACGCGCGCCAGCACCAGACGATCGAAGATTGGAAAGCAGAGCTGGATGAGGCGCTGAAAATGGCGGTCGACCACCTCTCGCTCTATCAGCTGACCATCGAACCCGGCACGGTTTTCGGCGCGCGGCACGACGCGGGCAAGCTGCGCGGCATTCCTGAGGACGATATCTCCGCCGAGATGTATTTCGCGACGCAGGAAATCTGCGAGAAGCACGGCCTGCCCGCCTACGAGATCTCGAACCACGCGCGCCCGGGCGCCGAGAGCCGGCATAACCTGATTTACTGGCGTTATGGCGACTACATCGGCATCGGTCCCGGCGCACATGGGCGCCTTACCGAAGGCGGTGTCCGTCACGCTACCGATACGCTCAAACAGCCCGGCGCCTGGCTTGCGCAGGTGGAAAAAACCGGTGCCGGAGAGAATGAGCGCGCCGCGCTGCCCCGCGAAGAGCAGGCAATCGAGTATCTTCTCTTCGCGCTGCGCCTGTCCGAAGGGCTCGAGATGGAACGGTTCAACACCATCTCGCGTTCACCGCTCGATGAGGCGACAATGCGCCATCTTGAGGATATCGGCATGGTTGAGAGAGAGAACGGATTTCTGCGCGCGACGGATCAAGGCCGCCCGGTCTTGAACGCCATTATTCGCGATCTCATCCCCTGATGCGCATCCTCTGGCTCACGCTTGGCATCATCTCGGCCGGGATCGGGATCATCGGGCTATTTCTGCCGCTCGTCCCGACCGTTCCGTTGATGCTTCTGGCGACGTTTTGCTTCGCGCGATCCTCTGATCGTCTGCACAACTGGATCATCACCCATCCGCGCTTCGGACCGCAGATCATAGACTGGCAGGAGCGCCGCGCCATCGCGAAACGCGCGAAAATCGCGGCAACAGTGTCTGTTTTCGCGGCTTTCGGCCTGTCTTTGGTCTTCCGGTTACCGGTCGAAATCCTGGCAATTCAGGGGATCACCTTGCTCGGCGTCCTGATTTTCATCTGGACGCGCCCGAATAGCTGATCAGCCGTTGCTGAGCATCTGGCAAAGCTTGTCGAGCTCCTCCAGATCGTCGTAAGAAATCGTAATCTTGCCACCGCCGCTGCTGGTATGATCGATCGCGACCTTCATCCCGATCGTCGCGGACAAATCGCCCTCAAGCGCCCGCGTGTCAGCGTCTTTCTGGGGTTTTGGACGCGCTTTACGCTCTTCCCCGCCCTGCTGCTTCTTCGCAAGTTTCTCGACATCGCGCACCGAAAGCGTCTTCGCAACGGCCTGTTTCGCCAGGCTGACCGGATCTTCGGCGGTGATCATCGCCCGCGCATGACCGGCAGACAGCTTCCCTTCGCGCAGATAGACCTGCACTTCTTCGGGAAGCTGCAACAAACGCATCAGATTCGCGATATGGCTGCGGCTTTTCGACAGCGCCTCGGCCAGCTTCTCCTGCGTATGCCCGAAGCGGCTCATCAACTGCTTATACGCAAGCGCCTCTTCGAGCGCATTAAGGTCGGCGCGCTGAATATTCTCGATGATCGCGACTTCCAGCACTTCCGTGTCGTTGAATTCGCGAATGATGACCGGAAGCTGGTGCAGCTTGGCCATCTGCGACGCGCGCCACCGGCGTTCACCGGCCACAATCTCGTAATGATCGGGCTTCGTCGGGTGTTTGCGCACGATAAGCGGCTGAATCACGCCCTTTTCGCGGATCGATGACGCCAGTTCTTCCAAAGCGGCCGGTTCGAAATCGCGACGTGGCTGATCGGGGTTCGGCTCGATCTTTTCGACCGGGACATATTGCTCCGGACGACGCGGAGGCGCCGTCGTCTCGGTCGGATTCAAATCAACATCCGCCATCAAAGCCGACAAACCACGCCCCAATCCACGCTTTTCGCGTTCCTTCGCCATTCTCACACCGCCTTTGCCAGTTCATGCCGCGACATCAATTCGCTGGCGAGATTCCGATAGGCCAACGCCCCGCGCGAACTGCTGTCGTAGCTGAGCACCGGCATCGCATAGGACGGCGCCTCGGAGACCCGCACGTTCCGTGGGATCATCGTCCGGAACACCAACTCGCCCAAAGTCGCGCGCGCATCCGCCTCCACCTGCTGCGAGAGATTGTTCCGCACGTCATACATCGTGAGAACGACCCCCTCGATTCGCAGGTTACGATTCGCGCTTAGGCGGATCTCCCGGATCGTCAGCATCAGCTGCGAAAGTCCTTCGAGCGCGAAGAATTCCGCCTGCAGCGGCACTAGGACCGAATGCGACGCAACCATTGCGTTGATCGTCAGAAGGCTCAACGAAGGTGGGCAGTCGATCAAGATATAGTCGAAGCCATAGCTATCAACATCTGGATGTCGTAGCGCGTCATGCAGAAGGAAGCTGCGCTTTTCGGTCGAGACAAGCTCCATATCCGCCGAAGACAGGTCCGTCGTCGCCGGGCAGAGGTAAAGACCGTCGATTTCGGTCTTGTGCAAAACCGAAGAAACCGGCGCGTCTTCGATCAGCAGATCGTAGGTCGTCAGCTCGCGATCATCGGGCTCGATACCCAGACCCGTCGACGCATTCCCCTGCGGATCGAGATCGATCAAAAGAACCTTACGCCCGGCTTCAACCAGCCCTGCAGCGAGGTTGATCGCCGTCGTCGTCTTCCCCACGCCGCCTTTCTGGTTCGCAATCGCAATGATTTTCGGTTCATTTGCGCGAATTGGATCAGACACGCTCGGCTCCGTGGATTTTCAGGACAACACTGTTTGGATCGCTGAGGCTTTCGATCGCCTCGTAGTCAAAGGACCAGCTTTCCTTCGCCTGCGCAAGTTCTTCCTGCCAGCGCGCACCTTTCGGGAAGATAGCGATGCCGGAGGGCTTCAGATGCCGCGCAGTGAATTCCAGTAGTTTCGGTAGGTTCGCGAGGGCCCGGGCCGAGACGACATCGGCCTTCAGCGGGGCGATCTCTTCGATTCGTTGCGCAAGAACGCGGATATTGAGCGACAGCTCCCGCGTGACCGTCGAGAGAAAAGCCGATTTTCGCAGATCCGATTCGACCAGAATGACTTGGCGTTCCGGTGCCTTTTCCGCCGACAGAATCGCAATCACCAAACCCGGAAAGCCGCCCCCTGCCCCGAAATCCGCCCAAATCCGCGCATCTTCGGGCGCCATCGCGAATATTTGTGCCGAATCGAGGAAGTGGCGCGACCACATATCCTCCAAGGTCGACTTCGCGACGAGGTTAATCGCAGGATTCCACTTCTTGAGCAGCGCCTCATAGGCAAACAGCTTATCCAATGTTTCACGTGAAACATCGAATCGCTCAGCGAACTCTTCAGTTTCAGGCGCCGTCATGCAGAGCGTGCCCGCTTTGATTGCCGCAGCCGCGCCAAGATCAACGTAAGTGCCGCCGGCGTCACGCCGTCGACACGTCCCGCCTGCCCCAAAGTTTTCGGCATCGCGCGCTTAAGTTTACCCTTCAACTCGTTCGAGAGCCCCTGCAGCGAATCGAAATCGAAATCTTCGGGAATCTCCCAGCCCTCATCGCGCTTAAGGGAAGCCGCGTCGACCTCCTGACGCGCAACGTAATTCGCATAGAGCGCATCGATCGACAGCTGCCGCGCGGTCTCATCGGAGAGATCCTGTAATTCCGGCAGCGCCTCTTGCAGAGCGGGCATCGTGATATCGGGGAAAGACAGCAGATCGAAAACGGTCCGCCGCGTCCCGTCCTCGTTCACCTTGAAGCCCTTCGCCTTGGCTTCCTTGGGCGTCAGCGAGATCGACTGCAGCAGATCCCGCCCTGCCGTCAGATCGGCGGATTTCTCTTCAAACAGAACCCGGCGCGCCTCGCCAACACAGCCGATCTCGATCCCCATGCCCGTGAGGCGCTGGTCGGCATTATCGGCCCGCAGCGACAGGCGGAACTCAGCCCGCGAGGTAAACATGCGGTAAGGTTCGGTTACCCCGCGCGAGGTCAGATCGTCGATCATCACGCCGATATAGCTCGACGTCCGACTGAAATGCACCGGTGCGCCCGCCTTCGCAGAGGATGCCGCGTTCAAGCCAGCGACGAGGCCCTGAGCTGCGGCCTCCTCATATCCTGTAGTCCCGTTGATCTGACCCGCAAGATATAGGCCGGGCACAGCACGCAACTGCAGCGTCGCGTCCAACGCGCGCGGATCGACATAGTCATATTCGATCGCGTAACCGGGCTGGAGGATCTTCGCCTCTTCCAACCCGAAAATCGAATGGACGTAATCTTCCTGAACATCCACGGGCAGCGAGGTGGAAATCCCGTTCGGATAGACCGTGTCGTCGTCCAGACCTTCCGGCTCGAGGAAAATCTGATGCGAGTCCTTATCCGCGAAGCGCACGACCTTGTCTTCGATCGACGGGCAATAGCGGGGCCCCACCCCGGAAATATGACCGCCATACATCGCGGAGCGGTCAAGGTTGCTCCGGATGATGTCATGCGTCCGCCCATTCGTATGGGTAATCCCGCAAGAAATCTGCCGGACCTCGGGACTCCGGTTCAGGAAGGAAAACATCACCGGATCATCATCCCCGGGCTGACTCTCCAGTTTGTCCCAGGCAATCGTCTTCCCATCCAGCCGCGGCGGCGTGCCCGTTTTAAGGCGCCCCATCGGCAGATCCATCGCGTAAAGCCGTTCTGCCAACGCCCGCGAAGGCCGATCCCCGATGCGGCCACCCGGACGCTGCTGGTCGCCGATATGGATCACGCCATTCAGGAAGGTCCCAGACGTCAGGATCGCGGACTGACAGCTCAGTGCCACGCCATCGGCCAGCACTACACCAGTGACCCGACCGCCTTCAACGCGCAGATCGGTCACCTCGCCCTCGACCACCTCAAGGTTGGGCTGCGCCGCGGTCATACGCTGGGCAGCCTCGCGGTAGAGTTTGCGATCCGCTTGAGCGCGCGGGCCTTGCACGGCGGGGCCTTTACGTCGGTTAAGAAGGCGGAACTGAATACCGGCCGCGTCGGCAAGACGGCCCATCACACCGTCCAGCGCGTCGATCTCACGGACCAGATGGCCTTTACCAAGCCCACCGATCGCCGGATTGCACGACATCACCCCGATCGCATCAGCGCGAAGCGTCACCAAAGCCACCTGCGCACCCATCCGGGCCGCCGCGTGGGCTGCCTCGGTTCCGGCGTGCCCGCCTCCGATCACGATGACGTCGTAATGTTTCACGTGAAACACTCCTTACTTTCCGATGCAGAAGCTCGAGAAAATTTCGTCCAACAGGTTCTCGACATCCACCCGACCGAGCAACGCTTCGAGCGCCCAAGCCGCCTGGCGCAGTGATTCCGCTGCCAGCTCGCTTCGGTCGGACCCGCGCAATACCTCATCTCGCGCCGATTCCAAAGCCCCGAATGCCCGCTGCATCGCAACCCTGTGCCGTTCGCGCGTCATTACGCCGGCGCCTTCGCCCAGCCCAGACAGACGTTCTTCGATCGCAGAGAGCAACTCGCCAAGCCCCTCACCCGTTTTGCCTGAGACGTTCAGCCCATCATGCGCGGCGATATCAGCTTTGCCATGCACCACCAGATCGCCCGGTTCTGGCGCGATCAGCGGGACTTCCTCGCCGTCGAGCAGGAAAACACGCAGATCGGATTGTCGCGCGCGGTCGAGCGCCCGTTCCACCCCGATCGCCTCCACGACATCGTCGGTTTCGCGAAGCCCAGCGGTATCGAGCAAGGTCACCGCCTGCCCGCCAATCTCCATCCGCACCTCGATGACGTCGCGCGTCGTGCCTGCGAATTCGGAGGTGATCGCCGCTTCACGCCCCGCGAGCGCGTTAAGCAAGGTTGATTTCCCGGCATTCGGCCGCCCGACAATCGCGACCTCGAACCCTTCGCGAATACGCTCCGCGGCACCAAGACGACGTAATTCATCACGAATTCCGGCGCTGACCGCGTCAATCAGCTCCAGTACCTCGGGCGAAACATCTACCGGAACTTCCTCATCCGCAAAGTCGATCGTGGCTTCGATCAGCGCCCCCGCCCGGATCAGCTTTGCGCGCCAATCCTCGACCAGAGCGCCAACCGCGCCCGAGAGAACCTTCAATGCCTGCTTGCGCTGCGCCTCGGTTTCCGCCTCGATCAGATCGGAAAGCCCTTCGACCTGCGCCAGATCGAGCCGTTCGTTTTCCAACGCCCGCCGGGTGAATTCACCAGGTTCTGCAAGCCGCAACCCGTCGATCTGCCCAAGCGCGCGAAGCACCGCAGAAACCGTCGCAATCGCGCCGTGGATATGCAGTTCCGCGACCTCATCGCCGGTAAAGCTGGCGCCGCGCTCGAAACACAGCACCACTGCCTCGTCGAGTTCCTCACCCGCGAGCCGCAACCGCCGCAGCCCTGCGACGCGCGGCTCCGGCAGGGTCCCTGCCAAGTTCCGCGCCGCCTGCCACGCCAGCGGTCCTGAAATACGAATGACGGCCACGCCCGCTTTTCCGCGGGCCGTGGCCAGAGCATAGATCGTGTCCATAGCAATCCTCTTCCCTGCGGAAGATAGGACGGCCTCAGCCGTTCATCGAGTCGAAGAATTCCGAGTTCGTCTTGGTCTGCTTGAGCTTCGAAATCAGGAACTCGATCGCATCGGTCGTGCCCATCGGGTTCAGGATGCGGCGCAGAAGGTAGGTTTTCTGCAGATCCTTCTGATCGACGAGCAGTTCCTCTTTCCGGGTACCGGATTTGAGGATGTCCATCGCCGGGAAGACGCGCTTGTCCGCGACCTTGCGGTCCAGCACGATTTCCGAGTTACCCGTGCCCTTGAATTCTTCGAAGATGACCTCGTCCATCCGCGAGCCGGTATCGATCAGCGCCGTCGCGATGATGGTCAGCGAGCCGCCCTCTTCGATGTTCCGCGCGGCCCCGAAGAAGCGCTTCGGACGCTGCAGCGCGTTTGCGTCGACACCACCGGTCAGCACCTTGCCCGAGCTCGGAACGACGGTGTTGAAGGCGCGGCCCAGACGGGTGATCGAGTCCAGCAAAATAACCACATCGCGCTTATGCTCGACCAGACGTTTCGCCTTCTCGATCACCATATCGGAGACCGCGACGTGACGCGTTGCCGGTTCGTCGAAAGTCGAGGACACGACCTCCCCCTTCACCGAGCGCTGCATGTCGGTCACTTCTTCCGGGCGTTCGTCGATCAGCAGCACGATCAGGTAACATTCCGGATGGTTCTGCTCGATCGAGGTCGCAATATTCTGCAGCAGCACCGTCTTACCGGTCCGCGGCGGCGCCACGATCAGCGAACGCTGACCCTTACCGATCGGCGCGACGAGGTCGATGATCCGGGCCGAGCGATCCTTGATCGTCGGATCCTCGATTTCCATCTTCAGACGCTCGTCGGGATACAGCGGCGTGAGGTTGTCGAAGGCGACCTTGTGGCGCGCTTTCTCCGGCTCTTCGAAGTTGATCCGCTCAACCTTCGTTAACGCGAAATAGCGCTCGTTCTCGCCCGGGGCGCGGATTACGCCTTCGACGGTGTCGCCGGTGCGCAGGCTGTGCTGGCGGATCATGTCGGGCGAGACGTAGATATCGTCGGGACCCGGCAGATAGTTCGCTTCGGTCGAGCGCAGGAAGCCGAAGCCGTCCTGCAGCACTTCCAGCACGCCATCGCCGCCGATGACCCAGTCATCCTCGGCATGCTCCTTCAGGATCGAGAACATCATCTCGCCCTTGCGCATGGTCGAAGCGTTTTCGATCTCCCATTCTTCGGCCAGCGCCAGAAGTTCCTTCGGGCTCTTAGCTTTCAAATCGGAGAGATTGAGGCGTTCATCGCTCATCGGATCACCTGCAGCTGGCGCCTCATCTCAACGATGGACGCATAAATTCGTCATGTAACAGAAAAACCGGTCGACCAGGACGGCCGTGGCTTAGCGACGCAGATAAGCGCAAAGCGTCGCTGAGTCAACGAAAGTCAGAATTTCACGATCACCGAGGCGACGATAACGATCATGAAGATCGTCGGGATCTCGTTCATCATCCGGTAGTAGCGCCCGCTGCGGTTCGCCCTGCCCTCTGCGAGCGCCTTGCGTTCCTTCGCGCACCACATGTGGAACCAGGTCATACCGAGAACGGCTGCGGCTTTGGTCCACGGCCAGATGCTCGACCAATCGACGATCCCCGGCGTGAAGACCAGCATCAGGCCGAAGAGCCAGCTCGCAATCATTCCCGGATTCATAATGGCCTTGAGGAGAAGCCGTTCCTGATGCCGGAACAGGAGTTCCTGATCGCTATCGCGCTCCATGCCCGCCTTGTTCAGCCCCTCGACGTGGTAAACGTAAAGTCGCGGCAAATAAAACAGGGCCGCCATCCAGGTGATGATCGCCATCACATGCAGTGCTTTGATCCACAAATACCAAGTGCTCAGGAAATCGGTCATCTCGCCTCCGGCTGACAGCTGCCATCATCTTCAAAAAAGATTCTTTAAAGAAAAAGATGATGATGATGTAGGGCCTGTTGATGATGTGGATTAACACTTTATCAAGACTTTCTCCACAGGCGGAAAACATCAGGCGAGCACTAATCTTTTACTCGGCTCACGTTTCGTAAAATATTGATATCGCGTGATTCTTTTTCAGAGAGTCACAACGTCAACCTGTGGATAACTCTTGGGAGAAAATTGTGAAATCCCCGGCATGTCCCCAACGACTCGAATCCGAATTCCACAGGTGGACAAGTTTCGGAAATCTGCCATGAAACATGCCGATCCGGTGGAGTAATCCGCCGATCCGCGTTATGCCCAATTTGACCCCGAGACTTCTGCGCCCGCTTATCCACAAGTTCATGAACATCCTCCTCGCCTCCGCCTCAGAAATCCGCGCGCAGCTTCTGCGCAACGCCGGCCTGTCCGTGACCGTGCAGCCCGCACGCATCGATGAAGACATGATCCGCCGGAGTTTGGAGGCCGAAGAGGCGAAGCCGCGCGATGTGGCGGACCTCCTTGCCGAGATGAAGGCCGCGAAGCTCTCGGCGCGCCACCCCGGGGAGCTGGTGATCGGCGCGGATCAGGTTCTCGAACTCAAAGGCGCGGTTTTGTCGAAACCGGAGACGCCGGAAGATGCGAAATCGCAGCTGCGCGCCCTCTCCGGCCAGACCCACAAACTTCTTTCCGCGATGGTCGCGATCCGGGATGGCGAGCCGCTGTGGCGGCATGTCGGCGAAGTACGCCTGACGATGCACCCGCTGTCGGAGCCGTTCATCGACGATTACGTCGCCCGCAACTGGGACAGCATCCGCTGGTCGGTTGGCAGCTACAAACTCGAGGAAGAAGGCGTGCGTCTTTTCTCCCGCGTCCAAGGCGACTATTTTGCCGTACTCGGCCTTCCCCTGATCGAATTCCTTAACTGGCTTCACGCCCGAGGAGATTTCACAACATGACGGATCATCCGCGCATTCCCCTCGCTGGCGTCATCGGGTCGCCGGTCGCGCATTCGCGCTCGCCGCTCCTGTTTCGGACGTGGTTCGCCGAATACGGGATCGACGGGTTCTACATTCCGATGGATGTGGCGCGCGATGACCTGGAAACCGTGCTGCGGAGCCTGCCGAAAGCGGGGTTTGTCGGCACCAATGTCACCATCCCGCACAAGATCCGTGCGCTTGAGATTGCCGATGTCATTTCCGATCGTGCGGCTCTGATCGGGGCGGCGAACACTTTGGTCTTCCGGCCTGACGGAAAAATTTACGCTGATAATACAGACGGTTACGGGTTTATCGCTAATCTTCGGCAGAATGCGCCGAACTGGGATCCCAAGTCCGGTCCGGCCGCAGTTCTGGGCGCTGGCGGGGCTGCGCGCGCCATCGTCGCCTCGCTTCTGGAAAGCGGTGCGCCGGAGATTCGTATCTCAAACCGCACCCGGGCCCGCGCAGACGCGCTGCGTCAGGAATTCGGCGCGCGTCTCGTCGTTTACGATTGGGTGCAGGCGGGCAATATGCTCGAAGATGCCGCGACCGTCGTGAACACGACCTCGCTCGGCATGGTCGGGAAATCCGAATTCCGCGTTCCGCTCGATGCGTTGCGGCCAAGCGCGACCTGTTGCGATCTCGTCTACACACCTCTTAAGACGAAATTCCTCGCCGAGGCTGAAGATGTGGGATGCACCGTGGTCGACGGGCTCGGCATGCTTCTGCATCAAGCCGTTCCCGGGTTTGAGCGCTGGTTCGGCCAGCGCCCGGAAGTGACCGAAACTGTCCGCAACGCGGTGCTCGGGGCATGAGCAATCCTTTCCTGCTCGGGCTGACCGGCTCCATCGGGATGGGAAAATCCACGACGGCAGCGATGTTCGCCGAGGCGGGAATTCCCGTGTGGGATGCCGATCGGACGGTGCACGATCTCTACGCGAAGGGTGGCGAGGCCGTTGCGCCGATTGCCGCGGCCTTCCCGTCTGCGGTCAAGGATGGAGCGGTGGACAGGGCCGAGCTGAAAAAGCTGCTCGCCAGCGATAAAAAGGCTCTAACCCGCCTTGAATCGATCGTTCATCCGCTCACCACGGCCTCGCGGAGCGACTTCATCGCCGCGCATCCGGAGGCGGATCTGATCCTTCTCGACATTCCGCTTTTGTTCGAGACCGGGGCCGACGCTGCCTGCGATGAAACGCTCGTGGTCACCGCCCCGCCTGAGGTTCAGCGCGCGCGTGTTCTCGAGCGGCCTGACATGACCGAGGCGCAGCTTGATTTCATTCTGTCGCGCCAGATGCCGGATGCCGAAAAACGACGTCGCGCAACCTTCGTGATCGAAACCCTCGATCTTGAGCAGACCCGCCAAGATGTGCGAAACCTGATTGCGAAGATCAGGGGTGAGCAAGATGCGTGAAATCGTTCTCGATACCGAAACCACGGGCTTCGAGCCGGGAGAAGGCGACCGGATCGTCGAGATCGGTGCGGTTGAGCTCTTCAACCACATGCCGACCGGTAACACCTATCACCAGTACATTAACCCTGAGCGGTCGATGCCCCAGGAAGCTTTTCAGGTGCACGGGCTGGGCGATGAATTCCTGTCGGACAAACCCAAATTCGCCCAGATTGGCCTCGATTTTCTGAATTTCATCGGCACGGACTCGGTCCTCGTGATCCACAATGCCAAGTTCGACATGAAATTCCTGAATGCCGAGCTTGGCTGGGCCGGATTGCCGCTGATCCCGGATGATCGCGCGCTCGATACGCTGGCAATGGCGCGGCGGAGATTCCCGGGCTCGCCCGCGACGCTCGATGCACTGTGCCGCCGCTTCAGCATCGACAACTCATCGCGGACGCTGCATGGCGCGTTGCTCGATAGTGAAATTCTGGCCGAGGTTTATCTCGAGTTGATCGGTGGCCGGCAGCCGGGCTTCGGGCTGCAACCCGTTGAAACGGGACAGAAACGTCAGGCCGGAGCCAATCAAGACTGGCGTCCAAAGCCTCGCCCTGAGCCCCTGCCCCCGCGCTTGACTGCCGAGGAGGCCGAGGCGCATGCTGCCTTCGTAGCCCAGCTCGGCGAAGCCGCGATCTGGAACCGCTACGACTGAAAACGTCGGGTTTTCTGACATAATAAGCAAGTTTTCCATTTAACCGAGCGTCAACCTCCCTTAAATCGGGGGCTTCTTAGGGAGAGAGCGGGAGGACCGTCCATGCTGGACCTGACCGAAATGCGTGCCACGCTGGCCGAGACTTACGATCTTGCGCCATCCATTGAGTTGGCAGAAGAAATGCGGGACATCCACGCAAAGATGGATCGCGTTATTCCCTTGCCGGATTTCGCGCGCTACGCGCCCTACATCCGCGCGATTAATCGTCTGAAAAAAGAGAAAAACGCGGTAATTCTCGCGCATAACTACATGACGCCGGAAATCTACCACGGCGTGGCAGATGTTGTGGGTGACAGTCTTCAGCTCGCCATTGAGGCCACGAAGGTTCAGGCCGGGACGATCGTCCAATGCGGCGTGCATTTCATGGCCGAGACGTCGAAGATCCTGAACCCTGCCAAGACTGTTCTCATCCCTGACATGAAGGCCGGTTGTTCGCTGGCGGAGTCGATCACCGCCGACGGTATCGCGGAGATGCGCGCCAAATATCCCGGTGCGCCCGTGGTAAGCTACGTTAACACGACTGCCGAGGTGAAAGCGGCGTCCGATATCTGCTGCACCTCGTCCAATGCTGCGCAGATCGTGCGCGCGATGGAGAGCGACACGGTCATCATGACCCCGGACCAGTATCTCGCGCAGAACGTGGCGAACGAGGTCCCCGAGAAGAATGTCGTCTGGTGGGAGGGCTCGTGCATCGTTCACGAGCAGTATACTGCCAAGGATATCAATGACTTCCGATCGATGCATCCGAATACACGGATCATCGCGCACCCCGAATGCCCGCCCGATGTCGTCGCGGCGTCGGATTTCTCGGGCTCGACCTCGGGCATCATCAACTACGTCGAAACCAACAAGCCGAAAGAGGCGATGTTGGTCACCGAATGCTCGATGGCGTCGAACATCGCCGATGCGTTGCCGGAAGTAGATTTTGTGGGTCCGTGCAATATGTGCCCCTACATGAAGAAGATCACGCTCGAAAAAATCCTGTGGTCGCTGCATACCGGGACCGAGGAAGTGATCGTCGATCCGCAGGTCGCCGAAAAGGCGCGCGTCGCGGTTGAGCGGATGATCGAGCTGTCCCGGACCCTCGCGAAGTGATCGAAACGCGACGGATCATCATCGTCGGCGCAGGTCTGGGGGCGCTTTATGCGGCGCTCAGCCTCGCGCCCCGCCCCGTTCTCATCATCTCGCCGGAAACTCTGGGCGAAGGCGCATCTTCGGCTTGGGCCCAGGGCGGCGTCGCGGCAGCGATGTCGGTTGGCGATACGCCCGCCTCTCATGCGCGCGACACGATGATCGCCGGCGCAGGCACTGTTTCACCGCAAATCGCGCATTTGGTGACTGAAGAAGCGCGTCAGCACATCCTTGCATTAACCGAACTCGGCACGCCTTTCGATCGCGATCCGGAGGGTGATTACGTGATGTCGCGCGAGGCGGCGCATAGCCACGCGCGGGTCGTTCGGGTGAAGGGCGATCAGGCAGGGCGCGAGATCATGCAAACCCTCGTGGCCGCGGTCCGTCAGACCCCGTCGGTTCAGGTTCTGGAGGGCGTTTTGGCGACGCATCTGGAGACGGAGGACGGGCGCGTCACCGGAGTGTGGATCGAGCGCGCGTTTGAGCCCTCGGGGCCGGTGCTGATCAAAAGCCCGGCGATCCTGCTGGCGGGCGGCGGGTCGGGCGGGCTGTTTGCCGTCACGACGAACCCGCCGCGAATTCGTGGGCAGGTGATCGGGATGGCGGCGCGCGCCGGGGCGCGGATCGCCGATCCGGAATTCGTGCAGTTCCATCCGACCGCGATCGCGAGTGGCGAAGACCCTGCCCCGCTTGCGACCGAGGCGCTGCGCGGTGAAGGCGCAACACTCGTTAACGCGGATGGCGAACACTTCATGCTTTCGGTTCATCCCGATGCCGAGCTTGCGCCGCGCGATATCGTGGCCCGGGCTGTGTATCTGGAACGCAAAGCCGGGCGCGAGCCCGCTCTGGATACGCGCGAAGCCCTTGGAGCCGAGGTTCTGACGCGCTTTCCGGCTGTGGCCGAAGCTTGCGAAAGGGCTGGAATAGACCCTGTTTCCGGCGTGATCCCCGTCGCACCCGCCGCGCATTATCACATGGGCGGGATCGATACCGATACCGAGGGACGCAGTTCGCTCGATCGGCTTTGGGTCTGTGGCGAGGCGTCGTCGACCGGGCTTCACGGGGCGAACCGTCTGGCGTCGAACGGATTGCTGGAGGCCCTAGTCTTCGCGCGGATATGCGCTGTCGGGATCGCCGCGGAGCTTGGGGAGATCCCCGACGTCGGAATGGTTAATCCCGATTTTCCGCAAGGCGATGTCCCGGTGAATGAGCCAGCCGTACAGGTCTTGCGAAAAGCCATGACCGACGGCGTCGGTGTCGTGCGCGATGCGGACGGTTTGAAAGCTGCGCTTCGGGTCATTGCGAAGATCGAGGCGGAGGCTCGCACGGAAACGATGCGGAACATGACCGCCACGGCCACGTTGATTGCTGCGGCGGCGCTTGCGCGCGAGGAAAGCCGCGGGGGGCATTTCCGCTCGGATTTCCCGGAGATGAACCCGAAACTCGCGGAAAGAACGAAAATTACGCTGGAGGAGGCGCTGAACATCCGCGCCGCTGCCTTGGAGGACTGACATGCTGCCCGATTTGCTGATCGAACCGATTGTCCGCGCCGCGCTGGTCGAAGACCTTTCGCCCATGGGCGACGCGACGACCAATGCGGTGATCCCGGCGGGCAAAACCTATTCCGCGCGGCTGAAAGCGCGCGAAAATGGCGTGGTTTCGGGGATGCAGGTCGCGGCGATGGCGTTTCGGCTGGTCGATCCCACGCTGCGCGTGTCGATCCTGATCTCTGACGGCAACCCCTGCCAAGCGGGTGAGACTTTGCTGACGGTCGACGGATCGGCGGCCTCGATCCTGATGGGGGAGCGTGTGGCGCTGAATTTCGCGGGCCGTCTGAGCGGGATCGCCACGAAAACCGCAGGCTTTGTCGCGAAAACCGCAGGCACCAAGGCGCGTATCACCTGCACGCGGAAAACGACGCCGGGGCTGCGCGTTCTGGAGAAGGCCGCAGTGACCCATGGTGGCGGTTTTAACCATCGTTACGGTCTGTCCGACGCGATCCTGATCAAGGATAACCATATCGCGGCGGCTGGTGGCGTCCGTGCGGTGCTCGAAGCGGCGAAAGCGGCGCGCAGCCACATGATGCGGATCGAGCTGGAAGTCGACACGCTGCGCCAGATGGAAGAAGCGCTGAAGATCGGCGGGGCCGATGTCATCCTGCTCGACAATATGGACAGCGCGGAACTGCGTGCGGCGGTGGCGCTGAATGCGGGCCGCGTGGTGCTGGAAGCCTCGGGGAACATGACGCTCGAGCGGATTGCCGAAGTGGCGGCGACCGGTGTGGATTATATCTCTTCCGGCGCGCTCACCCATTCGGTCCGGACGCTCGATCTGGGCCTCGATTTCTGAAAATTCAGCCGAGATAGTCTCTGAATTCGGCGCGCACGGCCTCATAGACCGAGCGTTTGAAGGGCACGATATTCTCGACCAGCTCGTCGAAGGGCATCCATTGCCAAACCGAAAATTCGGGATGGTCAGTCTCGATCTGCACCTGATCGTCGGAACCGAGGAAGCGCATCAGAAACCATTTCTGCTCCTGCCCGCGCCAGCGGCCGTTCCAGATTTTCGGCACGAGATCATGCGGCAGGTCGTAGCGCACCCAATCGGAGGTTTTCGCGACGATTTCGACGAGATCGGGGTTCACCCCGGTCTCTTCTTCCAGCTCGCGTAGGGCTGCTTCTTTCGGTTTCTCGCCTTTGTCGATCCCGCCTTGCGGCATCTGCCAAGCCGGGCCGGGATTGTCGATGCGCTGGCCTGCGAACACGAGGCCAGCGGGGTTCATCAGCACGACGCCGACATTGCGGCGGTAAGGAAGTTTAACGATCTCTTCGGGGGTCATATGAAAAAGGGGCCCGAAGGCCCCTTCCCTCAATTCTGCTGCGTGTCGGATTTGCCATCGGCGCTCGGCGCTTCGGCCTTCTGCGTCGAGGCGGTGTCAGCCTTCGTCTCGGGGGCAATGGCCGAGAGGCCTTTGATCAGGTCGATCGCGTAGGACATCTGGAAATCTTCCATCCGGCGCTTCGCAGCCTCTTCGGCTTTCGCGCGCTCGTCCTCGGCCTGCTGCTTTTCGTCCTCGGTCATCGAGTCGTTGGTGATCGCACCCTTCAGATCGGCCTCGGAGGTCATCTTGCGGGCGTTGTCGCCTTCGGCGGCCGCTTTATCCTCGGATTTCGGCTGATCGGGCTGCGGCACGACCACATCGGGGGCGATACCCAGCGACTGGATCGAACGGCCCGACGGCGTGTAGTAACGCGCGGTGGTCAGACGCATCGCGCCTTCGCCCTGGATCGGCATGACCGTCTGGACCGAGCCTTTGCCGAAGCTCTTGGTGCCGACGACGATCGCGCGGTGATGATCCTGCAGCGCACCGGTCACGATTTCCGACGCCGAGGCCGAGCCACCGTTGATCAGCACGACGATCGGCTTGCCGTCCGCCATGTCGCCCGCGGTCGCGTTGAACCGCTCGCTATCCTGCGGATTCCGGCCACGGGTCGAGACGATCTCGCCCTTGTCGAGGAACGCATCCGCCGTCTTGATCGCCTGCGTCAGCAGACCGCCGGGGTTGTTGCGCAGATCGACGATGAAGCCATCGACCTTGTCCATGCCGCCGACTTCCTTGACCTGCTCCTTGATCGAGGATTCGAGGTTCGGGAAGGTCTGGTCGTTGAACGTGGTGATGCGCAGAATGACGGTATCGCCGTCGTGGCGGCCTTTCACGGCGGTCAGCTTGATCGTGTCGCGGGTCAGCGTGACGTCGAACGGATCCTGCTCGCCTTCGCGGACGATGGTCACGGTGATGTCCGAACCGACCGGCCCGCGCATCTTGTCCACCGCCTGATCGAGCGGGATCCCCATCAGGGACTCGCCATCGACCGCGGTGATGAAATCGCCGGACTTGATGCCAGCCTCGGCTGCGGGCGTGCCGTCCATCGGCGAAACCACCTTCACGAAGCCGTCTTCCTGCGTGACCTCGATGCCGAGGCCGCCGAAGGAGCCGCGCGTCTGAACGCGCATATCGCTGTAATCGGAGGGCGGCAGGTAGCTGGAATGCGGATCGAGCGAGCTGAGCATGCCGTTGATCGCGGCTTCGATCAGCTTCTTGCTGTCCACCGGCTCAACGTAGTCTTGGCGGATTTTTTCGAAAATGTCGCCGAACAGGTCCAGCTGCTGGTAGACGGTCTCGTTGCGTTTCGTTTCTTCGGCCATCAGCGGCGCCGCGACTTGCGTGGACAAAAGCGCCCCCGCGAGCGTGCCGCCAACCGCTGCCATCATGAACTTTTTCATACTCAACCCTTGTCGTCTTTTGTCTGGATGAACCACGGCGTCGGGTCCACGGGCTTACCGCCCTCTCTCAGTTCCAAATAAAGCGTCTCGCTGCGATCTGCACCAGCGCCATCTGCCGCCGCCTGCACGAATTCCTTGCCGAATTCCTTCGCTCCCGGCTGAATTCCGCCCATCAAACCGATGGGCGTGCCCTTTGGCAGCACGTCTCCGACCTCACCATAGACGGTTCCGAGGCCCGCAAGAACCAGAAGATATCCATCTGCGGGTTCGAGGACCATCACATTTCCGTAGTCGAGCAACGGACCACGGTAGCGAATTGTCGCAGCCCAGGGCGTTGTGACCAGCGAGCCCGGCTCACTTGCGATCACGAGGCCGGGACGTTTGATCCCCGCGGCATCGGGCTCGTTGAAGCTCCGCAGAACCGAGCCGATCACCGGCAGATTCAGCGTGCCTTTCGCGCCCGCAAAATCGCCGCGCGGCGGGCCGATATCGTTTTCCATATCGCTCAGGCCCGTCGCGAAGCCTTCGAGCGTATCGGCGCTTTGCACCAGCGCGGTCAGCTCCTCGGGCTCTTCGAGATAGCGTTGCGGGAGTTTCTCGCGGCGCTCGGAGATCGCCTCGGACAGCGCGGTGCGGGCCTTGGTCACCGAAACCATCCCCGCTTCCAGCGTTTCGCGCGCGTTTTCCTGCAGTTTGCGCAGGGTCGCGATCTCCTCGAGGTGGACGCTCAGCTTCTGCGCCTCTTCCTGCAAGGCCGGCGCGACCGAAGACAGCACCATTCCCGAACGAGCCGAGCCTTCGGGCCCCGAGGGATGCAACAGTAAAAGCGGCCCGTCGGATTGCTGCATCGTCGACATCACGGCCAGCAGCCCGCCAAGCTCCTCGCGTTTCGCGTCGAACCCTTGCTTGATCTCGCGCTCGCGGATCGCGGCCCGGCGCAGCCCGTCGCGTAGCGCGCTCAGCCCTTGCTCATAGGCGTGGATCGTTTTCGTCAGCGCAGCGATGCGATCCGATTTCGACTGCGCCGCATCGAGCGCAGTGATCGCTTTGCGCAGATCGGCCGAGGCCTTGAGTGCGGCGTCGCCCGATCCTTCCGCCCAAAGCGGCCCGGCCGAGATCAGAAGAGCTGCGAGTGCGGCGCGGATCACGATACGATCAGGCTCTTTCCGGTCATTTCCTCGGGCTGCTCGATCTGCATCAGCTCCAGCAGCGTCGGCGCGAGATCCGCAAGCCGACCTTCGCGCAGCTTGGCGCCCTCCGGCCCGCCGACCAGAGAGACGGGCACGAGGTTCGTGGTATGCGCGGTATGCGGTCCGCCGGTTTCGGGGTCGATCATGGTTTCGCAATTGCCGTGATCGGCGGTGATGATCATCGCGCCGCCCGCAGCTTCCAGCGCCTCGACGACGCGGCCGATATCATGGTCGATCTCTTCCACCGCCGCGATCGCGGCTTCCAGCGAGCCGGTATGGCCGACCATGTCGGGGTTGGCGTAGTTCACGATGATCAGGTCGTACCCGGTCTCGATCGCCTCGACGAATTTGTCGGTGACTTCCGGCGCACTCATCTCGGGCTGCAGGTCGTAGGTCGCGACCTTGGGCGATTTCGGCATGTAGCGGTCTTCGCCTTCCCACGGCTCTTCCTTGCCGCCGTTGAGGAAGAAGGTCACATGCGGGTATTTCTCGGTCTCGGCGAGGTGAAACTGGCTAAGCCCTTGTTTCGAAATCCATTCGCCGAGCGTGTTGACGATCTCGCGCTTCGGATAGGCGGTCTTCATATAGGCGTTATGCTTGTCGGAATACTCGACCATCCCCAGCAGCGCCGCCCATTTCGGACGGGTCCCGGTTTCGAATTCCGAGAAGTCCGGCTCGCCGATCGCGCGCAGGATTTCACGAGCTCGGTCGGCGCGGAAATTGAGACAGAAGAACCCGTCGCCATCCTTTGCGCCGTCGTAATCGCCGATCACGGTGGGCTTGATGAACTCGTCCATTTCTTTCTTGTCGTAGCTGGCCTCTACGGCCGCGACAGGGGTGTCGGCTCCCTGCCCTTTGCCGTTGATCATCGCATCATAGGCAAGGCCCACGCGCTCCCAACGGTTGTCGCGGTCCATCGCGTAATAGCGGCCATCTACCGTGACGACCGTGCAGCCTTCGGGCAGCCGGTCGCAAAGATCGGAGACGAAGGACTTCGCGCTATCGGGTGCCACATCGCGTCCGTCGGTGATCGCGTGGATCAGCACTGGAACGCCCGCCTCCGAGACCATCTTCGCCGCGGCGAGCGTATGTTCGATATGGCCGTGCACGCCACCGTCCGAGATGACGCCCATCAGATGCGCGCGCCCGCCGCTCTCTTTCATCGTGTCGATGAAGGACAGGATCGCCTCGTTCTTGAAGAAAGAACCGTCCTCGATCGCCAGATCGATCTGGCCCAGATCCATCGCCACCACCCGGCCTGCGCCGATATTGGTGTGACCGACCTCGGAATTGCCCATCTGACCGCTCGGTAGCCCGACATCGGGGCCGAAGGTCACCAGCGTCGATTTCGCCGGGTTGTTCCACAGAACGCGGTCGAGGTTCGGGGTATCGGCCAGCAGGGGCGCGTTGCCTTCGCGCTCCTTTCGCTCGCCAAAGCCATCGAGAATGCACAGGACGACGGGTTTCGGACGGGTCATGGCGGCCTCCTAATCTGTTGCCCCCTCATACGCCTCGCAAGCCTTGGCGGCAACCGGGGGCGTGTGCGCCTTAGGCCTGGAACATGATCCGCCGGGCTTTCTTCTCATAGCTGAGTATTTCGGTCTGTCGCGTGGCCGCGATCAGCGACGAAAGCGCCGCGTCGGGCTTTTGTATGTAGCGTCGACGCAGGTCCAGCACGACCGCGCCGCCATCCCGGATTACCCGCATCATAAGGTCGAGATAGTCGCCGATCGGGTAATGGAAACCGCAGGAAATCAGGCTGGTGACGAGATCGCCCGTGACCCCCTCCAAAGCATCAGGCTGCTTGACCGGGTTGAGCGTCTCGACCGCATGGGCGCCATTGTCGCGTAGAAACGCCGCCGCGGCGTCGAGCGAGGCATAGCCCGCACCGGTATCGCTCCAGAAATGGTATTGCTCCGGGGTTTCCTCGATATCGATCAAGGTCACGGCGCAATCGTAATCCTTGATCAGCAGCGCGTCGTTGAGACCCTGTCCGCAGCCGATGTCGATCACATGGGTCGGGCGGCGACCGGTTTCCTCGAGCGCCTTGCGCAGCGGGAGATACTCGGTGAAGACCTCGGCGAGCGCCCCCCGGAAAATCTCCTCGTTGCGGGCCTCGACTTCTTCCAGCGCGGGCCCCCTGTCGCCGGCTTCCCAGGCCTTGCGCGCGGTGCCGGAAATCTGGCGCGTTCGCTGGAAGCCCATCAGCATCATCGCCTCGCGCGAAATGGACGCGCCGGAAATATTCATGTCGCGAAGTGTATTCATGGAGCCTGACCTGCTGGGCATTGTTTTCGAGCGCAGCGTAACGTCGCGGAGACGCTGCGCAAGCTATTGAAAACTGCACAATCTAAAGATGTGCTGATCAGACGCGGTGATAGGGCGTGCCGGCGATGATCTGTCCGGCGCGGTAGATCTGTTCGGTCAGCATGACGCGGGCCAGCATATGCGGCCAGACCATCTTGCCGAAAGAGATCGAGAACTCGGCGCGGCTGCGCAGGGACGGGTCGATCCCGTCCGCGCCGCCGATCACGAAAGCCACATCACGCGCCTTATCGCGCCAGCCTTGCAGCTTCGTGGCAAATTCGGGCGATGAGATCAGGCTGCCGCGCTCGTCGAGCGTGACGATCACCGATCCATCAGGAATGGCGCGGCTCAGCAGGTCTGCCTCTGCGCCCTGCCCCAGGCCCTTCTTGTCTTCGACCTCGACGACGGAAGCCGGGCCGAGCCCGAAGGCGCGCCCGGATTTCTCGAAGCGTTTCAGGTAGTCGTCGATCAGCTCGCGTTCGGGCCCCTTGCGCAAGCGGCCCACCGCGCAGATCGTGATCTTCATGCAGCCGAACTCAGACGGGGGCGCCCGCAGGCATCCACATCTTTTCCAGCTGATAAAACTCGCGCACTTCCGGGCGGAAGACGTGAACGATGACGTCGGAGCTGTCGATCAGCACCCAGTCGCCCTGATCCTTGCCCTCGACTTTGCAAGCCCGGTCGAATTCGTGCTTCAGCCGCTCGGTCAGGTTCTCGGCGATGGCGCTGACCTGACGCGTGCTGCGCCCGGAGCAGACAACCATATAGTCACCGATCGAGGACCGACCGCGCAGGTCGATGGTCACGATATCTTCGGCCTTGTCGTCTTCGAGGGAAGAGATGACGCGCGCGAGGATTTCTTCGCTCGTCGCTTCGGCATTGACGGCCCGTGTATTCATGGCCGCTGCCTTTGTGCCGGCATCACTCGGCACGATGGAAAGATGAGACAGGACATGGTCCTCCAGATGTTACGCACCGAAATGGCCCCGGCGCTGGACGTCCTCCGAAAATAGCATCCCGAAGGTTCAATTTCAATTTTCATGCGGCGAATTTTCGCTATGCGTTTCCGGCCCGGGTTGCAAGTCCAGTTGCGAACCTTCGAGCAAACGCACTTCGCGCTGCGGGAACGGGATCGAAATGCCGTTCGCTTTGAACGTATCCCACAATGCGAGGAACACCTGCCCGCGCACGTTCGTCAGCCCTTCGACGGGGTCCGTGATCCAGAACCGCAGAAGATAATCGACCGAACTGTCCCCGAACCCAGTCACGTGACACACGGTCGGGCGGTTCTTCAAAACGCGGTTCACCGATTGCGCGGCCTCCACCGCGAGCTTGCGCACCACGTGCGGGTCATCGTGATAGGAGGTGCCGAAGGGCAGGTCGATCCGCACGAATTCGTTGGAATGGGACCAGTTGACGACCTGCCCGGTGATCAGGTCTTCGTTCGGGATCAGGTATTCCTTGCCGTCGCGCGTAACGACAGAGACGTAGCGCGCGCCCAGCGAATTGATCCAGCCGAAAGTCTCGCCAAGGCTGATCACGTCGCCGGGCTTGATCGATTTATCCAGCAGGATGATCACGCCCGAGACGAGGTTCGACACGACTTTCTGCAGACCGAAGCCGAGGCCGACGCCGATCGCACCCGACAGAACCGCAAGCCCGGTCAGGTCGAAGCCCACCGCCTTGATCCCGATGAACAGCGCCGCGCCATAGAGCAGAACCTGCATCACCTTGATGACCAGCTCCGACATCGAGGGGCTGATATCCTCGTTGGTGCGCAGCCGCACCGAGGTCTGCCCCGAGATGATCCGCGCGACCGACAGAAGGATCGTCGTCAGCACCAGCGCCTTGAGGACGCCGTAGGCCGTGATCCGGAAATCCCCGAATTCGACCGCCGTGCCGTTCAGAAGCCGCACGGTCTCGTCCCACAGCCCGAGATAATAGAGCGTCACCCAGATCCACGCGCCCCAGCGCACGATGCGGCGTAGAAGCGCGTTGCGGATCAGTCGCGCGACGAGGCCCACGACCAGCCACGCCGTGACCAGTGTTGCCACCAGCACCACGAGGAAGCGCCAGGAATAAAAGCCTTTGGTCGCCTCGAGCACGAAGACCGAGCCCCAAGCGAGAAGAACAAAGAGGAAGCCGCGCAGACGTTGCCGGAACAGGATCAGCAGGCGTAGCTGGCGGGTCGAAAGCTCACGCCTCCGCCCCCAGTCGTCGACTTTCGGCGCAAGCCAGATCCGCCCGAGATGGGCCAGCGCGAAACATGCCGCGATGATCCCGAATTGCCAGAGCCGCGAGGGCAACACCATCGAATTGAGGAAGATTTCGATCTGTGCCCAGATCGAAGCCAATATCTTGACGATGTCCCCATTCGCGAAATCCATGGAAATGACGTTAGCCCGGTTTTGCGATCAGTCCAAACACGGACTCTTCGATTGCCTCAGCGTCGGATTCGCCGTATTTAGCGCCCCATGACACTCGTTTTCGACATGGATGACCGCGCCCGCCTTCGCGAGCGCTTCTACGGCGAAAGCCGCTCGGTGCTGGCACGACTTTGACGGCGCGCCGCCCTTGGGCGTTCGCGCCCGCATACCCATGTCCAAAATCAGCTATCCAAAGAAAGTGAGAGCCATGTCTGCTCCGAAGACCCTCTATGACAAGATCTGGGACGCGCATGTCGTGTCTGAAGACGAAGACGGCACCAGCCTGCTCTATATCGACCGTCACCTCGTCCACGAAGTGACCTCGCCGCAAGCCTTCGAAGGGCTGCGCATCGCGGGCCGCAAGGTGCGCGCACCCGAGAAAACCATCGCCGTTCCGGATCACAACGTGCCGACCACGCTCGACCGCGCCAAGGGGATCGAGAACGAGGAAAGCCGGATTCAGGTCGATGCGCTCGACAAGAACGCCAAGGATTTCGGGGTGAACTATTACCCGGTCTCCGACGTGCGTCAGGGCATCGTGCACATCGTCGGCCCCGAACAGGGCTGGACCCTGCCGGGCATGACCGTCGTCTGCGGCGATAGCCACACCGCGACCCATGGCGCGTTCGGCGCGCTCGCCCACGGCATCGGCACCTCGGAAGTCGAGCACGTTCTGGCCACCCAGACGCTGATCCAGTCGAAGTCGAAGAACATGAAGGTCGAAATCACCGGCAAGCTGCGTCCGGGCGTCACCGCCAAGGACATCACGCTGTCGGTCATCGGCGCGACCGGCACCGCCGGCGGCACCGGCCACGTCATCGAATATTGCGGCGAAGCGATCCGCGATCTGTCGATGGAAGGCCGTATGACCGTCTGCAACATGGCGATCGAAGGCGGCGCGCGCGCTGGCCTCATCGCACCGGACGAGAAGACGTTCGAGTATGTCAAAGGCCGGGCCCACGCTCCGAAAGGTGCGCAATGGGAGGCGGCTCTGCATTGGTGGAAGCAACTCTACACCGATGAGGGCGCGCATTTCGACAAGGTCGTCACCATCAAGGCCGAAGAGATCGAGCCGGTCGTGACCTGGGGCACCTCGCCCGAGGACGTGCTGCCGATCTCGGGCTCTGTCCCCGCGCCGGAAGACTTCAAGGGCGGCAAGGTCGAAGCGGCCAAGCGTGCGCTCGACTACATGGGCCTCGAAGCTGGCACCAAGCTGACCGACATCAAGATCGACGTGGTCTTCATCGGGTCCTGCACCAACGGCCGGATCGAGGATCTGCGCGCCGCCGCCGAAGTCGTCAAAGGCCGCAAGCTGGCCGATGGCGTCCGTGCGATGGTCGTGCCGGGCTCGGGTCTCGTGCGCGCGCAGGCGGAGGAAGAAGGTCTGGACAAGATCTTCCTCGATGCCGGTTTCGAATGGCGCATGGCGGGCTGCTCGATGTGTCTCGCGATGAACCCCGACCAGCTGGCCGAGGGCGAGCGCTGCGCGTCGACCTCGAACCGGAACTTCGAAGGGCGTCAGGGCTACAAGGGCCGCACCCATCTGATGAGCCCGGCCATGGCCGCCGCAGCTGCTGTCACCGGTCATCTGACCGATGTGCGCAAGCTGATGGAACTGGAAGACGCGTAAGGAGCGACGAGAATGGAAAAATTCGAAAAAGTTACCGGGATCGCCGCCCCCATGCCGCTGGTCAATATCGACACCGATATGATCATCCCCAAGGGCTTCCTGAAGACGATCAAGCGCACCGGGCTCGGCGTGCATGCGTTCGACGAGATGCGTTACGACCGTCAGGGCAACGAGAACCCGGATTTCGTGCTCAACAAGCCGCAATATCGCGAAGCGCAGATCCTCGTGGTCGGCGACAACTTCGGCTGCGGCTCCTCGCGTGAGCACGCGCCGTGGGCGCTCGCGGATTTCGGTATCAAGGTGATCGTTTCGACCTCGTTTGCCGACATCTTCTACAACAACTCGTTCAAGAACGGGATGCTGCCGATCGTGCTGCCGCAGGAGCAGGTCGACATGCTGATGAAGGATGCCGAGAAAGGCTCGAACGCGCGGATGACCGTCGATCTCGAGAACCAGGAGATCACGACCTCGGAAGGCGAGACGATCAAGTTCGACGTCGACGCCTTCAAGAAGCACTGCCTGCTCGAAGGTCTCGACGATATCGGCCTGACGCTGGAGAAGGCCGCGGCCATCGACACGTTCGAGACGCAGATGCATCAAGCGCGTCCCTGGGTGTAACCCACGACGCCATCGCGAAATGAAAAGCCGCTCCGACCGGGGCGGCTTTTTACATGTGAGGGGGGCGCGGGAACTCGGCGCCCATGGTAGGGTTCATCATTTGACGTAGATCGAGAGGATGATGCGATGCGCGTTTCGACCCTGTTTCTGGTGACCGGCCTCGTGCTGATCGTTCTCGGCGTTGCGGCCATCACGAATCCCTTCGCGACCTCGCTGGCCCTGACCACCTTCGTCGGTATCCTCTTCCTGATCGCCGGGGTCGTGCAGGCGTGGCTCGCGTTCAACGACCGCGACGGGGCACATCGGGCGTGGCATGCGCTGATCGCACTTCTCAATATCGTCGTCGGCGTCTGGCTGATGTCCGATCCGATGTCCGGCACGGTTTCGCTCGCGGCGGTGGTCGGTGTTCTCTTCCTGCTGATGGGGGCGCTGCGCCTACTTATCGGGCTGCGCCTTGCCGGGCCGCGCCTGCGGTGGATGCTGGTCCTGTCGGGCGCGGTTTCGATCCTGATCGGCGTGCTGATCTTCTCTGCGTTCGATCAGATAGCGACGCAAATCCTTGGACTATTGCTAGGAATCCAGTTGCTGGCGGATGGTGTCGGGCTTGCCGCACTTGGCTTTGCCAATCGCGACTCCTGAGGGTTTTTGAGGCGCTAACCCCTTGATCCACAAAATATGGTTTCGCCTCCTAGGTTGCCACATTTTTGCACCTTTGTTGATGCAATGTCGCACCAGGTCTTCCAAGAAAATGCCTTAATGCGGCACAGAGTCTGAAAACACTATTTGCTTGGATCGGGAACTTGGGCAAAATCATGGCAAGTTTGAGGCAGCGCGCCACAGTCGGCGCGCGTCTTGCGGGTAAAAGGATCGGCAATGTACCGCATCCGACCGCAGGGAAGGGTAGGGTAACTGTGTTCTCACGTCTCTCAGGGGCGCTTGTTCGCGCGATCCTCGTCGCGGTGGTGATCTGCACCCCCGCGCTCATTCTGCCCGATACCAGTAGTGACACCGCACAGATCGTGGCGCTCATGGCGCTGTTCGGTTTCGCGCTGACCCTTTTCGAATATGCTTCCGTTTATCCCGGCTTGATCGAGTTTCGCGATGCGCCGCCCTTCAACCGCATCCGCTTCATGTCGCTGTTCCTGACCGTTCTGCTGCTCTCGCTTGCCGTGCAGTCGCAATATCACGCCTCGACTCTGACCCGGCTGATCGAGGTTCTGGGCACGACCGTCGCCAGCTCCATCGACGTGCCTTACAGCCCCGTTCGCCTGCTGCAACTCGCGCTGCCGGCGGATGCCTCACTGCATCAGGTCGCGCTGGTGCGCACCGCTGCGGGGATGGCCTACCTGATCTCGCTGCTGACCCTTGGCTATTTCGTCATCGTCATGCGGATCATGGGCTGGCCGCAGGCGCATACGAAATTCAACGTCTGGGTCAATCTGCCCACCTTCGACCCGACCGCAGGCGGCGACGTGGTCGAGCGTCTGCGCCGCGATTCCTGGTTCAACATTGCGCTGGGCTTCCTTTTGCCCTTCCTTATTCCGGCGGTGCTCAAACTCGTCTCGGTCAGTTTCGTGATCGTGACGCTCGAAGTGCCCCACACGATGATCTGGATGGTGACGGCATGGGCCTTCCTTCCCGCAAGCCTGTTCATGCGTGGCATCGCGCTGGCGCGGGTGGCGCAAATGATCGAAAACAAGCGTCTCGCTTCCGGGGCGAGCGACTACTTGCCGGCCTGATCGCGGCGTTTCTGGCGCTGCCCGCCGCGGCCGAGGGCTTGCGCGTCGCGACATGGGATGCCGGGCTGTCCCGCCGGGGTCCAGGGCTTTTGCTGAAAGATATCCGCAACGACACAGCGCAGGTCGCGGCTGTGACTCGCATCGTCGATGCGATCGCGCCGGACGTGCTTTTGCTGACCGGGATCGACTGGGACTATGACGGGCAGGCGCTGGCCGCGCTGAATGAGACTTTCGCGCAGCCTTATCCGCATCTCTTCGCGCCGCGTCCGAATAGCGGATGGCCGAGCGGCGCGGATCTAGACGGAAACGGCAAGCTTGGTGAAGCACGCGATGGGCACGGCTATGGGCGGTTTCCGGGGCAGGGGGGCATGGCGCTGCTGTCGCGTTACCCGATCGAGGCCGACCGGGCGCGCGATTTCTCCAAGATGCTGTGGAAGGACCTGCCCGACGGGCAAAGCGCAGGGGCGGACCTGTCGCCGGAGGCTTTATCCGTGCAGCGTCTCAGTTCGACTGCGCATTGGGATGTGCCGCTCGAACTGCCCTCGGGCGCGCAGCTGCATCTTCTGGCCTTCGCCGCGACGCCGCCGGTTTTCGACGGACCCGAGGACCGCAACGGGCGCCGCAATCGTGACGAAAGCGCCTTCTGGCTGCACTATCTGGATGGCGAGCTCGACGCGCTGCCGCCCGAGGCGCCGGTGATCCTGCTGGGCGATGCCAATCTCGATCCGATGGACGGGGAGGGGCGGCGCGACGCGCTCGATCTGCTGCTGAACGGCCCGCATCTGCAGGACCCGCAGCCGCGCAGCGATGGCGCGACGCAAGCGGCCGATCCCGCGCATCAGGGCGATCCGGGTCTCGATACCGCCGATTACGATGGGCCGGGCAATCTTCGGCTCGACTACGTTCTGCCGGCGACCGATCTGAAAGTGACGGGGGCGGGCGTCGTCTGGCCGAAGCCGGGCGCGCCCCTGGCGAAGGCGGCCGAAGCCGCCTCGCGTCACAAGATGGTCTGGGTCGACATCGCGTTGCCCTGATCGGGCACGACCTTGAGGCCCCGGATATAGAGATGTTCGAACACCACGCGCTGCAGCGTCTTCGGCGTGAATTCCGGGAAGCGCGCGTGAAAGTCGGTGCCGTCGATCTCGTGGCTCATGTCGAACAGGTAGCGCATTTCGCGCAGCTCGCGCGCCAGCTCCCATGCGGGCGAGGCAAGCAGCAGCGCCGTCCACGGGAATTTCTTGATCGAGATGTCGCGCCCCATCTGGCGCGAGAATTCCTCGGCCAGTTCGCGCGCGGAGAACCGGGTGCCGGGGAACCCGAGGTCGAGCAGACCGGGCGTATGATCTTCGGTCTCGGCCAGTTGCACGGCGATCCGGGTCATATCCTCGAGATCGGCATAGACGCGCTGTGCATCGGGCTTGCCGAGCGCGGTGATCTTACCCTTGCGCAAATCCTTCAGCATCACCCGGTTCATCAGCGTGTCGGGCGACTCGGCATTCAGGAAATCTCCGCCGCGCAAGATCACGACCGAACGGCCCTCTTCGGCATGGGCACGGTAGCGCGCCTCCATCTCGGCGCGGATCTTGCCCTTGCGGGTGCAGGCGTGATGCGGGGTCGAGGCGCTCCACGGAGACGGCTCGCGTCCGTAGACATAGACATTGCCCGGCACCATCACCGAGGCTCCGCTGTCGCGCGACGCGGCCAGAACCTGCTTGGTGATCTGGGGGATCTGGTTCGCCCAGTCGTGGTAATTCGGCGGGTTCATCGCATTCACGATCCACCGCGCGCCGCGCGCTGCGATAGCCATGTCGGTGCCCCGGCGATAGCGATCGACGTCCCAGCCAGCGGCCCTGAAGGACCGTGCCGCAGCAGATCCGAACAAACCGCCCATTCCCAGGATCAATACCCTGCGATTCATTTCGCCCTCATGTGTCGTCTGCCTGCTATAAACTCTAGCATGCGCTCATACGCGTGCAGGGGCCACTCGCCAACCACTCGATCCGCAAAAGCCCGCCGAAGCCTCGGCAACCGCTTGCCGATCGTCCAGACACGGTTTCGCGACCTGTGCCGCTTGACCAAGGGGCGGGCAGGGGATACGCCCTTCGAGACCCTGTTTTCTTGGGAGATTATCCTCATGTCCAACCCCTCCATCCTCATCCTGCCCGGCGACGGGATCGGCCCCGAAGTCATGGCCGAGGTTCGCAAAGTCATCGACTGGTACGGTGCCAAGCGCGATCTCGCCTTCGACGTCAGCGAAGACCTCGTCGGTGGTGCGGCCTACGACAAGCACGGCGTGCCGCTGGCCGATGAGACGATGGCGAAGGCGCAGGAAGTGGACGCAGTTCTGCTCGGCGCCGTGGGCGGTCCGAAATACGACGTGCTCGATTTCTCTGTGAAGCCCGAGCGCGGCCTGCTGCGTCTGCGCAAGGAGATGGACCTGTTTGCCAACCTGCGCCCCGCGCAATGCTTCGACGCGCTGGCGGATTTCTCCTCGCTGAAGAAGGAAGTGGTTGCAGGCCTCGACATCATGATCGTGCGTGAATTGACCTCGGGTGTCTATTTCGGCGAGCCGCGCGGCATCTTCGAAGAAGGCAACGAGCGTGTGGGCATCAACACCCAGCGCTACACCGAGTCCGAGATCGAGCGCGCCGCCCGCGCTGCGTTCGAACTTGCGATGAAGCGCAACAAGAAGCTCTGCTCGATGGAGAAAGCCAACGTGATGGAGTCGGGCATCCTCTGGCGCGAGGTCGTGACCCGCGTCGGCGAGGAATACCCGGAAGTCGAACTGAGCCACATGTATGCCGATAACGGCGCGATGCAGCTCGTGCGCGCGCCCAAGCAGTTCGACGTGATCGTCACCGACAACCTGTTCGGCGACATCCTGTCCGACTGCGCGGCGATGCTGACCGGCTCGCTCGGGATGCTGCCCTCCGCGTCGCTCGGCGCGCCGATGGCGAACGGTCGCCCGAAAGCGATGTACGAGCCCGTGCATGGCTCGGCCCCCGACATTGCGGGGCAGGGCAAGGCCAACCCGATCGCCTGTATCCTCAGCTTCGCGATGGCGCTGCGCTACAGCTTCGATCAGGGTGACGAGGCGACCCGTCTGGAAACCGCAATCGAAAAAGTTCTGGCTGATGGCGTGCGCACCGCGGACCTGATGGGCCCCGAAGGCGGCACCCCGGTCTCGACCTCCGAGATGGGCGACAAGATCATTGAAGCGCTCGACGCCTCGCTCTGATCCACGAGACAAGTTTTGTGAAAGGCGCGGGCGAAAGCTCGCGCCTTTTTCACGTCGTGGCCTTGCAACTCCCGAACATCCGCTCAAGATGTGAGCGATAACACCGGGAGCCTCCCATGCCCGATTTCGGCGGAAAATCAAACGCACGCGGTGCGTCCCTCGGCCTGACCTCGATGGCGATTTTCGCCACGCATGACGTCATCATCAAACATCTGGGTCAGACCTATTCGCCGGTTCAGATCGTGTTCTTCGCGGCGCTCCTGTCTTTCCCGTTGCTCTCGGTGATCCTGCTCAACGACAAGCGCGGGGGAAGCCTGCGCCCGGTTCACCCCGGCTGGGTTGCGGGACGGGTCTTTACCACCGTCGTCACCGGGCTCTGCGCTTTCTACGCCTTCTCGACCCTGCCGCTCGCGCAGGTCTATCCGCTCCTCTTCGCGATGCCGCTTTTGGTCACCGTTTTCTCGATCCCGATCCTAGGTGAGAAGGTCGGCATTCACCGCTGGGCTGCGGTTATCCTCGGCCTCATCGGCGTGGTGATCGTGGTGCGCCCCGGTCAGGCGGATCTCGCACCCGGCCATTTCGCGGCGATGACGGCAGCAGTCACCGGTTCGCTGGCCTCGGTGATCGTCCGAAAGATCGGCTCGGAGGAGCGTTCTGTCGTCCTTCTGCTTTCGCCGCTTCTGGGCAACGTGATCGTCATGGCGATCCTTCTGCCCTTCGTCTGGCAGCCGCTACAGATCGGCGATCTTGGCCTCATGGCGGTGATCGCGATCTTCGGCCTGACCGCCTCCTTCCTGCAAATCCTCGCCTATCGCGCGGGCGAGGCCGCCATCGTCGCGCCGATGCAATATTCGCAGATCCTCTGGGCGGTCTTCTACGGCTGGATCATCTTCCACGAGAGTGTGGACATCCCGACGCTTGTCGGCGCGGGCGTGGTGATCCTGTCTGGCATCTACATCGTCATTCGCGAGACGCGTGTCTCCGAGAACCAGCCGGTGCTGCGCACAAGGGGCCGGTCGGAAACCGTCACCGCCCCGCGATCGTCGCTTCTGGGCCGCGTTTTGGGCCTTCGTGCACGCAATTCAAGAAGCTGACTCAGACCCCCTTGCAAAACCCTGCACAAGCGGCTAATTCCCCGCCCACGGTCGGAGCGTAGCGCAGCCTGGTAGCGCACCTGCTTCGGGAGCAGGGGGTCGGAGGTTCGAATCCTCTCGCTCCGACCATTTTCCCGATTTCCCCTGATTTCTTGGCATGCAGCGATGTCGCTGGCCTTTCGGGCCGTGCTTTGGCACAACTTTCCCGAAGCAATGAAGGCAGGGCGAATGCAGGTCGAACCAACTCCTCTCAGCGGCGTTCTTGTGATCACCCCGAAGCGATTCGGTGATCACCGCGGATTTTTCTCCGAGAGCTATTCGGCGAAGCGATTTGCCGAAGCCGGGATCGAGATCGAGTTCGTCCAAGACAACCATTCGGTCTCGGAGGCCGTGGGCACGGTGCGCGGGCTGCATTTTCAGGCCCCGCCGCACGCGCAGGCGAAGCTCGTGCGCTGCGGGTGCGGGCGGCTCTGGGACGTCGCGGTGGATATCCGCGAGGGAAGCCCGACCTACGGGCAATGGTTCGGCACCGAGCTGAGCTTCGAGAACGGCAAGCAGCTGCTGATCCCGGCGGGCTTCGCGCATGGGTTCGTCACGCTCGAGCCGGGGACCGAGATCGTCTACAAATGCTCGGATTACTACGCGCCCGACTGCGAAGGCGCGATCCGCTGGGACGACCCGGATCTGGGCATCGACTGGCCGCTTTCCGCAGGAATAGAGCCTGTTTTGTCCGGTAAAGATGCCGAGGCGCCGCTGTTTGCCGGGTTCGACAGCCCCTTCACCTGGGAGGGCGCAGCATGAAACTCCTCGTTACCGGCGGTGCCGGGTTCATCGGCTCCGCAGTCGTCCGCCTCGCCGTCTCGCGCGGGCATGAGGTGGTGAACCTCGACGCGCTGACCTATGCCGCCTGCCTCGAGAATGTCGCGCCCGTCGCCGACAGTCCGCTCTACGCCTTCGAGCAGGCCGATATCCGCGACGCGGACGCGCTGGCCACCATCTTCGCCCGCCACAAGCCCGGCGCGGTGATGCATCTCGCGGCCGAAAGCCATGTCGACCGTTCGATCGACGGCCCCGGCGCCTTCATCGAGACCAACGTGATGGGCACCTACAACATGCTGCAAGCGGCGCGCAGCTTTTGGGAGGCCGAGGGTCGCCCCGAGAGCTTCCGCTTCCACCACATCTCGACCGATGAGGTCTATGGCACGCTCGGCGCCACGGGCCAGTTCACCGAAGAGACGCCCTATGCGCCGAACAGTCCCTATTCCGCCTCGAAAGCGGGCTCAGACCATCTCGTGCGCGCCTGGCACGAGACCTATGGGCTGCCGGTGGTGCTCACCAATTGTTCGAACAATTACGGCCCCTATCACTTCCCGGAAAAGCTGATCCCGGTCGTGATCCTGAACGCGCTCGCGGGCAAACCGCTGCCGATCTACGGCGACGGCTCGAACGTGCGCGACTGGCTCTATGTGGAAGATCACGCCGATGCGCTGCTTCTGGTGCTGGAGAAGGGTGCCTTGGGCCGCAGCTACAATATCGGCGGTGAGAACGAGCGGTCGAACCTCGAGCTCGTCCAGACGATCTGCACCATTCTCGACAAGCTGCGTCCGGGCGACGCGCCCTATGCCGATCTGATCACCTTCGTCACCGACCGCCCCGGCCACGATGCGCGCTACGCGATCGACCCGACCCGCATCCGTGAGGAGCTGGGCTGGCGCCCGAGCGTGACGGTGGAGGAGGGGCTCGAGCGCACCGTGCGCTGGTATCTCGAGAACGAGGTTTGGTGGCGCCCGCTGCTGGAGCGGCACGGCGTCGGCGAAAGGTTGGGCAAGGCATGATCCTCGTCTTCGGACAGACCGGCCAAGTCGCGCAGGAACTACAGCGCCTCGCGCCCGATGCGGCGCTTTTAGGCCGGAATAGGGTCGATTTGCGTGATCCCGGCGCCGCAGCGAAAGCGATCCGGGAGGCCAAGCCTGAGGCCGTGATCAACGCCGCCGCCTATACGGCAGTCGACAAAGCTGAAGAAGAAGAGGCGCTCGCTCAAACCGTTAACGGTGACGCGCCCGCCGCGATGGCCAAGGCCTGCTGCGACCTCGGTATCCCGCTCATTCACATCTCCACCGATTACGTCTTCGACGGCTCGGGCGACGCGCCGTTCAAGCCCACCGATCCGACCGGTCCGCTGGGCGCCTATGGCCGCACAAAGCTGGCAGGCGAAGAAGCGATCCGCGCCACGGGTGGCCCCTTCGCGATTCTGCGCACCAGTTGGGTCTTCTCGGCGCATGGCGGGAACTTCGTGAAGACGATGCTGCGCCTGTCGGAAAGCCGCGATCGGCTGACGATCGTCGCCGACCAGATCGGCGGGCCGACGCCGGCCAAGGCGATCGCCGAGGCCTGCCTGACGATAGCGCAAGAGTTGCAGCGCGCGCCCGAAAAAAGCGGCGTTTACCATTTCTCAGGCTCTCCCGACGTAAGCTGGTCAGGCTTCGCACGAGAGATCTTCGCGCGGACCGGGCGGGACGTGACGGTGGAGGACATCCCCACCACCGATTATCCGACGCCTGCGAAACGGCCGCTCAATTCGCGGCTCGACTGCAGCGATTTGGCCGTGTTCGGCCTGAATAGACCCGATTGGAGATCGGGATTGAATGAAGTGTTAATTGAATTGGAAGCGGTATGACGAAACGCAAAGGCATTATTCTGGCAGGCGGCTCGGGCACGCGGCTTTATCCGATCACGATGGGCGTCTCGAAGCAGCTTCTGCCGGTCTATGACAAGCCGATGATTTACTATCCGCTGACGACGCTGATGCTGGCGGGCATTCGCGAGATCGCGGTGATTACGACGCCGCATGATCAGGAGCAGTTCATCCGCACGCTCGGCGATGGCAGCCAGTGGGGGCTGAGCCTGACCTATATCACCCAGCCCTCGCCCGACGGTCTGGCGCAGGCCTATCTGCTGGCCGAGGAGTTCCTCGCCGGCAGCCCGTCGGCGATGGTTCTGGGCGACAATATCTTCTTCGGGGCTGGGCTTGGCGAAATCCTCAAAGCGGCGAATGCGACCACAGATGGCGGCACCGTCTTTGGCTACCGCGTGCGCGATCCGGAGCGGTATGGGGTGGTGGATTTCGACGAGAGCGGTACCGTGCGCGCGATCATCGAGAAGCCCGAAGTGCCGCCGTCGCAATTCGCGGTCACGGGGCTCTATTTCCTCGACGAAACCGCGCCGGACCGCGCCAAGACGATCACCCCTTCCGCCCGTGGCGAGTTGGAGATCACCTCGCTTCTCGAAACCTACCTGCATGACGGTGCGCTCTCCGTCACGCAGATGGGCCGGGGCTTCGCCTGGCTCGACACCGGAACGCATGGCAGCTTGCTCGATGCGGGGAATTTCGTGCGCACGCTGGAAGAGCGGCAGGGCCTGCAAAGTGGCTCGCCCGACGAGATCGCCTTCGAGAAGGGCTGGATCAGTGCCGACGCGCTCGCCGACCGGGCAAAGAAATTCGGCAAGAACAGCTATGGTGAGTATCTGCTGCGCCTGATCGAGTAAGCGACCGTGGCGCGGGTGACGATCCTGATGGCGACACGCGATCCGGGTCCGGAGCTGCGCGATCAACTGGAAAGCCTCGCGGCGCAAACCCATCGGGATTGGCGGCTGATCGTCGGGGACGACAGCCGAAGCGATGCCGCGCGCGACGTCTTGGCGGAGCTCGCCCGCAGCCATGATGTGCAGATCGTGAGAGGCCCGCGGACCAGCGCGGGAGGGAATTTCCTGTCTCTGCTGCGGGGGATCGACAGCGCGCAGCAGGATTACATCTCCTTTTGTGATCAGGATGATGTCTGGCTGCCGGATCGGCTCGCGCGCGGGATTGCCGCATTGGGTGAGGGGGGGCCTGCGCTTTATTGCAGCCGGACTTGGGTCTGCAACGCTGATCTGGAAGACCAGCATCTCTCCGTCCGACACACACGCCCGCCGTCTTTTCGCAATGCACTGGTGCAGAATATCGCGGCGGGAAACACCATTCTCCTGAACCCGGTCGGGGCCGAACTGGCCATCTGTGCGGCGCGCGAACTGCAAGTTGCGCCGCGTCATGACTGGTGGCTCTATCAGCTGTTCACCGGGTGCGGTGCGCGGGTCATTTATGATGCAAAGCCCACGGTTCTCTACCGCCAACACGGGGGCAACGCGGAAGGGGCGAATGTGAAAATACGCGCCAAACTCTCTCGACTCGGATGCATGCTGTCCGGCGATTGGCGGTGCTGGATCGACGATCAATGTTCAGCGCTCACTGCATCGGCGCATCGGTTCACGCCCGAGAACCAGGCCATTTTCGATCGCTTCAAGAGGATGCGCGACGCGACTCTTTTAACCCGTCTGAAAGAATTCGCCCGGCTGAGGCTCTATCGCCAAAGCCGGGCGGCAACGCTTGCCCTTTGGATCGGGGCTGTGTTTCGGCGGATTTAGGGTCTTAAATCCGAAAGATCGGCTGCAGCAAGCGCGGCAGAAGACCCTTGAACTTCAGTGGCGCATCGGTGGCGGCGAGGCAGATGCAGACATCCTCCATCCCCGCAATCGGCGTGTGATCGAGATCGTCATTCGCCACTTCCACGTCGCCGACGCCAAAGCGCCCGGTCTCGTCCGAGAAGGACCCCTGCAGCACCAGCGTCAGTTCCAGCCCGCCATGCGTGTGATCCGGCACCGCCATCCCCGGCGGAATATACAGAAGCCGGGCCGACCCTTCTTTATCCTCGCTCAGAATGGCTTGCTTGATGCCGCCGCCCAAGGCCCGCCAGCGCGGACTGTCGGCGCCCATCGCCTCGACCACGGCGCCCGGATAAATCCCGGCGCGCGCAGGTTGCTCCGCGACGATCACATCGTCGTCGTCCAACCCGTCGAACACACGTCGCCGCAAATCGTCGCTGGGGGCCATGCCTTTCAGGTCATCCAGAACCAGCCCGCCCGCCAGTTCCTCTGCTTCAAGCCGTGCGCGACACTCGTCGCACTGGCTCACATGCGCCGCCACGACCAGCGAAAACGCATGACCCAGCGAGCCGGTCGCGTAGGACCGTACCAACCAATCGGGCAAATGATGCGTAATCTCGGTCATTCTTCTCTCAGATCCCTTAACTCGTGTCTAAGCTTCTCCAGCGCCAGCCGGATCCGCGATTTAATCGTCCCAAGGGCGAGGCCCGTCGCCTCGCGTATTTCGGCCTGTGTGAGTTCGCCCACATAGGCCCGCTCGATGATCTCGCGCTGCGCTTCCGGCAGTGCCTCGATCGCTTCGCGCAGCTGCGCCGCTTCCTGTTCCAGCCCGATCGCCGCATCGGCCTCGCGCGTTTCCCGCGTCTCGGCCTCGGCGATCAGCTCGTCTGGAACGGGCCGGGGCCGTCTTCGGATCACATCAATCTGCCGATTGCGTGCAATCCGGTAAATCCATGCCGAGGCGCGTGCCCGCGTCTCGTCGTAAAGATGTGCCTTCCGCCAGATCGTGAGCATCACGTCCTGAACCACATCCTCTGCCGCCGCCTGCGTCATGCCGGATCGCACAAGCATCCCCTTCAGTCGCGGCGAGAAGTGATCATAAAGCCGCGCGAAGGCCAGTTTGTCACGCTTGTCACGAACTGCCACGAGCCAATCGGTCTGCTCGCAAGCCGCCTCGGGCGTCGGTTTCGCTGATTTCCTGTCGTCCATTATCTTCCCGGCAAAGGCCTGACCCGCCGCGATTGGCGGGGTCCCTGTGGTGTCGAAGTTGATGGTCGCATCTCTCAGCATGTGACCGATACGCAGCTTATGAGATAGCGGTTCACATGCGATGCGAAAAAACTTCTGATCCAAACGGTAATATGCACCGTTACGCCTTCAAGAGCTTGGGAGAATTCGAATGTCATTTGATGCCCTGCATCCACATGCGCAACGCATCGCGATCATCGGATCCGGGATTTCCGGTCTGGCGGCGGCGTGGCAACTCGCGCCGCATAATCGCGTCACCATCTATGAGGCGGAGACGCGGCTTGGGGGGCATTCGCGCACGATCACGGCGGGGCGCAACGGCGATCAGCCGGTCGATACCGGCTTCATCGTCTTCAATTACGCGAATTATCCGCATCTGACGCGCCTGTTCTCCGAGCTCGATGTACCGGTCGAGAAATCCGACATGAGCTTTGGCGTGACGATCGATCAGGGCCGCATCGAATATGCTTTGCGCGACCTGAACAGTCTCGTTGCGCAGAAGCGGAACCTCGCCCGGCCGGGATTCCTGCGGATGGTCGCGGATATCGCGAAGTTCAACGCCAAGGCCGTCGCTGTTGCGAAAAGCGACGACGTAACGATCGATGATCTGCTGGACGAGCTGAACCTGGGCGAGTGGTTCCGACGCTATTACCTGCTGCCGATCTGCGGGGCGATCTGGTCCACGCCTGCCGATCAGATCGGCGCGTTCCCGGCCAAAAGCCTCCTGCGCTTCTTCGAGAACCACGCATTGTTGTCGGCGACCGGTCAGCACCAGTGGTGGACGGTCTCGGGCGGGTCGATCGAATATGTGAAGCGGCTCGAGGCCGCCCTGCGCCTGCGCGGCGTCGAATTCCGCACCGGAACGCCGGTCACCGCGATCGAGCGGCAGCGCAATTCAGTCACTATTTCGGCGGAAAAGGCCCTTCCGGATCAGTTCGATCAGGTCATCATCGCCACCCATTCCGATCAGGCACTCAAGCTGCTGGCCAAGCCGACCCCAGAGGAACAGGCCGCGCTTTCGGCGGTCCGCTATCAGCCCAACGACGTCTATCTGCATCGCGACGTGGCGCAGATGCCGCGCCGCCGCGCGTGCTGGTCAAGCTGGGTCTATCAAGCCCAGACCCGCGCGAATGAGACGCGGCTTGGCGTGACCTATTGGATGAACAAACTGCAAAACATCCCCGAAAGCGATCCGCTTTTCGTCACGCTGAACCCCGATGCGCCGATTGCCGAGGAGACGATCTACGATCACGAGGTCTTCTGGCACCCGGTTTTCGACCGCGCAGCGATACAGGCGCAGGGCGAAATCCAGTCGATACAGGGTCTGAATCGGACGTGGTTCGCGGGCGCATGGCTCCGTCATGGTTTCCATGAAGATGGGTTCGCCTCGGCGGTTCGGGTGGCGCGCGAGCTCAATCGCGGGGCGCAGCCGCAGGTCGACTTCGAAAAGGTGCCCGCATGAGCGGCGAGTTCTGCCCCGGTCATACGGTTCATGCGCGGCGGGGCGCGATTTCCCACCAGTTCCGCTATCACGTCGATTACGTGATGATCGATCCCGATGCGCCGGGCCCGTGGCCGCGGATTTTCTCGCGCCGCGGACGCAACCTCGCGACGGTGCATGACAAGGATTACGGCGGGGCGCCCGGTCGCGGCGAGGGTGCTGCATGGGTCCGTAAACAGCTCTCGCGTCACGGTGCGCCCGAGATTTCGACGCTGCGCCTTCTGACCCAGCCGAAGATCCTCGGGGCGGGGTTCAACCCGGTGAATTTCTGGCTGGCCTATGATGCGCAAGATGACCTGCGCGCCGTGATCGCAGAGGTGAACAATACCTTCGGCGACCGTCACTCCTATCTCTGCGCCACCCCGAATTTCGACCCTATTTCTGCGGAAACCGAGCTTCATGCTGCGAAAATCTTCTACGTCTCCCCGTTCCAGACCATCGCCGGGGAGTATCGTTTTCGCTTCGACATCGGAGCCGAGCACATCCGCATCCGCATCGATCATCGCAATGGCGAGGAGGGCGTTGTCGCGACCCTCGCCACCCAGCGCCGCAAACTGACTTCGGCGGCGCTTCTCGGTATGGCGCTGCGCCGTCCGCTCACCCCGATCCGCACGCTCGGCCTGATCTACTGGCAGGCCCTGCGGCTCAAGCTCAAAGGCGCCCGCTACTTTTCGCGGCCCACACCCCCCAGCGAGGAGATCAGCCAATGATGCCTTTCCTGACCAACCGGATCCGCAGCGAATTCCTCGCGACCTGCGAGAAGATCGAGCAGGGGACGCTGCATCTGCGCCTGCCTGACGGCACCGTGCGCAGTTTCGGTCGCGGGGAGCCGCAAGCCGACATGGAAATCCGCGACTGGCAGGCCGTGGTGGCGATGGCGTCGCGCGGCGATGTCGGGCTGGGCGAGGCCTATATCGCGGGGCTGTGGGAGACGTCTTCGATTGAGGCGCTTCTGTCGCTCGCGCTGAAGAACCTCGATGTGGTCGACGGCTATGCCTATGCGGGCTTCTGGTCGAACGTGAAGTTCCGCCTGATCGATCGGCTGATGCGGGCCAATTCGCTGCGCGGGGCGTCGCGCAACATCCGGGCGCATTACGACGTGGGGAACGAGTTCTACCAGCTCTGGCTGGACGAGGGGATGAGCTATTCCTCTGCCCTTTTCGCGCCGGGGGACAACGATCTGCACCGGGCGCAGAACCGCAAGCTCGACCGCATTCTCGACCAGATGGGCGACGGGGAACAGGTGCTGGAGATCGGCTGCGGCTGGGGACATTTCGCCGAACGCGCAGCCGAGCAGGGACGTCATGTCACCGGCATCACGATCTCGCCCAGCCAGAAAGGTTACGCCGATGCGCGGCTCGACGGGCGGGCAGATATCCGGTTGCAGGACTATCGCCATACGCCGGGGAAATTCGACCATATCGTTTCGATCGAAATGATCGAAGCGGTCGGCGAGCGCTATTGGCCGAACTATTTCCAAACCGTGAAAGATCGCTTGGCGGAGGGCGGCTCTGCGATGATTCAGGCCATAACAGTGTCTGATTCCTACTTTCCGAAATATCGCGAGACTTCCGATTTCATTCGGCAATACACTTTCCCGGGTGGCATGCTTCTGTCCGATGGGGTGATCCGCGATCAGGCGGCGAAGGCCGGGTTGGCGGTGAAGGAAAGCTTCGCCTTCGGGCAGGACTATGCCGAGACCTGTCGGCAATGGGCGACCCGTCTGAAAGAGCGCAGCGCGCGGGCCACCGAACTTGGCTTCGGGCCGGAGTTCCTGCGCAACTGGTCCTATTATCTCGAAGCCTGCGCGGCGGCCTTCGCGGTAGGCCATACCGATGTGGTGCAGGTCCAACTGGCACATGCGAGGGCGTAAGATGTTGTTAAAATTGCTTTTCACCCTCGCGGTTCTGATCCTGGCGGCTCTCTTGATCCGGCATTTCTTCTTCTCCTTCCCGGCGCAAAAGTCTGCGGATTACGCGGCCGAAAGCCCGGAATTCGATATTCGCCGGGCGTTCGAGGGCCCTGTCGAGGCGCATGGCATGATCTACGGCCCTGACGGGCGGGTCACCTCGCGCTTCCGTGCCGTGATGACGGGGCGGTTCACCAATGATGGCGGCGTGATCGAGGAGGAGTTCGAATATGCCTCCGGTAGGCGACAGAGCCGTGCCTGGAATATCCAGTTCGGGCCGAACGGCGAGATCAGCTCGACCGCCGACGACATCGAAGGTCGCGCCGAGATGGAGCAGTCGGGCAATGCGCTGCGGATGCGCTATCGGTTGCGGCTGCCCGAGGATGCGGGCGGCCACGTGCTCGACGTGACCGACTGGATTTACCTGATGCCGGACGGGACGCTGCTGAATCGGTCGCAGATGCGCAAATTCGGGATCAAGGTCGCGGAGCTCTTCGCCGTCATGCGCCCGATGACCGAACCGGCCGAGTGATCACTCGAAGCAGCTTGCGCGCCCGTCCTTCTGGATCGTCGCCGCGCCGTCCATGATCGATTGCGCGCGGCGCGACAGGAAGCTGCCGGGCTTCGCCGCCGAACGGTCCTTCGGGTCGGGCAGGACGCCAGCGATCAAGGCAGATTGGCGGGCGCTCAGCTTGTCGGGCGTGGTGCGGAAATAGCGATGCGCGGCGGCATCCACCCCGAACGCGCCTTCGTCGAATTCAGCGACGTTAAGATAGATTTCCAAGATCCGCTTCTTGCCCCAGATCGCCTCGGCCAGCGGCGTCATCGACGCCTCAAGCGCCTTGCGCAGCCAGTTTCGGCCCTGCCAGAGGAACACGTTCTTCACGGTCTGCTGGGTGATCGTCGAGGCGCCGCGATTGGCGCCATCGTCGATCGCCTTGCGGATCGCGCGCATGTCGAAGCCCCAGTGGTTGCAGAAATTCGCGTCCTCCGCCGCGACGACGGAGCGGGCGAGCACGGGCGCGATATCCTCGATCGGCACCCATTTCTGATCGACTGCGCCAAGACGCTGGCGTTCGCTCCACATCGTCCAGGTGGTCGGTGGATTAACGAATTTGAACAGGACCATCAGCACAAGCACCAGCGCAACGAGACCCATCACGCCCCGCAGCGCCCATTTCAGGGCAGTGCGGAAAGGCGCGCGCATGCTGCTGGAAACGCTCGATTTCGTGCTGCGTTTGGCGGGTTTGCGGCCCGATTTTTTCTTGCTCTTAGCCATGTGCGTATAAGTCACAGCGTGCCCCGAAGGGTCAAGCGACAAGCAGTGCCAATTCCGGTCCGCGCGCGACCTGTCGCGCCGTTACCATGGTTTCGATCGGCGCATCTGACACCTGCTTCCACGCGGTGCGTATCTCGCGCGCGATACCGTGGTCGTCTTCAAGGACGACATTGCCGGGAAAAAGGCTCTCGGTCGGCGCGCCCTCGGCCATGAGGATGTGATGGCGCGCGAAAAGCAGGTGGCGGTATTGCACGCGCGGGCGCGGAGCCACCCGAATGCTCTTGCCGTTCACGAGATGCTTGGCGGCGACCAGAACTTCGCTATGGGCGCAGGCGATCTCGGCGCGCCAGCCGCGCAGCAACATCCGATGTTGTTGAGACACGTAAAGAGCGCGTCGATTTCCCATAGCCCCCGGCGCGAACCGGATCGGCGCATAGGCCCCGACGCCGCGACAGACCCGACCACCCGTCCAAAGAAGAGGCTGCGGCCCGTCGTCCTCGGTGATGACAAGATCGCCCGCCTTGAGCCGCTCTACCGGTCGCGGCCCTTCGGGCGTGTCGATCCGCGTCCCGGCGAGGAAACATTCCGGCCCCAGATCGCCGACCGGCGCTTGGGTGCTCTGCGTGACATAGGTGGAGCTGATGAAGGTCGCGTTGTGGAGGATCGTGCCATCGGACGGAGTGAACACGGCACTCCCGTCGCGCAGGTAGAACGTGTCGCCGGTGATCGTCTCTTGCACGCCATTCGGACGCTCGATGGTGATCGTGTCGCCGCGCCAGACATCTTCGACGCGTTGGCCGTTGATCGTGTCGCGGGCGCTGTTGCTGCTGGAAATCCAATTGTCGTTATTCCGATCGACAATTTCATATGTCGTCGGCGAAAGCGCCGTGCCCGCAGCGGGCGGACTGCCCGGATCCATGATGTAGAACTGGTCGTAATAGGTTGCCATTTTTGCTGCTCGAGTAACGTTATTATAAATTATTCGTTACTTGGTAAGCACGGAACTGGGCGACACAAAGGCGCCTGTGGGGCGCAAAGTTAACTATGGGTTAAAGAGTGACATCCCGGTCACAGCGGGTTTAGAGGGCAGAGGGGCCCACCATCCGCGCGAGATTTCCTGTGGCACCTTCGGTGATTTCCTCGCCGGTGAAGGCTGTGGTGCCCCCCGAAGACAGGGCGGACTCGAGCCGTTCGTGGAAATCTTCCGGCAAGGGGATCTGCAGCACGCGACCGCGCGCGTGGCCTAGGGTCTTCATCCGGTCGAGGACCTCTGCAGCGGTGCCCTTCTTAAGCAAGATGAACACGGCCGAACCGCCTTGCGGCAAGCTCTCGCCCGCTTCGCGCAGGAAAGAGTCGTTCAACCCGAGGTCGGTGAACTTGCCGGACACAGCGCCCGCGCCCGCACCGATTGCCGCGCCGACGACAGGCGACAGGAAGACGAGACCCAGCAGTCCGCCCCAGACAGCGCCACCAATCGCGCCAAGCGCCATCGTGTTGCTGTTTTCATGAACGTGAATCTCGCCGTTTTCGTCTCGGGTCACGACGACAATGTCCTGCGACCGGAAAAAGCCTTCTCTTTCCAGTGCTCTGAGTTCCTCGCGCGTCGCGAAGCCCGCGGCCTCGGTTTCATGCGCCATCACCAACAGTTCGGACATCGTTACCTCCAGACAGAACAAAGGGCGAAGCATGTGCTTCGCCCTCTGAAACGGTTCCGTAGGGGAAAGGGTTCCCTTATTCCGCCGGCATCGCCTGCGGTTCGTCGCTGAGCGGGTAGGACAGATGCGCCAGCATCTCCTTCGGGCAGACCTGCAGGAAGTTCGCCTTCTCGGTCTCCCAGTGCTGGAGAATATCGGCCCCTTTGCGCGAGCCCGTCTCGGCGACGTGACGCTCGATCAGGCCTTTCAGCTCGGCTTCCCAATGCTCGTGGCCCAGACCGCAGGTGACAAGGCTTTCGAGATTGATCAGCTCTTCCGCCGTGTTGTCCGGATCGTAGAGATAGGCCATCCCGCCGGTCATCCCCGCACCGAAGTTCGGGCCGATCGAGCCGAGGATCACCGCGACGCCGCCGGTCATGTATTCACAGCCGTTGGAACCGCAGCCCTCGATCACCACTTTCGCACCCGAGTTGCGCACCGCGAAGCGCTCGCCTGCGCGGCCCGCCGCAAACAGGTGGCCCTCGGTCGCGCCGTAAAGCACGGTGTTGCCGATGATCGTGTTCTCGGAGGCGACCAGCGGCGAGGCCATCGGCGGACGCACGACGATCATGCCGCCCGAGAGACCCTTGCCGACATAGTCGTTGGCATCGCCCGACACTTCGATCTTCAGCCCCGGGGCCGCGAAAGCGCCCAGCGACTGACCGCAGGAGCCGGTCAGCTTCACCGTCAGGTGGTCCGATTGCAGCGCGTTGCGCATCCCGAAGTTCTTCACGATATGGCTCGAAGCGCGCGTCCCGATAGTGCGCAGCGTGTTGCGCACCGCGTAGGAGAGCTGCATCTTCTCGCCTTCCTCGAAGAAGCGATGACCATCCTTGATGATCTCCGCATCGAGCGTGTCCGAGACCCAGTTACGCGGCTTCGAACGGTCGTAGACGATCTTGTCCCAGCCATCGACGGTGATCAGGAGTGGATTGAGATCCAGATCGTCGAGATGGGCGGAGCCACGGCTCACCTGGCTGAGAAGATCGGCGCGACCGATCACCTCGTCGAGCGAACGCGCACCGATCGAGGCGAGGATCTCGCGCACTTCCTGAGCGTAGAAGGTGATGAGGTTCACCACTTTGTCCGCCGTGCCGGTGAACTTGGCGCGCAGCTCGGGGTCTTGGGTGCAGACGCCAACCGGGCAGGTGTTCGACTGACACTGACGGACCATGATGCAGCCCATCGCGATCAGGGCGGCGGTGCCGATGCCGTATTCCTCGGCCCCCATCATCGCGGCCATCACGATATCGCGGCCCGTGCGCAGACCGCCATCGGTCCGCAGGGTGACGCGTTCGCGCAGGTTGTTCATCGCGAGCACCTGATGCGCCTCGGTCAGACCCATCTCCCACGGGAGACCGGCATATTTGATCGAGGTCGCAGGCGATGCGCCGGTGCCGCCGTTGTGGCCCGAGATCAGGATAATGTCGGCCTTCGCCTTCGCCACACCGGCCGCGATCGTGCCGACGCCCGAGGACGCAACCAGCTTCACCGTCACTTTGACCTTCGGGTTGATCTGCTTGAGGTCGTAGATCAGCTGCGCGAGGTCTTCGATCGAGTAGATGTCGTGGTGCGGCGGCGGCGAGATCAGCGTCACGCCCTTGGTCGAGTGCCGCAGACGCGCGATCAGGTCGGTGACTTTCATCCCCGGAAGCTGACCGCCTTCGCCGGGCTTGGCGCCCTGAGCGACCTTGATCTCGAGCTCTTCACAGTGGTTGAGGTATTCGGCGGTCACACCGAAACGACCCGAAGCCACCTGCTTGATCTTCGCCGACGGGTTGTCGCCGTTGGGCTCGGGCACGAAATGCGCCGGGTCTTCGCCGCCTTCACCCGAGTCCGACTTCGCGCCGATCCGGTTCATCGCGACGTTCAAGAGCTTGTGCGCCTCGGGCGACAGCGCCCCCAGCGACATGCCCGGCGTCACGAAGCGCTTGCGGATCGAGGTGATCGACTCGACCTCTTCGATCGGCACCGGTTTGCCCAGCGATTTGATATCCAGCATGTCGCGGATATGGATCGGCGGGTTCGCCCGCATCATCGAGCTGTATTGCTTCCACAGATCATAGCTCGCGCGGTTACAGGCCGATTGCAGCATGTGCATCGACTGCGCGCCCCACGCATGGGACTCGCCGGTGCGGCGGGCCTTGTAGAAGCCGCCGATCGGGAGCACGTCCTGACCGCCTTTCCAGCCTTTCGCATGCACACCTTCCAGCGCGTGCTGGATGCCGTGCAGACCGATACCGGAGATGCGCGAATGCATGCCGGGGAAGTATTCCGCGACCATTGCGCGCGACAGACCCACGGCTTCGAAGTTCAGACCGCCGCGATAGGAGGAAATCACCGAGATCCCCATCTTCGACATGATCTTCAGCAGGCCGGCGTCGATCGCATCGCGATATTTGCGCATCGCGTCGACCAGCGTGCCGCCCAGCAGACCGCGGTCGATCCGGTCGGCCAGCGTGTCCTGCGCGAGATAGGCGTTCACCGTGGTCGCGCCCGAGCCGATCAGAACCGCGAAGTAATGCGGGTCGATACATTCCGCCGAGCGCACATTGATCGAGCAGAAGGTCCGCAGACCTTTCTGCGTGAGCCAGCTATGCACGGCGCTCGTCGCGAGGATCATCGGCATCGCAACCTTGTCTTCGTCCTGCTCCTCATCGCTCAGCACGATATGGAGCGCGCCCGAGCGCACCGCGTCTTCGGCTTCCTGACGGATCCGGGTCAGACCCTCGCGCAGCGCATCCTGATCGGCATTGGCCGGGAAGGTACAGTCGATGATCGTCACCTGCTCGCCGAATTCGTTGAGCATGTGATCGAATTCGGAATTCGCGAGGAACGGGCTCTCCAAGATCCAGATCTCGGTCTGCGAGCTATCCTCGTCGAGCACGTTCTTGAGGTTACCGAAGCGCGTCTTGAGCGACATCACCCGGCTTTCGCGAAGCGAGTCGATCGGCGGGTTGGTCACCTGGCTGAAGTTCTGACGGAAGAAATGGCTCAGCGGGCGATATTGCTTGGACAGAACCGCAGGCGGCGTGTCGTCGCCCATCGAGGCGATGGCTTCCTTGCCGTCCTCGGCCATCGGCGCGAGGATCTGTTCGATCTCTTCGACCGAATAGCCAGCCGCGACCTGACGCTTGCGCAGTTCACCGCCCGAGAATTTCGGGTTTTCCGGCACGTCGACGAGGATCGCGTTCAGATCGGTGACCTTGCCGACCCATTCGCCGAAGGGCTGGGCCGCGGCCAGTTTGTCCTTGATTTCGGTGTCGTGGTAGAGCTTGCCCTCGCGCATATCGACCGCGATCATCTGACCCGGACCAAGCGCGCCTTTCTCGACAACGCTCGCCTCGTCGACCGGCACCATGCCGGCTTCCGAGCCCGCGATCAGCACGCCGTCGCCGGTGATGACATAGCGCAGCGGACGTAGACCGTTGCGGTCGAGACCGCCACAGACCCAACGACCATCGGTCATCGCCAGCGCCGCCGGGCCGTCCCACGGCTCCATCACGGCGTTGCAATAGGCATACATGTCCTGCCACGCGGAGGGCATCGTGTCGGTGGATTTCGACCACGGCTCGGGGACGAGCATGGTCTTCACCATCGGCGCGTTGCGGCCCGAACGGACCATCAGTTCGAACACCGCATCGAGCGCGCCGGAGTCGGACGCCCCCGCCGGGATGATCGGCTTGATGTCTTCGGCGCTGTCGCCGAAGGCCGAGGAGGCCATGCGGATTTCATGGCTCTTCATCCAGTTGGTGTTGCCCTTGATCGTGTTGATCTCGCCGTTATGCGCCAGCATCCGGAAGGGCTGCGCCAGCCACCATTGCGGGAAGGTGTTGGTGGAATAGCGCTGGTGATAGATCGCGAAGGCGGACTCGAAGCGCTCGTCCTTCAGGTCGGGATAGAATTCCGCGACCTGCTCGGCCAGCATCATGCCTTTGTAGATGATCGAGCGGCACGACAGCGAGCACATGTAGAGCCCGTTGATCTGCGCCGCGATCGCCGCTTTCTCGATACGGCGGCGGATGATGTAGAGCTCGCGCTCGAACTGCTCCTCGTCGATATCCTTGTCGTTGCGGATCAGGATCTGCTCGATCTCGGGGCGGGTCGAATTGGCTTTCTCGCCCAGCACCTCGGTGTTCACCGGAACGTGGCGCCAGCCGTAGATGTAGTGACCCATCCGCAGAACTTCGGATTCCACGATCGTGCGGCAGCGCTCCTGCGCGCCGAAATCGGTGCGCGGCAGGAAGACCTGACCGACGGCGACCATTTTCTCCATGTCCGGCTCGTGGCCGGTGCGGCGGATCTGGTCATAGAAGAAGGGGGCGGGGATCTGGACGTGGATGCCCGCGCCGTCGCCGGTCTTGCCGTCGGCATCGACCGCGCCGCGGTGCCAGATCGCTTTCAGCGCGTCGATGCCGTTCTCCACGACGCGACGCGAGGCCTTGCCGTCGATCGACACCACGAGGCCGACGCCGCAGGACGCCTTCTCGTCTTCTTCCTTCCACAGCGAATTCTCGTTCATCCACTGGCGTTTCGCTTCCTCGGCGGCCACCCAGGCTTCGTCATATTTGGTCATTGCAGTGCCTCCTTGGAGAAAGAGCGGGAAAGGGGGGCGAGGCTGACTTGCGTGGGCCGAAGATCGGCCTGCGTCATCATCAGGTCGCAGTCATATTCGGGCGTCTCGGTCGAGAAACCGGGATCGCCGGGAAAGTCGAAGCGCACGGGGCTGTCGTCATAGCTCACGACATCGCCCTGATCGTTCTCGAACCGCTCCGCGCCGCTGAAAAACACGCGATATTTGCGCGAGATATATTGCGTGCCGGTGCGGGTCGCGACGGTCTGGCCGTTCTGGTCATCCTCGCGCAGATCGAAGGTGATCGTCTCGAGCGGGACATCGTCGATGCTGACCGACTTGCCCGTGAGGGTATCGCTGCCGACATAGCGGCGCAGACCCCGATAATTCGAGCGCGTGACGAAATCGTAATCGTCCTTGCCATCCGACAGGAGCGCCGAGAACGAGGGAGCATCCTTCGATGCGCCCGGATCGAACATCTCGATCTCGCCGTTATCGGTCGACACGCTTTCAAGCCAGCGCGTCTCGGCATCGATATGGCTCAGGTAATAGATGCCCTCACCATCCGCGAAGGCGGTCCAGAGATCTCCCTCCGGATCGGCGGCGCAGCGGTAGTAATTGGCCACCTGACAGTTATGCATCTGCACGGTCATGAAGACCTCGCAGCCCTGCGGCGGCGCGAAGTCTTCGGCATGGGCGGGCAGGGCGCTGAACAGCCCCCCGCAGATCGCCATGCCGAGAAAATTCGACCGCATCGCATACATTCCTTTTCAGATCGGCAGGGCGCGGATCACTCCGCCGCCACCGCCGCCACGTTTTCGAGATAGCGCAGGATCGAGCCCGCCGCTTCGCGCCCGTCGCGGATCGCCCAGACGACGAGGCTTGCGCCGCGCACGATGTCGCCCACCGCATAGACGCCCGGGATCGAGGTCGCGTGGGTGCCGAATTCGGCCTTCACGGTGCCCCAGCGGGTCGTTTCCAGATCGTCGGCCTCCCAAGTGCCGGGCAGGTCTTCGGGCTCGAAGCCGAGCGCCTTGATCACCAGATCGGCCTCTTCGTCATAGATGCCGCCCTCGATCTTCTCGGGGCTCTGACGGCCGGACGCATCCGGCGCGCCCAGACGCATCTGCTGCACCGAACAGTTGGTGACCGGGTTGCCCGAGAAGGCCGCAGGTGCGGAGAGCCAGACGAATTCCACGCCCTCTTCCTCGGCGTTCTGCACTTCGCGCTGCGAGCCCGGCATGTTGGCGCGGTCGCGGCGATAAAGACATTTCACCGACTTGGCGCCCTGACGGATCGCGGTACGCACGCAGTCCATCGCGGTGTCGCCGCCGCCGATGACGATGACGCGCTTGCCTTCCGCGTTCAGCGTGCCGTCTTCGAACTCGGCCACGTCGTCGCCAAAGCTCTTGCGGTTCGAGGCGGTAAGATAGTCGATCGCGCGCACGATGCCGGCCGCATCCGCGCCCTCGTCGGTCAGTTCGCGCGTCTTGTAGACGCCCGTCGCGATCAGCACCGCGTCATGCTTGCCGCGGATCGCGTCGAAGGAAATATCGGTGCCGACATTGCAGTTCAGCACGAATTCGACGCCGCCATCTTCCAGCTGCTTCACGCGCTGCATGACGATGTCTTTCTCCAGCTTGAAGCCGGGGATGCCATAGGTCATCAGGCCGCCCGCGCGGTCATAGCGGTCATAGACCGTGACCTGCACGCCAGCGCGACGCAGCGCGTCGGCGGCCGCCAGACCGCCCGGGCCCGCGCCGATGATGCCGACGCTTTCGGCGCGCTCGGTCGACGGTTTGATCGGTTTCACCCAACCCATGTCGAAGGCGGTGTCGGTGATGTATTTCTCGACCGCGCCGATGGTGACGGTGCCGTGGCCCGACTGTTCGATCACGCAGTTGCCTTCGCACAGACGGTCCTGCGGGCAGATGCGACCGCAAATTTCCGGGAAGGTGTTGGTGGCCTGCGACATCTCGTAGGCTTCCTGCAGACGGCCTTCGGCGGTCAGGCGGAGCCAGTCGGGGATGTTGTTATGGAGCGGGCAATGCGTGTGGCAATAGGGCACGCCGCATTGGCTGCAGCGGCTCGCCTGCTCGGCGGCCTTCTCGGCCGCGTATTCGCGATAGATTTCGTTGAAATCATGGGAGCGCACGTTCGCGTCGCGCTTCTGAGGCATCTCTTTCGCCGTCTTGACGAACTTGAGCATCGGTTGCTTGGCCATTGTGGCGCCTCCCTAGAAAACCGGTGGGTGCGCATGACTACACTGCCTGCCACAGCAATAAAAGTAAGCAAGGCTGACCTAAATGTGCATTTTTTGCGAGAGGCGCACGAGAAGGCACCTCAAATTCGCTCAAAATAGGTCAGCTTCATTTACTTTGTTGCCGCTTTACCCTGATTTTCCTGAGGATCACGCGCTGCCGAAAAGCGATTCGCCTTCGTCAGCCTAACACACCGACCGCCGCAAGGCTCAGCAGGAGCCCGCCGAAGATGATCCGGTAGATCGCGAAGATGGTGAAACGGTGCCCCTGAATATAGCCAAGAAGCCATTTCACCGCGACAAAGGCCGTGACGGTCGAGACGACGAAAGCGATGCCGAGCCCGGCCCAATCCTCGTTGCCGCCGGTCCCGTCCTTGAGCTGCTTGAGCAATTCGTAACCGCTCGCCGCGTACATGGTGGGAATACCGACGAGGAAGGCGAATTCGGTCGCCGCCGCCCGGTTCGAGGTGCCCAGAAGCATCGCCACGAAAATCGTCGTGGCCGAGCGCGAGGTGCCCGGAAAGACCCCGGCCACGATCTGCGCGATCCCGACCGCGATGGCGACGCGCCAGAAGATTTGGCTGTTATCGGCCTGCCGATCCGCGACGCGTTCCGCAAACAGCATCCAGAAGCCGCCGATCACAAGCGCCCAGGCGACGGGTTGGATCGTTGTCGGCAGCTCGAAGCCCATCTTTTTCACGATCAGGCCCAAAACGGCGGTGATCAGGAAGGCCACGGTGAGCTTCGCGAGATAGTCGCGGTTCTCCGGATTGCGCCAGTTGAACAGAAGCTCCATCAGGCGACGCCAATAGATCAGCGTCACAGCGAGGATCGCCCCGGCCTGAATGACGATATTGTAGGTATCCGAGCGCGTGCCAAGCCAATGTTCGGCCAAGATCAGGTGGCCAGTGCTCGAAATCGGGAGAAACTCGGTGATCCCTTCGATCACACCGAGCAGAACGTCGTTCAGATAGCTCAAGAAATACCGCCTAGGTCAGAGAGGCGCCGCAAGCGGCACCGGGGAGGAAGGAGGGGGTTATGTCTTGCGAAGGTTCTTCGCCGAAGCTTTGATGTCGTCATATTGCCCACCGGGGCGGAAGCGCCACAGGTAGCCGGGCATCACCGCTTCCATTGCCATAGGCTGAATTCCGAGATCGGAGAAGCCTTTCGCGCCCTCGGACACGACATTGTCAGCTTGCAGGTTCTTCACCTGATCGCGCGTGAGAATGCGGTTAGTGAACAGCCCGCCGGTGACCGCCTGACCCAGATCGAAGACGCCGCCGAGGATGCTCGCGATCCAGCGCGGCAACGACAGTACGAGGCGACGACGGTGAATCACCGTCAGCATCTGCTTCATCAGGTCGTGGAACGTCTCCACATCCGGCCCGCCGAGTTCATAGGTGCCGGGCGAAACTTCCCCGTCCGCTGCCATCACCGCGACCTTCGCCACGTCGTCGACGAAAACCGGCTGGAATTTCGTGTGACCGCCGGTGATCGGAAGGATCGGGGTGAAGCGCGACATCGAGGCGAATTTGTTGAAGAACCCGTCCTCGTTGCCGAAAATGATCGAGGGGCGCAGGATCACGGCCTGCGGATAGGCGTCCAGCACCGCCTTCTCGCCTGCAGCCTTGGTGCGGGCATATTCGCTCTCGCTGTCGGGATTGGCGCCGATGGCCGAGATCTGCACCAGTTTCGGCACATCCATCTCTGCGGCGATACGCGCCACGCGACCCGCACCTTCGGCTTGCACGGCGCCGAACTTGTTCTTGCCTTCATTGACGAGAATACCGACGCAGTTGATCACCGCATCCGCGCCCTGCATCGCCGCGCGCACGCTGGCGTCGTCGCGAATGTTGCAGAAGACCGGCTCGACTTGCCCGACCGCACCATAGGGTTTGACGAAGAGCGCCTCGTTCGGACGCCGGACCGCAACGCGAATCCGCCAACCGTCCTTTGCCATGCGCTGCGCGATATAGCGCCCGACGAACCCCGAACCGCCGTAGATCGTAACCAGCTTGGACATGGGCAGAGGCCTTTCCTTGCAAGAATTTCGTTCTTTGATTACCGCCTCGCCCCCGCGGGAACAAGGCCAAAGACCCGAAGAGTCGAAGCTTGCGAATTTTTCGTGTCGATCCCCGTTGACAGTCCCAGCGCCGCTATGTATCTCGCGCTCCACGACACCTGCCCAGGTGGCGGAATTGGTAGACGCGCACGGTTCAGGTCCGTGTGCCGCAAGGCGTGGAGGTTCGAGTCCTCTCCTGGGCACCATAAACCAAGCGAAAAGCTCGGAAAACTTCGGTTTTCCGAGCTTTTCTCTGTCTTGGGCCTGATTTTGCCTCAAAAACGGTCCCGCATGTGAATTTCATGAGGTGGGTTATGAATATCGTTCGTGAGGCTCGACCCTGAGGCGTAACGATAAGATTCGGGCGCACCGGTTCCGGTTCAGTGGAGCAAATGCGGAAAGGATTTGGTGGCGCGCCCAGTTGAGCATTGGCTCGCCATCTCTTCAGCGCGATTACCGGCTCGCCTAAAGCCGCGCAGGCAAGTCCACCGACGCCGCCTGATCCAGCCGATGAAGGCTTGGCCTTCACGGGCCAAGGCGGCCAGTCAACTGCCCGCTACCTGGGGAGCGCGGTTGACCGGTCGCTGTCTCATAGTGCGCGTCGCGCCCTTACCCCGAAGTCGCCGTTTTTTGCGCCGCCGATGGCAGGATTTTACCCCGCCGTTGACAGTTGCTCCTCATCGTCAAGGCTCTGCGCGGGCCGCCGACCTCCTTAGCGCGGCAAAAAGGGGCCTCTTCGCGCGATCGTCTCGTTTCCATGTCCTCTCGAATGAATTTGTTCAGCTAAAAACGTTTGACACAAATTTGGAACGTTCCTATAGGTATTTGGAACGTTCCTATTTGCTGAGTCTTTTTGGGGCGTGTCGACTGAAATCTTGTCTGGGGTCGGCAATTTGGATTGGGAGAAGCGAACTATGGGCACGATCGTCAGTGCATCGGAAGCAGTGGGGAAAATCGCGGATGGCGCTATCATCACGGTGTCCTCGTCTTCGGCGTTGGGCTGCCCCGATTCCGTGCTCAAGGCGATCGGCGAGCGCTTCGATCAGGAGCAACATCCGCAGAACCTGACCATGATCCATCCGATCGCTGCGGGGGACATGTACGGTGTGAAGGGCATCGATCACATCGCCAAGGATGGTCTGCTCAGCACAGTTCTGGCCGGATCCTATCCGTCGGGTTCGTCGAACCTGCCGATGCCGGAAATCTGGAAGATGGTCGTCGAGGATCGGGTTGCTGCCTATAACGTGCCCTCCGGCATCCTGTTCGACATGCATCGCGAAGCGGCCGCGCGGCGTCCGGGGGTGATGACCAAGGTCGGTCTGAAAACCTTCGTCGATCCCGAGCGCGAGGGCTGTGCGATGAACGATCGCGCAGCAGGCGCCCCCATCGTGCGCCGCGTGGAATTCGATGGCGACACCTGGCTCCATTTCCCGAATATCTATCCCGATGTCTGCATTCTGCGCGCAACCACCGCCGATGAGCGCGGCAATCTGACCTATGAGCACGAAGGCGCCTATCTCGGCGGGCTCGAGCAGGCGATTGCGGTGCGCAACAATGGCGGGCTGGTGATCGCGCAGGTGGAGCGGGTTACAGCGGCGGGTTCGCTGCGTCCCCATGACGTCCGGGTGCCGGGCCATCTCGTGGATTACGTGGTCGTGGACGAAGATCAGAAACAGACCTGCGAGACTCCCTATGATCCGGCGATCTCGGGTCAGGTAATGCGTCCGTGGTCGAGCTTCGAACTGGCCGAGCACGGGATCGAGAAGGTGATCGCACGGCGCGCGGCAATGGAGCTGCGCGGAGGCATGACGGCCAATCTCGGCTTTGGGATTTCGGCGATGGTGCCGCGCATCCTGCTCGAGGAAGGCCATCCCGACGCGGTCACCTGGGCGATCGAACAAGGCGCGGTGGGCGGGATGCCCCTGACCGGCTTCGCCTTCGGCTGCGCATCGAACGCCGATGGCTACGTGCCCTCGCCGCAGCAATTCATCTATTTCCAGGGCGCCGGGTTCGACATGTCCTTCCTGTCCTTCCTCGAAGTCGATGTGGAGGGGAACGTGAATGTCTCCAAGCTCGGCAAGAAACCTTACCTGACCGCTGGCTGCGGCGGTTTCGTCGATATCACCGCCCATGCGCGCAAGATCGTCTTCTCGGGTTGGTTCGAGGCCGGGGCGCAGATGGAGATGGACGCGACCGGCATCCGTGTCCGTGCGCCCGGCAAGTTCACCAAGATGGTGGACCGGGTCGAGCATGTCACCTTCTCCGGGGAGCGTGCGCGCGAGCAGGGGCAGGAAGTGCTCTATATCACCGAGCGCTGCGTGATGCGGCTCGATGACAAAGGGCTCATCGCGACCGAAATCATGCCGGGGATCGATCCCGAGCGGGACATCGTCGGCGCCTCCGAGGGGCGGGTGCGCGTGGCGGAGAATGCCGTCACCATGTCCACGAAGCTTCTCGCCGATGCCCCGATGGGGTGGACGCCATGAGCGATATTCACCTGATCATCGACGGCGCGGTTGCAGAGCTGCGTCTCGACAACCCGGCGAAGATGAACGCCCTGACAGTGGAGATGCTGCGCGCGCTCAAGGCGCATCTCGATCGGATCGAACGCGATGTCGAGATTCGCTGCGTGCTAGTGACCGCCGAGGGCGACCGGGCCTTCTGCACCGGGGCGGATATCAACGGTTGGGGCGATCTGAGCCCCGCCCAGTTCGCGCGGCATTGGGTCCGCGACGGACACCGGATCTTCGACCGGCTGGCGCGCCTCTCGAAGCCGACGATTGCGGCGCTGAACGGACACGCCTTCGGGGGCGGTCTCGAACTTGCCGCAGCCTGCGACCTTCGGGTCATGGCACCCGGCGCCAGCCTTGCCCTCCCGGAAGCTGGCGTCGGGATCGTTCCCGGTTGGTCGGGCACGCAGCGGCTGATGCGTCTGCTGCCCGAACCGATGGTGAAGGAGATGGCGCTTTTCGGTCACCGGGTGAAAGCCGAGCGGGCTTTGGCGGTCGGCTTCGTGGCCGCGGTCTCCGACGATCCGCGCGCCGCAGCGCAGACCCTGATCGACCGTGCGCTCGGGCTGTCGCCCCGCGCCGTCGAAATCACGAAATCGATGATCCATGTCGCGGCGGGTGAAGATCGCGGCGCCATGGCTGAGGCGCTCGGAAGTGCCGCCATTTCGGCCAGCGAAGATCGCGCCGAAGGGGTCACGGCTTTCCGCGAGAAACGCAAACCTAATTTTTCGGGACTTTGAACATGACCGAGCTGAACCTGATCTCCGCCGTTGACGCGGCGATCCCCGCAGAGCCCTTCATCTGTCGTCACCTGATCGCAGGCGAGTGGCGCGACAGTGCCTCTGGCGAGACCTACGATCGGATGTCCCCGGCGCATGGCTGCCTCGTGAGCCGCGCGGCGCTGGGCGCCGAAGCCGATGCGGAAGCCGCGATCGTCGCGGCGCGCGAAGCGTTCGACAGTGGCGTCTGGAGCCGGATTTCGGGCAAGGAACGCGCCACGATCCTGCTGCGCGTTGCCGATCTGATCGAGGGCAATGTCGAGCGCATGGCACTGCTGGAGACGCTCGAAAGCGGCAAGCCGATCTCGCAGTCGCGGGCCGAAGTGTCGGGCGCGGCCGATCTGTGGCGCTACGCGGCTTCGTTGGCGCGCACCATGCATGGGGACAGCCACAACACGCTGGGGCCGGACATGCTCGGCGTCGTCGTGAAAGACCCGATCGGCGTCGTGTCGATGATCACGCCTTGGAATTTCCCGTTCTGGATCCTGAGCCAGAAGCTGCCCTTCGCGCTCGCCGCCGGCTGCACCACGGTCATCAAGCCGTCCGAACTGACGCCGTCGACGACGGTGATGCTCGGGGAACTGCTGTTCGAGGCGGGGATGCCCGCGGGCGTCGTGAATATCGTTCTGGGTTACGGGCCTGCCGTGGGCGGCCTGATGTCGACGCATGAGGCCGTGGACATGGTGACCTTCACCGGCTCGACCGCGGTCGGCAAGGCGATCTCGGCGGCCGCGTCGAGCACGTTGAAGAAGGTCGCGCTGGAGCTTGGCGGGAAGAACCCGCAAGTCGTGTTCCCAGATGCCGATATCGAGAGCGCAGCCGATGCGATTACCTTCGGCGTCTATTTCAACACCGGGCAATGCTGCAACTCGAGCAGCCGGATCATCGTCCATGAAGATATCGTGGATGAGGTGGTCGAGCGCGTGGTGGAACTGTCGAAGCGCGTGGCTTTCGGCGACCCGCTCGATCCCCGCACGCAGGTCGGGGCGATCATTTCCGTCCAGCATCAGGGCAAGATCGACGATTACGTTCGCGCAGCCGTCACCGAAGGCGCAGAGATCGCGCTGGGTGGCGGGCCGATGACCGTGCCGGGGCTCGAAGGGCAATTCTATCAACCCACCGTCGTGCGCGGCGTCTCGCCCGAGATGGCGATCGCCCGCGAGGAGGTCTTCGGACCGGTGCTTTCGGTTCTGACCTTCCGCACGATGGACGAAGCGGTAGCGCTAACGAATGATGCAAGCTACGGTTTGTCTGCGGGCGTTTGGAGCGAGAACGTCCACACCTGCCTCGAGTTCTCGACGCGGGCGCACGCTGGGACCGTCTGGACGAATACCTGGATGGACGGTTTCCCGGAATTGAGCTTCGGCGGGGTCAAGCAATCCGGTCAAGGGAGAGAGATCGGACGCTACGGCCTCGAGGAGTTCTTCGAGATCAAGACGCTCGTGATGCGCATCGGTCGCACGCGAGAGCCTTGGGTAAGACCCGAATGACCTGATCGGTCGCACGGGAGGAGAAGTGTAACGACAACGCAGAGGGAGGAAAATCATGCGTAGTTACATCGGACGGACACTGAAAATGGCGAGCGTTCTGGCGCTCGTCGCAGGTTCGGCACAGGCGGAGGATGTGGAGGTCCTTCACTGGTGGACTTCGGGCGGCGAAGCAGCCGCGCTCAACGTTCTCAAGGACGATCTGCAGAAAGAAGGCATCGGCTGGAAGGACATGCCCGTTGCAGGTGGCGGTGGCCAAAGCGCGATGACCGTGCTGCGTGCGCGTGTCACCTCGGGTGATCCGCCGACCGCGGTTCAGATGCTCGGCTTCGACATCTCGGACTGGGCGCAGCAAGGCGCGCTGGCCGATCTCGACAAGGTCGCGGCCGATGGCAACTGGGATGCCGTGGTGCCTGCGGCGCTGCAGAAGTTCTCGAAATATGACGGCCATTGGGTCGCGGTTCCGGTGAACGTGCACTCGACCAACTGGGTCTGGTCGAACAAGAAGATGCTCGCCGATCTCGGCATCGAAGAGCCGAAGACCTGGGACGAGTTCATCGCTGCGATGCAGAAGGTGAAGGATTCCGGGAAGATCGCGCTCGCCGCGGGCGGCCAACCCTGGCAGGAAGCCACGATGTTCGATGGCGTCGTGCTGTCGGTCGGTGGCCCCGAGTTCTACAAGAAGGCCTTCGTCGATCTCGATCCCGAAGCGCTCGGCGGTCCGCAGATGGTCGAATCCTTCAAGCGCATGGAGCAGCTTCACAGCTTCGTCGACCCGAACTTCTCGGGCCGCGACTGGAACCTCGCGACCGCGATGGTCATCAATGGCGAAGCCGCCTTCCAGATGATGGGCGACTGGGCCAAGGGTGAATTCCTGCGGGCCGGCAAAGAAGCCGAGGTCGATTTCGGCTGCTTCCGCACCCCGGGGACCGCAGGCGATGTGACCTTCAACTCCGACCAGTTCGCGATGTTCAAGGTCGGCGGGGATGCGCAGGCCGCGCAGGACGCGATGGCGAAAGCCGTGATGTCGCCCTCGTTCCAGATCGCCTTCAACACGGTGAAAGGCTCTGTTCCCTCGCGCACGGACGTGTCGGACGAAGAGTTCGACGCCTGCGGCAAGAAGGCGATGGCTCAGCTGAAATCGGCGAGCGAGAACGGCACGCTGCTGGGTTCGATGGCGCATGGCCATGCTGACCCGGCTTCGGTGAAGAACGCGATCTATGACGTGGTGACGGCGAATTTCAACGGCGAATATGACGCCGAGACCGCCGCCAAGGAACTCGTCAAGGCCGTGTCGCTGGCTCAGTAACAGGCCCTCGGGCCGGTCGATCTGACCGGCCCGAACCTCACCCATCCGTCTCATTTCCCCAAAGGAGAGAGCAATGGCCCGTCCGGTCCAGTCAGACTTGCGTACCCGGCTTCAGGAATGGATTCCCAAGATCGTCCTCGCGCCCTCTGTCGCGTCCATGTTGATCTTCGTCTACGGCTTCATCGTGTTCACCGGGTACCTGTCGTTCACAAACAGCCGGATCCTGCCGAGCTTCGACCTTGTCGGCTGGCACAATTACTGGCGGCTTTTCCAATTGCCGACCTGGACGATCGCGGTGCAGAACCTTGCGATCTTCGCCTCGCTCTACATCGCGATTTGTATCGCGATCGGCCTCACCCTCGCGATCTTTCTGGATCAGAAAATCCGCGGCGAGGGGATGTTGCGCCCGATCTTCCTCTATCCGATGGCGCTTTCGTTCATCGTGACGGGCACGGCGTGGAAATGGCTTCTCGATCCGGGCATCGGCATCGAACATACCCTGCATCTCTGGGGATGGGAGAGCTTCCATTTCGGTTGGATCAAGAGCTCGTCCATGGCGATCTACACGGTGGTGATCGCCGCGGTCTGGCAAAGCTCGGGCTTCGTCATGGCGATGTTCCTCGCCGGGCTGCGCGGCATCGACAACGAGATCCTGAAAGCGGCACAGATGGATGGCGCCTCGAACTGGAACCTCTATCGCCGCATCATCATTCCGCAGCTTCGGCCCGCGTTCCTGTCGGCCTTTGTCATCCTCGCGCACCTCGCGGTCAAATCCTATGACCTCGTCATCGCGCTGACCGGTGGCGGCCCGGGCCGGGCAACCGAACTGCCCGCGACCTTCATGTATTCCTACACTTTCACCCGCAACGAGATGGGCGTGGGCGCAGCGTCGGCGGTTATCATGCTGATGACCATCGCCGCGATCATGATCCCCTATCTCTACGCTGAACTGAAGGAGCCGAAGTAATGTCCGGCGCCGTCGATACCGGGGTCGCGATCCGCACAAATCGCGTGACCCGCACCTTCATCTATCTCTTCCTGCTGCTGTTCGCGCTGTTCTACCTGCTGCCGCTCGCGGTGATGCTGATCAACTCGGTCAAACCTCTGAGCGAGATCACGGGCGGCAACATGATGGCGCTGCCCAATGTCTGGACCTTCGAGCCTTGGCGCGAAGCCTGGTCCTCGGCCCAGATCGGCGTTCAGCCGACCGGCCTGCGCCCCTACTTCATCAACTCGATCCTGATCGTGGTTCCGGCGGTGGCGATCTCGACCATCATGGGCGCGCTCAACGGCTACGTGCTGACCAAGTGGCGGTTCCGCGGCGACACGATCCTTTTCGGGATGCTGCTGTTTTCGTGCTTCATTCCGTTCCAGATCGTGCTGATCCCGATGGCGCGGGTGCTGGGCATGATCGGGCTCGCAGGCTCGGTGCCGGGGCTGATCCTCGTCCACGTCGTCTACGGGCTCGGCTTCACGACGCTTTATTTCCGCAACTACTACTCGGCCTTCCCGACCGAGCTGGTGCGCGCGGCGCAGATCGACGGGGCCGGGTTCTTCCGGATCTTCTACCGCATCCTGCTGCCGCTGTCGGGGCCGATCATCGTGGTCACGATCATCTGGCAGTTCACCAATATCTGGAACGACTTCCTGTTCGGGTCGTCCTTCGCCGGGCAGGCCAGCCAGCCGATGACCGTCGCCTTGAACAACCTCGTTCAAAGCTCGACCGGCGTGAAGGCCTACAACGTTCACTTCGCGGGTGCGATCCTTGCGGCGCTGCCCACTCTCATCGTCTACATCGTCTCGGGGCGCTTCTTCGTGCGCGGCCTGATGGCGGGCTCAGTCAAGGGGTAATGCCAATGGGTCTCCTCGATATTTCAAACGTCACCAAGTCCTACGGCGCGGTCGAAGTGCTACACAGCGTCGACATCTCGGTCGATGAAGGTGAATTCCTCGTGCTGGTCGGCCCGTCCGGCTGCGGCAAGTCCACGCTTCTGAGCATGATCGCGGGGCTGGAAGGGATCACCTCCGGCGAGATTTCGATCAAGGGGCGCACGATGAACGGTGTGCACCCGTCGAAGCGCAACATCGCGATGGTGTTCCAGTCCTACGCGCTCTACCCGAACATGACCGTCGGCCAGAACATCACTTTCGGTCTCGAGATGCATGGCACACCCAAGCCCGAACGCGAGGACGCGATGAACCGGGTGGCGGAGATGCTGCAGATCGACAATCTGCTCTCGCGCAAACCGGGGCAGCTTTCGGGCGGTCAGCGTCAGCGCGTCGCAATGGGCCGTGCTCTGGTGCGTGACCCGGATGTGTTCCTGTTCGACGAGCCGCTGTCGAACCTCGACGCAAAACTGCGCGTCGATATGCGCACCGAGATCAAGAAGCTGCACCAGAGCCTTGGCACCACGATCGTCTACGTGACCCACGACCAGATCGAGGCGATGACGCTCTCGACCCGGATCGCGGTGATGAACAAGGGCTATGTGCAGCAGCTCGGCACGCCGAAGGAAATCTACGACACGCCGTCGAATGTCTTCGTGGCGACCTTCATGGGCAGCCCCGCGATGAACGTGTTCCCGTCGCGGATCGTGGTGAAGGACGGTGCGCCCCATGCGGCCGTGACGGGCCATGACGGGGTGGAGCAACTGCTCCGCTTTCCGCAAGCCAATCTCGCCGCGTGGGACGGGCGCGAAATCCTTCTCGGGATTCGGCCGGAGACGATCACCGATCCGGAGGGGGCCGATCGCAACGCCGCCCATATCGCATCGCTGCGCAACCATATCGGTGTCACCGAACCTGCCGGGTCCGATACTTTCGTGACGATGACGCTGGGCGGGCGCGACGCCATCGCCCGGATGCGGGCCGATGTGACCGTGCGGGCGGGCGAGATCTTCGATTTCGCCGTCAACATGGACAAGGCGGTGGCCTTCGATCCCAAGACGGAGGAGCGCATCCAGCCATGAGCGATGCCGACGTCATCATCATCGGCTCGGGCATGGGCGGTGCGACCACGGCGGCGGCACTGGCCCGGACGGGGCGGCGCGTGCTGGTGCTCGAGCGTGGCGAACGCCTGCCCGACACGCCGGACGCGCGCGACCCGGACGCGATTTTCGCGCGCGGTCATTACCGCCCCGAGGAAACCTGGCTCGATGGCGATGACGTGCCGTTCAACCCCGGCAATTACTACAATGTCGGCGGCAATTCGAAATTCTACGGCGCGGTTCTGATGCGCTACCGCAAGGCGGATTTCTCGCCCGTCGCGCATCAGGGCGGGACCACGCCGGGCTGGCCAATCGCCTATGACGAGATCGAGCCGTTTTACCAGAAGGCCGAGGCGCTCTATCAGGTGCGCGGTCAGCTTGGAGAGGACCCGACGGAGCCGCGTCATTCCGGTCTCTACACCCATGCGCCGGTCCCGGACGAGCCCGATATCAAGGCGCTCCGGCGGCGGTTGAAATCGGTCGGGCTGCATCCGTCCTCCCTGCCGCTCGGGGTCGATATCGACCGCTGGCTCACGCATGGGCAGACGCCTTGGGATGCGTTCCCCGATACCTGCGGCGGCAAGATGGATGCCGAAAGCGTCGGTCTGGCGACGGCGCTGAAATCCCCGAATGTGGAGCTGATGACGGGCGCGCGGGCGCAGCGTCTGATCGTGGACGACGAGAACCGCATCAGCGGGGTCGAGATCGAGAAAGATGGGCAGACGCAGACACTCACGGCGTCGGTCGTGGTGCTCGCCGCCGGGGCAGTGCAAAGCGCGGCCCTCTTGCTGGCCTCTGCGAATGAGCGCCATCCGACCGGGCTGGCGAACGGTTCCGATCAGGTCGGGCGCAATTTCATGAACCACAACTGCTCGGCCGTTCTGGCGCTGCACCCGCTGCGCCGGAACCGGGCGGTCTATCAGAAAACGCTGGCGATCAACGATTTCTATCTGTCGGGCGGGGCGAACGGCGCGCCGCTGGGCAATATCCAGCTGCTCGGCAAAATCTCCGGTCCGATCCTCGCCTCGGCCTCGCCGCTGCCGCGACCGGTGGCGAGCTGGATCGCCAACCGCTCGGTCGATCTTTACGCGATGTCCGAAGACCTGCCCAATCCCGAGAGTCGCGTGACGCTGAAGGACGGCAAGATCCGGCTCGACTGGAAGCGCTCCAACTGGGAGGCCCATCTCGAACTCGTCGCCATGCTGCGCCGGAAGCTGCGCGCTGCGGGCTATCCGATCGTGCTCGCGCGGCCGTTCGACCGGCAGACCCCGTCGCATCAGTGCGGGACGGCGCGGATGGGTAACGATCCGGCGTCGAGCGTCGTCGATACGTTCTGCCGCAGCCATGATCACCCGAACCTGTTCATCGCCGATGCGTCCGTCCTGCCGACCTCGGCTGCCGTGAACCCCGCCCTTACCGTCGCGGCGCTCGCCCTGCGCGCAGCCGAGCATATCGCACAGACAGAGCTTGCCGCCTGAGCCACCCGGGCTGCGGCGAGAGACTTGGCCAAAGGAGGCCAGCATGAAGACGACTTACGATTTCATCATTATCGGCGGTGGTTCGGCGGGCTCGGTGCTGGCCGGGCGTCTCTCCGAGGACCCGTCGGCTGACGTGTTGCTGCTCGAGGCGGGCGGCAGCGATCGCCACCCGTTCTATCATCTGCCCGCGGGCTTCGCGAAGATGACCAAGGGCATCGGCAGCTGGGGTTGGGACACGGTTCCGCAGCGCCACATGCAGAACAAGGTCTTTCGCTACACGCAGGCCAAGGTGATCGGCGGCGGCTCCGCGATCAACGCGCAGGTCTATACCCGTGGCAATGCGCGCGATTACGACGAATGGCGTCAGATGGGATGCACCGGCTGGGGCTATGAGGACGTGCTGCCCTATTTCCGCAAGGCCGAGGATAACGCGAGCCTCGAGAACCGGTATCACGGCAAGGGCGGCCCGCTCGGCGTGAGCGATCCGCGTGCGCCCCTGCCGGTCTGCGAGGCCTATTTCGAAGCGGCCGCCGAGCTTGGCATTCCGCGAAATTACGACGTGAACGGCGAGAAGCAGGACGGGGTCGCCTATTACCAGCTGACTCAGCGAAATGTGCGCCGCTCCTCGGCCGCGATGGCCTATGTCGCGCCCAATCGTCACCGCGAGAACCTCACGGTGAAGCTGGGTGCTCAGGTGCGCCGGATCGTGGTCGAGAATGGCCGCGCCACCGGGGTCGAGCTTGTCGATGGCACGCGGCTTCGGGCGGAAAGCGAAGTGCTGCTCTGCTCCGGGGCGATCGGCTCGCCGCGGCTGCTGCAGCTGTCGGGGATCGGGCCGGCGGATGAGCTGGCCTCGCTCGGGATCGATGTCGTCTTCGACCAGCCGGAGGTGGGGTCCAATCTGCAGGATCACCTCGACCTTTATTGCATCAGCGAACTCTCGGGCCCCTATAGCTACGACCGTTATGCGAAACCGCATTGGGCGGCGCTGGCGGGGCTGCAGTATCTGTTCGGACGCAAGGGGCCGGTGGCGTCGTCTTTGTTTGAAACCGGTGGCTTCTGGTATGCCGATCCCGAGGCGCGGTCCCCGGATCTGCAGTTTCACCTCGGGCTCGGGACCGGTATCGAACACGGCGTCGTCTCGATGCCGCAGGGCGGTATCACGCTCAATTCCTGTTACCTGCGCCCGCGCTCGCGCGGCAGCGTCCGCCTGCGAAGCGACGATCCGGCGAAGGCGCCGCTGATCGATCCGAACTACCTGCAGGATCCGCTCGATCGCGAAATGTCGATCCGGGGGCTGAAGCTGACGCAGGAAATCCTGTCGCAATCGGCTCTGCGCAAATATATCCTCGCCGAGCGTCTTCCGGGGCCTGACGTCCGAACCGATGAGGATTACTTCGATTTCATCTGCACCCATTCGAAAACGTCGCATCACTGCGCGGGGACATGTCGCATGGGCGCCGATCCGGGAGCTGTCGTAGACCCGACATTGCGGTTCAACGGGATCGAGGGGCTGCGCGTCGTCGACAACTCGATTATGCCACGTGTGATCTCGTCCAACACCAACGCCGCGGCGATCATGATCGGCGAGAAAGCCGCCGATATGATCCGCGCGGCACATGGAGGCTGACATGACAGTGCGCCACATTGTTCTCGTCAAATTCAAATCCGAGCTGAGCGAGGAAGAGATCGCGCCGCTCTGGCAGGAGCTGCATGCGATCGAGGGCAAGGTGGACGGGCTTGGCGCGATCTGCGCGGGCCGCTCCGAGAGCCCCGAGAAGATCGAGCGCGGTTACATGCACGGCTTCACGGTCGATTTCCGCGACTGGGAGGCGCTCGCCGCCTATCAGGAACATCCCGATCACCGGGCGCTCGGTGCGAAGCTCGTGGCCAACGCCCAAGGCGGGATCGACGGCATCCTCGTCTTCGACCTTGAGATCGCGGCACAGCCGCAGGGGGCGTGACATGGCGCCGAGCGACCGCAGACCGACGATCATCGACGTGGCCCGCAAGGCCGGGGTCTCGAAATCGACCGTCAGCCTCGTGATCCAGAACAGCCCTCTGGTGAAGCAGAAAACGCGCGAGCAGGTGCAGGCTGCGATGACCGAGATCGGCTATGTCTATAACCGGGCGGCGGCCAATCTGCGCAGCGCCGGGGCAGGGCTTGTCGGTCTCGTGATCAACGACCTGCGCAACCCGTTCTTCACCGAATTCGCGACATCCGTTCAAATGGCGTTGTCGAGCCGCGGCTATGCGGCGGTCGTGGCCAATACCGACGAAGACCCGCAGCTGCAGGCGCAGGTGGTCGAGGCGATGATCGAGCACGGCGTCTCCGCGATGATCCTCTCGCCCGCCTATGGCGACGAGGCGCTGAGCTTCGAGGCGCTTCAGCGGGCGGGCATTCCGGCGATGCAGGTGCTGCGCAAAGTCGAGATGCGGACCGAGCTTTTTCCCTTCGCCGCGCCGGACTATCCAAACGGGACGCGCATCGCGACCGAGCATCTCCTCGAACAAGGCGCGAAGCGGATCGCTTTCGTGGGCGGTCTGGAAGGCCGGGCCGTCACGCAGGAACGCATGGCGGGGTATCTGAGTGCGATCGAGATGGCCGGGCTCGAGCCCCATGTTCTGACCGGCAGCGCGAGCCGCGCTTTCGGCAGGCAGGCGGCGCACGCGTTGGCGGACGACCATCCGGAAGTGGATGGCGCGGTCTGCTTCAACGATCAGGTCGCGCTCGGGATGATTTCGGGCTGCGCCGAGATCGGGCGCAACGTCGGCCGCGATCTGCGCATTGTGGGCTTCGATGACATCGAGGAGGCGGCCCATTCCTGGCCCCCGCTCAGCTCGGTGCGCTGCGACATTGACGGCTTCGGGAAGCTTGTCGCCGAAACGATCCTGGCCTGGCTCGAGAACGACAAGGTGCCGGCGCCGGAAATCCGCACGCCGGTCTCGCTGGCCATACGTGGATCGAGTGGCGAGACGCCTGCGGGCTGAGACGACAGGGAGACGGGAGGCCCGCCCGTTCGGACGAAACAGAGACGAGACCGCGCGGAGAGACACCGGCGCGAACAGGAGAGGAGTGTTCAAATGACAGAGATCCGCGTTGCCGTGCTCGGCGCTTCGGGGTGGATGGGCAAAGTCCATACGATGGCCTACCAGACCTTTCCGCATTTCTTCGGGACCGAGGGAGGCACGGCGCGCGTCGTCACCCTCGTCGATCGTAATCCTGCGCGGGCGCAGGAACTTGCCGCGCGGGTGCCCGGTGCGCGGATCGTTCAGGACTGGCGCGAGGTTATCGCCGATCCCGAGGTCGATCTCGTAGATATCTGCCTGCCCGACAACCTGCATTACGAGGTTGCGAAAGCCGCGCTCGAAGCAGGCAAGCATGTCTTTTGCGAAAAGCCCCTTGCCGAGTCCGCCGAAGAGGCGCGCGAGCTTGCCGATATCGCGAAGGCGCGCGGCCTGATCACCCGCGTCGGTCACGGCTTTCCGCGCAACCCCGTCCATGATCTCGCAAAGGAGATCATCGATGCGGGCGAGATCGGCGAGATAACGATGTTCAAAGGGTGCCAGCATGTCGACATGTATGGCGACCCGATGGTGCCCTACATGTGGCGCGCCGACGGGTCGCTCGCGCCGACCGGGATCGTCGGGGATACCGGCAGCCACGTCTTCAGCTTCATGGAATTCCTCGTCGGTCGCGTCTCGTCTCTGATTGCCAACAACATCATCGTCACGCCGCGCCGTCCCAAGATCGAAGGGCTGGGGCTCGGCGAGACGGCGGAGCTGACCGGCAGCGAGGAATGGGCCGACATCACCAATCCCGACGCGAGCCAGATACTGTGCATGTTCGAGAACGGTGCCAACGGGATCGTGGATTTCAGCCGTGTCGCGACCGGGCGCAAGTTCATGCAGACCTATGAGATCTACGGCACGAAAGGCAGCCTCGCCTATACGTTCGACGAGGTGAACCGGCTGCGCTTCTACACCAATGCCGATCCGATTGGGCGCCGCGGCTACCGCGAGATCGATGTCGGGCCCGAGCATCCGACCTACGCGGCCTTCCTGCCGCTGCCGAATTTCGCGCTCGGCTATAACGAGACCAAGATCATCGAAGCGGCGGAGGTCATCCGCTCCATCGTCTCCGGCAAGGAGATGTGGCCGACCTTCGAGACAGGCCATCACATCACCCAGATCGTCGACGCCTGCATGAGCTCGTCCCGGCAACGCGCCTGGGTCGATATTCCGCAAAGCTGACCGGACCGCAAACGGAGCCAAGACATGGACAGTGCAATCCCTCAGGAAATCCTAGACGCCCTGACCGATATCGAGATGCCGCGGCTGCGGGCCGACGAGGCGGTCCCGGAGATGCTCGAGATCGCGGGCCTCACCCTGCCGGTCTATCGCACCGGCTGTCTCGTCGTCGGCAGCGGGGCCGCGGGTCTGCGCGCCGCCGTCGAACTCAAGCGGCGCGGCGGCGAGGTGATCGTCGCGAGCCAGAGCGCCTGGGGCGGGACCTCCGCCTGCTCGGGCTCCGACAAGCAGACGCTACACACCGCGAATACCGCCGATCACGGGGATGATTTCCAGGCGATGGCGCGGGCGATCCGGGCTGGCGGCGCGATGGACGAGGACACGGCCTATATCGAGGCGGTCGGCTCGCCGCGCATGATGGCCTCGCTGCAATATCTCGGCCTGCCGCTGCCGCAGGACCGGTTCGGCGCGACGCTGCGCTACAAGACCGACCATGACGAGACCGGGCGCGCCACAAGCTGCGGCCCCCGAACCTCGCGGCTGATGGTCAAGGTGCTGGCGGAAGAGGCGCTGCGGCTCCATGTGCCGATCTTCAACCACACGACGGTCGTGCAACTGCTCACCGAAGGCGAGGGCGATGGCCGCCGAGTCACCGGCGCGCTGGCCTTCCGCAAATCCGACCGCAGCGAGGCCAATCCCTACGGTCTCGTGCTGTTTGCCGCGCCGAATGTCGTGCTGGCGGCGGGCGGGCCGGGCGAGCTCTATCGCGACAGCGTCTATCCCAATGGCTGTTTCGGAACGCTGGGTCTCGCGCTCGAAGCGGGGATCGAACTGGTCAACCTCACCGAGAGCCAGTTCGGCATCGGGACGCGCCGCGAGGGGTTCCCGTGGAACCTTTCGGGGACTTACGTGCAGTCGCTGCCGCATATCTATTCGGTCGATGCCGAAGGGCGCGAGCATCATTTCCTCGCGCAATATTACCGAACGACGCAGGAGCTGGCCTCCAACGTGTTCCGCAAGGGCTATCAATGGCCGTTCCACGCGACGCGGATGCTGGATTTCGCGTCGAGCCTCGTCGATCTGGCGGTCTGGCGCGAGAGCGCTGCGGGGCGCCGGGTCTTCATGGACTTCAACCGCAATCCGCTTCCGGTGCCCGGGGATCAGCCCTTCGATCTTAACCGCCTCGACGAGGATGTGCGGACCTATCTGGGCACGGCCGGCGCGGATCAGGAGTTGCCGATCGATCGGCTGCGCCACATGAACCCGCTCGCGATCGAACTGTACCGCCGCTACAAGGTCGACATCGCCGCCGCGCCGCTCGAATTCGCGGTGAACAACCAACATATGAATGGCGGGATCGCGGTCGATCCCTGGGGACGTTCCAACCTGCGCGGTGTCTATGCCGCGGGCGAGGCGGCGGGCACGCATGGCGTGACGCGCCCGGGCGGATCGGCCCTGAATGCCGGTCAGGTCTTCGGCACCCGCGTTGGCGAGCATATCGGCGCAAGCCGCACGGCGCATGCGCCGGATGCCGTCGGATCGGAGGCCCTCACGGCGGCGGTGACGGATCTGCTTGCACGGTTGAACACGGACAGCGCGCATTCCGTGAAGTCGGTCCGCGACGAAGTTCAGGCCCGGATGAGCGACCATGCCGGGATGATCTGCAACGGCGAGGACGTGGCCGAAGCGCTTGCAGCGGCGCGCCAGTTGAACCGGAGTTTGCGCAGCGGCGGGATCGCCCCGGAGCGCGCGGGCGATGGCGGGCGCGCGATCCAGTGGCAGCAGATGGCGCTTGCCTCCGAGGCTGTTCTTGCTGCGCTCGACCAGTATATCTCGCAAGGCGGTGGCAGCCGCGGCGCGCGCGCGATCTGTTCCGATGACGGAGAAGCGATCCCGATGGCGCGCGATACGGATCTGAGCGCGTTCCGCTTCAAGACGGAGCGCGACATCGACAAGCAGACGCAAATCCTCGTCCGTCTGGAGGGGGAAGACTTGAAGATCGACACTCGCGAAAACCGCCGCTTCGACGAGAGCGCACGCGCGTTCTTCGAGCGGGACTGGCCCGATTGGCTGACCGGCCGCATCTTTGACCTCGATGCGAAAGGCCTGCGCGAATGAGTGAGAACCCGAAGAAGATGGTCGCCGTCGGGGAAGCGATGCTGGAACTCGCCCCGGTCGAGGGCGGCACGTTCCGCCTTGGCTATGCGGGCGATACGTTCAACACGCTGTGGCATGCGGCGCAACTGCTTGGGGCGCGTGCCCGGGCGGGCTTCGTCACGCGCATCGGCGTGGATAAGCTGTCCGGTCGTTTCCTCGCCGAGATGGAGGCGGATGGCTTGGACATCTCCACCGTTCAGCGCGATGCCGAGCGCGAGATGGGGCTCTACATGATCGAGCTCGAGGGGGCGGAGCGCAGTTTTCACTATTGGCGCCAGCTCTCTGCGGCGCGTCGGCTCGCGGATGATCCCGATACCCTCGGGCGCGCCTTGTCCGGCGCGGATCTCGTCCATGTGTCGGGCATCACCCTTGCCATTCTCTTGCCGGAGGCGCGCGAGACGCTGTTCGACGCGATTGCCAAAGCGCGCAGCGAAGGCGCGCGAATTTCCTTCGATCCGAACTATCGGCCACGGCTCTGGCAATCGCCGGAGGAGGCGCGTGACACGTGTCTGCGCATGCTCGACCATACCGATATCGCGCTGCCGAGCTTTGACGACGAGGCTGCCTTGTGGGGCGATGCGACGCCGGAACAGACCTTGGAGCGATTGAGTGGGCAGGGGGTTGCTGAGATCGCCGTGAAGGATGGCGCGCAACCCGTCTGGTATCATGCCGAGGGCCACACTGGTCGGCGCGACACCCCGGTTCTGACAGAGTTGCGCGATACCACCGGCGCGGGCGATGCGTTCAATGCGGGCTATCTTGCCTCCCGTCTTCTTGGGCATTCGGTCGAACAGGCGATCGGCATGGGGCAGACAGTCGGCGGCGCGGTCTTGGGCGAGCCAGGCGCGCGGCTGGGCAAGGACGCAGCACGCGCCCTCGCGGCATCGCTGAAATAGGCGGGTTCGGTCCATCGCGTGACCTCATGCCTATGCGGTGGTCGTCATTCCGCCGCGCCGTGACGCTTCAAACCTGTCAGGCTGCCGTGTCGGGCGCGGGTCTTCCACCCACGCCAAACCACTCTGGCATCCGAAAATAGGTAAGCGTTGACGTGTGTTCTTCGCACGAACCTCATTCGCCTTCAGGATGGGCATGCCTTTGGCTCTCATAGAGAGACAGGTCGGGGAGGCCTATGGCTCCGCGTGCTGCCGGGACTGCGGGCGACAGAGGATCCACATTGGCAATGGCCTCGATTCGGGAATGGAGGTCGCTGAGAGGTCCCGTAATCAGGTCTGCCATCGGGCTGAAGCTCATGCCCCAGGCCTTCAGTATGTTGACCTAGGCGTCGAACATAGCTCGTGTATCTGCGGCACGCCCGGCGCGACGCGCCCTCCACTCGGTGAAGAGAGCAAGCCTGACGATGGCACAGCGTGGCTCGGCCTTGATGAGTCCCTCGTCTTAAGAGACCTGTTAATCTCACGGAGGGGTTCGACGTCCGTAAACTCATTCGGGACGCGCATGCGGAAGTAGTAGGTCTTGCCCGTTGCCCCACCCGGGTGGAGTTCTCGCAAATTCCACCCGCAGTTGGGTGGAGAAATTTCTCCAAAGAAACCAGGAGCTTCCGACGCCCGAGAGAAAATTGCTTTCTCCCTCGAGGCAGCATCTCCTGGGCACCATTACTCAAAAAGTCGCGCAACTCATCCGGGCTGAGCTTTTTCGCGCAGGCGCGCGCGCTGGGCCTTATTTCCTGCGGAAAAAGCGCGCACGGTCATAAAGGGCCTCCAGCCGCGCCATGCGGGCCGAGGTTTCTTCCCAAGTCAGCGACTGGATCGCGGCCATGAGCGTTTCGACCAGAACCTGAATCGCGACCGTCGAATCCCAGGCCGAGGGCGCTTCGATCTGCGCCGAGAAGCGATAGCGTGCATGGGTCGCGGCGGGCGAGACCCATGGGTCGGTGATCAGCACGACTTCCGCGCCCTGCTCGACCGCCATCTCGACCAGTTGCAGCACGCTCGATTCGTAGCGGCGAATGTCGAAAACCAGCAGCACGTCGCCCTTCTGCATCTCGAGAAGCGCGGGCGGCCAGCTGTTCGAGAGCGGTTCGAGCAGTTCGACCCCGGGGCGGATCACCTTCATATGCGCCACGAAATAGGCCGCGATCGGGCCGGTGACCCGGCCCCCGGTCGCGAAGATGCGGCGCTTCGGGTCGGCCATCAGCGCGGCGGTGGCGTCGAACTCGGCATGGTCGATCTGTTTCAGCGTCGCCTGCAGATTGCCCAGAACCGTATCGGCGAAGCGGTTGATCATATGGGTGTCGGGCGCATCCCCTGCCCAGCGATCGTGTTTGACCAGCGGCGAGACAAGCTGCGCCTCCAACTCGTCGCGCACCGCCTGCTGCAGCCCCGGATAGCCGCCATAGCCCATCTTCTGCGCCAATCGCACCACGGTGGGAGAGGACACTTCGGCGGCCCGCGCCAGCTGCGCGACAGATCCCAGAAGCGCCATCGGATAGTGGCGCAGGATATGTCCGGCGAGTTGTTTCTCGGTTCGGGTCATCTCTTCGATGCCCGTCCGGAGCCTGTCTTCGATGCTTTGCGTCGCTGCTGACAAATCGGGCACCCCCGTGCGAATCAAGTTAGAAATGATTGTAACAGAATTTTCTTCTCTGAAATTTTCTTGACAGATGCGGCTTGGCGGGGCGAGCCTGACCCCAGGACGCGACGTAGAATCGCGCCGCTCAACAGAGAGGGACCGATTTGAACAGCGCGCATGCAGCGGTGGAAATCGAAGGCGCGGATCGACCGGGTGAGGTCGTTCTGGTCTGCGAACATGCGTCGAATGCCTTTCCTGCGCCTTGGGGCGATCTGGGTCTGACACCCGATCAGCGCGAGGCGCATATCGCTTGGGATCCCGGTGCGCTGGGCCTTGCGCGCGGTCTGGCTGCGCAATTGGAGGCGCCGCTGGTCGCCGCCCGCCAGTCGCGACTGATCTACGATCTCAACCGCCCGCCGCATCATCCGGGTGCAATGCCCGTGACTTCCGAGATTCACGACATTCCCGGCAATGCGGCGCTTTCGCCGGACGACCGTAGTGCGCGCACCGAGGCGCTATACGAGCCGTTCCACGCATCCCTACGTAGTCTGATCGCCGAGCGGTTGGCCCGCGGGCGGCCGACGGCGCTGGTGACGGTCCATTCCTTCACGCCGATCTGGTTCGGGAAGCCCCGCGAAGTCGAGCTTGGCGTGATCCACGATGCCGATCCGAGCCTGGCGCAGGCGGTTCTCGAGGAAGCCCGCCGTGTGACCCAGCTCGATGCGCGTCTTAACGAACCTTACTCCGGCGCGGATGGCGTCTGTCATACGCTGGCGCTGCAGGCCACGCCGATGGGGCTGCCGAATGTCATGCTGGAGCTGCGCAACGATCTGATCGCCGATCCTACCGCGCAAGAGGCGATGGCCGTGACGCTTGCCCCGGTGCTGCAAGCCGCGCTGTCGCAGATCACCGCAAATAACGGGGAGGCCGCCTGATGCCACGCTGGAGTGTCGCCTATGTCCGCCTGATCGACGGGTTCAACCGCAAGCTCGGCAAGGTGGCGATGTACCTGCTCTACGTGATGATGGCGATCATGTTGTTTTCGTCGCTGACGAAAATCTTCGAGATTCCCGCGCTCTGGACGCTCGAAATGGCCCAGTTCACGCTGGTTGCCTATTACATGCTCGGCGCGCCGTGGACGCTGCAGGGAGATACCAATGTGCGGATGGACCTGCTGTATTCTCGCTGGTCGCCGAAAGGGCAGGCCTGGTGGGATGCCTTCACCGTTTTCGCGCTGATGTTCTACCTCGGGATCATGGTCTACTCGGCCTTCGATTCCACGGTCTATTCCTTCGAATATAACGAGCGAAACCCGACCGCGTGGCGTCCGGTGCTGTGGCCGATCAAGGTCATCATCACCACGGGCTTCGCGCTTCTGTTCTTGCAGGCCGTGGCGCTTCTGATCCGCGATGTCGCGACTATTCGCGGAGAGGAAATCTGATGGATCACAACACCATCGCCCTTCTGATGTTCTCGACGATGCTGCTGATGATGCTGACCGGTCAGCGTGTCTTCGGCGCGATCGGCTTCGTCGCAGTCGTCGCGGCGTTCTGGCTCTGGGGGCCGGGCGGCACGCAGATGGGCTTCGGCTCGGTCATGAAGCTGATGAAATGGACGCCGCTGCTGACGCTGCCGATGTTCGTCTACATGGGCTACGTGATGTCCGAGAGCCGTCTGGCCGAAGACCTCTACCGCATGTTCCACGTCTGGTTCGGGCCATTACCGGGCGGCCTCGCCATCGGGACGATCATGCTGATGGTGATGATCTCGGTGATGAACGGGCTGTCGGTCGCGGGCATGGCCATTGGCGCGACGATCGCGCTGCCGGAACTGCTGCGGCGCAACTACGACAAGCTGATGATCTCGGGGGTGATTCAGGCGGGCTCGTCCTTGGGCATCCTGATCCCGCCCTCGGTCGTGCTGGTGCTGTTCTCTCTGATCGCGCGGCAGCCGGTGTCGGAACTTTGGCTGGCAGGTGCGGTGCCGGGGCTGCTGATGGCCACGCTTTTTGTCGCCTATATCGTGATCCGCTGCAAACTGAACCCGGACCTCGCGCCGCCGATGGATGCGGAAGAGCGCGCCATGATCACCATGCGCGAGAAGCTGCGCCTGCTGCGCGCGGGTCTGATGCCGGTCTTCATCTTCGTTGCGATGATGGTGCCCTTCCTTAAGGGGTGGGCGAGCCTGACCGAAGCCTCGGTGATCGGCGCGCTGGCCGCTGTCTTCGCGGCGGCCATCAAGCGGCGCTTCACCTGGCAGGTCTTCAAGGTTTCGACCGAGAACACGCTCAAGATCACCGTCATGTTTATGCTGATCATCACCGCGGCGCTCTCCTTCGGGGCGGTGTTCGACGGTCTCGGCGCGGGCCGCGCGATCGAAGACTTCTTCACCGAAAGTCTCGGTCTTGGCCCGTGGCAGATCCTGATCCTGATGCAGCTGAGCTTCCTCGTGATGGGGATGTTCCTCGACGACACGGCGATGCTGGTGATCGTGGCGCCCGTCTATGTCTCGCTCGCCCGGCATCTGGGCTTCGACATGATCTGGTACGGTGTCCTTTATACCATCACCTGTCAGGTTGCCTATCTCACGCCGCCCTTCGGTTATAATCTGTTCCTGATGAAGGCGATGGCGCCCAAGGAATTCACCCTGCCGGTGATCTACGCCTCGGTGATCCCCTTCGTGGGCGTGATGGTCCTGACGCTGATCCTCGTGATGATCTTTCCGCAGCTGGCGCTCTGGCTGCCGCATGCGGTGCTTGGAAGATAACCATAACCCGGAAAAACCGGGATCAACCAACAAGGAGAGAGTGATGACGACAAGAAGACAGTTCCTCACCACCGGTGCGGTGGGTGCGGCTGCGGCGGGCCTTGCGGCCCCGGCCGTCGCGCAGACCACGCCGATCAAGTGGCGTATGCAGACCTATGCCGGACCTGCGCTGGCCGAACAGGTCGTGGACAATTGCATCAAGACCTTCAACGAAATCGCCGATGGCGAGATGGAGATCGAACTTTACTACGCCGACCAGCTGGTGCCGACCTCCGAGCTGTTCCGCGCGATGCAGTCGGGCACGATCGACGCCGTGCAATCCGACGATGACTCGATGGCCTCGCCCACCGAAGTCACCGTCTTCGGCGGCTATTTCCCCTTCGGCCTGCGCTACTCGCTCGATGTGCCGACGCTGTTCAACGAATGGGGTCTCAACGAGATCTGGGACGAGCAGTATTCGGCCGTCGGCGTGAAGCACATCTCGGCGGGCTCGTGGGACCCGTGTAACTTCGCCATGAAAGAGCCGGTGAAGTCGCTCGACGATCTGAACGGCAAACGGGTCTTCACCTTCCCGACCGCCGGGCGCTTCCTCGCGCAGTTCGGCGTCGTGCCGGTGACGATCCCGTGGGAAGACGTGGAAGTCGCGCTGCAGACGGGCGAGCTGGACGGCGTCGCATGGTCGGGCATCACCGAGGATTACACCTCGGGCTGGGGCAAGAACGCGCCCTATTTCCTGACCAACAACATCTCGGGCGCATGGATCGGCCACTTCTTCGCCAACATGGATCGTTGGAACGAGGTGCCGGATCGTCTGAAGACGCTGATGAAGACCTGCTTCGATCAATCGCATTACCACCGCCAGTACTGGTACTGGTCGGGCGAGGCGAAGCTGCGCGTCGAAGGCACCGATATGGAGCTGACGACCATTCCGGACGCCGAATGGCAGAAGGTCGAAGACGCCGCCCACAAGTTCTGGGACGAGATCGCGGCCGAGAGCGAGTTGAAGGCCAAGGTCGTCGACATCTTCAAGAAATACAACGCGACGATGGCGAAGGCAGGCCCGCCCTATCGCTGCGGCTAAGCAGAGCGGGGGCGGCGGAAACGCTGCCCCTACGACGCAACATTTGCCCTCTTGTGGGGCCCCGCACCGCGCGGCAATCTCGCGCGGTGATCTTGATCCCGGAGGAACTCATGTCGCGTAAATTATCGTTCGACGCGCTCAAGAAATCGGTCAATGCAGGCGAGGTCGATACGGTCATCGCAGCCCTTGTGGATATGCAGGGACGGCTTCAGGGCAAGCGGTTCCACGCGGCGCATTTCATCGACAGCGCATGGGAAGAGACCCATTGCTGCAACTACCTGCTGGCGACCGACATGGAGATGGTCACGGTGCCGGGCTATGACGCGTCCAGCTGGGAGCGCGGCTACGGCGATTACGTGATGAAGCCCGACATGGAGACGCTGCGGCTGATCCCGTGGGTTCCGGGCACGGCGCTGGTGATCTGCGATCTGCTCGATCATCACAGACACGAGCCGATCCCCCATGCGCCGCGCCAGATGCTGAAATCGCAGCTCAAGCGCGCCAAGGACATGGGCTTTGACGTGATGATGGCGACCGAGCTGGAGTTCTTCCTGTTCGAGGAAAGCTATCCGCAGCTCTTTGATGCGGGTTATCCCGATCCGACCCCGGTCGCGCGCTACAATGTCGACTATTCGCTGATGGGCAATTCGCGCGCCGAACCGGCGATGCGGGCGATGCGCAACGCGCTTTATGCGGCGGGCGTGCCGGTCGAATGCTCCAAGGGCGAGGCCGAATGCGGTCAGGAAGAGCTGAACGTGAAATATGCGGGCGGGCTTCAGACCGCCGACATGCATGTGCTGGTCAAGCAATGCGCCAAGGAAGTCGCCCAGTCCCACGGGCTCTCGGCGACCTTCATGGCGAAATACCACACCGACAAGGCGGGCTCGTCGAGCCACGTTCACCAGTCGCTCTGGAAGGGCGGCAAACCGGCCTTCTTCGACAAGGACGCGCCGAACGGCATGTCCGAGTTGATGCACCAATTCCTTGCCGGGCAGCTGACCCATGCGCGCGAGATCACCTATTTCCTCGCGCCGTATACCAACAGCTACAAGCGCTTCTGCGAGGGGCTTTTCGCGCCGACGAAAGCGGTCTGGTCGCTCGACAACCGCACGGCGGGCTTCCGCATCTGCGGCGAGGGCACGAAAGGAATTCGCGTCGAGTGCCGCATCGGCGGGGCCGACCTGAACCCCTATCTGGCCTGCGCGTCGCTTCTCGCGGCGGGGCTGGCCGGGATCGAGGGTGAGATGGACCCGAGGCCGGAAGCCGCGGGCGACATCTACAAGGCGGGCGAAGTGACCGAGGTGCCGAAATCCCTGACCGAGGCGCTGGGCGCTCTCGAAGGTTCGGACATGCTCAAATCCGCCTTCGGTGAGGACGTGATGGCCCATTACGTGCGCGCCGCTCGCTGGGAAATCGAAGAACAGAACCGAGTTGTGACCGACTGGGAGCGGATGCGCGGTTTCGAACGCGCCTGAGTTTTGACAGACCCGCGGGGCCCTACACCCCGCAAGGAGACATGATGACCAAGACCCTGAAATGTATCTCGCCCGTCGACGGGCAGGTCTATGCCGAACGCGAGGCGCTGAGCGCCTCCGACGCGCAGGCGCTGGCCGCGAGCCTTCGCGCCGCGCAGCCCGCATGGGCCGAACGCCCGCTGTCGGAGCGTATCGCGCTCGTCGAGGCGGGCATCGCCAAGCTCAACGAGATGAAGGATCTCGTGGTCGAGGAGCTTGCGTGGCAGATGGGCCGCCCGACCCGCTATGGCGGCGAATTCGGCGGCATGAACGAGCGCGCGGGCTACATGGCCTCGATCGCTGAAGAGGCGCTCGCCCCGATGGTGGTCGAGCAGAGCGACAGCTTCCTGCGCCAGATCGCGCGCGAACCGGTCGGCGTCGTCTTCATCATCGCGCCGTGGAACTACCCCTATATGACGGTGATCAACTCGCTGGTTCCGGCGCTGATCGCGGGTAACACGGTGATGTTGAAGCACGCGACCCAGACCATGCTGGTGGGCGAGCGTATCGCCGAAGCCTTCCACGCGGCGGGCGTGCCGCAGGACGTGTTCCAGAACGTCTACCTCACGCACGAGACCTCGGAAGAGCTGATGGGCGCGAAGGCGTTCGATTTCGTCAACTTCACTGGCTCGGTCGGGGGCGGCCGCGCGGTGGAGCGCGCGCTGGCGGGCACCTTCACCGGGCTGGGCCTAGAACTGGGCGGCAAGGATCCGGGCTATGTGGCCGCGGATGCCGATCTGGATGCGGCGGTCGACGGGCTGATGGATGGCGCGCTGTTCAACGCGGGCCAGTGCTGCTGCGGGATCGAGCGGATCTACGTCCATGCCAGCCTCTACGATGCGTTCGTCGAAAAGGCCGCAGCCTGGGCGAGCAAGCTGACCCTCGGCAATCCGTTCGAACCGGAGACGACCCTCGGCCCGATGGCCAACAAGCGCTTCGCCGAAGTGGTGCGCGGCCAGATCGAGGATGCGATCACCGATGGCGCCAAGCCGCTGCTCGACCCCGAGCTGTTCCCGGCAGACGACGGTGGCGCCTATCTCGCGCCGCAGATCCTCGTCGACGTGAACCACGAGATGCGCGTGATGCGCGAGGAAAGCTTCGGTCCCGTCGTCGGCATCATGCCGGTGAAGGATGACGAGGAAGCCATCGCCGCGATGAACGATTGCGATTACGGGCTGACCTGCTCGATCTGGACCGCCGATCCCGCCCGCGCCGAGGCGATGGGCAAGCGGCTGCAGACCGGCACCGTCTTCATGAACCGCTGCGACTATCTCGACCCGGCGCTGTGCTGGACCGGCTGCAAGGAAACGGGCCGTGGCGGCTCGCTCTCGGTGCTGGGCTACCACGCGCTGACGCGTCCGAAATCCTACCATCTCAAGAAGGTGACGAAATGACTGCCCCCACCGCAAACTGGTCCTATCCGACCACGATCAAATTCGGCCCCGGCCGGATTTCGGAACTGGCCGATCACTGCAAATCCGTGGGTATCGCGAAGCCGCTTCTGGTGACCGACAAGGCGCTGGCCGCACTGCCGATCACCGCCGGGGCGCTCGACGTGCTGGATGCGGCGGGTCTTGGCCGCGCTGTGTTCTCCGAGGTTGATCCGAACCCGAACGAGGGCAACATGGCCGCCGGGATCGAGGTCTATAAGGCGGGTGGCCATGACGGCGTGATCTGCTTCGGCGGCGGCTCCGCGCTCGATCTGGGCAAGATGATCGCGCTGATGGCGGGGCAGGACGCTTCGCTGAGCGTCTGGGATCTGGAAGATATCGGCGACTGGTGGACGCGGGCGAATGGTGACGCCATCGCGCCGATCATCGCGGTGCCGACGACGGCCGGGACCGGCTCGGAAGTGGGCCGCGCAGGCGTTCTGACCAATTCCGAGACTCACAAGAAGAAGATCATCTTCCACCCGAAACTGATGCCTGCGATCACGATCTGCGATCCGGAGCTGACGGTCGGCATGCCGCCCTTCATCACGGCGGGCACCGGGATGGACGCGCTGGCGCATTGCCTCGAGGCGTTCTGTAGCCCGCATTACCACCCGATGAGCCAGGGTATCGCGCTCGAAGGGATGCGGCTCGTCTTCGAGAACCTGCCGCGTGCCTATACGACGCCGGACGATCTGGAAGCCCGCGCGAACATGATGTCGGCTGCGGCGATGGGGGCGGTGGCCTTCCAGAAGGGCCTCGGCGCGATCCACTCGCTGAGCCACCCGGTCGGCGCGGTCTACGGCACCCATCACGGCACCACCAATGCCTGCGTGATGCCGATGGTGCTCGACTTCAACCGCGCCACCATCGAGGAGCGGATCAACCGCGCGGCGGCGTATCTGGCCATCGCGGGCGGCTTCGAGGGCTTCAAGGCCCGGATCGAGAGCCTGCGGACCGAATTGTCCATCCCGGCGAACCTGACCGAGATGGGCGTGAAGCGCGAAGATCTCGACATGCTGGTCGAGATGGCGCTGGAAGATCCGTCCTGTGGCGGCAACCCGGTCGAGATGACGGCCGAGAATACCCGCGCGCTTTACGAGGCGTGCCTTTGACATCGGCGCGAGCGGGGGCTGCGCCCTCGCTCGTTGGCGCGGCTCACGCGTCTGTAACTAGTGTTGATGAGGAATTTTGCTTCAACATCTGTACTGCCAAAAATCTGTTACAACGCCCGCATAAAGGGTCGCCGATGCCGGAGCCAACCGGACGGCACAACCGTCGAAAGACATTAGCTCGGGGGAGACAGGACCGCATGAGGCGGCACCGCCCTCCATCAACGGGGAGAGACCTGAAAATGACCTTCAAGTTCCGTTACCTTGCAGCGGCCAGCGCCATGGCCCTTGCTGCCAGCACCGGCGTCAGCTTCGCCGACAGCATGGATGACCTCTACGCTGCTGCGAAAGAAGAAGGCAGTCTGACCACGATCGCGCTGCCGCATTCGTGGTGCAACTACGCGGGCGTGATCGACGGCTTCAAGAAGAAGTATCCCGGGATCACCGTGAACGAGCTGAACCCCGATGCGGGCTCGGCCGATGAACTCGAAGCGATCCGCGCCAACAAGGACAACAAGGGTCCGCAGGCGCCCGACGTGATCGACGTGGGCCTTTCCTTCGGCCCGGCGGCCAAGGACGAGGGTCTGATCCAGCCCTACAAGGTCTCGACCTGGGACACGATCCCGGACAGCGCCAAGGATGCCGAAGGCTACTGGTATGGCGACTACTACGGCGTGCTGTCGTTCGCGGTGAACAAAGACATCGTCGACAACGTGCCGCAGGACTGGTCGGACCTGCTCAAGCCGGAATACGCGAACTCGGTGGCTCTGGCGGGCGATCCGCGCGCCTCGAACCAGGCGATCCTCGGCGTTCTGGCCGCGGGCGTCGCAGCAGGCGGCGAGCCGGGCAAAGCCTCGGGCGAAGCCGGTCTGAAATACTTCGCCGAGATGAACAAGAACGGCAACTTCGTGCCCGTCATCGGCAAGACCGGGACGCTCGCTCAGGGCGCGACCCCGATCGTCGTCGAGTGGGACTATAACGCTCTGGCCGGTCGCGACACGCTGAACGGCAACCCGCCGGTCGACGTCGTCGTGCCGAAATCGGGCGTCGTCGCCGGCGTCTACGTTCAGGCGATCTCGGCCTACGCGCCGCACCCGAACGCAGCCAAACTCTGGATGGAATACCTCTATTCGGACGAAGGTCAGCTCGGCTGGCTCGAAGGCTATTGCCACCCGATCCGCTTCAACGACCTGTCGGCCAACGGCAAGGTTCCGCAGAAGATGCTCGACGCGATGCCGCCCGCCGAGGGCTACGCCAAGGCGGTCTTCCCGTCGCTCGACGCGCAGGCTGCGAACAAGGAAGTCGTGACCGGCGGCTGGGATAGCGTCGTCGGCGCGAACGTCCAGTAACCGAACCCGCATAAGCACACGCCCCGCGCCTGATCGCGCGGGGCGACTTTATTGAAAATTCTGCAAAGCGAGGCCCGATGCAAAGCCGCAAGCTGCCGCTGACTTGGGTGGGGATGGTTCCCTTCACGCTCTTCGCGCTTTTGTTCCTGATCGCACCGACGATGTATATCGTGGTGGGCGCGTTTAGGACGAGCGACGGGGGCTTCACGCTGTCGAACCTCGTGAACCTGTTTCAACCGACGATCCTCGCGAGCTACTGGATCTCGATCAAGATCAGCCTCGCCACTGCGCTTGTAGGCTGCCTGATCGGCTTCGCGCTGGCCGCCGCCGTCACGCTGGGCGGCCTGCCGAACTGGCTTCGCGGTCCGGTGATGACCTTCTCGGGCGTGGCCTCGAACTTCGCAGGCGTGCCACTGGCCTTCGCCTTCCTCGCGACGCTGGGACGTCTGGGTCTCGTGACCGTGCTGCTGAAGTCGTGGTTCGGCTTCAACATCTACAGCCACGGCTTCAACCTTCTCAGCTTCTTCGGCCTGACGCTGACCTATCTGTTCTTCCAGATCCCGCTGATGGTGCTGATCATCACCCCGGCGCTGGACGGTCTGAAGCGCGAATGGAAAGAGGCGGCGAGCATCCTCGGTGCGACCGGCTTCCAGTATTGGCGCATTGTCGCGCTGCCGATCCTCTGGCCCTCTCTGCTGGGCACGCTGGCGCTGCTGTTCGCCAATAGCTTCGGCGCGGTGGCGACGGCCTATGCGCTCACCGGCTCGTCGATGTCGATCGTGCCAATCATGCTTTACGCGCAAATCCGCGGCGATGTGCTGCAGGACCCGCATCTGGGCTACGCGCTGGCCTTCGGGATGATCGTCATCACCGGCCTCGCCAACCTCGCCTATGTCTGGCTCCGCGTACGCTCGGAAAGGTGGATGCGATGAAATCCAAGAAACTCTGGTCCTGGCTCGCACTGGCGTTCGGGGCGCTTTATTTCGCGCTGCCGCTGCTCGGCACGCTGGAATTCTCGCTGCGCGCGCGGCGCGGGGTCTATTCGCTCGACGCTTACCGCTCGGTGCTCGCCGATCCGCAATTCCGCGAAACCTTCAGCTACTCCGTCGTGATGGCGATCTTTACGATCCTCGTGGGCGCGCTGATCGTGGTGCCGACCGCCTATTGGGTGCGTCTCAAGCTGCCGCATTGGCGCCCGGTGGTGGAGTTCATCACGCTCCTGCCGCTGGTGATCCCGCCGATCGTGATCGTCTTCGGCTATATCCGGCTCTATAACACCTCGTCGATCCTGCCGCTGACCGGCACGACGACGGGCACCAACCTCCTGCTGATGCTGGGCTATGCCACGCTCTCGCTGCCTTACATGTATCGCGCGGTCGATACCGGGCTGCGCACCATCGATGTCGGCACGCTGACCGAAGCCGCGCAAAGCCTCGGCGCCGGGTGGAGCACGATCCTCGCCCGCGTCATCCTGCCGAACGTGCTGGTAGCGGTGCTCTCGGGCGCCTTCATCACCTTCGCCATCGTCATCGGCGAGTTCGTCCTCGCCTCGCTCCTCAACCGGCCAGCATTCGGCCCCTATATGCAGCTGACCGGCGCGAACAAGGCTTACGAGCCCGCCGCGCTTGCGGTGATCGCCTTCTCGATCACCTGGATCTGCATGGGGCTGATCCAACTCGTCACCCGGTTTTCCAAACATACGAACGCAAAGCGGTAACCCATGGCCTCTCTCGAGATCGAACATCTGGAAAAATCCTTCGGCGCGAACCGCGTGGTGAAGGATTTCAACCTCTCCATCGAAGAGGGCGAATTTATCTCGCTGCTCGGCCCGTCGGGCTGCGGCAAGACGACCGTGCTGCGGATGGTGGCAGGCTTCGAGAGCCCTTCGGGCGGCGCGATCCGCATCGGTGGGCAGGACGTCACGCATCTGGGGGCGAACCAGCGCAATATCGGCATGGTGTTCCAGGCCTACGCGCTGTTTCCCAACCTGACGGTCGCGCAGAACGTGGGCTTCGGGCTGCGCGTGGCGAAACGTCCGCGCGCCGAGATCAAAGCCCGTGTGACCGAGATGCTGGAGCTGATCGGCCTGCCCGATCTGGGCAACCGCTACCCGTTCCAGCTGTCGGGTGGGCAACAGCAGCGGGTGGCGCTGGCCCGCGCGCTCGCCATTCAGCCGCGCGTGCTGCTGCTCGACGAGCCGCTTTCCGCGCTTGATGCGAAGATCCGCGTCTCCTTGCGCGAAGAGATCCGCGACATTCAGCGCCGCCTCGGCATCACCACGATCTTCGTGACGCACGATCAGGAAGAGGCGCTGTCGATCTCGGATCGGGTGGTGGTGATGAATGGCGGTGTGGCCGAGCAGATCGGCGCGCCTTTCGAGATCTACAACCAGCCGAAGACCCGCTTCGTCGCGCAATTCGTGGGCACGCTGAACGCGCTCGAGGCCGAAGTGGCCGATCCGGAACGCGGCGCTCTGCGCGTCGGCAGCACCGAGGTGATCCTGTCCGAACCGGTCACCGCGGGCCAAGGCACTCCGGTCACGCTGGCCGCGCGGCCCGAAGTTCTGGCGCTGGGCCGCCGCGAGGGCAATGACACAGTGTTCACGGGGCGGATCGTCGAGACGCATTTCCTCGGCTCGATTCTGCGGGTGAGAATGGAAGTGGAAGGGCAGCTTATCGCGCTCGACACGTTCAACCGTCCCGGCAATCCGCCGCCCAAGGTCGGCACCGAGGCCGAGGTCAGCGTCGCAAGCCGCGATCTGCTCGTTCTGGCCGACTGACGACGCGAAACAAGCCCTGCGCCCTTCTTTTCTCCGGGTTTCGGACCCGGAGCCCCTTCTGCCGCGTTGCCGATGAAAGCTTACACGCGACCGTAGCAGAAGGATGAAAATGGAGTGGCTCGTCGATCATAATCAGGTGGTGAGTATCGCGGTGCAGATCGTCACCGCGCTCGTCTGGATTATCTATCTGCAACTTCTGCTGCAGAATTTCCGGCGGGAGCGTCGCTCGAAACTGCTGCTCACCCGTGTCGCGGGCGGCCATGAGCGCGGGCATCTGATGCTCGGCAATATGGGTGCCGAGCCGATTTTCGTGAAAGCCCTTCTGGCCGATCTCGTGATCGACGGGAAAACCTATCACTCGATCGCCAGCGATTCCGGGGGCTTTGCGCCATTCGCGGAGTCCAGCCCCAACGAGTCGATCAAGGGCCCGCTGAAAACCGCAGCATATCGCGATCTCGGTCGCATTTCCGATCTTGTGGACGTCGCGCTGGAATTCTCCGACCTGCCCGAAGACGCAAAACGGGTGGAAACGGTGATTTTCACCGTGCTGGCAGAGGGCAGTCGCGACAATATCCTGACCGCCGGGCGGCTCTGTTTCGATGTCTATCACGCCGGGGAGCATCAGCGCTTCTTGCCGCAGACCTCTTCGACGGTGCAGTTGCGCAGTTTCCGCAAACGTCGCGAATTGGCGGCGCGGCTGAAGGAAATGCTGGAGCAGGAAGCGCGCGCTTTCCTCACCAGTGAAGACGGCCAACGCCGCGAGCGTGGCGCAGAGCTACAGCAGCTGCGGCGTCGCCAGCGACAAAGCGAGAAGGAACGCCAGGCCGACGCTCCGCACGAGGCTGCCGAATGAGGCTTTGCGAGACCTGTCGTCCAATATAACCGAACCCAGCGCGCCGTTCCGGCTTGAGGCGCCAAAGGAGACATCATGTTCAACTGGATCACCGGCGTCATCGCATCCTTCGGCTATTTCGGTATCGCGGGGCTGATGCTGCTGGAGAACGTGTTTCCGCCGATCCCGTCCGAACTGATCATGCCACTCGCAGGCTACATGGCGGCGCAGGGGAAATTCTCGCTCACATTGTTGATCGTTGCGGGCACTATCGGTTCGGTGCTGGGCGCGCTCCTTTGGTACTGGATCGGCCTCAAGATCGGGATCAAGCGCCTGTGCCACCTGTCGAGCCGCCATGGCCGCTGGATCGGCATCACCCCGCGCGACATTACCCGGACCAAGAAATGGTTCGACAAGCACGGCTGGGTGGGCGTGTTCTTCGGGCGCATGCTTCCCGGCGTCCGCACGCTGATCTCGGTGCCGGCGGGCATGGCGCGGATGCCCTTCGTCCCGTTCCTTGCCTACACGACGCTGGGCAGCGCGCTCTGGACCGCCTTGCTGACCGTCGCGGGCTATCTGCTCGGGAAGCAGTACAGCGAAGTCGCAAGCTGGGTGAACCCGGTCTCGACCGGCGTGATCGTGGTGCTCGTCCTGCTCTACGCCTATCGGGTGATTACCTGGAAGCCGCTGAGAGATGACGACGAACCCAGCGGCGCCACGCCCGCGCGCGAGAGCTGAACTGCTGAGCACAAGCGACACCTAAGCCGGGTTTTGCCATCTCGCGTTGGCAAGAACGCGGCAAAAGGCTTATATGCCCGGCAAGACGTTAAAGAAGGACACGCCGTGGCAATCCACCTGCATCAAAACGACCTTCCCGACGGGCTCGATCTCGGTCCCGTCGTAGCCATCGACTCCGAGACGATGGGCCTCGACCCGCGCCGCGACCGGCTCTGCCTCGTGCAGCTTTCGGCGGGCGACGGCGACGCGCATCTGGTGAAGATCGCCCAAGGTCAGACCGAAGCGCCAAACCTGTGCCGCATGCTGGCCGATCCCTCGGTGGAGAAGCTGTTCCACTTCGCGCGCTTCGACGTCGCCGCGCTTTTTAATGCGTTCGGGGTGGAGACGAAGCCGGTCTTCTGCACCAAGATCGCCTCGAAGATGGTGCGGACCTTCACCGATCGCCACGGGCTGAAGGTGCTGGTGCAGGAGCTTGTCGGCGTCGACATTTCCAAGCAGCAGCAAAGCTCGGACTGGGGCGCGGCGGAGCTGACCGACGCGCAGATGGAATATGCGGCTTCGGACGTACTCTACCTGCACCAGATCAAAGCCGAACTCGTGGCACGGCTGGAGCGCGAGAACCGGCTCGGGCTGGCGCAGGCCTGTTTCGATTTCCTGCCGACGCGTGCGAAGCTCGACCTGCTGGGCTGGGATGAACCCAATGACATCTTCCACCACTGATTATTCCGACGTCGCCCGCCGCGTGATCGGCATCGAGGTCGCCGGGCTGGAAGCCTTGGCGGCGAGCCTCGATGGCGAGTTTTCGCGCGCGGTGGCGATGATCCTCAAGACCGAGGGGCGCGTGATCGTCTCCGGCATGGGGAAATCGGGCCATATCGGGCGCAAGATCGCGGCGACGCTGGCCTCCACCGGGACGCCTGCGCATTTCGTGCATCCGGCGGAGGCGAGCCACGGCGATCTGGGCATGGTCACCCGGCACGACCTGGCGCTGGTGCTGTCGAATTCCGGGGAGACGCCGGAGCTGGCCGACCTGATCGCCCATACACGGCGCTTTCAGATCCCGCTGATCGGTGTCGCGAGCCGCCCGGACTCGACGCTGCTGCGGCAGGCCGATCTGGCGCTGGTGCTGCCCAAGGCCGAGGAAGCCTGCGGGACGGGCGTGGTGCCCACTACATCTACGACGATGACGCTCGCACTCGGTGACGCGTTGGCCGTCGCGCTGATGGAGCATCGCGAATTCACCGCCGAGCATTTCCGCACCTTCCATCCGGGCGGCAAGCTGGGCGCGCGTCTGTCAAAGGTTTCCGATCTGATGCATCGCGATATGCCGCTGGTGGCGGAAGACACGCCGATGCCCGATGCGCTCTTGATGATGAGCCAGAAGGGCTTTGGCGTCGTCGGCGTCACCGATGACGCGGGCCGCCTGACCGGGATCGTCACCGACGGCGATTTGCGGCGCCACATGCAGGGGCTGCTGGAGCATAAGGTCTCCGAGGTGATGACCGCCAATCCGCGCACCATCGCGCCCGGGCAGCTGGCCGAGGCTGCCGTGGCGCAGATGAACGAGCGAAAGATCACCGCGCTTTTCGTGGTCGAAGATGAGAAACCCGTGGGCTTCCTGCAGATCCACGACTGCCTGAGGGCCGGGATCGTCTGATGATGTACGACAACAGCCATACGCGACTGGTGAACTGGGCGAAGATCGTCCTGCCGCTGCTCGCGCTGGCGCTGTTGTCGACGATCTTTCTCGTCTCGCGCCGGATCGATCCGAGCGCCGCGATTCCCTATGCCAAGGTCGATGTCGAGAAACTCGCGCGCGAAAATGCGGTCACCCGGCCCGAATATTCCGGCGTGACCGATACCGGCGCGACGCTGTCGGTGACGGCCGCGCAGGCCCGCACCCAGCCCTCGCAGGATCAGGGTGCGAGTGCCGATCAGGTCGCGGCGAAGCTGACCGCACCCGATGGCCATGTGACCGATTTGAGCGCGAATGAGGGTCTATTCCAGCCCAATTCGAACCGGATCGACCTGACCGGCAAGGTCGCGATGCAGACCTCCGATGGCTACCGGGTGAACTCCGACAAGGTCGAGTTGCAGACCGATAGCAGTATCCTGACCTCGCCCGGCCCGATCCATGGGACGTCCCCTTTCGGAACGCTCGATGCGGGCTATATGCAGATGGTCCCGACGGCGGATGGCAGCAGTCACGATCTTGTTTTCAAACAGGGTGTGAAGCTGGTATATCAGCCGCAACAATGAGGGTGTGGATGTTTCGAGCGCGTTTTTTCACCGCCTGTGCGATGGCGGTTTCGTTCCCGGTTCTCGTGATGGCGCAAAGCGTCGATTTCGGCGGGCTGCGCGCCGACAAGACCGCCCCGGTCGAAGTCACGGCCGACTCGCTCAACGTCAATCAGGAAAGCGGGCAGGCGGTGTTCTCCGGCAATGTGGAGGTCACGCAGGGCGACATGCACATGAAAGCCGCCGAGCTTGAGGTGTTCTACGCCAGCGACAAGCGCTCCGAGATCACGAAGCTGCACGCGACGGGCGGCGTCACGCTGGTTTCGCCCACCGAGGCGGCGGAGGCCGAGGAAGCCGTCTATGACGTGAAGGCGGGCACCGTCGTGATGACCGGCAAGGTGCTGCTGACCCAAGGCGACAACGTGATGTCCGGCAACAAGCTCAATGTCGACCTGAGCACCGGCGCCGGCACGATGGACGGGCGTGTGCGCACGCTTCTGAAGCCCGCCGGGAGCAAGTGATGGCCGAGGATGCCGTCAAAAGCGACGCCGGGCTGGCCCCGGTCGCGGGCCAGGGCGGTTTGCAGGTCCGGGGGCTGCGCAAGAGCTACAAGCGCCGCCCCGTGATTCGCGACGTCTCGCTCGACCTGTCGCGCGGTGAGGTCGTGGCGCTTCTCGGGCCGAACGGGTCGGGCAAAACCACCTGTTTTTATAATATCGCCGGTCTGATCCGCCCCGATGCGGGCGAGGTTCTGATCGACGGGCGCGATGTGACGGGCCTGCCGATGTATCGCCGCGCGCGGCTCGGGATCGGTTATCTGCCGCAGGAAGCCTCGATTTTCCGCGGGCTTTCGGTCGAAGACAACATCATGGCGGTGCTCGAAGTCGCGGAGTCCGATCCGCACACCCGTCGCGAGCGTCTGGAAGAACTTCTGGGCGATTTCTCGATCGGCCATTTGCGTCACGCGCCCGCTTTGGCGCTGTCGGGGGGCGAACGCCGGCGCTGCGAAATCGCACGCTGTCTGGCCGCCGATCCGAAATATCTGTTGCTGGACGAACCCTTCGCTGGCGTCGATCCGATCGCCGTGTCGGAGATTCGCGCGCTCGTCGCACAGCTGAAAGATCGGGGTATCGGGGTTTTGATCACCGATCACAATGTGCGCGAAACGCTCGAGATCGTGGATCGTGCCTACATTCTGCACGACGGGACGGTGCTGATGTCAGGCACCGCGGAAGAGGTTGTGCAGGACGAAAACGTGCGCCGCGTCTATCTCGGCCAGCACTTCCGCATCCTCTGATCGTGATCCGCGGATCCCTGCCGGGCGCCTCCGCCTACCGGCAGTTTTGCACTGCAGCGAGGGAGACCCGTTGACACCCCCCACGATCCATCCCCAAATACATAAGAGATGCGTAATGTTCGCCCCCACTCCCCGGGCGCGCTTGCGGCCCCCGAGAGGGGTCCGGCGCGCGGAAGGTCCCCGAAAGAGGGCCCGGGCGAATTCAGACTCAACGCGACTTTTCAAGAGATTAACCGGCCCGAAACACCTCAGCCCAAAGGCTGGGGTCACTGGCCCAATGCGTGAAGGAGGAAATCCATGCGTTACCAAATCACCGGCAAACAAATCGATGTCGGAGAGGCCCTGCAATCTCACGTCAAGTCGGAGTTGGGCGAGGTCGCCGAGAAATACATGCAGCGTCCCACCGACGCGCAGATCACCTTCTCGCGCGATGCGCATGAGTTTATTTGCGAGGCGACGGTGCACCTGTCGACCGGGCTCACCGCTTCGGCCAAGGGTCATGCCACGGAAATCTATGCGGCCTTCGATGCGGCGCGCGAAAAGATGGACAAGCAACTGCGGCGTCACAAGCGCAGATTGAAAGATCATCACCGTGACCGTGCTGAACCAGTTGAATTCGAAGCTGCAGGTCTGTATGTGCTCGCCTCGGAAGAGGATGACGATACCGGCGAGACGCACGAAGGTGCTCCGATGATCGTAGCCGAGATGGAAACCAAGGTTCCCACTCTCTCGGTCGGTGAAGCGGTCATGCAGATGGAGCTGTCTGATGCGTCGCTACTCGTCTTCCGCAACGAAAAACATGGCGGGGTCAACGTCGTTCATCGGCGTGAAGACGGCAATGTCGGCTGGATCGACCCGCGCAACAGCAAATGAGCGGCCCGGAACGGGCGCGGAGTAGACGAGTTCATGGACCTATCTAAACTTCTCGTGCCAGGCGCGGTCAAAGTGCTGTCGAATGTCACGAGCAAGAAACGCCTGTTTCAGGATCTCGGTGACATCGCGGCGGCGTGCTACAAGATCGACGCCGCGGAGACTGTCGATGCGCTGCAGGAGCGTGAAAGCCTCGGGCCGACCGGTGTCGGCCACGGCGTTGCGCTTCCGCATGCGCGGCTCGACGGGCTGAGCGAAGTCGTGGGTGTCTTCCTGCGTCTGGAAAAGCCGCTCGATTTCGACGCGGTGGACCGGCTGCCGGTCGATCTGGTCTTCGCGCTCTTCGCGCCGAAGGATTCCGGGGTCGAGCATCTCAAGGCGCTGGCCCTCGTGTCGCGCACGATGCGCGATCCGGAAACCTGCGAGAAGCTGCGGGCGAATACCGATCCGTCGACGCTGCACGCAGTGCTGACGGAGGCTCAGAGCCGTCAGGCGGCCTGAACCGGTCTCGAATGAAAATCGAAAAAGCGCGTCGGTCCGCCCGGCGCGCTTTTTTCGTGGGGTAGGCTCAGTCGCGCCAGTTGCCGAAGCCGAACTGCATCATGTCGCGCGTATAGGTCTCGCGCGCGGCGGCTTCGAGGTCAGGCGTCCAGATATCGGCGAGCTTGATCGGCGCGGTGTCGGTCTCGCCGGGCGCGAAGGCAGGCGCCTCCACACCGGCCATGCTGGCGAGATAGGCGAAGTCCTCCGCCATCCGCTCCTCGCGCACCAGAAGGTCGGGCAGAGCGAACTGGCCGATCCCCTGAAGCGCCGCGGATTGCGTGGCCCAAAGCGTATTCACCGGCAGGCTCGTCTGGTTCGCGAGATTGGATTTGAGCCAGCCCAGGAAAGCGATCAGCGCCTCGGCATAGTCGCCTTGCGCGATGCTCTGCCCCTCCTTCGGGATCGGCAGCTTGTAGCTTTGACGCAGGACGGCGCGGGTCTCGTCCATGTTGTCCCAGTTGAGCACCGCGTTGAACGCCAGATGCGCGCGCATCAGCGGGTGGCGCAGCACGGTGAAGCTGCGATGGCCGTGATGGCGACGTTTCCACTGGCGCAGGGTCTTCTGGCTGAACCCTTCGACCAGTTCGCCGGTCGCCGCCAGCCAGTCGCGGATCGGCGCATCCATCGCGGGTCGAAGCGGCATATACAGCAGCCCCGCCTCGCTCGCGATGAAACCGGGCACGCCGGGACCGCGCCGGGGCTCGAAATTCGGGGTTTTCGACAGGTTGAACCGATCGAGCCGCGCCAGCGATGCCTCCATCCCCGGGAAATTCGCGACCTTCGTCTCCAGCGGCTCGGGGTTCTGCACCTTGAGGTTCTCGGGCAACTGTTTCAGCCGCCCCGCGACGCCCAGCCAATTCGCGAGACCGTTGAGCACCTCGACCGACTGCGCATCCTCGTAATCGATATAGAAGGCCGTCTGCCCCGAGCGCTGCAGCGCGTTCAACAGTGTCACCTGAAAGTCCTGCAGCCCTTCCAAATGAGCTTCGAACTCCTCGGCGTCGAAGCGCGCCTTCGTGGCTTTGCGGTGCTTCGCATCGCCCAGCTTCCACTGGCCCGTGGCGCGCGCGATCATCAGGCTGACATAGCTCTCGATCGGATTGCGGGTCAGCACGATCTTCGCGCATTTCGGATCGTTCACGAACACGGCGAGCATCCGCGGGTCGTGATCGTGGAAATAGCGGCAGCCGTTCAGCCCGTCCTGCGATTGGATTGCGTTCCATAGCGCCAGCGGATCGTCATCGCGCTGCGCCTTGGTAACGCCCACCAGCTCCTTGCGGTTGGGATAGCCGATCAGCGCCGGATTGAACGCCTCGCCATGGCAGGTCACGCCGTCCAGATCGTTCAGCGCAGCTTCCAGCAGATTGGAGCCGGTGCGCATCTCGGCAAAGACGACGAAACTGTCAAATTTGGGCATGTCTTATTTCACCAGATATGGGCGACCGCGGCGGGTGGCGGCATCGCGCTGCCCGCTTTGCTCGAGCGGGAAATCCCCCATCACGAGTGGCTGCATCCCCTGGTTCTTGAGATTTTGCAGGAATTGGTTGAACCCCGACAGATCGACCATCTGCGGCGCTTCGGTCAGACGACGGGTGGCGCGGGGGCTGATCTCGTCGATGATGGTCTGCAGGGGCTCCATCGGGTTCTCGATGAAATCCGCGACGGTCCAGATCCGCACGCGCGCCTTCACATACATCGAGCGCAGAATATCCAGATGCTCCAGCTCGCGTTTCTGCAGCATCGCGGCCTCGCGCCGGATCGTCGCGAAATTCTCGTTCTTGCGCGACAGCGGCAGCGCCCAGGCCCCGGTGATGACCGAGATTTGGGCATTCGGATCGGTCGCGGTGAACCAGTTATTCGCCTGATTGTCGCGCGGCGAGAACATGTAGCACTGACGTTCGCCACGCGAGTTCCAGATCAGGTTTGTGAGAAAAGCACGCGGGTTGTAGTCGCGCAGCGCCGCGTCGTCGGTCAGGCAGCCGTTGAACATCCGCTCATTGCCCGCGAATTCGGCGCGCTCGGGGGCGTAGAGATGCCCATGCACCCGCGCGCCCACGTATTTCGCGAGCCAGCCGTCGAAATTCTCGAAGAGATCCGAGAAGCCGTGGAAGATCGAATAGGGCGCCGAGGTCTTGCCGTTCTCGTGGTCTTTCCTGGGAAAACGGCTTTGCATGTAGAGGCCGGGCCGCCCGCGCGTGCGCCGCTCGATCGACTTGGAAAACAGCCGGTCGATCTTGGCGGGGTTCGGTTCCGCCATGACGGACCGCCCGGGGCTCTTGTCGAGGAAGGTCCGATAGAGCTTGTCCGCCTTGGGCCAGATCTTCCGCGCCACGAAACAGTCCGACCGCCGCAGAAGCTGCAGGTGATCGTCGTAGAAGATATGCGGCTTGCCCTGAAAATCGAACTTCGTCAGCGTCAGAGACCGGCTCTCGATCGAGGTGGAATAGAGCCTTGCGAGGGTCTGGAAATAGCTCTCATCCGGAATCCAGACGCGCTTGAAATAGCGGTCGTAAAGCGCGCGATCCGGGTCTTCCAGAATGGCCGACAGGGTCTGGCGCGTCAGACACCACCATTGGCTGCCCAGATGCGGCACCAGCCCGTCGGGGATGCGCCGTTTGAAGCCGACGCGGCGCTGAAACTCGACATAGCGGTCGAACATGCGCCGCTGCTTCTTCCACGAAAACGGGAAGCGTAACGTGAAGCGTTCGATGTCGATCCCGCCCACGGTCCAGCCGACTTCCGTGGTGGTCACGCTCTCGATGAAATCGGTATAGGGACGCGCGTCGAGATAGTCGGTCAGCTCGTGCAGCGGGCGCAGCGGCAGGCAGGAGCCCGACGCCAGATAGACGTGGCGCACGTCGTCATGCAGTGCCAGCATCTGCTCGGCCGCAGCTTGGCTCGCCGCCACCAGCGACCACGTGCCCCAGTCGCATTTGTAGCGCCGCGAGAAGGAGACATTCTCCAGATCGGAGAGCATCTTCTTGAAGCCGTTATAGTCATGCGCGGTCACGCGAGCATCGACATGGATCACCACGGGCGATCCGCCCTCCGACCAGAACCGCGCGACCTGCGCGGCCCGGTCGAGCGCGGTGTGGCACATCATGATGAATCCGACTGTCACGCGCGTTGTTTCCTCACGCCCAATTGCCTTTCGACATCAGCCCGAGGATCTCGAGCTGGCGCCAGTTGATATATTTCTCAGACCATTTGCACCACAAATCGGGCTCTTTTGAGATCGTGCGGGCATAGGCGTGATATTCGCGCGAGCCCGCGTAATGCTGTTTGCGCTCCAGCTCTTCATCGACCTTGTCAGCGAGGGGCGAGAGGAACTTCGCATGCAGCAGGCAGCCCGAGACCATCTCGCCGCCGATCGTGTCGTAGACCTGATTCAGGCCACGCGGCAGCAACGCATGGGTCGACGAGATATAGACGTTACCGCGCTCCCATTTGACGAGCGGAATCTTGTTGAGCGAGGGGGCTTTCTTGGGCGCGTCGGGAAAGAAGATGCGCGCCCGGGGCCCGCCTTGAATCCACAGATTGTTGGTCTCGGGATTGGGCGAGATCATGTAATTGCCCGCATCGAACCAGCAGGCCAGATCGAACGGGTTCTGCCCCTCGCGATAGGGCTGCGCGTCGATCGGCCCTTTCGGATACATATCCAGCAGCATCGCCGGGAAAGACCGGATGCCATAAGTGTCGAGCCAGTCGGTCAGCGCCTGAATGGGCCGGGTATCGCAGAACGGGTAGACGAAGAATTCATCCGGATCGAGCGTCAGCGTCCAATGCCCGGTGCCGTATTTGCGCAGCAGCCAGTTCATCCAGTCGATGCCGAAATTCGACGCCTTGTAGGAGGCCTCCGTGCGCCAGACCGAGCAGTCCACCTGCTGGGCGAGATATTCGGCGCTGCCATCGTCGCTGCTATTGTCGACGAACAGGAAGTGCCCGACGCCCATCTCGCGGTAGTAGCGCAGGAAATAGGGCAGGCGGATGCGTTCGTTGCGGGCGGTGACGAAGACGAGGATATCCTCGGGGCGGATGTCGCCGGTGCGATCGGAATAGAGAGAGAGTTCGCGGCTTTTGCGGAAAGCCCGAATCTGCCGAATTCTGCGTTTACGGCGCAGCCTGGCGATCTCTCTCAGTCCCAATATCCGTCCCTCTCCGACGTCGCGGTCATTTCGTGCCGCACTGGTCCCTTGCTACTCGCAGCGTAGTTCTCAAATCGTTAAAGGTCGCCCTGTTCAAATCGGCAAGTTTTCAACGGCTTATCAATATCTTCCGATACTTACCCGGTTTGCGCGCGGCTGAGAAGGCCACGCCTAACGCTTGCGTCAGCAATGTTGCCTCCAAGTCAACACGTTCACATCCAGCCGCCGCGCGACATCAACCCCTGCGCCTCCAGTTGTCGCCAGTCGCCGAGCCGCGTCGAATGCGGCGTCCAAAGCTCCGGATCGGCGGCCAGCGCGTCGTAATATTGGTCGAATTCCGCGGGCTGGCCGAAATGCTCGCCACGCGATTTCTCCTCCTTCGACTTGTCCACGATCTCGTCGAGAAACTTCGTGTGCAGCAGCAGCCCCGAAATCGCCTCGCCGCCCTCCGTGTCGTAGGTCTGGTTCAGATGTCGCGGCAGCAGCGCATGGGTCGAGTTCAGATAGGCCCATCGCCGGTGCCAGCGCACCAGCGGGATCTTCGAGAGCGTCGGTGATTGGCGGGGACTGTCGGGGAAAAACGCCCGCGCCCGTGGCCCGCCTTGGATCCACAGCGCATCGGTCTGCGCCTGCTGGGTGATCATGTAATTCCCGGCGTCGAACCAGCTCAGGATCTTGCGCGGATCCTGCCCCGCCTCGTAGCGCTGCGCGCCGAGCGGCCCTTTCGGGTAGAGGTCGAGCATCATGGCCGGGAAACTGCATTGCTCCGATCGGTCGAGCCAGTCGGTCAGCGCGGGAAGGGGGCGGCTGTCGTGATAGGGATAGATCAGCAACTCATCCGCATCGACGGTCAGGCACCAGTGATCGTGCCCGTAGCGCAGCATCAGCCACGTCACCCAATCGAGCCCGAAGCGCGAGGCCCGGTAGCTGCCCGTCGTCTGCCAAAGTGACACGTCGCGCGCCTCGGCCAGCAGCGCGGCGGTGTCATCCGTGCTGCCATTGTCGACGATCAGGAAGTGATCCACGCCGAGCTTGCGGTAATGCTTGAGGAAAAACGGCAGTCGCCGCGCCTCGTTGCGCATCACCGCGAAGGCGAGGATCGCGCCGGGCTTTATCTTGCCGGTGCGGTTGGTGACGGGGTCGAGCTGGTGCCGTTTGCGCAGGGCGCGCCACAGGAAATGCTTGCGCTTTAGGCGCAGCCTGTAGCTCTCCCAAAGCTCATGGCGCGATGGCATTCATTCTCCTGACCCTACCTCGGGGTCAGTATTCATACTCTGCCGCCTGATGCCAACGCCATGCATCGGAAATCATGGTGGAAAGGTCCGACCGTTTCGGCTGCCAGCCAAGCTCCTCGGTCGCCCGTTTCGAGCCCGACACCAGCGCGGCGGCATCGCCGGGACGACGGTCGCCTTCGACAATCGGGACGTCTTGATTGGTCACCGCGCGCGAGGCGTCGATCACTTCGCGCACCGAGAACCCGTTGCCCGAGCCGAGGCAGAAGACCCGCGAGGGTTTACCGTCCTCGAGCCATTTCAGACCCAGAACATGGGCATCGACCAGATCGGAGACGTGGACGTAATCGCGGATGCAAGTGCCGTCGCGCGTCGCGTAATCCGAACCGAACACGGTGAGCGCCGGGCGTTTGCCCGCGATGGCATCCAGCATCAGCGGAATGAGGTGCGTCTCGGGGATGTGCTGCTCGCCGACCTCAGCATCGGGATCGGCGCCCGCCACGTTGAAATAGCGGAAGATCACCGAGTTCAGCCCGTGGCTCGCGCCGAAATCGCGCAGCATGTCTTCGATGGCCCGTTTCGAGCCGCCATAGGCGTTGATCGGGCGCTGTTCGGTGTCCTCGTTGAGAACCACCCCGTCCTGATCGCCATAGGTCGCGCAGGTCGAGGAGAAGACGAAGTTGCGGCAGCCTGCGTCGACGGCCGCTTCAATCAAATTCAGCGCGCAATTCACGTTGGTGCGCCAGTATTTCGACGGGTTCTGCATCGACTCGCCGACAAGGCTCAGCGCCGCGAAATGCATCACCGCGATCGGCTGATATTTCGCGAAGACCTCGTCGAGGCGGGAACGATCGGCAAGATCGCCCTCCTCGGCGGGGCCGAACTTCACCGCCTCTTTCCAGCCGGTGGAGAAATTGTCGAAGCAGACCGGGACATAGCCCGCCGCGGCCAGCGCTTTGCAGGCGTGCGAGCCGATATAGCCCGCACCACCCGTTACCAACACATGTTGCTGCATCGCTTACTCAGCCGCCTGCCGCATCGCGGAAAGATCGGAGAGATATTCGCCGAACTCATCCTTCAGATCCGGGCGCTGGAGGCCGAAAGCCACCGTCGCCTGCAGGAAGCCCGCCTTCGAGCCGCAATCGTAGCGCTGCCCGTCGAAGCGATAGCCATAGACCGAGTTGCCGCCATGGATTTCCTGCGCGATCGCGTCGGTCAGCTGGATTTCACCGCCAGCACCCGCCTTGCGCGCATCGAGGTTCCACATGATGCGCGGGGTGAGGATGTAGCGACCGATCACCGCAAGGTTCGAGGGGGCATCCTCGGGCTTGGGCTTTTCGACCATGCCGTTGACCTGCAGGCGCGGGCCGTCGCCCGGGGCGACATCCAGAACCCCGTAGGACGCGGTCTTGTCGGCGGGCACTTCCATCGCCGCGACATAGTTCCCGCCGGTCTCGTTATAGGCTTCCATCATCTGCTGCAGACAGGGCTTGTCGGCGGCAATGACGTCGTCGGTCAGGATCACGGCGAAGGCTTCGTCATGCACGAGACGACGCGCGCACCAGACCGCGTGGCCCAGACCCAGCGGCTGGTTCTGGCGGACATAGGCGATCGCGCCGCTGTCCATATTGGTCTGCTGCAGCTCGTCGAGGATTTCGGTCTTGCCCTTCTGCGCCAATGCGCTTTCCAGTTCGGGGGCGTTGTCGAAATAATCCTCGAGCGCCGATTTGCCGCGCGAGGTGACGAAGATGAATTCCTCGATACCGGCCGCACGCGCCTCGTCGATGGCGTATTGGATAAGCGGGCGGTCCACCAACGTGAGGATCTCTTTCGGGATCGACTTCGTCGCGGGGAGGAAGCGGGTTCCGAGGCCGGCCACTGGGAAGATCGCCTTCGTCACCTTGCTTTTCATTCGTCACCTATAGGGTTGCTACGATTAAATCGTCAGAAGTTGGTTTATTGTGTCCCCAAAGCCGTGATCCAACAAGGGACCGGTTCTGGCGTTGAGCACTCCCGAAGGAAGAAATGCTGCAAATGCGAAAATTGTTTCCTGCAATGCCGTGAAAAACCGCATTTTTAATGCGATAGGCGAGAAATTGCGTGCGTTCAGGGAAGCTGCATCTGCAGCATCATGGATTCGATCCGGGCCACATCGGACGGATTGTTGAGTTCCCAGAACTGCCGTCCGCGCGACTCGACCTCTGTGCAGAGCACCGCGCGACCGTTCTCCAGAAAGCGCAGCTGCTCCAGACCTTCGAGCGTCTCCAAGGGCCCGATCGGCCAGCTCGCATAGGCAGCCAGCGTGTCCGGCCGGTAGGCATAGACGCCCACATGGTGGAACACCGGCGTGGGGGCTTCGTCCGCGTAAGTCTCGGAGGTGAAGGGAATAACCTCTTTCGAGAAATAGAGCCCGCGATTGCCGGCGCCGAATACTGCCGTGGTGCCGCCTACGCGCCCGTTCTGGCGATCTTCCAGCAGGCTGTTGAGCATCGCGCCTTCGCAGCGCAGCACCGGAGTCGCAAGCTCGGCCCAGTCATTCGCGCGCAGCCCGGCGACGAGGTCTTCGATGAACCAGGCGGGAGTCAGCGGCGCGTCGCCCTGCAGGTTCACGACGATGTCGAAATCACCGCCAAGGGTCGCGGCCGCTTCGGCGCAGCGCTCGGTCCCGTTGCGGCAGCTCTCGGAGGTCATCACCACCTCGGCGCCGAAGGCTTCGCAGGCCTCGCGGATACGGGAGTCATCGGTCGCTACCACGACCCGGTCGACGCCGCCGACTTGCGTCGCCGCCTCCCAGCTGCGCTGGATCAGGGTCTTTTTCTCGCCCGTGGCGCCGGTCAGTTCGACCAGAGGCTTGCCGGGATAGCGGCTCGACGCGTAGCGCGCCGGGATGACGATCAGGACCGACATTACTTCACCAAGAGAACGCCGGGGGCATAGGCGATGAAGAACGGGTTCTCGAAGCCCGGCTTGCCATAGGTGAAGGGCGCGTGATCGTCGAAGCGGATCATCTCGCCGCCCGCCCCGCGCAGAACCGCGTCACCGGCTGCCGTGTCCCATTCCATCGTGCGCCCGAGGCGCGGATAGAGATCGGCCTCGCCGGTCGCGACAAGGCAGAATTTCAGCGACGACCCGGCCGAGGCCATGTCCTTCACTGCGTATTTGCCAATGTAATCGTCGGTCGCCTGATCGCGGTGCGATTTCGACGCGACGACCATCAGACCGCGATTGTCGGGCATCGAGACGGTGATCGGATGCTGCTTGCCGGGGCGTTCCTTGTCGAAGGGGCCGTCCTCTTCGACCGCACGGCCCTCGGCCAGCGTGTAGAACAGACGTCCCTTGGCGGGGGCGTAGACCACGCCGCGCACGGGCTTGCCGTTCTCGACATAGGCGATGTTCACAGTGAAATCGCCGCGGCGCTTGACGAATTCCTTCGTGCCATCGAGCGGATCGACGATCAGGAAGGTCGACACGTCCTGCGAATGGCTCGCGGCCTGCTCTTCGGTGACGAGCGGCATATCGGGAAACTCGGCGCGCAGCCCTGCGGAAATCAACGCGTCGGCGGCCTCGTCGGCCTCGGTCACCGGCGAGTTATCCGACTTCGACTTCACCTCGAAATCGGGCGAGTCGTAGATCTCCATGATCTTGTCGCCTGCTTCGAGCGCCAGCCGCCGCATCACTCGCATCAGATGTTCGAAATCCATCGTCACGCCTCTCCCGGCCTTGTTAAGGCCCAATTGCTATGCTCCAACTCCCCCCTTATGATGCGGCGATAAGGGTTGAGCAAGCAATCCGACCTAGCTTGGGCCGCAACGACGCCCGAATCGGCAGGGACATGTTCAGACCAGAGACGAAATCGACCAAGCTCGGCACGACCTTCAGCCTGCTGGAGCTGATCTATCACGCCACCGTGCGCAATCTGCGCAAGAACCACGGGAATGCGTTGATCGGCCTGCTGCTGAACATGTTTCAGACGATGCTGCTGGTCATCTCTTTCTACATCATGTTCAGCGTGCTCGGGATGCGGTCAAGCTCGGTGCGGGGCGATTTCCTGCTCTACATCATGACGGGCATCTTCCTTTACATGACCCACACCAAGACCCTCGGCGCGGTCTTCGGGTCGGAAGGGCCCACATCGGCGATGATGAAACACGCGCCGATGACCACGGCGATATCGATCGCGTCGGCGGCGCTCAGCGCGCTCTATATTCAGGTGCTGTCGATGGTGACGGTGCTCTACATCTACCACGCGGCCTTCAAACCGATTGAGATCTACGACTGGGTCGGCGCGTTCGCGATGGTGCTGCTGGCTTGGTTCACGGGGCTCGCGGTCGGGGTCGTGCTGCTTGCGGCGAAGCCCTGGGCGCCCGAAGTGGTGAGCGTAATCCAGCAGGTCTATACCCGCGCCAACATGATCGCGTCGGGCAAGATGTTCCTCGCCAACAATCTGCCGCACAAGATGCTGATCCTGTTCAACTGGAACCCGCTGTTTCACACGATCGATCAGGCGCGGGGCTACACCTTCATCAACTACAATCCGCATTTCTCGAACTGGGAATATCCGCTCTATGTCGGGCTCGCGATCCTGATGATCGGCCTTCTGGGCGAGTTTTATACGCGCCAATACGCGTCGCTCAGCTGGGGTGCGCGGCGCTAAAAGGCAGGCAGTGCTTGCGCCGCCGCCTTGCGATCAACGTTTACGGATCGTGTCGCCCGGATCGAGGGTCGGCTCCAGCTCGATCACTTCGCCGCCGATCATCCCGCTTTGCGAGCGCCCCGAAATGATCTGTGCCGCCTTGCGGCCAATCTCAGCGCGGCAGGCATTCATCGTTGCGAGCCGCACCGACAACCCGTCAAGCAGTTCCAGCCCGTTGAACCCGGCCAGACCCATCTTGTTCGGCACGTCGATGCCGTTGTCGAGGCACCAGAGCAGACCGCCCGCGCCGATCATGTCGTTGGAATAATAAAGGAAATCGAGATCGGGCGAGCGCTTGAGCATCGTCTCCGTCATCTCGCGCCCTTTCGCGAGCGCAGAACCGCCCGCGTAGAACTCGGTATCGGCCAGTTCGATCCCCGCTTTGGCGAGCCCTTCCTTGAACCCTTCGAGCCGTTTGCGCGCCCGGTGATCCTCGGGCATTTTCGTGCCGAGGAACCCGATCTTGCGATAGCCCGCGGCGATGATCGCCTCGGCCATATGCAGCCCGGCGCGGCGATGCGAAATACCCACGACCGAGTCGATCCCCTCGCCATCGACATCCATGATCTCGACCACCGGAATGCCCGCATTCTGCAGCATGGCGCGCGAGGCGGGCGTGTGCTCGACCCCCGCGATGATCACCCCCGAGGGGCGCCACGAGAGCATCTCATAGAGAACCTGCTCTTCCTTCTCGGGCGAGTAATTCGTCACCCCGACGACCGGCTGCAGCCCGGTATCCTCGAGCTCGTCGGACACGCTCGACAGCACTTTCGGAAAGACGAGGTTCGACAGCGACGGGATGATCACGGCCACGAGGTTCACCCGCTGAGAGGCCAGCGCGCCCGCGATCTTGTTGGGCACATAGCCAAGCGCTTTCGCGGCCTGCAGGACCTTTTCGCGTGTCGCATCAGAGACATCGCCGCGATTGCGCAGCACGCGACTGACGGTCATCTCCGAGACGCCAGAGGCTTCGGAGACATCGCGCAGGGTCAAAGGACGGCGGGTTTCGATAGGGCGAGACAAGGGCGGTTCCTCAAGGTTCTCCTCTTGTTAGCGCCAAACATTTCCCTTGCGCAAGCGAATGATGCCAAGTATGTTAGCGTTAACGGTTGTAGGGTTGGATAATCTCCGCCCGATACCTGGAACGACCCGCGCCGGTGTCGGATTCGTCACGGCGAGGGATGCGAAAGGGGGCGCAGTGGGCCAATTTGCGCTCCCTTTTCTTTCTTTCCCCTGAAATCCTGAAATTTCTGCACGACCCGCATGCATAGGAATATGCGCGCGGTTTTCTGTTGCAGCGCAGCGATGGACTTGCGCCACAAGCTCTTTGGCGGCATCAAAGGCGCAGCGCGGTCCCGTGGCTCAACTGGATAGAGCAGCCCCCTCCTAAGGGGCAGGTTGCAGGTTCGAATCCTGCCGGGATCGCCAAGCAGACATGAAAAAGGCCCGCGCGATGCGGGCCTTTCGTGTTTCTGGTGCGACCGCTTAAAGCTCGGTCCAGGCCTTGTCCTCGCCCTTGAGGCCACCGACCATCACGCGGGTCGGAAGGCCGATGCGGTCGAGCTGGGTGAAGAAGGGCTTGGGGTCCATCTCTTCGACGTTTTTCATCGTCTTCGCATCCCAGTCGCCTTGGGCGATCAGGATCGCGGCGGCGACCGGCGGCACGCCCGCCGTGTAGGAGATGCCCTGCGAGCCGACCTCTTCGTAAGCCTCTTTGTGATCGGCGACGTTATAGACGAAATATTCCAGGTCCTTGCCGTCCTTCGTGCCTTTCACCAGATCGCCAATGCAGGTCTTGCCGGTGTAGTTCGGCGCGAGGCTCGACGGGTCGGGCAGCACGGCCTTCACCACTTTCAGCGGCACGACTTCCAGACCTTCAGCGGTTTTCACCGGCTGTTCAGACAACAGGCCGAGGTTCTTCAGCACGGTGAAGACGTTGATGTAGTGATCGCCGAAGCCCATCCAGAAGCGCACATCGGCCTGCGGATAGTTCGTGGCCAGCGAATGCACCTCGTCATGGCCCGACTGATAGGCCTGCGAGGGGCCGACGACGGGCAGATCCCATTTGTGGCCCGACGCGAACATGCTCGTCTCTTTCCACTGCTGGTCTTCCCAATAGTAAACCACGCCGGTGAATTCGCGGAAGTTGATCTCGGGATCGAAATTGGTCGCGAAATACTTGCCGTGCGAGCCTGCGTTGATGTCGACGATGTCGATCGACTTCACCTCGTCCATCTGGTCGATGGCGAAGCGCGCATAGGCGTTGACCACGCCCGGATCGAAGCCCGCGCCGAGGATCGCGGTCACGCCGTGCTCGGTGCACAGATCGCGCTTCTTCCACTCGTAATTGGCATACCACGGCGGGGTTTCGCAGATCTTGTCGGGCTCTTCGTGGATCGCGGTGTCGATATAGGCGGCGCCCGTCGCGATGCAGCCGTCGAGCACGTGCATATTCACGAAAGCGGTGCCGACGTTGATCACGATCTGCGCGCCGGTCTCGCGGATCAGCGCTGCGACGGCCTCGGAATCGGTCGCATCCACCTCATGGGCTTCGAACGTGCCGTCCACCTTCATCGCGCCCTTTTCATGCACGCTCTCGATGATCGCGTCGCATTTCGATTTGGTGCGCGAGGCGATATGCAGGTCGCCAAGGATGTCGTTATTCTGCGCGCATTTATGCGCCACGACCTGGGCGACGCCGCCCGCTCCGATGATGAGCACGTTCTTTTTCACTTCGGCTGTCTCCTTTTTCTGCGGACAGGGGAAGGGGGCTCTTGTGGGCCCTCAGGACAATGAGGCGCGATAATCCTCATAGGTGAAGTCGCGAATCCGGTCGATGTTCCCATCTTCGCGGCGGATGGCGATGGCGGGCATCGCCACGCCGTTGAACCAGTTCTTCTTGACCATCGTGTAACCGGCGGCATCGGCAATCGAGATACGGTCGCCGATTTCGAGCGGTTTGTCGAACCGCGCCTCGCCGAAGATGTCGCCCGCGAGGCAGGTCTTGCCCGCGATCTGGTATTCGTATTCGCCCTGCTGCGGCAGCTTGGCGGTCTCGCGATAGATCAGCAGGTCGAGCATATGCGCCTCGATACTGCTATCGACGATGGCGATCTTCTTACCGTTGTCGAGAATGTCGAGCACCGTCACCTCGAGCGAGGCGGTTTGCGTGATCGAAGCCTCGCCGGGCTCGAGATAGGCCTGCACGTCGAAATCCTCGGAGAATTTCTTCAGCCGGTCGGCGAGCGCGTCGAGCGGGTAATCGTCGCCGGTGAAATGGATGCCGCCGCCGAGGCTGACCCATTTCAGACGTTTCAGGATGTCGCCGAACTCGGCCTCGATGCGGCTCAGCTGATGGTCGAACAGCGCGAAATCGGCGTTCTCGCAATTGTAGTGGATCATTACGCCCGAGATGCGGTCCATCGCCGCCTCTAGCCGCTCGGCATCCCATTCGCCCAGACGCGAGAACGGCCGCGCCGGGTCCGCGAGATCGAAGCCGGAGGTCGAAAACCGCGGGTTCAGGCGCAGGCCACGCTCGATATGCGCGGCCTTGTCGCCGAAGCGATCCAGCTGGCTCAGCGAGTTGAAGATGATCTTGTCGGCGTAACCGATGGCCTCGTCGATCTCACCGTCCGCCCAGGCGACCGAATAGGCATGGGTTTCCTTGCCGAATTTCTCACGCCCCAGATGCAGCTCGAACAGCGAGCTGGAGGTCGTGCCATCCATGTAGGGCTTCATGATGTCGAAGGCCGACCATGTGGCGAAACATTTCAGCGCCAGCAGAGCTTTCGCGCCGGAACGCTCGCGCAGACGCTCGATCTTGCGCATGTTCTCGCGCAGGCGCGCCTCGTCGATCAGGTAGAAGGGCGTGTCGGACATGGCTCTCCCTCGGGTCAACAGACCCTGCGATATAGGGCGCATGTGACAGTGGCGCAACCGGATCAGTCGACTCGGATCGCATCCTTGGCCACGCTAAGTGCATAGCCTTTGCGGGAAATGTTGCGCACGAGAAGCTCGCTGACGAGCTGATTTCCGAGGCTGTCGCGCAGCCGTTTGATCCGTGTCGCGCCCGCCGCCTCGTCGCAATCGGCCTCGTCCCGGCCCGAGATCATCGCCTCGATCTGCGCGCCGGTGAGGATGTCGTCATCCATCCGCGCCTCGGCCAGCACCGACAGCGTCTCGATCGCGGCCGGGGTCAGCGTGAAGCCCATATCGTTGAGCATCACCGCGTTTTCCCCGCGAAGGATGCGTAAGGACTGCACCTCGATCCCGGCGCGGCGAATCTCGGTCATCCGCTTGTTCAGCGCGATCAGGAGCAGCAAGAACACGATCGTCGCGATCAGCAACGCGGCGGCGAAGATCAGCAGGATGAAGATGATCACCCGGTAATTCGCCAGCACGTCCGAGAACGCGGTGCCCGACTGTGCCAGAACCTCCAGCAGTTTGATCTCGGCCTGCGAGGTCAGGTTGTCGTTCTGCACGAAGATCTGCTCGACCCGCGCGTTGAACGCATCGGCATTGGGCAGATTCGCGAACAGCAGCACGGCGGCCACGGCGAGAATCGCGACCACGGCCACGATCCCGCCCACAACCGCGCGCGAGCCGAGTCGTAAACTATCAGTAACGGAGGAAATATTGTCCGGCACTGGCCTTCCTTTGCTCCAAGCCATCGGGGCCGAATGTGGAGAGAACCGTCAGCAAGGTCCACCCATCGGCTTTCAGCTTCGGCGCCAATTCGCGCGCCGCCGCCTGTTTCGAACAGGCCGAGTCCGAGACCTGCGCCACCCCGTATTGCAGCTGCAACGGGTTGTCGCGCTTGGCCTTGTAATCGGCATAGCACTCGGCCTGCGCGGCCGAGGCAGAGGCGAGAAGCGCCAATATGAGGACTACGTGTTTCATGTGGAACACGCTGCGCTCAACGCCCGTGTTATTCAATAGCCAAAGGGGGTTGGCCCACCTGTTATCCGATAGCAGGGGGCCGTTATTGCCTGACTTTCGCCCCTCGGCCCAATCTCGGTTCATCGACGTCATGCGGCCTTCCGGGCTGCCGAGTGAAAGGACCGAAGCCATGAGCCTCAAGACCAAGGCCACCGCCGCCATCACCGCCCTCGCCCTCGCGCTGGGATCCGTTGCGATCAGCGCCACGCCCGCCGCCGCGCTGGGCAAGAAGGACCGTCAGGCGCTGAGCATCCTGCTTGGGGTCGGTGCTGCCGCGCTGATCCTCGACGGGATGAACAAGAAGGATCACAAGGCGAAGAAGGCGCAGCCGCGCTACGAGAGCTGGCAGGATCGCCAGCGTCGTCTGGAACGTGAACGCCGCGAGCGCGAGCGCCGCGAAGCCGAGGCCCGCCGCCAGCGCGCGCAGGAGCGTTACGACCGCGACCACGACCGGTACCGCGATCGCTACAGCCGCGACCGTATCCGCCTGCCCGCGCAATGCGTGCAGCGCGTGAAGACCCGCCGCGGCTGGGGCGAGGTGGTCTCCGCCTCCTGCCTCGATCGCCGCACCGAGCGCCGCCTACCCGCCAATTGCACCTTCACGATGAAGACCGGCCGTCATGGCGTCGAGAAAGTCTATGGCAGCAACTGCCTGGAAGATCGCGGCATCCGTCTCAGCCGGCGTTAAGCCATGCGGCAGACGCCATAAGAGCGTCGTCGAGCAGTGCGGGGGCCTTCGGGTCCCCGCTTTTTCATTGAACAGACCTGCCGTTCCGGGGCATTCCGAAGAAATGGCACAGAACCCCGATTTCTCTTTCGAAGAAGCCGCCTTCGCGCGCGGCCTGACCATCGTTGCAGGCGTGGACGAGGTGGGCCGCGGTCCGCTTTGCGGTCCCGTGACGTCAGCGGCGGTCATTCTCGATCCCGCCCGCATTCCCGAAGGTCTCAACGACTCGAAGAAGCTCACCGCAAAGCGCCGCGCCGATCTGGCCGCGCAGATCATGGACTGCGCCGAGTTCTGCGTGGCCCATGCCAGCGTCGAGGAAATCGACGAGCTCAATATCTACCACGCCTCGCATCTCGCGATGTGCCGCGCGGTCGAAGGGCTGGCCCGCACCGCCGATCATGTCCTCGTCGACGGCAACCGAGTGCCGCGCGACCTGAAGTTGTCCAGCGAACCGATCGTGAAGGGCGATGCCCGCTCTTTGTCGATCGCGGCGGCCTCGATCCTCGCGAAAGAGGCCCGCGATTTGCTCATGGTGGATTTGGCGCAACAGTATCCGGGCTACGGCTGGGAGCGGAATGCGGGCTACCCGACCAAGGACCATCTGCAGGCGCTTCTAGATTTAGGGGTCACCCCCGTTCATAGACGAAGCTTCAAGCCGGTCCACAATATCTTGTGCCAAGCGAATTATATAACCCCTTGATTCAAAAAAGAAATTGACGATGAATCGCCTTTGACTCATTTTTATAGCCATAGATCGGCACAAAGCCGGCTCCCAGATATTGGGCCCTGAGGCGGGCAGTTAAGAGGCTAAAAATGGCAAAGACCAAGACTCCGGTGGTGCGCAATGCACTGCCCCTGAACGAAATTCTGGATGGCGATTGCATCGAGATGATGAACTCGCTGCCCGAGGACAGTGTGGACCTGATCTTCGCCGATCCGCCCTACAATCTACAGTTGCGCGGTGATCTGCACCGCCCCGATAATTCCAAGGTCGACGCGGTCGATGACGCGTGGGACCAGTTCGGCTCCTTCGCGCATTACGACAATTTCACCCGCGACTGGCTGAAGGCCGCGCGCCGCATCCTCAAGCCGAATGGCGCGATGTGGGTGATCGGCTCCTATCACAACGTGTTCCGCATGGGCGCAGAGCTGCAGAACCAGGGCTTCTGGATTCTCAACGACGTCGTGTGGCGCAAGTCGAACCCGATGCCGAACTTCCGCGGCAAACGCCTGACCAACGCGCATGAGACGCTGATCTGGGCGTCGAAATCCGAAGGCGCGAAATACACCTTCAACTACGAGGCGCTGAAATCGCTCAATGAAGGGGTGCAGATGCGCTCCGACTGGGTGATCCCGATCTGCAATGGCGGCGAGCGTCTGAAGGATTCGAACGGCGAGAAAGCCCACCCGACCCAAAAGCCCGAGGCGCTGCTGCACCGTGTCCTCGTCGGCACCACCAATCCCGGCGACGTGATCCTCGACCCGTTCTTCGGCACCGGCACCACCGGCGCCGTGGCGAAGATGCTGGGCCGCGATTTCATCGGTATCGAGCGCGAAGAGGCGTATCGCGAAGTCGCGCTGAAGCGCCTCGCCAAGATCCGCAAATTCGACAAGGAAGCGCTGGAAGTCTCCACCTCGAAACGCGCCGAGCCGCGTGTGCCCTTCGGCCAACTGGTCGAACGCGGCATGCTGCGCCCGGGCGAAGAACTGTATTCGCTCAACGGTCGCCACAAGGCCAAGGTCCGCGCGGACGGCACGCTGATCGGCGACGACGTGAAAGGCTCGATCCATCAGGTCGGCGCCCATCTCGAAGGCGCGCCGAGCTGCAATGGCTGGACCTACTGGACGTTCAAGCGCGATGGCAAACAGGTCCCGATCGACCTGCTGCGCCAGCAGATCCGCGCCGAGATGAACTGAGGCTCAGCCCTCTCTCAAGAATTAGAAGTTACCGCCGGTGCCGAGGGCCGCTCCTCGGCACGCGCCTTGCCCCGCCGTGCGAAACGGCGGGGTCTTTTCGTCTGTGAGGGGAGGGGGCTCTGCCCCCGCGCGTGCCGCGCTCCCCCGGGATATTTGAACAAGAGCAAAGAGCCGGATTTCGGCTTGGCGGAAATATCCCGGGGTGAATGGCCGCAGGCCAGAGGGGCAGAGCCCCTGCCGAGTTCAGGCCTGGCCGAGGCGGGCGCGCAATTCGCGCAGAACCGGCAGGGTGGCGCGGACCTTATCGGGGCCGAGATCGCGCACGATCCCCCCGATGATCGGCATCAGAGAGGCCAGCGCCGCATCGCGCGCGCGCCTGCCGGAGGGCGAGAGCGACACCCATTTGCGCCGCGCATCGTCCCAGTCGGGCCGGATATGCACATGCCCCGCCCATTCCAGCTTTGCGAGCGTGTTGGTCATCGCACCGCGGGTCACATGCAGCGCCTCGGCCAGTTGGGCGGGCGTGCGCTCTTCGTTGATATGGGCCAGCAGGTTGAGCACCGAGAAATGCGAGATCTCCATGCCCTTCGGCAGGGCACGGCTCACCACGTTGCGCGCCAACTGATCGGCCATGAAGACCTCGGCGAACAGCGTCGCGGCAAGCGGATCGTTCTCGGGCGGGGTGCTCACGGCGCTTCAAAGCTCCGGTCATGGAAGAGGGACCGCAGGCGCGAGCGCACCGCGTCCACCTGATCGAGATCGAGTTCGACCTGCGTCACGCCTGGCTCGGTTCCGCCATCGGCCAGCACCTTGCCCCACGGATCGACCGCCAGCGAATGGCCCCAGGTCCGGCGCGGCCGACCGCCATGCGCGGCATGGGTGCCGCATTGCGCGGGCGCCAGCACGAAGCAGGTATTCTCGATCGCGCGGGCACGCACCAGAACCTCCCAATGGGCGGCCCCGGTCGTGTCGTTGAACGCCGCCGGGATCGTCAACACCTGCGCCCCGGCCTGCGCCAGCGTCCGGTAGAGATGCGGGAAGCGCAGGTCGTAGCAGACCGACAGGCCGAGCTGAGCGTATTTAGTGGCGCCCAGAACCGCTTCGCGCCCGGGGCGGTAGGCCTCGGATTCGCGGTAGCGTTCGGTCTCGGACACGTCCACGTCGAACATGTGGATCTTGTCGTAGCGGGCTTTGATATTGCCCTTGCGCCCGATCAGGAAGGAGCGATTGGCGAAGCGCGCATCGTCTCCGGATTTCAGGCAGAGCGAGCCGATCAGGATATAGACGCCGAGGCGCTCTGCCTCGTTGCAAAGCGCCTCCAGCGTCGGGTCGTGATGCTCGTGGTGCAGGACCGCGTTTTGATGGGCGCGATCCGACGAGATCAGGTTGGTGCATTCCGGCGTCGCGATCAGCTGCGCACCTTTCGACGCGGCATCGCGGATGAAGTCGAGCGTGACCGGCAGGTTCTGTGCCGGATCATCCGTTACCGAAAGCTGAACGAGCGCCGCCTTCATCGCGTCAGCTCGCCAGCATCTGATCGAGCTTGCCCGAATGTTCGAGCGCGTGCAGCTCGTCGCAGCCGCCGATCGGCTCGTCGCCGATGAAGATCTGCGGGACGGTCCGGCGGCCATTGGCGCGCTGGGTCATCGCGGCGCGCAGTTGCGGTTCGCGCCCGACATCGGTTTCCTCGTAGGAGATGCCCTTCTTGTCTAACAGGCGCTTGGCCATGATGCAGAAGGGGCAGGTTCTGGTGACGTAGATTTCGACGCGTTTCATTCTCAATTCCCTTTGGTCTGCGAGACTATAGGGATTTAGGGTGCCTTCGCAACGCGTGCCAGTGTCACAGTGCAGATCCGCTTTGCACCTGCGCTCAACGCCGCCTCCGTCGCGGCGGAAAGCGTGGCCCCCGAGGTCATCACGTCATCGACGATCAGGAGCGGACGCCCGTGCAGCAGCGCCGCGCGGCGCGGCGTGACGGTGATCGCGCCGTCGAGATTGGTGTGCCGCTCCTCCCGGCTTTTGCCCTTCTGGCTCGACGTCGGGCGGGCGCGGGTGAAGAGATCGGCGCAGTAGTCGTGGCCGGTGCGCCGGGCCAGCGCACGCGCCAGTTCCGCCGCTTGATTGTAGCGCCGTCGCAGCAGCCGCAGCCGATGCAGCGGGATCGGCGCGATCAGCGTGTCGGGCGTCAGGAGCGACTCCACGGTCCGCGCCATCCAATCCGCCAGCGGCGGCACCAGATCGAGCCGGTCGCCATGTTTCAGCGCTAGCACAAGATCGCGCCCGGTGCCCGAGTAATGCATCACCGTGCGTCCCCGCGCCCAGGGCCGCGGATGGGTGAGGCAGTCATCGCAAAGGATGGCCGTCTCGCTTTCGCCGGGCAGCGGCGTGCCGCAGGCGTCGCAGACCGTGCCGCGCGCGAAGGTGGCCTCGGACCAGCACGCACCGCAAAGGCCGAAATCCGTGCCGACCGCGTCGCCGCAAGCGATGCAGCGCGGGGGGAAGAGCGCGCGCAATCCCAGACGTCCCGCCGCTAGCATCCGGCTGCGAACCTCGTTAAGGGTTTCTGCCATGGATACGCCGCCCCTTCTGACCGACCGCGCCGCGCTCGAGCGCCACAGAGTTCGCGCCGCCCGTGCCCCCGAACTGTTCTTGCACGAGGACGCGGCGGCTGAACTTGAGGAAAGGCTGCTAGAGGTTAACAGAACCTTTACGGAGCCAGCCCTGATCGCCGCATTTCCCGAACCGTGGCGCGAAATTCTTCCCGAGGCGAAGATCGTGGCTGATACGGATGTGCTCGATCTCGAGGAGGGCGCGCATGATCTGGTGGTCCACGCGCTCTGTCTGCATTGGGCGAATGATCCGGTCGGGCAGATGGTGCAGGCGTCGCGTGCGCTGAAACCCGACGGGCTTTTCATCGGCGTGATGTTCGGCGGCCAGACGCTCAACGAACTGCGCGCCGCGCTGGCGCAGGCCGAGGCAGCGATCACCGGAGGCTTGAGCCCGCGGATCGTGCCGATGGGCGAAATTCGTGATCTCGGCGCGCTGATCCAGCGGGCGGGGCTGGCGCTGCCGGTGGCCGATGCCGTGACACGCAAGGTGACCTACGAGACGCCGCTGCGGCTGTTGTCGGACCTGCGCGCGATGGGCGAGACCAATGCGCTTGCCGCCCGCGATCGCCGCTTCCTGCGCCGTGACGTGCTGACCGAGGCGCTGCGACTTTATATCGAGACCTATCAGGAGCCCGATGGCCGGGTGCGCGCGACCTTCGATATGGTCTGGCTCACCGGCTGGAAGCCGCATCCCGATCAGCAAAAACCGTTGCGTCCGGGGTCCGCGGCACAGCGGCTCGCCGATGCGCTGGGCACCACCGAACGCCCGAGCGGCGACAAGCCCGGCTCAGCCTAGCGCGTCGAGGAAAGACTTCGACCACCAATGCACGTCATAGGTGGTCAGCCCCGTCATCAGCGACCGATAGCGTTCCCGCCGTTCGCCGCGCGACATCATCAGCGCGGTCAGCATCGAGGTCGCGACCTGTTCGGGATCGTGCGGGTTCACCATCAGCGCCGCATCCATCTGCTCGGCCGCGCCCGCGAATTGCGACAGCATCAGAACGCCGGGATCGTCGGGGTTCTGCGCCGCAATGAACTCCTTCGCCACGAGGTTCATCCCGTCCATCAGGGGTGTCACCAGCGCGACATGCGAGGCGCGATAGAGCCCCGCCAGCACTTCGCGCGGCACTGCGCGGTTGATGAAGCGGATCGGGACCCATTGGATGTCGGCGAATTGGCCGTTGATGCGGCCCGAGAGATGCTCGGTCTCTTCGCGAATATCGTCATAGGCCTGCACGCCCTCGCGGGTCGGCGGCGAGATCTGCAAGAGCGAGACGTAACGATGCCAGTCCTCGTGCCGCTCGAGAAATTCGCCGAATGCGCGGAAGCGATGCGGCACACCTTTGGAATAATCCAGCCGGTCGACGCCGATCATCAGCCGGCGGTGATCCTTCACGATCCCGGCGGGCAGTTTATCGAACTCGGTCTCCGCCAGTTCCTGAAACTCTCGCGCATCGATCGAAATCGGGAACGCGGCGATCCGGCATTGACGGGGCGAGAGATGCACATAGCCGGCGCCGAGATTGGAGGCGTCGGCGATCTCGATCATCGAGTGGAGACAGGCGCGCACGTCGCGCTCTGCCTGAAGGCCCACGAGGTCGTAATTCGCGATCCACTGGCAGACCTCGCGCCCGTTGGGCAGGGCCTGCATCGCGGTCGGGCCGGGGAAGGGCGTGTGCAGAAAGAACCCGATGGGATTGGTCACGCCCATCAGGCGCAGCTCGTAGGCCAGCGGCAGAAGATGGTAATCCTGCACCCAGATCCGGTCGTCGGGTTTCAGGAACGGCGCCACGAGCTTCGCGATCCGTCGGTTCACCTGCTTGTAGACGCCCAGATATTCCTGATGGATATCCATCAGATCGGCGCGACCGTGGAACAGCGGCCAGAGCACCGAATTCGAATAGCCCGCGTAATAGTTGTCCTGCTCTTCCTGAGTCAGATCGAAGCAGTAACGTCTGAACGGCCCGCCCTCGATCTCGCGCAACTCAGCGGCAGGCGTGTCGGCGATCTCGCCCGAGGTGCCGATCCAGATACCGCCGGTTTCCTCCAGCACATCGCCAAGCGCCACGACCAGCCCGCCGGAGGGATTGGCCCCGGTGGGAATGCGGTTGGAGATGCAGATCAGGCGGCCCATTCGACGTTCCTCATTCAGCGTGCCACGGCAGCGGCGAGCCAGGCGCGCACATCCATCGGCTCGTCAAGGTGATAGCGCGCTACGCTCTCTCCGTCACCGACCTTGATGCCGAAGCCGCCATGCGCTTCGGCCCAGGCCAGCGCGGGCTCGTCGGTCGTGTCGTCGCCCGCATAGACCGGATTGCGACCGCCGAACTGCACGAGGTCGGACAGGATCGCCAGGGCGCCATCCTTCGAGAACCCCTCGGGACGTATTTCGACCGCCATTTTCGCGGGCTGGATCGTGAAACCGTCATAGCGCGCGGTCAGCTCTTCGGTGAAGGCTTCGACTTGACCTTGCTTGGCGGGGTTGGAACGGAAATGGACTGCGGCGCCGTGGCTCTTGTCTTCAAAAATGAGATCGTGGTCCTGAGCGAACCCGGCCAGATCCTCTTTGACCGCGCCCAGATGTTGTGGGGTCTCGGCCATCGGCGGCTCCATGCCGCGCGCTTCCGAGCCGTGGGAGCCGACCATCAAACCGTCAAAGCCGTCCAGGAAACGTTCCAGCTCGTGCAGGGATCGCCCCGAGACAACCGCGAGCGCCCCGTTGAGCGCCTCCGAGAGTTGTTCGAGCAAACGCGGCAGATTTTGCGGCACGATCACCGCATCCGGGCGGGGCGCTATGTCCACCAGACATCCGTCGAAATCTAGGAACAACGCGTCTCGCGACGGGTCGAGAGCGGGCGGGGCCGGTTTTTTCCCGGTCATGTCATCCATTGCCATGTGAAGACCGTAAGTGATCCTGTCCCGGTTGAATAGGCCGCATTGGCACAGATCGGGAAACCCGTTAAGTCGGGTGGAAGTTCCGCGATAAATGACGACAGGACAGTGACACGATGACCAACGCCGCAAATACGCGCCTTGCCCATGCCCCCGCCGATCACCCGCCCGTCAAGGAAGCGAAGATCGGCCTGCTCGTCGCCAATCTCGGAACCCCGGACAACACCGATTACTGGTCGATGCGTCGCTATCTGAACGAGTTTCTCTCGGACCGGCGCGTGATCGATTACCCGGCGTGGAAATGGCAGCCGCTGCTGCAGCTCATCATCCTGTCGAAGCGGCCCTTCACCTCGGGCGCGAACTACAAGACGATCTGGAACAACGAGGCGGGCGAAAGCCCCCTGATGACGATCACCAAGCAGCAGGTCGCGAAGCTGCGCGAGGCTGTCTCGGCGCGCTACGGTCAGGAGGTCGTCGTCGATTACTGCATGCGCTACGGCAATCCCTCGACCCAGTCGGTCGTCGACAGGATGGTCGCGCAGGGCTGCGAGAAGATCCTGTTCCTGCCGCTCTACCCGCAATATGCGGGCGCGACCTCGGCCACCGCGAACGATCAGTTCTTCCGCGCGCTGATGAAGCAAAAGCGCCAGCCCGCTGCGCGCGTCGCGCCGGAATATTTCGACAAGCCCTCCTATATCGACGCGCTCGCGCAATCGGTGGAGCGGGTCTATGCCACGCTCGACGAGAAGCCCGACGTGCTGGTCGCCTCCTATCACGGGATGCCAAAGCGCTATCTGATGGAAGGCGACCCCTACCATTGCCAGTGCCAGAAGACCTCGCGTCTGCTGCGCGAACGGCTCGGCTGGGACAAGGACGGGATCGACACGACCTTCCAGTCGGTCTTCGGCACCGAGGAATGGCTCAAGCCCTACACGGTCGAGCATGTCGCGGAGTTGGCGAAGCAGGGCAAGAAGAACATCGCGGTGATCTCGCCCGCCTTCAGCGCGGATTGCATCGAGACGCTCGAAGAGATCAACGGCGAAATCCGCGAGGCTTTCGAGCACGCGGGCGGTGAGAAATTCACCTACGTTCCGTGCCTCAACGACGACGATCTGCACATCAAGGCGCTGATGGAGGTGGTCGGAGAAAACCTCGCCGGTTGGATCGACTGATAAAACTGTCGCGATCTGCGACGTCCTGCCTCACAGATTCGTGAGTGTCTTTTCTTATAAGTTCTGACGCGGGGGCAAGGGATCGCCGTGAAAGCGTACCCTGCGGACCGGCAACGACCGGGCCGCTCAGAGCAGAAAGGAAAGAGAATGCTCAAGACTATGGGACTGGTCGCCTTGGCGGCTCTCTATGCTGGCGCTTCCTGGGCCGGGCACGCAAATCCGTGGGCGACCGAGGATGACGTGATTTACAACCAAGAGCACGAGGATAACCTCGTGAAATCCATCGATACGCCCGGCGAAGACGAGATGCTCGGCGTCATGGTACGAAGCGCCCATGGCAAGCTCGACGGCTTGACGGGCGGTTCGGGATCGGGCGGCGGCACTGGCGGCGGCACGGGTTCGGGCAGCGGCGCTGGTGGTTCGGGCGGCGGGTCCGGCCATGGCGGCGGCAAAGGTGGTAACCACTGATCGCTGTCCCATGAATTGAAAACCCCCGGGGCTGCGCAGTCCCGGGGGTTTTACTTTGTCCGATCGGCGGCGCGGCTCAGATCAGCAGCACCTGCGTGCCGATCTTCGCGAAGCCGAACAGCTCCTGGATATGTTCGTTGTAAAGACCAATGCAGCCGTTCGAGCTTTTGCGGCCGATCTTGCGCGTGTCATGCGTGCCGTGGATGCGGTAATAGCGCCACGACAGATAGAGCGCATGGGTGCCCAGCGGGTTATCGGGGCCCGGCGGCACGTAATCGGGCCATTCCGGATTGCGCTTTTTCATCGAGGGCGTCGGCGCCCAGCTCGGCCCTTCGACCTTGCGGATCACCGAGGTCCGGCCCCGCCGCGTCAGCTCTTCCGAGACCGGCACCGAAGTCGGATAGAGACGGTAGATCGACTGATCCGCCGACCAGTAATGCAATGCCCGCGAATGGGTATCCACAAGGATCGCCCCACCGCGCAGGTTCGAGAAATAGGGCTGCCAGTCGCGGTTTTGGAAACTCGAGATATTGCGGCGCTGGTTGGTAAAGGCGTTCGTTTCGAACTGCTCCTGACCGTAATCGGGCGTTTGCGCGCGGGCGGGCAGCGCGAGCCCAGCACCAAGGCAGGCGGCGGCGCCGAGGAAGGCGCGGCGATCGAAGGGCTTGCGCGTATGGGACATCTCAGGCTCCGGGTTCGCGACGGGGTCAATTGCGATAAATATAATGTGATCGCGCGGCGGCGGCAAATCAAACTGGCAGGGATGTGCCCGCAAAGCGACAGAGGGGTTTGCGCGGCTGGGGACAAGCGTGTAATGCAGATTGACGTTTTAACGAGGGACGGACCAAAGATGTTGCGCGCTTCTGTATTTGCGGTCTCCGCGATTGTGGCTCTGGCGGCTTGCCAGCCGACCGACACGCAGCCCAAGCTCGGGCCCGATGGCCTGCCGCTGCCGAAAGTCTACAACATCACGGCGAGCGATCGCTCGGTGATCCCGCAGCGCGTGCTGGAATCGGTGAACAGCCTGCGTTCGGCGCGCGGTGCTGCGCCGCTGGTTCTGAACGACGCGCTGACCACCGCGGCGCTGGCCCATTCCAAGGACATGGCGGCGCAGAACCGTCCGTGGCACTGGGGCTCCGACGGCTCCTCGCCGCTGAGCCGGGCGCAGCGCGCCGGCTATCCGGGGCAGGTGCTGGGCGAGAATATCTCCGAGACCTACGAGACCGAGATGGAGACCCTCTCGGCCTGGATGAAGGTCGCCGATACGCGCGACGTGATCCTGAACCCGGCAGCGACGCAGATGGGCTTCTCGTGGTATCAAGAGCCCTCCGGCAAGATCTGGTGGACGATGGTCACCGGCAACTGAGCCGAAGATCCGCCGCAAGCAAAAAGGGCCCCACGCGGGGCCCTTTGTTATTTCCGGGGGATGCTGCGATCAGGGGAAGATGAAGATCGGCGTGCCGTCGCGGACCATCGCGTAGATGTCGCGGATTTCCTTGTCCTTCACCGCGATGCAGCCCGCGGTCCAGTCGCGACCCTTGCCTTTGTTTTTGCCGTCGCGGCCATGGATGAAGATGTCGCCGCCCGCTTTTTTTCCCTGCGATTCCGCGAAGGCCACCTGCTGCGGATTCGGGTAGCTGATACCGATCGACAGGTAATAGGCCGAGTTCGGATTGCGCCGATTGATGTAATAGAGCCCTTCCGGGGTCTTGCCGTCGCCCTCGAACCGCTTCGGCCCGACCGGATCGCCGCCAAGGCCCACCTTGTACTTCTCCAGCACCTCGTCGCCATGCAGCAGATACATCATCCGCTGCGACTTGAAGAGCTGGATCTGAGTCACGGCAGGGCCGTTATAGGATTTGAATTTGGTGGAATCGCCGCAGGCGGCGAGCGTTGCGAGGGCGCATCCGCCCAAGAGGAGGGTTCGACGGTTCATGTTCGGCCTGTATTCGGAGACTGCTGTTTTGCAGTCTTTCTACCCGATTTTCGCCGTCGCATCTAGCGGGTGAAAAGGGCCGCAAGCTCCACATGAGCGGAAAACCGGAACTGATCCACCACCAGAAGCTTGTCGAGCGTGAAGCCCGCTGCAATCAGCGTCTCTGCGTCGCGCGCGAAGGTGACCGGGTTGCAGGAGACATGGACCAGCCGCTTGAGTTTTGATGCCGCGATCTCGGCGATCTGCGCCTGCGCGCCAGCCCGCGGCGGGTCGATCACCACCGCGTCGAACTTCGCCAGCTCGTCGGGCAGAAGCGGACGGCGGAACAGGTCGCGCGCCTCGGTGGAGACCCGGTGCAGGCCCTGCGACTGACGCCAGCCCTGATCGAGCGCCTCGGTCATCGCCGCGACCCCTTCGACCGCGTGGACCTCGGCCAGTTCGGCCAGCGGCAGCGAGAAGGTGCCGCAACCTGCGAAGAGATCGGCCACCTTCTTCGCGTTGCCAATCGCCGCTTTGGCGAAGGCGGTCAGCACCGCTTCGCCATGATGGGTCGCTTGCAGAAACGCGCCCGGCGGCGGCACGACTTTCGCTTTTCCGAATTGCTGGATCGCCGGTCGCCGCCCCGCGACGACCTGTCCGTTCCAGCTGAGCCGGGCGAGATCGTGGCTGCGCGCCAGAGCCGACAAAGCCTCGAATTGGGCCGTATCAGGGTCTTTTCCGCCCTGTGCCGCGAGTTCCAGCCCGGCCTCCGACAGGGTCAGGGTGAAGGCGATTTCGCCTTTGCGCGAGCCTGCAATCGCGGTCGCCTCGTGCAGCATCGGGATCGCGGCCAGCAGCTCGGGCCGCAGGATCAGGCAGTTCGGTATCTCGACGACCGTGTCCGAGGCGCGTGCGTGAAACCCGACCAAGGTGCCCTTCTTCGTGCGCCGTCCCGAAAGCGTCGCCCGCCGGCGCGAATTCAGCGGCGAGGTCGCGATTGTCATCTCCGGCTGCGCCAAATTGCGCGCGGCCAGTGCCTGACGCACCACGTCCATCTTCCACTCGGCGGTGAACGCCTCCGACGCGTGCTGCATCGAACAGGCCCCGCAGGAGCGGTAATGCGGGCAGGGCGCTTTCACGCGGTCGGGCGACGGCGTCACGATCTTCGGCTGCGCGATGCGGCCGTCGATCACCTCGCCCTCGACCACCTCACCGGGAAGCGCCATGGCGACATGCACGGTCCCCTCGGGGCCATGGGTCACGCCGTCGGCATGCAGGGACAGTCGCTCGATTTCGTAGGTCATGCGCCTTCTCTAGCTGCGCGGCGCGGGTCAGAAAAGACCCTATTCCGCCGCATCCTCCGCGTCGTCGCAGGTCAAGAAGCCGCCGGACTGACGTGCCCAGTAGCGTGCGTAGAGCCCGTTCATCGCCAGCAACTCGTCATGGCTGCCCTGCTCGACGATCCGGCCCTCCTCCAGCACGACGATCCGGTCCATCTCGGCGATGGTGCTGAGGCGGTGGGCGATCGCCAGCACGGTCTTGCCTGCCATCACCCGGTGCAGCGCGCTTTGGATCTGCGCCTCCACTTCCGAGTCGAGCGCCGACGTCGCCTCGTCCAGCACAAGGATCGGCGCGTTCTTCAGAAAGGCGCGGGCAAGGGCGATCCGCTGGCGCTGACCACCCGACAGCTTCACCCCACGCTCGCCCAGCTTGGCGTCGTAGCCGCGATTGCCCTCGTGATCGGCGAGGCCGCGAATGAAGTGGTCCGCTTCGGCCTGTTGCGCGGCGGCGATCATCTCCTCCTCGGTCGCGTCGGGTTTGCCGTAGAGGATGTTCTCGCGCGCGGAGCGATTGAACATCGCGGTTTCCTGCGTGACCATCGCGATATTGCGGCGCAGGCTCTCCTGCGTGACCTCACGAATGTTCTGCCCGTCGATCAGAATAGACCCTTTTTCGGGGTCATAGAGCCTCAGCAGCAGCGCCACGAGCGTCGATTTCCCCGCGCCCGAGGCCCCGACGATCCCGATCCGCTCGCCATCCGCGATGGTCAGATTGATATCCGCGATCCCGCCGCTGCGACGCCCATAGGCGAAATCGATATTGTCGAACTGGATCTCACCTTCCACGTGGCGCAGCGTGCGAGCATCGGGCGCGTCGGTCAGGTCGTGCATATGCGCGAGCGTCCGCATCCCGTCCTCGGCCTCGCCGATATGGGTCCAGACGGACATAAGCGCCTGACTGACCCAGCCCGACATCTGCGACAGTCGGATCGCGATGGCGCCCGACGTGGCGATGGCCCCCGCAGTCGCCTCGCCCTGCGACCAGAGCCAGATCGCACCGCCCACCAGCATCACCGGAACGATCCCGGCATAGGCCATCTGCACCACGCGATAGAGGCTTTGGACCATGCCGAAGGAATAGGTCTTCTGGCGGAACTTCTGCATCGCCTCCAGCGCGGCGCGATCCTCGTGCTCCGCATGGGCGAACAGTTTCACCGTCTTGATATTGGTGACCGTGTCGACGACCTGCCCCGTCACCATCGCCCGCGCCGAAGCTCGCTCGCGCGAGCGTCCGCGGATATGGGGCAGGAAAAGGCGGATGATCAGGTAGAGTCCGAAGGTCCAGAACACGAGACCCACGGCTCCCCAACGGTCGATCTGCGCCAGAACGATCAGCGAGCCGACGATCGACGCCAGTGCGAAGAGCCCGGTATTGATGATCTCGGTGACGGTATCGGTGACGGCGCGCGCGGTCTGCATCTGCTTCTGCGCAATGCGCCCGGCGAAGTCGTTGTCGAAGAAGGTGACCGATTGGCCCATCGTCCAGCGGTGCAGGCGCGACAGCACCAAGGGCATCACATTGGGGCTGATCAGCAGGTTGTTGGTGGCGGAGCTGATGCCGAAGGTCAGGGGACGGATCAGCAGGAAGAACGCGACGAACAGAACTAGAAGCCCGACATTGGCCCCGATCACCGCGGCGCGTTCGCTGTTGAGCGCCGCGTCGATCACCTGACCCAGAAGCCAGGCGGAGACCACCTCCATCACGCCGGCGATGGTCGTGCCCAAGCTGGCCACGGCAATCGCGCCCCAGCTGCCCTTGAGGCACCAGCGGAAGAAAGCGCCAAGCTGGCGCGGCGGGGCGCCTTCGGCGGGGGAGAAGGGGTCGAACATGAGTCTCTCTTTCCCCTCCCGATATAGGCGATTGCGGCGCGGATCAAAGCGCGGCGAGCAGATCCTCGCGCGTCAGCGTGAAACCGGAGGCGATCCAGCGCGCTTCGAGCGCCTTCAGCGTATCTCCCAAAGCCTTGCCCTCATAGCGGGGCATCAGGTCGCGCGCTTGTACCGGAAATTGCTGTTTTGCGCCGAAATAGACCCTGTTTTGCCAGCCTTCCGGCATTTCCTGCCCCATCAGCGCATGCCGCAGAAGAAGCGCATCTGCCCCGGTTTCGGCCCCGAGCCGATAGCCAAGGACCGCCGCGTCATCACCGTCGGACAGCGAGGCGCTAAGGGCCTCGAGCTGCCTTGTGTCCTTCTTCGACAGGCGCAGCCGCTCGGCGACCCCTTCGCCGCCAATCGCCGCCAGCCTGCGGATCGGATCGGCGGGGCGATCTTCGAGATGGACGAGTGGCCCGAGCGCGGTCGCATCCGCGCCGGGCAGCACGGCCGTGAGAACCCCGCATTGCGCCATCGCCGCCACCGCGTGCACGGGATCGGGCGCGGCCAGCAATTTGCGCATCTCGCCGCCAAGCCGTTCGCGCGAAAGCGTCTCTATTCCGGCGATATTCTCGGCGCAGGCGGCCAGCCCGTCGGGATCGAGATCGTGCCCGTACCACGCGGTAAAGCGGAAGAAGCGCAGGATGCGCAGGTAGTCCTCGCGGATACGTTCCTCCGCCTCGCCGACGAAGCGCACATGATGCGCCGCCAGATCCTCCAGCCCCGTGCCCAGCGGGTCGAGAATCGTGCCGTCCGAGCGGGCATAGAGCGCGTTCATCGTGAAATCGCGCCGCGCCGCGTCCTCTGCGATGTCGTCGGAAAACGCGACCGTGGCGTGCCGCCCATGCGTCTCCACATCGCGGCGGAAGGTGGTGACCTCATGCGGATGACCCTCCGCAACGACCGTGACCGTGCCATGATCGACGCCGGTCGGCACCGGTTTCAGCCCGGCCGCCTTCGCAAGTTCGATCACCCGCTCGGGGCGCGCATCGCTGGCGATGTCGATATCGTTGACCGGCGCGCCGAGGGCGCTGTTGCGCACGCAGCCGCCCACCAGAAGCGCCTGATGCCCGCCCTCTTCGAGCATCTTCAGCACGCGTTGGGTCGGCTCTGCCTCGATCCAGTCTCCGGTCAGTCTCATTCCGCCATCCGGTCCGCCAATGAGCGCAATATACGCGCGGTGGCGCCCCAGATGTAATAGGGCCCGTAAGGCGCCACGAAATAGCTGCGCCGCGAGCCGCGCCAGCGGCGCGATTCGACCCGGAAATTTTCGCGCGTGATATGCGAGAGCGGCACGGTGAACGCCTCGGCCACCTCGCCCGCTTCGGGGATCACCTCGAAGGGCGTGTGGATGCGCGCCAGCACCGGCGTTACCAGAAAGGACGTCACGGTCTCATGCGGATCGAGCGTGCCCAGCACCTCGACATGGGCATGGGGCAGGCCGATCTCTTCCTGCGCCTCGCGCAACGCCGCGCCGACCGGACCTTCGTCATCGGGATCGACCTTGCCGCCGGGAAAGGCGATCTGGCCGGGGTGATGACGAAGATGCGAGCTGCGCTTCGTCAGATGCAGGCGCGGCTCCGGCCCGAAGGTGTCGAAGGCGACGAGAACGCCCGCGGGCCGCAGCTTGCGGCCTTCGGGCAGGATCACTTCCGGGTTCAGATCGTAATCCGAAGAGGGCCGCCCCGGTCGCGCCAAGGCGTCGAGAACCGGGGCGAGCGGATCACTCATTCGATCCCTCGTCTCCCGCTTCGCGCAGCGACCCGTCGGGGTTCTTCTGCGCCTCGAAGCCGAGCGTCAGCGGATCGAAAATGTAATGCGCGCCGCAGAACTGGCAGTCCGCGGTGACCGTGCCCTCGTCCGTCGTCATATGCGCGATGTCGCGCGCCGAGTAGATCGAGAGCGACTGACGCACGCGATCGGCAGAACAGGTGCAGCCGAACTCCACCCGCTGCGGATCGAAGACGCGCGGCCGCTCTTCGTGGAACAGGCGCACCAGCAGCTCGGTCGGCTGCACGGTTGGGCCGATCAGCTCCATATCCTCGACCGTGTCGAGCAGGATATTGGCACGCGCCCAGTTCTCGCCTTCCTCGCCGTCGAGAATGTCATCGGCGGTCAGCAGCCCCTGATCGCCCGAGCCTTCCTGGGCGGCGAAGGGCGAGGCCGGCGGCATATGCTGCAGCATCACACCGCCTGCGCGCCAGCTTTCGCCCTGACCCGGCAGGATCGAGCGCCCGAAGGACAGCGAGAACCGCGTGGGCAGCTGTTCGGACTGCGCGAAATAGGCCTCGGCGCAGGCGCGCAGCGAGCCTTCGGACAGCGGCGTGATGCCCTGATAGGGGGTCGTGCCTTTGCCTTGGTCGATCAGGATCGCAAAGTAACCCTGCCCGATCTGTTCGAACGGGTCGGCCTTGGGATCGAGCTTCTCTTCATCGAAGCTCGCCCAGGCGCGAATGCGGGCGGGCGCGCCCTCCTTCTCGGGGGCGTAGTAATCGGTTGCGATGATGCGGATCGGGCCGTTGCCGCGGATTTGCAGCGACAGTTTCCAGCGCAGCTTGACGGTCTGGCCGATCAGCGCGGTCAGAAGGGCGGCTTCGGCCACCAGCATTTCGACCGCGCGGGGGTAATCATGTTGCGACAGGACGGTGTCGAGCACGCCGTCGAGGCGGGCAACCCGGCCGCGGATGTCAGAGCGGTCGAGCTGAAACGGCAGAACTGTATCGTCCCATGCGATTTGGGATAGCTTGGACATGGTGCTCCTGAGGGGCTCAGAGGGGTTTTCGGGCGGCGCGGAGCCTGCCATACAGCCCCAATATAGGCGCGGCAACCGCAGACCCAAGGGAGAGCACATGATCGCGAGGTTCGGAGAGCGGGTGAAATCCGGTCAGCAGTATCGTTTGCGCCCCGGTGCCTATGCGATTCTGATCCGCGACAGGCGGGTGCTGCTGACCCATCAGGCCCATCCCATACCGGAGTTTCAATTGCCCGGCGGCGGGATCGATCCGGGCGAGGGGCCGATCGAGGCGCTGCACCGCGAGGTTTTCGAGGAGACCGGCTGGGCGATCACGGGGCTGCGCCGCCTCGGAGCCTATCGGCGTTTCACCTATATGCCCGAATATGAGTTCTGGGCGGAGAAGCTCTGCTCCGTCTGGCTCGCGCGCCCGGTGCTGAAGCGCGGTCTGCCGCCAGAGCCGCACCACACGGCGCATTGGGCCGATCCAGAGGAAGCGCTCGAACTGCTCGCGAATGAAGGCGAGCGCGCGTTTTTCCAACGGTTCGTCCGTCGCTGAATAGGCGCGGGCGTTCCCTTCGCCTCAGATGTAGCTGAGTTGGTGCGTTCGCCTCTCAAGTCTCGCCAGGGGGATCGTCTTTGCTGTCTGACCCAAGCTCCGACCGTCGCTCGGTGCTGCCAGGGCCGTGAAATTCCAAAACGCCAGCCGAGACATCGTCCCCGATCTCGCCCTCCGCGAATTCCTCGGTGGCCCAATAGAGCGCATCCAGAAGCCTGGGCCCCGGCATCTGGGAAAACTTGCGAAGCATCCGGGCCAGCCGGGTCTGATCGATCATCTCGCCGCTGCGGTCGCTGGCTTCGGTAATCCCGTCCGAGACCAGCACCAGCCGATCGCCCGGGGTCAGTTGAACCGTAAGCGTCTCGTATTCCGCGCCTTCGATCAGGCCGATGGGCAGCCCGCCCTCGCCGAAAAACTCGACTGTGCCGTTGCGCCGCTGCAGGACCGGGTAGGGGTGGCCCGCCTGAACCAATTCCGCCTTGCCGGTGCGCAGATCGACATCGGCGTAGATAAGGGTGAAATAACTCTCGGTGCTCATTTCACTCAGCACGAGATCGTTGAGGCGCTGCGCGAGTTCCGCCGGGCGTCGTCCGCGCAATTCGCCCTGTGCGTTGCTGTAAATCGCGAGGTTCTGGCTGGGGGTGGTGCCGGAGAAGTAACCCGCGATCCGCGCCATCATCAGGGCCGAGGTGATCCCATGCCCCGACACGTCGATGCCGTATAGCCCCACCCGGCGTTCATTGATCGGAAAGAACCCGACGAGGTCGCCGCCGACATGGCCTGCGGGCCGCAAGAGCAGCGAGACATCCGCCGCCTCGAACCGGGCGTGTCTTGTCCGCACGAGGCTTTGCTGCAGTTTGCGCGCCTCTTGCAGGTCGCGGTCGATCACCTCTTGTGCCTCGCGTAACAGGCGGTTCTTTTCGCTCAACTCTTCCTGCATGGTCAGGATGCGGGCTCCCGCGCTGAGCCGCGCCCGAAGCTCCGCTCCGTTGACCGGCTTCGACAGGAAATCATCGGCGCCGCTTTCCAAGCCGCGCGTGACGTCCGTCTTTTCGGCCTTGGAGGTCAGAAGAATGAAATACCCATAGCTACGCCGCGGCAAACCTCGAAAGACGCGGCAGAATTCAGGGCCGCTCATCCCCGCCATCATCCAATCAGAGATCACGATATCGGGCTCCCATTGGGCGCAGATCGCGATCGCCTCTTCCGCGCTTTCGGCCTCGCTTACCTGATAGCCGGAGCGGGACAACTGCGCCGAGAGGATGCGGCGTTGCATGCGGCTGTCGTCCACGACGAGAACGTGCCGCGCAGCGCCCGCCAATGGTCGTCCGCCCGCATCTGCGGGGACCTCTTGTCTTTGCACCATCTGCATCATCCGAAACCTCTGCCCGCACGAAACCGCAAACTCCCTAAGATTCGGTGAAAACAGCCCGGATCAGACGTTAAGAAAATCGAAAGGGTGCGGCGCTACGGTCAGTCTCGGGTGGAGTCGGATCGAGTGGCCTGGAGGGCGTGATGATTGATTGGGAACGGGTGCAGGAACTACGCTCGGAAATTGGCGCCGATGGTTTTGCAGAGGTCGTGGACCTTTTTCTCGACGAGGTCGAGGCCGTGGTGATGGGGCTTGGCGGACGTCCCGACCGGGTCGAAGAGGATTTGCACTTCTTGAAAGGGTCTGCCTGGAATCTCGGGTTCCGCGATTTCGGCGGCGCCTGTCAGCAGGGAGAACGAATGGCCGCCGCCGGACGCGCCGTGGAGGTCGATCTGAGCGCGATCCGCGAAACCTATAGCCGATCCAAGACGCAGTTCATGGGGCGGCTATCGGAGTTCACTCCGGCGGCATAGGGCGAGGTGCTGAGCAGACTGAGCTGCGCCGAGCACAGTTCGCACGCGGTCGCACCCATTGGGCGCGGGTGCGTCCAAACTTTGGTTAACTCGCGTGCCTATTGCGGGCCGTGAGCGCAGGAGTTGGGAGGTGTAGAGAGGCCTCCACAGTGTAAACCGGCGAAGGACCAGTGTGTTTCGTCGGTCTGGAGGCGGCTCTATCGAACTGAAGGCCTCAGATAAGAAACTCAGCCAAGGTTTCGTCTTCGGTGATGTCGCGCCAGACGAAGCCCTCGGCGTCGAGCTTCGCGAAGAGTTCCGTGAAGTTCTCGGCGCGTTTCGTTTCGATCCCGATCAGGACCGAGCCGAAGTTCCGCGCCGACTTCTTCAGATACTCGAAGCGCGCGATATCGTCGTCAGGGCCAAGCATCTGGAGGAAATCCTTAAGGGCGCCGGGGCGCTGCGGCAGGCGGAGGATGAAATACTTCTTCAGACCCGAATAGCGCTGGGCGCGTTCGCGCACCTCCGGCAACCGCTCGAAATCGAAATTTCCGCCCGATGTCACGCAGACCACGCGCTTGCCGCGGATCGTCTCGGCCAGTTCGGGCAGTATGTCGACGGACATAGCGCCAGCGGGTTCCAGCACGACACCTTCGACGTTCAGCATTTCAAGCATCGTGATGCAGATGCGATCCTCCGGTGCGAGATGAACTTGTTCGGGCGTGACCCACCCAAGCTCCGCGAAGGGGCGCGCGCCGATCCGGGCAACCGCGGCGCCATCGACGAAACTGTTCACCTGCGAGATCGTCACGGGCTCATGCGCCTTGACCGCAGCGGTGAGGCTCGCGCCGCCCAAAGGCTCGACGAAGCGAAATTCCGTATCGGGGGCGGTCGCGCGCAGATAACCGGTGACGCCCGCGGCCAAACCGCCGCCGCCCACGGGCAGGATGACCATATCCGGCGCGCCGCCCAACTGGTCGAGGATCTCCACCCCGACCGACGCCTGCCCCTCGATCACATCCGGATCGTCGAATGGTGCGAGGAAATGCGCCCCGGCCTCACGGCAAAACTCCTGCGCCGACGCCAGCGTGTCGTCGAAATAATCGCCCGTCAGCACGATCTCGACCGCATCTCCGCCAAAGGTCTTGGTCTTGTCGATCTTCTGCTGCGGCGTCGTCACCGGCATGAAGATCGTGCCTTTCACCCCGAAATGCCGACAGGCGAAGGCCACACCCTGCGCGTGGTTTCCGGCGCTTGCGCAGACGAAATGCGCCGCCGACGGATCGCGCTCGCGCAATTTGCGCATAGCGGTGAAAGCGCCGCGGATCTTGTAGGAGCGCACCGGCGTCAGGTCCTCGCGCTTGAGCCAGACCTCGGCGTCGAAACGTTTCGACAGATGGGCATTGAGTTGCAGCGGCGTGGGCTCGAAGAGCGCACGCAGCGCGCGGGTGGCGGCTTGGGCGGAAAGGGCGAACTCACTCATACCGCCAGATGTGACGCGCGCCGCCCGCTTTGGCAAGCTCAGACGAGGGCGCGTTGCTCGACAAAATGACCGTAGAGCGTCGTTAGGATCGACAGCAGCAGCATCACGGTGGGCACAGCGAAAAGCAGCTTGAGCGCGACCACGACCGTATCATCCGCGAGGTCATGTGGCGCCTGTATCGAAAGTATGCTCACCGCAACGAAAGGGAGTACCACGAGAAATGCCAGCAGAGTGAGCAAAGCGAAGCCACGCCACTGGCCGCGAGTCGCGCGCCAACTGTCGCGGATCGTGGCGCCGCCGATCGCGGCCCCGGGCAGGGATACTCCGAGACGGAGCATAAAGGCATACAGGGCAATGAAGAATGCCAGCCCCACCACGGCAAGTAGAACGGCTTCAGCGGTCTGGTTCGGAATGATCTCCTGCGCCGCGAGGGCGAAAAGAAAGACAATCGCGGCGCCCAGAACCATGATTGCCATGGCACAGAGCGTGATCACTATGCCACGCCAGAAATAGCTCACGTCGCGGCGCAGATGAATCCGCGGCAGCCAGCCGACGCGCTCGCCGAGCAGGATGAACCTGTGCCAGTTCACTGCCGCGATGATCATCGGGATCGGCAGGATGAACGTGTTGAAAACCACAATGAACAATGATTTTTCGAAACTCGGCTGTTGCGATGCTCCGGCCTGCATCACGCTCTCGATAAGCCACTGCTGCCCGATGATCATGATCAAGAGAAGAAGCGCTGAGATCCGAAGGGTCTGCCGCCAATTTCCAAAGACCTGCCGGAACGAGTGTCCGAAAACCCCCAATACATTCATCACTTTGCCCCCAAAGAATGTCATTTAACAATTCACCGTTGGGGCTCGATCTCACCGCAGTCAAAGCACGTTCGGCGCGCCTTGGTTGAATTCTCCGTGTGATCGAGGTGGAAAAGAGCGAGTCACCGCTGGTTCACCTTCGCTTTGAGCGAAGCCTTGCGCATTTTGCAAAGGCTGCCGCTTTTTTGCCCACTTTCGACGCTAATCGTGCTGAAACTGTGTTGCGAGCAACAAAAGAGGAGGGCCGCATGCGCCTGAGAAAAACTTCGATTGTCGCCCTTGTCGCGGCGAGCTTCGTCGTCGCCCCGGTGGCGACCAGCCATTTCACCGGCGCGGATGCCGCCTTTGCCAAGAACGGCAACGGTGGCGGTAATGGCGGTGGAAACGGTGGCGGCAACGGCGGCGGAAATAGTGGCGGAAATGGCGGAGGCAAAAGCAACGCAGGCGGCAATTCCGGCACGGCGGGCAAATCCGCATCGGCCGGGCGTGCAACGAGCCCCGGAAATTCCGGCAAGGCTGCTGCGCATGGCGGCGGCCCCGCGAAATTCCTCGACGATCTGTTCTCGGGTAAGCGGCAGGCGAAATCGCAGCACACCACCCGCGCCACTGTGAAAACGGCGTCGCGCGGCACCACCGCGACGAAGACGCGCTCGACCACCCCAACCAAATATGCGGTCAACGAGTCGCCGCGCCCGAACGGCAAGCCGAGCCTGAGCGAGGATGAGCTGCGCAATCACGGCGCACTGGCCTCCGAGCTGAAGGGTCTGAACGCGGCCCATGCAAGCGCGACCGCGCTCGCCAACGCCTCGCCGAACAGTCAGGTGGGCCGGATCGCGACCTATCGCGACTCTGTCGTCGGGGCGGCGCAAGCAGAAGAAGATCTCGCGACCGCGCAGCAGACCCTCTCGGATCTCGAGGCGCAGGATGTTCGCACGCCCGAAGCGATACAGTCTGACATCGACAATCTCGATCCCGAGGCAGAGGACTACCAAAGCCAGCTCGACACGCTCGAAGCTGAAAAGCAGGCGGCGGAGACCTATCAGACGGATCTCGCGACGGCTCAGGATCAGGTCACCGAGCTTGAGAAACAGGTCGCGGAAGCCGATCAGATGCAGGCGGACGCGCTTCTTGCCGCATCCAACGGGCGCGATCTTTCGCCCGAGGCCAAAGCCTATCTGCACGAACTGCTCGACCTGCCGCCGCCGGAAACGGCAACGGAAGACCAGCCTGCGGATGGCGATGTGGCGACCGGCGACGGCACGACGGGCGACGGGACCACGGTCGATGGCGATCTCGCCTCGAGCGGGGACACCACGACCGATCCGCTCGTGGACCCGTCCACCGAGAGCTGATCTCTCGCCGAGCACATGCGAAAGGGCCGTCCTTCGGGGCGGCCCTTGTTCATTGGAAAAAAAGCTTCTATTCCGTCGCGGAACAAGAAAACCGGGAGATGCCGCATGTCCGCGCCCAAGAAAGTCGTGCTTGCCTATTCGGGCGGCCTCGATACCTCGATCATCCTGAAATGGCTGCAGACCGAATACGGTTGCGAGGTCATCACCTATACCGCCGATCTCGGCCAAGGCGAGGAGCTCGAGCCGGCGCGCAAGAAAGCCGAGATGCTCGGCATCAAGCCGGAGAATATCCATATTCTCGACGCGCGCGAAGAATTCGTCCGCGATTTCGTCTTCCCGATGTTCCGCGCCAATGCGGTCTATGAAGGGCTCTATCTGCTGGGCACGTCGATCGCGCGGCCGCTGATCTCGAAGCATCTCGTCGAGATCGCGCATAAGCATGGCGCCGATGCGGTGGCGCATGGCGCAACCGGCAAGGGCAACGATCAGGTGCGCTTCGAGCTGTCGGCCTATGCGCTCGATCCCTCGATCAAGGTGATCGCGCCGTGGCGCGAATGGGATCTCTCCTCGCGCACGAAGCTGCTGGAATTCGCCGAGGCGAACCAGATTCCGATCGCCAAGGACAAGCGCGGCGAAGCGCCGTTCTCGGTCGATGCGAACCTTCTGCACACCTCGTCGGAGGGCAAGGTTCTGGAAGATCCGGCCGACATGGCGCCCGATTACGTCTACCAGCGCACCGACGATCCGATCACGCAGGCCCCGAACGAGCCCGAATATATCGAGATCGGCTTCGAGAAGGGCGATGCGGTGTCGATCAACGGCGAGGCGATGAGCCCGGCGACGATCCTCACCAAGCTCAACGAATACGGCAAGACCCACGGCATCGGCCGTCTCGATTTCGTCGAGAACCGCTTCGTGGGCATGAAGTCGCGCGGCGTCTACGAGACCCCCGGCGGCACGATCCTGCTGGAAGCGCACCGTGGCATCGAGCAGATCACGCTCGATAGCGGCGCGGGTCACCTGAAGGATTCGATCATGCCGCGCTATGCCGAGCTGATCTATAACGGCTTCTGGTTCAGCCCTGAGCGCGAGGCGCTGCAGGCGCTGATCGACAAGACGCAGGAATATGTCACCGGCACGGTGAAGCTGATGCTCTTCAAGGGCGCGGCCCGGACCGTGGCGCGCTGGTCGGATTACTCGCTTTATTCCGAGGCCCATGTGACCTTCGAGGAAGACGCAGGCGCTTACGATCAGAAAGACGCGGCGGGCTTCATCCAGCTCAACGCGCTGCGCCTGAAACTGATCGCCACCCGCAACGCGCGAGTGAAGAAATGAGCTTTTCGCAGCCCAAGGCCGCCATCGTCACCGTCTCCGACCGCGCGTCGCGCGGCGAATACGAGGACAAGGGCGGTCCGGGCTGCGAGGACTATCTGCGCGGCGCGGTCACCTCGCCGCTGGAGATCGAGCGCCACATCATCCCCGACGGGCGCGAGTCGGTCGCGACGAAACTCCGCGAACTGGTCGAGGCCGAGGCCGATCTGATCCTGATCACCGGCGGCACCGGCCCCGCGCCCCGCGACGAGACGCCCGAGGGCTGCTTCGACGTGATCGAGAAGGAACTGGCGGGCTTCGGCGAAGAAATGCGCCGCGCGAGCCTGCTCGAAGTGCCGACCGCCATCCTGTCGCGCCAATCGGCGGGGATCGCGGGCAAATCGCTGATCATCATGGTGCCGGGCAAACCCTCGGCCATCGCGACCTGCCTCGATGCGGTCTTCGCGGCGGTACCCTATTGCCTCGACCTGATCGGCGCGGGCTATATCGAGACCGATCCGGCCCGGATCAAAGCCTTCCGTCCGAAGAAAAAGTAAGAGGGGGCGCTGCCCCCGTCGCCGGAGGGCGACAATCAACAGAGAAAGAGGGGGCGCCGCCCCTTACCGCTTCACCGCTGCGATGGCGTAATTCACCGAAAGATCGCGCTCCGAGAGCGACCAGGTCCATGCCAGCGGATTGAATACCATGCCGCGGCGGTCGACCGGGTCGAGACCGGCCTTGCGCGACAGCTCGTAAAGCTCGTCGGGCGTGACGAATTTCGACCATTCATGCGTGCCCACGGGCAGCCAGCGCATCACGCGCTCTGCACCGATGATTGCGACCATGTAGCTTTTCGGATTGCGGTTCAGTGTCGAGCAGATCATCAGCCCGCCCGGTTTCATCAGGCTCTGGATCGTGTTCACGAAGCCCTGCGGGTCCGCGACATGTTCGATGATCTCCATCGCGAGGACGACATCAAATTGCTCGCCGTTCGTGGCCAGATCTTCCGCCGCGCAATGGCGGTAATCGATCTCGAGCCCCGATTGTTCGGCATGCAGCCGCGCCACGGGGATGTTGCTCTCGGCCGCATCCGCACCCACGACCATAGCGCCAAGCCGCGCCATCGGCTCGGACAGAAGCCCGCCGCCGCAACCGATATCCAGCAGGCGCAGCCCCTCAAAGGGGCGCGGCGCTTTCAGGTCGCGGCCGAACTGCGTGGCGATCTGGGTAGTGATGTAGTCGAGCCGGCACGGGTTGAGCATATGCAGCGGTTTGAACTTGCCGTTCGGGTCCCACCATTCGGCGGCCATCGCCTCGAATTTGGCGACTTCGGACGGGTCGATGCTGTTTGCCGGATCTGCCATTGCTCTCCTCGCATTGATTTTCGGGCAGCCCATGGCGGGCGCGCCTTTTGCTCTATATAGTCCAGACATGGACAGAACTGCAGGGCAAAAGCGCGCATCAGGCGCCCATCTTTACCCGCCGATCGAACCCTTCGATCAGCGCCGGATCGACGTGGGCGATGGCCATATCCTTTATGTCGAGCAATCGGGTCATCCCGAGGGACAGCCGGTCGTGGTTTGCCATGGCGGGCCGGGGGGCGGCTGCTCGCCGACGATGCGGCGATTCTTCGATCCGCAGCATTACCGGGTCATCCTGTTCGATCAGCGCGGCTGCGGTCTGTCGCGCCCGCATGCCAGCGTCGCGGACAACACGACGTGGCACCTGATCGCGGATATGGAGCAGATTCGCCGGACGCTCGGTATCGATAGCTGGATGGTCTTCGGCGGTAGCTGGGGGGCGACGCTGGCGCTGCTTTATGCTCAGGCGCATCCCGACCGGGCGACGAATCTGATTCTGCGCGGCGTCTTTCTTGCGACGCAGGCCGAGCTCAACTGGTTCTACGGCGGCGGCGCGGGGAATTTCTATCCCGATCTCTGGGCGAATTTCCGGCGTCCGATTCCGGAAGACGAGCAGCACGATCTGATTGAGGCCTATCACAAGCGGCTGTTCTCGGGCGACTACATGGCCGAAGCGCGCTATGCGCGGCACTGGGCGATGTGGGAAAACGCGCTGGCCTCGGTGCGCTATGATGGCCCGCCGGGAGAAGCCTCGCCCGATTACGCGCGTGCCTTCGCGCGGCTCGAGAACCACTATTTCCAGAATGCGGCTTTCCTCGAGGAGGACGGTCAGATCCTGCGCGATCGTCACAGGATCGAGCATATCCCGACGACCATCGTGCAGGGGCGGCTCGATATGATCTGCCCGCCGACCACGGCCTATCGGCTGGCCGAGGGCTGGGCGATGGCGAAGCTGCAGCTGGTGCCGATGGCGGGGCATGCGCTTTCCGAGCCGGGGATCACCGCCGGGCTTGTCCGCGCGATGGATGAGCTTAGATCCTGATCTAGCGAAAGATTTCGATCGAGGCCGCCATGACGCTTACCTATTTCCTGCTGTTTCTCGTGGCCTCCGCGGCCGCCGCTGCGACGGGCATCATCTTCAAGCCGGGCGAGTGGTATGTCGGGTTGAAGAAGCCCGGCTTCACGCCGCCCAACTGGGTCTTCCCGGTCGCCTGGACCTATCTCTACGTCTCGGTCGCCTATGCCGCGGCGCGCATTGCCCCCGAGGCGGGCAGCCAGATTGCGCTGGCGCTGTTTGCTGTGCAGATCGCGCTGAACACGCTCTGGACGCCGGTCTTCTTCGGGGCGCATCGGCTGTGGCTCGGCCTCCTTGTCCTGATCTGCCTCTGGGTCGCCGTCGCGGCGATGATGCTGGCCTTCCTGCAGCTCGATATGCTGGCCGGATTGCTGGTCTTTCCCTATCTCGTTTGGCTGACATTGGCAGGCGCGCTGAACTTCCGCGTCTGGCGCGACAACCCCGGTGCAGGCGCGCGCGGCTGATTCCCCTTGCGGAATCTGCGATACAGGCTTATATCGCCATCAACAGCGGCGCGCCGGGGTCCAAACCTGACGCCCACCGGAAACGTGTGACGGGCCGCAACGGCCCGTTTTTTGTTTTTGTAGGATCGGAAAGAGAGACATGACCGACCTGATCGCCAAGACCGCCATCGACCGGCGTCTGGCCGAGATCGTGACCCCCGTGATCGAGGGGCTGGGCTTCGAGCTCGTGCGGCTGCGGCTGCAGGGCGGCAAGACGGCCACGCTTCAGATCATGGCAGATCGTCCCGATGGCGGGATCGTCGTGGACGATTGCGCCGCGATCTCGACCGCCGTGTCCGCGGCCCTCGACGTGGAAGACCCGATCGAGGACAAATATACGCTGGAAGTGTCGTCGCCCGGCATCGACCGTCCGCTGACGCGCTTTAAGGATTTCGACATCTGGGAAGGCTACGAGGCGAAGATCGAGACCTCCGAGCAGATCGACGGGCGCAAGCGCTTCAAGGGTATCCTGCGCGGCACCGAAGGATCGGAAGTCCTGATCGAGCTGGAAGAGAACGGCGAAGACGTCGTGATCGGCCTCCAGTTCGACTGGCTCGCGGATGCGAAGCTGGTGCTGACCGATGAGCTGATCGACGAGATGCTGCGCCAGAAGAAGGCGACCGAAGGCGTCGACGAAGCTGAATTTGACGAGATTGACGATTCCCCCGAGGAGGAGAACTGAGATGGCCATCACGGCAGCCAACCAGCTTGAGCTTCTGCAGACCGCCGAGGCGGTGGCGCGCGAAAAGATGATCGACCCGGATCTGGTGATCCAGGCGATGGAAGAAAGCCTCGCGCGTGCGGCGAAGTCGCGTTACGGCGCGGAGATGGACATCCGTGTCTCGATCGATCGCAAGACCGGCAAGGCGACCTTCACCCGCGTCCGCACCGTCGTCGAAGACGAGGAGCTGGAGAACTATCAGGCCGAGCTGACCGTCGAGCAGGCGAAGCAGTATCTCGACAACCCCTCGGTCGGCGATCAGATCGTCGACGAGGTGCCGCCGGTCGATCTGGGCCGCATCGCCGCGCAATCGGCCAAGCAGGTCATCCTGCAGAAGGTCCGCGAAGCAGAGCGTGATCGCCAGTACGAAGAGTTCAAGGACCGCGTGGGCACGATCATCAATGGCATCGTCAAGCGCGAGGAATACGGCAACATCATCGTCGATGTGGGCCGTGGCGAAGCGATCCTGCGCCGTAACGAGAAGATCGGCCGCGAGAGCTATCGCCCGAACGACCGCATCCGCGCTTACGTGAAAGATGTGCGCCGCGAGACCCGTGGCCCGCAGATCTTCCTCAGCCGCACCGCGCCGGAGTTCATGGCCGAGCTGTTCAAGATGGAAGTGCCGGAAATCTACGACGGCATAATCGAGATCAAGGCCGTGGCCCGCGATCCCGGTTCGCGCGCGAAAATCGGCGTCATCTCCTATGACAACTCGATCGACCCGGTCGGCGCCTGTGTCGGTATGCGCGGTTCGCGCGTGCAGGCCGTCGTCGGTGAGCTTCAGGGCGAGAAGATCGACATCATTCCGTGGAACGAAGATCAGGCGACCTTCCTCGTGAACGCGCTGCAGCCGGCCGAAGTGTCGAAAGTGGTGATCGACGAGGAAGCGCAGAAGATCGAAGTCGTGGTCCCGGACGAGCAACTGTCGCTCGCGATCGGCCGTCGCGGTCAGAACGTGCGTCTGGCTTCGCAGCTGACCGGTCTCGACATCGACATCCTGACCGAAGCCGAGGAATCGGCGCGCCGTCAGGCCGAGTTCGCCGAGCGCACCAAGCTGTTCGTCGACGCGCTGGACCTCGACGAGTTCTTCGCGCAGCTCCTCGTGGCCGAGGGCTTTACCTCGCTCGAGGAAGTGGCCTATGTCGACATGGACGAGCTGCTGTCGATCGAAGGCGTGGACGAGGATACCGCAGGCGAACTGCAGGCCCGTGCCCGCGACGTGATCGAAGAGCAGAACCGCAAGGCGCTCGAAGCGGCGAAGGAAATGGGCGTCGAGCAGTCGCTGTTCGACTTCGAAGGCCTGACCCCGCAGATGATCGAGGCGCTCGCGAAAGACGACGTCAAGACGCTGGAAGATTTCGCGACCTGCGCCGACTGGGAGCTGGCCGGTGGCTGGACCACGGTCGACGGTCAGCGCGTGAAGGATGACGGTCTGCTCGAGAAATTCGACGTGAGCCTCGAAGAGGCGCAGAACCTGATCATGACCGCGCGTATTCAGCTGGGCTGGGTCGACCCGTCCGAGCTGGAAAGCGACGCGGAAGACGAAGGCGAAGAGGAAACCGAGGAGGAGGCCGAGGCGTAAGCCTCGGTCCCGACCGGAGAGGAGCTTAGATGAGTCGCGGCGGAAAGCCGAAAACCAACGACGACCCCGAACGGCGCTGCATCGTCACCGGCGATGTTCAGCCGAAGGCGGGGCTTGTCCGCTTCGTGCTCGGACCCGATGGGATGATCTACCCGGACGTGGCAGGCAAACTGCCCGGCCGCGGCATCTGGGTCACCTCCGAACGCAGCGTCATCGAGACGGCGATGAAAAAGGGATTGTTTGCTCGCGCAGCGAAGCAGGCGGCCAAAACCCCAGAAAATCTGGTGGAATTGGTGGAACTGGCCCTTGCCTCTCGCGTTGTGGAGCTTATTTCTCTGGAGCGGAAGGCTGGCAAAGCGGTTGTCGGCTTCGAAAAGGTCAAGGGCTGGCTGGCCGAGGGGCGCGCGAAAGTGCTGCTACAGGCAAGCGACGGCTCGGACAGGGGCAAGGGCAAGCTGTGGACGCCCGAAGGCGGGCGCTGGTTCGGCTGCCTCACCTCTCAGGAATTGGGTTTGGCATTCGGCCGCGATCGTGCGATACACGGCGCGCTTGCAGCCGGTGGCCTCACCCGGCGCGTAATTGAAGACGCATCGAGGCTTGCGGGCGTACGCAAGCAGGACGGCGGCAAGACCGCCATGAAGGATACGAAGACGGCATGAGCGATACGGACGGCAAAAAGACTCTCGGACTGGGCGGCGGGCGCCCCGGGCAGGTGAAGCAAAGCTTCTCGCACGGGCGCACCAAGAACGTCGTGGTCGAGACGAAAGGCAAGAAGCGGGTGCTGAACAAACCGGCGGCAGGCGCTGGTAAGGGAGGGGGTAACAAAACTTCCCTTGGCGATCCGTCGAAGCGCCCCGCCGGGATTTCCGACGCCGAGATGGAGCGTCGCCTGAAGGCGCTTCAGGCCGCGAAGGCGCGTGAGGTCGAAGAGGCCGCCGCCCGCGAGGCCGAGGAAAAAGCCCGTGAAGAAGAACGTGAGCGTCGTCGCGCCGAGGCTGAGGCCAAGGAGCGCGAGGAGCGTGAACGCGAAGCGGCCCTGAAAGCCAAGGCTGAAGAGGACGAGCGCAAGAAGCGCGAGGCCGAACTTCGCGACAAGAAGAAAGAAGAGATCCGCAAAGGCGGACCGAAGAAAGACACTCCGGTCGATCAGGCTGCCGTGGAGGTTGCTGCCGCCCGCGCCGAGACCAAGGGTGTGTCCGCTTCGGGTCCGCGCAAGACGGATCGTGAGCGTGACACGCGCAACGATCGCAACAACAAGGGCAATGACCGCGGCAACCGCCGTTCGGGCAAGCTCTCGCTGAGCGATGCGCTCTCGGGTGGCGAAGGCCGCCAGCGTTCGCTTGCTGCGATGAAGCGCAAGCAGGAAAAAGCGCGCCAGAAGGCGATGGGCGGCTCGCAGCGTGCTGAAAAGCAGTCGCGCGAAGTGCAGCTTCCCGAGACGATCATCGTGTCGGAGCTCGCCAACCGTATGGCGGAGCGCGCTGCCGACGTGGTCAAAACGCTCATGAAGATGGGCATGATGGTCACCGCGAACCAGACGCTCGACGCCGATACCGCGGAACTCGTGATCGAGGAATTCGGTCACCGGTCCGTGCGCGTCTCGGATGCGGATGTCGAACAGGTCATCGATCAGGTCGACGACAAGGAAGAAGATCTGCAGCCGCGCCCGCCGATCGTCACGATCATGGGTCACGTTGACCACGGCAAGACCTCGCTGCTCGACGCGATCCGCAAGGCGAACGTCGTCTCCGGCGAGGCTGGCGGGATCACGCAGCACATCGGCGCCTATCAGGTGCAGACCGAGAGCGGCGCGACGCTGTCCTTCCTGGACACACCCGGCCACGCGGCCTTTACCTCGATGCGCGCACGCGGTGCCAATGTCACCGATATCGTGGTGCTCGTGGTGGCAGCCGACGACTCGGTGATGCCGCAGACGATCGAAGCGATCAATCATTCGAAGGCCGCTGGCGTTCCGATGATCGTTGCGATCAACAAATGCGACAAGCCCGATGCGGATGCCCAGAAGGTCCGCACCCAGCTTCTGCAGCACGAAGTCGTCGTCGAAGAGATGTCGGGTGACGTGCAGGACGTGGAAGTGTCGGCCAAGACCGGCAAGGGTCTCGATCAGCTGCTCGAAGCCATCGCGCTTCAGGCCGAACTGCTCGAACTCAAGGCCAACCCCGATCGCGCCGCGCAAGGTGCGGTGATCGAAGCCAAGCTCGACGTGGGCCGTGGTCCGGTCGCGACGGTTCTGGTGCAGAACGGCACGCTGCGCAAAGGCGACATCTTCGTCGTCGGCGAGCAGTGGGGTAAGGTCCGCGCGCTGATCAACGACAAGGGCGACCGCGTCGATGAGGCCGGTCCGTCGGTTCCGGTCGAGGTGCTCGGCATCAACGGCACGCCCGAAGCTGGCGACGTTCTCAACGTCGTCGAGACCGAGGCGCAGGCCCGCGAGATCGCCGAATACCGCGAGCAGGCCGCCAAGGACAAACGCGCCGCTGCCGGTGCCGCGACGACGCTGGAACAGCTGATGGCAAAAGCCAAGGCCGATGAAAGCGTCACCGAACTGCCCGTGCTGGTGAAGGCTGACGTGCAGGGCTCGGCGGAAGCGATCGTTCAAGCGCTCGAGAAGGTCGGCAACGAAGAGGTGCGCGTGCGCGTGCTGCATTCGGGCGTCGGTGCGATCACCGAATCCGACATCACGCTGGCCGAGGCGTCCAACGCACCGGTCATCGGCTTCAACGTTCGTGCCAATGCGCCTGCGCGCAACGCTGCGAACCAGAAGGGCGTCGAGATCCGCTACTACTCGATCATCTATGATCTGGTGGACGACATCAAAGCCGCCGCTTCGGGCCTCCTGTCGGCCGAGATCCGCGAGCACTTCATCGGCTACGCCGAGATCAAGGAAGTGTTCAAGGTCACCGGCGTCGGCAAGGTCGCGGGTTGTATCGTCACCGAGGGCGTGGCCCGTCGTTCGGCTGGCGTGCGCCTGCTGCGCGACAACGTGGTGATCCACGAAGGCACGCTGAAGACGCTCAAGCGCTTCAAGGACGAGGTCAAGGAAGTGCCCTCCGGTCAGGAATGCGGCATGGCCTTCGAGAGATACGACGATATCCGCCCCGGCGATGTCATCGAGATCTTCGAGCGCGAAGAGGTCGAGCGGACGCTCTGATCCTTCGGGACCGAGTTGCGAATATAGAAACGGGGGCCTTCGGGCCCCCGTTTTGCATCTGTGGCTGTCGTCCGGCTGCGTCAGCGATTGACGGGATGCCCGGCAAAGAGCGCATCGCCGACACGCACGAGGATGCGCCCGCAATCCAGCGTCCGTTCGTAAACTCCCTGAACGAAGACGCTGCTGCCGATCTGAATGGTTCTGAGCATGAGGTTCCTCCCTTGAGCGCTCATTAGAAGCGCAAGGCGTTAAGGAACGGCAAATGGAAACGGGAATCCCTCCGCGTTAGGCGCGAGAACTGGGAGAAAAGGTCACGAAGGTTAATCGCGCGGTAACCCCCAGCCAGAGACTAACCCCAGTCAGAGCCAATCGCGCAGGATCGGGATCAGGGGGATATCCGCCGGCGGCATCTCGTAGTCGCGCAGATCACGCGCCCGCGCCCAGGCGAGGGTCTGCCCCTCTTGCGGGCTGACGATCCCCTCCCACTTACGGCAGGCGAACAGCGGCATCAGCAGGTGGAAGTCGTCATAAGCGTGGCTGGCGAAGGTCAGAGGCGCGAGGCAGCTCTGATGGGTTTGTATGCCCAGCTCCTCGTCCAGCTCGCGGATCAGCGCGGCCTCGGGCGTCTCGCCTGCCTCGACCTTCCCGCCGGGAAACTCCCACAGACCTGCCATCGACTTGCCCTCGGGGCGCTGTGCCAGAAGCACGCGCCCGTCAGCGTCGATCAGGGCGACGGCGGAAACCAGAACCATCTTCACGAACGATAATCCGCGTTAATGTCGATGTAGCGGTGGGTCAGATCGCAGGTCCAGACCGATTTCGAGGCGCGGCCAAGGCCGAGATCGACGCCGATTACCAGCTCGTCGTTCTTCATATAGGCGCTCGCGGCCTCTTCGGAGTAATCCGGCACGCGCCAGCCTTTCTCGGCCACCACCATGTCGCCGAAGGAAATCTTGAGCTTGTCGCGATCGGCCTCGGCCCCGGACTTGCCGACAGCAGCCACCACGCGGCCCCAATTCGCGTCCTCGCCCGCAATCGCAGTCTTCACCAGCGGCGAGTTCGCAATCGACATCGCGATCTTATGCGCGTCTTCGTTCGAGCGGGCCCGGGTCACGCGGATCTCGACGAATTTGGTGGCCCCTTCGCCGTCTTTGACGACTTGATGCGCGAGATCCATCATCACCTCGCGCAACCCGGCCTCGAACGCCTTCGCAGGCTCCGAGCGCAGATCGGCGATCTCGGCGGCGTCGGATTTCCCGGTCGCCGCGACGATCAGCGCATCCGAGGTCGAAGTGTCGCTGTCCACGGTGATCGCGTTGAACGTGTCATCCACCTGCCGCGACAGCATCTTCTGCAGCCGCGAAGGCGTAATTTTCGCGTCGGTGAAGATATAGACCAGCATCGTCGCCATATTCGGCGCGATCATCCCCGAGCCCTTCGCGATCCCGGCGATCTTGATTTTGCCACCCTCGCCCTGAACTTCGGCAAAGGCGCCTTTGGGATAGGTATCGGTCGTCATGATCGCGCGCGCGGCATCCTCGATCCCGGCAGGGGAGAGGCGCTGCGTCAGGCCGTCGATCACCGCGACGATTTTGTCATGCGGCAGCGGCTCGCCAATGACGCCGGTGGAGGACGAGAAGACGCGGCTGATCGGCATATCGAGTGCTTCAGCCACCGCTCCAGTCACCTTGTCGACGCTTTCCTGACCGCTTTTGCCGGTGAAGGCGTTGGCGTTGCCGGAGTTGACGATGATCGCGGCGCCCGTCTCGGCAGGCGCGCGCATCGCGAGCTTTTCCTGACAGTCGAGAACGCAGGCCGCGCGGGTGGAGGAGGTGGTGAAAACGCCCGCGATCGACGCGCCCGGCGCGATCCGCGCCAGCATCACATCGGTGCGGCCGGCATATTTGACCCCTGCCGCGGCGGAGGCGAATTCGACCCCCGCGATTTCCGGAAGATCGGGAAATTTCGCGGGGGCGAGCGGCGAAATCGTCACGGACTTCGCCTCTGTTTGCGCCGCAGAAGCGGCAGGGGCGGGCGCGGCGGAAAGGTCGGACTTCAACGCCTTAACCTTGGCGCGGAGCTTCTTGACCTTGGCCTTCAGCTCCTTGGTGTCCTTCAACTTTTTCTTCGCCATCGCGCCCGCCTTTTGATCGATCAGTTGCTACCCAAGATGGACTGATCTTTCAGAACGCTCGGATCAATCCCGTCGGTCATCTTGTCGATTTTGGCTTCGCCCACAACAGCCTTTACGCGTTTTTGGACAGCCTCTTGGCGAATATCGCCTTCGAGCTTCTTGCGCACATCGGCCAGTTTCGGCGCGTCGACCATCTTCGTGCCGAGCAGTTTCACGACATGCCAGCCGTACTGGGTCTGGATCGGACCGGCGACTTCGCCGTCCTTCATGCCTGCAACCTCATCCGCGAAGGGCTTGACCATCGCGTCGAGCTTGAACCAGCCCAGATCGCCGCCATTCGCCGCCGCACCATCGGTCGAGTTCTTCTTCGCCAGTTCTGCGAAGTCGCCGCCGTTGTCGATCTCTTTCTTGATCTTTTCGGCCTCTTCCTTGGTTTTCACGATGATATGGGCCGCGTGATATTCCTTGGTCGGCTCGGCTTTGGCGTATTTCGCGTCATAGGCCTTCTGCACGGCGTCGTCGGTCACGGCCTTGTCAGCGGTGTAGTTCAGCATCGCACCCGAGAGATACGCGCGCTTCTGCACTTCGAGAGCGATCTTGTCGCGCTGGGTGATGCGCTTTTCTTCCAGCTGGGCAAGCGCGGTCTGCTGAATCAGCTGCTCCAGGACGCCTTGGAACAGCTTGTCATCGGGCAGCTGCTGGTATTGCGCGGGCAGGCCGTCGCGTACCGTTTGCATCATGCCCAGCGTGATATCCTGACCGTTCACGGTGGCGACCACGGTGTCGGCGCTCAGGTCGGTGCGCGGCTTGGCGGCGGTTTCCGATTTCGCGGCATCCGCAGCGGCGGCAGGCGCTTTCGCGTCATCGGCCTGTGCGATCCCGGCAGTCATTGCGCAGATCGCGACGCTCGCGAACAGTTTCGTCAGATTCGGCATCCTTGCCACTTCCTTTCTGCCGCGTCTCTAGGCGGCGTTGACAGTCTGGCAGCCGCCCCTTACATCGCCTAGGGCCTGTAAGAGCCATTTCGGCCTTGTTTCGCTAGCTCTTCTAGGCAAGCAAACCCTATGCGACAAGGCACAGGGAATAACGATCTGGTCAGCTACCCTCGGAGATTACATGCTCGGCATCGGAACACTCGCGAAGAAGGTCTTCGGCACGTCGAATGATCGTAAGGTGAAATCGGTGCGCCCGCTGGTGGCCAAGATCAACGCGCTGGAGGAGGAGTTCGCAGCCCTCTCCGACGAACAGATCATCGAAAAGACGCGTGAGTTTCAGCGCCGCGTCCAGGAAGAGGGCGAAAGCCTCGACAAGATCCTGCCCGAAGCCTTCGCCAACTGCCGCGAAGCCGCGAAGCGTGCACTCGGCCTGCGGGCCTTCGACGTGCAGCTCGTCGGCGGCATCTTCCTGCATCAGGGCAATATCGCCGAGATGAAGACGGGCGAAGGGAAAACCCTCGTCGCGACCTTCCCGGCCTACCTGAACGCGCTCGCCGGCAAGGGCGTGCATGTCGTCACCGTGAACGACTATCTCGCGCGGCGTGACGCGGAGTGGATGAGCAAGGTCTATGGCGCGCTGGGTCTGACCACCGGCGTCGTCGTGCCCTTCCAGGCCGAGCCGGAGAAGAAGCAGGCCTACGCCGCCGACATCACCTATTCAACGAATAACGAGCTTGGCTTCGACTATCTGCGCGACAACATGAAGACGTCGGTCGACCAGATGATGCAGCGCGGCCATTTCTACGCGATCATCGACGAGGTCGACTCGATCCTGATCGACGAGGCGCGGACGCCGCTGATCATTTCGGGTCCCTCCGACGACCGCTCGGAGCTGTATATCACGCTCGACAAGTTCATCCCGAGCCTGAGCGAAGAGCATTACACCATCGACGAGAAGGCCCGCACCGCGACCTTCACCGAAGAGGGCAACGACTTCCTCGAGAACCTCCTGCTGGAGGCGGGCGTGCTCCCCGAGGGCCAGTCGCTCTACGATCCCGAAAGCACGACCATCGTGCACCACGTGAACCAGGCCCTGCGCGCCCATAAGCTGTTCTTCAAGGATCAGAACTACGTCGTGCAATCGGGCGAAGTCGTGCTGATCGACGAATTCACTGGCCGTATGATGAAGGGCCGCCGCCTCTCGGAAGGTCTGCATCAGGCCATCGAAGCCAAGGAAGGCGTCGAGATCCAGCCCGAGAACGTGACGCTGGCCTCGGTCACCTTCCAGAACTACTTCCGCCTCTACGACAAGCTCGGCGGCATGACCGGCACCGCGGCCACCGAGGCCGAGGAATTCGCCGAGATCTATTCGCTCGGCGTGGTCGAGATCCCGACCAACCGCCCGATCGCGCGGAAAGACGAACACGACCGCGTCTACCGCACCGCGCAGGAAAAATACGACGCCGTGGTCGAGGCGATCAAGAAAGCCAACGAGAAGGGCCAGCCGATGCTCGTCGGCACCACCTCGATCGAGAAGTCCGAGATGCTCTCGGACATGCTCAAGAAGGCCGGCATCAAGCACAATGTCCTGAACGCCCGCCAGCACGAGCAGGAAGCGACCATCGTCGCCGAGGCCGGCCGTCTGGGTGCGGTGACCATCGCGACCAACATGGCAGGCCGCGGGACCGACATTCAGCTCGGCGGTAATGTCGAGATGCGCGTGCAGGACGAACTCGCGGCGAATCCCGATGCGGATCCCGAAGAGGTTCGCAAGCGGATCGACGCGGCGACCGCCGAGGAAAAGGCGAAGGTTCTGGAAGCGGGCGGCCTGTTCGTTCTCGCGACCGAGCGCCACGAAAGCCGCCGCATCGACAACCAGCTGCGCGGCCGTTCGGGCCGTCAGGGCGACCCGGGCCGCTCGCTGTTCTTCCTCTCGCTGGAAGACGACCTGATGCGGATCTTCGGCTCCGACAAGCTCGATTCGGTCCTCTCCAAGCTGGGCATGAAAGAGGGCGAAGCGATCGTCCACCCGTGGGTGAACAAGTCGCTCGAGCGCGCGCAGGCGAAGGTCGAGGGCCGCAATTTCGACATCCGTAAGCAGCTTCTGAAATTCGATGACGTGATGAACGACCAGCGGAAAGCGGTCTTCTCGCAGCGTCGCGAAATCATGGAAACCGAAGAGGTCGGCGAGATCACCCGCGACATGCGCGTGCAGGTGATCGAGGACCTCGTGGACCGCTACATGCCGCCGAAATCCTATGCCGATCAATGGGATGTCGAAGGCATGCACCAAGAGGTGATCGAACAGCTCAACCTCGACGTGCCGCTTGCGGAATGGGCCGAGGAAGAGGGTGTCGATCAGGAAGTCGTCGCCGAGCGTCTCGAAGAGGCGACCGATACGCTTATGGCCGAGAAGGCCGAAGCGTTCGGTGCCGACACGATGCAGATGATCGAAAAGCAGGTTCTGCTGCAGATCATCGACGCGAAATGGCGCGAGCATCTGGTCACCCTCGATCAGCTGCGCCAGACCATCGGTTTCCGCGGCTATGCGCAGCGCGATCCGCTGTCGGAATTCAAGACCGAGGGCTTCCAGCTGTTCGAGATCATGCTCGACAGCCTGCGCTCGGACGTGACGCAGCAACTGGCCCGCATCCGTCCGCTCACCGAAGAAGAGCAGGCGCAGATGATGCAGGCGCAACAGCAGCAGCCCGCACCGACCGAAGCGTCGGCGGAAGCCCCGACCGAGGCGATGCCCGAGGTCGAGGTGGTGGGCGAACCGCTACCGGGATTCGACGAGACGAATCCGGCAACTTGGGGCGAGCCGTCGCGCAACGATCCTTGCCCCTGCGGGTCGGGCAAGAAGTTCAAGCATTGCCACGGGCAGCTAGTTTGACACAACTCTGACGCGAATGTGGCAAAGTTGAGGCGGCTTCGGCCGCCTTTTCCATATCTTGTTGGAGTCATTGACTCTCTTGGCAGGTCCACCCCCCACGCCAGCCGCGTGAAGGGTGCGATTTCCCAATTCGCGCCGCAGCTTCGCCGCTTTCGGTCATTAGAAAATTATTAAGCAGTTTTCTAAGACAGACCCCAGTTCGAGGCGGCGATGCGCACCATTCGCAAGATATCCATGATCGGAGCGACGTTCCTGCTCGCCGCCGCGACCGGTCATGTGATGCAAAGCGTGGGTCCGCGCCCGCAACTCGGTGCGTCTTTGGTGGCGAGCTCGGTCAGTCGCGAGACTTGGAGAAATCGGGTCGAGCCGCGCGAGGAACCGCGGGTTCAGCTCATTTCGAAAACCGTTCTTCGCAATCCTCCCGTCTATCATTTCGCGACGGATCCCGGTGTCGGCATCGTGCCTGCGACGGTGCGCACTTCGGGCGACCGGTTCACCTCTTCGCTTCCGCAACCGATGCCGTTGAAAACCGGCGCGGCCGATTGCGGGCACGCCGTCCTGTCGGTTACCCCCGCAGGCGACGGGCTGACCAAGCTGGAGCTGAGTGCGCCGTGCCACCCCGATACGAAACTGACGATCCGCGATGCGTCGCTCTCGATTGCCGGGCAGACCGATAAGTCGGGGGCTTTCTCGGCTATTCTGCCTTTGCTTGCGCCGACGACGTCGCTGGAAGTCACCACCGGTGGATCGACGATCGCGCAGGTGGAGGCCGCAGCGTCGGGGCTCGATAAGATCAACCGCGCGATCTGGGTGACCGATGCACAGAGCCCGTTGCATCTGAACGCCTATGAGAACGGCGCGCAGTTCGACGATGCAGGCCATCTCGACGTGACCAAGCCGCGCACGCTGGACACCTCGCTGGGCGGCTATATGCAAAGCTTCACCGCCGCAGATGGCAAGCGCATCGAAATCTACACCGCCCCCAAGACGCTCACCGCGCTCAAGCTGCAACTCGAGGCGACGCTGTCCTCCGACGATTGCGGCAAGTCGGTCGGCGGCCGGCTGATGCGGATGCATGGCACCGGGACCGCAGCGATGCCGATCACCCTCGATCTGCCCGCCTGTCCGTCCGATGGCGGCACGGTGGTTTTACCGCTTGATGGGTTCGAGTCCCAGGGCCTGACCGCTCAGAAGTAACCCTCCGACCGCAGGCTGATCTCGCAGTCCTTACCGAGGATCAGATGATCGTGCAGTACGATGCCGAAGAGCTTCGCCGCCTCGTCGATCTGCCGTGTGAGGGCGATATCCGCCTCGGACGGGGTCGGGTCGCCCGAGGGGTGGTTATGCACCAGAATCAGCGCCGATGCATTGGCCTCCAGCGCGCGCTTCATCACCTCGCGCGGATAGACGGGAACATGATCCACCGTGCCGCGGCCCTGTTCCTCATCCGCAATCAGCGCGTTCTTCCGGTCCAGTAGCAGCAGGCGAAACTGCTCCGTCTCGGCATGAGACATCGCCATGTGACAGTAATCGACGAGCGCCTGCCACGAGCTGAGCACCGGTCGATGCATCACCTTCGAGCGTGCGAGCCTTTGCGCCGAGGCCTCCACCAGCTTCAACTCGATCACCACGGCCTCGCCCACGCCGGTCACTTGGCGCAGGCGGGCGGGCGGGGCAGAGACCACCCGCCCGAAATCGCCAAAGGTTTCGATCAGGCGGCGGGCGAGAGGTTTGACGTCCTGCCGGGGGCTCGCGCGAAACAGCACCAGTTCGAGCAGTTCGTAATCGGGCAGGGCCTGCGCGCCGCCTTCCATGAACCGCGTGCGCAGCCGTTGCCGATGGTCGAACAGATAGGACGGCTTGGACGCGCCCGGCGGCGGACGGATCGCGGTGCCGCCGTTGAACAACGGCAGCGGAGGCTCCTGCATATGATGGGGTATCTGGTCCATGAAACAGACCATGAACGATTCGGGTTGAAGAAAGCCTTAATCGGTTGCGAGCCGGACAAGAAAAAAGGCGCCCGAAGGCGCCTTTTCGAAATGATCACTGAGTCATGCCATCCCAGAAGCTTTTGACTTTCTTGAAGAAACTCGCGCCTTCCGGGTTGTTCTCGGCTTCGATCCCCTGGAACTCCTTGAGGATTTCCTTCTGCCGTGCGGTCAGGTTCACCGGGGTTTCGACGGCCAGTTCGATGAACATGTCGCCGGCCCCGCCGCCGCGCAGCGCGGGCATACCCTTGCCACGCAGGCGCATCTGCCGCCCCGATTGGCTGCCGGCCGGGATTTTCACACGGCTGCGGCCGCCATCTATCGTCGGCACTTCGACCTCGCCCCCAAGGGCTGCGGTCGCCATGCTGACCGGCACGCGGCAATGCAGATCGGTGCCTTCGCGTTCGAAGATCGCGTGCGGCTGGACCTCGATGAAGATGTAGAGATCGCCCGACGGACCACCGCGCAGCCCCGCCTCGCCTTCGCCGGCGTGACGGATGCGGGTGCCGGTCTCGACCCCCGGAGGGATGTTGACCTGAAGCTGGCGATCGACCTCCACGCGGCCTGCACCATGGCAGACCTTGCAGGGGTTCTTCACCACCTGACCCTGGCCGCCGCAGGTCGGGCAAGTCCGCTCGACCGTGAAGAAGCCGTTCTGCGCGCGCACCTTGCCCAGACCCGAACAGGTCGGACAGGTCTGCGGCTCGGAGCCGCCTTCCGCACCGGAGCCGTTACACTCGGTACAGGCGGCCGAGCTTGGCACGTTGATCGTCTTGTGGGTGCCGCGATACGCCTCTTCGAGCGTGACGCGCATGTTGTAGCGCAGATCGGAGCCCCGCTGCGCGCGCGAACGCCCACCGCCGGGACCGGCTCTGCCGCCGCCCATGAAATCACCGAACAGGTCTTCGAAGACGTCGGAGAAGGCCGAGGCGAAGTCGCCCTGACCGCCCGCGCCGCCATAGCCGCCGCCCGGACGCCCGCCGCCCATGCCGCCTTCGAACGCCGCGTGACCGAACCGGTCGTAAGCGGCCTTCTTCTCGGCGTCCTTGAGGACGTCGTAAGCCTCGTTCACTTCCTTGAACTGGGCCTCGGCATCGGGATTGTCGGAATTGCGATCGGGATGAAGCTCTTTCGCCTTCTTGCGATAGGCTTTCTTGATCTCTTCGGCCGAGGCGCCTTTGGCAGTTCCCAGAACGTCGTAATAGTCGCGTTTTGCCATTGGTTACCCCCTTGGCGGAACGCAGGCGGGCCCGCCCTTAGAAAAGGCAGGCCCGCCCAACATTCCATGCGCAATTACTTGCGCTCGTCCTCGCCCAGATCTTCGAAGTCAGCGTCGACGATATCTTCATCGACATCGCGCGGGCTGTCTTCGTCGTTCGAGCTCTCGCCCTGACCGGCTTTCTCCTGCTCGGCCTTGTAGATGGCCTCGCCGAGTTTCATCGCCGCATCCGTCAGGTTCTGGATCGCGCCTTTGATCTTGCCGGCTTCCTCGGTCTTGAGGGCTTCCTCAAGCGCGTTGGCCGCCAGTTCGATCGCTTCGACGGTCGAGGCATCGACCTTGTCGCCGTGGTCTTCAAGCGACTTGCGGGTCGAGTGCAGGAGCGATTCGCCCTGGTTCTTGGTTTCGACCAGCTCCTTGCGGGACTTGTCCGCGTCGGCATTCGCCTCGGCGTCCTGAACCATTTTCTCGATCTCGTCGTCGGTCAGGCCGCCGGACGCCTGGATCGTGATCTTCTGCTCCTTGCCGGTGCCCTTGTCCTTCGCCGAAACGGACACGATGCCGTTCGCGTCGATGTCGAAGGTCACTTCGATCTGCGGCATGCCGCGCGGGGCCGGGGGGATGTCCTCGAGGTTGAACATGCCGAGCATCTTGTTGTCGGCAGCCATCTCGCGCTCACCCTGGAAAACCCGGATCGTCACTGCGTTCTGGTTGTCTTCCGCGGTGGAGAACACCTGGCTCTTCTTCGTCGGGATCGTCGTGTTGCGATCGATCAGGCGGGTGAACACGCCACCCAGCGTCTCGATGCCGAGCGACAGCGGGGTCACGTCGAGCAGGACGACGTCTTTCACGTCACCTTGCAGAACGCCGGCCTGAATGGCCGCACCGAGCGCCACGACCTCATCCGGGTTCACACCCTTATGCGGCTCTTTGCCGAAGAAGCCGGTCACTTCCTCCACGACTTTCGGCATACGGGTCATACCGCCGACGAGCACGACTTCGTCGATCTCGTCCTTGGAGACGCCCGCATCCTTGAGCGCGGCGGCGCAGGGCTTCAGCGAGGCCTTGATCAGATCGCCCACGAGGCTTTCCAGCTTCGCACGGGTCAGCTTCATGACCATGTGCAGCGGAGTGCCGTCCTTGCCCATCGAGATGAAGGGCTGGTTGATCTCGGTCTGGCTCGAGCTCGACAGCTCGATCTTCGCTTTCTCGGCAGCTTCCTTCAGACGCTGAAGCGCCATCTTGTCCTTGGTCAGGTCGACGCCATGTTCTTTTTTGAACTCGTCAGCGAGGTAGTTGACGATGCGCATGTCGAAGTCTTCACCGCCGAGGAACGTGTCGCCGTTGGTCGATTTCACTTCGAAGAGACCGTCGTCGATCTCGAGGATGGTGATGTCGAAGGTACCGCCGCCAAGGTCATAGACCGCGATGGTTTTCGATTCTTTCTTGTCGAGGCCATAGGCCAGCGCAGCCGCGGTCGGCTCGTTGATGATGCGCAGCACTTCGAGGCCGGCGATCTTGCCGGCGTCTTTGGTGGCCTGACGCTGAGCGTCGTTGAAGTAGGCGGGCACGGTGATGACGGCCTGGGTGACTTCTTCGCCCAGATAGCTCTCGGCGGTTTCCTTCATCTTCTGAAGGATCACGGCCGAAACCTGTGCGGGGGAGTACTTGTCGCCCTTCACTTCGACCCATGCGTCGCCATTGCCGCCGTCGACGATGGAATAGGGAACGAGTTTCTTATCCTTCTCGACTTCCGCATCGGTGGTGCGGCGACCGATCAGACGCTTAACAGCGAAAACGGTGTTCGAGGGGTTGGTGACCGCCTGACGTTTCGCCGGTTGGCCGACCAGACGTTCGTCGTCCGTATAGGCGACGATCGAGGGGGTGGTGCGCGCCCCTTCGGAGTTTTCAATCACTCGGGGCTGTGCGCCATCCATGATGGCGACGCAGGAGTTCGTAGTCCCGAGGTCGATACCAATGACTTTACCCATGATGTTACCTCTCTTGGCGATATGACGGGGAACGGGTCCATTCAGGCCCCCGGCCCCTATCCCTTGGGTTTCGGTTTCATGCTCTGCTATCTAGCGGTGTGAGCCGCCGTCGGCTTCGAAGCGTATATAAGGAGGGGAAAATCGGGCTGCAAGAAGGCTCCCCCGAGGAAGAGGGTGAGAAAATGACAGAAAACCGGAAACACGCAACATCTCGGCCCGATCCGCAGGAGATTCGCGGCTTCCGGCATTATCCCGGCTGGCTGGACCTCGACGAGCAAAAGGCGCTGATCGAGACGCTGCGCGGTGTCGTCGCCCAGGCGCCGCTGTTCTCGCCGATGACACCCTACGGCAAGCCGATGTCGGTGCGCATGACCTCCGCCGGGCGGTTCGGCTGGATCTCCGACCGGCGCGGCTACCGTTATTCGGAGACCCATCCCGACGGCCAGCCCTGGCCCGAGATCCCGCAACCGATCCTCGATATCTGGGAGGCGGTCGCGGGGACGCCGCGCGCCCCCGAATGCTGCCTGATCAATTTCTACGGCGAAGGCGCGAAGATGGGCATGCATCAGGATCGCGATGAGGAGGATTTCGATCAGCCCGTGGTGTCGGTCTCGCTGGGCGACGACGGGCTGTTTCGCATCGGGAACAAGACGCGCGGTGGCAAGACCGAAAGCATCTGGCTGCACTCGGGCGATGTGATGGTGATGGGGGGCGAGGCGCGGCGGCTTTATCATGGCATCGACCGCGTGAAGCCCGGCACCTCGCCGCTGATGCCGAAGGGCGGGCGGATCAACCTGACGATGCGCGTCGTGACCTGACGCCTGTTCTGGCGGCATCTGCGGGAGCCTCCGGCGGGGATATTTTTGCCAAGAGGAAGGGGCTGGTCAGAAAGAGCCGCGCGGCAGCGGCGTCGTGCCCTTGTTATAGGGCGTCCAGTCCTCGACATCCGGGTAGTATTTCCGCCGCCACGCCCGCACGCGCGGGTTCATCCGGCGCCGCCAGAGCGGCGGGATCATCGCGAGCGCCGTCATGCCGGGATAGCCGAAGGGCAGCTGCGGGGCTTCCTCGGCATCGTAGGTCTGCAGGAGCGGGAAGCGGCGGTCGGGTTTGTAATGGTGATCCGAATGGCGCTGCAAATTGATCAGCAGCCAGTTCGAGGCCATGTGATCGGCGTTCCAGCTATGGCGCGGCAGGACATGCTCATAACGCCCCTCGCCCTTGTATTGCCGGGTCAGGCCGTAATGCTCGACATAGTTGGTCAGTTCCAGCTGCCAGATCGCGAAGAGCGCCTGCAGCAGAAACAGACCGAGCCCCAACCAGCCGCCCAGTAGCGCCGCCACGATCAGCGCCAGCGCTTGCAATGCCCCGTAGCGCCAGAACGGGTTGGAGCGGTGCCAGACCGGGCGGCCCGCGCGGCTCAGTTTCAGCTTCTCGGCTTTCCAGGCGGAGCGGGGGCATTCGAAAATCACCCGCCAGAAGAAGCGGTGAAACCCCTCGTTATAGCGCGCCGAGACCGCATCGCGGGGCGTGCCGACCCAGAGGTGGTGGACCAGCAGATGCTCGGTCCGGAAATGGGAGTAAAGGACGCTCGCCAGCAGCAGATCGCCCAGCCAGCGTTCCAGCTTGCTTTTCTGATGCAGCAATTCGTGGGCGTAGACGATGCCGATCGTGCCCGAGATCACGCCTGTGCCGAACATCAGGGCGACGATCTCGAAGTCGTTCAGGTGATCGGTATGCGTCACCCACCAGATCGTGCCGAAGATCACGGCCGCCTGAATCGGGAACCAGACCAGCGTGATCGCGCGATACCAGAACAGCTCGGCTTCGGGCGTTTCGGTGTCGGGCTGATCCTCGTTGCGGCCGAGAAGCTGGTCGAGCACCGTCGTCAGCCACCACGCATAGGCGGGCAGCAGGATCAGGGTCCAACCGCCGAACCACGCCTCGATCCCCGCCAGAGGCACGGTGCCGAGCGACAGCCAGAAGGGCAGGGCGTGAGAGGGGCGGCGGATTTCGTCGCGGCTGGACATCGGAGCCTCGTGAGCGATGCGGGCGAGGTCATACTAGCCGAACGCTAACCCGATACAATCATTCAGCTTGCGGCCATTCGGCGCTTTGGGCGGCATCCCAGACCTTGCGCATCAGGGTGGGCAGATCGCCGGGGCGGAAATCGGCGCGCGGGGTCACGGCGTCGGTCTCGGTGCGGGTGACGTGAACCTGCAGGATCAGGTGGAAATGGGTGAAGGTATGGCGCACCTCGACCGGAGAGAGCGTCCAGTCGGCCTGCATCGGCGGAGCGGGTGTCGGCGCCTCGGACCAATCCGAGCCGGGAAAGCCCAGCGTGCCGCCCAGAAGCCCCTTGTCGGGGCGGCGTTCCAGCAGCACGTCGCCCTGACCGTTCATCGCGACATAGGCGAAGCCGCGGCGGGTGGGCTTTTCCTTCTTCGGGGCTTTGCGTGGCAGCGTCTCGGCGATCCCGGCAGCGCGGGCGGTGCAGGAATCAATGAGCGGGCAGATGCCACAGGCCGGATTGCGCGGCGTGCAGATCGTCGCGCCCAGATCCATCATCGCCTGCGCGAAATCTCCGGGTCGGTCCTCGGGCGTGATCTGTGCCGTCAATTCGGTCAGCTCCGCCTTCGCGCTAGGCAGCGGCGTGTCGACCGAGAAAAGCCGCGAGACGACGCGCTCCACATTGCCGTCGACCACGGCGACCGGCTCGTCATAGGCGATGGCGGCGATCGCGGCGGAGGTGTAGGGGCCGATGCCGGGCAGCTTTTGCAGCTCTGCCGCCGTCTCGGGGAAGCGCCCGTCCAGCTCACCCGCCACGACACGCGCGCATTTCAGCAGGTTGCGGGCGCGGGCGTAATAGCCAAGCCCGGCCCATTCGGCCATCACGTCGCCATCCTCGGCTGCTGCGAGTGCACCCACATCGGGCCAGCGCTCGGTGAAACGGCGGAAATAATCGCGCACGGCGGCGACCGTGGTCTGCTGCAGCATCACCTCGGACAGCCAGACGCGATAGGGATCGGGCCGTTCGCCCTCTGCACGATCCGCAGGCGACACGCGCCACGGCATGACGCGGGCATGTGTATCGTACCAGGTGAGCAGGGTTTCGCCGATTGCCCCTTTACCGTCACGCAATGTTTATGCTCCCCTCTTGCCGACCGGTTGGCCCGGCCCGATGTGCTTCCTAGAATGGGATGGATCAAGAGGAACCGCCCACGAATGAAAAAAAGCGACCCGCAAAAGACGCCTTCGCGGCGAATGCGTGGCTTTGAAGCCGCGGGCGGACTGCTGCGTAACCGTATCCGCGCCGCGGGTGAAGCGCGTGGGTTTGCGGTCTCGCGCCTGCTGACCCACTGGGCGGAAGTGGTGGGCCCGGACACCGCCGCGCAATGCCGCCCGGTGAAGATCGGCTACACCAAAGGCGGCTTCGGTGCGACCCTTACCCTCCTGACGACCGGAGCGGCGGCGCCCATGCTGCAGATGCAGTTGCCGCAAATCCGCGACAAGGTGAATGCCTGCTACGGCTATAACGCGATCTCGCGCATTTCGCTGACGCAGACCGCGCCGACCGGCTTTGCCGAAGGTCAGGCGCAATTTGCACCGAAACCCAAACCCGAACCCCGCAAACCGGACCCCCGCGTCGCCGAAGCGGCGAAGGCGCAGGTGGCCGATTGTGGCGATGCCGATCTCAAATCGGCGCTGGAAGAACTGGCAAGAAACGTTCTATCGAAGTCCGCAGAGCGGGCTGCACACAAGAAAGGCAGATAGATGAGCAAAACTCTTTCGATCCTCGGCGGCGCGGCTGTCATGGGGCTTCTCGCGACGGGCGGCTGGTATGCCAGCCAACACAGCGAGGCGAGCCTGATCACTGCGGCCCAAGCGCAGGAAGCCACGGCGAACAAAGATGTCGAGACTCTGCCCGACGTGGTTCTGGGTCAGGAAGATGCGCCGGTCACCGTGATCGAGTACGCCTCCTATACCTGCCCGCACTGTGCCGAATGGCATAAGGTCGAGTATCCGCAGCTGAAGAAGAACTACATCGACACCGGCAAGGTGAAGTTCATCCAGCGCGAAGTCTATTTCGACAAGTTCGGTGTCTGGGCCGGTCTGATCGCGCAATGCGGTGGCGATCCGAAATATTACGCGATCTCGGACATGATCTATAACAAGCAGAAGGACTGGATCGGCGACGGCAAGCCGCAGACCATCGCGGACAACCTGCGTAAGATCGGCCTGCAGGCCGGGCTGAGCAACGATCAGGTCACCGCCTGCATGAACGACGAGAAGCGCGCCGAGCGGATGGTCGCGACCTTCCAGAAGAACGCGGGCGACGACAAAATCGATGCGACGCCGACCTTCATCATCGACGGCGAGAAGCATTCCAACATGGCTTGGGACGACTTCAAGAAAATCCTCGACGACGAGCTGGCGAAGCAAGCCAACTGATCCCGGCGACAGATGTTGAGAAGGCCGGTCCCGTGGGGCCGGCCTTTTTCATATCCCGAGCCGGTCGAGCGCTGCGTCGAGCGCTGTAGGGTCGTCTATCTCGAGCCGCACCGGCAGGGCGAGTACCTTCGGGCGGAAGCTTTCCGGCAGGCGCACCGCGTCCTTTTCGGTCGTCACCATCTGCGCGCCGAGCGTGTCGGCCTCTGCCTCGATGCGCTGCAACAGGCGGGTCGTGAAAGGCTGGTGGTCTTCCAGCGCCTCGCCGCGCAGTAGGTTTGCCCCGAGGCTACGCAAGGTGGCGAAGAATTTCTCGGGATGGCCGATGCCTGCGAAAGCGAGGACGGGAAGGCCCTCCCAATCCATGCCCGTCTGCAGCGGGGCGAGCTGTCCCGTCAGGCGTGGTTTCGAAATTCTGGAACTCCAGAAATTGGCGAATTCAACCTGTGCAGCTTCCGGCCCGATCGATAGCAGAAAGTCGGCACGGGCCATTCCGGCCTCGATCGGTTCGCGCAGCGGCCCGGCAGGCAGGCAGCGCCCGTTGCCGAAGCCCTTATGCGCGTCGACCACCACGATGGAGAGGTCCTTGTGCAATGCGGGGTTCTGATGGGCGTCGTCGAGCACGATCACCTGCGCTCCGGCCGCGACCGCCGCCTGCGCCCCGGCGGCCCGGTCGCGCGCGACCCAGACCGGCGCGAAGGCCGATAGCAGTAGCGGCTCGTCTCCGGTTTCCTCGGCGCGGTGGCTGCGCTCATCGACCTGCACCGGCCCTTCGAGCGATCCGCCATAGCCGCGCGAGACCACATGGGCGGTCACACCGCGCGCGGCCAGCCGTTGCACCAGCCAGATCACCGTCGGCGTCTTGCCGGTCCCGCCCGCGTTGATGTTCCCGACCGAGATCACCGGCACGTTGAGCCGCAGTCCCGGCTGTGCCACGCGCCGCTTCGTCATCGCCGCGTAAATCGCGCCGAGCGGCGACAGCAGGCGCGCGCGAAGGCCCGGCGCGGCGGGGGCATTAAACCAGAAGCCGGGCGCGCCCATCACGCCACCCGTGCGGGCTGGGTGCCCGACAGGATCTCGGCCAGATCGCGGGCGATGGTCTCCACCGCGCCGGCGCCGCCCGAGGTCACCGCCCAGGCGTTATGGGCCAGCTGCGCGGAGCGTTCCGGCGCGATCAGGTCCGCGACCACTTCGGGCAGATCCTCAGGAACCACGACGCCCCGGCAGGCTTTCGCAGCCTCGAGCCGCAGGTAATCTTCGCGGAACGGCGCAAGTTTCGGGCCGTGCAGGATCGCCGAACCAAGCGCCGCCGCCTCAACCGGGGAACGCGGAGCCCGCGCCGTCCCCGACAAGGTGCCGCCCATATAGCTGAGCGCGGCCAGCCGATACCAAAGCCCGTATTCCATCGCGTCGTCGGCAATGAAAATTTCGGTCGTCAATTCCGGTTCGCCCTCGAGCGACCGGCGCGCGACCGACCAGCCCTCGGCGGTCAGCTGCGCGGCGAGGGCCTCGCCTTGGGATTCGTCATCCGGTGCAAGCAGAAGCAGCAGCCGATGCGCGTGGCGCTGGGCGTAGCGATGGGCCGCCGTCACCGGGCCGATCTCGGCCTCCGGTACGGCAGCGGCCAGCCAGACCGGGCGTGCGCCCATCGACTCGGCCATCGAGGTGCGCTCTGCTTCGGAGCCGTAAAGCGGCTGCGGCGGTTCGCCGAGCGCGCCGTCATTGACCACGATGACCGGCCCATTCAGTTTGTCGCCCACCCGTTCGAGGCTCGCCTCATCGCGCAGGTAGATGCGGTCGATCCGGCCCAGCAATGTCAGCGAGACGTCATCGAGGCGCAGCCCATCCTCACCGCCGAGTTTCGCATCGGCCAGAACGCTGGCGATGCCGCGTTTCTGCGTCTCCGCGATCAGGGCGGCGGGCAGCGTGTCGTCCATGATGAGCACGAGATCGGGGCGCCATGCATCCAAGACCAGACGGACTGATGCCGGACGATCCTCGGGGGTGGGCCGGAAATAGACCTCTTCGGGTAGCCCGTCCGGGGCGGTCTCGCTGCCGCGCACCGTCATCGCGATGCGGATGTCGGGCATCCGTGCGGCCACCCTGCGCGCGACCAGCCCGGCGGCTTCCGCGCATTTCCCCGCAGCCCAAATCCACAGCAGCGGGGCGTCGGCGCGCTCCTCCCCCTGACCGGCCTCGACCGCGGCTTTCGCCTTGGGTCCCGCAGGACGCAAGGCAGAGAGTTGCAGTTTGAGCCAGAGAGGAAGAGAGCGCGCCATGCCAGCCTTAGTTGCCGAGCTCTTCGGTGGTCGACACTTCGAGCTCTTCGTCACGCAGGCGATGCAGGTGCGCGATGAAGTAACGGGTATGGGCGTCGTCGACGGTGCGCTGCGCCTCGGCCTTCCACGCGGCATAGGCGGAGGCGTAGTTCGGATACATCCCGACGATATGGATATCGTCGACATTCTTGAATTCGGTGCGGCTCGGGGTCACCAGCTCGCCGCCGAAGACGAGGTGAAGACGTTGCGGGGTCGGTTTGGCCATAAGAACTCCTGTCGGCTTTTCTGCGGCGCAGAGATTACGCTTTGCCCCCACGCTTCACAAGGAGAGGGCCGGGGCCGCACGTAGCCGTTACCGCGCCAGTCCCTGAGACTCCAGATATTCCGCGCCTTTTCGCACGCCAATCTCGTCGTTCACTTCCAAAATCAGGCGCGGCATCTTCGGCAGCTTGCCAAGCGCCTTGAAGACCGAGTGCCACGCGATCGTGCCTTCGCCGGGGTGCCAGTGCCGGTCGCCATAGCCGTCGATATCCTGCAGGTGGACATGCTCCAGCGCCGCGCCTGCCGCATGGACGAACACATCGACCGGCGGCGCGCCGCAGCGGCGATGCATGAACTGTGCATGGCCCGTATCGAGCGAGACCTTCACCGCTTTGCTCTTCATCTTCGCGGCCAGTTCGACACGCAGGTTCGGCGTGATGTCCTCGCAATTCTCGATGACCAGCGTCACGCCCAACTCCTCGGCGCGTTCGATCACCGGGGTCAAGACATAGCGCACGCGTTCGACCTGAATGAACGCGTTGGCGGGGTTCTGCTCCAGGTCGGCCTCCTTCCAGAGCGTGTAGGGCGAATGGATCACCATCTGATCTCCGCCCAGCTCCGCCGTGATTTCCAGCACCCGCAGCATCCGGGCGCGGATGACCTCGATAATCTCGGAATCGGCGCAGTCGATATTGAACGAGGTGAAGGGCCCGTGCAGCCCCAGCCGCCCGGTATAGCCGTCGAGCAATTCCTTCGTCCGCGCGACCATCTTGCGCAGATCCGCATCCGTGGCGTTCGGCCAGCAGAAGCTCTGCAATTCCAGATCGCGCTGGTCGTTCAGAATCCAGTCGCGATGATGCGCGAGCATATCGAGGCTCAGCGCAGCGCCGAGCAGCGGTAATTCCTTGGCCATGGGGTCCTCCTCCGGATCGGATGCTCGCGCAAGCCGCGGGGCTTTTCAATCCCGTGAGCGCGCTATATCGGAACGTCATGAAACGCAGTCTGCCCGAGTTTTACGAGAGCATGGTGGAGAACGGGGACCTCAACCCCGATCCCGCCCAACGCGCCATTCTGCCCGAACTGGAGCGTGTGCGCCGCGCGCTGGAAGAGGCGCCTGCGCCGGAGCCGGTGAAACGCGGGCTCTTCAAGCGCAAGATCAAGCCGGTCGAAGGCGTGCGCGGCCTCTATATCTGGGGCGGTGTCGGGCGCGGGAAATCTATGCTGATGGACCTGTTCTTCGGCCAGACCGACGTGCCGAAACGCCGGGTGCATTTCCACGCTTTCGTGCAGGAAGTCCAAGGCAAGCTAGACGATGCGCGCCGCGCCAACACGGTGGATGCGATGCGCCCCGTGGCCGAAGAGGTGGCGGGCTCGCTGCGGCTGCTGTGCTTCGACGAGATGCAGATCACAGACATTGCCGATGCGATGATCGTGGGTCGTCTGTTCGAGGCCCTGTTCGAGCGTGGCGTGACCATCGTCACTACCTCGAACCGGGTGCCCGAGGACCTCTACAAGAACGGGCTCAATCGCCAGCTTTTCCTGCCCTTCATTGGGCTGATCCGCGAGAAGCTCGACGTCTACGAACTGGCCTCCGAAAACGACTATCGTCAGAACCGTTTGGCAGGCCAACAGGTCTATTTCACGCCTGCGGGTCGCGAGGCGCGCGCGAAGATGGATGCGCTTTGGGATGAGCTGACCGGGGGCGATCATCACGGCAAGCTCGACATTCCGGTGAAAGGCCGCGTGGTCGAAATCCCGCATTTCCATAATGGGGTCGGCCGTGCGAGCTTCTGGGATCTCTGCGCGCAGCCGCTGGGTCCGGCGGATTACCTCGCCATCGCGGATGCGGTGAAGGTGCTGCTGCTTGACGATATTCCGCTGCTCTCGGCCTCGAACTTCAACGAAGCGAAGCGCTTCGTCACGCTGATCGACTCGCTCTACGAGGGCAAGGTCCGGCTGATCTGTTCGGCCGCGGACGAGCCCGAGCGGCTTTACGTCGAAGGCGAGGGCACGTTCGAATTCGAGCGCACCGCCAGCCGCCTGCGCGAGATGCAGGCAGACGGCTGGGCGGCTGAGGCTTAAGCCAGCATTTCGTTCAGAAGCGGGCGGACCTTGGTGCCGTAAAGCTCGATCGTCTTGCGCAGATGCGCGGGGTTCTGCGGCCCGCCGCTATATTTCAGCGTGAACCGTGACAGGCCCAAGGCTTTCACCGTCCGCGCGATCTTGCGCGCCACGGTTTCCGGGCTGCCGACATAGAGCGAGCCATGCTCGATCTCCGACAGGTAGGCCTCGCGCCGGAACGGCGGCCAACCGCGCGAGCGCCCGATCATGTCATGCATCCGCGCATAGCCTTCGTAGAACTCTTCCTGCGCGATCTCGTCGGTCTCGGCGATATGACCGGGCGAATGGACGCCGATCTTGCCGGGCTTGGTGCCCATCTGGTCATGCGCGCGGTGATAGAGATCGACATGCGGTTTGAACCGGGTCGAATCCCCGCCGATGATCGCCAGCATCAGATCCATCTGCATCGCGGCGGTCTCGACCACCGATTGCGGCGACCCGCCGACCCCGCGCCAGATCTGCAGTGGCGCCTCGGGGCGCGGATAGACGGTGACGTTCTTAAGCGGCGGGCGCATCTGCGCGTCGAAGCTGACCTTCTCCTGCGTCGCGAGCAGATGCAGGATCTGCGACTTCTCGGTGAACAGCGCCTCGTAATCGTTCAGGTCGAGCCCAAAAAGCGGGAAGCTCTCGGTAAAGGAGCCGCGCCCGATGGTGATCTCGGCCCGCCCCGGCGCCAGCGCGTTCAGCGTCGCGAAACGCTGGAAAACGCGGATCGGATCATCCGAGGACAGCACCGTCACGGAGGTGCCCGCCTTGATCTTCTCGGTGCGGGCAAGGATCGCCGAGAGGATCGGCTCGGTCGAGGAGATCGCGAAATCCGGGCGGTGATGTTCACCGAGCCCGATATAGTCGAGCCCGACCTGGTCGGCGAGTTCGCCTTCGGCCAACGTGTCGCGGATAACCTCGGCATGGCTTTGCAGCAGGCCGTCCTCCCCGCGCGTCACATCGCCGAACGTGTCGATCCCAAGCTCAAGCTGCATGGTGGTCTCCTTTCCTGTTCACGCGAAGATAGGCGCGCAGGCGCAGGTCAGCCACCGGTATCCTCGCACAGACTCCGTGCGAGACCGCAGCCTCAGCCGTTATCGCGCAGCACCCGCCCCGCGAGGTAGAGCGAGCCGCAGATCAGGATGCGGGCATGGGGATGGATCGCGACGATCCCCGCGATGGCCGAGCCGACCGAGGCCGCAGGGCGGGCCTCTATGCCGACCACGCGCGCGGCCGCGGCGGTCGCTTCGGCGGGCAGCGTGTTCGCCTCGCCGGGGATCGAGACGGCCAGCAGGCTCGCCGCGTGATCCGCCAGCGGACGCAGATAGCCGGTCACGTCCTTGGTGTTGAGCATGCCGCAGATCAGATGGGTCGGGCGTTTCGGAAGCGCGCCGAGCGTCTTGGCGATCATGTCGCCCGCCGCCGGGTTGTGCCCGCCATCGAGCCAGACCTCGGCCTCGGGCGCACCGTCCACCAGCGGTCCGTGGCGCAGCCGTTGCATCCGCGCGGGCCATTCGGCTTTCGTCACCGCCGCCTCGCAGGCAGCCTCGTCAAAGCCCAGATGCCGCAGCGCTGCGAGCGCCGCCCCGGCATTGGCGATCTGATGCGGGCCGGGCAGGTTCGGCAGCGGCAGATCGAGAAGCCCGTTCTCGTCCTGGAAGATCAGCCGGTCGCGCTCTTCCCAGACCTGCCAATGCTGGCCATGCACCAGAAGCGGCGCGCCGAGCTTTTCCGCCCGCGCCTCGATCACCTCGAGCGCGGCCTCCTGCTGGGGACCGACCACGCAGGCCACACCGCGCTTGATGATCCCGGCCTTCTCGCCCGCGATCTCGGCCAGCGTTTCGCCAAGGAATTGCTGATGGTCGATCGAGACCGGCGTGATGATGCTCAGCGCGGGCGTGTCGACCACATTGGTCGCGTCGAGCCGCCCGCCGAGACCCACTTCCAGCAGCGTGTAATCCGCAGGGGTCCGCGCGAAGGCCAGAAGCGCCGCCGCCGTCGTCACCTCGAAGAAGGTGATCGGCTTGCCGCCATTCGCCGCCTCGACCTCATCGAGCAACGCGGCGAGATCGGTCTCGGAGATCAGCGATCCGGCGATCCGGATGCGTTCGTGGAAGCGCGCGAGATGCGGCGAAGTATAGGCGTGGACGCGCTTGCCCGCAGCCTCCAGCCCGGCCCGGATCATCGCCTGGGTCGAGCCCTTGCCATTGGTGCCCGCGATATGGATCACCGGCGGCAGGTCGCGCTCGGGATGGTCGAGATCCCCCAGCAGCCGCTCCATCCGGTCGAGCGACAGGTCGATGACCTTGGGATGCAGCGCCATCAGGCGGTCGAGAATATCATCGGAGCTTTGCGTCATTGGCCCCTCCGGCCTTAGATGGCGGACCGGGGAGGGGGCGCTGCCCCCGCGGCTGATGCCGCCCCCCGGGATATTTCAGCCAAGTCGAAGATCAGGTCTTGGGCTTCGCCTCGGCCTCGGGAGCCGCCTCGGCGACCGCTTCCTCGGGCGCCTTCTCCGGCGCGGGCAGATCGCCCTTCACCGCAGGCGGCAGGTTCATCAGCATGCGCAGAATGGTGATCAGCTCGTCGCGCATCTTCATGCGATGCGTCACGCGGTCGAGCATCCCGTGATCCAGCAGGTATTCGGCGCGCTGGAAACCCTCGGGCAGCTTCTCGCGGATCGTCTGTTCGATCACGCGCGGGCCCGCGAAGCAGATCAGCGCGTTGGGCTCTGCGATATGCACGTCGCCCAGCATCGCGTAGGAGGCGGTCACGCCGCCCGTCGTCGGATGGGTCAGTACGACGATATAGGGAAGGCCCGCTTCCTTGAGCATCTGCACGGCGACGGTGGTGCGCGGCATCTGCATCAGCGACAGGATGCCTTCCTGCATCCGTGCGCCGCCAGCCGCCGAGAACAGCACCAGCGGGCGCTTGAGCTTCACGGCACGTTCGGCTGCCGCGATGATCGCGTTGCCGACATACATCCCCATCGAGCCGCCCATGAAGGTGAAGTCCTGCGCGGCCGCGACGATCGGCGTGCGCCCGATCTCGCCCTCGGCCACCAGCATCGCCTCTTTCTCGCCGGTCGATTTCTGCGCCGCCTTCATCCGGTCCGGATAGCGTTTCTGGTCCTTGAAATGCAGCGGGTCGGTGATCGGTTCGGGCACTTTCACTTCGGAGAAGATGCCGCCGTCGAACAGCGCCTCGAAGCGCACGCGGGGCGTGATCGCGAGGTGATGGTCGCAATTGGTGCAGACGTTGAGATTGTCCGACAGCTCCCGGTGGAACAGCATCGTCCCGCATTCGGGACATTTCGTCCAAAGGTTCTCGGGCACTTCGCGGCGCGAAAACAGCGAGTTAATCCGAGGACGGACGTAATTGGTGATCCAGTTCATCGTATGAGCCTCTCGCTGGGGCGGGTCGGTTTGGCTTGAAATACGCCGCCCCTGCACGAATTGCAATCAGACGCGGAGGGTGAGGCGGATCAACAACCACGCGATCAGCAGGTGCAGCATGTCCAGCAGAAGCCACGGCAAGAGGTCCCAAAGGTCGCGTGTGTTGATCACGATCGTGTAGAGCGCGAGCCCATCGAGCTGGCCGTAGAAGCCGACGAGGAAAAGCGAGCCGAAGTTATTGGCGAAATGCAGCGCAAGGGCTGCGCCGAGATTGCCGGTTCGAGCGGTCAGGTCGCTTGCGAGGCAGCCGAAGCCGAAAGCCCAGAGCGCGGGCCAGAACGCGTTGCTGCCATACGCGCCGGGCGAATAATGTAGTGCGCCGAACAGAGCCGAGGGCAGAACCATCCAGATCAGGGGGCTGCGCCAGCGCGCCGCGAGTTGCTGCAGGAGATAGCCGCGAAACAGCACCTCCTCGGTCGCGATCTGAACGAACAGAAGCGGCAGCGCGATCGGCGCCCAGCTCAGCACATGCACCAGCGGGTTGGAGCGCGCCGTGGACTCGCTGAGCTGGGTCAGCCCGAAGGAGAAGAGAGCGAAGAGCAGCAGAACCGGCAGCACCTTCGTGAAGGTGGCGAGGCTCCGCTCTCCGAACAGCGTTGCGGGCGCGCGGTGATGCAGGTGGCGGCTGACGACGAAAGTCGCGATCAGAAGCGGCGCGAAACTCGCGAGCAGAATGGCGAGGCCGCGCGGCGTCGAGCCATGGGCGATTTCCTGAAACAACCGAAGCATCGAGAAATCGTCGAGCATCGAAGAGAAGAACAGGATCATCGCCCAGCCGCTGAGCAGGTAGAAGGCGACGATCACGCCCAGACCCAGCATCCCGCGCCAGATCTGCGCATAAGGCTTCGCGGGGGCCGCGAACGCCTCGAGCGGCGCATATCGGTTCGTGCGCGCGATCACCGGGCGGGGCTCGCAAATAGCGGGGCGGCTGCAAGGGGCGATTGGGTCATCTGGGTCTTCCGCAAGGCTGAGCTTCGGTGATAGCGGCTGCGGCCCCGGTGAGGCAACGGCTTTACTTTTCTCGGCGCGGGCAGGACAAGAGGCGGCTGTCTTCTGACCGGGGTGCAAATGTTTGAACTTCCTCTCGATCTGGTGGTGATGCTGATCGGCGCGGCCTTCGCGGCGGGGGTGGTCGATTCCATCGCGGGCGGCGGCGGGCTGATCACGGTGCCGGCGCTTTTGCTGGCGGGCGTGCCGCCCGTGCAGTCGCTCGCGACGAACAAGATTCAGGGCACGTTCGGCGCGGCGACGGCTGCGATTTCCTACGCGGCCTCGGGCCATGTGGTGCTGCGAAAACAGCTATTGGCCGCCGTGATCGGGTTCCTTGGCGGGCTGGCGGGGGCGCTTCTCGTGTCGCGCATTCCGACCGACAAGATCGAGATCGCGCTGCCGTTCATCCTCGTCGCGATCGCCGCGTTTTTCGCGTTGCGGCCCGGTTTGGATGACACGGATCGGGTGCAGCGCATTCGGCCCGGCCTGTTCACCGCCGCCTTCGTACCGGTGATCGGCTTTTACGACGGGCTGATCGGGCCGGGGACGGGGTCGTTCTTCATGATCGGTTTCGTGACGCTGGCGGGGTACGGCGTGCTCAAGGCGACGGCGCATACGAAACTGCTGAACTTCTCGTCGAATATCGGTGGGCTGACGGGGTTCCTGCTGGTCGGCTCGCCGCTCTGGGTGCTCGGCATCGCAATGGGGCTGGCGCAGATCGCGGGGGCGAGGCTGGGCTCGCGGCTTGCGATGCGGGTGGGCGCGCGGCTGATCAAACCGCTGCTGGTGACGACCTCGACGCTGCTGGCCGCGAAGCTGCTTTGGGACCTGATCTAGACCCTATCCCGGCACCTGCGACAGGATCGTGCGTAGCCGCGCGAAACTGCCCGAGATACCGTCGGGGGCGGGTTCGGCAATGAAGGCATCCAGCTCGGGCCAGAGCTTGATCGCCGCGTCGATACGCGGGTCCGAGCCTTCCGCATATAGCCCCGCCTGAATCATCATCTCGGCCCGGTCATAGGCGCCAAGCAGGCTGCGCGCCTTGCCAATAAGCCGGTTTTCCTCGGGATCCGCCGCGTCGGGCAGCGAGCGCGAAACTGAACGCAGCATGTTGATCGCCGGGAAGCGCCCCCGCTCCGCGATCTCGCGCTCCAGCACCACATGGCCGTCGAGCACGCCGCGCAGGATATCGGCGATCGGCTCGTCCATATCGGAACCGGCCACCAGAACCGAGAAAACGCCGGTGATGTCGCCTTGACCTTCGGCGCCGGGGCCCGCGCGCTCGCCCAAGGCCATGATCTGATAGGAGGTCGAGGGCGGATAGCCGCGCAGCGAGGCGGGCTCGCCCCCGGCGAGCGCCACTTCGCGATGGGCTTCGGCAAAGCGCGTGATCGAGTCGGCGAGGAACAGCACATGCTGGCCCGCATCGCGGAAATGCTCGGCCACGGCCATCGCAGTCCAGGCGCATCGGCGGCGCACCAGCGGCGATTGATCCGAGGTGGCGGCGACGATCACCGCGCGGGCCATCCCCTCCGGGCCGAGCGTCTTTTCGACGAATTCCCGCAATTCCCGGCCGCGTTCGCCGATCAGCGCGATGACGACGATATCGGCCGACACCCCGCGCGCGAAACTCGCCAATAGCGAGGATTTCCCGACGCCCGATCCCGCGAAAAGGCCGACCCTTTGGCCTTGGACCAGCGGCAGCATCGTGTCGAAGGCGGCAAGTGACGTCTCCAACCGACCGCCCAACCGCTTGCGCTGGGCGGCAGGAGGCGGGCTTGCGCGCAAATCGCGCTCGCGCCCGCCGTGGATCAGCGGTTGCCCGTCGAGCGGCTTTCCGAACGGGTCGATGATCCGCCCGACCCAGCTGTCATGCGGGGCGATCCCGCCCTGACCGAGCAGCTCCACCTCGTCGTCGATCGCCACGCCATCGGCGGCTCCGTCGGGCAGCACCGTGACCGCCCCACGCGTCAGCGACAGAACCTCCGCGCCGATTTCGCGCCCGCTTTGGCAGCGAATCGTCGCGCGGTCGCCGAGGGCCGCCGAACGGGCCAGACCGCTGACCTCGATTATCCCGCGCCGCACCTCGCGTACGCGCCCGACCGCATGGGCGCTGGCGATACCGCGCATTTCGGCGTGCAACAGGTCGAATCCTGCAAATGCCATTCTGGCCTCCGATGTTCTCGAAACGTTTTCTAAACGATTCGCTCTTAAAGCTTGGTTGATAGCTCGGAGGAGAAGCCCCGATGTTCGAGAAGATTGAGATCATGAAAATGGCCAGTGCGATGGCCACCCACGCCGCAGCCCGCCAGAACGCGGTTGCGGAGAATATCGCCAATGCGGACACGCCCGGCTATGCGGCGCGTGACCTGCCGGCTTTCGAAGACCTCTATCGCAGCGAGGGTAGCGGCGCTCTGCGGGCGACGCGGTCCGGTCACATCGACGCTTCGGCGACGATCACCACCGCACCCGAGGTGATCGCCTCCCCCGGTGTCACCTCGCCGGATGGCAATTCGGTCTCGCTGGAAGAAGAGATGGTCCGCTCGGTCGAGGTGAAACGCGAGCATGATCTGTCGCTCGCGATCTACCGCTCCTCGCTCAACATCCTGCGCAGTTCGCTCGGGAGGGGCTGAAGATGAGCGATTTCACCCAATCCATGGCGCTCTCCGCCTCGGGCATGAAGGCGCAGGCGATGCGGCTTCGGCACAGCTCCGAGAATATCGCGAATGCCGATACGCCCGGATATCACCGCAAGATCGCGGCTTTCGAGAAGGTCGTCTCCGAAGGCGCCCCGACCGGAGAGGTCACCCTTGGCCCGGTGCGGCTCGACCGATCCGAACTCACCCAAATCTACGAACCTGGCCATCCGATGGCCGACGAGAACGGCTACCACGACGGCTCGAATGTCGATCTGGTGGTCGAAATCGCTGACGCGCGCGAAGCGCAGCGCAGCTACGAGGCGAATTTGCGCATGTTCGATCAGGCCCGGCAAATGTCGGCCTCCCTGCTCGAACTGCTTCGCCGCTAAGGACCGAGGAGATCTAGAATGGATTTTAACACCTCCCTTGCAACGCAAAGCTACGCCCAGGCCCGGGCTGCTGTCCCGCCGGAAGCGGGCGGTTCCGGGCCGGGCTCCCTTTTCGAACAGGCGGCGAGTTCATTCGTCGATGCGGTCAAGGCGGGCGAAGACACTGCCAAAGCCGCGATGGCGGGACAGGCTGATCCACATGCGCTGGTGCAGGCGCTTGCCCAGACGGAACTCGCGATCGAGACGGCGGTGACCGTCCGCAACAAGGTCGTCGAGGCCTATCAGGAAATTCTCAGGATGCCGGTCTGATGCAGGACGCGATCTTCTTCGACACGCTCCGGCAGGGCTTGTGGATCGCCGTGCTGATCGCGGCGCCGCTCCTGTCGGTCGCGCTGGTCGCGGGGGTCACGATCGGCCTCTTTCAGGCGCTGACCTCGGTGCAGGAAATGACGCTGACCTTCGTGCCCAAAGTGGGGGCGATGCTCGTCGTGTTCTGGGTGTCGATGAGCTTCATGTCGGAAAAGCTGGTGGAGTTCTTTACCCGCACCATCCTGCCGATCGTCGCCGGGGGCTAAGATGGATAACGCAATCTATACCACCCTCACGCGGCAATCCGGCTTGATGCGCGAAATGCGGACCGTTGCGAACAATATCGCGAATGTCTCGACCACGGGCTTCCGGCGCGAGGGCGTGATTTTCTCCGAGTATCTCTCGGGGCTGGAGGGCAACGAACCCTCGCTGTCGATGGCGCGGGCGCATGGTCGGCTGATCGATCGAAGCCAAGGCGGGCTGACCCAGACAGGCGGCACCTTCGATTTCGCGATCGAGGGCGAGGGGTTCTTCATGATCGAGACCCCGCAGGGCAATCAGCTCACGCGGGCTGGCAGTTTCATCCCGTCGGCTGAAGGCGAGTTGCTTACGCCCGACGGGTACCGGCTGCTCGATTCCGGCGGTACGCCGGTCGCAATCCCCTCGGGGGCGACTTCGGTCGCGCTCGCCGCCGATGGCACACTTTCGAACAACGGCCAGCCTATCGCGCAGGTCGGCGTCTACCTTCCCACCGATCCCAGTGAATTGCGCCATGTCGGCGGCACTCGCTTCACCGCAGAGGCCGGGGCCGAACCGGTGGAGGGCGCGGTTCTGATGCAGGGGTATCTCGAAGACAGCAACGTCGATCCGATCACCGAGATCGCGCGCATGATCGAGGTCCAGCGCGCCTACGAGATGGGCCAGGCCTTTCTCGAACGCGAAGACGAACGAATCCGCGGCGTCATCCAGACGCTCGCCCGATAACAGGAGGCCCAGGACATGAGAGCGCTTCAGATCGCAGCCACCGGCATGAGCGCGCAGCAGATGCGCGTCGAGGTGATTTCCAACAACCTCGCGAACATGTCGACCACTGGCTACAACGCGCGCCGCGCCGAGTTCGCCGATCTGCATTACCAGCAGATGACCCGCCCCGGCACGATCAACGCGACCGATGGCACGACCATCCCCGCCGGGGTGCAGCTTGGCCTCGGGGTGCGCCCGACTGCCGTGACGGTCAACATCGCGCAAGGCTCTCTCAGCGCGACGGGCGGCGATCTGGACCTCGCGATCGACGGCAATGGCTATCTCGAGGTGACGCTGCCCTCGGGCATCTCCGCTTACACGCGCGACGGTGGGCTCAAGCGCAATGGGACTGGCCAGATCGTGACCTCTGACGGCTACCCGGTCGTGCCCGAGATCACCATTCCGAACGACGCGCGCGCCGTGGCGATCAACGCGCAAGGCGAGGTTTATGCCTATTTCAGCAATCAGGTCGCGCCGCAGCTTCTCGGCCAGTTCACCTTGGCGAATTTCTCAAACCAAAAGGGGCTGGAGGCGATTGGCTCGAACCTGTTTCTCGAAACCGGGGCCTCGGGGCCGCCCAATGTGAATACGCCCGGCGCGGATGAGTTGGGCACGCTGCGGCAGGGGTATCTGGAGGAAAGCTCGGTCGATCCGGTGCGCGAGATCACAGAGCTGATCAAGGCGCAGCGCGGCTACGAGTTGAACGCGAAGGTCATTTCCGCCGCCGATCAGATGCTTGGCGCGACGACGCAGGTGCGGTGATGCTGAGGTGGGCGATCCTGATTGCGGTATCCGGTCTTCTGCCGGGCAAGGTCTTGGCGGACACGCTCGTCGCGCTGCACACTATGCGCGCCCGGACAATCGTCGCCCCCGCAGATGTCGGGCTGCAACCGGGCGAGGTGGTCGGGGCGTTGACCGGGCCGGAGGAGGCGATCGGCCTCGAGACGCGCGGGGTGATCTATGCCGGTCGCCCGATCCGAGCCCGCGATCTGGGGCAGCCCGCCATTGTCGAGCGCAATCAGATCATCCCGCTCCTGTTCCGCCGCGGCTCGTTGGAGATCCGAACCGAAGGCCGCGCGCTCGATCGCGCTGGCATCGGAGAGACGATCCGCGTGATGAACGCCGCTTCGAAAACCGTGGTCTCCGCGACGCTTGGCGCTGACGGAACTGCCCATGTTGCCCCATGAGGAATTCGCGATGAAATCTCCTGCCCTGTTGCTTTTGTCGATCACGCTCATCGCCTGCGGGCGGCTCGAGCAGGTCGGTAAGGCGCCCGGATTCACGCCGATGGAAGGCGGGAACGAGTTCTACGCCATGGCCTCCTCACCACTGCCCGTCACGACGGAGGCGCGCAGCCCCGAACAAGAAGCCTCTCTTTGGTCCGGTGCGCGCAATTCCCTGTTGGGCGACCCACGCGCCGCCAAGCGGGGCGATATCCTCACCGTCGTGATTGAGATTAACGATAAGGCCGAAATCTCGAATTCGACGGGTCGCTCGCGCAGCGGGTCCGACACGATGGGAGTGACCTCGATGCTCGGCATTCCGCAGCGGATCGACAAGCGCCTGCCCGCCGGGGCGAGCATGGCCGACGCCGTCTCGACCAATTCGAATTCGACCTATTCCGGCGACGGGCAGGTATCGCGCAACGAGAAACTGACCCTGCGCGTGGCCGCCACGATCATCGAGACGCTCCCGAATGGCGTGTTGCGCATTCAGGGCAGCCAGGAGGTGCGGGTGAATTTCGAGGTGCGCGAGCTGATCGTCACCGGTTTCGTCCGCCCCGCCGATGTGAGCCGCCAGAACGAGATCACCTATGACAAGATCGCTGGCGCGCGGATTTCCTATGGCGGGCGCGGGCAGATCACCGATGTCCAGCAGCCGCGCTATGGCCAACAGATCGCCGATATTCTCCTGCCCTTCTGAGGTTCCGTAATGCTTGGTAAACTCCTCCCGCTTCTTCTCGGTCTGATCGGCCTCGCCGGCGGCGGCGCGGCCGGATATTTTCTGCGCCCCGCCCCACCGCCCGCAGAACATCCCACAGACCCGGCCGCTGCGGAGGCGGCAGCAGGAGATCACGGCGCCGCAACGGAGGCTCATGGGGTCCCGGCCGCTGCCGACCATGGGGCCGAGGGTGATGTCACCTCCGAATTCGTCAAGCTCAACAACCAGTTCATCGTGCCGCTGGTAACCGAGTCGCGAATCTCCGGCATGGTGATCCTGTCGCTCAGCCTCGAGGTGAAGGTCGGTGAGACCGAGGCCGTCTACCGTGCCGAGCCGAAACTGCGCGATGCGTTCCTGCAGGTACTGTTCGATCACGCGAATACGGGGGGATTTCAGGGCCTGTTCACGGATTCCGCGAACATGTCGCGCCTGCGCCGGGCCCTGACCGAGACCGCGCGTAGCATTCTAGGTCCCGGTGTCCTTGCGGTCTTGGTCTCCGATATCGTGCGTCAGGACAGCTAGGTCCGATCCGCGATATCTGCGACAGACGAGAGATACCCGCGCCTCAGCGCGGTTCGCCTCGTTTCGGGTGACCGAGTTTCGTGACAACGTCATGGCGGCCCACCGCGCGCGCGGTTGCGCCATGCTGCGCAGCAAGCGCGGGGTCGAGCTCCTTCCGCGCGGCACGTAGCCGCGTGTCTTCCAGCGACAGGTAGCGCAGATAGGCGAGGGTGTTTTGCCCCGAGGCTGGTTCCTGCGCGAGCGTCTCCCGGGTTGACCGCTCCTCTGCCTGAAGGCTGGCAATTCGCGCATCGAGCGCGCGCGCCCGGGCGTTCAGCCGCGCGAGCGCTGCAAGCTCCGCCTCCCGCTGCATACGGGTCAATCGGGCGAGCGCCGCCAGCCGCTTTACCTGCAATTTGCTCATTTGCGCCATGCCGCACCTCCGCGGACCGCCCTGCGCATCTTCTCCGCAAAGCGGATCGCGGCCGCCACGGGTTTGTAGTGCTCCGGCCGGATTTCCTCGCCGATCTCGATCGCCGCGAACAGCGCCCGCGCGGTCGGCGGGTCCGAATGCACGGGCACCGCGTTCTCCGCCGCGATCTCGCGGATCCGCGCAGCGATCGCATCAACTCCTTTCGACAGGCAGACCGGCGCCCTCCCCGAGGCGCGATCCCATTTCAGCGCGACCGCGTAATGGGTCGGGTTGACGATCACCACATCGGCCTTGGCGGTGTCGGGAACCGATTGCCGCATCGCAAGCTCCATCCCCTTCTGACGTCGCTGTGCCTTCAGATGAGGATCGCCTTCGGATTGCTTCATTTCGTCGGTCAATTCCTTGCGCGTCATCCGGTTTCGGCGCAGGAATTCGGACCGCTGCCAAAGATAGTCGATCGCGCCCATCGTGGCGGCGAGGGCAGTGACGATCATCAGAAACTCGGCGATCATCCGAAACAGCAGCCCCACGATCTGCACCGGTTCGAGACGCTGCGTGAGCAAAATCAGATCGGCGCGCGCCTTGAGGTAAATGAAAAGAATCGTCGCGATCACCGCGAGTTTCGTCGCGCTCTTGGCGAATTCGAACAGCCCACTTCGTCCGAATTTCTGCGCAGCATTCTTCAGCGGATTGATCCGGCTGAGCTTTGGCTGGATCTTGTCGGGCGCCACCACGATCGCGCGTTGTGCCCAGTAGGCGACGAGCGCGGCGATCATCGGCACCACGAAAAACGGCGCGAGCGGCAGGAGCAGCGTGCCGATAATCCGCCCGCCCAGGGCCGTCCCACCACCGAGAAACTGCGCGGCCATCTCATCGGCGCGATCCAGCATCGCCATCGCGCCACTGCCGAACCGCGTCACGCTGTAGATACCCAGGCCGAGCAGCGTCGCGAGAAAGCTGCCATAGACGGCGGCCACGGAAATCTCGGTCGAGCGCACCAGATCGCCCTTGCGCCGTGCCGCGTCCAGCTTATGCGGGGTTGGATCGAATTCCTTTTCGCCGGTGTCGTCTTCGCTCATTGCACGGCTCCGAACGGGTTGCCGAGGAAGGCCATGACCGCCTCGCGCCAGATCGCGACGGTAGTGGGCGCGCAGAGGGCAAGCAGGATCAGCCCGCCTGCCGTGAGTGCCGGGGCGCCGACGAACGCGACCATGAGCTGCGGCATGGCACGGTTAATCGCGCCAAGTGCGACGTTGTAAATCAGCCCGGTGACCGCGAAGGGGGCGGCGAGCTTGAAGGCGAGCGAAAACGCATGCGCGACACCCGATACGCCCCAGCGCCGCAGCGCACCCGGATTGGGCCATTCGCCCACCGGTAACACCTGATAGGTGCCGATCAGAAACTCGATGAGCTGGACGTGAAACCCGAGGCTCATCAGCACCGCGATCCCGGCGATCAGCAGGACATTTCCGATCGCGGGTTGCGGTTCCCCGCCCATTCCGCCGAGCAGCTGGGAGAGCGAACTCGACTGCGCCGCCATTGTGCCTGCGATTTGCAGAGCGAAGACAAAGGTGCGCAATCCGAAGCCAAGAAAGAGGCCGATCGCGATTTCCGAGGCCAGCCAGAGCGGCAGAACCGTCCCTTGGTCGAAACTGGCGAGCGTCGGTGCGAGGGCCGGAATCGTCACCAGGGTTATCGCGAGGGCGACCCCCGTCTTGATCCGCGCCGGCAGGCTCGTCTCGCCAAAGCCCGGGGCCATGGCGACAATCCCGCCCACCCGCAGCAAGACAATGAAACCTATGAACAAAAAGCTTCGTGCTTGTTGCAGGATCTCGCTGAGCAGATCGAGAAGCGACGGGCTCATGCGGGGACCTGTCCGACCATCGCGGGCCGCGCCTCCAGGCCGATTTCTTCGTAGCTCAGGACCGGCGCGTTCAGCCCTTTCGCATTGATGACCGTACGCAAAAACCGCCGCCTGCGCCCTGAAGAGACCAGTGCCGGGAACGTCCCTGCTTGGGCCGCCCCGGCGAGTTTCTCGGCGATATTCGCCGCCAGCTTGTTGAACAGGTCAGGTGGCAAGGCGACATCACTGCCCGCCTCACCCCCGATCGTGTATTTTCCGAAGCGTTCCTCCCAATCGGGCGCCAGTTGGATTAGGGGAATCGTGCCGTCCTCGCGACGCAGATCGGCAACGAGCTGGAAGCCGAGGCGCTGCCGCACATGTTCGCAGATCTGCTCGGGGCTTTGCAGGTGACGCGCCTCCGAGATCGCCTCGACGATCAGCAGAAGGTTGCGGATCGAGACTCGTTCATCGAGCAGTAGCCTTAACACCGAAAGCAGCAGATCGACCGGCACCTTGTCGGGGATGAGCTCGTCGAGAACGCGTCGATTGGCCTGCGCGCGTGTCGGATCGGAGAGGTTCGCGACTTCGTCGAGCAGCCGCCGCAGCGCCCGCAACGTCATCAGCCGCGAGAAGTTCGCCTTGATCACTTCGAGAAGATGCGTCGCGAGCACCTCCGTCGGCCCGACCACCGTCGAGCCGGCGAGCGCCGCGTCTTCCTGCTGATGGGCGGGCACCCAAAGCGCGGGCGCGTGGAACACCGGTTCGCGGACCTCCTCGCCGTCGGGCAGAAAATCGCGATTGTCCGCGATCAGCGCAAGAACATGCTCCGGCATCAGCCGATCGCGTGCCTGCTCCACACCCTGAACGCGGATGCGGTAATGACCGGGCGGCAAGGTTGCGTCGTCGGTCAGGCGAATTTCCGGGAGGATCAATCCGAAATTCGCCGCGACGTGATTGCGCATGTTGGAGATGCGCGCGTCCAGACCCGTCGCCGGATCGAGCGCCATCTTGACCAGATCCGGGGCGAATTCGACATGGATATCGTCGATGTCGAGTACGTCACCCATGGATTTCTGCTTCGGCCCGGTCTCCGGCGCGGGCATTTTCATCGCCTCGCGCCGCGCACGCGCCCGCTCCGCGCGCCGCAGCATATAGGCTGCCGTGCCGAGGATGGCGGCCCCCGCGGTGAAAGGCACGAAGGGGAGGCCCGGCACGAGACCGAAAAGCGCCATCAAGACCGCAACGGTTGTCAGGGCGGCCGGATATTTACCAAGCTGGCGGAACAACTCCAGATCGGTGGAGCCTTTCGCCCCTCCGCGCGACAGCAAGATGGCCGCTGCGATCGAGATGATGACCGCCGGTATCTGGCTGACGAGGCCGTCGCCGACCGTGAGGATCGCATAGGTCTCAAGCGCGCGATCGAGCGGCATTCCATGCACGACGGTGCCGATAAGCAGCCCGACCACGAGGTTGAGCATCGTGATTAATAGCCCTGCGACCGCGTCTCCTTTGACGAATTTGGATGCCCCGTCGAGCGAGCCGAAAAAGGTGGTTTCCGCCTGCTCGCGTTCGCGCCGCTCTCGCGCCTCGGCATGGTCGATGGCGCCCGCATTCATGTCGCTGTCAATCGCGAGCTGCTTACCCGGCATCGCGTCGAGCGCGAAGCGCGCGCCGACCTCGGCCATGCGCCCCGCACCTTTGGTGATCACGATGAAATTCACGATCAGGATCACGCAGAACACGACCAGCCCGATCAGGACCGAGCCGCTCATGATGAAATTCGCGAACCCTTCGATAACGCCGCCCGCCGCACCCGTGCCCGTGTGTCCGTTTCCGATGATGAGTTTCGTCGAGGTAACGTTGAGCGACAGCCGCAGCATGAGCGTCGCAAGGAGAATGGTAGGAAAGGCGGAGAAATCGAGCGGACGTTCGATGAAGAGGGTGACGGTGAAGATCAGGATCGCGAGGGCGAAAGAGGTGGCGAGACCGATGTCGAGAATCCAGGAGGGCACCGGCAGGATCATCATCGCGATGACCGCCATCAGCGCGAGCGCCAATAGGATCGTTGGCTGAAACGCGCGTTGCACGAGCGGAGCCGCCATCACATCCCTCGCGCTTTCCGCGCCGCACGCGCGAACAGGGAGGCGCCCGGGGCACCGCCCGGCCGGGGCGGCTCTGCGTCTTTCGACCTGAGCAGAAGCGGGTAGCCGTTTTCTCGGCGTTGTTCTTGGGACGCGCTTTGTGCCAGCACGATGTCGGGAATATCAGGCAATGGACTGGCCGCGGCGGCGGAAGTGGTCATCACGTCTTTCGGGCCGCTCCTGCCTTCGAGTTTCGCGAAAAATCGGGCAAAGCGTGTCGAATAGCTGTTCGCATGCTCGGGCGTGCGCGAGTGATAGGCGCCCGCCGCCCTCTTCCAGTCACCGCTTTCTGCGTAGAGCGATTTCAGAAATTGCGCCGCATATCGGGCGTTTTCCAACGGGTCGAACATGTCTTCGATCGATGAGAAATGCTGCCCGTGCCATTTGAAATTGATCTGGAAACAGCCGACGTCGAAGCTTCGCGCGCCGCGCTTGAATTCCTTGAAAACGTAAGCCAGCGCCAAATCCCGGCTGTCGAACCAATGCCCCGCGCCTTCCATATTCACGGTCCACGGCCACGGCTCGAAGCCACCCGCGCCTTTGCGTCCGGTCTCATTTAGCGAGATCGCCATGAGCACCGCATAAGGAACGCCGCTTTCGCGCGAGGCTTGCTTCGCGGCGGCCTCGCATAGCTGGGGTTGCCCCGCCGCGGATAGCGGAACGAGGGTTAGACAGAGGACATAAAGAGCCCGCCAGAGCCAAGGCATGGGATTTTCCCTTTGCAGTGCAATTCTTGCAAACCCAGACCTAGCGGCCAAAGATTTAGAAACCGTTTGCGCCGTTTCAGCGCGTCATTCCTGCGCTGTCGGCAAGGCAAGACGGTTGAGCATTTTCGACAGCGTTTCCCGCTCGGCTTGGCTTCGCTCCAAAAGGTTGCGCGCCTGAGTGATCGGGCCGCCTTGGACCTCCGCCTCAGGCGGAGGCGGCGCAACGAAAGTTTCCAAAAACTGCTTCTCCACCGCATCGGGCGAAGTCTCCAGGTTTGACCAGTCGCCCTTATGCCAGGACTGCGCGCGCGCATCGTCTGAATTGCCCGCGCGCAGGTAGGCGGCGCGCGCGTCGTTGTGTCGACCGAGCCGGGACAAAGCCTCCGCCCGGAGTTGCTCGACTTGCTGACCGCCGAGGCCCTTCAGATGGGCGAGGGCAGCTGCAGGGTCCATTTCAAGAAGCGCAGCCCGAGCGAGCAGCGTTTTGTCCTGCTCCGTCAGTGGCGCGGCCTTGCCGAGGAGGCGCACGGCGACTGCCGGCATTCCCAGAGAGATTGCGCGTCCAGCCAGTTCATGTCGCAGGTCCGGTATCTGCGCGACTTCCTCGGAAAGTGGCAATTCGTCGTAGAGGGTTCGAAGGAAAACCGCGTCGCTGGCTTGAACAACCAACCGTGTGAATATTGCCGCGAGCGTGCCGTCTGGGTCCGCGATCGTGGTCGCATCGGCATAGATATCAAAGGCTTTAGGAAATTCGGAATTCGCGGCGTGCCCGATCGCAGCGATGCGCCGCAGCTCCGGTGCCTCTGGCGCTTTGGCGAGTTCGAATGCGAGCGCCTCAGCATTGGCGAGAGCTGCCGGATCGACCTCTCCGCCTGCATCGATCTGGCCGTTGAGCCACAAGATCAACGCGCGCAACCCTTGCTCTGAATTCGTCTTCGAAAGCGCCTCAAGGTTACCCAAAGCTTGTGGATCCGCTTCTTTCGCTTGGATTTCCGCCTCCACTGTATCAAGCGCAGTTCGATCCTCCGTGGTTATTCGGCTGACCGCAGGTTCGAGAGACCTCGCCACATCCGCTGCCCCAATCTGCATGAGCCTAGCCACAAGGTTTGGTGCCAGAGACCGTCGCAGATCCACCGGAAGTGCTTCGAAATTTCGGCGGAGCGCGGCGAATGCGACATCTCGTTTTTCGGGCGGCGGGTCTGATGCAAGGAAAGCCCAAAGCGCGACCGCACCATCGCAATCTGTGAGCCGCGCGAGCGGCGATGCGGCGGCGGCAGGGTCCTGATCGAGAACCGATCCGACAAAGAGCAGAGCATCTTTGCCAGGACCATCCTTACCCATGTCGCGCAAAAGCGCGCGGGATTCCGTCCCAAAGCCGAAGGCGATGTATAGCCTTGCCAAAGCCATCACCTTACGCGGGTTGGGGACGTCGAATTCGCCCAAAAGATCACGGCGTGCATCGCTGATCTGCGCGAAAGCCGGGCGCTCGTCGATCCAGCTCGCGAGGTCGAAATATCGATCGGGAGGGCATGCGGATACCTCCAGTTGCGTCTGGGGTGGCGTGACAAGATGATCGCGATCAATCACGGTCATCGAGTCGACGGCGAGATGCGGCGGCAGTGTCGGCGCGGGGGGACCCATCGGATCATAATCGCTCTCAGGGGCCGCCTTGCTTGCAGGAGACTTTGCTTTTTGCCCGCTTTTTTCGGGCTGGGCCTCTGAAGGCTTCACGTGAGCCGAGACGAGCCCCTGCGATGCCGCCCGCGAAATCTGGCGTAAGAGGCTCTCTTCAATGCCATCAAGTCGCGGATCCGGTCTCGGCGGGATTTGAGGTTTGGGCGCGCCGTCAGAGATCGTCATCGGCGCAGCAGCGGTTTCGCGCGTGCGCGGCGGCTGCCAGAAGAGGTCGAGGTAGTCCTGTCCAATCGCGACGGGCTGAACGGTTCTTTGCCGGGGCGGGGAGGATGGCCGCGGCGCATTCGTCGGCGAAGATTTGGCCCGATCGCGAACTGCCGCAGCTGACGCCAGCGCGGCTTGATCTGGGGGTGCATCCTTGAGGTCGATGACGAATGCACCGCTTTCGAGAGTAAAGGTTTCGGGAACGACCTCGGGAGCGAGTTTCAGACGAAGCGTGCCATCCGGTTCAGCAATAAGTGCTTTCAACCTCTCACGCGGGATCAACTCGAACACGTTCTGAATCGCATATTGCGGATCTGATGCGTCGGTCGCGAGGCGAAAACCTCCATCTACGGGTGCAAGAGCCCGACTGGCTGATGCGGGCAGATAGACTACGAGGCGGGAAAAGCCGTCATGTTCGCCCGATTTGACCGGAATTGGCGTGGCATAAGCCGGAGTGAAGGGCAGCAGCAAAAGAAGCGCGATCCAGAACCTCATGCCGCCTCCGATTTCACCGACTTCAAAGCCTCCTCGAGGTCGGAGAAGCTTGGGCGAATGTGGTGGGGTGTGTTCTGGCGACCGACCTCGATGCAGATATTGGTTGCGTGATTGTGCAGGTTGGCGATCAACACCTCGCGGATCAGTTTGTAGAAGTGGCTGTCTTCGTCGATCACCCCCTTCATCCGGCTCGCGAAGGGGGCGATGAACCCGTAGGCGAGGAACACGCCGAGAAAGGTCCCGACAAGCGCGCCCCCGATCATCTTGCCGAGAATTTCGGGGGGCTGGTCGATCGACCCCATAGTCTTGATGACCCCGAGCACCGCCGCGACGATCCCGAGCGCGGGCATCGCATCGGCGACCGACTGCATCGCGTGGCTCGAATGCATGGCGTGGTGGTAGTTCGCCTCGAGCTGCTTATCGAGCACCTCTTCCACTTGCATGGGGTCGTCGTAATTCATCGAGGCCGATCGCATCGTATCGCAGATGATGTCGATCGCCTCGTGATCGTGCAGGATTTTCGGATACTTCCCGAAAATCGAAGAACTCTCCGGGTCTTCGATATGCTCTTCGATCGCGACGGGGTTCTGACGGGCAAGCCGGATCAGTTCGAACAACAGGCAAAGAAGATCGCGGTAGTCGTCAGGCTTCCATTTCGGTCCTTTGAAAACCTTTCCGACATCCTTCAGCGTGTGCTTGATCGAGGCCATGTCGTTCGACAGAACGAAGGCGCCGACGGCGGCGCCGCCGATCATGATCATCTCGAAGGGCAGGGATTTCAGGATGATCCCCATCTTCCCGCCCGCCGCGACATAGCCGCCGAAAACCATCGCGAAGATGATCACGATGCCGATGATGCCGATCATGGAAAGCCCCTTCCGTTTCTCTTGGGCGACTTTGAATGATTCGGTTTAAGAAATGCCCAAGACCCTTAACGTCTGCCTCAGTCGCGGGGCGCGCCTGCGTTGCGACCCGCCATCAGGACGCTGATCGCGTAGGCCGTTTTCGGCTCGAGGCTTTCCATAACCGCGGCTGCAGCAGCGGGGCGCATCCGTGCGAGAAAACCTGCGGCGAAATTCGGGTCCATTTCGGCGAAAAGCGGGGCGGCCTGTTTCGGCTTCATGTTCTCGTAAAGGGCGACGAGCTTTCCGACATCTTTCTCGGCCGCGCCATCTGCCACGGCCACGGTCTTGGACAGCGCCTCTTCCGCCGCGACGAGATCATTCAGACGCGCTTCCAACCGGGTTTCCGCGAGAGCGAGCGTATTGCGGCGGTCGCTGAGCAGCCCCTCCTGTTCGACGAGTTTCGCCTCTCGCACCTTGAGATCTGCAAGCATTGCGATGAACCCCGCGTCGTCGATGCAATCGTCTTCCGGTTTCGCCGCTTCGGTCTCGTGCGTGGGGCCGGTCGCCTCGCGCGCCCAGGCTCCGAATTGCGCAAGCTGCAATCCGCCGGACAAGACGAAAAGCGCGGCGATGATCCAGAGCGCACCGCGGCCCGGGCGGGATTTGCGACGGCCAGGTTTGCGCTTGGGCAGACGGCTCATTGCGCCGCCTCCATATCCGTTTCCCGGTGCCGCCGGCGCAACACACGGCGGCGCGGTTCGCCGTCTTCGGGCAGATCGTGCAGGGAGGCCAGAAGCAGTTCGAGCTTCTCCGCACCTGCTTCTGCACGTTCCGTCAGGGCACGCAATTGCCGCTCGGACGTGCCCGCGGTCGCCTGCGCCCGCTCGAGCGCGCGCGTCATGTCATCGACCTGTGCGGACAGCACGGCGATCGCCCCGCCCATCCCGGTCTCCAGCTGATTGAACCGCTTGAGCCTGCGCGCGAGCACGAAGCAATAAATCGCCGCCGCCATGGCCGCGAGTCCGGATGTGATTTCGGCAAGGAATTGCATTGCTCTCTCCCTCAGTTCAGCACGAATTCGATGACCAGAAGGTCGCGCACGCGCCCGTCTCCGGTGACCAGTTGCACCCGCCGCAACATCTGCGCGCGCAGGCGCATCATCGCGCTCGGATCCTCCAGAAGGCCGACATCGACCGCGCGCAAATACCCGTTCAGCACGTCCATCACGCGCGGCTTCAAAAGCTCCACGTCGTGTTGATAGGCACTGGGCACCTCAAGCTCTGCCGCGAACCGCAGGTGGCGCGCGGATGCCCCGCTCAGCGTGATCGCGAGCGGTTCGAGTGCGACATAGGCGATATCGGGAAGCGCCTCGGGTGTGTGCGCCTTCGGCCCGGTGGCGCCGTGCGTCGTGTCCGGAGGCGCGAGAATCAGCCCCGAATAGACCGCATAGAAGCCCCCGCCGCTCAGCAAAAGCATGAGTACGAGACCAATCATGAGCATCAGCTTGGACTTTTTCTTGGGTGGCTCTTCGGCCTCGGCAGTGGCGTCCGTCATGGGGGCCTCGCTGTTGCGGTTCGAGACTTGGAATACCCGAGTCGGACTAACCGATTGTTAATCGCATTAAGGGAAGGTGCCTGCGACGCTCGGGCAGAACGCCCGCTCTTTGGAGGTTCGTCTTGCAGCAACTCATCGACACTTGGGCCGGCCTGGATATGCGCAGGAAACTCGCCGCAGTTTTTGGGGTGATCGCCATGATCGCCACGGTTTTCGCCATCGGGTCGATCGCGTCGAAGCCGACGCTTGCGCTGCTTTACGCGGGGCTTGGCAGTGCGGAATCAGGGGAGGTGATCTCGGCGCTCGAACAGCGCGGTGTGGCCTACGAGGTGCGTGGCGATTCGATTTTCGTGGCCGCACCGCAGCGCGACGAATTGCGGATGACGCTTGCCTCGCAGGGTCTGCCCGCGAGCGGCGGGGCGGGCTATGAACTGCTCGATTCGCTGTCGGGTTTCGGCACGACCTCGCAGATGTTCGACGCGGCCTATTGGCGCGCGAAAGAGGGGGAATTGGCGCGAACGATCGCCGCCGTGCCGTCGATCCGATCGGCACGGGTGCATATCGCGCATCCGACGAATATGCCGTTTCGCGGAACACCCGAGCCGACGGCCTCGGTGACGATCACGCCGACGCTCGGGGGCTTGAGCGGCGCGCAGGCAAAGGCGGTGCGCTATCTCGTGGCCTCGGCGGTGACCGGTATGACGCCCGAAGATGTCTCGGTGATCGACTCGGCGCGGGGGCTCATCCCCTTTAACGACAATCCCGCGCTGACCGGCAGCGGGGAAGATCGCGCGCAAGCGTTGAAGCAGAATGTCGAACGGCTGCTCGAGGCGCGTGTGGGGGCCGGAAACGTCGTTGTCGAAGTGGCGCTCGACACCGCGACAGAGCGCGAGGCGATCACCGAAAGGCGCTTCGATCCGGAGGGGCGCGTGGCGATTTCCACCGATACGTCGGAGACCTCGAAGACCTCCGACTCGACCACGCCACCGGCAACGACCGTGGCCTCGAATCTGCCCGATAACGGCACCGGCGAGACCGGAAAATCGCAAAGCCGTACGAGCGAGACCCGCGCGCGCACCAATTTCGAGGTGTCGGAGACGCGCCGCGAATTGCTGCGCGCGCCCGGCGCACTCAAGCGGCTCAGCGTGGCCGTGCTCGTCGATGGGGTGCGCGGGACCAACCCGGATGGAACGCCAAGCTGGGAACCACGCAGCGATGCCGAACTGGCCGATCTGCGCGAACTCGTCGCCTCGGCGGTCGGGTTCGACGAGGCGCGTGGCGACGTGATCACCCTGCGGTCGATGCAGTTCGAGGCGCTGCCAGACGCGGGAACCGTCGCAGGGCCCGGCTTCATCGACAGCATGGCGCTCGATCTGACGCAGATCATCCAGATCGCGGTCCTTGCGATCGTCGCGCTCGTGCTTGGTCTCTTCGTCGCGCGCCCGATCCTGCTGCAGAAATCGCGTGCAGGCGCGGCGGAACTGCCCGCGCCCAGCGCCTCGGAGGAGGGCACCACGGCGTCGACGGCGCTCACCGGTGAAATCGACGACGGAGACATGCCGGACATGAACATGCAGCTGGTGTCCGATTTCGACCTCGGTGACCTGCCGATGGCGACACAGGCGGATTTCGACCTCGACCGTCCCGCCGACCCCGTCGACCGATTGAAGAAGATGATTGAGGAGCGGCAGGCGGAAACCGTCGAAATCCTGCGTAGCTGGATGGAAGAGTCGTCGGAGAAAACATGATGGGGCAAAGGCTGAAACTGGAATCCTTTGAGCCGAACTCGGCAGAGGCGGGTGAAATCGCGCTCGCGCCGGCCGAGTTGGAAGAGGCCAAACTGGCCGCCTTCGAGACCGGATATCAGGCCGGGTGGGACGATGCCGTTGCCGCGCAGAATGCGGAAACCGCGCGGCTCCACGCCGATCTCGGGCGCAACCTGCAGGCGCTGGGCTTCACCTATCACGAAGCGCGCCAGCACATGCTCGACGCGCTCGAGCCGCTTCTGATCGAGATCTGCGGCAAGCTGTTGCCCGAGCTTGCGCGCGCGTCGCTTGGCCCCGTCGTGGCCGAGCGATTGATGCCGATTGCCGAGGATCTCTGCGCGACGCCGATTACGGTGGTCGGCAATCCGTCCGCACTGCCGCAGATTCAAGAGGCGCTCGCACCACGTGCAGACTTGCCACTCGTCTTCGCGGCAGAGCCCAGTCTTGACGAGGGTCAGGTCTATCTGCGCTTCGCCGATACCGAGACCCGCGTCGATCTCGACGCCGTCATCGCCGCCATTTCGCGCGCGGTCACGACCTATTTCACCGCCACCGCGAAGGACAAGCCCGATGAATGAGACCGCGCCGGACGCTTCGACCGCCAATCCCTTCACGCAGGTTCCGATCGAGATCACCATCTCGGTTGGCAAGGCCCGCCCGCTGGTGCGCGATTTGCTGCGCCTGAAGCGCGACGCCGTGCTGCCGCTCGACCGGAAAGTGGAGGACCCGGTGGAGCTGTATGTCGGGGACAAGCTGATCGCGCGCGGCGAGCTGACAGAGATCGATGGCAGCGACGGGCAGCTTGCGGTGCGGCTTACCGAGGTGGCCGATCTGCAAAACGGGTTGTGAGATGCGTCCTAGCCCGATCTCCCCCGGCGCCGCCACGATATGCCCGCCAGCGCTTTGGCTCGTCCCGCTCGCCGCATTAACCTTAACGCTCGCGGCGCTACCCGCGCAGGCTCAGGACATTACGCTCTCTGTCGGGGAGGGCGACAGCCTCGCGAGTCGCTCCTTGCTGATCATTGCGGCGATCACGCTGCTCAGCCTCGCGCCCGGGCTCGCGATCATGGTCACGGCCTTTCCGTTCATCGTCACGGTGCTGTCGATTCTGCGCCAAGCCCTCGGGTTGCAGCAATCGCCGCCGAATATGCTGATCATCAGCCTCGCGCTGTTCCTGACATGGTTCATCATGGAGCCGGTCTTCCTTGAGAGTTGGCGCGTCGCGGGCCAGCCCCTGATCGACGGCGCGATCGACTGGCAGGAGGCTTTCACCAAGGGGATCGAGCCTTTCCGCGCCTTCATGGCCGGGCGCACGAATCCCGACACCTTCGCAGCCTTAGCCGAGTTGCGCAGCGGCACGCCCGCACCGGAAAGCCTGGAGGGCGCGCCGCTCTCGACCCTGGTACCGTCCTTCATGCTGTCCGAAGTCACCCGCGCCTTCCAGATCGGCTTCCTCGTTTACCTGCCGTTTCTGATCATCGACCTCGTCGTCTCGTCGTCTCGGCGGTTCTGATGTCGATGGGGATGATGATGGTGCCGCCCGCGGTCGTGGCGCTTCCGTTCAAGCTCGCCTTTTTCGTGGTGGCGGACGGCTGGGTGCTGCTCTCGGGGGCCTTGGTGCGCAGTTATTTCTGACGCCGAGGGCGGCTTACGTAACCGCAGACCCGAAAACGCAAAAACCCGGGCCGAAGCCCGGGTTTCTGAGGGTGATGGTGAGCCGTGCAGGATTCGAACCTGCGACCCACTGATTAAAAGTCAGAAGGTCCATACGCCAGACGATCAATCTCATGCATAAGCATCCGTTCTCAGCGCATATTACGCAAAGTTTGCGAAATACTTTTTCGCACAAAATCAAATACTTGCTTAATAGTGTCGCGTGATCTACATTCCTATCAGGACGGATCATTCCGGCGCAGGCACTTTGTCCCCCATATGTCCCCTGCAAGGTCTGTTCTCCATTTGATCGAGGGGTAAGGTTGCGGGTGATAGGCGCGATGAAAGTTCAGCTGACCGACGCACTAGTTCGAACAATCGAGAACCCGGCAAAAGGTCGAGCCGAAATCTCTGACACCGTCCGGCAGGGCCTTCGGTTGAGGGTCTATGACAACGGGCGGCGTGTTTGGATCTTCGAGAAGCGTGTGAAGGGGGGGAAGAAGCGGAAGCACACCCTGGGTGAATACCCCTCAGTCTCGATCAAGGAAGCGAGACGGCTCGCCCTAGAGATTGAAAATGAAGCGGCCAATGGGATCGATCGGGTTCTGGAGAGGAAGAAGCAGGCTGCGGAGAAGAAGGAGAGGGACCGGACAGCGAAAACTGTCGAGGAAGTCATTGACCTCTTCGTGGCGATCCACCTGGAAAAGTTGAGAACAGGAGTAACGGTAGAAAGGACGCTACGTGCAAGTTTCGCCGGTCGTCTTCATGAGAAAGCGATCGATTTGACCGAAGCAGACTTTCAATCGTTGATCGACGAGAAGGCTGCTTCCGGTGCTCAAGTGATGGCAAATCGGCTCAAGGCATATCTCTCAAAGTTCTCGAAGTTCGCATACAAGAGGAAGTTCTTTCACGACGACATCGGAAGGCATCTTGAGAAAGCCGTGCGCGAAGTGCCGCGGGAGCGCGTGCTGTCGCTTGCTGAGATGAGGAGTATTTGGGCGGCCACCTATTCTCTTTCGTCGCTCACGGGCCCTCTTATTAGGCTGCTGATGCTGACAGGCCAGCGCCGCACCGAAATTGCAGCCCTCCAATGGAGCGAGATTGACTTCGAACGCAAATGGATAGCGCTTAGCGGCGCGCGAATGAAGAATGGCAGCTGGCACATTACGCATCTTTCAGATGCCGCGCTGGCTGAAATTGCTATCCGACGCGAGTTGTCGACTGGGGACTTCGTCTTCTCTTCAACCGGGACAACCCCGGTTTCGGGCTTCACCAAGATCAAAGCTGCTCTCTTGAAGCACTTGCCCGAGGATATGGAGCCTTGGACGTTTCACGACTTCAGGACCAGTTTTGGCACCCACATGGCCGAAAGGAAGGCGCCAGAGGCAATCGTCGACAGAATACTCAACCACGCAGCCTCAGGGTCGGCGCCGAGTGCTGTTGCGAGGATCTACAATCGTGCAGAGTTCCTCGAGGAAAGACGCGAAATCTTGGACGCATGGGCAGACGTGATAACCGGCGACGAAGCCGAGGGCGAAGTCATCGCCTTCTCTCCGAGGCGATTAGCTAGGGGATGAGGTATGGAGCACCATAGAGACGAAGACGAGCTGCGGAAAATGCTCCGCGCATTCCAAGCTGGGTTTCAAGCAGGCATCAACGTTCAAGGCACGTCAGCAAGTTTCGCCAAGAGGCGTGGTCGGCCGCGCGGGTCAAAATATTTGGGAGACATCGACCGCACTCGCGTGATGGCTCTCAACGCGGCAATGGGACTGCTGCTTGAAACAGGAAGTGACGAGGTGCTGGAAATGACCGATCCAAAGTTGATCGAGCATATCCGCAAGGTTTTCCCGGTAGGTGTGAGTTCCGAAGTCGAGATGCTTATCCATGATCTTATCTGCGTGCCGACTATCGAAACGGTGCTCGTTTCTGTGCGCAAGGGACGTGCGCGGATAAAGTGTATGAAAAAATCCTGAGAATTTAACCTACGCGACTGATCAGGTCAGCTAATTCAATCTCACCTCATAGCAACTGCTTAGAGGAAGAACCATGATTGCGTATGATCCGCTGATCCGCGACCGCGAAGCTGCACAGATGCTCGGGGCGTCTGTCGCCACGTTCTGGCGTCGTGTCCAAGACGGAACGATTTCTCGCCCTATCAAGATTGGCGGCCTTAGCCGCTGGCGTGCGAGTGAAATTCAAGCGGTTATTGAAGCCGCAGAAGCGTCCCGAAATGCAGCATAAGAAACCCCCGCTCAGTCAAAGACCGGGCGAGGGCGAAATTCTTTTCTGCGACACAGTTGAGAATAGCCATTCGGCACCGGTCCTTCAACAAAAAGGATCGAGCATGACCCAGAGCAAAAAGGCCCCTCCGCGCCACGCAAAGCGAGTGAACTGTGTCGCGGATCTCCCCAAAGACCGTAGCCCGGCGTCCTTCGAGGTCATCAACGCGAACAGCAAGAGCCGCGTTGTAATCCTCGAGAAGCGCCGCCGTCAGATCCTTGAACTGCTAACGCTTGGCCCCGTTTATTGCGCCTCGCCTGTTCGGATTTCCGACATCGTATATGTGCTGAAGCGTGAAATCGGGCTCGAAGTGGATACCGAGTTCTATCCTGGTGACCGCGCAACGGGCGCTGGTGACTACGGTGTGTATTTCCTTCGCAGCCGGGTGCGCCGTCTCGACGGCCAGGAGGTGGCGGCATGACCTCAATTCGCCTTGCCCGTCTTCGTCGTCTGCTCGGCGTCTCTGGCCCGCTTTCTCACGATTTGGCCTCGATGGTTTGGGGAGGCAATCGTGGCGAGAGATAAGAAAAATGAACACCGGACAGAGCAGTTCACGAAGTGGGTCTATGCTCACCGACTGCTACCAGCTTGGAAGGCTCTGACCTTTCCGGCCCGTGATGCCTACTTCCATCTCGCGGTGCGCTGCATGGCGGAAACCGCAGACAAGAATGGCAAGGTCCGAAACAACAACGGAGAGGTCTTTCGGTCTCTCCGTGAGCTTTCCGAAGACATGGGCTGCACCACGAAGACCGCAGGCGCCGCGCTTGCGGATCTTCAAGCGAAAGGCTGGATCGTCTGCACTGATCCGTGGGTCCGAGGAATGGATGGCCATGGGAAGGCTGCAAAGTTTCGTCTAACCATGATGTCTTCGAAAGACCGTCCCCCGACCGTCGAGCCGAAGCGTTGGGAGCCTGGGCATGATTACCCGGTCTCGGTGTATCGTGGCTACATGCCGAAGCCGCGAAGATGGCGCGCTGAGAACCTTTCGAAAAAACAAAACCCACCCCCCCATTCGGGCACGGTCGTGTATCCGAATGGGGCACAGTTGAGGGTCGCCAAATGAAAAAGTGTGACCGAATGGGATACGGATTTGCCCTGTTTTGCCGCTATCAGTGTGCCCGAATAGGGGACATATCTAATAGCCATCTCCTGAGAGAACTGCGCAGCCCACATGGCACCGCCCAAACTTTGGTGGAGGCTGTTCGATGACCCGAAAAAGCGGACGAAATGCGGATGGCACTTTCGCAGAAGGCAATCCCGGCAAGCCTCGTGGCACCCGGCATCGGGTCACCCGTGCGGTTCTCGACCTGCTCGACGGTGAGGCCGAGAAGCTGACCGGGAAAGCCGTCGAGATGGCGCTGGGCGGTGATGCTACCGCGCTTCGGCTCTGCCTTGAGCGGATAGCGCCTCCCCGCAAGGACGCACCAGTGCAATTCGAGCTGCCCGCCATGGACGGGGCGGAGGATGCTGCAAAGGCGGCTAGTGCTGTCTTGGGGGCGGTCGCATCGGGCGAGCTGACCCCGACCGAGGGCGCGCATGTAATGGCTTTGATCGAGGCCTACCGACGCACACTCGAAACCACCGATATCGAAAAACGGCTGAGAGAATTGGAGGCGCAGAAATGAGCCTGAAACGCAGGATTGAGCAACTGGAGCATAGAGCAGGTAGCGCCGCAACGGACGGGCCTACCACCATCTTGATCAGAAGCGTGACACGCAATGAAGCCGGGGAACTCGTCTCGGCCCCGGCATACGCAATCTTTCTCGGCTTCCCAGGACAGCTGCGCGCGCTGGAAGGCGAAACCGAGGACCAGTTCAGCGCCCGCGCAGAGAAGCGACTGGCAGAACTCAAAGCGGCAGGAAGCGCCGAGCAGAAAGGACAGTGAAATGTTTATGCAGAGACAGCGAGATCAGATTTCGCAGACGACCCCGCAGCTGTTGCGGGCTCGACAGATGTTGTTGGGAATGATGCAGCCCAACAATGGACAGGTCGAAAACGCTGACCAAGGCCCCGCGCAAACTGGATTTGGAGCCAGCGCCAGCCTTCCGGGCAACGGGAACGGTTCGCAGATAGACGGTTGGCGAAGTGAAGATACTACGCCTGACCTCTCGCAACTTGCGATGATCGGCAGCACGGGTCGCAACCATGGCGCTATCGCGATGGCCGAGAACCCGATGAAGTATGGCTGGGGCCCTTTCTACGATCAGCTTCAACAGATTCAACCAGGTCAGAGAAGTTCCCTCGGTCGCTGATCGAACCGACTTTTTGAAAGGAAAGACAATGGCTACCTATCGAGAATTGATGGACGCAGCCCGCCGCGCTGATGCGGCTGGGGACTGGTCTGGGGCAAAGCGATTCCTTGAACTTGCGAGAGAAGCCCAGCGGTCAGGCAATTCAGCTGGGCCGACTGCGCAGGGAGGCGACCTGATCCAAGTTCAAAGCACGGATGGAACCACCTTCCAATTCCCTGCCGGAACGGATCGTGCCACGATGAAAGGCGCATTGCAGAACCACTATTCCAAGCAGACGGATACGCCCCCGATCACGCTCGATTTTGGCGGCACGAAAGTGGAGGTGGATAGCTCTTTCCGAGACCTTCCGGCTGACCGGCAAAACCGGATCGTGGACGAAATCGCACTACGGCTGAAAAACGGGACGCTCTCAGGCAACGCCAATCCTGCAACGGAACAAAATCCGGGGCTTTGGCAAGCCCTGAAAGACAACGTGTTCGGCGACAACGATCCGAACAGCCAGAACTTCGGCGAGAAAGTTGGCTCCGCACTGAACAAGGCAGGCGAGGCGATGACGTTTGGCCTGATCGGTGATGAGGCTGGTGCTGCAGCAGATGCTGCGCTCGGTATCGGCAGCTACGACAACCGTCTGCAGCATTATCGCCAGCAAGAGCACGTCCTGCAGCGAGATAACCCCAAGACGGCGCTGGGCGCAGAGCTTGGCGGCGCTGTGCTTGGCGCTATGGCCCCAGGTGGCGCTATCGGCACCCTTGGGCGTGGGGCGGGCCTCTTGCCTCGCCTTGCCGCTTCTACCGCGACCGGTGCGGCCATGGGCGGCACCTACGGTTTCATGGAAGGCGAAGGCGGTTTCGACAATCGGATGAGTGACGCGAAAACCGGAGCAAAGGTCGGTGCGGCTGTTGGCTTCGCAGCCCCTGTCGTGGGGCGTGGAGTGCAGAAACTCGCAGACGGGCACGCGGCACGCCAAGCGATCACGAAAGCCATCAAAGGCGCTCCGAGCAGCGAGGCGCTCAGGGCAGAGGGGCGCGCGGCTTATGACGCCATCGACAGGGCCAACGTCCAGATCCAACCGCAGGCATTCGATCGAACCCGTCAGAGGATTCTCAACATGCTGCGCCAGAATACCGGCTTCGATGAATTGCCCGGTCCGGGGAGTCTCACCCCGAACTCTGCACGCGCGATGGAGATCATGCGACAGGCTGGTGACCGCATGGCAAAAGAGCCAACCGCCGCGTTGCCCTTCAAGAGCCTTGACCAGATGCGCCGTCAGGCAGGCGCTGCAGCAGGCAACTTCGCCAACAAGACAGACCAGAAGGCCGGGATGGAGATCATCAGCGGCTTGGATGACCTCGTGAAAAATCTGGCGCCTGGGGATGTGGTTTCCGGCGACGTTCAGGCGCTGAAAACCCTTATCCCGAAAGCCAGGGATGTTTGGTCGCGAATGTCAAAAAGCCAGATGATCGATGACGCAATCGAGGCAGGGCAGAACAACTACCTGTCCGGTGGCGCCAGCGGCATCCGCAACCAGTTCAAACGCATCCTGAGCAACAAGAAGCTGGCGGCCAAGTTCACTGAGGCGGAGAAGGCGGCGATGCGGAAGGTGGTCAACGGTTCGATGGGCAGCCAAATCATGAACCTTCTGGGTGGCGGGCTCGGCCAACTCGGGCAAATCGGCGCTGGCTTCGGCCTTGGCGGGCCTGCTGGCGCTGCCGCAGGCGCTGTCACTGGCAGCTTGGCCCGAAGGGGATCGGAGGTCATAGCGTCGCGCAACGCTGAGATTGCACGAGCAATGGTCGCGAACGGAAAGCTGAACAGGCTTCCCGTCGCAAGCGAGTCGAGCAGGCGTGCAATTGAGGCGCTGATGCGGAGAGGGGCTGCACCGGCCAACTGAAACATCACGAGGCGCGGAGAAGGCGGCGGCGGGATCAACCTTGCCGCCGTTTTCTAACGGTGACTATCGGTTGCTCGCTGTGATAATAAAGAGCGACAACAGAGCGGCCCGCACCGCTATTTAGCGGTAGAAACCGGCAATGCGCGGAGTCCCTTTATCGGTCCACTTCTGCGACATGGCTTACCGAAGCAGTTTGAGATAGGACCCAATCTGCTTCTCTTTCTTTCCGCGCCATGAATTCCCGGCGCTTCTCAAGCCGCAGAATTGTAACCTTGTTCTGATAGATGCCTCGCAGCCCCGCGAAGAGCGCCAGTCCCGCGAAGCCTTCGAATGCGCTTACGTGGGAAAAATCGCGATACCCGGACATCCAGGCGAACAACGCGCTGGCTGCCAAGATGGCGAGAGGTAACCAGTCACGTTCGCGCTCAGTTTTCTTGATCGCGTCGGTGAGGCCAAAATCGTCGTCGTCCTTCACTTGAGTTCCTTTCGTTGGGTTCTCTTAGGAGGAACACTCGGCAAGACCTTCGGCTGAAAACGGGTGATCTGAAGGATGGGCTGTGAAATCACACGATGCAAATGCATCAAGCTATCTCAATTCCACGGAATAGGATGGTCTTTGACTTTGGCTAGAATTTCGTCCGTGAGCGTCAAGATGGCCCCTTTGATTACCTCATCAGAATTTTGCGGATCTGTCGTAGAAATTAACTCTTGAATCGTATGACGGTTGTATTCTCGACCGAAGCCAATCTTAAATTTCTCACCCTCAACCTCGATCACTAGAGGGCGACTCTCCATTCTATATCCATCTGACTTTCGGGCGAATGAACAGCAAGTTGCGGACGCGATGGCGCGAGCATTTACGGGCATGTCTTCGCTGAAATCGTCTTGAATTTTCAAGTCTAAGTCATTTTTCCGCAGGCTCGCTCGTGCGGAAAGCAACGTTGGAAGCGCGAATTCTTTCAATAGAGATATCGCCGAAGCTACGGCGTCCTGCTTTTTCAGCCGCGCCGCTTCGGCCTGCTTCTCTCGCTCCGCTTGCTCGTTATCAAAAGCTTTTCGGCGTTCCTGTAAGCGCTTTTCGAAATCCATGTTGGTAGCCTCTCAATATTCTACGCCCTGCGCTCACGCCATCTTGCCGGGTGAATTCGCCCCAAGCGACTGTCAGGCGCGGCACTAGCGGCTTCAATGATAGCGTGAGCCGGGGGTGTTAAGCTAGTCTTGCGCTCTTCGACGTCGCCTGAGCATACGAAGTTCGGGCGCATCTCTAACTTAGTCCTCAATCGCGACCTTGTTGCTGAGCAATGCTCCTCGACAGGTCAAGACTGGCGCGAATGAACCATCCTCATCGTCCAAGAAAACCATTTCCAGAACAAACTTTTTGTCGAGCTCTTTGATCGCTTCTGTATCCGGCACGCCATCGACCGTAGTCTCGAAGCCAGCGTGAAGGAAGAGCTCAGCAAACCGGCTCGTTCCGGTCGAACTGAACGGGCTTCCGGTTTCGGGATCCACAAAAGCGAACCGGCGCATTCCGAATATCCACACGCGACAAAGACGCTCGTTTTCTTCTACACTTTGGCTGTCGAATGGAGCGTGTCGCGTGACCTTAATCGCATCAGCGTCCCAATCATAAGCTACGTTAGGATAGCCACTCGGCATCTGCTCAAGAACTTCTCGCTGAAGTTTGTAGATGCCGAAATCCATCATGGATGCTGGTTGACTCAGAAACCGCTTGGATGTGGCGTCTGGTCCTGCGATGGCTGGGCTAGCCAGTGAAATCAAGAGTGCGAAAAGAACGGTGCGTCTCATCCTGTGTGGCCCCCATCCGCTCGGACTGTGACGCCTGAACCGTCCGCAACTTGCCCGCTTTCGAGAAACTGGATTCCGTGTTCCTCAAGCGCCTTTCTGATCGCTTCCGCTGTAGAGTGCTGAAGGCCGCTTTTGCCCGTCTCAAAGCGGCTGATCGTCGTGAACGACACCCCCGCGATTTCCGCCAATTCTCGCACGCCAAGCTGTAGTGCTGCGCGCGCCATTCTTACCTGCTCCGGCCTCATTTGCATACCTTGTTGCATATTTCGCTAACAGGGTTATTGACAAATCGCCTACCCTGTATCATATCTATAACACGGTAAGTAAAAACGCAAACGGAGTTGCCGCCATGACCTACGACCGCGCTGCCATCATGAGAGCCGCCTGGGTGATTGTTCGCCGCTTTAAGGGGCGCACTCACGAAACGCTTTCTCAGCTCCTGTCCCGGGCCCTCAAGCTCGCATGGTCGGACGCAAAGCAAGAGGCTCAGGTCGCCAAGGTGGTCGCTGCGAAGCGCGCCGAGGCTGACGCCCTCGCCCAACGCTCCAGCGCGGATCTCTTGGCGGAAATTGTGACCCTCGAAAACGCCGGCGTGTTGGGTGGCGCTGGGCGTGCCCGTCTCTCAGAACTGCAAGCTGCTCTCTGCAAGGCAGAGACACGCGAGGCTGCAGACTACATCGAGAAGCGCAAGCTGATCGCGAGCGCCAAAGGCCGCTTCGCCTCGATCACCTTCATCAAGAAAGACGGCACGCGCCGTGTGATGTGGGTCCAGCCCGCCACGCTACGCCAGCATACCAAAGGCGCCGAGGCCTCCGATGCTGGCCGGAGAGCCGCTGAGACGCGCGCCCAGCGCCATCCCAACCTTCTTCCGGTTTGGGATGCCGAGAAGAAGGCGCCTCGCTCTGTGAACCTCGCGACCGTCAGCCAGATCAAGGTGAACGGTGTTACCCATGAATTTCGCGCCTGCTGATCAGCGGGCGCATCAACCAAACGAATAAAATAAAGGAGAGAAACATGCCGATGGACTTCCAGCTGAAATCCCCTAGTTACGCTGCTGACGCCGGGACCAAAACTGAAATTGGACGCCGTAGCCTTCTTCTGGCTCTCGCAGCAGGCGCTACCGCCGCAGCCGCGATGAAAGGCTCCAAGGCGGAGGCGCAAACGCAAGAAGACCCGGAACTACTAACTTTGGCAGATGCTCTGCCAGTTCTCGAACGTGATTATCTGGAAGCTTTGGCAACGAGGCAGGATATCGTTGACCGGTTCGCTCCAACTTGGCCCCGCGCGCCCCAGCAAATTTATCGCTATGGGAACCAATGCACCGAAGAGCGCGGCGTCGATGGGTTGGCGTTCGCGCACCCCGAAGACAGCAAGTCTGGTGTGCCGGGCGCCTTGATCAGTGTGGGAAAGCCTGAGCACTTCGAGGCCGACATCCGCTACAACAAAGAGCGCATTGCCCACATCATGAAAACCAAGAGCAAACGTGGGCTGAAATTCCACGAAACTTGGGTTGCTCGTTCCGAGGAGGCGCTGCCCCTTGCAAAAACCTACTGGGCGGATCTGGAAAAGGCGAAATCCGCATCCGGTATCGATGACGCCAACGGAAGGCTTGCCGCCGTCCGAGAGGCGCTTCACGCTCACGTGGATCAGATCATGCGCTTCCAGGAGAAGACGATGCAGGGCCTCGTGATCAAGGCTCAGGCCATGACCGCTTGGGGCAAGGTCGAGCCCTTCCAACGCGCTTTCAACATCCAGGCTAACGATTGGGCTGACGCGATGGCTGCAACCGTCATGCGCCAAGCCCAACTTTCAGCCTAACCGGCAAGACAGCACCGAGGCTCCGCGTTGTGCGGGGCCTTTCCCGCCTAAAATAGGCTGAAAAATGAACGTGCCTTACAGCATCAATCGACAGTGGTCCGACCAATACCTGCCTGAGATACGGCGGATAGTTGGCGCTCACTTGCTGCAGGTCGCGCCGGATCACCTCGATCGACACCACGCGACAGACTTGCTGATGCTGGATGGCCGTGACCTACGGATTGCCGCACGGGTCCGGCGCCCTGGCTACGCCTCCCGCTACCCCTATGAGTTCACGATCCGCTCGCAAGTAGCATCAGGCGCCATGACGGAGTTGGCGAAGATTGTGAATGGCGAGGGCGACTGGCTGTTCTACGGCCACGCCAGCGAAGACGGCTGCGGGCTGGATCTGTGGTGGCTCATCGACCTGCGGGCGTTCAGGGCAGCACTTATCCGGCGCAGCGCAAATGGCTTTCCTATCCGGTGTGGAGACAAGGCCAACGCTGACGGCACTTGCTTCAAGTGGTTCGACATTCGGTCTTTCCCGAATGACCCACCGCTCGTCGTAGCGAGCAGTGGACACCGACTGGTAATGTAACATCCAGCTCGCATCTCGAGAGAAGACGCTCACGGCGGTGGAAATCACGAGGGCAAGAGCGTATATATATGCGCAGTTGATTTATGTAGGTCAAAGCTATGCCCAGCGCCAGAGACGTTGCTCAGTTCATTCTCGACGGATGTGGACCGATGACAACGATGAAGCTGCAGAAGCTCGTTTACTATTCTCAAGCGTGGTCGACCGTTTGGGACGACGATGTCATTTTTGATGAGCAAATCGAAGCTTGGAAAAATGGGCCCGTTGTCCGTGACCTCTGGGAAGCGACGCGCGGCAGGTTTCGCGTTGATGACATACCGGGAGGCGATGCCTCCAAGCTTTCGGATGTTCAAGCCGATACCGTCAAACGTGTGATTGAATTTTACGGCGAGAAAGACGCTCAGTGGCTCAGCGACCTGACGCACATGGAGCAACCTTGGCAAGACGCAATGGCACAAGGGCAAAATACGCCGATTGAGCCCGCGTCTCTCTCTGAATTTTATTCGAGCATTGCCCCACAGGTCTAAAAAACAAGCTCGTATCGAGCGAAAGACTGCTGCCAAATTGGCTGCAAAGGAAAAGTCTGCGCGACTGGTTGAACGAGTCCAGGAGAAGCTCCCGCAAGCGAGAACGCCGCGTGCGGGCGCAGACCCGAACTCCATCTACAGTATGAAGATGCGATGGTCCCGCGAAGGTGCTGACTGTGAAGGCACTTGGAGCTGGGGGGTGGATCGTGACTGCCTGAATAAATCATGGGATTCTGAAATCGTTCAAAAGCTTGAGGAGTGGTCAAATCTCACCTGGGGAGAGATTGATAGCCATTCTTCGGAGAGTGGACACAAGATGCACCACAACATGAGTTCGAATGACGTCTGTGACGAAGCGCAGGCCCGCCTCATCGAGATAGAGCGATATGCGAACAGTTTGTTCCGTTTCCGGCTGGGCGGAAAGCCACGCCTTTGGGGCGAACGAAATGTCGATAAATTCGAGATTCTTTGGTTCGATCCGACACATAGTGTTTACCCTGTGGGCGACGATTGATCTTTGATCGGCACAGGTTCGGGGAGGTTTATACCATTTTTCTTTTGGAAGCCCGGGCCGTTTCCGACTGAGCCACCACTGATCGTGGCATCGACGCGACGTCGTTGCCCCCTTGCAATCGATTGTAAGCTGCGCTGCTTCTATTGGCGCGAGCACTGGTCGGCGAGCGATATGGCTCCTCCCCCGAGTTTACGAGCCATACGGAATTGCGTGAAAAGCTACTGTTTGGTGGGCTACTGCAACCATCAGCGGCTTCAGCCTTTCTAGCTAGTAAGTTCCTCAAGCAAGTTGCTCCGGCTTTGCTTGAGAGGTTGGGGGGCAATCAAGAGTGGATCAAGAAAGTTTCTGACAACTTCTTGTAGCAGATCACTCCGATTGCCCAACCTATTGGGGTTTTCTAGCCTGCCGCTCGGCAAGGTAGGGATGGGCGTAAAGACTGAATCAAGAAAAAATTGAAACTCCAGTAAGCCATAAGTGCATGAAGGTGCTCAAAATTTTCTTGTTGCCACCTTTCGTTTGGCCCAATGAATCAAGAGTGGGTCAAGAGTCCATCGCATCCAGTTAAAAGGTCATAGTTGGCCTAAGCCCACCAAGGGTAGTAGCCCGCCCTAGGATGCTCAGCGTCAGCAACTTTGATGAGCTCCAACTCAAGTGCTTTTCGGATTACGCCAGAGGCTTGGGCGGCGTTCTTGGCATCGATGCCAAAGCGAGCGCACAGCGTGTTATTCCGCATCCTTTCGCCCCCCATGAACTGTAGGACCGCGTGAAAGTAACAAGCTCGGACACGCTCTTCAGCGCTCATTTCTGCAAATCGCCTCGGCCCGTATAAAACGACTTGCATAGAGCTATCACCGGCTTTCAGAAGCGGCGCTGGCAGCTGGCACACCTCCACCTCTTTGAACACCTTATCAAGCCCGCTCCCTTGCTCTTCGCACATACCCATACGCCGCATAAGAGAAGCCATTGCTTCGTTGCGTGAACGTGGGGGCTGATCGATCATACGTTCCGTTTCCATCAACGGACGCCCTGGGTTCGTAATCTCGATCCTGTCTTCGAATAGTTCTATCTGCGGGCCTGCGCCGGAGATGGTCATATCTTGATGGATCAGAGCATTCGCGACCAGCTCGCGTATCGAGAGAGTGGGGAAAAGAGGTTGAGCGACACGGAGCGCTTGCCCAATGTGTTCGTTTTGCGGAAGCAGGCCATTTATAAACTCGAGAAGGTTTTCGAAGCCAACAGCGTATCCCCTCTTACCATCACGCCTGTGGCTCACCGTAGCGGTGCGGTCGGAGCCCGCATATCGGACGAACCTTACCCCCTTCCGCGCTAAGCTTGTTTCAAACTCGTCCAGATCAGACGCGAACAAGATGGCGCCGAGATTGAGGATGTTCCAGCGGCCTCCGACATCGGCCTGGATAAGCTTATCAGATTGCAGCTTGGACAGAATCGCTTCGTCGTTGGTTGGGACAGATTGCCCGGTGAGCCTGAAATAGGAAGCAAAGTCTATCAGCTTCAGAACGTCTGACGCAGGCACGTAAGTCGCTGCTATGCCATGCTCCCAAGTATAGGGCCTCATTTTCTCAATGAGAGCTTGGTATCTGGCAGGATCGTCGGTCAACTTAGGTGTCGTGCTTCCGACGCGAACATAGGAAACGCTCTCAAACGCTGTTGGCGCCATAGTCGGAGCCGGGATTTCGAGAAGAACCAGCTTGCCCTCCGGGTGATCCACGGAACGAAATTTGAGCACTGGCGCTGGGCTGAGCCTTTGTCGCAGCCATAGTTCGAAAGGTTGCGCGCCAACCGTCTTGGTGAATGGATTGAACTTGGTGCCAACGACGTCATGCGTGCCGTCCTCAACGCCCCAGACCAGAAACGCATTTTCTTTCCCCTCGAGGCGCGCAGCGTTTGAAAGGGCAGAGATGAGTTTTCCTATGCGGTTTTCGTCACCCAAGTTCTCTTTGAACTCAAGCCAAGCTGTCTCCGTAGCTTGAGAGCGAAGTTCGTCTATCAAATCAATGTCGCGCTGAGGATCCACTTGTTCCCTTCTCCGAAGACGCCAAAACGTTCCCTGCCGAGTAAACGCTGCTCCAAGCAAGGGGCTCGAAACGCAGTTCGAAGCCTCAGTTTCGGGATAGCTGCATCTCGATCAGAATCAAAGTGCCGGATCGAACAGCTTGAGAGAGTAATGAGGTGAATTGGGTGGAGAAGGGCGGAGCGAATTGTCCCCCATATGTCCCCCAGCGGGGGACTTAAAATTCAAAGGGCTCAGCCTTTTAAGGCTAAGCCCTTGAGAATGATGGTGAGCCGTGCAGGATTCGAACCTGCGACCCACTGATTAAAAGTCAGTTGCTCTACCAACTGAGCTAACGGCCCATCACAGGGCGCGTCTCTACAAACCCCCGCCGGGGGGGTCAAGGCATAAAATTCACAAAAATTGCACATCTGGAAAAAACCTTGGCGCGGGCGTATATCGCGCGCCATGAATACAAAGCGCACACAGAGCGGACTGCCCTTCATGAAGATGCATGGGCTCGGCAATGACTTCGTCGTGATCGACGCCCGCGCGGGCGACGATCCGGTTACGCCTGCGCTCGCGCGTGCGCTCGGGGATCGGCATCGCGGTGTGGGATTTGACCAGCTTGCTGTGATCCGCCCTGCACAAGGGGCTGATTTCACGCTCGAATTCTGGAATTCCGACGGTACGCGGGCCGGCGCTTGCGGGAATGCGACTCGCTGCGTGAGCGATTACATGATGCGCCAGCTCGACCGGACCGATGTCACGCTTCTGACCGAGCGGGGCCAGCTTGCCGCGGTGCGGCGCGAGGACGGGATGGTCTCGGTCAATATGGGCGCGCCGATTCTCGAAGCGGCGCAAATTCCGATTCTGCCCGGCATCGATCCGGCGCATCTGCCGCTTGGCGGCGACCCGATCGCGGTCGGCATGGGCAACCCGCATTGCGTCTTCTTCGTCGACGATGCCGAGGCGGTCGAAGTGGATCGCCAAGGCCCGGTGATCGAGCATGATCCCCTGTTCCCCGAGCGCACCAATGTCGAATTCGCCAGCGTGATCGGCCCCGACCATCTGCGGATGCGCGTCTGGGAGCGCGGTACCGGCATCACGCTGGCCTGCGGCTCGGGCACCTGCGCAACCGCCGTCGCCGCGCATCTGCGGGGCCTCACCGGCAAGCGCGTCCTCGTCGATGTCGATGGCGGCCAGCTGGAGATCGACTGGCGCGACGATGGCGTCTGGATGACCGGCCCCACCGCGCATGTCTTCGATGCGACCCTCACCCAAGATTTTCTGGACGCGATATGAAACCGCCCGTTTTCTCGACCCTCGGCTGCCGTCTCAATGCCTATGAGACGGAGGCGATGAAGGAATTGGCTGCAGGCGCCGGGCTCGAAGGGGCCGTGGTCGTCAATACCTGCGCCGTGACCGCCGAGGCCGTGCGCAAGGCCAAGCAGGAGATCCGCCGTCTGTCGCGCGAGAACCCGGACGTGCCGGTGATCGTGACCGGCTGCGCCGCGCAGACCGAGCCCGAGACGTTCGCCGCGATGCCCGAGGTCACCAAGATCATCGGCAATCACGAGAAGATGCAGGCCGACACCTGGGCGCAGCTCGCCCCGCAAGGCCCCGATTTCATCGGCGAGACCGAGCGCGTGATGGTCGACGACATCATGTCGGTGAAGGAGACCGCCGGTCACCTGATCGACGGGTTCGGCCGCCATCGCGCCTATGTGCAGGTGCAAAACGGCTGCGATCACCGCTGCACTTTCTGCATCATCCCCTTCGGGCGCGGCAATTCGCGCTCGGTGCCGGCGGGCGTCGTGGTCGAGCAGATCAAGCGCCTCGTGGATCGCGGCTTCAACGAGGTCGTCCTCACCGGGGTCGATCTGACCTCCTGGGGCGCGGACCTGCCGGGCGAGCCCCGTCTGGGCGATCTGGTGATGCGGATCCTGCGCCTCGTGCCGGACCTGCCGCGCCTGCGCATCTCTTCCATCGACTCGATCGAGGCCGATGAGAACCTGATGCTGGCGATCGCCACCGAGCCGCGCCTGATGCCGCATCTGCATCTCAGCCTTCAGGCGGGCGACGACATGATCCTCAAGCGGATGAAGCGCCGTCACCTGCGCGACGACGCCATCGCTTTCACCGAAGAGGCGCGCAAGCTGCGCCCCGGGATCGTCTTCGGCGCGGACATCATCGCGGGCTTCCCGACCGAGACCGAGGAGATGTTCGAGAACTCCCTGCGGCTCGTCGATGATTGCGGGCTGACCTTCCTTCATGTCTTCCCCTATTCCGCGCGCAAGGGCACGCCCGCCGCGCGGATGCCGGCCGTGAAGGGCCCGATCGTCAAGGAACGCGCGGCCCGACTGCGCGCGAAGGGCGAGGCCGCGCTTGCCGCCCATCTCGACGCGCAGGTCGGCACCGAACAGCTCGTACTGACCGAGACCCCGCGCGTCGCGCGCACCGAAGGCTTTGCCGAGGTGGCGTTCGAAGCGGACCAGCTCGAAGGCACGCTGATGACCGTGCGCATCACTGGCCATGACGGGGCGCGGTTGCTGGCGGGGTAAAGGTGCGCTGCCCCCCGTCGCCGGAGGGCGACAATCTACAGAGAAAGAGGGGGCGCCGCCCCCTCGGCGCCGTGCGCCTCTCCCCCGGGATATTTGAGCCAAGCCGAAGGGGGCTTTCGTTTTTCGCAGCGTGAGCTAGCTTGTGGCCCATGCTGCGGATCAACGATCAGATAACCATCGAGGATTGGGAAATCACCGAAACCTTCACCCGGGCGCAAGGTCCGGGGGGGCAGAATGTGAACAAGGTCTCGACCGCGGTGGAGCTGCGCTTCGAGGCCGAACGCTCGCCGCACCTGCCGCAACCGGTGAAGAACCGCCTGCGTCGGATCGCGGGCCGCAGATGGACCAGCGACGGCGCGCTTCTGCTTCTGGTGCAGGACACGCGCAGTCAGGCGCGCAACCGCGAGATCGCGCGCGACCGCCTCGCCGAGATGATCCGCAAGGCCTGCGAAAAGCCCAAGAAGCGCATCCCGACCCGGCCCACGCTCGGCTCGAAGAAGCGGCGGCTGAAGGCGAAGGCGATCCACGGCGAGAAGAAAGCGCTGCGCGGGAAGGTCTCGGATGGGGAATGATCTTTTGGCGCGGCGCGAGCGGCTTCTGGGGCCGAACGTGCCGACCTTCTATGCGCGTCCGGTCGAGATCGTGCGCGGGCAGGGCAGCTCGCTTTTCGACGCCGACGGCCAGCGTTACCTCGACGCCTATAACAACGTCGCCCATTGCGGCCATTGCCATCCGCGCATCGTGAAGGCGATCTGCGAACAGGCCGCGACGCTGAACACCCACACGCGCTATCTGCATGAGGGTATCCTCGATTATGCCGAGGCGCTGCTGGGCAAGTTCGGCTTTGACGGCCAGCTTCTGATGACCTGCACCGGGTCGGAGGCCAACGACGTCGCGCTGCGCATGGCGCAGGCGGTGACTGGCAAGCGCGGCTTCATCGCGACCGACAACACCTATCACGGCAACACCACCGCAGTGGCGCATCTCTCGACTCGCCGCCCGCCGATCGGGGGCTGGCCGGACCATATCCGCCGGGTGCCCGCGCCCGACAGTCTCGCGCCTCTGGGCGGATCGCTTGACGCGCAGCCCGAGGCCTTCGCCGCGAATGTGGCCCAAGCGATTGCCGAGCTGGAAGAGAGCGGCCACGGCTTCGCGGGGTTCATGCTCTGCCCGATCTTCGCCAATGAAGGGATGCCCGGCATCGCGCCCGGTTTCCTAGGCCCGACCGTCGAGGTGATCCGCCGCGCGGGCGGGTTGATCCTGTGCGACGAGGTGCAGCCGGGATTTGGTCGGATCGGCTCGCATTTTTGGGGCCACGAATGGTTGGGCTTCGAGCCCGACGTGGTCACGATGGGCAAGCCGATGGGCAATGGTCATCCGGTCGCGGGTCTGGTGGCGAAGCCCGATGTGATGGCCGCCTTCCGCGAGGCCTTCGGCTATTTCAACACGTTCGGCGGCAATCCCGTCTCGGTCGCCGCGGCGATGGAGACCCTGCGCGTGATCGAAGACGAAGGCTTGCAGGAGAACGCGGCGCAGGTCGGCGACTACCTTCTGCAAGGGCTGCGCGATCTGTCCCATCCTCTGATTACTGAGGCGCGCGGCTTGGGGTTCTTCCTCGGGATCGAACTTGCGCAAGACGGCGAGCCCGCCAGCGAAGCCGCGGGCCGGATCGTCGAGGCGATGCGCGAGCGCCATGTATTGATGGGCCGGGTTGGCCGGGCACAACACATTCTCAAGATCCGCCCGCCGATGGTCTTCAATCGGGCCGATGCCGATGAAATGCTGGAGAAACTTGCGCAAAGTTTCGAGGAGCTTCCGGCATGATTTCGGACGAGACCGCACAGGCGATGGCGGACTCCGCCCTCTATTCCTGGGGGCAGGCGAGCGCGCCGCCGCGTCTGGTGAAGAATCGCGAGAATATCGTCTTCGAGGCGCATCTGAAGGATGGCCGCCATGTCGCGCTGCGGCTTCACCGTCCCGGCTATCAGGGCCGCGAAGGGATCGAGGCCGAGCTGCGCTGGTGCGAAAGCCTCGCCGATCAGGGGATGCCGGTGCCGCGCCCGGTGCGTGCGCTGAACGGGGCGCTGACGGGGAGCGTTCGCAACCGCGTGACCTCCTGCGTGGAGTGGTTGGATGGCGCGCCGATCGGCGCGGGCGACCAGCCGCTTTCCGGCTCGCCCGAGGCGGTGCGCGCCGAGGCTCATGCGCTGGGCCGCCTGATCGCGCAACTGCACATCAGCAGCGATGCCGCCCCACCCGATGGGTTCGACCGGAACCCGTGGGATGGCGAGGGGTTTCTGGGGGAGAAGCCCCTTTGGGGACGTTTCTGGGAACATCCTCAGCTTTCGGAAGTTGAGGCCGCAACGCTGTCTTCGGGCCGCGATCTTGCGCGTGCGCTCTTGGCGCAGGCGCAGGACTACGGTCCGATCCACGCCGATTGCCTGCGTGAGAACGTGCTGTCGACCCCGCACGGGCTCGCTCTGATCGACTTCGACGATTGCGGGCCGGGCTACCGGCTCTACGACCTCGCGACGGCGCTGGTGCAGGGCTGGGGCGACCCGCTTTGGGGCGAACAGGCCGCAGGATTCGTCGAGGGCTATCGCAGCCTGCGCCCGCTTCCGCCCGATCAGGAGGCACTTCTGCCGCTTTTCGTGGCGCTGAGAGCCTTCGCGTCTGCTGGCTGGATTGTGACCCGGGCACCGGGTTCCGATCCGCGCCAAAGACTATATTTAGAGCGTGCGCTTGAACTCGCACAGCATTTGGAGAACCGTACGCCGCCATGGGAGGCCAGTCGATGAAATGGGCGAAATCCGTCGCGAAGGGCTTGCTGGGGTATCGCCCCGCCTCTTTGCAGGTGGGGGCGCTCTGTCTGCGAATCCGTGACGGCAAGACCCAGGTCCTTCTGATCACCTCGCGCGACACAGGGCGCTGGGTGATCCCGAAAGGCTGGCCGATGCGGGGCCGCTCGCTGTCCGGCGCGGCCAAGCAGGAGGCATGGGAAGAGGCCGGGGCGGTCGGCAAGATCGAAAAGGAGCCCGCCGGGGCGTTCCGCTACGACAAGGTTCTCGATAGCGGCTTGGCAACGCCCACCGATGTCGTGGTCTTCCCGATGCGGGTCGAGACCCTGATGAAGTCCTTTCCCGAAGAGCATCAGCGAAAGCGCAAATGGTTCGCGCCCAAGCAGGCCTCGAAGCTGGTCGCGGAAGAGGGGCTACAGAAGCTTTTGCGCAAGCTCTGAGCCCGAAAGCCGTCGAACGCCTTGTCACAACGGGTCAAACCCGCTAGGTCCGCGCGGACTTCTGACAATTAGATGACAGGTTCGTGACGGTGGCCAATCAAGACAACGAGTCCCGCGTCAATCAGTGGAAAACGCTCGACAAGGATCTCAAGCGGATCGGGCGCGTCGAAAGTGCCGGGCAATTCGTGGCGCGCGGCATGGTCGCGCCGGGAATTGCGCTGGCCTTCATCGTGCTCGTCGGTCTGGTGGCCGCCGTGTTGGTGGGCGGGCAGCCCGGCCAGTTGGTGGTGATCGCCGCCGCAGCGATCGGGGCCTATATGGCGCTGAATATCGGCGCCAATGACGTTGCCAACAACATGGGCCCCGCCGTGGGGTCGCGCGCGATGACGCTGATCGGGGCGCTGATCGTCGCCGCCATCTTCGAAAGCTTGGGCGCGCTCGTCGCGGGCGGCGATGTCGTCAAAACCGTCGCGAAGGGGATCATCGAGCCGACCGCCTTGCCCGATTCCGGGCATTTCGTCTGGGCGATGATGGCGGCCCTGCTGGCCGCGGCCCTGTGGCTGAACCTCGCGACATGGCTCGGCGCACCGGTCTCGACCACCCACTCCATCGTCGGCGGCGTCGTCGGCGCGGGCATCGTCGCGGCAGGCTTCGGGGCGGTCGATTGGGTCTCGATGGCGAAGATCGCGGCAAGCTGGGTGATCTCTCCGGTCATGGGCGGCGTGATCGCGGCCGCCTTCCTCGCGCTGATCAAGACGAAGGTGATCTATGTCGATGACAAGATCGCCGCCGCGCGCCGATGGGTGCCGATCCTGATCGGCATCATGTCGGGGGCCTTCGCCGCCTATCTCGCGCTCAAGGGCCTCAAGCACCTGTTCAAGATCACGATTGTCGAAGCGGTCCTGATCGGCCTCGTCGTCGGTGTCATTGGATGGCTCGTCACGATCCCGATGATCCGCCGCCAATCCGAGGGGATGGAGAACCGCAAGAAATCGCTCAAGACGCTGTTCGGCCTGCCGCTCGTCGTCTCTGCCGCGCTGCTGAGCTTCGCCCACGGCGCGAATGACGTCGCCAATGCGGTCGGCCCGCTCGCGGCCATCGTGCACACGGTGGAGCAGGGCGATATCGCCGCAGAGGTCGGCATCCCGTTCTGGGTGATGGCTGTTGGCGCGCTGGGGATTTCCGTCGGCCTGCTGCTGTTCGGGCCCAAGCTGATCCGCCTCGTCGGCAACGAGATCACCAAGCTCAACCCGATGCGCGCCTATTGCGTGGCGCTTTCGGCGGCGATCACGGTGATCGTGGCGTCGTGGCTGGGCCTGCCGGTCTCCTCGACCCATATCGCGGTCGGCGGCATCTTCGGCGTCGGCTTCTACCGCGAATGGCACGCCGAGAAGCGCGCCCGCGAGCTGGGCATCCGCAAGGGCAAGCCCGTCCCGCCGGAAGAGCGCAAGCGCCGCCTTCTGGTGCGCCGCTCGCATATGATGACGGTCGCCACGGCGTGGATCGTCACGGTGCCGGCCTCGGCTGCGCTCTCGGCGGTGGTCTACCTGATCCTGAACGCGATCACCTGACCGCTCAGACCATGACCTTCATCGCCTGCTGCTGGCCGACCTCGAAGACGCGCTTGTAGCGGGCGATCTCGTCCTCCGGGCCCATCGCCTTCGCGGGATTGTCCGACAGCTTCACCGTCGGGCGCCCATCGGCCTCGACCGCTTTGCACACAAGGCTGAACGGCGCGAGCGCGTCATTCGGCACCAGCCCGCGGAAATCGTTCGTCAGCAGCGTGCCCCAGCCGAAGCTGACCTTCACCCGACCGGCGAACTGCGCGTGCAACTCGCGGATCTTGTCGACGGTCAGCCCGTCAGAAAAGATCACCAGCTTCTGGCGCGGGTCCTCGCCGCGGGCTTTCCACCAGTCGATCGCGATCTCGGCCCCCGTCGCCGGATCGCCCGAATCGATGCGGATGCCGGTCCAGCCCGCCAGCCAATCCGGCGCATGGTCGAGGAATCCCTTCGTGCCATAGGTGTCGGGGAGGATGATGCGCAGGTTGCCGTCATGCTCTTCGTGCCAATCGGCCAGCACCTTGTAGGGGGCCTTCGCCAGTTCCGCATCGCTATTGGTCAGCGCCGCATAGACCATCGGCATCTCATGCGCGTTGGTGCCCACCGCTTCGATGTCGCGGCGCATCGCGACCAGACAGTTCGAGGTGCCGGTGAACGCGCCGCCTTCGGAGATGTCACCCAGCCCTTCGAGCATCGCCTGCACGCACCAGTCCTGCCACAGGAAGCTGTGCCGCCGCCGGGTGCCGAAATCCGCGATCCGCAGGTTGTCCAGCTCCCGCAGCGCCTCGATCTTCTCCCAGACCTTCGTCATCGCGCGCGCATAGAGCACCTGCAGCTCGAAACGTCCCATCGTGTTCAGCACCGCCCGGCCGCGCAACTCCATCAGGATCGCGAGCGCCGGAATCTCCCAGAGCATGACCTCGTGCCACTTGCCCTCGAAGGTCAGCTCGTACTGCCCGTCGCGCTTTTCCAGATGGTAGGGCGGCAGTTGATAGTCCTCGAACCACTCCATGAAATCCGAGCGGAACATCTGCCGCTTGCCGTAGAACGTGTTGCCGCGCAGCCAGGTGCTTTCCCCGCGCGACAGTTTCAGCGAGCGCGCATAGTCCAGCTGCTCGCGCAGTTCCGCCTCGTCGATCAGCTCCGCCAGCCGGATCGACTTGCTGCGGTTGATCAGGCTGAACTTGACCCGCGTCTCCGGCTTGTTGCGGAAAATCGACTGACACATCAATAGCTTGTAGAAATCCGTGTCGATCAGAGACCGCACGATCGGGTCGATCTTCCACTTGTGGTTATAGACGCGGCTCGCGATGTCGACCATGGATCAGGCCTCCAGCTTCACACCGGCAGAGCGCATCTCGCTATGCGCCTCCTGCAGCGACCCATCGAGGTCGATCGCCCGGCAGGCGCCTTCGATCACCGTCGCGCGGAAGCCCAGCTTCGCCGCATCCAGCGCCGACCACGCGACGCAGAAATCGGTGGCGAGCCCCACGAAGGTCAGGTCCTCGACGCCCCGGTCACGCAGGTAGCCCGCAAGCCCGGTCGGTGTCTTGTGGTCGTTCTCGAAGAAGGCCGAATAGCTGTCGACGCCGCGCCGGAACCCCTTGCGGATGATCAGCTGCGCCCGGTCCACGGCCAGATCGGGGTGGAACTCCGCCCCCTTGCTGCCTTGGACGCAATGATCGGGCCAAAGCGTCTGCAGCCCATATTCCATATGCACCTGCGTGAAGGGCGCGCCGCCTTCGTGCTGGCTCGCGAAAGAGGAATGGTCCGCCGGGTGCCAATCCTGCGTCAGCACCACGGTGTCGAACTCGGTCATTAGCGTATTCACGCGCGGAAGGATCTCGTCGCCCTCCGACACCGCCAGCGCGCCGCCGGGGCAGAAATCGTTTTGCACGTCGATCACGATCAGGGCTTTGGTCATTTTGTCTCTCCCGCAGGGTCTCTCCATGGGTAGGGCGCGGGCCCCACATGGTCAACGGCTCTTGCCTAACGCCCCCGCACGGCGCTAATGCGGGGCCCATGTTCACCGTTGCCGCCCTTTACCATTTCACCCGGTTCGAGTCCCCCGAGGCCCTGAAGGCCCCGCTGGCGAAGATCGCCTGCGCGCATGGCGTGAAAGGCTCGCTCCTGATCGCGCGCGAAGGGATCAACGGCACCATCGCAGGCACCCGTGAAGGGATCGACGCGGTGCTGGCCCATATCCGCAGCTTGCCGGGCTGTGCCGATCTGGAATGGAAGGAAAGCGCGGCCGAGGAGATGCCCTTCGGCAAGATGAAGGTGCGGCTCAAGCGCGAGATCGTCACGATGGGCGAGCCCGATATCGATCCGAAGGCCCGCGTCGGCCATTACGTCGAGCCGCAGGACTGGAACGCGCTGATCTCCTCGCCCGACACGGTGGTGATCGACACGCGCAACGATTACGAGATCGAGATCGGCACCTTCGAGGGCGCCATCGACCCCGGCACGAAATCCTTCCGCGAATTTCCGCAATGGTGGCGCGACAATGCGCATCGCTTCCACAACAAGCGCGTCGCGATGTTCTGCACCGGCGGCATCCGCTGCGAGAAATCGACGAATTTCCTGCTCTCGGAAGGGGTGCCCGAGGTCTATCACCTCAAGGGCGGCATCCTGAAATATCTCGAAGACATGCCCGAAGACGGCTCGCTCTGGCAGGGCGATTGCTTCGTCTTCGATCAGCGCGTGAGCCTGCGCCACGGGCTGAAACAGGGCGATTACGACAGCTGTCACGCCTGTCGCCGCCCGGTCTCCGCGGAAGACAAACGCCATCCCGATTACGAGGAAGGCGTCTCCTGTCACCGCTGCATCGGCGAATATTCCGATGCCGATCGCGACCGCTTCCGCGAGCGCGAACGTCAGATGCGCCTCGCCGCCGAGCGGGGCGAAGCGCATCTCGGACGCGATTAATTATCCGCGCAGACCTGCGTCAGATCGTTGCAGCCTTGCGTGACGGTCGGAGCCCCGGTGGTCGGGAAGTCCAGACGCGGCAGCGAGAAATCCCCGATGCCAGCCGATGCGGCGGTCGCGCCAAACACAGACAGAACAAGGGCGTAAGCGAGGCGTTTCATAGCGGTTCTCCATAACTGAACTACTTGGTTCGGAATTGAATATGAACCGTTCGGTTCGGAAATCAAGACCAAATGAACTGAACGGTTCGAAAAACTGCCTTGCACTGGGCGCAACTCGGCATATTTTAGAACCGTTCTAAAAAGAGGGCCTCCCATGCTTCCCGGTTTCGCGTCACGCCGCCGTTTCGACGATCTCACTGAACAGGAAGTGCTTGCGCTCGCGATCTCCTCCGAGGAGGACGACGCCCGCATCTATCGCCAATATGCCGAACATCTGCGCGCCGAATTCCCAGCCTCCGCGAAGATCTTCGACGAGATGGCGAAAGAGGAAGACGAGCATCGCCGCCTCCTGATCGCCCGGCACACCGAACGCTTCGGCGATGTGATCCCGCTGATCCGTCGTGAACATGTCGCCGGCTTCTACAACCGCAAACCGATCTGGCTGACGAAGAACCTGTCGCTCGACACGATCCGCGGCGAGGCCGAGGCGATGGAGCGCGAGGCGGGCAAGTTCTACACGCTGGCCGCCCAACGCAGCTCGGATGCCAGCACCCGCGAGTTGCTGGGCGATCTCGCCGCGGCCGAACTCGGTCACGAGCAAAAGGCCGAGGAGCTGACCTCGACCCACCTGCCCGAGAGCGAAAAGGAAGAAGAGGACCGTCAGGCCCACCGCCAGTTCATCCTGACCTGGGTGCAGCCGGGCCTCGCCGGGCTGATGGACGGCTCGGTCTCGACCCTCGCGCCGATCTTCGCCACCGCCTTCGCGACGCAAAACCCCTGGACCACCTTCCTCGTGGGCCTCGCGGCCTCGGTCGGCGCGGGCATCTCGATGGGCTTCACCGAAGCGGCGCATGATGACGGCGTGATCTCGGGCCGCGGCTCGCCGATCAAACGCGGCATCGCCTCGGGCGTGATGACCATGCTGGGCGGCCTTGGCCACGCGCTGCCCTACCTGATCCCCGATTTCTGGACCGCCACCACCATCGCGATCATCGTCGTGTTCATCGAGCTCTGGGCCATCGCCTGGATCCAGAACCGCTTCATGGAAACGCCCTTCCTGCGCGCGGCCTTCCAGGTCGTGCTCGGCGGCGCGCTGGTCTTCGCAGCCGGTGTCTTGATCGGTGGCGGCTGACACAGCCTTACCTCCGACCCGCGCGCCAGCGGCACATGCGGGACGCTCCGCGGGGGATATTTGAGCCAAGGCGAAAACAGGCGCTTTGCCTTCGGCTTGGCAAAAATATCCCCGCCGGAGGCTTCCCGACCCCGCCACGGGCGCGCAGACCTCATTCCATAGCTGGCACTTGCCAAAACCGCATGCTAGCCCTTGGCCATGCTTGAGATCTTTCTGAAGACCTTGCCCTTTTTTGCCCTGATCGGGCTTGGCTGGTTCGCCGGACAGATCCGCTTTTTCACCGCCGAGGCGACCGCGTGGCTGACGAAATTCGTCTTCTACTTCGCGCTCTCGGCGATGCTGTTCAAATTCTCCGCCAATCTCGATCTGGCCGCGCTCGTCGATCCGCAGTTCATCCTCGCCTATCTGACCGGATCGGGCGCGGTCTGGCTGATCACTTTCGCCGTCGCCAAGGCGCGCAAGCTGCCCACCGCGCTTTCCGCGATGGAGGCGCATACCTCGATGACCGGCAATACCGGCTTTCTCGGCGTGCCGATGCTGGTGGTGCTGCTGGGACCGGCGGCGGTCGGGCCGGTGCTGATGGTGTTGAGCTGCGATCTGATCGTGTTTTCCTCGATCATCACGATCTTCATCACCGCCGCGCGACACGGGAAGGTCTCGCTCGCGCCGATCGCGCTGGGGCTGGTGAAGAACCCGATGATCGTCTCGATGGTGGCGGGGCTCGCCTGGGCCGGGCTGAAGCTGCCGATGCCGGGCCCGCTGTCGGAATTCGTGACGCTGTTGGGCGCCGCCGCGACGCCCGGGGCGCTGTTCGCTATCGGCGCCTCGCTTGCGGGCAAATCGGCCGAGAAGCCCGCGCCGGCGGTCTGGCTGTCCTTCGGCAAGCTCTTCCTGCACCCGGCCGCCATCGCGATCACCTCGCTTCTGATCTTCGATGTCGATCCCTTCGCGGCAGGCGTGATGATCGCCGCCGCTGCCCTTCCTGTCGCGGGCAATGTCTATATTCTGGCGCAGCATTTCGGGGTGGCGCCGCAGCGCGTCTCGGCGTCCATCCTCGTCTCGACCGCCGTTTCGATCCTCACGGTTCCGGCGGTCATCCATTGGGTTCACGGCTAAGGAGGCTTTGATGAAAACGATCTCGGAAAACCGCTGTTTCGGAGGCGTCCAAGGCGTCTATTCGCATGCGTCGAAGGTCAATGATTGCGAAATGACCTTCGGGCTGTTCCTGCCGCGAGAGGCCGAGGACGGTCCGGTGCCGGTGCTGTGGTATCTCTCGGGACTGACCTGCACCCATGAGAACGCGATGACCAAGGCGGGCGCGCAGGCTTTCGCGGCCGAGCACGGGATCGCGCTCGTGTTCCCCGACACCTCGCCGCGCGGCGAGGGCGTGGCCAACCACGAGGATTACGATCTGGGCCAAGGCGCGGGCTTCTATGTCAACGCGACGCAGGACCCGTGGGCGCCGCATTTCCGGATGTGGGATTACATCGCCGAGGAATTGCCGAACGCCATCGACGCCGCCTTCGAGATCGACCCCGAGCGGCAGGCGATAACCGGCCATTCGATGGGCGGGCATGGCGCGCTGACTCTGGCGATGCACCAGCCCGAGCGCTTCCGGTCCGTCTCGGCCTTTGCGCCGATCGCGAACCCGACGCAAAGCGACTGGGGCCGCAAGCAGTTCAGCGCCTATCTGGGCGACAACGAGGCCGCATGGGCCGCGCATGACGCGACGCTACTGGTCCGCGAGCGCGGATTTGCGGGCGAAATGCTGATCGACCAAGGCGGCTCGGACCAGTTCCTCGATCTCCTGAAGCCCGAGGCGCTGGCCGAAGCGATGGCCGCGCGCCGTCAGCCCGGCACTTTCCGGATTCAGGAAGGTTACGATCACAGCTACTATTTCGTCTCGACCTTCATTCCCGATCACATCGAGTTCCACGCCGAGGCGCTCTGGGCGTGATCTGGGTCGACGCGGATGCCTGCCCGGTGAAGGCTGAGGCCGAGAAGGTCGCGACCCGTCTCGGCGTCAAGCTGATGCTTGTCTCCAATGGCGGGCTGCGACCCTCGCCCAATCCGCTGGTCGAGATGGTCTATGTCGATCAGGGGCCGGACGTGGCCGATATGTATATCGCCGAGCGGGCGAGGGTCGGCGATGTGGTCATCACCAATGACATTCCGCTGGCGGCGAAATGCGTCGAGGCGGGCGCGCGGGTACTGCGTCCCGATGGCGAGGCGCTGACCCCCGCCAATATCGGTAACGTCCTGGCGACACGGGATTTGATGGCGGATCTGCGCTCCGCCGATCCGTTCCGGCAGGGCGGCGGCAAGCCGTTTTCCAAGGCCGACCGGGCGCGGTTCTCGGATGCGCTCGACCGGGTCGCGCGGGCGGCAGCAAGAGAGGTTAAGAATGGTTAAGGCAGTTATCTTCGACATCGGTAACGTGCTGATCGAATGGCAGCCGGAGCGGCATTACGACCGGATCATGCCGCGCGAGACGCGCGAGCAGATGTTCGCGGAGGTCGATCTGCACGGCATGAATGACGAGATCGACCGCGGCGCGCCGTTCCGCGAGACGATCTACGCATGGGCCGAGAAATACCCGAGCTGGCGCGATGCGATCCGGCGCTGGCACGATGATTGGATCGAGATGGCCGCGCCCGAGATCCCGCATTCCCTGCGTCTGATGAAATCCTTGCAGGCCAAGGGGATGCCGGTTTTCTCCCTGACGAATTTCGGAATTCAAAGCTACGATTTCGCGGCCACGCATTACCCGTTCCTGCGCGATTTCGACCGGGATTTCATCTCGGGACATATGGGCGTCACGAAGCCCGACCCGAAGATCTATCAGATGGTCGAGGACGCGTCGGGGCTGTCCGGCTCGGATCTGATCTTCACCGATGATCGTGCCGACAATATCGCGACCGCGCACACGTTTGGCTGGAAGACGCATCTGTTCGACGGGCCGGAGGGCTGGGCGCGGCGGCTGGTCGAGGAAGGCCTGCTGGAGGAGGCGGAGGCCGCATAAGTTCGACTTATGCAGCCGCCGCGAAAATAAGGATAACTTATCTCAGGCGCGTTTCGCGACCGCGACGCCCAGAAGCTCGAGCACCTTCGCCTCGATCTGCGGCGCATCCATGCCTGCCGAGTGATACATGTCCTCGGGCGAGGCGTGGTCGATGAACGTGTCGGGCAGGACCATCGAGCGGAACTTGAACCCGTGATCGAAGACGCCCTGCTCCGACAGATATTGCGCGACATGGCTGCCGAAGCCGCCGATCGCACCTTCCTCGATACAGATCAGCGCCTCGTGTCCGGCGACCAGACGGTCGATCAGATCGGTGTCGAGCGGTTTGACGAAACGTGCATCGGCGACAGTCGGCGCAAGGCCGCGGGCCTGCAGCGCCTCGCGCGCTTTCAGCACTTCGGCGAGACGGGTGCCATAGGACAAGATTGCGACGCGCGCGCCTTCCGCGATCATCCGGCCCTTGCCGATTTCCAGCGGCACACCTTCTTCGGGCATGTCGACGCCCATGCCTTCACCGCGCGGATAGCGGAAGGCGATCGGGCCGTCATCATATGCTGCGGCGGTGGCAACCATATGAACCAGCTCGGCCTCGTCGGCGGCGGCCATCACGACCATGCCGGGCAGGGACGACATGAAGCCCACATCGAACGAGCCCGCATGGGTCGCACCATCCGCGCCCACCAGACCGGCGCGGTCGATGGCGAAGCGCACGGGCAGGCGCTGGATTGCGACATCGTGGACGATCTGGTCGTAGCCGCGCTGCAGGAAGGTCGAGTAGATCGCGCAGAACGGTTTCATTCCCGAGGCGGCGAGACCGGCGGAGAAGGTGACGGCGTGCTGCTCGGCGATGCCCACGTCGAAGCAGCGGCGCGGATAGACGCCCGCGAATTGCTTCAGCCCCGTGCCATCGGGCATGGCGGCAGTGATGCCGACGATCTTCTCGTCTTTCGCGGCTTCCTTGATCAGGCTTTCGGCAAAGACCTTGGTGTAGCTCGGCGCGTTGGAGGGCGATTTCTTCTGCTCGCCGGTGCTGAGATCGAATTTCGCGGTGGCATGACCGCCATCGGGGCGGTTCTCGGCCGGGCCGTAGCCTTTGCCCTTTTTCGTCACCGCGTGGATCAGGACCGGACCGGTCGCGCGGGCCTTGAGCGTGCGCAGCAGCGGCAGCAACTGGTCGAGATCGTGGCCATCGACCGGGCCGACATAGGAGAAACCCAGCTCCTCGAACAGGGTGCCGCCCATGGCGATGCCCTTGAGCATTTCCTTCGCCCGGCGCGCGCCTTGCTGGAACGGAACGGGCAGCAGACCGACCGCGCCTTTGGCGGCGGATTTCAGGTCCTGCAGCGGGGCCTCGGAATAAAGCCGGGTGAGGTAGGACGACAGCGCGCCGACGGGCGGGGCGATCGACATCTCGTTGTCGTTGAGCACGACGAACATGCGTTTGCCCAAGTGGCCCGCGTGGTTCATCGCCTCGAAGGCCATGCCGCCCGACATCGCGCCGTCACCGATCACGGCGATCGCGTCGCCCGTTTCGGCGCCCAGCTCGCGGCCCATCGTGAAGCCGGTCGCGGCCGAAATCGAAGTGGAGCTATGGCCCGCGCCGAACGGATCGTAGGGCGACTCGGAGCGCTTGGTGAAGCCCGACAGCCCGCCCTTGGTGCGCAGCGTGCGGATGCGGTCGCGGCGCCCGGTCAGGATCTTGTGCGGGTAGCACTGGTGGCCCACGTCCCAGACGATCTTGTCGCGCGGCGCGTCGAACACGGCATGCAGCGCGACCGTCAACTCGACCACGCCCAGGCCCGCACCCAGATGCCCGCCGGTTTGCGACACGGCCGAGATGGTCTCGGCGCGCAATTCGGTGGCGAGCGTTTTCAGCTCGGGATCGGAAAGGCCTTTCAGATCGGACGGCAGTCGCACCTTGTCGAGGAGCGGCGTGGCCGTTTGGTCGTTCGGGTTATCGCTCATTGGCTGCCCCCTAGGCGCGCTACATCTCGCGGGAGATAACGAAACGCGCAGCGGCCCGCAAGTTTTCCGCTTCCTCGCCGTAAGGCGAAAGCGCGTCTATGGCTTGCTCGATCAGCTCGCCCTCCCGGAGCCGCGCGCCGGTGAGGCCGAGCAGCGAGACGAAGGTGGCTTTTCCGGCCTCGGCATCCTTGCCGACCCGTTTCCCGGCGGCCTTTTCGCAACCCGTCACATCTAGGATGTCATCGTGAATTTGAAAGGCCAGACCGACCGCATCGGCGAAATCGCTGAGGGGGCCCTCGTCCTCGCCCGCGAGGATCGCGCCGGTGCGAGACGCGAACGAGATCAGCGCCCCGGTCTTGCCCGCCTGCAGCGCGGTGATCTGGCTGAGCGAGAGCGGATCGGTGGCGCTTTCGGCGGCGATGTCGAGCGCCTGACCGTGGCCCATCCCAGCCGCGCCGGAGGCTTTCGCAAGCGCGAGGCTCAGCGCGATGCGCCGCTCTGCCGGGCCGAGGACGGGGTCGGCGCAAAGCTCAAACGCAAGCGTCTGCAACACGTCGCCGGTCAGCACGGCGGTGGCCTCGTCCCATTTCACGTGAACTGTCGGCTGGCCGCGGCGCAGATCGTCGTCATCCATGCAGGGCAGGTCGTCATGCACGAGGCTATAGGCGTGCAGCGCCTCGACCGCGGCTGCAGCGGGCATCACCTGCGCCTCCGGGATGCCGAAGATCGCGGCGCTTTCGATCGCGAGGAAGGCGCGCAGGCGTTTGCCGCCCTGCAGCGCGTAATGCATCGGGGCGCGCAGCGGCCCCTCGGGCTGGCGCGCCACGGCGGCATCGAGCGCGACCTGAACGGTCGTATGCACCTCTTTCAAACGGGAGGTGAACATTTACAGACCTTCGGCGGGGGTCGTGCCTTTCGGAGCGCCGTCGGCATTGAGCGTGATTTTCTCAACGCGCGCCTCGGCCTCTTTCAGAAGCTTGGCGCAATGCTCTTTCAGCTTGGCGCCGCGCTCATAGAGTTTGATCGACTCGTCCAGGGGCACGTCGCCATGTTCCAGTTTGCCCACGACTTCCTCGAGAGCCTTCATCGCCTCTTCGAAGCTCAACGCGTCAATATCGCTCATCAATCTGCATTCCCGGTGATATGTCGTCCAATAAGGCTCTGACGCCCGGGTTCCTGCAAACCATATCCGGCTCGCGGAGTCGAGATCACCCCGCGAGACCAGTGCTATCGTGAACGTCTTATCGCCTATTTCTGAAGCGACTCAAGATATGTCGCGAGTGAAAGGACGCGCCCGCGCGTGGCCAGAACGTCGGTGTAATACGGCGCACCGTGTCCGCCCTGTTCCATGAAGACATCGCCGAAGACCGGCATCGGCCCGCCATGCGCCCGCACGCCCGTGCGTCCGTCGATGATGTGGATCGCCTTGAGCATCGGGAACTCGCCGTCATTGGCGGCGGCAAGGCCGGTCAGATCGGCGGGTTTCACGTTCAGATATTCTGCCATCGGCCCGGTGCCCGTGCCATCGTCGCCATGACAGCTGGCGCAATATTGGCCGTAGAGAGCTTTGCCGACATCGCCGTCCTGAGCGATAGCCGGGGTCGCGGCGAGACAGGCCGCAGCGATGAGGTAAGTGAAGCGCATAGTGTCCTCCCACACAAGTTGACGCATAGGAAGGTTGGGCGCGAAATGAGGCCGAGTCGATGATCGACGTCAATGACGAAGGGCGCTCCTTTTTGCTAAGGAACGCCCCACGAAAAGGGCCATCTCTGTTCGAGATGGCCCTCCGAGATCTACGGAGATGGTCCGGTTAGGGTCCGAAGGATCCAGCCGTCCCAGTCAGGGTTCTTTGCCCCAGGGTTTGCCCTCAGGCCACGGCCCCCCTCACTGTCCCGACACCTCTCTCCACTATCACTCTAGACACTGGACCACCTCCTTTCATGCGTTGCCGTTATCCACAGCGTGCCACAGATTTTGTGTGTGGCAAGAAAAATTACGCAATCCTTGGAGAAAGTTTCGTAACAAGTGCCTTGAAAGGCAGCAGTGCGATCAAAGTCAGGGCAAGTTTGACAAGCCAGTCTGCGGTGGCCAGCGACACCCAGAGCGGCACCGTTGGCCCGAAGCCCAACAGGGGCAGGGTTTCATTGGCCCAGGACACGTCATTCGACGGCTCGAGGAAGATGAGCGCGCTCGAGAAGGCGACCGAGAAGAAGATCAGCGTGTCGAGCGACGCGCCGATCAGGGTCGAGATCGCAGGCGCGCGCCACCAGACACCATTGCGCAGCTTGTCGAAGACGAAGATGTCGGTCATCTGCGCCACGAGGAAGGCCGCGCCGGAGCCGAGCGCGATGCGCAGCGTGACGGCGGGATAGGTGTAGCCGTCGCCCTGCAGCATGATCTGGCTGCCGATGAGCGAGCAGATCACGCCCACGACGAAACCGGCGGCCACGACGCGGCGCGCGGCGCCCGGGCCGTAGACGCGGTTCATCACGTCATTGACGAGGAAGGCGAAGGGGTAGGTGAAGGCGCCCCAGGTCAGCCAGTCGCCGACGAGGAATTGCACCAGGATGTTCGAGGCCACGACGATAATGGCCATGGCAATGATGCCAGGAATATAGCGGGTCATGATGTTCAACCGTTTTTACATGGTAGCGGAGACATGGCCCGGAACCCTCCGGGCAAGGGCGCGCGATACGCGCTCGAACGCGTTGCGTCAATCCTTTTTGGCGGTGCGGCGCGTCTCAGGCAGGACGTATTCCACGATCTCGGTGCGCTGCAGGAACCGGAAATTATCGTCGGAAATCATCGTCAGACGGATCGCGCCACTGTCGTCGCGCCAGACCGCGAGGCCTTCGAGATTGTCGTGACGCCCGGCGCCGGTTTCCAGAAGAACCTCGCCGCCCGAGATCGAGTCGCCGTTGATGTCGAATACCTGAACGCGCGTCCGAAAGCCCAGTAGCCCCCAGAAGTCGCGCTCCAGCAGGTAGAAGCGGCCATCGGGGCCGAAATCCGCACCGACGGGTAGCCAGTTCTCGGAGCGCGGGATGGCGAAGGGTTGATCCCATTTGCCGTCGCGATAGCGCCAGACCGGGTAGGGCCTGTCTTTCGCGCCCGAGCGTTCGGGCATCGTGTAGAGAGTGCCCTGATCGTCGATCGCCAGCGCCTCGAGCGAGGAGTTGTTCTGCATCTTCGCAAAGGCATCCGGGCGCGGCAGCAATTCGGCCGGGCCGCCATCGGTCGGGAAATGCGACACCCGCGCCAGACCCTCGAAGGAGATATAGACCGAACCGTCCGGCGCCAGCGCCAAGCCTTCGCTGTCACCCAGATGACGGGTCAACGCCTCTCCCTTGGAGCTGTGCAGCCAGTTCGGCCCTTGGGTGACCCTCACGTCCTTGATCTGGCCAGCGGCGTCGCGATCGAGATGCCCGCGCCAGATCGTCGTGCGATCCGACTGGGTGACGAAATCGCCTCCGTCCGGTCCCAGCTCAAGCCCTGAAAACCCGCCGAAGACGAACACGCCCGGCATGGTCCAGTGATAGCTTTGCAGGAATTGCGCGCGGGGATGCGGCCCGGCGGGCGCGAGCCCTCCGAGAATGGCCAGCCCCGCACCTGCAATCAGCGCGAGGTAAGAACGGCGCGGCATTGGTTGGGCAGGTCCGACATGACGTAGGTTTTGGCGTTTTTCTTCGGCGGCCCTTTCGGCTTGGGCTTGGCCGCAGTCTTCGGCGGGTTGAGATAATCGGTCACCCACCAGTTCAGCGTGTCGTCACAGCCATCGCCTCCCTTCGACAGCTGCGCCACGGTCGGCTTCTGCGTCTCGCAATAGCGCGCACCGGGCGGGCATTTCAGGCGGACGTGGAAATGGGTGTTGTGGCCATACATCGGACGAATCTTCTGCAGCCATGCGCGATCGTTGCGCGGCACCGTGTTGCACATCGCGATCTTCACGGCTGCGGCGACGAAGATACGGTCGACGCGCGGATCGGCAGCGGCGTGGCGCATCAGCGCGAGGTGCTGCGGCGTCCAGTTGGAATTGGTGTGGCGCTGATCGGCGGTGCGCACCGAGATCGAGGAGATTTTCTCCCGCTGGGCTCGGCTGAGATTCAGGTTCGTCGCGGGCAGCATCCAGATATCGGCATCCAGTCCGATCTGGTGGCTCGCATGGCCGCCGGTCATCGGGCCGCCGCGCGGCTGGGAAATGTCACCGATATAGAGACCGTTCCAGCCCGGCAGCGACGCGGCGTAGCGCGACAGATCCTGCAGGTAGGTCAGCATCGCGGGCTGGCCCCAGTTACGGTTGCGCGACAGGCGCATCGCCTGCCATGTCGGGCCGCTCTCGGGCATGCGCTGGAGGCCTGCGGCGCAGCCACGCGAGTAAAACCCGATGGCCGAAGGCGCCTGCGCCGAAGCGCTCGCCTTGGAGCCGAAAAGTTGGCGGGCGAGCGGTTCGGCGAATGTGGGCGCAGAAATAAGGCTGAAAGAAAGAGCGGCGACGAGAAATTTCGCGATCATGATGAGGGGGGTCCTTCGGGCGCAGGGTCTCCGTGACTTCTCACGAATCCTAGCAGGACCAGCCCCAAAAGCAAAAGAACGATGATCGGTGTGATGCCCGTCGACTGATTTCCGCTTATCTGCGTCGTGATCCCGATGGCGAGCGGCGCGATGAAGGCCGTGGCCTTGCCCGAAAGCGCGTAGAGGCCGAAATGCTCGGTGATCTTTTCCGGGTCGGCCTGACGGACCATCATCGTGCGCGAGGCCGATTGCAGGGCGCCGCCGCAGGCTCCGATCATCCCGCCCAGCACCATGAAGGCGATGTCTGGCAGTTTGCTGTCGGGGGTGACGGCCATTCCGAAGACGCTTTCGCGCGAGATCATCACGATGCCGATCACGACCAGCGTCAGGATCACCAGCGAGGTGATGATGACCATGCGCGGCCCCCAGCGGTCATCGGCCTTGCCGCCGAGCCATGCGAAGGTCGCCCCGGTGATCGTGCCGAGGATGCCGAAGATGCCGATCAGCGTGATCGACCAGTTCAGCACGCCCGCCGCATAGAGCCCGCCGAAGGTGTAGATGCCGTTGAGCGCGTCGCGGTAGAACATCGAGCTGAGCAGGAAAGAGGTCAGCGAGCGCCGGCGCGGCAGCGCCTTCAGCGTCGCGCGCAGTTCCGGCCATGCGCCGCGCAGCGCCGTGCCGATGGGCAGCGCGTCGGGTTTGCGCGGCTCGCGCACCCAGAAGAAGAAGGGGATCATGAAGACCGCATACCAGATCGCGGTGAGCGGCCCGACCGCACGGGTATCCTCTCGCGTGGCGACGTCGAGACCGAAGAGCGGGTCGATCCCCAGCATCGTCTTCCCGGTCGTCGGGCTCGCCTGCAGCAGCAGAAGCATGATGAACAGCGTGATCATCCCACCGATATAGCCGAACGCCCAGCCCGAGCCGGAGATGCGCCCGATCTCTTCGCGGGGCCCGAGGTCAGGCAGGATCGCATTGGTGAAGGTGGTCGCGAATTCCATGCCGATCATGCCGATGGCGAAGCTGATCATGATCGCCATCAGCTTGAAATCGCCCGGCACCGCATACCACAGGCCCCATGCGCCCAGCACATACATCACCGAGAAGACCCAGATGAACGGCATCCGCCGTCCCGAGCGGTCCGCGACCGCACCGAGGAAGGGCGAGCCGAGCGCGATCAGGATCCCGGCGATGCCGACGCCATAGCCCCAGACGGTCTGCGCCGCCGTGCCCGAGCCCATCAGGTCTTTCACGAAGGGGGCGAAGATGAAGGTGACCAGCAGCGTGTTATAGGGTTGGCTCGCCCAGTCGAAGAACCACCAGCCCCAGATGCGTTTCTTCGCCGTGATCATGTCGCCCTCTCCCCGCCGCGCCAGTAATTGCGGCGATCAAGCCCGAAAAGGGACGATCTGGCAAGGGTTTCGACGGGTTAGGCAGGCCGCGCTGGCGGCAGTGTTACATCTGCGGCGGCCAGGGGCGCATGTGGTCGGCCTCGGCCCAGGCGGTCACGAATTCGGGAAGCGGCGGCGAGGTCGCGTCCTGCCCCATCTCGGCCAGAACCTGCGCGGGCGGGATCATACCTTTCTTGGAGGTCACCGCCCCGCGGATCAGCACATGCGAGGTGCAATCTCCGTCCTTCGTGAACATCGCATGTTCGAGCCAGATCCAGCGATCGTCCCAGCCGAGGCAGCGCGAGCGCATCTCGAATTTCTGGAAGGCCTGCACGCGGCGGCGATACCGCGTGGTGTTCCCGGCGACCACGATGCCCCATTTGTTGCGCTTGAGCGCGTCCCAGAGCCCGGTGCGGATCGCGAGCGGAATCCGCCCCAGATCGAAAAGCGTCAGCGTGCGCCCGTTGTTGAGCTCCATCCACAGGTCGATGTCCCACGGCCAGCAGATATGCTGGCTGACATGGGTGCCCGTGATCGGCAACGCCGGGGCGTTGCGGAACTTCACGATCTCTTTGGCCATGCGGATAACGGGATACATGCGCCAAGAGGTGCTGCGCCGCAGCGGGGCGGTCAAGAGAGACGTTACGGAAAATGCGCGCCAGCCTGCGGTTGCAATGGGGCTACGCCTCGCTTACCTGTCTTTGCGATCCAAAGCGGAGGTTTCGATGGTCACGCTCTTTCAGGCCCTGGTGCTGATCCTGAACGTCATCTGGTTCGTCATGATCGCCCATATCATCATGAGCTGGCTTATCAATTTTCAGGTGCTGAACCTGCGCCAACCCTTGGTGGCGCAAATCTGGTTCGGGCTGAATAACCTGCTGGAGCCGATCTACGGGCGCATCCGGCGCTTCCTGCCCGATACGGGCGGGCTCGATCTGGCGCCGCTGGTGGCCTTCATCATCCTGATCATCATCCGTCAGGCGCTGTTCAACAACGCGGCCTTCTTCTACGGCAACAGCTTCTGATGCCAGCGGCTGCGGCAGCCGAGGCACCCGCAGAGCTACTGGCGCGGGTCTGGGGGTTCGACGCCTTCCGGCCCGGTCAGGAAGAGATCGTGCGCGCGGTGATCGACGGTCGGAACGTGCTGGCGATCATGCCGACGGGTGGCGGGAAATCCTTATGTTATCAATTGCCTGCGCTGGCGCGCGAGGGCGTGACGGTGGTGATCTCGCCGCTGATCGCCCTGATGCGCGATCAGGTCCGCGCGCTACGGCAGGCAGGTGTCGAGGCGGGCGCGCTGACCTCGGGCAATACCGAGGAGGAGACCGAAGAGGTCTTCACCGCGATCGACGAGGGTCGGCTGAAGCTTCTCTACATGGCGCCCGAACGTCTGGCCTCGGGCGGGGCGCAGCACTTGCTGAAGCGGGCGGGCGTCAGTCTGATCGCGGTGGACGAGGCGCATTGCGTTAGCCAATGGGGCCATGATTTCCGCCCCGATTACCTGCGCATCGGCGAGCTGCGCCGCAGCCTCGGCGTGCCGCTCGCGGCCTTCACCGCGACCGCCGACGAAGAAACCCGCACCGAGATCGTCACGCGCCTGTTCGACGGGCAGCCCCCCGAGAGCTTCCTGCGCGGCTTCGACCGTCCGAATATTCATCTGGCGTTCTCACCCAAGGATCAGCCGCGCCAACAGATTTTGCGTTTCGCCTCGGCGCGCAAAGGGCAGTCGGGCATCGTCTATTGCGGCACGAGGGCGAAGACCGAGGCTCTGGCCAAGGCGCTGAGCGAGGCCGGGCATCTGGCCTGTCACTATCACGGCGGGATGGAGGCCGATGACCGCCGCGCTGTGGAGACCCGTTTCCAGCAGGAAGACGGGCTGATCGTGGTCGCGACGGTGGCCTTCGGGATGGGCGTCGACAAGCCCGATATCCGCTGGGTCGCCCATGCCGATCTGCCCAAAAGCATCGAGGCTTACTATCAGGAGATCGGCCGCGCCGGTCGCGATGGCGCTGCCGCCGAGACGCTAACGCTTTACGGGCCCGACGACATCAAGCTGCGGCGGTCCCAGATCGACGAGGGGCTCGCCCCGCCCGAGCGCAAGGAGGCCGATCACGGACGTCTCAATGCGCTTCTGGGTCTGGCCGAGGCGACCGAATGCCGCCGGGTGAAGCTGCTGCGCTATTTCGGCGAAGAGGCCGCGCCCTGCGGCCATTGCGATCTGTGCGATACGCCGCCCGAGCTGTTCGACGGGACCGAGGCCGTGCGCAAGGCGCTGTCGGCTGCGCTGCGCTCGGAAGAACGCTTCGGCGCGGGACATCTGATCGAGATCCTGCTGGGCTCGCAGACCGACAAGATCAAGCAATGGGGCCATGACAAGCTGCCGACCTACGGGGTCGGGCGCGATCTGAGCCGTCCGCAATGGCAGGCGGTGTTCCGGCAGATGATGGGGCATGACCTGATCCGGCCCGACGCTGCGCGGCACGGCGCGCTGGTGATGACCCAGACCGCCCATCCGATCCTGCGCGGCGAGCAGTCGATCACCCTGCGCCGCGATCTGGTGGCGAAGGCGAAGACCAAACATGTGGTGCGGACGCTGGTGAGCGACGACGACGCGCCGCTCCTGTCGGCGCTGAAGGCGAAGCGGCGCGCGCTGGCCGAGGCGCAGGGCGTGCCCGCCTATGTCGTTTTCACCGACCGAACCCTGATCGAGATGGCCGAGAAACGCCCCGGAACGCTCGACGAGATGGCCGGGATCAGCGGTGTCGGTGCCAAGAAGCTGGAAAGCTATGGCGCGGAGTTTCTGGAGGTGATCGCGGGCGCGGTGGAAGAGATGCACCCGCTGCGCCGCAAGCTGGCAGGTTCGACCGAGGGGGAGATATACGACCGTCTGGCCGATGCGCAGCGAAATCTCGAACGCGGCGCGGATGGCTATGATCGCCCGCTCTCCTGTTCGGCCTCGACGATCCGCAAGATCGCCGAGACGAAGCCGCGCTCGCGCGATGACCTCGCCCGGATTTCGAACCTGCCCGAGGCGAAGCTCGACCGCTTTGCGGAGGCGTTTCTGGCGGTGTTGGCCGACTACCGCTAAGCGGGTTGGTCGATAGCGGGCGGGCGCGAATCTGCGGGGCGGTCCGACAGGATGCGTTCGGTAATCTCACGCTTTTTCAGCGGCTTGGTCAGGTAATGATCAATCCCGGCGGCGAGGATGCCCTCGCTGTCGCCCTCCATCGCATGGGCGGTAAGCGCGCAGATCGGCACGTGGTCGGCCCCTTCCGCGGCCCGGATTTTGCGCGCCGCCTCGCGCCCGTCCATGCCGGGCATCGAGATGTCCATGAAGATCAGATCGGGCTGGAAGCTGCGCCACAGCGCGACCGCCTCATGGCCGTTATTGGCGAAGCGCAGATCGATATCGAGATCTTTCACCATCTTGGAAAAGACCAGCTGATTGGTGCGGTTATCCTCGGCGGCGAGGACGCGCATCGCGCGCCGCTCGGTCAGGTCTGGCGGCGGGCAAGGGGGCGGTGGATCAGGCGTGGCATCGGCGGCCCGCGACAGGTCCTGCAATGCGCGGAACAGCTCCGAGCGCAGCACCGGTTTTTGCAGGCAGCCGGTGATACCCTCGGCCATCGCGGCCTTCGCAGCCTCCGGGTCGGAGCTGAGCAGCAGGATCGGCACGTCACCACCATCCGCCCGCAGCCTCTGCGCCAGTGCTACCCCGTCGAGCGCGGGCATTTGGTGATCGGTCAGTATCACGTCGAAGGCGCTGCCATCCTCGATCACCTGCAACGCCTCCTCGCCGGAGCGGCACAGCGTCACCTCCAGCCCGTAGGTCTGCAACTGCCGTTCCAGAATGACGCGATTGACCAGAAGGTCGTCGACCACCAGCGCCGCGCGCAGCGTGATCGGCGGGGAGGGGGCGTCGATCGGCTCGATCGGTTCGGCGCGGGGCAGCACGATCTTCAGGCCAAAGCACGAGCCTTCGCCAAGCGCGCTGTCCACCCAGACCTCGCCGCCCATCAGCTCCACCAGTTGGCGGGTGATCGCGAGACCGAGGCCTGTGCCTTCGAATTTGCGATTGGTCTCGGCCTCGACCTGATTGAACTCGCCGAAGACGTGATCAAGCAGCTCGGGCGCGATGCCGATGCCGGTGTCTTCGACGGTGATATGCAGCTCGTAGTGACCGGGCTCGCGTTCGACCCCCACGACGCGGGCGAGGACGTGACCGGCATCGGTGAATTTCACCGCATTGCCCAGAAGGTTGGTCAGGATCTGTCGCATCCGCCCGGGATCGGCCTCGAACCGGGTGGGCAGGAACAGGTCGTAATCCACCAGCAGCTTCACCTCGCGGTCCTTGGCGGAGGGCTGCAACAGCACCATGACCTCGTGCAGGCACCGCTCCAGATCGAAGGGCTCGGGGTAAAGCCGCATCCGCTCCGCCTCGATCTTCGAGTAATCCAGCACGTCGTTGATGATGGTCAGAAGCGCCTCGCCCGACGACCGGATGGTCTCAGCGAACAGGCGCTGTTCCTCGGTCAGATCGGTCTCGGCCAGCAGGTCTGCCATGCCCACGACGCCGTTCATCGGGGTGCGGATCTCGTGGCTCATATTGGCGAGGAAGGCGGATTTCGCGCGGTTCGCCGCCTCCGCCCGGTCGCGGGCCTCGCGCAGTTCGACCTCGCGCGCAACGGCGCCGGTGATGTCCTGCGCAAAGGTGACCAGATCGCCCTGCGCGCCCCATGTGTCGTTGAGCCGGAACCAGCGGCCATCCTGCGTGCGCAGCTCCATCGGGGGGATGTCGGTGCGGCGGATGCGTTCGCACATCTCGAAATGCCAATCGAGCGGGTCGCGCCCCTGCAGGTCGAAGAAGCCGCTTTCTGCCGCGATGCGCGTCACCTCGTCATAGGAGACGCCGGGGCCGATCGCGATTTCCCCTTCGAAGAAGGCCAGAAACAGTTCGTTGGCGGCGACGAGGCGCAGGTCGCTGTCGAACACCGCGAAGCCGTCCGAGATCGAATTGACCGCATGCCAGAGCCGCGCCTGCGCGATCTGGGCGAGCGAATTGGCCCGCTCGAGATCGTCGCGCACGCGGCTGTTTTCGCCCAGCAGGGTTTCGCGTTCGCTGAGCGCACGGGCAAGACCTTCGCGCTGCTCCACCACCTGATCGGAGAGCATGCGCGCGTGCTGGGCCAGCTTCTGGTTGGCGGCGAAGAGCTCCTGGCGCTTCTGCTCCAACAGCTTTTCCGCCGCGAGCCGTCCGCGGCGTTCCTGTGCCAGTTTCTCTGCGATCGCCTTGTGCATGGACGCGGCAAAGCCCCCCTTATGGTCCGGGAGGCAGAGTTGCAGTGCTGCGTGAAATGCGGGTTAACCGCGATGAGGGGCGGGCGAGAAAATCCTTAAATTGTTATGGATTGCCCGCTCGCTTGACCCTCAAAGATCGGGTCTCAGAGACGCTCGATCGAGAGCGCGATGCCTTGGCCGCCGCCGATGCACATGGTGACGAGGCCGTGCTTGCCGCCGGTGCGCTCCAGCGCGTGCAGCGCCTTCACGATCAGGATCGCGCCGGTGGCGCCGACCGGGTGACCCAGCGCGATCGCGCCGCCGTCGGGGTTCACCTTCGACGCATCCAGACCCAGCTCGCGCGAGACGGCCAGCGCCTGCGAGGCGAAGGCTTCGTTGCTTTCGATCCAGTCGAAATCCGAGGCTTGCATGCCGGTCTTTTCCAGCAGCGCGCGCACGGCGGGGATCGGCCCGAGGCCCATCACCTCGGGGCGCACGCCCGCGATGGCGTAGCCGGTGATCTTGGCGCGCGGGGTCAGGCCCGCCTCTTTCGCGGCCTCTTCGCGGGCCAGAACCAGTGCCGCCGCACCGTCATTGATGCCCGAGGCGTTGCCCGCGGTGACCGAGCCGTCCTTCTGGAAAACCGGCTTGAGCGAGCCGAGCTTTTCGAGGCTCGTCTGCTTCGGGTGCTCGTCGGTGTCGAAGACGGTCGTGCCCTTGCGCGTGGTGATCTCGACGGGGGCGATCTCTTCCTTGAAGTGACCCTCGGAGATCGCTTTCGCCGCGCGCTCCTGGCTTTCCATCGCGAAGGCGTCCTGCTCTTCGCGCGAAATCGAACACTCGGCGGCCACGTTCTCGGCGGTCACGCCCATATGGCCGGTGCCGAAGGGGCACGAGAGCGCGCCGGTCATCATGTCGAGCATCTTCGCGTCGCCCATCTTCTGACCGAAGCGGGCGGCGGGCAGGATATAGGGCGATTTACTCATCACCTCGGCGCCGCCGGCCAGTGCGAAATCGGCATCGCCCATCATCAGCATCTGCGCCGCCGAGATGACCGCCTGCACGCCGGAGCCGCAAAGGCGGTTCACGTTCATCGCGGGCGTGCCGACCGGGACGCCTGCATTCACCGCCGCCACGCGGCTGAGATACATGTCGCGCGGTTCGGTGTTGATGATATGGCCGAAGACCACCTGACCGATCTTGTCCGCCGACACGCCCGCCCGCGAGATCGCCTCTTTCGAGACATGGGTGGCGAGGTCGATCGGCGCGAAGCCGGACAGCGTGCCGCCGAACGTGCCGATAGGCGTGCGGGTGCCGGAGAGAATGACGATACCGGTCATGGGTAGCCTCCAATGTTTGGGTCGGCGCGAGGGTAGCGAATGGGCTGAACCCGCGCCAGCAGGGCCACGCGGTTATGACGAGACGTCATTTGGCCGGGCGGTGGGTTGAAACTCTCGGCCAAGAGGACACATTCTAGAAAGCGAATATGACTAGGAGGCCGACATGACTGCCAACCCGATCGTCAAAGGGTTCTGGGATAAACCCACCGGAAGCTGGCAATACGTCTTTCACGACCCCGATACGATGAAGGGGGCCGTGGTCGATCCGGTCTGGGATTACGACCATCAGGCGGGTGCCACGACGCTGGGCAACGCCGAGAAAATTCTCGATTACGTCAAGGCCGAGGGGATCGACGTGGAGTGGGTGCTCGATACGCATCCCCATGCCGACCACTTTTCTTCCGCCGTCTGGCTGGCCGAGAAGCTGGGTGCGAAGCGCGGCATCGGCGAGCGCGTGCGCAAGGTGCAAAGCCTCTGGGCCGAGATCTACAACACGCCCGAGCTGCCGCAGGACGGGCGGCAATGGGATCACCTGTTCGCCGAGGGCGAGACGTTCAGGATCGGCAATCTCGATGTGAAGGTGATGTTGTCGACCGGGCATACGCTGGCCTCGATCACCTATGTCGTGGGCGATGCGGCCTTCGTGCATGATACGCTGATGCAGCCCGAAAGCGGCACGAGCCGGGCGGATTTCCCGGGCGGCTCTGCGGCCGAGCTGTGGGATTCGATCCGGGCGATCCTCGATCTGCCCGCCGAGACGCGGCTGTTCATCGGGCACGACTATCCCGGCGAGGGCAAGGAGCCGCAGACCGGCGCGACCGTGGCTGATCACCGCAAGCGCAACAAGCACGTCAAGGACGGCATCACCCGCGAGGAGTACATCAAGACGCGTGAAGAGCGTGATGCGACCCTGCCGCTGCCGAAACTGATGCTGGCTGCGTTGCAGGTGAATATCCGCGGCGGGCGCAAGCCCGAGGCCGAGGGGGACGGGCGGTCTTACCTGAAAATCCCGCTCGACTATTTCGAGCCGCGGTAACGCTCAGCCGCGCGGCAGTTCGGCCCGGCCCTCGGGCGTGAGTAACCACGCGTCGCGGCCTTCGATGACTGCTGTCGAGAGCGGGTGGCCATAGCCCGCGCCGGAATCGAGATTGAGGCGGTTACCGTAATGGGTGGCCGCCTTGATGTTTGTATGGCCGTGCACGATCAGCGCCCCGTGGTCGCGGCTGTCGGTCAGGAAGGGTTTGCGGATCCACAGAAGGTCATCCTCCACCTGATCCTCCATCGCCACGCCGGGGCGAATGCCCGCATGAACGAAGATCGCCTCGCCGCGAGGGAAATAGGCGGGCTGTCCCGCGAGCCAGTCGCGATGGGCCTGCGGGATGGCGGATAGCTCCTTTGCGACCTCGTCGAGGGGGCGGGTGAACGCGTCGGAGATGCCGTAGCTTTCCAGCGTCGCCTCGCCGCCGACGCGCGGATTGAGATAGGAGACCTCCGCGCTCAGGATCGGATCTTCGGTATAGGGATCGTCGAGGAAACCGAGGAACATCCGGTCGTGATTGCCGCGCAGCACGATCCAGTTCTCGCCGTTTTGCTGACCTTTCATCAGGTAGTCGATCACCCCGGCAGAATCCGGCCCGCGATCGACCAGATCGCCGACATGCACGATCGGGGCCTCTGTCTCGCCGCAGGCCGCGCGATCCGCTGCGATCAGCTCATGCGCGTGCTTGAGCTTGTCGAGATGTCCGTGAATGTCGCCGATCGCATAGGTGCGCATGCCTGTCCCTTCCAATGAAAAGGCCCCCCGCGCGCGGCGGAGGGCCCGGATTCAACCGTTCAGCTAGATCAGCCGAGGACGAATTCCAGCGGTTTGACCTGCTTGAAGCCACCCGAGGTTTTCAGCGCGTCGACCACGTCCTGGCCGACGGCCTCGTCGACATAGGCGATCGCGATCGCTTCGCCGCCCTGCTTGGAGCGACCGAGGGTGAAGTTCGCGAGGTTCACGCCCTTCTCGCCGAGGATCGTGCCGAGTTTGCCGATGATGCCGGGCACGTCGTCGTTGGTGGTGTAGAGCATGTGCTCGCCCACTTCGGCGTCGATGTTGATGCCCTTGATCTGGATGAAGCGCGGCTTGCCATCCGAGAACACGGTGCCCGCGATCGAGCGTTCCTTGCTTTCCGAGACGACGGTGACCTTGATGTAGCCCTCGAAGATACCGGTCTGGTCCTGAGAGGTGGTCGAGATCTGGATGCCGCGCTCTTTCGCGATGACCGGGGCGGAGACCATGTTCACGTCCGGCTGGCTGGCTTTCAGGATGCCCGAAACCACGGCGGCGTCGAGCGCCTTGAGGTTCATCTCGGACGCCACACCGTCGAAGGTGATGTTGATCGCCTTGATCGCATCCTCGGTCATCTGACCGATGAAGCCGCCGAGGTGCTGCGCGAGTTTCACCCACGGGCCCATGACTTTCGCCTCTTCGGCGGTCATCGAGGGCATGTTGAGCGCATTCTCGACCGCACCGTCCAGCAGGTAGTTCGACATCTGCTCTGCGACTTGCAGGGCGACGTTTTCCTGCGCTTCGGTGGTCGAGGCGCCGAGGTGCGGCGTGCAGACCACGTTCGGCAGGCCGAACAGGACGTTGTCGGTCGCCGGTTCCTCGGCGAAGACGTCGAAGGCCGCGCCCGCGACATGGCCCGACTTGATGAGATCGGCCAGCGCCTGCTCGTCCACCAGACCGCCACGCGCACAGTTGATGATGCGCACACCGGGCTTGGTCTTCTGCAGGTTCTCTTTCGAGAGGATGTTGCGGGTCGAATCCGTCAGCGGCACGTGCAGCGTGATGAAATCGGCGCGACGCAGCAGCTCGTCCAGCTCGACCTTCTCGACGCCCATGTTGGCCGCCTTCTCTTCGCTCAGGAAGGGGTCATAGGCCACGACCTTCATCTTCAGGCCGCGCGCACGGTCGCAGACGATGCCACCGATATTGCCCGCACCGATCACGCCGAGGGTCTTGGCGGTCAGCTCGACCCCCATGAATTTCGACTTCTCCCATTTGCCAGCCTGCGTCGAGGCATCGGCTTCGGGGATCTGGCGCGCGACCGCGAACATCATCGCGATGGCGTGCTCGGCGGTGGTGATCATGTTGCCGAAGGGCGTGTTCATCACGATCACGCCTTTCTTGCTCGAGGCTTCCTTGTCGACATTGTCGGTGCCGATACCGGCGCGGCCGACGACTTTCAGGTTGGTCGCGTTTTCGAGCAGTTTCGCCGTGACCTTGGTGGCCGAGCGGATGGCGAGACCGTCATACTTGCCGATCACCTCGGCGAGCTTTTCCTTGTCCTTGCCGAGCGAGGGCTCGAAATCGACCTCGATGCCACGGTCGCGGAAGATCTGGACGGCGGTTTCCGAGAGTTTATCGGAGACGAGAACCTTGGGGGCCATTTTCTGGGCTCCTTGAATTTTCAGAATATCGGGAAAGGACGGGCCCGGAGGCCCGCCAATCTGTCACGGATCACGCTTGCGCGGCGATCTCGGCCTCGAAGGCGTATTCGACCCAAGGCATCAGTGCCTCGACATCCGCCGTCTCGACGGTCGAGCCGCACCAGATGCGCAGACCGGCCGGGGCGTCGCGATAGGCGCCGAGATCGAGGCCCACGCCTTCGGCTTCGAGCCGCTTGGCGACGGCCTTGGCGAAGGCTGCGCCATCCTTGATGCGATCGTCGGTGAACTTCACGCAGACCGAGGTGGTCGACGCGGTCGCCGGATCATTGGCGAGGTTCGCGATCCACGGCTTTTCAGCGCAGAAATCCCACACGACTTTCGCGTTGGCATCGGCGCGGTCGATCAGGCCTTTCAGCCCGCCCACCGATTTCGCCCAGTTCAGCGACACGAGGTAATCTTCGACGCAGAGCATCGAGGGGGTGTTGATCGTCTCACCCTTGAAGATACCCTCATTCAGCTTGCCGCCCTTGGTCATGCGGAAGATCTTCGGCAGCGGCCAAGCGGGGGAGTAGTTTTCCAGACGCTCGACAGCGCGGGGCGACAGGATCAGCACGCCGTGACCGCCTTCGCCGCCCAGCACTTTCTGCCAGGAGAAGGTGGTGACATCGAGCTTGTCCCACGGCAGGTCCATCGCGAAAGCGGCCGAGGTGGCGTCGCAGATGGTCAGGCCTTCACGGTCCGCCGGGATCGCATCGCCATTGGGGACGCGCACGCCCGAGGTGGTGCCGTTCCACGTGAAAACCACGTCGGTGTTGAAGTCGATGGTGGAGAAATCGACGATGTCGCCATAGTCGGCGGTTTTCGTCTCGGCCTCGATCTTGAGCTGCTTGACCACGTCGGTCACCCAGCCCGCGCCGAAGCTTTCCCAAGCGACCATCGTCGCCTTGCGCTCGCCCAACAGCGACCACATCGCCATTTCGACGGCGCCGGTGTCGGAGGCGGGCACGATACCGATGCGGTAATCGGCGGGCACGCCCAGAATTTCGCGGGTGGTGTCGATCGCCTCTTTCAGCTTCGCCTTGCCGATAGCGGCACGGTGCGAACGGCCCAGCGGCGCGTCATTGAGCATTTCGAGGGAGAAACCGGGAATCTTCGTGCAGGGGCCCGAAGAAAAACGCGGGTTTGCCGGCCGCGTAGCCGGAGCTTGAATAGCCATTGCTGGTATCCTTCCAGATATATGCCCTTCGTTGGGGAAGGGTGTCCCGCCGCCGCAGATACGCTCGCGCCCGCTCTGGTGCAAGGAGAATTTTTGGTCTAATGCGCCGCATCAGGTCACGGATACGACATTTGAACCGACATTCCCCAAGGAGCGCGCATGTTTACCGCCACGCTGATCGCTGACCCGAAAGAGGCCAATCTGGATCAAGGCACGCTGGATGCGCTTTGCGGTGCATGGGGCGGCGGCGCGGCGCGTTGGCTCAACCCCAATGTCGCGGCGGAGTTCATGGTGGACCGCGTGCCGTCGAATCGTTGGGAGGCTTGGGAGGGTCTGCAGGGGCTGGGCGTCGATCTGGTCGTGCAGCCCACCGAGGGGCGGCGCAAGCAGATGCTGCTGGCCGATATGGACTCGACGATGATCCAGCAGGAATGCATCGACGAGCTGGCCGATGTGGCGGGCGTGGGCGAGCGGGTGAAAGAGATCACCGCGCGGGCGATGAATGGCGAGCTGGATTTCGAAGGCGCGCTGACAGAGCGGGTGGGGCTGCTGAAAGGTCTGCCCGAGAGCGTGATTTCCGAGGTGATCGAAAAGCGCATCAGCTTCATGCCGGGCGGGCACGATCTGGTCGCGACGATGAAGGCCAACGGCGCCTATTGCGCGCTGGTCTCGGGCGGGTTCACGGCGTTCACCGGCTATGTCGCAAAGACGCTTGGGTTTGACGAGAACCGCGCGAACCTGCTGCTGGTCGAGGATGGCAAGCTGACGGGCGTGCCCTCGCAGCCGATCCTCGGGCGTGAAGCCAAAGTTCAGGCTTTACTGGAAATTTCGGAAAAGCTGAAACTAGATCACGCGCAGGTTATGGCGGTGGGCGATGGGGCGAACGATCTGGGGATGCTGAAGCTCGCCGGTGCGGGCGTGGCGCTGCATGCTAAACCCTCGGTCGCGGCGGAATGCGACATCCGGATCAACTTCGGCGATCTAAGCGCGCTGCTCTACATTCAGGGCTACGCGGTCGAGGATTTCGCCTGACCGCCCTGCCAGACTTCCGTTAGGCGCCAGTCGCCATCGAAATGCACCAGATCCCCGGCGAAGCCCGGCGCGATCCGACCCACCGGCGCGCCGATCGCCTCTGCCGGGATGCGGCTTGCCATTGCGAGCGCCTGTTCCGGTGACACACCCACCGTCTCGATCATGAAACGCACCGCCTGCGGTAGAGACAGATCGGCCCCGGCAAGCGTGCCATCCTCCAGCCGCAGCGCCCCGTCACTGCGCAGGATGCGGCGACCGGCGAGCTCGAATTCCATCAGATCGGACCCGGCGCAGGCCATCGCGTCGGAGACAAGGAAGACCTCGCCCTGCCGTTTCGCCGCCAGCGCCAGCCGGATCGTCTCGGGATGCACATGGATGCCATCCGCGATCAGCCCGACGGAGACCCGCTGCGACAGCGCCGCGCCGACGAGGCCCGGCTCGCGCGAACCCAGCTGACTCATCGCGTTGAAGAGATGCGTGACCATCCGCGCGCCCGCCGCGATGGCCTCCTGAGCCTCGGCAAAACTGCACTCGGAATGGCCGAGGCTGACGACGATCCCGGCCTCGGACAGGCGCGCGATCTGCTCGGGCGTCGCATTGGCGGGCGAGAGCGTCATGATCAGCGCAGGCAACCCGGTCTTCGCCTCCAGCAGCGTCTCGATGTCTTCCTCGTCCAGCGGGCGAATGCAGCCGGGCGGATGGCAGCCGGGGCGCTTGGGGTCGAGATGCGGGCCTTCCAGATGAAGCCCGCCGAATCCCGGAACGCGGGTCACGGCGGCGATGCCTGCCGCCAGCACCGTCTGGGTCGCGGCGCGGGTATCGGTGATCAGCGTCGGCAGGATCGTGGTCTCGCCGAGATGGGCATGCGCGGCGCAGATGGTGGAGATCGTCTCGAGCGTCGCGTGCCCGTCGAGCATCACGCCGCCGCCGCCATTCACCTGCAGATCGACGAGGCCGGGCGCGAGCGTGCCGCCCGGAAACTCGACCACCTCGCCCTCGGGCATCTCCGCGATCGGACACAGCGCCGAAATTCGACCCTGTTCCAGCACAATCGCATGGTTTTCATGGAAGGCGGTGCCGTCGAAAACGCGCGCGCCCGTCAGGATCAGCTTGTCCAAAACGTATCCTCCATCGCCAATGCCAAGGCGCCGTCCAGCGCGTTGCCTTTCGCAGCCCGTTGCGGCCAGTCACCCAGCGCAAGACCTTGCCCAAGCCCGCCGAGCCACGTCACCGGAAGCGGTTCCTCGGGTTGCAGCAGCGCAATCGCTTCGCGGATTTCGGCCTGCGCCGCCTCGCGCACCGCCACGGCTGCAGGGTCGGTCGATTGCAGAATGCGCGGCGCAAACCGCGCCCAATCGGCGGGGGTCGCGTCGAGGCTGAAAGCAATCAGCCCGTTGCGGCCATCCATCTCCTCGAGCAGTTCGCGCAGGAGCGGCGTCACCGGGCAGAACCCGTCGAGCGCACGTCCGGCCCGCATCCCGAGCGCCCGGCCGATCCACGCGCCCGAGCCTTCATCGCCCAGCCGCAAGCCCCAGCCGCCGATGGCATGCTGCTCCCCGTCCAGCTGCCGCGCGAAGAACGAGCCGGTGCCTATGGCCGCGACGATCCCGTCCTCGGGCCCCAGCGCACCGCGCACCGAGGTCGTCACGTCCTGCACGACGCGGGCGGGAAACGGCAGATCTACAGCCAGCGCCTCGGCGGCGGGCGCATGGTTCGCCCCCGCCAGCCCGAGCACCGCGCGGATCTCGCGCGCGTCGATAGTGCCCATCGCGGTTTCGATGGCGGTGAAGATGTGATGGCGCGCCTCGTCATAGTCCGAGGCGATATTCGCAGGGCCGGAGTCGCCACGCCCGATGACGCGGCCAGAACCGTCGGCGAACACCGCCCGGCACCCGCTGCCTCCGCCATCGACTGCAATGAAATGCATCCCCGCCTCCGTTTTCTGCGTAACAGTGCCAAATAGCGGCTCCGAGAGAAAGCGCGTAACGAAATCCGCGCGCGAAACGTCTTGGGGAAAGATCGCATCGCCTCTATCACTGGGGCGTGACCCACGGGAGGACCATGCGCAAACCTCTGATATTCCTTGGCCTGATCGCTTTGGCGGTGATCGCGGCCTTTTTGGTGGCCGATCCCGACCCCGAGCGGCTGCGCGCTTTGCGCGACAGCCTTGCCGCGTGGCGCGAGGCGCATCCGCTGGCGCTGCCCATCGGGTTCTTCGTCACTTACGTCGTGGTGACGGCGCTGTCGCTGCCCTTCGCGGTCTGGTTGACGCTGCTGGGTGCGGCGCTTTTGGGGTTCTGGCAGGGGTTGGTGCTGATCTCTTTCGCGTCTTCGATCGGGGCGCTGCTGGCCTTTCTGGTCGCGCGCTATCTGATGCGCGACTGGGTGCGCGGACGGCTTGGCCCGAGGTTGGCGAAGATCGAGAAGGGTGCGGCGCGCGACGGGGAATTCTACCTGTTCTCGCTGCGCCTGATCCCGGTCGTGCCGTTCTTCGTCATTAACCTCGCCTTCGGGCTGACCCGGATGAAGGGGTGGAAATTCTATGCGGTGTCGCAGCTCGGCATGCTGCCCGGCACCGCGGTATATGTCGCGGCGGGCGCGCAACTGGGTGACCTGAACAGCCTGTCGGGGATCGTCTCGCCGGGGCTGCTGGGTGCCTTCGCGGCGCTGGCGGTGTTTCCCTGGGTGGCGCGCGCGGCGCTGCGGTTCTGGGCACGCAAGCGGGCCTATCGCGGCTATGAGCGCCCGGCGAAGTTCGACCGCAACCTGATCGTCATCGGCGCGGGCGCGGCGGGGCTGGTGGCCTCTTATGTCGCAGCTCAAGCCAAGGCGAAGGTGACGCTGGTGCAGGAAGGCCCGATGGGCGGCGACTGCCTGAATTACGGCTGCGTGCCGTCAAAGGCGCTGATTGCCTCGGCACGGGCGGCAGGCGTGGCGCGCGGCTCCGAGGCGCTGGGCGTACGCGCGGATGTCTCGGTCGATTGGCCGGTGGTGACGCGGCGGATATCCGAGGTGATCGCGCAGATCGAGCCGAATGATTCCGTGGAGCGCTATGAAGGTCTCGGCGTCGAGGTGATCGAAGGTCATGCGCGGCTAGAAGACCCTTGGACCGTGCGCGTGGGCGATGAGCGCCTGACCGCGCGCGGGGTGGTGCTCGCGACCGGCGCGGCCCCGGTGATCCCGCCGATCGAGGGGATCGGATCGGTCGAGCCGCTGACCTCGGACACGCTGTGGGAGTCGCTCGCCGCGATGCCCGCGCCGCCCGAGAGAATGGTGATCCTCGGCGGTGGTCCGATTGGCTGCGAGATCGCGCAGGCGCTGGCGCGGCTGGGCGCGGGCGTCACCGTGGTCGAGGCGGCGGAACGGTTGTTGATCCGTGAAGATACGGAGGCCTCGGATGCCATCGCGGCGGCCTTGCGCGCCGATGGGGTCGACCTGAAGCTCGGCGCGAAGGCGATCCGCTTCGGGCACGATGACAGCAAATGGCTGGAACTGGAGGACGGCTCCAAACTCGGCTTCGACACGCTTCTGGTCGCGGTCGGGCGAAAGGCGCGGCTCGAAGGCTTCGGGCTTGAGGAGCTGGGCATTCCGGCGAACAAGGTGATCGAGACGAACGACTACCTCGAGACGCTGATGCCCAATATCTACGCTGCGGGCGATGCGGCAGGGCCGTTGCAGCTGACCAATGCCGCCGGCCATCAGGGCTGGATCGCGGCGGCGAATTCGCTGGCCTCGCCGTTCTGGCGCTTCAAGGCCCATGCCGCGCCGATCCCGCATGCGGTCTTCACCTCGCCCGAACTGGCACGGGTGGGAATGACGGCGGCGGAAGCCGAGGCCGAGGGCGTGCATCACGAGGTCACGACCTATCCGCTGGGCGATCTCGACCGTGCGCTTGCCGAAGGGGCGGGGCAGGGCTTCGTGCGGATCGTCACCGCGAAAGGCTCCGACAAGATCCTCGGCGCGACGGTTTGCGGGGCGCACGCGGCCGAGGTGCTGGCGGAATTCGCGCTGGCGATGCGGCACGGGCTGGGCTTGGGCAAGATTCTCTCGACGCCGCATATCTATCCCAGCTGGTCCGAGGCCGCGAAGAACGCCGCCGGGCGCTGGCGGCAGGCCCATGTGAACCCGCGCACGCTGCGGATCGCCGAGCGCTTCATGGCGTGGAGGCGCGGATGATCGACGCTGCTCTCCTGCCGCTGCAACGTGCGATGATGCAGCCCCCCGCCGAGGCGTTGGCCGCGCGCGGTATCCGCGCCGATCAGGTGACGGTGGCGGGCTTCGCGCTGGGCCTTCTGGCGATCCCGGCGCTGGCGTTTCACGCCTATTGGCTGGCGCTGGCGCTGATCCTCATCAACCGGATCGCGGACGGGCTCGACGGGGCCATCGCGCGGATCAAGGGGCCGACTGATCGCGGGGCGTTCCTCGATATCGCGCTGGATTTCCTGTTCTACGCGCTGATCCCGGTGGGCTTCGCGCTGGCCGATCCTGCGCGCAACGCGCTGGCCGCGACCATCCTGATCGCGGCCTTCGTCGGCACCGGATCGAGCTTCCTCGCCTTCGCCTCCATCGCCGCCAAGCGCGGGATGAGCACCGATGCCTATCCGACCAAGGGCATCTACTACCTCGGCGGGCTCACTGAAGGGGCCGAGACGATCCTGTTTTTCGCAGCGATCTGCCTGTTTCCGCAAGCCTTCCCGATCCTCGCGGGCCTCTTCGCCGCCGCCTGTTTCGTGACCACCGTGACCCGCTGGCTGATGGGCTGGCGGGCGTTTTCCTGAACGGAGAGAGTATGAGAAACCTTCTTGCCGCCCCGGTTCTTGCCGCGAGTCTCGCGCTGCCGCTCGCATCCCCCGCCTTCGCCGATTGGGCGCAGACGAAGGCCGAGGCGAAGGGCCAGACGGTCTATTTCAATGCCTGGGGCGGCGATCCGCGCACCAATGCGTTCATCGATTGGGTGTCCGACCAGATGCAGGAGAAATACGGCGTCACGGTCGAGCAGGTGAAGCTGTCCGACACCGCCGAGGCCGTCTCGCGCGTGCAGGCCGAGAAGGCGGCAGGTAAGAATGACGGCGGTGCGGTGGACCTCATCTGGATCAACGGGCCGAACTTCCTCGCGATGAAAGAGGCAGGGTTGCTGCATGGACCGTTCGTTTCCGATCTGCCCAATGCGAAATATCTCGACCTGTCGGAGGGCTCGGCGGCCACGACCGATTTCACCGTTCCGACCGAAGGCTATGAGAGCCCGTGGCGGCTCGCGAAATTCGCCTTCGCCTATGATGCGGAGCGGGTGAGCGATCCGCCGAAGGATATGGCGGGGCTTCTGGACTGGGCAAAGGCGCATCCGGGCCGCTTCACCCACCCCAACCCGTCGAATTTCATGGGGGCGAGCTTCCTCAAGCAGGCTTTGGTCGAGCTGGCGCCCGACCCGGCGGCGCTGTCGCAGCCCGTGACGGATGAGGCTTATGCCAAGGAAACCGCGCCGCTCTGGGCGTGGTATGACGCGCTGCGCCCGCTGATGTGGCGCGAGGGCAAAGCCTTCCCCGAGAATGAGAGCGCGCAGGCGCAATTGCTGGCCGATGGCGAGGTCGATTTCGCGATGTTCTTCGATCCGGCCGCGCCCGCCGCGATGATCGAGCAGGGCGTTCTGCCGCCTTCGGTCCGCGTCTGGGTGCCCGAAGGCGGCACGATCGGGAATATCTCCTACGTCGCGATTCCCTATAACGCCGCGCATCAGGCCGGGGCGGAGCTGGTCGCGAATTTCCTGCTCGATCCGGCCACGCAGGCGCATATGCAGGACATCCGCGTGCTGGGCAGTTTCTCGGTGCTCGATCCGGGCAAGCTGGATGCCGACGCGAAACAGGCTTTCGCGGACCTGCCCACCGCGCCCGCGCTGCCGACGCTGGACGATCTCGGGCCGACGCTCCCCGAGCCGCATCCGAGCTGGATGACGAAGCTCACCGAGGACTGGGCGCAGCGCTACACGAAGTGAGGGTTTGATGCGGCTCGCCGGGGCGATCCTGACGCTGGTGATCGGCGCGCCGGTACTGCTCGGCGCGGCGCTGACGCTGGCGACCGGTTTCGGCTGGCAGCCGGGGCTGGGGCGCGTCGCGCTGGGCTGGGAGGGCTTCGCCGAGGCCCTGGCCGCGCCCGGAATCTTCACCTCGCTGCGGCTGACATTGGTGACCGGCCTGGGGGCTGCGCTGCTGTCGCTCGCGGCCTCGATCCCGCTGGCGCGCTGGCTGGTGACGCGACAATCGGCGTCGCGCTGGCTGACGCCGCTGCTGGCGGTGCCCCATGCGGCGCTGGCGATCGGGCTGGCATTTCTCATCGCGCCCTCGGGTTGGGCCGCGCGGTTGATCTCGCCCTGGGCGACCGGCTGGGATCTGCCGCCGCAGATCGTGACGCTGGGCGATCCGTGGGGGCTGTCGCTGATCCTCGGGCTGATGCTGAAAGAGGTGCCGTTCCTAACGTTGATGACGCTGGTGGCCGCGGCGCAGCGCCCGGTTGCCGAGCAGATGGCGGCGGGCCGGGCGCTTGGCTATGCGCCGGGCCGCGTCTGGGCGCGGATCGTCTGGCCGCAGCTTTACCCGGCGCTGCGGCTGCCGGTGCTGATCGTGCTGGCCTTCTCGCTGTCGGTCGTCGACATGGCGCTGATCCTCGGGCCGTCGAACCCGCCGACGCTGGCGGTGCGCATCCTGCGGCTCTACGGCGCGCCCGACCCGGCGCAGGCGGTGCCCGCCTCGGCGCTGGCGGTGATCTTGCTGGCCGTGATGGGGGCGAGTGCGGCGCTGTGGATGGTCGGCGAACGCGCGGTGGCGCGACTCGGCAAGGCGTTGATCCGCAACGGGCATCGCGGCGCTTCGCGGCGGAACTGGAGCGGTGCTGGTTTGATCGGGGCGGGAGGGCTGTTGGCGATCGGATCGCTCGGCGCGCTGATCCTGTGGAGCCTTGCGAGCTTCTGGCGTTTTCCCGATTCCATGCCAGCCGATCTGACACTCAAACGCTGGGCCAGCGCCGATTGGACGGGGCCTGCGCTGACCAGCCTGACCCTTGCGCTGATCTCGACCGCTTTGGCGCTGATCCTCGCGATGCTCTGGCTGGAAAGCGAGGATCGCTCCGGCAAGCGCCTGCCGCTCGGCGCGCTGATCGTCCTGCCGCTTCTGCTGCCGCAGATCGGGTTTCTGCAAGGTCTGACCACCGGGTTTCTCTGGCTTGGCCTGCCGCCGGGGCCGGTCGCGGTGACATGGGCCGAACTGCTCTTCGTCTTTCCCTATGTGATGATCGCACTGGCCGGGCCGTGGCGCGCGCTCGACCCGGTGCATCTTGCCAGTGCGGCGAGCCTCGGGGCCGGGCCGACGCGCCGGCTACTGCGGATCAAGCTGCCGATGCTGCTTGGCCCGATATGTGCGGCGGCGGCGATCGGGGTCGCGGTGTCGGTCGCGCAATATCTCGCAGTTCTGCTGCCCGGGGCGGGACGCGTGCAGGCGCTGGCCACGGAGGCCGTGGCACTGGCCTCGGGGGCGGACCGGCGGCTGGCCGCGATCCTTGCGCTGATGCAGGCGGCGCTGCCATGGGTAGGTTTCGCGCTGGCGCTCGCGGTCCCGGCATGGTGGCATCGCAACCGGCGTGGCTTGCGCGGAGGAGTGGCATGAGCCTGGAACTGATCGATCTGAGCCTGACCGCGCCCGGCGCCTCCGCCCCGCTTTTCGCGCCGCTCTCGCTGGTCGTGTCGCCCGGAGAGACCGTCTGCCTGATGGGGCCCTCCGGGATTGGCAAGTCGAGCCTGCTCGCCCATATCGGGGGCCATCTGCCGCGGGGCTTCACGGCTTCGGGCGATGTCCGGCTCGATGGCGAAAGCGTTACGCATCTGCCCGCCGAGAAACGCGGCATCGGGATGCTGTTCCAGCAGGCGCAGCTGTTCCCACATCTCTCGGTCGGCGACAATCTGGCCTTTGGGTTGTCGGCGCAGGTGAAGGGCAAGGTCGCCCGGCGCGCGGCGGTGGAGGCCGCGCTGGAACAGGCCGGGCTTGCAGGCATGGCGGATCGCGACCCGGCGACGCTATCGGGCGGGCAGCGCACCCGCGCCGCGCTAATGCGTACGCTACTTGCGCGGCCCCGTGCGGTGCTGATCGACGAACCCTTCGCCGCGCTCGATGCGGAGTTGCGGGCCGAGATCCGCAGCTTCACGCTGCAGCATCTCCAAGCCGAGCGTATCCCCTGCCTCATGGTCAGCCACGATCCGGATGACGGCGCGGCTGCGGCGCGCCGGATCGCGTTGGGCTGAACCCCGCGCAGCCGCAATGCGGCGAAACCCGGCAGACTTGCGCGATGAGGGCGCTGAGGCTATTTCCAAGCGCATGATTTTTGCTGTCGGACACCGCTCGTCACGTCTTTTGAAGCCCCTCGCCCTCGCGCTGGGGATGACCGGTTTGCTGGCCGCCTGCCAGCCGACGGCCTTCGGCACGGCGCAGGTCGCGAAGGCCCGCACCACGCTGGCCAGTGGCGCGTTGACGGTGGCGGCGCCGAAAGGCTGGTGCATCGATCCGAAAAGCCTGCGCAATTCCGGCGCGGGGGGCTTCGCGCTCTTCGGCAATTGCGCGGCGATCTCGGGCAATGCCGAGGATGCCCATGCACCCGAACCCGCGCTGCTGAGCGTCACGGTCGGGCCGCCGGCCTTGGAGGATGGCTCCGGCAAGCTGTCGCAGGACCGTCTCAAGAAGATCGGCGATTTCTTCCATTCCGAAATCGGGCGCGCGGCGCTGTCGCGCTCGGGCGAAGCCGCTGACGTCACGATCAAGGGCACCGATATCTCGAATGGTACATTACTGCTTCGGGTCGAGGACCGCTCCGGCACGGGCGGGCCGCCGATTGCGAAGACCTATCTGCGGGGCGTCACGGCCCTTGGCGGGCGGATCACAGCGCTGTCGGTGATGCCGCTGAAGGAAGGCGAAATGAGCTATGCCCAGCAGCGGCAATTGCTGGAGACATTCATCGCCGCGATCCGCGCCGCGAATTGACCGCCCAAGCCGACGCGCAGTCACCTTCCCGGTCAAAACCCGGAACGTGATGAGTTCGTGCGGAAATTCCCCCTTTCTCGCAACCCGATGATAAGGAATAACTGCTGTGATGCCGCAGATGGCACCGGCAGGCGGGAAAGAAGGGCAGCACATGGCAGGACGGAACGGCGGATCGCTGTTGCAACGGATTGCCGAGCGACGCAGCTTGCGGCGCTGGCGCGATGCGGCGTCCAAGGTCCCTGCATTGGATCCGGAGGGGCTTCGCGGTTTGCGCGCACGGGCGCGTGCCCTGCGCAACGAAGTCGACACGGTGCTGCGCGCGACCGAGCAGCGGCTGACGGCCTTTCCCGGCGATAGCTCTGTGCGCAAACCATCGGGCAGCGATTGGGCGTGGCGTCCGCCGCTATGGCGCGTGAAGGCGCATCCGCATGGCATCGCGGGGGCGCAAAGCCGCGACAAGCTTGGCGATGACCTCACCCTGTTCCATGACTGCCCGCGCTCCGAGATCACGCTGCGCCAGATCCGCAATACGAAGGGCGAGACGCTCGCGCCGTTCGGGCTGCGGCTCGATGTGCTGCGGTTCGAAGGGTCGTTCCTGTCGCTGGTGCTCGATCTGCCCGACGCGGCGCTTGGCGGGCTGCAGCTCAACCATCTCATCCGGCTGGAGATGCAGCTGGACTGCGAGCGGGAGCTGGAAGTGTTCTGCCGCCTCAACATCAAGCACGGCCCCAATTCGGAGCAGCTGGTGCGCGAACTGCCGCATGGCGAGGGCGCGCGCTCTGTCGAATTCGATCTAGCCTATACGCGGATGAACGAGCGGCGATTGGAAAAGGCGTGGGTCGATCTGATTTTCGAGAACCCACGGATGAATGAGGTGGTGATCCGCGATCTCACCTTCGCGCGCTACCCGCGCGCCGAACTGTGACGGAGGCGAGGATGCTGGACAGCACGCGGATCAAGGCAGGGCGCTGGGAAGCGGTGAGCCATGAGAAAGAGGCGCCCGATCTGGAGGTGCGCCATCAGGGCGAGGTGCTCGAAGGGCTGTCGGTCAGCGGCGCGCCCGGCGACTGGCGCATCGCGCAGCCGATCCCGGCGGAGTTGCTGAGCGAGGGGGTGCTGACCTTCCTCGTCTGCCGCAAGGCGGATGGCGAGGTGATCGACCGCTTCTCGCTGGTCGCAGGCGCGCCGCTGGCGGGCGATCTGCGCGCTGAGATCGACCTGCTGCGCGCCGAGCTGGACATGCTGTCGCGCGCCTTCCGCCAGCATTGCGCCGAGAGCGAAAGCTGAGCACTTCACGCGCGCCCCTCGCGCGCGGGCGCGCGCACGCGTAGAAAGTAGCCCTAATCGTCGAGCAGTTTGGCGACCGCTCGCAGCTCGAATTTCTGGATCTTTCCGGTCGAGGTTTTCGGCAGTTCCGAGAAGATCACGCGCTTGGGCGTCTTGAAGCCCGCAAGCCGCGCGCGGCAGAACTTGATCAGTTCTTCTTCGGTCGCCTCCTTGCCCTCCTTCAGCTCGACAAAGGCGCAGGGCACCTCGCCCCAGGTCTCGTCGGGCTTGGCCACGACCGAGGCGAGCGACACCGCCGGATGGGCGCAGATCACGCCCTCCACCTCGACCGAGGAGACGTTCTCGCCGCCCGAGATGATGATGTCCTTCGCGCGGTCGGTGATCTTGATGTAGCCGTCGGGATGCATGAAGGCGATGTCGCCCGAATGGAACACGCCGCCCTCGAAGGCCTCGCGCGTGGCCTGCGGGTTCTTGAAATAGCCCTTCATCACCATGTTGCCGCGGAAGACGATTTCGCCCAGGTGCTGGGCGTCGCGCGCGACCTCGCGGCCCTGATCGTAGACGGTGACTTTCTCGAGCATCGGCATCGAGACCCCGGTGCGCGCCTTCAGATCGGCGCGCGCCTCGCCCTCGGTTCCCTCCCAGGAGGGTTTCCAGGTACATTCCACCGCAGGGCCATAGGTTTCGGTCAGCCCGTAGACCTGCGTGACGTTGAAGCCCAGCGGCTCGATCGCGGCCAGCGTCGAGGCGGGCGGGGGCGCACCGGCGGTGAAGACCTCCACCACATGATCGAAGGCGCGGCGATGTTCGTCCTTGGCGTTGATGATGGTGTTCAGCACGATCGGCGCGCCGCCGAAATGCGTCACGCCATGATCGGCAATCGCGTCGTAGATCGCCTTCGCAGTCACGTCCCGGCAGCCGACGACCGTGCCGCCCATCATCGGCACCATCCAGCTATGGGTCCACGAGTTGCAATGGAACAGCGGCACGATGGTCAGCAGAACCGGATAAAGCTGCATCCGCCACGAGATCGCATTCGCCTGAGTCGAGAGATAAGCGCCCCGGTGATGATAGACGACGCCCTTGGGCCGCCCCGTCGTGCCGGAGGTGTAGTTGAGCGCGATGCTCTCCCATTCGTCCTCGGGCATGATCCAGGCGAACATCGGATCGCCTTCGGCGACCAGCGCCTCGTATTCGAGGTAATGCCCGGTCGGCTCGAAGCCGTGCTCGGGGTCGGCCACTTCGATGATCTGGGGCGCGGGGCCCTTCATCTTCTTCACGGCCTCTTCGGCCACCGGCAGGAAGGCCACGTCGCAAAGCACGATTTTCGCACCGCCATGTTCGAAGATATAGGCGACGGTATCGACATCGAGCCGCGTATTGATCGCGTTGAGCACCGCGCCACAGGCGGGCACGCCGAAATGCGCCTCGATCTGGGGCAGGGTGTTGGGCAGGATCGTCGCCACCACGTCGCCGGGGGTCACGCCGCGCGCCTTGAGGGCGGAGGCCAGCTGACTCACGCGCGCGTGGTAATCAACGTAATTATAGGAGCGGCTGCCGTAGATCACCGCCGGTCGCTCGGGGAAAACCTCCAGCGCGCGGTTGAGATGCGACAAAGGTGTAAGCGGTGCGTAATTCGCCGCGCATTTCTCCAGACCCGTCTCGTCGGCAAGCCAGCCCATGAAATCCTCCACGTAAATTGTCCGGGCATCTTCAGGCGGCATCGCGCGAAATGAAAGAGGGTTTGCGTCATCTTTCGTCACAGCTAGTGTCGCGCGCATGATCGTTTCGCATGGCCGTCGCTACATCTTCGTTCATATCCCGAAGACGGGGGGCACGGCGCTGACGCTCGCGCTGGAGAACCGCGCGATGGCGGATGACCTGCTGATCGGCGATACGCCCAAGGCGCGGCGGCGCAAACGCAGGCTGGAAGGGCGCGAGACCCGGGGGCGGCTTTGGAAGCATTCCACGCTGAGCGACGGGCTGGGGCTCTATAGCGAAGATGAGGCGCGCGCCTATTTCACCTTCACGCTGGTGCGGAACCCGTGGGACCGGGTGGTCAGCTACTACCATTGGTTGCGCGAGCAGCGGATGGCGCATCCCGCCGTGGCGTTAGCAAAGTCGCTCAGCTTTTCGGACTTCCTTAACCATCCGCACACGCAGGCATCGCTCGCGGCGGCCCCCTATGGCAGCTACATGCGGCTGCCGGACGGGGAGGAGATTTGCGGCCTTTATATTCGCCTCGAAGATGTAGAGGCCGATGCCGCCCCCCTCGCGTCACATCTCGGTTTTTCCGTGACACCCCTCGCGAGATGCAACATCTCCGAGCGGAAGCGCAACTGGCGCGGGTATTTTTCAGATTTCGATGCTGAAGTGGTTTCGAAACTCTGTGCCGAGGACATCGCGCGGTTCGGTTACCGATTCTAAATTTTCGCGCAATTGCAATTTGCGACGCAATTTGGGCGATTCTCACGGGTCTGTGAGCGCCCCCCTATCCAAAAAGATAGGTCAAACGCGCGAACCCCTATCCAAAAAGATAGGTCAATCACGGGTCCGTGAGCAACTTACTGTCCGAAAGTATAGGTTTGCCACATTTCGGTCACCTTTCGGCCCCGGAAACTCCCCAGGAATCAATTGATCTAGGTAGGACGAAGAAATGGCCTCGCCGACTTTCAGAAGGAAGACCGACATGACCCGCAGTGCAACGACGACTTGGAACGACGATTGCGCCTTTGATTCCGCTCTGGCGGGCGCAACCTCCGGGCGAGTGCTCGATAACGGGGCTGCTTCGGGGATCGTTGCCGGAACGCGAATCGCGACCGCTATGGGCTGGCGCCCGGTGGAAGCAATTGCGGTTGGCGACATGGTCATGACCTTCGACAGTGGCCTGCGTCCCGTCGTGGACGTCAAGCGAACTCAACTCTGGCTCGGTCACGGGCGTTGCCCGGACCATCGCAAGCCGCTCGCCGTGCCGGTCGGCGCGTTGGGCAACAAAACCCCGATGCTGCTTTTGCCTGAACAGAACATGATGGTGGAAAGCGACATGGCTGAGGCAATTTACGGTGACCCCTTCGCCGTAATCCCTGCCTCTGCTCTTGAAGGCTATCGTGGGATCGATCGGATTACACCCCACCGTCCGATCGACGTGATCGTGCTGGAGTTTGAGGAGGAGGAGATCGTCTACGCAAATGGTTCTGGCATGGTCCATTGCGGTTCGGTCAACAGCCACCGGCTCGAAGCACTCTTCGACGATGATGCAGGCCCGAACTACGAGACGCTGTCGCTTGAAATGGCACGCTCGATCGTTGCAGGGCTCATCGACGAAGATCTGACCGCGCACGCTTACGCGGCAGAGTGATAGCCCGGCCTGATTCCCTCCTGATCAACTGACAGGCCGAACGCCGCACCCGTGACCAGGGTGCGGCGTTTTCCTTTGTCCTGGAGGTAGATGAGCGTCTCGGTGTTGAAGTGCGTTTTGGGCACAGAAAAACGCCGGGGCCTTTCGGTCCCGGCGTTCTGGTTTCTCTGGCGCTGTCGGATCAGGCGGCTTTCGCGGCCTGACCGTCGCCGTAGCGACCGTAGAAGGTCTCGCCCTTGGCCGCGATGTCGCGCAGCAGGGCCGGGGCCTCGAAGCGCGGGCCGTATTGCGCGGTGAGCGCCTCGCAGATCGTGACGGCCTTGCCGGCACCGAGGATGTCGAGCCAGCTGAACGGGCCACCCGACCACGGGGCGAAGCCCCAGCCGAGGATCGCGCCCACGTCACCCTCGCGGATGTCTTCCAGCACGCCCTGCTCGAAGGCACGGACCGCTTCCAGCACCTGCGCCATCAGCAGGCGATGCTGCACGTGATGCACGTCGGGCTGCTCGTCGGCGCGCGGGAACTTGGCGTCGAGGCCTTCCCAGAGGCCCTGACGCTTGCCCTTCTCGTCATAGTCGTAGAAGCCCGCGTTCGACTTGCGGCCCATCCGGCCTTCGTCGGCCATCCAGAACAGCACGTCATCGACCGCCTCATCGGGATAGGCATCGCCCATCGCCGCCTTGGTGGCCTTGGCGATCTTCACGCCGAGGTCGATCGAGGTCTCGTCCACCAGCTGCAGCGGACCAAGCGGCATACCGACCATTGTGGCCGCATGTTCCACAAGCGTCGGGTTAACGCCTTCGGCCACCATGCGAATCCCCTCGTTGATGTAAGGGATGATGCAGCGGTTGGCGTAGAAGAAGCGCGCGTCGTTGACCACGATAGGCGTCTTGCGGATCTGGCGCACGAAATCGAGCGCTTTCGCCACGGCCACCGGGCCGGTCCCGGCACCCTTGATGATCTCCACCAGCATCATCTTGTCGACGGGCGAGAAGAAGTGGATGCCGATGAACTGCTCGGGGCGCGCGCTGGCCTTGGCCAGTTCGGTGATCGGCAGGGTCGAGGTGTTGGTCGCGAAGATCGCGTCCTGCGGGATCACGGCTTCGGCCTTCTTGGTGACCTCGGCTTTGACGCCCGGATCTTCGAACACCGCTTCCACGATCAGGTCGCAGCCTTCCAGCGCGGCGTAATCCGTGGTCGCATTGATCAGGCCGAGCGTCTTCGCCTTGCCCTCTTCGGTGACCTTCTTGCGCGAGATGCCCTTGTCGAGGATGCCCTCGGAATAGGATTTCCCGCGATCGGCGGCCTCCTGGCTGTTGTCGATCAGCACGACCTCGATACCGGCCTTGGCCGAGACATAGGCGATACCTGCGCCCATCATGCCCGCGCCGAGGATGCCGACCTTCTTCACCTTCTGGTCCGACACGTCGGGACGGTTCGCGCCCTTCTCCAGCGCGCCCTTGTTGATGAAGAGCGAGCGGATCATCGAGGTCGACGACGGGTTCAGCAGCACATTGGTGAACCAGCGCGCCTCGATCTTGATCGCCTGATCGAAGGGCACGAGCGCGCCTTCATAGACCGCCGACAGAAGCGCCTTGGCCGCCGGATAGACGCCTGCGGTCTTGCCATGCACCATCGCGGAGGCACCCACGAAGGTCATGAAGCCCGCCGGGTGATAGGGCGCGCCGCCGGGCATCTTGAAGCCCTTCGCGTCCCACGGTTTCACCAGATCGGCGTCTTTGGCGTTCAGCACCCATTCCTTCGCGGCGGCCAGCGGATCCTCGACGACCTCGTCGATCAGGCCTGCGGCTTTCGCCTTCTTGGGGTCCGAGAGCTTGCCTTCCAGCAGGAAGGGCGCCGCCGCCATCGCACCGAGCTTGCGCGAGACACGGGTGGTGCCGCCGCCGCCGGGGAAGATGCCGACCATGATCTCGGGCAGGCCGATCTTGGCCTTCGGATTGTCCGCGACAAAGGTGCGGTGCGTCGACAGCGGAAGTTCCAGACCGATGCCGAGCGCGGTGCCGGGGATCGCGGTTGCGATCGGCTTGCCGCCCTTGTTGGTCTTCGGGTCCATGCCCGCGCGCTCGATCTTGCGCAGGACATGGTGCATCTGCATCACGCCGTCGAAGATCGCCTGAGCGCCGCCTTCGCGCATCTGCGCGATGACGTTGAGGTCCATGCCGCCCGCGAAATCGGGCTTGCCGGAGGTGATCACGACACCCTTCACGGCGTCATCCGCCAGCGCCTTGTCGATGAAGCTGTCGAGGAGCGCGAAGCCCTCCATGCTCATCACGTTCATCGACTTCTCGGGCACGTCCCAAGTGATGACGGCAACGCCGTCGCTGCCAAGTTCGTATTTGAAATCAGCCATTTGGGAACTCCTTGATGATTAGACGGTCGGGTGAAACGATATCCGGAGCGCCTTTTGTTTCGATATTCATCATTCGGGGATGATACCCTTCGTCGATCAGCTTTATCGCTTCGTCGAGGGTTGCGACCTGAACCGAGTTCTTCTTAAGTTTACGCTCTGTAGCCGGGACATCGCCGCGGTGGAGCTGATACTTGCCGGTGGACTTCATCGGATACAATCTGTGAAGCGCCTTTGAGCGCCTCGGCACGCCAATAACGATCTTCATTTTACACCCTTTCGATGATAGTCGCGGCGCCCATGCCGGACGCGACGCAAAGCGTGGCCAGACCGGTGTTCAGGTCGCGGCGTTCCAGCTCGTCCAGCAGCGTGCCGATGATGATCGCGCCGGTGGCGCCGAGCGGGTGGCCAAGCGCGATCGCGCCGCCATTGACGTTGACCTTGTCGGCATCGACCTGGAAGGCCTGCATGAAGCGCAGCACGACCGCGGCGAATGCCTCGTTCACTTCGAACAGGTCAATGTCGGAGATCGACATGCCCGAATCCGCGAGGATCTTCTCGGTCACCGGAACCGGGCCGGTCAGCATGATCGTCGGATCGGTGCCGATCTTCGCGGTGGCACGGATGCGCGCGCGGGGCTTGAGGCCATGCGCCTCACCGAATTCCTTGTTGCCGATCAGCACGGCGGCGGCACCGTCCACGATACCCGAGGAGTTGCCCGCGTGGTGCACGTGGTTGATGTGATCGAGATGCGGGTATTTCAGCATCGCGACCTTGTCGAAGCCCGGCATCACCTCGCCCATCTCCTTGAAGGAGGGCTTGAGGCCGCCGAGGCTTTCCATCGTGGTGCCCGCCCGCGGGAATTCGTCGTGGTCGAGGATGGTCAGACCGTTCTGGTCCTTCACCGGCACGATGGATTTCGCGAAACGGTTTTCCTTGATCGCCTCGGCTGCACGGCGCTGCGATTCCACGCCGAGCGCGTCGACGTCTTCGCGGCTAAAGCCGTATTCGGTGGCGATGATATCGGCCGAGATGCCCTGCGGGACGAAGTAGGTCTTCATCGCGAGCGACGGGTCCACGGCGATTGCCGCGCCGTCCGAGCCCATCGCGACGCGGCCCATCATTTCGACGCCGCCAGCGATATAGCCCATGCCCGCGCCGCCGCGTACCTGGTTCGCGGCGAGGTTCACCGCTTCCATGCCGGATGCGCAGAAGCGGTTGATCGACAGGCCGGGGATGCGCTCGTCGAGATCCGACAGAAGCACTGCCGAGCGTGCAAGGCAGCCGCCCTGCTCCATCACCTGGGTCGCGTTGCCCCAGATCACGTCCTCGACCGCGTGGCCTTCGAGGTTGTTGCGCTCGGCCACCGCGTTCAGCAGCCGCGCCGACAGCGCGACCGAGCTGACCTCGTGCAACGAGCCGTCCTTGCGGCCCTTGCCCCGCGGGGTGCGGGCTGCGTCATAGATATAGGCTTCCGTCATGGTTCCTCCTCACGCCCGGTCGGAAGGATTGCCGGGCATCAAATCATAGGGGTGTTTCCAACCGGGCAGGGCGGCGATGCCGTCCAGCCAGCGGTCGATATTGGGGAATTCCTTGCGGTCGAACCCGAAGGGCTCGGGGTAGTAGAGGTAGCCGCAGCAGGCGAAATCGGCCAAGCTGGGCTGGTCGCCGACGACCCAGTCGCGGCCGTCCATATGCTTCTCCAGCGTCTTGATCGCGGTGAGCACGCGGCCCTTGAGCCAGCCGATCGCCTCTTGCGGGCGCTTCTCTTCGGGCAGGAAGTTCATCAGGAAGCGCAGGCCGCCTTGCTGGCCCGAGCCCTTTTGCGCGTCCCAGAACATCCAGCGCAGCATCTCGTTGCGATCCTCGGCGAGGAATTTGCCGGTCTGCTCCGCGATGTGAAGCTGGATGACGCAGGATTGCGACAGGGTCAGATCGCCCTCTTTGAAGACGGGTGCTTCGGCCATTTCGTTCAGCGCGTGATATTCGGCGCTGCGCGCCTCGCCGTTGAAGAAATCGACATAGACAGGCTCCCAGTCGTAGCCCGCCAGTTCCATCGTCAGCGCCGCCTTGTAGGCGTTGCCAGACTCTCCGAAGCAATAAAGTTGTGCCGCCATTCGCTGCGGTCCTCCCTGATCACGGGGCCAATCTGACCCCTAAGTGACGCGAACGTAAGCCCCTCATGGGCGTTTCGCCGCAACGTCATTCCAGCACGACGTCGCGTCCAACGCGAGGGAGAGGGCGACGTTCCGTCGCGAGAGGTGAACGGACGTGAACGGAAAGCGCGGACAAAGCGAGCGGCGCGGCGCGGTTAGCGCACCGCTTCCATCGTGCCTTTGGGAAACTCGATCCCTTCGAAATCGGGATAGACCTTGCGCAGAACCGCGATCTGCGCCGGGCTGTCGATCCGCACCAGATACCACTCCTCGCCGTCTTGCAGCGCCAGCGTGGTGTTGGTCGAGCGCACCTTGCCCATATCGGGCACCTCCATCACCGTCGAGGTCGGGATCTGCGCATAGGCCCGGCCCGAAGACGTTTCTCCGGCCTTCATCGCGGCGATGTTCATCTCGAAATCGTCGATCGTCACCGAGGCCATCGCGTCGTTGATCTGCTTTCGCATGATGTCTTCGAGCTGCTCTTTCGGGACGCCCGTCTGATCCGCAATCGCCTGCATCATCTTCGGCGGCACCGTGTCGAAGAAGACCGAGTAATCCTTCTCGTCCACCGCCTTGGTGAAACCCGCGACTTCCTGCGTCACCGCGTTGCGGTCGGCGGCGTCGAACGCGAGCGCAGGCAGGGCCGAGAGGGCAAGGGACGCGACAGCGAAAGCGAGAGACAGGCGGGTCATGGATGTCCTTTCGAAATCAGGCTTTGCGCTCGCCAAGCTCGGCCTTGAACAGCCGCAGGCGGTGGTTGAGATTTTCCTCGTGGGTGACGGAGTTGAAATGCTCGAACAGGAAGGTCAGCGCCTCGTCGGGCGTGATTTCCGCCTCCTGCGCAAAGCGGTTGAGTCTGCGATAGGCGTCATTGGTCATGGCGACGGGAAAGCGACGGGTCAGGCGCAGGCGTTTGGGCATTCAGGCTCCGGGGCAATGTGGCGCAGGAAGGCGCGTCAGGTTGCGCGCAGCTTAGGAAGAAACCTGCGCGCTGGCCAGACCGCCGGTGCTTCGGCTCCGAGCCTCAAGGCCGCCCCTAGAGGTCGTCCCAATCGCTCAGCCCGAGCTTGTTCTTCCGGTGGATCTGCCACAGCGCCATCAGTGCGCCGAACGCGAGCGCCGAGATCACCAGCGTCACCAGATGCGGCGCGAAGGACATGCCCTCGGTCGCGCTCAGCAGGTGGTCCACCAGAAGCTGCGCGACCGCGAATCCGGCTGCGAAGATCAGCAGGTTCTGCTTCCAGTCGAGATAGGGAATCGGGCGCGGCTCGAAGCCCAGCCAATGCAGCACCCGCGCGCCCATTGGCGGCCGGGTCGAGCGGAACACGCCCCGCGCCCGCAGCTCTGCGAGAGCGGCGTCGTAACGGCGGTTGGTTTCTGCATTATCGAGATACATGACGGCGGGACTCGGTGGGAATCGTCTCTGGTTGGAGATTCCGAGGGTAGACCCGCGCGGCCGCAAAACAATCGTCCGGCGCTACACTTCGCCTGACATGGCGGTGATTGAAAATTGAAACGGCGGGCCGAGGCCCGCCGTTCATTTTTTCGTTGGATCCGGTCGCCTTAGAACTGGTCGTCGGCGAGCGCCATGACTGGGTCCGCGCCGGTCTCGATCCGCGCGAGGTGCATCGCGCAGGCCGGAAGCTGACGCGCCATGTAGTAGCGACCCGTGGCGATCTTGCCTTCGTAGAAGGCGGTGTCCGACGCCCCGTTGTCGAGCGCGGTGAAGGCGGCTTTCGCCATCCGCGTCCACATCAGGCCAAGGCAGACGTGACCCATCAGATGCATGAAGTCATAGCTGCCCGAGAGCGCCGCATTCGGGTTCTTCATGCCGTTTTGCATGAAGAACATGCCCGCCGTCTGAAGCTGCTTGGAGGCGTTCTTCAGCGCGTCGGTGAAGGGCTTCATCCGCTCGTCATCGTCATGCGATTTGCACTCGGCTTTGACCATCTCGAAGAAGGCCATGACGTGCTTGCCGCCGTCCTGAGCGAGCTTGCGGCCCACCAGGTCGAGCGCCTGAATGCCGTTCGCGCCCTCGTAGATCATCGCGATGCGCGCGTCGCGCACATGCTGCGACATCGGCCAGTCCTCGGTATAGCCGTGGCCACCGAAGACCTGCTGCGCGGAGACGGCGGTCTCGAAGCCTTTGTCGGTCAGGAAGCCCTTGATGACCGGGGTCATCAGCGAGATCAGACCTTCGGCCTCGGCGTCGTTGAGCGCATGGGAGCGGTCGATCAGATGCGCACCCCAGAAGGTGAAGGCGCGCGCGCCCTCGACGAAGCTCTTCTGATCCATCAGCATCCGGCGCACGTCCGGGTGCACGATGATCGGATCGGCGGCTTTCTCGGGCGCTTTCACGCCGGTCACGTCGCGACCCTGCGTGCGGTCCTTCGCGTAAGCCACGGCTTCCTGATAGGCAGCCTCGGCCACGGCATAGCCTTGCAGGCCCACGCCGAGACGCGCTTCGTTCATCATCGTGAACATCGCGCGCATCCCTTTGTGGAGATCGCCCAGCAGCCAGCCCTTCGCGCCGTCATAGTTCATGACGCAGGTCGCGTTGCCGTGGATGCCCATCTTCTCTTCGAGCTTGCCGACCGAGAGCGAGTTGCGCTCGCCCAGCGAACCATCCTCGTTGACGAGGAATTTCGGCACGATGAAGAGCGACACGCCCTTGGTGCCTTCGCCACCGCCCGGCGCTTTCGCCAGCACGAGGTGAATCACGTTATCCGACAGGTCGTGATCGCCCGCCGAAATGAAGATTTTCGTGCCGGTGATCGCGTAGGAGCCATCGTCCTGCGGCTCGGCCTTGGTGCGCATCAGACCCAGATCGGTGCCGCAATGGGGCTCCGTCAGGTTCATCGTGCCGGTCCAGTCGCAGGTGACCATCTTCGGCAGATAGGTCTGCTTCTGCTCATCCGTGCCATGCGTGTGGATCGCCGAATAGGCGCCGTGGGTCAGGCCCTGATACATGTTGAAGGCCATGTTGGCCGAGACGAACATCTCGCCCACCGCGCAGTTGAGCAGATAGGGCATGCCCTGACCGCCGAACTCGGGATCGCAATCGAGTGCGGTCCAGCCGCCCTCTTTCATCGCTTCGAACGCCTTGTCGAACCCTTTGGGCGTGCGGACCACGCCGTTTTCGAGCACGCAGCCTTCCTTGTCGCCCACCTCGTTCAGCGGGGCCAGCACCTCGGACGAGACCTTCCCGGCCGCATCCAGAACGGCCTCGGTGAAGTCGCGGTCCATTTCCTCGTAACCCGGCACATCCGAATTCGAGACTTTGAGCAGCTCATGCAGCACAAACTGCATGTCCTTGGTGTTGGCGATAAAGCTCGACATGGTTCGCTCCCTTTAGTCGTCTTCGCGGATCAGGCCGCGTCGTCGTGGCGCGCCTTCTCCAGTTCCTTCTCCGCCCACTCGATCTGACCGGCCAGTTCGTCGATCGCCTGACCCAGTTCCTCGCGTTGGCGCGTCATTTCCTCCAGACGTTGCTGTGCGAGCTTGATCGTCTCGTTCAGCTGCGTCTTCTGCTTGTCGCCCATCTCGTAGAGGTCCAGCAGCTGGCGGATATCCTCCAGCGAAAACCCGAAACGTTTGCCGCGCAGGATCAGTTTCAGCCGGGCGCGATCGCGTCGCGTAAACAGCCGCTTCTGTCCCTCGCGAATGGGAAACAGCAACTCCTTGCTTTCGTAGAACCGCAGGGTGCGCGGGGTCACCTCGAAGGCGTCGCACATCTCGCGGATCGTCATTACTGTGTCGGTCATACTCTCTGCCTCGCGTTTCCTTTGCGTAATGCGACGCGGCAAATCGTCTGCCTGCGGCCACATTACAAGACTTCTTTACGTTCGCGTCACCGTAACGTGGCGTCACGAATCCAATGACGTAATGTCAGGGAATTTTTACCGTACGGTAAAGCAAGTTTCTTTCCTCGAAACTCGCCATAATCGTCAAGCTCACAAGGCGCTCTCACGACCTCGCTGACGTTAAGGAATGCATTTCAGGGTCAAGAATCAAGTGTGTCCCGAACCTGATCACGCAATTGTCGGAGGTCGTCGATAGCCGCGTCCAATTCTTCACGCTGCTGCGTCAATACGTCAAGCTGCCGATCGGCAAGTTCGACCCAGACGCGGTTCTGCTCTTCCGTGCCTTGCTGATCGTAGATCATCAGCCACTGGCGCAGTTCCTCGAGCGAGAAGCCAAATCGGCGACCGCGCAGGATCAACGTCATCCGCGCGACCTCGCGCGGGCCGTAATAGCGTGAGCGGCCTTCCTTCTGGGGATTGAGAAGCTCGATATACTCGTAATAGCGCAGCGTGCGCGGGGTCACGTCGAACCGCTCGCACATCTCCTTGAAGGACAATAAGTCTGACATCTATTCGGCCTCCCGATCCGGGCGAGAAGCTAGCGCGCCGGGCTGCAAGCTGCAAGCAATGCCGCCCGCGACCCGGCGCGCTTCAGCTTAGAGCTCGATCGCTTTGAGTATCTCGGGTTCGATGACATCCACCCCCGGCAAGCCGTCGATGAGCGGCTGGGCCGATTGCTCCAGCGCATCGAAAGTCTTGTAGTGGCAGGGGATGACGGTCTTGAAGTTGAAATACTTCTTCGACGCCCAGGCCGCGCGCTTCATGTCCATCGTGAAATGGCCGCCCGCTGCGAGGATGCCGATATCGGGATTGTGCAGCTCGCCCATCCATTCCATGTCGGCCATGATGTCGGTGTCGCCGGTGACGTAGATCGTGTGGCCTTCGGCTTCGATCATGAAGCCCGCGGGCTGGCCTGCATAGACCGGGTCGCCGCCCTTGTAGTCGATCGAAGCCGAATGAGTCGCATTGACCATCGTGACCTTCGCGCCGCCGACATCGACCGTGCCGCCTTTGCCGAAGCCGACGGTTTCGGCCCCCTCGGCGCCAAGGATGATCGACAATTCGTGAATGCAATAGATCGGAATGCCCAGTTCCTTCGCGATCGGCACCGCATCGGAGGCGTGATCGCCGTGGCCATGGGTCAGCAGCAAATGCGTCGCGCCTTCGATCGCTTCGCTGCGCTTGTCGTCCGGAAAGACCGGCGAGCCGGTCAGGAACGGGTCGAGCAGGATCACCGCATCGCCGGTTTCGATGCGGAAGCCGGAATGGCCGAGCCAAATGACTTTCATATGGGTTTCCTCCGTTAGGCACTTCGATTGTGACAGGGTGACGTATCAGCACTGTGCAGGTTCCAAGATTAGCGCGCAAATTCGCGTGTGACAGGGCAGGGGCCCGCTGATGCGGGGCGCGGCGCTTGAAAGCCCCAGTGGCTCGGGCTAAACCGCCTTCCAAGACAAGCGGAGAAGCACATGTCCATTGATATCGACACCGCCCGCAAAGTGGCGCATCTGGCCCGGATCCGGGTGCCCGAAGACCATCTGCCCGAGCTCGCGCAGGAGCTGTCCAGCATCCTGACCTTCATGGAGCAGCTCAACGAGGTCGACGTCGAGGGCGTCGAGCCGATGACCTCCGTGACGCCGATGCGCCTCAAGCGCCGCGTCGACGAGGTGACCGATGGCGGTTATCCCGAGAAAATCCTCAAGAACGCCCCCGATGCCCGTGAGGGCTTCTTTGCCGTGCCGAAGGTGGTCGAATGAGCCTGAACAAACTGACGATTGCCGACGCGCGCGACGCGTTGAAAAAGGGCGATGTGACCGCGGTCGAACTGACCGAGTCCTGCCTGAGCGAGATCGAGGGCGCAGGCGCGCTGAACGCTTACGTGCACAAGACCCCCGAGATTGCGCTGGAGCAGGCCAAGGCCGCTGATGCCCGCATCAAGTCGGGCGACGCGCCCGCGATGTGCGGTATCCCGCTGGGCATCAAGGATCTTTTCGCGACCAAGGGCGTGGCGACGCAGGCCGCGTCGAACATCCTCGACGGGTTCAAGCCGGAATACGAATCCACCGTCACGCAGAACCTGTGGGATGCGGGCGCGGTGATGCTCGGCAAACTGTCGATGGACGAATTCGCGATGGGCTCGTCGAACGAGACCGCGTGCTACGGCCCTGCGGTTAACCCGTGGAAGATCGACGACCGGAAACTGACGCCGGGCGGCTCCTCGGGCGGTTCGGCTGCCGCTGTCGCCGCCGACCTGTGCCTTGCCGCGACCGGCACCGATACCGGCGGCTCGATCCGCCAGCCCGCCGCCTTCACCGGCATCGTCGGCATCAAGCCGACCTATGGCCGGGTCTCGCGCTGGGGCGTGGTGGCCTTTGCCTCCTCGCTCGATCAGGCGGGCCCGATGACCAAATCGGTGCGCGACGCGGCGATCATGCTGGGCACGATGTGCTCGCACGACCCGAAGGATTCGACCTCCGCCGATATTCCGGTGCCGGATTTCGAGGCGGCGCTGACCGGCGACATTCGCGGCAAGAAGATCGGTATCCCGAAGGAATACCGCATCGAGGGCATGCCCGCCGAGATCCAGAAGCTCTGGGACGACGGCATCGCGATGATGAAAGATGCGGGCGCCGAGATCGTCGATATCTCGCTTCCGCATACGAAATACGCACTGCCCGCCTATTACGTCGTGGCCCCGGCGGAAGCCTCGTCGAACCTCGCGCGCTATGATGGCGTGCGCTACGGTCACCGCGCCAAGCTCGCGGCGGGCGAAGGCATCGTCGACATGTACGAGAAGACCCGCGCCGAAGGCTTCGGCCCCGAGGTGCAGCGTCGCGTGATGATCGGCACCTATGTGCTGTCGGCAGGCTTCTACGACGCCTATTACAACCGCGCCCGCAAGGTCCGCGCGTTGATCAAGCGCGACTTCGAGCAGGTCTTCGCACAGGGCATCGACTCGATCCTGACGCCCGCCACCCCGTCGGCCGCTTTCGGGCTGGGCGAGATGGACGGCGCCGATCCGGTCGAGATGTATATGCAGGACGTGTTCACCGTGACGGTGAACCTTGCGGGTCTTCCCGGCGTTTCGGTGCCGTGCGGGCTGGACAGCAAGGGTCTTCCGCTGGGGCTGCAACTCATCGGGCGGCCCTGGGAAGAGGGCGATCTGCTGAACCACGCCCATGTCCTCGAACAGGCGGCGGGCTTCGCGGCCAAACCGGAGAAATGGTGGTAACATGAAACAGGCACTCGCGATCCTCGGCAGCGTTCTGGCCCTCTCGGGCTGTATCTCTTCGACCCCCGACAGTGGCCCCGAGGCCCGTCGCGAGGCCGAACTGCGCGGCCAGCCCATCGTGCCGCCTTCGGCGCAGAGCGTTCTGCCGACCGACAATGGCACGACGAACCCCGACGCGCCCGGCGCTCCGCTGAACGCGACCGGCACCGCGATGCCCGGCACGACCAATGCGCTCTCTGCGCCGACGATCGACGCTGGCGGCACCATTGGCGACGACCCGTCGACCTCGGCCTCCAGCTCGAATGGCGGCGACAATAGCGGCGCTGCGATCGGGGCCGATGCGATGGCCGCGCTGCAGCAGACCGACGCGTCGAACAGCACCGCCGGGTCGAGCGCCACGGCCAGCTCGCCGGGTTTCGACACCACCGCGTCGAGCAGCCTCGCCACCGCGCCCGTCGCGCAGAACACGATCAGCAATCAGGACAGCTCGGGCCCGAACCTCGCCGCCTATGCGCTGTCGGTGTCGAACCGGCCGGGTGATTCCGTCTACAAGCGGTCGGGCATCAAGCTGACCTCCGCGAGCAAGGCTTGCGCAAAATACACGTCCGCCGATCAGGCGCAGCGCGCCTTCCTTTCGGCAGGTGGCCCGCAGAAAGACCGGCTGAATCTCGATCCCGATGGCGACGGGTTCGCCTGCGGTTGGGATCCGACGCCGTTCCAGCAAGCGCGTCAGTGAGCGCCGACTGGCCCTCGCCCAATTACGGCCCGCGCCGCGATGGGGCGGTGCCGGAGCTTATCATCATCCATTACACCGCGATGCGGTCCTGCGACTCCGCACGCACGCGCCTATGCCTCCCCGAGGCGGAGGTCTCCGCGCATTGGCTGATCGGTCGCGATGGCTCGGTCGAGCAGCTCGTTCCGGAGGAGATGCGCGCCTGGCATGCGGGTTTGGGAAGCTGGCAGGGGCTGGGCGATGTGAATTCGCGCTCCATCGGGATCGAGTTGGACAATGAAGGCGACCGTCCGTTTCCCGAGCCGCTGATGGCCGCGCTGGAAGAGCTGCTGCCGCAGATCATGCGCCGCTGGGCAATCGCGCCGGAAAACGTCATCGGCCATTCGGATTTCGCACCCGAGCGCAAGATCGACCCGGGGCCGCGTTTCGATTGGCAGCGCCTCGCGCGGCAGGGCCTGGCGATCTGGCCTGAGCGTGGCACTGCTGCACCCGTGGTGGACGCCGAGAGCTTCCTCGCGCTGGCCTCGAGCCTTGGCTACCCGGAAGCGCCGCTCGCGACGATCCTGCCCGCTTTCCGCCTTCGCTTCCGCCCGCGCCATGAGGGACCGCTGGATGCGGTCGACATGGCGCTGGTCGCCGATCTGGCGATGCGCTTTGGCGCAGATGGCGGGGCGTGGCGTTCCAGCTGAAGGCGAGGAGGGGGCGCTGCCCCCGCTCCCTGCGGGAGCCCCCCGGGATATTTCTTCCAAGCCGAAGAGGTGATCAGAGCGCCGCGGCGAGCCGGGTGCCCTGATCGATGGCGCGTTTCGCGTCGAGTTCCGCCGCCACATCCGCGCCGCCGATCACATGCGGGCTACGGCCCGCCGCGATCAGCGCATCGGCCAGCGAGCGGTCCGAGAGTTGGCCTGCGCAGAGCACGACCGTATCGGCCTCGATCAGCGTCGGGTTTTCGCGCGCCTCTCCGAACGTGACGTGCAGCCCCTCGGCGGTGATCTTCTCGTAGTTCACGCCGCCGATCATCTTCACGTCCTTCATATGCAGCGCCGCGCGGTGAACCCAGCCCGTGGTCTTGCCAAGGCGGCGACCAAGTTTCTCCTTCTTGCGCTGCAACAGCGTGACCTCGCGGGCAGGGGCCTCGGGCTCGGGCTTGGTCAGCCCTCCCGGTGTCCGCGCCGGATCGCCGACGCCCCATTCGCGCTTCCATTCTTCCAGATCGAGGGTCGGGCTTTCGGTCACCGTCAGGAATTCGGCCACGTCGAAACCGATGCCGCCCGCGCCGATCACTGCGACGCGCTTACCGGCGGTGACGCGGCCCTTGAGGATGTCGATATAGCTCACGACCTGCCCGCCCTCGGTCGGGATTTCCGGGTCGCGCGGCTGCACGCCGGTCGCGATGATGATCTCGTCGAAGGGCGCGAGCAATTCGGGCGTGGCGTCGGTCTCCAGCTTCACCGTCACGCCGGTCTTCTCGATCATGGTCTTGAACCAGTCGGTGAGCCCGTGGAATTCCTCCTTGCCGGGGATCGCACGCGCCATGGTCAGCTGCCCGCCGAGTTCGGAGGCCCGATCGAACAGGGTCACCGCATGGCCGCGCTCGGCCGCGGTGATCGCCGCCGAGAGGCCCGCCGGGCCCGCACCGACGACGGCGATGGATTTCGGCGCCTCGGTCTTGGTGATGACGATCTCGGTCTCATGGGCGGCGCGCGGATTCACGAGGCAGCTCGAGACCTTGCCCTGGAAGGTGTGGTCCAGACAGGCCTGGTTGCAGGCGATGCAGGGCGCGATCTCGGCGGCGCGGCCTTCTCTCGCCTTCACCACGAAATCGGGATCGGCGAGGAAGGGACGTGCCATCGAGACCATGTCGGCGCAGCCGTCGCCCAGCACCTCTTCGGCGACTTCAGGCGTGTTGATGCGATTGGACGTGATGACCGGGATCGAGACCTCAGGTTTGAGCCGCCCGGTGAGCCAGGTGAAGGCCGCGCGCGGCACCGACGTCACGATGGTCGGCACCCGCGCCTCGTGCCAGCCGATGCCGGTGTTGAGCATCGTGGCGCCTGCCGCCTCGACGGCCTTGGCGAGCGTGACGACCTCTTCCCAGGTCGAGCCGTCGGGGATCAGGTCGATCAGCGAGATACGGAAGATCACGATGAAATCGGGGCCGACCGCTTCGCGCACGCGCTTGACCACTTCGACGGGCAGGCGCATCCGGTTCTCGAACGAGCCGCCCCAACCGTCTTCGCGCTTATTGGTGTGGCGCACGAGGAACTGGTTGAGGAAATAGCCCTCGGAGCCCATCACCTCGACTCCGTCATAGCCCGCCTCGCGGGCGCGCGCGGCGGCGGTGGCGATGTCGGCGATCTGCTTCTCGATCCCGGCTTCGTCGAGCTCTTTCGGCGGGAAGGGGGAGATCGGGGATTTGATGGCCGAAGGGGCCACGCAATCGGGACCATAGGCGTAGCGCCCGGCGTGCAGGATTTGCATCGCGATCCTGCCGCCCGCCGCGTGGACGCGGTCGGTGATGATCTTGTGATGCGCGATATCTTCGGGGGTGAACAGACCTGCCGCGCCGGGGAAGACGCCGCCTTCATTGTTGGGGGCCATGCCGCCCGTCACCATCAGCGCGACACCGCCGCGCGCGCGCTCGGCATAGAACTCGGCCACCGCATTCCAGTCGCCGCGCTCTTCTAGATTGGTGTGCATCGAGCCCATCAGCACGCGGTTCGGCAGCGTCACATGGCCCAGATCGAGCGGCGTGAAGATATGCGGATATTGGCTCATGTAACCCTCCCTGATTTGGCCCGCACTCTGCGGCGCGAGGCGAAGCTTGTCACGTCAAACGCGGCGTCAGAGCGAGAGCGCCACCGTTTCGCAGGGATCACCAACCTGCGGGATTCTCTCCGATTGTTACCCTCGTATTGTCGCCGCGAAGTCTAAATTGCGCCCGATTTCGTGCCGATAAGCGGGAAATAAGAAACAGAAATTACAAGCCGAAGGGTGTTTGGGATGGATCGCCTGACTGAAATGGAAGCCTTTGCCACCGTTGTGGACCAAGGGGGCTTCACCGATGCGGCCAAGAAGATGGGCATCTCCAAATCGGCTGTGTCGAAACACGTCTCGGCGTTGGAGGCGCGCCTCGGCGCACGCCTTCTGAATCGCACCACCCGTCGCGTTTCGCCGACGGAAATCGGGCTGGCCTATTACGACCGCGCGCGTCGTGTTCTCAACGATGCGGGCGAGGCCGATGCGCTGGTCACGTCGATGCAGACGGCGCCCTCGGGGCTGCTGCGCATCTCGGTCGCCACCGATTTCGGTGTGAATCTTCTCTCGCCCGTTCTGGGCGAATTTCTGCAGGAATTTCCCGAAATCACCGTAAATATGGTGCTGAACAACCGCTACGTCGAACTCATCTCCGAAGGGTTCGACATGGCGATCCGCGTCGGCGAGCTGGAGGATTCGAGCCTGCGCGCGCGCAAGCTGACCGAGACCTCGCGCCGGATGATCGCCTCGCCGGATTACTTCAAGAAATTCGGCCGTCCTGAGCGGATCGACGATCTCAACGACCACAAGCTGCTGCATTATTCCAACCAGTCGGCGGGCAATGTCTGGAAGCTGACCGCGCCTTCGGGCGAGCGGCGTCAGGTCCGCTCGGCGGGCTGGCTGACGGTCAATGACGGCCAGTCGCTGCTGCATGCCGCAACGGCCGGTCTGGGGATCGCTTACCTGCCCTCGTTCCTTTACGCCGATGCGATGCGCGAAGGCCTCGTGGAAGAGGCGATGCCCGATCTGCCGATGGAGACGCTGGGCATCTATGCGATCTATCCGCCGGGCCGTTTCACCCAGCCGAAAGTGCGCGCCTTCATAGATTTCCTCGCCAAGACCTTCGCCGAGAAGGGCCCCGACAACTGGTGAGACCGAACTCCCTCCCGCGACGGGCCATTCCGCCGGCTGGCGCTAACTCCGGGTCGAGGTGAGAACCGCTTCGACCCGTCTGTTTTTCTCGCGGCCCTCTTTGGTCAGATTGCTTGCGCGCGGGGCAAGGAAACCCGCCCCCTCGGCGCTGACCTGCGACGCCGCCACCCCGTAATCGCCGATCAGCTTCTGCCGAGCCGATTGCGCGCGTTTCTTCGACAGCGCGATATTGGCGGCGAGCGAGCCCACCGCATCGGTATGGCCCACCAGCATCACCTGAAAATCGGGATTGGCCTTGAGGAACTCGGCTAGTGCCTGCAGCGAGGCGAAATCGCCCGAGCCAAGCGCAGAGGCGCCGGAGGGGAAGTCGAGATCGTCGAGCGCGACCGAGCCCTGCGCCTCAAGCGTTTGCGCAAGCGCGGAGGGGGCGACGGCGGGCGCATCGGCGCGCGGCAGAATCGGTGCGGTTTGCGGCGGGGCGAGCGGATCGTCGGGCTGGGCGGGGGTGACGTCCTGCACCCGCATCTCGGTCACCTGAATGAAGCCCGACTCGGACGAGCGCGACACGGTAATTCCGAAGTAATCCGACCCTTTGCGCGCCGCGATATAGCGGAAGTCGCCCAGATCGACATGCATCGCGGGCTCTGACAGCAGGTCGAGCGCGTAGCGAAAATCAAAGCCGCCGCAGGCCTGCGTGTCGCATTCATAGAGGATGTCGTAGCCCGCCTGTTCGAGCTGATCGCGCAGGGGCGCGAGGATTTGCAGCGTCGTGTTCTGATTGGCGCGCAGCTGATAGGCGGTGTCGGAGCGCGCGCCCTCAAGATCGCGGGTCTCGAGCTGACCGTCCTGCCATGGCCCGACCGCCAACTGGTAGCTGGTGGCGGGGCTCGTTTCCTGCGCGGATTGCGTGGCGCCTGCGGGCAGTGTCAGGTCCGCTGATGCGGCCAGCGCCGCGTGGGACAGGGGGGCGGCCAGCAGACCGGCGAGAAGAAGGATCGCCCGGCGGGTCATGCCACCTCCGGCGCGCGGCGATAGTGATATTGCGCGCGCACTTCCATACCGAAGCTTTCCGCGAGCGTGTTCGAGGCGTCATTGGCGAGCGTCGTGATCATCTCGAACCGCTCCGCCCCGGCCTCGGCGGCCCAGCGAGCGCCCTCATGGATCATCTCGCGCGCGAGGCTCATCCGGCGGTATTTTGGGGCGACGGCGAGCGCATGGAGCATCGCCGCCCCTTCGTAGAGGCCGATATAGGCAACGCCTGCGGCCCGGTCTTCCTTGCGGCCGAGAACGCAGGTTTTCGGCACCTCGGCGCGATCCATGATCGCTTGGCGCTCGGGGCCGACATCGAGCTCGGTCCACAGGTCGCGGGCGATCTGAAGCGGCGGCCAATGGGCGAAAGCGGTCACGGGCGGCACCTCGCCCTGCATCGCGGCGATCGGAGCCGACCAGATCCGCACCGGGTCATAGGATTCGTAACCGCGCGCCTCCAGGACCGCATCCAGGGCCTCGTCGCCCGCGCGTATCATGAAGCGCGGGCGCTGGCCCAAGGCGCGATGCGCGGCTTCGGCGGCCGGAATGTCGGCCTGCTCGAGCGGCACTTCCAGCGTCGCGCAGCTGACGCGCGAGCCGCCGCCTTGTCCGTCACGGATCAGAAATCCGCCCGCACGGCGATATTCGGCTGCGGGCCAGGTCGCGTCGATGATCGCATAGGCGTCGATCATGTGCCCTCCGGGAAGGCGGTCTTCAGCTCGGCGAAGCCCGCGTCGACCTGAACGGGATCGGTGCCGCGCAGCACGAGATTGGTGCCGTAACGGCCCTCCTGCACGAAGGGGTAGGACCCGATCGAGAGGTCGGGATAGCGGCCCGCCAGCGCGCGCAGATCGTCGGCCACCGAGGATTCCGCGCGCAGCACCTGCAGGCTGCGCGAGAGCATCGGCGCGCCGCCGGTGAGTTTCGGCAGAAGCCCCTCGACCATCGCCTGAAAGATGTTCGGCACCCCCGCCATCACGTGGACATTGCCCAGCGAGAAGCCCGGCGCGGCAGAGACCGGGTTCTCGATCAACACCGCCCCGTCGGGGATCCGCGCCATGCGCAGCCGCGCGGCGGTGAACTCGGTGTCGCGGGCTGCGTAATGCGCGGCGAGGATCGCCTTGGCATCCTCGCGCACGTCGAGCTTGGCCCCCATCGCCTCGGCCACCGCATCGGCGGTGATGTCGTCATGGGTCGGGCCGATTCCGCCGCTCGTAAAAAGGTGATCATGGGCTGCCGAGAGCTCCCGCACCGCGGCTACGATCACCTCGTTATCGTCCGGCACCACGCGGATTTCGCGGCAGGTGATTCCGCGTTCGACCAGCTGTCCGGCCAGATAATGCGCGTTTCCCTCGCGGGTGCGCCCCGAGAGGATTTCATCGCCGATGATCAGGATCGCTGCGGTGGGATTTGGCATCTGTGAGGCTCCTTTCGACTTGGTATAGGGCGCGGAACGGGGCGCGAAAAGCCCGGGCACTGGCCAAGCCCCGCTTTTGTGACTATCTAAAGGCCGAAACCCTTAAGGAGCAGACCGTTGGACGATACTCAGGGCCGCACCACGAAGGACGGAATCCGGATCTACGATCAGAGCGATTTTGCGGGAATGCGCGCCTCCTCGCAGGTGACGGCGCAAATTCTCGACGAGGTCGCCGATCTGGTGGAGCCGGGGGTCACGACCGCAGCACTTGACGCCTTCATCGAACGCCGCGTGGGCGAGCTGGGCGCTACCTCGGCGACCATCGGGTATCGCGGCTATCAGCATGCGAGCTGCATCTCGGTGAACCATGTCGTCTGCCACGGCATCCCGGGCGACAAGAAGCTGAAGGACGGCGATATCATCAATATCGACGTGACCGTGATCCTCGACGGCTGGTTCGGGGACAGCTCGCGCATGTATGTCGCGGGCAATCTGAGCCGCAAGGCCGAGCGTTTGATTCAGGTCACCCATGACTCGCTCATGGTCGGCATCGAGCAGGTGAAGCCCGGCAACACCTTTGGCGATATCGGCCACGCGATCCAGAAATTCGTCGAAAGCAACCGCATGTCGGTCGTGCGCGATTTCTGCGGTCACGGCGTGGGCAAGGTCTTCCACGCGCCGCCGAACGTGCTGCATTACGGGCGCGCAGGATCCGGCGCGATGCTGGAAGAGGGCATGATCTTCACGATCGAGCCGATGGTGAATCTGGGCCGCCCCGAGACCAAGGTTCTGGCCGATGATTGGACCGCCGTGACGCGGGACAAATCGCTGTCGGCGCAGTTCGAGCATTCGGTAGGTGTGACCGCCGATGGCTGCGAGATCTTCACCACCTCGCCGGCGGGACGCTTCCACCCGACTTGGCGCTAAGGTTCAGGCGTTAGTGGGGGCGCTGCCCCCCGCTGGCTGCGCCGGCCCTGCGCTTGCGCTTCGGGCGTTCGCCGGGGCGTCCTTCCACTGGAAGGCCGCTGGCCCCGGCTCACCCCGGGATATTTCCGCCAAGCCGAAGATCAGGGATCGAGGCCGATGAGCCGCGGCACCTGGGCCATGTCGGTGAACAATTCCGCCCCTTCCGCGGCGAGCTTCGGATTGTCGCCTTTCGGCGAATAGCCGAGGCAGCGCATGCCTGCGTTTTTCGCCGCGCGCGCGCCGGTGGCGCTATCCTCGATCACCACGCAAGCCTTCGGGTCAGCGCCCAGATGGCGCGCGGCATGGATGTAGAGATCGGGCTTCGGCTTGGGCATGTTCATGTCCTGCCCCGAGAACAGAAGTCCTTCCAGTCGCGTGCGGATATCCGGGTGCTGCCCGAGCGTCGCCTCCATCTTCGCCTGCCGTCCGTTCGAGCCGACTGCGAAGGGAATTCCCTCCGCATCGAGCCGCGCGAGAAGGCGCGGGATGCCCGGCATCAGTTCGGTCCCCTCGCGCAGCCGGGCGTAGAGCGCCTTGTAATAGCTGTCGACCCAGCCCTCGGGCAGATCGGCCCCGTGCTCGCGGCCCCATTGATAGACATTCTCGATGGTGGAGCCGATGAAGGCGTCTTCCAGTTCGGAGATCGTCTTGTGCAAGTCGTAGCGGGCGAATTCTTCCTGAATCAGGTCGAAGGTCGCGGGCTCGCTGTCGACGAGCACCCCGTCGCAATCGAACAGGACGGCATGGGGGATCTTCGGGTGGTTTGTCATTCAGGCATCCGGGCAAGGGTTACGAGCGTGTCGCCATAGCGGCGTTGGTCGAGCTGTTCGAGGGCGGCGGGCAGGATCGGCGGGGTGTTCTCTTCCCAAACGATCATCGCGCCCGGAGCGATCCATCCATTCTCGAGACAGGAGGCGAGGGCACGTTCGCCCAGCCCCATTCCGTAGGGCGGATCGAGGAAGATCAGATCGTAGCCTGGGCCGCGATTGGGGCCCATATTGGTTGCATCGCGCCGCCAGACATCGGTGACGCCCATCGCGCGCATCGCCTCGATATTGCGGCGCAGAAGCGCGCGGGCGGCGGTGCCGTCATCGACGAAGGCCACGCGGGCCGCGCCACGCGACAGCGCCTCCAGCCCCAGCGCGCCGGTGCCTGCGAAGAGATCGAGCACCCGCGCCTCGGGCACCGGATTGCCATGCCCGCCATTCCTCAGCAGGTTGAAGATCGACTCGCGCACGCGGTCGGTCGTGGGGCGCAGATGCGCATCCATGTCGCCCGCACCCACATCCGCCAGTTTCAGCCCACGCTTCGCGCCTCCGATAATTCTCATTTCATCAGGGCTTTCAGCTCTGCCGTGGTCTCGACTGCTTCGGGCGTCACGGGTTTGCCCGCTTCGATCAGGCGCTTGCCGACCATATAGGCGCGCGCATCGTTGATCGCGTCCACCGCGATCAGGCGGCCTGCGCGGAAATACCAGAAGCTGCTGCCTTCGTCGTGGCGGCTGACGACCTGATCATAGCCCGCATTGAGCCCGGCGATCTGCAATTTCGCGTCGAACTGATCCGACCAGAACCACGGTTTGGGCGTATAGGCGCGGTCGGCGCCCAGCATGTTCGCGGCGACCAGCTCGCCCATGTCGATTGCGTTGCCGACGGATTCGAGGCGGATACGCCCCTCGGTCCCGGGGAAGGAAGCGCAATCGCCCGCCGCCCAGATATGGGGCGCGGAGGTGCGGCCCTGTGCGTCGGCGGCGATGCCGTTTTCGCAATGGATACCGGCTTCGCGGGCGATCTCCTCGTCGGGGGTGATGCCGATGCCGACGATCACGAAATCGGCCGGCAATTCGCGCCCGTCCTCGAGGATCGCGCCGGTGACGGTCTCCTCGCCGGTCAGTCGCGTCAGACCGACCCCTTCGAGGATTTCGACGCCACGCTCGCGATGCAATGCGCGGATCGCGTCTGCGGTTTCCTTGCAGGCAACGCGACCGAGGATGCGCGGGGCGGCCTCGACCAGCGTGACCTCGAGGCCGAGCTTGCGCGCGACCGCCGCGGCCTCCAGCCCGATATAGCCGCCGCCGACCACCAAGAGCCGTTTGCCTTCGGTGAAATGAGGCTGCATCCGGTCGACATCCGCGAGGTTGCGCACGGTGAAGACATTGCCCAGATCGCCGCCGATCGCCGCGGGCAGGCGACGTGGCGTGGCCCCGGTGCAGAGCGCGAGTTCGGCATAATCCAGCGTCTCGCCATCCGACAGGGTGACCGTCTGCACCTCGGTGTCGATCGCGGTGACGGAGGTGCCGAGCCGCAGCGTGATGTCGTTCTCCTGCCACCAGTCCGGCGCGCGCAGCGTGAGCCGCTCCAGCTCCATATCGCCCAGCAGATAGGCTTTCGACAGGGGTGGGCGCTGGTAGGGCTGAATGGGCTCCGAGCCGATCACGGTGATCGCACCGTCATATTTCAGCGCCCGCAGTTTCGCGGCCATAGAGGCTGCGGCCTGTCCCGCGCCGACGATCACTATTCCGCTCATAACTTTCTCCACTGGCCCGGCTCGCGCCTGACCCTATATCGACGGGCGGAACAAGTGCAACGCGAACAAATCGGAGCTTTCTATGACCTTAACGACCGGCGACGTTCTTCCCGGCGCGACTTTCCTCGCCGTGGGCGATGAAGGGCCGCAACCCGTGAGCCTTGGCGACAAGATGAAGGGCCGCAAGATCGTGATCTTCGCCGTGCCGGGCGCCTATACCGGCGTCTGCACCACCGCGCATGTGCCCAGCTTCATCCGCACCAAGGACCAATTCGCCGAAAAGGGCGTGGACGAGATCATCTGCGTCTCGGTCAACGACCCCTTCGTCATGCAGGCCTGGGGCGAGGCAACGGGCGCGACCGAGGCGGGGCTGACCATGCTGGCCGACCCGGAAGCCGCCTTCACGCAGGCGATCGAGATGGACTTCACCGCGCCGCCCGCGGGTCTCATCAACCGCTCGAAGCGCTACGCGATGCTCGTCGAGGATGGTGTGGTCAAGCACCTGAATGTCGAGGAAAGCCCCGGCACCTGCGAAGCCTCGGCAGGCGAGGGCCTTCTCGCGGAACTCTGATCCGCCGCCCTGACAAAATGAAAACGCCCGGCCAAGGAGCCGGGCGTTTTTCGTTCAGTCGTCGTCTTTTTCGACCGGTTCGGTCAGTCGCATCACCGGGCGTCCGATATCGCGGTCGACCTCGGCCACGCCCTCGGCCAGCGAATCCAGCGCGCCGGCCAGTTCGATGTCGAGGACACTGACGCCACCGCAGTCATGGGTCGTCAGCGTGATTTCGAGCTTGTTGTAGACGTTGCGCCAGTCGGGATGGTGATCCATCTTCTCGGCGCAGAGCGCGGCTTGGCTCATGAAGCCCCACGCGGCGGAGAAATCCTTGAACAGAAGCCGCTTGATCAGGGCATCCTGCCCATCGGCCGCGCGCCATCCGGTATCTTCAAGCGCGTTCAGCAGCGCCTTGCGTTCCTCGGGTTCGAGCTTCGATGTCATCGCTTACTCCCTGATGCGTTAAGCTGGCCCGCAGCCTTGCAGCCCCGGGCCGCCAGTTCAAGCGGCACCGCTTTCGCGGGTCACGCTGCGGGTCTCGATTTTCGGTACCTGCACCACTTCGAGCGTCCGCGTGGGGAAGGGGATGCCGATATCGTTCGCGTCGAACTCCACCTTGATCTTGCGGGTATATTCCGCCTGAAGTCCCCAGAAATCTTCCGTCTTGGCCCAGACGCGGAAGGTGAAATCGACCGAGCTGTCGCCCAGTTGCTTTACCCGGATTACCGGCGCGGGCTCCGGCAGGGCACGCGGATCGGAGAGCGAGATATTCTCCAGAACTTCCTGCGTCTTCTTCAGGTCCGCGTCATAGGCGACGCCGATGGTCAGATCCATCATCCGCGTCGGGTTGGCGGAGAAATTGGTGATCGCGCTCGACCAGATGTCGCTGTTGGGCACGATGATCTGGATGCCGTCATAGGTCGTCAGAACCGTGTAGAAGAGCTGGATTTCAGTCACCGTGCCGCTTTCCGAGCCCGCCGCGATGAAATCGCCTTGGCGGAACGGGCGGAACAGGATGATCATCACGCCCGCCGCGAGGTTCGACAGTGTGCCTTGCAGCGCGAGACCGATAGCCAGACCGGCGGCACCGACAAGGGCGGCCAGCGAGGTCGTCTGAATGCCGAAGCGGTTGAGGATGAAGATCACCCCGATCGCGAGGATCAGGTATTTCACCATATTGCCGAGGAAGCCGAAGAGCGTGTCGTCCAGCCGTTTGTAACGCTGCGACAGCGCCACGATACGCCGTTTGGCCCAGGCCGAGATCGCCATCGCGACCAGCAGGATCACCAGCGCAGCCACCACATTCACCGCAACCATGATGGCCGCATCGATCCGATCCTGCGTCAGCCACGCGCTGACATCGGTCAGGTCATTCAAATTCATTCATCGCTCCCGTCATACGTCCTTTAACACTGCTACTTATCACGCCTGCTCATCGCTTCCACCCGAGGGGGCTCGGAACGGGCCCATTTCGGTGAGAACCTCGATATCTTCGTCCACGGCGGCGCGTTCGGCTTCCAAGTACTCCGCGACCGCCCCGCGCAGACCTTCATTGCCGATCCAATGCGCCGAATGGGTCGCGACGGGCAGGTAGCCGCGCGCCAGCTTATGTTCGCCCTGCGCCCCGGCCTCAACCCGGCTCAGCTTGTGCGCGATCGCGTAATCGACCGCCTGATGGTAGCAGAGCTCGAAATGCAGGAAGGGGTGATCCTCAATACAGCCCCAATAGCGCCCGAACAGCGCATCGCGTCCGATCAGGTTCAGCGCGCCCGCAATCGGGTGGTCTCCGTTCATCGCGAGCACCAGAAGCACGTCCTCGCGCATCTCGTGCAGCAGGTCGAAGAAGGCGCGGCTCAGGTAAGGGCGGCCCCATTTCCGCGCGCCGGTGTCCTGATAGAACTGCCAGAACGCATCCCAATGCTCGGGCCGGATATCGTCGCCGGTCAGCTGTACGATTTCTCCGCCGAAAGCTTGCGCCCGCTGGCGCTCCTTGCGCAGCGCTTTGCGCTTGCGCGAGCTGAGTTCGCCAAGGAACTGGTCGAAGCTCTCGTAGCCCTCGTTGAACCAGTGGAATTGTTGCCCGAGCCGCGGCAGCCAGCCCGCCTCGGCGGCAAGCTCCGCCTCGTCCTCGGTGCAAAACGTCATATGGACCGAAGAGACCCCGGCCCCTTCCGCGATCTGCGCCATCCCGGCCAGAAGCGCGCGGCCGCCGGCCTCTTCCAGCCCCGGCAGAACCAGCAGACGCCGGCCGGCCACGGGCGTGAAGGGCACTGCGCATTGCAGCTTGGGGTAATAGCGCCCGCCCGCGCGCTCATACGCATCGGCCCAGCCGTGATCGAAGACATATTCGCCCTGACTGTGCGATTTCACGTAGAGCGGCGCGACGCCGATGATCCGGTCGCCCATCCGCGCCACAAGATGCCGTGCGTCCCAGCCCGTGCCCGGCCCGACCGAGCCGGAGGCCTCGAGGGCTGCCAGAAACCGATGCGTGGTGAACGGGTCGAACGCCCGCTCCCCATCCCCGATTTCGGGGCAGGCGCAGGCGTTCCAGTCTTCTTCACTTATTTCGGAAATATCCGAATAAAGCGTGATTTCAACGCTTTGATCCATTTCATCCCGGGTGGTTAGGCCATCCTTTGCCTGAATCTGTACCCTGAGCGCGCGGCGTCAAGCCGGAAGCGCCGAGAGGTAGCCCTCGAAGGTCACGTTATCGGCCACCCGACGCGCCAGTGTCTCCTCGTCGACCGAGCGGATCGTCCAGCACAGAACCGGCACGCCGAGCGATTTCAGCTCGGTCACCCGAAGTGCGTTCAGGTCCTTCGCCTCATGCGAGATGAAGGCCGCGCCGACGCGCTCGAAATCGGGAATATGGCGCAGCTCGTCGCCGCGCGCTGCGGGCAGCAGCGCCCAGTCATTGGGCTGATAGGCCGAGGTGGTCAGCCCGACCGGAACGCCCGGGGCCAAGTCGCCGAATGCCGCCACCGCATGCGGATTGAAGGACATCACCGCGACCGGGCCTTCGTAGTCGCGCAGCAACAGCGCCGTCGCCTCTTCCAGCGGGCCGATCTGCTGGCCGAGCGCGCCGTCCTGATCCTTGATCTCGACCAGAAGCGGAACCTGCCCGTCCACGATCTTCAGCACTTCGGCGAGGGTCGGAATGCCCTCCTGCGTGCCGCTTAGATGGATCGCGCCAAGCTCTGCCGAGGTGCGCTGGCGCACCGGGCCGCGCTCTGCGGTCAGCCGGTCCAGCGCGTAGTCGTGAAACACCATCGGCACGCCATCGGCCGAGAGTTGCACGTCGATCTCGATCCCGTAGCCCGCCGCGATAGCCGCGCGGATTGCGCCACGGCTGTTTTCGGGACGGCCGAGCGTGTAGTCGTGCAGCGCCCGATGCGCGATCGGAAGCCGGAGAAAATCAGGATGCAATGCCATCACGCGACCTCGAAAATCGCCTCGATTTCGACCGCGACGCCCATCGGCAGCGAGGCCGCCGAGACCGCCGAACGCGCGTGACGCCCCGCATCGCCGAAGACCTCGACCATCAGGTCCGAACAGCCGTTCACGACCTTGGGCTGATCGGTGAAATCAGCGGTGGAATTCACGAAACCCACCAGCTTCACCACACGAAGCTTGTCGAGATCTCCAATCGCCGCCTTAGCCTGCGCAATCAGCGCCAGCCCGCAGAACCGCGCCGCCATCGCGCCCTCTTCGACATCCATCCCGTCGCCGAGCTTGCCGCGGATCAGCCCCTCGGGCCCGTTCGAGATCTGTCCCGAGACGAACAGTTGATTGCCGGTGCGCACAAAGGGCACGTAATTTGCCGCCGGTGCCGGCGCATCGGGAAGGTGAATTCCCAGCTCTTCGAGACGTGCTTCGATCTTGGCCATTGCGCCCTCCATGAAATTTCGCGGCGAGGCTAGGCGCGCGCCTTTTCTCCCGCAAGCGGAATCGCTTCTCTTCTTCTTGATCGAAATATCCCGGGGGCGCGATAGCGCGGGGCCGAGCCCCTCGCCGTTATGCCACCAGCGCTTCGGCCTTCTTCAGGTCGACCGAGACCAGCTGGCTCACGCCTTGTTCTTGCATCGTCACCCCGAACAGCCGGTCCATCCGCGCCATTGTCACCGCGTGGTGGGTGATGATCAGGAAGCGCGTGTCGGTGCGCCGCGTCATCTCGTCGAGCAGGTCGCAGAAGCGCGTCACGTTCGCATCATCGAGCGGCGCGTCGACCTCGTCGAGCACGCAGATCGGGGCGGGGTTGGCCATGAAGACCGCGAAGATCAGCGCCATCGCGGTCAGCGTCTGCTCACCGCCCGACAGCAGCGACAGCGTCGACAGCTTCTTGCCCGGCGGCTGGCACATGATCTCGAGCCCTGCCTCCAGCGGGTCGTCGCTTTCGACCAGCTGCAGGTTCGCCGAGCCGCCACCGAAGAGATGGGTGAACAGCGTCCGGAAGTTCTCGTTCACCTGCTCGAACGCGGTCAGAAGACGCTCGCGCCCTTCGCGGTTCAGACCCGAAATCCCGGCGCGCAGCTTGCGGATCGCCTCTTCGAGATCGGATTTCTCCTGCACCAGCGTGTCATGCTCTTCCTGCACCTCGCGGGCGTCTTCTTCGGCGCGCAGGTTCACCGCACCAAGGCTCTCGCGCAGCCGCTTGAGCCGGTTCACTTCCGCGTCGAGCTTCTCCGCGTCGGGCATTTTCTCGGGATCGGCGTCGAGGCTTTCCAGCAAATCCTGCGGCGACTTCTCGGTCTCCTCGAGGATACGTTCGGCGGCATAGGCGACGGTTTCACGGGCCGCATCGACGCGGGCCTCGGCACGGGCGCGGGCTTCGCGCGCCTCACCGGCGAGACGTTCGGCCTCGCGTTCGGCCAGCTGCGCCTCGCGCAGGGCGCTTTCCGCGCTGGAAAGCTTGTCCGACGCCTCGGCCTGACGCGCTTCGGCGGTGGCGATGGCCTCCGACAGCTCGGCGCGTTTCGCGGCCAGTTCCTCGGGCGCGGCGGAGGCGTCCTTCAGCTCCGCTTCGCTCTCGATCTTGCGGGTTTCCAGCTCTGCCGAGCGTTTCTCGGCGGTCTCCAACCGGTGCCGCCAGCCGGAGATTTCCTTGGTGATCTCCTGCCGACGCTTCAGCCGCGCCTCGCCCTCCCGACGGATTTCGTCATGGGCGGAGCGCTTGGTCATCATCGTCATCCGCGCCGCTTCGACCGTCATCTTCACCGCCTCGACATCGCCGCGCGCGGCGTCCAGATCGGGCAGGGAGGATTGCGCATTCTCCGCCTCGCGCAGCGCCATCCGCGCGCTGCCAGCCTCTTCCTCATGGCGGGCGACGGCGAGCTGGGCGCTTTCCAGCTTGGAACTGGCGATCGAGCGATCGGCCTCGGCCCGGCTGAGCGCGCGGCCCGCTTCGGCCAGGCGGCGATCGGCATCGCGGCGCGCCTCGCGCGCGGCGGCATCGGCGCGGGTGGCCTCGGCCAGCGCGGCGGTCAGTGCCTCATGGGCGGATTTCGCGCCCGAAGCGCGCGCCTCGGCCTCTTCCAGATCGCGCTTCAACTCCACCAGACGGTTGAGCTGTTGTAAGCGCAATGCGGCGGCGGTCGGGGCATCCTCGGCACCGGCGCGATAGCCGTCCCAGCGCCACAGGTCGCCCTCGGTCGAGACGAGGCGCTGGCCGGGGGCCAGTTGATCCTGCAGCCGCACGCCCTCGTCGTAATCCTCGACCAGACCGATCTGCGAGATCCGGCGCACCAGCACATCGGGCACATCCACATGAGCGGAGAGCGGCTCGACGCCGACGGGCAGGGGCTGCGGCGCGGGATAATCGGGCAGGGCTTGCCAGCCGGTCGCGTCATCCTCGCCCACTTCCGGCGCGCGCAGGTCATCGGCGAGCGCGGCACCCAGCGCCGCCTCGTAGCCGCGATCCACCCGGACGCGATCAAGAATCTGCTGGCCGTTGGAGGCTTCGCGCTCGACCAGACGCGCGAGCGCCGACACCTCGGCCCGCAAGGCTCCGGCCTCGCCCTCGGCTTCCGAGCGTGCCGCCCGGGCCGCGCTTTCGCGGCCCTGAGCCTCGGCGCGCGCGTCATCGGCCTGACCAAGCGCTTCCTCGGCGGCTTCGGCGGCGGCCTGCGCCTGTGTCTGTGCGCCTTCTGCCGCCTCGAATTCGGTATTCGCCTTCGCAAGCGCGGCGGCAGCGGCCTCGGCGGCTTGCTTAGCCTGCGCCGCGGCGGCTTCGGATTTCTCCGCCGTCGCGCGGTTGTCGGTCACGAGGCGCTGGGACGATTGGTGACGGGCCGCAAGCCGCGCGACATCCTCGGTCAGTTCCGACAGTTGCGCCTCGCGCTCCTGCAAAATCTGCGCGGCCTCATGGGCGGCATCGACTGCCGCCGCAAGTTTGTCTTCGTGCCCCTCGGAGGCTTTCGTGATCTGCGCCTGCTCCCATTCGAGCCGCCCGATCGTCTCGCCCGCATCGCGGTTGAGCCCCGCTTCGCGCTCCATGTCGCGCACGAGCTGTTCGATCCGCGCCTTCAGCGTCTCGATCCGCGCAATCGCCTGATCTTCCTGATCCGAGAGCGCGTCGCGCTGCACGGTGAGGCGCTGCAGGATCGCGCCCGCGATGGCCTCTTCCTCGCGCAGCGGTGGCAGCGCGTCTTCCTTGCCCTGCCGGGCCTTGGCCGCCTCGCGGGAGGCTTTCTCGGCCTGCGCGGCCCCGGCGACCTTCTCGCGATGCGCCTCTTCGGCGGTGGTGCGGGCCAGATCGGCTTCGCGCCAGCGGCGATATAGTAGCATCCCCTCGGCGCGGCGCAGCTCTTCGCCGATGGTGCGGTAACGTGCGGCCTGGCGGGCCTGCCGGGCGAGGGTGGCCAGCTGCGAGGCGAGTTGCTCGATCACGTCGTCGACGCGGGTCAGGTTCTGTTCGGCGCCGTTCAGCTTCAACTCCGCTTCGTGGCGGCGCTGATAGAGGCCCGAGATCCCGGCCGCTTCCTCGAGGATGCGGCGGCGGTTCTTCGGCTTGGCGTTGATAAGCTCGGAAATCTGACCCTGCCGCACGAGCGCGGGCGAATGCGCACCGGTCGAGGCGTCGGCGAACAGCATCTGCACATCGCGGGCGCGCACGTCCTTGGAGTTCACCTTATAGGCCGAGCCCGCGTCGCGGGTGATCCGGCGCACGATCTCCAGCCCGTCGCTGTCGTTGAACCCGGAGGGCGCCAGCCGCTCGGTATTGTCGATCTGCAGCGCGACTTCCGCGAAATTGCGCGCGCCGCGCGACGAGGCGCCGGCGAAGATCACGTCTTCCATGCCGCCGCCGCGCATCGCCGAGGGGCGGTTCTCGCCCATCACCCAGCGCAGCGCTTCCAGGAGGTTCGACTTGCCGCAGCCATTGGGTCCGACGACGCCGGTCAGCCCGTCATGGATCACGAGATCCGTGGGGTCCACGAAGCTCTTGAAACCGTTGAGACGTAGCCGAGAGAAGCGCAATTGCCAAACTTTCCGAATCTGACCGAGTTCTGAGAAGTGTCCGTAGAGCAGGCCTGCGAGTCAATGGAAAGACACCGCATCTGGCGATGATGGGACTGTTATCCACAATATATTGGCGCATTCTTGCGCAGGTATCGGGGGGTGCGAGATGCCTGTCGACGCAGTCGGGTATGCACCTCCGCTGTCTTTTCCTTTTGATCGCGGAGGCTTAGCATCAGGTGCGTCCCAAGGAGCCGACCGATGATCCCAGCCCTGTCCCTGATCCTCGCCTGCCAACTCGCTGGCGAGATCCTGTCCCGCGCGTTGCAACTGCCGCTTCCCGGCCCGGTTCTGGGGATGATCTTCCTGCTGATCGCAATGAGCGTCTCGGGCAAGGTGCAGCAGATCGTGCGCCCCACGGGCCAATTCGTGTTGCAACACCTGTCGCTTCTCTTCGTGCCGGCGGGCGTGGGGATCGTCGCGCATCTTGGTGCGCTTCGCGAGCATGGGATGGGGCTGGCGGTGGCGCTGGTGATCTCGACCATGCTGGCGATCGTGGTCGGGGCGGCGGCCTTCGTCGCGGTGGCGAAGCTGACCCGGAGCGATGCCGATGACTGATCCGTTCAAGCTCTGGTCCTACCTGTCCTCCGAACCGCTCTTGTGGCTGTGGGCGACGCTGATCGCCTATTGGATCGGGGATACGATCTTCAGGCGCGTGAACCGCAGCCCCTTCGCCAATCCGGTGATGATCGCGGTGGTGATCCTCGGCGCGGTGCTCCTGATGACGGGCACGCCCTATCAGCGCTATTTCGACGGGGCGCAATTCGTGCACTTCATGCTGGGCCCGGCGACGGTCTGTCTCGCGGTGCCGCTGCATGCGAACCTGCCGAAAGTGAAACGCGCGCTTCTGCCGATCGCGGCAGGGCTGATCGCGGGGTCGGTCACGGCCATCGTCTCGGTTCTGGCGATTGCAAAGGCGATGGGCGCGGGGCCTGAACTGCTCGCCTCGCTCGCGCCGAAATCGGTGACGGCCCCGGTGGCCATCGGGATTTCGCAATCGCTTGGTGGCGAGCCTTCGCTGACAGCCGCGCTGGTGATCCTGACGGGTATGATCGGGGCGATCACGGTGACGCCGATGCTCAACCTGCTGGGTTTTCGCGACTGGCGGGCGCGGGGCTTCGCGGTGGGCGTCGCGGCGCATGGGATCGGAACGGCGCGCGCTTTTCAGGTGCATGAGACCGCGGGCGCCTTTGCGTCCATCGGCATGGGGCTGAACGCGGTGCTGACCGCTTTCCTCGCGCCGGTGGTGCTGAGCTACTTCGGTTAATCGACTTCCGTCAGTATTGGCGCGGCGGGCGCGCCTTGTAGACCGGAAGCTTCCAGCCGAAACGCAGCGATCCGGCCCGCAGCGCAAAGGTCACGCCGCCGCAGATCAACAGCGCGATCAGCGTATCCGCCCCGAGCGCCGTCGCGATTACCGCGCTCATGGCCCCGGCAAACGCGCAGGACAGATACAGCTCGCCCTGTTTGAGAACCAGCGGCACCTCGTTGCAGACCACGTCGCGCATCAGGCCGCCGAACGTGCCGGTGGCGATGCCCATGATCAGCACGATCACCGGCCCATGCTCCAGCCGCATCGTGATCGCGACGCCTGCAGGCACTGCCACCGCCAAGGCGCAGGCATCGAGCCACAGCAGCGCGCGGTAGCGGCTTTCCAGAAGATGCGCGGTGAAGAAGACGACCACCGCCGCCCCCGCTGCGATCAGCACATAGGTGGGATCGCCAACCCAGAAGACCGGGTCGCGGCCCAGAAGCAGATCGCGCAGCGTGCCGCCGCCGATAGCGGTGAGCGCGGCAATGAAGATGAAGCCCACGAGGTCGAGCTGCTGGCGTGAGGCGACCAGCGCCCCGGTCAGTGCGAAGACCAGCACCGAGGCATAATCCAGCGCAGCGCCCAAGGGAAATTCCCCCAGCCAGTCGGGCAGGGCGGTCATTTTTGCTTGGCCGGTTTGAAGGGCTCCATCCCGGCGCGGGCCAGCTCGTCGGCGCGCTCGTTCTCGGGGTGGCCCGCATGGCCCTTGATCCATTCCCACGTCACGTTGTGGCGGCGCTGCGCCTCGTCGAGCCGCTGCCAGAGATCGACATTCTTCACCGGCTTCTTCGCCGCGGTCTTCCAGCCGTTGCGTTTCCAGCCGTGGATCCAGCCGGTCACGCCGTTCTTCACGTAAGCGGAGTCGGTGGTAATCGTGATCGCGGTGTCGCGGGTCAGGGTCTCCAGCGCGTTGATCGCGGCCAGAAGCTCCATCCGGTTATTGGTGGTTTCGGCCTCGCCGCCCTTCAGCTCGCGCTCCTTGACGACGCTTTCGCCATCCATCGCGCGCATCAAGACGCCCCAGCCGCCGGGGCCGGGATTGCCGCTGCAGGCGCCATCGGTCCATGCGTAAAGCTCAGGCATCGAGACCCACATAGCCGTCGAGCGCTGCGATCCGGTCGAGCCAGCGGCGCAGCGCCGGGAAGGGCTCGAGATCATAGCCGCCGCGGGTCTCGGCGGTATGGGTGTAGGCGTAAAGGCAGATATCGGCGAGGCTCATCTTGTCGCCCGCGAGCCAATCGGCCTGCTCCAGTCGCTGCTCCATGATGCCCAAGAGGACGTGGCCGCGCACTTCCAGCGCGTCGAGCGTCTCCTGCGTGCGCTCATGCGCGCGATGCGGATAGCACAGGATTGCGGCGCGCACGGCGATGACGCCCTCGTGCTGGTTCTGCTCCCAGAACATCCACGACAGCATCTGCGCGCGGGCGAAACGGTCCTCGGGGATAAAGCGCGAGCCCTCGCCGAGATAGGTAAGGATCGCGTTGGACTCCGCGAGCACCCGCCCGTCGTCGAGATGCAGCGCCGGCGCCCGGCCGAAGGGCAGCGCGCCGCTTTCATGAGCTTCGGCCAAGGCGTCGGTGTCATACTCGACATCGATCTTGTCGTAGCTCTGGCCCAGCAGCGCCATCAGCAGACGCACCTTGTAGCTGTTGCCCGAGGAGGGCATCGAATAAAGCTTCATCTCGTTACGTCCTTACAAGCGCGATCAGGCAGGCGACGACGACGACCGTCAGGCCGATGCGCAGTTTGAGCCACCAGCGCGGCGTATGGCCGAATTTCTGGAACAACCAGTCGAGCGGCAAGAGCGCGAGGAAGCCCAGAATCAGCACGAAATTCACCGGCATCCCGAGCGCCACGAAGGCGATGAAGAAGATTACCGGAGCGACGGCGAGGAAATAGCCGGTCTCCCATTCCGCGCTTGCGGCGAAGCCCCAGAGGCTGCCCGCCATGAAGCAGAAGATCATCAGGCCATAGGCGAGCACCGCCACACGCGGGTCCGCTATGAAGGCGAATTGGCCGGTCTGCACGACCAGCACGCCCCAGAGAAACGGGATCAGCCCGGTAAGGCCAAGGAGCAAAGCGCCGCCGGGGATTTTCGGGCCGATTTCGCGCATCACGACGCCTCTCTCAGAACGCGGGGCACCTTGAATTCGATGTCCTCGCGGGCGGTTTCGATCTGGTCGACGGTCAGGTCATAGCGCTGGCGGAAGGCGTCGATCACCTCGTCGATCAGCACTTCCGGCGCGCTCGCGCCCGCGGTCACGCCGACCGTCTGCACCCCCTCCAGCGCGCGCCAGTCGATATCCGCGGCGCGCTGCACCAGCTGCGAATAGGCGCAGCCCGAGGCTTTGCCGACCTCGACCAGACGGCGCGAGTTGGACGAGTTCGGCGCGCCGATCACGAGCAGCGCGTCGATCTGATCGGCCATCGCCTTCACCGATGCCTGACGGTTGGTGGTGGCGTAGCAGATGTCTTCCTTGGCGGGGCCGACGATCTTCGGGAACCGGTCCTGCAGCGCGGCCACGATCGCCGCCGTGTCATCGACCGACAGCGTGGTTTGGGTGATGAAGGCCAGCCTATCGGGATCGCGCGGCGTGATCTTGGCCACATCCTCGACCGTCTCGACCAGCAGCACCTCGCCATCGGGCAGCTGCCCCATCGTGCCCAGCACTTCCGGGTGGCCCGCATGGCCGATCATGACCATCTGCAGCCCCTCGTTCGAGTGCCGCTCGGCTTCCTTGTGGACCTTGCTCACCAGCGGGCAGGTCGCGTCGACATAGATCATCTCGCGCCGCGAGGCCTCGGCGGGCACCGATTTCGGCACGCCATGGGCCGAGAAGATCACCGGCCGGTCATCAGGGCATTCGTCGAGTTCTTCCACGAAGACCGCGCCTTGATCGCGCAGGCTGTCGACGACGTATTTGTTATGGACGATCTCGTGGCGCACATAGACCGGTGCGCCCCATTTCTCGATCGCCATCTCGACGATCTTGATCGCCCGGTCGACGCCCGCGCAAAAGCCGCGCGGGGCCGCCAGATAAAGGGTCAGGGAGGGTTTCATCGCGCGCTCCTTTGTTCGGGTTCAGACCTAAAGCCCCGTCCGCCTCGCGTCCAGAGGCGATCAGCTTGCGAGTTTGATCGCTTCCGCCGTCAGCCAGGCCAGTACCGCGTAACGTCCGGCTTTGGCCACGAAGACCAGCGGAATGAAGAGCCAGAGCGACATGCGCAGGATGCCGGAGATCAGGCAGATCAGATCGCCGCCGGGCGCCCAACTCAGCAACAGCAGGCCGATCCCCCAGCGCTCGAACCAGCGATGGCCGCGCGCGAGCTGCGCTTCGGTCGCGGGAAACCATTTGCGGTCTTTCCAGTGGGTGACGCCCAGTCCGATCACGTAGGTGACGAGCGAGCCGATCGTGTTTCCCACGGCGGCGATGAGGATCATCAGCCAGATATTTTGGGTGCCAAGCGTCTGCAGCGCGACGAATACGAGCTCCGACTGGAACGGGATCGGCGTCGCCGCCAGAAGCGCCGAGACGAAGAGGCCAAAGAGGGAAACGTTTTCGAGCATCAGGCCTTCCGCAATGACAAAGGGCGCGCAGGTGATCTGCACGCCCCTTCAAGCACGAATTACGGGTCGCGTCAGGCCCCGGATCAGCTGTCGTCGCCGTTCTCGTCCTCGCGCGGCTCACGCGGCGGGCGACCGATCACTTCGCGCAGCGCGTCGAGTTCGATGAAATTGTCGGCCTGACGGCGCAGCTCGTCGGCGATCATCGGCGGCTGCGAGCGGATCGTCGAGACGACCGAGACGCGGCAGCCCTGACGCTGAAGGCTTTCGATCAGCGGGCGGAAATCACCATCGCCGGAGAACAGCACGATATGATCGAGGCGCGGTGCGAGTTCCATCGCATCGACGGCCAGCTCGATATCCATGTTGCCCTTCACCTTCCGGCGACCCATGGAATCCGTGTATTCCTTGGCCGGTTTGGTGACCATCGCGAATCCATTGTAATTCAGCCAATCCACGAGCGGTCGGATCGGCGAATATTCTTCACTCTCCAGAAGAGCGGTGTAATAGAACGCGCGGACGAGTTTGCCGCGACGTTCAAATTCTTGTCTCAACAGCTTGTAATCAATATCAAAGCCAAGCGCCTTGGCGGCCGCATAGAGATTAGATCCGTCAATGAACAGGGCGAGCCGTTCGTCCTTGTAGAACATACAGTCCTCTTGCACAGGTAGGGTGGACCAGTTCGCGCAGGTGCCGATACGGAAAGTATAGCCGCATCAATTGTGTTGCACAGGCGGGGAGGGCCGACCAGATTTATCTAGGACATATCGCATTTCGCGAGGGAAACGGAATCTGTCTTTATGGACACTAACTATTTGGTCGCTTTCGGGGCGAATCTACCAAGCCAATTCGGGTCTCCTCGCACTACGCTCTGCGCCGCGATCGAGCGGCTCGAGCAATTGGGGTTTTCCTTGGTTGCCGCCAGTCGGTTCTGGTCGACGCCTGCCGTTCCCGAAGGGTCCGGTCCCGATTTCGTGAACGCTTGTTGCAAAATGCGAAGCAGTTTGCAACCGCGCGATGCGCTCGCGCAACTTCATGGAGTCGAAGAAGAATTTGGCCGTGTGCGGGAAGGTCGTTGGAGCGCGCGTGTTGTCGATATCGACCTGATCGCCTCGGAGGATCGGGTTCTGCCGGATCGCGAGAGCTTTCTGCGCTGGAAGAACCTTCCGCCGGAGGCGCAGCAGCGCGAGGCTCCGACCGACCTGATCCTGCCGCATCCGCGCTTGCAGGACAGGGCCTTCGTGCTGATTCCCTTGGCCGAAATCGCGCCGCTCTGGCGCCACCCGATCACGGGCGACAGCGTGATGGAAATGCTCGCCGCCCTTCCCGAGGCGGAAAAATCCCCGATTTCCCCTCTGTAACGTGGTCAAAACCCTGCGGACGGGCCGGATGGGCGCTTGTGTTTCTGCACTGCAAAGCCTAAGTAGGGCCCTCAATCCGAGTTCTTCTGGAGAGATTCATGGCCCGCGTGACGGTTGAAGATTGCGTTGACAAGGTTCCGAACCGCTTCGAGCTGGTAATGCTCGCTTCGCATCGTGCCCGCGAAATCGCTGCTGGCGCTCCCCTCACGGTCGAGCGTGACAACGATAAAAACCCCGTCGTCGCTCTGCGCGAAATCGCCGAGGAGACCCAATCGGCCGAGGATCTGCGTGAGCGTCTCATCGAGAGCAACCAGACCCAGATCGAGGTCGACGAGCCCGAAGAGGACTCGATGGCGATGCTCATGGGTGGCGAGAGCCCCGATCGTGCCGTCGAAGACGACATGAGCGAAGAGCGTATGCTGCGCGCGCTGATGGACGCGCAGGGGCGCGAGTAATCCACTGATTGGCTGGAACGAGCGCGAATGATCGACGTCGAAGACCTGATCGCGCTCGTCCGCAATTATAATCCCAAGACCGATGCGGATCTGATCCGGAAGGCCTATGCCTACGGAAAAGACATGCATGAAGGGCAGTTCCGGCATTCGGGCGAGCCCTATTTTTCGCATCCTGTCGCGGTGGCGGCGATCCTGACCGAGCAGCGTCTGGATGATGCGACAATCATCACCGCCCTTCTGCACGACACGATCGAAGACACACGCTCGACCTATGGCGAAGTGTCCGAGATGTTTGGCGAGCAGATCGCCGAGCTGGTCGATGGCGTCACCAAGCTGACCAACCTGCAACTCTCGAACGCGGCCTCGAAGCAGGCGGAGAACTTCCGCAAGCTGTTCATGGCGATGTCGAAAGACCTGCGGGTGATCCTCGTGAAGCTCGCCGACCGTCTGCACAACATGCGCACGATCCGCTCGATGCGGGCCGAGAAGCAGGCGCAGAAAGCGCGCGAGACGATGGAGATCTACGCGCCGCTCGCAGGTCGGATGGGTATGCAATGGATGCGCGAGGAGCTCGAAGACCTCGCCTTCAAGGTGCTCAACCCCGAGGCACGCACCTCGATCATCCGCCGCTTCGTCAGCCTGCAGAAGGAAACCGGCGATGTGATCCCGAAGATCACCGCCGACATCCGCGCGCTGCTCGAAGACGAGGACATCGACGCCGACGTCTTCGGTCGCGCGAAGCGGCCCTATTCGATCTGGCGCAAGATGGAGGAGAAACAGCTCACCTTCTCGCGCCTGTCGGATATCTACGGTTTCCGCGTCATTACCCGCACCGAGATGGATTGCTACCGGGTGCTGGGTCTGATCCACCACCGCTGGCGCGCGGTGCCGACCCGGTTCAAGGATTACATCAGCCAGCCGAAGACCAACGGCTACCGCTCGATTCACACCACCGTTTCGGGGCGTGACGGCAAGCGCGTCGAGGTGCAGATCCGCACCCGGCAGATGCACGAAGTGGCCGAGGCCGGCGTCGCGGCGCACTGGTCATATCGCGACGGCGAGCGGGCGCAGAACCCCTTCGCGGTCGATCCAGCGAAATGGCTCGCCTCGCTCAGCGAGCGGTTCTCGGACCCCGATGGCGACGGCGATCACGACGAGTTTCTCGAGAACGTCAAACTCGAGATGTATTCCGATCAGGTCTTCTGCTTCACCCCGAAAGGCGATGTGGTGAAGCTGCCGAAAGGCGCGACCCCGATCGATTTCGCCTATGCGATCCACACGCGGATCGGAAATAGCTGCGTCGGCGCCAAGGTCGACGGCATCCGCGTGCCGCTCTGGACCCGGCTGAAGAATGGCCAGTCGGTCGAGGTGATCACCGCCTCGGGCCAGCGTCCGCAGCTGACCTGGCTCGATATAGTGGCGACCGGGCGCGCCAAGGCCGCGATCCGCAAATCGCTGCGCGAGGAAGATCGCGACCGCTTCATCAAGCTGGGGCAGGAACTGGCGCGTGTGGCCTTCGAACATGTCGGCCGCCGCGTGACCGACAAGGCGCTGCGCACGGCCGGCAAGGCGCTGGGGATCGGCGATCAGGACGAGGTTCTCGCCCGGCTCGGCTCTGCGGAACTGGCGGCCTCGGATGTGCTCGACGCGCTGTATCCCGAGCTCGCCCAACGCCGCGAAGGCACCGAGATCGAGCCGACCCGCGCCGTTCTGGGACTCGGCGCCGATCAGAGCTTCCGCCGCGCCGATTGTTGCCAGCCGCTGCCGGGCGAGCGCATCGTCGGCATCACCTATCGCGGCAAGGGCGTCGTGATCCACGCGATCGATTGCCCCGCGCTCGAAGAGTTCGAGGATCAGCCCGAACGCTGGGTCGATCTGCATTGGAAGACCGGGCAACACCCGCCCGCCTACACCGCGACCCTGAAGGTCACGATCTCGAACGATGCGGGCGTGCTGGGACATATCTGCACATTGATCGGCCAGCAGAAGGCAAATATTTCGGACCTCGACTTTGTGGAGCGCAAGCCGGACTTCTATTCGGTTCTCGTCGAGGTCGAACTGTGCGATGCAGAACATATGCATCGCCTGCTTACCGCCTTGGAGGCGGAGAGCGACGTGGCACAGGTGGAGCGGATCAGAAACCTGTCGCGCAAACCCTGACGCACACGGCGCAGGGGGGAGAAAGGACGGCGGCGTGGTCTTCAGACGACGCGAAAAACGGGGGGTTTGGGCCAACCTGCGCGAGGCGATCTGGCCGCGTTCGGGCTGGTCCCGCGCTTTCCAATACGTCAAGCACAGGGTCAACCGGCTTCCCGACCGACCGCACCGGATCGCGCGTGGCGTCTGGGCGGGAGTCTTGGTTTCGTTCACGCCGCTGTTCGGATTTCACTTCGTTAGCGCTGCGGCCGTGGCCTGGATCATGCGCGGCAATATCCTCGCGGCGATCCTAGCGACGTTTTTCGGCAATCCGGTCACCTTCCCGATCATCGCGGTCTTCTCGACGAAGCTGGGGCACAAGATCCTTGGGGATCGCCTCGACCATGGAGGAGAGCCCGAAAGCCTGCTGCAGACCTTTCAGGCTGCGAGCCACGATCTGCTGCATAACTTCTGGGCGATGTTCACTCCCGAGCACGCGGAATGGAGCGGGCTGGAGCGGTTTTTCACCGATGTCTGGTTGCCCTATCTGATCGGCGGGATAGGTCCCGGCGTGATCGCGGCGACGATCTGCTACTACGTGTCGCTGCCGATCATCACCGCCTATCAGAACCGGCGCCGCAGTAAGCTGAAGTCGCGGCTGGAGAAGATACGGGCGAAGATCAAGCGCGAGGAACGCGCGGCGGCGGGGAAGTCCGAGAACCCCGAAGACTGAGTAGGGCTCAGGCCTGCGCTTCGCCTGCGCCCGCTTCGCTCAGCGCATAGCCGCGGCGCTGCGCTCGGCGACGAAACCGCTCCGCCGCATGGACCGCGTCGCGCAGGTTGGAAAACCACCGCAGACAGGACGCGCCGGTCTGGCCCTGCAGGCCCCATTCGCGCAGCACGGTATATTCCCCGAACAGGTTGTCGGAGACTTCCACGCGATAGAACCGTCGCGATGTCGGCGTGTGAAGAAGGAGATTGAGCATGGCAGTGCCCCTGCATCCCGATTTCGTGAAGTGAATCAGAGCGGGGCGGTTTTGGCCAGCGAAAAGAGGTTAACGCCTTGATGTCCGCGATAGAGGCGGTGTCGTCAGCTCCAGCGGACCTCGCCCAGGAAGATATAGCCTGCGCCGTAGATCGTCTTGATAAGGCGCGGGTTTTTCGGATCTTCGCCCAGCTTCGTACGCAGCCGCGAGATCCGCACATCCATCGCCCGGTCGAAGCTTTCGCCTGCCGCGCCGCCCAAGGATTCCTGCATCTGCGCGCGGGTGATCAGCCGGTTCGGGCTTTCCAGAAACAGCCGCAGCACTTCGCCTTCGGCATGAGAGAACGACGTCTCGGCCCCGTCCTCCGCCACCAGCAGGTAGCGGTCGAAATGTGCGGTCCAGCCTGCGAAATGGGCGGTCTGCGCCTGCGCCGGCCCCTCGCTACGCCCCTTGCGCAGGCGCGCACGGATGCGGGCCACGACCTCGGCCGGATCGAAGGGCTTGATGATGTAATCATCCGCGCCAAGCTCCAGCCCCGTCACCCGGTCCTGCACCTGCGCGCGGCCCGAGATGATGATGATCGCAGCGCCCGATTCCAGCGCCAGCCGATGCACCAGCGCGAGCCCGTCGCGATCGGGCAGGCCCAGATCGACAAGGCAGACATCGGGGGAGGAGCGCTTCAGCCCGGCTTCGAATTCGGTCGCGCGGCCGTAGCAGGTCGTGCGGAACCCGGCCTCTTCGAGCGCGTCGGAAAGCATCCGGCGGATTTCGGGCTCGTCGTCGAGGATCGCGACAAGGGGATGGTCGGCACTCATCGAGGCACTCCCGCAAGCAGCGCCGCAAGCTGCGCGGCGGTAAAGGGTTTCTGAAGGACCGGGCAGGGGGCCTGCGCGCGCAGCGCATCGCCCGGCGGCAGCGAGGTCATCAGGATCATCGGAACCTGATTGCGGATTTTGCGGGCGAGATCCACCCCGCTGCGCGGTCCGGGCAGCTGGATATCCGACAGGACCAGCGCGATGTCGGGCAGGTTCAGCAGGGCTTCGGCCTCGGCGATCGTGCCCGCCTCGACGACCGTGTGATCCATCGCCCGCAGCATGTCGCGGGTGCTAGCGCGAATGTCTTCGTCATCCTCGACCAGCAGCACCATCATCGGCTCGGCTTGGCGGGCGGCGGGTTTCAGCGGCAGGCGCATCGTGACGCGCGCGCCGTCCTCGGTATTGGCCAGCCGCAGCGTGCCGCCCGCGAGCTTGGTCTGGTCATAGACCATCGACAGGCCGAGCCCGGAGCCCTCATTGCCCTTGGTCGTGAAGAACGGATCGAGCGCATGTTCGAGCGCCTCATCCGAGAACCCGCCGCCCTGATCGGTCACTGCGATTTCGACCCATGTATCGCGCACCGCGCGGGCCTCGATCCGGATCGTGCCGCCCTCGGCGCGCATCGCGTGATTTGCGTTCAGGATCAGGTTCAGCAGGCTGTCCTGCAACGGGCCGGGATCGAGCAGGATCGGGTCTTTCAGATCGCTATTGTCGAAATCGAGCGTCACCGGATCATGGAGCGTAGGCCCCGCCATCGCGGCGAGATCGTCGAAGAGATCGTCGAGCACCACCGCCTGCGGGCGCAGCTCGCGCGGGCCCGAGATCGCGGCGATCCGGTCGAGAAGCGTGCCGCCGCGCCGGGCCGCGCCAAGGGTCGCCCGGATCGCGTCCTGCGCGTCGGCGGGCAGCCCCTCCATCCGTTCGAGCCGCCCCTGCAGTCCGAGGATGATCGTCAGCAGATTGGCGAAGTCATGCGCGAGCCCCGAGGAAAGCTGTGCTGCCAATTCGCGCTTCGCGGATTGCGCGAGTGCTGCGCGGGCTTGCGCCTCATGCGTGACGTCGGTGGAGAGGATGTAGACCCCGCTCACCTCGTTCTTGCTGGCAAGATCGGGGGTCAGTGCGACGCGGATGCGCCGGCCCGACGGGTCATGCGTGATCTCGACGACGCTCGCCTCGCCCGCCAGCGCGCGCCGAAACCCGGGGGTGATCTTGCGATAGGTCTCGGGGCCGAGCGCCTCGCTCGCATGGTGGCCGACCGCATTGGCGAGCGATCCGGGCATCACGGTCGACAGGCGCCGGTTGGAAAAGGTGTAGATCAGGTTGCGATCGACGCGCGCGATATGGGCGGGCATCATCTCGGTCACCTGTCGGGTGCGGGCCTCGGTGATCGCCAACTGGCGCGAGGTTTCCTCCAGCGCCATGTTGGTTGCGGCCAGTTCCCGGTTCGCCGCCGCCAGAGCCTCGGCATGGTCGAGCAGCTGGTCCGACAATTCCTCGGACCGCGCGCGCAACAGCGCCTCTTGCCGCTTCACCGGCGTGATGTCGGTATAGACCGTGACCCAGCCGCCTTCGGGCAGCGGCGCGCCTTCGACCGAGATCGTGCGCCCGTTCGCCCGCTGGCGCTCCATGTAATGGGCCTCGAAGGCGCGCGCGGTTTCGACCCGCTCGCGGACGGCGGCCTCGATATCGTCGACCTCGCCATATTCGCCCCGCGTCACGAGGAAGCGAATCGTATCCTCGAAGGTGGTGCCGGGCTGGGTCAGCGTGTCGGGCAGGTCGAACATCAGCTGATATTGGCGGTTCGACACGGCCAGCCGCAGATCGCTGTCGAAGATCGACAGCGCCTGTCCGATCAGGTTCAGTCCCGCCTGTGTCAGCCGCTCGCGGCTCGTTTCGCTCACCTCGCCCCTCCCGCTCCTTGGCTTTTGCTACCACCGGCGGGCGGCGTGGCAAAGCGTGTTTCGCTGCGCAGCGAAGCGGTAAGAATTCGTTACAATCACGAAAAGATCACGAAAACTTTGACATGGACTGTCGAGCCATGCCGAACTGTGCGCGGAGGAGCGCCCGGGGCGGTCGAGGGACGCCGGAGATACCGGCGCGAGGGAGGAAAATTTGGCTGACGCAGTCGCGAAGGGGCAGGAGTCTGCCCAATCGATTCCTGCGCTTTTGGCGCGGAACGTGGCCCGATATGGTGGCTACCCCGCCTATCGCGAAAAGGAATTCGGGATCTGGCAGAGCTGGAGCTGGGCCGAAGCGGCCGAGGAAATCCGCGCGATGGCGCTGGGCTTCCTGAGCCTCGGCGTGGAACGGGGCGATTATATCGCCATCATCGGGCGCAACCGCCCCATGCATTACTGGTCGATGGTCGCGGCGCAGATGTGCGGCGCGATTCCGGTGCCGCTCTATCAGGACGCGGCGGCCGACGAGATGGCCTATGTGATGGAGCATTGCGGGGCGCGTTTCGTCGTCTGCGGCGATCAGGAACAGGTCGACAAGATCGTCGAGATCGAAGACCGCATCCACGCGATCACCCATGTCACCTACACCGACAAGCGCGGCATGCGGAAATACGACCATTCGCGCATGAACGCGCTGGAGGACGTGCAGGCCGAGGGTTGCGCGGGCCATTCGCGCTACGAGGCCGAGCTGGACAAGCGCATCGCAGAGCTGACCTATGACAGCACCTGCGTGATGCTCTACACCTCGGGCACGACGGGCAAGCCGAAGGGCGTGGTCCTGTCGAACCGCAACATCATCGAGACCGCCAAGGCGTCCTCGGAATTCGATCACCTGAACCATAATGACGAGGTTCTCGCCTACCTGCCGATGGCATGGGTGGGCGATTTCATCTTCTCGATCGGGCAGGCTTATTGGTCGGGCTTCACCGTGAACTGCCCGGAAAGCCCCGAGACGATGATGATCGACCTGCGCGAGATCGGGCCGACCTATTTCTTCGCGCCGCCGCGGGTCTTCGAGAACCAGCTGACCTCGGTGATGATCCGCATGGAAGATGCGGGCAAGCTGAAGAAGAAGCTGTTCGACCACTATATGAAGGTCGCGCGCGACGTCGGTCCCGATATTCTCGACGGCAAGCCCGTCAGTTTCGGCAAGCGGATGTCCTATGCGCTGGGCAATTTCTTCGTCTACGGCCCGCTCAAGAACACGCTTGGCTTCTCGCGCATTCGCGTGGGCTACACGGCGGGCGAGGCGATCGGGCCGGAGATCTTCTCCTTCTACCGCTCGCTCGGGATCAACCTGAAGCAGCTCTACGGTCAGACCGAGGCTTCGGTTTTCATCACCCAGCAGCCCGATGGCGAAGTGCGCGCCGATACGGTGGGCGTGCCGTCCCCGGGCGTCGAGGTGAAGATCGCCGACAATGGCGAGGTTTTCTATCGCAGCCCCGGCACCTTCGTGGAGTATTACAAGAACGCTGAGAGCACGGCGTCCACCAAGGACCCGGAAGGCTGGGTCGCGACGGGCGATGCGGGCTTCTTCGAGGAAGACACCGGGCATCTGCGGATCATCGACCGCGCGAAGGACGTGGGCAAGATGGCCGACGGTCGCCTGTTCGCGCCGAAATATGTCGAGAACAAGCTGAAGTTCTACCCCTCGATCCTCGAGGCGGTGGTGTTCGGCGCAGGCAAGGACCGTTGCACGGCCTTCATCAATATCGACCTCACCGCAGTCGGCAACTGGGCCGAGCGCAACAACATCTCCTACGCCTCCTATCAGGAGCTTGCGGGCCATCCGCGCGTCTACGAGATGATCCGCGAGCATGTCGAAGAGGTGAATGAAAGCATCGCCGAAGACCCGATGCTCTCGGGCTGTCAGGTCCATCGCTTCCTGATCCTGCACAAGGAACTCGACGCCGATGACGGCGAGATGACCCGCACCCGCAAGGTCCGCCGCAACGTGATCGGCGAGAAATTCGCCGACCTCATCGCGGCGCTCTACGACGGGCGCGACGAGATCTACACCGAAACGGAAGTGACCTACGAGGACGGGCGCAAAGGCTCGATCAAGGCGACGCTGAAGATCGCCGACGCGAAGGTCGTGGCCCCGAAACAGATGGCGGAGGCGGCGGAATGAAAGACATGAACGAAGGTTACGTCACCGCCGACGGCCGCCAGATCGGCGGGGTCATCATGGAGATGAAGAACATCACGCTGCGCTTTGGCGGTGTGGTGGCGATCAAGGATATCTCCTTCGACATCCGCGAGGGCGAGATCCGCGCGATCATCGGGCCGAACGGCGCGGGGAAATCCTCGATGCTGAACGTCATCTCGGGCTTCTACATCCCGACCGAGGGCGAGGTGTTCTACAAGGGCATCAAGCGCGGGCCGATGAAGCCCTATCAGGTCGCGCGCCTCGGTATCGCGCGCACCTTCCAGAACATCGCGCTGTTCGACGGCATGTCGGTGCTCGACAACATCATGACCGGGCGGCTGACCCATATGAAGAAGGGTCTCATGTCGCAGGCGGGCTGGTGGTGGACGGGTGCCGCCGCCGAGGAGCACGAGAACCGCGAGAAGGTCGAAAAGATCATCGACTTTCTCGAGATCCAGAATATCCGGAAAACGCCGGTGGGGCGTCTGCCCTACGGCCTGAAGAAGCGGGTGGAGCTGGCGCGAGCGCTGGCCGCCGAGCCGAAGATCCTTCTGCTCGACGAGCCGATGGCCGGGATGAACGTCGAAGAGAAAGAGGACATGAGCCGCTTCATCCTCGACGTGAACGACGAATTCGGCACCACCATCGTCCTGATCGAACACGATATGGGCGTCGTGATGGACCTCTCCGACCGGGTCGTCGTGATGGATTACGGCAAGAAGATCGGTGACGGCACGCCCGACGAGGTGCGCAGCAATCAAGACGTGATCGACGCCTATCTGGGGGTGGCCCATGACTGAGACCATCCGCATCGCAATTCAGACATCGGAGGCGCGTCATGCCTGATATCGTTCTCTATGCCGCCGAGGTGACGCTGAACGGCCTGATGGCAGGGGTGCTCTATGCGCTCGTGGCGCTGGGCTTCGTGTTGATCTTCAAAGCCTCTGGCATCTTCAATTATGCGCAGGGCGTGCTCGCGCTCTTTGCCGCGCTGACGCTGGTCGGCATCCAGAAGGGGCAAGTGCCCTTCGCCCATCTCATCAACGCGATGACGGGCAATCACTACACGAATTTCCCATGGGAGGTTCCGGCAATCGTCGCGATCCTGCTGGCGGCGGCCGTGATGGTCGTGCTCGCGATCATCATCGAGAAAGTGGTGCTCAAGCATCTGGTGAACCAGGCGCCGATCATCCTCTTCATGGCGACGATCGGGATGGCTTACTTCCTCGAAGGCTTCGGGGACGTGATGTGGGGCTCTGACATCAAGACGCTCGATGTGGGGCTGCCGCAGGGCATCAACGATACCATCGACACCGTCACCTTCAACATGTTCGGCTACGGCTTCTTCATCGACAATCTCGATATCGTGGCGGCGATCGTCGCGGTGCTGCTGGTGTCGGCGCTGACCGTGTTCTCGCAATACTCCAAGCAGGGCCGGGCGCTGCGTGCGGTGGCCGACGATCACCAGGCCGCGCTGTCGGTCGGGATCTCGCTGCGCTTCATCTGGATCCTTGTCTGGTCGATCGCGGGCTTCGTGGCGCTGGTTGCAGGCATCATGTGGGGCTCGAAATCGGGTGTGCAGTTCTCGCTGTCGCTGATCGCGCTCAAGGCGCTGCCGGTGCTGATGCTGGGCGGCTTCACCTCGATCCCGGGCGCCATCGTCGGCGGTCTGATCATCGGTGTCGGCGAGAAACTGTTCGAACTGCTGATCGGGGCCCCCTTCCTGGGTGGCGCGACCGAGAACTGGTTCGCCTATGTCCTCGCGCTCGTCTTCCTCGTGTTCCGGCCGCAGGGCCTGTTCGGCGAGAAGATCATCGAGAGGGTCTGACCGATGATCACGACGCTTTCACGCCACGGTGAAAAATTCCTTGATCGAGCCGCAGGGGTGCGACAAGCTGCCACATGTCGTGGCGTCAAGGGGAGGGGAGCCCAGTGTCGTCGCGCTGATGTGACGATCATTGGGAGGACCGTTACCGATGAAGACCTGTGCAACCGTGTTCACGATTGGCTGGGGAGCCGCGCTCGCATTCGGATGGATCGCGCTGGCCGCGCCGCCGGAAGAACCGACCACCTTGCAAACACTGAATATCGTGCTGGCCGCCTTGGGGGCGGGAGCCGGGCTCTGGGCCTGGGTGAGGATCCGGCGCGGCAACTGCTGACGGGAGACGACGCGCTCTCCCTGACGAAAGGGAGAGGCTGATGTTTTACCGCGAAGCAGGTGATTTCAAGACATCCTACCGGGAGGACAGTCAGACCTTTCCGATCAAGTTCGACCGGCTGCGCTATTACGCGGTGCTGGCGGTCGCCTTCGGGATCGTGCCGCTGTTCATCAACGACTACTGGGCGAACGCGGTCGCGGTGCCCTTCCTGATCTACGCCATCGCGGCGATCGGGCTGAACATCCTCGTGGGCTACGCGGGGCAGGTCAGCCTTGGCACCGGGGGCTTCATGGCGGTGGGCGCTTATGCCGTCTACAAGCTGATGACGGCCTTCCCCGACATCAACATCTTCTTCCACGTCATCATCGCGGGGTTCATCACCGCCGCCGTGGGCGTGATCTTCGGCCTGCCGAGCCTGCGCATCAAGGGCTTCTACCTCGCGGTGGCGACACTGGCGGCGCAGTTTTTCCTCGTCTGGCTCTTCAACAAGGTGCCGTGGTTCTACAACTACTCGGCCTCGGGTCAGATCAACGCGCCCGAGCGCACCGTCTTCGGCGTCTTCGTGACCGGCGCGCAGACCTCGGCGATGGCGAAATACATGTTCTGCCTCGTGGTGCTGACGCTTGTGGCGTTGGTCGCACGTAACCTGACGCGCGGCACGGTGGGGCGTAAATGGATGGCGATCCGCGACATGGACATCGCCGCCGAGATCATCGGGGTGAATCCGCTGACGACGAAACTGTCGGCCTTTGCGGTCAGCTCCTTCTTCATCGGCATCGCCGGCGCGCTGTTCTTCGCGGTCTACCTTGGCGCGGCGGAAGTGGGCGAAGCCTTCGGCATCCAGAAGTCCTTCCTGATCCTCTTCATGGTGATCATCGGCGGTCTGGGCTCGATCTTCGGCTCGTTTGCGGGCGCTGCTTTCCTCGTGCTGCTGCCGGTCTTCCTGAAGAACGTGCTCGTCGGCACGCTCGGTTGGCCCACGGACCTCGCCGCGCATATCGAACTGATGATCGTGGGCGGGCTGATCGTGGCCTTCCTGATCGCGGAACCGCATGGCCTCGCGCAGCTCTGGCGCGTCGCGAAAGAAAAACTCCGGCTTTGGCCCTTCCCGCACTGACGGCCGGGCCGCCCAACACAAAGAACCGGGACACGCCCGGCGCAACACTCGAACATTCTGGGAGGAGAACCGAATGAAGAAGACCCTAACCGCACTGGTCGCGGCGGCGATGACGCTGACCACGGCCCCGGCTTTCGCCGAACTGGTGGTGCCGAACCTCAGCTATCGCACCGGGCCCTATGCCGCAAACGGCATCCCCTATGCCGATGGCTTCAACGACTATTTCACCCTGCTCAACGAGCGTGACGGCGGCATCGGCGGCGAGATGGTTGCCACTCCCGAATGCGAAACCGCCTACAACACCGAGAAGGGCGTGGAATGCTACGAGTCGACCAAGGGCGAAGGCGCGCTGGCCTATAACCCGCTCTCGACCGGCATCACCTATCAGCTGATCCCGAAGGTCACCGCTGACGGCATCACGCTCTACACCCCGGGCTACGGCCGCACCTCGGCTGCGAACGGCAAGGTGTTCAAGTGGGTCTTCAACTTCCCGGCCAACTACTGGGATGGCGCCTCGGTCGCGATCAAACATATCATTGATCAGGAAGGTGGCGACATCAGCGGTAAGAAAATCGCGCTGGTCTATCACAACTCCGCCTATGGCAAGGAGCCGATCCGCACGCTCGAAGAGCTGGCCAAGAAGCACGGTTTCGAGCTTTCGACCCTGCCCGTCGACCACCCCGGTCAGGAGCAGAAGTCGCAATGGCTGCAGATCCGTCGTGACAAGCCCGACTATGTCCTGATGTGGGGCTGGGGCGTCATGAACCAGGTCGCCATCCAGGAAGCCGTGAACATCCGCTTCCCGATGGATCACTTCATCGGTGTCTGGTGGTCGGGTTCGGAGAACGACGTGGCTCCGGCAGGCGACAAGGCCTCGGGTTACAAGGCGCTGTCGTTCCACGGCACCGGCATGGACTACCCGGTCTATGCGGACCTCAAGCAATATGTCGTCGATGCCGGCAAGGCGTCGGGCGCAGGCGATCAGGTCGGCACGATGCTCTATTCGCGCGGCATGTACGCGGCGATGATCATCTCCGAAGCGATCCGCAAGGCGCAGGAGATGGCCGGCAAGTCGAACGTCAACGCCGCTGAAGTGCGCGACGGTTTCGAGAACCTCGATCTCACCGAAGCCCGTCTGGAAGAACTCGGCCTGCCGAACTTCGCCCAGCCGATCAAGGCGAGCTGCGAGAACCACGGGGGCCCCGGCTCCGCGAAGGTCTTCCAGTGGGATGCCGGTGCGAAGAAGTGGAACGAAGCCTCTGACTGGATCGAATCCGACAAGGACGTGCTGAACCCGCTGATCGAAGAAGATTCCGCAGCCTTCGCTTCGGAAAACAACATCACCGACCAGTGTAACTGATCGAAAACGGCCTCCGGCGCGCGCCGCCGGGGGCCACCCCAACGTCCCGGAGAGAACCATGCTCGACGCTTCGAAAACCGATAACACCCTTCTCGAGGTCAACAATATCGAGGTGATCTACAATCACGTCATCCTCGTGCTGAAAGGGGTGAGCCTGAGCGTGCCCAAGGGCGGGATCACCGCGCTTCTGGGCGGCAACGGCGCGGGCAAGACGACGACGCTCAAGGCGATCTCCAACCTGCTCAAATCCGAGCGCGGCGAGGTGACGAAAGGCTCGATCACCTATCGCGGCGAACGGGTGCAGGACGGCTCCCCCGCCGATCTGGTCCGTAAGGGCGTGATCCAGGTGATGGAGGGGCGCCATTGCTTCGAACACCTGACCGTCGAAGAAAACCTGCTGACCGGCGCCTATACCCGCAAGGACGGGCGTGCCGCGATCCAGGCCGATCTGGAGATGGTCTACGACTACTTCCCGCGCCTCAAGGAGCGCCGCAAATCGCAGGCGGGCTATACCTCGGGCGGGGAGCAGCAGATGGTTGCGATGGGTCGCGCGCTGATGAGCCGCCCCGAGACGATCCTGCTGGACGAGCCCTCGATGGGTCTCGCGCCGCAGCTGGTGGAACAGATCTTCGAGATCGTGAAATCGGTCAACGAGAACGAGGGCGTGACCTTCCTTCTGGCCGAGCAGAACACCAATGTCGCGCTGCGCTACGCCCATTACGGCTACATCCTCGAGAGCGGCCGCATCGTGATGGACGGTCCCGCAGCCGAGCTGCGCGAGAACCCGGACGTGAAGGAATTCTACCTCGGCATGTCCGACGAAGGCCGCAAGAGCTTCCGCGACGTGCGCAGCTATCGCCGCCGCAAGCGCTGGCTGGCGTAACGGTAACTTACTGATTCAATTGAATTGCTGCGCAGCATTTTGGGCGCGGAATAGGAGCGGTTTGTCCGCTGAATGGAAAGGGTCGAGAGATGCGCGAACATTTCGACGAATTGGAAACCCGCAGCGCCGACGCGCGTGAGGCCTCTCTGGCGGAGTGCCTGCCGGCGCTGATTGACGCGGCGATGAAGGCTCCCGGGATCGCGGCGCATCTGCAAGGCGTAGACCCGAGCGCGATCACCTCGCGGGAGGCGCTCGCGAAGCTGCCGGTGCTGCGCAAGTCCGACCTCGGGGCCGCGCAGAAAGGCGCGCCGCCCTTCGGGGGGCTGGTCACGAAACCCGCCCATGCCTTCGCGCATATCTTCCAGTCGCCCGGTCCGATCTACGAGCCCGGCGATACCAGCCACAACTGGTGGCGGTTGGGGCGTTTCGTCCATGCCGCAGGCGTCGGTCCCGGCGATATCGTGCAGAACTGCTTCGGCTATCACCTCACCCCCGCGGGCATGATGTTCGAGAATGCCGCGCGCACGGTCGGTGCCGCCGTTCTGCCTGCGGGCACCGGCCAGACCGAATTGCAGGTCCGCGCCGCCGTCGATATCGGCACCACGACTTACGCGGGCACGCCCGATTACCTGCGCATCATTCTCGAGAAGGCCGAGGAGATGGGCGAGGCGCTGAAAATCACGAAGGCCACCGTGTCGGGCGGTGCGCTCTTCCCGAGCCTGCGTCAGGATTATGCGGATCGCGGCATCGCATGCCTGCAATGCTACGCCACCGCCGATCTGGGCAATATCGCCTATGAGAGTGCCGCGATGGAGGGGATGATCGTCGACGAGGGCGTGATCGTCGAGATCGTCCGCCCCGGCACCGGCGATCCGGTTGCCCCCGGCGAGGTTGGAGAAGTCGTCGTGACCACGCTCAATCCCGACTACCCGCTGATCCGTTTCGCCACCGGCGATCTGTCGGCGGTGATGGAAGGCGTCAGCCCCTGCGGGCGCACCAATATGCGCATCAAGGGCTGGATGGGCCGCGCCGATCAAACCACCAAGATCAAGGGCATGTTCGTCCGTCCTGAGCAGGTCGCCAGCTTCGTCTCGGCCCATGCAGAGGTGCAAAAGGCCCGTGTCATCGCCACCCGTGACGGCGAGATGGACGTGATGACCGTGCAGATCGAAACCGAGGCCGACGATCCCGCCCGCTTCGACGGTGGTATCCGCGAGGCGCTGAAGATGAAGGGCGTGATCGAACTGGTGTCGCCCGGCTCTTTGCCCAATGATGGGAAGGTCATCGACGACCAGCGCAAATACGACTGAGGAACCGCGCGCGCACTCAAGGGGTTTCTCCGGAAAGAGAGTGGAGGACCCCATGCGTAAACTTCTTCTGACAGGTGCCGCGATCGCGGCGCTTGGCCTTCCCGCCCATGCCGCCGATCTGGCGCTGGTGCTGGGCAATTCCGATTATCAGCGGATCGACGATCTTCGCTCGGGCACCGCGCTGACCGATAGCGAAGCAAAGCTGCAGACGGCGGGCTTCTCGGTGCTGATCGAGGATGATGCCGACGCCGCCGAAATCCGTTCCCGCTTCCGCGACTTCGTGACCCGTGCGCCCGAGGCCGAGCGGCTGGTTGTGGCGCTCTCGGGTCGTTTTGTCCATTCCGACGGCGAGACGTGGTATCTGCCGGTCGACGCCCGCGACACCTCGCTGCCCGAAGCGGTGAGCGAGGCGCTGCCGTTGTCGGCCGTGATGACCGTGCTCGCAGCCCATCCGGGGCGTGCCGTGCTGCTGCTTGGGTCGGCGGACGATGAGGGCAACGGCCAGGGCCTGACCCAGCCTGGGATCGGGACGCTCGACATTCCGCAGGGCGTGACCGTGCTGCGCGGCAGCCCTAAGGATGTGGCCAGCCTCATGTCGGGCAACCTGACCGAGCCCGGCGCTTCGCTGATGCAGTCGGCGCAGTCCGAAGACCTGCGCGCGAGTGGCTACATGCCGCGGGATTTCGTACTTGTCACCGAGCCGACGGGCAAGAAGCCCACCCCGGTGAAAACCCCCGAGGCTGACCCGTCGGCCCCGTATTGGGACATGGCGCGATCCGAGGACACGATCACCGCCTATCAGCTCTATCTCGACCGCTATCCGAATGGCACCAATGCCGCTCAGGCGAAGCAGCGTATCCAGCAACTGCGTGACGAGCCTCAGCGGCAAGCGAAGGCTGCGGAAGAGGCGCTGAACCTCAGCCGCGATCAGCGTCGCGAGGTGCAGCAGAACCTGACGATCCTGAAATTCGACCCGAAAGGCGTCGATGGTATCTTCGGGCCCGGCTCGCGCGGGGCGATCGCGCGCTGGCAGAAGGCCAACGGCTTCGACGACACCAGCTATCTGACCCGCGCCCAGCTCACCGCGCTCTCGGCGCAGGGTGAGAAACGCGCCGCCGAACTTAAGGCCGAGGCCGAGGCCCGTCAGGCCAAGATCGATCAGCAGGACCGCGCCTATTGGGAGCAGACCGGCAAGGCGGGCGATGAGGCCGGGCTGCGCGCCTACCTCAAGAAATATCCCGATGGTCTGTTCGCGGAACTCGCGCAGGAGCGGCTCGACAAGATCGAAGCGGATCGCCGCGATGAAGCGCAGTCGGCCGATCGCGCCGATTGGGACGTCGCACGCAAGGCCGACACCATCGCCAGCTACCGCGACTATCTGGCAAGTCGCTCCGACCCGGCCTTCAAAGCCGAGGCCGAGGCGCGCATCGCCGAGCTGCAGCAACAGAATCAGCAAAGCGACGCGATGGACGCGGCCGCCGCGAAAGAGGCCGCCCTCAACCTGCCCGGCGTTGCGAAATCGCTGGTGGAGCAACGCCTTGCCCAGATGGGCCTGAAGCCCGGCAAGGTCGACGGTGTGTTCGACAAGGATACCCGCCGCGCGATTCGCCGCTATCAGACCGCAGGCGGGCTGGAAGCCACCGGCTACCTCGATCAGGCCACCGTGGCGCAGCTTCTGGCCGGGGCGATCGGCGCGCGTTAAGCGCCGATCCCTATCAGCCTCAGATCGCTGAACAAAGGAAAAGGCCGCGCCGGGAAATCCCTGGCGCGGCCTTTATTCGTTTCGGCTCGGCTGCCTCAGCCCTGGCGGGCTTTGAAGCGCTTCTGCGTCTTGTTGATCACGTAGACGCGGCCTTTGCGGCGCACGACCTGGCAATCGCGATGACGCTGCTTGAGCGAGCGGAGCGAGTTGCGGACCTTCATCGGCCTTCTCCTGTATCGCGGCGCGCGGTGCGCCTTGAAAAACGAATGCCCCGGGCTTGCAAGCCGGGGGCGGTGAATAGATGGTGGGCGGTACTGGGATCGAACCAGTGGCCACTACGATGTCAACGTAGTGCTCTACCGCTGAGCTAACCGCCCACACCCGTGCGATCCCGTTTGATGCCTTTGATTCGCGCTTGCGGCTAGGCCGCGAAGGGAACCGAAAGGCGCGGTGTCGCGTCGGTCTGGGGGTCTATATAAAGAGTCGAAACGGCTTTCAAGAGGGTTTTGGCGTGAAAGCGTTCCAGTGTAAGATATTAGGCGATCATAAGAGGTTTCATGTCCGACAGCCCAGCCCTTTTGCCGCCGTTCCGGCTGGTTCGCCCCAAGGCGTTGCGGACGGCTGCGGTCTTCGCCTCGCCCCATTCCGGTGCGCAATACCCGCATAGCCTGCAGGAACGGGCCGTTCTGGACATGCTGCGCCTGCGGTCTTCCGAAGATGCTTTCGTCGATGAGCTGCTGGCGGATGCGCCGCGATTCGGCGCCCCACTTCTCTGCGCGCAGTATCCCAGAGCCTGGGTCGATCTCAACCGGGCGGAGGACGAACTTGATTCGGCGCTGATCGCCGGGCTGGACCGGGCGCATCCGGGGCCGCGCGTCGCTGCCGGTCTCGGGGTGATTCCCCGCGTGGTGTCCGGTGCGCGGGCGATCTATCGCGGCAAGATCCCGATGATCGAGGCCGAGGCGCGGATCAACCATGTCTGGCGGCCCTATCACGCGCAGCTCGAGGCGCTGATGGCCGAGGCGCATGGGGCTTTCGGGCAGGCGATTCTGCTCGATATGCATTCGATGCCCTCCGAGGCTCTGGCCGCGAGCGGGCCGCGCCGCGCGGAGATCGTACTTGGCGATCGCTACGGCACCAGCGCCGACCGGGAGATCGTGCGCGAGATCGAACTGATCTTCGAAGGCGAGGGGCTGAACGTGGCGCGCAACAGCCCCTTTGCCGGTGCCTATATCACGCAGCGCTACGGGCATCCGCGCGAGGGGTATCACGCGATCCAGATCGAGATCGACCGTGCCCTCTACATGGATCAGCACCGCATCGCGCCGAACGAGAATTTCAACGCGTTCGCGGCGCTGATGAGCCGGGCGGCGCGTCAGATCGCCGATCTCGGAGCACATCCGCTGCGTCACGCGGCGGAGTGACTCACTCCCCGTCCCAGCCGCGCCCGTTGCGGATCGCATCCGCCCCGAATCGCGCCCGGATCGCATCTTTCGCCCGCTCCGCGCTTGCGCGCTTGCCCGCATCGGGGTCGAGCAGGTCACCCGCCGGATCGCGCCCATCGGCGGCCGTGAGGTCGGAAAATCCGATGCCGATGAGTCGGTAGGCCTGCCCCTTCGGCAGTTTGTCGAACAGCGTCTCGCCCGCGCGATAGAGCGTGTCGGCCAATTGGCTCGGCTCCTCCAGCCGGGTCTGCCGGGTCACGGTCGCGAAATCAGCCTTCTTGAGCTTCAGCGTCACCGTCCGCCCCGCCAGATCGCGCGCCTTCATCCGGGCCGAGACCTTCTCGGCCAGATGCCACAGCTTGCCCATCAGCGCCTCGCGATCGGCGATGTCAGTGTTGAAGGTGGTCTCGTTCGACACCGATTTCATCGGCGAGTCGGGAGAGACGCGCCGCGCATCGAGCCCGCTGGCCAACTCAAACAGCCGCCGCCCCGACGCGCCGAAGCGGTCCTCCATCCGCGACAGCCCCGCGCGGCGGATATCGGCAAGCGTGCGGATGCCCGCGCGCCCCAAGGCCGAGCGCGTCGCCGCCCCCACGCCCCAAAGGATCGACACCGGCTTGTCGCGGAGAAACTCTTCCGTATCGCCGCGCCCGATCACCGAAAACCCGCGCGGCTTGTCGAGATCCGAGGCGATCTTGGCGAGGAACTTGTTATGCGAGAGGCCAACCGAGGCCGTGACCCCGATCTCCGTCTCGATCTCGCGCGCAAGCCGCGCCATCAGGAGCGCGGGCGGCGCATGATGCAGCCGCTCCGTCCCGCCCAAATCGAGGAACGCCTCGTCGAGCGAGAGCGGCTCGATCAGCGGCGTCAGCTCGACCATCTTCGCCCGGATCTCGCGCGAGACGCTGGCGTAATGCTCCATCCGCGGTTTGATGATCACCGCATCGGGGCAAAGCTTGCGCGCCTGATACATCGGCATGGCCGAGCGCACGCCGGAGATTCGCGCGATGTAGCAGCAGGTCGTCACCACCCCGCGCGTGCCGCCCCCCACGATCACCGCCTGCGAAGACAGCTCGGGATTGTCGCGCTTCTCGACCGAGGCGTAGAAACTGTCGCAATCGATATGCGCGATGGGCAGGTCGAACAGCTCCGGATGCGAAAGGATGCGCGACTTGCCGCAGGCGGGGCAACGCTTCGGCGCCTCGTCAAAACTCTTCAGGCAATGGCGGCAAAGGGCGGGCATGGGGACTCGATCCGGGGGTGTGCCCCTTAGATACTCTCTCTTCCTCTTGGCGGAAATATCCCGGGGTGAATTGGCGTAGCCAAGAGGGGCAGCGCCCCCGACGCTGACGAAAAAGGGGCGGATCGCTCCGCCCCTCTCAATCGATTTTCAGGTGGGTTTAGTGAAGGGGCACGCCATCGGCAGGCTTCGTGCCCCCCAGAGGCGCGCTGTGACCGCCGACGATCAGGCCGTTCGGGCCTGCGGTGACTTCGACCGTCGCACCATCCATGATCTCGCCGCCAAGGATCGCCTCGGCCAGCGGGTCCTGCAGCGAACGCTGGATCACCCGCTTCAGCGGACGTGCGCCATAGACCGGGTCGTAGCCTGCATCGGCGAGCCACTTGTGGGCCGACTCGTCCAGCTCCAGCGTGATCTTGCGCTGTGCCAGACGTTTCTCCAGCCGCTTGAGCTGGATCTCCACGATCCCGTCCATGTTCTCGCGGTTCAGGCGATCGAAGATCACCATCTCGTCGAGACGGTTCAGGAATTCGGGGCGGAAATGCGCCCGCACCGCATCCATCACCTGACGCTTGGCCTCACCCGCATCCGTGCCTTCCGGCAGCTGGCTGAGCGCTTGGCTGCCGAGGTTCGAGGTCAGCACGATCAGCGTCTGCTTGAAGTCGACCGTGCGGCCCTGACCATCGGTCAGCACACCATCGTCGAGCACCTGCAGCAGCACGTTGAACACGTCCGGGTGCGCCTTCTCGACCTCGTCAAACAGCACGACCTGATAGGGACGCCGCCGGACCGCTTCGGTCAGAACGCCACCCTCGTCATAGCCGACATAGCCCGGAGGGGCACCGATTAGCCGCGCCACGGAGTGTTTCTCCATGAACTCGGACATGTCGATCCGCACCATCGCCTGATCGTCGTCGAACAGGTAATTCGCGACGGCCTTGGTCAGCTCGGTCTTACCCACACCGGTCGGGCCGAGGAAGAGGAACGAGCCCAGCGGGCGGTTCTCGTCGTTCAGCCCCGCACGCGCCCGGCGCACGGCGTTCGACACGGCGGTGATCGCCGCATCCTGACCGACGACGCGCTTGTGCAGCTCGTCTTCCATCTTCAGCAGCTTCTCGCGCTCGCCCTCGAGCATCTTCGAGGTCGGAATGCCGGTCCAGCGTTCGACCACTTCGGCGATCTGCTCGGGACGCACCGATTCCTCGACCATCAGCTCTTCGCCTTCGGCCTCGTCGGCTGCGGCGAGCTGCTTTTCGAGGCTCGGGATGATGCCGTAGCTCAGCTCACCGGCGCGGGCGAGATTGCCTTCGCGCTTGGCCTGGTCGAGCTCGGCCCGAGCCTTGTCGAGCTGCTCTTTGAGGTTGCGACCCGATTCCAGCTTGTCCCGCTCGGCCTGCCATTTGGCAGTCATTTCCGAAGCGCGATCCTGCAGATCGGCCAGTTCCTTTTCGAGCTTCTCGAGACGGTCTTTCGACGCGGTGTCATCCTCTTTCTTCAGCGCTTCCGCTTCGATCTGCATCTGCAGGATCTGACGGTCGAGCGCATCGAGCTCCTCGGGCTTGCTGTCCACTTCCATGCGCAGACGCGAGGCGGCCTCGTCCACGAGGTCGATCGCCTTGTCGGGCAGGAAGCGGTCGGTGATGTAGCGATGCGAGAGCGTCGCTGCCGAGACCAGCGCCGAGTCGGAGATCTTCACCCCGTGGTGGAGTTCGTATTTCTCCTTGATACCGCGCAGGATCGAGATCGTGTCCTCGACCGTCGGCTCTTCCACCATCACGGGCTGGAAACGCCGGGCCAGAGCCGCGTCCTTCTCGACATACTTGCGATACTCATCGAGCGTCGTGGCGCCCACGCAGTGCAGCTCACCACGGGCCAGCGCCGGCTTGATCAGGTTCGCCGCATCCATCGCGCCATCGGATTTCCCGGCGCCGACAAGCGTGTGCATCTCGTCGATGAACAGGATGATCTCGCCCGCAGCGGCCTCGATTTCCTTGAGGATCGCCTTCAGACGCTCTTCGAATTCACCGCGATATTTCGCACCGGCGATCAGCGCGCCCATGTCGAGCGCGAGCAGCCGCTTGTCGCGCAGCGATTCCGGCACGTCCCCGTCGATGATGCGCAGCGCAAGGCCTTCCGCGATCGCGGTCTTACCCACGCCGGGTTCACCGATCAGAACCGGGTTGTTCTTGGTCCGACGGCTCAGCACCTGCATGGTGCGCCGAATCTCGTCATCACGGCCGATGATCGGGTCGATCTTGCCTTGCTCGGCAGCTTCGGTCAGATCGCGCGCGTATTTCTTGAGCGCCTCATAGCCCTCTTCGGCCGAGGCCGAATCCGCCGTGCGGCCCTTGCGCAGATCGTTGATCGCAGCGTTGAGCTTCTGCGCCGTCACCGCGCCCGCATCGAGCGCATCCTTGGCGCGCGTGTTCACCATGGCCAGAGCCATCAGCACACGCTCCACCGGCACGAAGCTGTCGCCCGCTTTCTTGGCGATCTTCTCGGCCTCGTCGAGCACGCGCACGAGGCTCTGCTCGACATAGACCTGCCCGTCGCCGCCCGACACTTTCGGCAGTTTCGACACCGCCAGATCGACGGCTTCGAGCACGCGGGCAGGCTCGCCGCCGGCGCGCTTGATCAAATTGGCCGACAGCCCCTGATCGTCATCCATCAAAGCCTTCAGAAGATGCTCGGGCACCACACGTTGATGACCCTCGCGCATCGCGATCGTCTGCGCGGCCTGAAGGAAACCGCGAGACCGCTCCGTGAACTTCTCCATGTTCATCGGCATTCTCCTTTTTTAAAGCCCCCGGGATGTGTCTGGCCCTATATTAGGCGCCGTCCTGACCGGGTCTCGATATGAAAAATGGGATGTGGCGCATCCCGCTTCAAGAGCTTTATGGCGACCATTTCGCCGCAGGTGGAAACCAAAACGCAAGGTTTAGCGTTTACGCAGGGACACCCACACAGGAGGCTCCGAGGATGCATCATGCCAGCGCCACGCGCATCGCGCGCCTGATTTACAACGCCGCGCAGCGCCGTTTCGAGGCGGTCGTCGAATTCTTCACCCCCGGGATCGCGCAGCCGCTGCGGGTGCCCGTTCGGGTCGAAGCCAGCCCCAACATTTCGCATCGCCAGCTCGCCCGCGCGCTGACCCGCGAAGCGCAACGTCGTGGCATCGGCGGGCTGTGATCCCGCGAACGGCTTGACGTAGCGGTGATTGATCCGCATCAGGGGGCGATCTTGAAAAGGAGCGCCCCAGCGATGACCGACATGACCCTGCCCGCCGACGACCGTCTCATCGTCGCCCTCGACGTGCCGAGCGCCTATGAAGGCCTCGTGCTGGCGAACCAGCTGGGCGACTCGGTGTCCTTCTACAAAATCGGTCTTGGAATGCTCACGGGCGGCGGCCTCGCGCTGGCCAGCGAGCTGAAGCAGGATCAGGGCAAGCGCATCTTCCTCGACATGAAGCTGTTCGATATCGGCGCGACGGTCGAGAACGCCGTACGCGGGTTGGCGCAGTTCGACCTCGATTTCCTGACCGTGCATGGCGACCCCTATGTGGTGAAGGCCGCCAAGGAAGGCGCGGCGGGTACCGATCTGAAAATCCTCGCCGTGACGATCCTGACCTCGCTCGACCGCGAGGACCTGAACGGGGCGCTGATCAAGGACGGCGCGATCAGCGACCTGGTGGCGGAGCGTGCAGGGCGAGCCTTCGAGGCCGGTGCGGATGGCGTGATCGCCTCGCCGCAGGAGGCCGCGATGATCCGCGCGCTGCCCGAGGCGGAGGGCCGTCTGATCGTGACGCCGGGCGTGCGTCCCACCGGGGCCGATCTCGGCGATCAGAAGCGGATTGCGACCCCGGCAGCGGCCGTGGGTGCAGGGGCCGACCATATCGTCGTCGGTCGCCCGATCCACCGCGCGCCCGATCCGCGCGCTGCGGCGGAAGCGATCCTCAAAGAATTGCAGGGCTGATTAGCATTTCTTACTGACCGTCGCCGCCTGTCGCCGGGCCGCTCGTCTTCGATTCGGGCGCCACGTCGACCTTCGCGGCATTCGGGTCGGACATCTGCTGCTCGCTCGGCGGATCGGTGGCGGCGTCGTCACCCCCGTCGATTGGCGTATCGGCAACGAGCCAGACCACGACACCCAGTGCCGCGACCAGCGCAACCAGGGTGAGTATCAGGCCGCCGATACTGCTCTGTCGGTTCGAATCCTTGGCCATTCTTGCTCGCCTCTTCGCTTTGATCCCTCGGTAAAGGAAACGCGAGGCTCTGACCTGCGTTCCTCCTCCCGTCATCAGATAGGCGGAGCATGGCGCAAAATGAAACGGCGCCCCGCAGGACGCCGCTTCACTTGCACGTGATCTGCAAACGCGGGATCAGTTCGAGCCGCCGCTTTGCGTGGTGGCCTCAGCCGACGCGCCGCTCGTGTCGGTGCTGCCGCTGTCGCTGGCCGCCGCATCGCCCGAGGCGTCGGCGCTGGACGAATCCGCCGGGGCTGCGTTGTCGTTGTTCTCGATCGTGACCGAGGTGGCGCTCGCGTCGCTTTCGGTGGGCGCAGTGCTGGCGCTCTCGTCCCCGGGCGACATCATGAGCCAAAGGACGATGCCTAGGGCGACGACGACCGCGCCCAGAACGAAGTAGATGCCGCCCAGACCCGAGCGTTCGTGATTATGCGTGTCAGACATGATGATCTCCTGTCGATTTTCATCTCTCTGTATTGGCGAGAGAACATCGATAGGCCGCTTCCAGTTCCCGCGATGCGCGGGAAGTCGCCGGCAGCGGTTTCGTCACAGGTCCTCAGTTCTCGTTGATATCGTCATGCCATTGCTTCACCTGACCGCGCCGCACGCCCATCAGTTTGCGCAGCGCGAGCCATGCGATGATCGACAGAACCGCGAAGGTGATCAGCGTGATCGGCACCGACTTTCCGACGATGCCGATCCAGATCAGCCCGCCGGTGATCACCGCCCCGATCGAGAAGCCGAGGAAGATGAAGCCGGGGATGATCATCTCGGCCCCGCCCAGCACCAGACCGGCCAGAACCCAGACCCACGGAAGTTGCCAGAGGTCCATCACGCTTTCCTCAGAAGCTGGAAGGCGTCGGTGAAGGCCTCGAGGGCTGCTGCAGGTAGGATCACGGTCTGCTTGCCTTCGCCCTTGGCCACCTGAGCCAGCGCATCGACCTGTTTCAGCGCGACCTGATATTGCGCGGCTTCCAAGCCGTTCTTCGCAATCGCCAGCGCGACGACTTCCGTAGCATAGGCTTCGGCATCGGCCGAGATGCGGCGCGCCTCGGCCTCTTTCTGCGCCTGGAACAGCTGGGCTTCGGCGGCGAGTTCGACCGCGCGCTTCTTGCCTTCGGCCTCGGTCACCTGCGCCCGGCGCGCGCGCTCGGCGTTGAGCTGTTGCAGCATCGCGGCGCGGGTCGCCTCGTCGAGATTGACGTCGAGAATCTCAGCGCGCGTTACCTCGATCCCCCAATCATCGACCATCACGGCGACCTGTTCGCGGACCTTCTCGATCAGGCGGGCACGGTTCGATTGCACCTCGTCGAGTTCGATCACCCCGATCTCGGAGCGCACGATCCCCGCCACCGTCGTCGCGATCGCGGCGTCGACATCGCGGATACGGTAGACGGTCTTTTCCGGCTCGGTGATCCGGTAGAAGACCGAGGTTTCGACCTTCACCAGCACGTTGTCGGCGGTGATCGCGTCCTGCATCGCGTTGGGCAACTGACGCTCGAGGATCGAGATCTTGTGCGGCACTCGGTCGAGGAACGGCACGATGAAGTTGATGCCGGGGCCGAGCACCGCGCGCAGCCGCCCGAAGCGCTCAACGACGTGCTTCTCGGATTGCGGCACGATACGCACGCCGAGGAAGACCGACAGGATCAACAGAACCGCGACGGCGATCATCACGATATCGCTGCCGGTTAGGGAATTAAGGAAATACATCTGGGCCTCGACCTTCTGAACTCACACTTGATTACCGGGAAAGACGCGCAAGGCGAGCAGCGTCAGCACCACGAGCACGGCCCAGCCCCCGGGCCGTGAGATGAGCCAGACCGCGAGCGCGAAGCCTATCCCGACGATACGACTGCTCGCCGTCGCGAGAAAGCCGAACAGCACGCCCATCAGGCGAATTCCATCAAATTGGGGGTCATCGACTGCTCCTTGTGGTTTTTCCACAAGTTTGCCGCAACTTCCGCGATTTGGGAAGGCTGTTGCGCTCAGCCTAGGCGTGCAGGCAGGCGCAGGCCGCGCAATACGTCGGCGCCGGACATCGGACGCTTGCCCGGGCGTTGGGCTTCGAGGATTTCCAGCGCGCCCGTGCCGCAGGCGATGGTAAACCCGTCGAGGATCTCGCCCGGTGCGCCGCTTCCCTCTGCCGGGGCGGCGCGCAGCAGCTTGATCCGTTCACCCGCGATTTCGGTCCAGGCACCCGGGAAGGGCGAGAGCCCGTTGATATGCCGGATCACCTCATCCGCCGGGCGCGTCCAATCGACCTGCGCCTCCGCCTTGTCGATCTTCGCGGCATAGGTCACGCCATCCTCGGGCTGCGGTTGCAGGATCAGCGAGTCGATCTCGGACAGCGCGTCGAGGATCAGCCGCGCGCCCATCGCGCTCAGCCGATCATGCAGCTCGCCGGTGGTCTCGGTCGCGCCGATCTCGGTCGCCTCACGCAGCAGAACCGGCCCGGTATCGAGCCCGGCCTCCATCTGCATGATGCAGATGCCAGTCTGGCTGTCGCCCGCCATGATCGCCCGGTGGATCGGGGCCGCCCCGCGCCAGCGCGGCAAAAGCGAGGCGTGGATATTCAGGCAGCCCTTCGCGGGCGCGTCCAGAATGGCCTGCGGCAGGATCAGCCCGTAGGCCACCACGACCGCAATATCGGCATTCAGCGCGGCGAAGGCCTCGCGATCCTCGGGGGCTTTGAAATTCCGCGGGGTGCGCACCTCGATCCCCAGTTCCTCAGCCTTGGCATGAACCGGAGAGGGGCGCTCTTTCTTGCCGCGACCGGCGGGGCGGGGCGGCTGGCTATAGACGGCGACTACCTCATGCGCGTCGGCCAGCGCCTCCAGAACGGGGACGGAGAACTCCGGCGTTCCCATGAAGATGACGCGCATCGCTTAGCCTTTCGCGAGTTTCTTCGACTTCTGCACCAGCATCTTGCGGCGCAAGGGCGAGAGATGATCGACATACATCTTGCCGTTGAGGTGGTCGATCTGGTGCTGCACGCTCGTCGCCCAGAGGCCCACGAAATCGCGGTCCTCCATCTCGCCGTCCTCGTTGAGGAAGCGCACCGTCACCGCGCGAGGCCGCTCGATCGGGGCGGAGATGCCCGGCAGGTTCGGCGAGGCCTCTTCATGCTTGCGCATCTGCACCGACGCATGAAGCACTTCCGGATTCGCCATCCGCACGGCCTGACCGCGCTTGTCGGATGCATCGACCACCGCGAGCCGCATCATGATGCCAATCTGGGGGGCGGCAAGCCCGACGCCCGGCATCGCATCCATCGTCTCGACCATGTCGTCCCAGATCATCCGAACGGTCTCGGTGATCGTCTCGACCGGCTCGGCGGGGCGATGCAGGCGGCGGTCATCATAGGGGATGAAAGCGCGCGAAGCCATCAGAGGATTGGATCCTTGGCGGCGCCCGCACGGGCGCGCTCGCGCTTGAGCTTCTCCATCTTGCGGGTGATCATCTTGCGCTTCATCGGACCGAGATAGTCGATGAACAGCTTGCCGTTGAGGTGGTCGAACTCGTGCTGCGCGCAGGTCGCCCAGAGCGCGTCGAACTGCTCCTCATGGCTTTGCCCGTCGAGGCCGAGCCACTTCATCCGCACCTCGGAGGGGCGCGTCACCTCGGCATATTGATCCGGGATCGACAGGCAGCCTTCCTCGTAGACATTGGTCTCTTCCGAGGTCCAGCTGATCTCGGGATTGATCAGGACCATCGGCTCGGGGGCCGCTTCCTTGTCCTTCACGCAATCCATCACGAAGATCCGCTTCATCACGCCGACCTGAGGCCCGGCCAAGCCGATGCCGGGCGCGTCATACATGGTCGCGAGCATGTCATCGGCGAGCTTGCGGATCTCGTCGTTAACTTCGGGCACCGGCTCGCAGACCTTTTTCAGGCGCGGATCGGGATGGATCAGGATCGGTCGTAGCGTCATGGGCAGGGATTTAGGCGAAGCAATGCGTCTGTGCAATGGCAGCGGTGATTGTGCCAGTGACAAAACGCCGTTTGTAACCCGGCTTTGCTTTTGCTCAGATGCGCCCAATCCGACCAGAGAGAGGCCCAGATGAGCAAACCCGACTTCGACGAAATCATCGACCGCGTAGGCACCCATTCGCAGAAATGGGACGGGATGGAAAAGTATTACGGGGTTTCGCCGGAAGACGGGATCGCGATGTGGGTCGCGGACATGGATTTCCGCCCGCCCACCTGCGTGCAGCGCGCGCTCGAGGACATGGTCGCGCAGGGTATCTACGGTTACTGGGGCGGGGATGACGAGTATCGCGCCGCGATCCAGTGGTGGATGCGCGAGCGCCACGGTTGGGAGATCGAGCCGGACTGGATCTTCACGACTCACGGTCTGGTCAACGGCACGGCGCTCTGCGTCGATGCCTATACCGACCCGGGTGATGCGGTCGTTCTGATGACGCCGGTCTACCATGCCTTCGCGCGGGTCATCCGTGCGGCCGGGCGCGAGGTGCGCGAATGCCCGCTGAAACTGGTCGATGGCCGCTACGAGATGGATTTAGACGCCTGGGACGGGCTGATGACGGGGGCGGAGAAAATGCTCGTCCTCTGCTCGCCGCATAATCCCGGCGGGCGCGTCTGGACCCGCGCGGAGCTGGAAGCCACGGCGGCGTTCGCGAAGCGCCACGGGCTGGTGTTGGTCTCGGACGAGATTCACCATGACATCGTGATGCCGGGCGAAACCCATATCCCGATGGCGAATGCCGCGCCCGATCTGCCGCTGGTGATGATGACGGCCACCACGAAGACCTTCAACATCGCGGGCACGCATACGGGCAACGTCATCATCTCGGACCCGGATCTGCGCGCCCGATTCGCGACGCGGATGGCAGCATTGGGGATCTCGCCCAACAGTTTCGGCATCGCGATGGCGACGGCGGCCTACAGCCCCGAGGGGGCGGCGTGGGTCGATGAGTTGAACGCCTATCTCGATGAGAACCGCCGGATTTTCGATCAGGGGATCGCCGAGATCCCGGGGCTGCATTCGATGCCGCTCGAAGCGACCTATCTCGCTTGGGTCGATTTCTCCGGCACCGGAATGGAGCCCGAGGAATACAAGTCGCGTGTTCTGAAGGACGCGAAGATCGCGGTGAATTTCGGGGCGACTTTCGGTGCGGGGGGAGAGAAATTTCTGCGCTTCAACCTCGCCACGCCGCGGGCGCGGGTGCGCGAAGCGGTCGATCGACTGCAAGCCGCCTTCTCTGATCTGCAATGAAAAAGGGCCGGTTTTCCGGCCCTTTCCTTTGAAATCTCGGTCTCGCTCAGATCTTCGTCAGGTAGCCCGATAGCGTCGGCCCTTCCTGCGCAAAATCGAGCGCCGCGCGATCGCTGACGGGCGTTTCGCGCTTCACCGTGCAGATCAGTTCGTTCCCCTGAATTTCCGAGGCCACGATCAGGCAGGTCGCGACGTGCTTGGGTCCGTCATAGAGATCGACATGGCCGCGCAGATGCGAGACCTCGTCGGCATCCAACGCGAAGCCACCCGGCACCCGGCGCAGCACCGGCCAAATCTGACCGCCTGCGAGAACACGCAGGCGTGCCTTTTTCGCCGCATCGCGTTTCTGCGCGGCGCGCAGTCCTTCAAGGACCTCCTTAGGCAGGAATTCCATGACATCCTCCAACAGCTTCCCCGTGATCCATGCTGATCACCTCAATGTAAAAAGCAAGTTAACCATTCAGACGATCCGATTCTGCGGCTGCAAAGAGTGCTGAAATTGCAACGGCTTGCAGGGCCGCCGCATCGGGTTGTCGCCTTGGGCCGCGCAAGATAGCGTCGAGGAAGATCGCGCAACCCGGAGGCTCTCATGCGTAAAGCTCTGCTCACCCTGACCCTCGTTCTCTCGCCCATGTTCAACGTCGGTATTGCCCATGCCGAGTGCGGCGGTAGCTGGTCCGGTTTCGTGTCCGGGATTCGCAGCGATCTGCAGGCGGCTGGATTGAACGCGCAGCAGGCCAATGCGTTCCTCGCCGGTGCGCGGCAGAATCAGGCCGTGTTGCGGGCGGACCGGGCGCAGGGGGTATTTCGCAAAACCTTTCTCGAATTCGCGAGCGCGGTGATCAGCAAGAACCGGATGGTCAACGGGGCGAAAAACGCCAAGCGCTATGCGAAAACCTTCGACCGGATGGAGCAGACCTATGGCGTCTCGCGCGGGGTTCTGCTCGCCTTCTGGGCGCTCGAGACCGATTACGGCGCGGTGCAGGGCGATTTCAACACGCGCGACGCGCTGCTGACGCTGGCCCATGATTGCCGCCGGCCCGAGCTGTTCCGTCCGCAGGTGATTGCCGCGGGCGAGCTGTTCCGGCGCGGCGATTTCGATCCCAAGCGAACCACCGGTGCCTGGGCGGGAGAGATCGGGCAGGTGCAGATGCTGCCCGAGGACATCCTGCACAACGGGGTCGATGGCGATGGCGACGGCCATGTGCGCCTGAAGACCTCGGCGCCCGATGCGCTGATGTCGGGGGCGAACATGCTGCGCGATATGGGGTGGCGCCCGAACGAGCCGTGGATGCAGGAAGTGACTGTGCCCAACGATCTCGATTGGTCCCAGACCGGGCTCACCACCGAATTGCCGGTTTCCGAATGGGCGGCGCGCGGCGTGCGTGCGCGACAGGGGCAGCTTGCGCGCAACCTGCGCGGGTCGATCCTTTTGCCGATGGGGCGCAAGGGGCCCGCCTTTATCGTCTATCCGAATTTCCGCGTGCTGTTCGAATGGAACAAGAGCTTCGTCTACGTCACCAGCGCCGCCTATTTCGCGACGCGCCTCGAAAGGGCGCCGCGCCTCGATCCCGGCGCGCCCGAACCGGGACTGAGCGTGTCGCAGATGAAGCGGTTGCAGGAGAAGCTGGTCGCGAAGGGCTACGACGTGGGCGCGGTCGACGGCATCCTCGGCGCCAACACCCGCAACGCGGTTCAGATGGCGCAAGAGCGGTTCGGACTGCCCGCGGATGGATGGCCGACACGCGCCTTGCTCGATCGGTTGTGACCACGTCGGGGCGGGCGGTCACCCCGCTGCGCCGCCAAGTGCGAAGAAATCGAGGAACGGGCTGAGCAGGTAGCGGATCGGAGAGACCGGTGCGGTCTGCAGGAAAACCTCGGCGGGCATACCGGGCACGAGCAGCCTGCGTTCTTCCGCGTCGAGCTCGTCCATATCGAAGGTGATCCGCGCTTCGTAATAGCTTACCCCGGTCGCGGGATCGGTCAGCGTGTCCGGGGAGATGCGCGTGATTGTGCCTGTCACGTCGCTCGAGATTCGCCGCGACAGCCCCGGAAAGCGGAGGATCGCAGTCTGACCTGCTGCCAGGCCGTCGATATTGGTCGGATCGACTTGCGCATTGACGATGAGAGGCCGCCCGGTCTCTACGATTGCCATCGCCATCTCCGCCGGGCGCAGCACCGCATGCGCGCCGCGCAGGCGCACATCGTGCACCGTGCCGCTGACTGGCGCGCGTAGGGTGCGCCGCGCCAATTCGCGGCGCAGATGGGTGGTGCGCGCCGAGAGTTCGATGGCGCGCGCATTGCTGGATTCGAGTTGCGACTCGATTTCCTCCCGGCGTTGCCATTGCAGCCGCGACGCGGTGAGCACCACGCCGCCGCTTTGCACCGTGAGCTGCGTTTTTTGGGCGCTTAACGCGCCGAGTTGTCGCTCCAGCGAGACCTGTTCGCGGGTGAGGGCGAGGATTTGCGCCGATGTGGCGAGGCCGCGATCCTTCAGCCGTTCGCGGAGCGCGAGTTCCTTTTCGATCAACCGCTCTTCGCGTTCCAGCGCCGTGACCTGCGCATCGAGCCCGTCGCGCTGCGCGCGGATTTGCTGCAGCTGCCGCGCCATTTCGGCGCGTTGCTGAGCGAAGGACTGTTTGCGGGCTTCGAACAGGGAATTCTGCCCCTCGACCAGATCGGTGACATCCGCGCGGAGCTTGGCCGCCTCCAAAAGCTGCCTCGGATAAGGGACCGTGTTCGCGCCGTCCCGTTCGGCTTGCAGCCGCGCGCGCTGCGCCTGCAGGGTGAAATCCGAGGCTTCGACGATGGCCAGCTCGGTCCGGATGTCGTCCGAGGCAAGGCGCATCAGCACTTGGCCGCGGGTGACGTGATCGCCGCTTTTGACATAGATTTGTTCGATGGTCCCGCCGGTCGGATGCTCGACCACATGGCGGGAGCTGTCGACTTCGATCCGTCCTGAGGCCTGGATCGATCCGGCGAGCCGCGTGACGGTGAGCCAAAGGGCGGATCCGATGAAGAGGGCGACGATCGCCGCGAGGCCGAAGCTGATCGGGACGCCATGTTGCGAAGGGGTGCAGCAGGTGCCCCCTTGCCCGGAATGGATGCAGGCGTCGCTCACGCGGCGCTGTCCGCGCGTGGAACGACGCGGGCCTTCGTGGCCGAGGCGATCATGCGCTTGAGGACGTCGTCACGCGCGCCGAGGGCGCGCTGCGCGCCGTGATCGAGTACGAGGATGCGTTCGCATTCGGCGAGCGCGCCGGGACTGTTGGTCATCACGATTGCCGCGCCGCCGCGCGCCTTCAGATCGCTCAGCATCGTGTGCAGACAGGCCCCGGCATCTCCACCGAGCAAAAGGTTTGGCTCATCGAGAATGAGAAGGATAGGGTCGTGGTAGAGCGCCCGCGAGAGCGCGACGAGCTGACGCTGGCGATCGGAGAGCGAAGCCCCCTCGAACTCGATCGGCGTGTCATAGCCCGCGGGCATTTTGAGAATCATCTGGTGCGCGCCAGCGCGTTTGGCAGCGGCGATGACCCGGTCCATGTCGGGCGCGAGGTCGAGCCGGGCGATATTCTCGGCCACGGTGCCGGGGAAAAAGGTGACCGATTGCGGCAGGTAGCCGATCAGCCGTCCCAGATTGTCGCGGTCGTATTGATCCAACGGCACCTCGTCGAGGCGGATCGTGCCCGAGCTTGGATGGGCGAAGTTGCACAAGCTGCGCGCGAGAACGGATTTGCCTGCGCCGAGCGGGCCGATCACCCCGAGCGCCTCCCCGGGTTCGAGCGAGAAGCTGATCATCTCGATCGCCGCTCGGTCGGAATTGGCGGGCCGGACGGTGATGTCTTCGACGGCGAGGCGCGCCTTCGGGCTCACCCATTCGGTGCCCTTTTGCTCGGGCGGGTGAGCACCGAGCAGGGCCGCCAGCCGGTCGCGGGCGACGGTGGCGCGCTGCCATTGAGTCCACCCACCCACGGCAAGCTCGACGGGCGCGAGCGATCGACCCATCAGGATCGAGGCGGCGATCATCGCCCCTGCGCTCAACTCGCCTTGCAGTACGAGATAGGCGCCAAGCGCCAGCATCGAGGTTTGCAGCAGCATCCGCAGCGCGCGCATCGAGGCATGGAAGCTGCCGCTGAGATCGGTGGCCCGAATCGCGTTGTCCATCGATTCATGCCGCGCCGCCTGCCAGCGTTTGAAGCCGCTTTCGCGCATCCCAAGCGAAACGACCGTTTCGATCTGGCGGAGAAAATCGTTTCCGAGATACCGCGCTTTGTTCTCAAGCTGCGTCGTCTCTTCCATCCGCCCGCGCGTGATGAATTGCGTGGCGAGAGACAGCAGGATCAACGTGGCCCCTCCGGCGAAGGCCAGAGCGCCGAGCCACGGGTGGAACACGAACAGCACTCCGAGATAGAGCGGCGTCCAGGGCAGATCGAACACCGCCGCCGCGACCGGGGAGGCATAATAGCGCTGGACGATTTCCAGATCGCGCAGGGCGTTGTTGGAGGACCGCTCCTGCGTGTTGATGGTGGCGTCGATGATGGCGGCGTCGAACACGCGCCGCTCGAGGCCGCGCTGATGATCCGCCCCGATTCGGGCGAGCAGGCGACCTCGAGCCCAATCGATGACGCCCATCATCGTGAAGAGAAAGGCCACCAGCAGGAACAGGTTGATCAGCGTCGGCAAGGACCGCGCGGGCAGCACGCGGTCGTAGACCTGCAGCATGAACAGCGGCCCTGCGAGAACGAGCAGATTAATGAAGGCCGCGAATATAGCGACCAGCACGAATTGCCTTCGTACCCGGCCCAGCAGCCGGGCCATCTCCCCTCGTCCTTTGACGATGTTGCGTTTGATGATGGCTTGATCGGTGTTGGAATATGGCATCGTGCTCTCCCCGCGATGACGGGCACTGATCGGAGCGCCGCGCTTGGCAAGGGTGATGCGAAGGCGCTGAACGGGGCGTTAATTTCGCCGCGCCTTTTCGCGTCAATTCGATCCATTTCTTCCGGAACTCCGGAGTTCTGAGCGACTCGCGTTGCGGCAAGACCGGATGCGCCCTATCTATTTCAGGACCTAAGCCGCAACGCAGGGGGGAGCGACTTTGGCGCAGGAATTAGAAAAGAGGGCCTCGGCGCGCATCGGCATGCGGTGGTCGGCGGTGGCTACGATGACGGCGCTTGCGCTGGGGTTGGCCGCCTGCGCACCTGCGCCGCCCGCGACCGGCATTCAGGATCCTTACGAGGCGGCAAATCGCAAGACGCATGAGTTCAACAAGAAGCTCGACTCGGCCTTCTTCCGCTCCGATTCGACCGATGGCAGTGGCCCCGGGCCGGTGACGAAAACGCTCTATAATGTCGGCAGCAATCTCAGCCTGCCGGGCAAAGTGCTCAACTCTCTGCTGCAAGGACGGCCCGAACCGGCGGTGAAGAACACTTTCCGATTCTTCATCAACTCGACGATCGGGCTGGGGGGTATCTTCGATCCGGCGGGGACGGATTTCTCGTTGCCCGAGACGGATACCGATTTCGGTGAGACGCTACATGTCTGGGGCGTGGGCGAAGGTAATTATCAGGAATTGCCGGTCTTCGGGCCGTCCACGACGCGTGATACAGTCGGGATGGTCGTCGATTTTGTGATCGACCCGCTGGGCGCGCTGCCCGACAAGGAGCGCATCGCCGCAGGGGCGCTACGCTTCGGCGGCAATGTCGCGAAGCGCAACATGTATGGCACCACTGTCGATTCGATCCTGTACGACAGTGCCGACAGCTATGCTCAAAGCCGGCTTCTGTATCTGCAGAACCGACGCTACGAACTCAACGGCGAGGAGGCCACCGATGCGAATGCCTACGATCCCTACGAAGACCTTCTGCCGCAATAGGCGGCAGGTTCTGGGCCTCGGCGCGGCGGGTCTGGCGGCGGCGATGGTGCCGAGTTCGGCATATGCGCTGACCGATGCGCAGGCGCGCGCGCTGATCCAGAAAGCGGTGAACGAGGTCAACGCGGCCATCGCCTCGGGGCGCACCGGGCCCGCGCTCTATGCGATGTTTGAACGGATTTTCGCGCGATATGCGGATGTGAACGTCATCGCGCGTTCGGCGCTGGGCGTGGCGGCGCGGCAAGCGAGCCCGGCGCAGCTCGCGGCCTTCACCAAGGCGTTCCAGGGCTACCTCTCGCGCAAATACGGCAAGCGGTTCCGTGAGTTCCAGGGCGCGAAGTTCCAGATTCAGGGCGCCCGCCCGATCAAAACCTTCTACGAGGTGAAGACGCTCGCGACCCTGCCGGGGCAGGCGCCGTTCGAGGTGCTGTGGCAGGTCTCGGATCGCTCTGGCAGCGACAAGTTCTTCAACCTGATCGTCGAGGGCGTGAACATGCTCGCCTCCGAACGGGCCGAGATCGGCGCGATGCTCGACCGGCGTCGCGGCAATATCAACGCGATGATCGAGGATCTGAAACGGGCGGGGTAAGCGGCGCGGGCTACGGCCCGGCAAGACACCGCACCAAATGAAAACGCCCGGGCCAGTGGTCCGGGCGTTTCTTTCGTTTCGGCTCGGTCGCTCAGTTGCTGCCGAAGATGTTGAGCAACTCGTTGAGGATCGACTGCGACGGATCGCGCCGCTGCCGCTGGGGCTGGGCGGGGGCTTGACCCGCGCTCTGGCTTTGCCCCTGAGATTGCTGAGCCGGCACCTGCCAGTCGCCCGGATGAGCCATGGGCAGCGGCTTGGGATCTTCGCCGTTGAGGACACGCTTCATCGTCTCGTGGAAGATCTCGGCGGGCAGGCCGCCCCCGGTCGTCCCTTTCAGCGGCGTGTTGTCGTCATTGCCCATCCAGACGCCGACAACGTAATCCGAGGTGAAGCCGACGAACCAGGCATCGCGCGCGCTCTGCGTGGTGCCGGTCTTGCCCGCGATCTCGTAGCCGTCGATGTTGGCGCGGCGGCCGGTCCCGTGCAGCACGACCTGACGCATCATGTAGGTCAGCTCCTGCGCCGCTTTCTTCGAGATCACGCGCTCGCCGATCCCGCCGGGCTTACCGAAGAGCGGCTGGTCGTCGCCTTTCAGCGTCAGCGAGGTCAGGCCATAGGGCTGCACCGAAGAGCCGCCATTGAGGATACCCGCATAGGCCCCCGTCATGTCGAGCAGGTCCGATTCCCCCACGCCAAGCGCCACCGAAGGCAGGTTCGGCAGGTCCTGCGCAAAGCCGAAGCCTTCCGCGACCTTGATGACATTCTCGCGTCCCACCGCTTCGGAGACGCGCACGGTGGCGACGTTCACCGAATGCTCCAGCGCCGTGGTCAGTGTGATCGGCCCCATGTAGCTGCGCTCGTAGTTGCGCGGGCTCCAATCGGGTGAGCCGGGCATCTTCACCGTGACCGGCGCGTCATCCACCATCGAATCCGGGGTGTAGCCCAGATCGAGCGCAGTCGCGTAGACGAAGGGCTTGAAGGTCGAGCCGGTCTGCCGCTGCGCCATGGTGGCGTGGTTGAACGCACCCGAGACCTTCGTGGCCCGACCGCCAACCATGCCGCGCACGGCGCCATCTGCGCTCATCACGACGATTGCGGATTCGGCCTTCGAGCCTTTGGAGACCTTGTTGTCGTAGACCGACTTCATCGCGTCTTCGGCCGCCGACTGGATGCGCTGATCGAGCGTGGTGTTGATGACGACATCCTCGGTCGTGTCGCGCGACAGGAAGTCCGGGATCGTATCCATCACCCAATCCGCGAAATAGCCGCCCGCGCGTTTCTGCGCTGCCTGGCTCAGAGTGGCGGGGTTGTTCTTCGCGTCGAGATATTGCCGATCCGTCAAGTAGCCCTGCCCATGCATGAGGTTGAGCACGGTCGCTGCCCGCTCCTGCGAGCGTTCGAGGCTGGAGGTCGGGGCGTAGTAGCTCGGGGCTTTCAGAAGGCCCGCCAGCATCGCCGCCTGCTGCGGATCTACATTGGCCGCCGAGATACCGAAATAGCGCTCCGACGCGGCCTCGAAGCCGCGTGCACCCGCACCGAGATAGGCGCGGTTGAGGTAGATCGAAAGGATTTCATCTTTCGAGTATTTCAGTTCCAGCGCGAAGGCGTAGGGCACTTCCTTGATCTTGCGGCGCAGACCGCCCGAACGGCAGTCATTCTCATAGGCGGCTTCGTTCTTCCATTTCTTCGGGTCGAACTTCACGCCGAGGCACAAGAGCTTCGCGGTCTGCTGCGTGATGGTCGAGCCGCCGTTGCCGTCGAACGGCCCGCGCCCTTCGCGCATGTTGATCGCCATCGCCGAGGCGATGCCGCGCGGCGAGATGCCGAAGTGATGGTAGAAGCGGCGGTCTTCGGTCGCGACCACGGCGTCGCGCAGATAGGGCGAGACGTTCTTCGCGTCGATCTGGCCGCCGAAGGTCTCGCCGCGCCAGGCGAAGACCTTGCCCTGATCGTCGAGCATCGTGACCGAGCCGCGGGTGCGGCCGTCGAGCAGCTTCGTGTAGTCAGGCAGGGTCGAGTAGAAATACAGCGTCGCTGCGCCCACCACGAGGGCGACGATCATCGCGAGCCGCCAGCCGACGCCCCAGATGACCCGCCAGATCAACCGAGCGAGGCCGATGATCAGACCGGTGATCGGCCCGTTGCGCCGCGGCGGCTTGCCTCGGCCGCCGCCGCCACCTCCGCCGTTACCTCCACCCCGGCGCGCATTCTTGCGCGGCTTGGTGGGTTTCGATGCCTTGGGAGGCTGCTTCGACGAGGAATAGCGCTTGTCGGCCACGAGGCGCCCGCGCCCTCCGCCTTTCTGAGTCATCTGCCTGTTCCGCTGCCTGCGTTTTAATTGCGCGCAATCTACACGGGCCGACCCGAGATGTGCACCCGCGAAAAATCACGTTTCAGATTTGCAATGTGATTAAAAAAGCGGCAAAGCGCACAAATTGTGCAAATTTGAGCCAGAATCCGCTGAGGCTGCTACTCGGACGGAACCTCGTTTCCTTGTGCGAAAGGGGCACAGCGGGCCTTTTAACACCGTGCGATGTCACCAAGCGGGCATCGAAAGGGCTGAACAAGGAAGGGATGTCAGGTGAAACTCATCATTGCAGCAATCAAGCCGTTCAAGCTGGAGGAGGTGCGCGAGGCGCTCACCACCATCGGCGTGCGCGGAATGATGGTGACCGAGATCAAAGGCTTCGGTGCCCAGTCGGGTCACACGGAAATCTATCGTGGCGCCGAATACGCCGTGAACTTCGTGCCGAAGGTCAAGCTGGAGATCGTCGTCGCGGACGGCCTCGCCGACGAGGTTGTCGACACGATCATGAAAGCCGCGAAAACCGACAAGATCGGCGACGGCAAAATCTTCGTTCTCGATGTCGGGCAGGCGGTTCGCGTGCGCACCGGCGAATCCAATGACGACGCGCTTTAAGGCGCGACAGGGGGAAAGTAGGAAAATGAACAAGCTTTCGAAAATCACCGGCCTTGCGGTCGCTCTGACCGCGGTGGCTCTGCCGGCGCTGGCGCAGGATGCCGCCGCGCCCGCGGCGATGGATCCGCCGGCCAATGAGATCGGCTTCATCCTGAACACCTTCATGTTCCTCGTCACCGGCTTCCTGGTGATGTGGATGGGCGCGGGCTTCTCGATGCTCGAGGCTGGCCTCGTGCGTTCGAAGAACGTGACCATGCAGTCGCTCAAGAACATCGCGCTCTTCGCGATCGCGGCGATCATGTACTACCTCATCGGCTACAACCTGATGTACCCGGGCGACGGCTGGTCGATCAACGGCGTGCTCGGTGCCTTCTCGACCACCTCGCTCGAGCCTGTTGGCGTCGGCGCGGATTCGGTCGACCTGACCTACGCTTCGGTCGGTTCGGACTTCTTCTTCCAGCTGATGTTCTGCGCCACCACCGCGTCGATCGTTTCGGGCACCCTGGCCGAGCGCATCAAGCTGTGGCCGTTCCTGATCTTCACCGTGATCCTGACGGGCTTCATCTACCCGATCCAGGCTTCGTGGAAATGGGGCGGTGGCTTCCTGGACGCCGATTTCGGCTTCCTCGACTTCGCCGGCTCGACCGTCGTGCACTCGGTCGGTGGCTGGGCAGCTCTCGCGGGCGCTCTGATCCTCGGCCCGCGTATCGGCAAGTACAAGGACGGCAAGGTCCAGGCTATGCCCGGTTCGAACCTGACGCTCGCCACGCTCGGTACGTTCATCCTGTGGCTCGGTTGGTTCGGCTTCAACGGCGGTTCGCAGCTCTACATGAACACCGTGGGCAACGTCGCCGATATCTCGCGCATCTTCGCCAACACCAACACGGCAGCTGCCGGTGGCGCGATCGCAGCGCTGATCCTGACCCAGATCCTCTACAAGAAGCCGGATCTGACCATGGTTCTCAACGGCGCTCTGGCTGGTCTCGTGTCGATCACGGCTGAGCCGCTGACCCCGAGCCTCGGTGCAGCGACCATCATCGGCGCGATCGGCGGTATCATCGTGGTCCTGCTGGTTCCGATGCTCGACAAGCTGAAGATCGATGACGTCGTGGGCGCTATCCCGGTCCACCTCGGCGCTGGTATCTGGGGCACGCTGGCTGTTCCGATCACCAACCCCGACGGCACCTTCTACGGCCAGATCGTCTCGATCATCATCGTCGGCATCTTCGTCTTCGTGGTCTCGGCAATCATCTGGTTCATCCTCAAAGCCGTCATGGGCATCCGCGCCCCGGCCGAGGACGAGATGATGGGCCTCGACAAGGCGGAACTGGGCATGGAAGCCTATCCGGAGTTCGTCAACTAAGACGCCTCATCCAAGACAAAGCGAAAGGCCCGGGAGCGATCCCGGGCCTTTTTCATTGCGTCTGATGTGGGCTTACTCGGTGACCGGAGCGCCTTGCGGCTTCTGGCCGCCGCCGCTGTTCTGATAATCCGGCTTGCGCAGGAAGAAGACCAGCGGGATGGCCGCCAGCGTGACCCACATCATGAACTTGAAATCGTCCACGTAAGAGATCATCGCCGCCTGCTGCGTCGCGAGGTTGTTGAGCACCGTCAGGGCCGCCTCTCGCGACATGCCGCTCGCGCCGTTCATCACGCCCGAGAGGTTCTGCGGATTGATCGCAGAGACGATCTCGGAATGGTTCACAGCGATATTGTGGGTGAGCAGCGCGGTCACGATCGAGATTCCGATGGACGAGCCGATATTGCGCAGAAGCGAGAACAGCGCCGTGCCGTCGCCGCGATATTCCGGGGCCAGCGTGGCGAAGGCCAGCGTCGAGATCGGCACGAAGACCGAGCCCAGCCCGAAGCCCTGAATCACGCCCGAGATGATGATCCATTTTGGCCCCATTTGCGGCGAGAAGGTCGACATGATGTGCAGCGAATAGGCCGTGAAGGACAGGCCGACCACCACGAGGATGCGCAGGTCGATGACCTTCACCAACCGCCCGATCAGCAGCATCATGATCATCGCCCCCACGCCGCGGGGTGACATCACGAGGCCCGTCGTCAGCGTCGGGTAGCTGAAGATGTTCGACAGCATCGGCGGCAGCAGTGCCAGCGAGGCGAGCAGGATGATCCCGATCACGAAGATGAACAGCAGCCCCATCGAGAGGTTGCGGTCGAGGAACATCTTCGGCTCGAGGAAGGGCTTTTTCGCGCTGAGAATCCACACCAGAAACACCCAGAACCCGCTGATCGCGAGCGCGGCTTCGATCCAGATTTCGCGCGAGGCGAACCAGTCGAGATCGGACCCACGGTCGAGCATCATCTGCAGCGACCCGATGGCCACCGCCAGCGCCGCGAAGCCGAAGAAGTCGAAGCCGATCTTCTTCTTGGGGGTCTCGGGCAGGAAGAAGGCGGAGCCCGCGATGGCGATCATCCCGAGCGGCACGTTGATGTAGAACACCCAGCGCCAGTTGATCACCTCGGTCAGATAGCCGCCCAGCGTCGGGCCGATGATCGGGCCGAGCATGATGCCTGCACCGAACATCGCCATCGCCTGCCCGTGCTTCTCGCGCGGGTTGATGTCGAGCATGAAGTTCTGCGCGAGCGGCACGATGGCCGCGCCGAACACGCCCTGCATGAGGCGGAAGACCACCATCACGTCGAGCGACCACGCGATCCCGCAGAGCATCGAGAAGACGACGAAGCCGATCACCGCGACCATGAAGATCTCGCGCCGCCCGAAACGGTTGGCGAGCCACCCTGACAGCGGGGTCACGATGGCTGCAGCGACGATATAGGAGGTCAGCACCCAGTTGATCGTATCGCGCGACGCGCCGAGGTCGGCGCGCATGTCGGGCAGGGCCACGTTCGCAATCGTTGTATCGAGCACCTGCATGATCACGGCCAGCATCAGCGACGCCATGATCAGCGCGCGATGCGGCACGTTATGCGGATCGATCCCCTTGGGTTGTTTGTCTGCGGCCTCGGCCATGACTTACTGCCCCTGATCGGTCGTGCCAGCGACTGCGGCCGAGCTGTTCGCCTTGTCGAGGATGCGCTTGTAACGCGGCTGCGAGGCGGTATCGACGGTGACGCTGGCCGAGAGACCTGCGCGCAGGCCTTCGAGGTTCGCGCCTTCGTCGAGACGCAGGCGCACCGGAACGCGCTGGGTTACTTTCACCCAGTTGCCGGTCGCGTTCTGTGCGGGAAGGATCGAGAACTCGGCCCCGGTGCCCGCGCCGACCGCGTCGACCGTCGCGTGATATTCGCGATCCGGGAAGGCGTCGAATTCGACGGTGGCCGACTGGCCCTCTTGCATGTGGGTCAGTGCGGTTTCCTTGAAGTTCGCGATCACCCAGACGTCGCTGGTATCGACCAGCGTGAAGAGGCTGGCGCCGGCACCGACCATCTCGCCCGGTTTGAACGAGGAGGCCTGATAGATGATGCCATCGGTGGGCGCATCGACCTCGGTTTGCGAGAGGTTGTACTTGGCGTCATTGACCGCCGCGATCGCCGATTTCACCGAAGGATGCTCGTCCACCTGAATCTCGGGATTGCCGTTGAGCGCAACCTTGGCCGACGCCACTTTCTGCTTCGCGGCGGCCAGCGTGTTCTGCGCGGCTTGCGTCGCCGTGCGCTGCTGGTCGAGCGCCTGCTGCGTCGTGGTGCCGGATTTGATCAGCTTTTCCTGACGGTTCAGCTGTTTCTCCTGATAAGCCGCGTTATCCGCCGCCTGTTTCTCGTCGGCGAGCGCAGCCTTGTAGGAGGCGCGAAGCTGTTCGACCTGAAGGCGGGCCTGCGACAGTGCGGCCTCTGCCTTGGCCAGCGCCAGCTCGTAGGGTTTCTTGTCGAGCTCGAAGAGCGGCGTGCCTTTTTTCACATGCTCGTTGTCATGCACGAACACCTTGGTCACGCGGCCCGAGATTTGCGAGGCCACGGGAATCCGCGCCATCTGATAGTTGGCGTTCTCGGTGCTTTGCGAGCCACCGACGCTCAGCCAGTACCACGCGCCGCCCAGTACGATGAGGGCAGGCACGAGAATAAGGAGCCAGAATTTCGGCCCCTTCTTCTGTTTCGGTTGGTTTGCCGCGCTGTCCGCGGTCGGGTTCTGGTCACTCATGATTTGTCTCTGACGTGGAGGAGGTGTCTTCGGAGAGGTTACGGATGATCGCCCGCAGGGTGTTCAGTGCGGTCGCGACTTCGTCATCGCTCAGCCCGGCCAGTGCCTGCTCGTAGATGTCATCCGCGATGGAGCGCGCATTCTCGAACGCGTTGCGCGCCTTGGCCGAGGGATGCACGAGCTTGACGCGTCGATCGTTCGGATCAGCTTTGCGGCAGACCCAGTCGGCTTCTTCCATGCGGTCGACGAGGCGCGAAACCGAAATCGGTTCGATTTCGAGCAACTCGGCTAGCCGGGCCTGCGGCAGCGCGCCCTCCTTCTTGAGGTAGACGAGCAGCCGCCATTGCGCGGTCGTCAGGCCGAACTCGTTGGCGCGTGCCTCGAAGCGACGGCGGATCAACCGCGTCGCGTCGTGCAGAAGAAAACCTAGGCTCTGATCGGGCATCCGGGGCTCCGTTGAAATTAAAGTAAGCCTCTATATTATGAGCCTGCTTATTATTTCAAGGGCGCAATGCGGAAAAATCCGCCACGAAAAACGGCGGCCCGAATGGACCGCCGTTTCGAATTTTCGTGTTGTCGGAAGCGGTTAGACGCCAGCGTCGATCAGCGCGCGGGCCAGCAGCGGCACGCTGTTTTTGTTGAGGCCCGCGATGTTGATACGCGAGTCGCCGACCATATAGATCGCGTTGCCTTCCTTCATCGCAGCGACCTGCTCGGGCGTTGCGCCAAGGCGCGAGAACATGCCGCGGTGCTCTGCCACGAAGTCGAAGCGGTCGGAATTGGACAGCTTGCGCAGTTCGTCGGCGAGTTGCTGGCGCAGCTCCAGCATGCCGGTGCGAACCTCTTCCAGCTCGGCTTCCCAATCGGCGCGCAGCTCGGGATCGGTGAGCACGCGGGTGACCAGCGCCTGCCCGTGATAGGGCGGGAAAGAGTAGGTCTGACGGTTGAGATAGGCGAGGTTGCCCTGAACGGTTTTCTTGGTCTCTTCCGAGCCCAGAACCATCAGGCAGCCGGTGCGCTCGCGATAGATACCGAAGTTCTTCGAGCAGGACGCCGCGATCAGCACTTCCGGCAGACGCTCGGCGATCAGGCGGGTGCCTGCCGCATCGGCTTCAAGACCGTCCCCGAAGCCCTGATAGGCGAGGTCGATCATCGGCACGGCGCCGGTCTCAGCCAGCAGATCGGCGACCTTGCCCCATTGCTCGAGCGTCAGGTTCGCGCCGGTCGGATTGTGGCAGCAGCCGTGCAGCAACACGATGTCGCCTTCCTTGGCACCCTTCAGGTCTTCCATCATCGCGTCGAAATCGACCGAGCGGGTCTCGGCATCGAAATAGCGATAGGTTGTGAAGTCCTGATCCATGAATTTCAGGATCGAGAGGTGGTTCGGCCAGGTCGGATCGGAGACCCAGATCTTGGTGCCGGGGTTCGCCATGCGGGCAAGCTCGAAGCCCATGCGGCAGGCGCCAGTGCCGCCCACGGTCGAGAGGCACGCCAGACGATCGGCCGGGTAGCCCTTGCCCAGAACCATCTCGGCCATTGCGGCGTGAAATTCCGGCTGGCCTGCGAGGCCAGCGTATTTCTTGGTGGTCTCGTTGTCCCAGACCTGCTTTTCCGCCTTGTGGATGGCGCGCATGATCGGGGTTTCGCCTTCGGCGTTCTTGTAGACGCCGACGCCGAGATCGACCTTCTGGTCGCGCTCATCGGCGCGGTATTCTTCCATCAGCGCGAGGATCTTGTCCGGCGCCTGCGGCTTGAGATTGTTCAGCATCATGCTTCTCCCGTTGCGACCTTGAGGTCGTTATACATGCCCCATTCCGACCAGGACCCGTCATAGAGCGACCAGTCGGACTTGCCGATGATCTCCAGCGCGAGCGACAGGATCGCGGCGCTGACACCGGAGCCGCAGGTCGTGATCGCGGGCTTCGACAGGTCGACGCCGGCGGCCTCGAACAGGGCCTTGATCTCTTCTGGGGATTTGAAGGTGCCCTCGGGGGTCAGCAGTTCGCCGAAGGGCAGGTTGCGCGAGCCGGGGATATGACCCGAACGCAGCCCCGGGCGCGGCTCCGTGCCGTTGCCGAGGAAGCGTTCATTCGGGCGCGCGTCGATGATTTCGTGATCGCCGAGCTTGCTGGCATGGGCGACCTGCGTGACGTCCTTCACCAGACCGGGGTGGCGCTGCACCGTCATGTGACGGTCGCGCACCATCGGCGGCATGTCTTCGAGCGGGCGGCCTTCGGCCTCCCATTTCGGCAAACCGCCGTCGAGCACCGCCACATCCGTCTTGCCCATCAGGCGGAAGGTCCACCACACGCGCGGCGCGGAGAAGATCGAGTGCTGATCGTAGATCACGACCTGATGGCCGTCGCCGACGCCCATCGCGCGCATGCGGCTGATGAACTTCTCGGGCGGCGGCGCCATATGCGGCAGGTCCGAGCGGTTGTCGGCGATATCGTCGATGTCGAAGAAGCGCGCACCGGGGATGTGCTTGGCGTCATAGGTCGCCTTCGCATCCCGCTCCATCTGCGGCAGGAACCACGAAGCGTCCAGAATGCGCAGGTCGGGGTCCTTCAGATGGGCAGCAAGCCAATCCGTCGATACGAGCGTTTTCGGGTCATCCATCGTCATGCGCCTCTTTTGCCGGTCGGGATTGCTTAGACTCAGCGGCGCGCAAGACGCAAGGGCAGGGCGGGTAAATCCGCCCCATGCCCCTAGTAATTCTGCTTCAGAAGGCGCTGTTTCTGGCGGTTCCAGTCGCGTTTCGCCTCAGTTTCGCGCTTATCGGCCTGCTTCTTGCCCTTCGCGATCCCGATCAGGACCTTCGCGATGCCCTTCTCGTTGAAGTACATCTTCAGCGGCACGATGGTCATGCCCTCGCGCTGGGTCGCGTTCCACAGGCGCGCCAATTCGCGCTTGGAGACGAGCAGCTTGCGCTTGCGCCGCTCCTCATGGCCGAAATGCGAGGCCTGGTTGAGGCTCGCGATATAGGAGTTGATCAGCCACAATTCGGCATCCTCGACCGAGGCGTAGCTCTCGGCGATGTTCGTCTGTCCGACGCGCATCGATTTCACCTCGGAGCCTTGCAGCACGATGCCCGCCTCGAGGGTGTCCTCGACGGCGTAGTGATAACGTGCCTGCCGGTTCTCGGCGATCAGCTTGGAATTGGGGTCTGAATGCTTTGCCATAGTCGCATCGAGATAGGGCAGGCAAGCGGCTCTGTCCAGTGCGGCACCGCTGCGCTTGACGCCCGTGCGGTGGCGCGAAATAGCTAGGGCAGGAGGAAACGCCCATGATCATCCAGATCGCCATCGGTTCGGTGATGATGCTTCTGACCGTTTGCATCGCCGCGCTCAGCGCATGGGCGATCGAGGCGACGTTCTCGCGGCTGCACTGGTGGATGCTGCGTGAGCCGCACCGCCCGAAGCTGATGCTGATGGTTGTCGTCGCCGCCCTCTGGGCCTTGGCGATGGTCACCGCGGGCGTCTGGCTCTGGGCGTTCTGCTTCCGCATTCTGGGCGTGTTCAACACGATGGAGCAGTCGGTCTACTTCTCGCTCGTGAGCTTCACCACGCTGGGATACGGCGACATCCTGCTTTCGCATCAATGGCGCATCCTTGGCGGGATGGCGGCGGCGAACGGGCTGCTGAATGTGGGTCTTCTGACCGCGCTGCTGGTCGAGGTGATCCGCCATGTGCGCAAGAGCCAGCTGGAGGCCCGGGCCGAGCGCGGCGCGAGCTGAGCTGCTGTGCTCGCGCGCGCGGGTGCGCACGCGAGCTATATATCCGTCAGTCGAGCATCAGCGCGTCTTTGACGATCCCGGTCAGCATATCGGTCACCGGCTGCATCGACTCTTCGTCATAGGAGCGGAAGCCCACCGTCACGTGATCCGTGTCCTCGGGCGTCTGGTAGACGAAGATCGTGTAGGGGCAGTACTGGAAGTTGGCGATATCCGCCTCCATCACTTCGCGCGACGTTTGCGCCGAGCAGAAGGAGAACACGTCCGCGCCGGTGAACAGCGTCTTGGTGCTGCCGACCGCGTCTTTCGTGCGCTCCAGCATGTCGCCAGTATGGCTGACGTGATCCACCACGAGCCCCGCGCCGATGATTGCGTTCTGCACTGCGAAGGTGACGTTGTCGAAGGTGTCTTCGGTGGTCCAGGTATGGGCGTCCTCGGCCGTTGCCGCGCTCGCCCCCACTGTGATGACCGCCGCGAGTGCGGCGCCGATGAAGCGTTTCATCTCTCTCTCCCTTGTCTCCCGATCGGACGACTTTGCGCCGTCCGTTGATCCAGTCTCGATACTGGCGCGTATTTTTATACGTGCCTAGAGGTAACAATGTCGCTGTAAGCTCCGAAGTGTACGCGACGGGCACCGCCCCATATGTAGGGGCAGAGAGGAGATTTCCATGCGCAAGATAAGACCGAACGATCCGAGCTGGGCCGATGTGACGCCGAAGGCCGACTTCCTGAACCGCCGCCAAATCATGGCAGGCGCGGGGGCGATGGCGCTTGGCTCGATTGCCGGCCCCAGCTTTGCCAGCATCGACGCCAAGCCCTCGAAATTCTCGACCGACGCCAAGCCGAACACCCTCAAGGAGATCACCTCCTACAACAACTTTTATGAGTTCGGCTGGGACAAGTCGGACCCCGCGCAATATGCGGGCCAACTGGTCACCGACCCGTGGTCGATCGAGATCGACGGGATGGTCGACAAGCCCGGCTCCTATCCGCTCGACGATATTCTCAAGCCCGTAACGCTCGAGCAGCGCATCTATCGCTTCCGCTGTGTGGAGGCGTGGTCGATGGTCGTGCCGTGGATCGGCTTCGAGCTGTCCAGTCTTCTGAACCGCGTGGGCGTGCAGCCGTCCGCGAAATACGTGGCCTTCCAGACGCTCTACCGTCCCGAGCAGATGCCGGGGCAGAAGCAGGGCGGTATCGACTGGCCCTATGTCGAGGGGCTGCGCATCGACGAGGCGATGAACCCGCTGACCATTCTCGCGACCGGTCTCTACGACGAAGAGATGCCGAACCAGAACGGCGCGCCGATCCGTCTGATCGTGCCGTGGAAATATGGCTTCAAGTCGATCAAGAGCATCGTGAAGATCTCGCTGACCGATAAGCAGCCGCCGACGACGTGGAATCAGCTGCAGCCGCGTGAATACGGCTTCTATGCCAATGTGAACCCGAAAGTGGATCACCCGCGCTGGTCGCAGGCCACCGAACGCCGCGTGGGTGCGGGCCTCTTTGCCGGCCGTCAGGAGACGTTGATGTTCAACGGCTATGGCGACGAGGTCGCGCAGCTCTACAAGGGCATGGACCTCGCGAAGTATTACTGATGATCAGCGCAATCCTCTCCGCCCCGATCAACACCGCACTGCGGCGCGTGCCTAGCTGGGCCGTCTATCTGGCGGGGCTGATCCCGCTGGCATGGGTGGTCTGGCTGACACTGACCGGCGGCATCGGCGTCGATCCCGTGAAAGCGATCGAGCATCGGCTGGGCAAGATCGCCCTGTGGTTCCTGATCGGCGGATTGGCCATCACACCGGCGCGCCGATTCCTTGGCATTAACCTGATCAAGTATCGCCGCGCGATTGGCTTGCTGGCCTTCTTCTATGTGGCGCTGCACCTGATCGCCTGGGTAGTGCTGGATATGGGGATGCTCTGGGCACAAGCCGCGGCGGATCTCATCAAGCGCCCCTACCTCTTCTTCGGCATCACGGCTTTTGTGCTGCTGATCCCCTTGGCGGTGACCTCGAACAATGCCTCGATCCGCAAGTTGGGGAAAAACTGGCGGCGGATTCACATGCTGGTCTACCCGGCCGTGGCGCTCGGCGTGATTCACTACCTCTGGCAGATGAAGGTGATTTCCAGCGAGGGTTGGCTCTGGCTTGGCGTCTTCCTCGCTTTGATAGCTGTTCGATTCCGTTCATTTCGCTGGTGACTCGGTTGGTTTGGTGTGCTGCCCTTGGGGCATGGTCCTCAGGAGGTTTCGCGGGGGTGGGTGATTTGCGCAAGATTCTTCCCTGCGCTGGTTTGGTGTGAATTGGGTGCCTTTGCGGTGCGATCTAAAGCGTAGCGATTTCAGTGGTTTGGTGAGTTCTTTCGAGAAAAGTGACAGTTTTTCGAAAAAGGCACTTGCGACTCCGCGGAGTGATCCGTAAATACCGCCTCACCGAAGCGGCACACACCGCAACGGGGCGCCGGAAGGGATCGCAAGAGACTGAAGGCGAAGGAAATTTTGGAGATACGGTTGGCAGGCGCGCCCCAAGGGATTGAGGCGAGGCCGGTTGATTTTGTCTCCGCGCTCTTTGACATTGATAGATATCTGAAGAGATATGCGGGCGGTTTGGTCGATGATCGATGCGGACCGGAGCATATC
>NZ_MPZV01000005.1 GCF_002020355.1 Thioclava sediminum
GATATGCTCCGGTCCGCATCGATCATCGACCAAACCGCCCGCATATCTCTTCAGATATCTATCAATGTCAAAGAGCGTGAGGCCAAAAAGAACCGGAAGCGCTTACTTTGTAGCGCAGCCCGCCCTCAAACCTCAGTAGTGTTCGTTGCCGTCCGTGTCAGCGTTGCTGGCCCTTCCGGCGCCCCGTTGCGGTGTGTGCCGCTTCGGTGAGAGGCGTTCTACGCATAGCGACCGGGGTCCGCAACAGGTTTTTTCATCTGATCGTCACTTTTTTCTCGATACCCTTATTTTCTTGGTCAAAAAAGCGGCGAAAAGCAAAGGGGATGGGCTTGGGGCCGATGGGCAGACACGGAATCGCTCGATACTGCCCCGGGGTCACCCGATTCCGTTTCGCGCAAATCACCCGAAATCGCCCTGATGACCGGGTGAATCGCCCCCTTCTTTTCGGTGAATCGCCTCCCCTGCCCTCACACCTCCCTGGAATCGCAAACGCCGCCCCCGGAGGAGCGGCGTTCGGCAGTGTTGAAGAGGGCGCGAGGTCAGGCGCGCAGAATTCTCCCGCGCGCTTTCCAGATCGCAGGGATCAGCATCACCGCGTAGATCGCAGCCAGGATCACCATCAGCAGCCAGATCCGCGTGAAGACCATCCCCACCGCGATGACCGTGCCGATCAGCAGCACACCCACCGCGCGGCGCGGAATGCGCATCGCTTTGGGCGAGAAGGTCTTGATCCGCGAGATCATCAGCAGACCGACAAAGCCCAGCCAGACCGCCACGACCACCGGCACCGCACGCGCATCGCCGAGATCGGCGAAGCTGATGAACATCGGCAATAGCGCGAGCCCTGCCCCTGCGGGTGCGGGCACACCTGTGAAGTGGCGCATCGACTCGGGCTCGGCGCGCATCACGTTGAACCGCGCAAGGCGCAGACAGGCAGCACCGGTATAGACCAGCACGAAGACCCAGCCGAAAGCGTGCGTCTCCCCCAGGGCGAAGCGATAAAGCAGAAGCCCCGGCGCGACCCCGAAGCAGAGGAAGTCGGACAGGCTGTCGAGTTCCGCTCCGAAATCCGAGGACGCATTGAGTCGCCGCGCGAGCAACCCGTCCATCCCGTCGATCAGCGCCGCGAGCAGGATCAGCACCACCGCGCTCTCGAACCGGTCATCCATCGCGAAACGGATCGAGGTCAGGCCCAGCCCCATCCCGGCAATCGTGACGAGGTTCGGCACCAGCTGCAGAAACGGCAACCGATCCTTTTCATGCGGGTCGAGTTCGTGGTCTTTCATCGCGCCCTCCTCGAGCCTCTCTTACCGAATGCCGCCGGAGCGCGCTTGTTCCGTGCTTTCGAGATCGGCGATCACGGTTTCGCCCGCGACCATGTTCTGGCCGATGCAGACGAGCGGGTTCACCCCTTCGGGCAGGTAGATGTCGAGACGCGAGCCGAACCGGATCAGACCGAAGCGCTCGCCGGTCATCAGGCTCTGGCCTTCCTTCGACCAGCACAGGATGCGCCGGGCCACCAGCCCTGCGATCTGCACCACCCCGTATTGGCGCCCGTCGGGCAGCGTCACGGCAAGCCCGTTGCGCTCATTGTCCGAGCTCGCTTTGTCGAGCGAGGCATTGAGGAATTTGCCGGGGCGATAGGCGACCTTCGAGATCCGGCCCGCGCAGGGCAGCCGGTTCACGTGGCAGTTAAAGACCGACATGAAGACCGAGACGCGGGTCATCGGCTTGTCGCCAAGGCCCAGCTCCGCCGGCGGCACAGCCGGCTCCAGCAGAGAGACCACGCCATCGGCGGGCGAGACCATCAGCCCCTCGCGGGTGGGCGTCACCCGCGGCGGATCGCGAAAGAAGTAATAGCACCAGACGGTCAACCCGACCCCGATCCAGCCCAGAGGCTCCCAGATCAGGAACAGGATGAAAGTGATGCCCGCGAAGATGGCAACGAACTTGCGCCCTTCGGGATGCATCGGTTTGACGAAGGTGGAGAGCATGGAGACGGACATACGGGCCTCTTGAACTGTTTGCCCGTGCTTACCCCAGTTGCGCGGCGATGGAAACGGGGCGGGAAACGGACGCCGGAGGGCGGCCCTATCTCCGACTCTTTCTGTCGGATTGACATTTCCGACAAAACTACTCACCTATAGGCGGACAGGAATCCCCCTCCCCGGAAACAGGGCGCACGACCATGATCATCTGCCATTGTCAGACCATCACAGATCGCGACATCCACGCCGCCATCGACTGGATGCGAGCCTCGGACCCGAATACGATCATCACCCCGGGCAAGATCTATCACGCACTCGGGAAGCGGGCCGATTGCGGCGGATGCATGCCGCTCTTTCTTTCCACGATGCGCAAGAATACCAATTTGAAAGTGCCGGTCGAACTGACCGGGCTGAGACAGGCACCAATGGAAGGAAGACGACATGAAGGGCGACGCTAAGGTTATCGACTATCTCAACGCAGCTCTGCGCAGCGAATTGACGGCCGTTTCGCAATACTGGCTGCACTTCCGGATGCAGGAGGATTGGGGCCTTGCCGCGATGGCGAAGAAATCGCGCGAGGAATCCATCGAGGAGATGCATCACGCCGACAAGCTGATCGCGCGCATCCTGTTCCTCGAAGGCCATCCGAACCTGCAAAAACTCGACCCGCTGCGCATCGGCGAAGGCCCGCGCGAGACGCTTGAATGCGACCTCGCAGGAGAGCATGACGCGCTGACCCTCTATCGCGAGGCGCGCGACCATTGCGAAAGCGTACGCGATTACGTCTCGAAGGATCTGTTCGAGGAACTGATCGCGGATGAGGAAGGCCATGTCGATTTCCTCGAGACGCAGCTCGATCTCTACGACCGCGTGGGCGCGCAGAATTACGCCCTGCTCAACGCCGCCAAGATGGACGAGGCGGAGTAAACCCTGCCCCTCGCAGGTCGAAGATGCTCGAAGGCGCTCCGAACGGGGCGCCTTCTTCTTTTTGCGGGCAAAAGATCGGGGGCGCCGGGGGCGGAGCCCCAAACGAAAAGCGGCCCCCGAATGGGAGCCGCTTTCCAAATCGTATCTCGCGAAGTTTAGCGCTTCGAGAACTGGAAGCTACGACGGGCTTTCGCACGACCGTATTTCTTACGTTCCACAACGCGCGAGTCGCGGGTCAGGAAGCCTGCGGCTTTCAGAGCCGGACGCAGCGAGGGATCGTAGAGCTGCAGCGCTTTCGAGATGCCGTGCTTGACTGCACCGGCCTGGCCCGAGAGGCCGCCGCCTGCGACGGTCGCGTAGACGTCGAACTGGCCGTCCACGTTCGCCACGCCGAAGGGCTGGTTCACGATCAGCTGAAGCACGGGACGCGCGAAGTACTTGTCCATCGCCTTGCCGTTCACTTCGACCTTGCCGGTGCCCGGCTTGACCCAGACGCGGGCGACCGCGTCTTTACGCTTGCCGGTGGCATAGGAGCGGCCTTGCGCGTCGCGCACGGGCTCACGGGGCGTGGAGGTTTCGGTTTCGGTGGCGCCAGCGTTGTCCGAGCCGGTCACGACCGATTTCAGATCGTCGAGGGTCTTGATATCGTCGGCCATGATCAGCTCCGGGTGTTCTTCTTGTTCATCGACTTGACGTCGAGAACTTCAGGCTGTTGCGCTTCGTGCGGATGCTCGGCACCAGCGTAGACACGCAGGTTCGCCATCTGTGCACGACCCAGACGGTTGCGCGAGATCATGCGCTCGACCGCCTTCATAACCACGCGCTCGGGATGCGCGCCCTCGAGGATCTGACGCGCGGTGCGCGACTTGATCCCACCGGGGTGGTTGGTGTGCCAGTAGTAGGTCTTGTCGTCACGCTTCTTGCCGGTCATCTGCACCTTGTCGGCGTTGATGACGATGACGTTGTCGCCCATGTCCATGTGCGGCGTGAAGGTGGCCTTGTGCTTGCCACGCAGACGCATTGCGACGATCGACGCGAGACGGCCCAGCACGACGCCTTCAGCGTCGATGATGACCCATTTCTTCTCGATCTCCGCGGGTTTTGCGGTGTAGGTTTTCATCTGTGATCTGCCCTTGTGGGGTATTTCGAATTCTGATGCGGGCTTTTGCGCGATTCCGGACGCGTTTTCAAGTGCATCGTTTCGGAATTTTTCCAGCAAAAACAATACGGTAAAAATTAGGTATCAAAATACCCCATCTCTTGACGTGATGTTGGGCCGGGTTGGGGGCTCTGCCCCTGGCGCATTCGCGCCTCCCCCGGGATATTTAAACCAAGGCGAAAGCGCATAGAGCGTAGCACCCCTACCCCATCGCCCGCGGCGGGATCGAATAAGTCATGCTCGCGCGCGCAACGGGCCGGTCGTCGCCCTCCGAATAGATCAGCGCATCGCCTACCGCGAGCACGCGGCCCAGCTTGAGTACCCGGATCTTCGCGATCAGGTCGGCCCCAGCGGCGGGCTTGCGCATGAAATCCATGCTCGCATTCGTCGTCACCGCCAGCGCCACGCGCCCGATCCGCGCGAGGATCGCGATATAGATCCCGACATCGGCCAGCGCGAACATGTTCGGCCCCGAGACCGTGCCGCCGGGCCGCAAATGGCGCTCTTCCACCTTCAGGCGCACCACGAGCTCGTCCTCATCGAGCGCGTCGATCGCGAAGTCGCCTTTCACCTGCGGAAACGCCTCGTCGAGAAATTCCGCGAGCTCGCCGCGATCCATTGCCAGCGCCATGCGCCCTCCCCTTTTCTTGTCCCTCGCTCGCCCCTAGAGTTTCGCCAAAGAGGAGGAGTTTCAATGACCGATCTGGTGATCCGCGAGGATAATGGCGCGGTGGCGCATCTGACGATGAACAGCCCCGGCAGCCTCAACGCGCTGTCCGATGCGATGCTGGCGGCGCTCAAGGCGCGGTTTTCCGAGCTGGCCGAGGATACCGGCGTGAAGGTCGTGGTGCTGCGCGGCGCGGGCAAAGCGTTTTGCGCGGGCCATGACCTCAAGGAGATGCAGCGCGGGCGCGAAGCCGAGGATCAGGGCCGCGCCTATTTCGCCGATCTCTTCTTCCGCTGCGCCGAGGTTATGCAGATGATCCCAGCCCTGCCGCAGCCGGTGATCGCCGAGGCGCATGGCATCGCGACCGCCGCCGGCTGTCAGCTGGTCGCGTCCTGCGATCTCGCCGTGGCGGCCGAGGGCACGCGGTTCGGGGTGAACGGGGTGAATATCGGGCTGTTCTGCTCGACCCCGATGGTGGCGCTGTCGCGTAACGTGCCGCGCAAGGTGGCCTTCGAGATGCTCACCACCGGCGAGTTCATCGATGCCGCCCGCGCCCGCGAGGTCGGGTTGGTCAATCGCATCGCGCCGCATGAGGAGCTTGGCGCCGAGACCGAGAAGCTCGCGCAGACCATCGCAGGCAAGCTGGGCGCCGCCGTGAAGATCGGCAAGCGCGCCTTCTATGATCAGGCCAATATGGACCTCGCGCAGGCCTATGAGCACACGGCCGCGGTGATGGTCGAGAATATGCTCTGGCGTGATACGAAGGAAGGCGTGCAGGCCTTCATCGAGAAGCGCAAGCCGGACTGGGCCGAATGAGGGGGCGGAGTAAACCCGCTCAGCCCACGACCATATCGTCGCGATGGATCAGCGCCGCGCGGCCGGGATAGCCGAGGATCTCCTCAATCTCGCCCGAGCGGTGCCCCGCGATCAGCCGCGCCTCGTCACCGGTATAGCGCACGAGCCCTTTACCCAGCACCGCACGATCCGGCCCCGCAATCGTGACCGGATCGCCGCGCCCGAAGCGCCCGACGACCTTGGTGATCCCTGCGGGCAGCAGCGACTTGCCAGAACGCAGCGCGTTGGCGGCCCCCTCATCGACGAAGAGCTCGCCCCGCGGCTTCATCGCCGCGATCCAGCGTTTGCGCGCCGCCTGCGGGTCGCCCTCGGGCAGGAACCAGCTGCAGCGCCCGCCCTGCTCCAGTGCGGCCACCGGATGCTCGGCAAAGCCTTCTGCGATCGCCATCGCACAGCCGCCCGCCACCGCAACCTTCGCGGCCAGCAGTTTCGTCTTCATCCCGCCCTTCGAGAGGCCCGAGACGGGATCGCCCGCCATCGCCTCGATCTCGGGGGTGATGTGTTCGATCACCGGCAGATGCTCGGCGCTCGGGTCGGTCTTGGGGTTCGCGGTGTAGAGCCCGTCGACATCGGACAGCAGGAGCAGTTGATCCGCCCCGATCGTCACCGCGATCTGGGCGGCCAGCCGGTCATTGTCGCCGAAGCGAATCTCGTCGGTCGCGACCGTGTCGTTTTCGTTCACGATGGGCACGACGCCGAGGCTCAGCAGCGTCTCCAGCGTCGCGCGCGAATTGAGGTAGCGGCGACGGTCCGCAGTGTCTTCCAGCGTCACCAGAACCTGCGCGGTGCTCACATCATGCGGCCCCAGCACTTCCTCATAGGCCCGCGCGAGGCGGATTTGCCCCACCGCCGCCGCGGCCTGGCTCTGCTCCAGCGGCAACGTGCCGCCCGCGAGACCGAGCACCCGACGCCCCAGCGCAATCGAGCCGGAGGAGACGATCACAACACCCGTGCCGCGGGCGCGCAAAGCCGCCACATCGGCGGCCAGCGAGCGCAGCCAATCCGCACGCAATCCGCTCTGATCGACGAGAAGCGCCGATCCGATCTTGATCACCAGACGCTTCGCCTGCGCCAGAGCGGGCGCGCTCACGGTTGCCATGCTCCGCCCTCGTCCTCCGGCTTCGGCTTGTCCTTGGCGATCTCCGCCCAAAGCGCGCGCAGCACATCCGGCACGCCCTTCTTCGACACGCCCGACATCAGCATCACGCGCCCGCCCGACGCCTCTTCCAGCTCCGCCTTGCGCTCGGCCAGCGTCTCTTCGTCAATCGCGTCGATCTTGTTGAGCACGGTGACGCGCGGCTTCTGAGCGAGGATTTCCGAATAGGCCTCCAACTCGCCGATGATCGTGCGCCAATCCTCGACCGGGTCCTCCGCCGTGCCATCCACCAGATGCAGCAGCACCGAGCAGCGCTCGACATGGCCCAAAAACTGATCGCCCAGCCCCCGCCCTTCGGAGGCGCCTTCGATCAGCCCCGGAATATCGGCCACCACGAATTCGCGCCCGTCGATACCTACAACGCCAAGATTGGGCACCAGCGTCGTGAACGGATAATCCGCGATCTTGGGCCGCGCGTTCGAGGTCGCAGCCAGGAAAGTCGACTTGCCCGCGTTGGGCAGACCCAGAAGCCCCGCATCCGCGATCAGCTTCAGGCGCAGCCAGATCGTGCGCTCGACACCTTCCTGACCGGGATTCGCGCGTTGCGGCGCTCGGTTCGTGGAAGATTTGAAATGCAGGTTGCCCCAGCCGCCATTGCCGCCCTTGGCGAGCAGCACGCGCTGACCCACCTCGGTCATGTCGGCGATCAGTGTCTCCTGATCCTCGTCGAGAATCTCGGTGCCGACCGGCACTTTCAGCACGACGTCATCGCCGTCCTTGCCGGTGCATTGGCTGCCCATGCCGTGCTGGCCGGTTTTTGCGAAGAAATGCTGCTGGTAACGGAAATCGATGAGGGTGTTGAGCCCTTCGACCGCCTCGATCCAGACCGAGCCGCCCTTGCCGCCGTCGCCGCCATCGGGGCCGCCGAATTCGATATATTTCTCGCGCCGGAACGAGACGCAGCCCGCGCCGCCGCCTCCAGAGCGGATATAGACCTTGGCGAGATCGAGGAATTTCATGGTCAGGCCCCTTTCATCAAGGCGCCGGGATAGCTGCCCGCGCGCGCAGGATCAAGCGCCGCGTGGGGGCGCGGCCCCCACACCCCCGGGATATTTTCACCAAGAGGAAGGGGAATGCGGGTCGCGCGGCGGGGTCTCGCAGATCATGTCGAAGTGCCGGAGCTTGCGCCCCAGCGCCCGGTTTTCCTGAAGCGACTCGCCATTGGCGCGAAATCCGAGCTTTTCGAGCACCCCGCGCGACCGGTGATTGCCTTCGAAATACCCCGCCACTAGCGGCCGCGCGTCCGGGGCGTCGAAATGCACAGCGATGACGGCGCGGCCGGCCTCGGTGGCATAGCCATTGCCCCAATGATCCCGGCCCAACCAATAGCCGAATGCGCCGACCTTTCCGATCACTCCACAAAAATCGCCTTGTCGCGTGATTCCCCAGACTCGCCCGAAATTCTCGCGATTGGCGGCGACGAATGCCTCGGCATCGGTTCTGGTGTAGGGATACGGCATCTTCGCGAGCCAGCGCGCGACCTCGAAATCATTCGCGGCACGCGTGATCGCATCGACATCTTCCGAAGTCAGGGGACGCAAGACAAGGCGCGGCGTGTCGATCCGGTGCATCTTCCTCTTGGCCCAAATATCCCGGAAGGGTTCGGGAGGGCAGCGCCCTCCCGTCCACGCTCTCGGCCTGCGTTACATCTTGCGCAGATAGGTCCAAGTCGGAACATGGCGACCGCGCGCGAGCGACCAGCTTTCTGCATCGCCCAGATACTCGAAGCCGCAATTGGTCAGGACACGGGCCGAGCCCGGATTGTCCTGAAACACCTCGGCGAAGAGAGTGCGGGACTTGTGCGGGTTCGCCTCGATGATGGCGGCGACCGCTTCGGAGGCGAGGCCCGTATTCCAGAACCCCGGTCCAACCCAATAGCCGATCTCGGACTGGTCGTCGTCGAGACGGGTCAGCGAGACGACACCCAGAAGCTCGCCCATGCCATGACGCGAGCCATCGATCGCCCAGACGTCTTCGACGCGGTCTTCGGCCTGTGCGCGCGTTATGAAATTCTCGGCCGTGCCGGGCGGCAGCGGATGCGGGATCGCGCGAGTGCCTTCGGCGACACGTTTATCGCCGGAATACATCTCGATCAGACCGGCATCCGAACGCCGCAGCGGGCGCAGCACGAAGCGCTCCGTTTCGATCACGGGTTGGGTGGAAATCGTCTCCTGGTACATGGGCGCTCCTCCTCGAAACGCGGACGAACCGGCGGCTCCTCCTGCCGTGCGGTCCTAGTAAATAAATAGGACAGTAGGATGACGATACATCCCCCGACCCGGTAAATTTTCTCGCCGCGTTTGCAAACATTTGCGTGCTGCAGTGCAACGAGAAAGGGGACCGGCCTTTCAGCCGATCCCCCGATTTTGTGACACTTTCGTCGGTCGGGTTACTCGGCGGCCTCCGCAGCCGGGAGGACCGATACGAAGGTGCGGCCCTTGAGGCCTTTATGGAAGGTGACGCGGCCTTCAGCCGTTGCAAAGATGGTGTGATCCTTGCCGAGGCCGACGCCCTCACCCGGCCACCACTTGGTGCCGCGCTGACGCACGATGATGTTGCCCGGGATCGCAGCCTGACCGCCGAACAGTTTCACGCCAAGACGACGACCCGCAGAGTCGCGGCCGTTACGGGATGAACCGCCTGCTTTCTTGTGTGCCATGGGTGTCTCTCCTTATTTCGCGAGCTCTTTGGCCTGCTCGACCCAGTCGGGCTTGACCTTGGTAGCTTCAAAGGTTTCGGGATCGACCGAAGCGAGCTGAGCGTAGGTGGTGATGCCAGCTTCGTTCAGCTTCTTCTCGGCCGCCGGGCCGAGACCGGTGATGACCTTCAGATCGTCCGCTTCCGCGACGGCGGCATCAGCCTTCGGCGCGGCTTTCGGAGCAGCAGCGGCCTTGGCGGGCTTGTCCGGAGCGGCTTCGCCTTTGCCACCATGCGCTGCACGACGTGCGATCGCGGTGCCGACGGCTTCCTTCACGCCCGACTTGTCGCCGCCGGTGGCGAGGACGTCGGTGACGCGCAGCAGGGTCAGCTGCTGACGGTGACCACGGGTACGCTGCGACGAGTGCTTACGACGACGCTTGTGGTAGGTGATCACCTTGTCGGCCTTGATGTTGTCGATGACTTCCGCCTGCACGGCCGCACCTTCGACGAGCGGGGTGCCGAACTGGGGCTTGTCGCCGCCGACCATCAGAATCTCGTTGAACTGGACTTTATCGCCAGCTTCGGCTGCGAGCAGTTCCACGCGGAGCAGATCGCCCGCCTGAACCTTGTATTGCTTGCCGCCGGTCTTGAGGACCGCAAACATGGGTCTTTCCTTTTCTTCATCCGCGCCCTGTGGCCCCTGATCGGAGTTCGTTGGACCTGTCGGCCCGCCGTCGGACTGCGCGCTCCTCATGGGAGCGAAGTTGCAAAAACGAGGCCCGGCGGAAAGAAGACTCTCCGCCGGGTCGGGCCGATATCGGGGATCAGCCCCCATCTGTCAAGGAAAAACGAGGTTTTATCCGCAATCGCTCCAGCGGGCGAGCGCCTCCGCCGCAGAGAGCCTTCGCCCCTGCGCACCCGCCTGCCCCGGCGTCGCCGAGAGGCGCGGCGCGGGCGCAGGCTGGGCGATGCCGTCGAGGTCGACATACGCCTCCCGCGCGGCGTTCTGCGGATGCGCGATGGCCTCCGCGATCGACAGCACCGGCGTCGCGCAGGCATCGCTGCCCGCGAAGACCTCGGCCCAGTCATCCCGGCTGCGAGTCGCGAAGCGCTCAGCAAAAGCGTTACGCAAGGCTGGCCAATTCGCACGGGCTTCACGCTCAGGCAAGTCCTGGGGCGCGAATCCCAACCCCGCGATCAGTGCCGCGTAGAATTGCGGCTCGAGCGCGCCCACCGCCATATGCCCGCCGCAGGCACATTCGTAGACCGTGTAGAACGGCGCGGCCCCGTCGAGCAGATTCGCCTGCCGCCGATCCGTCCACGCCCCCTGCCCGGCCATCCCGGTGATCATCGCCATCAGATGCGCCACCCCGTCGGTGATCGCGCAATCGACGACCTGCCCCCGCCCGGTCTCTCGCGCGCGCCACAGCGCCGCCAGCATCCCGAAGGCCAGATAAATTCCGCCACCGCCGAAATCGCCCAGAAGATTGAGCGGGATCGCAGGTGCCTCTCCACCCATCGCATGCAGCGCCCCGGTCAGAGACAGGTAATTGATGTCATGCCCGGCTGTTTGCGCAAGCGGCCCCTCCTGCCCCCAACCGGTCATCCTTCCATAGACCAGCGCCGGATGATCGGGGAAATCGTTAGGCCCCAGCCCAAGCCGCTCCATCACGCCTGGCCGCATCCCTTCGATCACCCCATCGGCGCGGGCGATCAGCGTGCGCACCGCCTCGCGCCCGGCGTCGGATTTGAGATCCAGCTCCACCACGTCGCGGCCCCGGTCGAGCACGTCGACCTCCAACCCCAACACATGGTTCTCGGCCCCGCCCGAGCCGGGCCGCGCGATGCGGATCACCTCGGCCCCGAAATCGGCCAGACACATCGCCGCAAACGGCGTCGGCCCCAGCCCGGAAATCTCGACAATGCGCAGCCTGCTGAGCGGTCCCGTCCGCTTGGCCCCCGTTCGCTTGGTCATGCGCCCCTCCTTATTGCCCCGTCAGAGGGGCTCTGCCCCGCTGGCTCCGCCAGCCCCCGGGATATTTCTGCCAATCCGAAAAAGAATGCCCTCCCCTTCGGCTTGGATCAAATATCCCCGCCGGAGGCATCCGACCGCGCCGCGGGCGAAGGGTCTAGGCCTCTTGCGCCTTCTCTTCGAGCTCGAGCCATTCGACCTCGGCTGCGTCGAGCGCCGACTGGCGGTCGCTCAGCATCTCGGTGGCCTTGACGAATTTCACAGGCTCGCGGGTGAAGAGATCGGGATCGGCGAGCAATTCGTTGATTTTCGAAATCTCGTGCTCGAGCTTCTCGATCACGCCTGGCAGCTCCTCCAGCCGATGTTTCTCGGTAAAGCTGAGGCCGGATTTCTTCGGCGCAGCTTTTTGGGGCGCGGCGGGTTTCGCCTCTGCCTTGGGCGCATCCTTCTTCGGCGTGGGCTTGGCCTCCGGCGCGGACTCGGCCTTCTGCGCCTGATAATCCGACCAGCCGCCCGCATAGACGGTGGCCCGCCCGTCGCCTTCCATCGCGATGGTCGTGCTGGCGACGCGGTCGATGAAATCGCGGTCGTGGCTGACCAGCAGCACCGTGCCGTCATATTCGCCCAGCAGATCCTGCAGCAGATCGAGCGTCTCCACGTCGAGATCGTTGGTCGGTTCGTCGAGAATCAGCAGGTTCGACGGTTTCGCCATGATCCGCGCCAGCAGGAGCCGCGCGCGTTCACCACCCGAAAGCGACCGGATCGGGCCGCGCGCCTGTTGCTCGTCGAAGAGGAAGTCCTTCAGGTAGCCCACGACATGTTTCGGGGTGCCACGCACCATCACCTGATCGGAGCGCCCCTTCACCGCCATGTCCGGGTCGTTCACCAGCCCGTCCCACAGCGTCTGCTCGGGATTGAGCGTGGCCCTCGCCTGATCGAAGACGGCGATCTCGAGATTCGTGCCCAGCTTCACCGCGCCCTCATCGGGTGCGACCTCGCCGGTCAGCATCTTCAGAAGGGTCGTTTTGCCCACACCGTTGGGACCGACGAAAGCCACGCGATCCCCGCGCAGCACGCGCAGGTCGAAATCCTTCACGATCTGCTTGTCGCCATAGCGCTTGGACAGGCCCGTGGCCTCGATCACCCGCTTGCCCGACTGCTGGCCCGAGTCGAGCTCCATCGCGGCCACGCCCTGCCGCTTGATCTGGCCCGCGCGTTCGGCGCGCAGCGCCTGCAATGCGCGCACGCGGCCCTGGTTGCGCTTGCGCCGGGCCGAGATACCCTCGACCGCCCAACGCGCCTCGGCCTTGATCTTGCGATTGAGTTTGTGGCGGGCGTCGTCTTCCTCCGCCCAAGCCTTTTCGCGCCATTCCTCGAAGGTTTCGAAGCCCTCTTCATTGCGGCGCACTTCTCCGCGGTCGATCCAGAGCGTGGCCCGGGTCAGCGCGCGCAGGAAGGCGCGGTCGTGCGAAATCAGCACAAAAGCCTTGCGGGTCTCCTTCAGCTGGTTTTCCAGCCAGGCGATCGCCTCGATATCGAGATGGTTGGTGGGCTCGTCGAGCAGCATCAGCTCCGGCCCCTCGGCCAGAAGCTTGGCCAGCGCCGCGCGGCGACGCTCGCCGCCCGAGGCGGTCTCGACCAGGGTCTCGGGTTTGAACTTCAGCCCCTCTGCGACCATCTCGACCTTATAGGCCTCGGCGGGGTCCAGTTCGGAGGCGGCGAAATCGCCCAAAGTCGCGAAGCCCGACAGGTCAGGCTCCTGCTCCATATAGCCCACCGAAATGCCCGGCGGCACGACTCGCGTCCCCGAATCCGGCTCTATCAGCCCGGCCATCACCTTCATCAAGGTGGATTTGCCCGAGCCGTTTCGGCCCACCAGCGCGACTCGGTCGCCTTGCTGGACGGTGAGGGAGAGCCCTTCGAAAACGGGATTGCCGCCGAAGGTGAGCGAGATGTCGGAAAGCTGTAAAAGCGGTGCACGTGCCATGCTCGCGAGCTAAGCGGGCCTTGGCGAAAGGTCAATGGGCCATGCGCGATGCAGCCCTCATGGGCGCCCGCGCCCCCTTCCCCTTGGAACAAATATCCCCGCCGGAGGCCTCCGCCCTCTCAAGCCGCCCTGCCGCCCGGCTTATTGCGCCAGCGCCCGCAAGCTACGTCGCCGCGCCTCAGGGATCGCGGCAATCTCCAGCGCGGTGAAGACGTGACAGGTGTCGAGGTCGCGGTCGATCACCGCGTGATCCGACACCCAGCCGCCCATCCCGAGATAGGAACGTAGAAGCGGCGGCAGCGCGCTGACATCGCCGGCCTCCCCCGCCAGCGCCGCAGGATAGCCCACGCGTTCGGGCGCTTTGGGCCGGGGGCGCAAGGTAGCAGGGCCCAAAGCGCGGGATGCGAGATGGGCGAGCCCTGCGCGATGCGCCTGCCAGTCGCTGCCCGTGAACGAGGAACATCCGATCAGCAACCCGGCCCCGCTTTCCTCGGCAATCCGTGTGATCGCGGCCCAGCCCAGACGCAGCACGTCCGGGTCGCGCAGCCCCGGACGGGTGCAGAAGCGGCCTAGCTCGAGGATCGGTCCGGCCCATTGGGCGAGCGGCGCGAGATCGTAGAATTGTGCGCAATAGCCCTCGGGCAGCGCCGCCCCGTCCTCCAGCAGCAAAAGCCGCGCGGCAGCGGCGGGTCCGTGATCGTCGCAAATCAGGATGTGACGGCAGAGCGGGTCGAAGCGGTCTGCATCGGAAGCCCCGGCCCGAAACGCATCGGCGCGCAGGCGCAGCACCGCCTCGCGGTCATCCGGACTTTGGGCCTCGCGGACCTGATAGGCGCCTTTTGCGAAACTCAGGGACATGCGACCTCGCGGGTCATGGCGGCGGCCGGCTACCGGCCGCCCCGCCGCGATCAGTTGTCGCCGAGAACCTGACCTGCATTGATGCGACCGATCGAGCCCATCAGCTGACGCAGGAAGCCGATACCCTTGACCTTGCTCTCGGTCACACGGCGCGACAGCGTCACGACCTCACCCTTCTCGAGACCGAAGCGTTCGACATTGGTGACGACGCCATTGTCGTTGAACGACACGGCGACGACTTCCCGGCTGATTTCCTCAGGGGCGTGCCAGGTCACGGTTTTCCAGCGCGAACCGACGTAATACCAGCCCGAGCCTTCCAGAAGCCCGGTCGAGCTGGGCCGCCCGATCGCGGCTGCGACATCGTCACGCGTGCTCTTGCCGACCTCGATCTGAGCGAGGTCTTGGTCAATCGGCACATAGCCGTGGTTACGGTAAATCGGAGAGCAGGCGCCCGCGAAAAGCACCACGCCGAACGCGATAAACAGCATGGCCTTGCGCATCATAGAACCGATCCCCACCTGCAACCCCCTATTGCCTCTGACACTTCGGACTTTTAGTGACGCTTACATCATGACTGCGCCGCCCTCAAGCGCTAGAGCGCGCCGATTGGGCACTCGGGCGCATGCAAAGGGTCGCAGGACAACACCGAGCGACCCAAAACAAGGAGCCGGACATGACACAGACCCCCGTCGATCCCGACCTGCCCGCCGCCCCCGAGACGATCTGGAGCGAGCCGATGCGGCTGGCCGATCTGCCCAGCCGCAAGCCCACGCGCTTCGACATCGAAGCCAAGGGAGAGCGGCTCAAGGCGATTGCCGACTGGGCAGATATTCGCGACGTCGAGGCGCTGCGCCTCAAGGGCGAGCTTGCGCCGAAGGGGCGCTCGGACTGGGAATTGCGCGCGACCCTCGAGGCCCGCGTGGTTCAGGATTGTGTGATCACCCTCGCCCCGGTCACGACCGATATTCGCGAAGAGGTCGTGCGGCGTTATCTCGCCGATATGGAGATGCCGACCTCCGAAGAGGTCGAAATGCCCGAGGATGACACCGCCGAACCGCTGCCCACGACGGTGAATCTCGGCGTGGTCGCGCTCGAGGCGATGGAGCTGGCCCTGCCGCTTTATCCGCGTGCAGCAGACGCGGAGCTGGAAGGCGCGCAGGTCACCGAGCCGGGCGCCGAGCCGCTCAGCGACGAGCAGATGAAGCCATTTGCCAATCTGCGCGACTTGCTTGCCAAGGGCGAAAACGGTAAGGGCGACGCATAGTGGCAGACGCGGTTTCGCACCGCCCGAAACCGCTTGAAAAATGGCCGGAAAAAAGGCTTGCACGGAAAAAGAATCCGAGTATGTTCCCGGCCTCATTCGACGTTTGGCTTCGCACCCCGAGAGACGCTTTCGGCCAAGTGACGAAACCACAAGGAAAATCAGGGCTGTAACGCCGCAAACACGGGCTACTGGCCCCCGAAACCCCGAGGTTGAGACATGGCTGTCCCTCAGAATAAAGTCACGCGTTCGCGCCGTAACATGCGCCGCGCCCACGACTCGCTTACCGCTGGCAACCCGGCGGAATGCCCCAGCTGCGGCGAACTCAAGCGCCCGCACCACGTCTGCCCGTCCTGCGGTCACTACGCCGACCGTGAGGTCGTCGCTCTGACCGAAGAGGTCGATCTGGACGACGACGCGGCGTAAGCCCGTCGACCCGCGCCGCACGTCATGCAAGATACGCAGGACCAGCCGCAGTCGGGATCGCAGATGAAGGCCGCAGAAATGCGAGCCGCCCAGAAGGGCAAAGCGCCGGCGAATGCCGGCGCTGTCGTTCTGTCCGTCGACGCGATGGGTGGTGATCTTGGCCCCGAAGCCACGATCGCCGGCGTCGCGAAGGCGCATCGCGCTCACCCCGATTTGCATTTCATCATCCACGGCCCGCGCGCGCAGCTCGAACCGCTGATCGCCAAGCACGATCTTGGCGACTGTGTCGATCTGCGCCACGCCGAGCGAACCGTCACGATGGAGGACAAGCCCGCGCAGGTTCTGCGCAACGGGCAGGACACCTCAATGTGGTCGGCCATCGAATCGGTGCGCGACAAGGAGGCCGATGTCGCGGTCTCCTGCGGGAATACCGGGGCGCTGATGCTGATCTCGATGATGCGGCTGCGCAAAATGCCGGGCGTGAACCGTCCGGCCATCGCCTCCTTCTGGCCCTCCCGGGGGCCTGCGGGCTGGAACGTCATGCTCGACATGGGCGCCGACGTGAAAGCCGATGCGGAGGATCTTCTGACCTACGCCCTGATGGGCACCTCCTACGCGCGCAACGCGCTGGGACTTGAGCGTCCGCGCATCGGCCTGCTGAATATCGGCACCGAAGAGCACAAAGGCCGCCCCGAGCTCAAAGAAGCCTATGAGCTGATCAGCAACGCCCAAGAGGCGGGGCAGTTCGACTTCGCGGGTTTCGTCGAGGGTAACGAGCTGGCCGGCGCACGCGCCGACGTAATCGTGACCGACGGTTTCACCGGCAATGTCGCGCTGAAAACCGGCGAGGGCACCGCGAAATTCGTGGCCGAGCTCCTGCGCGAGGCGCTGACCTCTTCGGTGATGTCAAAGTTGGGCGCCCTCTTCGCGATGGGTGCGCTCAAGCGCCTGCGGCACAAGACAGATCCGCGCCGCGCCAATGGCGGCGTCTTCCTCGGCCTCAACGGCACGGTCGTGAAATCGCACGGCTCGGCGGATGCCACCAGCTTCGCCGCCGCGATCGAACTGGCCGCCCGTCTGGCACGCTCGGGCTTCGGCGCGAAGCTTGCCGCACGGGTTGCCACCACCCTTCCCTCGGGGCAGGATGAGACCAAATCCGGCGCGCCATCAGCCGCCGAGAAAAGCGAGAGCAGCCAATGACGATCAGATCCGTGGTGCGCGGCGTAGGCCATTACCTGCCCGAGCGCGTTGTCGAGAACGCCGAGTTCGAGAAAACGCTCGATACCACGGATGAATGGATTCGCGGGCGTACCGGGATCGAGCGTCGCCACATCGCCGCCGAAGGGGAGTATACCTCCGATCTCGCGATCAAGGCCGCGGAGGCCGCGCTCGAAGACGCGAATATGAGCGTCGACCAGATCGACGCGATCGTCGTCGCGACCTCCACGCCCGACAGTACCTTCCCCTCCGTCGCCACGATGGTTCAGGCGGGCTTGGGCTCGACCACGGGCTTTGCCTATGACGTGCAGGCCGTCTGCGCGGGCTTCATCTTCGCACTGACCAATGCGAACGGGCTGATCCTGTCGGGTCAGGCAGAGCGCGTGCTGGTGATCGGCGCCGAAACCTTCTCGCGGATCATGGACTGGACCGACCGGGGCACCTGTGTGCTCTTTGGCGACGGCGCAGGCGCGCTGGTCCTCGAGGCCGCCGAAGGCACCGGCACGGCGAATGATCGCGGCATCCTGTCGTCTGATCTTCATTCCGACGGGCGCTACAAGGACCTGCTCTATGTCGATGGCGGGGTCTCCACCACCGGCACGGCGGGCCATCTGCGCATGCAGGGCAACGCGGTCTTCAAACACGCGGTCACCAAACTGGCCGAGACCGCGCACAAGGCGCTCGATAAGGCCGGGCTCACGGGCGAGAACGTCGACTGGATCGTGCCGCATCAGGCGAACCTGCGTATCATCTCGGCCACGGCCGAGCGGATGCAGCTGCCGATGGACCGCGTAATCGTCACGGTTCAGGACCACGGCAATACCTCCGCGGCCTCGATCCCGCTGGCCCTCTCGGTCGGCAAGCAACGCGGCCAGATCAAGGAAGGCCAGGTGCTGGTCACCGAGGCGATCGGCGGCGGTCTGGCATGGGGCTCGGTCGTCCTGCGCTGGTAAGCGCGGCCTCTCTGCATTCGTTTTACGCGATACCCGCGCAAACGCGCGTGAGCCCGCGCATCAATCCCGTCCGCCAAGTGCTTGATATTGACTCGGGAATTACGGTCGGTCACTGTTAGCCAAACTCTTTATCCGGGGGGATAGGATGTCGAAGACCCTGACGCGCATGGATCTGAGCGAAGCGGTGTTCCGCGAAGTTGGATTGTCGCGCAATGAATCGGCGCAGCTTGTCGAAAGCGTGCTGCAGCATATGTCCGACGCCCTCGTGGAGGGAGAGACGGTCAAGATCAGCTCGTTCGGCACCTTCTCGGTGCGCGAGAAAGCCAAGCGCATGGGCCGCAATCCGAAGACCGGCGAAGAGGTTCCGATCTCTCCGCGTCGCGTGCTGTCCTTCCGTCCCTCGCATCTGATGAAGGACCGCGTGGCGGCGGGCAACTCGAAGTAACCCGATAACAAATGACAGGTCCTGCCGATGGGTAAATCCGCCGACGCGTTTCGGACGATCTCTGAGGTTTCAGACCTTCTCGACACGCCGACCCATGTTCTTCGGTTCTGGGAGAGCAAGTTCACGCAAGTGAAACCGGTGAAGCGTGCTGGCGGGCGGCGGTATTACCGGCCTGCCGATGTGGCGCTTCTGGGCGGCATCAAGCATCTCCTGCATGAAGAAGGCATGACCATCCGTGGCGTGCAGAAACTCCTGCGCGAGGAAGGCATCCGCGAAGTCGCTGCGCGTGGCGAGGTCAGCGTCGAGGATGAGCGCGAGACCATTGAGGCCACGCAAAGCGCCCCGGAGCCGATTGCCCCGGTTGCCGCGCCTCAGCACAGCCCGACCCCGCAAGAGGAGCCTCAGGCGCAGAACGCGACCCCGAGCGAGCCCACGCCCGAGTCGACCGAGGCAGCACTGGAAGAAATCGCGCCGCAGGAGGAAGCCCCGCAAGAGGCGGCCTCTCTCGAGGACAGCGCGCATGATACAGCTCAAGACGAGTCCCAGACCGAGGCGCTTCCTGAGCGCCCCGAGGAACTGCTCGATCTCAGCCCCGCCGAGGACGCCCCCATTGAGGCCCATCAGGGCGGCTCGGTGACACCCTTCCCTGCCCCGTCGCAGCCTTCCTTCTTCGACGAGTCGGAGACCGCCTCCAGCGAATCCCCGGAAGAAGAAGCGTGGGATGAAGACGCAGAGGCCCCGATGGCGCTCGATGTCGAACCCGAGCCGGAGCCGATGGCCCCTGTCGTGGCGATGACGATCGATCGCGGGCCGCAGGAACGCGCCGCGAAAATCGCCGCGCGGGCCGATCTCGCACGGCTGTTACATGGGCTGCGCACGCTCGATCCGGCGCGGCTGAGCCCCGCCGATCGGGGCGATCTGCGCATGTTGCGCCTGCGTGCGCAGGCCCTTCAGGTGCGGCTCGCACAGCATGGCTCCGCGCAGGCGGAATGAGTGATCTTAACCCCGGACGAATTGGCGTGAAATTTCTCTCACTAACTGCTTGCACCCGCCGCCCGGTTCGCACTATATCCCCCTCGTCGGGCTGTGGCGCAGCCTGGTTAGCGCGTCCGTCTGGGGGACGGAAGGTCGTGAGTTCGAATCTCGCCAGCCCGACCAATTCGACAAACGCCCACCTCTTCATCGGGGTGGGCGTTCGTGTATCCGGAGGAGGGATCGGATGACCATCGGCGTGCTGCCTGACACGATGCTGCAAGACATGATCACGCGCGGTGAGATCGCCGCCGAGCCAGCCATCATCCCCGAACAGATTCAACCTGCGAGCCTCGATCTGCGGCTTGGCACCGTGGCGTACCGGCTGCGCGCCTCGTTCCTTGCAGGCAAGGGCCAGAAGGTTTCGCACCGCCTGCATGACTTCGAGATGCACCGCATGGCGCTGACCGATGACGGCGTGGTGCTCGAGAAAGGCTGCGTCTATCTCGTGCCGCTGATGGAGACCCTCGCGCTGCCAGAGGGCGTCACGGCGGTCGCCAATGCCAAAAGCTCCACCGGGCGGCTCGATCTGCTGACCCGCCTGATCACCGATGACGGGACCGAGTTCGACCGAATCCCCGAAGGCTATAACGGCCCGCTCTATGCCGAGATCTGCCCGCGCAGTTTCTCGGTGCTGGTGCGACCCGGTATGCGGCTCAACCAGATCCGCTTCCGCGCCGGTCAGGCGGCGCTCAGCGATGCCGAGCTGAAGATCCTGCACCAGCAGGAGCCGCTCGTGGATGGCCCCGCGGTGATCGACGAGGGTCTGGGTTTCTCGGTCGATCTGAAGCCCGCCGAGGGCGATCTGGTGGGCTACCGCGCCAAACCCCATACCGGCGTGATCGACATCGACAAGATCGGCCATTACCCGGCCCGCGATTTCTGGGAAGAGGTGCGCGCCTCCGATGGCCGCATCATCCTCGATCCCGGCGCGTTCTATATTCTCGTGAGCCGAGAGGCCGTGACGATCCCGCCCGACCACGCCGCCGAAATGGCGCCCTATCTGGCGATGGTCGGCGAATTCCGCGTCCATTACGCGGGCTTCTTCGATCCCGGCTTCGGCCATGGCGCTGCCGGCGGCACCGGCTCGCGTGGGGTACTGGAAGTACGCTGCCACGAGGCACCCTTCGCGCTGGAGCATGGGCAGGTGGTGGGGCGCCTCGTCTATGAGCGCATGGCCGAGGAGCCGCGCCAGCTCTACGGCAAGGACATTGCCTCGAACTATCAGGGCCAGGGCCTGAAGCTCGCCAAGCATTTCCGGATGGGGTGAGCCGGGAAAAGCGGCCTTCCAGTGGAAGGACGCCCGGCGAACGCCCGAAGCGCAAGCGAAGGGCCGGGGCAGCGACTCTGTAGCGGCTGAGGGTCGCGCCCGAGCCTCGGGTTGGCGCTTTGCGCGCTTTGTGGCTCGGCACTTTATCTCGCAAGCCCGCAGGTCGGTCGTGCCCGTGCTGACATCGCCAATGCGCCCTCCCGTGGGGAGGGTCGGGCGCGGCCCGGGGCTGGTCGCCCCGCGCCAGAGCCCCGTTGAGACGCCCTACCCCGCCTGCTGCGTCACGTCATACCCGTAGATCCAGTCGAACCGCCCCACCAGCCGCTCCGGCGTGAACCGCGAGGCAGCACGCAGCGCGAGATGACCAAAGGTGCGCGGCGCCCCTGACAGGTGATAGTTCCGCGCGTTCTTGTTCGCCGCCGTCACGATCTGATCGCAGCGATCCCAGCGCGCTTTCTGATAGGCGGCGAAGGCCACGTCGTCGGTCTCGTAATTGGCAAGCGCCTCGGCGAGAACCCAGGCATCCTCCATCGCCATCACGGCACCCTGCGCAAGGAAGGGCAGCGTCGGATGCGCGGCGTCGCCCAGAATCGCGACACCGGGCGCGAACCAGCGTTCGGCCACCGGGTGACGGAACAGACCCCAGAGGTTCACCTTCTCGACCTGATCGAGCCAACCGCGCACGGTCGGGCAGAAATCCTCGAAGGCGGTGCGCAGATTGATCGGATCATCCTCGAGCGCCCAGCTTTCCTCGACCCAGCGATGCCGCTCCTCGACGGCCACGACATTGCGCAGCCCCCGGCCCAGCGGATAGCTCACCAGATGCTTGCCCGCGCCCATGAAGACCTGCGCGATCTTCGGCTCGGAATCGTCGCACGGCACAAGCGCGCGCCACGCCACCTGATGGGTAAAGAACGGCGCCACCCGCCCGTTAAGCGCCTCGCGCGTCTTGGAATTGAGCCCGTCGGCCCCGATCAGCAGGTCGGTCTCGATCTCGGCGCCCTGCTTGGTGTGCAGCACCGGATGCGACCCGGACAGGTCCACCCGCTCGATCTGCTGCAACAGGCGGATTTTCACCCCCGCCTCGCGCGCCCCATCGGCCAGCAGCTCGATCAGCCGGGCGCGATGGACGAAGTGGTAATCCGCATCGGGACGCAGCCGCGCCATGTCGAGCTTGGCCACCTGGCTCCCGGTCTCTCCATCGACGAGCCGCACCGCCTCGGCACGCGGCCCCGCCGCCTCCAGCGCCTTGCCCAGCCCCAAGGCGCGCAGCACCGCGGCCCCGTTGGGCGAGACCTGCAGCCCGGCGCCCACTTCGCGGATCGCTTCGGCCTGTTCGAGCACCTCGACATCCGCGCCGCGCATCGCCAGAGCCCGCGCCACGGTCAGCCCCGCGATCCCTGCACCCAGAACCGTAACCTTGCGCCCGATCAGCATGGGACCTCCTTCAAAAGCGAACACCGGCACCTTGGCGGTGCCGGTGTCGAATTGTTTTGCGCGCCTTCCCGCCCGAAGGCAACGCGCGTTTTGTGCATCACCACACGCAGTGCGCGCAGGCGATCAGTCGTCGCGATGCACCCGTTCGCGGCGCTCGTGCTTTTCCTGCGCTTCCAGCGTCATCGTCGCGATCGGACGCGCATCGAGACGCTTGAGCGAGATCGGCTCCCCGGTCTTCTCGCAATAGCCGTATTCGCCATTGTCGATGCGACGCAGCGCCGAGTCGATCTTGCTGACCAGCTTGCGCTGACGGTCGCGGGTGCGCAGTTCCAGCGCACGATCGGTTTCCTCGGAGGCGCGATCGGCGATATCGGGAACGTTGCGCGCGGATTCCGCGAGACCTTCCAGCGTTTCAGCGGATTGTTCGAGAAGTTCGGCCTTCCACGCCAGAAGCTTTCTGCGGAAATACTCCAGCTGCCGGTCATTCATGAAGGGTTCATTCTCGGCCGGACGATAGTCATCCGGAAGGAATACTTCAGCTCTCATACCTGCCCTCTCATACGTGCCGGGGGCGTCACCATGATCGTCATTCGCCATCGGCCAACTCTCCTCGGGCGAGGCAATACCCCAAGAACACAGTGTTGTCACGTCCGCATTCGCCCGGACTGCGTGTTTCCTCATCAATTCTTACGCCCGGGTTGCGGCAGCATTTTGGCGCAGATAGGTTGCAAACGATTTGCGCAAGATCATTGCGCAGCGATCTCGAAACCGGAGCGTATTCCCCGTGCAATTTCAATCGACCGACAGCTATGTCGCCCCGCCCGATCTGACCGTCGCGGTCAACGCCGCCGTGGCGCTGGAGCGCCCCCTTCTGGTGAAGGGCGAGCCGGGCACCGGCAAGACGGAACTCGCGCGGCAGGTGGCGCAGAGCCTCGGGATGGAGATGGTCGAGTGGAACATCAAATCCACCACCAAGGCACAGCAGGGCCTTTACGAATATGACGCGGTTAGCCGCTTGCGCGACAGCCAGCTGGGCGACGAGCGCGTCAACGACGTGAAGAACTACATCCGCAAGGGCAAGCTCTGGCAGGCCTTCGAGGCGGGCGAGAAAGTCGTGCTGCTGATCGACGAGGTCGACAAGGCCGATATCGAGTTCCCGAACGACTTGCTGCAGGAACTCGATAAGATGGAGTTCCACGTCTATGAGACCGGCGAGACGATCCGGGCCAAACACCGCCCCGTCGTCATCATCACCTCGAATAACGAAAAGGAACTGCCCGACGCCTTCCTGCGCCGCTGCTTCTTCCACTACATCCGCTTCCCCGAGCCGGAGGTGATGCGCGAAATCGTCGCCGTCCACTTCCCCGACATCAAGGACCGCTTGCTGACCGAGGCGCTGAGCCAGTTCTACGAGATCCGCGAGACCCCGGGCCTGAAGAAGAAACCCTCGACCTCCGAGGTGCTCGACTGGCTGAAACTGCTGCTGGCTGAGGATCTGAACCCCGAAGACCTCAAACGCGAAGGCGCGAGCCTGCTGCCGAAGCTGCACGGCGCGCTTCTGAAGAACGAGCAGGACGTGCATCTGTTCGAGCGGCTGGCCTTCATGGCGCGACGTCAGGGGCGGTGAGTCCGGATTGAGCCCATAGCTCCGGGTCTGGACTTTATAGCGTAACAATCATGCATCTCGGGGCGGCGCGGTCGCACGACCTTGCGTGGCCTATTGCGCTTGATGGGGTTCCCTCTTAAGAAGCCGGTAGGTGCCGGGCACCTGCCGCCTGCGGACGCGAGTCACGGTGAAGCCCGGAACAAGACGACATCTCACCCTCGAAGCATTTCGCAGGTGGGCAATGCAGGCTCCCTCCCGATCCGAAATGCCTCTCTGGAGGAGTGAGCCATGTCCGCTGGACCTGCATCTACTGCAATTGAAAACCGTCTCCTGACACAGCCCGTCGGACGATTGTTCGTGTCGAATGCCCTGCCCATGGCGGTGGTCATGTCGATGGGTGGGCTGCTTAACGTCATAGACGGGATCTTCGTCGGGCGCTTCGTCGGAGCGCAGGCCCTGGCGTCGGTCAGCCTGGCCTTTCCGGTCGTCATGCTGCTCACGGCACTGACGACTTTGGCCGGTGGCGGCATGTCGAGCTTGCTCGCCCGCCATCTGGGCGCAGGCGCCCGCACACAGGCTGGAGCCGTCTTCGCAGGTGCCCACGGGCTGGCCCTCGCCATCAGCGCGGCGCTGATCGCAGGCGCTTTGTCGGTGGGGCCCGTCATCATCTCCGCACTCGCAGCCGGAAACGCTGCGGTCGCAGGTGGGGCGCAGAGCTACCTTCTGATCCTGATACTCGGCGCGCCAATCCAGTTCGCTTTGGGTCTGCACGCCGATGCCCTGCGCAACGAGGGACGTGCAGGGCAGATCGCCATGCTCTCGGTACTCGTGAATCTGCTGAACATCGGGGCGAACTACATCGCGATAGTGCTGTTTGGATTGGGGGTGGCGGGCTCTGCGATCGGCACCGTGGGCGCGCAGACCCTCGGCCTCGCGCTGCTGCTGGTCCTGCGGGAACGCGATCGCGACCTGTTGCCCCTTGGGGCGCTCCGCCGCCACAGCTGGCTGTCGGGGTGGCTGCAGATCTTCTCGCTCGGGCTCCCTTTGTGCCTGACCTTCATTGGGATGGCCTTGGTTTCAAGCGTGGTTCTCCTCGTCGTCGGCACCACCGCCACGAACCATGCAACCTTTATCGCGGCCTACGGCGTGGTGACACGCATTCTCGGACTGGCCTTCCTGCCACAGATGGCGATCGCGCTGAGCACCCAGAGCATCACCGGCAACAACGCGGGCGCGGGCCGGCTGGATCGGGCGGGCGCAGCCTTGCGGCTTGCCATGGGAAGCGCGTTCCTGTGGTGCCTTGGTGTGACGCTCACCGGAGCCTTTCTGGGCGAGCCCTTGGGCGCGATGTTCTCGAACGACCGGGAGGTCGTCTCGGCAGTTGCCGCGATCCTGAGGCCGATGACGGCCCTCTACGTCGTCACCGGCCCCATCCTCGTCCTCGCCTTGCATTTTCAAGCGATGGGGTATCCGCTCCGGACCGCGGCACTCACATTGACCAAGCCGTGGCTGCTGACGCCCGCGCTGCTGCTTGTCCTGAATGCAGTGGCAGGGATCGACGGCCTGTGGTTCGCCTTCCCCATCGCCGATGCCGCGCTCTTTGTACTGGCCTTAACCCTTGTCGTCCGAAACCGCCTCACTGCGCCCATCTCCACAACGCCGCACGCGAAGGAAGCCGCATGACACAAGCATCCCTCGACACCGTCAAGATGCAGGCCAAGGCACTGCGTCAGGCCTTGCAGGCCCAAGGTATGACCGTCAGTCATGCCCAGGCTCTCGAACTCGTCGCCCGGCAACATGGGGCGCGGGACTGGAACACGCTTCACGCCCGTCTCAGTCAACGCAATGCGCCACCGGAACTTGCCCTGGGCGACCGGGTGACCGGACACTACCTCGGACAAGCCTTTAGCGGAAAGATCGTCGCCCTTTCGGGTCCCGCCGCGCATCGCCGGGTCGAAATCGCGCTGGATAAGCCGATCGACACGGTGCGGTTCGACAGCTTCTCGAATTGGCGGTCCCGCATTCGTGGCACTCTGCGCGAAGATGGGTGCAGCCACAGCAGAACGTCGGATGGCACACCCCATCTTACCTTGGAGAAAGCGCCGTCCTGATCTCACATTTCCTTTGAGCGGTAGCCCTTTGCCGGACCTCTTCGGGAGGTTCGGCCGTCGCAGCGAATGGCAACTTTGTCCGCAAAGCTGCCGCGTCGCGAGCTGCCGGAGCCCCTCACATGCGCCGCGTGATCCGCGCCGCCTTGCGCGCCCGCTTGACCGCGTCGCGCGCGCCCTGCTGGGCTTTGCGCTCCTGCGCCGTCATCGGGCCCTGAGCTTTGCCCTTGCCGCCCCGCTTCGACGCCATACCGACGCCCTTGTTGATCCCCCAGTTGATCCCGCGGCGCAGGAACATCCGGATGACCATGTTGATGATCTGGTTGAAGTTCATCGGATATCCCCCTGTCAATCCTCGAACAATTCGGACTGGCCGGTCTGGGCCTCGTCCTCCTCGCCCTCCTCGTCGTCGTCCGAGCCTGCACCCGGAAGCGGGCGCGAATCCAGCAGGCCTGCGGCGCGCAGCTCCTTGAGGCCCGGCAGGTCGCGGGCGCTCTCGAGGCTGAACTGGTCGAGGAATTCCTGCGTCACGACGAAAGTGACCGGACGGCCCGGCGTCATCCGGCGGCGGCCGAAGCGGATCCATTCCATCTCCAGCAACTGGTCGATCGTGCCGCGCGACACGGCGACGCCGCGGATCTCTTCAATCTCGGCGCGGGTGACGGGCTGGTGATAGGCGATGATCGCGAGCGTCTCGACGGCGGCGCGGGACAGCTTGCGCTCCTCCACCGTCTCTTTCTGCATCAGGAAGGCGAGATCAGGCGCGGTGCGCACGGCCCAGGCGTCGCCGACCTTCACGACGCGCACGCCGCGCCCCTCATAGCGTTTGCGCAGATGCACGAGCGCCTCGGCGGGGTCGCAGCCATGCGGCATCCGCTCTTCCATCTCGCGCAGACGGACCGGTTCGGCAGAGGCGAAAAGGATCGCTTCGACCATCCGCTCCTGCTCGGCGATGGGCGGCGCCGCGAAGAGGGTTTCTTCTTTTTCTTCAGTCTGTTCCGGCTCGTCGTTCATGTCTTCTTCCGGATCGAAATGGGTTGGAACGTATCGCTCTGGCGCAGCTCGATCTGGCCCTGCTTGGCCATTTCAAGCGAGGCGGCGAAAGTCGCGGCGGTGGCCGAGCGTCGGCGTTTGGGATCGGCAGTCCAGCCGTCGGGCAGGAAGGTGGTCAGCTCCGACCAGCCGCCCGCGAAACCGATCAGCCCGCGCATCCGGTCCAGCGCCTCCTCCATCGTGAAGACATTGGTGCGATCGAACGCATAGGGGCGGAATTCATCGCGCGTGCGGATGCGCGCATAGGCCTGCATCAGGTCCATCAGCGAGGCCGAATAGGTGACCTTGCGGACGCGCTCGACCTCTTCCGAGATGCCGCGCGCGAAGGTGTCGCGCCCCAGCCGGTCGCGCGCCATCAACTGCGCCGCCGCCTCGCGCATCGCCTGCAGGCGTTCCAGCTGGAAGGCCAGATGCTCGGCCAGATCTTCCGCCGAGGGGCCTTCTGCCTCCGGGTCGGGCGGCAGCAGAAGGCGCGATTTCAGGAAGGCGAGCCACGCCGCCATTACGAGGTAATCGGCGGCCAACTCGATGCGCAGCGCCTTCGCGCGGTCGACGAAGGCCAGATATTGCTCGGCCAGTTGCAGCACGGAGATCTTGCGCAGATCGACTTTCTGGCTGCGCGAAAGCGTCAGCAGAAGGTCGAGCGGGCCTTCGAACCCGTCGACATCGACGATCAGCGCCTCGGCCTGAAGCCGATCCGCTACCGTTTGCGAGTCGAACAGATTTTCGGTGTCACTCATCCATGCCGCCGCTCAAGAGTGCCTCAAGTTCGGCATCGAGCGCGGCCATGTCAACTGTCTCGGGCGGCAAGCGCCGGTCCAGCGCGGCCTCGGCGCGGGTCTTTGCCGCCTCGCTCATCGCCGGGGCGGCCATCGCCACTTCTTCCATCGCGGGCATGTCGCCCTTGCAATGGAGCACCAGATCGCAGCCAGCAGCCAGAGCGGCAGCCGTGCGCGTCCCGAAGCCACCCGCCAGCGCCTCCATCCCGATATCGTCGCTCATCAGGAGTCCGCCGAAGCCGATCTCTTCGCGGATCATCTTGATGATCTTCGCGCTCTGCGTCGCGGGGGCCGCGTCGAGCGCGGTGAAGCGGATATGTGCGGTCATGCCCAGCGGCAAATCCGAGAGCGCCTTGAAGGGTGCGAAATCGCTCGCGATGAGGTCGGCCTTGGAGGCCTCGACCACCGGCAAATCCTTGTGGCTGTCGGAAATCGCTCGGCCGTGGCCGGGGATATGCTTGATGACTGGGAGAACACCGCCCGCAAGCAGTCCGTCGGCGGTGGCGCGAGCATTGGCGATCACGGTGGCCGCATCCTTGCCCAGACAGCGGTTTTGCAGGAACGGATGCGTCAGAAGCCCCGCGATATCGCAGGTGGGCGCGCAGTTCACGTCGATGCCGACCGCACGCAGCTCCTCGGCCATGATCCGCGAGCGCAGCCAGAAGGAGCGCGGCGCCTGCGCCCCTGCCCGCTTCGCCTGCTCCAGCGGCGGCAGCCATTCGCGCCACTGGGGCCCGCGCATCCGTTGCACCCGGCCGCCTTCCTGATCGATCAGCACCGGCGCATCGCGCCCCACGGCCCCGCGCAGCGCATCGGTCAGCCGGGCGACCTGGTCGGGCGTGTCGATGTTGCGCGAGAACAGGATGAAGCCCCACGGGTCGGCCTCGCGGAAGAAATCGCGTTCACGCGCGGAGAGCTCGGTCCCCTCGCATCCGAAGATCGCGGCGACGCCCATCAGCGCGCCTGCGTCGGGATGCAGTTCTGCCGCTCGGCCACGAGTGCGGCGCAGAACTGGCGCGCTTCGGTCACATCGTCAAAGCCCGCGACGCGGAGGCGATAGAAATCGCGCCCGCCGGAGCTGGCCTTCTGAACTACGCGCTTCTTGCCGGACATCAGCGCGTCGAAGCGCTTGGCGATGCGGTCCCATTCGCCCTTGGCGGCGGACTCAGTGTCGAAGGCGCCAAGCTGCACGAGACGCGTGCCAGCGGACAGTTCCGACGGATCGAGATCGACGACACCTTTCTCGGCCTGTCCCGCCGACATCTGCTTCGTCACCGCCTGCTCCAGCGCCGCCGCCAGAAGCTGATCGCGCATCGGCTTGGTCTGCGGCCGCGGCGAGCGCGATACGCCCGGAACCGTAGCCGGGATCACGCCACTGACCGCTTCGCTCTCGGGTGTTGCCTCCTGCTCGACCGCGTCGGGGCGCGTCTCGGGCATCGCCGGGCTCATCAGCGCGGGCTTGACGGGAATGTCGGGCGCGTCCTTCACCTGAGAGGGATCGGCATTGAGCGCAGCAGGCTCGAGCGCCGCGATCGCGGCCTCTACGGCCGGATTGGACGCAGCGTCGGCCTCATCGCCTGCCACCTTGGCCTCTGCCGCCAGCTCGCCCATCGGCTTGTCGTCGTCGGTGAAGCCTTCCGGGCTGGGCGCGAGCGTCACTTTCTCGGGCGCAGGCGCCGCCTGCCCCGTGCCAGCGACGTCGTTCACGGCAAGACCGGTATGGCGCGCAAGTTCGCCGCCCGGGTCCTCGGGCGCGATCCGGGCGGGCCCGTCCATCGCGCGGATCACCGGCACGCCGTTGAGATCGCGCATCGCCAGCTTGTAGCCCCAGACCACCAGACCCGCGATCATCGCGACCGATGTCAGCGCGCCGGCCACATTGACCCATCGCGACACGACTCGTGGCGCACGTTCAGGAGCGGGATCTTCGGGATGCGCGTAATGGGGCTGCGGGTGTTCATGCCCGTAACCCCCACTCTCGCGGTAGTCGTAGGTCGTCATGCTCGTCGCCTCGCCGCCGGTTGCCCGGCCTTGCCCGGTTGACCCGGAATTTGCCTGTTCCCGGCGGCGTGCGTTTATCGCATCTCTTCAGCCGGGGTCACGCCAAGAATACCAAGACCGGCGGAAATGACAACGGCGCTGGCACGGGCAAGGGCGATTTTCGCCGCCGATGCGGCCTCATTGCCATCCTGCAGGAAGCGCAGGGCCGGCTCGTCATTGCCACGGTTCCACAGGCTGTGCAGGTCCGAGGCGAGATCGTAGAGGTAGAACGCCACCCGGTGCGGCTCGTTCGCGCGCGCCGCGATCTCCAGAAGACGCGGCCATTCGGCGATCTTCTTGACCAGTTCCAGCTCGGACGGATGCCAGTCGCCGGACAGGTCGACCTTGGCCAGACGCGCATCCGACATGTCCCAGCCAGCCTCCGCCGCCTTGCGCAGCACCGAGCAGACCCGGGCATGCGCATATTGGACGTAGAAGACCGGGTTGTCCTTGGACTGCTCCAGCACCTTGTCGAAATCGAAATCCAGCGGCGCGTCGTTCTTGCGGGTGAGCATGTGGAAGCGGGTCACATCCGCGCCCGCCTGCTCCACCACGTCGCGCAGCGTGACAAACGTGCCCGCGCGCTTCGACATCTTGAAGGGCTCGCCATTCTTGAACAGCTTCACCAGCTGGATCAACTTGATATCAAGCGTCACCTTGCGATCCGACAGCGCCGCGACCGCTGCCTTCATCCGCTTCACATAGCCGCCATGGTCGGCGCCGAAGACGTCGATCAGAAGATCGTAGCCACGCTCGATCTTGGTCCAGTGATAGGCGATATCGGGCGCGAAATAGGTCCAGGAGCCATCCGACTTCTTCACCGGACGGTCCACGTCATCGCCATAGTCGGTCGAGCGGAACAGCGTCTGCTCGCGCTCTTCCCAATCCTCGGGCAGCTTGCCCTTCGGCGGGTCGAGCACGCCCTCGTAGATCAGCCCAAGATCCTCGAGCCGCTTCAGCGCCGCCTCGATCTGGCCGGTCCCGTAGAGCGATTTCTCGGAGGAGAACACATCCATCTTCACGCCGAGGCAGGCGAGATCCCCGCGGATCATCTCCATCATCTGCTCGGTCGCGAATTCGCGGATATCCTCGAGCCAGTCTTCCTCGGGCTTTTCGAGCAGGCTCTCGCCATACTTCGCCTTGATCGCCTCGCCGACCGGGATCAGGTAATCGCCCGGGTAAAGCCCCTCGCGGATTTCCGGCTCGAGGCCACAGGCTTCGCGATAGCGTTCATAGGCGGAGCGGGCGAGCACATCGACCTGCGCACCGCCATCGTTGATGTAATATTCCCGCGTGACGTCGTAGCCCGCGAAGTCCAGCAGGCTCGCCAGCGCATCGCCGAACACGGCGCCACGCGTATGGCCGACATGCATCGGGCCGGTGGGGTTCGCGGAGACATATTCCACGTTGACCTTCACACCCTTGCCCAGATCGGAACGCCCGTAATCCGCGCCCTCTTTCAGCACGGCGTGGGTCACATCGGCCCAGACCTTCGGATCGAGGCGCAGGTTGATGAAGCCGGGACCGGCCACATCGGCGCTGACGATCCGGTCATCTGCGGCCAGCTTGCCCGCCAGCGTCTCGGCGATGTCGCGCGGTTTCGATTTGGCGGGCTTGGCCAGCACCATCGCGGCGTTGGTCGCCATGTCGCCATGCAGCGGATCGCGCGGCGGCTCCACCGCGACGTTTGCGTAGTCCAGCCCCTCGGGCAGCGCGCCCTCGGAAACCATCTGATCGAGTGCCGCAATCACCGCGGCGCGGATGTCGGAAAACAGGTGCATTCTCATTGTCCTTATTTGCGCTCTCCCCTGCCAGAGCGCGCCGGGCGCGTCAATGGCCCGAGCGCGGGCAGAGCGGGGCCCAAGCGGGGGCAGAGACGACGCGGGCGGCCCGGCATCGCCTGCCGGGCCGCCCGAAATCGAACCTTGCGAGAGGATCAGTCCTCGGCAGTAAAGCCCGCAGCCTCGATCCCGGCCACGGCCACTTTCGCATCATTGTCCGAGGTGTCGCCGGTGACGCCCATCGCGCCGATCACCGCCCCGCTCTCGTCGCGGATCAGCACGCCGCCGGGCACCGGGCAGGTCTTGCCGTCATAGATGCCGTTCACCGCGGCCATGAAATAGGCCTGCGCTTCGGCCCGCGCCATCTGCGCCTTGCCGCCCATGCCCAGCATCACCGCGCCGTAAGCCTTGGCGCGCGCGATCTCGAACCGACCCGGCGCGGCGCCATCGGCGCGCGCGAAAGCCAGCGGGTGGCCGCCCGCATCCAGCACGATCGCCGAGAGCGGTTTCAGCCCATCTTCCACACCTTGCGCCAGCGCGGTCTCGATCATCTTCTGCGCTTTTTCGAGCGTGATCATGCGCGTTCCTCCTTCACTTGCAGGCGGCGCTGATGCAGCACCGGTTCCGTATATCCCGAGGGCTGGACCGTACCCAGGAAGCACAGATCGCACGCCGCCTGGAAGGCGAATCCGTCATAGCCGGGCGCCATCGGGCGGTAGTTCGGGTCGCCCTCGTTCTGGCGGTCGACGACCTTGGCCATCTTGCGCAGCGCCTCCATCACCTGACCTTCGCTCACCAGCCCATGTTCGAGCCAGTTCGCGATCGCCTGGCTGGAAATCCGGCAGGTCGCGCGGTCTTCCATCAGGCCCACGTCGTGGATGTCGGGCACCTTCGAGCAGCCGACACCCTGATCGACCCAGCGCACGACATAGCCGAGGATGCCCTGCGCGTTGTTCTCGATCTCGGTGCGGATTTCCTCTTCCGAGTAGTTCTTGCCCCGTGCGAGCGGGATCGTCAGCAGATCGTCGAGCCGCGCCGGGCGGTTCATCGCGGCGATCTCCTGCTGGCGGCGCTTCACATCGACCTTGTGGTAATGCGTGGCATGCAGCGTGGCCGCCGTCGGCGACGGCACCCAGGCGCAGTTCGCGCCCGCCAGCGGATGGTTGACCTTGGCCTCGAGCATATCGGCCATCCGGTCGGGCATCGCCCACATGCCTTTGCCGATCTGCGCCTTGCCCGCCAGCCCGCACGCGAGCCCGATATCGACGTTGCGATCCTCATAGGCTTCGATCCACGGCTGGCCCTTCATCTCGCCCTTGGCGAGCATCGGCCCGGCCTGCATCGAGGTGTAGATCTCGTCGCCCGTGCGGTCGAGGAAGCCCGTGTTGATGAAGGCCACGCGGTTTTTCGCGGCGCGGATGCATTCCTTGAGATTGACCGAGGTGCGGCGCTCCTCGTCCATGATGCCCAGCTTCACGGTGTAGCGCGGCAGGCCCAGAACCTCTTCGACCTTGTCGAAGATCTCGGTCGCGAAGGCGACCTCTTCGGGGCCGTGCATCTTCGGCTTCACCACATAGACAGAGCCGGTGACCGAGTTGCGCGGACCTTCGGTCTTCTTCAGGTCATGCATCGCACAAAGCGTGGTGACCATCGCATCCATCAGCCCCTCGAAGGCCTCTTCGCCGTCGCGGGTCAGGATCGCGGGCGTGGTCATCAGGTGGCCGACATTGCGCACCAACATCAGCGAACGGCCCTTCAGCGTGATCTTCTCGCCACCGCCGCCGGTGAACTGGTAATCGCCTTCAAGCCGCCGGACCGTCTTCTCGCCGTTCTTCACGACGTTTTCGCGCAGATCGCCCTTCATCAGACCCAGCCAGTTACCATAGGCCTGAACCTTGTCCTCGGCATCGACACAGGCAACCGAGTCCTCGCAATCCATGATCGTGCTGATCGCGGCCTCAAGAATGACATCGGCGATATCGGCAGGATCGGCCTGACCGACCTCGGTGGTCGGGTCGATCTCGATCACGAGATGCAGCCCGTTATTTTCCAGCAGAACCTCCGACAGCGCGCCCTCGTCGGAAATGTTGAACCCGAGGAACTGCGCCGGATCGGCCAGCCCCGTTTCGCCCACCGCGTTCTCGACGAAGAAGACGCCGTTCTCTACGCGCAGCGCGGTCACGCCGGTCCAGCTGCCGCCTGCAAGCGGCACCGCCTCGTCGAGAAATGCCTTCGCGCGCTCGATCACGCGCGCGCCGCGCTCGGGGTCATAGCCCTTGCCCTGCGGCAGATCGCCAAGTGCGTCCGTGCCGTAAAGCGCATCGTAAAGGCTGCCCCAGCGCGCATTCGCCGCGTTGAGCGCATAGCGCGCATTGGTGATAGGCACGACGAGCTGCGGACCGCAGACGGTGGCGAATTCGGGATCGGTTTCCGGCGTCTCGATCTTGAAGTCGTCGCCTTCGGGCAGCAGGTAGCCGATCTCTTTGAGGAAGGATTTATAGTCTTCGAAATCAAAGCCTTCGGCGCGGTGATGCGCGTGCCAATCGTCGAGCTTGGACTGGATCGCCTCGCGCGTCTCCAGCAGCGCGCGGTTCTTCTGCCCCTGCGTATGCAGCAGGTCCGACAGCCCCTCCCAGAAGCGCTCCGGCGCGACGCCAGTTCCCGGCAAAGCCTGATCCTCGATGAAGGCGGCCAGTTCGACCGCCACCTGCAGTTCGTTACGTGCGACCCGCTGTGCCATTAAGCCCTCCCGGTTTGCTTAGTCGCGTACTAGATGAAACCGCTGAGCGTGAATGTCCAGCGGATTGCCGGTCGCGGGCGGGAAGACGCTAAGACGGTGAAAGGGTGAGAAGAGGCTCTCCGATCGCCCAAGGGACAACGCTGCCACTCATTACCCGACCGAGCTCACTGCTGGATCGGGTCGGCTTCGGTCGCCGCGCCATTTCTTTCAGCAGTACCGACGCCGGTGGTCTCGGGCGCTTGCGTGGTGGACAGGCCCCCTTCACCTCAGGTGACGCAACCCACCCGCTTCAGGTTCACCCGGCCTGCCACCGCGTCTCTCCGAGCGGTCCGCGAAACCGCTTTGAAAACCCCGAGCGGGGCAGATACTGTTCCGCCAGCTGCGGGACAGCGAGGCCAGACCGGATCGCCCCCGCCCGAGACGGGAGGCGCACCTCACGCAAAGGCGAACTTGCCTTGGTAGGGATGCGCTCCACGTGACACGACCCGAAGTTAACGAGGAATATCGTAAGAATGTCCGCTGAACTGACGGCTGCCGACGCCCCTGCCAAGCGCCTGATCGACTACCGCCCCTACCCCTTCACCCTCGAGACCGTGCGGCTTGATTTCACGCTCGACCCGGACGCGACCGAAGTGCGCGCGGGTCTTTCCTTCTCGCCCCGGCAGGAGGCGGCCGCGCTGGAACTCGATGGCGAAGATCTGGAGCTGGTCTCGGTCGCAGTGGACGGGCGGGCGCTGACGCCTGACGACTATGAACTGACAAAGACGGGCCTGACGATCCCGGCGCATGTTCTGCCGCCTCAGGCCTTCACGCTGGAGACCGTCACCCGGATCGCGCCGTCGAAGAACACAGCGCTCGAAGGGCTCTACATGTCCAAAGGCATGTATTGCACGCAATGCGAGGCTGAGGGCTTCCGCAAGATCACCTTCTACCCGGACCGCCCCGACGTGATGGCGCGCTTCCACGTCACGATCACCGGCGACCAGCCGGTGCTGCTGGCGAATGGCGATCTCGTCGAGAGCCGCGAGGGCTATGCCGAATGGGTCGATCCGTGGCCCAAGCCCGCCTATCTCTTCGCGCTGGTCGCGGGCGACCTGCGCGCGCATTCGGGCACATTCACCACGATGTCGGGCCGCAAGGTCGCGACGAATATCTGGGTCCGTCCGGGCGACGAGGACCGCTGCGACTTCGCCCTGCAGGCGCTCCACCGCTCGATGCGCTGGGACGAAGAGGCCTATGGGCGCGAATACGACTTGGACATTTTCAACATCGTTGCCGTCGATGACTTCAATATGGGCGCGATGGAGAACAAGGGGTTGAACATTTTCAACTCCAAATGGGTTCTCGCCTCGCCCGAGACCGCGACAGACGCCGATTACGAGCGTATCGAGGGTATCATCGCCCATGAGTATTTCCACAACTGGACCGGCAACCGGATCACCTGTCGCGACTGGTTCCAGCTGTGCCTGAAAGAGGGGCTGACAGTCTATCGCGACCAGCAGTTCACCGGCGACATGCGCGGCCATGCGACGAAGCGGATCGACGACGTCCTCTCGCTGCGCGGACGGCAATTCCGCGAGGATCGCGGCCCGCTCTCGCACCCGCCGCGCCCCGATCATTACCGCGAGATCAACAACTTCTACACCGCGACCGTCTATGAGAAAGGCGCCGAGATCGTGGGGATGCTGCACCGCTTGCTGGGCGCAGATGGCTATCGCGCCGCGCTGGATCTCTATTTCGAGCGTCATGACGGGCAGGCCTGCACGATCGAGGACTGGCTGAAGGTCTTCGAGGACAGCTCGGGCCGCGATCTGAGCCAGTTCAAGCGCTGGTACACCGATGCGGGCACGCCGACCCTGCGGGTGCGCGACAGCTTCAAGGACGGCACATATACGCTTGAATTCGAACAGGAAACGCGCCCCACGCCCGGCCAGCCGGAGAAACTTCCGCGCCATATTCCGATCGAAGTCGGTCTTCTGTCCGAGAATGGCGACGAGGTCGTGCCCTCCACCGTGCTGGAGATGACCGAGGCGAAGCAAAGCTTCACCTTCGACGGGCTCGCGACGCGCCCGGTGCCCTCGATCCTGCGCGACTTCTCCGCCCCCGTACGGCTGGAGCGCGACGCCGATACGTCCGAGCTGGCCTTCCTGCTGACCCACGACCGCGACCCGTTCAACCGCTGGGAGGCTGGCCGCGCGCTGGCCCAGAAAGTGCTGATCGGGCGGGTGCAAGGGCAGGCGACCGACGCGTCCTTCTCCGATGCGATCGGGGCGCTGCTGCGCGACGAGACCGCCGATCCGGCCTTCCGTGCACTGTGCCTGAACCTGCCCTCCGAGGACAGCATCGCGCAGGCGCTTTATGATCAGGGCGAGACGCCCGATCCAGCGGCGATCTACGCGGCGCGCGAAGGGCTCGCCCGCGATCTGGCGAGCGCGCATAAGACGCTTCTGGCGGAAATCTTCACCAACACCGAAGCGACGGGGCCCTATAGCTCCGATCCCGAGCAGGCCGGTCCGCGGGCGCTGCGCCTTGCCGTTCTGCGGCTTTTGAACCGCATCGACGGCGGGGCACGGGCGGGGGCGCTTTTCGCCTCGGCCGAGAACATGACCGAAAGCCTCGGCGCGCTCGCCGCTCTGGTGCAGACCGGGCAGGACGCCGCCGCCATGGCCGAATTCCGCGACCGCTGGCAGGGCGACCGGCTGGTGATGGACAAGTGGTTCCTCGTCCAGCTTGCCAATTGCCCGCCAGAGATGGCGCTGGAGCGCGCCGAGGCGCTGACCGGCGATCCGCTCTTCACTTGGAAGACGCCGAACCGCTTCCGCGCGCTGATGGCGGGGCTGTCGGGCAATCACGCGGGCTTCCACCGCGCGGACGGGGCGAGCTATCGCTTCTATGCCGACTGGCTCCTGAAGCTCGATCCGGTCAATCCGCAGGTCGCAGCCCGCATGTCCACCGCTTTCGAGACGTGGACGCGCTATGACGAAGGCCGGCGCGAGAAGATGCGCAGCGAGCTGGAGCGGATCGCCGCTCAGCCGGGCCTCAGCCGCGACCTGTCGGAGATGACGCAGCGTCTGTTGGGCTGATTTCCGCTCAGCGCCCGCAGGCGCGCCCATCTCACCACGGATTGGCCGTATTTTCGGCCCATCCGTGCCGGGTTCTCGCGCTACGAAACGCGGACGCCCGCGCCTTGCGGGCGTTACGCAATTTCGCGGATGGGCTCGACCATGGACGACAATGAATTTGAATACCGACACCAAGCCCGCCGGGCGGGAGGTTATCTCGCCCTCGCCTTCGGGATGGCGCTGCTTTACGGCGCAATGAAACTGACTGCGACGACCTGGATTCACGTCGCCGCGTGGATCTATCTCGCCCTCACTTTGTACAAGCTGATGCGCAATCGCTCGGGGCTGCTGCGCATCACGCCTGCGCGAATGGAAGTCTATCGCAACGGGCGGCAACTGGGCACGTTCCCGCTTGCGCAGATCGACTCGGCGCGGCTGCGGCGGCGCAAGCTTGCGGGCGACGAATGCATGGTCACGCTGCGCGACGGGCGCCGCGCCTACCTGCCACGAGAGGCCACGCCGCCGCTCGACCGGCTCAGCGCGATTTTCGAATCCTATGGGGTGCCGGTGGTCTGATCCCCAATCCGGGGCGGTCGCCCTCTTGCTCCCGCCCCTGCCCTGTCCTAGAAGCTTGCCCAAGCCTTTACTGACAGGATGTGGACATGCTCGACCATCTCGAATTCCAAGCCCCCGAACCCAAGGTCATTGCCGGTGCCAAATCGGATTGGGAGCTGGTGATCGGGCTTGAAGTCCACGCGCAGGTGGCCTCGAAAGCCAAGCTGTTCTCGGGCGCCTCGACCAAGTTCGGCGCAGAGCCGAACTCCAACGTGGCCTTCGTCGACGCGGCGATGCCCGGCATGCTGCCGGTGATCAACGAGTTCTGCGTGGCGCAAGCCGTGCGCACCGGGCTGGGCCTCAAAGCCGATATCAACCTGCGCTCGGCCTTCGACCGGAAGAACTATTTCTACCCGGACCTGCCGCAAGGCTACCAGATTTCGCAGCTATACCACCCCATCGTGGGCGAGGGCGAAATCATCGTCGATATGGGCCCGGGCGTCGCCCGCAAGGTCCGGATCGAGCGTATCCACCTCGAGCAGGACGCGGGCAAGTCGATCCACGACATGGACCCGCATATGTCCTTCGTGGACCTCAACCGCACCGGCGTCGCGCTGATGGAAATCGTCTCGCGCCCCGACATTCGCGGCCCCGAGGAAGCGGCCGCCTATGTCGGCAAGCTGCGCCAGATCCTGCGCTATCTGGGCACCTGCGACGGCAACATGCAGAACGGCAACCTGCGCGCCGACGTGAACGTCTCGATCTGCAAACCGGGCGCTTACGAGAAATATCAGGAAACGCAGGATTTCAGCCATCTCGGCACGCGCTGCGAGATCAAGAACATGAACTCGATGCGCTTCATCCAACAGGCCATCGAATACGAGGCCCGTCGCCAGATCGCCATCGTCGAAGACGGCGGCGAAGTGGTGCAGGAAACCCGCCTCTACGATCCCGACAAGGGCGAGACGCGCTCGATGCGTTCGAAGGAAGAAGCGCATGATTACCGCTACTTCCCCTGCCCCGATCTGCTGCCGCTGGAAATCGAGCAGGCCTGGGTCGACGATATCGGCGCGTCCATGCCGGAGCTGCCCGACGAGAAGAAGGCGCGCTTCGTCAAGGAGCTGGGCCTGTCGGAGTATGACGCCTCGGTGTTGACCGCAGAGGTCGAGAACGCGGATTACTTCGAGGCCGTGGTGGCCGAGGCCGGTGACGGCAAGCTCGCCGCGAACTGGGTCATCAACGAGCTGTTCGGCCGCCTGAAGAAGGAAGATCACGACATCTCGTCGAGCCCGGTCGATGCCGCGCAGCTTGGCGCGATCATCCGGCTGATCAAGTCCGACAAGATCTCGGGCAAGATCGCAAAGGACCTCTTCGAGATCGTCTATACCGAAGGCGGCGACCCCGAGAAGATCGTGGAAGAGCGCGGCATGATTCAGGTCACCGATACCGGCGCCATCGAGGCCGCCGTGGACGAGGTGATCGCCGCGAACCCCGAGCAGGTCGAGAAGGCAAAGGCCAATCCGAAGCTCGCTGGCTGGTTCGTCGGTCAGGTCATCAAGGCCTCGGGCGGCAAGGCCAACCCCAAGGCGGTCAACCAGATCGTCGCGCAGAAGCTGGGGCTGTAAGCCTCGCGAACAATTCCGATCAAGGCGCCTTCGGGCGCCTTTTTCACGTCCGCCCGGAAAGAATTCGGGAACAAGTCTTCGCGCTTGTGGCTTGGGGAGACGCGCCCTAGGCTCACGCGGGCGTGATTGGGAAAGGGTTTGCGATGAGTGGCTTGCTGGCATTGCTGGATGACGTGGCGGGGATCGCCAAGGTGGCGGCGACCTCGATCGACGATGCGGCAGGTCAGGCGGCCAAGGCGGGCTCTAAGGCGGCTGGCGCGCTGATCGACGATGCGGCGGTGACACCGAAATATGTCCACGGCTTCAAGCCCGCCCGCGAATTGCCGATCGTGGGGAAAATCGCGCTCGGCTCGATCAAGAACAAGCTGATTTTCCTGCTGCCAGCCGCGCTGCTGCTCTCTGCCTTCGCGCCGTGGCTGATCACGCCCTTGCTGATGCTGGGCGGCTCTTACCTGTGTTTTGAGGGCGCAGAGAAGGTCTATCACCTGTTCAAACCGCATGAGCCCGATGCAGAGGGCCATGTTGCCGCAGAAACCGCTGACCATCTCGAGGAAAAGCGCGTCAAAGCCGCGGTAAAGACCGATTTCATCCTCTCCGCCGAGATCATGACCATCGGCCTCGCCGCCCTGCCCTCGGGCCAGCCGATCTGGATGGAGGCGATTGCGCTCGCGATCATCGGGATCGGCGTGACCGTGGTGGTTTATGGCTCCGTCGCGCTGATCGTGAAGGCCGATGATGCGGGGCTCTGGCTGGCCGAGAACGCGAACCTTGCTGCGACCCGAGCCTTCGGGCGCGGCATGGTGAAAGTCATGCCATGGCTGATGAAGACCCTGATGATCGTGGGCACCGCCGCGATGATCTGGGTCGGCGGCAATATCGTGCTGCACGGTCTGGCAGAGCTTGGCTGGCACGCGCCCTATGACTGGATCCACCATCAGGCCGAGGCCGCAGCCCATGCGGCTGGCACGGCGGAGGGCTTCGTCAGCTGGGCCGTCACCGCGTTCTTCGACGGCATCTTCGGGCTGATCTACGGTCTGGTCCTGATCCCGGTCGTCACCCGGATCATCCAGCCGATCTACCGCGCCGTCACCGGCAAGGAAAAGCCCGCGCACTGAGCACAAGCGGACAGGTTGAGGCCACCCGCGCCGCCCGATAGGCTGGGCACGAACAGATCGCAGGGAGCGCAGATGACCGAGTATTTCGAGACCCAAGAAGGCCGCCGCATCGCCTATAACCTGACGCCGGGCAAAGGGCCGGGCGTGGTGTTCCTCGGCGGGTTCAAATCCGACATGGAAGGCACGAAGGCGCTCGCGCTCGAGGACTGGGCCAAGCGCGAAGGCCAGGCCTTCCTGCGCTTCGACTATTCCGGCCACGGCGTCTCGGACGGCGCATTCGAGGACGGAGCCATCGGCGACTGGTTCGAGGATGCGCGCGACGTGATCATGGCCAAGACCGAAGGCCCGCAGATCCTCGTGGGCTCTTCGATGGGCGGGTGGATCTCGCTTTTGATGTCACGCGAACATCCCGAGAAAGTCGCAGGCCTCGTCACCATCGCCGCCGCTCCCGATTTCACCGAGGACGGCTATTGGGCGAGTTTCGACAAGGAAACACGGCACAAGCTGGAGAGCGAAGGCTCCATCGCCATTCCGTCGGATTACGGCGAGCCCTATGTCATCACGCGCCGCCTGATCAACGAGGGCCGCGAGCGGCTGGTGCTGCGCAGCCCGCTGGCGCTGCCCTTCCCCACGCGTTTCCTGCAAGGCACCGCCGACGAGGCCGTCAGCACCGAGACCGCGATCCGGCTGCTGGAGCATGCCGAGGGCGAGGACATGCGCCTGACCCTGGTCAAAGGCGCCGATCACCGTTTCTCGGACCCGGACTGCCTCGCGCTGATCGAGACCGCGCTGGCGGAGGTACTGGCCCGGCTGTGATCTGCTGCTTGCGGCATTTCGATTTGCTTGGCCTCGGCCCTTGCGGCACACTCGACGCGAGAAGCGCGAAAACGCGCCGCGATTGAGGTTTCGAGCGATGCCAAGCGACCCGCTGGTCTTTCTTCCCGGTTTCATGTGCGACGCACGGCTGTTCTGGCACCCGCTGCAGGAACTGTCCTCCGAGCGCTCGGTGATGGTGGCGCGGCTGCGCGGCGCGACGATCGAGGAGATGGCGCAGACCGTGCTGGACGAGGCCCCGCCGCAATTCGCGCTGGTCGGGCATTGGCTGGGCGCGGTCGTCGCAATCGAGATCCTGCGCCGCGCCCCCGACCGCGTGAGCCAGGTCGCGCTGCTCGACGTCTCCCCCCTGCCCGAGATGCCGCAGATCGCCGCCGCGCGCGAGACCCGGATCGTGAAGGCGCTCACCGGGCGGCTCGACGAGATGATGCTGGAAGAGATCCCCGCCGAAAGCCTCGCCCCCGATCCCGGTCGTGCGGAAATTCAGGCGATGATGCTGGAGATGGCGGCAGGCTTGGGCGCCGACACGTTCGAAGCGCAATCGCGCGCCCTGATGCGCCGCCCCGACTTGCAACGCACGCTGCGCGCCACGAAAACCCGCGCACTGCTTATGTGCGGCGAATACGACAAGATCTGCCCACCCCGCCGCCACGAATTCCTCGCAGAGCTGATGCCCCACGCCGAATTCCGCCTGATCCTCGGCGCAGGCCATCTGAGCCCGCTGGAGCAGCCCGAGAAGATCACCCAAGGCCTGCGCGACTGGCTGGAGGCGCCGTTATTGTTGGCGTGACGGAGCGTTTTGCGGACGAAGGTGCCATTCTACAGAATGATAGAGCTGTCTGCTTCTGTTCCATTTGATACATTAGTTATGCTTGCTTAGTGTCAGGGTTTAAGTCTCGGGTTGGCTGGATTGAGTAGGTTGAAGAAACACGAAACTGGCGTTTGCAAGCTGACAGGGAGGCAGGGAAAATACGTTAAATCCCATGTCATTCCAAAGGCGTTGACACCAAAAGATGTTCCGGGAGGCCCGATGATTCAGTCGGACGGGCTTGCACGTCCTAAAAGGCGCTTTGACAGTTGGTATGACCAACGGCTCGTAATTCGCAAAGGCGAAGATATGCTCGCGTCGATAGACGACGATGCAATAAAAGAGATTCAGCGACTGAAACTTGCATGGAGGTATTGGGGGGATGCGTCGGAACTTCAGATGTAGCCGTTCAGAGCCGGGGCTGCAATTGGCCTAAGGACACTTGACGATGCCAATCACGTTACGTTGGCAAAGTTCGCAATTAGTGTGCTCTAGCGCGCAGGAGTTTCCGATATGATGGATTTGAAGAGCTTTCAGGTTTCGGAGACGCTACTCGAACGAGCTAGACAAGTAATCCTTGGGCACTGCGAATTCGATCCGAAGATCTTTCCAATCAAGCTTTTTCAGTATGCTACAAAGGGACCCTTGCACAACCTTACACCCATGAATCACGAAATGCTCCGTCCCGACGGCGCACAGGAAAGTTTCTTTAGGATCTTTGCGAACGGCTTCTTCTTTCACATTACCGACACTACAGCGTCTCAACCTTATGATCTTGGAAAGGCGACTTGGTATCTCGGCAACTCTGACAAGCTCGGCGTGATCTGCATGGATTTTGCAAAGTCCGCCCAGAGTGAGTTTGTCACTTCAGTTTTTCACCACTTCGTGGGAGAACAGTGGCGTCAATAGTGCATTGTGTAGAACAGCGAACCATAGCGGACATTGGTGCTGCGCGCAGCATCCGGGTCTATGGGCTCGAAGAGGCCAAACGCTGCGATCCACATCGAACGAAAAACGCCGCCCGTTTCGGAGCGGCGTTTTCAATTCCAAATGGCGGTCAAATCACCCCGCCTCGGCCGTCTTCACCTTCTTCTTGCGGATCGGCGTGACCGTCGCGGGTTTCCCCTTCCCGGGCGCCGGGTTGTCGGCGTTCTCGTCGATGAAATCGAGGACCAGCGGGCGGATGTTGTTGCGCCAGTGCGACCCTGCGAAGATGCCGTAATGGCCTGCGCCGGGCTCGAGGTGCTGTTGCTTCATCGAATCCGGTACGCCCGAGCACAGGTCGAGCGCGGCGACGCATTGGCCGGGGGCGGAGATGTCGTCCTTCTCGCCCTCCACGGTCTTCACCGCGACCTTGGTGATTTTCGAGATATCGACCATCTTGCCGCCGACCTCGAAGCGGTTCTGGGCGATCTCGAGACCCTTGAAGATGCGCTCCACCGTCGAGAGGTAGAACTCCGCCGTCATGTCCATCACCGCGAGATATTCGTCATAGAAGCGATAATGCTTGTCATGCTCGGAGCCTTCGCCCTGCGCCTCGCTCCAGATCTTCTCCTGGAAGGCCTGCGCGTGCTTGTCCATGTTCATCGAAATGAACGAGGCGAGCTGCATCAGGCCCGGATAGACCAGACGGCCCGCGCCCTTGTATTTGAAGCCGACGCGCTGGATCACCATCTGCTCGAGCTGGCCCATCGTGACGCGGCGCCCGAAATCGGTAACCTCGGTCGCCTTCGCGTCGGGATCGATCGGCCCGCCGATCAGGGTCAGCGTGCGCGGCTGCGCAGCCGGGTCTTCAGCTGCCAGATAGGCAGTGGCGGCCAGCGCGAGCGGTGCCGGCTGACACACGGCGATCACGTTGCAGTCAGGGCCCATCTTCTTCATGAAATCGACAAGGTAGAGGGTGTAGTCCTCGATATCGAACTTGCCTTCGGAAACGGGGATGTCGCGCGCATTATGCCAATCGGTCACCCAGACATCCGCATCGGGCAGCAGCGAGGCCACGGTCGAGCGCAGCAGCGTCGCGTAATGGCCCGACATCGGCGCCACCAGCAGAATGCGCCGTTCCATCGGCTCGCGGCCATGGACGTTGAAATGCACGAGGCTGCCGAAGGGCTTGTCGAGCACGGTCTCGACCTCAACGAGGTGATCGCGCCCGTCCTCCGCCGCGATCGAATGGATGCCCCAATCGGGCTTGATCACCATCCGTGCGAACGAACGCTCCGTCACCCGGCCCCAGGCCGACATGATCTTGAACATCGGATGCGGGGCGAGACCCCAGACCGGGTAGGACGCCATGGCGCGCGCCGAGGCGCCCATCCACTCGTTCGTGTTCCTGAAGGTCTCCATCAGGTCGTAGGACATGATCGTTTTCATATACAACTCCTCGGGGCGGGCCACGCACTCACTCGGCAATGGAAACGCCGCTTTACCCCAAGACTGCGGCGATATTATGCTGGTGCAGAGGATAGGGAGGAATATCATTTATGACAACCGAGGAGACGGACAAAATTGCTGCGTCGCAGAAAATGCAGGACAATCTGGCGCGCATCGAAGAGCTGACCGAGCGCATGGTCGACGCGATCGCGCATAAGCGACCGATGAACCCGGCCCTCGAAGGCCCCGGCGCCGATCTCTACATGACGTCCTCTGCCGCCATGATGAACGAGTGGCTCGAAAAGCCGTCGAAAATCCTCGAAGCCCAGGTGAATTACTGGGGTCAGGCGATGAAGCATTACCTCGAAGCGCAGGAGGCGCTCGCCAAGGGCGCGTTCCGCCCACCGGAAGATCCCGGCCCGTCCGACCCGCGCTTCGCCAATCCGCTCTGGGACAGCCACCCCTATTTCAACTACATCAAACAGCAGTATCTGATCGCGGCCAAAGGCGTGAAAGAGGCGGTCGACAAGCTCGACGATCTCGATCCGGTGGACCGTCAGCGACTGAACTACTTCTCGCGCCAGATCATCGACCTGATGGCGCCGACCAATTTCCTCGCCACCAACCCGGACGCGCTGGAGAAGGCGATCGAGACCGAGGGCGAGAGCCTCGTGAAAGGGCTCGAGAACCTCGTGCGCGACATCGAAGCGAACCGCGGCGACCTGCTGGTGACGCTGGCCGACAAGGACGCCTTCACCGTGGGCGAGAATATCGGCACCGCCGAGGGCGCGGTGGTCTATCGCAACCGCCTGTTCGAGCTGATCCAGTACACGCCGACCACCGAGAAGGTTCACAAGACCCCGCTGGTGATCTTCCCGCCCTGGATCAACCGCTTCTACATCATGGACCTGAAGCCGCAGAACTCGCTGATCCGCTGGATCGTCGATCAGGGCTTCACCCTCTTCGTGGTCAGCTGGAAGAACCCCGATCAGAGCTATGCCGATGTCGGCATGGATGACTACGTGCAGGAGGGCTATCTGACCGCGATCGACGAGGTGAAGAAGATCACCGGCGAGAAGAAGGTCAACGCGGTCGGCTATTGCATCGCGGGCACCACGCTCTCGCTGACGCTGGGCCTGCTGAACAAGCGCAAGGACAAGTCGATCAACTCGGCCACCTTCTTCACCACGCTCACCGACTTCTCGGATCAGGGCGAATTCGCGGTCTTCCTGCAGGACGATTTCGTCGACGGGATCGAGCGGCAATGCAAGGCCGACGGCGTGCTCGACAGCTACTTCATGTCGCGCACCTTCTCCTACCTGCGCTCGAACGATCTGATCTACCGACCCGCGATCCGCAGCTACATGATGGGGGAATCCCCGCCCGCCTTCGATCTGCTGTTCTGGAACGGCGACTCGACGAACCTGCCGGGCAAGATGGCGGTCGAGTATCTGCGCGGGCTCTGCCAGAAGGACCGCTTCGCGCGCGACGGCTTCGAGGTGCTGGGAGAGACGGTCAAGGTCTCGGACGTGAACGTGCCGCTGATGGCGATCGCCTGCGAGACCGACCACATCGCGCCCTGGGTCGCCTCGTTCAACGGCGTCGCGAAGATGGGATCGAAGGACAAGACCTTCATCCTGTCGCAATCGGGCCATATCGCCGGGATCGTCAATCCGCCCAGCAAGAAGAAATACGGCCACTACACCTCCGAAGCCCCGGTCGCGAATCCCAACGAGTGGAAAGCGCAGGCGGAGTTCCACGAGGGAAGCTGGTGGCCGCGCTGGGGCGAATGGCTGGCCAAGAAGTCCGGCGCGATGGTGCCCGCACGCCAGCCCGGCGATGCAGATCACCCGGTTTTGGCTGATGCGCCCGGCACTTATGTAAAAGAAATAGTTAAGATATAACTTTCCCGTTTGGGTTGAAAATTTCTGCGGCGCAGCAATTCTCCTCTTGAAATGCTGCGCCGCAGCATGTATATACGTTGCGTAACCCAAAGGGCCCCGCCAACGTTCCAGACCACGGGCCCCAACCCAACGGAGCACTCACATGGCTAAGACCCAAGACTACACCAAGATCATGCAGGACATGATGGCGTCCTTCCCCGTCGACACCTCGAAATTCCAAGACGCTTTCAAATCGCAAGCGGCTCTGGGCGAGAAGATGTCGCAGGTGGCGCTTGAAGCTGCCGGCAAGTCGACCGAAATCTCGACCAAATGGACCAAGGGCACCATCGACAAGATGGGAGACCTGACCAAAACCAAGGAAGAGCCCGCCGATTACGCCAAGGCGATGAGCGACTTCGCGTCGGCTTCGGCCGAGATGGCTGCCGAAAACATGGCCGCTTTCGCTGAAATCGCGAAAAAGGTTCAGATGGACACCGTCGAACTGATGATGGCTGCCGGCAAGGACATGTCGGAAGAAGCCTCCGCAAACGTCAAGAAGGCGACCGCCGACATGACCGCTGCGACGAAGAAAGCCACGGCGGCTGCGAAGTAAGAATTCACCGCGGGCACCGGCTTCCTCCTCCCAGTCGGCCTCGCGTATCTCGGGCGCGCCCTCGTGGCGCGCCCTTTTTCTTTTATTGCTTTTGGCAGCGCGGCGTCACACAATCGCTGCACAAGCACAATCCGGGGAGGATCGCATCACATGGCCGAAGACGAAAAGCCCTTGCTGATCAAGCGTTACGCCAGCCGCCGTCTCTACAACACCGAGACCAGCGATTACGTGACGCTCGAAGACATCGCGAAATTCATCCGCGACGGGCGCGAGGTGCAGATTGTCGATCTGAAATCGGGCGACGACCTGACGCGGCAATATCTGCTGCAGATCGTGGCCGAGCACGAAAGCCGCGGCGAGAATGTCCTGCCGGTCGACGTGCTGACCGATCTGGTGCGCTCCTATACGGGGGCTGCGCAATCGGTGGTGCCACAATTCCTCGCAGCCAGCTTCGAGATGCTGCGCGAGGGGCACTCGCATATGCTCGAGAACATGAACAAGATGCCGAACCCCATGGCCTCGATGCCGGGCTTCGAGGCGCTGCAGGCGCAGCAACAGGCCTTCTTGCAGAACATGATGGCCGGCTGGGGCACGGCAGGCTCGTCCGGCCCCGCGCCCGATGACGGCGATGATCGCGGCGAGTTGGACTCGATCAAGAAGCAGCTCGCCGATCTGCAGAGCAAGCTCAACAAGATGTAAGTGAGAGGCGCCCGCGCGGCGCCTTTTTCTTGGCTCATGGCCATGGGGGCTCTGCCCCCTCGGTGCTGCGCACCTCACCCCCGGGATATTTTTGCCAACACGAACGCGCACGAGGCTTTCAGCTTCGGCTTGGCCGAAATATCCCGGGGGAGCGCGTCAGCGCGGGGGCAGCGCCCCCTGCGACACCTCCCCCAGCCCCAAGCCATTGACAGCCGCGCGCGAGCCGCGCAAAAGGCTCGGGAAGCATATATCCCGCAACCGGGCGTTCCGTGGGCGCCAAACCGACGAGGAGGACGACATGTCCCAGATCTCCCTCACCTTTCCCGATGGCAATTCGCGCGACTACGACGCGGGCGTGACGCCGGCCGAAGTGGCCGCCTCGATCGCACCGTCGCTGGCGAAGAAAGCGATCTCCGCGCAGGTGAACGGCGCGCATTGGGATCTGCAATGGCCGATCCAGGAAGATGCGCAGATCGCCATCAACACGATGCAGGATGACGGCCCCGCGCTGGAGCTGATCCGCCACGACCTCGCCCATATCATGGCCCGCGCCGTGCAGGAGCTCTATCCCGGCGTGAAGGTCACGATCGGCCCGGTCCGCGACAATGGCTGGTTTTACGACTTCGACCGCGAAGAGCCCTTCACGCCCGAAGACCTCGGCGCGATCGAGAAGAAGATGCGCGAGATCATCAACGCGCGCGACGCCATCAAGACCGAGGTCTGGAGCCGCAAACACGCGATCGACCATTATCTGGCGACGGAAGAGCCCTACAAGGTCGAGCTGATCAACCGGATCCCGCAAGGTGAAGACATCCGGATGTATTGGCATGGCAACTGGCAGGATCTCTGCCGTGGCCCGCACCTGCAGCATACCGGTCAGGTTCCGGCGGATGCGTTCAAGCTGACCCATGTCGCGGGCGCCTACTGGCTGGGCGATTCCAGCCGTCCGATGCTGCAGCGCATCTATGGCGTGGCCTTCAAGACCAAGAAGGATCTCAACGCCTGGGTCACGATGATGGAGGAGGCCGCCAAGCGCGACCACCGCAAGCTCGGCCGCGAGATGGACCTGTTCCACATGCAGGAAGAGGCGCCGGGCCAGATCTTCTGGCACCCGAACGGCTGGACCATCTACACCGCGTTGCAGGACTACATGCGCCGCAAGCAGCGCGATGACGGCTATGTCGAAGTGAACACGCCGCAGGTGGTGAACCGCAAGCTCTGGGAAGCCTCGGGCCACTGGGAGAACTATCAGGAGAACATGTTCATCGTCGAAGTCGACGAGGATCATGCACGCGAGAAGACGGTCAACGCGCTCAAGCCGATGAACTGCCCCTGCCACGTGCAGATCTTCAATCAGGGCGTCAAATCCTATCGCGACCTGCCGCTCCGCATGGCCGAGTTCGGCTCCTGCGCACGCTACGAGCCCTCGGGGGCGCTGCACGGCATCATGCGCGTGCGCGGCTTTACGCAGGACGACGCGCATATCTTCTGCACCGAGGATCAGATCGAGGCGGAAACCGAGAAGTTCATCAAGTTCCTCTCGGGGATCTATGACGATCTCGGCTTCACCGACTGGCGCATCAAGCTGTCGACGCGCCCCGAAAAACGCATCGGTAGCGATGAGAGCTGGGATTACACCGAAGCCGCGCTCGGCAATGCATGCAAGGCCGCCGGTTACGATTACGAGATCTTCGAAGGCGAAGGCGCGTTCTACGGGCCGAAGCTGGAATTCGTGCTGACCGACGCGATCGGGCGCGACTGGCAATGCGGCACGCTGCAGGTCGACACCAACCTGCCCGAGCGGCTGGATGCGGAATTCGTGGGCTCGGATGGCGAGCGCCACCGCCCCGTGATGCTGCACCGCGCGGTGCTGGGCTCGTTCGAGCGCTTCATCGGCATGCTGATCGAGAACTTCGCCGGCAAGATGCCGCTCTGGCTCGCGCCGCGTCAGGTGGTCGTGGCGTCGATCGTCTCGGATGCCGACGACTACGTGCTGGAAGTGACGTCGAAGCTGCGCGCCGCGGGCATCCGCGCCGAGGCCGACACCCGCAACGAGAAGATCAACTACAAGGTCCGCGAGCACTCGCTCGGCAAGGTCCCCTATATCTTCGCGATCGGGATGAAAGAGGTCGAGGAACGCACCGTGTCGGTCCGCAAACTCGGCGATACCCGCACCTCCACGGTGGCAATCGACGAGATCGTCGAGCAGTTGACCACCGAATCGACGCCGCCCGATTTGCGCGGATAATTGCCGCAAATTCAGGCTGATCCGGAATTTTCACAGACCTGTGAGGGGCTTGCGCCCCTCACGGAATGTCATTGCATTTTTGCAATTCTCGGAGAGACTTGAATATGCGTGTGTTACAGACTTTCCTACCGCCTCGCTTCTGAAAAAGGCAGCCGGAAGACCCGAAAGAGACTGGCTGCACGGCCCGGACGCAATATCGCGCCGGGAGACTACGAAGGAGAAGACGGTAATGGCCACTGGCACCGTGAAATGGTTCAATTCCACCAAGGGTTACGGCTTCATCGCGCCTGACGAAGGCGGCAAGGACGTGTTCGTGCACATCTCTGCTGTCGAACGTGCGGGTCTCAAGGGGCTCGATGACAATCAGAAGATCCAATATGAGCTGCAGTCGGGTCGTGACGGCCGCTCCTCGGCATCGGATCTGGTCCTGCTCTGATCTTAGGATCGGACGGTAAGGATTTGAAACGGCGCGCATCGCGGGATGCGCGCCGTTTTCTTGTCTCAGCCTATGACGAAGGGGTGTCCGGTCAGAGCCACTCGGCCTGCGTGGCCTTCGCCCAGCCCAGCGTGAGCTTGTCGCCCTCGCGGATCACCGGGCGCTTCATCAGCGCGGGATGTTCGCCCAGAAGATCGGCGACAGGCTTCTCGCGCTCGCCTTCGGGCAGATTGCGCCAAGTCGTGGAGGCGCGGTTGACGATCTTGTCGCCGAAAGCCGCCTCGAACTCCGCGACCTCAGCCCCGGTCAAAGGCTCAGCCCGCACGTCGCGAAACTCCACATCGCGCCCGGCCGCTTCCAGCGCTTTGCGCGCCTTTCGCACCGTGTCGCAGGTCGGAATCCCGTAAACGATCATATCCCCTCCTCCAGCGCGCCGTTATCCAGATGCAACACGCGGTCCATCTTGGCGGCGAGCTCCATGTTATGCGTCGCGATCAGCGCCGACAGGCCCGTCTCGCGTACCAGCCCCATCAGCACGTCGAACACGGTGTCAGACGTGGCGGGGTCGAGATTGCCGGTGGGCTCGTCGGCCAGCAACAGGCTCGGCCCGTTCGCGAGCGCCCGGCAGAACGCCACGCGCTGCTGCTCACCCCCCGACAGCGCCGAGGGGCGGTGATCCATCCGGCCCGCCATACCGACGCGGCTCAGCAAGTCCTTGGCCCGCTCTTCCGCGGCCTTGCGACTGACGCCATTGGCCAGCTGCGGCAGCACGATATTCTCGACCGCCGAGAACTCCGGCAGCAGGTGGTGGAACTGATAGACGAAGCCCAGCTTCTCGCGCCGCGCCGCCGTGCGTTTGCCATCGCGCGCACCGGTCAGGTCCTCGCCATCGATCAGAACCCGACCGGAATCGGGCGTGTCCAGCAGCCCCGCGATATGCAGAAGCGTCGATTTCCCCGCCCCCGAGGGTGCGACCAGCGCCACGACCTGCCCTTTCGGAATGGTCAGATCGAGACCTTTGAGCACCGTGATCTCGTTCGGCTTGCCCCGGTTGTAGCACTTTTCCAACTGTTCGCAGATCAGCACGTCATTCATAGCGCAGCGCCTCCACCGGGTTCATGCGCGCAGCACGGCGTGCCGGGAAGATGGTCACGATAAAGCTCAGCGTCAGCGACAGCGCCACCGCCTTGGTCACGTCCCAGGGCTGCAATTTCGCGGGCAGATGATAGATGCCGCGGATCGACGGATCCCAGGCATCGCCGCCATTGAGCCAGTTCACGAAGCCCATGACGTGGTCGATATTCACCGCAAACAGCACCCCGATCGCCAGCCCGGCCAGCGTCCCGATCACCCCGGTGAAGGCCCCACACAGGAAGAAGACCCGCAGGATCGAGCCCTCGCTGAGCCCCATCGTGCGCAGGATGCCGATGTCGCGGCCCTTGTTCTTCACCAGCATGATCAGCCCCGAGGTGATATTCATCGAGGCGATCAGCACGAGGATCGAGAGGATGATGAACATCACGTTATCCTCGACCGAGAGCGCGCGCAGGAAGCTCGAGGACGCGTCCTTCCATGTCCACAAAAGCGTGCCCTTGCCGCTCGCATCCATGATCGCGGGCTCCCAATCGGCGATGCCTTCGGGATCGGCCACGTCGACATCGATCTCATCCACCCCGCCCTCGCGGTTGAAGAAGCCCTGGGCCTCCTTGAACGGCATATAAAGCCGCGTCTGGTCGATGTCGTAACGCCCGGCCGAGAAGACATACGAGACCTTGTAGGCGTTCACCCGCGGGCTCGTGCCCGACGGCGTCTTGGCCCCATTGGGCGAGATCACCTTGACCGTGTCGCCCACCGTCACGCCCAGATCGCGCGCCATCCCGATGCCGATCGCGATGCCTTCACCGTAATTGTCGATATCGCCCTGCGCGTCGTCGGAATGCGCGATATTGGGGATGTTCTTCAGGTCCGACAGCGCGAGCCCGTAGACATCCGCCACGTTGGAGCGGTCGCCGAAGCTGACCATAGCCTGACCGCGCACCGCCGGCGCGGCGCTGACCACGCCGGGGATCGCCTTGATCCGCTCGGTGCGCTCGGCATAGTCGCGGATCAGCTTGGAATAGACGCCCGAGCCCTCGGCCACCTCCATCGGCGCGGAATAGACGGTGATCTGCGGGTTCGATCCCACGATGGTCGAGACGAACTCGGCGCGGAAGCCCGCGCGCACCGCGAGCGTCGCGATCAGGGCGGCGACGCCAAGCGCGATGCCGATCAAGGAAATCCATGTCATGACCGAGACGCCACCTTCGGCGCGGCGCGCGCGCAGATAGCGCCATGCGATCATGAACTCGAAACGGGAAAACGGGGCAGTGCGTGCGGCCATCGGCTCCATCCACGAAAATTCGGCGCAAGCTGGCGCGGCGGGGTCGAAAGGTCAAGCCTGCGTCCGGTCATAGCGGCGAGAGCGCGCCTGTTTCGGCTTGGTCGAAATATCCCGGGGGAGCCCGGAACGGGCGGGGGCAGAGCCCCCTATTTGCAGCCCAACGTGCCGGGCACATCGGCCAGAAGCGGCGCCATGCCCTCGGCCAGAGCGGCGGGGTAATCGGTCTGGACGGAGGCCAGCACCGCCCGACCCGCGCAATCGAGCCGCTGGGTCTTGCGCAGCGTCACCTTGCCGAACGTGTCCTTGGAGCGGATTTCAAACCCGTCCTCGGTCGCATCGTCCGACAGCACGGTATCGCCATCGAGCAGGATCGTGTGCAGCAGTTGATCATGCGCAGCCGCCAGATCAGACCCCTGATCGGCATGGGCGCGCAGCGCGACATGGGCGGTCTTGTGCGGATCGATATCGGGGGCGGAGAACAGGATCCCACCCCCCGGCATCTCATCCGACGTCCAGCCCTGCGGCACCTTGGCCGCAATGCCAAGCGCGTCGCTCGACCAAGCGACGAGGCCCTGCCGGGCGCCCTGCCCCGTGCCTTCGGCCATAGCGGGCCCGGCGAGCAGGCCCGCCGCGACCGCAGCAATGATCAGATCAAAGCCCCGCATAGATGCTCACGATCTTCTCGACCGCCTCTTCCGCCGGCATCTCCTCGCTCTCGCCGGTGCGGCGGCAGGTAAGTTCCACCTTGTTGGCCGCGATCCCGCGCGGACCGACGGTGATGCGCCACGGCAGACCGATCAGGTCCATGGTGGCGAATTTCGCGCCCGCGCGCTCTTCGCGGTCGTCATAGAGCGGGTCGAGCCCGTGATCGAGGAACGCGCGGTAGAGCGCTTCGCAGGCGCTGTCACAGCTGACATCCCCCTGCTTGAGATTGACGATACCGACATGGAACGGCGTCACGCCCTCGGGCCAGATGATGCCCTTGTCGTCGTGGTTCGCCTCGATCAGCGCGCCGACGAGACGGCTAACGCCGATCCCGTGCGAGCCCATATGAACCGGGACTTTCGAACCGTCCGGGGTCTGGACACTCGCGCCCAGCGCCTCGGAATATTGCGTGCCGAAATAGAAGATCTGACCGACCTCGATGCCGCGCGCGACGCGGCGACGCTCTTCAGGAACCTCGTTGAAGGCCGCCTCGTCATGGGTCTCGTCGGTGCGGGCGTAGCGCGAGGTGAACTCTTCCAGCACGCTCTGGCACTGCGCCACGTCGTCGTAATCGATCTCGCGGTCGCCGAAGGTCAGATCGGTGATCTCGCTGTCGTAGAACACTTCCGACTCGCCCGTTTCCGCCAGCACTAGGAATTCATGGGTGTAATCGCCGCCGATCGGGCCGCTATCGGCGCGCATCGGGATCGCCTGCAGGCCCATACGCTCATAGGTGCGCAGGTAGCTGACGAGGTGGCGGTTATATGCGTGCAGCGCGTCTTCCTTGCTGAGGTCGAAGTTATAGCCGTCCTTCATCAGGAATTCGCGGCCCCGCATCACACCGAAGCGCGGGCGGATCTCGTCGCGGAATTTCCACTGGATCTGATAGAGCGTCAGCGGCAGCTGCTTGTAGCTCGACACATGCGCGCGGAAGATGTCGGTGACCATCTCCTCGGCGGTGGGCGAATACAGCATATCGCGCCCCTGACGGTCGGTGATCCGCAGCATTTCCTCGCCATAGCCGTCATAGCGGCCCGACTCGCGCCACAGATCGGCCGATTGCAGCGTCGGCATCTGGATCGCGAGATGGCCCGCGCGCGCCTGCTCTTCGTGTACGATCTGCTCGATCCGGCGCAGCACCTTGAAGCCCATCGGCAGCCAGGAATAGATCCCGGCCTGCTGCTGCTTGATCATGCCCGCACGCAGCATCAGCCGATGCGAGGCGATCTGCGCCTCGGCGGGGGTTTCCTTGAGAACGGGAAGAAAATAGCGGGACAGGCGCATGAGCGGTCCTTCGAGGGTTGGTGTCAGACGTTGCGTTTGGCCTAGAGGAAACGGGGGCGTTGGGCAAGATGGTGGCGCAGGTTGCGGGTGTCGCCTATGAGGGGGCTCCGCCCCCGGCGCATCCGCGCCTCCCCCGGGATATTTCCGCCAAGAGGAAGGGGCGCGTGCGCCCGCACTTGATTTCCCACCGCATTTCGCCACGTTAAAGCGAACGCATCACTGACGAAGGACCGCGCATGGCCCTGCCTGCCCGCCAGCAAGTCACCTATTGGTCCGTCGCCGCCTTGGTGCTGATCCTGTCGCTGTGGTGGCTGGGCAATGTCATCCTGCCCTTCATCATGGGTGGCGCGATAGCCTATTTCCTCGACCCGCTCGCAGACCGGCTGGAGAAACTTGGCCTGAGCCGCGCGGCTTCGACCGCGATCATCGGGCTGGCGACGGTGCTGATTTTCGTCATCCTCGCGCTCGCCGTGGTGCCGATGCTGGCGCGGCAGCTGGCGCAGTTGGTCGCCCTCGCCCCCGATCTGCTCTCCTCGTTGCAGACCTTCCTGAACGAGCGTTTCCCCAATCTCCTGCAAAACTCGGTCGTGAACGACACGCTCAATACGCTCGGCACCGCGATCAAGGCGCGGGGGGGTGAATTGGCCGCGACCCTGCTGAGTTCGGCGATGACGCTGGTGAACGTCATCATCTTCATCGTCGTGGTGCCGGTCGTGGCCTTCTACATGTTGCTCGACTGGGATCGGATGGTGGCGAAGGTCGATGGCTGGCTGCCGCGCGATCACGTCCATACGATCCGCACCATCGCCCGCGATATCGACCGGGTGCTCTCGGGCTTCGTGCGCGGTCAGGTCACGGTCTGCCTCGTGCTCGGCGGCTTCTACGCGATCGCACTGATGGCGGCGGGGCTCGATTTCGGGCTGCTTGTGGGCTCGGTCGCAGGCGCGCTGACCTTCATCCCCTATATCGGGGCGATCATCGGCGGCGCGCTCGCCATCGGCCTTGCGCTGTTCCAGTTCTGGGGCGAGTGGTTCAATATCGGCATCGTCGCGGGCATCTTCGTGCTCGGTCAGTTTCTCGAAGGCAATTTCGTCACCCCGAAACTCGTGGGCGATTCGGTCGGGCTCCATCCGCTCTGGCTGATCTTCGCGCTGTCCGCTTTCGGCACTTTGTTCGGTTTTGTTGGCATGTTGGTCGCCGTTCCCGTCGCTGCGGTGATCGGAGTGGTTGCGCGCTTCTTCATCGACCAATATCTGCAAGGGGCGCTTTACCGAGGGCAAACGGAGCGCGAGCCGACAGCCCATTCGCCGATCTCTCTCATCAACGAGGAGACCGGGGAAGTGACGGGCGAGACCGAGACGACCGAACACGAGAGCTGAGAATGGCCGAGCAGTTGACCTTCCCGCTGCACCTGCGTTCCGCGCAGGGGCGTGAAGACTTCTTCATCTCGCCAGCCAATGCGCTGGCGGTGACGACCCTCGATGCGCCCGAAACATGGCCGCTGGGCCGGATGATCCTGATCGGGCCGGAAGGGGCGGGCAAGACGCATCTCGCGACGATCTGGGCCGATGAACAGGGTGCCGATATTCTGCCCGCGCGCGATCTGACCGAAGAGATGGCCCCTGCCCTCGTCGCGAAAGGGGCCGCCGTGATCGAACGCGCCGAGAGGATCGGCGCGGATGAGGCGGGCCAGCGCGCGCTGTTTCACCTTCACAATCTGATGCAGGCCGAGGGCGGGCGGCTTTTGCTGACCGCGCGCACGCCGCCGCGCGACTGGGGAATGACCCTGCCCGATCTGATCAGCCGGATGGAGGCGACCGCGACGGTGCGGATCACGCCCCCTGATGACGCGCTGCTGGCGGCCGTGCTGGTGAAGCTGTTCTCCGACCGGCAACTGACCGTGCCGCCCAACCTGATCGGCTGGCTGGTCACGCGGATGGACCGCTCTCTCGCGACCGCGCGCAAACTGGTCGCGGCGCTCGATCGGCAGGCGCTCGCACAACGCCGTGCGATCACCCAAAGACTGGCGGCGGAGGTTCTGGACAGTCTCGACTGAGCCGCGCAAACTGTCACGGAGCCATTACAAAATCCAACGATAAGCGCGCCATGACCCAAGCAGATTTCCTCAAGACCCCCTTCCCCACGCCAATCGCGCTGCCCGAGTCGGAGATCAGCGGACCGGGCCGATTTTTCAACCGGGAACTGAGCTGGCTGGCCTTCAACTGGCGGGTTCTGGAAGAGTCGCGCAATCCGCGTGTGCCGCTCCTGGAACGCGTGCGCTTCCTGTCGATCTCGGCCACCAACCTCGACGAATTCTACACCGTGCGCGTGGCGGGCCTGATGGAGCTTGTGCGCGAAAGCAACGTGAACGCCTCCGATGACGGGCTCACCCCGGCCGAGCAGCTGGAGAAGATCAACGCCAACGCACGGCGACTGATGGACACCCAGCAGGCGACGTGGTCGGCGCTCAAGCGCGAGATGGAGCGCGAGGGCATCCATGTCGTGAGCCGCTCGCGGCTGACCAAGCGCGATCTCGATTTCCTCTCGGATCACTTCCTCAACAACGTCTTCCCGGTGCTCTCGCCGCTGGCGATCGACCCCGCGCACCCCTTCCCCTTCATCCCGAATACCGGCTTCTGCCTCGCGCTGGAGCTGGAGCGGGAAAGCGATCAGCGCCGGTTGCAGGCGCTCTTGCCGATCCCGGCGCAGATCGACCGTTTCGTGCGCCTTCCGGGCGAGGCGCGGTTCCTGCCGCTCGAACAGCTTCTGATGCTGCATCTGAGCTCGCTCTTCCCGGGCTACAAGGATGTGGGCTCGTGCTCGTTCCGGGTGCTGCGCGACAGCGATCTGGAAGTCGAGGACGAGGCCGAAGATCTCGTGCGCGAGTTCGAGACCGCGCTGAAGCGCCGTCGCCGCGGGCAGGTTATCCGGATGTCGGTCTCTCCCGGCGCACCCGAGGACCTGCAGGCGCTGGTGATGCGAGAACTGCATGTCGATCCCGACGAGGTCGTCGAAGAAAAGGGTCTCGTCGGCATTGCCGACGTGAAGGAACTCATCCTGAACGAGCGGCCCGATCTGCTCTGGCCGACCTTCACCCCGCGCGTGCCCGAACGCGTGCAGGACCACGAGGGCGACATGTTCGCCGCAATCAAGCAGAAGGACATCCTGCTGCACCACCCCTACGAGACCTTCGATCTGGTGGTGCGCTTCATCGACCAGGCGGCGAACGATCCCAACGTACTGGCGATCAAGCAGACGCTCTATCGGACGTCGAAAGACAGCCCAGTCGTCTCGTCGCTGTGTGAGGCGGCGGAGAACGGCAAATCCGTGACCGCGCTCGTGGAGCTGAAAGCCCGCTTCGACGAGGCCGCAAATATCCGCCAGTCGCGCCGTCTGGAGCGCGCGGGCGCCCATGTCGTCTACGGGTTCATCAACTACAAGACCCACGCCAAGATCTCGACCGTCGTGCGCCGCGAGGGCGACCATCTCGTGACCTACACCCATTACGGCACGGGCAATTACCACCCGATCACGGCGAAGATTTACACCGATCTGAGCTTCTTCACCTGCGACGCGGCACTGGGGCGCGATGCGACGAAGGTCTTCAACTACCTCTCGGGCTATGTGCAGCCCGAGGGTCTGGAGAACCTCGCCATCTCGCCGATCACGCTGAAGCCGCGCCTGCTCGACCTGATCGACCGCGAGATCGAACACGCCAAGGCGGGCAAACCCGCGGCGATCTGGGCGAAGATGAATTCGCTGATCGAATCCGACGTGATCGACGCGCTCTACCGGGCGTCGCAGGCGGGGGTGAAAATCTCGCTCGTGATCCGCGGCATCTGCGGTATCCGCCCCGGCATCAAGGGCCTGTCCGAGAATATCCGCGTCAAATCCATCGTCGGACGGTTCTTGGAGCATTCGCGCATCGTGTGCTTCGGCAACGGCCATGCTCTGCCCTCCAACGACGCGCGGGTGTTCTTCTCCTCCGCCGACTGGATGGGGCGCAACCTCAACCGCCGGGTCGAGACGCTGGTGGAGGCCAAGAACCCCACGGTGAAGGCGCAGATCGTCAGCCAGATCATGGCGGCGAACATGGCCGACGAGGCGCAGAGCTGGATTTTGCAGCCCGACGGCAAGTTCATCCGCCACCTGCCCGACGACCGCGAGGACCTGTTCTCCTGCCACCGGTTCTTCATGGAATACCCCTCGCTCTCGGGCCGGGGTTCCGCTGGGGCAAGCGACGTTCCCGAACTTGCCCATAGCTTCGACTAGCCCTAGCTTTGGGTGCGAACGACTCGAACGGACGGGCAGATGAGCAAAGACAAAGCGGCGCCGGCAGTTGATGACAGCGACGATTGGGATCCGTTCGGCCAGCCTCTCTTCGATGACCCGTCCGTGCGCGCGCTCTCGCGCGTCGGGGTCGTCGATATCGGCTCCAACTCGATCCGGATGGTCGTCTTCGACGGCGCGGCGCGCAGCCCCGCCTATTTCTTCAACGAGAAGGTCATGGCGGGCCTCGGCCAAGGTCTGGCGGAGACCGGCAGGCTCAATCCCGAGGGCCGCGAACGCGGGCTGACCGCGCTCAAACGCTTCGCCGCGCTCGCCGAGGGGATGGACATCGGCCCGCTCACCTGCGTCGCCACCGCTGCGATGCGCGATGCCGAGGACGGCCCCGAGTTTCACCGCAAGATCGAGAAAGACACCGGGCTGAAGGTCCATATCGTCGACGGTCTCGAAGAGGCGCGCCTCTCGGCACAAGGGGTGCTCCTAGGCTGGCCCGAGGCAGAGGGCCTCGTCTGCGATATCGGCGGCAACTCGATGGAGCTGGCCGAGATTCGCGGCGGCAAGGTCTGGCGTCGCGCCACCTCACAGCTTGGCCCCTTCCGTCTGCAGCAGATCCCGGGCGGCAAGAAGGCCATCACCGCCCATATTCAGGCGACAATGCAGGAGCTGGCCGAGAAGGTCGGCACCGGACACGAACGCATCTACCTCGTCGGCGGCTCGTGGCGCGCCATCGCACGTCTCGACATGGAGCGGCGCGACTACCCGCTGCTGGTGCAGCACGAATACCGGATGAAGCCCGACGAGCTGGGCGAGACGATCGAGTGGATCGGCAAATCGGACATGGAGAAGCTGCGCTCCAAGACCGGCACCTCTGCCGCGCGGATGGAACTCGTCCCGTTGGCAAGTCAGGTGCTGCGCGAGTTGATCGCCACCTTCCAGCCCAAGGAGATCGACGTCTCTGCATACGGCATCCGCGAAGGGCTGCTTTATGAGCAGATGCCCGAACGGCTGCGCCGCCGCGATCCGCTGGTGGAAGCCGCGCGCCATACCGAGCGCGTGATGAGCCGGATGCCCGGCTTCGGCAAGAAGCTCCACGCTTTCATCGAGCCGATCTTCGGGCCCCTTCCGCCCGAGAAATTCCGCCTCGTGCGCGCGGCCTGCCTGCTGCATGACACGACGTGGCGCACCCATCCCGATTACCGCGCCGAGGCCTGTTTCGAGAACGTCACCCGCGCGAATTATTCAGCCATGTCCCACCCCGAGCGGATCTGGCTCGGCGTGGCGCTGCTGCACCGCTACAAGAATTCGCGCGGCGGCTCGCGGCTGGAGCCGTTCCTGCCGCTGCTGACGGAAGAGCAGATTCAGGAGGCCGAGGTTCTGGGCAAGGCGATGCGCTTCGGTTCGATGTTCGCGACCCACAGCCCTGCCGATGCGGGCGAGCTGAAATATTCGGCCAAGAAGGGCGAGTTGGAACTGAAACTGACCAAGCGCGGCAAGGCGCTGATGGGCGAGGTTGCCGAGTCGCGCTTCCGCTCGCTTGCGAATGCGCTGAAGGCCGAGCCGATCATCACCGATTAAAGCTCGATGCCGCCCTCCGGGATCTCGATGGGCCCGCCCTGGTTCGGCGCGTCCTTTTGCGGCGCATCCTCCGGCGGCTCGGTCATCAAAGGCGGCGGCGGCGCGTCCGCGTTGCGCCGCATGATGATATCGCCATTTGGCAGCCGCTCGGGCGCGCCGTAATTCGACATGTCGTCAACCAGCGCGAGGAACTGGCGCAGCTTCGGCCCCAACTGGGCTGCGGCCTCCCCCAAGCCTTTCTGCATCTCGTCGAGCTGCGGCTTCATTTCGCCCATGAGCCCCCGAAACAGCGACTGCGCCCCTTCCTGCAGCAACGAGAGCCCGCGATCGACATCGCCGCCAGCGTCGCCGCCCTCCTCCTGCGCGGAGACGGGCGTTGCCAGAAGGGCGAGCGAGAGAGCGATGACGAGCGGCTGTTTCATAGCTCCGATCCTACGCTGAAGCGGCGCGAAAATCACGCCCCCGATCAGTCGATATCGACCGAGACGGGAAAATGATCCGAGGCCTGCAAAAGCGCCTCGCGCAATTCGGGCACGCGGTAGATATGCGGATCGTCGAACGGGTGCCAGATACGCCACTTCCTCGCCCGGGCTGCCAGATCGGGCGAGAGCATCACATAATCCAGCATGGCCGAGAAATACTGCTTCTGATCGACGAGGTAGAACCGCGCGGAACTGGGGGCTGCGGCCGTATGATGCGCTTTCGACAGCCGCGCATGGGGATCGTGCAGCCGTTCCGCTTCCGGGCCACCCTCGCCCGCGACGATCTCCACGCCCGAGCGTCCGAACAGCTTCTCGTATTCATCAAGCCCCGGACCGTCGTTGAAATCGCCCAGCACGATCAGACTGTCTCCCGCCGCGAGATGCTCCTCCACGCGGCCCCGGATCCAGATCGACTGCGCCAATTGCTTGCGCCGGTTCTCGATCGCCATGCGGGTGGCTGTCTCGAGGCTCGTCGCGCCATGCGGGGCTTTCGACTTCACATGCACGCCGATCAGCCGAAGCACTTCCCCGCTCTGCGTTCCCAGCGTGACTTCGAGCGGTGGCTTGGAAAAGGTGACCGTATCCATCCGCGCATCGATATCGAGGTCGATCCGCAGGCTGCCATCGAAGCGCGGCCACGCCTCCGAACTTTGCGGATCATGCCGCGCCGTTACGACATCGGGGTCGTAGAGCAGCGCCAGTTCCTGCTGGGTATCGTTGGAAAAGCCCAGAAGCGCGCGACGCTGGCGCAGCCCGAACCGCTCCGCGAAGCCTTCGAGCATATCCACCGTCTTGTGGCGATGATTGTCGTCGGGCGCCTCGACAACCAGAAGCACATCGGCCTCCAGCGCGCTCATCACGATCGCGATCGCCCCGGTCTGCTGGCTGCGCGTCACGTTGTAGCGCGCCGACCATTCACTATCGTCGAGAAGCGTCCCGTTACGCGCGAAAAGGCTGTTGAACCACTCGATATTCCAGGTGGCGATCCGCATCACGCCTCCGCATGGCTGGCGCGGATTTCCTCCCAGGCCTTGTTGAGCGCGATCACCCGCGCCTCGGAGAGCTGCACAGCCTCCTCAGGCAGACCACGGGCAATCGCCCGGTCGGGATGCGCCTCGCGCACCTTGTTGCGCCAGACCTTGCGCACCTCGGGAAGCGGTGTGCCGGGCTCGACCTCCAGCACGGTCCACGGATCGGGATCGGCATCCTCCACGAAGGCCGAACGCATCGCGCGGAAACAGCATTCCTCGAGCCCGAAGATCCGCGCGACCTCCAGCAGGAAGGCATCCTCGCCCTCGTGGTAATCGCCATCGGCCAGCGCGATGAAGAACAGGCCTTCGAGCACGTCCTTCAGCACATCCGCGCCGGGGCCGAACATGTTGGCGATCTTGCGGGCATAGGCGTCGAAGCCCGCCACATCGGTGCGCGCCATGTTGAAGACGCGCGCGGCATTGGCTTCCTCTTCCGGCGGGATCTGGAAAATCCGCCGGAACGCCGCCACCTCGTCGCGCGTGACCTGCCCGTCCGCCTTCGCCATCTTCGCCCCCAGCGCAATCACCGCGATGGTGAAAGCAACCGAGCGTTCCGGCGGCTGGCGCAGATTGTCGAAGACCGTCGACAGCGCCTCCCCCCGCCCGAGAGCGGAGAGCGCCTGCGCGATACGCGACCAAAGGGAGATGGGCTTGTCCATGGTTCAAGTCTAGCCGCGCTGCGGCGGAAATGCACCCGCGCAAATCCGCCCTGTGATTAAATCGTTGTAATGTTTTGAAATGACTGGCGGCGCGCAGAGTTCCCCCGCGCGCCGCCCAAATTCAAAGCAAAGCCCGAACTTCGCCTTGGTCAAAATATCCCGGGGGGCGCGTCAGCGCGGGGGCAGAGCCCCCTCGCCCGTGCCACCTCTCCCGCGCCCTCAGGCCCTCGCCCTCAGGCCCGCGCCCTCAGGCCCGCGCCTGACGCACGATGTCGAGGATCTCGCGCGCGGCCAGCGGGATGTTCGTCCCCGGCCCGAAGATCGCCTTCACGCCCGCCTTCTTGAGATAGTCGTAATCCTGCTGCGGGATCACGCCGCCGCAGATCACGATGATATCCTCGGCGCCCTTCTCTTTGAGCGCCTCGATCAGCTTCGGAGCCAGCGTCTTGTGACCGGCCGCCTGCGACGAAATCCCGACCACATGCACGTCGTTGTCGATCGCGTCCTGCGCTGCTTCTTCCGGCGTCTGGAACAGCGGGCCCACATCGACGTCGAAGCCGATATCGGCAAAGGCGGTCGCGATCACCTTGGCGCCGCGGTCGTGGCCGTCCTGACCCATCTTCACCACCAGCATCCGCGGGCGGCGTCCCTCTTCCTCGGCGAAGGTCTCGACGTCCTTCTGGATCTGCGCGAAGCCCTCATCGCCGTCATAGGCCGCGCCATAAACACCAGCCAAAGTCTTCACCTCGGCGCGGTGACGTCCGAACACCTTTTCCATCGCCATCGAAATCTCTCCCACAGAAGCCCGGGCGCGTGCAGCTTCCACCGCCGCTTCGAGCAGGTTGCCACCCTCGGAGGCGCGGCGCGTCAGTTCCGTCAGCGCCGCCTCGCAGGCCGCCTCATCGCGGCTCGCCCGCATCTTCTCGAGCCGCGCGATCTGGTTGTCGCGCACCTTCGCATTGTCGATGTCGAGGATATCCAGCTCGTCCTCGGTCTCGCGGCGATACTTGTTCACCCCGACCACGACATCCTCGCCCCGGTCGATCAGCGCCTGACGCCGGGCGGCGGTTTCCTCGATGCGCAGCTTTGGCATGCCCGAGGCCACGGCCTTGGTCATGCCGCCCATCTCCTCGACTTCCTCGATCAGCTCCCAGGCCTTCTCGGCGAGTTCCGCCGTGAGGCTTTCGACGTAGTAGGAGCCCGCGAGCGGATCGACCACGTTGGTGATCCCGGTCTCTTCCTGCAAGATCAGCTGCGTGTTGCGCGCGATCCGGGCCGAGAACTCGGTGGGCAGCGCGATCGCCTCGTCGAGCGCGTTGGTGTGCAGCGACTGCGTGCCGCCAAGCGCTGCCGACATCGCCTCATAAGCGGTGCGGATCACGTTGTTATAGGGATCCTGCTCGGCCAGCGAGACGCCCGAGGTCTGGCAGTGGGTGCGCAGCATCGAGCTTTGCGGCTTCTTCGGCTCGAACTCTTCCATGATCCGGCTCCACAGCAGGCGCGCCGCGCGCAGCTTGGCGGCCTCCATGAAGAAGTTCATCCCGATCGCGAAGAAGAAGCTCAGACGGCCCGCGAACTTGTCGACATCCATCCCCGCCTTGATCGCGGTGCGCACGTATTCGCGCCCGTCCGCCAGCGTGTAGGCCAGCTCCTGCACGAGGTTCGCGCCGGCCTCCTGCATGTGGTAGCCCGAGATCGAGATCGAGTTGAAGCGCGGCATCTCGTTCGAGGTGTATTCGATGATATCCGCGATGATCCGCATCGAAGGCTCGGGCGGATAGATATAGGTGTTGCGGACCATGAACTCCTTGAGGATGTCGTTCTGGATCGTGCCCGACAGAACGCTGCGGTCATGGCCCTGCTCTTCGCCGGTGACGATGAAGTTGGCGAGGATCGGGATCACCGCGCCGTTCATCGTCATCGAGACCGAAATCTGATCGAGCGGAATGCCGTCGAACAGGATTTTCATGTCCTCGACGCTATCGATCGCCACACCCGCCTTGCCGACATCGCCCTCGACGCGCGGATGGTCACTGTCATAGCCGCGGTGGGTGGCGAGGTCGAAGGCCACCGACACGCCCTGCTGCCCGGCGGCGAGCGCCTTGCGGTAGAAGGCGTTCGACTCCTCGGCGGTCGAGAAACCCGCATATTGCCGGATCGTCCACGGACGGCCCGCATACATCGTAGCCCGCGGCCCGCGCGTGAAGGGCGACAGGCCCGGCATGGTGCCCAGATGGTCGAGCCCCTCCACGTCCTCTTCGGTGTAAAGCGGCTTGACCGCGATCCCTTCGAGCGTGTTCCAGGTCAGGTCCTCGAACGGCCTGCCACGCAGTTCCTTCTCGGCGAGGTTACGCCAGTCCTCTTTCTTGTCCGTCATGGCCAAATCCTTCTTCCACTGTCGCCGCGGCGGGTGTCTTCCCCGCGTCTTCGGCCGTCATTTCCACGAAATTCAGTCCCGGCGGCGCGCGGCGCAGCCAGGTCAGATCCTCCAGATAGCGGGCGGTCATCTGCGCGCGCTGCACCTGATCGAAAGGCATCCAGCGCCCCTGCCCGGCCGCGACGCGGTGCCCGGCGCGGATCAGCCCCCCGCGCAGCGCCGCGCGGCCGGGAGCCGCGTTGCGCTGCCTGCGGGCATCGAACAGCCCGGCAGGCAGGCCTTCGCCCGGCACAAGCGCCTGAAGCTGGGCCTGCGGCTCCGCCCCCAGCGCCTCATGGCTCCACACCGTGACAGGCGCCCCAAGGGCTGTCTGCGCCTGCGCGATCACCGCCGGCCAACCGCGCGGATGATCGGCAAGCCGCGCAAGCCCACGCACATCGGGCAGGCCAGCGCCCCGCCCCGCCATCACCGACAGCACCGAGGACCACCACATATCATAGCGCCGCATCGACAGCGCCACGCCCGTCAGATGCCCGCCCAGCACCTGCCGCACACGCTCCAGCCGCCCCGCCGCATCCGGGTAGAGCGTCAGCATGTCCACGCATTGCGGCATCGCGCCCAGCAGATTTTCCTCAGAGATCACCAGATGGCACATCCCCTGATCGGCGAGCCGATCCAGCTCGAACGCCAGCGCGGTTCGCAGCCGCGACAGCGCCGTCCCATCCTCCGGCGTCACCAGATCGGGGCGCTTCACCAACCCCGAGAACAGCCCCGCCCGTGTCCGGTCCGGCCCCCAATAGGCGATCCCGCCTGCGGCCAGCGCGTCGGCGTTTTGCAGCATCCACGCCTGAAACGTCGTCGTCGCGGTGCGATGCGCCCCGATATGCAGAATGACATCCATGCCCGGCCCCCACGGCCCCGGGTCCAAGCGGCACCCCGCCGCAGCCCCGAAAACCCGGCGCCAGTCTGCACCGCGAGTCCTTGCGGCGCGCTTAAAGGACGCATTTGGCGAAAATTCGCAGGGCCCGGCATGGTGCGAGAGGCCTTCCGCGCATATATCAGGAACGAGAGAGGAGCCCATGACCCGTCTATTATCCCTTGGACTCGCTGCATTTCTTGCGCTGACGCCCTTTGCGGCCGCGGCCCAAGAGAGCACCGTCGATCTCGCCGTGGCAGAGCCCGAGGTCACGCCCCCCTTCGCACCGGTCGATGGGGCGGATGCGGATCTGGACGCGCTCGTCTGGCAGAAACGACCCATCGTCGTCTTCGCCGACAGCCCGCTCGACCCGGCCTTCAAGGAACAGATCCGATATCTGAAGGACCATTGGGCGGAGCTGGCCCGGCGCGACGTCGTCGTCATCACCGACACCACCCCCGATCCGGCCAGCGACGTGCGGCGCACGCTACGCCCGCGCGGGTTCTCCCTCGTCATCATCGCCAAGGACGGCACAGTGAACCTGCGCAAGCCCGCCCCGTGGGACGCGCGCGAGATCGTCCGCTCGATCGACAAGATGCCGATCCGGCGCGACGAGATCCGCGAAGAGCGCGGCTTCTGACCGCTCCCCCGATGCGCACAGGCCAATAGATCGCGCCCCGCCGTGGCGGGGTGAGCCGGTCGCCCGGCCTCCCTATGCCACGGCGCGGGCGTCACTTATTCGAACTCCATGATGATGTCGTCGACGGCAAGGCTCGCGCCCGCCTCGGCGTTGATCTTCTTCACGGTGCCCTTCTTCTCGGCGCGCAGGATGTTCTCCATCTTCATCGCCTCGACGGTGGCCAGCGGCTGACCCTCCTGCACTTCCGCGCCTTCCTCGACCGAGATCTTCACGACGAGCCCCGGCATCGGGCAGAGCAGGAATTTCGAAGTATCCGGCGGCAGTTTCACCGGCATCAGCTGCGCGAGCTCGAACTGGCGCGGCGTGCGGACATGGACCTTCAGATCGGCGCCACGCACCCGGATGCGGAAGCCCATCGGGATCTTGCCGACTTTCAGCACCAGCGGCGCTCCGTTCACGCTCAGCTCGGCCAGCGGGTCGCCCGGGGTCCAGTCGCTCTCGACGCGCATCTCTTCGCCATCCTCGAAGATGATGGTCGAACCATGGCGATCCGCGTTCACCTTGAGCTTGAAATCCTCATCCTGAAGCGAGACCGCCCAATCCACGCCGACCTTGCGCTCGTGGTTGCCGAGCGTGCCGGAGATCTTCGTGCGCCGGATTTCGGCCACGCGCTCCATCGCCGCCGTGGCCGCCGCGACCTTGCGCAGCATCCCCTCGTCCAGCGTCACGCCGTTGAACCCTTCGGGATATTCCTCTTCGATGAAGGCGGTGGTGATGTTGCCGGTCACGAAACGCTCGTGATCCATCACCGCGGCACAGAACGGCAGGTTGTGACCGATGCCCTCGACCTCGAACATATCGAGCGCGAGACGCATCTCTTCGATGGCCTCGCCACGGCTCGGCGCCCAGGTGCAGAGCTTGGCGATCATCGGGTCGTAGAACATCGAAATCTCGCCGCCCTCGAAGACGCCGGTATCGTTGCGCACGATGCCGCCCGAAGCGGTCTTGCCTTCCACCGGCGGGCGGTAGCGGGTCAGACGCCCGATCGAGGGCAGGAAGTTGCGATAGGGATCTTCGGCATAGAGGCGGCTCTCGATGGCCCAGCCGTTGATGCCGATATCTTCCTGTTTCATCGGGAGTTTCTCGCCATCGGCCACGCGGATCATCTGCTCGACGAGGTCGATGCCGGTGATCAGCTCGGTGACCGGGTGCTCCACCTGAAGACGGGTGTTCATCTCGAGGAAGTAGAAGTTCTTCTCGCCGTCGACGATGAATTCCACCGTGCCCGCGCTGCAGTAATCCACCGCTTTCGACAGGGCCACGGCCTGCTCGCCCATCGCCTTGCGCGTCTCGGGGTCGAGGAAGGGCGACGGCGCCTCTTCGATGACCTTCTGGTTGCGGCGCTGGATCGAGCATTCACGCTCGTTCAGGTAGACGCAGTTGCCATGCTTGTCGGCGAGCACCTGAATTTCGATGTGACGCGGCTGCGTCACGAATTTCTCGATGAAGATGCGGTCGTCGCCGAAGCTGTTCGCGGCCTCGTTCTTGGACGACTGGAAGCCCTCGCGCGCCTCTTCGGCATTCCACGCGATGCGCATCCCCTTGCCGCCACCACCGGCGGAAGCCTTGATCATCACCGGGTAGCCGATTTCGTCGGAGATCTTCACCGCCTCATCGGCATCCGCGATCAGGCCCATGTAGCCGGGCACGGTCGACACGCCCGCCTCTTTCGCGAGCTTCTTCGAGGTGATCTTGTCGCCCATCGCCTCGATCGCGCCCGAGGGCGGACCGATGAAGGCGACGCCCTCTTTTTCCAGCGCCTCGGCGAACTTCTTGTTCTCCGACAGGAAGCCGTAGCCTGGGTGAACCGCCTCGGCGCCCGACTGGCGGATCGCATCCATGATCTTGTCGATCACGATATAGGACTGGTTCGCGGGCGGCGGGCCGATATGAATCGCCTCATCGGCCATCTGGACATGCAGCGCCTGCGCATCGGCATCGGAATAGACGGCGACCGTCTTGATCCCCATCTTCTGCGCCGACTTGATGACGCGGCAAGCGATCTCGCCACGGTTGGCGATCAGGATTTTCTTGAACATGTCAGGCCCTTCCCTTCCGGTGCGGGAGGGGCATCCCCCCGCCCCGCGTGTCGTGTTCATGATGTGAGACAAAAGAAAAACCGCCACCGGAGCGCGCAGCCCCGATGGCGGTCGAATAGCGATCGGACGCGGTCAGAGCCGCGCAGATGTGCTTAGTACGAGCGCTGGCAGACGCCCGCGTCGTCGCAATAGGTGCCCGCGAGCGCGCCGAGAGCCGCGCCGGTGAGCGCGTTGTTGTCGGTCGCATCCGCGATGATCGCGCCGCCGGCTGCACCGGCGAGGGCGCGCTGGCCGTCGGTTTGCATGCAGCCTGCGAGAGCGAGACCGGCAAGGACAAGAAGGATCGGGGTTTTACGCATGGGAAACTGCCTCCAATAGCGGTTATGATTGGACGCGAGTTTATCGCGGCGCCGTGAAAAGCCAACGGCGAAAACGCGAGCTGAAGCCCCATCGGCGAGCTATCGCCGCTCCCCTTCACATCTTGGCGGTGCCCCCCTTGACCCCCGAAAGAAAAAAGCTGCGGCCCGACCATAAGATCAGGCCGCAGGAATAGGGAAGGGGTAGGGATATTAAACAAGCCGCGGGTGTTGGGGACAGTACGGCTTGCCCGCTCAATGTGACCGCGCGCATCGGCGATTGCAAAGGCGAAATCCTTGCAACCATGAGGTTCGGCGGCATGCCGCCATTTCGCGCAGGACATCAGCGAAATCATGCCCAATCCTCATCCTCGTCATCATCGAAGGTGAAGGCATCGGGATCGGCGAAGACCTCCGGGAAGGAGGCTTCCGCGCGTTTCACGTCGATTTTGAGAAGCGCCTCGTAGCTTTCGGGATCGAACGGATCCTCGGCGGCAACGACTTCGCGCCCAAAGAGCCAGCTCAACCGGCCCGCATCGAGATTGCCGCGCTCGAACGGCTCTTCGCCGAACTGCGCCCAGAGCGCGGCCATGAAGCCGGCATCGGCCTTGCGATCGCCATGACCGCGATCGGCATAGCGTTCACGCCGGATGAGTTTCGTCGCGCCCTTCTTGTTGGCGCGGCGAATGGTGAATTGATAATCCGTCGAGGGTAACCGCGACGGGAAACCGCGATGCTTCAGCATGACGCGCCCTCCCCTTTGAAGATGTTGGGACGGCGCGTGCTGAGCGTTAGCGGTGCAACACTGTTACCCGCGCGTCGGGTCGTTCGGAGTTGTCGAGCGAGGCGTTCCCGTCGGCTGACGCATTGATCCGCCGCGCGGCTCGGGCACACATTGTGCCGGTCGCTGCGCTGTTGCGGCAGTCGCGGTCTCGAGCGGTCCGCATTCGAGCGGACAGTCGGGCACGGACGCCGGGTATTGCGAGTCGACGAGCCGCCCAGTCGGTCGGCACGAGCCGCCACTGGCGACGGGGCCGCCATATTTGCCGGTATAGACCGGCTCCACGGTGACAGGTGCAGGCTCCGGCTTGGGCGCACAGCCCACAAGCAAAGCCGCGCAGGCAACCGCGCCCAGAGAAATTCGGACCATTTCACTCTCCCCCATTCATTGTTGGAATGGCTAAGAGCGTACTCTGGAAGGATAATTGCCGCTAGGTAACCGTATGGCGTATCACACAGCGCCACGGCTCCCGCAGGGATCGCGGGGGCAAGGCGACGGCTGCCGCCCCGCCCCGCACGCAGATTATTTGTACTTGCCGGTGTAGGTCGGCTCGGTGGTGACGGCCACCGGCGCGGGCTCAGGCTTGGGTGCGCAGGCTGCGACGAAGGCCACGAGGCCAAGCGCGATGAGAGCTTTCGACATGTCGTTCTCCTGTCCAAGGGGGCGCCCGCCCCGATCTCGGCGAGGTTTGGCACGACCCGTTTCAATGCGGGGACCGAAATTGCTTTCCCCAAGGGCAGGTTAGCCTGCAAATCCCGCTCACGAAAGCGCGATTTAGCCGTGAGCGGCTGCGCTTGCGCGCGCCCCGGCATCATGCCCTCCAAGCTGTGATCTGCGGTTCCGGCCAAAGCCATCAGAAAAACTCCCAAACGCAGTTTCCGTCCTCGACGGAAAAGCTGTCGAAATATTGCACCACCTCGGGGGCGGCATCGCCGAACGGCACGATCTGGTCCGACAGGCTCACCATCACCTGCGCGGGCTCCGGACCGGGCTGCGGCAGGCGCGGCACCACCCACCTGTTGCACAGCGCCTCGATATCCTTCAGCGCGATATCGGAGGACAGCGGACTGCGCCCTCCGATCTGCGGCGCGAGGAAGCGAAAGCGATAGGTCAGCCCGTCCGGCCCGGCCTCGTTATGGATCACGTCGATCCACCAGACCTTTTGCCCGGACGGAACAGGGATCGCATCGCCCTTGGTCCCCTCCGGCCCATCGCCCGGCCCCAGATCCTCACCCAGATTGCCCGGATGCATGACCGTGCCGTAATCGGGCACCGGCGGCACCTCCCGCAGCTCCTGAGCCGATGCGGGCAATGCCAGCACCAGCCCGGCGAGAGCGCCGGGCAAGAGCGTCGTGATCCTCGGCCTGCCCGTCATGCGCCTCCTCAGAGCGGGATGTTATCGTGCTTCTTCCACGGGTTGGACAACTTCTTCGAGCGCAGCGCCGCGAAGGCACGGGCCACCCGGCGGCGCGTCGAGCGCGGCTGGATCACCTCGTCGATGAAACCCTTCTCGGCCGCCACGAACGGGTTCGCGAACCGGTCCTCGTAATCGGCAGTGCGCTTGGCGATCTTCTCGGGTTCGCCCAGCTCGGACCGATAGAGAATTTCGACCGCGCCCTTGGCCCCCATCACCGCGATTTCCGCAGTCGGCCAGGCGTAGTTGAAATCGCCGCGCAGGTGCTTGGAAGACATAACGTCGTAAGCGCCACCGTAAGCCTTGCGGGTGATGACGGTGACCTTCGGCACAGTCGCCTCGCCATAGGCGAACAGCAGTTTCGCACCGTGCTTGATGACGCCGTTATATTCTTGGCTGGTGCCCGGCAGGAAGCCCGGCACGTCGACCAGCGTCAGGATCGGGATTTCGAACGCGTCGCAGAAGCGCACGAAGCGCGCGGCCTTGCGGCTGGAATCGATGTCCAGACAGCCCGCCAGCACCATCGGCTGGTTCGCGACCACACCGACCGTCTGACCTTCGAGACGAATGAAACCGGTGATGATATTGCCCGCGAAATCCTTCTGGATCTCGAAGAAATCCCCCTCATCCGCGATTTTCAGGATCAGTTCCTTCATATCGTAGGGGGTGTTTGCGTTCGACGGCACCAGCGTGTCGAGCGAGGCCTCGATCCGGTCCACCTCGTCGAAGAAGGGCCGCACGGGCGCCTTCTCGCGGTTCGACAGCGGCAGGAAATCGATCAGACGGCGGGTCTCGAACAGCGCCTCGACGTCGTTCTCATAGGCGCCGTCGGCGACCGAGCTCTTCTTGGTGTGGGTGGAGGCGCCGCCCAGCTCCTCGGCCGTCACATGCTCGTTCGTGACCGTCTTCACAACGTCGGGGCCGGTGACGAACATGTACGACGTGTCCTTCACCATGAAGATGAAATCCGTCATCGCGGGCGAATAGACCGCACCGCCCGCGCACGGGCCCATGATGAGGCTGATCTGCGGCACCACGCCCGAGGCCATGATGTTACGCTGGAACACGTCCGCATAGCCCGCAAGCGAGGCCACGCCTTCCTGAATCCGCGCACCGCCCGAATCGTTGATCCCGATCACCGGCGCGCCGTTCTGGACCGCCATATCCATGATCTTGCAGATCTTCTCGGCATGGGTTTCCGACAGCGAGCCGCCGAACACCGTGAAGTCCTGGCTGAACACATAGACCATGCGCCCGTTCACGGTGCCCCAACCGGTGACGACGCCGTCGCCATAGGGCTTGCTCTCTTCCATCCCGAAATCGGTGCAGCGATGGGTTTTGAACATGTCGAACTCTTCGAAAGAGCCCTCGTCGAGCAGCAATTCGATCCGCTCGCGCGCGGTCAGCTTGCCCTTCTTGTGCTGCGCCTCGATGCGTTTCTCGCCGCCACCAAGGCGGGCTTCGTCGCGCCGATGCTCCAGCTCCTTCAGGATGTCTCTCATGAGGGTCCTCCGCATAATTTCCCGGCACACTATTCCGAACGCAACAATCTTACAAAGGGGATTCGAGAAAATTTGCAAATAATTGGCAAGCAACGGATAGCGAATTGCATAACTGCGAAGCCCGTTGCTGATCGAAGCCTATCCCCGGTTGCACCCGCGAAGCCGCCTCTGACCCGGGAGAATTTGACGCAGGATTTTTGCAAAGCTACAAATTCCTTTGCAAAGGGAGGGGCAGATGGCGACTCAGAAACTCTATGCCGGTGTGAAACTACGCGAAACCCGCACGCGGCTTGGCCTGACCCAGAAAGCCTTCGCCGAGCGGCTCGGCGTGTCGCTGCCCTATCTCAACCAGATGGAGAACAACCACCGCCCGGTCTCGGCGCAGGTCGTGCTGGCGCTGGCGAGCGAATTCGGCCTCGACGTGACCGAGCTCTCTGCAGGCGATGCGGAGCGGCTGGTCTCGGACATGCGCGAGGCGCTGGCCGATCCGATCTTCTCCGATGGCGCGCCGCCCTTGGCCGATCTGCGGCTCGCGGCGTCCAATGCCCCGGCGCTGGCGCGGTCTTTCCTCGAGTTGCACCGCGCCTATCGCCAAACCCATGAACGCCTCGCCTCGCTCGACGAAGCCCTGGGCCGCGAGGGCGCGCAGACGGTGGTCTCCCCCTGGGAGGAGGTCCGCGACTTCTTCCACTATTGCGACAATTACATCGACGCCGTCGACCGCGCCGCCGAGCGCTATTCCTGCCGCGATGGCAACCGGTTGGAGCCTATTCCTCATGCAATCGACACCCTCGCGAAACGGGGCATCGACGTGCAGTTTTCCGACATTTCGCAGCTGCGCGAGCGTGACGGAAATCGCCTTCTGATCAACGCCCATGCGGGCCGCCCAACGCAGGCCTTCCAGCTACTTCATCAAGTGGCGCTGCTGACCCAGAACGATCTGCTGGAGGCCACGCTCGACCTCGCGCGCTTCCAGTCCGACACCGCCCGCGCGATCGCCAAGATCGGTCTGGCCAACTACTTTGCGGGCGCCGCGCTTCTACCCTACCGCCCCTTCCTCGAGGCGGCGCAGGAGACCCGCCACGACTTGGAGCGGCTCTGCGATATCTTCACCGCCTCGACCGAGCAGGTCGCCCACCGCCTCTCGACGCTGCAACGGCCCGGCGCGAAGGGCATCCCCTTCTTCTTCGTCCGCGTCGATCAGGCCGGCACGATCACCAAGCGCCACTCCGCGACCCGGCTGCAATTCGCCCGGTTCGGCGGCGCCTGCCCGCTCTGGAACGTCCACCAAGCCTTTGAGACACCAACGAAATTCCTGCGGCAACTTGCCGAGACCCCCGATGGCGTGCGCTACCTCTGCCTCGCGCGCGACGTCTCGAAATCGGGGGGCAGCTTCACTGCGCCCGTGCGTCGTTACGCGATCTGTCTTGGGTGTGAGGTGAGCCACGCGAAGGGGCTCGTTTATGCCGACGATATGGAGCTCGGCAATCCCAAGGCCTACCAGCCGATCGGGATCTCCTGCCGAATCTGCGAGCGCAAGGACTGCCACCAGCGCTCGGTTCCGCCGCTGGAACGCCGGCTGCATGTCGATCCCGACCATCGCGGCCTTCTGCCCTACGACATCGCATAGAAAAACGCCCCGGGGCCGAAGCCTCGAGGCGTCCCACCAAAATCACTCGTTACCCTACAACTCAGGCGTCGGCGGTGCCCAGCATCCGCGCGATCTCGTCCTTCACTGCGGCGCGTTGCTTGCGCAGGTCGGTCTCGGCCAAGCTGTCCATCGGCTCCACATTCGTCTCGGCCCGGTGCACGCGATCGTTGAGCGCGTCGTAATCGTCCAACAATTTTGCAAAATGCGCGTTGGAGATTTTCAACTCGTGAATCCGATCGAGTTTCGTCGGGAATTCTTCTTGCAGCGTGTGCGGCGTATTGGCCATGTCGCTCCCTTTCCTTGCTGTCGGGTCGACATTAGGCCAGCGCGACTCGGCCCACCTTGATGCGCATCAAATCAGCCGCCCGCGCGACGCCATCCGGCCGATTTTGCATCGGCTTCCGAGCAGAACCATCGCTCGCCCTTGGCCTCGTTGATCCGCGTGGCGGCATAAGCGCGCGTGCCCGGCAGATGATAGAGCCGCCCGCGCCCGGAAATATTGCCTTTGATCGCGCAATTTCCCGGCGGAGTCTGCACCTTGGCGGCTGCACGGACCTCTGCGGGGCGCTCCGCCGCGCCCTGCCAGACGCCGAGCCCAGCGCGCCGCGCCCGCTCCTCCTGCGACACATAATCACGCGAATATTTCCGATAGGCGAAGGCCGCCCCGCGCGCGACCATCTCGGCATTCAGGTCGCGCCCGCCTGCCCGGCACACCGCGATCAGCCGCCCGTAGAGATCTTCCTCATCGCCCGAGCAGCGCACCCCCTGCCCCGCGAGCCGCTGCAGCTCCGCCGTGGCCGCCCGACCACAGGCCCAGCGCACACCCTGCGCCGTCTTGCAGCTCTGCTTCGCCTCCGGCGCGTCGATCCCGAAAAGCCGCACCGGCGTATTCGCGACCACCAGCGTATCGCCATCGACGACGCGCGGCAGGCCGCTCACCGTCGCTGCCGAAAGCTGCGATGCGGCTGGCATCGCGAGAAGAACGAGGAGTGAACAAATCCTTAACATGCCCCAGATATCGGCGGAACTGATCTCGCACGCAACAGATTTCGTAGCTGAATAGTAAACGCGAAACTTGGGAGTCCCACATGTCCGACGCGCTCAACCTGATCGGCCGTATCCTGATCGCGCTGCTGTTCTTCGGCGGCGCGGTGCAGAAGGTCAGCGACCCGCAAATGGTGGAGGAGATGATCGGCTGGCTCGGCCTGCCCGGCTGGCTGGTCTGGCCCGTGGCGCTGTTCAACCTGATCGCGGCGCTCGGCCTGATCTTCGGTCCGAAGGTGCGGGGCTGGGCCCTCATCCTTGCCGCCTATTGCATCTTCACCAGCTGGTTTCACTGGCAGCTGCGCGCCGACCCGTGGCAGGTGACGATCTTCGTGAAGAACTGGGCAATCGCGGGCGGGCTTTTGATCCTCGCGGCGCAAGGGCCGGGGCGCTATGCCCTCGACCTCTCGCGCCGCAAGAACGGTTAGATCAGCGCTGCGCCACCTGCCAGTTCGGCGCGATCCACGGCTCGAGGTTCTCGCGCGCGAGCGGCGCGCGGCCCAGCAGGTGATCGGCCATCTTCTCGCCCACCATGATCGAGGGCGCGTTCAGGTTGCCATTGGTGATGCGCGGGAAGACCGAGCTGTCGGCGACCCGCAGCCCCTCCACCCCGAACACGCGCCCTTCCGGATCGACGACGGCGCTCGGATCGCCCGCCGCCCCCATCTTCGCCGTACCACAGGGGTGATAGGCGCTCTCGGCATGCTCGCGGATGAACGCGTCGATCTGCTCATCCGTCTCGACCGCAGCGCCGGGCTGGATCTCGTGCTTCACATGCGCGGCCATCGGCCCTTGCGCAAAGATTTCCCGCGTCAGCCGCACGCATTTGCGGAACTCTGCCCAGTCGTCGGGATGGCTCATATAGTTGAACTTGATCTCGGGCTTGGCCTCAGGATCGCCCGAGCTGAGCCGCACATGCCCACGCGATTTCGAACGCATCGGCCCGACATGCGCCTGGAAGCCATGCCCCTCGGCGGCGGCCTTGCCGTCATAGCGCACCGCGATCGGCAGGAAGTGATACTGGATGTCCGGATAGTCGATCCCGGCATCCGAGCGGATGAAAGCGCAGCTCTCGAACTGGTTCGACGCGCCGAGCCCGCCCTTGGTGAACAGCCACTGCGCGCCCACCCGGGCCTTGCCGTAGAGGTTCCAGTATTTGAACAGCGTCACCGGCTGTTTCGCGGCGAATTGCATATAGATCTCAAGGTGATCCTGCAGGTTCGCACCCACACCCGGGCGATCCGCCAGCACCTCGACTCCATGCTCGCGCAGATGCTCTGCCGGGCCGACACCCGACAGCATCAGCAGCTTCGGCGTGTTGATCGAGCTGGCTGCCAGCACGACCTCGGAGCTCGCGCGGACCACCTCGATCTGGCCCTTGCGCTTGATCTCGACGCCGACGACCTTCTTGCCTTCGAAGACCACGCGCCGCGCCAGACCGCGCACGATCCGCAGCTTGCCGGTCTTGAGCGCCGGGCGCAGATAGGCATTGGCCGCCGACCAGCGACGCCCCTTGTAGATCGTGGCCTCCATCGGCCCGAAGCCTTCCTGCTGCTGGCCGTTGTAATCCTCGGTCACCGGATAGCCCGCCGCCTTGCCCGCCGCGACGAACGCGTCGAACAGCGGGTTGGCGCGCGGCCCGCGGGTCACATGCAGCGGCCCCGAACGGCCGCGCCACTCGGTCTCTTCGCCGCCATGCCAATGCTCCATCCGCTTGTAATAGGGCAGCACGTCGGCATAGCCCCAGCCGGTTGCGCCGCTCTCTTCCCAATGGTCGAAATCGCGCGCGTGGCCCCGGACATAGACCATGCCGTTGATGCTCGACGAGCCGCCCAGCACCTTGCCGCGCGGGGTCGCAAGACGCCGCCCGCCCAGATGCTCCTCGGGTTCCGACTGAAAGCCCCAGTCGTAGATCCCCATATTCATCGGATAGCTCAGCGCGCCGGGCATCTGGATGAACGGCCCCGCATCCGAGCCGCCATGCTCGATTACCACGACGTCGCGGCCCGCTTCCACGAGCCGATACGCCAGCGCCGAGCCACCCGAGCCCGCGCCTACGATCACAAATTCTGCCGAAACACTCATTTTCATCTGGCCTCAAATACTCCGGGGGTCCGGGGGCAGCGCCCCCAGCCTCCCCAAATTCGAACTCAGTAAGGGCGCTCGACCGGTCCCATGCCGACATAGACGGATTTGAGCTGCGTATAGTGCTCCACCGCCGCGCGCGAATTCTCGCGCCCGAAGCCCGATTGCTTGACCGCGCCGAAGGGCATCTCCACCGGCGTCAGGTTATAGGCGTTGATCCAGGTCGTGCCCGCCTGAAGCTGGCTGACCACACGATGCCCGCGCGCCAGATCGCCGGTGAACACACCCGCGGCGAGGCCGAACTGCGTGTCGTTGGCCCGCGCGATTGCCTCTTCCTCGGTCTCGAAATCCAGCACCGACATGACCGGGCCGAAAATCTCCTCGCGCGCGATGGTCATGTCGTCGGTGACATCGGCGAAGACCGTGGGCTGCACGAAGAGCGGCCCCTCATTGCCCGCAGAGCCACCGCAGACCAGCCGCGCGCCTTCGGATTTCGCGCTCTCGACGTAGGACATGACCTTGTCGAACTGCGCCTTCGAGATCAGCGGACCGAACTGCGTCGCCTCATCGAGCGGATCGCCCGCGACGATGGTCTCCGTGCGCTCTTTAAGCCGGGCGAGGAACTTCTCCTTGATGCCCTTCTGCACGAAGACCCGCGTCCCGTTGGAACAGATCTGCCCCGAGGAATAGAAATTCCCCAGCATCGCCGCGCCGATCGCGCTTTCGATATCGGCGTCGTCGAACACGATCATCGGGGATTTGCCGCCCAATTCCATCGTGACGTGTTTCATGCCTGCCGAAGCCGCCTGATAGACCTTCGCGCCCGTCGGCACCGAGCCCGTCAGCGAGACTTTCGCGATACGCGGATCGGTGGACAGCGCCGCCCCCACCGGGCCGAAGCCCTGCACCACGTTGAAGACACCCGCGGGCATCCCGGCTTCGATGAAAATCTCGGCCAGCTTCAGCGCGCCCAGCGGCGTCATCTCGGAAGGCTTGAACACCATCGCGTTGCCGGTCGACAGCGCGGGCGCGGATTTCCAGCAGGCGATCTGGCTGGGATAGTTCCACGCGCCGATGCCCGCGCAGACGCCCAGCGGCTCGCGGATCGTATAGGCGAAATCGCCGCCCAGCGGCATCGTCTCGCCGGTCAGCGTGGGAGCGAGACCTGCGAAATACTCCAGCGCCTCGGCGCCCGAGGGCCAGTCGGCCTCGCGGGTTTCCTGAATCGGCTTGCCGGTGTCGAGGGTTTCCAGCAGCGCCAGCTCCTCGCCACGCTCGCGGATGATCGCGACGGCGCGGGTCAGGATGCGGCCGCGCTCGACCGGGCGCAGCGCGGCCCAGTCCTTCTGCGCCTCAACCGCCCCGGAAATCGCGGCGTCGATCACCGCAGGGGTCGCCGCATGCAGCTTCGCGATCACCTCGCCGGTGCCGGGATAGGTGACGATCAGCTCGTCGCCGTCGGTGTCTTCCATCCAGTCGCCATTCACGAAATGGCTTGCTTTCGGCTGTGCCCTCATTGGTGGACCTCCAATTCTTTTTCCAGATGCGCCAGCACCAGTTCGCAGGCGGCCTCGCGGTCGGGATCGCCCGCGACCAGCGCCGCGCGGATGTAGACGCCGTCGATCAGCGCGCCCAAACCCTCGGCCACGGAGCCCGCACGGTCGCCGACCAGCGGCCGCAGCCCGTGCATGAGGTTGGAGCGCAGACGGCGCTGATAGATATGCAGCAGGCGCCGGGCTTCGGCGCTCGACTGCGCGAGAACGTAAAAGTTCAGCCACGCGGCGATCGCCTCGTGCCGGAACGAGCCCGCCGCGAAAGAACCCATCACAACTGCGCGAACACGCTCATGCGGGGTCTGCGCCATCGCCATCGCGCCGCGCACTTCCGCGCCGTAGATCGACAGAATCGACCGCATCGCGGCGAGGAAAATCCGGTCTTTCGACCCGAAATAATGGTGCGCCAGCGCCGAGGACATACCTGCGCGCCGGGCGATCTGCGCGACCGTCACGTCGAGCGATCCCGCCTCGCCCACTGTCTCAATAGTCGCTTTGACCAAGGCAGCGCGCCGTATAGGCTCTGCTCCAAGCTTCGGCATGTGATCGGCCTCCTTCCGGGTGGCTTGCTTGCATGTCGAGCTAGAACATGTTTATTGACTCGTCAATCAACAACCGCATCCCGCGGTTTTTCTTAACGCTGCACAGGGAGAAAAAAGCATGAAACTTCGTTCCACGCTCCTCGCAATGGGGGCTGCGCTCTCGCTCGGGCTGGCAGGCATCGCGCCCGCACAGGCCGCCGATTGCTCGAAAGTGACCTTCTCCGATGTCGGCTGGACCGACATCACTTCGACCACCGCCGTCGCGACCACCATCCTCGAAGCGCTCGGCTACGAGACCGACACCAAGGTGCTCTCGGTCCCGGTGACCTACGAGGCGCTCTCGAAGGGCGATGTCGACGTGTTCCTCGGCAACTGGATGCCCTCGATGGCCGCCAACGTGGATCCCTACACCAAGGACGGCACGGTCGAGACGCTCGGCACCAACCTGACCGGCGCGAAATACACGCTCGCGACCAACGCCGCCGGTGCCAAGGCCGGCATCAAGGACTTCTCCGACATCGCCAAGCACGCCGACGAGCTGGACAACCAGATCTACGGCATCGAGCCGGGCAATGACGGCAACGCGCTGATCCTCGACATGATCGACAAGGACGCGTTCGGCCTGAAGGACTTCGACCTGAAGGAAAGCTCCGAGCAGGGCATGCTCGCGCAGGTCGCGCGCGCCGACAAGGCCGACAAGCCGATCATCTTCCTCGCGTGGGAACCCCACCCGATGAACTCCAACTTCGACATCACCTACCTGTCGGGCGGCGATGACTTCTTCGGCCCCGACTACGGCGGTGCGACGGTCATGACCAACGTCCGCGCGGGCTATGTCGACGAATGCCCGAACCCGGGCAAGTTCGTCTCCAACCTGAAGTTCACCCTCGGGATGGAAAACGAGATCATGGGCAAGATCCTCGACGATGGCGACGATCCCAAGGACGCCGCGAAGGCTTGGCTCAAAGCCAATCCCGATGCCTGGAAAGCCTGGCTCGACGGTGTGACCGCGAAGGACGGCGGCGACGCGCAGGCAGCGGTCGAGAAAGCGCTGAACTCGTGAGCCTTTGGGCGAAATATTCGCGCGGGCGACAGGGCATGACCCTCCGCCCCCGCTTCCCCTCGGTCCGCGCCCTCACCGGCGCGGCCCTTCTCTTCGCGGGGATGATCGCAGCGCCCCTCACCCCGGCGCGCGCCGCGGATTGCCCAGATGCCGAGGCCCTGCACGCGGCGGGCGTCACGCTTACCCGCAACAGCCCGAAAATGGCGCAGGCCTATCGCTACGAGAACGGCACGCTGACCTCCTACCGGGTCGACGATCCCGAACTCGGCCGGCCGCCCAAGCGCGAGCGCTACGACCATCCGCTGGCGGTGAGCCTGCAGGAAATGGACGGGCGCAGCTTCGCGCTCATCTATGACGACGACCCCACGCGGCTCGACCAACTGCCGCAGCTGGGCAACTGGCGCACCCCGGTGAGCCTGAAAGTCGACGGCGAGACCAAGGATCGCGGCACCATCTCCTACGCCTATCGCGGCACCGGCTCGGTGCAGATCGGCGCGTGCCGCTACGATGTCTGGCAGGTCGTCGAACGGATCGCGATGGGCAAGCTGCGCACCGCCTTCCTCAAGGAATTCTCTCCCAAGGCCGGGCTGGTCCTGCGCGTGACCAAGCTCGACCCCGAAACCGGCAAGGCGCAATCGCAAGTCGCCTTCGACCGCATCGAGACGCGCCAGAAATAACAAACCGCAAGGACAGCTATGAACTGGTTGACCGATACCAAAATCCCCGTGGGCAAGACGGCCAAGATCGTGATCGACTGGCTGCAGGACCACGCCGCACCGCTCTTCGACGCGCTCTCCGTGGCGCTGAAGGCCCTGATCGACGCAACGCTCTGGGTGCTGCAAGGCCCCCCGCCCCTTCTCGTGATCCTCGCCTTCGCGGTGATCGCCTACCTGCTGCAGCGCAGCTGGAAGATTTCCCTGCTGGTGATCGTGGGCTTCCTGTTCATCCTCAACCAGGACTACTGGGAGGAAACCACCGAGAGCCTCACCCTCGTGATCGCCGCCTGCGTGGTCTGCATGGGGATCGGCGTGCCGATCGGCATCGCCGCCGCCCACCGTCCGCGCCTGTATTCGGTGCTGCAGCCGGTCTTGGACCTGATGCAGACGCTGCCGGCCTTCGTCTACCTGATCCCGGCCATCGTCTTCTTCGGCATCGGCATGGTGCCGGGCCTGATCGCGACCGTGATCTTCGTGCTGCCCGCGCCGATCCGCCTGACCCATCTGGGCGTTTCCTCGACGCCCGATACGCTAACCGAGGCCGCCCAATCCTTCGGCGCGACCAAGAGCCAGCTCTTGTGGAAGGTCGAACTGCCCTACGCCACGCCGCAGATCATGGCCGGTCTGAACCAGACCATCATGCTCTCGCTCTCGATGGTCGTGGTGGCCGCGCTTGTCGGCGCTGACGGCCTCGGCGTGCCAGTCGTGCGCGCGCTCAACACCGTCAACACGGCGCTCGGCTTCGAGTCCGGCTTCGTGATCGTCGTCGTCGCCATCATCCTTGACCGCATGCTGCGCCGCGGAGGTTCGAAATGACCCAGACCAAAGCCAAAACCGCCGTCAAATTCGACAATGTCTCCATCGTCTTCGGCGACCGCCCGCAAGAGGCGCTGCCCCTGATGGATGAAGGGCTCTCGCGCCCCGAGATTCAGGAGCGTACCGATCAGGTGCTGGGCGTGCATGACTGCTCGGTCGAGGTGCCCGAAGGCGAGATCCTCGTGCTGATGGGCCTCTCGGGCTCGGGCAAATCGACGCTGCTGCGCGCGGTGAACGGGCTGAACCCGGTCGTGCGCGGTCAGGTCGAGGTGCATGACGGCGAGCGTCTCGTCGACGTCACCCATGCCGACCCCGCGACCTTGCGCAAAATGCGCCTCAACAAGATCGCGATGGTCTTCCAGCAATTCGGCCTGCTGCCCTGGCGGACCGTGCGCGAGAATGTCGGCCTCGGCCTCGAACTCGCCGGCATGAGCAAGACGGAACGCCGCAAGAAGGTCGACACCCAGTTGGAACTGGTGGGCCTGTCGGACTGGGCCGACCGTCAGGTGGCAGAGCTGTCGGGCGGCATGCAGCAGCGCGTGGGCCTCGCCCGCGCCTTCGCCACCGACGCGCCGATCCTTCTGATGGACGAGCCGTTCTCCGCGCTCGACCCGCTGATCCGCACCAAGCTGCAGGACGAGTTGCTGGAGCTGCAGACCAAGCTCAAGCGCACGATCATCTTCGTCAGCCACGACCTCGACGAAGCCTTCAAGATCGGCAACCGGATCGCGCTGATGGAAGGCGGCCGGATCGTGCAATGCGGCACCGCGCGCGACATCATCGCCAAGCCCGCCAACGGCTATGTGGCCGATTTCGTGGCCCATATGAACCCGCTCGGCGTGCTGACCGCAGAAGACATCGCCGATCCCGTCGGCACGCCCACCGGCGATGCCACCGGCGAGCCGATGCCCGCCGACGCGCCCGTGCGCGACGTGATGGAGCGGCTGCGCTACGAGCCTGCGGTGCCGCTCACCGATGGCCGTGTCGTGACCCGCGAGGGCGTCATCACGCGGCTCATCGACCCCCAGCGCAGCGCCGAGGCGAGCTGAGGGACGCTTCGCGGAGGATATTTTGACCAAGCCGAAACCAAGGCGCGCGCGCCCCTTCGGCTGGGCTCAAATATCCCCGCCGGAGGCATCCGACATTTGCAAAAAGCGCCGCACTGTCAGATCTTGGTGGCAGGCGGAGGCGGCGTCACCCGGCGTTTGAGCTGCGCCTCGCGGAAGGTCATGTAGCTGACCGAGGCGATGATGATCGCACCGCCGAGGATCACGTAAGGGTCCGGGCGCTCGCCGAAAATCGACCAGCCCGCAATCGCCGCCCAGACCAGTTGCAGGAAGATGACCGGCTGCGTCACCGTCACAGGCGCCGCGGCGAAGGCTCGCGTCATGCAGTAATGCCCGCCCGTCGCGAACACTGCCACCGCGCCCAGCCAAAGCGTCTCCGACAGCGTGATCGGCTCCCATTTCCAGATCGCCACCGGGGCGAGCGCCACCGTCACCACCAGCGTCATCATCGCGACCACCGTGCCCGCGGGGACATAATCGGTCAGCCGCTTCGCGGCGAGATAGGCGCCGCCGAAGAACAGCGCCGCGCCAAGCTGGGCGAGATGGCCCGGCTCGATCGCGCGCATCCCCGGGCGCAGGATGATCAGCGCGCCGATCAGCGCGACGACCACCGCCGTCACGCGCCGCCATGCCAGCCCCTCGCCCAGCAGGAGCGCGCCGCCCACCGTCACCACGATCGGGTTGAGATAGTTGATCGCAGTGACATCGGCGATCGGGATATTGCTCATCGCGAAGAACCACAGCCCCACCGCCACCGCATGCAGCGCCCCGCGCAGCCCGAACAGCGCCCAGACCTGAGGCGGGAAGTTCTGGCGCAGGATGCGGGCCAGCGCGGGCGCGAAGAAGATCAGCCCCCACATGAAGCGCACGAAGGCCGATTGCGCGGCGGGCACCTGATCGCCCAGCCAGTGAACGATGATGTTCACCATCACGAAACAGGCGGTGGTGGCGAGCATCCACAGGATGCCGATCAGCGGTTTGTTGGGTTTGTCTTGCGCGGTCATGACACCTCTTGGACGCTGGTTCGGCACCGCGCGCAAGGGGCGGCTTTGTGTCGGTTATAATGCGCCCGCCGCGAGCTTCCAGGCGATCGAGCCCATCAGCACCGCGATCAGCGCATCGAGCACGCGCCATGCGCTCTCCTTGGCGAAAAGCGGTGCCAGAAGTCGCGCGCCATAGGCCAGTGCGAAGAAGAACAGGAAAGAGGCCACGATCGCGCCGGTGGCGAAGCTGATCCGCGCGCCCGCGAACTGCGCCGAGACCGCACCCAGCAGCACCACCGTATCGAGCCAGACATGCGGGTTCGCCCAAGTGAAAGCGGCCACCGTCACCAGCACAGCGCGCAGGGACGGCGCGCTGCCTGCGCTCGGGTCGAGATGCTCGCCGCCCCGGATCGCCGCCAAAGCGGAGCGGGTCGCATACCAGCTGAGAAAAGCGACACCGCCCCAGCGCAGCGTCTCCGGCAGCCATGGCAGCGCCATGGAGGCCGCCGCGAAGCCCGACACGCCAAGCGCGATCAGCACCGCATCGGAAAGCGCACAGAACAGCGCCACCGCGAAGACATGCTCACGCCGCAGCCCCTGACGCAGCACGAAAGCGTTTTGCGCGCCGATCGCCACGATCAGCCCGAGCCCCAGTTTCAGCCCCGCCCAGAATGCCACCAATTCCATCCGCCTCACCTCCGGTCTGCTCAGAAACGCTTCTCAGTGCCGGGGCGAGCGTATAAGTTCAACTTAATTAAACTAACTCTGTATAAGTAAAACTTATGTTCGACTATGCCGCGCTGGATGCGCTCGCCACCGTGATCGAGACCGGAAGCTTCGAGGCCGCCAGCGCACGGCTCGGGGTATCGCAATCGGCCGTCTCGCAACGGGTCCGCCAGTTGGAGGAACGCATGGGCGCGGTTCTGGTGATCCGCGCCACGCCCTGCCGCGCGACCGAGGATGGCGCGCGGCTGATCGCCCATCTGCGCGAGGTGGCGCTTCTGGAAACCGAGCTTGCGCCCTCCGAGACCCCGCCGGTTCTGCGCATCGCGGTGAATGCGGACAGTCTGGCGACTTGGGTGCTGCCCGCGCTGGCCGAGATCGAGGGTGTGCGTTTCGATCTGGTGATCGACGATCAAGACCATTCGGCGGGGCTGTTGCGCCGCGGTGAGGTCGCGGGCGCGATCACTGCCGACGAGGGGCCGATTGCGGGCTGCGACAGCGTGAGCCTCGGGCGGCTGCGCTATATCGCGACGGCGAGCCCGGATTTCGTCGCGCGCTATTTCCCGGACCGGATCGACCGGCACTCCTTGCGCGCGGCCCCTGCCCTGCAGTTCAACGCCAAGGATCGGCTGCAGGACCGCTGGGCCTCGATGATCGCGGGCATGCCGATGGGGCTGCGCGCGCATCGTATCGGCTCGACCGAAGGTTTCGTGGAGGCCTGTCTGCGCGGCATGGGCTGGGGGCTGAACCCCGAGGCGCTGGTGCGCGCGCATCTGGAAAGCGGCGCGCTGGAACGGCTGGGCCCGGCGCCGATCGACGTGCCGCTCTACTGGCAAAGCGCGAGGCGGCTGAAAGCCCCGCTCGCGCCGCTGACCAAAGCGCTGCGGCAGGCGGCGAAAGCGGTGTTGTTGTAAGGGGCCGGTTACAGGGCGTTGCGCGCGGCTCGTTCCGGCCAGAGCGGCTCCCCGGCCTGAGCGCGCGTTGCCCGCGGCCTGCGCGGCGCGCATAGTGATGGATGTCCCGCAGGCTTGTCAGGAGGAGAGACGCCCATGGAGCTACCCGATTTCATTCAGGCCTTCCCCGCCCTCGATCTGCCGTTTCCCGAAGATCAGGTGCGCAGCCACGCGATCCGCTCGGAGGCAGGGCTGGTGGTGTTCCTGCACTTCCTCACCGATTTCGACCTGCCGCCCCATGCGCATAAGGCCCAGTGGGGCACGGTGATCGAAGGCGAGGCGGAGTTGACCATCGCAGGCGAGACCCGGGTCTATCGCCCCGGTGACAGCTACGACATCCCCGCCGGCGCAGAGCATTCGGCGCGGCTCAAGGCGGGGACGAAGGTGATCGACGCCTTCGAGGAGGCCGATCGCTATCCGCTGAAAGCCTGAAGAAAGGCGCTCAGACCCGGATCACCGAGACGCTCTGGTTGATCAGCATCGCGGGGGCCTGCGATTCCATGAAGGCCACGTCATAGGCATCGCGCCCAACCGCGACCAGCGCCATGTTCTCGGCCCCGCACATGCCGGTCGCATCGACGAGGTGCCACGCGCCATCGAGCCAGACCTCGGCCACGGCGTGGAAATCCTGCGGCCACACATCCGGCCCGTAGGAGGACGCCATGCGCGCCGGGATCTGAGCCGCGCGCACCATCGCGCAGAACAGATGCGCGTAGTCGCGGCACACCCCTGCCCGGCCCGCGAAGGTCTCGAGCACGTTGGTGTCGCTATCCGACGCGCCGGGCACATAAGACAGGTTCTTCTCGATCCAGTCGCGGATCGCGGCCACCTTCGCCCCGCCCTGCAGATCGCCGAAACGCTTGCTCACGAAGGAGACAAACTTGTCCGACTGCACGTAGCGCGAGGGCCGGATATAGGGCGCGGCCTCGGCGGGCAGCTCGTGGAGCTGTGCCGCCCGCATCTGCGTCAGGTCGATCGCCGGACGCGTGATGTCGATCAGCGCCTGATAATGCAGCGTCATCTGCGTGCCGACCTGCGCCCAGATCCGCTCGCCCACGCCGCAATCGCCCGCGATCCGGCCCACGCTCGCATCGCCGAGGTTCATCGACGCGTCGACGATCTCCTGCCCCGGAGCCTGCGCCGCTTCGAGCACCAGCGCGACCGTATTCGGCTGCGGGAACTGGTATTGCATCTGCACGTCGACGGAAATGCGCATGGCGGCTCCTTCTCTCGGGATTCAGGTGGTGTCACTGGGATGGAGCGCGCCGCGTAACAGAGACACGTCGGTGGGGAAAGGGGGGCGCCGAGGGTTTGGTTCCCTATCGCACGCCGGAAAGCCGAACCCGCTGGACCGGGCTGGTCGTGCGCCTCGAGACCGTCCATGATACAGGTGCGAAAACGCCCCGGGACAAAAAGGTGAGTAATGGCGCCCAACGATAGCTACAGACCGGCTTGCCTGCTCGTCTTTTCCACCCAGAGGACCGGCAGTTCGCTGCTTTGCGACTATCTGCAACGCGCGGGTTTGGGAAAAGCGGGCGAATTTTTCCTGCTTTTGATGCGCAGCAAACCCCGCAATGAGATCACGCCTGCGGATTTCTTCGCCGCGGCTGAAATGGGGCGTGGCGAAAACGGAACTTCGGCGATCAACGTGATGTCTAACCAGCTTGCTCCGATCGCGGAAGCCTTTTTCGGCAAACCGGCCTATGAGGCTTTGGAGCCGGTGGCGGCTCACGCACAGTTCATCGACGCCTATGCAAAAATCTTCGGATCGAGCGCCTATCTGCGCATCTCTCGCAGCGACCGCGTCGCGCAGGCGGTCTCGCGTCTCGTGCATCGAAAGAGCGGCGTCGCCCATGTGAAAGCCGGAGAGGCGCAACGCACGCCGAACCACAAAGCCGGCAGCGGCGATCCGGTCGACGAGATCACCGGGGCGGACCTTGCCCACGAAATCTTTCGGATCGATCAGGACGAAGCCCATCTCGATGCGGTTCTCGCGCAACTCGACCAGCCCGTTTTCGCCCTCACCTATGAAGACCTGACCGAAGACCCGGAGCGACAGTTTCAGGCCATCTGGCAGTTTTTCGGTTGGGGTGATTTCGACATGCCCCTGCGCACGGACCACACGAAGGTGACCAAGACCGCGGATCTCACCGTTCTGCGGACGAAACTTGCCGCCTATCTGGGGGCCGATCCGGAGAGCAGCGATGCAGACCTGCTCGCGCTGTGCCGGGCCCGCAATGCGCAGGAAGGTCACGGCCCCCGCAGCGCGAAACGAACTGGCGGCCTGAGCAGGCTCCTGCGACGCGGCGCACGCTCGCGCGCATGAAAAAAGGCGCCACTAGGGCGCCTTCTCAAGCTCTAGAAGCAAACGCAGGCTTACGCGTCGATCTTGACGAGTTCCACGTCGAAGGTCAGCGCCTTGCCGGCGAGCGGGTGGTTCGCGTCGAGGACGAGTTCTTTCTCGTTCGCCTCGGCGACGGTCACGTTCACGGTCTGACCGTCCTGGGTCTGAACCTGAAGCTGGGTGCCCGGCTCGGTCGGGATGTCGTCGGGGATGTTCGCGCGGTCGACCGACTGCATGCGCTCGGGGTGATGCTCGCCATAGGCCTCTGCGGGCTCGACGCGCACGGTGCGCTTTTCGCCCTCTTCCATGCCGGTCACGCCCTTGTCGAGGCCGGGGATGATCTGGCCGGAGCCGAGCGTGAAGGACAGCGGGTCGCGGCCTTCCGAGCTATCGAAGACGGAGCCGTCGTCGAGCTTGCCGGTGTAATGAAGATGCAGGGTGTCGCCAGCCTTTGCTTGGGTCATGGTGATATCCTTTCGCGGGGAGATGAATTTGCCGAGGCCACGGGATTACGCGGGTTCTCGGAGCGTCACGCGACAAATTGGGGGTTCTGGACCGGAATGTAAACCGGGGGGCCGGAATTCGGGCGGTTTGAGGCCGTTCGAGACGCAAAAAGCGCCCCGGAGGGCGCTTTTGACGATTTTCGGTGCGGGTCGCTTACAGCTGCGCTGCGACCTCTTCGGGCACGTCGAAATTGGCGGTGACGGATTGCACGTCGTCATCGTCTTCGAGCGTGTCGATCAGCTTCATCAGCTTCTGGGCGGTTTCCAGATCGACCTCGGTGCGGTTCTGGGGCTTCCAGATCAGCTTGGCTTCCTCGGCCTCGCCCAGTTCTTTCTCCAGCGCGTCGGAGACATCCGAGAGGTCTTCCATCGTGCAATAGATCCAGTGGCCTTCGTCGTCGCTCTCGACGTCTTCGGCGCCCGCCTCAATGGCGGCCATCAGCACGGTCTCGGCATCGCCCACGGAGGCGGGATAGATGATCTCGCCCATCCGGTCGAACATGAAGGACACCGAGCCGGTAGTGCCCAGATTGCCGCCGTTCTTGGTGAAGGTGGAGCGCACGTTCGACGCGGTGCGGTTGAGGTTGTCGGTCATCGCCTCGACGATCACCGCGATGCCTTCGGGGCCGTAGCCCTCGTAGCGGATCTCCGTGTAGTCATCGCCGTCGCCCGCCTGCGATTTCTTGATCGCGCGGTCGATCACATCTTTCGGCATCGACTGGGACTTGGCCGCTTTCACGGCGAGGCGCAGGCGCGGGTTCTTCTCGGGATCGGGGTCGCCCATCTTTGCGGCGACCGTGATCTCTTTCGAGAGCTTGGAAAACATCTTCGAGCGCGCCGCATCCTGCTTGCCCTTGCGGTGCTGGATGTTGGCCCATTTTGAGTGGCCTGCCATGGGTATCTCCGTTCGGAATAGTCGCGAAATCGACCCCGTATAGTGCGCAACGGGGGGATGATTCAAGATAGATGGGTTGCGGGCGGTGCCGGGCGCCCGCCATTGCCGATCAATGCGGCAGCTTGAGGACCCCGTCGGGCTGGCTGCGCGAGGGGATCGGCTCGGGCGTCTTGAAGCTCCAGCGGCGGCCTTGCGCGTCCTTCAGCGTGACCTCGGCATAGGGCTGGAAGATATTGCCGACACCGACGCCGCCGAGATAGCTCGGCTCGAACCGGGTCACCTGATAGCGCATCGGATGCGGGCACCCGGCCAGATCGCCGGTATACTGGCCCGAGATATTCGCGTGGCAGACCGTGCCGTCGATGAAGGAGACACGCATCACGGTGCCCTGAAAGGTCACCCGGTCGGGCCAGGAGGGTGCGCGGGTGCCCTGCCCCGGCACACAGGCGGCGAGCGCGAGCGGTGCGAGAAGCGACAGGGCGACGAGACGAGCGGCAAAGCGCATGGGGGAACCTCCTCAGAAGGGCCAGATCAGCGGGATCAGCAGGCAGGCGGTCAACCCGGTCACGATATCCATCGGGATGCCGACGCGCAGGAAATCGGTGAACTTATAGCCACCGGGGCCATAGATCATCATGTGAGTCTGATACCCGATCGGCGTCGCGAAGGCCACCGAGGCCGAGAACATCACCGCCACCGCGAAGGGCCGCGGATCGAGCCCGAGGGCCGCGGCCAGCGAGATCGCAATCGGCGTGTAGATCACCGCCACCGCGTTATTCGACAGCAACTCGGTCATGACGAGACCGAGGAAATAGACCACGATCAGCGCGAGTTGCGGCGGCAGCATCTTCAGGAAGGGCGCCACGCCCGAGACGATCAGCTGGACTGCGCCGGAATGCTCCAGCCCCGCGCCGACCACGAGCATCGCGAAGATCAGCGCAAGCAGGCGGCCCTCGATGAAGGTGAAGGCCTCGTCGGTATCGATGCAGCGGGTGACGAGGATGCCCGCCACCGCCACCATCGCCAGCGCGAGGATCGGGGCCACGCCAAGGGCTGCGAAGATCACCACCGCGCCGAGCGCGCCCATGGCAAGCGGCAGATGCGAGCGACGATAGGCGCGCGCCTGCGGTTTGGACACATCCACGAGGTCCATATCGGCAGCCAGACGCGCGATATCCTCGGGCGCGCCTTCGAGCAGGAGCGTGTCGCCCACCACCACGATCAGATCGTCTAGCTGACGCCCGATATTCTGGTTCCGGCGGTGCGCGGCCAGCGTATAGACGCCGTAGCGGCGACGCAGGCGCATGTCACCCAGACGCTGCCCGATCATCCGGCAGCCGGGCGAGATCAGCACCTCCACCGTCTCGGTCTGCACCGAGGACAGCTTGTCGACCATGCGCAGGTCGCGGTTCTTCTGCATCCCGAGAAGCTCTTCCATCTCGGAGCGCAGCACGACGCGGTCGCCCGCCATCAGCTGGACCGATGCCAGATCCCGGCGCAGCGACGCATCGCCGCGCAGAACGTCGATCACCCGCACGCCTTCGCGCTTGAACGTGTCGGTCTCCAGCACCGACTCTCCGATCAGCCCGCTTTCCTCCGGGATCGCGACCTCGGTGAAATATTTCATCTTCGGACGGTCGCCGAGCATGAAGGAGAGCGATTGCCGCTCGGGGATCAGTTTCGGCGCGAAGATCGCGAGGAACGTCCCGCCGACCAGACAGATCGCGAAGCCCAGAGGCGCGATCTCGAAGATCGTGAAGGGCTCCATCCCCCGGCCCCGCACGACGCCATCGACGAGAATGTTGGTCGAGGTGCCGATCAATGTGATCATGCCGCCCATCACCGTGACATAGCTCAGCGGCATCAAGAGCCGCGACGGCGAGAGGTTCAGCTTGCGCGCGACCTGAATGAAGACCGGGATCATCACCGCGACGACCGGCGTGTTGTTCATCACGGCGCTTGCGAACATCGTGACCCCGAACATCAACAGCACGGTCAGCTTCGGGTTTTGGTCGATCCGCGATTCCGCATAGCGCGTCATCGCGTCGAGCGCGCCGGTGCGAACCAGGGCGCCGACGATCAGGAACATGAAGGCGATGGTCCAGGGCGCCGGGTTCGACAGAATCGCGGCGGCGTTCTCATAGGGCACGAATCCGAAGATCAGCATCAGGGCCGCGCCCGCCATGGCGGTGACCTCTGGCGGCCATGTCTCGCGGACGAACATGACGAACATCCACCCCACGACGAGAAGGGCCGCGACGGCGGTCTCGGTGCCGGTGAAGGGCAGTTGGATCATGTCAGGCTCTCGCGTAAGCGCATCGGCCCGATACTATCGACACGTGTTGCACGAGCAAGCGCGCTCTGCCCGCGGCAGAGGAAATTTCCACGTAACGGCATGAGGTTCGGGCAACTCGGGACGCGAACGACGCTCAGATTGGCACCGATTGTGCGAGCCTGCCGCCGGTGCGCACCGCTTCGCAGCGGGTCGCGCGCCCGGTCTTGTCATCGGTCTCGACATAAAAGCCGCACAGCGTCACCGGACCGCGGGCGGGCGAGAAGCGTTCTTTCGACATTCCGGTCACGAAACGGCGCATCGGTTCGGCCTTCGCCATGCCGATGACGGAATCGTAATCGCCGCACATGCCCGCATCGGAGAGGTAAGCCGTGCCCTTCTCGAGAATCTGCGCATCGCCCGTAGGCACGTGGGTATGGGTGCCCACGACGACGCTTGCGCGCCCGTCGCACCAATGGCCCATCGCCATCTTCTCCGACGTAGCCTCGCAATGCACATCCACCAGGGCTGCCTGCACCGCCCCGCCCAGCGGGTAGCGTTTCAGCTCTGCCTCGATGGCCGAGAAGGGATCGTCGAAGGCGCGTTTCATGAACACGTTGCCCAGAACCTGCGCCACCAGCACCTTGCGCCCGCGCCGGTCCTGAAACACCCGCGCGCCCTTGCCGGGCGCTTCCTTGGCGTAGTTCACGGGACGGATGATGCGCGGCTCGCTCTCGATGAAGCGCAGCATGTCCTTCTGATCGAAGGCGTGATCGCCCAGCGTCACCACATCCGCGCCCGCATCCAGCAGAAGCTTCGCATGATCACCGGTCAGCCCCATGCCGCCCGAGGCGTTCTCGCCATTGACCACAACGAAATCGAGGCGCCACTCCTCGCGAAGTTTCGGCAGGGTTTCGGTGATCGCGGCGCGGCCCGCGCGGCCCATCACATCGCCTAGAAAGAGTATCTTCATGGCCCGATTAGATAGAACGCGGCGCTGGGGAGAGCAATGGGCGGCGCGCATCGCTTGCATGATGATGATGACGATTTCTCATGCAGGCGCGTCGGTTGCGGGCTTTGCTCTGCCCGGCTTGGGCCCTAGAACGGGGGCAAGGAAAACGGGAGCGCGATATGGCCGACGACGTGCAGGTGATCTTTACCCCCTCTGGCAAGCGGGGGCGCGTGGCGCGTGGCACGAGGGTGCTCGCGGCGGCGCGCAAGCTGGGGGTCGATCTCGATTCCGTCTGCGGCGGGCGCGGCGTGTGCTCGAAATGCCAATGCACGCCCTCCTTCGGGGATTTCCCGAAACTCGGCCTGCATGTGGAGCCGGACGCGGTCAGCCCGCTCAACGCGGTCGAGGAACGCTATGACCGGATTCGCGGGCTGAAACCGGGGCGGCGTCTGGGCTGTCAGACCGAGATCCTCGACGACGTGGTGATCGACGTGCCGCCCGAAAGTCAGGTCCACAAACAGGTCGTGCGCAAGGCGGCCTCAGAGCGCGTGATGGAAATGGATCCGGCGACGCGGCCCGTCTATGTCGAAGTCGCGGAACCGGATATGCACCGCCCCGAGGGCGACCTACAGCGGCTCTCGCAGGCGCTCGAAAAGCAGTGGCAGATCAAGGGCGTGCGCGCCGATCTTGATGTGCTTCGGATGCTGCAGCCCGCGCTGCGCAAGGCCGAGTGGAAGGTCACCGTCGCGATCCACGATGCGGGAGACGGGCCGCGCGTGACCGGCATCTTCCCCGGCGTGCGCGAGGTGCCGCTCTACGGGCTGGCGATCGACCTCGGCTCGACCACGATCGCGGGGCATCTGGTCGCGCTCGATGACGGGCGGGTGCTGGCGAGCGCGGGTGTGATGAACCCGCAGATCCGCTTCGGCGAAGACCTGATGAGCCGGGTCTCCTACGTGATGATGAATCCCGGCGGCGATCAGGAAATGACCAATGCGGTGCGGGACGCGATGGGCGATCTGGCGCGGCAGCTGGCGGAAGAGGCGAAGGTCGAGACGGGTGAGATCGTCGAGGCGGTCGTGGTCTGTAACCCGGTGATGCATCACCTGCTGCTGGGCATCGACCCGGTCGAGCTGGGTCAGGCGCCCTTCGCGCTGGCTACCTCGGAAAGCCTCGAATTCGCCGCGCGCGAGATCGGCATCGAGGCCAGCCCCGGCGCACGGGCCTATATCCTGCCGCTGATCGCGGGCCATGTCGGCGCGGACGCGGCGGCGGTGGCGCTGTCGGAGGCTCCGCAGAAGCGCGACGACCTGTCTCTGATCGTCGATGTCGGCACCAACGCCGAGATACTTCTTGGGAATAAACAACGGGTTCTGGCCTGTTCCTCACCCACCGGCCCCGCCTTCGAGGGCGCGCAGATCTCCAGCGGCCAGCGCGCCGCGCCGGGCGCCATCGAGCGCATCGAGATCGATCCCGAGACCAAGGAGCCGCGCTTCAAGATCATCGGCAACGAGCACTGGTCGACCGATCCCGAATTCGGCACGCCGCGGATCACCGGCATCTGTGGCTCGGGCATCATCGAGGCCGTGGCCGAGATGCGGATGGCCGGGATCGTGGACACGTCAGGGCTGATCGGCTCGGCTGAGCAGGTCGGCACGCCGCGCTGCGAGCCGAACGGGCGTACCCATGAATACGTGATTTATGACGGCGGCGAGGAAGGCCCGCGCATCACCGTCACCCAAGGCGACATCCGCGCGATCCAGCTGGCGAAATCCGCGCTCTATGCGGGCGCGCGCCTCTTGATGGACGAGATGGGCGTGGACACGGTCGACCGCGTGGTGCTCGCGGGCGCGTTCGGCGCGCATATCTCGCCCAAGCACGCGATGGTGCTGGGGATGATCCCGGATGCGCCGCTCGATCACGTCACCTCGGCGGGCAACGCGGCGGGCACCGGCGCGCATATGGCGCTGTGCTCGGTGAAGGCGCGGCGCGAGATCGAGGCGCAGGTGCATCAGATCACCAAGGTCGAGACCGCGATCGAGCCGCGCTTCCAGGAGCATTTCGTCGCCGCGAACGCGCTCCCGCACGCCACCGCCCCCTTCCCCGAGTTGCGCAAGATCGCGCCGCTCCCGGAGGTCAGCTTCAACACCGGCGGATCGGGCGAGGATGGCGGACGCAGGCGCCGCAGGCGCGGCTGAGGCGGGCCCTCGGGCCTCGCCTCGGGGCGCTGCGAAACGTCCGATTTCAGGCCGGATCAGGCTGCACACGGTTTCGTGATAAGACATAAGTGATCGGCTCGCCCCCGGCGCGCCGTAACCCTTGTGCTTTGGCGGGAACAACCGTCGCTCAACAGGGAAGGAAAACCTATGTCCATGAAATTCCGCGCATTCGCCGCATCGCTCACCGCAGCTGCAACGCTGGGCCTTGCCCTGCCCGCGCTGGCAAACCCGATGGTCGGTGGCGCGAAAATGTATGAGAGCAAGCCGATCGCAGCCAACGCCTCGGCCGCTCCGAACCTCACCACGCTGGTCGCCGCGGTGAAAGCGGCGGGCCTCGTCGACACGCTGGCAGGCCCCGGCCCGTTCACCGTCTTCGCGCCGACCAACGCCGCCTTCGACAAGCTGCCCGCGGGCACCGTCGACACTCTGGTGAAGCCGGAAAACAAGGAAATGCTTACGCATATCCTGACCTGCCACGTCGCCAAGGGCGTGATCACCGCCGAGAACATCATGGCGACCGTTCAAAAGGGCAACGGCATGGCCACGATTGAGACGCTCGGCGGCTGTAACCTGACCGCGATGGTCAAGGACGGCATGGTGATGCTGAAGGACCCGAAAGGCGATGTCGCGACGGTTCAGACCGCCGATGTGAAGCAGAAGAACGGCATGGTCCACGTGATCGACACCGTGCTTCAGCCGAAGATGTAAATCGACCCCGCGCCTCGTCTCCCTAATTTTCGCGCGGCGCCTGGCGTCCGGTGAGGTCCTCCTCACCGGGCGCTTTTTTGTGAGCGCACCCGAGGACGCGCGCGATCCCTCTTGACCGTGGCTTTCGGCTGGAATACCTCTGCGCTCGCACCATGCGGGTATGATGTAATGGTAGCCTGTCAGCTTCCCAAGCTGAACGCGCGGGTTCGATTCCCGCTACCCGCTCCAAGCTTCCGAGATGATAAGCTGTTGTTTTGAATGCGCTATCCCCGCTCTACGGCGGAGAAGAGCTTTCGACTGCTTTGCTGACTGGGAAGCCAATTCTGGACATAAATCGACGGAAATCCCCGAAGAGTCCCGAAGAAACTCCCGAAGCGGATGGACCCCATGCGCCCGACCTACAAACCAAGAGCTGGCCAGCCTACAGTAAGCCGGTGGCGGCGTCGCTGGGTTGAGCCTACCGGCGGTCGCGATGGTCGCGGGGCTCGCTGGCGATCTGGTTCGACCCCGAGATGACCTAGGATGCCGTGCCGACAGGTCGACGTGGCCACCGGCAGACTGTCCGTCATGCCTGCACTGACGCAGTTCTCAATTTTGGAGATATTCTTCTACGGAAAGCACCGAATTTCTTGACGTTGGCCCCTCCGAATCCAGATTTTCAATGAAGAACCAAGAAGGAGCAGTTCGGTCGCATGGTGAAGAGCTTGTTCTCTCTCGGCGCCCTGTTTCTGGGTTCAGCGTTTTTGCTGTTCGCGGGTGGCGTCAATGCCTTGATCCTGCCTGTCCGCGGCGAGGCCGAAGGCTTCACGGCAGCGTCGCTCGGCCTCCTTGGGACAGGGTGGGCAATCGGCTATATCGCGGGATGCTTGCGCACGCCTGCCCTTGTGGCACGTGTCGGCCACATCAGGGCATTTGGGGCCATGTGCGCGATTGCCGCCATTGCCGTTCTTATTTCTCTCATCCTTATCACACCAAGGGTCTGGATCCCGGTGCGGGCGCTGTCCGGTTTCTGTTTTGCAGGAGCGGCAATGATCGTCGAAAGTTGGCTCAACGAGCGGACCGAGGCATCCTCGCGCGGTCGGGTGTTCGGCATCTATACGATGGTAAATCTCGCTGCGACGACGGCAGGCCAGATGGTGCTGACACTCGGGGATGCCAGCGGGTTTTTCTTCTTCGTTCTGGCCGCGATGGTTTACTGTCTGGCGCTTCTGCCGACAGCCATAAGCGCGACAACGACCCCGCGGCCGCTTACAAAGGTCTCGCTCAATCTGCGGGGACTTTGGAAAAATTCACCCATCGCAGTCTTTGCGGTGTTGATGGTTGGTGTCTCAAATGCTTCTTTCGGAACTTTGGCCGCCGTTTATGCGGCCCGGATCGGCCTGACGCTGGGCCATATTGCGTTGTTCGCCAGCATTCCGATTCTGGCAGGCGCTGCGATGCAAATCCCCGTCGGGATCGCCTCGGACCGTCTTGACAGAAGAAAAGTGCTGATCGGTATCACCGGCTTAGCCCTTGTTTCTGATGCGCTCTTTCTGGTCTCGGGCGCGACCACTCCAGCCGGTGTGCTTAGCCTTTCCGCTCTGTTTGGAGCGACGGTTTTTGCGATGTATCCCGTGATCGTGGCCCATGCAAACGACCATGCCGAGCCCGGAACATATATTCAGGTGAGCGGTGGTCTGTTGCTTGTGTTCGGGATCGGGTCGATCATCGGCCCTACGGTTGCCGGTATGTCGATGACCGCATTCGGGGCTCTCAGCCTGTTCGCTGTCACCGGCGCTGCACACATCCTTTTGTTTGCTTTCGCGACCTACAGGCTAAGGAATGCTCCTGCCGTCTCCAGTGAAAACAAGGTGGCGTTCCAATCCAAACCGATGGCCCGCGCTTCGACACCTGAAACGGTCGCCCTCGGTGCGGATCAGGCCGAACTGGATGCGGACCAACCCGAAGACGCTCCCCTCCCCATGGAATTGGCGCAACAGGATCCAAGAGAATGAACTCCGTTATTTTGGCGACTATTGGCCTTGCAGGCCTGGTGGTCGGCGGCGAACTCCTTGTGCGCGGCGCTGCTCCGTTCGCTCTGCATACCTTCATCCTCGAAAATGCTGCACGATGGAGGAATGGCCAGTCTCATGAAGCTGCAGCGCAGCGGTCGGACAAAGGCTGAGGGTCAGCTTTGGGCCGGGAGCAACGTGGATAGAGAATGACGGAGACTGGCTTTCTTGAGTGACTTCAAGCCAGATACCCCTCCTTGTCGGCCTCACAGCAATGGCGGGCGCAATGGTCCGCTGTCACGAGGCTGGAGATCGACTGCACGCCGCATGTATCGGCCCGGTGGCATGCCGACATGGCGGCTGAACGCGGTGCTGAAGGTGCTGGCGGAGCCATAGCCGACCCGCTGCGCCACCTCGTCGAGAGGGACCGTGCCGGCGGAGAGGAGATCCTTGGCGACGGCCATGCGCCAAGTCTGGAGATATTCCATCGGGCGCATTCCGACGATGCGGGCGAAACGTTCGAAAAAGGTGGAGCGGGACATGCCCGCCGCGAGGGCGAGTCCCTCGACGGTCCAGGTTCGCTCCGTATCGCCATGCATATGCCGCAGCGCGACTGCAATCCGGTCATCGGCCAGCCCGCGCAGCAGCCCCGGTTGCGCCGCGTCTCTGGGCACGGAGCGCAGAGCTTCTATCAGCAGGATTTCCACCAGCCGGGCCAGAATGAGGCTCCGCCCGGCATTCTCCTGTGCCGCCTCCTCGCCGACCATGTGCACCAGCTCCGTCAGTCTCGGAACGCCGCGGATGTGGATCATCCGGGGTAGCAGCGACACCAGCAGCGCGGCGTCGGGGGAGGCGAAGGCAAAATAACCGCCGAACTGCCGGACATCCGCGGGCCCGTCGCGTCGGCCATAACGGACGTCTCCTCGCGGGTCTGCTTGCCCGCTTGCGGCTTGCAAGGCATCGATCAGGACCGGCGGTGCCGGTTCGAGACCGGACATGGTGAAGGCCGGGGTGGCCGGCAGCAGCACGAAATCTCCAGCCTCCAGCACCACCGGCGTCTCGCCATCGACAGCGAGGCGACAGCTTCCTTCGGTCACGGCGCAAAACCCCGGCTGACCGAAAGCCGAATAGCGCACCGCCCAACGCCCGGCGCCACTTATGCCTTTAGAGAAGATGGCACGGGGGCGCAAAAGCGCGATCACCTGAGCAAGCGGATCGGAGGTTGCGGTGGGCATTGCGGCACTCATTTGGACTATCGCAAACCTTTTTTGGACTATCTATTGCAGATAATTCGATTTGCGCCCGCTATTTCTCGGTCGTCAACAGATTTCACAGGAAACCGACATGAAGACCATTCTCATCACCGGTAGCTCGTCCGGCTACGGGCTTGAAACCGCGCGTCACTTCCACACCAAAGGCTGGAACGTGATCGCCACCATGCGCAACCCGCAAGCCAGCCCCTTGCCCGCGTCCGAGCGCATCCGGGTCTTGCCGCTCGACATCATCGACCCGGACGGCATCAAAGCCGTGATCGAGGCCGCCGGCCCGATCGACGTTCTGGTCAACAATGCCGGGATCGGCCTCGTGGGCGCCGTCGAGGCGACGCCGATGCCGCTGATCCGCAAGATTTTCGAGACCAACACCTTCGGCACGATCGCGATGACCCAGGCGGTGATCCCGCAGATGCGCGCACGCCGCTCAGGTGTGATAGTCAACGTCACCTCAAGCACCACGCTCGCTCCGATGCCGCTCGCTGCGCTCTACACCGCGAGCAAACAAGCCATCCAGGGGTTCACCGGCTCGCTGGCACATGAGCTCGGACATTTCGGCGTGAAGGCGCGACTGGTCGAGCCGGGCTATGGCCCGACAACCCGGTTTGCCGAGAACAGCCAGTTTCGTATCGAGGATCTGATCCCGGAGAGCTACGCCAGCTATGCCGGGCCGGTTTTCGAAGCTTTTGCGGCGCCCGAAATGGTGACGCGGGAAAGCGACGTGGCCGAGGCGGTCTGGTGTGCTGCGACTGATGCTGGCGACCGCTTGCATTATCCTGCCGGCCCCGATGCCGTAGCCTTGTCTGACGCGGGCTGATGGGCAAGCCAGGGTCACGCCCTCACCGGTGTGGCCCGCACCCCTTGCAGACAGGCCGACCCGGCGGGAGGCAAGACAGAATATTCGACGGTTTCGTGCGTGTCTCCGCCCCCTAAATGAAATTGGCATGCGGCATAGACGATGGAGGTCGGCTTCGAGCGATCCGCGAGTGCGCGATAAACTGCTCCGCCCAAGGGGGCAATTGTGTTACGCTGCCGCAAGTCACTTCGAGCTCAAGTTTACCGATTTGGCGCGCAGCACATATGTCCGATCTTTGACCCGCACCGAAGATGCCACGAAGTTTTGCGTGGTTTGACATCCCTGGGGGTTTGATGGCGGCGTATTTCTCTATCGATCTCCTCAGCGACAAGACGTGCGACAATGGCAGCATTCATAATCGGCCAGATGCAAATTCACAGTCGAGACTGGATGAACGAATACTTCTCGAAGATCCCCGACGTCGTAGCGCAGCATAGTGGACAGTTTCTGGTGAGAGGCGGCGACCCCGAGAGCATGGAAGGTGAGAACGCGATTCCTGATGCTGCGTTCATCATCGAGTTTCCAGACCGCAGTTGTGCGAAAGGTTTTTGGAACTCGCAGGAATTCCAAGAGCTTGCCATCTTGCGTCGCTCGGGTTCAACGCTCAACGCGATCTTGGTCGATAAATTGGCATAGGATGTCTTGGCAATGACTGCTGTCCTGTCTCCCTATTTCGGCGATGAAAAGATACAGGCGCTTCAAAAAGCCCGAGATGAGCAGGTGGCCGAGCTCATCGACGTGCCTGGCGCGGTGGTCCACGCCCGCACCTTTTCGAGCGATGATCCGGCGCAGTTGGGTTGGGACCGGTTACGCAATAGCATGGTTGACGAAGGCATGATCACGCTTCGCGGTGTCGATGCGCAGACGGTTGAGACTGCGCGCGAAGAGCTGAGCAGCTTCGATCCGAAGCTACATCTCTGGGATCTGTTCATGGCGGATGCAAATACCATCCGCGGTGTCTGCGCAAAAATAACAGATAGCGGACTTCCAGAGGACCTGTCGCGTGTGCCCGACGAGGCGTTGACACCGCAGAGGGCTCGCGATGTCCAGTCATTCCTGGCAGATCAGGGCATTTCTCCCTTCTCGACGGACGCTCTGCTTGGCAAGCTTTTTCCCGCGCAGCTCATCGCGTTGCAGAGTAGCGACGGCCGTATCGTTGCGGCCGGGTTCGCGGCCATGACCCACAATCGACACAGCCCCTTTTTCAGGTCAGCATGGGTTGGCCTGATCGCAGTCGATCCCGCGCTGCGGGGGCTGGGCATCGGCAAGCATATGGACGCGCTCTGCAACCTTGCTGCTGTCACTGAACTCGGAGCGGAAGCGACGATGGAGTTTGTCGCACGAGACAACGCTCCGTCGCGCGCGATGCTGGAAAGCTGTGGGTTGAGGCAGGTTGAAGGAAAGTCAGTCGTGATGTTTTCAACATCTGCCGACCGCATCACGCGATAGCCGTCTTGCCTGGTCCCGCTCCGCTTCGCGCCAGTGAGGTTTCAGCAGCCGCATTTCCAGAAACAACCAGGTGCTTTCAAAGCAAGCGCGATTACGGCCGCTACGTTCCATAATGCGACATACCTGTCCGAATGACCGGTTCTGGGAAGCTGCGTTGCAGCGTTCGACCAATGACGAAAGGCAGCTTTGGGCCGGACGCTACCCGCTCGGTGGTCAGGGCGGATTGCGGACATGCGGCGCGGCAGCATTGCAACCGCGGCAATCTGGGTTAGCCGACGCTCGTGCCTGATGCTGATTTTTCGCCGCATGCCGGAAAGGGCGGCTTCCTTCTTCGCCCGGCGGAAGCATCCAGCATGGGCGTAACTCGCGGCAGATGTTTCCTGCCGCTCAGGGAAGCACATCTCTTTTGCCATTTAACATGCTGCGACATAGACTATTTTCTCGCGGAGTCGGCTGAACACTTTTGCTAGAGATAGCACACGAAGCGGGGACGTCTCCTTCGACGTGGAAATCAAAATATTGAAGGACTGAGGTCGATCATGGCTGAGCCGAAGAAATTACCCCGACTGCTCTATAAGTATCGGGGTTTCAGCCATCGTTTGCTCGACATGCTGGTCGCGGACGAGCTGTACTATTCAGACCCTGGTGACTTCAACGACCCACTCGATTGCCGTCCATCTCTCGATGCAGACCTCACCAACGATCAGCTCGAGCAGGTTCTAAGCCGTCTGCGCGAGCAACGTATCCTCGCCGAGATGCAGGCTGCTGCAAAATCCCTCAAATACCGAGGCCCCAAAACCATCGATCATATCGCGCGGCATAGTCGGAAGGATGCCGCTCGGCTGCTTGACGAAATCCGCTATTACGCAACCGATTCCAGCTATGAAATAGCCGATCCCCTGCAATCGCTGCTGCGCCAATATCTCGAAGACGAACTGCTTCGCCGCTACGACCGTGGCATCGTTTCGTTTGGGGTCCGCGCCACGTGCCCGTTGATGTGGAGCCACTATGGCGATCAGCATAACGGGATTTGTGCTGGCTACTCTGTTCCAGCCGAGGCGAAAGCCGACCTCAATAAGATTCGCTATGGAGGCAGCCGCAAGGTGCTGGCCAGCGATGTAGCCATGATGGAGAACGACAGCGCCGCACGACAGCGCGTCGACGAAGCCGTCCTGCTGCGCAAGGCTGCGAGTTGGCGTTATGAGCGGGAATGGCGCCTAATCGGTAAACGCGGCGCACAGGATTCACCGCTTGAACTCGAAGAAGTCGTCTTCGGCATTCGCTGCAAATCCTCCGTCAAATTTACAGTCGTTCAGTCCTTGGCAAAGCGGGACCGTCCCGTTCGCTTTTTCGAGATGCGTGAAGTCCCAGGCACATTTCACCTCCGGAAGTTCGCGCTCGATACGGATGAACTTGGAGCCTCCCTGCCTCGGCGATCGCGAGCAATTATTGAGGCTTTTGAAAATCTTGATGACGAATAACAACAAGCTTGATGGAAGCATTATTATAAAGCAACTTGCAGATGTTAAACATCTCTTGAAACAAATGAATTCGGACAGTGCATAGACAATCTATTTCTGCCGACACACGCGGGGGGGCAATGATCGGCAGAGGTTCGCAGTGGCGGCGTTGGGAGCCACACATCCATGCACCGGGGACAATCCTGAACAATCAGTTCGGCGGTGGCGATCCTTGGGAGGCCTACCTATCATCTCTGGAAAGCTGCACGCCCGCAATCGGTGCCATAGCTGTCACCGACTACTATGTCACAGACACCTATGAGGAGGTGTTGCGACGCAAGAAGGCAGGGCGCTTGCCCAACGTCCAGCTAATCTTTCCAAATGTCGAACTGCGGCTCGACATTGCCGCCAAGACCGGATTCGTAAATATCCACCTGCTGGTCAGTCCGGAAGATCCCAATCATTTGGCCGAATTGCATCGCATCCTCCAAAGATTGCAGTTCCAGGCGCATGGCGACACCTATAACTGTACTCGCAACGACCTGATTGCTCTTGGCAAACGCGCCGACACCGCCATCGTTGACGATGGCGCGGCACTGCGCCACGGAGCCACGCAGTTTAAGGTCAATTTTGCGCAATTGCGCCAAGTGCTACGAGACAGCGACTGGGCCAAGGGCAACATTCTGGTCGCTGTGGCCGGCGCTGCGGGAGACGGAACTTCTGGGATACGGCAGGCGGCCGATGCGACGATGCGCCAAGAGATCGAGCGGTTCGCCCATATCATCTTCTCAAGCAGCCCAGCACAACGCGAATTTTGGTTCGGCAAAAGGGGCGTCAGTGTTGAGAATCTACGCGAGGACTATGACGGTTGTAAGCCATGCCTGCATGGCAGTGACGCACATGACCAGAAAACCGTCGGGCAGCCGGCGGAAGAGCGCTTCTCTTGGATCAAGGGCGGCCTTGAGTTCGATGCACTGCGCCAAGCCTGCATCGATCCGGAAGGCCGCGCTTACGTTGGAACGGAGCCGCCGCGAACCGCTATGCCTTCGCAGGTCATTTCGCACATCTCCATCGCCGATGCAGACTGGGCCGCGACTCCCGAAATCCCTCTCAACCCCGGCTTGGTAGCGATCATCGGGGCTCGTGGTTCCGGAAAAACGGCACTCGCCGATATGATAGCTGCTGGATGCGATGCCATCACGCCATCTGGATGGAGCGCCAGTGAGAATGCTAGTCCCTCCTTCCTTGTCCGCGCCCGCAAGCTGGTCGGCAACGCGACGGCCACGTTGACCTGGGGCGGAGGCGCCACCATCACGCGCGCGCTCGATGGTCGGGACGCCAACAATCATCTGTCCTTTCCGCGCGCCCGATATCTGTCGCAGCAATTCGTGGAAGAGCTCTGCTCTTCCGGCGGCTTCTCGGACGGTCTCATCGCCGAGATCGAACGGGTGATTTTCGAATCCCACTCCGACGATCAACGGGACGGTGCGATCGACTTCGCCGAGTTGCGCAGCCACAGCACAAGTCGCTTCCAGCAAGCCCGTGAGCGAGAAGCCGAAGCTATCGCCGACATTTCCGATCGCATCGCCACGGAACTGGAAAAGGAAAGTTCTGTCGCGACTCTGACTGCGCAGGTGACACAGAAAACCGGCCTGATCAAAAGCTACAATGAAGATCTCGCCAAACTCGTCGTCAAGGGCACCGAAGCTCAGGCACAACGGCACACGCAACTCAGTCAGGCGGTGCAGGCGGTACGCGGCAAGATCCAGGGATTCGGCAATCAGCGGCGGACCTTCCTCGCCCTGCAGGATGAGGTGAAAAGCACCCGAGCTACCAAGGCGCCCGAATTGTTGCGGCAGGCCAGGGAACGCCATCAGCAGGGCCATATGAACGATCAACAGTGGGACGAATTCCTGCTGGTGTATAAAGGCGATGTCGACAAGAGTCTGGCGGGCTACGTCACATGGGCCGATCAGCAGATTGCTGCTCTTAATGGCCCTCCCCTGCCACCGGGCATCCCCACGCCACCCATAGCCGACAGCGCCGATCTTTCCACGCTCACCCTCAACGTCCTTCAAGCCGAGATGACCCGGCTCGAAGCCCTGGTCAGCGCGGACAAGCTGGTCCGGGATCAGTATTCGGCGCTTTCACTCCGCATTGGGCAGGAAAACAGCGCTCTCCAGAACCTGCAAGTCCGTCTCACCGATGCGCAGGGCGCCGCGACCCGCAAGAAAGACCTGCAAGCCGAACGTGATGCGGCTTATGGCCGTGTGTTTGAAGCCATCATCAATGAACAAACAGCGCTAGCCGGTCTCTACGCGCCACTCATGAACCGTCTGGCAGCCTCATCGGGAACCTTGCAAAAACTCGGCTTTTCCGTGCGCCGTATCGTTGATGTCGAAGCCTGGGGAGCGATTGCGGAAGAGCAGCTTCTCGACCGCAGAAAGGCCGGTCCCTTCAATGGCCGTGGATCGCTGATTCAGTTGGCCAACACTGCGCTCAAGCCCGCTTGGGAGCGTGGGACGGCCGCGGACGTGCAAGCCGCGATGGCCGCGTTCATCTCAACGTACCTGCAAGACTTGATCCGACACGCGCCCATTGCTCAAACGCAGCAGGCTGAGTTTCGTGCCTGGCTCAAGGAGTTTGCCCACTGGTTGTTTGCGACTGACCATATCTCGGTACGCTATGAGATTGTCTATGACGGCATCGACATCCGTAAACTCTCGCCTGGGACGAGGGGGATTGTGCTTTTACTTCTGTACCTCGCTCTGGACGACGCAGACGACCGGCCACTTATCATCGACCAGCCAGAGGAAAACCTCGATCCTAAGTCTGTCTTCGATGAACTCGTCTCACTGTTCATCGCCGCCAAATCCAAACGGCAGGTCATCATGGTCACCCACAACGCGAATCTTGTTATCAACACCGACGCGGATCAGATCATTGTCGCAGAGGTTGGCCCGCATCAGATCGGGGGGCTGCCGCCTATCACCTATAAGGCGGGCGGCTTGGAAAATGCAGGGATCCGCAAAGCGGTATGCGATATTCTCGAGGGCGGTGAAGAAGCCTTTCGTGAACGGGCGCGGCGCCTGCGGGTCAGGTTGGAACGTTGAAGCCTAGGAAACGATCTCGAAAAATGGCGAGTAGATCTGATAGCTCTTCCGAAATCTTGTCTGGCCTGAAAGACGACATTCTTTGGCTTATGATATTGATCTACAGCTTCAAGGTGAGGGCCAGGCTGGAGGGACTTGGGCAATGGTCGCGAGAGCATATGTCGATCGAGTTCATGCTGCTGGATAGCGCTGTCCGCGATATCGTAATGCGACTAACCGCGCTGGACGATGACTCGAAAAATAACCGGTCATTCCAAACGCTACTCAGCGCCTTAAACCGGGAAAACTTACTCGAACAAAAGCGCTCTAAGGCGCTCAAAGAGAAAGTAAAAAAATACCGAGACGCGGCCAACAAGTTGAAGGTAGAGCACAGAAACCAATACATATCCCACGTGAATACCGACGCGTCTGTTTTGCCTCGTGTCATTGATCGCCCAGTCAGGTTTCAGGAAGTTGCCTCTTTGGCTGTAAACCTCATGGATGATTTTGCGGGCAAGACGCTTCGATACCATTTCAAAATGGGTAGCAACGAGTCAATCAATCTCCGCGATGCGCTCCAGGCGGAGTGATCAGGGCACCCGCCACTTCAATATTCAGTCTTCCATCAAGCGCACGCCAAAGACATTTTTTCGATTAGAGCTACAAGCTGATCGGTAAACGCGGCAGTCTCGGGCTTGCCGCCACCCAACTCCGCCGTCCGCGTCTCCACGCATTGGGCACCCTGGTGCGGACAGTCGCCTGCAAGCGGCGCGCCGGTCTGCAGGACGTGTGTTTCGTAGAGGCTGGCGGAACGGTGCCAGTGACGTTAACCCGGCCCCGCTGAACGATCCAACTGCAGTAGAAGCCAACGTAGATGCTGCATGCGCAAACGGCAGCTTCGTACGCACAGCCGACCTCCATCCTGTGGAAATGCTGCGCGATGGACGAATGGCCGGTCTGGCGAACCTGCGCCGCAGCAATGGCCAGCCTGACGAATGACCGCAAGGTGCCGAAGGCGGTCCGCCCAGTTCTGCGTGGCTCTTCAAGCACGCCAAGCTGCTGTATCTGCGCGGCAGTGTTTTCGTGCCTGCGCAGTTACCTCGCCTTCCATAGGTGTCCTGCCCTTACGAGACAGGACGTTTGACGGCTGCCACCACGTGCAGGTAGCTCATTGCCCTTGCTCATCAGTAAAGAAGGGATCGTCGGCGTTCTTCAGACTGCACACATTGCCGTCGGGATCGAGGAACGTGCCGGTCGTGCCCCAGTCGTGCATTTTGACTTCGACTGGGACGCCTTGAGCCTCCAGTAGGCGGGCCGCAGCCTTCACGTCTGAGACGTTGAAGCGCAACGCAACCGGGTTCTGAGAAATGCCTTTCCGGGTGTCTTCGGCGCGTCCACCGGTCTCGATCATCAGATATCCGTCGCCGAAGCGAAGGCAGGTCAGCCCCGGCTTTTCATACCAGAGTGGCAGGCCGAGCTTGGTTTGATAGAACTCCACGCAGGCCTCGTAGTGTTCGGTGAAGAGGATGAGGCCGTGACACTCAATCATGTCCGCCAGCTTTTTCGCGGGGGCAGTCCCGTTGTCGATTTCTATGGGCATCTTGATCTCCTGTTAGCACAATCCGTCATATCGCTTCGCGTCCGGCGGTGCGGGTGGCAGGCCAATGTCGCTACGGATATGCGAGCGAAGGGTAGTCGTGGCGATCGATTTGGGTCTCCGCCGTGACTGCAGCAACGTCCACAACAGGGCGTGAAGGACAGACGTCGCTCCATGGCGGCGAAGTAAGCAATGAAGTTCATCGCGCAGCTGCAAAGCTTGCGGGGGCGACTCGGGCATCATGATGCGCTCCCCACGGTCAGACGGTCGCACCGGCTGCCGACCTCTCCTGGTATGCGAAAAGCCTGCATCTTTTGAGCCGAAGGATAAGCGTGACTCTGTCGCATGGTTTCTCTCCGTTGACTGTCGGACGAGCGACGTTCTAAAAGTTCAAGCTAACTTGAGGTCAATGCTGAAATTCGAGAAGCAACCGAGCCATGGAAACGACGCTGACCATCAATCAAATATCACGCCGCAGCGGCATCGCCTCTTCGGCGCTGCGCTACTACGAAGAGCGCGGGCTCATCTCGTCCGAGCGGGCGGGCTCCGGGCACAGACGCTTCCCGCGCCACGTTCTGCGGCGCCTCGCCTTTATCAGTTTCGCTCAGACCTTCGGCATGACGCTTGAAGAGATCAAAACCGAACTCGACAAGCTTCCAACAGACCATGTTCCAACCGGAGACGATTGGGCGGTGCTGTCAGAGAAGTGGACGCACCGGGTCGACGAACAGATTGCCCAACTTCAGCGATTGCGAAAGACGCTGACCGCTTGCATCGGCTGCGGCTGCCTTTCCTTGAAGTCATGCAAGATGTTCAATCCCGAGGATGAATTGCGTCAGCGAGGGACCGGTCCAAGAAAGTGGATCGAGGATATCTGAGGCTGTAGCCAAGGCAGGGCCGAAAAAGCTGGCGCGATCACCCTAAAGAGTTGGGTGAATTCGCAATAGACGTCAGCTTTCACAGCGCTATTCCGTTTGACGCTGAATGCGCCCACCGACCGTCGACATGTCGGGCATCGGCGTTTCGGATTGCGTGAGCTGTTGACGCTCACGTTGCTCCTTGTGAGGCTTTGCGCCGGAAGACGACCCAGTCGGAGCGTGTTGAGGGGACTGCAAATGGATAACGAGGTGAACGGAAAGTGCCTGTGTGGAGCCGTAACGTTTCGCATATCGGGAGAGTTCGAGAGCTTCTTCCTGTGCCATTGCGGGCGCTGCCGCAAAGATAGCGGCACGGCTCATTCTGCGAACCTGTTTTCATCGACGGCTGAGATCACCTGGATGTCCGGGACGGGAAACATCAGGGTATTCCGCGTTCCCGGGACACAACACGTGAAGAGCTTCTGTGCAGATTGCGGGTCGGCACTGCCGTTCTCTCAATCGCATGATGGCTCCCTCGTCGCCCCAGCAGGCTCACTCGATAGCCCGATCGACATACGACCCACCGCGCATATTTGCCTCTCCAGTCGCGCGAATTGGGACGACGGTCTGGCCTCAGTTAAAAGAATCGACGAACTTCCCAGTTGATATGACAATCTTGCGTTCAATCGGATAGAGCAGCTAACCGATGTAGAGACGAACGACTACTATGTCCGCACAGCTGACATTGACCATCGAAAAATGCTGTCCAACGTATGAACGACCGCTTCGATGAAGCTGCGCCGCAGCGTGGTCGTCCAGTCCCAAGGTCCGCTTTGGGCCGGCAGGGACGTCGCGCGGGGAGCAAACAAGGGCTGCCCTTCTTCGCGCCACCGCATGACGGCTTCGAGCCCGCAGGAATCGATTCTGTGGTCTGTATGGATGGCGGCTTTGGTGAAGGCAAATTCTTGGACTGATCAACAGAGTGCGTTGGCTAACGAAACCTGCATCGCTACATTTCCAGCTCGACCAATGAGGGATAGATGCCGCTATGAGATTCGTTGCCATTGACGTCGAAACCGCAAACGCCGACATGGCGTCCATCTGCTCAATCGGAGTCGCCGCCTTCGAGAACGGCACCCTCGCGTCTGAATGGTACTCGCTCATAGACCCGGACGACTTCTTTGATCCCGTCAACATGTCAATCCACGGCATCACGGAAGGCGATGTGCAAGGCGCGCCGACGTTCAAGGAAGCCGCCGTGGACATCGAACGTTTTCTTGGGGCGCAGGTCGTTGTAACCCACACACATTTCGACCGTGTTGCGATGCATCAAGCGGCGGGCCGCTGGGCAATCCCGACCCCAACCTGCACTTGGCTCGACTCGGCCCGCGTCGCCCGGAGAACATGGGCGGAATGCGCAAAATCGGGCTACGGCCTCGCAAACGTCTGCAAGATGATCGGTTACACCTTCGAGCATCACAACGCGCTTGAAGATGCAAAAGCTGCGGGACACGTCATGCTCGCTGCGATGCAGGAAAGCGGTCTCGATATCGACGCGATCCAGAAACGCGTCTTGCAGCCCATCGACCCATTGTCGAGCGGAGCCGCTGCGATCACGCGCGAGGGGAATCCAGACGGCCCGCTTGCAGGTGATGTGATCGTGTTCACGGGCGCGCTGGACATTCCGCGCCGGGAGGCCGCAGATCTTGCGGCTTCCGTAGGCTGCAATGTGGCGAACAGCGTCACCAAGAAGACAACCATGCTCGTCGTGGGGGATGTGGATGTGACGAAGCTCGCGGGTCACAACAAGTCATCGAAGCACCGGAAAGCGGAAGAACTGGTCGAAGCAGGTCAACAACTGCGCATCATCCGCGAGACCGACTTCAAGGAGTTGGTCGCGCTTTCCTAACCAGCCATACCCACGTGGCAGTTCATGTAAATCAAATGCGGGCTGTAGCACAGGCGCAGCGAGTTCACCCTTCGTCCACGCTGCCGACCCTCATCGTTCGACTACGCTGCACAAACCACAAATGGCCGCTTCGGTGAAACCGGGCTGCGGCGAGGCCGTCCGGCCCCAAGGTCGGCTGAGGGCCGGAAGCGCAATTCTCCAGTCTCGACCCAGCGTCAAACTAGACAGACCAATCGAAAACAGTCTCCATGCAGGGCGAAGGAGACCAACGTGACCAAACCAAGTAAGGCTGACATCGTAGACCTCGTGAGCGATCGCGCAAAAAATCGGATAAAGGGCAGTGTGCGGCTAGAGATGCCGGGCACTGCGACGCTCTATGTGGACGAAACCGGAGCAATTGAGAGCGATCGGGCCGCTGACATAACTCTGACGGCCGAAGCTAGCGTGTTCTACGACATAGCAATGGGAGTAAAGAACCCCGCAAAGGCGTTTATGATGCGCCAACTAAAAGTAGACGGGAATCCTATGAAAGCGCTCAAAATTGGAGAAATCCTGAGCACGACGAAATAGGTTTCTTGACCGCATACGGCCCGGCTTCTCCGCAGGTTTGATGTATTCCTCGAGCGAGACGAGGTGTTGCTGGGAATCGCGCTAATGCTCGGTCGATAAAACCGCCGACACTTACAGCACGATCAGCGGCACCAAGTTCAAATCAATTTGGATCATGCGCGAGCGGCGAATGTCCGCTTGGGCGGGCCGCACCGCAACGGGCACTTGGCAGGATGAATGACCGCAAAGGGCCGAGAACAGCCTCGCGCTGCAGTTCTACTCACCAACGGCTATCGTATCCGACTCGTCACCAACGTCTTACGATCTGGCGAACGGCAATCGATCCATGTAAAACTATCGTTTTATTTCCAACGTCACTTTCAGAAACATAGTTTGACACTCCCTGCCCTCCCTCTACGTGCCCGCCGTCGCGCACTCGGCCTTACTCAGGCCGCTGTCGCCTCCTCGGCCGGCATCAGCATCCCGGCCCTGCGCAACCTCGAGGCCGGCCGCGGCGCGATCGGCTCGCTTGCGCGGGTGTTGCCGGGTCTCGATCTGCACTGGTCTTGGGGGACGGGAGCGGCTGTCGGACCGGCGCTGGCGGAGCGGCGGCGCGCCGCCGGTCTGAGCCAAAGCGCGCTGGCTATCCGGGTCGGGTGCTCGCGGCCAACCATCCATGCGCTGGAGCGCGACCTGACGGGGCGGTTCGAGACATTGCTCCGGGTCTTGGCCGTGCTGGGGGTTCGAACAGCGGTCAGAGAGCTACCGCGTGCCCGCAAGCCCGGGCTCGTGCCGATGCGCAACGCGCCGGAGCGGGATCGCGTGATGACGCCCCCTGCCCTCGCCGCCGCGATCATCGCGCATTTCGCCGATCGGATCTCAGGACAGATGCTCGATCCGGCGCGGGGTGCGGGGGCATTCTACGATCAGCTGCCCGAGCACCTCGACCGGTCGTGGTGCGAGCTGGAAGACGGGCGGGATTTCCTTGACTGGGAGACAGCGGTCGACTGGATCATCACCAACCCGCCCTGGTCGAAGATCCGAGCGTTTACGCAACACGCGATGACGCTGGCCGATCATATCGTCTGGCTGGTGCCGATCGTGAACATCACGACCAAGGCCCGGCTGCGGGATCTTCGCGACCATGGCTTCGGGATCGCGGAGCTGGTGCTGATCGACACGCCACGCGATTGGCCGCAGAGCGGGTTCCAGCTGGTCGCGGCCTATCTGAAGCGTGGCCACGCGGGTGACTGGCGGATCTCGCGGCTGGATGCGTTGGCTCAGGACTGAGCGATCAACGCGCCGCTGTCACCGGCGCGGCCTTGGCAAAGATTGCGTGAGATCGGAGATCGGTCCAGACTGCGGCTCAACGAACCTGCCGCAGACCGCGCCGCAGTCCACAGGCGACACCGCGCCCACCGAGAGAGGTCACCCCCATGACTGAGACCGCCGCAGATCAGAGGGCAGCTGTCGGGCTCAAGGCCTATGGTCGCATCATCGCGCAATGGGGGCTGTCCGCGCCGGAGGCCGCCGCGCTCGTCGGGCTGAACGAGGCTGACTTGGGCCGGGCGCGCGATCCTGATGAGACCATTAGCCTCACCGAAGATCAGGTGCTGCGGCTCTCGGCGGTTCTCGGGATCTACAAGGCGCTCGGCACCTATTTCGAGGATCCGATCGCGCGCCTCTGGATGACGCGGGCCAATGCCGGGCCGCTCTTCGCAGGCGCGCGGCCGGTCGATGTCGCGATCGAAGGTGGATTGCCAGCCTTGCTCGAAATCCGGCGCGAATGCGAGGGCGTCGCGATGGGTCTCTGACCGCCACCCCTCTCGAGCCAACCCGCCCGCATAGGTCCAGCACACCGATCCCATCCCAGCACATCGCCTCGTCTGCGGCGTGCCCCCGGGCGGCCGTTTGCATCTCGTCGCGCGCTGGTGCGACGCTTTGGCAAGGATGGCGTGCCATCCGCGCAGTTGGGTCGAGATCCTGCGCCAGCGGATTTCGACCCGACGGAGCGCCTCCCCGGCGTAAGGGGCAGACGATGGTAGCTTTAGCTACCTACAGTCTGTCGCTGTATCTAGCCCACACCGGGGCCGTTTCCGAAATAGAATTTCGCAAACGTTATCAGCATCCTAGGTTATCCCCACCTTCGCTTCAAGAGGATCGGATTCCGTTTCGGATTTTCGCTGGGCCTGTATAAATGAGCAGCCATGATCGCAATTGAAGAGGTGCGCCGTGGCCTACCAGTTCGTCCATATTCAGACTTACAGCCTCAAGCCGACCTTGGTTCAGAGAACGAAGGATCACTACAACGACCTCAATCAGGTCTTCGGCGAGGCGCTGCGAGACCAGCGATATTCCAGGCACATCGCGACGCCCCGCCCGCCTCAGATCCTGACTGGCTTCGGCTTGATCGCCCCGGCTGAGCTGCGTCGTCTCCATGATGCGCATCGGACCGAGATCCGGGAAACCGTGCGCAAGAAAGGCGGTGGCAGCTACGAGCGGGGGCTGAAGACGGACGCACCGACGCTCTACACGGAAATCCATTCCCACCCGATCACCTCAGCTGAGTATCTTGCCGGCTCGGAAGAGATCATCGCCGAGATCGAGACATGGGCCGATCGCCTGCTGAGGGATTTCCGGGCAAGAATGCCTGAAGGCCTCTCCGCCTCGGCGGTGATGCATCTCGACGAGAAATATGTCCATATCCACGTCCTCGCCGTCAATTTGACAGATCCGAAACTCAGCGCGAACAAGCTGCATGTGGGCAAGGTCGCAGCCGCAGCATTGCGCACCGCCCATGGTCCTGCTGAGGCACTCACCTCCCTGCCCCGTCCGGAGCCTCTTTCGCGACCGTTGAAACCCAAGCGCCCGAAGCCGTCGAAGAACCGTGTGACGCAGGCCCGGCGCATGAGCCTCTATGAGGAGCAGATCGCTGCGTGGCAGGAGCGCTGCGCCGAGATCGAGCGGCAAAACTCCGAGGCTCTCGCGACTTGGACCTTCGAGAATGACCGTCACCTGCACAAGGCGCGCAAAAACAAAACTGAGAAGAACTCTGAAAAGGCAGCCTATGAGGCCGCGATGGCGTCCCTTCAGGACGACTATTACGAGGCCGTCGGCAAACCCTGTGGCCTGCTGCGCCACGGCCCCCGGAACGAGCGGCTCTCTACAGTTCAATATGCGGAGCGCAAGGCGCATGCACGCCATATTGCGGAGGTTGAAGCCGCACAGCGGGAATTGGATCTTTCGAACAGGACCAAAGCGGAAAGGTTGGAGAAAGAAGAAAAGGCGTTGGGCAAACAGGTCGATACTTTGAAGGAGAGGTTGCAAGGGATCGAAACGGAGAACGAAGAGCTCGTGCGGAGAAAGCAAAAGGTCGATGCAAAAGAAGACGAGATTGCCGAACGGGAGCGCGCCGCAGAACGCCGCGAGCAGGCCGCGACGCGGAAGCTTCAGGAGTCGGAGGACGGTCTCGAGACGATGCGCGACATGCTGGGCATGGTCGAGGATGGGCGCTTTCTGGAGATGAATGAACCGGATCAGTTCCTCCATCGGGCCCCGAAGTTTCTGCAACAGATCGCAGCGACAGAGCCTGGCGAACGCAGCACTGTCCAGAAGATGGTCATCCGCTTCGCAGGCCTTTTGCAACGCGTCGTCACGGCCATCGGCGGCGGCCCGGATAAGGCGCAGCCCGAGACCGACAGGGGGCCGGGGCTGTGAGACCTACCCGGCTCGCCGATCACGGTGCGTTTTGGTGAAAGCAGCACCTCCGCCTCGCAGCCTTGCTCACGACCTGCCGCGCTCACCAGACCACCGTTTGGAGCTTGCTGGCGGGCGGTCTCTGCCGCAGACGGCGGAAAACCCAGACGACACGTAGCTGGGCGAGCGCGTTGAGGTCGATGGTGGGCAGGGAAAACTACCATGCAAATTGAAAACCTACCTGTCGTTCGCTCCCGCCGTTCTGCTTGGAACAGGGGGCGCATCGTTGGACAGAAACGACCACTTCCGCCAAAGCACGTCTCGGCGATCCGCGTGCGCCTTGAAATCGCCAATAAAGCGCGCGACCTAGCGCCTTTCAACCTCGCCATCGACAGCAAGCTCCGTGGATGCGATCTCGTGACGTTGAAGGTCGCTGGCGTTTTCGCCGCTGGGCAACTGAAAGAACGAGCTTCGATCATCCAGAGCAAGACACGGAAGCCGGTTCGGTTCGAAATCACTGTGGGAACCCGGTCTCGTCGAGGACTTCTGCCGCCAGCAGCCGTCCGTCACGTAGTGCAGTCTGATTGCCCTGACGCGGATCTCTCAAGGTGGACGCCACGTAGTCGTGCAGCAAGACCATTTCTTACTGAGGGGCTGTCGTGCGGCGCTGCGGCCGGGCATATTCCTGAAAGGTAGCAGCGGCCGGTGCTCCCGGCTCAAAGTCGACCTTAAGTGCAATCGCTGAATGCTGCGCCCGAAGGCTGTCTAGCGATCATTAGCCGGGAACGCGAAACCGAACCTATGTTCGATGTGAAAAATGCGTGACAAAGCAATGATCTGGGCGGTTAATCATAACTCTTTATTCTCGCGACATGATTGGCACGATTAGTCATGAACTTGAGTGGGTGACAGAAGCGTGACGTCTCGCCATTCGTCTGGATCAGCTCCCCGCTCGCAGCGCCAACCCTGCCGTGGGAGATCGTGTGTTCGACACTAACCTTCGCTGGCATTCGTTCAGTTTGCAGGCTCTGCAGAGCGGCTGTTTTCCTCACGATCTGCTGGGTGGACGCACTCTCCCATGTAACCGCTGTATCCAAGGTTTCTGGGTCGCATATCCTGGGTGCCAAGGCGATCGCGATATCTTGGCAATTTGACCTCCTATCTCAGGTCTTGCCCTGCAACGCCGCCTCGATGCCCGCGATGTCGATCTTCTGCATCTCCATCATCGCCGCCTGTGCGCGGGCCGAAGCGGCCCGGTCCGGGTGCGACAGCGCCTCCATCAGGACTCTCGGAGTGATCTGCCAACGATAGCCCCAGCGATCCTTGCACCAGCCGCACATGATGGGCTCTCCGCCGTTACCCACGATAGCCTCCCAGAGCCGATCCGTCTCGGCCTGGTCCTCGGTATAGATCTGCAACGAATAGGCATCGTTGGGTTGCACATGCGGACCGGCATTGAGCAGCGCATAAGGCAGGCCGAGAAGGGTCATCTCGACCACCTGAACGGTCCCGGCTGGCGCGCTCGGTGCCCCTTCGGGCACGCAGATCACGTTGTCCACATGGCTGTCCGGGAAGGTGGCGGCGTAGAACTCCGCCGCCGCTTCGGCCTCGGTATCGAACCAGAGGAACACGGCAGCCTTTCTTTTCGTCATCGTCTTTCTCCTTTCAGAGGCAATGGGGACAGTGCGCCGGGGATGCACAGCTATCGGCGGGAGATCGCCCGGCGCCCTGTCAAAACTCCTGTCCGTCAGTTCGGCAGCCCTTGCATCGATCACAGTTCAGGCGGTTTCCTCGAATATCGGGATAAAGCCGCCCCATATCATGCGCTTGCCATCGAAGGGCATGTCCATCTCCTGCCAGCGCGGATCGGTCTGCATGCTGGCGCCGCATTTGTCGTGCGTCTTCTTGTCCGGCCAGACGATCCACGAAAAGCAGACCGATTCACCGTCCTTCAGGGCCACCGCGCGATTGAAATCGGTGTGTTTGCCTTCAGGGATCTGGTCACTCCAGGCTTCCATGATCTGCAAGGCTCCGTACTCCCTGAAAAGCGGCCAGGCCTTGCGGGCGCTTTCGATATAGGCCTCCTTGTTCCCATTCCGGACGGGGGTGAGGAAGCCGGCAATGTAAGTCATGTCGTCTCTCCTTGCATGGCTTGAAACGCCGCAATTCATGTGTCGAAACCGGGCGGCGGCTTGCCCGTGAAACCGGCCATCTGCGCGGCCAGTGCTCTTTGAAAGGCGGGCCGTTCGGTGCCCCGCGCGACATAATCAGCGAGGTTGGGGAAGATTTCGATCAGCCCTTCGCCTTCGATGATCCGAAGAACGCTGACCATCATCAGGTCCCCCGCGCTGAAGCGGCCCGTGAACCACTCCGCCGTCCCGAGCCGATCCGAAGCCTCCTTCAACCGTCCTTCGATCCGCGTGTCGATCCCCGGCAAACGCGGCGCCGACCAGGGTTCGGTGGCCTCGAAGATCGTCGCCATGGAGCGATCCATGATCGGCGGCTCCAGCGTGTTCAGCGCGGCGAAAAGCCATTCGAGCGACCGCGCCCGACCGACGGGGTCCTCGGGCATGAGGCCGGGAAACCGCTCGGCGATATGCCAGACGATGGCCCCACTTTCGAACAGCGTCAGGTCGCCCTCTTCGTAGGTTGGCACCTGTCCGAACGGTTGCAGGGCACGGTGAGCGGCTTCCTTCTGCTGCCCCTGCCGAAGACAGCGAACGGCATAATCCTGACCGACCTCTTCCAGCGCCCAGCGAACACGCAGGTCACGCACTTGCCCCTTGGCGAAATCCGGCACCCAGTCGAAGGCGGTGATCGTGATCGCGGCGCCCGCCTTAACCGGCATGGGGCATCTCCGCGGGCCCCTTTTCGATCGCCTCGGCGCTCATCCACATGGGCTCCCAGATGTGACCGTCGGGATCGGCAAAGCTGCGCCCGTACATGAACCCGTGATCCTGCACGGGGCAGGGATCGCCCGTACCTCCTGCCGCCACGGCGGCGTCGGTAATGGCATCTACCGCCTCACGATTTGCACGACTGATGCAAAGCAACACCTGCGCTTCGGACGCGGGGTCCACGCGACGCCGGTCGGTGAAGCTCGACCAGAACTCGTGGGTCAGCAACATCACCCGGATCTCATCGGATATAGCCATGCTCGCAGCGAGATTATTGGTAAACTTGGTATCCTTAATGAAACCGATCGCCTCGTAGAACGCCATGGAACGTTCGAGGTCTGCCACCGGCAGGTTTATGAAGATCATCTGTGACATCGCGTTTCCTCCTGAGTCGCGTCGTCGATATGGACAGCCTACGAGAATGAGATTACAAAAAGCAACTATGGCGTTACAAAATGAAACCAAATCGGCAAAAAGCCCCCATGGCCGCTGGTACGGCGATGCCTGCGGCACGGCTTTCGGCCTCGAGCTTCTGGGAGAACGCTGGTCGCTTCTCATCGTGCGCGAATTGATGTTGGGGCCGCGGCGCTTCAGCGACATTCGCACAAACTTGCCAGGGATCAGTGCCAAGGTGCTGACCGAGCGGCTCGCCGGGCTCGAGGCAAACGGCGTGGTCCTGCGCTCGACCGCGCCCGAACCTGCACCTGCGCAGCTCTACGGCCTGACCGAATGGGGCTATGCCGCGGAACCGGTCATTCAGGAACTGGGCCGGTGGGCCGCCGCGTCACCGTTGCACGATCCGACGCTTCCCCTGTCACCGGTTTCCTTCATGCTGTCGCTTCGAACGATGTTCGATGCCGAGAGGGCGCGGGACATGGAGGCGGAGGTGCTCTTTACCATCGGGACCGCGCAATTCACCGCCCGGCTCGCCAATGGTGCGATGCCCGTCATGCGTGGTGATGCGAAAGAGCCCGACTTGCGGTTCGAAGCACCTGCCGCTCCTCCGCTTGCGGCCGTCTTCTATGGTGGAGCTGCCCCCGAAACGGTGGGTGTGCAGATCACGGGTGCCCCGGACATGGTTCGCACGTTCATTTCATTCTTCAACCTACCACGAAAGTACGATGAGGCATGAAAGACGTGTATCGGTAGCGAGAGATATAGAGCGCTTGGGGTTTGCCTATCCCAAATTTGCGATGATATTTCAGCGACTGGTGTTTCCTCGGTCTTCGAACGGCCCAGAACTGACGTTGGGCGGAGCATGCTACGCCGCAGAGCGGCTTCACCGAACCGGCCACTCGTCCACTTGCGCAGCATTTTCTCGGCTTGGATGATCGCTGAGCGGACTTCGGTGCTGTACATGAAGGAGCGTACGACAAATAGCTATTCAACGGGTCGGTACATAAGCGGCTTTTATTCTCCGACCTGCATACCGATAGAAGCCGCACCCAATATAGGAGGATGGTGCCGATGTATGCTTGGTTGCTTGATATACTGGAGGATCCAGCCCGAGTGGGTGTGGTAGTCGCTTGGTTCACCGGTGGAGCAGCGATTATCAGCGTCATCATCAGTGCAGTTGTGTCAACGATGGTGTCGCGCCGCTCGGCCTACATCAATGCCGTGACGGCTGAGCGGTCAAAATGGATTGAGATGCTGCGAGGCACTATCGCGAAGATGTCTGCGGTTGCTGATCGTGTCGTCACTTTAAGAAAGACAAAAACCAGCGATTATGCAGAAAGCGTTGAGTGGGCAACTGACACGCAAGAGCTTCACAGGCTTTTGTCTGACCTCATGCTTCGGTTGAACCCAACTGAGCCCGAGGCGCTCAACCTGCTAAAGGCGGCGAGAAAACTGAACGCAGCTGCTCGACTGCATAGCCCGGCAGCGGTTATTCTCGCGGACGAAATCATGGTGCGCCATGCGCAATGGGTGCTGAAGGGGGAGTGGGAACGCGTAAAAGAGGAGGCTGCGGGCCCGTTAAAGGCACCCAAGTTCTGGATTCGAGGTTGGCAGAGGCGTAGAGCCTATAAGCAGTTCCTACAAAATGACGGTTCTCTCAAAAGGTTGGACGCCATCGGCGTGGGCCGATCAGACCTCGACCTGACATTGTTGCGTGCCCAGATGGACGCATCCGATACGAGACAATAATCGGCGCGCTGCTGCCGAGAAATGGCCGCCGCGACGCAGCCAATCTCCTAACGCGCTATCTCCGCTTGGCACGCATTCTTCAGTCCAGGCAAACCGGACTTGCGGCAGTGCAGCGACCAAAGCCGACTGCCTTGGCCACATGCGCCTTCGAAGCCAGCGCAAAAGCGGACCGTCAGAACGTGGGGAAGACCCCAAAAGAGCGACCGCGCGCACATCACGCTTCGGCAACCTTTAGTTGCCAATGGCGCACAATATTTGGTATCGGAAAAGCAACCTCCCCCAGCATACGGCGGCCAAATTGCTTATTCGTCCTCGTCTTACAGATTATCATGGAATTCACGCTGCACAGGCCGATCTCGACTTTGCGATTCCATTTTTGGACGAGGACATTCCTCTATACCTTGACCCCTTCATGCTGTGGCGGTCGCCCTCTCAGCAGGATCAGGCGCTACACACAGGCCTGATCAACGCATTCAATCATCTTGGAATTCTCGCCGCGCAAGGCAAAGAAGCGCAGGCAATCGAAACACTGATCACTGCATCCGAGTGCGACGAGGTCGGCTTGGGCACATCCCTGACCCGAAAAGGAAAGCGGATTGGCGCAGATAAAGCTCGCGAGATCATTGACCTGTTCAAAGCGGTTCCGCGCTATCAGCAGAGCGGGTTTCGACACTTCGAGGAGATTCAGTTCTTTATCGAAGGAGTATCGAAGGACCGCATTTCCGATATTGGCTGCAATTTCCTGAAATCGTTTTTGATCGACTTCACGATTGAGCAATGCCATAAACTCGGCGTTCCAACTCAGGATTGCACCGTCGAGCATGTTTATGACGCTCGATCAGGCACGTTTAAGAAGGAAAAGGGCGTGCCATTGCCCGTGAACCCTGAAAATGGCTCGCCGATTATCGTTGTGCCGAAGCGGTGGCTACGGTTTGCTCCGTGGATTAGCTACGATGAGTACTTTGAAAAGCACTGCCCACAGGACGAGATTTCGCACAAGCCTGACGAACTGACGCGGGTTAAGGTTCTCAGCTATAACCGCCAAAACTACGGCGTCATCGATGAGTATATCAAGTTAAAGGAACGCACGGCAGACGATTGCGCGAACGATCCACTTTTCTCACAACTCCCCGTCACTTCGGCAAAACGGGTCTTTGCAGAGATAAAGAAGTTGCCGACAGGGAAAACCAACGGCGCAGACGCGAAGTATGAGAAATTGGTTGGGCGGCTACTCCCCTCACTGTTCTATCCGAACCTTGACTTTGCTCAGGAGCAGGCGCGAACGGACGACGGCGTGTCCATCCGCGACTTGATCTTCTACAACACCCGCTCGACGCCACTTCTTCGAGAATTGATGAACGACTACGGGTCGCGACAGATCACCTTTGAGATGAAGAACGTGGCGGCGATAGAGCGAACGCATATCGACCAGATCAACCGCTACCTGACAGACGAACTTGGCAAGTTCGGGGTCTTCGTGACGAGAAAGCCGCTCAAGCGTGCGGAGTTCCAGCGTACGATCAATCTATGGGGTGGGCAACGAAAAGCTGTTATCACTCTCACCGACGCAGACCTAGAGCAGATGGTCGAGGTCTTCGACAGTAAACAACGCGCACCACTCGACATTCTGAACAAGAAATACCTCGAGTTTCGACGCGCTTGCCCATAGGAGGGATCATGGACAGCAAAGAAGATGTGGAACGGCTTGAAAAGCTCGTAGGGCAACTCCAAGGGCTTTATGCAGAAATTGGCACTCTCGCAAAAAAGAGCCCCAATGACGCTGTGAACCCGTTTAAGCTCAAATTGATCAATCGTGTGCTTGCGATGGGCAACGAAGTTCTTGGCGATAAATATAAACCGTTTGAGGAGTTTGATCAGTTCGATGCTGACGACGCGCCTTCAACCAGCGACGTGACTATGGTGATTTCTCAATATATGGAAGAAGCCGAGCGATTTCGCTCCGACAACGTTCGATATGCCCACGGCGTTTGGAAATATGTCGTGAATGGAGAGGCGAGTGAGATTCGATCTGGCCCGCCGACAAAGATCGGGAGAAAATAATGGCATTTGAAGACGACTACTATTTTCCCAATATCACGACCGACGCAAAGGTCGCTGAGTATGAAGCGAGTCACGACGTATTCTCGTCGTTGCTCGACGAAGTGAAAGAGCTTTCAAAGAAAAAGCCAGACGCAACTATGAGTGCAGGCAAAGTCAAGATCGTGAACCGCGTTCTTGAAAATCTGTTGGTGGTGCTCGAAGGTCAGCCAGACGCAAAATATCTTGAGGCTCTAGACGACGATGACTTGCCGCAGGTCAGTGACGGCGTTCTTGTCATGGTGCAGTTCAAGTCAGCCCTCGCTTCATTCAAGGAAAGGCACTATCGGCACGTTTCACTGATGGGCTTTCAATGGATCACCGAGGAATTTATTGATCAACTCAAGGCTGAGTATGATGAAGATGAGGATACAGACGAAGCGTCGAAATAGATCAGCGGCTGCGGCTTGCGCCCTGTCGAGGGAGGCGCCAACAAAACGACTTCGCTACGTCTTCTTGCTTCGCCTTGCTACCGTTTGCGCAGACCGCAGCGAACGACCGTTCCCCGCCCTACTCACCATTTGCAAAAGTTCGCGAGCTTGCAGAACTGTTAGCGCATAACTCTTGCAGAAGACGCGAGCACGTCGTGATGAACCGGTCGACCGGTCCAAAACTCCAAGCTGCGAAAATGGCCTAAGAACCTTATTCCGACGGACTTCAGCAATCCGCGCTAATTCTGCTTCAGATGAGCATCCAAGATCCGCCGGATCATCTCGGGTCGTGTCGGGAGATCTTCCTCGAGCTTTCGTAGCTCATCGAGCGCTCTGATCGTCTCGCGCGGAAGCCGCACGGTGACTGCCTCGGTGTCGGTGCGCGGACGCCCCATCTTTTTTTCGGTCATGACATCAAATCCACGGTTGACTTTATGGGCCCATAAAGCCACATTGTTCGAGCGAAGGCAAGAGCGCCAACTCTCGCCCTCGCTCTAACCACAGCCATCTCGCCCAAGGAGATAACCATGGCTAACACCCCCTCTATCACGCGCATTCGCGCGAATGAAGATGCGCGCATCGAGACGCCGATCCTGATGCTCTTCCCGGAGTTTCTGAAGGCGCTCCTCGCCGTCGTGGAGCGCGAGCGTGAGCTCCGCCACGTCGATTATTGGGATCCTGCCTATTCGGCTTGGCTTACCGCGGCGGAGAATGCGCAGGATCACGTTCTGGATCTCCAGATGGCCATTCTCGGCGAAGAGCCTCGTGTGCCGGTCGAGAAGTCCCTCAGGCTTTCGGTATATCTCTTCAAGCTCGCGCAGGCTGCCGATAGCGGGCACAAGCTCGCCGCGTTCCGAAAGCTTGTGCGCGAGCGTAGCCATGACTTCCTGATCGTCGAGGAGACGGATTTCGACCGTCTCTGTAACGATCGAATTGAGCAAGTCCTGCGCACGCTAGATAGCTTCATGTCGCTCGAACTGATCGACGACGTCGCGGCTCCGACGGCCCACTGATCCCCAACACACGCAACGCAGCAAGAAACCCGGTCGCCTGACCGGCCTCATTGCTCCTGCGCGCATCTCTGGAATTTCCTGGCGTTGCTTTCTTGCGCCGGGCCCATGCTTTTCTTCCAAAGGAGGGTCTCATCATGACCCAGAACACCTCCGGCTCGCTCATCATCCGCGGCGAAGAGCTTCCGATTCAGCCTGGCAAAATCCATCCGAAATGGCATGACGCGGCAAAGGCCAAGGGCTACCGCGTTGTCGCACGGGTGAAGGACAAGAACACCCTTGCGCTCGAATGCGAGACCTGCGGCAACATTCATGCGAGCCGATATTACGTGCTGATGAATTTCCAGCCCGAATGCCCGCATTGCGTTGAGGCGAGGTGGCAAGAGACGGCGCGCGAAGCTGGCTTCGAGTTGCTGCGTCGCGATCCCCAGAACCGGCACTATGCCTTTTACAGGGCGCCATGCGGCCATGAGGTGCGGCGGCAGTTTGGCTCTGTGCTGCGTGTCGCGCGTGGCGAGTTCGGGCCCGAATGTGAGGCCTGCCAAGAGGCCCGCGATCGTGAAGACGCGCGAGCCAGGGGCTGGGATCTGGTCGGCGCTGACCCGAAAGGCAAGGCCAATTACCGGATTTACCGCCACGCTGATGGCTGCGGCGCGCTGTCCCGGATCACACGCGGCAATATCGTCACTGGGCGTTTCACCTGTCCTGGCTGCGGAGAGGGATGGTCGACCGAGCCGAGCTATCTCTACGCGATGCGCTTCGAGCTGCAGCCTGGCAAGCACGCCGTCAAGCTGGGCTACTCGCGCATTCCGGAGTCGCGGTTGAACTATCAACTGCACCGCGACCCGGAGTTGCCGCGCGAGCTGCTTTGCAAGGTGCCGATGCGCACGGGGCGCCACGCGCAGCGAATTGAGAAACGCGCCCACAAATGGCTCGCCACGCAGCACCCCGGCATGGAGCTGCCGCATTCGGATTTTGCCGCATATCTCCGGGTCAAATCCGAGCTTTATCGCGCCGAGCTCGAACCGGTGATCCTGCGCCTGCTCGATCGGATCGCGCGGAAGGAAGCGCGTGCCGCCGCCAAGAGCTTCGCTCGGCAACGGTCGCGTTCGAAGCGCATGCGCGACTCCTGACTTGTCTCTGCGCCCCCTCCCGCCGCCGGGCGGGAGAGGGCTGTGTCTTCTTCCTTACCGAGCTCCACCGAGGATCCGTTCATGCCCCACTCCCTTCCCACCACTTCTTCCCCCTTAAAAGAACTCTTCAACTCCGACCGAAAGGTCGCTTTCGCGGAGAAATTTCTCCGCCACCTAATGGAGCCCTGCGAGCCTCCATCGGCCTCCGATCCAGAGGAGCTCGACGACGAGCAGGCGGAGATGTCCGCCTTCTCGATCGAGACCCTCGCTTTCGCGCTTCGTTTTGCGCATCTCCTTGGAGATGAGGCCGCCGCTCGGCGGATGCACGAAGACGGCAGCTGCACGCTGGTTCAAGTGCGCCCCGGACGCGATCTCGTGCTGGCGATGGCCGATCTGCCGCGCCTCCTCCCTCGGTTGAGCAAATTCCTCGGATTGCGCCGCAGGGAAGGCGTCAGACTTGTTGCGCGTGTTGACGCCTCGTCGCGCGGTGCGTCCGCCTCCGAACGCGCGCGCCAACACCAACGCTTCCGGCAAACGCAAGACGAAGCCATCAGTTTCGGCGATCCGCTTCTGGCCGTCGCAGCCGACCCTGCTGCTTTTACGAGCGTGGCCCGGACCATCTGTCCGGCCCCCCTTAAATTGCCGCCCGTCTCGTGCGCTCTGATCCTCGAGCTCCTGCGCATCACGCATCCCGAAACCGAAGAGAGGTCTTGGTGGGCGCTTCACGACGCTCTGCCCTCCGACGATGCACTTCGCCGTCTCGATGGCCCGTTGCTAACGCCGGCTTTCAAGGCAGCAACGGCAGCCGAAGTTGCCCAAAGGCTGATGAATTACTCTGCAGCGTGTGCACCGAAACAAGTCCGCGCGCTCGATCGCGTGCAGGGTCTTGGGCCGATCCGTCCGCAGCTCGATCGCCTACTTGCAGGCTTTAGCAACTGGCAATCTGGCGAGGCCGACTGGTCAGCACTCAACACGAGTGCGCTGGTCTCGGGGCCAACCGGCTGCGGCAAAACAATGCTAGCGCGGGCAGTCGCCGAAGAGCTCGGCGTTCCGCTGGTGGCCACGAGCTATGCTGAGTGCCAAAAGGCCGGACACCTCGGACAGATGCTCGCAGCTCTTGACGAAGTCGTCTTGGAAGCGATCTCGAAGGCGCCGTGCGTGCTCTTCATCGACGAAATGGACAGTTTCACGAGCCGCGGCACCAACCACCAAAACAGCGAATATCAACGACAGGTGGTCAATGCCATGTTGCTTCAACTCACGCGGCTGGCCGAGACGTCGGGCGTGATGGTGCTTGCAGCAACGAACCATCCAGACGTTATCGATCCGGCGCTGCGGCGCGCAGGGCGGCTCGATCTGCACCTGAGGATGCGCTACCCGGATCGAGCCGGTATCTCGGCGATCTTGCGCGATACGCTTGGCGCACCGGATCTCAATGTGACGCAAGGCGCGGATCTCTTGCTGGGCTCTAGTGGTGCGACTGCTGCCAGCGTCGCGCGCTCCGCGCTTGGCATTGCTCGGCAACTCGGACGCGCAGTCACCTCTGACGACATTTGGCATGCCGCGCTGGAGGTCGCGCCGGTCGCCGCGACTGACCAACTCGAGCGGATCGCAATCCATGAAGCGGGCCATCTCCTTGCGGCGTTTAGCCTGTTGCCGACGCTTCCTACACGTGTCGTGATCGGGCCGTTCGGCGGATACATCGAAGGGGCCGATGCGCCATTGCTCACCGAGAACAACATTCGTGCCGCGATTACTGTTGGTCTCGCGGGGCGGGCTGCGGAACAGGTTATGCTAGGATCGGTTTCGAGCGGCGCCGGCGGGTCGGAACACTCCGATCTCGGCGTCGCCACCCGCCTCGCCCTCGATACCGTGACGAAAATGGGATTGCTTGGAGGAGAGCTATTCTGGGCACCAGTTAAGAGTGATCAACTCGTGTCTCTGCCTGAGCAACTGCGCGCTCACGTCGTCGGAATTCTCGATGAGGCACATCGCGCCGCGACAAATCTGATCGCGGAAAATACGCAGTCGCTCGAATTCCTCAAAAATACGCTGCTCGAACACCGGGAGCTCGAGGCAGACCGCTTGCAAGATCTCGCATCACGAGTGTTTCCGCATTCCACCCGACTGGGAAGGAAAATTCTGGACACCCATCTCAAACCCAAATGATGGAATTCGCGATGTTGCGCGGAATTGCTCGACGCATGATGTTCGTAGATGCGAAAAAATCGCAACTATCCTGAGTTATCAACATCTTCGAACGATGCTGGCGAGCAAATACGCGGTTTAGGCCAGAGACATAGCTTAGAATTGATGCATCAGCGGTCCCCGTGAGCTTGCGGGGATGCAACCGAGCGATGCGGCTATGGCAAGGCAAGACAAAGATAGAAACTGGGTCCGCTTCTCTCCCCGACATTTCGGGGGGTGGAATGGATGATATTCCGAGACTCTTAACCCCGAGAGAGGCAGCGGACCGGCTGCGCGTTTCCACAAAAACGCTGCGGCGCCTCCGCGCGTCTGGCCTGCCGTTCATCACCCTCACAAGTGGATCAATCCGCTACGACGCACGCGATCTCGCCGACTTTGTCGGACGGAACACGAAAAGGATCGAACCGAAATGCCCTATCGACCCAAAGGTTCGCGCAACTGGCACTACGACTTCCAAATCAGGGGTCGTCGATTTCATGGATCTTGCGGGACCGACGACTTCGAGGAAGCGAAGGCAGTAGAGGCAGAAGCTCGGGTCGCCGCGCGAAACGCTCCCGAAATTACGCGAAACTTCACGCTGTCCGAAGCACTCGGAACCTACTTCGCGGATGTCAGCCAAGACCAGCCAAGCGCTAGGACAACGAGAAGTCAGTTCAGATCGATCCTCACGGTCATAAAACCTGCGACACCTCTTTCCCAGTTGACTGATGCAGACCTTATGCGGCTCCGGTCCAGCCGGCGCTCAGAGGTATCAAACGCGACTGTAAACCGAACTTTCGCCTCGCTTGCTCGCGCCCTTCGGCATATGGAGAACAAGCACGGCGCCGCAGTTCCAAACCTCAATTTCAGCGCGACGAGGCTGCCCGAGCCGAAAGAACGCGTCAGGGAACTGACGATCGCCGAGCAGAAACGGCTGTTCGAACATCTTCGCCGCGACCTGCATCCGCTGGTCCAGTTCGCACTCATGACGGGCGCGCGACAGGGATCAATCTGCCAACTGCGCTGGCGTGATATTGACGTCGATACCGGACGAATGAAGTTCAAGATGAAGACCGACACCGGCACATCTGCAAAGTCGATGAATTTTCCGATGAGCCGGGAGATCAAGGCAATGCTCGCGACGCTTGAAAAATCTGACGATCCCGATCACGCCCCTTATGTCTTCACATTTCGGGTCCATAATCGAAAGAGAGCGGCACGTCGGCGCATTCTCCAAAACTCGACCGCGTTCGAGCATTTCCGAAAAGCTGTGAACGCAGCCGACATTGAAGACTTTCACTTCCATGATCTGCGCCACACCTTTGCGACACGGATGCTTCGGGAGACGAAAAACATCAAGATGGTATCCCGTCTCTTGGGTCACTCAGAGATCACGACGACAAGCCGTTATGCACACGTCTTGGACGAAGATCTGGCAGATGCGATCGATGGGTTTTCAGCGTTGTCCAACAACGCCTCCCGAAAACCCTCCCGAAGCGCCAAGAAACGCCCTTGAAAAACAATCACTTGCACGCATTCCTGTCAGCTTCCCAAGCTGAACGCGCGGGTTCGATTCCCGCTACCCGCTCCAGCTTACTCGAAATCGTAAGAGACTGATTTCTGGTGAAAATCACACCAGAGACTGAGCATGCCGCCATTTCACTGCGAAACGGAAAAACGGACAGTACGCGGGAGAATGGAGGATCAGCGGCAAGCCGAGTTCGGCGTCTCCCTGCTCCCGTCTCCAAGACACTTGGGGACATTTCACCGAGTCGCCGTCACTCAGAGGTCGGGCATGCCCTTCACGCGGCCAAACCGCTTCTGCGCGGCGATCCGGAACGGGGCGTTGGCCGCACCGAACCCCTCGTAGCCGCCCCGCCTTTCGAGGATTTCGAAGAACATGCCCCCTGCGAAGGGCCGCGAGTAAAGCTGAAGAAAGGCGCCATGCGCATCCTCGTCATAGAGGATGTTCGACGCGCGCAGCCGCTCCAGAAATTCCGGCGACAGGTCGAAGCGCGCTTCGAGATCCGCATAGTAGTTGGCCGGCATCGGCAGCGGGTCGAAGCCCAGATCGGCCAGCGCGGCGGCGGTCTTGAGCATATCGTCGGTTCTCAGAGCCACATGCTGCACCGAAGCGCCGAAGCCATGCGTCAGGAAATCGCCCGCGAGGGTGCGATGGGTCTCGGCTCCGTTGAGCGTAACCTTCAGACCCTTTCCATCGGGGCGCGCGCGCGATGCGATGGCTTGGCTGCGAACGAGACCGTCCGGGTCGATCACGTCGACCATCGGGGCTTTCTGCATGTCGAACAGCGTCGTGTAGAACAGCGCCCAACTGAGCATTTCGTCATATTCCATCGTCTGCGCCACATGGTCGATGGAGGTCAGGCCAGCGTCGCGGTTCGACATGTCTTCTGCGGGCTCGAACTCGACGTCCCAGACTTCGCTGAGACCGCTCGAGGCATCCACGAAATGCAGCACCGAGCCCCCAAGCCCACGGATCGCCGGGATGTCCAGTTCCCCCGGCCCGACGGGCTGCGAAAAGGTCTTGGCGCCGAGCGCTCGCGCACGCGTGACCGTCGAGGCCGCATCCGCGACCTTGAGGCCGATGTCGCAAACATTGGTGCCGCGCGCGGTCCAAGTGGACGCTGCGAAGCCCGTTGTCTCGGCATTGATAAGAATGCGGATATCGCCCTGACGCCAGACTTCCAGCATCTTGTTGCGATGCCGCCCCGACATGCGGAAGCCGAGAGTCGTGAGCAACGTCTTCAGCGCCTCCGCCTCCGTGCCCTGCGCCGCGAACTCGATGAACTCGACCCCGTCCACGGCGACGCGCGCCGGAATCTCGCTGATCTTGTCTTCCAGCCCGGGCTCGGTGCGCCGGACGTCATCCATCAGCGCCACCAGTGAGCGATAGCCGTCGCGTGCGATGGTCCGTGTCGGGCCGCCGCGGAACTGGTCGTTGAAAATCTCGAGGCTTGCCGGTCCGTCATAGCCGGTGGCCATCACGGCGCGCATGAAGCCGGTGACATCCAGATCGCCCTCGCCCGGCATGTTGCGGAAGTGGCGCGACCAATAGAGCAGGTCCATATCGATCGCCGGAGCATCGGCAAGCTGGACGTAGAAAATCTTGTCGCCCGGGATCCGCCGTATCGTATCCGGCTCGATCTTGCGGGCGAGCGAATGGAAGCTGTCGAGGATCAGGCCGACATTGGGATGGTCCGCCCGGCGCACCACTTCCCACGCGTCGCGGTGGTCCCAGACATGGCGCCCCCACGCGAGCGCCTCGAAGCCGACGCGAATGTCGTAGCCTGCGGCAAGCTCGCCCAAGGCGGCGAAATCGCCAGCCATGCGATCTATCCCGCCAAGCGCCTCGGGATGAACCGAGGAACAGACCAGCATGTCGCGGGTGCCGAGCTCGCGCATGAGCTCGAACTTGTGCTCGGCGCGTTTCAGGGCTCGATGGCGCAGTGGAGCCGGGAGCCCTTCGAAATCGCGGAAGGGCTGGAAGAGGAAGATTTCCAGCCCGTGATCGCGGACCATCTGGCCGACTTCGCGCGGCCCGCCGTCATGGGCGATGAAATCCTGCTCGAATATCTCGATCCCGTCGAATCCCGCTGCAGCAATCGCCTCCAGCTTTTCCTGCAACGTTCCCGAAATCGAGACAGTGGCGATAGCGGTTTTCATGGGAGGCCTCCTTTCAGGATGTGGCCGGGTCGGTTTTCGCGAGATCGCTGCGCAAGCGGGCGACGTCGAGCGGCAGACCCGTGAAGAGCTTCCAGGCATCGACGCCCTGCCAGATGAACAGCTCGTAACCCGAGATGACCCGCAGGCCCGCCGCCTGTGCAGTGGTGAGGAACTCGGTCTCGACCGGCGTGTAGACGGCGTCGAAGGCCCATGCGCCGGTGATTGCGGATGCCTCAAGTGGCGAGCCCGGATGGCCGGTCATGCCGACCGGGGTTGCGTTGATGAGCCCTTCGGTGCCTTCGGACATCTCGGCGGCGTCCCGCCCCACGGTGACGCGAAGTCCCGGTTTCGCCGCTTCCAGTTCCGACGCGAGAACCTCGGCCTTCTCGATGTCGTGGTCGGCAAGGCGGATCTCGGCGGCATCGAGCGCAACCAGCGCGAAGGCGATGGCCCGACCGACGCCACCGGTGCCGATAAGCAGGGTGGTTCCGGGCGGCGTGGAGCCGCGTGCGGCGCGATAGGCGGAGATGAAGCCGGAATGATCGGTGTTGTGGCCCTCCGCTCCGGTGGGTTCGAAGAGGACGGTATTCACGGCACCCAGTCGCCGGACCATCGGGTCGGAGATGCGGACCAGCGCCGCCACCTTCTCCTTGTAGGGATAGGTGATGTTGAGCCCCCGATAACCCTGTGCGACGCAGTTGGCGAGGATCGTCGCGTGATCCTGACCAAGCTCGCGCGGCACGAGCCGGTCATAGGTCACCTTGCGCCCGTTCTGCAGCCCGGCCAGCCGGTGCAGGCGCGGGGCCTGCGAGACGGCGATATTGTCGCCGATCAGACCCAGCCGGATGACCGCGTCGTCCGACGCTGTCTCAGAAGGGCTTACCGGGGCAGGCATTACTTGGCGCCTTTCACGAGTTGGGCGATCCGGGTGATCGCGAAGCCGTAGCCCGCGATGCCGAAGCCCTCGATCTTCGCCGTCGCCGCTTTCGAGACGTAGGACGGGTGGCGGAATTCGTCGCGCCGGAACAGGGCCGAGACGTGAACCTCGAAGATAGGCCCGTCGAAGATCAGCAGGGAATCGAGGATCGCGATGGAGGTCGAGGTGAAGCCTGCCGGGTTGATCAGAATGGCGCAGGCGTTGGTGCGGGCCCATTGGATCCAGTCGACGATTTCGCCCTCGTGGTTGGATTGGCGGAAGTCGATTTCCATCCCCGCCGCGGCCGCTGCGTTGCGGCTCAACCGCTCCGCATCTTCGAGCGTGTCGTGCCCGTAGATCTCGGGTTGGCGCGTGCCGAGCAGGTTCAGGTTGGGGCCATTGATGACCAGGATCGGAAGGTCTTTCTGGGCCATGTGAGGTCTCCTGATTTGCGGCCTGTCAGCCGCCGTAACCGTAAAGCCGGGGCAGCCACAGCACGGTGCCCGGCACGAAAGTGATGATCGCGAGTCCGACGATCATGATGATGAGGAAGGGGACGAGATGCCGGATCGTCTGGCCGATCGGGGATTTGGTGATCCCGCTGACGACGAAAAGCAGCAACCCGTAGGGTGGCGTCGCGAGCCCGATCATCGTGTTGACCACGACGACCACTCCGAAATGCACCGGGTCCACGCCGAGCGACACCGCGGTGGGCAGCAGGATCGGCACGATCACCAGGAGGATCGCATTGGCTTCCAGCAGGCATCCGAGAACCAGCAGGAGCACGTTGACCAGAAGCAGGAAGGTGACGCGGTCGAGCTGCATGTCACCCAATGCGCCGCGGATCTCGTTCGGGATCTGCTCGACCGTGACCACGTAGTTGAAAGCCAGCGCCCCGGCGATCAGGATGCCCACGCTCGCCGTGGATCGCGCGGATTGGCACACGGTCTCATAGGCTGCGCGCAGGCTGACGGAGCGGTAGAGGAAGGTCGAGATCAGGAAGGCATAGAGCGCGGCGAGCGCGGCCGCCTCGGTGGGCGTGGTGATGCCGCCATAGATGCCGACCAGAAGGATCACCGGCATCAGCAGGGCGGGGACGGCGCGCAGCGTGATGCGGGGCATCTCGCGCACAGGCACGGGCACTTCCACCGGGAAGCCGTGACGTCGAGCCTGGATCGCGTTCATCACCATCAGCAGAAGCGCGAGGATCAGACCGGGCCCCACGCCGCCGAGAAAGAGGTAGCCGATCGAGGTGTCGGAGACGAGCGCATAGAGCACCATCGGGATCGAGGGCGGAATGATCGGGCCGATAATCGCGGCGGCGGCGGTGATCGCTCCGGCATAGGCCGGGGGATATTTCCCGTCCTTGGTCATCAGTTGGATGATGATTTTGCCGATCCCGACCGCGTCGGCGATAGCCGAGCCCGACATGCCCGAGAAGATCAGCGACGACACGACGTTCACATGGCCCAGCCCGCCCCGGAAGCGCCCCACCAGCGCGCGGCAGAAATCCAGCAGCCGGTCGGAGAGCGAGCCGATATTCATCAGGTCGGCCGCGAAGATGAAGAGCGGGATCGCCAGCAGGACATAGGAGCCGTAGAGCCCGCGCAAAACCTGCTCGGCGGCGATGCTCATGTCTTGCTGTTCGAGCAGAAGATAGAGGATCGAGGCCCCCAGCATGGCATGCCCGATCGGCAGGCCGACGATGGCGGTGGCGACGATGGCCGCCACGGCGAGGGTGAATTCCCAGCTCATTCGGAGAAATCCTTGCGCGCGACATGCGTCAGGTCGGGATTGTCATCTTCGGGGCCCTGACCGCGCAGTTCTTTGATCAGGATCCAGCCATAGCGCAGGATCGTGACCGCCGTGAAAATTGCAAAAACGGAGAAGACGTAGCTGAAGGGGATCTTCATGTAGGCCGTCTTCTCGATCTTCATGAAGGAGATGTAGCTGAGGACATCCGGCAGTGAGGCCGCATAAATCCCGACGATGAAGAGCGAGAACAGGATGCGGAACACGCGGCGCACCTTGGGCCGGACCGCGCCGTAGATGATGTCGAAGCGGATCTCGTCTTCTTCGCGCGCTGAGACGGATTGCCCCCACAGCACGACCCAGAGCCACGCGATGACGCAGAGCTCGACCGTCCAGCCGACGGGGTGGTTCAGGACATAGCGCATGAAGACCTGAACGATGAAGGCCAGGAACATGGCGGCCAGAAGCAGCGCCGGAACGGCGTCGGCCAGACGGCGCGCTACGTTCCGCCAGCGGCGGCTCGTGTTTTGCATCGGTTTGCCTTTCGAGGGGCGAAGGGCCGACACGGCCCCCCGCCCTCAGTGTGTCCGGGGGTCAGGCCTGGATCGCGTTGATCTGTTCGAGCATCCCCTCGGGCCAGCTCTTGGCGAAGTCGCTGGCGAGATACTTCTTCTGGGCGTAGTCCCGGAAAGCGGCGCGGTCGGGTTCGTAGACCTCGAGGCCCTGTTCCTTGAAGAAGTCCACCAGTTCCTGCTCGCGCTTGAGGTGCTCCTCGGTGCTGGCGGCGATTTCCTTGTCCACGGAGTCCTTCAGCAACTTCTGCTGATCGGCGCTCATATCGTCCCAGACCTTCTTGGAGATACCAAGCACGTCGAAACCGACGAGGTGGCTGGTCAGGGCAATCTGGCTCGTGACCTCATAGAACTTCATGTTGTAGTCGTTCGGCAGCGGGTTGTCCTGACCGTCGATCGCCCCAGTCTGGAGCGCGGTGTAGACCTCGGAATAGGCCAGCGGCGTCGGGCTGGCGCCGATCGCCTCGCCAAGGAACTGCCACGCGTCGCCGCCCGGCATGCGCAGGGTCATCCCCTTCAGATCCTCGGGCGTGTTGATCTTCTTCTCGGGCTTCAGATTGACCTGACGCGCGCCGAAATAGACCGGCGCGAGGACATGGAGCCCGGCCTGCGCGGCGAGATCGTTCAGCTGCTTGCCCACGTCGCTGTCGAACACGGCTTTCATATGGGCCGCATCGCGCAGCACATAGGCGGCGGTCAGGATCGACCATTCCGGCACCTGATCGGCCAGCTTCTGCGGCGCGACGAGGCCCATTTCCAGCGTTCCGCGCTGGATCGAGGTCAGTTCGCCCCCTTGGGGAACAAGCGTCGACTGGTTGTAGACCTGCAGGTCGAAATCCTTGGCGACATCCTCGGAAATGCGGGCGAAGGCCTTGGCGCGAATGTCGTTATTCGACACCACCGAAGACAGGCGGAGCCGTTTGCGATCTTGAGCGAATGCAGTGCCTGCCATCAGGGTCGCGGCTGCACCAGCGGCCCCTGTCGCCAGCACGCTGCGGCGAGTCAATTTGGTCATAGTTCCTCCCTTTCGCCGCATCGAGAGCGGCTCATTCAATTCGGCATCTCAAATTTCATATGTCAACTTTAAAAATATCATACATTTTTATTTTTGACGTACAAAATCACGAGCGGGTGTTCTTCTCCACCCGCTTGCCGACTGTCAGACGCCGTCGTTCAAAGAGTTCAGGGAACGCGACCGGTCGCCAGAATGTGGTCGACGCCGCTTTCGACATGGGAGATCAGCAACTCTACGGCCGCATCCGCATCGCGGGCCAAGGTCAGGTCGCGCAGGCGAATGTGATCTTCCTTGGCCTTCTCGCCGCGGAATTCCAGAATGATCATGTGATAGCGCATGAAGCGATCGAAGACCGAAGAATGCGTGCGCATCAGGTTCGGCCTGTCGCACGCCGCGATCATCGCGAAGTGGAAATCCCAGTCGTGACGCACCCAAGGTTGCACCGGGCCGTCGCCGCCCGCGATCAGCTCGCGCTCGATCGTCTCCAGTTTGTAATGCGACGAGACGACCCCCGCCTCCCACTCGATATCGCCATTCGCGATGGACTGGCGCAGAGCGTGGGTCTCGAGCAGCAGACGCAGGTCGGCCAGATCCCGCAGGTCGGCCTTGCTGATCGGCGCCACCTCGAAGCCGCGTTGTCCTTCAGCGGTGACGAGCCCCTCATTCGTCAGGCTGCTGAGCAGTTCGCGCAGCGTCGTCACGCTGATATCGTATTTCTTGCGCAGCAGATCGAGCTTCAGCTTCTGCCCGGGTTTGAACCGCCCATGCACGATGTCGCCACGCAGGCGTCGGTGGGTGATGTCACCGACAGTCTCCCCGGGATGTCCACTGATATCGAACTTATGTATCTTCACGTCGCGCGTCGATCTATTGCCATTGCCTTCCGCTTATCGCCTTGCGCGAGGCATCATCCAAGCAATTTATCCGAATTCAGGCGCAATCCGCTGAACGTGCGACAACCTTTGATACCGAAAAACCACCGGCGACGGCGCAGCCTCATGCAAGCTGCCGAAGGGTTTACGAGCTGAGCAGACACGTCCCTACTGCACTAGCCCTCGGTAATGCGCCACCAGTTCGTCCGAGTTCGCGGGGCTGAGAACACGTTTGCCCGCCTCGATCTCCTTGGCCATCTCGACGACCTTGCGGTTCATCGGCGCGGCTTTCCCCTTGGCTTCGAGAATATCGACAACGAGCCCGTTCACCTCGTCGACCTCGGCCCGCCTGCCCTTGCGCCAGTCCTGCAGCGAGGTCGTCAGCGTGTCTTCGCGCGAGAAAGTGCGCAGCACCTCGTCGAAGATCTCGTCGACAAAGCGTTCTGGGTGGTTGCTCATGACCGGCGGCATCCCGATGATCGGCATGACCGTGGCGCCGTCGGCCAGCGCCGCGTCCATCGCCTCGTAGCCTGCCTTGCGCATTACCTCGAGAAACTCGGGCTGGCGCGCGGCATCGTTGAGTGCCGTGTCGATGATCGCCGAGGGGATCAGCTCCGCCGCATTCACCACGAGCTTCATCCATTTGGCGGAGTGGATATCCTCCACGACTTCGACGGTGCCGGAATGGCGCAGGATATTGGCGACCTCCTCCACGCGCGGCTGCTGCTCGGGGTCGAGCGCGCCCAGCGCGAACCAGCTTTCATCGGTGTCGTTCTGGCGCGTGGTGATGCCGGGTTCCCACATGTTCGAGGCGATCTCGATCACCGCGCCGATCGTGCGATGCTTGCCGACGATCTCTGCGATCGCCTCTTGGGTCATACCGTTCTGCAGCCCCACGACGAAGCCGTGCTCCGCCAGAACCGGCTTGATCATCTCCGCCGCCCAGCGCGTGTCGTAGGCCTTCACCACCATGAAGACGAGATCGAAAGGTTCCTTAATTTCGGCGATCTCGCACAGGTGCAGCGCCTTGACCGGCGTGTGCAGCTGGCGGGTCGGCATATTGACCGTCAGGCCGTTCGCCCGCATCGCTTCGACATGCGCGGGCCATTGGTCGATGAAGGTGACGTCCAGACCTGCGAGCGTGAAATCCGCCGCGATGGAGGCACCCTGCGCACCGGTTCCGATGAAGGCGATGCGGGGAAATGGGGTATGCTTGGTCATGGGTCGTGTCTCCTCGGTTGCGGTCATTGCATGATCATCCCGCCGTCGATCTGCAGGCATTGGCCGGTCATGTAATCGGAGTCCGGCGAGAGCAGGAACGCGACCGTTCCGGCCACGTCTGCCGGCGTCGATGTGCGGCCGAGCGGGATCCCGGCGGCGAAGTTGCGCAGCGCCTCGCCCGGCTCGGAGGAGACGCCCATTTCCATCAAGTCCTTGTCGAGCACCGTCCAGAGATCCGTCTCCACCACTCCGGGAGCGAAGGCATTGGCGGTGATTCCGTGCGGCGCGAGCGTGCGGGCCGCGGCCTGCGTCAGGCTGATGACGGCGGCTTTGCTTGCGCAATATGGGGCGAAATCACCGAAGCCGGCGCGACCGGCCATCGAGGCGGTATTGATGATCTTGCCTTTCCGCTTGGCCGCGATCATCGCCTTCGCCGCTTCCTGGATGCCGATCATCACGCCCATGCCGTTGACCGTCATGACCTGCGTCCAGTTCTCCTCGGTCGTCTCGAGGAACGGCTGCGGGCGGTTGAAGCCTGCGTTGTTGACGATGGCATGAAGAAAGCCGAACTCCGCCTCGCAGGCGGCGATCGCGGCCCGGGTCGCCGCCCGGTCGGTGACGTCGGTCTTGCAGAAAATCGCTCGACCGCCCTCTGCGGTGAGGGCCTTAGCCGCCCCCTCGCCTGCCACGTCGTCGAGATCGGCGATCACCACGCCATATCCAGCCGCCGCCGCGCGCCGGGCGATTTCGAAGCCGATGCCCCGCGCGGCCCCCGTGACGACGACGCCTCCCATCTCGTCTTTGTCCGACATGATAGCCTCCCCGCTCACTCGGTCCGATGCAGCACGAAGTCGTAATTGGACTCCCACAGCGTCTCGCCGTTCTCGACCGGGGTGAACTCGGCGATCAGGGATTCCTTGACGCCGAACACCGCATCCGAGGTCAGGTATTTGTCGCCCGCCACGAAGGTATGGGTCGTCACCGGGTCGAAACCCTCGGCGCTCACGATGAAATGCATATGCGCGGGGCGATACGGGTGACGCCCGAGCTTGCCCAGCATCTTGCCCACCGGACCGTCGTCGGGGATCGGGTAGGAGACCGGCTTGATCCCCTCGAACCAGTAGCGCCCGTCCGGCCCCGTGGTGAACACGCCGCGATTGTTGTTGCACGGCTGAATGTCGGGCTGCTGAACGTCGTAGAAGCCGTCCTCGCTGTCCGACCAGACATCGATCCGCGCGCCTTCGACCGGATTGCCGTCGAGATCGGTGACGGTGCCATAGAAGCGGCAGGTCTCGCGCCCGCCCGCTTGTGTGATGTTCGCGCCCATCTCGTATTCCGGCACGCCATCGACATGGAACGGCCCGAGCACCGTGTTCTCGGTCGCCCCGGTCGGGCGGCGGTTGTTGATCGCATCGACCAGCATCGAGACGCCCAGCACGTCGGAAAGCAAGATGAACTCCTGCCGGTTCTCGTCGCAGATCTGGCCGGTCTTGGTGAGGAAATCGATCGCGATATCCCACTCGGCTTGGGTTAGCTCGACGTCCTTCACGAAAGCATGCAGGTGACGGACGAGGCTCGCCATCACGGTCTGGAGGCGCGCATCGGTGCTCTCCGAAACCCGGGCGTTGACGGTTTCGACCGAGGCGTCCTCGGTGAAATAGGCGATCTTCGGCTCTTGGGTCATGTCATTCATTCCTATCAGGTCGTGATGGGCCGCTGACCGGCATGGGCGCGGGTCAGCAGGTCGAGAATGCCGTCGCGCGTGATTTCGCGCGGGTTTTTGTAGGGGTTCTGGACGGCCATATCGGCGGCGCGCGCCAGATCGCTTTCCTTCAGGCCAAAGTCGGCCAGCGCGAGCGGGGCCCCGAGGGAGCGCGCGAAGTCGTAGAGTCCGCCACCCAGGTCGCCGTCGAACAGCTCGGTCGCGCGCGCCAGTTCGGCAGATGCCGCCCCGGCGTTATAGGCGGCGGTATGCGGCAACAGGATCGCGTGGGTCTCCGCATGGGGCATGTCGAACCCGCCACCGAGCGTGTGGCAAAGCTTGTGATGCAGCGACATGGCGACCGCGCCCAGCACGGTGCCGCAGAGCCACGACCCGTAGAGCGCATCGGCGCGGGCTTCGCGATCCTCCGGCGTCTCGACGATCCGCGGCAGCGCCGATTTCAGCGCACGCACACCTTCGACCGCCATCAGCGAGGTGACGGGGTTCGCGTCGGGCGCGTAGAGCGCCTCGACCGCATGAGCCATTGCATTGAGGCCGCTCGCAACGCTCATCGCGACCGGCAGGCCCAGCGTCAAATCGGGATCGTAGATCACGGTTTCCGGGCGGATCTTGGGATCACGGACGGTCGTCTTCTGCCCGTTCTCGGTCTGCCCGAGAATATCGGTCACCTCGGAACCGGCATAGGTCGTCGCGATCACCACCTGCGGGGCGTCGTTGCGCCAGGCGATGGCCTTGCCCAGACCGATGGTCGAACCGCCGCCAAGCGCCACGACGCAATCGGCCTTGGTCTCGTTATAGACTTCGAGCGCGGCCTCGGTCACGGCGACCGGCGTGTGCATCGCAGCGTCGGTGAACGTTCCGGCCGCCATTTCCCCGAGCTTGTTCGCAAGCGCCTCGGCATCGGATTTCTGGAACGGCGTCGATAGGATCAGTGCACGGGCGCAGCCCAGTCTCTCCACCTCCTCGGCGACGTTCGCCAAGGTCTCGGAGCCAAAGACGATGCGCCCCGGAGTGGATGTGTAGATGAACGCTTCAGGCATGGTTCCTCCCTGCGCCTCGCACAGACGAGGCGTTGAATTGAGCCAGCGTGGGCCACGAGGTTACTCCTCGCGGCGCCGACGCGCGGTCGTGTAGATGAGCGCCGCCACGAGGATCAGCACCCCCTGGAAGCCGTATTGGTAGGCCTGCGACAGACCGAGGAAGGACACGGCGTTGAGCACTTCGGTCAGAAGCACCGCGCCCAGCAGCGAGCCGATGAAGGTGCCGCGCCCGCCGAGAAGGCTGGTGCCGCCCAGCACGACCGCGGTGATGCTGCCCAGCGTGTAGTTCACGCCTTGCGCCGGATCGCCGACGCCGATCTGCGCCATCAGCATGATCGCACCAAGTGCGGTCAGCAGCGACACGGCGATATAGCCGAGCACGAAGGTCCGATCCGTGCGTATCCCGATCCGCCGCGCGGATTCCTCATGCGAGCCGACAGCGCGAAGCTGCCACCCCGCCCGCTTGCGACGCAGGCCCAGCTCCATCGCGATGGCGATCGCAATCATCACGACGAAGGCGACCGGCACGGGGCCGAAGCTGCGGGTGAGCGTGTCGATCACGTCGAAGGAGATGTAGCCGCCCGGACCTTCGCGCAGCACGAAGCTCATGCCCTGCAAACCGATGAACATCGCCAAAGTGGCTGCGATAGGCGTGAAATTGGCGAAGCGGATCAGCACGCCGTTGATCAAGCCGACGACGATCGCCGCGCCGAACATCAGCGCGAAACCGAGCGCCATCGTCGTGGCCGGGCTGCCATCGTTGATAAAGAAGGACCCGATCACGACGAGGAAACCGGCGAGCGGCCCGACCGACAGGTCGATCCCGCCCATCAGCAAGGCGATGGTCTGCCCCAGGGCGATGAAGCCAAGCGCGGTGGCGAGGATCAGGATATTCGAGACGTTGAAGGACGACAGGTAATTCTCGTTCTGCGCGCTTACGAACAGCGCGAGCAACACAGTCACCAGCGCAAGCGGCACGATCGTCGCGTTATCGGTCTGCACGAAATGGCGCAGCTTCGCGCCGAAGCCCTCTTTCGCGCTCCGTTCCTCGGCCACGTGATGCGCATGCGTATCTGCCTCGACCGCAGCCCCCACGATACGGGCCTCGGTGATGTCGTCTCCGCGCAGGGTCTCGACGATGCGGCCCCGCGACATGACCAGAACGATGTCGCACAGCCCTTCCAGTTCCGCCGCATCCGAGGAGTTGACGATCACCGGGGTGCCCGCATCGGAGACTTCGCGCAGGATCCGGTAGATCTCGAAGCGCGCGCCGACATCGACGCCCTGCGTGGGTTCGTCGGCCACGATGAAGCCCGGCTCCGACAGAAGCGCGCGGGACATCACGATCTTCTGTTGATTGCCGCCCGAAAGCTGGGACACCTTCGCCTCGACGCCCGCGGCCTTCACCGCCAACGACGAGAACACCTCCTGCACCTTCTGCATTTCCTTGCCGCGATCCAGCACGCCGCTCGAGGCATATTTGTCGAGCGAGGCGAAGGTCGCGTTTTCCCGGATCGTTAGATCCGCGGCGAGGCCTTCGGTATGGCGATCCGACGGCATGAAGGCCGCCGCGTGTTTCAGCTCTTTCGGCGAGAGGGTGCGACCATAGAGCTTGATCGCGCCGCGATAGGGCTGAAGGCCGACCAAGGCGCGCATCAGATCGGACTGGCCGTTACCCTCGACACCGGCGACGCCAATGATCTGGCCGCGTCCGAAGGCGAAGGCCACATCCGAGAATTTGCGACCGCTGAGGCCTTCGACCTCGAAATTGATCGGGGGATTGGCCTCGGCGCATTTCGGCGGGAAGGCAGAGGCAAGACGGCGCCCGACGATCAGGTCCAGAAGCTGCGAATTGCTGATCTCGCTCGCCGGCGCGCTGCCCCGGTGGCGGCCATCGCGCAACACGGTCACGCGGTCCGCGATCTGACGCAACTCGGCGAGACGGTGGGTGATGTAGATGACGGCGGTGCCGGAGGCTTTCAGCGCCCGCACCTTCGCGAAAAGCATATCCGTCGCGTCCTGATCAAGCGCGGCCGTCGGTTCATCCAGAATAAGCACACGGGGCTGGACGGCGAGCGCCTTAGCCAATTCCAGCAGGTGTTTCTGCGCGATGGTCAGGGTATCGACACGCGCGTTCAGCGGCACCTCGAGGCCGACCTCTTCCAGCAGACGCTGGCCGACGCGGTCCTTGCGGTCGCCCTGGAAGACAGAGGCAGGCAGCGAGACCTGCAGGTTCTCGAGCACCGTCATGTCGGGCAGGATCGCCGGGTGCTGATAGGAGATCGCGACGCCAAGCGCCGACGAGCTTTCCGGCGAGAGCGGCATCACGTCCCGCCCATCGAATTCGATCCGGCCGGTGCTGGGCTGCAGAACGCCGGTGATCAGGTTCATCAGGGTCGATTTCCCGGCCCCGTTCTCACCCAGGATCGCGTGCACTTCGCCCGCGTGAATGTCGACGCTCACGTCGCTCAGGGCGCGGACCGCCCCGAAGGATTTCGACACGCCGCGCAAGCGGATCACGGGGGTGCCCGTTGACGTTTCGCGGAGCCCGTCCGCCTTCTCCATCGGTTCGATTTCAGCCAATGCTATCATCCGTTTAGTTCCGCCGATCTGAGGGGTTGGCGCGGGTATCTCCGGGCGGATCGCGCCGCCCGGAGACAGGGGAGGTTACTGGCCGACGGCCTTCGCCTGCTCGTCACCCGAAAGCTGAGCAGAGAGATAGATCGCGCCGGGCAGATCCGAGCGACACTGGACGGGGTTGGGATCCCCATCGGTCGAGTCCTCGAAGTTCGGAGCCTTGAAGATTTCTTCCGACGGCGGGGTGCCACCGGTCGCTTCTGCGATCGCCCATTGCACGGCGAGACGAACGTTGTCGTTGCCGGTCGCGACCGTGAAGAGCTTGAAATCAGGGTTGTCCGCGTGGGTCTTCTCCCAGAAGCAGCCGAGCGAGTTGCCGTCGGACGTCGCGAGCGCCGGGATCGAGCGGTCGAAATTCGCGAACACCGGCAGAGCGCCCACGAGCGACGGACCGAAGTCGGACACGATGACGTCGATATTGTCATGCTGCGCGATGGCGGCCGACAGCACCTGCTGCGTCAGGGACGGATCCCAGTTGGTGACCGCGAAGGGGTCCGGGTTCAGGAACTTGTAGCTGTCGTCGAGGATGTTCTTCATCCCCTTGAGCTCGTCCAGACCCTGGCTGTTGCCCGCCGGGCCCGACAGGAACAGGATGTTCGCGCCGTCCGGGAAGTTCTCCTTGATCCACTTGCCCCAGCTTTCGCCATCATAGACGAAGTCGGCACCGACGAAGCGGGTGTAGTTCTTGCCAGCCTCACCGCCAACATTCACGCGGTAGGGCACGACGACCGCGCCGGAGCGATAGGCTTTGGTCAACGCGGGCAGGATTGCCGGGCCGGCATCGCCGAAGACGACCATCGCGTCGACACCGCGCGCCGCCATCGAGTTGATGTCGGAGATCGCCTTCTGCGTGTCGCCCTGACCGTCGGCATAGTAGTAGTCGGTGATGCTCGGACACTTCGCGGCTTCCTCCTTGCCCGAAGCGGTCGTCACCAGACGCCAGCTATTGCCCCCGAAACCGTCGAGCAGCGCCAGCGAGGCTTTGTTCGGGCCGCACCAGGAGGGTGCGTCCTCTGCGCTGGCCGCCGAGGCCGAAAGGGCAATTCCAAGCCCCAGCGCCATATAGGCAGCGCATCCTTTCAGGTTAGACAGTTTCATGGTTCTCCTCCTCTGTAGAACTTGTCTGTTCTTTCTTGAAACGGGTCGTCCATTCGATCGAGTAGACCCCGATGCCGAATACAAGAGCGAGCGCCTGCACGATGGTCTGCGCCGAGTAAGGCACACCGATCGACAGAGCGAACTGGCTGAGCTGATTGAGAAAGAAGGCGGCGATCACGACCGAGATCGGAAAGCCGCGCCCTCCCAGAAGCGATGTCCCTGCCAGCACCACGACGGCGACCGAGGGCAGAAGCAGGCTGTTGCCCTGAAATGCCGTGGGTTCGCGGGTGATCCCTGCGATCAGGATGCCCGCGGTGCAGTAAAGGATCTGCGCCGCCACATAGGCCATCGCCTGATAGGGTTTGACGCTCAGCCCCGCCGCGCGGGCCGCCTTGGGATTGGCCCCGATCGCCTCGAAGCGACGGCCAACCACCGTCTTTTTCAGGCCGAAGGACACGAGGGCCAGAATGGCGAGTGCGAACAGCACCGAATGGGGAATACCCAGGGTCTGACCGCCCGCGATATGGGCCAGCAAGTTCGTCGTGATCCGCGGCACGCCGCCCGAGATCGCGAAGACAGCCGAGAACAGAAGCGCGTTCATTCCGATGGTCGCGACGATCGCGTTCAGGCGGAAATAAGCGACCATGATGCCATTGAGCACCCCCGCGGCGAGCGCGAAACCGACCGCGATAATAAGTGCAGGCAGAAGTCCCGCATCCTGGCCATTGGGCATGTGGGTCGCGATCACCACCGCGAGCGATACCGAGCCCGGCACCGACAGATCGAAGCCGCCCTGCTGCACCACCAGCATCTGGCCGAGCCCGACGATGCCAAGCACCGCCGCGAAAGGCAGGCTGCCCATCAGCGACCCGGCGGTGACCGCCGAGGGTGCGAAGATGATGCAAAGGAGGATGAGCGCCAGCGTCGAGGCGACGATGGTCACGAAGCCCTTCGACAGGGACATCGAAGAAAGTCCCATCGAACCTCCGAAGCTATGCGGCGTCGTCTCAGCCATGTTTTCTCCTCCTCCCTCGCGTCGCGTCTCAGCTGATTTCCAAGGTGACCTTGACCGCCTTGTCGGGCGACTTGCCCAGATCCAGCGCGGTCATCGCGTCATCAATCTTGTAGCTGTGGGTCTGGATCGGCGAGAGATCGAGCCCGGTGCGTTCCAGGAACCGGATCGCCGCCGGCCAGACGCCGGGCGAGCCGATGCAGCCTTTCACGTTGAGGTTCTTGATCTGGATCTTGCCCAGCTCGACCGGGAATTTCTGGCCGATATTGATGCCGACCATCGAGACATCCCCGTCGTCGCGGGCATAGTCGAAGACATTGGCCAGCGAGGCCGGATGGCCCGCGCATTCGACCACCAGATCGGCGCCGCCCTTGGTCATCTCCTGCACCGCTTCGATCGGATCGCCGTCGGTCGGATCGATCGTGCCGTCCGCACCGAGCTTCATCGCGATCTCGCGGCGCAGCGGCACCGGGTCGACCACGATCACGCGGGCGCCCATGCCGATCGCGGCAGCAGCCGAGACGAGGCCGATCGTGCCGCCGCCCGAGACGACGACCGTATCCGCCGCGCAGACGCCACCATGGCGCAGCACCGCGTAATAACCGCAGGTGAAGGGTTCGATCAGCGCGCCTTTCGCGTCGTCCACCGCATCGGGCAGCTTGTGCAGCCATTCGGGACGTGCCGCGAAGAATTCGCGATCCGCACCGTCCATCGAGAAGCCGAAGTGGTGGATACGCTCGGGCGTGTTGATCACGCATTCGCCGACCACACGATCGCCGGGCTTGAGCCCGTCGACATTCTTCCCGACCTCGACGACTTCGCCGACCCATTCGTGGCCCGGAACGACCGGATAGGAAATCGGGATGATGTATTGACCGGCCAGCAGCTCGTAATCCGAGTGGCAAATCCCGACGCGGCGCGACTGGATTAGCACCTCGTTGTCCGTGATGCCGGGCGTCTGCACCTGCGTCACGATGGGCTTGTTCGGTTCGTCGAAGATCAGGGCTTTCATGTCAGGCTCCAACTTTCGCTGCGGCGGGTTGCGCCACGCGTTCGATTTGACCGCTGCGGGAGGAGGCGAAGACCGCCTCGAGCAGCGCGATATTGTCGACCAGATGATCGGCGGTGATCGGGTAGGTTTCCTGTCCGCGCACGGCGCGGGCGAAACTCACCAGGTTGTCCTTCACGGGCTCGGCCTTGCCGATCTCGACGGTCTCGATCGGCCCGCCAGCCATAGCCGAGGTGACGATCCAGCCATCCGGCGCCTCGACATGCGCCTTGTCGCGGATGTCGATCCAGCCTTTCGAGCCATAGACCGTGAAGCGGGACATGAACGGGTTCGACAGAGAAGCCGACACGTAGGAGGTCCCTCCCCCGGCGAATTTCACATAGGCCGCGACCGTGTCGCCCTGCGGCAGTTCCGAAGACAGCTGCTCGCAGATGCACAGCACGCTTTCCGCGCGGCCCAGAAGGCGGACCGACAGATCGAGCAGGTGAATGCCCGTCGCGGTCATGCCGCCTGCGGGTGCTTCGCTCGCCTGAACGCGCCAGTTGCTCGGGTCCATGCCGACGAACTTGTCGTGGCTGAAATTGGCCTCGATCTGCTGGATACGGCCCAGCTCTCCTGCATCGGCCTTCGCCAGCATCTCGGCGATCGGCGGCTCCCAGCGGCGCTCGTGGCCCATGCCGAGAACCAACCCGGCCTCGGCGCAAAGCGCGACCGAACGGGCGGCTTCTTCGGCGGTGAGTGCGAGCGGCTTTTCGCAGAAGACATGTTTGCCTGCCGCGACCGCCTTGGCGATCTGATCCGTGTGCAGAGAGTGCGGCGTCGCCAGCACGACAGCCTCGACCTCGGGATCGTTCAGCGCATCGGCGTAATCCGCGCTGAGAGTCACGCCTTTCTCGGCGCAGAGATCGCGCACCCCGTCCATGTTCGGCTCCACCGCGCGGACGACCGTGATGTCGTCGGGGGCGCTCGACAGAACGGCGAGCATCTTCTGCCCCCACCAACCCATGCCCACAAGGGCGATTTTTACCGGCCCCGACATCAGCGGTTATCCACGCGCTTGGAGAACGGACGGATCGAGACGGACTTCCACAGACCGACCTTCGCGAAGGGGTCGTTGCGGTTGAACTCTTCGACCTCGGCGAGGCTGTCGGCCTCCAGGACGAAGCAGCTGCCGATCATGGTCTCTTCGTCGTCGCCCAGAAGCGGGCCCGAAATCACCGTTTTCACCGGTGCCTGGGCCAGATAGGCCTTGTGGTCCTCGTAATTGGCCAGCCGCTTATCGACGGCGCCGTCATGGTCGAGGCAATGGATTACGTAATGCATCTCAGTCTCCTCACTTCGCCGGGATGATCTTGCGTTCGCGCAGCTCTTCGAAGACGTCGAAGAAGCTGTCGGGCGTGCTCTGATAGGCGTCGAAGCCCAGCTTCCGGCTGTTGGTCATATCGGTGAAGCATTCCAGCTCGCGGCCGAGATCGGCGTCGCTGTGCCACCACGAGGCGAGCTTGGTCACAGGGATGTCCTGCAGCCCATATTGAGCCACCATCTCCGACCAGATTGCGGGCGCATCCGCCATCTGCTCTTCGAGCGGCGTCGTGTGACCGGGGTATTCCGCGACCTCGAGGCCGAAATACTCGGCGATCCGCGCCCAGAGCCACGTCCAGCGGAAGACATCGCCATTTGCGGTGTTGAAGGGTGTGTTCGCAGCTTCCGGCGTCGTCGCGGCCCAGTAGAACTGTTTGGCGAGGATGCGCGCATCGGTCACATCGGTGACCGCGTTATATTGCTCGGGCGAACCGGGATAGAGGAACGGCTTGCCGGTGTGCTTGCAGATCGAGGCATAGACCGCGAGCGTCACTGCCATGTTCATGTAGTTGCCGACGGTAAAGCCGATCATCGTGTGCGGGCGGTGCACCGACCAGGTGAAGCCGTATTTCTCGGCCATCTCCAGCAGCACATCTTCCTGCGCGTAGTAGAAGTTCGGCCCCGGCAGACGCGGGCTCGACTCGAGGAAAGGCGTGTAGGGCGTGACCTTGGCGTAGTCGTCGAACGAACCGAGGTAATGCTTGAGGCCCGTCACCAGCGCGCCGTGCTTGATCGGCGCGCCTGCGATGCCCTCGAAGAGGTTGCGCACCATCATCCCGTTCACGCGGACGTTCTCTTCCTCGTTGGCCTGACGCGACCAGGTGCAATAGAACACATGCGTCACGTCCTTGGCCGCAGCCAGCGCGGCCTTGCTGGCTTCCGCATCGGTCAGGTCTGCGGCAATGTGCCGGTCGGACCACTCGAGATCGACATCGCTGCGCGACACCGTCACAACCGTCCAGCCGTGAGATTTCAATTCGCGCGCGGTGTAGCTGCCCGAGAGGCCGGTCGCCCCGACAATCAACGCAATATTCTGTTCAGCCATGGGTCTTCGCCCCTTTCTTGCAGTTCCGTTTCGTCAGGTGGTGACGAGAATTTTCAGATGTTCCCCGGCAGGATCGAGAAGCGCCTCGAAGCCCTTGTCGACGACATCTTCCGCCGCGATCCGCGAGGTGATGACTTTCTCGATCGGGAAATTGCCCGAGGCGACCATGCGGCCGATCCGGGGCCAGATTTGCGTCGGGTAGCACCAGGTCGCTTCGACCGAGATGTCCTTGAGCGCCCAGAGCATCGCATCGATGCTGGCGGGTTTCATGTGCAGCCCCACCTGCACGACCTTGCCCTGGCGGCGCACCGCTTCGGCGCAGGCGTTGAGCGAGGCTTCGAGCCCGACACATTCAAGCGCGACATCGACGCCGACGCCCTCTTCGGTCAGATCGCCGACGACGGTCGGCAGCTCGCCGCTGCGCGGGTCGACGACATGCGCATAGGGCGCGATTTCCGAGATGATCCGGCGACGGTTCGGGTTCGGCTCCGACACGATGATCGTGCTCGCACCCGCCGCCCGGGCCGACAGCACCGTCAGCGCACCGATCGGACCGGCACCCGAGACAAGAACGGTCGAGCCCGCCTCGACGCCGCCGCGATCCACGCCGTAAAGCGCAACCGCAGCCGGCTCGATCATCGCGGCCTGGTCATCCGTCAGCCCCTCGGGCACGGATTGCGCGTTGTAATCCTTGATGACGGCTTTCTCGCCCATGCCGCCCCAGGCCCAGCTCAGGCCGATGCAGCCCAGTTGCGGCGAGAGGTGATAGAGGCCGCGCTTGCCATAGTAGTCATTGCGCGGCGCCACGAGAGGCTGAACCGAAATGCGCTCGCCGACCGAGACATTGCTGACCTCGTCGCCCACTGCGAGAACCTTGGCGGAGAATTCATGGCCAAGAATCTGCGGGTTGGACGCGCCAGTATAGATATGCGGTTCGGACGGGGTGACGATCGGCCCCGCGATATATTCGTGAAGATCGGTGCCGCAGATGCCGGTCACGATCGGCGCGACCAGAACGTCATCCGGCGCCAGTTTGCTCGACGGTTCTTCGACATCCTCGACGCGGATGTCCTTCGCTCCGTGAAAACGAACAGCTTTCAAAGCTTTTCCTCCCTTTCCAAGTCTCGCGATCCTCTGGGTCTGCCGGGATCACCCCGACATCGAGATCGCCATTTGGCTGCGACGATTCGTAACAAACCAATCCGGCCATCACTGCAGAAAAATTTCCGCTTCGGATAAATTACATCCATCACCACCGTTTTGGCGACGTAATGTCGGCCCAACACATAAGTGGGAGATATAAGCATGAGCCAGACCCAGGTGGCAGACACTGATCAGATCGATACGCAGCAGACGCTTGGCTGGATCGGCGTGGGCAAAATGGGCGGCCCCATGGCGCGCAACCTCGTAGCGAGTGGCGCGAAACTTCTTGTCTCCGATCCGGCGAAGGACAGTCGCGATCGGCTGACCGCATTGGGCGCATCCGAGGCCGCGTCGATCTCGGACTTTGCTAATGCGGGTATCGTCTTCTCGACGCTGCCGAACGATCAGGCTTTGCTGGATGTCGTCGGCAATGGCGAAGACGCAGGCCTCGCAACCACCTTGCCCGCGGGCGCGACGCTGGTCGAGATGAGCACAGTCTCCCCCGAATGCTCCGAAAGCGTTGCGAAGGTTCTCGCAGCCAAGAAAATCAACTATGTCAGAGCGCCGCTTTCCGGCAGCACAGACATGGCGGCGAGTGCCGCGCTCACCGTGCTCGCCTCGGGCGACCGCGAGGGCTGGGACGAAGCGCTCCCCTACATCCGCAAACTCTCTGCACGGCAATTTTTCCTCGGAAATGGCGAAGAAGCGCGCTACATGAAGCTCGTTTTGAACACTCTGGTCGGCGCCTCTTCCGCGGTGCTCTCCGAAGCCTTGGCCATAGGCGCCAGCGGCGGCCTGACCCGAGCCGATATGATGGATGTAATTTGCGAAAGCGCAGTGGCCTCGCCGCTGTTCAAATATAAGCAGAAGCCGGTCGTCGAAGATGACTTCACGCCCGCTTTCACAGTGTCTCAGATGATCAAGGACTTCACGCTCATCAGCGAAGCCGCCCGACGCAACAGCGTGCCGCTGATGACAACCGGCCTGATCCTCGAGCTTTATAGAAGCGCCTCGAACGCGGGTATGCAGGACGAAGATTTCTTCGCATTGGTGAAATGGCAGGAAAAGTTGTCGACAAGATGAAATTGGCGGAGCAGCATTCGGAGGCTATGCAACCTCAGGATGCTGAACTCACAAGTCACGAGTTGTCCCGGATCGTCGATTTCCTCCGGCAGCTTCGTGCGCCTTTCGACGCGAACATGCCCGGTGGCAAACCGGACGTGTATTTCAACATCACACTCGAACTGGTCGATGCGCATCTGCGCGTGAACCCGATAGACAAGTCGGGCCTGATCAGCCTCGCCGATGTGCCCTACAGCACCGGCAACCGGATGATCCTGAAGATGATTGAGGACGGCCTGATCCGGCAGGTGCCGCGCGGCAACGGCCTGAAGACGCATTTCCTCGAACCCTCCGACACCCTGCTCAACACCTTCATGGACTACGCGAGCTACGTGAAGGGGCACCTGGCGAAGACCTTCGGTTTGCGGCGCGGGATGGAGACCAGCGAATACTATTTCGGCGGCAGCTATTTCGCCTCGCAGATCATCTCCCCCGTACGCGGGGAGGACATCTCCTCGATCAACCTTGGCGATATCAAGTTCCTGCTGAACGACGACAACTACTTCATCGCGATGCGCAATATGTGGTCCGACTTCCGCAACGATTTCGGCAAGCGCAGCAGCTTCGATCTTCAGCGTCTGCCAGACCTTTATGCCAACACGCGGCGCACCCTTTCGGAAATGTCGCCGTGCTATGACGTCGTCGCGATGAACATGCCGTGGCTCGGGGAATTCGCGGAGCGTGGGGAGCTCGCCCCGCTGGACGATCTGATCTCGGATGCCGCGATCAACGCGCTGGATTTCCATCCTTCGGTCTGGGGGACCGGCAACTGGAAAGGGACGCAATACGGCATCCCGCTCTATTGCACGATCGAGATTCTCGCGGCCCGCAAGGATTTGTTCGAGAGCCGCGGCCTCGCCTATCCAAAGACCTTCGACGAGACGATCGCCGCCGCGCGGGAATTCCATAACCCGCAGGACGACTTCTACGGCATCGCGTGGAACGGTCAGCGCGGCATGCCCATCGCGAACTCCTTCATGTTCTTCCTCGCGGCCTGCCGGACTACCGTCATCGACATGCCGCTGCGCAATCAGGAGAGCTGGAGCTTCGACACGTTCGAGAAGCTGAAGCTTCAGATCGACACCGAAGACGCGCTCGAAGTGATCGAATACATGAAGCAGCTCGTCGAGGTGTCGCCCCCCGACATCGCGACGATGGATTGGGAACGGCGGATCCACTACTTCATGTCGGGTCAGACCGCGCTTGCCTATTGCTGGACGATGCGCGCGGCGCGCTTCGAGCATGAGCTGAGCTCTCGGGTGGCACGACGTGTCGCCTACCTGCCCCCACCGTCGCGCCGGATGCGTCGCGTGTCGGCCCCGATCGGCGGCTTCCTTCTGACGATCCCCGCCTATGTGGAGCCCGCGCGGCAGAAGCAGATCATCGATGCAATCGCATGGATGGTCTCGCCCGAGGCGATGAAAGAGCACGTAAAGAACGGCTTCCCCGTGGCTCCGCGCTTCTCGGTCTGCGCCGACCCGGAGGCGCTGGCCTCCTCGCCCATCGTCAGCATGGTCGACCGGATGGCGCGCAAGAACGAGCTGGTGACCTGGGCGCGCCCGCCGGTGCCGGAATTCAACCTGATCGAACGCACGCTCGGGGAAGAAATCCACGACATCGTCTTCAACGGAAAATCGCCCCAACGCGGCCTGAGAGACGCGGAGAACCGAATTCTCGACGCCGTCCGATCCGCGGGCTGAGACTGCTTCCCGCTGGCTGACCCCTCGCGCTCGGGAGTAACGCTTGGCTGACCAGCCCCGGGTCATCCAACCGGCCGAGACGGGCGCCCGGGTAGCGTTCATGCCGAGGGTTGCAGGTTGAAGCAATCGCCCAACATGCGGCATCGAGACGGCTATCCTGATGCTCTTCCCGGAATTTCTGACGGTGCTCCTCTCCCTCGTGGAGCGCGAGCGTGCGCTTCGTCACGTCGATTATTGGGTTTCTACCTCGACCTAGCTGACTGCAGCGAAGAAAGCGCGGGACCACGTGCTCGATCTGCATATGGCTATTCTCGACGAACGTTGTGGATCTAATTATTGGATGGCAGGTCGATACGTCATCCACTTCGGGATGCCCCAAAGCCCCTAGACGAACCCTCCGTGGGTAAGTGACGGGGCACAGTGGGATGCGCGCGCCATGCCGCATGAGCGGACGGATCGGCCCGCTTCGGGATATCATCAAGCGAGTTCGGCAGCAGGCGGCGGCGCGGCCTCGGGGGCTGAGACGGCCTCATGGCCCAGATTGCTCTGAACCTCGCGCTCATATTCCCCGACGCGTTGGACGTTGTGCATGATCCGCGTGAACCAGCGCATCGCGTCGGTCGCCTGAAACGTCTCCTGCATCGTATAGAGCCCGACATGCTCGCCAAGCAGAAGCCCGCGCCGGTGCCGCGCGAAGCGATGGGCCACCGGCGCGGCCATCAGCGCCATGCGCGCCCCGATCTGCGGCAGATCGAGCGGACGCTCGGGCGACAGGCAGGCGGCGAACCATTGCGCGGGCCGCGGCGTGATCTTGCCGCGCAGCAGGATCGCGATGTAGCCGCGATGTTCGGCCTGCTCCACCAGCCGCATCAGATGGTCGGCCTGATGCATCAGCGCGGCGAAGGCGGCGGCCTCGGTGGGTTTGTCGCGCGGGACCGAAATCTGCGCCATGTAATCCTTCAGCTCATCGAGCGCGATCCCGACCCGCGGGCCCAGTGCCGACATCCGCCGCAGATCACGCGCCGGGCCGATGGCCAGAGAATAGGCCGCGAAGACCTCGCGCGCGGCCCAGATCACCATCGCATGGGCCGATTGCATCGCCGCGCCCTCGTCGCTCAGCAGGTGGCGGTCGAGTTCGGGCGGTGCGCGCCCGCCCAGATCGGGGCGCAGCTTCGCGACGAGCGTGGCGAATTGGCGCGTGACGGGCAGAAAGACCAGCGTCCCCAGCAGGTTGAAGCCGGTGTGAAACAGCACCAGCGCGGTATCCACCCCGGTGCGCGCGGCCAGCGCCTCCAGCGGGCCCGCGATCAGCTGTAGCAGCGGGAAGGCGATCACCATCGTCCCGCAATTGAACAGCAGGTTCGCGATTGCGGTCTGCTGCATCGCCCGCGATCCCCCGAAAGCGGCGATCAGCGCAGTGAAGGTGGTGCCGAGGTTCATCCCGATCACCGCCGCCGCCGCCTGAATGAGCGGCAGCGCGCCATTGCTGACCAGCACCAGCACCACCGCAATCGCCGCCGAGGAGGATTGCATCACCACCGTGACCGCCAGCCCCAGCGCCGCCATCGCGAGCAAGCCGCCCACCCCGGTTCCGGGGATGCGCTCCACCGTGATCCAGTCCGCAGCCCCCGACATGCCCTGCTGCATCATGTCGAGCCCGATGAAGAGCAGGCAGAAGCCCGCAAGCACGCGCCCGATGCGCGCCGCGCGACCATGCGAGAGAAACAGCGTCAGGCTCGCGAAGAACAAAAGCCCCATCGCGACCGCGCCGAGCTTCAGCTTGAAGCCCACCAGCGACACGATCCAGCCGGTGACGGTGGTGCCGATATTGGCGCCATAGATCACGCCGAGCGCCTGTGTGAAGCTCAAAAGCCCCGCGCCGACGAAGCCGACCGTCATCACCGTGGTCGCCGAAGACGACTGGATCACTGCCGTCGTGACCAAGCCGCTCGCCACGCCCTTGAGCGGCGTGGTGGTGAACCGTGCCAGCAGGCGGCGCAGGTTCGCGCCAGCCGCTTCGCGCAGCGCCTCGGTCATTATCTTCATGCCGAGCAGGAACAACCCGATTCCGCCCAGTGCCGACAGTGTCTCGGACATGGCTTTCCACCCTTTGCCGTCGAGAATGCGACCGCGCGAAACGGAATTCAAGCGCTGGCAAGAGCGCCGCGCAAAGCTCTGTTTTACCGGATGAATCCGGTTCTGACTGACCTGTGCAAGTTGCCCTCCGGGTCGTTTTAGGGCCGCGGCCTTAACCGCGGGCGATAAATTCGAAGGAGAACTTCATTCCCGGCTTCGGAGGCGGCGGGAACGGCGCGGCCCGGCGGACATGGTCGAGCGCCGCCGCGTCGAGGCCCGAGGAGCCGGAGCCGCGCAGGATGCGCACCGTACTCAGCCGCCCGTTTGCTGAGATCACGAAGCCGACCACCGCGCGCCCCCGGCCCTGCCCGCGTCGCTTCGGCGTGGACTGGATCTTGCGGATCACCGAGGCCGCGTATTGTCGGGGCGATTGGCCGGACCGGGCGGCGCTCGGGGCCTTGGCGGGCTGGCCTTTATCGGCGGTGTTGCGCGCCTTGGTCGCGCCTTGCGAGGAGCCGCGTCGGGCATCGCGGGCGGCATTTCCCGCGTTGCTTGGGGGTGTGGGCCTCGCTTCGCTTTGGGCCTGTTTGCTGGGCTTGGCGACCTGCTGCGGCGCGGGGCGTTCGGGGCGTGCCTCGGGGCGCTGGCTTTGCTGCGGGGCGAGCGTGCTCTGGGCGCGCAGAGTCTCGGGCGTAGGGGTGACGGCGGCGAGGCGGTCTGGCGCTGTGGGCGCGGACGGGCGTGCCGCATCTGGTGTGGCGGGCGTCACCGGCTGTACGGGGCGCGAGACCTCTCGGGCAATCGGTTCGGCGCGCTCCGGCGTAACAGGCGTGGCGCGTCCTGCCGCGAGATCGGCGAAATCATTGCCCAGAAGCGGGGCCTCCTGCGCGGCCTGCCCGCCTGCGGGCGGCAGCTCCGGCGCGGCGACAGGCGTCTGCGCCAGTCCCAGCGCATGCAGCCCGGCGGAAATCGCAAGCGCCGCGCAGGCGATGAGCGCGCCCCGGTTCATGGTGCCTCTCCCCGTTCCGCCACGAGGCGGATGCCCTGCGCCCCCGCCGCGCTGAGATCGCGGGCCAGCGCCACGAGCGCGGGCGCGGGCGCCGCGCGATCGGGCAGGATACGGGCCACGCCGCCTGCCTCGGGCGGAAGCTGCGCGATGAAGGCGGACGCATCCGCGACGCCCTCGGGCCAGAGAATATCGCCCTGCGCGCTCAGCGCCACCCGGCCCGGCTCTGGTGCGCGAGCGCCTTCCGGCAATGCGACCAGTTGCAGATCGGCGGGCGGGCGCGCGGCCAGCGTGCCGGCGACGAGGAAGAAGGCCAGCAGCAGGAAGACGACGTTGATCAGGGTCAGGATCGGCTCGCTCCGCCGGCGGGTGAAACGCGCGCTCATCCCAGCACCTCCGCCTGCAGCCCCGGCACCGCGCGCAGCCGCACCAACAGATCGGCCAGCCGCTGGCTCGACGTGTCAGGCTCGAGGCTGACCAGCAGGCGCGGCGGGGGCTGTCCGAAATCGTCCCGCAAGGCCGCCTCCAGCGCGTCCAACTCCACCGCTTCGCCGTTCAGGCTGAGCCGCTCTGGTCCGAGCTGCAGGAAGGCCAGCTTGCTCTCGGGCGCAGCCGCGCCCCCTGCCCCGCGCGCCGCGATCGGCAATTCGGTCATGCGCGAAAAGCTCGAGGCCAGCATGAAGAACATCAGCAGCAGGAAGATCACGTCGATCAGCGAGGTCATCGACAGGCTGCGGCGGCGAAGCGGCTTGCGCATGTCATTCCCCGGCGGTTTGCACGGCGCGATTGCGTTCGGCCCGGGCACGTGCGCCCTCGGGCAGCGCCGGGCCGCAGAGCGCCTCGATCATCAGCGCCGCCGTTTGGCTTTCGCGGGCGATGCGGCTCTCGACGAAGGACAGAAACAGCGAGACCGGCATCGCGATCCCGAGGCCGAGCGCGGTGGTCAGAAGCGCCACCCAGATTCCGCCCGCAAGCTGCGCCGGATCGACCGAAGCACCTGCGCTCTGCAAGGTCTGGAAGGCTTCGATCATGCCCAGAACCGTGCCGAACAGGCCCAGAAGCGGCGCGGTCTGCGCGATGGCGTCCAGCAGCCGCATCCCGGCTTCGCTGCGCGCGGCTTGGATTTCGGTCTCGGTCTGCAGACGCGAGCGCAGAGCCTGCGGCTCGGGGGCCGCCATCGCGCGGCGGGTCAGCTCGGCCAGCGGACCGCGGGCGGACGCGAGGCTCTGGCGCGCCGCCCCGCGCTGGCCCGCCTGCCACAGATCGAGCGCAGCCGCCAACCGCGCGTGAGCACCGATCCGCAGGTTTGCGAGATGCCAGAGCTTCCACAGCACCGCCGCCCCGGCGATCACAGAGACACATAGCAGCAGCGCCACGACCCAGCCGCCGAGCGCGACGAAATCGCTCAAACCCTGTTGGATTGCCGCAAGAGAGATCATCCCGTCACCTCCGTTCCGTCGACGCGCGAGCCGGTTTCCAGAGCGCTCGCGCAGGCCGCTTCGTCCGCGCCCTCGCAGCTCTCGACGCCATTGATCAGGATCTGGCCAAGCGCCTCGCAGCGCATCCCCGCCAGATCGAATTGCCGCACGCGGGGCTTGCCCGCGGGCAGGTCGCGGAAATCGAGGAGCAACAACCGCTCGACCGCGCCCGCGCGGGTAAAGACCACCGCTTCCACCACCAGCGCATCGAGATCGCTCCCCAGCCCGTTCTCGGCCAGAAAACTCAACCGGCAAGCGTCCTCGGCCTCGGTTGCCCCGGCCAGCGTCAAGCTGAGCCGGGGCGCGCCCTGCGCGGAGATGCCATTAGGGAGGCACGCGCAAAGCAGTGTCAGAAACGCCGCCCTCACCATGTGAAGGCCTTGGCGACAGAGAGTTTCACGTTCCGGCCCGGCGCGTTGTCGAGCGAGAGGTTGTTGCGATACTCGCGGTCGAAGACGTTCTCGACCGTCAGGTTCACCTCGATCCCGGCGAGCCGTTCAGGTTTCCAGCTGACGAAGAGATCATGCGTGGCGTAGCCCGGCGCGGAGGTAGAGGCGGACGCCGTCTCGATCCCGCTGAAGCCCTGCACGCGCCAGCCTGTGCGCACGCCCTGATCGGGGAATTTCGCCCCCAACGTCAGCGCGATATTCTCGGCGGGCGTGTCGGTGAGGGTCTGGCCCGTCGCCTCGTCTTTCGACTTCACCTTGGAATAGGCGAGCTGCCCGAACCAGCGATCGGCCTCGTAAGACGCCTCGATCTCGCCGCCCCAGATTTTCGCGGAATCGACGTTGCGGAAATAGGGCACGCCGACCGAGCCGGAGGGGTTGGCCGCGATCAGATCGGTCAGATCGTTGTGGAACAGCGTGGCTTTCGCGGAAAGGCTGTCGCCTTCCGAGAGCAGGCCCGAGGTCTGATAGGTCACGCCCAGCTCGACCGTGGTGGCTTTCTCCTTGTCGAGATTGAGGCTGGCGGTGCGGCCCGCCGCCCCGATCCCGTCGGTCTGATAGAGCTCGTCCAGCGTCGGCATCCGCTCGGTCCGCGCGAGCGAGCCGAAGACGCCCCAAGTGTCGTTGAACTGATAAAGCGCCGCGATCTTAGGCGAGATCGCCGTGCCGTCCTGATCGGTGCCGCCTTGGGCCGCCGCCGCCGCATCGGGCGAGAGCCACGCCCGGTCCACGCGCAGGCCCGGCGTGATCGTCAGCTTGTCGTTCCAGACGAATTCGCCCTGCACATAGAGGCCCAGCTTGTCCTCAGTGCCGCCGGGGTGGAAGGCAGGCTCGCCCACCGAGGAATTCGCGTAGCGGTTCTGATGCGAGAGCTGCGTGCCGAAGGTGAGGTAATTCTCCCACGCGCCGCGCGACATCTCGACGGTGTTCTCGAGCTTGAGCGCGGTGGTCTCGTAGCTCGCCGTATTGGGGCAGAGCACCGAGAAACGGCCCGCCGAACACATCATCCCGAGCGAGAAATTGTCCCGCTCCGTCGAGGTTTTCGAGTAGCTCAGCTGCGCTTCGAGATCGAGCCACGGGTTGCCCACACCTTCATTGGCGTAGGTCAGGCTGAGCGTGTCGTCGATCGCATGCAGATCCGAGGTGCCGAAAGCCGAGGCCAGCGCCCCGCCGGTCTGCGCGACGGCCGCATCCTTCAGGTCGCTATCGGTGCGCGAGGCGGAAAACGTCAGGCGCTGATCGCGGTTCTCGCCAAAATAGTAGTTCGATTTCAGCAGCGCCGACCAGCGATCGCCTGCGGTGGCCGGGATCGTCTCGCCTGCGCCGTCTTCCATGTCGTCGGACGTGCCCTGCGAATAGCTGAACAACATATCCGCATCCTCGCCCAGCTTCTGGGCATAGGTCAGCGTGCCGATCTTGCCGTCGCCATTGCTGTCATACGCGCCCTTGAGCCGGACCGCGCCGGTCTGCCCCTCGGGGATGAAATCGGTGGCGTCCTTGGTGGTGAAATTCACCACGCCGCCGATCGCGCCCGAGCCATACATCGTGGACGAAGCCGGACCGCGCAGCACTTCGACGCGCTTGTAAAGCTCGGGATCGCCGAAGAAGGAGCCGGTGCGATACTGCTCGAAGAACTTCACCGCGCCGTCGACGGTGATGATGATGCGGTTCTGGCTGCCGGTCTGCTCGGCATTGCCGATACCGCGGATGTTGAAGGCCTGCCCCAGCATCCGCGCCGAGGCGCCCGCCGCCTGAACGCCCGGCACGTCAGCAAACAGGTCGCCCATCGTGCGGGGCTGTTCCTTGTCGAGGTCCTGCTGGTCGATCACCGTCACCGCTTGGGGCGTGTCGATCGCTACTTTCGGCGTACCCCAGCCATAGATCAGGCGGCCCAGCATCGTGTAGCCGTCATCGGACCCGCTTTCCTGTGCGAGTGCCGGACCTGCGGCGGCGATCAGCGCGAGGCTGGTAACTGTCGTGAAAAGCCGCATCCGCGCGGCGCGAGGCGTCGTAGCCATGGTTGTCCCCTTCGTGGTCTGCATGGGGCTGGCGTGACGCTGGCAGCGCAGAAACTGTCTTGATTTCGATGATTTGACCAGCTAGAGAATCCGACAAAACTAGTCAAGTATATTCCTGAGATATATTTGATCCCATCCGCGCCCAGCCCGAGGCCCCGCCCTCTCGCCAGATTCGCGCCCTTTGCGAAAACGACGAGAGGACTCCCCCATGCCCGCAGACGGCACCCTGCCCCAACAGCTTTCCCCCGAAGGTATCCGCGCGCTGCGCGCTGAACGCCCCGATATGCGCGCGCGCGATTTCGCCTCGCAGCATGGCATCGCGGAAGCCGAACTGGTCGCCGCCCAGATCGGCGCCACCGCCACCGCGATCGAAGCCCATCCCGATGCGATCATGCCGCGCCTGACCGCGCTTGGAGACGTGATGGCGCTGACCCGCAACGAGAGCTGCGTGATCGAGCGGCGCGGCACTTACGAAGAGTATCACTCGGGCGCGCATGCACAGATGATGCTCGGCAAGGAGATCGACCTACGTCTCTTCGCGCAGCACTGGGCCTTTGCTTTCGCGCTGGAGGATGGCGAAAAACGCTCGATCCAGGTGTTCGACCGGGCGGGCGATGCGATCCACAAGGTGCATCTGAAACCCGAGAGCGACGTGACGGCCTTCCACGCGCTGGTCGCGGCGCTGCGCCTGCCCGAACAGTCGGATCAGCTCGACCTTGCGCCCCGCACCAAGGTCGAGGCCGCGAAATCGCTGCCCGAGAAGACCGAAACCCTGCGCGCGGAATGGGACAAGCTGACCGACACGCATCAGTTCCTGCGGCTGGTCTCGAAACTGAAGATGAACCGGCTTGGCGCCTACCGGATCGCGGGCACGCCCTATGCCACAGAGATGGCCCCCGATGCGGTCGAGGCGCTGCTGACCCGCTGCGCAACTGATCAGACGCCGCTGATGATCTTCGTCGGCAATGCGGGCTGCATCGAGATCCACGGCGGCACGATCGAGACGGTGAAGCCGATGGGCCCGTGGATCAACGTGCTCGACCCGCGCTTCAACCTGCATCTGCGCGGCGATCACATCGCCGAGGTTTGGCTGGTCGACAAGCCGACGAAGAACGGCCCCGCGCTCAGTCTCGAAGCCTTCGACAAGCACGGCGCGCTGATCACGCAGATCTTCGCCTCGCGCAAGGATGGCGGCGTCGAGGCGTTCAACGCGACGATCCGCGCATTGCCGCGTCTGGAGGGTCAGGCATGAAGCGCCTTGCCCTGATCGCCGCCCTCCTCACTGCAGGCCCCGCACTGGCCGAGCCCGCCCGCGTGATCTCGCTCGGCGGGGCGGTGACAGAGATCGTCGTGGCGCTTGGCGCACAAGATCGGCTCGTCGCGCGCGACACCACCTCGCAATATCCCGAGCGCATCACCGAGCTGCCCGATGTGGGCTATGTCCGCGCGCTCTCGGCGGAAGGTGTGCTGGCGCTCGCTCCCGACCTGATCCTCGCCGAAGCCACGGCAGGCCCGCCCGAGGCGGTGGAGACGCTGAAGGCGGCGGGCGTCGATTTCGTCGCGCTGCCGGGCAATCCGAGCGTGCAGGGCGTGCGCGAGAAGATCGCGGTCGTGGGCGCCGCGCTTGACCGCGAAGAGGCAGCCGAACGGCTCACCGCCAGTTTCGACGCCGAGATGGACACGGTGCGCAAATCGGCGGGCGCTGTCGCCACGCCCAAGCGGGTGCTCTTCGTGCTGTCTCTGCAGAATGGCCGCGTGATGGCGGGGGGCGAAGACTCCTCGGCGGAGGCGATCATCGAGCTTGCGGGCGGGGTGAATGCCGCGACGAGCTTCGCCGGATACAAGCCCGTCACCGACGAGGCGATCCTCGCCGCCGATCCGGATGTGATCCTGACGATGGATCGCGAGGGCGAGATGGCGGTGACAAAGCGCGACATCCTCGCCCATCCCGCGCTGGGGCAGACCCGCGCAGCCAGAGACGGCGCGCTGGTCGCGATGGACGGGATGCTGCTTCTGGGCTTCGGGCCGCGCACGCCGCAGGCCGCGCAAGCTCTGCATGCAGCGCTTTATCCCGAGGCCGAGGGCTGAGGCGATGGCGATGACCTCCCTCGCCCTGCCCGACGCCATGCGCCGACCCTGCCCGCCGCTGCGGCTCGGGCTGATCGCGCTGCTGGTGATCGCGGCGGCCCTGTCGCTCGGGACCGGGGCTGCGGGGGTCTCGCTGCCGCAGGTGCTGGGCCAATGGCTGACCGGCGAAGAAATCTCGACCCGCGACCGCGTCGTGCTGCTCGATATCCGGCTGCCGCGGCTGGTCATGGGGTTGATGGTCGGGGCGGCGCTCGCGGTGGCGGGCGCGGTGATGCAGGGGCTGTTTCGCAACCCGCTCGCCGATCCCGGTATCATCGGCGTCGGCGCAGGTGCGGGCCTCGGCGCCGTCGCGATGATCGTGCTGAGCGGATTTCTCCCCGCCGCCATCGCCGCCTTTTTCGGCACATGGCTGGTGCCGGTCGCGGCCTTCGGCGGGGCGTGGACGGCCACGCTCCTGCTCTATCGGGTTGCGAGCCGGGGCGGCCAAGTCTCCATCGCGACGCTGCTTCTGGCGGGGATCGCGCTGGCCGCGCTGGCGGGCGCGCTGACCGGCATTCTGACCTACCTCGCCGATGACACGCAGCTGCGCGACCTGACCTTCTGGGGCATGGGCTCGCTGGCAGGCGCGAGCGACATGAAGCTGCTGGTCGGCGGGCTGCTGATCGGGCCTGCGCTGATCCTGATCCCGCGGCTTGCGCGCGGACTGAACGCGCTGGCACTGGGCGAGGCGACGGCGGCGCATATGGGCCACGATATCGAGCGGCTCAAGCATCGCGCGGTGATCGGCGTCGCGGCGCTGGCGGGGGCGGCGGTCGCGATGGTGGGGGGGATCGGCTTCGTGGGCATCGTGGTGCCGCATCTGCTGCGCATCGCGGGCGGGCCGGATCACAAGACGCTGCTGGTGGATGCCGCCCTCCTCGGCGCGGCGCTTCTGGTGCTGGCCGATCTGATCGCGCGGCTGGTGGTCGCGCCTGCGGAACTGCCCATCGGGATCGTCACCGCCATTCTGGGCGCGCCGATCTTCTTGTGGATCCTGATCCGCCGTCAGGGATTGGGAGGGGTCTGACTATGCTGGAGATTTCCGACCTGTATGTCGCGCGGGGGCGTAGCGACGTGTTGCAGGGCCTCTCGCTGACCGCCAAACCGGGCGCGGTGACGGTGATCCTCGGCCCGAATGGCTCGGGCAAGTCGACGTTGGTGCAAGCGGCCTCGGGGGCGCTGCCCTATCGCGGGCGGATCACTCTGCAAGGCCATGAGATCGCGCAGACGCCCGCCTGGCGTCTGGCCGCGCTGCGCGCCGTGCTGGAGCAATCGAACAGCGTCGCCTTTCCTTTCACCGTGGCCGAGGTCGTGGGGATGGGGCTGCATGCCGGGATCGAGGCGGGTCACCCCGAAATCGTGTCCGCCGCTTTGGCCGAGGTCGGGCTGAGCGATCTGGCCCATCGCCCGATCCAGTCGCTTTCGGGCGGCCAGCAGGCCCGCGCCCATCTGGCGCGGGTGCGGGCGCAGGTCTGGCAGCCGGTCAGCCATGCGGGGCCGCGCTGGCTTCTGGTCGACGAGCCGGTCGCGAGCCTCGATATCGCGCATCAGCTCGAGGTGATGGCGATCCTGCGGCGCTTCGCCGATGCGGGCGGCGGCGTGGTCGCGGTGATGCATGACCTCAACCTCTCGGCGCAGCTCGCCGACGAGATGGTGCTGATGCGCGAAGGCCGGATCGAGGCGCATGGGTCGCCCGAGGCGGTGATGCGCGGGCCGGTCCTCAGTCGCACCTATGGATGCGAGTTGCAGGTCGGCGCGGCGGCCTCGGACGGTCTTTGGGTTCTGCCGCAATTCGCGCGACCGGCCTGAGCCCGCGCACCGTCCTTTCACAGGTTTCGCACAGAAGTCTGAGTGTTCGCATCGCCACAAGCGCGCTATGCTCGCGGCAGTGCCGCACTTCTCGCGGCGCCGGAACAGGCAGGACCGTCGCATGACCCAATCCTTGAACCGCCTCGTCGAGCGGCAAATCCAGAAGGCCCTCGCGGAGGGACAGTTGAGCGGGCTTTCCGGCGAGGGCAAACCGCTCCCGGATCGCTCGGGCGAGGCGTTCACCGATATGGCGACGGCCGTGGCGTCGCGCATCATGGCCGAAGCCGGCGCGCTGCCCGAGGAGTTCAAGCTCAAGAAGCTGCTGGAGGCCGCCAAAGAGAGCTACCGGGAGGCCGAGGGCGACGATGCCAAGCGCGTCGCGATGGCGCTGATCGCCGATCTGGAGCAGCGCTATAACATCGCGGTAGAGGCGCGGCGGCGCTTCATGGCCCCTTAGCCTGTCGTGGGCGTCCGAGGATCGACCCGGTTGACCCAGAACAAGGAAACCCGCGCGAAAAGCGGCGACGGTGACGCGTTTCCTGACGTCACGCTCCAAGGCCAACCCAATGTCTGTCGCGCGCGAATACCGTACCCCGAAATCCACGGCGCGCGCCCTGCTTGCCTTTCTCGCGCTGACCTTCGCGATCACCTGGGGCGTGATCGGCAGCTACATCTTCTGGCCTGACGCCATGGCCGCGCGGTTCGGCCAGGTCAGCGGCGCGCATCCGCTCTTCTTTCTGGCCACCTGGGCCCCGGCCATCGCGGCTTTCACGGTGGTTGAAACCACCGCGGGACTAGGCGGCTTGCGCCGGTTCCTGTCGCGCCTTCTGATCTGGCGCTGCCCCGCGCCGTGGTGGGGCTTCATCCTGCTCGTGATCCCGCTCGTCTTCATGGCGGGCTCGCTGATCAAGGGCGGCCCCCTGCTTGCGCCGATGCCACCCGAGGGCGTGGGCGCGATGGTCAGCGTGATGTTCATGATGCTACTTCTCGGCCCGATCGAAGAGTTCGGCTGGCGCGGCGTCGCGCAACCGCTGTTGCAGCGCCATGTCGCCCCGTTCTGGGCGGGCGTGCTAATCGGCGCGATCTGGGGCGTCTGGCACCTGCCCGCCTTCTACCTCGCCGGGGTGGTCTTCGCGCAATGGAGCTTCCTGCCCTTCTTCATCGGCAACATCACCCTCGCGGTTCTGGTCACGCCGATCTTCAACGCGACGCGCGGCAGCCTGCTGTTGCCGATGCTGTTCCACTGGCAGCTCATCAATCCGTTCTGGCCGGATGCGCAGCCTTGGGACACGTGGATTCTGGTGGGCGTCGCCGCGATCGTCGTCTGGTGGAAGCGCGACATGATGTTCACGCGCGAAGGCGCCGTGACCGAAGTGATCCCCGGTGAAGCGCGGTTATGAGGCACGGGTAGGCGCCGTCACCTGGGAAAGCGGATGTCGGTGACATCGGCGATGTAAAACGGGAAATAGGCCTCACTCTCGAAGTTGTTCCCCGCCTTCACATGGGTCGGCAAGCGGAAGCCCTCGACCTCGCGAAACTCCGAGAGAAAGCCGCCGAAGGGCTGAAGCTGGTGGCGCTTTTGCGGGTTCGCATTGCTCCAACGCTGGAAGCTGACCTGCTCAGGGCGGCCATCCGCGGCGACGGTGAGATCGACCGCCTGCTCCAGCCCGTTATGGCGCATCGTCATCCGGGCGATGTTCGTCGAGATCGGCTCCCACGTCACATTCGGGCCCGGCAGCACGGCGGCGGGCGTCCAGAACACCGCCTCGGCCACGTAGCGCCCGAAGGCGGAGCGTTTGTGATCCGCGCTGCCGCCGAACCGGGCCACGGGGGCGAGCCCCGCGATCCAGAACCGGGTCCATTTGGCGCTGTCGGAGCCGCTGAGACGCATCCCGCCGGACTCGCCCGACATCGCCCAGACGAAGCCGTGCGGCGCGGCGAGCACCTGCGTGGCGCGCATCGGCATGTAGCCGGGGGCGGATTTGTCACCCATGCCGAACTGCCCCTGCATCTTCAGCCGGGCGACGGTGTAGAGCGGCGTTCCTTCCGCGATGGCGAAGGTGAAAAACCGGCGCGCGGGCTCGGGAAGATCGGCGACCATATCGGCGGAGAAGCGCGGCGGATCGGTGGGCTGAAATGCACTCAGGCGCGCCATCTCGGCCCGATCTGCCCGCAGGTCGAGACGTCGCCTTGCGAACAGACCGAAAAGCCCGATGGCGACAATGGCCAGAACCCAAAGAGCCATGCAGCGTCTCTCCCTTTCCATGTCCGATCCGCGAGGCGCCAATTGCGCGCCGTCCCGAACTTGAGGATAGCACACTAGCGCGGTGCGCTTCGATCCGTTCGGCAGCCCCGCCTCCCGAGAACGGACCGCCACCACGCGGATCACACAGTCGCAGTCACGCGCCAGTGAAATTGCAGTTCCGGCCCCCTGCCCCTATCGTGCCGCGGCAAGCGGTGCGCGGGCGCGCAGGACTGGCCCCATGGGAAATCCCCGACTGGCCCTGTCGCACCGGCAGACCACGAAGACAGACTGGCCGCGACCGCCGTGCCGAGATGCGCGGCCCGACAGGCAGCAAGACAGGAAGGCCCCTTTATGACTAAAACCGCCCTCATCACCGGAGCCACCGCAGGGTTCGGCGACGCCATCGCCCGCCGTTTCGCCCATGAGGGCTGGAAGGTCATCGTGACCGGGCGCCGTCAGGAACGGCTCGACGCGCTGGTCGAGGCGCTCGGCGGACCGGAGGTCGCGCATCCGCTGTGCTTCGACATCCGCGACGAGGCGGCGACGCGTGCAGCGCTCGACAGCCTGCCCGAAGGCTTCGCGCAGATCGACGCGCTGATCAACAATGCGGGCCTCGCGCGCGGCACCGCGCCTGCGCAGGACTGCGATCTGGATGACTGGCGCGCGATGATCGACACCAATATCACCGGGCTCGCAGTGATGACGCGGCTCACGCTGGATCGGCTGATTGCGCGCCGGGGGTTGATCGTGAACCTCGCCTCGATCGCGGCGAACTGGCCCTATCCGGGCGGCAATGTCTATGGCGGCACGAAAGCCTTCGTGCAGCAGTTCTCGCTCGGGCTGCGCTCGGACCTGTCGGGCACCGGCGTGCGCGTGACCTCGATCGAGCCGGGCCTGTCGGAGAGCGAATTCACCCTCGTGCGCACCGGGGGCGACAAGGCGGCCTATGACAAGCTCTATGCAGGGGCCGATCCGCTGCAGCCCGAGGATATCGCCGAGAGCATCTACTGGGTGGCCGCCCTGCCCGCACATGTGAATATCAATTCGATCGAGATCATGCCGGTGAGCCAGAGCTGGGCGCCGTTCCAGATCCACCGCGACTGAAGTTACGCGGGGCCGATCACAGATAGACCGAGAGGCCCCGCCACCCTGCCAGCACCGCCGAGATCGCCATCACCCCGATCGCGATCTTGCGGTATTGCGCATGATCGAGCCGCGCGAAGGCCGCCGTGCCCGCCCAGGTGCCCAGCGCCATCGGCGGCACGGAAATCGCGGTCAGCCAGAGCACCTCCCCGTCAATCGCACCTGCGAGCCACAGCCCCGGCACCGCGATCACCGAAGCCACGAAGAAGAACAGCAGCAACGAGGCCCGCGTCTGTGCAGGCGGCGTGCCTGCGCCGAGGTAATAGACCACAGCCGGAGGTCCGGGCATCGCGGCCAGACCTGAGAACGCGCCCGAGGCCACACCCGCCAGCAGCGCCAGCCCCGAATGCGGCTGCGGCGCCGCGGGCTTGTAGCGCAGCAGCATCGCGAGCCCTCCCAGCACCAGCACCGCAATCGCCATCCGTGCGGCATCGGGGCTGAGCGCACTGAGCGCCCAGATCCCCAGCGGCGTGCCGATCAGCGACCCGGCACAGAGCCGCAGCAGCGAGGGCCGATGGACGGCCCCGCGCAGCTTGACCAGATCGTGCAGCCCCACGACCACCTGCAACAGAACCGCCATCGCGACCGCCTCCAGAGGCGGGATGAACAGCGACAGGATAGGCACAGCAGCAATCGCGAAGCCGAATCCCGCCATGCCGCGCAGCACCGCCGCATAGGCCACGGCGAGGATCACATAGAGGGTCGTGGCGTCGAACATCATCGGCTCCGTCAGGGTCTTTCTCTCGCCCTAGCTCGCCGCCTGCGCGCCCGATTGGTCCAGAGCGGCATTTTCGTTGGGGCCAGAGACGCCCTCTTGCGCCAGCCGCGCCGCGATCTCGCCCAAGAGACGCATCCCCGGCACGATGGCTTCGGTCTCGATCAGCGACAGGCCAAGCCGGATGAAGCGCCCCGCCTGTTCAGGGGCCACGAAAGGATCACCGTTTTCCAGCAAGATGCCTTCCGCCCCCGCCGCCGCGATCAATTCGCGCCCGTCGACACCTTCGGGCAGCTCCAGCCAGACCGACGAGCCGCCATGACACGGATCGGGCGCACGGAAACCGGGCAGCAGATCGGGCAGATGCTCCATCACGCGATACCAGCGGTCGGCATGGGCCGCGCGCAGCTTGCGCAGCAGCGACAGGTAATGCCCCTCGGCCAGAAAAATCGCGGCCGTGCGCTGGTTGTTGAGCGGGACCGAGCGATGCACCAGCCGCCGCAGCCAGCGCGCCTCTTTCACCAGCGGCTCGGGGGCCACCAGAAAGCCCAGGCGCACCCCCGGCGCGAGCGTCTTCGAAAGCGTGCCGAGATAGATCACCCGCCCGTCCCGGTCGCGCGATTTCAGCGCCGGTTCGCGGGCGAAGGCGACCTCGCCCTCATAGTCGTCCTCGATGATCAGGAAATCGTCCTGCGAGGCCCGCGCGAGGATCTCGTCGCGGCGCGGCCCCGGCATCATCACCATCGAGGGGCAATGCGCGCCCGGTGTCAGCAGCGCCAGATCGAGCCCCTGCCCCGAGGCGATCCGCGCACCTTTCTCGTCGATCGGCAGCGGCACGCTCTGCGCGCCGGACATCTCGAAGATGAAGCGCGAATCCGGGTAGCCCGGCATCTCGCAGCCCACGCGCTTGCCCGCCCCCGCCAGAAGCTGCGCGAGCAGGTAGAACCCCTCCTGCGCGCCGAGCGTGATCAGGATCTCCTCGGGCCGCGCATAGATGCCGCGCTCGGGCAGGATGCGGGTGCGGATCTGTTCGATCAGCATCGGATCGTCATCGACCGCGCGATCCGCCGCCCACCAGTCGAGCGAGGCCCGCCCCAATGTATCGCGCGAAGAATTGCGCCACGCGTTGAGCGGGAACAGCCGCGGATCGACCTGCCCGAAGATGAACGGATAGGGATAGTCCTGCCAGTTCAGCGGCTTGCGGATATGGTTGAGCTGCGACGGGGTCACCCCGATGCGCGCTTTCCAATCGACCACGGAGGCGCCCGCGACGCTCTGGCCCTTCCCCTGTCCGCGAGTGGCGACGAACAGCCCGCGGCGCGGCTGCGCCTCGAGATAGCCGCGCGCGACCAGCTCGTCATAAACGGCGGTGGCGGTGTTGCGCGCGATACCCAGCTTCTCGGCCAGCGCGCGCGAGGACAGCACCTTCTGCCCCGGCGCCATCTTGCCCGCATGAATCGCCGCGATCAGCGCCTGACGCAGCTGGCTTTGCAGCGGCTCGGGGCTGTTGCGGTCGATGGAGACGGGCAAGCGATCCATGATCTGGCTCCTTGAATTTGCCCTCGCATCTGCGCTCTGGCCCCATGGAAGAGCAAGGTCGAGCGGGCCAGATGCCGCCCGATCTTCGGCAATCGCCCAATTTCCGGTCATTTGCCCAGCTCAGGGCTTAAAACCTCTGCCCGAAATACATCGATGCCGAAATCTGGCCCCATCGGAATTGGCGCCCTGGCCCTCACATGCTGCGCTGCCGCAATGCTTGACTGGCGCCGAACCCAAAGGAAAGGGAAACCCCGATGGACGGTCAGTTCAACGATATCAGCGCCACGGTCGAAGCCGACCGCGCCCATGTCTGGCACCACCTGTTCCAGCACGCAGCCCTGGACCACCGCGATCCGCGCATTCTTGTCGAGGGCAAGGGCATGACGGTCTGGGACCAGAATGGTCGCGACTATCTCGATGCGGTCTCGGGCGGCGTGTGGACGGTCAATGTCGGCTATGGCCGCGAGAGCATCGCCAATGCCGTGCGCGATCAGCTTCTGAAGATGAACTACTTCGCGGGCTCGGCGGGCACGATCCCGGCGGCGCAATTCGCCGCCCGTCTGGTCGAGAAGACGCCGGGCCTGAGCCGCGTCTTCTTCGCGAACTCGGGCTCCGAGGCGAATGAGAAGGCCTTCAAGATGGTGCGCCAGATCGCCCATAAGCATCATGGCGGCAAGAAGTGGAAGATCCTCTACCGCGAGCGCGACTACCATGGCACCTCGCTGGGCGCGATGGCGGCCTGCGGTCAGGAACAGCGCCGCGACCAGTATGGCCCCTTCCCCGACGGGTTCGTCGCCGTGCCGCATTGCCTCGAATATCGCGCGCAATGGGATGACGAAGATTACGGCCTGCGCGCCGCGAACGCGATCGAAGAGGTCATCCTGCGCGAAGGCCCCGACACCGTGGGCGCGATCTGCCTCGAGCCGATCACCGCAGGCGGCGGCGTCATCACCCCGCCCGCGGGCTATTGGGAGCGCGTGCAGGAAATCTGCACCAAATACGACATCCTGATCCATATGGACGAGGTCGTCTGCGGCATGGGCCGCACCGGCGAGTGGTTCGGCTACCAGCATTACGGCATCAAGCCCGATTTCGTGACCACCGCGAAGGGTCTGGCTTCGGGCTATGCCGCGATTTCGTGCCTGATCACCACCGAGGAGGTGTTCGAGAAATTCCGCTCCGATCCCGACGATCCGATGAGCTATTTCCGCGATATCTCCACCTTCGGCGGCTGCACAGCAGGCCCGGCGGCGGCGCTGGAGAACATGCGCATCATCGAGGACGAGAACCTGCTCGCGAACACCAACGCGATGGGCGACCTGCTGATGGACCGCCTGATGGAGCTGAAGGACAAGCACGCCGTCGTGGGCGATGTGCGCGGCAAGGGCCTGTTCTGCGGGCTGGAACTGGTCGCGGATCGCGCCACGAAAGAGCCGCTCGACGAGAAGCTCGTCGAAGGTGTGGTCGGTGCCTGCGACGCGGAAGGCGTGATCATCGGCAAGACCTCGCGCTCGTTCAAAGGCTTCAACAACACGCTGTGTCTGAGCCCCGCGCTGATTGTCGGCCCGTCCGAGATCACCCGGATCACCGAGACGATCGACCGCGCGCTGGCCAAGCTCAGCGCCTGACACGGATCAACACTGGCCCGGGCGGGCAACCGCCCCGGCCCCTCCCCGAAAGAGGCCGCAAACGGCCCGCTCAACCAACAGACGAGGATAGACATGTTCAAGAAAACCGCCCGTTACGCGACGCTCGCGCTGATCGGCCTGCTGCCGATGGCCACGGCGGCCTCGGCCGAAACGCTGATCATCGGCAATTTCGGGACGCCGATCCCGATGATGACCAAGGTGAAGACCGAGGACTATGCAAAGGCGATGGGCTACGATGTCGAGTGGCGCAAATTCGCCTCGGGCACCGACGTGATCGCCGCGATGGCCTCGGGCGACGTTAAGCTCGCAGCGCTCGGCTCCTCGCCCTTCGCCATCGCGGCCAGCCAAGGCGTTCCGATCAAGCTGTTCATGATCGGCGACGTGATCGGTCAGGCCGAGAGCCTGATCGCGCATGACGGCTCGGGGATTTCGTCGCTGGCCGACCTCAAGGGCAAGCGCGTGGCCGTGCCGGTCGGCTCGACCGCGCATTTCTCGCTCACCGGCGCGCTCAAGCATGAGGGCATCTCGGAAAGCGACCTGACCATCCTGTCGATGTCGCCCGATCAGATCGCCGCCGCGTGGGAGCAGAACGCCATCGACGCCGCATGGATCTGGGACCCGGTGCAGTCGCAGCTGCTGAAATCGGGCACCCGCATTATGGGCGCGGACGAGACCGCGAAATGGGGCTACCCGACCTTTGACGGCTGGGTCGTCAACAGCCAGTGGGCCGAGGAAAACCCGGAAGCCGTCGCAGGCTTCGTGAAGGTCACTGCAGCTGCCGACGCAGCCTATATCGACAACAAGGACGCCTGGACCGCCGACAGCGACGAGGTGAAAGAGATCGCCACGAATACCGGTGCGGACGCAGCACAGGTTCCGGGCATTCTCGGTGGCTACACCTTCCTCAAGCCCGCCGATCAGGTCGGCTCCGACTGGCTGGGTGGTGCGATGGCGCCTGCGATCAAATCGACCGCCGAATTCCTGAAGGAAGCGGGCCGGATCGACTCGGTGGCCGATGACTACTCGCAGTTCATCACGCTCAAGCCGCTGCAAGACGCAATGGGCGAATAAAGACACGCCCCAGCGCCCGGCCAGAGATCTGGCCGGGCGTTTCCCATTCCCCAGCTCCGCCCCGGAAAGGAAGCCCAGATGCTTGAAATCCGCCGCGCCTCCGTACTCTACCCCGCCCGTGACAAATCCGAGCCGGTCGAAGCCCTTCGCAATGTCGAGCTGACCATCGAGCCGGGCGAATTCGTGGTCGCCCTCGGCGCCTCGGGTTGCGGGAAATCGACCCTCCTGAACCTGATCGCGGGGTTCCTCGCGCCGAGTTCGGGCCAGATCAAACTCGACGGCGCCCCCGTGACCGGCCCCGGCCAGGACCGCGCCGTGGTGTTCCAGAAACACGCGCTGATGCCGTGGATGAACGTGCTCGACAACCTCGCCTTCGGGCTGAAGCTGCAGGGCGTCGCCAAGGCCGAACGCTACAAGGTCGCCCGCGAATTCCTGACCGTGCTGGGCCTCGAGGGGTTCGAGGACAGCCCCGTCTACATGCTCTCGGGCGGGATGCAGCAACGCGTGGGCATCGGCCGGGCGCTCACTGCCGATCCGCGCATCCTGCTGATGGACGAACCGCTCGGCGCGCTCGATGCGCTGACCCGCGAACGCGCGCAGGAACTGATCCTGAAAATCTGGGAAGCGCAGGGCAAATCGGTCTTCCTGATCACCCACTCGGTCGAGGAAGCGCTCTTCATGGGCTCCAAGCTGATCGTGATGTCGCCTCGTCCGGGCCGGATCACGCATCGCTTCGACCTGCCCTTCTCGCGCCGTTTCCTCGCAGGCGAAAGCGCCCGCGACGTGAAGGCATCCCCCGAATTCATCGCGATGCGCGAGACCATTCTCGGCATCATCTTCGCAGACGAGGAGAAGGCCGCATGACCATGGATATCCAAGATGACAGCCGCCCCGCCCCGATGATCAAACGCATTTTCCGCCAAGCCCCCACCAAACCCGGCCAGACCTATGGCGTGCCGGGCGAAGGCAACACGATCAAGATCTCGGTCGTGGCCGTTCTGATGGTGCTGGGCCTGTGGCAGATCGTGACCGCCTCCGGCCTGATCGCGCCGCTGTTCCTGCCCTCACCCGTGGCGGTCGTGCAGAAGCTCTTCGGACTGATCTCGACCGGCTTCACCGGCGTGCCGCTCTGGGAGCATATCCTCGTCTCCGCAGGCCGTGTCTTCGCCGCCTTCGCGCTGGCCTGCATCATCGGAATTCCGCTGGGTCTGGCGATGGGGATGAGCCCGGTGATGCGCGGGCTGTTCGATCCCTTCCTCGAGTTCTACCGTCCGATCCCGCCGCTGGCCTATCTGCCGCTGATGATCATCTGGTTCGGCATCGGCGAGACGTCGAAAGTGTTGCTGATCTTCCTGTCGGTGCTGGCCCCGATGGCGCTTGGGGCGCGTGCAGGCGTCCGCTCGGTCGCGATCGAGCAGATCCATGCCGCCTATTCGCTGGGGGCGAGCCGCGCGCAGGTGCTGCGCGAAGTGGTGCTGCCCTCGGCGCTGCCGGAAATCCTGACCGCGATGCGGATCGGCGTGGGCTTCGGTTGGACGACGCTGGTCGCCGCCGAGATGGTCGCGGCGACGATGGGGCTGGGCTACATGGTCCTCTCGGCCAGCCAGTTCCTGCAAACCTCGACCGTGCTGGTGGGTATCTTCCTTATCGGCGGCATCGCGTGGTGTTTCGATCTGGCGATGCGCTGGGTGGAGAAGAAGGTCGTGCCGTGGAAGGGCCGGATGTAAGCCCGCAACGCGAGAGGCCGGGCATGATCCGCCCGGCCTTTGTCCAAGGCGGCGGTCACGTGCTGAAAGGTGCGCGCCGCCGTTGTCATTTATGCATTTCGGAAGATCACTTCGGCAGCAGCTGATAGAGCGCACCCTCGCCCGCATCCTCGATGATCCAGACCTCGCCCTTGGGCCCCACGGCCACGTCGCGCACCCGCATCTGCAAATCCCAGCGCGCGATCTGATCCGAGCCGTCGCCCGCGATCAGCGCGAGCCCGTTGCCCGCAAGCCCGCCGATCAGCATATCGCCCTGCCAGTCGGGAAAGTCGCGCCCCTCATAGACCGCGAGCCCCGCCGGCGCGATCACCGGCGTCCACCAAAGCTTCGGCGCAGCGAAGTCGGGCCGCGTGTCGTGATCGGGGATCGGCTGACCGGAATAGTGCCGCCCGTTCGAGACCGCGTTCCAGCCGTAATTCTTGCCCTTCTCGATCAGGTTCAGCTCGTCGCCGCCGCGCGGCCCCATCTCATGCTCCCAGAGCTTGCCGTCGGGCGTGAAGGCGAGGCCGTATTGGTTGCGGTGCCCCTCGGTCCAGGTCTCGGCGCGCACCCCACCCGCCCCTTCATGGGGATTGCCGGGCGCGGGCTGGCCGTCGCGGGTCAGGCGCAGGATCTTGCCGCGCGGATTGTCGGGGTCCTGCGCGGTGTCGGGCTGCATCCGGTCGCCCACGGTGAGGTAGAGCATCCCGTCGGGGCCGAACGCCACGATCCCACCGGGCTGGCCACGCCCGCCCGGCGTCTGCTGCCATATCGTCTTCAGCTGCGTGAGCTTGCTGCCGTCCAGCACGCCCCGCGCCAGATGCAGCGCGTTATCCGGCGCGACATAAGTGATATAGACCTCGCGCGTGTCCGAGAAATCGGGCGGGACAGCGACGTCGAGCAGCCCGTTCTGACCGCTATATTGCACCTCCGGCAGCCCGCTGATCGCCTGCGCGCCGCCGCCCGTGACATGCCACATCTTGCCCGCCTTGCCGGTCACCAGAACCGAACTGTCGGGCAAGGGCGCGATGGCCCAGGGGTTTTCCAGCTGCGCGATCGGCTTGAGCACGAAAGGCAGATCGCGGCTCGCGGGTTTCTCGCCCACGTTCTGCGCGGCGGCAGGGGTGACGAGTGGCGCGAGGCCGAGGCTCGAGAGAACGGGGATCGTCAGGGCGAGCGCCAGAGCAGCGCGCAGACTTGGAAACGGGTTCATGAAGCACCTCCTCCCCTAGAGATGGGGCGGGGGCGCGCGAGTGGAAGGGGTCTAAGGGGCGCTGCCCCTCTGCCTGCGGCATTCACCCCGGGATATTTCAAAAGAGCGAAGACATGTAAAAAGGCGTCTTCGCTCTTGCGCAAATATCCCGGGGGACGCGCGTTAGCGCGGGGGGCAGAGCCCCCAATTCCTTAAGATAAGATTTGTCGCCCTCCGGAGACGGGGGCAGAGCCCCCTACCGTCACTTGAAGTTGCGGCTGTCCTTCAGCTGATCCCAGGCCCAGACGACCTCTTGCAGCATCTCTTCCTGAGAGCGGTCGCCGCCGTTCATATCCGGGTGCAGCACCTTGATCAGCGCCTTGTAGCACTTGCGGACCTCGGCCTTGGTCATCGAGTCCTTCGCCTCGAGAATATCGAGCGCGCGACGTTCGGTCGGCGGCAGCTTGCGGCCCATCGTCCGGCCGGGGTTCTTCGTGGCGTTGTCGCCGAGGATCTCATGCGGGTCCGAGATCCCGTGACGCGCCCAGCCGGCCTCTTCCTTGGCCTTGCTGAAGGGCTTGGTCGGCCGCTCCCAGACGGTCGCATTGTCGAGGAAGGCCTGGAATTCCTCCTCGGACTGACCCTGGAAATAGTTCCAGTTCAGATTGTACTCGCGGACGTGGTCCTTGCAGAACCAGTAGTAGTCATCGAGGATTTTCGGGCTTTTCGGCGCGCGGTACTTGCCCGGCTCGTTGCAGCCTTCCTTGTCGCAGATCCGGGTCGAGGTCTCGAACGCCCCCGACATGCCGCGCCTGCCACGCGAGCGGCGCTTCTTGTCCGCCGCGGCCGAAATGTTGAAGCCGAAAGGATCGCTGTTGCTCATGCTTGCCTCTTGCCTGCTGCCCGAATGCCACTTCGGGGCGGCGTTTGAGGCCTGCCTCCGAGTCGGGTCACGCAGTCTACTGGAAATGACAGATGTTGAAAGGGGGTCGGGCGGAAATGGGGCCGCTAATTGCGCGGATCAAGGGGCGGACCGGGTCGCCCCGACGGCAACGCAACCGGCACGCCGAGATGCGGCGCGCGGCATGTCTTGCAGCTGGAAGCTCAGGACGGACGGCACCCACTTTCGGAACGCCGCCGTGGCAACGCCCCTGCCCCGCGTCAGTCTTCGTCTTTGGCAGCCCCGTCGCGGTTGGCGCGCAGTTTCGGCGCGCGGCCCTCGGGCGCATCGGCGAGAAGCGCGCGGCGCTTGGCCTCGGGCGCATCCTCGTCATTGGCCGCATCCTCGGGATCGGGATGCGCACCGACCGCACGCGCCGGATCGGCGCTGGTGGGACGGCGGAAGACGAGCAGGTTGTGATAAACCGTCGATTTGCCGGTGAGGCCGGTACGCTCTTCCGCGGGCAGGGTCTCTGCGCGCAGGTATTCCCAGCCGCGCGTGGCCATCTCGTTCATCACGCCCGAGAGCGCATGGGCGAAGCGGTCCGCGCCGGATTTCAGGCCGCGCTCCTTGTCGCCGCGCGCAGGCGCCGGGATGACCTTGTATTCGTAATGCTGCATGATGCACCTCAAGCTTTCGCGTCTTTCTAGCGAAAGGCGGGAAAGGGTCAACTCAAAGGACCGCACGGCGGCGGGAACGGGCCGATCCAACGTTGACACGAGACACCTTTCATCCCTAGGGTCCCGAATTATTTTTTTCCTTAAAAGCATAGAGATGCAGCCTCGTTTTTTCTTTCGCCGCCTTGGCGCTTTCCTGATCGACATGATCTTAGTGATGCTTCTTCTACTTGTGATCAGCATCCCGCTACGTTGGACGGGGCTGTGGAGCGCCCCCTTTGGCGTCAAGATTTCCAGCTGTCAAACCCTTCCCGATCCGGCTCCTCCGCAACTTACAGAGGCCTATGCTAAAGCCGGGCGCGAACTGCCGACGATCCCCGCCCCTGTCCGCGCGGCCCTCGACGGGCACGATATCGCCGGGTTCAGCCTGTGTCGCATCAGTTCATTCGGTCTGAATGCAATGAATTCGATAACCCTGGTCTATGACGTGACGCGCAAGGGCAACATGACGCAAAGAAAACGGCTCACGGTTGCGCTTGACGACAGTGCCACGCGGATCGTGACAGTCTGGCCGGTCTCGCCGCTGATCCTCGCGCTCTATATCGGTTTGCTGGGCTACAGGCATCAGCGCGGCAAGCGCAGCCCGGGCGAGGCGGCGCTGGGATTGCGGCTGCATGGTCCGGGGCGGCGGTTCTATCTGCGAGAGGCGCTCAAACTCGCGCCCTTCGTGATCGGAGCCGTGGTGGAGTTGCTGCTCCTGCCCCTGCAAACAGCCAATCTCGCGGGAACGGTTGCAGTCATGGACCGCGTTGCCGCAGCCATAGCCGGGTCTTTCGCCCCGTTCCTCATCATTCCGCTGGCGCTCATCCTCGCGATGGGCTGGTGGTATGACTGGTTCTGGCTGCGCTGGCGCGGGCGCGCACGCTATGACCGGATTTGCGATATGGAGATGCGCCGGGCCTGATCGTTGTCACTGGGACAATCGCACCTCTTGCACGCCTGCGCGCGATGGTTCACAAATCGACCCAACCACGAAAGGACGTCCGCGATGCTCGACCAGACCGCCAAGCCCACTGAAGAAATCGACCTGCGCGAGGTGTTCGGCCTCGATTCCGACATGAAGGTCAAAGGGTTTGCAGAGCGCACCGACCGCGTGCCGGAGATCGACTCCACCTACAAATTCGACCCCGACACCACGATGGCGATCCTCGCGGGCTTTGCCTACAATCGCCGCGTGATGATCCAGGGCTATCACGGCACCGGCAAATCGACCCATATCGAGCAAGTCGCCGCCCGCCTGAACTGGCCCTGTGTGCGCGTCAATCTCGACAGCCACGTCAGCCGGATCGACCTGATCGGCAAGGATGCGATCAAGCTGGTCGATGGCAAGCAGGTCACCGTGTTCCACGAGGGCATCCTGCCCTGGGCGCTGCGCAACCCGACCGCCATCGTTTTCGACGAATACGATGCGGGCCGCGCCGACGTGATGTTCGTGATCCAGCGTGTGCTGGAGGCCGACGGCAAACTGACGCTGCTCGACCAGAACGAAGTCATCACGCCGAACCCCTATTTCCGCCTGTTCGCGACCTCGAACACGGTGGGTCTGGGCGACACGACGGGCCTCTACCACGGCACCCAGCAGATCAACCAAGGTCAGATGGACCGCTGGTCGCTGGTCTCGACGCTGAACTATCTCAGCCATGACGCCGAGGTCGCGATCGTTCTGTCGAAGAACCCGCAATACAATACCGAGGCCGGGCGCAAGACGATCAGCCAGATGGTGACCGTTGCCGATCTCAGCCGGACCGCCTTCATGAATGGCGATCTTTCGACGGTGATGTCGCCGCGCACGGTGATCGCCTGGGCGCAAAACGCGCGCATCTTCGGCAATATCGGCTATGCGTTCCGCCTGAGCTTCCTCAACAAATGCGACGAGCTGGAGCGCCAGACCGTGGCCGAGTTCTACCAGCGCCTCTTCGACGAGGAACTGCCGGAATCGGCGGCGGCTATCGCCTCGTGATCCCGCGCCTCGCGATCCGGGGCGTGCTCCTCGCGGCGTTGCTGCCCTTCGCGGCGGCAGCTCAGGAGGCGCCCAAGGATGGCGAGATTTTCGCGGCCCTCACCGGCGACTGGAACGGCGACGGCACGCAGGATGCGGCGATGCTGGTGCAGAACGGCGCGGATGCGGCCGATCTGGTGATCTATCTTGGTGACCCGACCTTCGGGCTGAAACGCGAGATGACGATCGAACGGGTGGTCTTTTCGGGCCAGATGGGCGGGCAGACGCCCTCGCTCGAGCCGCTTTCCGACAGCGCGTTCAAGCTGCATTCCGAACAGATCGGGATCGGGCGCACCCCTTGGGAAAGCGCCTATTCCATCGCGTGGCGCAATGGCGGCTTCGTCGTCTCGGGCTACAGCTACCGCTATTACGACCGGATCGATCCCGAGGATACCGGCACCTGCGACGTGAACCTGCTCAATGGCGATTACATCATGACGCGGCGCGGCCAGACCGCGAAGGGCTCGCAGGATCGCCGGGCCTTCCCGCTGAGCACGTTGCACGCGGACTGGATGCCGATGATCTGCACAGGGCTGTTTCAGTAATCGCAGCCCCCTCGAGGCGCGCATAAAAACGCCCGGCGCGGGGGCCGGGCAAACTCGTTACTCTACTACTACGTGTGGCAGATCCGTTTAGATCACGCGGCCTGACGATTTTCTGTCTCGCCCTTGGCCAGCTTCGCCGCCTGACCCCAGAACGCCATATCGTCGAGCAGCGTCTTCGCCGGACCGTCCAGATGGTCGCCCAGTTCCGCGATCGGCGTGCCTTGCGCGGCCTTCACGAAATCCGCACCGCCGATGCTGACTGCGCCTGCGACGGGGACCATGCCGAAGTTGATCGCGACGAGCCGCAGATGCTCGACCGCGCGGGCAGCGCCCACGCCACCATAGCCCACGGTGCCCAGCGGCTTGCGACGCCAGCCCTCAAACGCATAGTCGAAGGCGTTCTTGATCGTGGCCGGGATCGAGTGGTTGTACTCCGCCGTCACCACGATGAACCCGTCGAATTCCTTGAGCTTCTCACCCCAGGCCTGCGCCTTCTCGCTGGTCACGGGCTTCGCTGCAGGCGGAGCCACCTCGTCGAAGAAGGGCAGCGCGGCTTCGCGCAGATCCAGAACCTCGTAGCGCATGTCGTCGCGCGCATCGATCTTGGTCTCGAACCATTCGAGTGCGCGGTCAGCGAAGCGCCCTTCGCGCGTCGTGCCGACGATCAGGCCGATGTTCAAAGTCTCGCTCATGTCGAACTCCTTTCGGGTATGTCGCACGGGGCCTTCGATTGGGGAAGTCAGGCCACAGGGGGAGGCGTGCGTCTCGTGTTCAACTCTACGTAAGCCCTGTTTGAGCCCATCCAACCCGCCCGCTATGTGCACAGGTGAACGGATGCCGCGCGCCAGCAGCGGGAACTTTCCCAGCCCCCCGCCCGCGCAAACCAGGCCGATCTGCCGCGCGCGTCTCGCGCGATCGGCTCTTGCGGGCGGACGCGCGCGATGCTTTATCTGAGGCTATGAGCAAGCCTTCCGACAACCCCGCGGATCCCTTCAAAAAGGCGCTGGCCGAGGCCACCAAGACGATGGCCGACGCGCCCGATATGACGGTGAGCTATTCGGTCGACCCTTCGGGTATGACCGCCGACACGATGCGCCTGCCGCAGGTTTCGCGCCGGATGACGCGCGACGAGGTTCTGCTGGCGCGCGGCACGGCCGATGCGATGGCGATGCGCCGCCGCCACCACGATGCCGCGATCGACAGCCGCTATGCGCCCTCGGGCGATCTTGCGAGCGCGATCTACGAGGCGATGGAGACCGCGCGCTGCGAAGCCTTGGGCGCGCGCGACATGCCGGGCACGCTGTCGAATATCGACGCCAAGATCGCCCATGAGGCCGAGCGCAAGGGCTATGCCCAGATCCGCGCCCCCGAAGAAGCGCCGCTCTCGGTCGCCGCGGGCTATTTCGTGCGCGAACTGGCGACGGGCCGGAAACTGCCGCCCGGCGCGGATAACGTGCTCGACCTGTGGCGCCCCTTCATCGAGCAATCGGCGGGCGACGATCTGGAGAACGTCAACCACGTCCTCGCCGATCAGGCCGCCTTCGCGCGCCTCACCCGCAAGGTGATCGCCGATCTCGGCTATGCCGATCAACTGGGCGACGATCCCGACGAGGATATGGGCGACGAGGCCGAGGACGAGCAGGAAGAAAACGCCGACGAGGAACAGGGCGAAAATCAGGCCCGCGACGAGCAGGAGGACGACGAGGCCGAGGCTACGCCGGAATCCAGCCAGGAAGCGCAGGACGACCAGACCCAGACCTCCGTCAGCTCCGACGATCTCGCCGATCAGGAAATGAGCGACGAGATGGACATGCCGCAGGCCGATGCGCCGCTGGAGCCGCCGCCGCCCCCGCCGCATTCGCAGGCGGATCCTAATTACGCCGTCTACACGACCGAATTCGACGAGGAGATCGCCGCCGAGGACTTGGCCGAACCGGCCGAGCTGGAGCGTCTGCGCCTCTATCTCGATCAGCAGCTCGATCCGCTGAAAGGCGCGGTCTCACGGCTCGCCAACAAACTGCAACGCCGCCTGCAGGCGCAGCAGAACCGGTCTTGGGAATTCGACCGCGAGGAAGGAATGCTCGATGCGGGCCGCCTCGCCCGCGTTGTCGCGAACCCCACGACGCCGCTCAGCTTCAAGGTCGAGAAGGATACCGAGTTCCGCGACACCGTGGTGACGCTGCTCCTGGACAATTCCGGCTCGATGCGGGGCCGCCCGATCTCGATCGCGGCGATCTGCGCCGACGTGCTCGCCCGCACGCTGGAGCGCTGCGACGTGAAGGTCGAGATCCTCGGCTTCACCACCCGCGCCTGGAAAGGCGGGCAATCGCGCGAGAAATGGCTCGCCGATGGCCGCCCGCAAAGCCCCGGTCGCCTCAACGATCTGCGCCACATCATCTACAAGCGGGCCGACGCTCCGATGCGCCGGACGCGGGCCAATCTGGGCCTGATGATGAAGGAAGGTCTGCTGAAGGAGAACATCGACGGCGAGGCGCTGGAATGGGCGCATCGCCGGATGCTCGCCCGCTCGGAGCAGCGCAAGATCCTGATGGTGATCTCTGACGGCGCGCCGGTGGACGACTCGACGCTGTCGGTGAACCCGGCGATCTATCTGGAAAAACACCTGCGCGACGTGATCGCGATGGTGGAACGGCGCCGCGCGGTGGAGCTGATCGCCATCGGCATCGGCCATGACGTGACGCGCTATTACCAGCACGCGGTGACGATCACCGATGTGGAGCAACTGGCGGGCGCCATGACCGAACAGCTCGCCTCCCTCTTCGACAGCGATCCGCGGGCCCGCGCCCGCTTCCTCGGGATCAAGAAGGCTATCTGATGTTTCAGGATTTCTCGGTGCAATCGCGCCCCGAACTGGGCCCGCCCCGGCTGGCGGCGCTGCGCGAAGCCATGTCCGCAGCCGGGCTCGACGGCTTCATCATTCCCCGCGCCGATGCGCATCAGGGCGAGTATGTCGCGCCCTGCGATGCGCGTCTGGGCTGGCTGACCGGCTTCACCGGATCGGCAGGCTTCTGCATCGCCCTGCCCGAGATCGCGGGCGTCTTCGTCGATGGCCGCTACCGGGTGCAAGTGCGCGCCGAGGTCTCGCTCGACCACTTCACCCCGGTGAACTGGCCCGAGGTGAAACCGGCCGACTGGCTCAAGGATCACGCACACGCAGGCGCCAAGATCGGCTTCGATCCGTGGCTGCATACCAAATCCGAGATCGCGAAAATCCGCGAGGGGCTGGAAGGCACCGGCATCGCGCTGATCGAGAGCGAGAACCTCGTGGACCGCGTCTGGAACGACCGCCCTGCCCCGCCCGCCGAACCGGCCCGCATTCACCCGCCGGAATTCGCAGGCGAGACCGCCGCAGAGAAACGCGCCCGTCTGGCCGAGGGCTTGCGCGACGACGATATCGCGGCCGCCGTCCTCACCCTGCCGGATTCGATCTGCTGGCTGCTGAACATTCGCGGCTCCGACATTCCCCGCAACCCGGTGGTGCAATCCTTCGCGGTGCTCTTCGACGATGGCGCGGTGAAGCTCTTTGCCGATGACGCGAAATTCGACGCCGAGTTGCGCGCCCATCTGGGCGACGGGGTTTCGATCCTGCCGCCCGACAGCCTGACCGCCGCGCTGGAGGCGATCGAAGGCCCGGTGCTGGTCGACCCCGACAGCGCGCCGCTCGCCGTCTCGCTGCTGCTGGCCGATCACGACACCAAGATCCATGAGGCGCGCGATCCCTGCATCCTGCCGAAAGCGCGCAAGAACGCCGCCGAAGTTGCGGGCATGGAGGCGGCGCATCTGCGCGACGCCACGGCGATGGTCGAGTTCCTCAGCTGGCTCGACACGGAATCCCCGAAAGGTAAGCTGACCGAGATCGAAGTCGTCACCGCGCTCGAAGGCTTCCGCCGCGACACCAACGCGCTGATCGACATCTCCTTCGAGACGATCTGCGGCGCGGGTGGCAATGGCGCGATCGTCCATTACCGCGTGAACGAGGACACCAATCGCCCCGTGAAACCGGGTGAATTGCTGCTGGTGGATTCGGGCGGCCAATATGTCGACGGCACCACCGACATCACCCGCACCGTGGCCGTTGGCGACGTGCCACAAGACGCCAAACGCCCCTTCACCCGCGTACTGCAAGGCATGATCGCGCTATCGCGCACGCGCTTCCCGCGCAGCGTGGCAGGCGCCCATCTCGATGCGCTCGCCCGTGCGCCGCTTTGGGCCGAGGGCTGGGATTACGATCACGGCACCGGCCATGGCGTCGGCGCTGCGCTCTGCGTGCACGAAGGCCCCGCGCGGATTTCTCGGGTGTCGACCCTGTCGCTCGAACCCGGAATGATCCTGTCGAACGAGCCGGGCTATTACCGCGAGGGCGCATTCGGCATCCGGATCGAGAACCTGATCCTCACCGAAGAGGCCGAGGCTAAGGGCGACAATCGCGACCAACTGTCCTTCTCGACGCTGACCTGGGTGCCGATCGACCGCCGCCTGATCGATGTCGAGCTGCTTGGTCCCGAAGAGCGCGACTGGCTCGACGCCTATCACGCCGAGGTGCTGGAGCGGATCGCGCCGAAGGTCAGCGAGCGCGCCAAGGCCTGGCTGCAAACCGCCTGCGCGCCGATCTGAGACTGCGCGCGCCGAAAGCCGTCGGATGCCTCCGGCGGGGATATTTAGGGCAATTGGAAGGGAAGCCTGCGCTCTGCTTCCAACTGCTCCAAATATCCCCCGCGGAGCGTCCAGCAGGACCCGCAAGCGCCATCGCTTACAGGTCGAGCACGGCCTTCGCCGCCCGCGCGATGACGATTTCCTCATTGGTCGGGATCACGAGCACCCGAACCGCGCCCGACCCGATCTCGCGCGCATTCTCGGCATTGGCGCCGACGTCGATCGCGACCCCGAGGAAGCCCAGACCGTCGCAGGCCTGCGCACGCACGCGGGCCGAGTTCTCTCCGATCCCGCCGGTAAAGACGATCCCGTCCAAGCCGCCCATCGCCGCCGCCATCGCGCCGATCTGACGTTTGATGCGGAAGCAGAAATAGTCGATCGCCTCTTTCGCCTTGGGGTCGCTTGATCCCTCCAGCGTGCGCATATCGTTGGAGATGCCGGACATGCCCAGAAGCCCGGATTCCTTGTAGAGCAGCGTCGAGATCTCGGACGCGCTCATCCCCTCCTGATCCATCATGTAGAGCAGGATGCCGGGGTCGAGCTCGCCCGGACGCGTGCCCATCGGCAGCCCTTCGAGCGCGGAGAACCCCATCGTCGAGGTGACCGACTGGCCGTTCTCGATCGCGCACATCGACGCGCCCGAGCCCAAGTGCGCCACGATCATCCGCCCCTTGTGCAAGTCGGGCTCGGTGCGGGTCAGCTCGCCATTGATGAAATCATAGCTCAGCCCGTGAAAGCCGTAGCGGCGCACGCCTTTCTCGTAATAGCGGCGCGGCAGCGCAAAGGTGTCGCTGACGAAGGGATGGCCGCGATGAAAGGCGGTGTCGTAGCAGGCGACCTGCGGCGTGCCGGGGAAGGTATCGACCGCCGCACGCACGCCTGCGAGGTTATGCGGCTGGTGCAGCGGCGCGAAGGGGGCGAGCTTGGCCAGCTCCTTCATCAGCGGTTCGGACAGGGGCTCGGGGGCCGCATGGTCGATCCCGCCATGCACAATCCGGTGGCCGACCGCGATCACTTCCAGCCCCGGAAAGGCCGCCTGAAACGCCGCGAGCGCGGTGTGCAGCGCCGCCGCATTGGTCGCGAAATCGTCCGGGGCGGAGGCGGGCAGCGGTAGCGGCGCGCCATCGGGGCCGCTGAGTTTCATCGCCGCCTCGCGCCGTCCGATCCGGTCGACATGGCCGAGCGCGAGCGTGTCGATATCTTCCGAAAACAGCCCCAGTTTCAGCGAGGACGAGCCGGAGTTCAGTGTCAGGATCGCGCGGGTGCTCATGCGCGATCCCCGCAGGTCCGGTGGTAGTGGATCGAGGCCACGGCGGCGGAGGCCAGCCGCGCCATACCGCTATCGGAGCGCGAGTTCAGGATCACCGGCACTTTCGCGCCCAGCATCAGCCCCGCCCCTTCCGCATGGGAGATATAGGCGAGCTGCTTGGCCAGCATATTTGCGGAGTCGATCCCGGGTGCTACCAGCACCTCGGCCCGGCCCGCCACGGCCGAGCGGATGCCCTTGGTACGCGCGGCGGCCAGATCGACGGCATTGTCCATCGCGAGCGGCCCATCGACCTCGCCCCCGGTGATCTGCCCGCGCTCGGCCATTTTCGACAGAAGCGCCGCATCCAGCGAGGACGGGATCGCGGGCGTCACGGTCTCGACCGCAGACAGCACGCCCACTTTCGGCACCTCGATCCCGATCGAGATCGCCACGTCGATCGCGTTTTGCACGATATGCACCTTGGTCTCGAGATCGGGCGCGATGTTGATCGCGGCATCGGTGACGATCAGAGGATGCACGACGCCGGGCACATCCATCACGAAGACATGGGTGAAGCGTTTGCCGACCCGCAGCCCCGTCGCCTTGTCGAGCATCGGCTTCAGCAGCGCATCGGTGTGCAGGTGGCCCTTCATCACTGCGCCGGCGCGCCCCTCATTGACCAGCTGCACCGCCATGCGGGCGGCATCGCGGGCAGTCTCGGCGGGCAGGATCTCGAACTTGGTCACGTCGCGGCCCAGCTCCTTCGCGACGGACATGATCTTTTCGGGATGGCCGATCAGCAGCGGCTCGATCAGGTGATGTTCGGCAGCGAGGAGCGCACCGTCGAGCGACACTGGCTCTTCGGGGCAGACGACCGCGGTGACCAGATCGGGCAGCGGCTCGGCCTTCTCCAGCAGCTTCTCGAAATGGCGGTGACGTTGCGAGATCAGGCCCGGCACTTCGAGCGCATCGAATTTCAGATGTTTCTGCGGGGCATGAACCTCGGCTTCGCCCTCGACGATCAACGCGTCGTCGCCCACGCGGCGCACTTCCGTCTTCATCCGCAAGAGATCGCCGGGCAGCTTTTCGAGCACCTCGACGCGGGCGCAGAGCTCCTGCCCGGCGGCCGCGAGATCGTGGAAGCGCAGGCTTTGCGAGCGATAGAGCGTCCCCGGCCCCGGCAGCAGATTGCCCAGCACGGCGGTGATCAGCGAGGCCACGAACATCCCCGGCGCGTAGGCCTCCTTCTGGCCGTCGCCATCGCCGTCCTCCGCCTCAAGATGAACCGGGTTGTGATTGCCCGAAGCCGCCGCGAAGACGTAGAAATCATCGGCCGTGCACAGCCGCTTCAACTCCGCCGATTGACCGACCTCGATCTCGTCCCATTTCCGGCTCTCGAACATCATGGCGCGCTCCTTCTTCATTGCCTGCCGCGCAAGTCTGCCGGACCTGCGCGCTGCTAGCTAGGCAGAGATTCGCGACAAATCCTTGATCCGAGACAAAAACCGCCGACAAACCGCAGGAACCCTTTCACTCGCGCGCGGCTGAGCCTAAAGCTTGGGCAGCAAAAATGGGAGGCGTGCATGGCATTGGCAGAGGCGCTGGCGGAACTCGAAACTTTGCTGGGCGACCGGCTCGACGCCTCGAAAGGCGCGCGCGACCAGCATGGCCGCAACGAGACATGGTTCGCTTTCGCACCGCCCGATGCGGTGGCCTATCCGATCAGCGCCGAAGAGGTCAGCGCGATCGTGAAAATCTGCGCCGCCCATGACGTGCCGATCACGCCCTATGGCACGGGCACCTCGCTGGAGGGCCATGCCGTGCCGGTGCGCGGCGGGATCAGCCTCGATCTGATGAAGATGGACCGCGTGGTCGCCGTTCTGGCCGAGGACATGCAGGTGCGCGTCCAGCCCGGCGTGACCCGCGAGGCGCTCAACGAAGACCTGCGCGCGACGGGGCTGTTCTTCCCGGTCGATCCGGGCGCGAATGCTTCGCTTGGCGGGATGGCGGCGACCCGGGCGAGCGGGACGACGACGGTGGGCTATGGCTCGATGCGCGACAATGTGGCGGCGCTGGAAGTGGTGCTGGCCGACGGTCGCATCATCCGCACCGGCAGCCGCGCGAAGAAATCCTCGGCAGGCTACGATCTGACCGCGCTGATGGTGGGCTCGGAAGGCACGCTCGGGATCATCACCGAGCTGACGCTGCGCCTGCATGGCCAGCCCGAGGCGATCTCGTCTGCGGTCTGTGCCTTCGACACGCTGGAAGCGGCGGTCGAGACGGTGCAGATGACGATCCAGATGGGCATCCCGACGGCGCGGATCGAATTCGTCGACGACCTGACCGCGCAGATTTTCAACGAGGCGAACGGCACGCATTTCCCCGCCAAGCCGCATCTGATGATCGAGTTTCACGGCTCGGAAACCGGCGTGGCCGAGGCCTCGGAACGCTTCGGCGAAGTGGTGGCAGAGATGGGCGGGGCCGATTTCCAATGGGCCACCACCACCGAGGATCGCAACCGCCTGTGGAAGATGCGCCACGGCGCCTACCCCGCCACGATCGCGCATCGCCCCGGCTGCATGGGGCTGGTGACCGATATCTGCGTCCCGATCTCGCGACTGGCCGAGGCCGTGGCCGCGACCAAGCATGACATCCTCGAAGCCGGGCTGATCGGCCCCGTGGTGGGCCATGTCGGCGACGGGAATTTCCACTCGGTCCTGCTGCTCGATCCCGAGGATAAGGACGAGTTCAAACGCGCCAAGCAAGTGGCCGCGAAGATGGCCGAACGTGCGCTGGAGATGCAGGGCACCGTCACCGGCGAGCACGGTATCGGCATGGGCAAGATGGGCTATATGCGCGGCGAGCATGGCGCCGGCTGGGACGTGATGGGCCAGATCAAGCGCGCGCTCGACCCGCAGAACATTCTCAATCCCGGCAAACTGGTGGAGCAGGACGAATGAGCTTCGAAACCCCGGACGCGCTGCCGCGCGCCTTTGCGAAAGCCTGGGGCGCGCGCGATGCGCAGGCGCTTGCGGGCTTCTTCGCGGAAGATGCCGATTTCATCTCGCTCACCGGCGGGATCGCCTCGGGCCGCACCCAGATCGCGGAACTGTTCGCAGGCGAACTCGCCGGCGCCTTCTCGCGCGCGCGGCTGGTGACCGGCAAGGCCAAATCGCGCGCCGTCGGCGCCGAGGCCGCAGTCGTCCTCCAACGCTTCGTCCTGACCGGGATCATCACCGAAAACGGCGCGGATGCGGGGCGGATCGGCTGCACGCTGGCCGCAACGCTTGGGCTGACGCCAGCGGGCTGGGAAATCGTCGCCGCGCAATTCGTGGTGGAGGCGGGGTAAGACGCCGTATGGCGGCTCCCAGCCGCTTAACCTATGGTTGCGACATGGGAGAAATAAGACCAAGAATCGTCTTCGTTTGCAGCGACCGGCACCTCTCGCTGGGCAGCACCTTCATGCGCGCCCATCAGCTGATTGAACTGATTTCGCCCGAGCTTGGCGACGAGATCGATCTCTCCATTTCCCTCGCGCCACGCAAGTCGAAGCTTTGGGGCAAGATCGCGCGCCGTCTCTGGGCCGCACGCCAACCCGAAGACGCGATCTTCTTCGTCACGAAAAGCGCCCTGCCCGTGCTGCGCCCCGAGGTCGCCGCGATCTTGAAAAAACGCGGCGGGACAATTTGCGCCGACTATGTCGATGGCGATCTCGACCGGCTTTTGTCGCCCGCCGCCGATCTGCACATCGCAAGCGCGTACCAATCCGAGCGTCAGCTGGTCGACCTTATCGCTGAGCGGAACGCCGGCGGTCCCCGCTTTTCGTCCAAAGTCCACACAATCCTGCACGGCCCCGATATTCGCCTCGCCAATCAGGCTGTACGCGCGCAGCAGGACACATTCCGCATGGTCTATTTCGGCGACCCGCTGAACTGCCAAATGAGCGAGGCACTGCGAGACAAGATCGACGTGCTCAACGCGGCCCATGCCGAAGATTTCGAGGCCACATTCGAGGCGCTCGGAGACTACAGCGCGCATTACTGCGTCCGCCCCGACGCGCAAGGCAGCCGCGTGACGAAACCATTCACCAAGGGGATGATCGCCGCCGCCTGCGGAGCCGTTCCGCTGGTGAACCGCTCGGTGCCCGATGCCGAAGCGCTGCTTGGCGCGGACTATCCCTATTTCACCGAAGACGACAGCGACACGGCGGTAGAAGCGGCATTCCAGAAGATGGCCGCCGAGTTCGGCCGGCCAAACTGGACACAGGCCCTGAGCGCGACACAGGGGATGGCTGCGCGTGTTTCCGCCCCCGCCATTGCTGAAAGATTCAGAGAACTCGTGAAAATCGCGCGCGGGAGCGTGTTTTCACTTTGAGCCGAGTGGTGCTTTGGATAAGGGGAATGACATCATGACCCCCAGTTCATCCTCTTCAGATCGGCCAAGGGTTGTCGTCTATACGGCCATAATCGACGATTACGACCTACCCCTGCCTCCGCGCCAGTCCGATCCGGACGTCGACTATATTCTACTGTCCAACACCCCCATGCCCAAGGCGCGTGGCTGGACCGTCCGGCCGCTTCCCGAACCGGCCCGTGACCTGCCCTCGGGCGATGCGAACCGGTGGTGCAAAATGTTCGCGCATGAGATTTTCCCTGAATACGGCTATTCGGTCTATCTCGACGGGAACATTCGGATCGTCAGCGACCTCAAGGCCTTGCGCGATGAATTCATCGCCTCGCATGCCGCGATCGGGCTGTTCAAACACCCGACGCGGTCCACCATTGACGAGGAATGCACCGAACTGTGCGCCTCCCCCCGCTTCTCGCCCGAGGAAAAGGCTGCGATGCTTGCGCAGCTAAACCGGTATCGCGGGGATATGCCGACCGGGTGCGGCGTGCCGCTCTCCGAAAACAGCATCATCTTCCGCAACCATCGAGCCACCAATCTCGCGCCGGCGATGCAACTCTGGTGGGAGGAATATCGTCACAACTCGAAGCGCGATCAGCTGGCCTTGCCGTGGGTGCTGCAAAAGGTCGATCTATCGGTCCACCGGTGGGATTGGTCCTTCCGTCACCCGAACCCGCATTTCATCCGGATGCCGCATTTCAGCGGCCGCTCCGGCGGGGCGTTTTCGGTCGCGCGTTACTATCTCTCGATGCATCGCAAGACACTGCGCAACCGGCTGAAAGCCCGGTAGGCGGACCACCACGAAACACGCGCGACCGACGCTTAACCCTTCAGCAAATCCAGTGCCGCCGCCTTCGCGGCTTCGGTGACTTCGGCGCCTGCGATCATGCGGGCGATTTCGTCGGTGCGCTCGGCTGTGGCCAGTGCGCGGACTTCGGAGGTGGTCATGTCGTTGTTGACCGATTTCGCGACCCGGAAATGGGTCGCGCCGCGGGCGGCGACCTGCGGGGAATGGGTGACGACGAGGACCTGCGCGCCCTCAGCGAGCTTCGCGAGACGACGGCCCACGGCATCGGCGGTGGCTCCGCCCACGCCGCGGTCGATCTCGTCGAAGATCAGGGTCAGCGTATCGGCACCGCGCGCGAGCACGACTTTGAGCGCAAGCAGGAAGCGTGACAGCTCGCCGCCCGACGCGATCTTGTTGAGCGGCCCTGCCGGTGCGCCGGGGTTGGTGGCGACGGTGAAGCGCACGGTATCGGTGCCCTCGGCACCGGGCTCGCCCTCCGACAGCCGCGTCTCGAACACGGCGCGATCCATCTTCAGCGGCGCCAATTCGCCCGCCATCGCGGCATCGAGCTGCCCTGCAGCCTCGGTACGCGCCTTCGACAATGCGGCGGCGGCTTTGTCATAGGTCGCGCCTGCTTTCGCGAGCTCAGCTTCCAGCGCGCCGATCCCTTCCTCGCCTGCATCCAAGGCAGCCAGCTTCTCGCGCAGGCCTTCGGCGAAATCGGCCAGTTCATCGGCGAGCACACCGTGTTTGCGCGCAAGACCTCGGATCGCGAACAGACGTTCCTCGCAGGCCTCCAAGGCATGGGGATCGAAATCGAGCGCATCCAGCGCGGTCTCCACGCCCTGCGCCGCCTCACCCAGCTCGAGGAAGGCGCGTTCCAAGGCCTCCAGCGGCGCGTCGAGACGCCCCTCGGCCCGGTCCGCAGCGCCCTGCAGCCAGCGATCGGCGTCGCGCATCATCCCCTCCGCCCCTTCCGGGCCGAGGGCGGCAAAGGCGCGCGCCACATCCTCGCGGATTTTCGCGGCGCCCTGCATCAGGCGGCGCTGGCTGTCGAGCTCGGCTTCCTCGCCGGGTTTCGGATCGAGCGTGTCGAATTCCTTCACCGCATAGCGCAGGAATTCTTCCTCCTCCTTCACCGCAGCGAGAGAACTCCGCGCCGCCTCCAGCTTGCGCGCAGCCGCCGCCCGCGCTTTCCACGCCGCGCGGGTGGCCTCCAGCAGATCGGAATGGCCCGCGAAGGCATCGAGCAGCGCCCGGTGGCCGCGTTCGTTGAGCAGGCCGCCATCGTCGGATTGGCCGTGCAGCTCCACCAGCGAGGCGGAGACCTGCCGCAGCACGTCACCGGACGCCCGGCGATCGTTGATCCACGCGGTCTTGCGGCCGTCGCGCGCATTTACCCGGCGCAGGATCAATTCGTCCGAGACGGGGATGCCCGCTTCGGCCAGCACTTCGCGTGCGGGGTGATCGGTGGGCAACTCGAACACAGCCGTCACCTCGCCCTGATCGGCGCCCTGACGCACGAGTTCGGCCCGGCCGCGCCAGCCCAGCACGAAGCCCAGACAATCAAGCAGAATCGATTTGCCCGCCCCGGTCTCACCGGTCAGCACATTGAGGCCGGGGCCGAAGTCCAGCTCCAGCCTCTCGATAATCAGAATGTCGCGGATATCCAGCGAATGTAGCATTTCAGACCATGAGGGCCCCGATCAGAGCCACTTGCCCTGAACCACCTGACGATACACGCTGGACAGCCATCCGTTGCCCTTCGCCTCGGGCTTCAACCCACGCTTTTGCAGCAGGTTGAAAGCGTCCTGATAGAAGGGCGAGGACTGGAAGTTGTGGCCGAGGATCGCGCCTGCGGTCTGGGCCTGATCGGTGATGCCGAGTGCCAGATAAGCCTCCACCAGACGTTCCAGCGCCTCGGGCGTGTGGCTCGTCGTTTGGAATTGCTCCACCACCACGCGGAAGCGGTTGATCGCCGCGGTGTAGTTGCCGCGCTTGAGGTAGTAACGCCCGATCTCCATCTCCTTGCCCGCGAGGTGGTCGAAGGCGAGGTCGAATTTCAGGATCGCCGACTGGGCATATTCCGAATCCGGGTATTTCTCGATCACGTCGCGCAGCGCCTGCAGCGCCTGGAAGGTCAGGCCCTGATCGCGGCCGACCTCGTCGATCTGATCGTAATAGCTGAGCGCCAGAAGATATTGCGCATAGGCCGCATCTTCGTCGCCGGGATAGGTGTCGAGGAATCGCTGCGCCGAAGCGCGGGCTTCTTCGTAATTCTTCGCCTTATGCTGGGCATAGGCTTCCATGATCAACGCGCGCTTGGCCCATTGCGAATAGGGGTAAAGCCGCTCGACCTCGGAGAAATACTTCAGCGCGGTATTGGGGCGGCGCGGATTGCCGACCTCCAGCTCGTATTCGCCACGCTCGTAGATTTGCTTGGCCGTGAAGTTTTCGAGGTTCGGTGCTTTGTTCGGGTCAGTACCGCAGGCGGAAAGCGCCATTACAAGACCAAGAGCCCCGAGTTTCGCTGCCGCCAGTTTGCCGCGCGCCATGCCCTGCCCCATCCCTCTTTCGTTGCCGGAGAAAGGCCCCGGACCCGTCAATCACTACCCCGTTTCGGAGGCCGTTCGGCATGTCCTAGCATAGAAAAATCCGGGGCGCAAAATGCCTTTGCGGGTTTTGACGCCCCTTTTCCCGATGCCCGCGAACCCGTGACCGGGCCGCGATGCATTCAGGCCGATGCCAGTGCCGCTGCCGAGCATACACCAGCGCCGGGCAAGCTGTAAGCCTGCGCGGGCGAACAGGTTTCCCAGCACCACGCATCGGGGCGCTCGAACAACGCCCGCAGAAGCTGGTTGGTCATCGCGTGACCCGCGCGGTTGCCACGATAGCGACCGAGGATCGGCGCGCCCGCAAGCGCGAGATCGCCAAGCGCATCGAGCATCTTGTGGCGCACGGGTTCATCCGCGTGACGCAGACCGCCGGGGCTGAGCACCTTGTCGCCATCGACGACCACGGCATTCTCGAAAGTGCCGCCGAGGCTGAGCCCTTTCTCGCGCATCGCGTCGACATCGGCGAGACGGCAGAAGGTGCGGCTGTCCATCAACTCGCGCACGAAGGCGCCATTGGCCATCTTGAGGCGCTTGCTCTGACGACCGATCGCGGCGTCGGTGAAGTCGATCGCAAAATCGATCTCGAGGCCCGCGGCAGGTTCGATGCGCGCCACGGCCTGACCGTTGCGCACTTCGACCGGCTTGAGAATGCGGATCGCGCGCAGTTCAGCGGCAAGCTCACGCAAACCAGCCGCGCGGAACGCCGCGACGAACTGGGCCGAAGACCCGTCGAGGATCGGCACTTCCGGCCCGTCCAGCGAGATCAGCGCATTGTGGATGCCCGAGCCCACGAGAGCCGCCATCAGGTGCTCGATCGTGGAGACCTGAACGCCGTCCTCGTTTTCGATCAGCGTGCAGAGCGTCGCGCTCGGCACGTTGCTCCACAAAGCGGGCACACGCGGGTTCACGCCGGACACATCGGTGCGACGGAACACGATCCCATGGCCCGCAGGCGCCGGATGCACATGCATCTCGACCGGGGCGCCCGAATGGAGCCCAACGCCGGAAAAGGCCACGGATTTGGCAAGCGTCGTCTGCACGATAACCTCACAACTTTTTTCTCTGGCGATCCACGAACACACGGGTCCGAGAGCCGCAGCATCAGTTAGTCAGAGAAGGCGGGGTTAACAATTCACTCTTTGTAACGGCCTGAAACATTGCGACCGTGATCTGGCGGAAGGCCGCGCAGAAGCACATAAAGCCCTGATATAGAATGAAAAAAGGCCCGCTCTCGCGGACCTTTTTCGGCGTTTCGTGAAGCCTTTGTGACCGATTAATTCGCCTGACGGCGCAGGAAGGCCGGGATCTCGATGCGATCTTGATCCTCGGATTGCTCGTCATCATAGGCCTCGGCGCGCGGCTGAGCGGTCTGCGGACGCGGCTGTTGGGGCTGCGGCGCGGGCTGCTGCGGAGCGTGCTGCTGGGGCGCGTGGCCCTGCTCGGCATGGCCGTGGCCGGTCATGCGATTGATCAGCGAGTTGATGCCAAAGCGCGGACGCTCTGCCTGCGGCTGCGGTTGCGGCTGCTGCGGTGCGGCCGGGCGAGTCGCCGCCATCGGACGCTGCGCGGGCGCGCTCGACGGAGCCTTGTTCACCGCCGCCTCGAGACGACGCAGGGCTTCCGGCGACGGGGTGCCGGGCTGACGCGGACGCGGTGCGACATAGTCATGCGCGCCGTCTTCGACATGCAGATCCTGCGCGGGTGCAGGCTGCGGACGATAGGCCGGCGGCGGCAGGTCGTCAGCGGCTTCCTGAGCGCGCGGCTGCTCCATCGTGGCGCGAGCTGCGGGCGCGTCGAACAGGGTCCGCTCTTGTGCGGTCTGCTGCGGCTGCGGCGCGGGCTGCGGGGCTGCCTGAGCGGCCGGTGCCTGCTGCGGCGCGGGCTGCGGAGCCGGTGCGGGCTGCGGCGCCGGAGCAGGCGCATGCTCGATGGTGGCCTCGGCTGCGGTTTCCGCGGGCTTCAGCGGCTCGGCGAGCGAGCGGCGCGGCACCGGGACTTCCGCCGGGGTGGCCAGCGCATCTATACCGGTCGCGACCACGGAGACACGCATCGCGCCTTCCATGTCGGGGTCCAGCGTCGAGCCGACGATGATGTTGGCATCCGCATCGACCTCTTCGCGAATGCGGTTCGCCGCTTCGTCGAGTTCGAAAAGCGTCAGGTCGTAGCCGCCGGTGATGTTGATCAGCACGCCCTTGGCGCCTGCCAGCGAAATCTCGTCGAGGAGCGGGTTCGCGATGGCCTTCTCGGCGGCCTGAACCGCGCGATCTTCGCCCGTCGCCTCGCCGGTGCCCATCATCGCCTTGCCCATCTCGTCCATCACCGCACGCACGTCGGCGAAGTCGAGATTGATCAGGCCCGGACGGACCATCAGGTCGGTCACGCCTTTGACGCCCTGATACAGAACGTCGTCCGCCATCGAGAAGGCCTCGGTGAAGGTGGTCTTCTCGTTGGCCAGACGGAACAGGTTCTGGTTCGGAATGATGATCAGCGTGTCGACGACCTTCTGGAGCTCTTCGAGGCCCTGCTCGGCCTGACGCATCCGCTTGGAGCCTTCGAACTGGAAGGGCTTGGTCACGACGCCGACGGTCAGCACGCCCAGCTCACGCGCGGCCTGCGCGATGATCGGGGCCGCGCCGGTGCCGGTGCCGCCGCCCATGCCGGCGGTGATGAAGCACATGTGCGCGCCAGCGAGGTGATCGACGATCGCCTCGATGCTTTCTTCGGCCGCGGCCGCGCCCACCGTGGGACGTGCACCTGCGCCCAGACCCTCGGTGACCTTGGTGCCCATCTGGACCCGGGCCTGCGACTTGGACTGCTGCAGCGCCTGAGCGTCGGTATTCGCGACCACGAATTCCACGCCCTCAAGCTGCTGCTCGATCATGTTGTTGACCGCGTTTCCGCCCGCGCCCCCGACGCCGAATACGGTGATCCGGGGCTTCAGGTCCTCGTGCTCTGACATCATCAAATTCAACGCCATGTGGTATGTCCGCCTGTTGTTGCTGCCCGACCCTGTCCCAGGCCGATTTCAATGGAAATTAGACCGATTTTAGCGATGAATCGCCGCAGCGTCACGTAAAAAACCGCTTCGGACCACAAAATCTGGAGCTCCAGATTCCGTGACCAGCGGTATTTCGCGCAGACGTCAGCATATTGTGTGGATGATGCGGTCAGACCGCCGCCGCTACGCGAACTTGAACTTCGCGCGACAGGCGTCTGAGATCAGTCAATTTTCACTTTTGCAACATTTCACCAATTATCGCGGAACCAGCGGATGGCCCGGCGCAGCGAGCGCCCGCCCAGCGTTTCGGGGGGCATCTCGAAATCCCACCACTCGTCTTGCGGGTGCGCCGCAAAAAGCGACAGACCCACCACGGAAGAGAAGCCCGAGCCGGTCGCGGCCTGCGGCAGACCCTGCACCCGCATGGGTCGTCCGAGCCGCACATTCTGGCCGAGGATTCGCGCGGCCAGCCCGTCGAGACCGGGGATCTGGCTCGCCCCGCCCGTCAGCACGATCTGCTTCGAGGGCAGATGCTCGAACCCCGCAGCATCGAGGATCGCGCGCACGTCTTCGAGGATTTCCTCGACGCGCGGACGCATGATACCGATCAGTTCGGCGCGGCTCACCTGGCGGCGATCCTTTTCCCAGTCGCCGGAGTCGCCGCCCAGCTCGATCATCTCGCGATCGTCCATGCCGGTGGCGACGACGCCGCCGTGGAAGGTCTTGATCCGCTCGGCCACCGACATCGGCACCCGCAGCCCCGCCGCGATGTCGCGGGTGACATGCTCGCCGCCCAGCCGCACCGCGTCGGCATAGATCATGTGTTTCTTCATGAAGATCGACACGCCGGTCGCGCCGCCGCCCATGTCAATGCAGGCCGCGCCCAGCTCTTGCTCGTCTTCGACGAGGCTGGAGACACCCGAGACATAGGCGGAGCTGGCGATACCCGCGAGTTCGAGATCGCAGCGCCGGATACAATAGATAAGGTTCTGGATCGCGGTGTCGGAGACGGTCAGCAGATGCATGTCGACCGCGAGCCGCTGGCCCGCATGGCCCCGCGGATCGGCCAGACCCGAGCGGTGATCGAGCGCGAAGTTCACCGGCTGCGCATGAAGCACCTCGCGCCCTGCCCCGAGCGGCGGGATATCGCAGGACGCCAGCACGCGGCTTACATCGACTTCGGTGACCTGATCGCCCTGAACTTCGATCTCGCCCGCCAGCCCGTAGGAGCGCGGCTCGGCGCCCGCGAAACAGGCGATGACGTGATCGACGCGGGTATTGGCCATCTTCTGCGCGGCCTGCACGGCGGTCCGGATCGCGCGCTCGGTCTCTGCCATCGCGTCGATCTCGCCGAAGCGCACCCCGCGCGAACGCGTCGTCGCGGCCCCAATCACCCGCACCGAGGCGTGCCCGGCCAGCGAGTCCTCATCCTCGGACCCGTTCGGATTGTCGAATTTCAGAACGAGGCAGGCGATCTTGGAACTGCCGATATCGAGAAGCGCGATCACGCCCCGTTGCATCGCTGCCTTACGCATGTTGCGCATTGCGCGCTGGAACTCGTAGAGATCGGTCATTGCGTGGCCCTCGCTTTGAGAATGTCAGACTGCACCCGGCGGAATTCGGCGAGCGCGTTATCGCTGAGCCGGATCGTCGGACGGTCCTTGTTTCGAAAATCAATCACGGTGAAATCGCGGGCGAGCAGATCCTCGGCGGTGTTGAGCGCGAGGATGCGGTCGAGTGCGGCGACGGGATCTGTCTCGGGAAGCATGATGCGCTGATCGTGATCCAGCACGAGATCCCAGCGCCGCTCGCCCAGCCGCTCCAGCCCGCGCAGACGCGGCAGAAGCGGACCGGCATCGGCAATGATTTCCAGCGCCTCGGGCACCGCCTTATCCGCGCCCATGCCGGAAATCACCGGCAGATCGGGGCGCGCTTCGCGCGAAATCAGCGTGGCGACCCGGTGGCCCGACGCGTCGAGCATCTCGAGACCCGCAGGCTGGCGCCAGAGGATCGCGGGCACGCGCTCGGTCACGTCGGCCTCGAGCACCCCGCCCGGGCGGATCACGAGGCGCGCATCGGCCACCGCATCGAGGCGGCGGATCGTGTCGCGATAGGCGTCGAGGTCGATATCGAAGCTGGAAGCAGGCAGCCCCATCGGCAGCATCGCGCGCACGGCGTGGGCAACCTCGGGGCTCGCGCCTTCGATCTTGAGCAGCTTGACCATGAATTCGGGGCGATGCTCGATCGCGTCCTTCACGTCCTGCACCTGCGCGACGAGATCGGCGCGGCGGCCCGGATCGCCCAGCCAAAGACCGAGGCCCGCGACGATCAGAACAATCGGCACACCGATCCGGGTGAAGGCACGCACCGCAGGCGTGAGCCACAGCCGCTCGAGTTTGAAAGCGAGCCGCGAGGGCGCGGGATCGCGGCGGGCGGGACGTTTGGAGCGTTGGTAAACGCGGGGGGCCATGCCACCCGAAGGGCCTTGGCGATGCCCGGGGGCTTCGCGCGGCGGGGCACCGTTCAGCGGCCGCATGAGGCGTCCTCCACCAACCACGCGCACAATTCGGGGAAGTCGATGCCGCAATGCGCGGCCTGTTCGGGCGAAAGCGAGGTGGGCGTCATGCCCGGCTGGGTGTTGGTCTCCAGCAGCACGAGACCGGCGAGCCCCCTGCCCTCGTCCCAGCGGAAATCGGTGCGCGAGAGGCCCCGGCAGCCCAGAACCTGATGCGCGCGGACCGCGTAATCGAGGCAGGCTTCGGTGATCTCGACGGGGATTTCGGCGGGCAGAACGTGGCGCGAGCCGCCGGGGCGGTATTTCGCGTCATAGTCGTACCAGCCCTCGGTGATGATCTCGGTCACGCAAAGCGCGCGATCGCCCATCACGGAAACGGTCAGCTCGCGGCCCGGGGCGTAGGTCTCGACCATCACCTCTTCGGGCATCTCGGCCGACAGCTGCGGCGGGGAGTTCGCGCCGTCCATCACCAGATAGACGCCGACAGACGAACCCTCGTTATTCGGCTTCACGACATAAGGCGCCGGCAGCACGTGCCGCGCCATCACGTCATCCTTGGTCGCGATCACGGATTGCACGATCGGCAGGTTCGCGGCGGCATAGGCTTGCTTGGCGCGCGCCTTGTCCATCGCCAGCGCCGAGGCCAGCACACCGGAGTGCGTGTAAGGAATGCGGAGCCATTCGAGCATGCCCTGAACGCAGCCATCCTCGCCCCAGCGACCATGCAAAGCATTGAAAACGCAATCAGGCGCGGCATCGCTCAGCCGTTGCGGAAGATCCTCTCCCGCGTCGATCTCGATCACTTCGAAACCCGCCGTGCGCAACGCCTTGGCGCATTCGCGCCCCGAGGACAGAGACACCTCCCGCTCAGCAGAAGGGCCGCCCAGAAGAACCGCCACACGGTGGGATGCCCTGCTCGACATACCCGCTACTTTCGCCTCATGCGGGGGTTGACCCCCGTCCGGTAATTGCGTTGCAGGGTGGAGGTCTTACGCCTCGAATTCTCCTACACGCATGATTTCCCACTCTAGCGAAATTCCGCTCGATTGCACAACCTTTTTGCGCACCTCTTCCCCGAGATTTTCGAGATCGGCCGCGGTCGCCCCGCCAGTGTTGATCATAAAGTTGCTGTGTTTTTCCGACATTTGCGCGCCACCGATGCGCGCGCCGCGCATTCCGGCGTCGTCGATGACCTTCCACGCCTTCAGCTCATGCGTGTCATCGGCCCGGCCCGTCGAGGAAAAGCCCGCCGGGTTGCGGAAGGTCGATCCGGCGGTGCGGTCCTTCGTCGGTTGGGTCGCATCGCGCTTGGCCAGTTGCTCGGCCATATGCGTCTCGAGCGCCTCCGGGTCGCCGGGTTGCGCCCGGAAGGTGGCGCCGGTCAGCACCCAGCCTTCGGGCAAATCGCTCTGACGGTAGGCGAAGTTCAGATCCCCGGGCGTGAGCGTGACCCGCTCCCCTGCCCGCGTGATCACGCGCGCTTCGATCAGGTGATCGGCGACGTAAGAGCCGTAGCAGCCCGCATTCATCCGCACCGCCCCGCCGATCGCGCCGGGAATGGTGCGCAGGAAAGTCAGGTCCAGCCCCGCCTGCGCCGCCTTGCGCGCGACATGGGCGTCGAGCGCCGCGGCGCCCGCGGTGACCGTGTCGCCCTCGCAGGCGATGCCGTTGAAGCCCCGCCCCATGCGGATCACCACCGCCCGCAGTCCCCCATCGCGCACGATCAGGTTCGAGCCTACGCCCATCGGAAAGACCGCGATCTCCTCGGGCAGCCCTTTGAGGAACTCTGCAAGGTCCTCCTCGTCGGCAGGCTGGAACAGCCAATCCGCCGGGCCGCCCACGCGCAGCCAGGTCAGCGAGTCGAGCGGACGGTTCGGCGTCAGCGCGCCGCGCGGGGTATAGGTCGAAGGACAATCAGTCATGGCGCATTTCGTAGCCCCGCGCGCAGGGCGAGGCAAGCGATCCCGATCTCATTCAGCGGGGTCACGCGTACCCCGCAGCGCACGGACAAGGAAAATGACCGGCCAGCGCAGCACAGACATGCCGCCCGCCAGCACCAGCAGCCCCATGATCGGGCCGTTCTGATAGGTGACCCAGCCCACCAGCGGCACGCCGACCGCGATCAGCCCCCACGCGCCCGGCCAGTGGAACCGCCTCGGTCCCATCGCGATCAGCGTGGCAATGAGCGCCCAGACACAGGCAAGAACGAGCGAGACGGTCATGAGAAACCTCCCAGGGCTGCGATCAGGGCCGCTCCGGCGACCAATGCGCCCACGACCGGAACGGCCATAGGCACCTTGAACGGCGCATAGTCGGACCGGCTTTTCAGCGCGACGAGCGACAGGTTAACGAGAAGGAAGACGCCCAGGAGCACCTTCGAAGTGATACCGGCCAATTGCTCGACCGGGGCAGCGAGCGCAAGCGCAATCATCGCCATACCGCAAAGAAGAGTCGCGAGGACCGGCGTGCCAAAGCGCGGATGCGCCTGATGAAAAACGGACAGCGCGGGACTGCGGCGACCCAGACCGAACAGCACGCGCGCCGCCATCACCACCTGCGCAAGCACTCCGTTGAGCGCCGCCGCCACCGCGATCGCGGCGAGGATGCCGGGCCCGTGCCCCGCCGATTGCCAGACCAGCGCCAGCGGCTGCTCGGAGCGGGCGAGATCGGCCAGCGGCACCGCCCGCACGGCAGCGTAGCTTACGGTCAGATAGAGGATGGCGGTGATCGCGAGCGCGGCGAGGATCGCGCGCGGCATGTCGCGGATCGGGTCGCGCATCTCCTCGGACATGTTCACCATGTCCTCGAAACCGATGAAGGCGAAGAAAGCGAGCGACGCGGCGGCCGCGATCCCGGCCCAATGCGGCGCGGGCAGCGGCGTGAGATCGGGGCTCGGATCGGCAGAGACCCCCGCCCAGATCACCAGCGCGAGCCCGACCACCTCGACCAGCGTCAGCGCCACGGCGAGCCCCACGGATTCCAGCACACCTAAACAGGCGACGCCGATCAGCACCAGCCCGAAGGCGATCATCACGCCCTCGACCGGCAGCGGCACCAGCAGTGTCAGATAGCCCGCCCCGCCGCGCAGCACCGCCGCCGCCGACACCGTGCCCGCGACCACGATACCCAGCCCCACGATCAGCGCCAGCGCATGGCTGCGTAGGCCTTCCTCGACAAAGGCGGCTTCTCCGGCAGCTTCGGGGATGCGTGAGGACAATTCGGCATAGGACAGCGCCGACGGCGCCGCGATCAGCCCCGCCAGCACGAAGGCCAGCGGCGCCCAGATCCCGGCCTGCGCCGCAACCGCGCCGACCAGCACATAGATACCCGCGCCCACCATGACGCCGACCCCGTAGCCGGTCATCAGCCACGGACCCAATCGGCGTTTCAGATGCGTCTCGTCACGCATGACGCGGCCCTTCTTGCCCACATGAGACGACGTGGCAGCGCCGCAAGTCTTTTCGATGTCGTGCCGGGTCGCCCCGGCGCCTGCTCAGCCCCCCAGCTTCGCAGGCAGGTTGTTCGCCCAGGTCGATATCGTCCCCGCCCCGAGGCAGACGACGATATCGCCGGGACGCGCCTGTTCACGCACCAGCCGAGCCAGATCATCTTCCGACAAAATGGCACGAGCATGACGGTGACCATGCGCGATCAGCCCGGCGACCAGATCGTCGCGCGTCGCCCCCTCGATCGGCTCCTCGCCTGCCGAGAAGACCTCGGCGATGGCGACCACATCGGCCTCGTTGAAACAGGTGCAGAAATCGTCGAACAGCGAATGCAGACGCGAATAGCGGTGCGGCTGGTGGACCGCGATCACCCGCGCTCCGGGCTTCACCGCCTGACGCGCCGCTTTCAGCACGGCGGCGATCTCGACCGGGTGGTGGCCGTAATCGTCGATGATCGTGACCCCGCCCAGCACGTCGCCGACCTTGGTGAAGCGCCGGTTGACGCCGCCAAAGCTCGCCAGAGCTTCCTTGATCTCGCCCATTTTCATCCCGAGATGGCGCGCCACCGCGACGGCGGCCAGCGCGTTCGAGACGTTATGATCGCCCGGCATCGGCAGCGTGCAGCCCTCGATCACCGGCTTGCCCTCTTCGCCCTGCAGGGCGATGTCGAAATGCGCGACGCCGGCATCATAATGCAGGTTGATCGCGCGGATATCGGCCTGCGCGTTAAAGCCGAAAGTCACGACGCGGCGGTCGTTGAGCTTGCCGACCAGCGTCTGCACTTCCGGGTGATCGGTGCAGCAGACAGCCAACCCGTAGAACGGGATGTTCGAGACGAAATCGTAAAACCCTTTGCGCAGCGCGTCGAACGAGCCCCAGTGCTCCATATGCTCGGGGTCGATATTGGTCACGATGGCGATCGTCGCGGGCAGACGGTTGAACGAGCCATCGCTCTCGTCGGCCTCCACCACCATCCACTCGCCCGCGCCTGCGCGCGCGTTCGAGCCATAGGCGTGGATGATCCCGCCATTGATCACGGTCGGGTCGAAATTGCCCTTGTCGAGCAGCGTCGCGACCATCGTCGTGGTCGTCGTCTTGCCGTGGGTGCCGCCGATCGCGATGTTTGACTTCAGGCGCATCAGCTCGGCCAGCATCTCGGCGCGGCGCACGACCGGAAGACCGCGGCGGCGCGCCTCTTCCAGCTCGGGATTGCCCGGCTTGATCGCGGTGGAGATCACCACGACGCCCGCCTCACCGATATTCTCGGCGCGCTGGCCCTCGAAAATGGTCGCGCCCAGTTTCGCCAGACGATCGGTGATCTTGGAGGATTTCGCATCCGAGCCCTGAACCGTGAACCCTTGGGTCATCAGCACTTCTGCAATGCCGGACATACCGATCCCGCCGATACCGACGAAATGAATGGGGCCGAGTTCTCCGGGCAGTTTGGTCGCGTTCATTGAGTCTTTCCTGCTAGGTCTTCGACGAGGGCGACGAGCCGCTCGGTGGCGTCCGGCACCCCGTAGGAGAGGGCCGCGCGCGACATCTGCAGCGCGCCCTCAGGGTTGTCCAGCACCAGTGAAATTTGATCCGCGAGGCTCTCTGCCGAGAGCTGGCTTTCGGGGATGGTGATCGCGCCACCGGTCTTCGCGAGACCGCGCGCATTGGCCGCTTGGTGATCGCCCGCGGCGGCGGCATAGGGGATCAGGATCGCGGGCCGTCCGATGACGGAGATATCCGCGACCGAGGACGCACCGGCGCGCGAGATCACCAGCTGGCATTCGCTGAGACGACGCGGCACGTCATTGAAGAAAGGTTCGACCTCGGCGCTGATGCCGGCCGCGTCATAGGCGGCCACGACCCGGTCGAGGTCTTCGGGGCGCGCCTGATGGGAGACGCGCAGATTGGCGCGGGCGGCTTCCGGAAGGCTCGCCATCGCCGCCGGCACCGTGTCCGACAGGATGCGCGCGCCCTGCGAGCCGCCGATCACGAGGACCGACATCGGGTAATCGCCCGGCGGGATATAGGCCGCGCCCGCCCGCTCCAGCACGGCAGCTCGCACCGGATTGCCCGTATGCTCGCCCTGCACGCCCTCGGGCAGATCGGTCGGCCAGGTGCCGCAGGCGAAGCGGTTCACCTTCTTGGCGAAGACCCGGTTCACCTTGCCCATGATGCCGTTCTGTTCGTGGATCGCGCGGGGAATGCCCAGGAACACCGCCGAAGACAGCGCCGGGATCGTCGGATAACCGCCGAAGCCCACCACAACCGTCGGCTTGTCCGACAGGTTCTTGCGGATGGCCGAGGCCACGCCGCCCGCGATCTTGAAGGGCACGCCCAACTTGCCGAGCGCGCCACCGCGCGCAAATGTCGCCGAGGCGATCTGCTCCACCGTCACCGTATGGGGAAAGCCGCCCGCGTAGCGCGCCCCGCGCGCATCCGTGGACAGCTTCACGCGCCAGCCCCGGCGCACCATCGCCTCGGCCAGCGCCTGTGCGGGGAACATATGCCCGCCGGTGCCGCCAGCGGCGATCAGCAGTAGCGGGGTCGTGTCCTTGGCCATGTCCCCCTCCTGAGGGTTTTAGCGACCGCGCCGGGCGAGAATATCCGAAATCTGTCCCTGCGGCCGGGTCCGAGTCAGCGCGAGCAACATACCCACCGCAATCCCCGAAGCAATGACCGAAGAGCCCCCGTAGCTGACGAACGGCAAAGTCATGCCTTTCGCGGGCAGAAGGCGCACCGCGACGCCCATATTGATGATCGCCTGAACGCCGAAGGCGCAGGCCAGACCGGAGCCCGCAAGCCGGGTGAAGGGATCGCGCTCGCGCATCAGGCGCAGCAGCGACCGGATCACGACCGTCGCGTAGAGCGCGATTATCACGAGGACGAGGATCAGCCCGTATTCCTCAGCCGCGACCGCGATGATGAAGTCGGTATGCGCATCGGGCAGCGACCATTTCACCGAACCCTGCCCCACACCGACGCCAAAGAACCCGCCCTCTTGGATCGCGTTCGTCGCGTAGCCGATCTGCGTGCGCGGATCGACATCCGTCGACAGGAAGCCGTTGATCCGGCGCGCGAAGTGTTCCGAGAAATTATAGGCGAAGAAGCCGCCCGCCACGGTCAGCGCCCCGATCCCTGTCAGCAGCGCAATCGGCGCGCCCGAAATGAAATACATCACCGACCATGCGAACAGCACCAGCGACGCCTGCCCGAAATCGGGTTGAAGCGCGAGCGCCACCACGATGATGACCATCAGCAGGAAGGAATAGAGCCGCCCCTTGGGGCCCCCGACGTCATGGGCTGCGGCCATGAACCAGCCGGAGATGATGACGAAACCGGGTTTGAGGAATTCGGACGGCTGGATCGACGCGAAGCCGAAGGAATACCACCGCACCGCGCCCTTGCCGAAATCGGTGCCCAGCACCGGCAGCAGCATCACCGCGACGAAGGCGCCGACGAAGCCGATCACGCCCAGCCTGCGCACCTGTTTGGGGTCGAGCATCGAGATGCCCAGCATCACGCCCAGCGCCACCACCCCGAAGAAGGCCTGTCGCTTGACGTAATAGAAAGGCTCAAGACCGTTGCGCTCTGCCAGCGGCACCGAGGCTGCGAGCCCCAGCAACATGCCAAGGCCGAACAACGCCAAAACGGCGCCGAGCGCCCATTTGTCGATCGTGCGCCACCATTTCGGTAAGACGGGTTCACCGGCCCGCACGGGGACGGTGCCGAATGCCATTTCTGTCATGGGCTATACTGCCGTTACTGCCTCGAATACGCCCGTTTTCCGGGTCTGATCGGAATCGTAGCCCAAAAGCTTTGAGATGACTAGGAAAATTCCGAAGCGGCGCGATCACTCGGCGATGATCGGCAAGGGCGCGCGCAATTCACCCTGCCCTCAGGCCAAGCCAAGCTCTGCAAGGATTTGGGGGAGCTTCTTTTTGACCTTGAAGAACCCGGCCGTGGCATGGGGCCAGATCACGCGATCCCACTCCCGAGTCAGCTCGCACAGCGCGATGCCATGCGCGCCCAGCGCCGCCTCCGCGCTCTCGCGCCAATCGCCGAGCGGCCCGACCGGAATGTAAGGCGTGACGATCTGCCGAACGCCGAGGCTTTGCGCCCAATCGACCAGCGCGGACGGGCCACCGGCCTTCAGGCGTTGCACGTCCGGCACCCCGGCGCGCTCAGCGGCATCGGCGAGTGCGTCGCGCTCGAACCGCGCGACATGCGGCGCCACCTCGCGCGTCGAGCGCAGGTGGCTGGCGCTGAGGGTCGCGGCTCCACGCAGATCGAACGCGCTCAGATCGAAATCCTCGACGCGGCAATCTTCCTCGGTGATCAGGAGCGCCGTGGGCAGCCCCGGCTGCGGGGGGCGCGGCGCGCGCAATGACGCAACCGGGGGCAGCCCCTCGGGCTCGTTCGCCTCCAACCCCTCGCTGACTTCCGCCAACTCCGCGGGATCGGGCGCGAACCTGCCGCCTGTGTAGCGCGTGATATTGGCAGCCTCAGCGGCATAGAACTTGCCCCGCGTATGCAGGCCCGCCACCCAGCGCCAGCTGAGCGTGTTCGAGGCCGGATCGCCGTCGAGCAGATGGCGATAGAAGAAATCCGCCCCGATCCGCCACGGCAGCCGAAGCGTGAAGATCCAGATCGAGGCGAACCACATCCGCGCGTGATTGTGCAGATAGCCGGTCTCGCGCAACTCACGCGCCCACGCGTCGAAACAGGCGATCCCGCTGCGGCCCGCCTCGGCCTCGGCCACGCGCGCGGCCAGACCGGGGGCGTCGTCGAGCGCGGCAAGGTCTTGCGCCAATCCGTCCCGATAGCGCGCCCAGACCTCAGGGCGATGCTCCAACCAGCCCTTGAAATAGCCCCGCCAGAGCACCTCCTGCACGAATTTCTCCGCAGCCTCTGCACCATGCGCCTCATACGCCCGCGTCACCGCCTCACGCTCGAGCACAAGACGCCGGCGCAGATAGGGCGACAGTTGCGAGACGTCCCTATGCCGCCCCGCCCCGTGATCGAAATTGCGCCCCCGCGCGTAATCCGCGCCCATCTTGGGGGCGAACCGCGTCAGGCGGTCCTCGCCCGCAGCGCGGGTGGCGGCAGGCAATGGCAAAGGTGCGGCAGCGGTCACGGCATCTCCTTCCGGGTCAGGCTACCGATCTACGCCGTCGAGGGGATATGCGATCACTCGGCCCGCTCGAACCGAACCGTCGGGTTGCTCATCAGCGCCTCGAGCGACCCGTCGAACGCGCCCAGCCGCACGAGGTCCGGCGAGTTGGCAAAGGGTTTGTAGAAGATCGCGAGATTGCCCCAAGGCGCATAAAGCGTGATGTCGCCCGTCTTCGGCTCGTAGCTGCGCGGCGCGCCGGTGGTGTCGAGCTTGCGCGGCAGATCGGCGATCTTCTCGATGCCGTGGTAGTCGCGCAGGGTCAGCTCCAGCGGCATGAGCGCCGCGAAATCGCGCCCTGCAGGGGTGTCGTCGAGCGTGGCGGTCAGAACCGTCTCGCCTGCGGTCACGGTGATCGGGATCATACTGTCTCCTTTCGTCTCCTGAGCGCAGGCCATGCTGGCGGCGACGCACAGCGCCGCGACGGGTGTCAGAAACTTCGTGAAGCTCATGGCCGATGCCCTCCTGCTGCTGGAGACAAATCTATGCGCGATTGCGCGGGAGGATTACCCCCCGCGCAATACTGCCACAGATGAGCGGCACTCATCAGTCGCCGTTTCAGGCCTGGGTCATGTCGATCACATAGCGATAGCGCGCCTGCTTGTTCACGACCTTCTCGCAGGCTTCGCCGATCTGCTCGGGGGTGATCATCTCATAGGTGGCCGCGACCCCGTGATGTGCGGCGAAGTCGATCACCCGCTGGGTCTCGGCAATGCCGCCCGTCATCGAGCCCGCGAGGCTCTGACGCCCGAAGCCCATCATCATCCCATGCGCCCCCTCGATCGGGAACAGCGCGCCAACATTGACCAGCGTCTTGTCGAGCTTGAGCAGGTTCAGGAATTGCTGCATCGGATAGGCCACCGGAACGGTCGAGAGCATCAGATCGAAGCTGCCCATCTGGCTCCGCATCGCGGCCTCGTCGGACCAGAGATAGGCCTCGGCGGCGCCGAAAGCCTTGGCATCGGCGATTTTGTCCTCGGAAGTGGTGAAGACGACGACCTCGGCCCCTTTCGCCGCCGCCAGCTTCACCGCGAGATGGCCCAGACCGCCCATTCCGATCACGCCGTAACGTTGGCCGGGCTGCAGATCCCAGTGATTGATCGGCGAGAAGGTGGTGATCCCGGCGCAAAGAAGCGGCGCGAACCCGGCCAGATCGACCCCAGGCGGGATGCGCAGCGCGAAGTCTTCCTTCACGACGATCTTCTTGGAATAGCCGCCATAGGTCACCCCGCCCGAGATCTTGTCCTCGGAATTATAGGTGAAGGTCGTGCCGTTGAGGCAGTTCTGCTCGCGGTCGGCCAGGCAATTGGCGCAGGTGCCGCAGCTGTCGACCATCGTGCCGACCCCGGCGACATCGCCCTCGCGGAACTTGGTGACTTCCGCGCCGATGCCGACGACCCGGCCGACCATCTCGTGACCGGGAACAAGCGGGAACTGCGGCATCCCCCAGTCGCCCTTGTAGGTGTGAATGTCCGAGTGGCAGATCGAGCTATACATGATCTCGACCACGACATCCTTCGGGCCAGCCGCACGGCGCGGGATCGTATGCGGCGCGAAACTGCCATCCGTGTCGAAGGCCGCCCAAGCCTGCACTTCGGAAGCTTCGAGCGATGCGCCGCCCTCTTGCGCGGCCGCTTGCGTGGCGACGCTCGCCGCCAAGGGGGCCGCGGCCAGCGCGGCACCGCTGCGCAGGAAATTGCGGCGGCTTTCGCCATCGCGGGTCAAGGTTTGGAACGTGTCATTGCAGGACTGGCACATCTCGGGCCTCCTTTTTCGGGAACTGACGAAGAGCGCCGGAACAAGGGTGGCGCCTGCCTTTCAACATGCCGCGAAACGCGCCGCAGATAATCACCGCTTTGCGCACAGCATCCATGAATCCTGCTCATGAGGCTTTCCGGCTTTTGCGGCATTAACCCCGCGTCTGCGGTCCTTACCTCAATGAAAGCGAGGCCAGGGAGATCACGGCCTTGCCATTGAAACGCAATCCAAGGGAGACCCCTGATGATCCGCACCTTCACGACGCTCGCCGTCCTTCTCGCCGCCCCCGCCGCCGTTGCGCAGTCGATGGAACTGACCCCGGCGGAGAGCCGCGCGGCCACGATCGGCAGCTCTGAGACCTTCACCGGCACCGCCCTCGTCGCCCCCGTCTTCGGCCCTGACATGGGCGATGTGAGCGCGGGCGAAGTGACCTTCCTTCCCGGCGCGCGCTCGGCCTGGCACACCCATCCGGCGGGTCAGAAGCTCGTTGTGACGGCAGGCTCCGGCTGGGTACAGGAACGCGGCCAGCCCAAACAGCTGATGCAGGCGGGCGACGTCATCTGGTGCCCGCCCGGCATCGAGCATTGGCATGGCGCGACCGACACGACCCATGTGACGCATTTCGCGATTCAGCAGGTGGTAGATGGCTCCGCCGTGACTTGGGGCGAGAAGGTGACCGACGCGGATTATCTGGAGTGACGTCGCCTGATCCACGGCTGAATAATCCGTGGACGTCATGAACCACGCGCATATATCGTGAGGGAGACCCGCCCGATGGCGACACCAACATTCAGCGAGGCCTCCCTCATGCTCCGCGAGAATATCAACGATCTGATCGCCCTGGCCGCCGTCGCCGAAGAGCGCAGCTTCACCAAGGCCGCGGCGCGGCTCAACGTGTCGCAATCCGCGCTGAGCCATACGATCAAGGCGCTGGAGCAACGGCTGGGGCTGCGGCTGCTGACGCGTACCACGCGATCCGTTGCGCCGACGCTCGAGGGCGAGGATCTTCTGGCCACGCTCAACCCCTGTTTCGAGATGATCGAGGCGCGGTTGCGCGCGCTCGACGACGCGCAGGACCAGCCCACGGGCACCGTGCGCATCGTCTCCACCGATTACGCGATCGAGACCGTGCTTTGGCCAAAGCTCTCGCCGCTGCTCAAGCAATACCCCTCTATCAATGTCGAGCTGGTGATGGATTACGGCTTCACCGATCTGGCCTCGGCGCAATGCGATGCCGGGGTGCGCTATGGCGACAGCGTGAGCGAAGGGATGATCGCCACAAGGATCGGCCCGGACGAGCGGATGCTCTGCGTCGGCGCGCCGTCCTATTTCGAAACGGCTGGCGTGCCGCAGACCCCGCATGATCTGAGCGAACATAATTGCATCAACCTGCGGCTGGCGACGCATGGCGCACTCTATGCCTGGGAATTCGAGGATGCCGACGGGCACGAGATCCGGGTGAAAGTCTCCGGTCAGGCCTGCTTCAACACGATCGGGTTGGTGCAGCACGCGGCGCTCGACGGGCACGGGCTGGCGCTGGTGCCGGACCGGCTCGCCGCGCCCCATCTGGAAAGCGGCGCCCTGCAAGCCTGCCTCGAGGAATATTGCCCCTATTTCCCGGGATTTCACCTTTATTACCCCAGCCGCCAACGCCCTTCTTCGGCCTTCGGCGCCGTGCTGGAAGCGCTGCGCGAGCGGGGCTGATCGGTCCCCTATTATCACGCTCGGGTGAATGAACGTGCGCATTCATGCTTGTCACTCATGAGTGCTATAAAAATTCCGCCGATTATCCTGAGGCGCATCTCGCACTAGATTGCAGGACATGAACCGAAGCCGTGCTCTTGAAAATGAGGGGCGCGGCGCACTCCAATGCAAGGAGCCAGACATGATCCTGAACGAAACCCTTACCCTCCCCAATGGCGTCGAGATCCCGAAACTGGGCCTTGGCACATGGATGATCGACGATGACAAGGTGGCCGATGCGGTGAAGGCCGCCGTCGAGATGGGCTATCACCATATCGATACCGCGCAGGCCTATGGAAACGAACGTGGCGTCGGCGAAGGCATCCGCAATTGCGGCGTTCCGCGCGACGAGATTTTCCTGACCACGAAGCTCGACGCGGGCATCAAGAACTATGCCGATGCGAAAGCCGCCATCGACGGCTCGCTCGAGACGCTCGGGCTCGACAAGATCGACCTGATGATCATCCACAGCCCGAAGCCCTGGACCGAGTTCCACGGCGACGATGGCTACTTCGAGGGCAACCTCGAAGCGTGGCGCGCGCTGGAAGAAGCCTATGAGGCGGGCAAGCTGGGCGCGATCGGCGTGTCGAACTTCGAGAAGGCGGATCTCGACAACCTGCTCGACAACGCAAAGGTCAAGCCGATGATCGACCAGATCCTCGCGCATGTGTCGAACACGCCCTTCGAACTGATCGACTACATCCAGAGCAACGGCATGGTCGCCGAGGCCTATTCGCCGATCGGCCACGGCCAGATCCTCGACAATGCCGAGATCAAGGCGATGGCAGAGAAATACAGCGTCAGCGTCCCGCAGCTCTCGATCCGCTACGTGCTGCAACTGGGCATGGTCGCGCTGCCGAAGACCGCCAATCCCGATCACATGCGCTCCAATGCGGCGCTCGATTTCGAAATTTCCGAAGCCGATATGGAGGCACTGAAATCGGTCGAGGAGATCAAGGATTACGGCGAGGCGAGCATGTTCCCCGTCTATGGCGGGCAGCTTTAAGCCAGACCATCGCACTGCCGGGCCTGTCCCGGCGGTGCCTTTCAGGCCTTTCGATGAATCTCGCTCATGAGTGACTTGGCTTGATACGGCATTAACCTGAGTGCCGCCTCCCCCATCTCTGAAGGACAAGATCAACCCGACAGGAGAGATGATATGAAAACCCGTTTTGCAGCTTCTGCTTTCGCCCTGATTGCGTCCTCGGCCTCCGGCGAGGCGCTCGATCGCACCATCCCCGACGCCGTTGGCCGCGCGGCCCCCGCGCTCGAGGCCTATTCCAGCAATGATCTTCTCGGCTCGGTCTGGACCGGCGAACAGCTGTCCATGCGGGACCGCTCGCTCGTGACCTTCGCGGCGCTGATGACCCGCCACGAGACAGGAAACCTCGAGCGTTTCGTCGAACTCGCGCTCGATAGCGGCGTGACGCCTGCCGAACTGTCGGAAACCGTCACCCATCTCGCCTTCTACACCGGCTGGGGCAACGCCACCGCCGCGGCCGAGGCGATGGCGCCGGTCTACGAGGCGCGCGGAATCGCCGCCGACAGCCTTCCCGGCGCAGAGGTCAATCTGCTGCCGCTCGATGAGGAGGCCGAGGAATCGCGCGAGAGTTTCGTGCGCGGCACCTATGGCGACGTCTCGATGGGCGTGGTCGACAACACGCGCGAGCTTCTGTTCCGCGACCTCTGGCTGCGTCCCGACCTCGCGCCGCGCGACCGCTCGATGGTCACCGTCGCGGCCCTGATCGCGGCGGGCCAGCCCGAGCAGATGACCTTCCACCTCAACCGCGCGATGGATAACGGGCTGACGCAGGAGGAAGCGGGCGCGATGCTCTCGCATCTGGCCTTCTACGCGGGCTGGCCCAAGGTCTTCTCCGCCCTGCCGGTGGCCAAGGACGTCTTCGAGAACCGCGCCGAATAAAGGACCCTGCCATGAAGATCGCCATTCTCGGATCTGGACTGATGGGCGCCAAGCTCGGACGGATCTGGGCGCAATGCGGCCACGATCTGCGCTTCGCCTATTCGCGCAGTCAGGCCAAGCTGGACCGGCTCGCCGCCGAGACCGGCGGGCGGGCGACCAGCGTCTCCGAGGCGGTCGCGGATGCGGATGCGATCCTGCTCGCCGTGCATTGGAGCCGCATCGACGATGTGCTGGCTCAGGCCTGCGACATGGCAGGCCAGGTGGTGCTCAACTGCTGCGTTCCGCTCGATACGAGCAATAGCGATCTCGTGCTCGGCCCCAAGACCTCCGGGGCCGAGCAACTCGCCACCATGCGCCCCGATGCGCGCTGGGTGGCCACATTCAACACCTCTCCCTCCGAGAGCTTCGCACCGGTCTTTGCCCGCAAGGGACAGGCCGACCCGCCGCAGCTTTTGATCTACGGCGATGACGACGGTGCGAAGGCCGTCGCGCGCGGGCTGATCGAAGATATCGGCTTTACGCCGGTTGATGCGGGCGGATTGCGCACCGGGCGTTTCGTCGAGCCCTTTGCAATGGTCACCGCCGAGCTAGCCTATGGGCAACCCGGCGGTCCCGCCCTGACCTACCGTTTCGAAAAACTGCGCGGCTAAGCCCGCGCTCCCCTACCCCAAGAAAGGAGTTTTCACATGAAAATCATTCGTTCCGGCGCCAACGCCTCAATGCAGGGCCCCGAAGACTGGTTCACCGGCACCGTCCGCGTCGATCCGCTGTTTCAGGCCGAAGAGCCCGGCCGCACCTCGGGCAGCCATGTCACGTTCGAGCCCGGCGCGCGCACCGCATGGCACACCCACCCTGCGGGCCAGACCCTGATCGTCACCTTTGGGCGCGGCCGCGTCCAGCGCGAAGGCGGCCCTGTCGAAGAGATCAGCCAGGGCGATGTCGTGTGGTTCCCGGCAGGCGAAAAGCACTGGCACGGCGCCTCGTCCGAGACCGCGATGAGCCATATCGCGGTGCAGGAAAGCATCGACGGCTCGCCGGTCACCTGGCTCGAGAAAGTCGCCGACGAAGACTATAACGGCTGACCTTGAGGGCCGGGCCCGCGCGGCTCGGCCTTCTCTTTCTTCTTCCCAATAATTTTCAAAGCACGAGGCCCCGCAATGCCCCGGCCGCATATCACTTGCCATATGATCACCACGCTCGACGGACGATTGAAGACCGAAGGGTGGCCCTATTCCGAAGACGAATTGCTGACGATCTACGATGCGGTCGGTTCGCGTCTGGAGGGGCAAGGCTGGATCATCGGTCGCGCCTCGCTCGAAGGCTGGGTGCCGCATGTCGAACCGATGCTCGACCCCGCGCCGAGCCCGCGCCCCGATCGACTGGCGGATCTGGCGGGACGCACCCTCGGCGTCGTATTCGACCGCAAGGGGCGGCTCTTGCCGGATACGGACGAACTCGAGGGCGACCATCTGGCGATCGTGCTCTCCGAGCGCGTCGCGCAGGCCCATGTCGAGCGGCTAACAGAGCGCGGCATCTCGGTCGTGTTCAGCGGTCCCGAGGGAGACGACATCGAAGGCGCGCTGAGCCGCATCGCCGAGGGGTTCGGGATCGACCGGCTGTTGCTTGAAGGCGGCGGCACCTTGAACGGCACCTTCCTCGCCAAGGGGCTGATCGACGCGACCAGCACCCTGATCCTGCCGGTGATCGACGGCAATAGCGGCGCACCCGCGATCTACGAACAAGGCACCGGCCCCGCGCAATCGCTGGAGCTGGTGCAGGCCGAGACGCTGGAGAATGGGATCGTCTGGCTCCGCCACCGCGTGAGCAGGGAAAGCTGAGACAGGCTTGCCCCAAAGCCCCGCGCGGCATCGTGGCGCTCGAGCTCGGGGCGGCGCAACGCTCAGCGAAGCATGGCGCAACGGTGCCTCCTCGCCTTGAGCGATTTTTCCCTCAACTTCCGCGAAAGACCAACGGCGTCGGGCCTACCCCCCCTCGCCTTTTTCCTGAAGTTGTCGGAAGACATACGGCACTGAGTCAATATTCTTGCTACTGACTGACCGGTCAGTTATTTTCTCCCCATGACAGATCCCGACTCGCCCGAGCCCAAATTTCGACGTCGCGCGGAGGCGCGGCCTGACGAGGTGCTCGACGCGGCGCTCTCGCTCTTCGATGAAAAGGGTTACGCCCATACGTCGGTGGCGCAGATCGCCAAGACGGCGGGTCTCTCGAAGGGGGCCGTCTATCTCTATTTCCCGTCGAAGCAGGCGATCCTCGAAGGCTTGGTGCGCAGGGCCGTTTCCCCGATCGCCACACGGGCGCAAGCGCTTGTCGATCTGACGTCCGACGACGCGCGCGCCACGCTGCGCGCGCTGTTCTCGCTCATCGCGACCTCGCTTGGGGATCCGAAAGTTCTGGCGGTGCCCAAGGTCGTGATCCGCGAGGCCGTCGTCGCCCCCGAAATCGCCGCGATGTATCGGCGCGAGGTGTTCGACCACGTCCTTCCCGCCGCCACCGAAATCATCCGACAGGGCATCGCGTCGGGCCAGTTGCGCCCGGTCGATCCCGAACTGACCCTGCGCTCGATCATCGGCCCGATCGTCGTGCATCTCCTGCTTGCGGAGATCTTCGACATCGTGCCGGAGAACGGGCTGTCGCTCGATCAGTTGATCGAGAACCACCTCGACATTCTATTCCACGGCGTTTTCCTGTCCCCGGAGGGTTCGACCGATGCTTGATACCATTGTTGCGTGGATCAGCGCCCTGCTCACCGCGATCATTCCCGGCTATGGGGACGCCCCGGTGCCGCATTACTCCGGCTATGTGGAGGGCGAATACGTCTATGTCGCCCCTTCGGTCACCGGACGCATCAAGACGCTGGCGGCGATCGAAGGCGACAGCGTGAAGGCCGATCAGTTCCTCTTCGACATGGATTCGACCAAGCAGCAGGCTGCGGTCCGCGCCGCCGAGGCCAAGATCGGGACCGCGAGCGCCAATCTGAACAACCTCGAAACCGGCTCGCGCGACCCCGAGATCGAGGTGATCAAGGCCTCGCTGGAGCAAGCCATCGCGCATCGCAACCTCGCGGAATCCGCGCTCAAGCGCACCGAGGATCTGTTCGCCCGAGAAATCGTCGCTCAGGCCAAGGTTGATGTCGACCGCGCCGCTCTGGAAGAAGCCGAGGCGCAGGTGGCCCAGCTCAAGGCTCAGCTCGAAGTGGCGGCCCTGCCCGCGCGCAGCGCGCAGGTCCTCGCAGCCCAGAAAACGCTCGAGGCAGCACAGGCCGATGCCGATCTCGCCCGCTCACAGCTGGATGACATGACGGTCACCGCGCCCGTGGCCGGTCGGATCGAGACGGTCTATTACAAGGCCGGGGAAGTGGCCGCAGCCGGGGCGCCCGTGCTGTCGATCCTGCCGCCGAACGCGCTCAAGGTCCTGTTCTTCCTGCCCGAGGCCGAGCGCGCGGATTTCGCCATTGGCGATCAGCTGGAGATGGAATGCGACGGCTGTGACCCCGACATCAAGGTGACGATCAGCAAGATGGCTTCCGAGCCGCAATACACGCCCCCGATCATCTACTCGCGCGAAGAACGCTCGCGGCTCGTGTTCCGGGCCGAGGCGCGAATCCCGGCGGGCGTGTCGCTCCTGCCGGGCCAGCCGGTCAGCCTGAGGCGGCTGCAATGAGCACGACACCCGCCGACAGCGTGAGCGACCGGAGCGAGCCCGCGATCGTCGTGAAGGGGCTCACGAAGATCTACAACGGCAAGAAGGTGGTGAACGAGGTCGATATGTCGGTGCCCAAAGGGGCGATCTACGGCTTCATCGGGCCCAACGGTTCGGGCAAGACCACAACGATCCGGATGATGTGCGCGCTGCTCACCCCCGATGGCGGCGAAGGTCACACCCTTGGTTACGACATCCACAAGGACGCGCGCGCGATCAAGGAAAACGTCGGCTACATGACGCAGAAGTTCTCGCTCTATGGCGATCTGACGATCCGCGAGAACCTCGACTTCATGGCGCGGATGTATCGGGTGAAGAACCGCAAGAAGGTGGTGGACGAGACCCTGCGAACCCTAGGCCTCGAAGGGCGCGGCAAGCAGTTGGCGGGCACTTTGTCGGGGGGCTGGAAACAGCGTCTGGCACTGGCCGCCTGCATGCAGCACAAGCCCGCGCTCCTGCTTCTCGACGAACCCACCGCCGGGGTCGACCCGAAGGCGCGGCGCGACTTCTGGGACGAGATCCGCCAGCTCAGCAAACAGGGCGTCACGGTGCTTGTCTCGACGCATTACATGGATGAGGCGGTGCAATGCGATTACATCGCGTATATCGCCTATGGGAAGAAGCTGATCGACGGCCCGGCGACCGAGATCCCGCATCAGGTCGGCCTGACGACATGGCGGGTCTCCGGCCCCGACTTGGTCCAGCTCGAGGAAGAGCTGCGCGCCGATCCGCGGGTCGAGCAGGTCGCGCGCTTCGGCGCCCAGCTTCATGTGTCCTCGACCGACAGCGCCGGGCTCGACGCGGTCGTCGCTGAAAAGAGCGGGGAGAACGACGCGCGCAAATGGGAGAAGAAAGAGGCCGAGCTTGAAGAGGTCTTCATCTACCTGATGGCAACCGCGGCCGACAATTTCGGCGTCAACGGAGGCCCCTCCGCATGAGTTGGTTCTCGGTCTCGCGTTTCGGAGCAGTGCTCTACAAGGAATTCATCCAGATGCGGCGCGACCGGATGACCTTCGCGATGATGATCGGCATCCCGATCCTGCAGCTGGTCATGTTCGGCTACATCATCAATTCCGACCCGCACCACCTGCCCACCCTGATCGAGATGGCCGATGAAAGCCCGGTGGCGCGCGCGGTGCTGTCGGGCATGGAGACCTCGGATTACTTCAAATTCGAGGGCATCGTGACCAGCGCCGAGGAAGGCGATCAGGCGCTCCGCGACGGCACCGCGAATTTCGTCGTGGTCATTCCGCCCAATTTCGAGCGCGACATCGTGCGGGGCCTGTCGCCGAAGCTGCTCGTCAGCGCCGACGCGTCCGATCCGACGGCCGTGGGCACCGCTGTCGGCGCGCTGTCGGGGATCATCGACACTGCGGTGAAGCAGACCTTCCAGGGCCCCCTCGCTCCGGTCGCAGGGCAACCGCCGCCCTTCTCGGTCGTGGTGCACAAGCAATTCAACCCGGCGAGCAAAACCTCGCTGAACATCGTGCCCGGCCTGATCGCCGTGATCCTCGCGATGACGATGGTGTTGATCACCGCGATCGCGATCGTACGCGAGACAGAACGCGGCACAATGGAAACCCTGATCGCCACACCGGTCCGGCCGCTCGAGGTGATGCTGGGCAAGATCCTGCCCTATGTCGTGATCGGCTACATCCAGACCGTCGTGTTCCTGATTGCCGGGAAGCTTCTGTTCGGGGTGCCGTTCCTCGGATCGGGGCTGGCCTTCTTCATCGGCTTCAACCTCTATATAGTGGTGAACCTCGCCCTCGGCTTCCTGATCTCGACCCTCGTGCGCACCCAGATGCAGGCGATGCAGGCGAGCTTCATGACGATCCTGCCCACCATCCTGCTCTCGGGTTTCATGTTCCCCTACGCAGGCATGCCCGGCTGGGCGCAGGTGATCGGCTCGGCGATCCCCGCCACGCATTTCCTGCGGATCGTGCGCAAGGTGATGCTCAAAGGTGCCCATCTGGCCGACATCACCGGCGACTTGCGGGCGATCGCCATCATCGGCGTGGTGATCATGCTGATCTCGATGCTGCGCTATCGACAGACGCTGGATTGAGCCCACTCGGCACGGCTTTCGGATCAAGTCGGAGAGCGTCACGATCTCTCACGGCAGCTCATCCCACGAAAAAGGGGCGCGCCGCGCTGCGACCGCCCCTTTGAATTGCAGGTCGCGCGCCTCGCGGGGCGCGCGGGTTTTTCAGTCGAAGCTCGGGTAGATACCCTGCATGGCGATGCAATAGACGAGCCCTAGCGTCGGCTGATCGTTCTCATGCGGCTGGCTGCTTCCGGCCGGCAAGATCGCGCCGGGCGCAAAGCTGGTCGCCTCCTGAACCGGCGTGCCGGTATAGCCATTGGCCCCCGTCGAGATCCAGGTATCGCCTGCAGTCGGCGCGGCACTCGCATCCGTGCCTTCAGGAAACACCGAAAGCGAATGCGAATGCGGCGGCAGATCGGCCTCGGTAAGCGTCACCGTATCGCTGCCCACCCGCTGGCCGAGCGCGCGAGGGGTAAGCCCCGGCCCTACGCCCTGCCCGGCAACGACGCTCAACGGCGAACCGCTGCCCCCGTTGAGATTGGGCAGCCCGAAGGTCGTGCGCCCGTCCCCGCCATAGGTCGTCCCGATCAACGAGTAGACCGCCGAGTATTGTGACATCGGCAAGACCTGCCCGTCACAAGGCATCCAACCCTTGGGGATGAAATTGTAGGGAAATGGCATGACCGTGCAAAGAATGGGGTCCATATCCTGTCCTTTCCGAAAAGACCGGGCGCGCTTACGAGCGCGGCGGGTAAATACCGTCATAGGCGATGCAGTAGTTCATCACCGTGGTCGGCATCATGTTCTGGTGCGGGCGGGACGCACCGCTCGATCCGATCGAGGCCGGATTCAGCGTCGCGGACGCGCCACCGGGCTGGGCCGCGTAGCGCGTGACACCCGTGCCATCTGCGGTCGCGAACTCGACCTCCGGGCCGGGCACGGCGGTCGCGTTGGCCGCCGGGCTCTGGCTCGACGCCTGGATCGCGTGGGAATGCGACGGCATCTCCGCGACGCTCAGCGTGACCGTCTCCTCCCCGACCTTGTCGCCGACCTTGTAGACCGACAGCCCCGGCGCATGTCCCATGCCGAGCGGAATGCGCCCGCGCAGATCCGGCACGCCGAAAGTCGTGACGGCGTCGCCGCCATATTGGGTTCCGATAAGCGAGAACAGCGCCTGATATTGGTTGATGGGCAACAACTGCCCCTGACAGCTGAGCCAGCCGCGCGGCGTGCGCGGGAAGGCAAACAGCGTGATTTGTCCGACAATGGGGTCCATGAATATATCCTCTCCGTTCCGGCGGATCCGTTGCGCGCTTTACGCGCGCTGCGGGAAGATGCCCTGGAGGGCGATGACGTAATTGACGCAAAGCGAGGGCTGCATGTTGGGATGCGCAATGCCGCCGCCGGTGTGACCGATATTGGTCTGCGCCAGCGCGACCGGCGCCTCGGCGCTGCCATAGAGATTGCCAGCGGGAATATTGCCCGAAGCGATCACCATGTCGTCGGGCGCAATCGGCGCACGTCCCGCGATCGCCAGCTGCGAGGCCACGAAAGGGTGGCTGTGGCTGGGCATCGTGGCGTCCGTGAGCGTGACCGCCTCGCTCCCCGGTTTTTGCCCGCGCGCCTGCATGGTGGCACCGCGCGGGCTGCGCCCACGAAGATCGGGGAGGCCGAACGTCGTCCGCCCGTCCCCGCCGAACTCGGTCCCGAGAAGCGAGAAAAGCGCCGAATACTGCGCGATGCTCATCAACTGTCCATTACACAACGCCCAGCCCTGCGGCGCGAAATCGAAGGCTACGGGCATGATCATGCCCAGAAATGGTTCCATCGAACTGTTCCCTTGAATTCTCCTCTAAGGCGAGGCTACGGGCGAACATGTCCTGCGACAACTTACAACTATGTGTTGTGTCGCTATATTGACAAATCACCCAAACGGGAGCTCGCGATGCGCGCGCGAGAGCGCTGCAGATGGCGCCCCCTGGCCACCCGGCGACTGCGCTCTTCGCGCCACAGCCCTGTCGGCACATTTCGGCAAGATCCCGGCAATACGCGCTAAAGATTGACGAAAATTAATACGCGACATAGCGTCAACATCAGGGAGCAGAGACTCGCGCATTATTTTACCAATTGCCCCACGGGGATTTTCAGACGATTTTCTTTGATGCGTCCGAGCCACGCTGCAATTTCAGTGGGGACAACAAGATATGTTCAGGGCATTGACGCTGAGCGGTCGCATTGCATGCGCCGTCAATCAGGCATCCAACCGGTTTTCTCGCATAACGCGAATTTCGACCCTCCGAATTTTCATTTTGCGACTTCTGGCGGGTGTGCTTCTGACAACCGCCGGGGCGAGCGCCTCTCTGGCCGCCTGCGGCACCGGCACGACGCTGTTATTGGATGGCGGGCAGGGGTCGACAAAGACGCTCAACGTGAGTGCGGAATGTCTCGATGTCCAATATGGCCTCTATGACGCGACGGGGGTCAACGCGAACGCCTATTGGCCGATCCAGGGCGACACGGTTAATAATCAGATCACGAGCCAGACCTTCACGGATCCGAATTCAGGCGCGGTGATCACGGTATCCCCGAATCTCGACACAAGCACCGGCACCTATATTTTCCCGACTTACACGGTCACTCTGGACACCGCTCCGACGACCTATCCGGCCAGCGGAGTTCCGGTCACGCTCTATTACGCATCGGGCATCTCCTCGGGCGGAAATACCACAACCAATACCACCTACACCGTCACATTCACCTTCCCGGCCCCCGCGACCGCGCCGGATGCGCCGACGAATGTCTCGGCCTCGGCCGGCGATAGCAGCGCGCAGGTCAGCTTCTCCGCCCCGGCCTCGAATGGCGGCGACCCGATCACCGGCTATACCGCGACCTCCTCGCCGGGCGGGTTCACCGGAACCGGGACCACTTCTCCGATCGCGGTGAACGGCCTCACGAACGGCACCAGCTATACTTTCACCGTCACCGCGACGAATAACTTCGGGACGAGCTCGGCCTCCAGCCCCTCGAACGCGGTTACGCCGAAGGCTGCACAGACGATCACCTTCGCCAATCCGGGCGCGCAGAATTACGGCACCTCGCCGACGCTGAGCGCAACCGCCTCGTCCGGCCTGACGGTCAGCTTCTCGTCGACCACCACCGGTGTCTGCACGATCACCTCGGGCGGTGCACTGACATTCGTCTCGGCGGGCACCTGCTCGGTCGATGCAGATCAGGCGGGCAATAACGCCTATAACGCCGCCCCGACCGTCACGCAGAGCTTCGCCGTGAACGCGGCCGCGCCGGGCGCACCCACGATCGGCACCGCGACGGCAGGCGATAGCCAAGCCGAAGTCAGCTTCACCGCGCCCGCCTCCGACGGCGGCGCGACGATCACCGGATACACCGTGACCTCCACGCAGGGCGGGCTCACCGGAACCGGGGCCAGCTCGCCGATCACGGTGAACGGCCTCACGAACGGCACCAGCTATACCTTCACCGTCACCGCGACGAATAACTTCGGGACAAGCCCGGCTTCCAGCGCCTCGAACGCGGTGACCCCGAAGGCGGCTCAGACGATCACCTTCACCAACCCGGGTGCGCAAACCTACGGCACCTCGCCGACGCTGAGCGCAACCGCTTCGTCCGGCCTGACGGTCAGCTTCTCTTCGACCACCACCGGTGTCTGCACGATCACCTCGGGCGGTGCACTGACATTCGTCTCGGCGGGCACCTGCTCGATCGATGCCGATCAGGGGGGCAATGGCAGCTATCTTGCGGCGCAAACCGTCACGCAGAGCTTCACGGTCAACCCGACCACGGCCCCGCCGCCCACCAATGTCACAGCCGTCGCCGGCGTCGAGAGCGCCACCGTGAGCTTCACCCCACCCACCGACAGCGGGGGCGCGCCGATCCAGGATTACACAGTGGTGTCTTCACCTGGAAACAAAACCGCGAATGGCACCGGCACGTCGATCACCGTCAACGGATTGACCGCCGGTACGGCTTATACGTTCACGGTCAGCGCCGATAACGGCTACGGATCGGCCGGGTTCTCAGCGCCCTCGAACAGCGTCACGCCGACGGCGGGCCAAACCATCAGTTTCGCCAATCCGGGCGCGCAGGATTACGGCACCTCGCCGACGCTGAACGCAACCGCGTCCTCCGGCCTGCCGGTCAGCTTCTCGTCGACCACAACCGGGGTCTGCACCATCACCGCAGGTGGCGCGCTGACCTTCGCCTCGACCGGCACCTGCTCGATCGACGCCGATCAGGCGGGCGACAGCACCTATAACCCCGCCCCGACCGTCACGCAGAGCTTCGCCGTGAACGCGGTCGTGCCGGGCGCGCCGACGATCGGCACCGCGACGGCGGGAGATGGACAGGCCGAGATCAGCTTCACCCCGCCCGGTTCCGATGGCGGCGCGACGATCACCGGATACACCGTGACCTCCACACCGGGCGGGTTCACCGGAACTGGGACCAGTTCACCGATCACGGTGAACGGCCTCACGAACGGAACCAGCTACAACTTCACCGTCACCGCGACCAACTCTGCGGGCACCGGCCCGGCCTCGGCCGCGTCGAACAGCGTCTCGCCGCTGGCGGCGCCGACCGCGAATGCCGTGAGCCTCACCGCAGGATATGGCTCGACCGACAACGCGGTGCCGCTGAACTTCTCCGGCGGCGCGGCGACATCGGTCACGGTCGCCTCCGGGCCCAGCCACGGCTCGACCAAGGTGAGCGGCACCACGATCAGCTATACGCCCACGGCGGGCTATCACGGCGCGGACAGCTTCACCTATACCGGCACGAACGCGACGGGCACATCCGCCCCCGCGACGGTCACGATCACCGTCTCGGCTCCCACTTTCACCGTGACCTCGGGCGCGCTGTCGGATGGGCAGGTCGGCACGAGCTACTCGGCCACGCTGAGCGTCTCGGGCGGCACCGGGCCCTACACGTTCGACACAGCCGCGAAGACCGGCTCGTTCCCGCCGGGGCTGTCGCTCTCATCCACCGGGACTCTCAGCGGCACGCCCAGCGCCAATGGCAGCTACAGCTTCACCGTAAGCGGCCATGATGCCAGCACACCGAATGCGAGCTTCCAAAGCGCCACGATCACCATCGCGATCCAGCGCGCCGCCCCCACGATCACCGCGATCAGCCCGGCACAGGGGTCGGCCAGCGGCGGCACCTCCGTCACGCTGACGGGGAGCGATTTCAACGGCGCGACGGCGGTCAGCTTCGGGGGGGCACCTGCGAGCGGCTTCACCGTCAATTCCGACAGCCAGATCACCGCGACCGCGCCTTCGGGCACGGGCACGGTGCATGTAAGCGTGACCGCACCGGGCGGCACCTCGAGCGCCACCAGCGCGGATCAGTTCGCCTATCTGTCGAATGTCGCGACGCTCTCGGCGCTGAGCGTGAGCCAGGGCACGTTGAGCCCCGTGTTCAGTTCGGGCACGAGCGGCTATTCGGTGGACCTGCCCTATGGCACGGGCTCGATAACCGTCACGCCGACGGCCACGGATAGCGGCGCGAGCCTCACCGTGAACGGCAATGCGACCGCCTCGGGCAGCGCCTCGGCGCCAGTCTCGCTGGCGACGGGCGCGAACACGATCAGCGTGGCCGCCACCGCAGCCGATGGGATCGCGACGCAGAGCTACACGATCACCGCCACCGTGGCGCGCCAGACCGATACGATCACCTTCGCGCCGGTCAGTTCTCCGGTGCGGATCGGCAGTGCGCCTTTCGCAGCAACCGCGACGGCGAGCTCTGGCCTGACGGTGACGCTGAGCAACGCGACGCCGTCGGTCTGCACGCTCAGCGGCGCTGTGGTCACGCCGGTCGCGGCGGGTAGCTGCCAGATCACCGGCACGACCGCCGGCAATGCGAGCTACGCGCCGGGCAGCGCGACGCTGACGGTTCTGGTCGAGGTGGCCCCCGATCCGACACAGGATCCGGATGTGATCGGGATCGTGACCGCGCAGAACACGATGGCGATGCAATTCGCCCGCACGCAGATCGGGAACTTCTCCTCGCATCTCGAAGCGCTGCGCGACGGCAATGGCCTGCGCGACAGTTTCGGCGCGCGTCTCGGCATTCCCAGCGTGACCCGCGCGCGCGGTTTTGCCGACCCGGTCGATCCGTTCGAGAACCAGACCGGTCGCACGCCCGCGCCGAGCCGAGGGGCTACGCGTGGCGCAGCTCCCACGCCGACCCCATCCGTCTCGACCAGCGGCGCCTCCGAAAACCTGTTCGGCCCGCAAACCGCGATCTGGACGGCGGGCACGCTGAACCTGACGAAGGACGGCGCGATCGACCTCCATAGCAACGGGCTCAGCGCGGGTCTCGACTACCAACCCAGCGCGGACGCGATCCTCGGGCTCGGGCTTGGCTATGGCAACGGGCACTCGGATATCGGCAGCGATGGTTCGAAGACCAGTGGGCATAGCGTGAACGCGGTGGTCTACGGGACCTTCCGCACCGGCGAACGCGGCTTTGTCGATGTGCTGGCGGGCTATGGCACGCTGGGCTTCGACAGTCGCCGCGCGATCTCGGGCGGGCCGGATATGGCCTATGGTTCGCGCGATGGCTCTCAGGTCTTCGCACAGGTCCGCACCGGGATGGAGTTCCGGCAGGATAACTGGATGCTCTCGCCCTATGCGGGGATGCAGGTGATCTCGGGGCATCTGAATGCCTTTACCGAGCGCACTGCGGACCCGGCCGATGCGCTGAGCTTCGACCGTCAAAGCTTCGGCTCGACCCAGTTCGACTTTGGCCTGCGCGGTGGCTTCACCCAAAAAACGAGCTTCGGGACGGTCTCGCCGAACTTCCGGCTGGAATATAACCGGGTGCTGAACCGCGATATCGCCGCGGGGATGAGCTATGCGGATCTGGTGAACGGCTCGCAATATGTGCTGAACCTGCCGCAATCCGATCAGAACCTGCTGACGATCGGGCTGGGCACGAGTATCGCCTTCGAGGGCGGCACGCAGCTCAGCATCGACCTGCGCAATACCTCGGGGTCGAACAGCCACAGCAACAGCATCTCGCTGAGACTGTCCAAGCAGTTCTGAAGCGGGAGACAGCCGAAAACCAAACGGGGCGAGGATATGTATCCTCGCCCCGTTCCTGTTTCAGCCTGACGCCCTGGGATCAACGATAGACCAGCTGGGGCAGCCCGTGGGCAGGCTTATGCTTTCGCCTGCGCAGTCATTTGCTTTTTTTGGCTTCAACTCACCCGGCTCAGCCGCATTTGGAGTGGCCGCAATCGGCGCAGGTCATGCAGCCTTCGACCATCCGCAGAGCGTAGGAGCCACAGGACGGACAGGCTTTGCCGCGGGGGGCTTCGCCGATGGCCATGCGGTCGGCCTCGGGGTCGGATTTCAGGCCCAGCCCTTCGCCTTCGAGGAAGCCGATCGAGATCATGTGACGCTCGATCACGCCGCCGATCGCCGCGAGGATGGAGGGGATATATTTGCCCTGCATCCAGGCCCCGCCGCGCGGATCGAATACGGCTTTGAGCTCCTCGACCACGAAGGAGACATCGCCGCCGCGCCGGAACACCGCCGAGATCATCCGGGTCAGCGCCACGGTCCAGGCGAAATGCTCCATGTTCTTCGAGTTGATGAAGACCTCGAAGGGGCGGCGGTGTCCGCCCTGGACGATGTCGTTGATCGTGATGTAGATCGCGTGTTCCGAACCCGGCCACTTGATCTTGTAGGTCGAGCCTTCGAGTGCTGCCGGACGGTCCAGCGGCTCGGTCAGGTAGACCACATCGGCGCCCTCATCGACTTCCGGCGCATCTTCGGACTTCTCGGAAACGCTGAGAACCGAACCGGTCACGTCGTTCGGACGGTAGGTGGTGCAGCCTTTGCAGCCGGTGTCCCACGCTTCCATATAGACCGATTTGAACGCCTCGAAGGGGATATCCTCGGGGCAGTTGATGGTCTTGGAGATCGAGCTGTCGATCCATTTCTGCGCTGCCGCCTGCATCCGGACGTGATCCATCGGGGCAAGCGTCTGGGCATTGACGAAATAGTCGGGCAGCGGTTTGTCCCCGAACTTGTCGCGCCACATCTGCACCGCGTAATCGACAACCTCTTCCTCGGTGCGCGAGCCGTCGGGCTGCAGCACCTTGCGCTTGTAGGCATAGGCGAAGACCGGCTCGATACCGCTGGAGACGTTGCCCGCATAAAGCGAAATGGTTCCCGTGGGTGCGATCGAGGTCAGCAGCGCGTTGCGGATGCCGTGCTCGCGGATCGCCTCGCGGACGTCGTCATCCATCTGCATCATGTTGCCCGAGGCAAGGTATTTCTCGGCATCGAACAGCGGGAACGCACCTTTTTCCTTCGCAAGATCGACCGAGGCGAGATAGCTCGCCCGCGCGATCTGCTTCATCCAGGCTTCGGTCTGCGCCGCCGCTTCTTCCGAGCCATAGCGCAGGCCCAGCATCAGGAGCGCGTCGGCGAGACCGGTCACGCCCAGACCGATGCGGCGCTTGTTCTGCGCCTCTTCGCGCTGCTGCTCCAGCGGGAAGCGCGAGGCGTCGACCACATTGTCCATCATGCGGATCGCAAGACGCACCATCTCGTCGAGCTGCTCCGGGTCCAGACCTGCATCGGCCTCGAACGGGTTCGTCACCAGCCGCGCAAGGTTGATCGAGCCCAGCAGACACGCGCCATAGGGCGGCAGGGGCTGCTCGCCGCAGGGATTGGTCGCGGCGATCTGCTCGACATAGTTGAGGTTGTTCATCTTGTTGATGCGGTCGATGAAGATTACGCCCGGCTCGGCATAGTCATAGGTCGCACGCATGATCTTGTTCCACAAATCGCGGGCGTTCAGCGTGTGATAGACCTTGTCGCCGTATTTCAGATCCCACGGGCCATCGGCCTTCACGGCCTCCATGAAGGCGTCGGTCACCAGCACGGACAGGTTGAACATCCGCAGCCGCGCCGAATCCTGCTTGGCGGTGATGAAGCTCTCGATATCGGGGTGATCGCAGCGCATCGTCGCCATCATCGCGCCGCGACGCGAGCCTGCCGACATGATCGTGCGGCACATCGCATCCCAGACGTCCATGAAGCTCAGCGGCCCCGACGCATCGGCAGCGACGCCCTTCACCTCGGCGCCACGCGGGCGGATGGTCGAGAAATCGTAGCCGATTCCCCCGCCCTGCTGCATCGTCAGCGCGGCTTCCTTGAGCATGTCGAAGATGCCGCCCATGTTGTCAGGGATCGTTCCCATGACGAAGCAGTTGAACAGCGTCACGGCGCGGCCCGTGCCGGCACCGGCAGCGATCCGGCCTGCGGGGAGATATTTGAAATCTTCCAGCGCGCCGTAGAATTTCTCTTCCCATTTCGCGGGCTTATCCTCGACCTCGGCCAAGGCGCGCGCGATCCGACGCCAGCTATCCTCAACGGTCGCGTCGATCGGGGTCCCGTCCTGTTCCTTCAGACGGTATTTCATGTCCCAGATCTGTTCGGCAATCGGGGCGGCAAAACGGCTCATGAGGTCCTCGCTGGCAGCAGTTCGAGTGAGGTAAAAATCGAAAGCCCCCTCCGCATATCGTGCGTCGGGGGCGGGCTGACACTATACCTAAGGCCTCTTCGCATGACCAGACGCAAATCGGACATTGCCGTCGCGGGAGCGAAAACCTAATTAAGAGGCATGGGTGACAAAGTGGTGAATCTGATCAAACTGTGCGTCGGCGCCGAGAAGGTCGAGGACCTGATCGCGTGGCAGGCCAGCCGCTATGGCAAAGGCCCGGCTATGCATGTGACGCGCATGTGGCCGAAGCGCGCGGACGAGATCCTGAGTGGCGGGTCGCTATACTGGGTCTTCAAGGGCGCGGTGCTGGCACGTCAACGCATTCTGGAACTGTCCGAAGTGATGGGCGCGGACGGGATCGCGCGCTGCGCGATCGTGCTTGACCGCGAGGTTGTCCGCACGGAGGCCCTGTCGCGCCGCCCCTTCCAGGGCTGGCGCTACCTGAGCCCCGAGGATGCGCCCCGCGATCTGCCGAAAGGTCGCGACCGCGAAGAGGCCCTGCCCCGCGAGCTTGCCGTGGCGCTGTCGGAAATCGGCCTGCGTTAAGAGGCGAGCCAGCTTTCCGCCTCTCCTTGCGCGGTGAAGATGCGAAATGCGCCGCCCTCGCCCTGCATGCTCGCCTCGGAGCGCATATCCTCCGGCACGACCAGCGCACAGCGCCCAGCCTGACCGTCTTCGCAGCTTTGACGCAGCCCGCCGATCAGTTCCGCCATGTAGCCATCGAAGCGCGGCGCGACGACCACCATCATCCGATCCGCGGCCCCGACGAGGCGCATCGCCTCGGTCACATCATGTTTAAGAACAGTGCCGGAGGCGATCAGACCGACCACACCTGCGGGGCTTTTCTCCATCGACTCGATCATCGTGGAATTCCTTTGTTCGAACACCAAAAGGCGAGGCGCTGCGCCCGCCTATAAGCTGAACGGAAGGATGATCGGCGCGGTTCCGGCCACAGGCGCGACCGTTACCACACCGTTACCACGTGGCAAGCTCAGCCGCGCAGCGATTGCACCCGCGCGACAAGCTGCCGGGTGGAGCCGTCCTTGCCCTCGCCCGCATCCTCGCCCTTCAGCACCGGCGCCAGCGCCAGCGCCAGCTCCTTGCCCAGTTCCACGCCCCATTGGTCGAAGCTGTTGATACCGAGGATCACGCCCTCGACGAACACGCGGTGCTCATAAAGCGCGACGATCCCGCCGAAGACCTCGGGGGTCAGTTTCGGATAAAGCAGCGTGGTCGACGGGCGCGAGCCCGGGAAGACGCGGTGCCGCGCCTGACGGTCCAGCTCGTCTCCCTCGAAGCCCTTCTTGCGCATGATCTCGGTCGCCTCGGCCAGCGAGCGCCCGCGCATCAGCGCCTCGGATTGCGCCAGACAGTTGGCCACGAGCAGCGTATGCTGATGCGCCAGATCGGGCTCATGCCCCTCGGCGGCGACCATGAATTCGCACGGAATGACCCGCGTGCCTTGATGGATCAGCTGGTAGAACGCGTGCTGTCCGTTGGTGCCCGGTTCGCCCCAGACGACCGGCCCGGAATTGTAAGGCAGGTCCTTGCCATCCATGCTGACGCGCTTGCCGTTGCTCTCCATCTCCAACTGCTGGAGATAGGCCGGCAGCCGTGCAAGCCGTTGATCATAGGGCAGAACCGCGCGCGTGGCGTAGTCGCAGAACTGGTTGTGCCAGATACCGACCAGCGCCAGCAGCACCGGCAGGTTGTCCTTGAACTCAGCGTCGCGGAAATGCGCATCCATCGTGGCGGCGCCCTTGAGGAACCCCGCGAAACCCTCCGACCCGATCGCGATCATCAGCGACAGCCCGATCGGCCCCCACATCGAATAACGCCCGCCGACCCAATCGGCGAAGCCGAAGACGCGGGCCTGATCGATCCCGAAGGCGGCGGTCTTCTCAGCAGAGGTCGAGAGCGCCGCGAATTGCTGGGCCGGGTCCGAGACCTTCTCGGCCATCCACCGCTTCGCGGTCTCGGCATTGGTCATCGTCTCGATCGTGGTGAAGGTCTTGGAGGCGACGATCACCAGCGTCGTCTCCGGGTTCAGACCGGCCAGCGTGTCATGGATATGCGCCCCGTCCACGTTGGAGACGAAATGGCAGCGCGGCCCGTCGTGATAGGGCGCGAGCGCGAGCGTCGCCATCGCCGGGCCCAGATCTGAGCCGCCGATGCCGATATTCACCACATCGCTGATTTTGCCGCCCTGCCCCGTGAACTTGCCCTCGCGGACATCGCGCGCAAACGCTTCCATCCGGGCATAGGTCGCGCGGACCTCGGGCATGACGTTCTCGCCATCGACGAACACATCCGTGTCGAGATTGCGCAGCGCGGTATGCAGCACCGCGCGACCCTCGGTGTCGTTGATCTTCTCACCGGTGAACATCGCCTCGGCGCGGGCCGCGACATCCTTCACCTCGGCCAGTTTCACCAGCAGATCGAGCGTCTCCGCATCGATATTGGTCTTGGAGAAATCGAACAAAAACGGCCCGGTTTCGCGGCTGAATCCGCCTGCGCGATTGTCCTTTTCGAACAATTCTCCGATTCTGCGGGATTGTACGGATTGCGCCTTGTCGAGGAGGTCTTGCCAGATGGTCATCGCTTGCTCTGCCCAGTTATTCAGCCCAGTGAACGGTCGCGTCCTTGAGAACGGCGCGCACCGGCGCCTGTTCCACAGGGAGCCTTTCGGCTTTTTCGATCGCCTCGCGCTTCTCCGCGCCGGTGATCAGGATATGCGTATACATCGCGTCGCGCAGCACGGGCGCGGACAGGGTGATACGCGGCTCGCCCGCAGCTTCGGCCCGCATCGGCAGCAATATCGGCGCATCATTCGACAGCGCCTCTTTCAGCCGGTCGGCGCCCGGAAACAGGCTCGCGGTGTGCATATCCGCGCCCATGCCCAAAAGGAGGACGGAGATCGGCAGATGCGGCGCGATGCCTTCGGCCAGTTCTTCCATCTTGTCCTCGGGACGTTCCGCCTCGGCATAGAGCGGCACCAGTGTCGCCGCTGCCGCCCGCCCCTTCAGGAGCCGCGCACGGATCAGGCGCGTGTTCGACCGCTCCGAGGTCTCGGGCACCCAACGCTCGTCATTGAGGAGCACCGCGACCTTCGACCAGTCCAGATCAATGTCGGAAAGGATGTCGAAGATCGGACCGGGCGTCGATCCGCCGGGCACCGACAAGGTCGCCCGGCCCTCGTTGTTGATCGACGCACGCAACTGGCTTGCGATGCGATCCGCAAGCCCCATCATCAGCATCTCGCGATCGGGATAACTCTCAAAATTCATTCACGAATCTCCCGCCAGCGGCGTCCGTCGCGATGCATCAGCATCAGCGCGTCATCCGGCCCCGACGCGCCGCTGTCATAGGTTTGAGGTTTGTCGCCACGCGCCTCCCAACCCTCGATGATCGGGTCGGTCCAGGCCCAGGCCGCCTCGACCTCGTCGCCGCGCATGAACAGCGTCTGGTTGCCCCGGATCACGTCCATGATCAGGCGTTCATAGGCGTCGGTGATGTCGGCCTCGTCGCCCAGAGCTTCCGCGAAGGACATGTCGAGCGGCACCTGCACGAGGCGCATCCCGCCCGGCCCCGGCTCCTTGATCATCATCTTCAGGTTCATGCCCTCATTGGGCTGCAGCCGGATCACCAGCACGTTCTCGCGCCACTCGCCTTCGGCTTCGTCGAAGATCTGGTGCGGCGGCTCTTTGAAGGTGATCGCGATCTCGGAGGTGCGGGCACGCAGCCGCTTGCCGGTGCGCAGATAGAAGGGCGTATTCACCCAGCGCCAGTTCGCGACATGGCATTTCATCGCGATATAGCTCTCGGTCGTCGACTCCGGATCCTCGGCATCTTCGAGATAGCCGGGCGCATCCTTGCTGGCCGCGTATTGGCCACGCACGATATCGGCGGGCTGGACGGGCTGGAGTGCGCGGATCACCTTGAGCTTTTCGTCGCGCACCGCATCGGGATCGAAGTGGTAGGGCGGCTCCATCGCGATCAGGCACAGAAGCTGCATCATGTGGTTCTGCACCATGTCGCGCATCGCGCCCGACTTGTCATAATACGACCCACGACCGCCCACACCGACCGTTTCAGCCACGGTAATTTGCACATGATCAACGAATTGGCTGTTCCAGAGCGGCTCGAACAGGATGTTGGCGAAGCGCACCGCCATCAGGTTCTGCACGGTCTCTTTGCCGAGGTAATGGTCGATCCGGTAGATCTGCGTCTCGTCGAAATACTCCGCCAGCGCCGCGTTGAGCGCCTTGGCCGAGGCGAGGTCGCGCCCGAACGGTTTCTCGACCACGATCCGCGCCTCCGGACCCGCGATACCGCGCGTGTGGAGGCGCTCGGCCAGATCTCCGAATAGCGCTGGTGCCACCGAGAAGTAGAACGCATTGACGGTATCGTCGCGGACTTTCGACTTCAGATCGTCCCAGCCGCCATCGCCTTTCGCGTCGATCGCGACATAGTCGAGCATCGGCAGGAAGCCGTCCAGCGCGCCTTCGTCGTCGCATTTATTGCCGCCGAATTCGGCGATCGCGGCGCGGGTCTGGTCGCGGAACTCCTCGGGGGTCATCTCCGAGCGCGCAGCCCCGATAATGGTGGATCCTTCGGGGATTTGACCGGCGCAATAGCGACGAAACAGGCCGGGGAGAATTTTGCGATTGGCGAGGTCGCCAGTGGCGCCGAAAATCACCAGATCGAAACGATCGACGGGAATGACGCGCGAAACCATGGGCTGCTCCGTGTTTGGGGTCCGTTAGCGCTAACGACCCCCTTTTACTCACCTTACCTGAACAAGTCTAGCATGGGAGCGACACGAGACAACGCGAGGGCGCAGATTAAGCGCTCTCACGCGAAAGAAACGCCTCAAGCGCCTGAATTTCCGGCACGATTTCTTCGGCCATACCATCTGCGAAAGTCGCGAAATCGGCGCGCGTTTCGGGCGGAACGGACAGAAGGACCGGAAAATCGGAGGCCATCGCTTGCGCGATCAGGTCACGACACCCGCGCCCTGCGGCCTCCTGTTTGCCGAATTTGTTGAGGATCACGATGGCGCCCGGTGGCGCCGTTTCGAGCGCATGACCGACCTGGGCGACGACCTCTTCGAGCGCGCCCGCATCGAGCGAACAGGCCCCCGCGCCCTGCCCCAGATCCTGCGAGATCGTGCGGGTTTCTCCCTCGGGCAAGAGGCGCAGATGCATCTCGCATTCGAACCGCTGCGGCACCTCGGCGCGCACCATGCCGATCACGTCGCGCCCTTGCGACAGCAGCCTTTCGGCGAGCTGGGCAAGGAGCTTGTCGGCCGCGCCGCGCTCTTGGCATGTGATGAACCCGATCATTGCGCCTGTTTGGCGAGGCTTTCGCGGGCGGTCAAGGGGCGACACCCGGACAGGCAGCGCGAGATCACGCCGCCAGTGCCTTGCCGAAGCGCGGCAGACGCGCGCGTTTCATCAGCGCCCGGATCGGCTGCGGCTCGCCCGAGAGGCGCTCGGCCTCGGCGCGCACGGCCTCGGTGATGGCGCGCATCTGCTCGGGATGTTCGGACAGAAGCTGCCAGAGGAAGCCGTCCGGATCGCGCCGTTCCAGCCCCTCGCCCGCCAAGGTCCCGCGCGGAAAATCCTGCGCGTTGAAGGTCAGGATCGCATCGGCACTACCCGCGATCGCCACGGCCAGCACATGAAGGTCATTCTCGTCGGGCAGCACCAGCCGCGCCTCGATCCCCGGCTGGGCGGAAATCTCGGCCTTCGGGAACCCCGCCCGCAAGAGCGCGATCTCGCCCCGCGCGATGGCCTCGTCGGCAGGCGCGCGGCGCGCAGCCGCACGCGCCCATTCCTCGAGGATGCGCGCCGACCAGAGCGGACGGTAGAGCTCCGCCTTCGCCGCCCCGATCAAGATCTCGCGCAGCACCGTCGGGTAGAGCACGCAGGCATCGAGCACGACCCGCATCAGTCGAGCCGGAAGAACAGGGATTTCAGATAGCCCGATTCCGCCAGCTGCGGCAGCATCGGGTGATCGGGCCCGGCATAACCGGTGTGAATGAGCTGCGCCGACCGCCCTGCCTTGCCGATGCCGCGCGTGCAGGCCGCGCGGAATTGCAACAGATCGGCGGCATGCGAGCAGGAGCACAGCACCAGATAGCCGCCCGGCTCGACCAGCGGCGCGGCCATGCGCGCGATCCGCTCATACGCGCGCAGCCCTGCCTGCAGCGCGGGCTTGGCGGGTGCGAAGGCGGGCGGATCGCAGATCACCAGATCAAAGCGCTCCCCTTCCCGGTCCAAAGCATCGAGCGTGTCGAACGCATCGCCCTGGCGCGTGGCGAACCGGTCCGCCATGCCCATCGCGGCCGCGCCCTTGGTCGCAAGATCCAGCGCCGGGGCCGAGGCATCGACCGACAGCGCCGACGTCGCACCTCCTGCCAGCGCGGCCAGCGCGAAGCCGCCCACATGGGAGAAGACGTCGAGGACTCGCGCGCCCTCCGCCAGCCTTGCGGCGAAAGCATGGTTCGGGCGCTGGTCATAGAACAGGCCCGTCTTCTGCCCGCCCATCAGATCGGCAAGATAGATCGCGCCATTCATCGGCACCTCGACCGGCGCCTCGATCCCACCGCGCAGGGTGAGCATTTCCTCGTCCAGCCCTTCGAGCGTGCGCGCCCGCCCCGCCGCGTTCTTGATGATCGTCGTGACGCCCGTCACCTCGGCCAGCGCGGCCTCGAGATCGGCGATCATGACCTCCGACCATGCCGCATTCGGCTGGATCACCGCCGCATCGCCGAAGCGGTCGATGATGACGCCGGGCAGCCCGTCCGCCTCGGCATGGACCAAACGATAGAACGGCGCATCGAACAGCCGCGCCCGCATCTCCAGCGCACGGGTGAGCTTCCCGGCGATCCAGTCGCGGTCGATCACCGCCTCGGCGTCGCGGCTCATCACCCGGCCGATGATCTTCGAGTTCGGGTTGACCGTCACCGTCGCGAGCGGACGGCGCTCGCCATCCTCCAGCGTCGCGATCGTGCCGGGCGCCAGCGCCTTGGTGCGCCGGTCCGTCACCAGCTCATCGGCATAAACCCAAGGAAAACCGTGGCGGATCGCGCGGGCCTCGGCCTTCGGGCGCAGCCGAACGGTCGGGCGGGTGGCGGTGTCTTCGGACTGGCTCATCGGATGCTCCTTGCGCGCGCTGTCTCAAGCGCCGCCTTCCTAGCGCCAAGCGACGGGGCGCGAAAGCCCTCGCGCTTGCCGCATCCCCGCTCTGCCCCAGATAATCGACAAAGGGAACGGGTTGCGGCGTTAGCGCTAACATGATAGCGAAGAAGCGACCGCGATCCGCGCCCGCTGCGCGAGCGGCCCGCAAGGGCTGCATGTTCCGCATCAGATGCATAGCAAGGAAAGGCCCCGCCGATGACCCTCGATGCCACAATCGCCCGTGTGACCGACCGAATCCGCGCCCGCTCCGAAGGCCCGCGCGGCGACTATCTTGCCCGGATGCAGGCGGCTGCCGATGCAGGCCCCGCCCGCGCGCATCTCAGCTGCGGCAATCAGGCCCACGCCTATGCGGCCATGGGCGAGGACAAGGACACGTTGGCAGGTGATCGCGCCCCCAATGTAGGCATCGTGACGGCCTATAACGACATGCTCTCGGCGCATCAGCCGTTCGAGACCTTCCCGCAGACGATCAAGGCCGCGCTGCGCGAGATCGGCGCCACCGCACAGGTCGCAGGCGGCGTGCCCGCGATGTGCGACGGGGTCACGCAGGGCCAGCCGGGGATGGACCTGTCACTCTTCTCGCGCGACGTGATCGCAATGGCTGCGGCGGTTTCTCTGAGCCACAACACCTTCGACGCGGCGCTCTACATGGGCGTTTGCGACAAGATCGTGCCCGGCCTGATCATGGCGGCGGCGACCTTCGGGCATATCCCGGCGATCTTCATCCCCGCGGGGCCGATGACCACCGGGCTGCCCAATGACGAGAAAGCCAAGGTGCGCCAGCAATTCGCAGCCGGCGAAGTCGGTCGCGATGCGCTCATGGCAGCCGAGATGGCCTCCTATCACGGCCCGGGCACCTGCACCTTCTACGGCACTGCGAACACCAACCAGATGCTGATGGAGTTCATGGGTCTGCACCTTCCGGGCGCATCCTTCGTGAACCCGAACACGCCGCTGCGCGAGGCACTGACGGTCGCAGGCGCGAAGCGCGCCGCCGAGATCACCGCGCTTGGCAACGACTACCGCCCGGCCTCGGAAGTGCTCGACGAGAAAGCCTTCGTGAACGGCATGGTCGGTCTGATGGCGACGGGTGGTTCGACCAACCACGTCCTGCACCTGCCCGCGATGGCGCGCGCCGCCGGGATCGTGCTCGATCTGGAAGATTTCGACGAGATTTCCTCGGTCGTGCCGCTGATGGCGAAGGTCTATCCGAACGGCCTCGCCGACGTGAACCACTTCCACGCGGCGGGCGGCCTGCAATTCATGATCCGCCACCTGCTGGAGGCAGGCCTGCTGCACGAGGACGCGAAGACCGTCGCGGGCGACGGCCTCACCCGCTACACCCAGGAGCCGAAGATCACCGAGGGCGGTCTGATCTGGGAAGAGTCCGATCCCGAGAGCCAGAACGAGAAAATCCTGCGCAAGCCCGCCGATCCGTTCCAGAAAACCGGCGGCCTCAAGCAGCTCGAAGGCAATCTCGGGCGCGGCGTGATCAAGGTCTCCGCCGTCAAGCCCGAGCGCCATGTGATCGAAGCGCCGGTCCGCGTCTTCAAGGAACAGCACGAGGTGAAGGACGCCTTCAAGAACGGTGAGTTCATCTCCGACACGATCGTCGTCGTGCGCTTCCAGGGGCCGAAAGCGAACGGGATGCCGGAGCTGCACTCGCTGACCCCGACCCTCGCCGTTCTGCAGGATCGCGGGCTGAAAGTGGCGCTGGTCACCGATGGCCGGATGTCGGGCGCCTCGGGCAAGGTCCCGGCGGCGATCCATGTCTCGCCGGAGGCCGCCGATGGCGGACCGCTTGCGAAGCTGCAGGACGGCGATATGGTGCGGCTCGACGCGACGACGGGCGAGCTGACCTGCCTGACCGAAGGTTTCGAGAGCCGCACGCCGGTCGTGCCCGACCTCAGCGGCAACCAGTTCGGCCTCGGCCGCGAGCTGTTCGGCGCCTTCCGCACCCATGTCGGCCCGTCCACCAAAGGCGCCTCCGTGGTGCTTTGAGTTTTCTTGCCTCCGGCGGGGATATTTGTACCAAGGCGAAGACAGGGTTCTGCTTTCGGCTTGGCGATAAATATCCCCCGCGGAGCGTCCTGCCCTCTCCGCCCGCGCGGGCGGCCCAGACTGGAGTGATCCGATGACCCCTAGCGAACAATCCGCATCCGCCCGCAAGATCTGCGAACTGGCCCCGATCGTGCCGGTGATCGTGGTGAAGGATGTGGCCCATGCCGCCCCTCTGGCCAAGGCGCTCGTCGCGGGCGGCCTGCCTGCGCTGGAAGTGACGCTGCGCACGCCCTGCGCGCTCGACGCGATCCGCGCGATGGCCGATGTCGAAGGCGGCGTGGTCGGCGCGGGCACGCTGCTGACCCCGGCCGATGTGAAAGCCGCGAAAGCCGCGGGCGCGAAATTCGGCGTCTCGCCCGGCGCGACCGAAACGCTGGTGAAAGCCTGCGAGGACGAGGGCCTGCCGCTTCTGCCCGGTGCCGCCACCGCGTCGGAAGTGATGAAGCTTCTCGAGATGGGTTACGACGTGCTGAAGTTTTTCCCGGCGGAAGCTTCGGGCGGCGCGCCTGCGCTGAAGGCCATCGGAGCGCCGATCCCGCAGGTCAGCTTCTGCCCGACGGGCGGCGTCAGCATTAAAAACGCCAACGATTACCTGAGCCTGCCGAACGTACTTTGCGCGGGCGGCTCCTGGGTCGCACCCGATGCGATGGTGCAATCGGGCGACTGGGCCGGGATCGAAGCGCTTGCGCGCGAGGCGGCGGCGCTGCCGCGCTAACCACCCTGCTAGGGACGACGCGCCCGCCAGCCGCCGCGCCGCATCGGCGGGCCGCTTTCGCGGGTCAGACCTTCTTCGAGCACCCGGGTCATCGGGTGCTCGGGCGGCGCTTCATACGCCGCGAGCACGGTGCGCATCGCTTCACTCGCGTCCATCCCCGGCCCGAGGCTCAACGCCCAATCCATGAAGATCGAGCGGCACTCTTCCGTGCTGATCCCGTCGATCTTGAAGCTCTCGCGGATCAATCCTTTCGGGTCCGCCTCGCTCAATTCCATCAGTTTGCGCGCCATTCAGCCCTCCAGAGCCCTGTCCACGATGGCGGCCGTCTCGGTCGTGACCTCGTTCAGACGCGCCGCCAGAGCATCGAGATCATCCAGCCCCGTCTCGCGCAACAGGAAAGCGCGACCGCCCTCTCCGATCGCCGCCATATCCAGACGTTTTTCGTTCAGCAAGCGCCCGCCTGCCTGCAGTCGCCAAAGGAAGCGATAGGCGGTGGCGAGCTGCTCGCCCTCCTCGCGCGTCACGAACCCGCCACGCGGTCCTGCGCGTAGCTGCGCCTCGACCTTGCGCGCCGGAACGCCTGCACGAAGCGCGAAGCTTTGCGCCAGAAGCTCGATATCCTGCAGCCGGCCGGGGCCGACCTTCGCCTCCCAATCGCCATCGGGGGCCTTGGCCGCGAAGATCCGGGTGCGCATTTGCGCCAGCTCGTGGAGCACCGCGTCTCCGCCGCCTTTCGCCTCCAGAACCTTCAGGCGGATCGCCTCGACCCGGTCGGCCAGATCGGCACATCCCGCGACGGGCCGCGCCCGGGTCAGCGCCAGATGCTCCCAGGTCCAGGCCTCTTCCATCTGGTAGCTCTCGAAGCTTTGCACGGAGGTCGCGACGGGCCCTTGTCGCCCCGAAGGCCGCAACCGCATATCGACCTCGTAAAGCATCCCCTCCGGCATCGGCGCGCTGAGCGCGGTGATCAGGGCCTGCGTGAGCTTCGCGTAGTAAGCCCTTGAGGCGATGGGCTTCTTGCCTTCGGAAAACTCCTGCCCGTCCGCATCGTAGATCACGATCAGATCGAGATCGGACTGCGCGTTCAGGCGCTCTGCGCCGAGGCTGCCCATTCCCAGAACCACCGCGCCCTTGCCGGGGCACGGCCCGTAGCGGCGCGCGAATTCGCCCTGCACGATCGGCCAGAGCGCGCCGAGAACCGCGCCCGCCACATCGGCATATTGGCCCGCGGCCTCTGACGCATCAACGAGGCCGCGCAGATGATGCACGCCGACGCGGAACTTCCATTCCTTGGCCCAACGCCGCGCCGCGATCAACGCGGCCTCGTAGTCGCCCGCCCGCTCCAGCAGCCGCGCAAGATCGGCCTCAAGGGCTGGCTTGCCCGGCCATGGCGCGAAGAACGAGCCACCCAGAACCGCGTCCAGCACCCCGGCATTGCGCGACAGGTAGCTCGCCAGCCCCGGCGCCGTAGCGCAGATATCGACGATCAGATCGACGAGTTGCGGATTGGCCTCGAAGAGAGAGAACAACTGCACCCCGGCGGGCAGCCCCTTGAGGAAGCCGTCGAACTGCGTCAGCGCCTCCTCCATATTCGCCGCGCGGCGCATCCGGTCGAGAAGTTCCGGCTCCAGCCGCTTGAAGATCGCGCGCGCCCGTTCGGATCGCAGCGCCGGATAGCCCGTCCAGCCCTCGACGATCTCGCGCGCGGCTTCGCTCAGGTCGGGGCGCTCGGCGGCGGCATCGGGGGCGAAGAAATCATTCGTCAGCCCTTCGACCCGCTCCAGCCGGTCGCGCAGCCGGTCGCGCCAGCGCGCCACGTCCCCCTCGCCCATCATCGCGGCGATCCGCGCGAGCCCCTCTTCGTTGCCGGGCAGAATCTGGGTCTGGGCGTCGCCCACCATCTGCAGACGGTGCTCGATCTCGCGATGCTCGCGGTAGTGATCGATCAACTCCTCCGCCACATCCTCGGGCACCCAAGTCTTCGCCGCGAGCGCGCGCAGCCCGCCCACGGTGGTCCGGTCGCGTAGGCTCTCGTCGCGCCCGCCTGCGATCAATTGCCGGGTCTGGGTGAAGAACTCGATCTCGCGGATGCCGCCCTGGCCGAGCTTGATATTGTGACCCGCCACTTCGATCGGGCCATGCAGCCCCTTATGCTCGCGGATGCGCAGGCGCATGTCGTGGGCGTCCTGAATCGCCGCGAAATCGAGGTGCTTGCGCCAGACGAAAGGCCGCAGCCGTTCGAGGAATTGCTCGCCCGCGGCGATATCTCCTGCACAGGGACGCGCCTTGATATAGGCCGCGCGCTCCCATGTCCGGCCCTCGGCCTCGTAATAAAGCTCGGCCGCGCCCATTGAGATACAGACCGGCGTGACGGCGGCATCGGGGCGCAGCCGCAGATCGGTGCGGAACACATAGCCCTCGGCGGTGCGGTCGTTGAGCATCGCCGCCATCTTGCGCGTGGCCCGGATCAGCGCGCTGCGCGCCTCCATCGCATCGTCTGGATCGTAGCGGCTTTCATCGAAGAGGCAGATCAGGTCGATATCGGAGGAGTAGTTCAGCTCCCGCGCGCCCATCTTGCCCATCGCGAGCGCGACCATCCCGGCGGCACTATCTATATCATCGTTGGTCGCCCCGGGGATTTTGCCGCGGCGGATTTCCTCGGCCACCAGCCGCTTCATCGCCAGATCGACCGCAATATCGGCAAGCCGGGTCAAGGCGCCGGTCACTTCTTCGAGACACCAGACACCGCCCAGATCGGCAAGCCCGGCCAACAACGCGACGCGACGCTTCGCCCGACGCAGCTCTGACGGCAGATCGGCGAGGCTGACGGGTGTGATCCGCGCGAACTCTTCGGCCAGTGCGGCTTCGGGATTGCCCGAAATCGCGGGACGCAGCCACTCGGCCTCTTTCTCCATCAGGCCCTTGAGATAAGGGCTGCACCCTGCCGTCCCCCCGAGCAACTCGCGCAACTCCGGCGCGAGATCGGAGAACAGCTCTTCGGCTTCGGCGGCGCGGTCGCGCTCGAAAGGCAGGGGAGAACGGGTGAGACGCGAGGCAAACGGCATGGCGCCATGCTTACGCCGCCGAGCGAGCCGGTCAATGGGGATTGCTGTCGCGCGACATCTGGCCATAACTACACCCACCCGGCGTGCCAGCGCCCGACTTCAGATCCTCCGGAGCCTCGCCATGAGCAAATCCCTCAAACGCGTCCGTGCCGCCCTCGAAGCCGCAGATGCGAAATTCGAGATCACCGAGCCGGGCGAGGCCCGCACCGCCGAGATGGCCGCAGAGGCGGTAGGCTGCGAGGTCGACCAGATTGCCAAATCTATCATCTTTCGCGGCGAAGACAGCGGCCATGTCGTGCTGTTCATCACCGCAGGCGGCAACCGGGTGAGCGCGGAGAAGGCAAACGCCGTCGCGGGCCAGCCCTTGGGCAAGGCCGATGCGGCGCTGATCCGGGCGGAGACGGGCTTCGCGATCGGTGGCGTCGCGCCCCTTGGCCATGTCGGCCCGGTGACGGCCTTCCTCGATCCGCGGCTGTTAGATTTCGACACCGTTTGGGCTGCGGCAGGCACGCCACGCCATGTTTTCGCTATCGCCCCGGCCGATCTGGAGCGGATCAGCGGTGCGAAACAAGCCGATTTCACCGAATAAAACCACGCGAATCCGGTGATTTGCGAGAAAAATGTAAAAATCATTTACATACCCCCTTGCGAGAACCGCCCTGACTTCCGATCTTGGGTATGTGAAAGGAATTCACATGCTCAACCCGGAGGTTCAAATGTCCGCCTATTCCACCAACTCCATGCCCGTCGCGGTTGGTAACTGGTTTACCCGCGCCGTTAACTGGATGGATGGGAACGGCCCCGGCGCCTGGATCGCGCTGATGGTGGCCGGTTTCATTTTCGCAGGCCCCCTCGGCCTCGTCATTCTCGCTTTCATCCTGTTCACCGGCCGCTTCGGGCGTCGCTGGCGCACGGGTCAGGCGGTTCAAAAACGCAGCTTCGGTTGCTCCGGCGTCGGAGGCGTCCATGTCTCGCGTTCGACCGGCAACGCGGCGTTCGACGCCTACAAGGCCGACACGCTCGACCGACTGCAGCGCGAACAGCAGGAATTCGAAGAGTTCCTCGGTCGTCTGCGCGAAGCCCGCGACAAGGCAGAGTTCGACCAGTACATGGAAGAGCGCGCCAAGGAAGCGGCTCAGTCGGAGGACACCTCCGAGGACGCGAAAGCCTAACCATATAGACAGGTCGCAATGCGATTTCGGCGCCCCGGTTGACGTAACCGGGGCGCTTTCTATGTCATCAACATGAAACACTTGGCGGGTGCGCGCTCCTTTGCTAGCCTGCCGCGACCCCTCCCCGACGAGGCTACTAATGCGCCATTCGCTTCCGCTTGCACCGCAGTTCTACGTAACCGCGCCGCAGCCCTGCCCCTATCTGGACGGCAGGTCGGAGCGGAAATTGTTCACCGCACTGCAGGGGGAGTCGGCCGAGAAGCTGAACAATGCGCTGTCGCGGCAAGGCTTCCGGCGCTCGCAGAATGTGCTCTATCGGCCCTCCTGCGCAGATTGCACCGCCTGCCTGTCGGCCCGCATCCGGGTCGCCGATTTCAAACTGTCGAAATCGCAGCGCCGGGTTCTGAAGAAGAACGGCGACCTTAAGCGTACCGCGACTTCGCCCTGGGCGACGGAAGAGCAATTCGCACTGTTCCGCCGCTATCTCGATGCGCGCCACGCCGATGGCGGCATGGCTGACATGGACATCTTCGAATTCGCCGCGATGATCGAGGAGACGCCCGTGAAGTCGCGCGTGATCGAATATCGCGAGACCGCCGCCACGCCAGACAGCATGCGCGCCCTGATCGCGACCTGCCTGACCGATGTGCTCGATGACGGGCTGTCGATGGTCTATTCCTTCTACGAGCCCGAGCGGATCCGCGACTCCCTCGGCACCTACCTGATCCTCGACCATGTCGAGATCGCGCAACGCGTGGGCCTGCCCTACGTCTATCTGGGCTATTGGGTGCCCGGCTCGCCGAAGATGAACTACAAAGCGAACTTCTCCGCTCTCGAGATCTACAAGGGCGGGCAATGGACCGACCTCGGCGATCCGGCCACGCACGAGACCGAGACTCATCCGCTTTCCGTGCCGCCCATCGCGGAACAGGTCGCCCGGATTCAACTCCCCGACACACGCAATAGTTGAGCAACACCCAGCTACGGACGTCACTCTCGCAGGCAATTGCTCAACCGTTCGGCAGACACCATCTGTCAACTCATTTTTTCAAAACTATTCCGTGACTTCCGACGATTACGGGCCCGTGAACTCTGGACACTCCCGGCCCGTGGTGAAACGGTCCCGACAGACCCGCCGCGGAGGACACGAGGCGGGCGGCGAGGACCGGCCTCGCACAACGGAGCAATAATGGGAGGATCCTAAATGGACCGTCGTTCCTTTCTGACGAAAGCCGCGCTGGGTAGCGCGGCCGCGAGCACGCTGGCAGCCCCCGCGATCGCACAAAGCAACCCGCAAATCACCTGGCGTCTCGCCTCGTCTTTCCCGAAGTCGCTCGACACGATCTATGGCGGCGCGGAAGTGATGTCGAAGATGGTCGAGGAAGCCTCGGACGGTAACTTCAAGATTCAGGTCTTCGCGGCTGGCGAGATCGTCCCCGGCCTTCAGGTCGCCGACGCGGTGATGAACGGCACGGTCGAAGCCTGCCACACCGTCGGCTACTATTTCTGGGGCAAAGACCCGACCTGGGCGCTCGGCGCAGCGGTGCCCTTCTCGCTCAACGCACGCGGCATGAACGCGTGGCACTACCACGGCGGCGGCATCGAGCTCTATAACGAGTTCCTCGGCAAGCAGGGCCTCTATGGTCTGCCGGGCGGCAACACCGGCGCACAGATGGGCGGCTGGTTCCGTAAGGAGATCTCGACGGTCGAAGACCTCAAGGGCCTCAAGATGCGTGTCGGCGGTTTCGCGGGCAAGGTGATGGAAAAGCTCGGCCTCGTGCCGCAGCAGATCGCCGGCGGCGACATCTACCCGGCGCTCGAAAAAGGCACGATCGACGCGACCGAATGGGTCGGCCCCTATGACGACGAGAAGCTCGGCTTCTACAAAGTCGCGCCCTACTACTACTACCCCGGCTGGTGGGAAGGTGGCCCGACGGTCCACTTCATGTTCTCGAAAGAGAAGATGGAAAGCCTGCCGAAACAGTACCAGCAGCTCCTGCACACCGCCTCGCAGGCGGCCGATGCGGACATGCTGCAGAAATACGACATGAAGAACCCCAAGGCGCTCAAGACGCTGGTCGCCAACGGCACCCAGCTGCGCGCTTTCTCCCCCGAGATCATGCAGGCCTGCTTCAAGGCAGCCAACGAGGTCTATTCGGAGATGGAAGCGAACAACGCCGAATTCGCGAAGATCTGGGGTTCGATCAAGGACTTCCGCAAGGACTGGTTCACCTGGGAACAGCTGGCCGAGTTCAACTACGACTACTTCATGATGAGCGAAGCCAACAAAGGCGAGCTGTAAGCCGCCCAAACTGGTCAAGCCAGATAACCGAAGCCCCGGCGCCCTGCGCGTCGGGGCTTTTTCTATGCCCTGACGACCGAAGATACCCAACGGATATTCTGCGCCTGCATTGCCACACTGCAGCAAGCTTTCGAAACTGTGACCATATGCGACATAAAATTACTTGCAGGTCGGTTTACACGCGGAACCGGTCAAGTATTGTGACCACAATGCCCACGCCGGAGGGAACGCTAATAATGGAGCGGTGTGGTCAGAAAAATTGACAGACATCCACGACTTGGGAGGAAACCATATGGATCGTCGTTCTTTCCTGCGCAAAGGTGCGCTTGGCGGGGCAGCCGCAGCTGCAGGTAGCGCGCTCGCCGCACCGGCTATTGCGCAAGAAACCCCTACTGTGACGTGGCGCATGACCTCGTCTTTCCCGAAATCGCTCGACACGATCTACGGCGCCGCCGAGACGATGGCGAATTACGTCAAGGGCATGACCGACGGGAAATTCAACATTCAGGTCTTCGCGGCGGGCGAAATCGTCCCCGGCCTGCAGGCGATGGACTCGGTGTCGAACGGCACCGTCGAGGCCTGCCACACCGCCTCCTACTACTACTGGGGTAAAGATCCGACCTTCGCCTTCGCGACCGCAGTGCCGTTTGGCCTGAACATGCGCATGCAGAACGCCTGGTTCTACTATGGCGGCGGCAACGACCTGATGAACGAGTTCTATTCGAACTACAACATCACGGCCTTCCCGTGCGGCAATACCGGTGCCCAGATGGGCGGCTGGTTCCGTAAGGAAATCAACACCGTCGAAGACATGAAGGGCGTGAAAATGCGCATCGGTGGCTTCGGCGGCAAGGTCGTCGAGAAGCTCGGTGTGGTGCCGCAGCAGATCGCGGGTGGCGACATCTACCCGTCGCTCGAAAAAGGCACGATCGACGCCACTGAATGGGTCGGCCCGTACGATGACGAGAAGCTCGGCTTCTACAAGGTCGCGCCCTATTACTACTATCCCGGCTGGTGGGAAGGTGGCGCCTGTCTGCACGCCATGTTCAACAAGAACGCCTATGACCAACTGCCCGAGGCCTACAAGATCGCGCTGACGGCGGCGACGCAGGCGGCGAACTCGGACATGATGGCGTCCTATGACTACAAGAACCCGAGCGCGCTGAAGAAGCTGCTGGGCCAAGGCGCGCAGCTGCGTCCGTTCAGCCAGGAAATCCTCGAAGCCTGCTTCAATGCGGCCAACGAGGTCTATGCCGAGATCAACAGCTCGAACGCAGCGTTCAAGAAGATCTACGACAGCCAGTTCGGCTTCCGCAACGATGCCTATGGCTGGTGGCAGCTGTCGGAGTTCAACTCTGACTACTTCATGATGCGTCAGCAGGCTGCGGGCAACCTCAAGCTCTGAGCTGCGTCTCGTATGAATTGAGAAGGCCCCGGGGTTCGCGCCCCGGGGCCTTTTCTCTTGGTCTGGTCACAAAACTCACTTCGTCGTGGCCGCGCCAACCGTGGCACCGGCCACCGCACCAACCGGACCTGCAACCACGAGGCCGCCGACACCGCCGGTGGCTGCACGTTCGGTCGCGTTGTCACCACATGCCGCGAGCGAAACCAGCAGGCCGCCCGCCATCAAGATCGTCGCAATTCGCATCTTCTCGTCCTTTCGATAGCAGCCGCAATGCGCGGCTTCCTCAAGGACAAGACGCCGAAACGCCCGCTGCGGTTCCCAAGTACCGCGAATAGCTGGTCGTCAATTCTTGCGGGTCACTACGCCGAGCCCGGCTCCGACAACCGCTCCGACAGGTCCCGCCACCACGAGACCGGCCACGCCGCCCGTCGCCGCGCGCTGCTCCTTGGTCTCGCCGCAGCCCGCCAGCGCAAGCAACGAAACCCCGACAATAACGAAAAGAGGATACCGCATCCCTCGCCCTCCACTCTCTCTCTATAAAAAAGGGGCGGCCCCTGAAGGCCGCCCCGATCTTTCATTTTCCGGTCGTTCAGTTGCTGCCCGGTGTGGGAAGCGGAGGCAGCCCGCCCGGAGCCGCGCTTCCCGAGCTCGAGCCCGACCCGCCAGAGGTCGAGCCCCCCAGAGGCGCCAGCGACGGCAGGCCACCGAGGCCGCCCCCATCGCCCATGCCCGGCATCTGCGGCAGCTTGATCTCGACATCCTTCAGATCCACCTGCGGCCCCTTGTAGTGCATCACCATGGCCGGGAAGGCGATCACGATGGCAATCATCGCAACCTGGATGAACACGAAGGGAATGGCGCCCCAGTAGATCTGCGAGGTCTTCACCGGCTCCATCTTCTTGCCGGTGACCTTGTCGATATAGGGCACCTTGGCCGCGACCGAGCGCAGGTAGAACAACGCGAAGCCGAATGGCGGGTGCATGAACGAGGTCTGCATGTTCACGCCCAGGATCACCCCGAACCAGATCAGGTCGATCCCCAGCGCCTGCGCGGCAGGCGCCAGAAGCGGCACGATGATGAAGGCCAGCTCGAAGAAATCGAGGAAGAAGGCGAGGAAGAACACCAGGAACGACACCACGATCAGGAAGCCCAATTGGCCACCCGGAAGCGAGGTCAGCAGATGCTCGACCCAGACCTGCCCGTTCACCCCGTAGAAGGTGAGCGAGAAGACCCGCGCGCCCAGCAGGATGAACAGCACGAAGGCCGACAGGCGCGTCGTCGCCGCCAGCGCGTCACGCACGACGGGGAAGGTCAGACGCTTCTTCACCGCCGACAGCACCAGCGCGCCGACCGCGCCCATTGCGCCGCCTTCGGTGGGCGTCGCGACGCCGAGGAAGATCGTGCCCAGCACGAGGAAGATCAGCGCCAGCGGCGGGATCAGCACGATCACCACCTGCTGGGCCAGACGGCTCATCAGGTTGGTTTTCAGCGCCTTGTCCAGCAACGCCACGATATAGATCGCGATCACGGCCACACCGGCTGCGAGGATCTCGGAGTTGTTGACGCTCGACCCGCTCGCCTCGAAATACTTCTCGGCGAAGATGAAGATCGCGACGGCACCGGCCAGCGCCACCAAAAGCGACATCACGCCAGAGCCCAGCGTGCGCGCCTCTTTCGGCAGAGCGGGCATCGACTTCGGCTTGATGATCGACATCACGAGCACATAGCCGAGGTAGATGCCGGTCAGCACCATACCGGGGATCAGCGCGCCCTTGTACATGTCGCCCACCGAAACGCCCAGCTGGTCAGCCAGAACGATCAGCACGAGCGACGGCGGGATGATCTGCGCCAGTGTCCCTGACGCCGCAATGACACCTGTGGCCACCTTCCGATCATAGCCATAGCGCAACATGATCGGCAGCGAGATCAGGCCCATCGCGATCACCGAGGCCGCAACGACGCCTGTGGTCGCCGCCAGAAGCGCGCCCACGATGATCACCGCATAGGCGAGACCGCCGCGCACCGGGCCGAACAGCTGACCGATCGTGTCGAGGAGATCTTCGGCCATGCCCGATTTTTCGAGCACGATGCCCATGAATGTGAAGAATGGAATCGCAAGTAAGGTCTCGTTCGACAAGACCCCGTAGAACCGTTGCGGCATCGCATTCAACAACGGCCAGTCAAGATTGATCGTCCCGCCGGAGTAACCCGACAGTTCAACGCCGATGACGAAGAACAAAAGACCGTTGGCCGCAAGCGCGAAGGCCGCGGGATAGCCGATCAGCAGGAAGATGATCAGCGAGACGAACATGATCGGGGCCATGTTCTGAGCGATAAGCTCGAGCATTACAGACCCTCCTCTTCGGCGATGGGATCATGGCCGTGATGGCCCGCGCTGTCGGCATGGGGATCCTCGATCAACCCACGCATCACGCCGATCTTCTTGATGATCTCGGACACGCCTTGGAAGAACAGCTGCCAGAAGCCGATCAGCAGCAGAAGCTTGGCCGGCCACAGGATCAGACCGCCCGAGTTCGTCGACATCTCGCCCGAGCGGATCGAGATCATCACGAAGGGCGTCAGCTTGAACAGCATCAGCAGAACGAACGGCATCAGGAAGAAGATATGCCCGAGCAGATCGATCCAGTGCTGCACCTTCCGCGAGAACGCACCATAGATGATGTCGATGCGGATATGCTCGTTTTGCTTGAGCGTGTAAGCGGCAGCGCCCAGAAACGCCGCGCCGAAAAGATACCATTGCAGTTCCAGCCAAGCGTTCGACGACATGTCGAAGGCTTTGCGTACAATGGCGTTGGTCGCACTCACGAGGACCGACACCAGAATAAGCCACGACACCGCCTTGCCGATGGTCTCGTTTATCCGGTCGATCGCGCGTGAAAGGGCCAGCAAAGCGCCCATCTCACTTCCTCCCTAAATTTGTCCCGAAAGCCTGCGCGAGGCTTTGCCCGTGATTGGCCGAGTGGGGGAGAAAGGTCAAGCAATTAAGGCTCCATCTGGTCTGTTCACTTGACCAGATCGGCCTTAAAGCCCCGCCTCTGAGCCCGATATCGCGACTGACCAAGCGTCAACGAGATCAATTCACCGCGACTGCCCCCGCGGCACCCGGCTCGGGAGCCCCTTCCGGTTTCTCAAAGTTGCGACTCGCAGGTCGCGGCGCGCAATAATCGGGAAGGAAATTCCGCCGCCCGCGACATTTTATTCAGCGTTTGGGCATTGACGCCCCCAACGCCCGATCCTAATGTCCGCGCAAAGCAGTCCGAAAGGGATCCGCAATGGATGCGATTCTTCTTGTCGTCGTAGGAGCCAAGCGCATGGGCCGGTAACGGTACAACCATGAAGGTTCCCATGCGCCCCCGCCTCAAAGCCGGGGGCTTTTTCTTGGACAGGTGGATGCTTGAGAGTTAGCGGTGGGCGGCGTGGCCCTCGCGCAAGGATGGAGTGAGCATATGGCACGGCAGATGACCGGCGCGAAGATGGTGGTTCAGGCGCTGAAGGATCACGGGGTCGAAGTAATTTTCGGCTATCCGGGCGGCGCGGTCCTTCCGATCTATGACGAGATTTTCCAGCAAAACGACATCCGTCACATCCTCGTCCGCCACGAGCAGGCCGCAATCCACATGGCCGAAGGCTATGCGCGCTCGACCGGCAAGCCGGGCGTGGCGCTTGTGACCTCGGGCCCGGGCGCGACCAATGCGGTGACCGGGCTGACCGACGCGCTGATGGACTCGATCCCGCTGATCGTGCTGTCGGGACAGGTGCCGACCTTCCTCGTGGGCACCGATGGTTTCCAGGAGGCCGACACGGTGGGCATCACCCGCCCCTGCACCAAGCATAACTGGCTGGTGAAGGACCCCGCGAAACTCTCCGAGACGATCCATCAGGCCTTCCACGTGGCGACCTCGGGCCGTCCCGGCCCGGTGCTGATCGACATGCCCAAGGACGTGCAATTCGCGGTGGCCACCTATACCGAGCCGAAAGCCGCGAAGGTCGACCATTACCAGCCGCAGGTGAAGGGCGATCTCGACGCGATCACCAAGCTGGTCGAGCTAATCGAGACCGCCGAGAAACCGGTCTTCTATACCGGCGGCGGCGTGATCAACTCGGGCCCCGCCGCGAGCCAGCTGATGCGCGAACTGGTGGACGCGACCGGCTTCCCGATCACCTCGACCCTGATGGGTCTGGGCGCCTACCCCGCCTCGGGCAAGAATTGGCTCGGCATGCTCGGGATGCACGGTCTCTATGAAGCCAACCTCGCGATGCATGGCTGCGACCTGATGATCAACCTCGGCGCGCGCTTCGACGACCGGATCACCGGCCGCGTGGCGGACTTCTCGCCGAAATCGACCAAGGTGCATGTCGATATCGACGCCTCCTCGATCAACAAGATCATCGCCGTCGACCTGCCGATCCTCGGCGACATCGGCCATGTGCTCGAAGACGTGCTCAAGGTCTGGAAATCGCGCGGACGCAAAGTGAACAAGCCCGCGATCGAGAAATGGTGGAAGAAGATCGCCGAGTGGAAGAAGGTGAACTGCCTCGCCTACACCAACTCGGAAAAGACGATCAAACCGCAATATGCCCTGCAGCGGCTCGAAGAGCTGACCAAGGGCATGGATCGCTACATCACCACCGAGGTCGGCCAACATCAGATGTGGGCCGCGCAGTTCCTCGGCTTCGAGGACCCGAACCGCTGGATGACCTCCGGGGGTCTGGGCACGATGGGTTACGGCTTCCCGGCTTCGATCGGCGTGCAGATCGCCCATCCCGAGAGCCTCGTGATCAACGTGGCGGGCGAGGCGAGCTGGCTGATGAACATGCAGGAGATGGGCACCGCGACCCAGTTCCGCGTGCCGGTCAAGCAGTTCATCCTCAACAACGAGCGTCTGGGCATGGTCCGCCAGTGGCAGGAACTGCTGCATGGCGAGCGCTACTCGCATAGCTGGTCGGAAAGCCTGCCCGATTTCGTGAAGCTCGCCGAGAGCTTCGGCTGGAAGGGGATGCAGGTCTCCGACCCCGCCGATCTCGACGATGCGATCATGGAGATGATCAAGCATGACGGCCCGGTGCTGTTCGACTGCCTCGTGGAGAAGCACGAGAACTGCTTCCCGATGATCCCGTCCGGCAAGCCGCATAACGAGATGCTGCTGGCGGCCGATGCCGATGTCTTCAAGGAAGGCGCGGCGCTGGTGTGAGCGACGCCGGGGGCGCTGCCCCCGGACCCCCGGGATATTTGGACCAAGCCGAAGATCGGGTCCGAACTAGGAAAAGGAGAGAGGCAATGGCCGCTCTGAAGATCAAGAAAGGCTCCTCGAGCCATTCCGCTTACGACCTGCGCGACAGCCACGACCAGATTGAGCGCAGCCATACGCTCGCCGTGATCGTGGATAACGAGGCGGGCGTTCTGGCCCGCGTGATCGGGCTGTTCTCGGGCCGGGGCTACAACATCGACAGCCTGACCGTGGCCGAGGTGGACCATAAGGGCCATCGCAGCCGGATCACCGTCGTCACCCGCGGCACCGAGAACGTGATCGACCAAATCAAGGCGCAACTGGGCCGGATCGTGCCGGTTCACGAAGTGAAGGACCTGACCGTCGAGGGCTACCCGGTCGAGCGCGAACTGGCGCTGATCAAGGTTGCGGGCACGGGCGACAAGCGCATCGAAGCGCTGCGTCTGGCCGAGATCTTCCGCGCCAATGTGGTCGACTCGACGCTGGAGAGCTTTGTCTTCGAGATCACCGGCACGCCGGAGAAGATCGACGCTTTCGCCGATCTGATGCGCCCGCTGGGTCTGGCCGAAGTGGCCCGCACCGGGGTCGCAGCCCTCTCGCGCGGGGCCTGAGCCAGAGCGACATGGCCGAGCCGCGTCCCGCCACCGATCCCGCTCTGGGTGTCGTCATTGTCACCTATCGATCCTCGGACGTGATCGCGGCCTGCATCGCCTCGCTGCGGGCGGCGACCGGCGTGGCGCTGCATGTGGTGGTAGTCGACAATGCCTCGCCCGATGACACGGTGGAGGTGATCCGCGCAGCCGTTCCCGATCTGATGGGGGCAGCGGAGGCGGGTCAGGATGGCATTGCGCTGATCGAGGCGGGGAGCAATGGCGGGTTTGCTGCGGGCGTCAATCTGGGCCTCGCGCGGCTCGCGGCCAATCCCGCGCTTGACCGGTTCTGGCTGCTCAACCCCGATTGCGTGGTGCCGCCCGAGACGCCTGCCCTTCTCGCCTCGCATGATCCCGGACCGCGAGGCGCCGCGATGATCGCGCATCGGGTGGTCTATGGCGACGCGCCCGACAAGATCCAGATCGACGGTGGGGTGATCGACCGGCGCACCGGGATCACCCATAACCTGAACCAGTTCGCCTCCGCGGACAGCCCCGCCCCGGACCCCTCCCAGATCGATTTCGTCACCGGCGCGAGCCTCGTCGCGACCCGCGCCCATCTCGAGCGTGCAGGGCCGATGACAGAAGACTATTTCCTTTACTACGAAGAGGTCGATTGGGCGCTGCGGCGGGGCGATCTGCCGATCTCCTATTGCGAACGCGCGGTCGTACATCACGTCGCGGGCACGGCGATCGGCTCGCAGCGGATGGGCTCGGTCGCCTCGCCGTTCTCGCAATATTTCAAGCATCGCGCGCGGGCGATGTTCCTGCGCCGCCATTTCCCCGCCGGGCTGATCGGCGGTGCGGCGTGGTCGCTGGCGAAAGCCGCGCAATTGCGGGCCCAGGGGCATGGGGCGGAAGCCGCAGCGCTCTTGCGGGGCTTCTTCGGGATGGCGCCGCCCGGAGCGGTGCTGGCCGCGCTCAGCCCCGATACACGGGCGAAGATCGGGCGTTAATCGCCCCGCCGATGCGTCTGCGCAAACCGCGTGTAGCTGGTACCGCGCGCCTCAGGCCGTGCCGCGTCCTCGGGTTCATCGGCCCGCTCCTTCACCGCCTCGGTCAGCATCCACATGCCTGCCCCGAACAGGAAGAAGGTGAAGGCGTAGATCGACTCCCAGACATAGACGGTGCAGAGCGTGAAGGTCATCCCCGCGAAGGTGAACACCCAGGAGCGGCGGAAATTCTGCATTCGCGGATCGCCGCTGAAATCGCGGAACATCACCTTGAACAGCCCCCAGACATAGCCACTCGTGACCAGCAGGAAGCCCGGGATGCCATAGCGCACCGCCATCACCAGCCAGAAATTATCCATCGAGCCGGAATACATATACCACGGCCGCACCCAGTCATTCAGCCCGATGCCGAAGATCGGGTTGGCCCAGACATTCTTCAGCCCCCAGTCGAAGATGATCGTGCGCCAATAGGCGGTATGGGCCGAGAAGGTCGCGTAGCTAAGAAACACCATGATCGGCGAGCGGTTCGACAGCAGGTCGACCGTAACATAGGCGAAGGCACACAGCCCCGTCAGCAGCCACCAGCGCCATTCGATCCGCACGAACGTGATGTACCAGCCGATCAGCCCCAGCTGCAGCAGCAGCGAGAGAAGCGCCCCCGAGGAGAGCGCAAGAAAGCCGTTGAGCAGGATCAGTCCGCTCGCCACCACCCGCCAGCCCAGCGACTTGATCCCGTCGAAGGCCACGAAGGCGAAGGCGAAAACGACCGAGCAATAGAGCCCGAAATGGATCGGATGCGCGAAGGGGCCCTGCACCCGCTCCAGCCCCAGGCGCGGCTCCTGAAAGTTGTAGGTGATCGTGCCCATCCCCGGCAGCTTGTCGATCAGCGTCGGGATCAGGGTCGTGCCGGTCTTCGTCTCGTAAAGCGAGAAGGGCGTCAGGATCAGCACCGACCAGATCAGCACCTTGCCCAGCGCCGCGAAATCCTCGCGCGAGCGGATATAGGCGCGCCCGATCAGGTAGCCGCCCAGAACCTCCAGCCCGACCGAGCCCGCCTGCTGGATCACCCGGTCGGGGTTGTTCACCGCCAGCGCGACCGACAGCCACAGCGCATGGAACAGGAACAGCCAATCGACCGGCAGTATCCGCCCTGCCCGCCCGCTGAAGACCCGCGCGAAGGCGGGCAGGATGAAGGCCATCAGCACAAGGCGGCTCCCGGTGATCGCAAGCGGGCCGAGGTTGAACTTGAAGGGCAGCAGGATCGACAGCACGAACAGCAGCACCGGCCACGGCAGTTTCGCGGTCGCGAGCGCGGCGGTCTCGGCGATACGGGATCGCCCGCCCGCGCGGCTTGTCGGGCGCGCACGTTGCGGAGTGACACTGCCAATCGCCCCGGCGCGCATCAGCGCATCGCCCCGCTCACCGCCGGGCGGCTCGCGGTCAGATCAAGCGCCTCGATCTCGCCGTGGAAGCTTCCCTTGCCGAAGGGATTGCCCAGCGCGAGGCCCCAATACTCCATCGGCTTGAGCCGCCCAGACACGGAGCCCTTGCCGATCACCTCCTCGCCCGAAAGCACCTCGAAACGGCTGTCTTCCGAGGCGTAGCGGAAGGTGATGTCGTGCCACTTGCCGTCATAGATCGGCACGCGCTTGGTGCGCAGGAATAGCCGCTGCCCGCTCTCGGGCCAGAACTCGACCTCGAACGTGCCGCGCCCGGTCACCCGCACGATCAGCGACTGATGCAGCCGCAATAGCTCTCCGGCGGATTTGTAATCGCCCACCGCGCGCAGCTTCATATGCAGCGCGAAGCGATCCGCCCCGTAGAGCGGCGCGACCATCTCGCGCGGGATCACCACGGCCCCGCCACCGAGCCCGAATTCCAGCGCGCCGGGGCTGAGCGGGATCGAGTCGAGCGCCTCCGGCTGCGCCCCGGCATGCGAGATCACACGGCCCAGCTCGGGGTCATAGCTGAGGATACGGTCATCGCGGACCATGACATAGCCGCTGCTCTGCGCGCTCCGCCCGTCGGGCAGCGTTAGCGACAGCGTCACCTTGTGCCGCCCCGGCATGCGGAAGCCCACCGGCACCTGCGCGCCCTCGAGACTGGTCTGCCCGTCGATCCCCCAGCGATAGGCAACCTCGGCAGGGGCCACCCCTTCGGGCAGCACACTCTCGCTCGCGTCGAATTGCAGCGTGGTGCCGCCGCCGTCGCTGCGCGCGAACCGCATGACCGGCTGGAACGCGTCCGGACCGCCGAGGATATCGAGCATCGGCGCACCGATCCCGCTCCCGGCCAAAGCCCCACCCGGAAGATAGGCGTAATTCATGATCTCACGCGGCGCACCGGTGCGCGCGGCGACGAAGAGCTGGTCGTAATAGCTCGCCCGCTGCGGCGTGATGTCCTGAATCAGCAGGTTGTCGCGGAGCTTCCAGTCGGGCTGCCCCGCCGGGCCTGCGATCTCGCTCACCGCATTGCGGGCGATCTCCACGGCGCGGGCATCGCGCGCCACGCGGATCTGCGGGATCCAGAGAACCGGATCGCGTTTCTCGCCCTCGGAATAGACGTCATGGATGAGCGTGTTGTTGGCGATCTTCACGCCCTCCGCCTCGCCCACCGTGATCCCGTGCAGATGGGCGTTGATGATGACGTTCCCGCTGATCTCGACATTGCGGTAGAACATCTCCGCGCCCGCCTTGCCGCGATCGACCAGCTCGTTGCGCATCAGGATCGACTGGGTGAAGCCGCCCTCGCCGGAATTGAGCAGGTTGTTCGTGATCGCGATGTCACGGCTGGGCCGTTCGGTCCCGGCGGTCCAGAACTGGATCATGTCGGCATGATCGCCAGACGCGACCGCACGGCGAAAATCGTGAATGTGGTTGTTTGCGATCTCTGCGCGTTCGATCTGGGCGAAGTTCAGCCCGTCCATCCGCATGTCATGTATGTCGTTGGCGACCACCACCAGATCGGTGCAGTCGGTGAAGATCGCGCCGCGATAAAAGCGACGAAACTCGGACCGCTCGACCGTGATCCCGGTCGAGGCGCGCACCGCCAGCCCGAAGGCCGTGGGCAGCGGGCCCTGCTCAATCAGATCGGGATCGGCGGGGGCGAGGTCCCCATCGAACAGCGCATTGCGGATCGTCAGATCGCGGGTGGTGAAGACCTGAAACGGGCGGAAGTTGGATCGGTCGCCCTCGGTGTAACGGTAATCGAAGGTCACGGCCTCGATCACGACATGGCTGACTTCCCGCAGGTTCATCTGCGCGATCACCGCCCGGTTGCCCGGATCGGCAGAGCGGAAGGTTATCGGCGCATCCTCGCGCCCTGTCAGCCCCCGCAGATCGAGCGCGTCATAGTCGCCCGGCGCGATCAGAACCGTGTCGCCCGGCTCCAGCTTCGCCCCGATCCGCGCCAGCCCGGCCGTATCCGAGACCTGCCAGTCGCGCGCCAGTGCGGGCAGCGCCCCGAGTACGAGAAGACCGACGGCCAAAAGCCCACGCCGTCCGACGCGGGCTGCATGCCTCGTGGTGAATGCGATCTGCTCCATCGCTGCCTGCCTGTTCCGGGCCACTTTTTGCGGCTCTGATATCTTGACGTCACGCTAGCGTGAGGAAGATCGACGCAGCAAGCGCTTTAACCCAGATTAAACCTTGCACATCGCCATTGTGGCCTTCGCGCCGCTAAAGCCGCCCGAAAATCGCCTGCCGCAGCATCCAGCCCATCCGCGCGAGCCGCAGTCTCGCGAGCGTCGCCACGGCGCGCCACCGCTCGGTCGCGTCGCGCAGGTCGGGGTGGCGCAGCACCTTGGGCAGATGGGCGAGGATCGAGACGGGCATCAAGAGCGCCTTCGCCCCCCAGCGCAGCCGCGCGGGCAGTTTTGATCCATTCACGCCGAAGCCTTCCTCGGTCAGCCGGCGCCATTTGCGCGACAGCGCCGCCCAGTCCTGCCGTGACGGATGGCCCACGCGCAGCCCGTCGGCATAGATCAGCGAATAGCCCTTCGCGGTCGCCCGACGGCACCAGTCGAGATCCTCCGACAGCCCCGCGATGAAGGGGCCGGTGGCTTCATAGACATCGCGCCGGGTCAGCAGGTTACCGGTGCCGGAGAAGCCCTTCTCCTCGATATAGCGGCGAAAATCGAAGGCGAAGACGGTCTCGAAAGCCTCTGCGCCGGATCGCGGCGGCGGGGTCTCGTCGAACACGAAGACGTGCCCGCCAACCAGATCGCCCTGCCCGGCCACGGCGAAGGCGGTCGCGATCCAGTCCGGGTCGGCCACGCAATCGCTGTCGATGAAGAACAGCCGCGCCGCCGTCGTCTCCGCCACCCCGCGATTGCGGGCCTCTGCCGCGCCCTTCTTGGTCTCGGTCACGATCCGAAGGTCGGGATAGGCGGCGCGGACGGGGGCCAGATCATCGGTCGAGCCATTGTCGACCACCAGCAGCTCGCAACGCGCGTCGAGCTGCGGCGCAAGCGTCTCGAGGCAGCGCATGAGCCGCGTGACGTCGTTGTAATGCGGGATGATGATCGCGGCCTCGGCCATCACAGCGCCTTCATCAACTCAAGCAGCTCCGCGTCGTAAGCCGCAAGCCGGTCGATCCCGCGCGCCAGCGCCACCTTCGCCTCTGCCGCGAGGCTGTCGCGATCAGCGAACCCTTGCTCCAGCGCCGCCATCACTGCATCCGCATCCGCCGAGGTCGCATCGACTGTGTGGTCATATCCCAGCGCGCCGAACAGCCCCGCGAATTTGCGGCTATAGGCGAGCGGCACCACAGCGACACCGGACGAGAACGCCGCGATACAGGCATGCATCCGTGCGCCGGTGAAGAAATCGAGCCCCGCGATATAGCTCTTCGCCTCGGACGGGCTTGCGAAGGCGGGCGCGCAGATCACATCATGCTCGGCCGCCAGCGTCTTACAGGCGCGCAGGTCATCCTCGATCACCATCGGGCCTTCGGGCACGATCACATGCGGGACCAGATGGACCTCGGCCCCCTGCCCCTTGAACCAGTCGATCGCGCGCGCGATCAGCGCGGGATAATCCAGCGCCATCCCGAAATCATTGCCCCCGTGATAACCCCCCGCCATCAGCAGCCCCGAGACGTTGATACCCACGCGCACCGGACCACCGTCACGCGGCGCGGGCGGGTCATAGGGCAGCCGCAGCGCCAGATCGGAGGCCAGAACCGGCGCGCCGCGATAGCCCAGATCGTCCAGCGCCGCGCGCGAGCGTTCGTCGCGCACCGCCACCAAAGCCGAACGGTTGAGGCTCATCCGCGCCAGCCGCTTCGACCAGCCCTTGGTGAACGGCCCCACGGTCTGCGGCGCGACCACCAGAGGCGTGCCCGCGAGATGGGTGGCGAACTTCATCCAGAACATCTTCACCAGCCGCGAGGTGCCGTAGATGTCGGCGAAACTGTCGCCGCCGCCAATGTCGATCACCAGATCGGCTACCTTAACTTCGGCCCACAACCCTTTGGGAGATTTCAGGAAAGCGCCATCCACCTCGATCAGCCGCAAGTCGTCGCCCGCCACATAAGGCGTGCGCCGGTCCTTCCAGTCGAGCACGGTGATCGCGATCTCGCGCCCTGCCTTGGCAGCAAGATCGCGCAGCAGGGCGATCTCCGACACGGTCAGCGCGCCGACGCCAAGATTGTCCGAACGCGTCGAGTGGAAGATCAGGCAGACGCGCAGCGTGCGGCTCATTTTCGGCCCCGCAACACACGTCGGACCGTGCCTGCGAAATTGCGCAGGTTCCGCGTGACCGGGTTTTGCAGCGCGCAGGCGCGCAGGTTCATCCCCTCGTAGCGCGGGATCGGGCGGGCCATCAGTTTGAGCGCGGCGAGACGCGCAAAAAGGGCGCGGCGGCGTTCGCGCTGGCCGGGCTGGATCGCGGCCAGCTCCGCCACATCGAACAGCGTGGTTTCCACGGCTCCTGCCGTTTCGGCTTCGGCCAATATCTCGGCCCCCAAGCGCGTGCGCGCCACGATCAGGCTGCGTCCCGGCGCCTCCTCGAACAGCGGATAGCCCGCATCGTCGGCCTCCCACGCATCGGCGCAGACCAGATCGGCGGCCACGCCGGTACCATCGGCGCAAATCTTGCAGCGGTGCTGGACGTGGCGCGAGAGCACCCCGCCCCAGGCCGCGTGATAGCTCGTCTCACGGGTGGAGCCATCATGCAGCTCGGCCACCGTCTTGCCCGGCCAGCCATTGCCGCGATAGCGCAGGCCCGCGAGCTGCTCCTCGGGCGCGCCCATCTCCGCCAGCAACTCCCGCGCGCCCTCTGCACTGGGAACGCCAGCGCAGAAGAAGGACAGGATCACCGGGAAACTCCGCGCAAGTTTCGGATCGCGCGCGACCAGCGCCCGCAAAGCCACCGCATCGCAAGGCTTTCCGATCACCGCGAAGCGCCGCCCATCCGCGATCAGCGTCGACAGGTCCGCCAGCGGCGCCGAGGGCGCATAGCGCGAGCCCGCCGCCCCCAGAACCTCGTCGCGCGTGGTGCTGAGCCGCATCCGGTTGCCGATCGGGTTGTCTGGATCGGGCTCGATCTGGGCGATGGCATCGACGCGGCCCGATTGCAGCAGATGCAGCGCCAGCGCCGAGAGCGCCCCGCCTGAGGCTCCCGCATGGCGCAGGTCCGCGTCGGTGGCATGGCCCGCTTTCATCTCCATGAACCGCCCCCAGAGCGGTTCCTCTCCGGGCGCCACGCGCTGCGCGCTCTGGCCCAGGCCCGGGCAGCACGCGGCGATGGCAGTCTCTGCCCGTGCGCTGATCTCGGCGCTTTGCACCGGGCGCAGGAAGCCGCGCGCATCGGGCGCCATCGCGATCTCATCCGGCGCCACCCCGGCGCACAGCCCGCAGCCCGCGCAGAGATCGCCCGCCGCGACATGGGCGAGCGCCTCGCTCGAAGGCGTCGAAATGGGGCTGTGATGGGTCATGCTCGGCCGATCTGGTTTTTCAAGGAGTTGAACAGCAAAGCCGTGAATCTGGCAAGGCTTGGCTGGGTCGGTCGGCGCGCGTGACGTGGCCGTCAAGCCACAGCCGCCACAGCGCGCTTGACCCGACGGCCCCTCGGGCGGGATTATGGGCGCAAAACATGCGCGGGCGGCCAAACCCCGCGCCATATCGGACAGTACATGCTTCGCACCGCGATCCTCATTCTCAGCGGGAACGCCGCCACCTCGGCGCTGATGCTCGCGCGCAACCTCGCGATCGCGCGGCTGATCCCGGTGGCCGATTACGGCGTGGCCGCGACTTTCGCGATGGTGATGGCGGTGATCGAGATGGGCTCGACGCTGGGGCTGCAGCAGCAGATCGTGCAGTCGAAGCGCGGCGACGACCCGGCGTTTCAGGCGGCACTGCAAGGTTTCCAACTGCTGCGCGGCGTGATCGCGGCGGCGGCGCTGTTCGTACTGGCCGGGCCGATCGCAGGCTTCCTCGCGATCCCAGAGGCCGCATCTGCCTATCGCTGGCTCGCGCTTGTGCCGCTCCTGACGGCGGCGCAGCATTTCGACATCCACCGCGCCCAGCGCAGGGGCCACTACCGCCCGATGCTACTGACAGGCGCCCTGCCCGCACTGGCCGCGCTGATCGCGATCTGGCCGCTCTCGCGCCTCTTCGACGACTGGCAGGTAGCGCTTTGGGCGATCCTGCTGCACGCGGCCCTCGGCGTTCTGGTCTCGCACCTGATGGCCGAGCGCCGCTACCGCCCGCGCCTCGACCGCACCGAGATGCGCGCGAACCTGCGTTTCGGCGCGCCGCTTCTGGCCAATGCGGCCCTGATGTATCTGGTCTTTCAGGGCGACAAGATCATCGTCGGGCGACTGGCGGGGATGGAGGCGCTGGCGATCTTCGCGATGGGCATGACGCTGACGCTGACGCCCACGTTGATCGGCGCGAAATCGGTGCAGAACCTCTTTCTGCCGAAACTTTCGGCCGCGCATGGCCGTGCGGACGCCTCCGCGCATCGCCAGCTTGCCGGGGCGACCTTCGAGGGGATGTTCCTCACCGGATCGATCCTGCTGCTGGGCACGGTCCTGATCGGACCGCTCGTCGTCACGGCCCTTCTGGGGGCGAAATATGCAAACCTCCTGCCGCTCCTGATCCCCTTCGCGCTGATGAATGCGCTCCGCGCGATCAAGAACGGGCCGAGCACGGTCGCGCTCTCGGCGGGGCAGACCGATAACGGCTTTTGGGGGAACCTGCCCCGGATCGGGGTGCTGCCGCTGAGCTATTGGGCGCTGATTGAGACCGGCTCGGTCGTGCCGGTGATCTGGCTCGGGGTCGCGGGCGAGGCGATCGGTCTTGGCGTGGCGCTCTGGCGGCTGTCACGGGTCATGGCGCTGCCTCAGGTGGGCCGCGCCGCGCTGACGACCGCACTCGTGTTGATCGCGGTCCCGCTGATCACACTCGCCGCGCCCGGCGCGCTGGTGATCTGGCCGGTCGCGCTGATCCTGATCGCGGTGCAACTTGCCGCCCTGCCCCATCTGCGGGCCTATTTGGGACGCCCGCAGATCGGCACTGCCTGACCCCGCGCCTCTGTACGATTTTCGTGCTACACTCCCCGATGACGCGCGCCATAAACCAAAGAGGGAGGATCGGTATGAACCGGTTTCTGGGTTATGTCTTCGTCGCGGCTTTGTCATTCACCACACCTGTCCTTGCCGAGGAGATGCGCGAGGTTCCGGTCTATTTCTCAGCCGGAGCGGATAACGCGGTTCTGAGCGATCGCATCAAGGGCTATGACAGCGTGATCTACACGATCGGCGCCGAGGCCGGACAGACGATCGATATCAAGCTGTCCACGAACCACACCGCCACGTATTTCAACCTCTACGGTCCCGGGAGCGGCCCGGGCGATCAGGCGATCATGACCAGCCAGTTAACGCCCGAGCTGAACCACTACAAAGGCACGCTGCCCAGTTCGGGAACCTACAAGATCTCGGTCTACATGATGCGCTCGGCGGCCCGGCGCGACGAGGTTGCGAATTTCGACATCCGGATCGGGATCACCGGGAAGACCGGCGCGATCGTGCAGGGCGATTATGCCGACGGGCTGCAGGGCGGGCCCGATTTCTGGGAGGTCCAGACCGGCGACATCAACGATCCGCTGAACCTGCGCGCGGGGCCCTCGACCGGGGCGGCGATCCTCGGGCGGTTCCCCGAGGGGGCGATCCTGCGCAACATGGGTTGTCGGATGGCCGAGGGACAGCGTTGGTGTCAGGTCGCGGCGACCGAAGGGTCTCTGACCGGCTGGGTTGCCGGGCGCTACCTTCGCGAAGGCTCTGCCCCGCCGCCACGCGTGGCCGAACCCGAGACCCGCGAGCAGCAGGTCCAGTTCGCCCCCGGCACAAGCGGCGCGGTGCTGAGATCGACCCTCGCCCCCGGAGCCGCGGTGAACTACCGGCTCGGTGCTCGCGAAAAGCAGTTCCTGACGGCGCAGCTCCAGACCGACTCGCCTGCGGTGCATTTCAACATCTTCACCCCGGACGGCGCGCTTCTCTACGAGAGCCGCGGCGGCAGGCGGGACTATCGCGGCCAGCTCTGGCTCAACGGCGAGAACCGGATCACCGTCTACAATATCGGCGACGCCTCTGCCCCCTTCACGATGATCGTCGTGATCGAGTGAGCACGCGGGCGCAAACCGGGGAGGTCAAATCGATGACGAAGATGACGACACTCACACGCAGGGCCGCCACCGCGATCCTCGCAGGAATGACCCTGATCGCGCTCGCAGCCTGCGTCCCAGAGCCACCCGACGGACGGCCAAGCCCGCTCGACGGGCACTGGGTCGGAAGGTACACCCCTCAGTCCATGCGTGTGATGGATCGCCCCTGCACACCGGGCTATGGCGGGATACGCATACAAGACGGCCGGGTTTCGGGCGAGGCTACCAACACCTACGGAGCCTCCTACAGGATTTCCGGGCATGTCGTCGGAGCCGACCGGATCGTCGGGAATTTCTACTTCCGGACGCGCTCTGTCGGCTCGCTCAAGGGGCACCTCGTCAAAGGGCGCCTCGTGGGGAATTATGAAAACGTCGATGGGTGCAGGGGCAGCTGGGTCGCCACGCGTCAGTGAGCAGGCTTACTCGGAAACCTTTTTCACGAATTGCGACTTCAGCCCCATCTGGCCGATGCCGGGCACCTTGCAGTCGATGTCGTGATCGCCATCCACGAGACGAATGCCGCGCACCTTGGTGCCGACCTTCACGACCGAGGAAGAGCCCTTCACCTTGAGGTCCTTGATCACGGTCACCGTGTCGCCGTCGTTCAGTACGTTGCCGACCGCGTCGCGCACCTCGGCGGGCGCATCCGCGTCACCCGAGGCCGACCATTCATGGCAGCATTCGGGACAGATCAGGAGGGCGTCCATCTCGTAGGTGAAGGACGAATTGCATTCGGGGCACGGGGGCAAGGTATCGCTCATGGGTCATGCCCTTAGTCTCACGCGCCTGTTATCGCCAGAAAAATCGTTCACCTGCGACAAAAAGCGAGATGCACCGGTGCGACCGGCGCGGCTCCAGCCTACTCAGGCGGGATCGGGCAGACCGTGAACCTCGCCCGCGCGAAGCACTTCGGGCGCATAGGCCTTACGAGCGAACACCTCACGGACATCCTCGACGAAGCTATCCAGCGGGTCCATAGGATAGGCCGGATCGAAGCTCGACTGATCCCAGCGCTCGCAGAATTGCTCGCAGCTACTATAGCAGGGATGGTCCTTGAACTTCTGCCGCTCTTCCGGGTCCCAACCGTAGTGATGGCCGTAATAGGCCATCTGGAAGATGCCGTGATGCTCCACCACCCACGAGACCTCTTCGCGGACATAGGGGCGCAGGATTTCAGCGGCCATCCGGTCGTGGTTCTGCGGGGCGAGCCGGTCGCCGATATCGTGCAGCAGCGCCGCCACGACCCAGTCGAGATCCGCCCCGTCGCGCCGCGCCCGCGTTGCCGCCTGCAGCCCGTGTTCGAGCCGCGTGATCTGGTAGCCCGACAGCGTCTCCTCCGCCTGCGCGGCCAATTCGCGCAACAGCCGGTCCGCCGTGCCTGCAAGGAAGGGCTTTTCCAGCTCTTCGAGCAGTTCGTAATCCTCGCGGGTGCCGTCTTTCATCTGGGTGAAGGAGACTGTCGGTCCGGATGCGGTCATCTGCGGTCCTTCCGGTTGCGGGTTTCAATCCTCGGCCCCCTCGGGCCCCTGCGCATATCGTGACGCGAGGCCGCGCAAATGACCAGAGCCCGTCCCTGCCCTATCCGCAAGAAATAATGCGGCCCTCTCCGGGGGGTTGGAGAGGGCCAGTTTCGCCGATCAGGCTCATTAGTTTACCGCCCGAGCTGTTTTTAGTCTCGCCTGGTCCTTCTCGGCGTCTGGGGCGAGCGCACCCGCCCCGGATCTCGTTAGCGCGCGCGGCGCTTAGTGCAGCGCCATCTCGCGCGCGGTCATCAGTGTGACGGTGGTCGCACCGCCGCCCATGCGGATATCAGTCACGTCGAGCGCGTGGTGATCGAGGTCGCCGCCGAGGCAGGCGATCTCGATGCCGGTGAAGGTCGCGTCGATCAGCGAGGTCAGTTCCTCGCCCACCAGTTCGGCCTCGATGCCACCGGGAATCCGGCGCGTGGCTTTCGGGGTCACCTTCTTATTGCCGACGATCAGATCCAATTTCCGCTCCTTTTGCCGCCTTTGGCGGTCGTACTGTCCCTCGGCCCCGCCATGCGAATAGGCCCCAGTCGTCACGTCCCAGTCCCCGACACGCGGATCGCGTGGCGTCGTCGTCGGGGCCCCAGCCGCCAGACCGGAGCCCCTGTCCCTCAAGAGCAACCGCTGGTCGCCCCGCAGGTGTTGCACTTCATGCAGGTGCCGTTGCGCACGAGCGTGTAGTTGCCGCAATCGCCGCAGGCCTCGCCCTCGTAGCCCTGCATCTTCGCCTTGGCGCGCGCATCCATCTGGACACCCCCAGAGGAGACCGCCGTGGAGCTGGACGCACGGGCCTGCGCGCTTTGCGCGGGCATCTGCGAGGTCACGACGTCCACACCGCCCTGCAGCACCATCAGCTCTTGCGGCAGGCGCTTGCGCAGGTAACCGGTCGAGGAAATCTGACGCAGCACTTCGAGCGATTTCGACGCGTTCTCGGACATCGGCTCGACATTGCCATCGGCGCGCTTGCCCTCGTTTTCGCCGCCGCCCAGATCGTCGAAGCTGGTGCCCTGCGGCTTGATATGCGCAAGGTCGGTGCGGTCGAGATAGGACACGGCCAGTTCGCGGAACACGTAATCGAGGATCGAGGTCGCGTTCTTGATCGAGTCGTTGCCCTGAACCATGCCGGCGGGTTCGAACTTGGTGAAGGTGAAGGCGTCCACGAACTCCTCCAGCGGCACGCCGTATTGCAGACCGACCGACACGGCGATCGCGAAGTTGTTCATCATCGCCCGGAAGCCAGCGCCTTCCTTGTGCATGTCGATGAAGATCTCGCCCAGTGTGCCGTCCTGATATTCGCCGGTGCGCAGATAGACCTTGTGGCCGCCCACGACCGCCTTCTGGGTGTAGCCCTTGCGGCGCTCCGGAAGCTTCTCGCGGTGGGAGCGGACGATCTCCTTGACCAGCACCTTCTCGACGATCTTCTCGGCGAGCACGGCGGCCTTTTCCTGGGTCGAACCGGTGGCGAGGATTTCCTCGGCCTCCTCGTCATCCTCGACCAGCGCGGCGGCCAGCGGCTGCGACAGCTTGGAGCCGTCACGATAGAGCGCGTTGGCTTTGATGCCGAGCGACCAGCTGAGCTCGTAGGCCGCTTTCACGTCTTCGATCGAGGCGTGGTTCGCCATGTTGATCGTCTTCGAGATCGCCCCCGAGATGAAGCTCTGCGCGGCGGCCATCATGTAGATATGGCTGTCGACGCTGAGGTAGCGCTTGCCCTTCTTGCCGCAGGGGTTGGCGCAGTCGAACACGCTCAGATGCTCGTCCTTCAGATGCGGCGCCCCTTCCAGCGTCATCGTCCCGCAGACATGGTCGTTGGCGGCGTCGATCTGCTTCTTGGTGAAGCCGAGGTGACGCAGCATGTCGAAGGTCGGATCGTTCAGCTTCTCGGCCGGGATGCCCAGCGTCTGGGTGCAGAACTCCTCGCCCAGCGTCCACTGGTTGAAGACGAAGCGGATATCAAACGCCGTCGGCAGCGCGGCCTCGACCTTCTCGATCTCGCGCGGGCCGAAGCCGTGGCCGATCAGCGCCGTGGTGTTGATGTCGGGGCAGTTGCCGAGGCTGGCGTGACCCACCGCATAGGCGATGATCTCTTCGATCTGCGCCGAGCCATAGCCCAGCGTCTCGAGCGCGCCCGGCACCGAGCGGTTGATGATCTTGAAGTAGCCGCCGCCTGCGAGCTTCTTGAACTTCACCAGCGCGAAGTCCGGCTCGATCCCGGTGGTGTCGCAATCCATCACGAGACCGATCGTCCCGGTCGGCGCGATCACCGACACCTGCGCGTTGCGGTAGCCGTGCTTCTCGCCCAGCGCCAGCGCCTCGTCCCAGGCTTGGGTGGCGAGCGCGATCAGGTCCTGATCGGGGCAGCCCTTGTGATCGAGCGCGACCGGCTTGGTCTCGAGCGCCTCGTAACCCTCGGTCTTACCGTAGGCCGCGTTGCGGTGGTTACGGATGACGCGCAGCATGTGCTTCGCGTTCTTCTCGTAACCCGGGAAAGCGCCCAGCTCACCCGCCATCTCGGCCGAAGTGGCGTAGGACACACCGGTCATCACGGCAGTCAGCGCGCCACACAGCGCCCGGCCCTCTTTGCTGTCGTAGCCCAGACCCATGTTCATCAGCAGGCCGCCGATATTGGCATAGCCGAGGCCCAGCGTGCGGAAGTCGTAGCTGCGCTGCGCGATTTCCTTCGAGGGGAACTGCGCCATCAGCACCGAGATTTCCAGCGTCACGGTCCACAGACGGGTGGCGTGCATGTAGCTTTCCGCGTCGAACTTGCCGTCCTTGTAGAAGGTCAGCAGGTTCATCGAAGCGAGGTTACACGCCGTGTCGTCGAGGAACATGTATTCCGAGCACGGGTTCGAGCCGCGGATCGCGCCGTCTTCGGGGCAGGTGTGCCATTCGTTGACGGTGTCGTGGAACTGGATGCCCGGATCGGCGCAGGCCCATGCGGCGTGGCCGACCTGCTCCCACAGATCGCGCGCCTTCACGGTCTTCGCGACCTTACCGTCGGTGCGGCGGATCAGTTCCCAATCGGCATCGTCCTTCACCGCCTTCAGGAAAGCGTTGGTGACGCGCACCGAGTTGTTCGAGTTCTGGCCCGAGACCGAGACATAGGCTTCCGAGTCCCAATCGGTATCGTAAGTCGGGAATTCGATCGAGCTGTAGCCCTGCCGCGCATATTGCAGCACGCGGTTGATATAGGTCTCCGGGATCATCACGCGCTTGGCGGATTTGATCGCGGCTTTCAGCGCCTCGTTCTCGCTCGGATCGACCGAGGTCTCCGCCGAACCGTCGAATTCGCGGATCGCGGTGAAGATGCCGTTAAGTTCGCGCTCATGCAGCTTGGAGCCCGCGACCAGCGAAGCCACTTTCTGCTCTTCGATGACCTTCCAGTTGACGAATTCCTCAATGTCCGGGTGATCCATGTCGCAGATCACCATCTTCGCCGCGCGGCGCGTGGTGCCGCCCGACTTGATCGCACCCGCTGCGCGGTCGCCGATCTTGAGGAAGCCCATCAGGCCCGAGGATTTGCCGCCGCCCGAGAGGCTCTCGCCTTCGGCGCGCAGGCTCGAGAAATTGGTGCCGGTGCCCGAGCCGTATTTGAACAGGCGCGCCTCACGGACCCAGAGGTCCATGATCCCGCCCTCTTTCACCAGATCGTCCGAGACCGACTGGATGAAGCAGGCATGGGGCTGCGGATGCTCGTAGGCCGAGGTCGAGGAGGTCAGCTTGCCCGACTTGTGGTCGACATAGAAGTGACCCTGACCGGGGCCGTCGATGCCGTAAGCCCAGTGCAGGCCGGTGTTGAACCATTGCGGCGAGTTCGGCGCGGCCATCTGTTCGGCCAGCATGAAGCGCATCTCGTCATAGTAAGCCTGCGCATCAGCTTCCGTGGAGAAGTAGCCGCCCTTCCAGCCCCAATAGCACCAGGCACCGGCGAGACGGTCGAACACTTGCTTGGCCGAGTTTTCACCGGTGTAGCGCGCCTCTTCGGGGAGCTGAGCAAGCGCCTCTTCATCGGGGACCGAGCGCCACAGGAATTCCGGCACGCCCTTCTCTTTGACCTTCTTCAGCGCCGCCGGAACGCCGGCCTTGCGGAAGTATTTCTGCGCGAGAACGTCAGACGCCACCTGGCTCCAGCGGCCGGGCACCTCGACCGACTCGTTTCGGAACACCACTTTCCCGTCGGGGTTGCGAATCTCAGACGTGGTCGTCGTGAATTCCAGCGCGCCGTAAGCGCCGGTTTCGTCGGTGGTGAACTTCCGTTCGATCTTCATTGCCCTGTCCCCGTTTGCAGTCAGTCCAATCTGGTGCCGGCGGGAGCCGCAGAAGACAAAGAAGCCCGGGCCTCGCAGTCGACACCGCGAGGGCTGCGCGCCCCGGATTCGGGGGTGCAATGTCCGAAATCTGTCCCTTGGCCCTAGGCTCCACTACATCTGGTGGGTTAGCCTCCGACACCACACAACCTGCCGTAGGCGCACCGAGCCGTCAACGAAACTTTCACCTAGAGTCAGTCCATTTTTCAGTTGACCGGCCCCGAGGGAAGCGCGCTGCACGATTCCTCCACATTTGGTTAACGCATGGGCGCTGCATTGCGGCACCAATAAGGGCCAAATTTCATTGAAGATTCGGGGGCTTTGGCCGCTCATCTGGCAATTTCAATCCACAGAACGCAATATCTTGTGGATAGCCTCGCCGGGGTTGCGCAAAATTTGGGCAAAGCCGAAGAGCGTGTCGCTAGTGTCACAATCAAGAGCCTACCACTAGATATAGCGGGCCCGATTCCGGCGATTTCGAGGGGATGGTCGGGGCGGCGAGATTCGAACTCACGACCTTCTGTACCCAAAACAGACGCGCTACCAGGCTGCGCTACGCCCCGACGCCCTCTCCTTACAAAGAGGCTCGTCCCAAGGAAAGGGTCATTCGCAGGGAAATGCGGCCAGCGCGGGATCAACGCTGGGATGCGCCAGTTGCGTGCCCGGCGCGATGCCGTGGCGCGCCGCCATCCCGGCATTGATCTCGAGCACGTAGCGAACCGGTGCGCCGGAGGGAATCGGGGTGTCGTCATTGGGCGTCGTATTGGCCGCGACCTTCACCACCTCGCCCGTCGGATCGATGAACACCATATCGAGCGGCAGCGGCGTGTCATGCATCCAGAAAGCCACCTCCCGCGCATGCTCGTAGATGAAGAGCATTCCTGCCCCTTCGTCCATCTCGCGCCGCCCCATTAGGCCCTGCGCGCGCTCGGCGCTGCTATCGGCAATCTCGACGGTGAAGCTGACCGGCTGGTTCCCGGTGCGCAGAATGGCGAGGTCATCGCGGCACTGCGCCCCCTCCGCCGCGGCGAGGCCCGGCGTTACGGCAAGGAAAAGCGCGGCGCTCAGCGCCCGGATTTCAAGCCTGCATCCCATGCGAGAACCTGTGCCGCCATCCGGCCGCGCTTGCCTTCGATCACGCGCAGGCACACCGCTTCGCCGGGAGTCAGATCGGCAAAACCCGACCGGCGCAGAACTTCCATATGGATGAAGATGTCCTCGTCATTCTCGAAGACATTGGCAAAGCCGAAGCCCTTGGACTTTTCGAACCACTTCACCCGCGCGGGCTCCAATGGCAGCGCCGCGATATCGTCGAACGTGTTGTCGCCCAGATCCTCGATCGGCGCGACGGGCTCGCCTTCCGGAGGAAGAATCTCCAAAACCTCGACCGCCTGCGCGCCGCGCGGGGTCAGCTGCATCTGGACGCGAATCCGTGCGTGGTCGGCAATCGAGCCCTGACCGAAATTGCGCAGAACATTCGCATGAAGAAGGATGTCCGGCCCCCCTTCGCCATCGACGATGAAGCCGAACCCTTTGACAGGGTCGAACCATTTGACGGTGCCAGTCACCTCACGAAGCTCTGCCTCGGACTCCCCCAGCATATTCCATCCCGTTTGCATTCGCGGGCTTTCCTGTTCGCATTTCCTCCGCACGTCCTTCTGGAAATGCGGTGTTTAGGGGACACTTCAAGAGATTGCCCAAAGTTTCAAGACCCTATGCAATTCACGAAGCGCGAGTTTCAGGGGTTCAGGCGGGTTACAACCCACTGATCGGCAAGGGTTTGCCGGCTCCAGCGGAAGCGATCATGAAGGCGAAAAGAACCGTCCGCCCAGAATTCCAACTCCAACGGTTTGATTCTGAACCCTCCCCAAAACGGCGGCCGATCGGGATTCGCACCGTGGCTCGCGGTCACCTTCGCGACCTCCGCCATCAAGGCGCTGCGTGAACTCAGTGGCTCACTTTGTCGCGAGGCCCAGGCGCCGAGACGCGATTTCAGCGAGCGCGACTTGTAGTAGGCGTCGGCCTGCGGCCCCTCCTCGCGCTCAACCATACCGCGAACCCGAATCTGACGGCGCAACGATTTCCAATGCATCACAAAGGCGGCTTTCCCGGCGCTTTCGATCTCCTGCGCCTTCACCGATCCGTAGTTGGTGTAGAAGACGAAAGCCCCGCCGGAGGGCATGTCGCGCCCTTCGATTTCCTTGAGAAGAACCATGCGCGCATTGGGCAACCCGTCCGGATCGACCGTCGCCAGGGCAATCGCATTGGGATCGTTGATCTCGGTGTCCGCGGCCTCATCCAGCCATGTCTGCGCGATGGCAAAGGGATCTTCGCCTGCGAAAATTCCGGTTCTGTCACTCATACTCGCCTCCAGTCTCGTCGCCGCATCGCACATCGTGCTCAACGCCCAGATCTGCAACACGATCCACACGATCATGCTTGACCGGAGGTCAGTAGCCTTGATGCGTCTCCACCTTTCGCCTAAAGCATTCGGACTTACCAGAGCGAAGCGGGGGAAAACCTGACATGTCAAACAACCTGATGGCAGGCAAACGCGGGCTGATTATGGGCCTTGCGAATGACAAATCCATCGCCTGGGGCATCGCCAAAGCCCTCGCGGATGCCGGTGCGGAGCTGGCCTTCTCGTTCCAGGGCGAGGCGCTCAAGAAGCGCGTGGGGCCGCTGGCAGAACAGCTCGGCTCCGATATCCTCGTGGAATGCGACGTCGCCAGCGGCGACTCGATCCAGACGCTCTTCGAGACGCTGCGCACCCATTGGGACAGCATCGATTTCGTCGTCCACGCGATCGGCTTCTCCGACAAGTCGGAGCTGCGCGGGCGCTATGTCGATACTTCGCGCGAAAATTTCAAAACCACGATGGACATCTCGGTCTATTCCTTCACCGCCGTGTGCAAGGAAGCCGCCGCGATGATGAACGAGGGCGGCTCGCTGCTCACGCTCACCTATTACGGTGCCGAGCAGGTCATGCCGCATTACAACGTGATGGGCGTGGCGAAAGCGGCGCTGGAAGCGAGCGTGATGTATATCGCCGAGGATCTGGGCAAAGACGGCATCCGCTGCAACGCGATCTCCGCTGGCCCGATCAAGACCCTCGCGGCTTCGGGCATCGGTGACTTCCGCTACATCATGAAGTGGAACGAGCTGAACTCGCCGCTGCGCCGCAACGTGACTCAGGAAGAAGTCGGCAAGGCCGCGCTCTACCTGCTCTCCGATCTCGGTTCCGGCACCACCGGCGAGACGCTGCATGTCGACGCTGGCTATCACGTGGTGGGCATGAAAGCGGTCGACGCGCCCGATATCGACGTGGTCACCAAGCGGAAGGAATGAGATGACCCTCGCGGCCCTCACCGCGATCTATTTCGTGCATCTGGCCGCGGCGATGTCGCCGGGGCCAGCTGTGCTGCTGGCCGCGCGCACGGGTCTGCGCGAGGGCTTCGGTCGCGGCATCTGGCTCGCGCTCGGTATCGGCCTGGGCGCGGTGATCTGGGCGGCGGCGGCACTTTTCGGCCTCGCCCTCGTCTTCAAGGTCGCCCCTGCCCTGCTGACCACACTCAAGATCGCGGGCGCGGCCTATCTGCTCTGGCTCGCCTATAAGATGTGGCGCCATGCGGGCGACCCGATGGATGAAGAGATCCCCGACCTGCCGCGCACCCGCTCCATCCCCCGGCTGATCTGGCTCGGCGTCTCGACCCAGCTCGCCAACCCCAAACCCGCCGTGTTCTTCGGCACTGTCTTCCTGACCTTCATCCCGCCGTCGGCACCCGCCTGGGCCTATGTCGCGATCCTCGGCATCGTGATGTTCAACGATGCGGGGTGGAACGTCATCGTCGCGCGGATCTTCTCGCTCGAGAAAACGCGCGCGGCCTATCTGAACCTGAAAACCGTGATCGAGCGCTGCTTTGGCGGCCTGCTGGCGCTGCTCGGTCTGAAACTCGCTCTGAGCTGAGGAGACCCCCGATGTCCGATCGTCTGCCGCATGAAAAAGGCTTCCATGTCAGCTGGGACCAGATCCACCGCGATGCGCGCGCGCTCGCATGGCGCCTCGACGGCAAGGGCCCGGGCGACGGCAGCTGGCGCGCGGTGGTGGGCATCACCCGTGGCGGCCTCGTTCCGGCGGCGATCGTCGCGCGCGAGCTCGACATCCGCACGGTCGATACGATCTCGGTCAAAAGCTACAACCATCAGGAACAGCGCGAAGCGCAGGTCATCAAGCCCACGCAAGAGAGCCTGATGGAAAACGGCGGCGAAGGCGTGCTGATCGTCGACGACCTCGTCGACACCGGCAACACGCTGAAGCTGGTGCGCGACCTCTTCCCGAAGGCGCAATTCGCCACCGTCTACGCCAAGCCGATGGGCGCGCCGCTGGTCGACACCTTCATCACCGAGGTCAGCCAAGACACCTGGATCTTCTTCCCCTGGGACATGGCGCTGCAATATGTGCAGCCGTATCGCGGCACGGACTGATCGGTGAAATTCGGCGCGCCCGGAACCCCTCTGGGTCGGTTCCTGCACTGGCTCTTCGAGGTCAGCCTGATCATCAAGGCAATCTTCGAGATTGCGGAAACGCTGTCTGGCCTCGCGCTGCTCGGCCTGCCGAAGAATGCGCTGTTCGATGCAGCGCATTGGCTGACCGCGCGCGAGCTGCGCGAGGATCCCAATGACCGGATCGCCAATGCATTCCTGAACGCGGCCCATCACTTCTCGATCCAGACGCAGGATTTCTACGGCTTCTATTTCACCAGCCACGGCTTGCTGAAACTTGTCGTCGTGCTGCTGCTGATCCGCGGGCTGATCTGGGCCTATCCGATGGCGATCGTGATGATGACGGGCTTCGTGGCCTACCAGATGTATCTCTATAGCCTGAACCATGGCGCAGGCATGCTGGCGCTGACGGTGCTGGATCTCGTGGTGATCGCACTGACCCTGCGCGAATGGTACGTGCGGCACAACTTCGCGTGGCGCAACCACCGTGAGAGACGCAGCTAGGGGGCGCTGCCTCCCTTCGCCTGCCCGGATATTTCCGCCAAGAGGAAGCGCAAACCTCTTCTTCTCGATCCAAATATCCCCGCCGGAGGCTCCCGCCTCTTGCCAAGCGCGCGACGCTCTGCTGATCTCGCGCCGATCAGCCAGAAGGACCCCCATGCCGCATCCGCTCAATCCCGCCCTCGCCGCCACCTTCCCGCCCCCGGTCATGGAGGCGCGGCGCTGGCTCGATGGGGTCGAGTTCACCGCCGATCGCCCGCTGATCAATGTCTCTCAGGCAGCCCCTGTCGATCCGCCGCCCGAGGCGCTGCGCCAAGCCATCGCCGAGGCCGCGCTGAACGATCCGCAAGCGCATCTCTACGGCCCCGTTCTGGGCATGCCCGAGCTTCGTGCGGAACTCGCGCATCAATGGAGCCTCGCCTATGGCGGCGAGATCGCCGCGCAACAGGTCGCAATCACCCAAGGCTGCAATCAGGCGTTTTGCGCGACGCTGGCTACGCTCGCAGGTCCGGGCGACGAGGTGATCCTGCCGACCCCATGGTATTTCAATCACAAGATGTGGCTCGACATGGCGGGCGTGCAGACGGTGCCGCTGGCACCCGGCGCGGGGCTTCTGCCCGACCCGGAGGAGGCCGCCGCGAAGATCACCGGCAAGACCCGCGCGATCGTTCTGGTCTCGCCCAACAATCCGGGCGGGGCGGAATATCCGGCCGAATTGCTGCGCGCCTTCGCCGATCTGGCCAAGCGGCACAAGCTCGCACTGATCGTGGACGAGACTTATCGCGATTTCGACTCGCGTAGCGGCGCGCCGCATGACCTGTTCTCGGATCCCGACTGGCCGCGCTATTTCATCCATCTCTACTCGTTCTCGAAGGCCTATCGGCTGACCGGGCATCGCGTCGGCGCAATCGTCGCGGGCGAGACACGCCTCGCCGAGGTCGAGAAATTCCTCGACACGGTGGCGATCTGCCCCTCGCAACTCGGCCAGATGGCCGCGCTTTGGGGCATGCTGCACCTGTCGCAATGGGTCGCGGGCGAACGCGCGGAAATCCTGCGCCGGCGCGCGGCCATGGAGGCCGCTTTCGCCGATCTGGAAGGCTGGAAGATGCTCGGCTGCGGGGCCTATTTCGCCTATGTGACGCATCCCGATCCCCGCCCCTCTCCTGATTTCGCGCAGGCTCTGGTGCGCGAAGCCGGGGTGCTGATGCTGCCCGGTACGATGTTCATGCCGCAAGGCGCAAACGGCGCCGCGCAGCAGATGCGGATCGCATTCGCCAATGTCGATACGGACGGGATCGCGGCCCTTCGCGACCGGCTGGCGGGCCTCGCGCGCGGCTAGCCTTGCAGGCCAGTAATCAAAGCCCTAAACAGCGCCCAACAAACAATGCCCGAGGAGGAACCCCGATGAAGATGCGCAGCCACGGCAAGAGTGTCGTCGTCTGGATCTTGCTGGCCATGCTGATCCTTGGTCTCGGCGGTTTCGGGCTACGCAATTTCTCCGGCTCGGCCAAAGCGGTCGGCGCGGTCGGCGACACCAAGATCACCGTCGACGATTACGCCCGCGCCCTGCGTCAGGAGATTCAGCAACGCAGCCAGCAGCTTGGCCAGCCGGTCACGATGGCGCAGATGCGCTCCTCCGGCGTCGACCAGCAGGTGCTGGGCAAGCTGATCGGTCAGGCCGCGATCGGCGAAGGCGCGCGGCGTCTTGGCGTGTCGGTGGGCGACCAGCAGTTGCAAAAGCAGCTCTACGACGTTCAGGCGTTCCAGAACGCCTCGGGCAAGTTCGACCGCGAAACCTATAAATTCGCGCTGCGCCAGCAGGGCTATACCGAGCCGCAATTCGAGGCTCAGCTGCGCGACGACCTGTCCCGCTCGATCATTCAGGGCGCCGTTGCAGGGGGCGTGGATGCGCCCAAGCCGGTGGTCGACGCCTATACCAAATATGTCAGCGAGAAGCGTGGATTCACCTGGGCCGAGGTGAGCGAAAGCGATCTGACCAAGGCGATCCCGGACCCGACCGACGATCAGCTTCAGACCTATTACAACGACCATATCGATCAGTTCACCGCGCCCCAGACGCGCGACATCACCTATGCGTGGCTCACTCCGGACATGCTGGCCGACAAGGTCAAGATCGACGACGCTACACTGAAGGCCGAATACGAGCGCCGCGCCGACGAGTTCAAGCAGCCCGAGAAACGCCTTGTGGAGCGTCTCGTCTATTCCGACATGGACGCAGCCAAGGCCGCGAAAGCCAAGCTGGATGGCGGCGCAACCTTCGCCGATCTCGCCAAGGATCGCGGCCTGTCGCTCGACGACGCCGATCTGGGCGATGTAACCCGTGACGATCTGGGCAAGGCTGCCGATCCGGTCTTCTCGGCTGAGAACAACAGCGTGGTCGGCCCCGTCGAGACCGATCTGGGCCCGGCCCTGTTCAAGGTGAACGGCATCATCGATGCGCAGGAAACCTCCTTTGCCGAGGCGCGCGACGAACTCGCGGGCGATGCCGAAGCCGAGAAGGCGCGCAACGAGATCGGCAAGATGAGCGAAGACCTGCAGGACCGTCTGGCAGGCGGCGCGACGCTCGAAGAGATGGCCAAGGAAACCGATATGGAGCTCGGCCAGATCGCCTACACCGCCGACAGCACCGACGGCATCGCGGGCTATGACGAGTTCCGCAAAGCGGCCGACGAGGCCACGACCGACGCCTATCCCGATCTGCAGACGCTCTCGGATGGCGGCGTCTTCGCGTTGCGCCTCAACAAGATCGTGCCGCCCCAGCCCAAGCCCTTCGCCGATGTGAAGGACGAGGTCGCAGCGGCCTGGCGCGCCGATCAGGTGGTGCAGGCCGAAGAGGACCGCGCCAAGGAGATCGTCTCGACGGTCGAGGGCGGCAAGTCGCTGGGCGAGACCGGCGTGCTGACCACCAAGGTCGCGAGCATCGGCCGGGGCGGCTATTCCGACGAACTGCCGCCGCCGGTGATCTCCAAGGTCTTCAAGACCGAGCCGGGCAAGCCCGCGCAGATCACCGCCAACGGCAAGGTTTATGTCTTCGTCACCGACAAGGTCATTCCGGCGGATATGGAAGATGCCGACACCAAGCTGATCTCGGGTCAGATCGGCACCCAACTGTCGAACTCGCTGGCCAATGACCTGCTCAATTTCTACGCGACCGCCGTGGAGTCGGAGGCCGGGCTCGATCTCGACAACCAGACCGTGACCGCCGTGCAGTCGCAGATGCAGTAAGGAGGCCCGCCGTGGTCGCTCTCTCCCCCTCTTTCGAGGCGTTCGAGGAACGCTGGGCCAAGGGTGAAAACCAGCTGGTCTACGCGCGGCTCGCGGCCGATCTGGACACGCCTGTCTCACTGATGCTCAAGCTCGCCGAGGCGCAGCCGAATTCCTTCATGCTGGAATCGGTGACCGGCGGCGAGGTGCGCGGGCGCTACTCGATCGTCGGCATGAAGCCTGACGTGATCTGGGAATGCCGGGGCGAGCAGGCGCGGATCAACCGCTCGGCGCGCTTCGACGAGGCGTGGGAAGACCTTCCGGGCCACCCGTTCGACAGCCTCCGGGCGCTGATCGCGGAGAGCCGCATCGAGATGCCCGACGATCTGCCCGCCGCGGCGGCAGGTCTCTTCGGCTATCTCGGCTATGACACCATCCGTCTGGTCGAAAAGCTGCCGAACGTGAACCCCGATCCGCTCGGCGTGCCCGACGCGATGCTGCTGCGCCCGTCGGTCGTGGCCGTGCTCGACGGGGTGAAGGGCGACGTGATCATCTGTGCGCCTGCCTTCCAAGCCGAGGGCAAGTCCGCGCGCGCGGCCTATGCGCAGGCCGCCGAGCGTGTCTCGGATGCGCTGCGCGATCTCGACCGCACGCCGGTAGAGAGCCGCGATCTGGGCGAGAGCCTGCAGGTCGGCGAGATGCATTCGAACTTCACCAAAGAGGGCTACATGTCCGCCGTGGAGAAGGCGAAGGACTACATCCGCGCGGGCGACATCTTCCAGGTGGTTCCGGCACAGCGCTGGTCGGCGCATTTCCCGCTGCCGCCCTTCGCGCTCTATCGGTCGCTGCGGCGCACCAACCCCTCCCCCTTCATGTTCTTCCTGAACTTCGGGGGCTTCCAGATCGTGGGCGCTTCGCCCGAGATCCTCGTGCGCGTGCGCGAGGGCGAGGTGACGATCCGCCCGATCGCGGGCACCCGTCCGCGTGGCGCGACCCCTGCCGAGGACAAGGCGCTGGAAGAAGACCTGCTGGCCGACAAGAAAGAGCTGGCCGAGCATCTGATGCTCTTGGATCTGGGCCGCAACGATGTGGGGCGCGTCGCGAAGATCGGTTCGGTCCACCCGACCGAGAAATTTATCATCGAGCGCTACAGCCACGTCATGCATATCGTCTCGAACGTCGTGGGCGAGCTGGCCGACGATCAGGACGCGCTCTCGGCGCTGCTGGCCGGTCTGCCCGCAGGCACCGTGTCCGGCGCGCCCAAGGTCCGCGCGATGGAGATCATCGACGAGCTGGAGCCGGAGAAACGCGGCATCTATGGCGGCGCCGTGGGTTATTTCGCAGCCAATGGCGAGATGGATATGTGCATCGCGCTGCGCACGGCGGTGGTGAAGGACAAGACGCTTTACATTCAGGCAGGCGGCGGCGTGGTCTATGACAGCGACCCCGAGGCCGAGTGGATGGAGACGGTCAACAAGTCCAAGGCGCTGCGCAAGGCGGCCGAGGATGCGGGGCTGTTCGTAGCCACTCGCGGCAACGGCTGAGGCAGTCGCCTTTTCCCAAGCTTTGAGAACGCGGGCTTACTGGCCCGCGTTTTCCATTTTCGGCTCGGTGTCTGGAGTGCCAGCCGCCACGCTATCGAGCGCCAGCGCAGAAACCGGGGTCAGCGTCACCTTGTTCTGCGCATCGACATACCAGTCCTCGATCCCCTGAACCGATTCCGGCCAGGCCGAGAGCATCACCACGACCGAGCCGTTGCGCTCCGCCTCGAAATCGGCGCGCGCCAGCATCCGCGAGATCACTGCGGCCTTCTCGCGCCCGTCATCGATCACGCGCCAGACCTGCGCGCGCGGCAGATCGGCCGAGGTCGCGATCTGGTTGGCGCTGTCGAAGCCCTTCTTCTGGGTGACCACCCCAAGCCCGCCGCGGCTGAGCGCGGAGATCATCTGGCGCGCAAGCGGGCGGTTGTTCTGGAATTGCGGCTGCGGCGGCTCCACGACGGCGACCGCCTCGGGGATCACGTGACGCCAGGCCTCCAGCGCCACCTCGACATCTTCGGGCGCGGCGTTCGCGGGCAATCCAGCTGCGAGGATCGCGACCTCGAACCCCGCCGCGCGGAAGGCTTTCGCATCGTCAGCCGCGCCTTCGCGGGTCGGATCGATCGCGATGGTCATCGGCAGATCGCTCGCGGTGATCGTCGCCGGGTCGAGCCCGCCCGCCGCCACGCCCGGATCGATCAGCACGAGCGAGATTTGCGGCTTGTCGCTGATCGGTGCAGGGGCTGCGAATTTCTGGATCGGGTTCAGATCGGCTGCATCGACCGCCGCGACCTCGGGCATTTCCTGCGCGGGCTGCGCGTCGGGGCCCTCCTCTGGCGCAGGCGCGGTCGAAGGCGTCACTTGCGGCAGGCGATCCACCACCACACCGGGCGCGGATTTGAACCCGCCCATCGGCTTGCCCGGCAGCGAAGGGGCGTCTTGCAACGAGAAGATGCGCGGCTTGATCGGGGCCGCATCCCCGGCTTGCGGAAGGGCCCGCCCGGCGGGCAGGTCCGGGCTTGTGGCCGGATCGCTTGATATCTCGGGCTTGTCGGCCTGCGCAGTGTCGATCCCCTCCCCCTCGGGCGGCAACTGATCGGGCGCGGGCATCTCACCGAGCGACGGGGCCGCTTGAGGCTGCGCTTCGGGGGGCGTGATCTCGGCCTCAGGCAGTGCGGGCATCTCGCTCGCCGCCACAATCGTGTTTCCCTCATCGGCAGGCGGCGTCGCTTTCTCGGGCGCTTTCGGCGGCTGCAGGGTCACGTCGGGCAGCGCGGGCATTTCGGCTGCGGGCGCAGTTTCAGCGGTCTGCTGCGGCTGCGCTTCGGGCGCGGGCGCAGCGGCAACCTCGGGCGTGGCATCGGGCGCGGGCGCGCCTTGCAAAGAGGCAGGCGGGGCGCTGTCGGGTTGGGCCCCTGCCTCCGGCGCGACCGGCTCTGCGAGCGCCACGGCCTCCCCGTCCGCCTCGGGAAGCGGCTCGGCCATCTCGGTCGCCATCTCCGGGCGTGCGGCGCTTTGGATTTCGTCGGCACTGGGCGGCGCGAGGCTCGGCTGCGGCTCGGACACGCGCGGCGTCTTGGTCGGCGCTGAAATCGGCGCCCCGTCCGGCGTCGGCATCGAGGGCGTGCGATCGGTCGCAGGGCGCGAGAAATCGGAGCCCGCTGGCAGGTCCACATTCGCGGGTTCTTCGGGCGTCGGGCTTCCGGCGAGCTTGATCTCTGCGCCGGGCTCTTTCGGCGCCGGGAAGATCAACGACATCACGCCCGCACCAAGTACCGCGACCAGCAGACCGGCCAGTCCGCCCTTCATCACAGATCGCATCATTGCCTGCCTCCATCTTCACCGCTCTTGATGCGCGGCTTTTCCCGGGGACTGCCCTTGACCCCGACCCTTCGCTGATAGCATCTATAGCCCGACCCGTTCCCCGGTTCACCCCCCTTGATAAGCGCATCGGCGCTTGAGTGCATGGGGGACGCCGGGGGCCAACAAACGAAAGGGCCCGGCCATGCTGCTGCTCATCGATAATTATGACAGCTTCACCTATAATTTGGTGCACTATTTTGGCGAGCTGGGCGCCGATGTGAAGGTCTGGCGCAACGACGCGCTGAACGTGCAGGAGGCGATGGGCATGGGCGCCGAAGCGATCGTGCTGTCGCCCGGGCCTTGCGATCCCGATCAGGCGGGCATCTGCCTGCCGCTGGTGATGGCCGCGGCCGAGGCGAAGCTGCCTCTGTTCGGCGTCTGTCTGGGGCATCAGACCATCGGTCAGGCCTTTGGCGGGAAAGTCGTGCGCGCCTCCGAGATCGTGCATGGCAAGATGGGCGAGATCCGCCACGAGGGCAAAGGCTGCTTCAAGGGCCTTCCCTCTCCGCTGAAAGCGACGCGCTACCACTCGCTGATCGTGGAGCGCGAGAGCTTGCCCGACTGCCTCGAGATCACCGCCGAGCTGGACGACGGCACGATCATGGGCCTGCGTCATCGCGAGCTGCCGATCGAGGGCGTGCAATTCCACCCGGAATCCATCGCCTCCGAGCATGGCCACGCGATGCTGAAGAATTTCCTGACAGAGGCAGGCGTCAGCCTGAAGGTGCCCGCATGAGCCAACCGATGAGCGAAGCGATGAAGCCGCTGATCTTTGCGGCGTCCGAAGGTCCGCTGAGCCGCGCGCAGGCCGAAATGGCATTCCAGTTGCTGTTCGAAGGCGAAGCCTCGCCCGCACAGGTCGGCGGTTTGCTGATGGCGCTGCGGGCGCGCGGGGAATCCGTGTCGGAATATGCCGCCGCTGCCGCCGCGATGCGTGCGAAATGTGTGCCGGTGAAAGCCCCCGAGGGCGCGATGGATATCGTGGGCACCGGTGGCGACGGGATGCACACGCTCAACATCTCGACGGCTGCGGCCTTCGTCGTGGCAGGCGCGGGCGTGCCGGTGGCGAAACACGGCAACCGCGCGGCTTCGTCGAAATCGGGCACGGCGGATGTGCAATCCGAACTGGGCATCGACGTGATGGCCGGTCCCGAGGCGACCGAGCGTGGTCTGGCCGAGGCCGGGATCGGCTTCATGATGGCGCAGATCCACCACCCCGCGATGCGCCACGTCATGCCGGTGCGTCAGGAACTGGGCTGCAAGACGATCTTCAACATCCTCGGCCCCCTGACCAACCCCGCAGGCGTGAAGCGTCAGCTGACCGGGGCTTTCGCGCCCGACCTGATCTTCCCGATGGCCGAGACGCTGCAGGTGCTCGGCTCCGAGAAGGCGTGGCTGGTGCATGGCTCGGACGGCACCGACGAGATCACCATTTGCGGCACGACCGAAGTCGCCGCGCTGGAAAATGGCCGCATCGAGTCGATCCAGATCCATCCTGAGGATGCGGGCCTGCCCGTGCACAAGTTCAAGGATCTGGTCGGCGGCACGGCGGCCGAGAACGCCACCGCCCTGCGTGCGCTGATGGATGGCGAGGCTTCGGCCTATCGCGACGCGGTGATCTTCAACGCCGCCGCCGCGCTTGTCGTGGCCGACAAGGTCGCAGACCTGAAATCCGGGGCGGAAATGGCCGCCGAAAGCATCGACAGCGGAAAAGCGAAGACCGCGCTGGAAACGCTCGCCCGCATCACGCAGGAGGTCGCCGGATGAGCACGATCCTCGACAAGATCAAAGCCTATAAGCTGGAAGAGATCAAAGCGGCCAAGGCCGCGCGCCCGCTGAGCGAGGTTGAAGCTCAGGCCAAGGCGCAGGCGCCCACGCGCGGTTTTGCCAACGCCCTGACCGCGAAGGCGGAAACGGGCTACGGGCTGATCGCCGAGATCAAGAAGGCCTCGCCCTCGAAAGGGCTGATCCGCCCCGATTTCGACCCGCCTTCGCTCGCGAAAGCCTATGAAGAGGGCGGCGCGGCCTGTCTGTCGGTGCTGACCGACACGCCCTCGTTCCAGGGCGCGCCCGAGTTCCTGAGTGCGGCGCGCGCGGCCTGCTCGCTGCCCGCTTTGCGCAAGGATTTCCTCTATGACACCTATCAGGTCGCGGAAGCCCGTGCCTGGGGCGCCGATTGCATCCTGATCATCATGGCTTCGGTCGAGGATACCCTCGCCGCCGAGCTGGAAGACGCAGCCTTCGGTTGGGGCATGGATGTGCTGGTCGAAGTGCATGACATGGAAGAGACCGAACGCGCCCTCAAACACCTGAAATCGCCGCTTCTGGGCGTGAACAACCGCAACCTGAAGACCTTCGAAGTCACGCTCGACGTGACCCGCGAACTTGCGCCGAGCATCCTCGCCGAAGGCCGCGATCTGGTCTGCGAGAGCGGCATCTTCACCCGCGACGACATGGCCGCGATGGCCGAGGTCGGCGCGCGCCGCTTCCTGATCGGCGAAAGCCTGATGCGGCAGGACGATGTCGCAGGCGCCACCCGGACGCTTCTGGAGGTCGCATGAGCCTGTCGCATTTCGACAAGGACGGTCAGGCCCATATGGTCGACGTCTCCGATAAGGAGGTGACCGACCGCATCGCCGTGGCCGAGGGCCGCGTGGTGATGCTACCCGAGACGCTGGACTATGTCCTGAAGGGCACCGCGAAGAAGGGGGACGTTCTGGGCATCGCACGGATCGCGGGCATTATGGCCGCGAAGAAGACCTCCGATCTGATCCCGCTCTGCCACCCTCTGCCGATCACCAAGGTCACGCTGGACCTGGAGCCCGACGAGGCCCTGCCCGGAGTGCGCATCCGCGCCACCGTGAAGACCTCCGGGCAGACCGGCGTCGAGATGGAGGCGCTGACGGCGGTCTCGGCGGCGGCGCTGACGGTCTATGACATGCTCAAGGCGGTCGAGAAATCCATGCAGATCGAAGGTATCCGCGTCGTGCTGAAAGACGGCGGGAAATCCGGCAAATACGAGGCCGAAGGGAGCGCATCATGAGCCTGTTGCCCGTCGAAGAGGCGCTGGAAAAGGTTCTGGCACTGGTCGAACCGCTGGGCACCGAGCGCGTGGGCCTGCGTCACGCCCTTGGCCGTGTGATGGCGGAGCCCGCCACGGCGCAGCTCACCCAGCCGCCCTTCTCGGGCTCGGCGATGGATGGCTACTGGATCGACGTGGCCGACCACCTGCCCGGCGCGACGCTCACTGTCGAGGGCGAGGCCGCCGCCGGTCGCGCCTATGACGGCACGCCGACTCCGGGCCAAGCCGTGCGCATCTTCACCGGCGCACCGGTGCCGGGCCCGAATGGGGTAGTCGTTCTGCAGGAGAACGTGACGCGTGAAGGCGACACGATCACCCTGCCACAAGAGCTTGAAACCCATAACAATATCCGCCCCAAGGGCCAGGACTTCGCGCAAGGCGGAAGCTTCTGCCCCGACCGCCCGCTGACCGCGCGCGATCTGGGCCTGCTGGCCGCGATGAACGTGGCCGCGGTCACGGTGCGCAGCCGCCCCATCGTCGCGATCATCGCCACCGGCGACGAGCTGGTGATGCCGGGCGAAGAGCCGGGACCGGACCAGATCATCTGCTCCAACAGCTTCATCGTCGCGGCACTGGCCGAACGCATGGGCGCCGAGGTCCGCATGCTGCCGATCGCGCGCGACGACCGCGACAGCTTGCGCACCGTGTTCGACCTCGCGAAAGGCGCCGATCTGGTGGTGACCTCGGGCGGCGCCTCGGTCGGCGCGCATGATCTGGTGGGCGAAGTGGCTGCGGAACTGGGGCTCGACCGCAGCTTCTGGAAGATCGCGATGCGTCCCGGCAAGCCCTTGATGGCGGGCCGGATGGGCGATGCTGCCATGCTGGGCCTGCCGGGCAACCCCGTCTCGGCCACCGTCTGCGCCGAGCTGTTCCTGCGCCCGATGCTGCGCAAGCTTTCGGGCCTGCCGCCTGAAAGCCGCGTGCAACAGGCGATCCTCGCGACCGATACCGGCCCGACCGGCCCGCGCACCCATTACATGCGCGCAACCCTCGCACCCGGCGATCCCCTGCCCCGCGTCACGCCCTTCGACAATCAGGATTCCGCGATGCTGAGTATCCTGTCGCAGGCCGATTGCCTGCTGATCCGGCCCTTGGGCGACGGGCCGCGCAAGGCGGGCGAGACGGTCGAAATCCTCCCGCTGGACTGAGCCGCACCCGCCTCGGGCGTTGACAGCCTCCGTGAACAAGGGTAGAACAATCCTTGAACATGTGCCTTGACCGGGGAACGGAGGGTCGCGGATGCTGACGCGCAAGCAGCTGGAATTGCTGGAATTCATTCAAAAACGGATGATGAAGGACGGTGTTCCACCCTCTTTCGACGAGATGAAGGACGCGCTGGACCTGCGCTCGAAATCCGGCATCCACCGTTTGATTACCGCTCTGGAAGAACGTGGCTTCATCCGCCGCCTCGCCCATAGGGCCCGCGCGATCGAGATCGTGAAACTGCCCGAGGCGCTGGAGAAGAAATTCGGCGCGCCCGCAGGCGATAGCGCTGGCAGCTTCGCGCCGCAGGTGATCGAGGGCGACAAGACCGACCCGCCGCGCGGCGCGATGCCGGTCGACGTGATCCACGCGCTGGAACTGCCGGTGATGGGCCGGATCGCCGCCGGTGTCCCGATCGAGGCGATCTCGGAAGTCTCGCATCATGTTGCCGTTCCCGGCTCCATGCTGAGCGGTCGTGGGGAGCATTACGCGCTTGAAGTCAAAGGCGACTCGATGATCGAGGCGGGCATCAACGACGGCGATGTCGTGGTGATCCGCGAACAGGGCACCGCCGACAATGGTGATATCGTGGTCGCGCTGGTCGAGGGCCATGAGGCGACGCTGAAACGCTTCTACCGGCGCAGCGGGATGATCGCGCTGGAAGCCGCGAACCCGGCCTATGAGACGCGGCTGCTGCGCGACGATCAGGTGAAGGTGCAGGGGCGGCTCGTCGGGCTGATCCGGAGCTACTGAGATTTGGTGAATTCCTGGGAAAGAGCGTCCTGCGGGGCGCTCTTTTTCGTATGTCGCGCGGGTGGCGTGGGCTGGAGCCTCCGGCGGAGATATTTGGAAAGAGCGAAGATCAGGGGCGCGTCCAAGGGCGACGACCCTTGATTTGCGCAGTCGTCGTGACCTCGCCCGTGGCGCTGAAGCCGACAGCGCCAGCCTCCCGCAGGCGCGCGGCGTCCCATAGATCGCAGAGGCCCGTGGGCGCTTCGATCTTACTGGAAATCACGACGATGCCGCCCTTCGCGCAAATTGCAGGCAGGGCCTCTGTTGCCGATTTTCCCGTGAGATGGGCGAGCGGCGCGCGTCCAAACTGCGCAATCCGTGCGCCGCGCGCCCCAGAAAAGGCGGGGCGTGCGGCGGCTTCATCCAGCGAAGCCGGATCGCCATCCGCTGCCAACCAGCGCTCGGAGATGAACCCCGCGCCCGGCTTCGACAGCGCCCGGCCTTGCGAGGTCATCAGACCGACCTGCTGCGCCTCGGGCGCGATCAGCAGCGCCGGAGGCTCCGCCCCGGCGCGCAGCCAAAGGGCGCAAGCCACGGCGATCAGCACACCGCTCGCGCTGCGCCCGGCCCCGCGCGTCAGGATCGCCCCCAACGCGCCAAGCGCAATCAAAGGGATCACCCACGGCCCCGGCTGAACGACCGCAAGAACCGAGCCGTCGAGGTCGCTCACCCACTCCGCCACGCGCAAGATCCACGCCGTGCCCTGCCCCATCGCCCAAAGCGCGGGCCCGGCGAGGCCGAGGGGCGCGAGCAGCGCCGCGAGCACGCCCATCGGCATGATCACGAGCCCCATTGCGGGCACCGCGAAGAGATTGGCCAGCACCCCGTATTCCGAGAGCCTGTGAAACTGCGCCGCCACGATCGGTGCGGTGGCCGCGCCTGCGATCAGAGAGGTCGCGACCAGCATCAGCACCGGGCGTAGCAGGCGCGGCAGATGGCGCGCCGCGCGGGTCCACGGACCCAGCGCCACGATCAGCGCGGTGGTCGCGGCGAAGGACATCTGGAAGCCGGGTTCGGTCAGGCTCTCGGGCTGCCAGATCATGAGGAGCGTGGCGGCGAGCGCGACGGTACGCAGGCTCAGCGCGCGCCGGTCGAAGAGCACGGCGAGGAGCATGATCGACACCATGATCCACGCGCGCTGGGTCGAGACCGCAGGCCCCGCGAGCCAGAGATAGGCGCTGGCCGCTATCAGCGCCGCAATGGCGGCCAGTTTCTTCGTGGGCCAGATCAGGGCCGGGCGCCCCGCCAGCGCCAACCCGTACCGCACCAGACCGAAGACGAAGCCCGCCAGCATCCCCATATGCAGCCCGGAAATCGCGATCAGATGGGCGAGGCTGGAGCGGCGCATCACCTCGCGCGTGGCCTCGCTCAATCCCGAGCGGTCGCCGGTCATAAGCGCCGCCGCGACCGCGCCGGGCTGTCCCGCGATCCGCGATTGGATCGCCGCAGAAAGCCGCATCCGCGCCCGATGCGCCGCCATCGCCCAATCGCCGGGATCGGGCGGCGCGACCCGCATCACCGGCGCGCGGGTATAACCGATCGCGCCGAGCCGGTCGAACCAGGCGGTGCGGCGAAAATCGCAACCCCGGGGCGCGGCGGGCGGCGGCGGGGGCGAGAGATTCGCCGTGAGCATGACCTGCGCGCCCGGCTCGGGGCTGAACTGACTTTGATCGCCGTGCAGCGTCGCGCGCACCCGCGCCGGGGTCTTGGCGGGGGGAATCCGGTCGATCCGCACCCGGTCCAGCGTCAGCCGGATCAGGTCGGATCGCGCGCGGTCGATCTTCACGATCCGCCCACTGACGGGGCCGTAATAGCGATACTGCAGCACCGGGGCGGCGACGAGATGGGCGCGCAGCCCCGCGAGCAACAGCCCCAGAGCCGCGAGGGCGATCAGCGCCGCGGGCAGCCGGAGCCACGCCGCGCCGCGCAGACAAAGCGTCAGCGAGAGCGCGCAGATTACGAGCGTGCTCAGGTAGATAGGCCATCTCGGCTCGACGCCGAGGGTGAAATACGCCCCGACCCCGACGCCGAGCGCCACCGGCATCCACAGGAAAAGCTGCGCACGCGCCCGCGCCAGCGCGCCCAGCGGATCGGAGAGCCCCCCGAAGAGCGCCGCGATCACACGCGGAGCGCGGCCCGCGCCCGTCGCACCCTCCGCCTGCGCCCAGTCCCCGGGTTCGGCATTGATCGCCATGCTTGTCCTCGGCCCCGTCCCTGCTTATGCATCGAGCCGAGAAAGCCTATGCGCTTGATGGTTTCCGATAGGTTAACGCGGGTCGGTAAGAACCCGCGAAGAAAGGTCCCGACATGTCCGACCAGATTGTCACCCGTTTCGCCCCCTCGCCCACCGGCTATCTGCATATCGGCGGCGCGCGCACGGCCCTGTTCAACTGGCTCTATGCCCGTGGGCGCGGCGGCAAATTCTTGCTCCGTATCGAGGATACCGATCGCGAACGCTCCACCCCCGAGGCGACGGCGGCGATCCTTCAGGGGCTCGAATGGCTGGGGCTCGATTATGACGGCGACGTGGTAAGCCAGGCTGCGGGCGCGGCCCGCCATGCCGAGGTCGCCCATCAGATGCTCGAGAAGGGCCACGCCTATAAGTGTTTCTCCACGCAGGAAGAGATCGCAGCCTTCCGCGAGGACCCGGCGAACAAGGGGCAGATGTTCCCCTCGCCGTGGCGCGATGCCGATCCCGCGACGCATCCGGATGCGCCCTACGTGATCCGTCTGAAAGCGCCCCGCGAGGGCACGACGGTGATCACCGACGCCGTGCAGGGCGAGGTGACGATCCGCAACGATCAGCTCGATGACATGATTTGTTTACGTTCTGATGGCACACCCACCTACATGCTGGCCGTTGTCGTCGATGACCATGATATGGGCGTGACCCATGTGATCCGCGGGGACGACCATCTCGTCAATGCCGCGCGGCAGATGCTGGTCTATCGCGCGATGGGCTGGGACGTGCCCACCTTCGCGCATATCCCGCTGATCCACGGCCCCGACGGCAAGAAGCTGTCGAAGCGTCACGGCGCGGTCGGCCTCGAGCAGTATCAGGCGATGGGCTACCCCGCGACGGGGATGCGCAACTACCTCGCGCGGCTCGGCTGGAGCCATGGCGACGACGAATTCTTCACCGACGATCAGGCGAAGGAATGGTTCGACATCACCGGCATCAACAAGGCGCCGGCGCGGCTCGATTTCAAGAAGCTCGAAAATATCTGCGGCCAGCATCTCGCGATCACCGATGAGGCCGAATTGCTGCGCGAAATCGAAGGTTATCTCGCAGCTGCAGAAAAACCCCCGCTGGGTGACGCACAGAAATCTGCGCTTATGCGCACGCTTCCCATCGTGAAGGGCTCGGCGAAGATGTTGCCGCAACTTCTTGAAAAGGCGCATTTCTCTCTGACGCAGCGCCCGATCGAGATCGAAGAGAAAGCGGCCAAGGCGCTCGATGATGTATCCCGTGGTATACTGAGTGAATTGACCTTTGCGCTGCAACGCGCTAATTGGTCGCGGGAAGACCTGGAAGCCGCCGTCGGACAGGTTGCCGAAGCGCATGGACTGGGCCTTGGGAAGGTCGCTGCTCCGATGCGGGCGGCCTTGGCGGGGCGAGCGGCTACCCCCAGCGTATTCGATATGATGCTCGTTTTGGGCCAAGAGGAAACTCTGGCACGACTCGACGATCAGGCGGCCTGAGGCCTGGCCGCCCTCTCCGGACGCCTGTCCGGACGCGATAGACCGGCGCGGCCCAGCCGGAGGATGAAAGGGAATTTACATGGCAGACAACTCGAAGACCGCCACGCTCTCGCTTGACGGACAAACCTATGAGCTTCCCGTGCTCTCGCCCTCGGCTGGTCCCGACGTGCTCGATATCCGCAAGCTCTACGGTCAAGCCGACGTCTTCACCTACGATCCGGGCTTCACCTCGACCGCAGCCTGCGAGTCCAAGATCACCTTCATCGATGGTGGCAAGGGCGAGCTGCTGTATCGCGGCTACCCGATCGACCAGCTCGCCTCGGAATCGCACTATCTCGAAGTGTGCTACCTGCTTCTCTACGGGGAACTGCCGAGCAAGCAGCAGATGGAAGATTTCGAATATCGCGTGACCCGTCACACGATGATCCACGAGCAGATGAAGCAGTTCTTCCAGGGCTTCCGCCGTGACAGCCACCCGATGGCGACCATGGTCGGCGTCGTGGGCGCGCTCTCGGCCTTCTATCACGACAGCCTCGACATCTCGGACCCGTGGCAGCGCGAGGTCGCTTCGATCCGTCTGATCGCGAAGCTGCCGACGATCGCCGCGATGGCCTACAAGTATTCGATCGGCCAGCCCTTCGTCTATCCGAAGAACGAGCTGAGCTACGCCGAGAACTTCCTGCATATGTGCTTCTCGGTCCCGGCCGAAGACTACAAGATCGAGCCGGCGCTCGCGAAGGCGATGGACCGTATCTTCACGCTCCATGCCGATCACGAGCAGAACGCCTCGACCTCGACCGTGCGTCTGGCAGGCTCCTCGGGCGCGAACCCGTTCGCCTGTATCGCAGCCGGCATCGCCTGCCTCTGGGGCCCGGCCCACGGCGGTGCAAACCAGGCCTGCCTCGAGATGCTGCGCGAAATCGGCACCGTCGATCAGATCCCGGAATACATCAAGCGCGCCAAGGACAAGGATGATCCCTTCCGCCTGATGGGCTTCGGCCACCGCGTCTACAAGAACTTCGACCCGCGCGCGAAGGTCATGAAGGAATCGGCGGACGAGGTTCTCGACCTGCTCGGCATCCACGACAACGAGACCCTTCAGGTCGCCAAGGAACTCGAGAAGATCGCTCTGGAGGACGACTATTTCGTCTCGAAGAAGCTCTATCCGAATGTCGACTTCTACTCGGGCATCATCCTCGAGGCGATGGGCTTCCCGACCTCGATGTTCACCCCGATCTTCGCGCTCTCGCGCACCGTCGGCTGGATCTCGCAGTGGAAAGAGATGATCGAGGATCCGACCGGCAAGATCGGTCGCCCGCGTCAGCTTTACACCGGCGCGACCTATCGCGATTACGTCGATATCGCCAAGCGCTGAGCGTATGCCAAGTCATTGCGGGCCGGAGGGGAGACCTTCCGGCCCGTTTTCTATTCTGATACCCGGGACAAGAGGGCACTGCCCCCTTCTGGCTGCGCCATTCATCCCCCGGGATATTTACCCAAGAGCGAAGACATGGCTGACCGTCTGACATATCGCCCGCATCATTTCCTCTGCTCGCTCGGCTTCGAGGGGAAGGGATATTCGGATCGCTTCACCGCGAATATGACCGAGATCGTCGAAGGACGCTTGCGGCGCGCGGACGGCGCGGCGGTGGAGATCGAGGTGGTGGGCGCGGCGGATGACATCTGCGGCCCCTGCCCGTCGCGGCGCGGATCGGGATGCACCGCGCAGGCGAAGATCGACCGGCTGGACGCGGCCCATGCCGAGGCGCTGGATATTGCGCCGGGCGATGTGCTGACATGGGGCGAGGCGCTGGAGCGGATGGCCGCCCTGCCCGCCGATGTGCATCAGACGATCTGCGCCGAATGCCAATGGCTGGGCGCGGGCATGTGCGCCGCCGCCCTCGCCCGACTTCAGGACGAGGCGTAGCGCCGCCCCCCGTCAGGAGGGTGGCGGCGCTGCAAAGCTGACCAACCCGGCCTGCGCGCAAATTTGCAAAACAGCGGGAAAGGCTCGGGACGTGCATCTGCACGCTTGCGCGACGGCGGGCGTGGTGGCAAGAAATGCGCCATGAGTACGGATCAGACCCAAGACCCTTCTCAGGGCAAGAAACTGGCGCTTGTCACAGGCGCTTCGCGTGGCCTTGGCGGGGCGATCGCCGAAGCTTTGGCCGCAGACGGCTGGCACGTCATGGCCGTCGCGCGGACCACCGGCGCGCTGGAAGAGCTCGACGACCGCATTCAGGCGAAGGGCGGCACCGCCTCGCTCGGTCCGCTCGACGTGACCGAACCCGATCAGATGGCGCATCTCGCGCAGTCGATCGGTGCGCGCTGGGGTGGGCTCGATCTGTGGGTCCATACTGCGATCCATGCCGCACCGCTCTCGCCGACGGGTCATATCGACGCGAAGGAACTGGCCAATTCGGTCAAGGTGAACGTGACCGCGACCGCGCAGCTGATCGGGCTGATGGAGCCGCTGCTGCTCGCGCGCGAAGGCACCGCGCTGGCCTTCGACGATCCGCGTGCAGGGCAGAAATTCTTCGGCATCTATGGGGCTACGAAAGCCGCGCAGATGGCGATGATGCGCTCGTGGCAGGCCGAGACCGTGAAGATCGGGCCGCGCGTGATGATTGCGGAGCCTGCACCGATGGCGACCGCGCTGCGCGGACGGTTCTTCCCCGGCGAAGACCGCGAGGCGCTGGCCGATCGCCACGCCGAGGCACGGCGCATCCTCGACACGCTCTGAGAACGACCAAAGCGCCGCCGAAATGCCCTTCGGCTGCGGCGCTTTGGCGACACATCCGCGCTGTCGCCCGCCCCCGCTTTACCCTTCATCCGCCGCACGGTAAGCATCGGGTGACGCGACGGCGAACTGGGGGCAACATGCGTATTCTCATCACCAATGACGACGGGATCGACGCACCGGGACTGGCCGTTCTGGGCGAGATCGCCGAAGAACTTGCAGGCCCCGATGGCGAGGTCTGGACGGTCGCGCCGGCCTTCGAGCAATCGGGCGTCGGGCATTGCATCTCCTACACCCGGCCGATGATGATCTCGAAACTGGCAGAGCGCCGTTTCGCAGCCGAAGGCAGCCCCGCCGATTGCGTGATGGCTGGGCTGTATGACGTGCTGGAAGGTCAGCGGCCCGATCTGGTGCTCTCGGGTGTGAACCGGGGCAACAACTCCGCAGATAACGCGCTCTATTCCGGCACGTTGGGCGGCGCGATGGAGGCGGCACTGCAAGGCGTGCCCGCGATCGCCCTGTCGCAATTCATCGGCCCCGAGGTCTTCAACGCCCCCGACATGTTCGAGGCAGCCCGGGTCCATGGCGCGGCGCTGGTGCGCAAGCTGATCGATGATGGCATCTGGGACGACGGCGATTACCGGGTCTTCTACAACGTCAATTTCCCGCCGGTGCTGGCCAAAGACGTCAAAGGCCACAAGGTCGCCGCTCAAGGCTTCCGCAAGGATTGCTTCTTCTCGACCGAGGCGCATCACGCGCCCTCGGGGCGACGTTTCCTCTGGATCAAGGGCGGCCCGCAGCACACCCCGACGCAGCCGGGCACCGATGCCGCCGTCAATCTCGACGGCTATATATCGGTCACGCCGATGCGCGCCGATCTGACGGCGCATGACGTGATCGCCGATCTGGAGGCCCGTCTGGGATGAGCGAGGATGCGGAAGAGGATCTGGCCGAGCGCAAGATGCGGTTCCTCTTCGCACTGCGCTCCAAGGGCGTGACCGACGCGCGCACCCTGCACGCGATGGAGGGGATCGACCGCGGCCAGTTCGTGCGCGGCATCTTCGCCGATCGCGCCTATGAGGACATGCCGCTGCCCATCGCCTGCGGGCAGACCATTTCGCAACCCTCGGTCGTGGGGCTGATGACGCAAGCCGCGGATGTGGGTTCGCGCGACACCGTACTCGAGATCGGCACCGGCTCGGGTTACCAGGCCGCGATCCTGAGCCAGCTCGCCCGCCGCGTCTATACGGTGGACCGACACCGCAGGCTGGTGCGCGAAGCCGAAGGCGTCTTCAACGCGCTGCGGCTCACCAATATCGTCGCGATTTCCGGGGATGGCTCGCACGGGCTGCCCGATCAGGCGCCCTTTGATCGAATCATCGTGACTGCCGCTGCGGAAGACCCTCCCGGGCCGCTCTTGGCCCAGCTGAAGATCGGGGGTATCATGGTTCTGCCCGTGGGCCAGTCGGACACGGTGCAAAGCCTGATCCGGGTGCGCCGGCTCGAGACGGGTTTCGATTACGAAGAATTACGTCCGGTGCGCTTTGTCCCCCTCGTAGAGGGCGTGGCAAACGACTAAGTGGCAGGTAAGAACGGACCCCGAAGAGGTCTGAGAGACAGTGAGGACGAGCGGATGGCAACGAAGATTTCCCGGCTGCGGCTGATCCTGGCAGGTGGCGTCGCGCTGACGGCGTTGGCCGCCTGTAACCCGAACGGGTTCGATCTGGACATGCGCGGCTATGGCAATGGCGGGCTCGACACGAGCGCCGCCGCCCGGCAGGCGGTGCAGGATCGCCCGCGCCCGAATGATCAGGGCATCATCACCTACCCGAATTATCAGGTCGTCGTGGCGCGCCGCGGCGATACGGTCAATTCCGTCGCGCAGCGGATCGGCACCGATCCCGGCGCGCTGGCTCGCTACAACGCGGTCTCGCCCGATGCGGTGCTGAACGCGGGCGAAGTGCTGGCCCTGCCCAACAAGGTCGCGACCACGGGCGGCTCCACGACGCCGGGCAACTCCAGTGCCCTGACGTCGGAAACGATCGACATCACCTCGCTCGCCTCGAACGCGATCGATAGATCGCAGGCGAACCAGCCCGCCAAACCGACCCCGGCCTCGGCCCCGGTCTCCACCAACAGCGCCGAGCCGATCCGCCACAAGGTCGCACGCGGCGAGACCGCCTATTCCATCGCGCGCTACTACTCGGTGCCGGTGAAGGCGCTGGCCGAGTGGAACGGGTTGCCGAACGATCTGCGGGTGCGCGAAGGTCAGGTGCTGATCATCCCGGTCGCGTCGAGCCGCCAGCCCGCGAAGGTCGAAACGGCAACGGCCACGACTGCGCCGGGCACCGGTTCGCCGACCCCGGTGCCGCCCTCCGCGGCAGAGCCCCTGCCCCAGAAGACACCGCCGAAAGCGTCCGAGCCGGTCAAAACGAAGACCCCGGACATGAGCACCGATCGCACCAAGGCGTCGGACACGTCGAAGATGGCGATGCCGGTGCCGGGTTCGATCATCCGACCCTACAAGAAGGGCTCGAACGACGGGGTCGACATCTCGGCCACGGCCGGAACCTCGGTGAAAGCCGCCGAGAGCGGCACCGTGCTGCTGATCAGCCAGGACACCGACGATGTCGCCTTCCTCGCGATCAAGCATCCCGACAATCTGGTGACGGTCTATTACAACGTGACCGGGATCACGGTGAAGAAAGGCGCGAGCGTCAAGCGCGGCCAGACCATCGCCAAGGTCGCGTCCGGCGATCAGGGCTATCTGCATTTCGAGGTCCGCAAGGGGATCGATTCCGTCGATCCGATGCCCTACCTCAACTGATCTTGCGCGGCGGGCCAGAGATGTTCCGGCCCGCCCGCACGCCCTGCCCGCTCATCCCGCGACAGGCGCAAGCAGCAGACAGCTCTCGCTGTTGAGCACCCCCGGAATTTCCCGAATATCGCGCAAGGCCCGGTCGAATTCGCCCAGGGTCTCGGCCCGGATTTCCGCCACCAGATCCCAGTTGCCATTGGTCGCGAAGACCGTCGTCACCTCCGGGATGCGGTGCAGCGCCCGGATCACCGCGCGCGACATCTTGCCCTGCAACTCGACCAGCGTGATCGCGCGCACCTGCCCCTCAACATCCGTCTCTGTCTCGATGGTGAAGCGCCGGATCTGCCCCGAGGCGACCAGCGCCTCCAGCCGGGCCCGCGCGGTCGTGCGCGACACGCCCACCTGCAGCGCCAGATCGGTCATCGAGAGCCGCGCATCCGCGCGCAGCGCGGCCATGATCGCGCGGTCCGTATCGTCGAGCTGCATTACCCCTCCGTTTTGATCAACTGACTTATCAAATTGATCAAATTTAGTTCCGTTTTGCGCAAATTGACAAGCGAAACCTCTGCGCCATTTCGTCAGACTAAGACCAACAAGGGAGATTTCGATGACACGCACAGTTTCGATTCTGGGCGCGCCTATTCAAACTGGCGCTTCGCAACCCGGCTGCATCATGGGTCCGGCCAGTCTGCGCATCGCGGGGCTGGGCGACATCCTGACCGAGCTGGGCTGGGAGGTGGATGATCTGGGCGACCTGTCGATCGCCCCGCAAGAGCCGGTGCCGCACAAGAATCCCGCGATCCACGATCTGGCCGAAACCCGTGCCTGGATCGAGGCGCTCTCGCAGGCGGCGTTCGATGCCGCGCAGACCCATGACCGCCCGATCTTCATCGGCGGCGATCATGCGCTGGCCGCAGGCACGCTGAGCGGCCTCGCACGGCACGCGAAGACGCAAGATCGCCCCTTGTTCGTCCTGTGGCTCGACGCCCACCCGGACCTGCACACGCTGGAAACCACGACCAGCGGCAACCTGCATGGCACCCCCGTGGCCTATGTCACCGGCCAACCCGACTTCGAGGCCTTCCCGCCGCTAGAAGCCAGTATCGATCCGAAGAATTTCTGCATGATGGGCATCCGCTCGGTCGATCCGGCGGAACGCGCGCGCATCAAGCAGATCGGCTTGGAAGTCCATGACATGCGCGCCATCGACGAGACCGGCGTGCTGGCGCCCCTGCGCGCCTTCCTCGACCGCGTGCGCGAAGCCAACGGCCTTCTACATGTCAGCTTCGACGTCGATTTCCTTGACCCCGGCATCGCGCCCGCCGTGGGCACCACCGTGCCGGGCGGCGCCACGTTCCGCGAGGCGCATCTGATCATGGAAGAGGTCGGCGACAGCGACCTCGTGACCTCGCTCGACATTGTCGAGCTCAACCCTTTCCTCGACGAACGCGGCCGCACGGCGAAACTGCTCTGCGACCTCGCAGCCAGCCTCTTTGGCCGCCGCGTTCTCGACCGCATGACACGGAGCTTTTGATGGATATGTTCCCTCTCGCCCCCTCCAAACTGGCCTTCGTGCCCTTCGTCTCCGTCGCCAATATGATGAAGCTGGTGAACGAGATCGGCCCCGAACAGGTGATGCGCGACCTCGCCGCCTATATTGAAGAGGATTTCCGCCGCTGGCCGGATTTCGACAAGACCCCGCGCGTGGCAAGCCATTCGGCGGAGGGCGTGATCGAGCTGATGCCGACCGCGGACGCCGAGAATTACGGCTTCAAATACGTCAACGGCCACCCCAAGAACGGCCGCACCGGGCACCAGACCGTGACGGCTTTCGGCGTGCTGTCTTCGGTCGCGACGGGCTACCCGCTGCTGATGACCGAGATGACGATGCTGACCGCACTGCGCACCGCCGCCACCTCGGCGCTGGTGGGCAAATACCTCGCCCCGAAAGGCGCGAGCGTCATGGGCATGATCGGCAATGGTGCGCAATGCGAGTTTCAGGCGCTGGCCTTCCGCGCGATCTGCGGGATCGACACGCTGCGCCTTTACGACATCGACCCGACGGCGACCGAGAAGGCCGCGAAGAACCTGACCGCGCAAGGGTTCAGCGTCACCAAATGCCGCTCGGCCGAGGAAGCGGTGGAGGGCGCGCAGGTCATCACCACCTGCACCGCCGACAAGCAATATGCCACGATCCTGACCGACAACATGGTCGGCTCCGGCATCCATATCAACGCGATCGGCGGCGACTGCCCCGGCAAGACCGAACTGCATCGCGACATCCTCACCCGCTCGGAGATCTTCGTCGAATACCCGCCGCAGACCCGCATCGAGGGTGAGATTCAGGCGCTCGACGAAGACCATCCGGTAACCGAGCTGTGGAAAGTCATGCGCGGCGAGGCGGAAGGCCGTCGCGACGCAAAACAGATCACGCTGTTCGATAGCGTGGGCTTCGCGATCGAGGATTTCAGCGCGCTGCGCTACATCCATGACCGCGTGAAGGGTGGCGACTACGCGCAGATGCTCGATCTTATGGCAGACCCCGACGATCCGCGCGATTTGTTCGGGATGCTGACGCGGGCGGGCTGAGCCCCGCTTGCGCTCGGCGCGCGCGCGTGGCACCGAAAGCCAAACGCCCCTTTCAGACGAGTGCGCGACATGACCCATCAGACCCATCCCTATGCGGGCGACGGCAGCCACACCGGCAGCTACTACGCGGCTTCGGCCAATCCGGCGCCCTTGCGCGCAGAACTGGTGGGTGAACAGGAGGCGGATATCTGCGTCGTGGGCGCAGGCTTCTCGGGGCTGTCCACCGCGCTGCATCTGGCAGAAAAGGGCTATAGCGTCACCGTCGTCGAGGGCGCACGCATCGGCTGGGGCGCCTCGGGCCGCAATGGCGGTCAGGTCGTGAACGGGCTGAACGCCAGCCTCGACGTAATCGAGAGCCGCTACGGGCAGGACACCGCGAATTTCGTAGCCGGCCTCGTGATGGAAGGCGGCGACATCATCCGCGAGCGCGTCGCGACCTATGACATCCAGTGCGACCTGAAGCCCGGCAATGTCTTTGCGGGGCTGACGGCCAAGCACATGCAGGAACTGGAAGCGCGCTGGAAGCTCTGGCGCAGCTACGGCATCGACAGTCAGGATATGCTGAGCCGCGAGCAGATGCGCGAGCACGCGAATTCTGACCTCTATGCGGGCGGCATGATCGATCACAAGGGCGGGCATCTGCATCCGCTGAACCTCGCGCTTGGCGAGGCGGCGGCGGTCGAGAAGCTCGGCGGCACGATCTACGAGATGTCGCCCGTCACGTCCGTCGACACCGAAGCCGCGCGCCCGGTGATCAAGACCGCGAAGGGCCAGATCACCGCGAAGACGCTTGTGCTGTGCGGCAATGCCTATCTCGGCCATGTTGTGCCCACGCTGGAGCGCCGCGTGATGCCCGTCTCGACGCAGGTGATGGCGACCGAACCGCTGGGCGAGGCGAAGGCCCACGAGTTGATGCCGTCCGATGCCTGTATCGAGGACGTGCGCTACATCCTCGACTATTACCGCATGTCCGCCGACAACCGCCTGCTGTTCGGCGGCGGCACGGTCTATGGCGGGGCGGATCCGAAGGACATCAAGGCGAAGCTCTGGAAGAACCTCGAGAAGGTCTTCCCGCAGCTCAAGGGCACCAAGATCGACTACGCATGGTCGGGCAATTTCGCGCTGTCCTTCAGCCGGGTGCCGCAGATGGGCCGGATCGGGCAGAACACCTATTTCGCGCATGGCTACTCGGGCCACGGCGTGACCGGGTCGCATACCTTCGGGCGCATCCTGTCGGAGGCGATCAACGGCGATCTGACCCGGTTCGACACGTTCGCGAAACTGCCGTGGATCCCGTTCCCCGGCGGGCGCACCTTCCGGGTGCCCTACTCGGTCGCGGGGTCGTGGTGGTATGCGCTGCGCGATCGGCTGGGGGTGTAAGCCCCCTGCCCGCGACGCCAGTGATGCGGAGAGACGCGCTTACAGCGCGACGCCGCGCCGCCCGGCCAGATCGGTAAAATACTGCCAAGCCACGCGGCCCGAACGCGCCCCGCGCGTCGCCTGCCATTCGATGGCCTCGGCGCGCAGGTCTTCGTCGGAAATCTCCACGCCATAGCTGTCGCAATAGCCGCGGATCATCGTGAGGTATTCGTCCTGCGAACACGGGTGGAAGCCCAGCCACAGCCCAAAACGATCGGACAGCGAGACTTTCTCCTCCACCGCCTCGGACGGGCTGATCGCAGTCGAACGCTCGTTCTCGATCATGTCGCGCGGCATCAGGTGGCGGCGGTTCGACGTCGCATAGAGGATCACGTTCGCGGGCCGCCCCTCGATCCCGCCATCCAGCACCGCCTTGAGCGATTTGTAATGCTGGTCGTCATGGCTAAACGAGAGGTCATCGCAGAACAGGATGAAGCGCATCTCGGGCGCGTCGCGCAGATGCGCGAGCAGACGGCCGACCGAGGGCAGATCCTCGCGTGCAAGCTCCACCAGCTTGAGCGGCAGCCCCTCGGCCACCGCTGCCGCGTGGGCCGCTTTCACGAGCGAGGACTTTCCCATCCCGCGCGCGCCCCAGAGAAGCGCGTTGTTCGCAGCCGCCCCGCGCGCAAACTGCAGCGTGTTGGCCAGCAGCGTGTCGCGCGAGCGGTCGATGCCGTGCAGCAGGCTGAGGTCGACGCGGTTCACCTGCGGCACGGGCTCCAGCCGATCCGGCGCCGTGTGCCAGATGAACGCGCTGGCCGAGGCGAAGTCGGGCGCGGGCTGCGGAGCGGGCGAGAGCCGCTCCAGCGCCGTGGCGATCCGGTTCAGCGCCGCGTCACTCATGCCTTGCCGTCCTTCTCGTCCTCTTCGTCCTCGTCATCGTCCCATTCGTCGGGGTCGATCCAGGTGCCTTCGGCGCGCATCCGGGCTTCGCGGGTCTTCTCGATCCGTTTCACGAGCTGGATGGAAATCTCGTAGAGACCGTAAACCACCGTGAACAGAATGACCTGAGAGATCACATCCGGGGGCGTGGCGATCGCCGCCACCACGAGGATCGCGACCACCGCGTATTTGCGCATGTTGCCGAGACCTTCGGAGGACACGAGCCCCGCCTTGCCCATCAGCGACAGCAGCACGGGCAGCTGGAAGCAGATCCCGAAAGCCATGACGAACTTGATCGTCAGGTTGAGATATTCCTGCACCGAACCCTGGAAGCCGATGGCGGCCATCTCGTTCGCGCCCGAAGTCGCGCCGATCTCGCCCTGCTGGAAGCCGAGGAAGAAGTTAAAGGCCAGCGGCAGGATGATGTAATAGGCAAACGCCGCGCCAAGGAAGAACATCACCGGCGAGGCGATCAGGAAGGGCAGGAACGCGTTCTTCTCGTTGCGATAGAGGCCCGGCGCCACGAACCGCCACATCTGATAGGCGATGATCGGGAAAGCCAGGGCAAAACCGCCGAGGAAAGAGATGTTGATTGCGACGAAGAAGCCTTCCTGCAGCTTGATCAGGTAGAGGCCGCATTGCTCGCCGCGCGATTCCAGTGCCGAGCAGACCGGGCGGGTCAGGAAGTTGAAGATCGGGTTCCAGACCGTGTAGCAGACCACCATCGCGACGATGAAGGCCCCCAGCGAATAGAGGATGCGCGTGCGCAGTTCGGCAAGGTGCTCGATCAGCGGGGCCGAGCTTTCCTCGATCTCGTTATTGTCGCTCATGCGTCACCCTTCTTCGCGGCGGGTTTCTTCGCCGCCGTCTTTTTGGCCGCCGGTTTGGCACCGGTTTTCGCGGCGGGTTTACTGCTCGACTTGGTTGCCGGCTTGGCGCTGGATTTCGCTGCGGTCGAAGTGCCCGTCTTGGTGCCAGTCGTCTTGGCGCCAGTCTTCGGCGCGGCTTTCTTCGCAGCGGGCTTGGCCGCCGGCTTGCTTGCCGTCTTGGATGTCTCGGGTTTGGCCGTCTCGGCCGGGCTCGCCTCGGGTTGGGCTGCCTCAGGCTTGGGCGGCTCCGCGTCGGGATCGGGCTTGAGCGAGGTCTTCCCACTCTCGGACCGGCCCGGCTCCCATTTCTCGAACGCATCGGTCGCTTTTTCCAGCGCGTCGAGCCCGAGCGATTTCTTGGACGCCAGCGATTTCAGATCGCGCACGGAGCCCGCGGCTTCATCAAGCCCGGTATCCTTCGCCGCATCTTCCATCGCCCGCGAAAACTCGCGCCCCATCGCCTTGGCCTTCGCAGTGATGCGGCCAAGCTGGTGGAACATCTTGGGCAGATCCTTCGGCCCCACGACGATCAGCGCCACGACGCCGATCAGCAGAAGCTCGCTCCAACCGATGTCTAACATGAGTGCTCAGGCCTCCGGCCGATTGAGGACGCAAAGGCAAACGGGCACCAGCCCGCAACCCCCGAATGCGATCAGGCTCAGGCCTTGTCTTTTTCTTTCTGGACTTCGTCAGCCGGGGTCACGTCACGTGCCTCGTCGACGGTGCCGTCCTCGATTTCTTTCGAGCCGTCGCTCACGCCTTTCTTGAAGGCGGTGATGCCTTTGCCGACTTCACCCATGAGCGAGGAAATCTTGCCGCGGCCAAAAAGAACCAGAACCACGACGGCGATCAGAAGAAGGCCGGGAAGGCCGATATTGTTGAGCATTGTTGTCTCTCCTCTGGTCACGGGCCCGCCGCCCGCGCCTTATGTCGGTCCCGAGTTTTAGGATCATGCGGGCCTCAATCCTAGAGCGATTCCGCCCAAACGGGGCTTTGAGGGGCAGATTACTGACAGTTCATTGTCAGTTGCCCTCCCTCGCGTTACCCTTCTAGCGACCCGACGGGAGAGCCCCATGACCCGCGACGAGCGGCTGCAACAGATCATCGCCATCTTGCGCGACGGCAAGATGCATCGCGCCAGCGACCTGGCCGAGCGGCTGGGCGTTTCCGCCCGCACGATCTGGCGCGACATGGCCGAAATCTCGGCCTATGGCGTGCCTGTCGAGGGCGAGCGCGGCGTGGGCTACATCCTGCGCCGGGCCGTCGGCCTTCCGCCTCTGGTGCTGACCCGCGAGGAGCTGTCGGCGCTCGATCACCTGCTCGATCTGGCCGAGGCGGTGGACGATCCGCGCCTTGCCGGAGGGGCCGCGAGCCTCGCCGCGAAGATCCGCGCCGCCCTGCCCTCTGCGCCGCCCGAACCGTCCGCCGAAGCCTCTCCCGAAGACGCCGGGGAAGGGCTGGCGGGGGGGCCGGGATCACGCTAGGCTCGCCCGCGAAACTTGGAAGGGATGCCCCTACGTGATCGGTGCCGAATACATCACTGCTTTCGTGACGCTTTTCGTCATCATCGACCCGATCGGGCTGGCCCCCGTCTTTATCGCGCTGACGCTGGGCGAAAGCCACCGCGCGCGTCTGCGCATCGCCTTCCGCTCGCTCATCATCGCTGCCGTGCTGCTGACGCTGTTCGGTATCTTCGGCGACAAGATCCTTGCAGGGATCGGCATCTCCATGCCCGCCTTCCGCATCGCGGGCGGGGTGCTTTTGTTCCTCACCGCGCTCGACATGCTGTTCGAACGCCGCACCAAACGCCGCGAGGCGCAGGGCGAGGAGCACGAGGCCGACCCCGAGACCGATCCCTCCGTCTTCCCGCTGGCGACGCCGCTGCTGGCAGGTCCCGGCGCGATGGCCACGATGATCCTGCTGGCAGGGCGCGAGGGCGGCGACTGGCTGCATGTCGTGGCGATCATCGCCATGATGCTTCTGGTGCTGGGCTGTGTCCTCGTGATGTTCCTGCTCGCCACGCCGATCGAGCGCGCGCTGGGGCGCACCGGCACGATGGTCGTCACCCGGCTTCTCGGGATGCTGCTGGCCGCGCTGGCGATCCAGTTCATCCTCGACGGGCTGCACGGTGCGGGGTTGATGGGCGGCGTCCCGACCGGCTGAGGCAATCCGCCCTCTGGGAAAGTCACCTGAGCGGACCTATCTGAAAGAGATCGGTAGGGGTAACGAGGATCATGGTGGAGACGATCATCAGCGAAAACTGGGGACGGCTGGTCTATCTGAGCCTCCTGCTCGTCGCCGTGGGCGGGTATTTCGTGCTGGAGATCCGCCGCCGCCCCGGGCGCACCATGCAACAGGCTGCGATCTGGGGACTGATCTTTCTCGGCACGCTCGCCGCGGTCGGGCTCTGGACCGATATCCAGCGGCAAGTCTCGATCCCCGATCAGGCGGTGATGCGCGATGGCCGCATCGAGGTGCCGCAAGCGCCCGACGGGCATTATTACCTCACCGCCGAGGTCAACGGCACGCCGATCCGCTTCGTCGTCGATACCGGCGCGAGCCAGATCGTGCTGACCCAGCGCGCCGCCGAGCGCGCGGGCATCAACACTTCCGATCTCGCCTATATCGGGCAGGCGCGCACCGCCAATGGCATCGTCGCGACCGCGCCGGTGCGGCTGGAGCGCTTTGATCTGGGGCCGATCCACGACAGCAACCTGCGTGCCGTGGTCAATCGCGGCTCGATGGACACCTCGCTTCTGGGCATGACCTACCTCACCCGCTTCGCGAAGGTGGAATTCGCGCGGGGCACGCTGATCCTCGAACGCTGAGCGGGCCCGGCCCGCAATCGTCGTGATCCTGCCTTTTTTGCGCCTCAATCTTTGCCGAGGCTCCGAGGGCGCCCGCCGCTCAGGCCGCGCCACTCAGGCTTCGTTACGAGGAAAACACGCATGGTTGCTTTCGACACTTTCGCTCTCGCGATCATCACCGTCGCCGCCATTCGCGAAGCCTATCTCCGCCTGCGCCCGATGATGCGCTCTGCCGAAGCAGAACGCGGCTAAGCTAGCCTTTCACCAGCACCGCGAGATCGGCCACATTCGTTCCGGTCGCCCCCGTCATCAGCAGCGCATCCGCCGCCTGCAGAACGTGATAGCTGTCGTTGCGCGCAAGCGCCGCATCGCAATCGACGCCAGCCGCCCGCGCCGCCGCGCAGGTCTCCGGCCCCACCAGACCGCCCGCCGCATCCGTCGGCCCGTCACGGCCATCGGTGCCGCCCGAGAGGAAGCGCCACGCGCCCTCGATCCCGACGGCCTCTGCCGCGCAAGCCACCCGCAGCGCCAGTTCCTGATTGCGGCCGCCGCGCCCGTCGCCCTTGATCGTCACGGTGGTCTCCCCGCCCATGACCAAAGCGCCTGCGGGCATGTCGCGCAGCAGAGCCACGATCTGCGGCGCAAGATCGGCCACGTCCCCGTCGAGCGCGAAGGGCGCCGCCTCGGCCCCCGCCGAGACCATCGCCGCGACCGACAGCCCGTTCGCCCCGATCAGACGGTTGCGGGCAGCGGGCAAAGCAGGCTCCGCGCCCGAGGCCTCAAGATGCGCCTGCACAGGGGCGGGCAGCGCCTCCCAGATCCCGAGATCACGACAGAGCTGCGCCGCCTCGGCCCGCGTGCCGATCGGCTCGACCGTAGGCCCCGAGGCAATCACGCGCAGATCGTCGCCCGGCACATCCGACAGGATCAGACCCGTCACGGGGGCCGCGCTGGCAAGCAGCCAGCCGCCGCCCTTGAGTTGGGACAGTTGCTGGCGGATCAGGTTCATCTGCGTGATGTCCGCCCCGCAGCCGAGCAGCAGACGGCTGACCTCGGCCTTGTCCGACAGGCTCAGCCCCTCGGCAGGCGCGACGGCCAGCGCGGAGCCGCCGCCGGAGATCAGCGCCAGAACCCGATCCTCCGGCCCACAGCCCTGCAAGCACTCCAGAATCGCGCGCCCAGCCCGCTCGCTGCCCTCGCCCGGCACCGGGTGGTCGCCCGCGATCAGCGTAACGCCCGCGCGCGGCGAGGCCGCTTCGGCATTCTCGGGATTGGTGACGACCAGCGCCTGCGCCTCCGCGGGCAGAGCGTCCAGCGCCGCGGCAGTCATCGCCAGCGCCGCCTTGCCGAGCGCGATCACCTGCCAGCGCCCGCCCGGTCCCGGCGGGTTCTCCATCGCCCAACCCATCGCCCGGGTCACCCCCGCTGCCGGATCGGCCGTCTTCACCCCGATGTCGAACAATTCGCGCGCGCGTGCTTCCAGATCCATTCCTGCCCCCTTGGTTTGGCTCAAGTATCCCCGTGGAACGGCGGGCTGCAACCCCGCCGGCGGAAGACAAGCCAAAGGCGGGAGCTAAAGAAAAGACGCCCGCGGGGAGCGCGGGCGCCGAAACACGATCAGGCGGAAGGCCCCTGTCGGTTTAAGTGAGCGGGGACCGAAGCCCCCGCCCGGGGAGGGTATTAGCCACCTTGGCTCTCGATATAGGCGAGCACCGCCTTGACGTCTTCGGGGTCTTTCAGACCGGCGAAGGACATCCGGTTCTTCGGAATGTAGCCCTTCGGATCGGCGAGATACTCCTCGACCGTCTGCTCGGTCCAGACGAGACCGTCCTCGCCGTGCTGGGTCATCGCGCTCGAGTATTTGAAGCCGTCAACCGTCCCGGCCTGGCGCCCGATCAGCCCGTTGAGCACGGGACCGACACGGTTCTTCGCGCCGTCGCCGACCTGGTGGCAGGCCTTACACTTCTTGAAGACCTTCTCGCCAGCCGCGACCAGCTCCGGGTCAGCCGAGAGGCTTTCCGCCGGTGCGGCCTCTGCCTTGGCTTCCTCCGCAGCCGCCGGAGCGTCCTGCGCCGGAGCTTCGGCAGTGTCGGTTTGGGCCGTATCGCTTTGGGCCGTGTCAGTTTCCGCAGAAGTATCGGCAGCCGCCGTATCCTCGCCGTTGCCCTCATCGGGGGTCACGTCGAGAATGGTCGCCTTCTTGGTGATCTGCACGTCGGTCTTACAGTCGCTCATGCAAGCGGCTTCCGAGAACTTCGGCACTTCGACCTCATCGCGGTTATCCACGATGAACCCATCGGCGTTCGGCATCTCCACGTCGAGGAAGTTATCCTTCGTGAGGACGAAATCGTCGTCCACGAGATAGTTCGAGTAGAGGATGTAGGCGACGATGGCGTAGGTCTCGTCGACGGTCAGCGTCTGCGCGTTGCCGAACGGCATCGAGCGGTGCGCATAGTCCCAGACGGTGGACAGGTACGGCCAGTAGGAACCGACGGTTTTCACCGGGTCCTTGTCGGCCAGCGTTCCATCGCCCCCGGCCAGTTTCGGCCAGTTGTCGACGCCCTCGGCGAAGTCGCCGTGACACGCCGCGCAATTGTCGCCGAAGATTTTCTCGCCATCGGCAACCGAACCCGACCCTTCGGGAAGGTTCTTGCCATCGGGGAAGACCTCGACGGTCCAGGCGTTGATTTCCTCGGGCAGCGCTTCGCGCCCCAGACCGTATTTCTCGGCCAGAGCGGGCGTCGCGACGAGCGGAGCGGCCAGAAGCGTGGCCAGCAGCAGATTACGACGACACTTCGACATTCTCGGACTCCCCGTTTTCCTTGACCCACCAGGTCTGGATACCGTTGTTGTGATAGACCGAATTCTCGCCACGGATCGCGCGGAGCGCGTCCTTGGTCGGCTGAACGTAGCCGGTGGAATCGGTAGCGCGGGACTGAAGGAGCATCTCCGAACCGTCCCAGTCGATCTCGAGGTAGAAGCGCGAGACCGCCTTGTCGGTGCCCGGCTCGGCCAGACGGGCTTCCTGCCAGTTCGCACCGCCATCGATCGACACGTCGACCTTGGTGATGTGACCGCGACCCGACCAGGCCATGCCGGTGATGACCAGCGGGCCCTTGCCGTGCTTGATCGGCATCTGCGGGCTGGGCGAGGTGACGACCGATTTGGCGTCCATGACCCAGGTCCACTTGCGCGACGTGCCATCGGCGAGCGTGTCGGTGTATTTCGAGGTTTCTTCGCGCGACTGCACGGCCTCGTCGGTGACTTCGAGGCGACGCAGCCATTTCACCCACATGTTGCCTTCCCAGCCCGGAACCACGAGGCGCACCGGATAGCCGTGCTCCTTGCGCAGCGCCTCGCCGTTGGCCTTGATGGCCACGAGACAGTCGTCGAGCGCTTTCTCCAGCGGGATCGAGCGGCCGTTCGAGGACGCGTCGGCGCCTTCGGCATAGACCCACTTGTCCTTGATCTGGTCGCCGAGATTGGTGATCCCCGCTTCTTCGAGCAGCGTCCGCAGCGGGATGCCCGAATATTGCATGTTGTGGATCATGCCCTGGGTGAACTGCGCACCGTTGAGCTGTGCACCAGCCCATTCCATGCCCGAGTTCGCCGCACATTCGAGGAAGTAGGTACGGTTCTCACGCGGGAAACGCTCCAGATCCTCGTAGGTGAAGACCAGCGGCTTATCGACGAGGCCGTTGATCATCAGACGATAGTCTTCCTTCTTCAGCTCGATCGCGCCCGAGTGGTGACGCTCGAAGGCGCAGCCGGTGGGGGTGATCGTGCCGTCGAGGGCGTGGATCGGCGTGAAGTTGATCGACGAAATCGTATCCGCCGTCAGCCAGCCGACATTGCGGCGGATGACGTCATCTTCGAATTCGATCGGCAGGCCATAGGGGGTTGCATCGACCCCGTCGCCCCAGCCCGAAGCCCAAGGCTGAACTTCGGTGATCAACGGATCGGGTTGCGTTTGCGCGCGCGCGGCACCAGCACCTGCGGCCATCGCACCGACCGCAGCCCCTGCGCGGAGGAACCCGCGGCGGCTGAGGGCGGCATTGGTGGCCGGGTTGCCCTGGCGTTCCTTGTCGTCCATGTGTTTTCCTCCAGTCTCTAACCCCCTGCGGGGCGCAATCATCGACGGGCGGGACCGGCTTAAACGCCGGTCACGACCACCGAGTCATTCGGTTTCAAGTCAACGGTTTTGATCTTGCGCAGGTGATCGGCGATCACGTCCCAGATCTGCGGCCCTTCGGTGCCTTCGTTGACCGAGGCCCAGCCCGTCACGACGTAGTTGCGTGCCGGGTCGATATCGGAGCCGTCCTTCAGGAGCGTCATGTTGGAAATCCGCTCGCCGATCGGCTTCGAAACGTCGATGTGGTAGCCCATGCCACCCACACGAACCATGTCCCCGCCCTGCTGGTAGTAGGGGTCGGTGTTGAAGATGTTGTCGGCCACGTCTTCGAGAATGGTCTTGATCAGCTCGCCCGTCATCTCGGTGCGATAGTTCTCGCCATAGGTCATCGAAGTGGCGTTGAGCACGTCTTCCATGGTGATCTTCTGCCCCGGGATCAGCGACGGCCCCCAGCGCACGCCCGGGCTCATCGCGATCTCGGCGTCCTGCTCGGACAGCATCGCTTCGCAGATCAGGTCGTCCCAGGTGCCGTTGAAGTTGCCGCGGCGGTAGAGCAGCGAGTTGGTCTCGCCCACAACTTCCTCGAGCTCGGCCTTGTAGGGCTCGCGATGGCCCATGATGACGTCGGTCATCTCTTTGTCGGGCTCGATCACATCCGAGAAGATCGGGATCAGCTTGTGGCGGAAGCCCATCATCTTGCCGTCGCGCACGTCGAGATCGACGCGGGAGACGAATTTGCCGTTCGAACCCGAGGCGATCAGGATCGTCTCGCCCACGAGGACCGGCTCCGGAATGGCGTCATGGGTGTGACCGGTGAGGATTACGTCGATGCCCTTCACGCGGCTCGCCATCTTGTGGTCCACGTCGAAGCCGTTATGCGACAGGCAGACGACGAGATCGACGCCCTTCGCACGAACCTCGTCGACCATCGCCTGCATGCGCTCTTCGCGGATACCGAAGGAATAGTCGGGGAACATCCAGCCGGGGTTCGCGATCGGCATATAGGGGAAGGCCTGACCGATGACCGCGATCTGCGTCCCGTTGCGCTCGAAGATCTTGTAGGGCTCGTAGGCGGGCTCGTCCCATTCGGCGTCAAAGATGTTCGCGCCGAGGAAGGGGAAGGGAAGGCCGTCGACGATCTCGTTCACGCGGTCCTGACCATAGGTCCATTCCCAGTGCGAGGTCATCGCCTCGACGCCGAGCGTGTTCATGACGTCGACCATGTTCTGGCCCTTGGTCTTCAGCGCGACCATCGAGCCATGCCAGGTGTCGCCGCCATCGAGAAGCAGCGCGTCGGGACGCTCGGCCTTGATCGCTTTCACGATCGTCGCCACGCGGTCCATGCCGCCCATTTTGCCGTAGGACTTCGCGAGATCGGTGAAGTTCTCGTAGGTCAGCGCGTAGGCGTCAGGCGTGTTCGGCTCGATGTTGAACATCTTGAGGAAGTCCGCGCCGGTGACATGCGGCGGACGGCCCTTGGCCTCACCCACGCCGAGGTTGATTTCCGGCTCGCGGAAATAGATCGGCATCGCTTGCGCGTGGATGTCGGTGATGTGGATCAGCGTGACGTTGCCCAGCGGCTCGAACTGCAGGAGCTGGTCCTGAGTCAGCGACTGCTGCGCCATGGCGCGCGACCAGCGCGACAGGCCCGAAGCACCGAGGATAGTCGAGGCGGCCAAGCTCGCCTGAAGAAATTCCCGCCGGGAAATCATGCGATGTGTCTCCTTCTTCTCACCGGGCCCGTGCGCCCGGCGGTCGTTTCATTCGGGTAAATTGACAAACAAATTCAGACAGATATGAAATTTTGAATATGTTGAAACGAAATGCGCGGGACAGGGAGGCCCCTGCCCCGCGCATCAAGTCAAAGGTCAGGGACGGACGCCGCCGCCCTCGATGTCGAGACCCAGGCCGCGCGAGGCGACGTAGAGCTCAAGATTGCGGAACTCGTCCGAACCGGGGCTGTAGGTTTCCGCGCGCGTGTCGCGGATACAGCCTTTGAAGCGGTTGTGGATCGACACCACGCCCGCGTTCTTCAGACGGTAGACCGGGAAGCCCTGAATCTGGCCCTGGCTGAGGTGGTCAGCGCGGATGTAGTTGCCGTAGTTCTCTTCGTGGCACGACGCGCAGGACAGTTCGAGCTGACCGTAGCGGGTGTAGTACATCTCCTTGCCCTTCTCCCAGAACGGCTGGGCGTCGCCGTCGATCTTGACGCTGACGGGCATGCCACGCGACTCGACCGCGATCGCGGTGGTCATGTTGTGCATCGGAGTGCTGTCCCAGCCCCAGGCTTCGGCGCCCATGCGGTTGGTGCGGCAATCGTTGATGTAATCTTCCATCGACCACAGCTTGCCGGCTTCGTTCACCTTCGGCATCGAGGCGCGGACGCCTTTCATGCCTTCGCTGATGTCGCCGTGGCAATCCGCGCAGGATTTGCCTTCGGAGCCGTCAGCGGTCGACCAGGTTTCCTGGCCTTGCTCGGCGAAGATCATGATCGGGTTGTCGAAGTCGTCCTGTTCCATCGCGCGGGTCTCGTCCGTGCGGAAGAGCCAGCCGGAATAGACCTCGTCGAGGTGCCCTTCGAGGTGATCGGCGGCGGGCGCCTTCACCGTGATCGGGGTGTCGCCGTTGATGACGAGTTCGTCGTCAGCCATTTCGGCGTGCAGCGCCGCGGTGCTGAGCGCGAAGGCTGCAGTGGCGGCTAGGATGGTGCGGCTGGTGCGCAACGTCATATTCTGTGTCCTCCCTGGGTGTGCCCCGCGCCCATCGATCTCCCCAAACAGGCGCGGTTCTCTGTTCTTGGTGAGGCGGCGCGCTCCCTCACGCGCCGCTAGCCATTCGGCCGATCAGCTCACTTCGATCTTCTGGCTGTCTTCGTAGGTCGAGCCGTCATCATCGTACCAGGTGAACTTGAACTCACCCGATTCCGGGACTTTCGCCTCGAATTCGATGTAGGGGTTCGTCGAGATCGCCGGCTCGAGGGTCACGTCGACGACGTTCTCACCGTTGAAGTCGCAGGTGAAGCGATTGATGATCTCGCGCGGGATGACGTTGCCGTCTTTATCCTTGCGCTGGCCCGATTCCATCGGGTGCGAGATCAGGGTTTTGATGGTGATCGTGTCACCGGCCGAAGCTTTTTTCGGCACTTTTACGCGGGGTCTCACGCCTTTCATGGTCTTGTCTCCTCAGATACCGAATTTAGCCGCCGCAGCCGCCGATGGTGACCTTCACGGTCGATTTCGCCTGGACGAAGCTACCGTCAGCCATCTTGGCGACAGCGATCACGTCCTGGGTCTTCGAGAGGCGAATGCGGGTCGAAGCCATCTGCGAGCCAGCCAACGGACCGAACTTGAAGGTCACGACGTCGGGCGTCGGGTTGCCGGTCGCGAAGACCGCGATCTCGGTTGCGCCGGGCGCATCCACGGAGATCGGAACGGTGTTCCCGTTCTCGGCGATTTCCGGCGCGGTCAGGGTGACGCCGTCACCCATTGCGGCATCGGCGCCGCCGGTGAACTTGGCGATGGCGTCGGCACCGGCATCGGCCAGCGCGGGCAGCGGCAGCATGGAAGCGGCAACGCCGCCCATCGCCAGCGCCAGCGCGTCACGTCTGGTCATGGTCATGTTGTATCTTCTCCTCTCGGGTTTGTCGTTCAGAGGGTCACTCTTCCTTGAGGGTCATCAAGAAAGCGACCACATCCTCAACCTGTTGTGCATTCAAAATCGGCGGCAGATCGGCAGGCGCAGCCTTGCCGGTGTACCCGTCGCCGGGGCGAATGAAGGGGCCGGTCTTATACATCGCCGGCATTACCGTGCCTTCGAACGTGTGCTTGGCATCGACGACGATGCCGCGCAGCTGCGACTCGTCCCAGCGGTCGGCGGCGCCGTTCAGCTCCGGGCCGACATTGCCTTGGAACGACGCGTCGAGCGCCGAGACCTTATGGCAGGCCACGCAGTTGCCCAGCGACTTGGTCGCCGCGACTTCTGCGCCTTTAGTTGCATCGCCCGGCTGGCCGGTCAGCGACTCGGCCACCGCGCCCACATCGGTGAATTTGACATCCATCGGCGCGGTTTCTGCGATCGCGGCGCTGGCTGCGAAGGTGACGGCCATTGCGGCCCACGCAACGTGGCGTTTCATAGAAGTCCTCCCAAATTCTCTCCCTGACTCACTTTTAAGCGAGCGCGCTACAGTGGTGCAATGGATAAATTCAAAAAACCGCATATTTTCCAATATGTTCACTCGGATATATCGAAGCATACAGCCGTATACCCAAGATTTTTTTAGCAAAATCAGAAACATTCGCGGGTGCAGCACGAATGCTGCACTGGCAAGCAAGCGATCACGACTCTGTCAGAATCGCCAAGAGAGCGCTCACTTCGCCATAACTTTCTCGGCAACGTACTTCTGAAAGTTCTGCCCGCTCTCATAGCCGTGAGTCTTTACCCACTCGAGCAGAGCCATCGTCGTGCCCTTGCCGAAAGCCCCCGGCATCTGCGCCACGGCCTGCTTGTTGGCGGGCTGATCGGAGACCTCTTCGGGGAAGAACATCATGGTCGGCGTGAACATCACGCCCCACTTCATCGCCATCTCTTTTTCCGGCAAAGCCTCGCCGTCGAAATCGGTCACTTCGACATCGCCGAAGAGGTTCATCTGCACGACGTAGTAGTTGTCGGTGATGTATTTCGCGATCTCGGGGTCGGAGAAGACCTCTTCGTGCATCTTCTTGCAGTAGATGCAGCCGCGCTGCTCCCAGATGACCATGAAGCGCTTGCCCTCGTCATTGGCCGTCGCGAGATCGTCCGACATGTCCTTGAACGTGTCGTGGAACCACGGCTCCTTGTGCAGCCCGTCATCGCCCATCTCGGCCGCATGGACCGGAAGGGCCAGCATCGCGGCGGTGAAAGCGGCAGTCAGAAAATGACGCATGATCGTCCTCCCTAGAAACAGACGGTCAGCCGAGACTCCCACTCGGCATGACGTCGATCAGAAACTCACCAATGTAGCGCAGCCCCCCGGTCACGATGAGAACCGCGAACAGGATCAGCATAACCCCCATCGCCTTCTCGACATAGCCGAGCTTCGCGCGGTGCTTCGCCATGAAGGCGAGGAAAGGCCGCGTGAAGAAGGCCGCGATGATGAAGGGCAAGGTCATCCCGATCCCATAGGCAAAGAGCAGCAACCCACCCTTGGAGATATCGCCCATGCCCGACGCCACCATCAGGATCGCGGCAAGCGCGGGACCGACACAGGGCGTCCAGCCGAAGCCGAAGGCGAGCCCCATCACATAGGCACCGAGGAAAGTCGTAGGATCGGTCTTCGCCTCCATCCGAGCCTCGCGATAGAGGAACGGGATGCGGATCACACCGAGGAAATGCAGACCGAAGACCAGCAGGATCGCCGCGGCCACCCAGCTCAGCGGCCCCATCCATTCGCGGAATGCAGCCCCCAGCGCCGTCGCCCCCATCCCCATCAGCACGAAGATCGTCGTCACGCCCAGCGCGAAGGCCACCGAAGACGCCACCATGCGCGCCTGTGCACCCGGGGCGATCTTGCCGTCGCCACGCAACTCCGACATCGACAGCCCGGCCATGTAGGACAGGTAGAACGGCACCATCGGCAGAATGCACGGCGTCAGAAAAGACAGCAGGCCAGCAAAAAACGCCCCGCCATAGGTAATATCGATCGGCACTGTTTCCTCCCTCGTGACGCGCCCTAGCCTATATGGCCTCGGTCTCCCAACCGTCCTTGAAGGGGCCCGCCAAACACATTACGATCTTTATATGTAAAAAGGGGTCCGTCAATGTTCCGCATTGTGTGGCATACGATTTCCATAACCGCGGCGCTGGCGGTCACGCTGGGCGCGACGGGCGATGTCGCGCGCGCCGAGACCGCAGCGCAAACCGTCGACACGACGGTCGCCGCCACATCGGAGGCCGAGACCGGCGAGGCGATAGCCGACAGCGAATTCCGGCTCCTGATGGTCGAGCAGGTTGGCTGCATCTATTGCCGGATGTGGAACAACGACCTCGCGCCGATCTATCCGAAGACTCCCGAGGGCAAGACGGCCCCTCTGCAGCGAGTCGATCTGCACAAACCCTTCCCCGAGGACATCACCATCACCGGGGGCAAACCGCTTTTCACACCGACCTTCATCCTGCTGCAAGACGGGGTCGAAGTCGCCCGCATCGAAGGCTATGCGAGCGAAGATTTCTTCTGGGGCCTGCTCGATCAGGCCCTGAAAAAGAATGGCGCGACGTATCAGGCCCCATCGAACTGAGGTTTGACCTGCGCGCTTTTGTCTCGCTTTTGGCGGGTTTTTGCGCTCTCGGGCTTTGTTCCAGCGAATCGACATGCTAAAGCCTGAGTCATTCGATCAATACGGTCGCACTCTGTGCGGCTTCCAAAGAAGGACGATGCGGTGCGGCATCTGGTGCCTGACGGTCATGCCGAAAAGCTTGCCTCTGCCACGGCCGAGTCGAGATGTTCCCGCATGGATGCAGAAGAGCTACTCGATCGCGCGCAAGACGCCTCCAACCTCATGAAGGCGCTCGCCCATGAGGGGCGGCTGATGATTCTGTGCCATCTGAGTTCGGGCGAGAAATCGGTGACCGAGCTGGAAAACCTGCTGGAATCGCGCCAAGCCGCGGTGAGCCAGCAATTGGCACGGCTGCGTCTCGAGGGGCTCGTCAGCGCACGCCGCGAAGGCAAGGCGATCTACTACACGCTCTCGGATCCGCGTGCGCGTCGCCTCGTCGAGACGATTTACGACATGTTCTGCGCCACCGACTGACGCCGGTGAGCCATGAGACCGGACACTGGGTGATCCGGGAGGGAGAAGGGCAATGGAACAGATTCCGATGGGTGCCTTGGCAGCCATGGTCGGGGCGATCGGCGGCATCATTCTCGGCCTCGCTGCGCGCTTGGGCGATTTCTGCACCCTCGGTGCGCTGGAGAGCGCGGCCTATGGCGACGACCAGAGGCGCCTGCGCCTCTGGGGGATCGTGCTGGGCGTGGCGATCACCGGCGCCTTCGTGGCCGAGGCCCTGGGCTATGCCGACATCACCCGCAGCTTCTATCACACGATCAAATGGTCGCCGCTCGCCTCGATCGTGGGCGGGCTCGTCTTCGGCTATGGCATGGCGCTCGCCGGCAATTGCGGCTTCGGTGCGCTGGTGCGTTTCGGCGGCGGCGATCTGCGCGCGATGGTCGTGGTCGTGGTGATGGGCATCTTCGCCTTCGTGACGCTGTCCGGCCCCCTCGCCCATCTGCGCCTTCTGATCTTTGACCAGCAGGCCGCCGACACCCCGCAAGGCATCGCGCATTGGCTCTCGGCGCGGACCGGGCTTCCGCCCTTGGTCTTCGCCCTGCCCGTCGCCGCCGGCTTCCTTGCCTGGGCGCTGAGCTATCAGCCGCTGCGCGCCGACAAACGCCGCCTCGCCTGGGGCGTGGCCGCGGGTCTCGCAGTGGTCTGGTGTTACGTCGGCACCTCCTATCTCTTCAACCAGAGCATGGGTGCGACCGGCGTCGAGGCACCGTCCTTCACCGCCCCACTCGGGCGTACGATCCTCTATTTCATGACCTCCACCGCAGGCGGGCTCACCTTCTCCGTGGGTCTCGTCGCAGGCGTGCTGGGCGGAGCCTTCCTCGGCTCGGCCATTCGCGGCCTCTTCAAATGGGAAGCCTGTGAAGACCCGCGCGAACTGGGCCGTCAGGTCAGCGGCGCGGCCCTGATGGGGATCGGCGGCACGATCGCGGTCGGCTGCTCGATCGGCCAGGGGGTGAGCGCGATGGCCGTGCTCTCCTTCTCCGCACCGGTCACGCTGGCCTCAATCGTGATCGGCGGGCTGATCGGCCTGCGCCAACTGATCCACGGCTTCCAGCCCGAGTAAGTCCCAGCCGCGCAAATCGACCCATTTTCGGCTTGGCTGAAATATCCCGGGGGTGAGGCGCGGACGCGCCGAGGGGGCAGAGCCCCCTCTCCCCCGAACTCTTCCCGCACAACGCTTGCGAATCTGATCCGGGTTTCCTATATCGCCCCTCGAGAGGTTGGCGCGGGCGAGCGCCTCGCCAACCCGGTCAGGTCCGGAAGGAAGCAGCCGCAACGAGCCCCGCTTGGGTCGCTGTCCAGCCTCTCACCCTCCCCCCACAAACTCCCTTGGCTTTGCCGCCGCGTCACCATGCCCGATTGTGCGACGACGTCGCCAAGCTAAACTTCCCGTCAAAGGGGAGGTTTCACCATGTTGCGTTTTGCTCTGGCCGCTCTGGCCATTATGCCTGTGCCGCTCTTCGCAGGCACGCTTACCACCGTCGAAGTCGCACCGAACACCTATGCCATCGAAGGACCCTTCGGACAGCGCGATGCCGAGAATCTTGGCAATAACGCGACCTTCGGGCTGATCGTCACGGATGAGGGCGCGGTGCTGGTCGATGCGGGCGGCACCTATAAGGGGGCGGCGGCGCTCGACGAAGTGATCGGCACCCTTACCGATCAGCCGGTGAAATACGTGATCGACACCGGCGGGCAGGATCACCGCTGGCTCGGCAATGGCTACTGGAAAGAGCATGGCGCCGAGATCATCACCTCCGAGGATGCGCTCGCCGACCAGAAGGCCCGCGCCTCGCTGGAGTTGACGATGCTCGATGCGCTGGTCGGGCAGGACGCGCTTGCAGGCACTGAACCCGTCTATGCCGACACGACCTTCGACGAGAGCTACACGCTCACCCTCGGCGGGCGCGAGATCGAGATCACCCATCCCGGCCCCGCCCACACGCCCGGCGACAGCTTCGTCTGGCTTCCTGCGGAAAAGGTGATGTTCACCGGCGATATCGTCTTCGTGGGACGCATCCTCGGCGTGCTCGACATGTCCTCGTCAATCGGCTGGGTCGAGGCCTTCGAGGCGATGGCCGCCTATGAGCCCGCCCATGTCGTTCCGGGCCACGGCCCCGCCACCGATCTCGCGACCGCGACGAAGGACACCTATGATTACCTGACCAATCTGCGCAGTCAGATGGCCGATTATATCGACGAGGGTGGCGACATCATCGGTTCGGTCAATGTCGACCAGTCGCAGTTCGAATACCTCGAGGGTTTCGACACGCTCGCCAAACGCAACGCGCAGGCGGTGTTCAGCCAGATGGAATGGGAATGAGCCGGGTGGACGCCGACGCCCCGGGGGCCTAGTCTGACGGCTGCCTATGACACCGGAGCTTCGATGACCGACACCCAATATCAGGTTCTCGCCCGCAAGTACCGTCCCGAGACCTTCGCCGACCTGATCGGACAGGCGCCAATGGTGCGCACGCTGAAGAACGCCTTCGCGGCCGACCGGATCGCGCAGGCTTTCATCATGACGGGGATTCGCGGCACCGGGAAAACCACCACGGCGCGGATCATCGCCAAGGGGCTCAACTGCATCGGCCCCGACGGCAACGGCACCCCCACGACCGATCCCTGCGGCGTGTGCGAACATTGCCGCGCGATCATGGAAGGCCGCCATGTCGACGTAATGGAGATGGACGCGGCCTCGCGCACCGGTGTGGGCGATATCCGCGAGATCATCGAGAGCGTGCATTACCGGGCCGCCTCGGCGCGCTACAAGGTCTACATCATCGATGAGGTTCACATGCTGTCCACGAGCGCGTTCAACGCGCTCCTAAAGACGCTCGAGGAACCGCCCGCCCATGTGAAGTTCATCTTCGCCACCACCGAGATCCGCAAGGTGCCCGTCACCGTGCTCTCGCGCTGCCAGCGCTTCGATCTGCGCCGGATCGAGCCCGAGGAGATGATCGCGCTGCTGCGCCGGATCGCCGATGCGGAAGGCGCAGAGATCGCCGATGACGCGCTCGCACTGATCACCCGCGCCGCCGAAGGGTCCGCCCGCGATGCGACTTCGCTGCTCGATCAGGCAATCGCGCATGGCGCAGGCGAGACCACCGCCGAACAGGTCCGCGCGATGCTGGGTCTGGCCGACCGCGCCCGCGTCCTCGATCTCTTCGACATGATCCTGCACGGTCAGGCGGCAGAGGCATTGACCGAACTTGCCGCACAATATGCCGATGGCGCCGATCCGATGGCGATCATGCGTGATCTGGCCGAGATCACGCATTGGGTCTCCGTCATCAAGGTCACGCCCGAGGCCGCCGAAGACCCGACCGTTCCGCCCGAGGAACGCAATCGCGGTCAGGAAATGGCAGCCGCTTTGCCGATGCGGGTGCTCTCGCGGCTCTGGCAGATGCTGCTCAAAGCGCTCGAAGAGGTCGCGAGCGCGCCCAATGCGATGATGGCGACCGAGATGGCCGTGATCCGCATGACCCATGTGGCCGACCTGCCCGACCCGGAGACGCTGATCAAGAAGATCCAGCAGGGCAACACGAACACGCAAGCCGCAGGCCGGGGCCCCGCACCCTCGACCGGGCCGGTCCATGGCGCGACGCTGCGCGCCCGACGTGCCGGTGGCGGGGCTGTCGCCGCGGCGGCCCCTGCGCAACAGCACGATCCGATGGCCGACGCGCTCGCCCGTTTCGCGAGCTTCGACGACGTGGTCGACCTGATCGCCCGGATGCGCGACATGACCCTGCTGCTGGAGGTCGAGAGCAACCTGCGCCTGGTGAATTACCGCCCCGGCCGGATCGAGTTCGAACCGACCCCGCAGGCCTCGCGCGATCTCGCCGCGACGCTCTCGGCACGGCTGCAAGGCTGGACCGGCGCGCGCTGGGGCGTCTCGGTCGTCTCCGAAGGCGGCGCGCCCACGATTGCCGAGGTGAAGGCCGAGGAAATGGCGAAGGCCGAAGCCGAGGCGATGAAGAACCCGCTGGTGGCGGAGATCTTCGCCCGCTTCCCCGGCGCGAAGATCGAAATCCTGCCCGAGGAAGACACCGCCGCGATCGAGGCCGAGGCCCTGGCCGAGGTCGAAGACGAATGGGACCCCTTCGAGGAAGGCTGAGCCACGCCAAGGGCGGCCCCGCGCAATCCGCACGCGCCGCCCTGCCGCGCCGTTTTCCCGCCTTGTCCCTTGTTCCTTAGCGCAGCGATGCGTATCTCTCACTCAAGCCAAACGTGACGGAGAAAGCGATGTTCAAGGGATTGGGCGCCATGGGCGACATGGCCAAGATGATGAAGGCCGCCAAGGAAATGCAGGAGAAGATGGGCGAACTCCAGGAAGAGCTCAAATCCATCGTGGTCACCGGCGAGGCCGGGGCCGGTCTCGTGCAGGCCCGCGCCACCGCGAAGGGCGAACTGACCGGGCTCTCCATCGACCCCTCGATCCTGCAGGCCTCCGAGAAGGAAGTCGTCGAAGACCTGATCCTCGCCGCGATCAAGGACACGCAGGAAAAGGCCAAGTTCCGCGAACAGGAAGAGCAGAAACGCCTCCTGCGCGAACTGGGCCTGCCCGAGAACATGGACCTGCCGGTCTGATCCGATGAGCGGCGCGCGCGACGAGATAGAGGCGCTGATAGCCCTGATGGCGCGGCTGCCGGGGCTCGGCCCCCGCTCCGCCCGGCGTGCGGTGCTGCATCTGATCTCGAAACGCGCACAGCTGATGGGCCCCTTGGCCGAGGCGATGGCGCAAGTGGCCCGCACCGCGCGCGAATGTGAGCGCTGCGGCAATATCTCCACCGCGCCGGTCTGCGACATCTGCGAAGACCCCAAACGCGCCACCGGCGAGATCTGCGTGATCGAGGATGTCGCCGACCTCTGGGCGATGGAGCGCGGTCACGCCTTTAAGGGCCGCTACCACGTCCTTGGCGGCACGCTGTCTGCGCTCGATGCGATCGGCCCGGAGGACCTGCGCATCCCCGACCTGCTCGAACGCGCCACCGAGGAAGGCATCACCGAGGTGATCCTCGCCCTCAACGCCACCGTCGAGGGCCAAACCACCGCGCATTACATCGCCGAGGCGCTCGAAGGGCGCGGCATCGCCGTCACCAGCCTTGCCCAAGGCGTGCCGATCGGCGGCGAGCTGGATTATCTCGACGACGGCACGATTCAGGCGGCGCTGCGCGCCCGCAAAAGTTTCTGATGGGCACCCGGCCCGAGACGGAGGCGCTGCTGCGCGACTGCCTCGGAGACCGGATCGCGACCCGGCCAATGTTCGGCGAATACGCCGTCTATATGGGCGGCAAGACGGTGGCGCTTCTGTGCGACGACACGCTGTTCGTGCGGCAATTGCCCGAGGCCACGCGCTACCTTGAAGACAGCGGCCACGCGCCCGTCGCAGGCAAACCCTATCCGCGCGCCAAGGATCACTGGCAGATCGACCCGGACCTCTGGGAAGACACGGAGTGGCTCGTGGGTCTTCTGAGCGTGATCGAGGCCGCCCTGCCCGCCCCCAAACCAAAACGCAAACCCAAACCGAAAGCCTAGTCCCGGCCCCCTTCGGCTTGGTAAAAATATCCCCGCCGGAGGCATCCGACCTGTGCCGTCCCGATCACCTTCCGGCAAGGGAGCGCCATCGGCGGGATTGTCGCCATTGAACCCGCCCGCGCCCGCCGTTATCAGTTTCTCAAATCCCCCAACGAGAATTGCGAGCGTCGCCCCGATGATCCGCCTCTACCATGTCGCCCTCTCCCCGTTCTGCCGCAAGGTCCGCCTCACGCTGGCCGAGAAGAAACTCGAGGTCGAACTCGTCGAGGAACGCTACTGGGAACAGCAGCCCGATTTCCTGCGCCGCAACCCGGCGGGCAAGGTCCCGGTTCTCAAGATGGACGGCATGATGATGGCCGAGAGCCAGGCGATCTGCGAATATATCGACGAGACCCATACCGACGCGCCGCTGATGCCGCGCGATCCGGCCGCGCGCTACGAGGTGCGCCGCCTGTGTGCGTGGTTCGACGACAAGTTCAACGCCGAGGTCACCGCGCGGATCATGGGCGAGCGGGTCTGGAAGAAGGTCCGCAAGGAAGGTTATCCGGACAGCAAGACGGTGAAGGCGGGCCTTACGGCGATCAAGTATCACCTCGATTACATGGGCTGGCTGCTGGAACAGCGGCGCTGGCTTGCGGGCGACGTGATGACGCTCGCGGATTTCTCGGCGGCCGCGCATCTGAGCTGCCTCGATTACATTTCCGACGTCGACTGGAACCGGCAGGAGGCCGTGAAGGACTGGTATGCGAAAATCAAGTCGCGCCCGGCCTTCCGCTCGCTTCTGGCCGATCAGCTGCCCGGCATGCCGCCCGCGTCGCAATATGCGGAGCTGGATTTCTAAGCGCCGCGCGCGTCCTACCCAAACTCGCCATTCTTACACTGCGCCGTCCGCCCCAGCGGGCGGCGCAGTCATTTGGCGCGGCACGGTGCTGGCTCACGGAAAGGTGCGCGTCTCGCAAAATTCAAACATTTGATTTAATCATTCGCTTCGCTACCTCAGGGACAGGCCCAAGCCGATCCAGAGCTTGGCCCGGACTGCAAAGCGAGGACTGCCATGCCCCATCCCGTGCTGATCGTGGGGGCCGGCCCGACCGGTCTCACCGCCGCTTACGAACTGGCCCGCCAGGGCGTGCCCGTCCGCCTGATCGAGAAATCTGCAAGCCCCGCCACCACCTCGCGCGCGATCGCGGTTCAGGCCCGCACGCTGGAGATGCTGGCGCAGCGCGGTCTGGCGGACACCCTTGTGGCGCGCGGCGTGCAGACCCGGATCGCGCAGTTCTATGGCGAGGGCGCCCCGCTCTTCCGGCTCGACTTCGCCCATCTCGAGAGCCGCTTCCCCTATATCCTCTTCGTCTCACAGGTCGAAACCGAGACCGTGCTGCGCGACGCCTGCGCGGCCCTCGGTGTGGAAACGGAATGGGACACCGAACTCGTCGCCATCGCCCGCGAGGGCCATGATGCTCAGGCGCGGCCCACAGCGGTGCTGCGCGGCCCCGGCGGCACGCTCGAAGAGCTACGCCCCGATTGGGTAATCGCCAGCGGCGGGGCGCATAGCCTGATCCGCCGCACGCTCAATCTGCCCTTCGAGGGGAAATCCGTGGGTCAGGGTTTCGTGCTGAGCGATCAGATGGTCAGCGGCGCGCTCGACCCCGAAGAACTGCATATCTTCTCCTCCGGCGAGGGCTTTCTGGGCATGTTCCCCTTGGGCGGCGGACGTTTCCGGCTCATCGCCTCCGATGTCGCGGGCAGCGAGCAGCCTGATCTGAAAACGCTGCAGGAGATCTTCGACGCCCGCGCCCATCTACCCGCCACGCTCCATGACCTTTCGTGGTCCTCGCGCTTCGCGATCAACAGCCGGATGGTCGGGACGCTGCGCGTTGGGCGCTTCCTGCTGGGCGGCGATGCCGCGCATATCCACTCGCCCGCGGGCGGTCAGGGAATGAACACCGGCATGCAGGACATGATGAACCTCGGCTGGAAACTCGCGCGGGTGATCGAGGGGACGGCGCCCGAAAACCTGCTCGACAGCTACGAGGCCGAGCGGCTGCCGGTGATCCGTGACCTGCTGCACGGGACCGAAGCGCTGACCGCCAACATGGCCTCGACCTCGCCGGTGCGTCGGATGCTGATCGACCATATCAGCCCCTATCTCGGCAGCCGCGACCTCGTGCAGGAGAAAGTCGCGGCCCGGATGGGCCAGATCGCGATCGGCTATGAGGGCGGGCCGCTCGCCGACGGCCCGCATGCGCGCGGCACCATCGCACCGGGTGCGCGGCTTCCCGACCCGCTCTTGGAGGTGGCGCGCGATGGGGCATGGCATCCGGCCCGCGCGCAGGATCTGGTCGATCCGTCGGGGTTCGTTCTGCTTTGCGCCGGGGATGGCCCCGCCCCGCAGAGTCCTTTTGCAAAAAGCCTGAAACTGCGCCCTGCCCCCGACCACGCGGAGGCGTTCGCCCAGATCTTCGGCCATGACGGCGCGGCGGTGCTGGTGCGACCCGACGGCTACGTGGCACTGAGCGCGCCGCTTGCCGACACGGCCCGCGCGGTGGAGGCTTACGCAGCGGCGCATTTCGCCACCTGACGCGCGCTGCTCCCGGCCCTTGTCTTGCCCGCCCGGCTTCGAAAGGATACGGCGACGGTGCGATGCGGGCCGCATCCGTCACGCGCCGAGGGGGCTCTGCCCCCGCCGGCCTGCGGCGCGGCCCCCCGGGATATTTGGACCAAGGCGAAGCCATGAGTGCGGAGTTGAAAGCGCGGTTGATCGAGACGGCCCTTGCCGAGGGTTTCTCGAAGGCGCGCATCACCACGCCCGACGCCATCCCGCAGGCCGCCGAACGGCTGGCCGCCTTCGTGGGCGCGGGGATGCATGGCCAGATGGGCTGGATGGAAGAGCGCATGGGCTGGCGCGGCGACCCGGCGGCGCTGTGGTCCGAGGCGCGCTCGGTGGTGATGCTGGCCGAGACCTACACGCCCGATTACGACCCGCTGGACCTGCTGAAAGCGCGCGATCACGGGGTGATCTCGGCCTATGCGCAGGGCAAGGATTACCATGATCTGGTGAAGAAGCGGCTCAAGCGCGTCGGGCGCTGGTTGCTCGATCAGGCGCCCGAAGGCGCGGAGATCAAGGTCTTCGTCGACACCGCCCCGGTGATGGAAAAGCCCTTGGGCGAGGCCTCGGGGCTAGGCTGGCAGGGCAAGCATACGAACCTTCTGGCGCGCGATCTGGGCAGCTGGTTCTTCCTCGGCGCGATCTTCACCACGGTGGAGCTGCCGCCCGACGCGCCGGAGATCAGCCATTGCGGGTCTTGCACGGCCTGCCTCGACATCTGCCCGACCGAGGCCTTTCCGGCGCCCTACCAACTCGATGCGCGGCGCTGCATTTCTTATCTGACGATCGAGCATAAGGGGCCGATCGACGAAGAGCTGCGCGCCAAGATGGGCAACCGCATCTATGGCTGCGACGATTGTCTGGCCGTCTGCCCGTGGAACAAGTTCGCCGCCGAGGCGCGTGAGGCGCGCTATCACGGCGGCGTCGGCGCGCCGCCTCTGGCGGAATTGGCCGCACTCGACGATGCCGGGTTCCGGGCGCGGTTCGCGGGCTCGCCGATCAAGCGGATCGGGCGCGACCGCTTCCTGCGCAATGTGCTCTATGCGATTGGAAACTCTGGCGATCCGGGTTTGGCCGAGGCTGCGCGCCCGCATCTGGACGATCCCGATCCAGTGGTGGCCGAGGCCGCGCAATGGGCGCTATCACGGCTGGAGCAAGCAGCGTGACGAAACCGATTGCCGCGCCCCGCTCACGGCCTATCTGATCGCGGTCATGACACCGGTTACCACCCAGACCCCTCGCCCGCTCCTTGGAATCGCGCTGAAGCTCGGCACCGTCACCGGTTTCGTCATCATGCAGGCGCTGATCAAATCGGTCTCCGACCGGGTGCCGCCGGGCGAGGCGGTGTTCTTCCGGTCTTTCTTCGGCATCGTGCCGATCCTGCTCTGGTTGCTGTGGCGCGGTGAATTGCAGGGCGGGTTGCGGGTCGAAAGACCGATCAACCACGTCATGCGCGGCGTCGTGGGAACCACCGCGATGGCGCTGAGTTTCGCCGCCCTCGCCTTCCTGCCACTGCCCGAGGCAACCGCTCTGGGCTATGCGGCGCCCCTTCTGACGGTCGTCTTCGCGGCGCTCCTGCTGGGCGAGACGGTTCGGGTGTTCCGGTTCTCCGCCGTGGGGCTCGGGATGGTCGGCGTTCTGATCGTGCTCTGGCCGAAGCTTGGCGGTAGCGGGCCGGAAGGCGGCGCGGAGGCACTTGGCGCGGGGTTGGCACTCGCGGGGGCTACCTGCGCCGCGCTCGCGCAAATTCAGATCCGCCGCATGGTCGGATCGGAGCGCACCTCCGCCATCGTCTTCTGGTTCTCTTGCACCGCCACTGTGCTTTCACTCCTGTCTCTGCCCTTCGGCTGGGTCGTGCCGACAGTGTGGGAGGCGACGCTGTTGATCCTCGCCGGGCTCATCGGCGGCACTGGCCAGATCATGATCACCTCAGCCTATCGCTTCGCCGACGCCTCGCTGATAGCACCTTTCGACTATGCCTCGATGCTCATGGCGCTCCTGATCGGTTATTTCGTCTTTGCCGAAGTTCCGACCCATGCGACGCTCGCGGGTGCGGCGCTGATCATCGTCGCGGGCATCGCGATCATTCTGCGCGAACACCAGCTGGGACTGGAGCGCAAACGCGCACGCAAGGCCGGTCCCCCCCAAGGCTGAGCGCCGATCCGCCTGCGACAATAAACCTGCCTGCCCCTGCGTCACGACTCAGTCGAATCGTGCTATAGTCCCGCTATCAGAGGCGATGACGAGAGGAGGAAGATATGTCCCGTCACATCATCGACCGCGCCGAACTCAAGGCAGAAGGGCCGCGCGTGAAGCGGTTTCTCGAATTGCAACGGCGCGAAGGCATCCACCCGGTGATCAAGGAGCTCAGCAAACGCGGGCGGCCCGACCACGGCGCGCGGATGAAACAGTTCCTGCGGATCGAGCGGGCTGAAGCCACCTGACGACCTGATCGGCGCAAAATAGCTGTGAAAACGCGAAAGGGCGTGCCGGGGGGCACGCCCTTCTGTTTTCTCGACCGAAGCGCGGATCAGGCGCGCACGAGTTTCTCGTAGGTCTCGGCGATATCGCGGGTCAGCGCGCCGACCTCGAAGTTGAAGTCGCGGATCTGGCTGACCGGGGTCACCTCGGCGGCGGTACCGGTGAGCCAGCACTGTTCGAACTCGGCCAGTTCGGTCGGCTCGATCAGGCGCTCGTGGACGGTGATGCCCTTTTCCTTCAGCAGGCCGATCACGGTCTGACGGGTGATCCCGTTGAGGAACACGTCGGCCTTGGGCGTGTGAACCTCACCGTCTTTCACGAAGAAGATGTTCGCACCGGTCGCCTCGGCCACGTAGCCGCGCCAGTCCATGAACAGCGCATCCGAATAGCCGCGATCTTCGGCGGCGTGCTTGGACATGGTGCAGATCATGTAGAGACCGGCGGCCTTCGCCTCGGCGGGAATGGTGCGCGGATCGGGACGACGCCATTTCGCGATGTCGAGCTTGGCGCCCTGCATCTTCGCATCGCCGTAGTAATTGCCCCACTCCCAGCCAGCGACGGCCAGACGCACCGGGTTCTTGCGCGCCGAGACACCCATATCCTCGCCCGCGCCGCGCCAAGCCACCGCGCGCACATAGGCGTCGGTCCAGCCATTGGCTTTCAGCATGTCGTATTTGGCCTTTTCGATCTCTTCGACCGAATAGGGGATTTCCATGTCGAGCAGTTGCGCCGATCTGCGCAGGCGGGCGGAATGCTCTTCGCCTTTGAAAATCTTGCCGTTGTAACAACGCTCGCCTTCGAAGACGGAGGACGCGTAATGCAGCGCGTGAGTCAGGATGTGGACATTGGCGTCGCGCCAATCCACAAGCTGTCCATCCATCCAGATCTTGCCGTCACGATCGTCATACGAGCCCGACATCTTACTCTCCTTGCAGTCACGCCATTTTACGAATATTGCGCAACTTGCGTCCGAAGTGGACACTTTGTTGCGTCAAAACTGCTCTGCGGTAGCAGTTGAGTCTTGGATAGTCAACAAGGCTGACATAAAGTCACGCAAAAGAGAGGGACGATATGGCAGATAGCGGAAGCCCCGGGGGCGAGACACTTCTTTTCCTGACGGACGAGCAATTGCGCAAGGGCATCGAGGCGATGTTCTTCGCCTATCGCGCCTTTACCGCCGATCCTGACCGTCTGCTCGAAGAATACGGCTACGGGCGCGCGCATCACCGCGCGCTGCATTTCATCAACCGCCAGCCGGGGCTGACGGTGACGACGCTGCTCGCGGTTCTGGGCGTGACCAAGCAATCGCTCAACCGGGTGCTGCGCACGCTGATCGAGGACGGGTTGGTGGAAAGCCGCGTCGGCACCCGCGACAAGCGCGAGCGGCGGTTGCATCTGACCGCCGAGGGCGAGACGCTGGAACGCGCGCTGTCCGAGGCGCAGCGGGGCCGGATGCGCTCTGCCTATCGCGCGGCGGGACCGCAGGCGGTGGCGGGCTTCCGGCAGGTTCTCGAGGCGATGATGGGCCCCGACTTGCACAAGCTCTATCAAATGATGAAAGACGACTGATGCCCTACTCGGCCGACCCTCATCTCCTCATCGTCGACGATGACGAGCGCATCCGGACGCTGCTGAAGAGCTTTCTGCAGCGCCACGGTTTTCTCGTCACCGCCGCGCGCGACGCGGGCCATGCGCGGTCGCTGCTGTCGGGGCTGGAATTCAGCCTGATCGTGATGGATGTGATGATGCCGGGCGAGGACGGGCTGTCGCTGACCCGCGATCTGCGCGCCCGATCGATCGCGACGCCGATCCTGCTGCTGACCGCGCGCGGCGAAACACGCGAGCGGATCGAGGGGCTGGAAGCGGGCGCCGACGACTATCTCGCGAAACCGTTCGAACCGAAGGAACTGCTGCTGCGGATCAACGCGATCCTGCGCCGGGTGCCGCAGGAGACCGAGAGCGGTCCGAAATACCTCTCGCTGGGGCCCCTGAAATACGATCAGGAGCGGGGCGAGTTGTGGGATGGCGATGCGCTGGTGAAGCTGACCGCAACCGAGGTGCAGCTGATGCGTATCTTCGCGACTCATGCGGGCGACGTGGTCAGCCGCACGGAACTGATCGAGGAGCTGGGCCGCGAGCGCGGCAGTGGCGAGGAAGGCGGCGGCGATCGGGCGGTCGATGTTCAGATCACGCGCCTGCGCCGAAAGATCGAGCGCGACCCCCGCGAGCCGCGTTATCTGCAGACGGTGCGCGGTCTGGGCTACCTGCTCGCGCCCGACTGAATGGAAGGACGGCGGATACTACATGTTGAGGGGCCACCATACGGGGTGCGATAGGCGCCGCGTGGGGCCCGCTCATCTTCAAAAATGCGAATTTGTTATATGTTTTTAAGGCCACGAATCGCTTTTCCCCAATAGGGAGCAGTATTTGTGCGTCGAGCTTCTCGCGCGGCCCCCTTCGCCGATGCGCATGGCCATTGACCTTGGGTGATCTGTTGCAAGAGCGACATTTAACTGCCCCTCAACACAAATTCAGGCGAATGTGTTCTGGACTGACAAATTCGTGATTGGTATGAGAGCGGCCATGTTTGGCGGCACCTCGCGACGTGCCCCGGCACGTCACTATCGGCCCCCTCGCGGGCCCGGGAAGGAGAGACAACGTGTCCCACGCAGATAATAACGCAGGCACCCGGAGGGATTTCCTCTACTACGCCACCGCCGGCACCGGCGCGGTGGTGACCGGCGCAGCCGTCTGGCCGCTGGTGAACCAGATGAATGCCTCGGCCGACGTCAAGGCGCTCTCGTCGATCTATGTCGACATCTCGGGCGTCGAGACCGGCACGCAGCTCACGGTGAAATGGCGCGGCAAGCCGGTCTTCATCCGCCGCCGCACCGAGGAAGAGATCGAACTGGGGCGTGAAGTGCCGCTCTCCGATCTGGTCGACACCTCCGCCGAGAACGCGAACAAGCCGGGCGCCGAAGCGACCGACGAGAACCGCACCCTCGACGAAGCGGGCGAATGGCTGGTGATGATCGGCGTGTGCACCCACTTGGGCTGCGTGCCGATCGGCAACGGCTCCGGGGATTACCACGGCTGGTTCTGCCCCTGCCACGGGTCGCATTACGACACCGCCGGCCGGATCCGCAAAGGCCCCGCACCGCGCAATCTCGATATCCCGGTGGCCCAGTTCACCGATGAAACCACCATCAAGCTGGGCTGAGGAGGCATTTAAATGTCGGGCATTCCCCACGACCATTACGAGCCCAAGACGGGCTTCGAGAAATGGACGCATAAGCGTCTTCCGATCATCGGGCTGATCTATGACACGATCATGATCCCCACCCCCAAGAACCTGAACTGGTGGTGGATCTGGGGCATCGTGCTGGCCTTCTGCCTCGTGCTGCAGATCGTCACCGGCATCGTTCTGGTGATGCATTACACCCCGCATGTCGATCTGGCCTTCGCCTCGGTCGAGCACATCATGCGCGACGTGAATGGCGGCTACATGCTGCGCTACATTCACGCGAACGGCGCCTCGCTGTTCTTCCTCGCCGTCTATATCCACATCTTCCGCGGCCTCTATTACGGCTCCTACAAGGCGCCCCGCGAGATTACCTGGATCATCGGCATGATCATCTACCTGTGCATGATGGGCACGGCGTTCATGGGCTACGTTCTGCCCTGGGGTCAGATGTCCTTCTGGGGCGCGACCGTGATCACCGGCCTGTTCGGCGCGATCCCGGGCATCGGCGAGTCGATCCAGGCCTGGCTGCTGGGCGGCCCGGCGGTGGACAACGCGACGCTGAACCGCTTCTTCTCGCTGCACTACCTGCTGCCCTTCGTGATCGCGGCGCTCGTCGTCGTTCACATCTGGGCCTTCCACACCACGGGTAACAACAACCCGACCGGCGTTCCGGTCCGCACCGGCTCGAAAGCGGAAGCCGAGAAGGACACTCTGCCCTTCTGGCCCTATTTCGTGATCAAGGACCTCTTCGCGCTCGCCGTGATCCTGCTGGTCTTCGCCGCGGTTGTGGGCTTCATGCCGAACTATCTCGGCCACCCCGACAACTACATCGAGGCGAACCCGCTGGCGACGCCCGCACACATCGTGCCGGAATGGTACTTCCTGCCGTTCTACGCGATCCTGCGCGCCTTCACCTCGGACGTCTGGGCCGTGATGTTCGTCAACTGGATCACCTTCGGCATCGTCGACGCGAAGTTCTTCGGCGTGCTCGCGATGTTCGGCGCGATCCTCGTGATGGCGCTGGCCCCGTGGCTCGACACCTCGAAAGTGCGCTCGGGCGCCTACCGCCCGATGTTCAAATGGTGGTTCTGGCTGCTGGCGATCGACTTCATGGTGCTGATGTGGGTGGGCGCGATGCCGACCGACGGGATCTACCCCTACATCTCGCTGATCGGCGCGACCTACTGGTTCGTCTATTTCCTCGTGATCCTGCCGCTGCTTGGCCTGATCGAGAAGCCGCAACCGATGCCGGCGACGATCGAGGAAGACTTCAACCACCACTACGACATCAAATCGGCTGAATGAGTAAGGAAGAGGGACACCAAATGAAACATCTTCTGATCTCTGCCCTGTCGGCGCTGGTGATCGGGGCAAGCGCCCTGGCCTCCCCGGCGATGGCGGCCGAAAGCGGCGAAAGCCATGTCGAGGATATCGACTTCTCCTTCGAGGGCCCCTTCGGGACCTTCGACCAACAGCAGCTGCGCCGCGGCTTCCAGGTCTACCGGGAGGTCTGCTCGGCCTGCCACGGCCTGCGCTATGTCGCCTTCCGCACGCTCGCTGATCAGGGCGGCCCGATGATGGACCCGGCATGGGTCCGTGCCTATGCCGCCGAGTTCACCGTGATGGACAAGGAAACCGGCGAAGAACGCCCCGGCAAGGAGACTGACCACTTCCCGTTCATCTCCGGCATGGGCATGGGTCCGGATCTGTCGCTGATGGCGAAAGCGCGTGCGGGCTTCCACGGCCCCTACGGCCTCGGCATCAACCAGTTCTTCCGCGGCATCGGCGGCCCCGAGTATATCTACTCGGTCCTGACCGGCTACACCGGCGAAGAGAAGGAAGAAGCAGGCTCGTATTTCTACGGCAACCACACCTTCCCGGGTGGTTGGATCGCCATGCCTCCGCCGCTCTCGGAAGACCTCATCGAATATGAGGACGGCACGCCCGCCACCGTCGAACAGATGGCTCAGGACGTTGCTGCCTACCTGATGTGGACTGCCGAGCCGAAGCTGGAATCGCGCAAGCGCTGGGGCTTCGTCGCGGTACTGATGCTGGCGGTGCTGAGCACGCTGCTCTACCTGACCAACAAGAAGCTCTGGGCGCCCCATAAGGGCAAGAAGTTCGACCTGTAAGCCCGGGCTCGACCTGCTAGACTGATGAACGCCCCCTCGCCCGCGAGGGGGCGTTTTCCGTTCTTTGGAGATGGCCGATGTCCACCCGCCCCCCCGGCTTCGCGCCCCTGCCCGACCCGCCCTATTACGCGGTGATCTTCGCCTCTCTGCCCGGGGCGAGCGATGAGGGCTATGGCGCGATGGCCGAACAGATGGCCGCGCTCGCCGCAGAGCAGCCCGGCTATATCGGGATGGAAAGCGCACGCGACGCGACGGGCTTCGGCCTCACCGTCAGCTACTGGGCCGACGAGGCGGCGCTGATCGCGTGGAAGGCTGTGGCGAAGCACCAGCTCGCGCAGCAACTCGGCAAGGACCGCTGGTATCGCCACTACGCGCTACGCGTCGCCAAGGTCGAACGCCAGTATGACGGGCCCGAGGGGCGCTGAAATTCTCCCTCTGCTGACGCGGCGCAAAGCGTCCGCGCTCTTGGATGTCGGGGGCAAGCGGGCTATCTGGGAAGGGACAAGAGGAGTAACAATGCCCGACATTTCCGAGCTGCCCCATATCAGCCCCGCCTCCCGCGCCCCGCGCCTGTGCGTGCTGATCGACGCCGATAACGTCCCCGCCGGATATGCCGAAGCGATCTTCGAAGAGATCGCCTCGCTGGGCGAAGCCTCGGTGCGCCGCATCTACGGCGACTGGTCGGCGCAGCGCCTCGCGGGCTGGGCCAAGCGCGTGGCCGAACTGGGCCTCGTCGCGGATCAGCAATTCGCCAATACGAAGGGCAAGAACGCCTCCGATATCGGCCTCGTCATCGCGGCGATGGATTTCCTGCATTCGGATCTGTTCGACGGCTTCGTGCTGGTCTCCTCGGACAGCGACTTCACCCGCCTCGCCGCCCGCATCCGCGAGCAGGGGCTGGACGTCTATGGCATCGGCGAACAGAAGACGCCCGAGGCCTTCCGCAAGGCCTGCAAACGCTTCATCTATGTCGAGAACCTCGGCAATGGCGACAGCACCACCGACACCACCGCCAAGCCGACTTCGGACAAGACCAGCAGCACCAGCGCCCCGAAATCTTCGGGCGGCAAGCAGGAGCCCAAAGCCGCGATCCCGATCATCGTCAACGCGATGAAAGCGATCGGTCTCGAAGAGGAATGGTATTCGCTGGGCCAACTCGGCCAGTTCATCACGCAGGCCAACCCGGATTTCGACACCCGCACCTATGGCAGCGCGAAGCTGTCGGACCTGCTGATCAAGACGGGCCGCTTCCAGTTGCAGCGCGGTGAAGGCAATCAGTGGATGGTGCGCGATCTGGCCTGATCAGGCCTTCGCCCCGTAGCGCGCAAGGAACATCGCGACCGCACCCCGGATCACGCGCTCTTTCTGCTCGCCGGAGAAGCTGTCGCAAATCCCGAACAGAAGCTTCGGGTGCAGCTCCGACTTGCACAGCTCGATGAAGAGGTAGGCGGCAAGGTCGATATCGTCGATCACCAGCTCGCCCCGATCGGCAGCGCAGCGCAGATAGTCCATCAGCAGTTCATGCACCAGTTCCGGCCCCGCCGCGTAGAAGGCGCGGCCCAGTTCGGGAAACCGCTCGGATTCGGCGACGCAGAGCCGGTAGAGCCCCTGATTCAGCTTGCAACTCATCGAGTCGACAATCTGCGCGGCGGCGAGCGACAGAACCACCTCGGGGGCCGCGCCGAAATCGATCGTGGCAACGGCGCTGTCGGTCTGCTCTTTCAGTTGCGAGCGCACGACCTCGACGAACATCAGCCGCTTGTCGGGGAAATAGCTGTAAAGCGTGGCTTTCGAGACGCCCGCTTCCTTGGCGATGTCATCGACCGAGGCCCCGTCGAACCCATCGCGCAGAAAGATCGTCCGCGCCCCTTCGAGCACCTGATCGAACTTGCGCCCGCGATTGATCTGATCTGCCTGTGACATCTGCCCTCCGGTCCCGGGAAACGCCCCCGGGGCTCGCAGAATAAACCGGGCGGTTCACATCCCGCAAGGTCGCACACGTGACGTCATGGCGCTCTGCACCGGCGATCCGGCAGACTGCAGCCTATCTTCGGCTTGGTCAAAATATCCCGGGGGGCTCCGAAGGAGCGGGGGCAGAGCCCCCTCTTCCACCGCAAATGTCGCCCTCCGGCGACGGGGGCAGCGCCCCCTCAGCCGATCGTCCCGCGCACACCGCCAGTCTGCGCCCGGTCCATCAGGAACTGATCGAGGATCACACAGGCCATCATTGCCTCGGCCACCGGCACCGCGCGGATGCCGACGCAAGGATCGTGGCGGCCCTTGGTGATCACCTCCACCTCTTCCCCCGCGACATTGACCGAGCGGCGCGGCGTCAGGATCGACGAGGTCGGCTTCACCGCAAAGCGCACCGTGATCGGCTGACCGGTGGTGATCCCGCCGAGGATACCGCCTGCGTGGTTCGACAGATATTCGACGCCGTCGGGGCCCATCACCATCTCGTCGGCATTGTCGACGCCGGTCAGGGCTGCCGAGGCCATGCCCTCGCCGATCTCGACGCCTTTCACAGCGTTGATCGACATCATCGCGGCAGCCAGCTCGGTATCCATCTTGGCGTAGATCGGCGCGCCCAGACCTGCCGGGCAGCCCTCGGCCACCACCTCGATCGCGGCTCCGACCGAGTTCTGACCCTTGCGGATCGCGGCGAGGTAATCGGCCCATTCATCCGCAGCCTCGGCATCGGGCAGGAAGAACGGGTTCTGCAGGATCGCGTCCCGGTCGAACTTCGCGCGGTCCAGATGTTTCGCGCCCATCTGCACCATGTAGCCATAGATCTGCAGATCGGGGATCAACTGGCGCAGCGCCGCCTGCGCGACGCCCCCGGCGGCCACACGCGCCGCCGTCTCGCGCGCGCTGGAGCGCCCGCCGCCGCGATAGTCGCGGACACCGTATTTCTGGTGATAGGTGATATCGGCATGACCGGGACGGAACTGCCGCGCGATCTCGCCGTAATCCTTCGAGCGCTGATCGGTATTCTCGATCATCAGCTGAATCGTCGTGCCGGTCGTGCGGCCCTCGAACACACCCGACAGGATGCGCACCGCGTCGGGCTCCTTGCGCTGGGTCGTCTCCTTCGACTGGCCCGGACGGCGCCGGTCGAGGAATTGCTGGATGAAAGCCTCGTCGATCTCGATGCCGGGCGGGCAGCCATCCACCGTCGCGCCAAGCGCAGGCCCGTGGCTTTCGCCCCAGGTGGTGACGCGGAACTGATGACCGAAAGTGTTGAACGACATGGGACACGCGCCTCGCAGGTTTCCTTCGACGCTGGCTTAGCAAGTCAGGGGCTGCGAGGCAACGCGCATGGCGTTGGGCGCGGCACTCTCCGTCACTGCACGTGGCGCGCTCACTCCACCGCGCGGATCAGCTTGCGCTCCAAGACGCGCAGCACTTGGCGCAGATCGTGGCCACGCCGAAGCACCTGCCCTTGCTGCCCGATCACCGCATATTGCCCCTGTTTCGAACGCAGCGCGGGCCGTTTCTCGATCCGGTAGATCGGCACTTCGGCGGCGCGGCGAAAGATCGAGAAGACCGCGACATCGCGCAGGAAACTCATCCCGTAATCGCGCCACTCCCCGGCCGCGACCGCGCGCCCGTAAAGCGACAGGATCACGCCAAGCTCGGAGCGATCGAAAGCGATCTGCTCCGGCACGCCGGAAGGGTTCGGATGGGGGGAAGGCGTTTGAACCGTCATTTACAAAGGGTACATCGCGCGTGGCGCAAATCAAGCCCACCCGCGCTAAGGTTGCATGCGCCTTTGCCGCGCCGGAATAAGACCGCGAAAATGCCTGATTTCCTGCGCCTTCCTGCCGGGTTTCCAAGCCACCTTCAATTCAGCGGAAAACGCTAAAAGCCCGACGGTGCGGTAAACAGCCCCCACCCAGTTCGTATCGTCGGGCGCTTTTCCCTCCTGCAGAAAAGCCCCGTGTCCTGGTCAGACACGGGGCTTTTCCTTTTCCCGATCCGCAGCACTCTCTGCCCTAGTAGCAGCGCACCGCCGCGATCGTGCCGCTCTCGTCGATCTCGAAATTCACCCGATCCGGGGCGTAATCCATCGTCACCGCATCGCCCGGATGAATGATCCGATGGGGCCGCGCGAGGGTAAGCCCCGCCAGCACCGCTTCAGGCCGCCCTTCCAGCGCCGCGAGCCCCGGCGGCGGACAGGTGACGGCCGCGGGCGGACCCGACCGCGGCGGCATGCGGTACGGCTGGCAGGCCGCGAGCCCGAAGGCTGCGACCCCAAGCGTGACGATCAGACCGATCCGCGCCCTGCCCCGTTCCATCAGGCTCACCCGCAATCGATGTTGTAGACGTTCCCGCGCGAGTCGAGCCGGAACACGACGCGCTGCGGGTTGTAGACCTGATCCTCGACGCCGCGCCATTCCACGATGCGATAGGGTTTGGTGATCCCCAGCGTCTGGATCTGCGCCGCCGGTTGACCCAGGACCGAGGTGTAGTTCACCGCGCCGCAAGTGTCGGGCTCGCGCTCCTGCAGGCCGCCTTTGGTGAGGGTGACAGGCGGGGTGACATAGGGCGCGGGCGCTTCGGCCTGAGGCGCGGGAGCGGCGCCATCCGTGGGGGTCTCGCTCATCGGACCCGCGGGATCGCAGGCCGCAAGCGCCAGCATCGAACCCATGACGAAAAATCGTTTCAACATGTCGCACCCTTCATTGCATTGGCCGCGCCGATAACGCAGGCTATTGCGGAATTTATACAAGGAGTATGCGCCCATGAGAACCCGTGCCGCAGTCGCGCTCGAGGCGGGAAAACCGCTCGAAATCATGGAAGTGGAGCTGGAAGGCCCGAAAGCGGGCGAAGTGCTCGTCGAGATCAAGGCCACCGGCATCTGTCACACCGACGAATTCACCCGCTCGGGCGCTGACCCCGAGGGCATCTTCCCGACCATCCTCGGCCATGAGGGTGCGGGCGTCGTGCTCGAGGTTGGCGAAGGCGTCACCACGCTGAAGCCGGGCGATCACGTGATCCCGCTCTACACGCCGGAATGCCGCGAATGCCCGTCCTGCCTCTCGGGCAAGACGAACCTCTGCACCGCGATCCGCAACACCCAAGGTCAGGGCCTGATGCCCGACGGGACCACGCGCTTCAAAATGCTCGATGGCACGCCGATCTATCACTACATGGGCTGCTCGACCTTCGCGAACCACACGGTGATGCCCGAGATCGCGCTCGCCAAGGTCCGCGACGACGCGCCGTTCGAGAAGATCTGCTATATCGGCTGCGGCGTCACCACCGGCATCGGCGCGGTGATCAACACCGCAGGCGTCGAGATCGGCTCGACCGCGGCGGTCTTCGGCCTCGGCGGCATCGGTCTGAACGTGATTCAGGGCCTGCGCATGGCGGGTGCCGACATGATCATCGGCGTGGACCTGAATGACGGCAAAGAGGAAATGGCCCGCAAATTCGGCATGACCCATTTCGTGAACCCCTCGAAATCGGACGTCCCGGTGGTGCAGCAGATCGTCAACCTGACCAAGACCGAGCGCGACCAGATCGGCGGCGTGGACTATTCCTTCGATGCCACGGGCAACGTGCAGGTGATGCGCGACGCGCTGGAATGCTCGCATCGCGGCTGGGGCGTGTCGGTCATCATCGGCGTCGCACCCGCGGGGGCCGAGATCGGCACCCGCCCGTTCCAGCTCGTCACGGGCCGGACGTGGAAAGGCACCGCATTCGGCGGCGCCAAGGGTCGGACCGATGTGCCGAAATTCGTCGAGTGGTACATGAACGACAAGATCGAGATCGACTCGATGATCACCCACACGATGCCGCTCGAAGACATCAATAAAGCCTTCGACCTGATGCATGCGGGCGAGTCGATCCGCTCGGTCGTGATCTACTAAGCCCAAGGCCGGGGGCGCTGCCCCCGGACCCCCGGGATATTTGGACCAAGGCGAAGACAAAGGAGTGATCTCCCCTTCGCTCTTGGTCAAATATCCCCGGGTGAATTCGCGCCAGCGAAGAGGGGCAGCGCCCCTAACTCCCCAGATAATCCCGCAGCGCAGGCGGCGGATCGTCGAGAAGCGGTCCGGTCTCTTGCGGCGCATGGGCGTGGCCCTCGGCCACCAGAACCGTCTGCGGGCAAAGCGCGCGCGCATCCTCGGGATCGTGGCTGACCATCAGCACCGTCGTGCCCTGTTCGCGGGCGATCTCGGCCACCAGCGCCAGCATCTCGGATTTCAGCGCGGGCCCCAGCGCCGCGAAGGGCTCGTCGAGCAGCAGGATCGGCCGGCCACGGAGCAGCGTCCGCGCGAGCCCCGCACGGCTTTGCTGCCCGCCAGACAGCGCGCCGGGTTTGCGTTTCTCCATACCCTCAAGGCCAACACGCGCCAGCGCGGTCTCGATCCGGGCGCGGTCGGTTGCGTCGATCTTGCCCTTCGGGTTCAGGCCGAGCGCGAGATTGGTCTCGAGCCGGAGATGCGGGAAAAGGTTCTGATCCTGAAACAGGATCGAGAGCGGGCGCTCCCCCGGTGGCGCCGCGGTGATGTCCTCGCCCTGCCAGAGGATGCGGCCACTTGCGGGCGGCAAGAACCCGGCGATGGCCGAAAGCAGTGTCGATTTCCCCGCGCCGGACGGGCCGATCAGCGCGACGCGCGCGCCGGTCTGGATCGTGAGGTCGGCATCGAGGCGGAAATCGCCCTGTGTGAGGGTCAGTCTATCGAGGGTCAGCATAATGCCCCGCGCGGTCGAGCGCCCAGAAAAGCGCGAAGGTGAGGATCAGGAGCAGGCTCGCAGCGCCCGCCGCCTGATCCATGCGATAAGAGCCCATGAGCTGGAAAAGCGCCAGCGGCAGGGTGCGAGTCTGTCCGTCCGAGAACAGCGTGATGACGCCCAGATCGCCCATCGAGAAGGCCGCGGCCAGCCCCGCCGAAAAGCCCAGTGGCCGGGCAAGGCGCGGAACCGTCAGCAGGCGCAGCCGGGCAAAGCCGCGCAGCCCGAGCGAGGCGGCGAGCCGGTCGTAATCGGCCTGCAGCGTCCGGATTTCGGGCATCAGGATGCGGGTCGCAAAAGGCACCGACAGCGCGGCATTGGTCAGCAGCACCATCGGCAGAGCGAGGTCCGTGGGGTTCACGAAAGGCCGCGCGATCAGGAAAGCGCCGGTCCCCATCACGAGGCTCGACGCGGTCATCGGCAGCATCGCCGCGATCTCCGCCCAGCGTTGCCGCGTGGCGGCCAGCGCAAGCGGCAGGGCGATGGCAAGAGTGATCATCGTCGAGGCCAACGCGATCACCAGCGAGGTCAGCGTGGCGGGCCAGATCATCTCGGGCAGATCGGCCAGCGCAGGCAGCCCACGGGCGAAGACCGCCCCGATGGGGAGCAGCAGGAAGACGGCCGCCAGAAGGATCGCGAGCGTATCGAAGGCCACGCGATCCGCCCCGCCGGACAACTGCGGGATCGGCGTAGCGCGGCGGTCATGCCCCGCACCGAAACTCGACGGCAGAGTGGCGCGCGCCGCGACCAGCAGGGCTGCGACCGAGATCGCGACCTGCACCAGCGCAAGGCTCGCCGCGCGACCCATGTCGAAATCGAAGCGGAAGGCCTGATAGATCGCCAGCTCCACCGTAGTCGCGCGCGGCCCGCCCCCTAAGGTCAGAGCGACCGCAAAGGAGGTCAGGCAGACGAGGAAGATCGCGAGAAACGCACCGGGCAGGACACTACGCAGCATCGGGCGTTCGAGGTGGCGGGTGACCTCGGCCGGGCCGAAGCCGAGGGTGGCCGCAAGGCGGAACCGCTCGGCCGGGATCGCCTCCCAACCGTGCAGGATCATCCGCGTGGCCAGCGGCAGGTTGAAGAAGACATGGGCGATGATGACGCCCTGCGCGCCATAGATCGAGATCGGATCGATGCCGAAGGGCGCGAGGGCCGCATTGACCAGCCCGCGCCGCCCGAACACCGCGATCAGCCCGAAGACGGCGACGATCACCGGCAGGATGAACGGCGCCCCGAGGAGCGAGATCAGCAGCCCCCGCCCCGCAAAGCGACGGCGATGTAGCGCCCGCGCGACCGGGATCGCCAGCACGCAGGAGATCAGCGCCGAGGCCGCCGCCTGCCAGAGCGTGAAGCGGATCGCGGCGAGGTCGGTCTCGCGCAGCCCCGTCAGCCCGCCCGCGCGGAGCGTCACCGCCGCCAACGTGCCAAGGACGAGCGCGGCCAAAGCCGCACCCGCCAGCATCGCCCAGAGGGGTGCGCGTCTTATTTGGAGAAGGCGCGTTGCCATTCGTCCAGCGCCGGACCGCGCAGTTTCTCGGCCTCGGTCTCACCCAGATAAAGCGTCTTGTCGGGCATCGGCAGGTTCTGGAACACCTCCGGCAGTTGATCCTTCGGCAGTTTCGCCGGGAAAGACCAGTTCGCCGTCGCGATCATGCCCTGAAAATCGGGGCTGAGCACATAATCGAGGAATTTCTGCGCCAGCTCGGGATGCTTCGAGGTCTTGAGCTGCGCGACCAGTTCGGGGGTGAAGTAATGCCCCTCGGGGAAGATCGCGGCGACCTTGCTGTCATCCTCCTCGGCCATGATGTGATAGGCGGGCGAGGTGACGTAGCTGAGCACCATATCCGCCTCACCATCGGTGAACATCCCGTAGGCCTCGGACCAGCCCGGCGTCACGGTCAGCACCTTCGGCGCGATCTTCGTCCAGGCCTCTTCGGCCTTGTCGCCGTAGATGTCTTTCACCCAGAGCAGCAGCGACAGACCCGCGACCGAACTGCGCGGGTCTTCGATGACGATCTTGTAGGCGTCATCGGGCGCATCCAGCAGGTCCTGGAAGCTCGCGGGCGGGGTCTTCAGCTTGGTCTTGTCATAGACGAAGGCCAGCTCCGACCAGTCGAAGGGCAGGAAGATCGGATCGTCCCATTTGACCGGCATGGTCAGATCGGAGGTGTCCTCGTTATGCGGGGCGAACAGGCCCGTGGCGCGCGCCTTCGCGGTCACGTCAGTGTTCAGACCGATCGCGATATCGGCCCGCGTCTTGTCGCCTTCGAGCAGGATCCGCGGTAGCACATCGCCCGCCACGAATTTCAGATCGCAATCGCAAGTCGCCTCGAACCCTTTCTCGATCGCGGGGCCGGGGCCCCATTCGCTCGTGAAATAATCGGGCGCATAGACGGTGAGTACGGGCTTGTCCTCGGCCGCCGCCATCGTGGCGATCAGGCTCAGGGCTCCCGCAAGCATTAGGTGGGTTTTCATGCCTCACTCCTTGGGCTTGCCGGGCGGAGTGGGGCCGGGAGATCCGGCTACCTTCCCTCCGCCGGTCTTAACCGGTTCAGGTTCAACGGGTTCGCGCGGATCGCATCTCAGCCAGCCTTGCGCTGGCACCCCGAGGTAGGGCGCAACGTAAGCGCGCGCGGCTGCGGACGCAAGGGCAAGCAGGCACAGCGTCCCTGCCCCGCGTCCCGGACCCTATGGCGAGTTCCCGCCAGTGGCGAGCCGTGCCGGATTTCAATGGCTTGCAACTGCGCGCGGCGCGACGCAGGCTCGATCTGGAACGGATTTGGGAGGAACCGATGCGCATTACCCTCACCGCGGCCCTGCTGGCCGCGACCGCCCTGCCCGCCTTGGCCGACACGATCGAGGCACCGGGCAAGATCACCGCCGTGACGCTATTCCCACGCGGCGCGCAGGTGGTGCGGCAGGTCACGCTGGACACCCCCGAGGGCAGCCATGACCTGCTGGTGCCGGGCTTTCCCGAAGGCACCGACATCTCGACGCTGCGCGTGTCGGGCGACGGTGTGCAGATCGGCGCGGTGAGTCTGATCTCCGGGCGCGCGCCTGCGATCAGCGGGCAGGACAGCGCCGCAGTGAAATCTGCGCGCGATCGGTTGGCCTCGGCGCAAGAGGCGCTTGCGGAACAGGAAGACGCCGTGGCCGTGATCCGCGCGAAGGCGCAGGCCGCGCGCGACCAGATCACCTATCTCAAGAACACCGACTCGCAGGTAACCGCACCCGAACAGCTTCGCGCATTGGCACAGATGGTAGAGGATCAGATCCTCTCAGCAACGGAACGCGCAATTGCCGCCGAAGCCGAGGCGCGCCGCGCCGAAGCCGCGCTCGATCCCGCGAAGGAAGCTGTGAAGCAGGCCCAAGCGGCGCTCGATGCGCTGCTGAACCCGGCGCAGGATCGTGACGTGCTGAGCGCCAAGGTGCAGGGCTCGGGCACGCTGACGATCACCTCCTACGTCCAGAACGCGGGCTGGCAGCCCTCCTATGATTTGCGGCTCGACCGCGACAAGAGCGCGGTGGACATGGAGCGCTTCGTCTCGGTCCATCAGGCAACGGGCGAAGATTGGCGCGGCGTCGATCTGACCCTCTCGACGGCACGTACCGGCGGGCGGGCGGAGCCGGGCGAAGTCTATCCGCGGCTTGCCCGGATCGGTGATCCCGACGCGCCGCCCGCGCCGGTGCCGATGAAGCGTTCCCTCGCCGCATCCGATGGCGCCGCCCCCGCCCCGATGATGGAGGCCGCGATCAGCGACCGCGCCGATCTGCAGATGCAGGGCGAGACGGTGACCTATCATTACCCGAGCGCCGTGGACCTGCGCGACGGGGTGGACGATCTGCGCCTAAGCCTCGATTCCAAGACCCTGCCGATGGAGGTCTTCGCCGAGGCCGCGCCGCTGACCGATCCGCAGGCCTATCGCGTAGCCGAGGGCAAGAACGACACCGGCGAGATCCTGTTGCCCGGCCCCGCGAACCTCTTTGCGGATGGGGCGCTCGTGGGTCAGTCGCATCTGCCGATGGTCGCGGCGGGTGACGATCTGACGCTTGGCTTCGGGCCGATCGAAGGCATCCGCGTGGAGCGCCGCATGCCCGACACGATGGAAGGCGATAGCGGCTTCATCTCGAAATCCAATGAGCGCCGCGAGGTGGTCGAGATCGAGGTGAAAAACCTCACCGACAAAGGCTGGCCGATGCGGGTGATCGACCGGGTGCCCTATTCCGAACAGGAAGACCTGAAGATCACGACCAAGGCGACCCCGCCTGCAAGCGAGAGCGACTACGACCATCGCCGTGGCGTGCTCGCATGGCGCTTCGATCTGGGCGCAGGCGAGACCAAGACGATCCGCACCGAGACCACGCTCAGCTGGCCGACGGATCAGGTGCTGCGCTAAAGCGAGGCTACGCGAACAGCCCCGCGCGCGGCGAAGGCCCGCGTGATCAGGCCGCGTTTCGCGGATCGGCCGCAGCGCGCAGTTTCGCGAGCAGCGCTGGCGACAGGCGCAGGAACCCGCGTGCGGGAGGCTCGGCCTTCGCCGCCTCGGGGGGCTGCGCCTCTGCACCGCTGGTCTCCTCTGTCGCCTCGGGCGCCTTCTCGTCCGGCGCGGCTTGCGGTCCCACTGCCTGCGCGGCCTGCGCTGCCGCATATTCGGCAGCAGCCGCCCGTGCCGACGCGCCCTGCCCCGCCGTCGCACCTACGAGTTTGGTGCGCCCGCCATCGTCGCCCGGGAACGGCGCGCCGAAGCGCAGCACAAGCTCCGTCAGGCTCGGCCCGATCTCGTCGAGCAGCATCAGGAAGCGGTTGGTGGGCCATGCATGCAGCCCCAAGGCCCCGCCGCCTGCAAGCCGCAGCACGAAGCCCTCCCCCCGCAACCGATGTTGCAGATCGAACCAGTCGCGCGCCTGATCCAGCGCCTCCTGCACCGCGTGCATTTCCGGCAACGGCGCTTTCGCAGCAGGCGCTTCGGGAGCAGCCTCCTCCGCCAGACCGTCCTGCAACACGCGCCGGATCAGCTCTGCCGGGGGCAGACCGAACGCACGCGCTTCCGCCGCGATGCGGTCGATCAGATCGAGCGGCAGGCGCAGAGAGACAAGGCGATGCTGAGAATGGGAGCGGGATGCAGATTGTGACATGGCGGGTCGAAGCTCGTTCGCATTGGCGGGGTCTCCCCAGCCTCGCGCATCAAGCTTAACAGCCCGTGAACACCAGTCGGATTTCCGCCGCAGCGGAGCCGTCGGCCCCGCGCGGGGGCCAACGGGAATGGCAAAGCCTCAGAACGTCTCGAACCGATCCGTGTCGGCGTCATACTGTTCGAGAACCCCTTCGCCGATGTCGTGGCGCAGCCCGTGCAGCGTCATCCGGTCCGCATCGAGCGCCTCGCGCACGAAGGGGAAGGTCATCAGGTTCTCGAGGCTGACTTTCACCGCCTCACGCTCGAGCGCCAGCACCTGCTGATCCTCGGGCAACTCGCTCACGCGCTCGTAGCCCGGGCGCAGCAGGTTCAGCCAGGTGCCGACGAAGGAGCTTTTCTCCTCCAGCTCCGGCGCATGGCCCGAGCACATCGCATGGCAGCCCGCGACACCGCCGCAATTGGAGTGGCCGAGCACGATCAGATGCGCGACCTTCAGGCTGGTCACCGCATATTCGACCGCAGCCGAGGTGCCGTGGTGATCGCCATCGGGCGTGAATTCCGGCACGAGGTTCGCGATGTTGCGGTGGATGAAGAACTCACCCTGATCGGCGCCGAACATCGAGGTGACATGCACGCGGCTGTCGCAGCAGGCGATGATCATCGAACGCGGGCGCTGCCCTTCGGAAGCGAGGCGGCGATACCAGGCGCGGTTCTCGTCATAGGCGGTGGCGTGCCAACCTTGATAACGGCTCACAAGGTAGCTGGGCAGCGGTTTCACATGCTCTCTCATCGATCCCTCGTCTGGTGTCTGGCGTCTTATCGCTGCGTCAAATAGCGCGTTGCGCGCCGGGTTTCGAGAAGATTTTCCGTATCGCTCAACGAAATCTTGAGACCTCTCGATCACGTTACCGCCCGGGCGATGGTGAAATCAAAGGGGGTGTCGGGGTGACACAGGTGTCTCGCTTGCACTGCAAGGAAAAGATGTCGCTGGATACGGCGCGGCTGGTGGTGCTCTATGCGGAGTTGGGACAGGACGGGGCGGAGCGGGTGATCTGCGCCACGGTCGAGGACCTCGCTTTCCATCTCAGCGCGCTGGAAGAGGCCACGAAAACGGGCCAATGCGGCAAGCTGCGCCGCGCGATCGCCGAAGTTATGGAGCTTGCCGAACAGGTCGGGCTGGTGTCGATGGTCAGCACGGCGCGCGACCTTCTGGACTGCATCTCGGGCGGCGATGCGGTGGCGCAGGCGGCGGTGATGGCGCGGCTGGGCCGGATCGTGGAACGCTCGCTCACCGAGGTCTGGGATATCGGCAACCTGTCTTCCTGAGGCGTGATCGATCGGCCCTTGCGGGCAGGCGCGGCAACGCTAGGCTCTGGGACGAAAGCAACCACCAGAGCCAAGGAGCCGCCCCCCATGAGCGCAGACAAGACCGCAAACGTGCCCGCCGACTTTTCCTTTCTCGCCCCGCGCCCCGCGATGCGCTTCGCCGAGGCGGACGCGCCCGCGCGCGCGCTGATCGCCGTTGCGCCCGAAGGATTGGAGCAGGCTCTGGCCGATCTGCCCCCCGCACAGCGCGCTTTCGTCGAAGCGACGGGCTTCAAGGCGAGCGCAGGTCAGGTCGCGCTTCTACCCGGGCCGGACGGTGCGGAGGCGGCGCTGCTGGGCCTCGGGACTGATGCGGCACGGGCGCGCGAGCGGTTCTCGCTCACGCGGGCGGCCTCGGCCCTGCCCGAAGGCGCATGGCGGATCGAGGGCGACCTGTCGGAAGCGTTGAAGGCGGAAACGGCGCTCGGCTGGTTGCTCGCGGGCTATCGGTTCGTCCGCTATGCCGAAGCCGCGCCGCCGAAAGCGCGGCTGATCTGCCCGGACGGCTTGGACGCGGCGCAGATCGAAGCCGTGGCCGAGGGCGAGGCCTTCACCCGTGACCTGATCAACACCCCCGCCTCTGACATGGGCCCGGACGAGCTGGAGGCCGCCGCGCGCCTTCTGGCCGAGCGTCACGGCGCAGAGGCCAATGTGATCAAGGGCGACGACCTTCTGACTCAGAACTTCCCGATGATCCACGCGGTGGGCCGCGCCTCCCCGCGCACGCCGCGGCTGATCGAGTTGAGCTGGGGCAGCGAAGGACCGGCGCTGACGCTCGTCGGCAAAGGCGTCTGTTTCGACACGGGCGGGCTGAACCTCAAGCCCGGCGCTTCGATGGGGCTGATGAAGAAGGATATGGGCGGCTCGGCCACCGTGCTGGGGCTTGCGCATATGATCATGGCGACGGGCGCGAAGCTGCGCCTGCGCGTGCTGGTCCCGGCGGTGGAGAACTCGGTCGGCGGCGACAGTTTCCGCCCCGGCGACATCCTGACTAGCCGCAAGGGGCTGACCGTCGAGATCAACAATACCGATGCCGAGGGGCGGCTGGTGCTGGCCGATGCGCTGGCCTATGCCGATGAGACCCCGCCCGATCTGATGATTTGCATGGCGACGCTGACGGGGGCCGCGCGGGTCGCTCTGGGGCCGGACATTCATCCGTTCTACACCGATGACGAGGGCGTCGCGCAGGCCTTTGCGACGGCCTCGGGCGCGGTGGCCGATCCGCTCTGGCGGATGCCGTTCTGGGCGCCCTACGAGGCGAAGATCGAACCCGGCATCGCCGATCTCGACAATGCGCCCTCGGGCGGCATGGCGGGCTCGATCACCGCCGCGCTGTTCCTGCGCCGCTTCGTGACCGAGACAAAGCGTTTCGCCCATTTCGATATCTACGGCTGGCAACCCGCCGCGGCCCCCGCCCGCCCGAAAGGCGGGGTCGGGCAAGGCGCGCGGGCGATCCTCGCGGCCCTGCCCGAGGTGCTGAAATGACCGACCCTCGCCGCCTGCCCTATTCAGGCGAGATCGCGCTGGAGACCCTGCGCGGTCAGATCGAGGCGGAAGGCTTCACCCACGGCATGCCCGCGCGGATCGTCGTGCCCGTGACCGATCTCTGCCCCGAGCCCGGAAGCTTGCGCGACCGGCAGCTTGTTTTTGGCGCCGAGGTAACCGTGATCGACCAGCGCGACGGCTTCGCCTTCGTTCAGGCCGCATGGGATGGCTATTGTGGCTGGATCGCCGCCGATACCTTCGGCACGCCCGAACCCGCTACCCATGTCGTCACCGCCCCCGCCACGCATGTCTATCGCGAGGCGGCGATCAAGCGCGGCGAAGTCATGCAGCTCTCGATGGGCGCGCGTCTGGCACTGACGGGCGACGACGGCATGTTCGCCGTAACCGCCGAGGGATTCGTGCCGCGCCAGCATCTGCGCGCGCTCGATCAGCCCGAGGACGATCCGGTCGCGGTGGCCGAGCGGCTGCTGGGCACGCCCTATCTGTGGGGCGGCAACAGCCGTGCGGGGATCGACTGCTCGGGTCTGGTGCAGATCGGTTTCGCGCTGTGCGGGCAGTCCGTGCCGGGCGACAGCGACCTGCAATGGGCCGAGATGGGAGATGTCGTGCCGGAGAGCGCCCCCCTCCAGCGTGGCGATCTGCTGTTCTGGAAAGGCCATGTGGCGCTCGCCTGCGATCGCGAGACGATGATCCATGCCAACGGTCATACGATGAGCGTGGCCCATGAGGGCATCGAGGCCGCCAAGGCGCGGATCGCGGCGGCGGGCGAAGGGCCGTATCTGGGGGTGAAGCGGGTCACGCGGTAAGGGACGCGCCCGAGCCTTGGGTGGGCGCTTCGATCCGCCTGTGGCCAGGCGCTTTATCTCGCAAGCCCGAGTGACGGTGATGCGCGCGATGACATCGCCAATGCGCCCTCCCGGGGGGAGGGTCGGGCGCGGCCCGGGCTGGACGCCCGGGCAAACCCTCGTCTCAGAAAACACCGCCAAAAGAAAAACGCCCGATCCTCCGACCGGGCGCCTCCCAATTCCAAAAAGGCCGAACGCTCAGCCCTTCTTGAGCACGCGCTTGCCCAGCGTCTCGGCGATCTGCACCGCGTTCAGGGCCGCGCCCTTGCGCAGGTTGTCCGACACGCACCAGATGTTCAGGCCGTTCTCGATGGTCGAGTCCTGACGGATGCGCGAGATGAAGGTGGCGAAATCGCCGACGCATTCGACCGGAGTGACGTAGCCGCCATCTTCGCGCTTGTCGACGACCATGATGCCGGGCGCCTCGCGCAGGATGTCGCGCGCTTCGTCCTCGTCGAGGAACTCCTCGAACTCGATGTTGATCGCTTCCGAGTGGCCCACGAAGACCGGCACGCGCACGCAAGTCGCGGTCAGTTTGATCGCCGGGTCGACGATCTTCTTCGTCTCGGCGACCATCTTCCACTCTTCCTTGGTGGACCCGTCATCGAGGAACACGTCGATATGCGGGATCACGTTGAAAGCGATCTGCTTCGGATAGACCTTCGGCTCCACTTCCTGACCGGGGACATACATGCCCTTGGTCTGGTTCCAAAGCTCGTCGATCGCCTCTTTGCCCGAGCCCGACACCGACTGGTAGGTCGAGACCACGACGCGCTTGATCTTGGCGCGGTCATGCAGCGGCTTGAGCGCCACGACCATCTGCGCGGTCGAGCAGTTCGGGTTCGCGATGATGTTTTTCTTCGCGTAACCGTCGACGGCTTCCGGGTTCACCTCCGGCACGACCAGCGGCACGTCCGGGTCGTAGCGGTAAAGCGACGAGTTATCGATCACCACGCAGCCCTGCTTGGCGGCAATGGGCGCGTATTTCTTCGTGGCGTCCGAGCCGATCGCGAACAGCGCGATGTCGTAGCCGGTGAAATCGAAACCCTCGATATCTTTAGTCTTCAGGGTCTGATCGCCAAAGCTGACCTCTGTGCCGAGGCTCCGGCGCGACGCGAGCGGCACCAGTTCATCGACCGGGAACTGGCGCTCGGCCAGGATGTTCAGCATTTCGCGGCCCACGTTCCCCGTGGCGCCCGCAACGACGACTTTATAGCCCATGAGGACCTCCTTGCTCGAATAGAACGCGGCTTCCTACCGCTTTACGTCAGGAAATGAAAGAGGCTCGACGCGCAGTCAGTTCCGAATGATGCGCGGATCGGAAGCAAGAAACCCGCCAACCATCTCCGCTTCGGCGGCGAAATCATGCGGCACCTTGTCGGCCGAACGCCGCCCCGACAGCGAAAGCGAGGCGAAGAAATCAAAGCCATAGAGGTCGAGCCGCGCCAGATCCGAGCGCAGGAGCATCTCGATCAGCATCGCGCCGGTCGTGGGTTGCGCGCCGAGCTTGAGCTTCAGCCCTTCGTAGTCGTCCAGCGGATGCAGGTAGAAACCGGGGCTGGTGGCGGTCTGCCAATCGAGCCGCTTGCGCTTATGGCTCATCCACAGGATGCGCGAAGGGGCGAGGCGGGCGCGCTCGGCCTCGGGTAGCGAGGTCGCAAGCGCCAGCCAGTCGGTGCGCGTGCCGTGGCTTTTGGCCGAGGGCATCGGCGCGCGGTTGATCCGGATCACCACGTCATGCGCGTCGATCTCTGCCCCCGCCTGCCCCTCGGCCAGCGCACGCGCATTGCCGACAAGCGCGACGGATTTGCCTGCCAGATCGCCCAGCAGCGCATTTTGCGAGACGGAGAGCGCGGCCAGCGGGGCCTCGCGCCGCAGCGTGCGATTGATCAGAAATCCAAGCCGGGTCATGTGATGGGTTTAGCTCATGCCATCGCCGCTGTCGCGGGCGAAAACGTAGAAAACCAGCCCGATCATCAGCGGCGCAAGGAAGAACGCGAACAGCAGCCCATAGGCCACAGCGGGCGTATGTCCCACCGAGACCGCATCGAAAACCGGCCGAGAGGCGAATTGCATCGCGGCCACGCCCATGATCGAGAACATGTTGTGCAGCGTCACGCCGCGCCCCGTCAGATGCGGCGGGTAGAAGGTGCGGCCATGCGCCATGATCACCGGGAAGGACGCGCCGAAGAAGCCGATCGCCGCCAGAAGCACAGTCGCCAACCACAGCGACTGTCCCGGCAGCACGAAGAGCACCGCCAAGGCCACGGCCAGCACCGCGTTGCCGTAAAGCGCGACCCGCTTGTGGCTGCCGAAAATCTTGTCCGCCGGACCATAGGCGAAATTGCCCGCGATCATCGCGAGGCCCATCACCAGGGTCACCTTGCCGATCAGTTGCGCATCGGCTCCGAAGACATCGGCCAGATAGGAGCCTGCCCAGACGCCGCGGATCCCGGCAGCTGCGGTGTAATTCGCGACCGTCAGGGGCAGCAGCACCCAGAAGCCCGGCAGGCGCAGCACATCGAGCGCGGTGCCGCGACGGCCTGCAGGCTGCTCCACCCGCTCGGGATCGCGCGCGAGCCACAGGATCAGCGCCGCCACCAGCAGCGTCAGCGCCGAGAGCGCCCAAAGCGTCGGACGCCAGCCGAAAGCCTCGATAGAGGCCGCAAGCGGGGCCGCGCCCGCGAGATTGCCAAGGCTCCCCGCGCCGATCATCGAGGCCGCGAGCGTGCCGAACAGCGCCGGCTTGAAACTGCGCGCGAAGATGAAATAGCTGCCCACCAGCACCGGCGCGCAGCCCGCCCCGATCAGGATCATCGCGATGTGGATGCCCATCGGCCCCTGCGCCATCGCGAAGACGGCCGCGCCCCCGCCGCCGCCAAGCGCCATCAGCACGCCCACGGTGCGGCGCGGCCCGATCCGGTCCAGCGCTTCGCCGATCGGGATCTGGATCAGCGCGAACGCCCCGTACCAAAGCCCCAGAGACACGGCGAGATCGCCTGGCGTCACACCGATTTCCTTGCCCAGAACGGGCGTCAGAACGGCGAGGCAAGTGCGGTAGAACTGGCTCAGAAGATAGGCGCCCACAAGCGAGGCGATCGAGATATACATGCGGGGGCTCCTTCGCGCGCACGCTCGCCCAAGGCGCGGGCAATGGCAAGAGCACATGCCCCTGTGCATTCGCGCGCCCGCCCCCCTTGTCTTGGCCCCGGCACAGGATCAGGATAAGGGGCGCAGGACTTGACGAGTGCGAGGGATGCCCGAATGGAACTGACCCGCCTGATGATGCGCCTCTATTTCGACAAGGCGATGCTGGGCCCCGGCAAGGTCCGGCTGTTGGAGGAAATCGCCGAACACGGCTCGATCTCCGCGGCGGGGCGCGCGATGAAAATGAGCTACAAACGTGCGTGGTCGCTGGTCGAAGAAATGAATGCGGGTTTCAAGTCGCCGCTGGTGGATCGCGCGCGCGGCGGCGCGAAGGGCGGCGGTGCGTCGCTGACGCCCGAGGGCGAAGCGGTCCTCGCCGCCTATCGGCGGCTGGAGGAGAAAGCCCGCGAGGCGGGTAGCGAAGAGATCGCCCTGATCGGCGCGATGGTCGCTGACTGAGGTCCCCAAGGTCCTTGCGCCGGATCAATGCGCATCGAGCTAAGGTTCGCGCATCTTGCTGGCAGTCGCCAGTAACGGACCAAGAGCATGTTCGATCTTCCAAGAAAGATGGCCGCGCGCGTTGCGACTCTCGGGCTCGCAGTCGCGCTCGCGGCCTGTATGCCGAGCGGCACCTCGGACGCCCAGACGCTCGCCTCGAAGGTGGAGACCCTGCGCGCCTATGACCTCGCCACGGTGAACGGCAAGGCGCCCGCGCGGGCGATCCGCTTCTATATCGGAGATAATTCGCGCTTTGCCGTCTGCGGGCATTGCCTCTGCGTGACCGGAGTGATGTTTACCCCCTACCCCGCGCTTGGCATCCGGCCGACATCGGCCTCGCCCACGTTCGCCTGCGAGCAGGAGACGCCGGAGTTCAAGGCCGATGCGGGCCTCGCGCAGCTCTTCTTCGACATGAAGCAGGCGCAGGTCGATGGCACGGCGGTCACCTTCACCGGCAGCGGCGATCATGTGATGGTGTTCCAGCGCGGCGGCACCGATCTCACCCCGCCGTAAGCTCTCGCATAGCAAAAAGCGCGGGAGTTACCCCCCGCGCCCGTCATTTTCACCGATAATAGATGCCTCAGGCGTCGACCGTCTCGACCTGCTTGGCCTCCGACTTGGTCGGGCCTGCAATCTCGATCCGGCGCGGCTTCAGCGCCTCGGGCACTTCGCGGACGAGATCGAGATGGAGCATCCCGTCTTCATGGGTGGCCCCGGTGACCTTCACATGATCGGCCAGCGCGAAGCGGCGCTCGAAAGCACGGGTCGCGATGCCACGATGCAGGTAGGTGCGGCCGGAATCGTCCTCGGCCTTGCGACCGGTCACGATCAGCGCGCCGTCTTTTAGCTCGACAGTCAGCTCGTCCGACCCGAAGCCCGCAACGGCGATCGAGATGCGATAGGCATTCTCGTCGGTCTTCTCGATATTGTAGGGTGGATAGGTCGGCTGGGCGAGATCGCTGGTCAGCGCACGGTCCATCATATCAGCCACGCGGTCGAAGCCCACGGTGGCGCGGTAAAGGGGCGAAAGATCAAAGTTTCGCATATCATCATCCTCTCTTGAGCGATGGTTATGAAACCCGCCCCGTGCGGGGCCGGGCAGTTGGGCGCCAGAACCCTCATCAGGCATTCCGGCATTCATAAATTTGGGAAATCTCTCCCGACGTTTCAAGAGGGGCGCCGCTTCGGGCCAAGCCCTTAGGGGCGCAGGAATTTCGCCCCGGTTGCGCCCCCGCCAGACAGGATGCGCGGCTGGCCCTGCGCGGGCTCCGTGCGGCGGATCTGCGGCGCGGCGGAGGCGCTGGGGGATACGGCGCGGATCACGCCCCGCCCGCTGCGCAGTGCGGATTTCAGCTGCGCGACGATCGCGGGCAATTCCATCCCATAGGCGCGCGAGACGCCATTCTTGCGCGAGCCCGAGGAGACCAGCGACACGATCTGCGCCCGCCCGCCTGCCGCCAGCCCCGAGCGGTCGAAAACCGGCGCGCCCGAAGAGCCATGGTCGACATCGCAATCAAACCCGATCAACCCTTTCGCGCGACCGAACACGCGGCACGCCTTTTGCCAGGACAGCGCATCGGCCCGGCCCTGCGCGTAAGACACCACCGACACTTCGGCCCCAGCGGCGGGCACGTCGCCGACGCGAAAAGGCGCTGCGATCGAAGTCGGGATCGGCGCCGAGAGCTGCAGAAGAGCGACGTCGTGGCGCACGGTGTCGATCGAGAGCGGCACGAACGGGCTATAATCCGGATCGGCGACCATCGCGGCAACCGGGCGCGCGGCGATCTCCGCCCCATCGGTTTGGGCTGCGGCAAAACCAAGCGTCGCGGGATCGCGCGGTGCCTGCGCCCGCCGGTCAAAGATGCAATGGCCCGCCGTCAGCACCAGATCGGGTGCGATCAGAACGCCGGTGCAGTAGCCGTCAGCGCCGATGGTGACTTTGCCCACCGCCTCCCAGCCAAAGAGATCAGCACGCTGCGACAGCCGGTCGAGCGCGGAATTGCGCGCCTCCTGCGCCTCGCCCATGCCGCCCAGCAAAGCCAGAGCCACGACCCCCACGATGATCCGCTTAACACCCATCGCGCTTACTTCGCCTTGATGAATTTTGCCCCGCCCGCGCGAATTTCGCGGGTGGTGGCGACGTTGTCACGGCTCTCGATAGCCTGCCGCAGATCGGCGACCCCATTGGCCAGCGCCCCGATCGAGACCGGGCGCGCGCCCATCTGGGCCTTGGCGGAGACCACCGAGACGATCTCGGGGCGACCATTGGCAAAGCTGAAGACCGGCGAGCCCGAGGCCCCGAAATCGGCCGAGCAGCTCATCACCACCGTCGCGCCTGCACGTTCCAGCACCGAGCAATCGCGTTGCAGCGACGGCGCCTCCGAGCGTCCCTGTGCATAGGACAGAACGCCCACCTCCTCGCCGCGATAGGGCGCGCTGCGCGACACCTCAAAGGGCTGAAGCTGCGGCAGGCGGATCGGCTGGGCGAGCTTGATCAGCGCAAGATCGAATTCCGAACGCTTCACGCCGACCGGCCCACCGTAGTGATAGGAGGGATGCAGCACCGCGCGCGACACCTTGCGATAGGCCTCGGCGCGACCGTTGCGCCAGCCCGCACGAAACTCGATCTCGCGTGCATCGATCAACGCGCCGCTGCGCTTGTCATAGAGGCAATGCCCCGCCGTCAGAACCAGGTCGGGCGCGATCAGCGTGCCGGTGCAAAAGCTGCCATGGCCCAGATCGAGCCGCCCCACTGCCTGCCAGCCGCGCGTATCGTCGCCGGTTTCCAGCGCCCGCAAGGGCGTCGCATGGGTGATCGTCTCGGCCCGCGCCAGCACAGGCAGCGCGGTCAGACAGGCAAGAGCGAAAGCAAGAAGGCGCATCGGGGCTCCGATATTTGCGGGGCGTTTTGCCTTTCGTAGCGCCCCGATGCGGCCAGATTGTGGCGTCGATCAGGTCTGTGCAAGCGCCGGTGGCTTCGGCCCGCCCGTGGCCCAGTCCAAAAGTTCGACAGTGTGGACAACGGGCACCTCGGTGCCGCCGCCGATCTGCACCATGCAGCCGATATTGCCCGCCGCGATCACCTCGGGCTGCTTCGCCTCGAGCGTCGCCACCTTGCGCTTCTTCAGCTCGTCGGAAATCTCCGGCTGCAGCAGGTTGTAGGTGCCCGCCGAGCCGCAGCACAGATGGCTGTCGGCAGGCTCGACCACTTCGAAGCCTGCCTGTTTCAACAGGTCCTTCGGCGCGGATTTGATCTGCTGGCCGTGCTGGAGCGAACAGGCCGCGTGATAGGCCACACGCATCCCGCCCTGCCCCTCAGGCAGGCCGATCTTCGCGAGGAATTCCGACACGTCGCAGGCCAGACCCGCGACCTTCGCGGCCTCCTCGGCCATCGGATCGTTGCGGAAGATATGCCCGTAATCCTTCACCGTGGTGCCGCAGCCCGAGGTGTTGATGATCACCGCATCCAGATCGCCTTCGCTCAGATAGGCGCGGATGTTGCGCGCCGCCTGCGAATGGCTCTCGTCCTCGCGGCCCATGTGATGCGACAGCGCCCCGCAACAGCCGAGATTCTTCGGGATCACCACCTCGCAGCCCAGCCGCCGCAGAAGCCGGATCGTCGCGTCGTTGATATCGGTGTTGAGCGCCCGCTGCGCGCAGCCGATCTGCAGCGCCACGCGGTATTTCTTCTCGCCCATCGGGGCGAAAACCTGCGCGTCATCGTTGCGGCTGACCGGCGGGATGGTCTTAGGCGCCATGCCCACCATCGCGCGCAGCCGCTTGTCCGGCAGCAGCCCGGCGAAGGGTTTCGCCAGTTTCGCCCCGCCCATCGCCAGACGGAAGCGACCCGGATAGGGCACGATCTTCGCCAGCGTCCAGCGCAGCAGCCGGTCCATCATCGGGCGCTTGTAGGTCTTCTCGACATGGGCGCGGGCATGGTCGATCAGATGCATGTAATGCACGCCCGAGGGGCAGGTCGTCATGCAGGCCAGACAGCTCAGACAACGGTCGAGATGCTTGACCGTCTTCTCATCCGCGGGCCGGTCGTTCTCCAGCATGTCCTTGATCAGGTAGATGCGCCCGCGCGGGCTGTCCAACTCGTCGCCCAGCACCTGATATGAGGGGCAGGTCGCGGTGCAGAACCCGCAATGGACGCAGGCGCGCAGGATCTCGTTGGAGCGCGCGACGCCGGGATCTTTCAGCTGTTCGGGCGAAAAATTCGTCTGCATCAGCCCATCCTTCCGGGGTTCAGAATACCTTTGGGGTCGAATTGCGCACGCAGCGCGGTGGTCAGCGTGGCGATCGGCGCGGGTTCGGGCTCGAAGGTCACGCCCGCCGCGCCGCGCATGCAGGTCGCGTGGCCGGTATAGGGCGAGGCCAACGCACGGGCGTCGCTGCCTTCGGGCAGAAGCGCCCAGATCAGCCCGCCACCCCAGTCGAGCAGCACCTCGCCACCCAGACGCGCGACGATCTCAGAGGCCTCCGACGGCTTCACCGAAAGCCGCCACAGATCGCCGTCCTTGCCGATAAACGGCTCCAGATCGCGCAGGCTTTGCCAGATCGCGGCCGAGCCCTCTTCCTCGACCCGCACCGGGCCGAAAGGCTCCATCAGTTTGCGCAACTGCTCCGCCCGGTAGGCGACGGATTCGGCCAGCCCCTCGACCCGCACCACCGCACCGTGACCGGGCAGCCAGCCCGCACCGGACACGTCGTAGGGCGAGCCCAAACCCGCCGCCAGAGCCACCTGCGCGGCTCCGGCCGGAAGGTCGATCACCACCGTCGCCTGAGACGGCGCGGCGGGCAGCAGCTTGAAGGCAACCTCGCTCATCACCCCGAGCGTGCCCCAGCTTCCGGCCATCAGCTTCACCAGATCGTAGCCGGTGACGTTCTTCATCACCCGGCCACCGTTCTTCACGATCTGCCCGCGTCCATCGACGAACCGCGTCCCGATCAGGCTGTCGCGACAGGCCCCGGCCTGCACCCGGCGCGGGCCCGAGACATTGGCGGCCACCACACCGCCCACGGTGCTCGTGCCCGGGGCGCCCAGAACCGGCCCCCAATTCGCAGGCTCGAAAGGCAGGCGCTGGCCTTCGGCGGCAATTGCCGCCTCCACCTCGGCCAGAGGCGTCCCCGCACCCACGACCAGCGTCAGTGCGCCCGGCTCGTAAAGCGTGATGCCCGAAATCCCGACTTCCAGCGGCTCTCCCAGACACCGGCCCACAGGCCGCGTGCCGCCTCCGCGCACGGCCAGCGCACCACCCGCATCCCGGACGGCCTCGGCCAGCTGCGCCTCGCTCTCAACTCTCATGAAATCTGCCTTCCTCTTGGCAAAAATATCCCGGGGGCTCGCGTCAGCGAGCGGGGCAGCGCCCCTCCCGGCCCTCAGCTCGCGTGTCAGCTCGCACGGCGGCTCGCGCTCGCACCCAGCGGGAACACCTTCGCCGGGTTCAAAAGCCATTTCGGATCGAACACGTCCTTCACCCGCATCTGCGCTTCAAGATCGGCGGGCTCGAACTGCACATCCATCAGGTCGCGCTTCTCGATGCCCACGCCATGCTCGCCGGTCAGGCAGCCGCCCGCCTCGACGCAGAGCTTCAGGATTTCCGCGCCCAGCTTTTCGCATTGCTCCTGCTGACCCGGCTCGTTGGCATTATACAGGATCAGCGGGTGCATATTGCCGTCGCCCGCATGGAAGACATTCGCGACGTCCAGCCCGTAATCCTTCGACAGCTCGCCGATCCGGCGCAGCACGAAGGGCAGCTCCGAGACCGGGATCGTCCCGTCGAGGCACATGTAGTCGTTGATCTGCCCCATCGCGCCGAAGGCGGATTTCCGGCCCAGCCAGATCCGCGCGGCCTCGTCGGCCGATTGCGCCTCGCGGAACTCGACTGGCTCGTGACGGGTCGCGATCTGGCGGATCATGCCGATCTGCTCGTCGATCTCGGCCGGGCTGCCTTCGCATTCGACGATCAGCAGCGCCTCGCAATCGGGATAGCCCGCATGGCAAAAGGCCTCGGTCGCGACGATGCAAGGACGGTCCATGAACTCGATCGCGACCGGCAGGATGCCCGCCTTGATGATATCCGCCACGCAGGCGCCCGCGACCTCGTTCGAGTTGAAGCCGATCAGCACGGGCCGCGCACCTTCGGGCTTGGGCAGGATTTTCAGCGTGGCCTCGGTCACGACGCCCAGCTGCCCCTCCGAGCCGCAGATCAGCCCAAGAAGATCGAGCCCGCCCGCGTCCAGGTAAGGCCCGCCGACCTCGACCACCTCGCCCTCCATCGTGACCAGCGTCACGCCAAGGAGGTTATTCGTGGTCACCCCGTATTTCAGGCAATGTGCGCCGCCGGAATTCATCGCGATATTGCCCGAGATCGCGCAGGCGAGCTGCGACGAGGGATCAGGGGCGTAGAACCAGCCGTCGCTTTCCACCGCCCCGGTCACCGAGAGGTTCGTGCGCCCCGCCTCGACCCGGATGAAGCGGTTGGTGTAATCGGTCTCGAGCACGGCATTCATCCGCGCGAGGCCCAGCACCACCGAATCCGCCTGCGGCATCGACCCGCCCGCAAGCGAGGTGCCCGCGCCGCGCGGCACCACCGGCACGCCCAGCTCGTGGCAGGCCTTCAGCGCCGCCGCGACCTCCCCCGTCGAGCGCGGCAGCACCACGCCCAGTGGCTGGCAGCGATAGGCCGAAAGCGCATCGCACTCATAAGCGCGCGTCTCGCTGGGGTCGTCGATCACCGCATCCGCAGGCAGAACCTCGCGCAGGCGGGCGATGATCTGCGGCTTGCGCGCCAGCAGATCCTCCTTCGGCTTGGGCATTTCCATGGCAAACTCCTCCCGGTTGGTCAGAAAATATAACCAATAAGCCCCGGTGACAAGAGAAGCCGCATCGCGCTAACTGTCGATATGATGACGACGTTTCATATCGGCCCGCTGGGGCCGCTCGACCTCGCGGCGCTCGCCCTTCTGGTCGCCTGCTGGATGGTGATCGGCTGGACGACCGAACATCCGAGTGCCGCCCGCCCCTCGATGGGCAAGCTGATGGAGAGTTACCGTCGCGAATGGATGCGCCAGCTTGTGACGCGCCAGCCGCGGATCTTCGATTCGGCGATGGTGGACGGGCTGCGGCAGTCGACGACCTTCTTCGCATCGTCTTCGCTGATCGCCATCGGTGCCGGACTGGCGCTGATCGCGAATCCGCAGCCGCTCGCGAATCTCGCAGATGATTTCGACATCGCGCGCGGCCCCGATCTGCTGTGGGAGGCCCGCATCCTCACCGCCGTTCTATTCGGCGCGAACGCATTCCTGAAATTCGTCTGGTCGCATCGGCTGTTTTCCTATGCCGCGATCGCGATGGCGGCGGTGCCCAACGAGCCAGAGGACCCGCTGGCCTATCCACGCGCGGAACAGGCAGCGCAGGTAAACATCAACGCCGCGAAAAGCTTCAATCGCGGGCTGCGCTCGGTCTATTTCGCTTTGGCGACGCTGGCGTGGCTGCTGGGGCCCTATGCGCTCATTGCGGCGACGCTGTTCACGACGGGGATGCTCTGGCGGCGCGAATTCGCCTCGGACTCGCGCCAAGCTCTGCTGCAAGACATCCCTGAGTGAAGGCCCGAGCGACAACCCGAGCAAGCTCCGCTTCATAGTGGCTGGCAGGGCTCGCATGATTTGGCTACACCCGAAGGCATGAGCAGTTTCCTTTCCGTCGAGCAATCCCTGACAGGCCGCCGTTGGATCGGCCCCACACCCGAGGCCGACCGGCTGGCCGAGGCGATGGCGCAACAGACGCGCCTGCCCCTGCCGCTCGCCCGTATCCTCGTCGCGCGTGGCGTCACGCCGGAGGAGAGCGAGGGCTTCCTGGAACCCACCTTGCGCGAGCTGCTCCCCGACCCGCGGTCCTTGCGCGACATGGAGCAGGCAGCGGCGCGGTTCCTGAAAGCGGTGAAGTCCGGTGAGAAGATCGCGGTCTTTGCCGATTACGACGTCGATGGCGGCTCCTCGGCGGCGCTGCTGATCAATTGGCTGCGCGCGATGGGGCGCGAGGCGACGCTTTATATCCCCGACCGGATCGACGAGGGCTACGGGCCGAACGTGCCCGCAATGGAAAGCCTCGGAGCCGAGCATCCGCTGATCGTCTGCGTCGATTGCGGCACGCTGAGCCATGAGCCCGTGGCCGCCGCGAAACCCGCCGATGTCGTCATTCTCGACCACCACCTGGGCGGAGAGACCTTGCCCCCTGCGCTGGCCGTGGTGAACCCGAACCGGCAGGACGAGACCGGCGAGCTGGGTCATCTCTGCGCCGCCTCGGTCGTCTTCCTGATGCTGGTGGAGGCGAACCGCCAATTGCGCGACGAAGGCGTGCAGGGGCCGCCGCTGATGACGCTTCTCGATCTCGTGGCACTGGCGACGGTGGCCGATGTCGCGCCGCTCACGGGCTGCAACCGGGCACTGGTGCGTCAGGGCCTCAAGATCATGGCGCGGCGCGAGCGGCCCGGCCTCGTGGCGCTGTCGGATGTGGCGCGGCTCGACCGCGCGCCCGCCGCCTATCATCTGGGCTTCGTGCTTGGCCCGCGGATCAATGCGGGCGGACGGATCGGCGCCGCCGATCTGGGCGCGCGGCTGCTCTCGACAACCGACCCGCATGAGGCGCAATCCATCGCGGACCGGCTCGACCAGCTCAACACCGAGCGCCGAGAGGTCGAGAACGCCGTGCGGGAAGCCGCGCTGAGCCAAGCCGAGGAACGCGGACTGAACGCACCGCTCGTCTGGGCGGCGGGCGCGGGCTGGCATCCGGGCGTCGTGGGCATCGTGGCCGCGCGGTTGAAAGAGGCGACGAACCGTCCCTCCGTCGTGATCGGCGTGGATGACGGGATCGGCAAAGGCTCGGCCCGCTCGGTCGCGGGCGTCGATATCGGGGCCGCGATCCAGCGCGTTGCCGCTGAGGGGCTGCTGCTGAAAGGCGGTGGGCACAAGATGGCCGCGGGCCTTACGGTCGAGGAAGACAAGCTGGAGCCCGCGATGGCGCGCCTGTCGGAGCTTCTCGCCAAACAGGGTGCGGGCGAAATCGGACCGCGCGACCTGCGCCTCGACGGGATGCTGATGCCGGGCGCCGCGACGCCGCAGCTGATCGAGGATCTGGACCGCGCAGGCCCCTTTGGTCAGGGTGCCCCTGCCCCGCGTTTCGCCTTCGCCGATATGGAAGTCGTGGGCGCGCGCCGGATCGGGGAAAGCCACCTGCGCTTCAATTTCGGCGACGGTATGGGCGGGCGGATCGAGGCGATCTGCTTCGGCGCCTTCGACGGCCCGCTCGGCCCCGCGCTGAGCCAGCCGGGCGCGCAGCGCCTCCACCTCGCCGGGCGGCTGGAGATCAACACATGGGGCGGGCGCAACAAGGTGCAGCTGCGCCTCGAAGACGCCGCCGAAGCGTAACCGCCACCCCGCCATCGCACGCGGAAAAGGACTGTAATTCCAAGGCTTCCAGCCTGCCGTAACGGAGGGGCAAAAACTTTCCGAAAATCCGCAATTACCCTCTTGCGAGTCACGGTTCTCTGGCCTAAACACCGCTCCACCTTAGGCAGGTATGCCCGGAAGGTTCAGAGTGGTCCGTTCGTCTATCGGTTAGGACGCCAGGTTTTCAACCTGGAAAGAGGGGTTCGATTCCCCTACGGACTGCCACT
>NZ_MPZV01000006.1 GCF_002020355.1 Thioclava sediminum
GCCGGCCGCGAGGTGAGCTATCTTGCGATCGACATCTTCGTCGCTGTCCTGGCCGGTCAGAACCTCGGCCGGGAAGCCGGAATTGGAGAACTCCTTTGCGACGGCGAAGGCGTGCTTCACCGAGATGCAGAACCCGAGCGTTGGATCACCGACGCAGTGCTCGCGATAGGACCGGATTGCATCCCCGCAGATTTCGGATCGCTCGACGGCCGCCTGGAGCGCGTCGAGATCATAATCATGGCCGCGCATCCGGACCGCTGAGAAATCAACGGTTTCTGGGCAATAGTAGCGTAGCGGAGCGAGGTATCCATTCTCTGTGAGCCAAGCTGCATCACGGCCCCGGACGTGTGCTTGAAAGACCTCGAATGTCTCAGACTTCGGTGTCCCCGAGAACCCGATCGCGATAGCATTTGGTGCGCAGTCTAGCACCCTGCGATACTGAGCCGCGGCGCCACCCATATGCACCTCGTCGACAAGGATCAGGGCGGCCGGGTCTGCTGCAAGCCTCTCTCTGCGTCGGTCTGCGGCCTGCACCGTCATGACCGTAACGCCGGGCATATCCCCTGCCCGCTTGCGCAGCTGATTGACAACGGCGGATCGGTTCGAGAGAACCCAGACGATCAGGCCTGCCGCTGAATACGCGGCTGCGAGATACTCGATGACGACCGATTTTCCGTATCCAACCGATGCCTCGAACAGCACCCGTTTCGCGCCATCGCTGAGCACGTGTCGCAGTTTGTCGATGTCGTCGGATTGATATTGTCGGAGAGATGCCATGCCAAGGATATCCGTCCTGGGCATGGTTTTTGCGCCTCAGCAGCTGAGCGGTATTCAGCTCAGATACCGAGCATATACTCGTTATCATTTTGTTCTCTGCGGCTGACCCGGCTCTTTGATTTTTTTGACTTTCAGGACAGCCTCTCTCGATCCTGGGACGCGCTCATAATCGACCGCAGTTGCGAGATCTTCGATTTTCGAACTGAGGTCGAACGCGTAGTCGATGAGAGACCCGAGCCGCTTCTTCATGTCTGCTACCTCTCGATAGCCAGCCTCGAGTCCGCGTGCATATTTCTCCGCCTTCTGGCGTCCGGCTTCGCGAGCCGCTTCGAGGGCCTGTTCTTCAGCGCGCAGTTCGAGCCTCTGCTCCTCGATCTCGTCATGTTCGGCCGCCTGTTTCTTGCGGATCTTCTCGTTGAGACGATCAATCTCGCGATGGCGTTTCTCTTCATCATCCAGCCATTTGTGGAACTCCTTCATGCGTTTTTCGTGCTCGAGCTCAAACACATTCTGAGCGGTTTCGATCTGCTCGCGCTCAGTTTTTAGCGCCTTCCGAGCAGCGAGAACTGGCTCAGAAATTATCTCCTCGGCCGAGCCAAACTGCTCCGTGAAGCGAGCGAGCAGCGCTGTCCGTTCGCGGCGTGTCGTAGCGTGCGAGCGCTCCCCGGCCGACAGGACGCCGAGTTCGACAAGCATGTCGAGGGCGAGCGATTCCTTGTCGTCTTTGCGAACTTTCTTGGCCGACCCTTTTTCAGCTATGAGCTTTTCTGCATGCCGACGCAGCACCCACATTTTCTTGGCGTTCTTGCTGCCATCTGGGATCTTCAGGCCGTCTTTTCCGGCGGCTTTGAGCGCAGCATCTGCTTCTTTGAAATGCTCCACCGCGATCTCTCGAGCTTCACGTTCAGCAGCTGCTCTGGCTTCGCCGCGGACGATGTTCATGTGCTTGTAGCGGTCCTGCGCGAACCACTCTCCGACTGCGTCTTGCGCGAGTTCATAGCCGCGCTTCATACCCACTTTTTTGAGCTTTCCATCCTTGCCTTCGCGCATGATCGGCTCACCTCGGATAAACCGATGGTCGAGCTGAAACAGCTTGCGTCCGGTCGCAAAACGAACACTCGGTTCGTGTTCGCGATGGCCTGCAACGATAGCATGAATGTGCACCGACTGTTCGTCGAGATCGACACGCGCATAGCGCAAAGTTTCGCCATGCTCTTGCCTCAGAAAACCGAGTCCAGCATCCGTGAATTCTTCGATCTTGCGCGTGTCGAACACCGCCTCGATGCCCGTGTCATCGAGGAATTTGAGGCGGAATTTTTCCGGGCAATCGTCGGCCGCGCGGTAGAAATCTCGATGCACGGTAAGCACCAATTCTCGAAGAGGCCCTCTGCTCTTTTTTTGCGGATCCCAGGGCTCTTGCTTACCAGCGAGGAGTGCGCGCGCGTGGTCTTTCGGCCTGGTCTTGCGAAGGCCTTCGAGGTTCGATGCGAGGTTGTGATCGCGCATCGACTCGTATTCGAGTTTGAGTTCTTTCCCAATGTCATTGCTACCAAGGAGAATGCGATTGAGATGCTGACGAGTGAAGTCGATGTGATCGACGTTACCGATCTCTCTGAGAGCGTGTGCAATAATGCCTGCGACGTCGTTCGGGTGAATGCTCTCGTAGCGCAGAACGGCCGGGAATTTTCCGTCCGATCTCATGCGCTCTGCATACGTGAGCGATTTCATACGCTCTGAGTGATTTAGTGGTTCCATTGTCCCTGTCTCCCTGGACGGGAGTTAGGTCCGCTGGATGCTAGACGCACATTTCTGACAGCAGAATTTTCTGATGTGCGTTTGACGGGGACATACTCACTAGGTGTCTGTCAGAATGACAGTCCGCCTGCGGCGCCCGCAGGGGCGGGACCGTGAGCAAGGGGTTTGATTGCATCATCCCCCAGACCCCCAAAACTGCGCCCGCCTGACGGCGGTAATTGAAGGCCCCTACCCTGCTCGTCAGTCGTCGTCTGACATGCGCTCAGCGCGCTTGAGTTTCCTCGCGCTCTCCGATGCATAGACGAGCTGCCCGTCCGCGCCAATTCCGACACCGAGGCCAGCAGCTCGGCGTCGCGCGAAGAACTCCTCTTCAGCAGGACCCGGCTGCGAGAATGCTCGCGTCAGCCGGTCGAGTTCCTGCTCATTGTCGCTCGTCATCAGAGTTCTCCCTGGCAGGGAACAGCACGTCTCAGTTCCTCTGTCTTTAGCACATTTTTTCGATTTTTCTTGCTCGAAAATTTGGGATCGTGGCGGCCGGGCGTATCTTCTTTGAACCAACAGAGAAGGAGTTTGGAAAATGAAAACAGCTAGCGAATTCAAGGCAGAACTCAAGGCCCGCGTCGACGGAATCCAGAAGCTTCCGACGAGCTGGAAATCGCTCGGAAGCCGTGTGAATGGCGATGTATGGAAGATGGCTGCACGCAAAGCCCATGACACACTCATCGCGATGATCTCTCAGTATTCAGACAGGGGCTATGACTGGTTCGATGCGCAGTTCGAGGTGCTCATTGTCGAGCATTATAATGACGAGATGATCCGGCGCGCTGGACTCGAAGATGGTGCGTTCAACGGAACGTGTGAATGCTCGGCATGAGCGTCGAAACCTACAGTATCGCAAGGGGTGTTGTCCGTCTCGAGTATCTCGAGAACGGGCGCACCGTTTCCCGCACATTCTCAGCGCCAGAGGGTGGCGGAATGGTCTGCGAGATGACGCGCCGCGGGATCAATTTTGAGAGTAAACCGACGGGCAGAAATCTTCGCCGCGTCGGCCGGCGCCTGCGCGTTGAGAGTGCAGAACAGCTTGAGGGTGTCGTGCGTGCAGAGGCAGAGCGCTACCTGCGAACATTCGGGAAAAAATCTTCTCCAGCGACTGTCTAAAATTTTGGATCTGATCGCGATCGACCGATCTCCTCTCTATCGACAGAACGGAGAGAAAAAATGGTTCAGCAAGCAATCGACCTACGCTCGCAAAAACTCAATGAGCTGCTGGAAATAGATGACGCAATCGCAAGTGCGAACGACGTCAGGATGAGATCCGAGCTCAAACTCAAGCGTGACGCGATCGCATTCGAAATCGAACGCTGCGAATACGAGATCCGGGCCGAGCATATGCGTAGGAAAATTTCTTGGAGCGCTGCCTGAGATTTTGGAGCTAGGGACACATTTCCCTAACTCCAACTCAGAACAAAGCAGAAACGAGGGCAGAACTATGAACCTGAAATATCTTGCATTCATCCGCCGCTATTTGAGCCGCTGTGAATTCATCGACGTCTTCGACGCATTTGCTGCGGCGGCTGATGCTAAGAGCCGCGTGGAGATCGCGGAGCTCGACGCCGAGCGGGCGCGCGAAGAGCATAAGAAAGCCGAAGCGCGCCTCGATGAGATCTGCATCTCGAAAGGCCTGATGTGATGAACGCCATCGACCATCCTCTGGGTGTGTTCCAAGGCAAATCAAATGCGGAATACCACGGCGGCCCTGGCATCTCGAAAAGTGGCCTGGATGTCGTATCGAAGAGCCCTGCGCACTATAAACAGTCTCGCGCAGACGGCTACACAGCGCCGACTCCGAGCCAGCGCCTTGGGACGCTCGCTCATAGTTTTATCCTGGAGAACGACACGTTCTGGGATCACTACGCGCTCCCGTTTGAAGCGCCGGAAGGCGCCCTCGATACGGTGGCGCAGATCAAGGATCAACTGAAAGAACTCGGTGAGAAAGTCGCGGCGTCTGCGAAGAAGGCGGACTTGATCGAGCAACTCCGCGCGGTCGATCCTGAGGCAGTTTTCCTCGACGATGCGAAAGCCGCATACGCTGACGAGGTGGGTGATCGGGAGATCATCACTGCCAAGGAACTCGAAGATCTCGAAGGCATGCGCGCCTCGATCATGCGCCACCCGAAAGCGTCAAAGTTGCTCGAAGCAGGGTCGGGTGTAGCCGAGCTGAGCTGCTATTGGCGTGACGAAGAGACGGGTGCCCTGTGCCGGTGCCGGCCAGATTTCTGGAGGCATGATGGGATTATCGTCGACCTGAAGACCTCCCGGGATGCGTGCTATGACGGGTTCCAGAAGTCGATCAGCGGTTGGCGCTACGACACGCAGGACCCCTACTATCTCGATGGCGCAACAGCGGCAGTAACGCAGGGCGAGAACCCGCTGAAAATGCCGGCGCCAAGAGCATTCATTTTTGTCGCGATCGAACCTTTCGCGCCCTACGCCTGCAGCGTTTTTGTGCTCGACCCCGAGAGTCGTGAGATCGGCCGCAGTGGGTATCGCAAGGCTCTAAACAGATACGCTGAGTGTCTGCGCACTGGTGAGTGGCCGGCCTACAGCGACAAGATCGAGACGATCTCGTTGCCGGAGTGGCGGCTGCGTCAAGAAGCTTATGAACAAGATGAACAGGGGGTCTATTCAGAATGAAAGACATCGACATCACGCGCGCGATCAGAGCGAAATCTGATCAACTCAACGCCGACGACCTGCTCGCCGGCCCCATGACGATCAAAATCCGAGATATCCAGGTCGTCGCCGGAGAACAGCCTGTCAGCGTCTATTTCGACGGCGATGATGGGAAGCCCTGGAAGCCCTCGAAATCTGCTCTCCGCGTTCTGGCGGCTATCTGGGGCGCAAACGCTGCAAAGTGGCTCGGAATGTCCTGCACGCTCTTCAACGACGAGAGTGTGACGTGGGCTGGCGTCGCCGTTGGCGGGATCCGGGTCAGTCATATGGAAGGCCTATCGAAGCCGCGGGAGATCAAGCTAACGAAAACGCGCGGGAAGAAAGTTGGTGTGACGATCCAGCCGCTTTTGCTTGAGAAGCATTCCCAGGCAGACAAGTGGAAAGAGCGTCTGTTCGCCGTTGCCGAGGATCCAGAGAAATCTGTCGAAGATGCTTGGGGAAAGGTCCCTGCTGAGATCAAAGCTGAACTCGCAGATGATATCTATGACAAGCTGATCGCAATGCAGGAAGCCGCAACGCTTGAGCGTGAGAGCGACCCAGACGCAACTGCCAACGCGCTGAACGACGCGATCGGGTGAATGACTTGAACCGGGGCCGGATTTTCCGGCCTCTTTTCAATGTATGGCGAGAAATTTTTCCGCACTGCTAGAAAAGTTCCAGAATAATTTTGGACGGCATGTTTGCTGCCTAATTCCTCATTGTCAGCACGACGCAACGGGCTGACAAAAAACAGAAAATGGGACGTCACATGACACTTGTTAAATATATGAATTCCGCGAAGACTATCGCCGCGCTGTCCGAAGCAAAGATCCTTGAATATGCCAAGCAATTGGCGTTCACCCGTGAAATGCTTGGACCAGTTGACGAAGGATCAAAGCGAGCGATGTCTTTCGATACAAGAGATCCTGAGACAGGTGTTTATATCAAGATCGAGTTCGGCGAGGACCCGCTTGGCATACCACAATATCCAGGATAACAGACCGCCGGCCTCAGGGCCGGCGTTTTACTTCGGCCCGCGAGAGAGCCTCTTGCATCACCTGGTCGTGCGGCTTGCCCGGGCGCGGGTCGTCAAGGGCCTCTTGCACTCTGTCGCGAAACCACGTGTCGATCTCGACAACAATCCGGCTTGGCGCGTCCGTCGGAATCTCTGCTGTGCATCGCAGCGGCAGAGAGAGGTCTGGGTTGCGGGTCACGACGAAGGCCTGCGCAGACACGGGTAGCCTCTCAACACGCTGCATAGAGCCATCGACGCAGAGTCCGGTCTCAGCGCAGAGTGCTGCATAGCGCTCAAGGAATTCTCGCACGCGTGGTTCGTCATCAACTGATATGCTGTCTTCCACTTCGCAATTCCCTCTTTCGGCATATCTAAGATAAGATGGGATGAGGAGGTGCGCAAATGGCGACAGATGACCTGATGTTCATTGATTTCGAAGCGTCCTCGCTTTCACCGAACTCGTGGCCGATCGAAGTTGGATTGTCATGGATCATAGACGGCGAGGTCGAGACCTGGAGTTCACTCATCAAACCGCACCCACGCTGGCCGGCAGATGACTGGAGTGCGCGGAGTGAGGGGGTGCATCGTATCAGTCGCGACGAGCTAGACGACGCACCGACCTGCTGGGCTGTTGCCAACGAGTTGCTCCCCAGGATCCGCGGAAAAGTGCTGGTATCGGACTACACACACGGTGACCAGCGATGGCTCGACAGATTGCTGACGACCGCTGGCATAGATGGCCCCATGCCCCGCCTGGATGCGCTTGTTGTTGTAGCCTTCGCTCGCTTCGAGGGGCTCAAGCTCGATCTGCTGTATGAAAGGCTCGAGCGTCTTCCTATTCCGCACCGTGCCGGGCCAGACAGCGCAAGGCTAGCGAAAGCCGTTTTGAGCGCACAGAGGCTGGGAGACCTGGAGCGCTTTCGCGGTATGTTGCCGCCTGATGAACACCTGAGCCGCGACGACGCACATGAGCGCTGGCAGCATGACGACATGACTGCCGAGGAAGTTGCCGAGGGGCTTCGACAGCGCCTGAGGTCTGCATCTGGCTTGTCTCGTGATGAGTGATGGCCGCAAATACATAGATGACGAGCTGCTCAGGGAACTCCTCGAGCAGAGACAGTCAGGTCAGTTCATCTCGCTCGAAGAGGGAGAGCAGCGAACTCAAGACATGATTGCTCGAAAACATGCTAGTGCGAAGATTAGTTCGGCTAAGAGCCGTATAGTGGAACAATAATCCGGTTAAGGTCAGAAAATGGCGTCTTTTCAAGTTCAAGCCGTGCTCAAGCAACTTGGCGCGGACATTCAGACGGCTCGCAAGCGCCGGATGCTTTCGGTGCAGGATTTCTGCGAGCGGATCGGGGTCTCTGACAAGACCTTGCACAAGCTCGAGCGTGGAGATGGCGGCGTTCGGATCGAAACATTCGCGATGGCGTTGCTTGCCCTTGGCGAGCTGGATCGGCTCAAGGAAATGCTAGATCCTGCTCATGATGATCTTGGGCATAGTCTCGACCGAGCACGGTTACCGAAAAGAATTTCGCGGAAATCTGGACCCAGGCCCCCTGCCCTACGGTCTGATGAAATAAATGATGATGGAGTTGGATTTTGATGTTATTCACCCGAGGTCATCAAGGAAAGCGCGCGCATCGGACGTAAAATCCGCCGGACTCGCAACATGCTCCCACTGATCTGGCGTGAGTTCGGCACGCCGCTTAACCTCGGCCGCCAGTGGCTCTGCATCCAACCGGACGCCTTCGCTGGCAACCGCGTGACTGATCGTGTTGAGCGTCGTTATGCTCTCAGCGAATTCGCCGGCCCGGACTGTCAGAAGGTCGACCGGCAGGCCCGAGGCGCGCTTCACCTTCCAGACGTTTTTGACGGAATCGCAATCTCGCGGTGCGCAATCTGGGATCACGGCGAGAACATCCCAATCGCTGCCTGGATGCTCGTCTCCACGGGCACGGCTTCCGAACAGCCATACCTCGATCGCGTCGAGATCAGACTTGCATAGATCGACCAGGCCGCGGAGACGCGGTTCATCGTTCATGAGTTGCTGAACAGTCCTGCCCATCGTCGCCTATCGAAGCCCCCTGCTCCGCATCTCTGCAATCGCGCTGTCGGATACTAACATGTCGTCTCTGTCGAATATTCCGCTCTCGCCGCTCACGTCGTCGATCGCATACCAACCTGGCATCTCCACGACCATTGATTGCGACTCGAGGGACAGGCGCACAGGGCGGACCCCGCGGACCAGCTCGACCCCAGTTTCTGGATGAACTCTCATACCGACTCCCGCACAATGTAATGCAGTTCAACATAGCTGAAGGGGAGGCATTTTGACAAACACTGCTCGCCCTGCGTCAATGTCCGACAGATGAGACATAAGGGTCGCTTTTGTGCGATGTGACAGACAATGACAAAGGAACGCAAAGTCGTCAGAACAAAGGGCAGCGCCGTCCACCCATCGGTTGGACGGGGACTTTCCAAACTTGGAGTTGATCTCGGTTTCGCGCGGCGTGCGCGGCAGATCTCGACGACCGACATGGCCGCCCGGATGGGCGTGAGCCGCAGCACGCTGCACCGACTGGAAACAGGAGATCCGGGTGTGTCGCTCAACACGCTCGCTATGGCACTCTCGGTGCTCGGTCTCTTCGACCGGCTCACCGATCTCGTCGATCCGGCCAGCGACGAGATCGGCCTCTTGATGAGTAGGAAGGCCCTGCCCCGCCGGATAGCGAGGAGGCATGCAAAGCGCCCGCCCGCCGACGCGGTGGAGAACCCGGCAACACACGGCTCCAACGACGACGAGCCGGAGGGGTGGTGATGGCGGCCCGTCCAACTTCAAGTAGTTAGCGTCAAATTCGATCGTCCAATTTCAAGTAGATAAATGCGCTTTCTGGTGACTATCTAGCTTTGTCAGCAACTTAGCACCGTCCAACTTCAAGTAGTTAGAGAAAAATCTCTTCGGTTTTCCTCCATCTTTCGACGATCTTGCAAAAAATCTGAAAAATCTTTGCTCTCAAATTTGGGGATGCCTGTCGTCTCTCTAATTCCTCTCCAGGGACAATGAACAAACACCTTGGAGGGATAAAATGTTCAATTTCATGAAGAAGCTCAAAGCGAAGAAGCAAGCTCCGGAGGCTCGAGTGGCGAGCCCGCGTGAAACGATGGCATTCGCGATGCAGGTCAATGACGACATTGCGGCCGGCCGGTTCGAGGAAGAGCGTAAAAGCATCATGGCTGCGGTTAATGTCGCAGCTCGCGAGCGGATGGAGCGCCGCAGACCGAAAAGCCGGTTCGACGAGCGCCTCGATGCACTCTCCGACGAGCGCATGCGTCATGAAGCGGCTGGTCGCAGAGGAATGGCTGCTGCTCGGGCCGCAATGGGCAAGGGTGACGATATGGAGATCAATGTCGAGGAGTTCGCGATGAAATCCGGAGCGCCCCTGCCCGAGCCTGCGATCAAGCCGCGTCGAGTGCGCGAACGGAACAGCGGACGGGAGAGGTAAGATGCAGCAGGATATCTATGTTTCCGCAGCCGATCTTAATGATCTCCTCAAACGCTCTCTCGATGCACTTGAGGTAGGTGCAGACAGCTTCCTATCTGAAATGAAGAGGACCCATACAGAGGAGATCTCAGCTTCATTTGTTCCGGAAACTGGACTTGTCGATCTGATATTTGGGTTGTGCGATGCTTCTGTTCCGACCATGGCATTCATGGAGCATCCATCGAGAGACGAGCTGATGCATGAGGCCAAGAACCTCTTCTACATCGCTGCCTTGAGCCACCTATCCGGCTTGGATGGCTTTCTTTACCCAGATGACTGATTGATGGCCGGTCGAGCGTCGTCAGAAGGAGGGAAAACAGAAAGCGCAAACAATACGATGAATGCGTGGCTCGACCGGCTACAGACTATATATGCTCTTTTTTTGGAAACGGAAACAGATATGATATGAAATGGTTTCCGATGGTAGCATACGGGAGCATTTGGGATCATAGCCTAGCACAGTTGAAACTTTCCTTTTTGGCGTTGATACCTGAGGGGATGGGATGATATGAAATCAAATGATAGCATTGGGGAGCATATGATATGCCTGTGATTTCGATGGCAAACAGCAAAGGCGGGTCTGGGAAAAGCACGTCTGCTCTTGTGCTCGCATGTGAACTCGCGAGGGGAGCAGATGTTGTTCTAATCGACGCAGATCCGAGGAGGCCTTTGTCAGCATGGTCTACGCTTGCGCCTCCTCCTGAGCGTCTCGATGTGGTTTCCTCTGCAGGGGAGCGAGCAATTCAGGACGAGATAGATGAGGCCGCGTCTCGCGTGCCGTTCGTCGTCGTCGACCTTGAGGGCACAGCCAGCCGTCTCGCGAGCTACGCGATGGCAGAGAGCGACCTCGTGCTCATTCCTACGCAAGAACAGTATCAGGACGCCCAGGCGGCCGTTGATACGCTCGCAGAGCTCAAGAGAGCAGGGCGGGCAGCTCGTCGAGAAATACCATCTGCGATCCTCCTTACTCGCACACGCGCCGCAGTTAAGCCCCGCACAGCCAGGCACGTCGCTGAGCAGCTGCGTGGATTGCCTGGGACCCGAGTTCTCAATGTTGAGCTCGTAGAGCGCGACGCATTCTCGGCTCTGTTTGCGTCTGGTGGGTCCCTTCACAGTTTAGACCCAAGGGACGTCCGCGGCATCGAGAAAGCGATTGAGAACGCAGAGGCCTATGCCGGGGAGGTTGTCAAAATTCTGAGGGAGGTTGTGTGATGAGTAGGCACGGATTAGACGCATCGAAGCTCGACGATTTTTCGCCGCGGAAACGAGAGCCGAGAGAGCGTAGGGCAGGGGGCTCGACTGAGAGTGAGGGCTGGGCAAGCCGTGAAACAGCGCCGGCCCAGGTTTCACAAAAGCCGCAAGAGGGGCAGTTCAATATCAGGGCGCCGGTTGCAACGATCGAAAGGTTCAAGACTCTCTGCAAATCAGACAGGAGGACATATGCGGACATGCTGGAAATTCTGATGAACGAGTTCGAACGTAGATGAGTGATGATGCACGTCGCGAACGAGCAATTTCTCATCTCGCGACAGTGACAGACACTATCAATTTCATCGAATCGAATTTCACTGGAGAGGTCGCTGTCAGGCTCGAGTATGCTCTAGCGCTGCTCTATGTAGAGAGACTACGGCTGCAAGAGGGGCTCGGCGACAGCTGAGCCCCTTCTTCTTATTCAAGATTCTAAGATTCTAAGATTCAGAGCCGATTTTCCTTTTCATTGCAAAAACTTACGCGATTTAATGTGAGGAAACTGGGGACTCCGGTGAGGTTTTCGGGGAATAGTGTGATGAAATCGGGGGTTATTGTGAGGTTTCCGGGGCAAAAAGTGAGGTTTCCGGGGAGAGGGTAGGGGACTTATCCACAGGATTGGCTTTCGAAAAAGTGAAGCTTACGATCCAAGGGAATTCACATTTGTTAAGAATCGGGGTAGCTTTTTACACATGAAAGAGTCGCGCCGAACCCTTGAGATAACTCCCACGCAAGACGAGGCTATCAAGCCCTCCGAACTTATACAAATTACGGGGCATCAACAGCTTAGCCTGAATGCGCGGAGGGCAATTACCCTGCTCTGGCACACTGCGCATCGCCAGGGAATCGAGGAAGGCAAGGACTACACGATCGAACTCGCTGAGCTGCGGCCTGATTCACATAAAGGCAGTGAAATGATCGAGGAGGCGATCCTCGCACTCATGCAGACAGTCCTTATTGTGAAACTTTCGGGGGGCAAGACGCGCCGCGTTCAGTTTTTAGGCGGGAATGACATTGACGATCCTGACCGGCCGGCAGGTGTGCTGACCTACAGCTTCGACAAGCGCCTGGTCGAGATCCTGAGGGACAGCTCAATCTGGGGCAGGATCGCACTGCCAGTTCTGATGGCGTTCTCGAGCAAGTATGCTGTCTCTCTATACGAAAACTCAAGTCAGCTCATAAACCTGTCCAAGAAATTCGCAGAAGACTACGCACTCGATGACTTTCGCACGATGTTGGGTGTAGAGGATGGAAAGTATCCTGCATTTGGTGCACTAAACAAGCACGTCATCAAGCCAGCAGTTGATGAAATAAACGCTCTGGCGCCATTCAATGTGACTATCGTGCCTACAAAAACTGGCAAGAAGGTAACCGGCGTTCGAATGGGGTGGTGGCGAAAAAGCGAGGAAGAGCTGCGGGAGGCGTATGCTGAGGCGCAGAGGCCCAGAGTAGGGCGCCGCGCCAGGATCTCTGGCCGTGTTGAGCACGTAGCACCTATGCCGTCCGTAGAGTCTATGAGCAGAAAGGCGCGGCTTGAGATGCGTCGGAATTCCCCGAATTCCTCACTTTTGGAAGACGAGTAGCGATGACAGGAAGCAAGTGCCATGACAAAGCATCGAGCTGGATCAGCCGCTCGATCCGGCCGATGACTGAGCCTGGCGCCTCTTGAGTTCGAGCTCAACGACCTTAGCGAGGTCGAGTGAGAGGGAGAGTGCGAGCGTTTCCTCTGACATATACCCGTCGGTTATGTGTGGGTTCGCGAGTGCAACGACGCCAAGATCTTTGAGGCCGTCAACGTGCTGCTGCGGGATGTAGTCAGTCTGCGGCTTTGTGTTCAGCTTGACCGACCGGAACGCACCCGTAGGAGTCGTTGTCAGATCAACGCCGAAAATTATGTGGAATCCGTGGCGGGTCTCATCGCCACTGCCTGAGAACAAAGGAAAAGCATCAAGAGATCTGAACTCGCCGATACTCATATGCATGAGCCGGCTGACCATTGCCCGCGAGGCCTCTTCGATCCGCTTGTGTGCTGTTTCTGTAAGCATGCCTGAATCCTCTGTTTTTGCTATGAATAGGATATAGGCGCGCAAATATTTCGTGCAAGTTTTGCGCGGTTTCTTTGCGCATAAATATCTTGTAATAAATATTATGTAACCTTAGAGCAACACCGAAGCGCTCAGAAACTGCTGGGCAGCCATCGCGAGGATGATAGTCACGGACGCCGCGGCGTAGAGATGCAGATAGCTCATGCCCATCTCGAGATCCGCTCGTTGAACTGAGCGCTGGTCAGACGGCACTGCGGGCTCATAAATTCCTCAGCGCGCCGGATCCATCCACCCTTGCGTCCGGCTCTTGTGCGACAGTATTTGCGGCTCGCTGGACGTGCGTCTGCGAGCGCGAAATAGTAGTTCCTCCTGGAGACGGCGTATGCGTCTGCGATGCCGTGCGGATCTGCATCAGTCGCGGCTCTGGCTTGTCTCAGCGTGTGCGGCCCGATTACGCCATCGTCGCTGCACGGATAGCCACGGCCCGAGAGAAGACGCTGCAAGATCTTCACGGCGTTCGCTCCGGAATTGACATACATGTCGAAGACGCTCGATCGCAGCTGCCTGGGAAGCTCGTCGATGTGCGGGCCGCGGAAGTAGTGCTCGAGAAAGATATCGGCGGCCTGGGTTTTTGTGAGCTGTTTGACATCGTCAGTGTCGATGTCGCCGTCGTGGTCGAGATCGAGCCCCAGGCGCCGCAGTGTGCCGATCGTCACGCCATGGTTCGTGGCACCACCAGGATCGCTCGGGTCATTGACGTAGCCGCCCTCGCGAGCGACGATTTCCCTGGCAAGTTCGAGGACGGTTTTCATGCTGCACCTCGTTTTCTGAAAGCTGCGATGATTGCGCCGAATGCGCGGCCGATACGATCAGCGATCTGTCTGCGCGTTGGCATTTCCCAGCCTGCGAGAAACGCGAGCAGAACGACCCAGGCTGGCATTTCATTGACTGTCATCTCATGCACCGCATCCGCTTTGACGCTCGAGCGGTCAGATGACTGCTGGACGTTCTGTGCTCCAGCCGCATTGAGGTGCTGCTCTGTCGTCGAACTGGCTCCGACGGTCTGTGAGTTTGTGCGGCCGGCTTGTCCGTTCGCCGCTACATTTGGACCGCCGCCAAGCGCCGCCCCCGCCGCAGTCTTCAGTGCGGCTCCAGGCAGTCCAGAGCACGCTGTCAGTGCGAGGAGAGAGATGAGTGCGAGGGGCTTCATTTCGACCCCCGATTTTCCCAGGCAGCGCCGAAAACATAGCTTCCGACGACGCCGCCGGCGAAGCTCGTCAGATAGAGGAGTGCGGCCTGATTAAGAGCGTCATCGTGTCCGCGAAGGATCACGAAAGCGACGAAGACGGCGCAAAACAGAAGTGAAGCGAAGATTACCCTACGCCTGTTTTTCCAGCTGAATCCGCGGGGCTGCTCGGTCATTTCGCAACCCCGACAATGAGTTCCTCGAGCTTGTCGAATCTCTTGTCCATCCGATCTTCAAGCCGAGAAAACTGCTCATTGGACACATAATCCCTAGCAACCTCCACGCGGAAATCCGAGTGCTCTTTGCGTGACCTTTCAATGTCCGTCTTCGTATCGCTGATCTGCTTTGAATGGGCTTTTATGACCATCCCAACCACAGCGATCGCCAGGGACATTCCAATTCCGATGCCCCATTTTGCGAGGTCATATGCTGTGGAAAAATCGGGAGCGTTCATGAGCAAAATTCCAAGGGTTTTCCCCTTGGATATCTGTCCTCATGCCGCTTTCTGCGTGTCCAGACGGTAGTTTCTCAAGAGCGAATTTGTCGAAATCTGCAACAAATCAAGGTCGCCATCGCGGGGGTTGTTGAGCACGACGATGCCGCTCCATTCTTGCTCTGAGCATCTGCGCGGAGGCTTAAAACAGCCAGCGCAGACAGCGTGCATTCGTTGTCCGTCAGCTGCCACGCGCGTGTCATGTCCGAATGTGTGTGTATGGCCCCAAACGGCCGACCGTCCGAGCTTGTTGAGAGCCTGCGTGATCGGCACTGCCCTGCCGCGAACCCCGGATTCGAAGTAATGGCGAAAATTGATGCCAGAGAGCTGCAGGTTGTCGAGAAACCTGTGCGTCTGGATTCCTTGGCCATGCAGGAACTCATCGACGATGCCGCTGTCGAGCATCCCATCTAGCTCAGGAATGTGTGTTGGGATCTTGTTCAACCTGTCTTCATGGTTACCGCCGAGGAAATGGATTTCAGGCTCGTAGCATCGGTCTCTATGCCGTGCTCTGATGTGCCTGCGGTTCTCCGCCCGCATTGCCTCAAGCGTTGCTTTTAGAGCGTCTTCACCGGCGCGGAGATCGTTCAAAATTGTCTTTCCGGAGTGCCTTTTATTGCTACCAGCTCCGCCAACAGCACGCGATCCGTCATAGATAGAAAGCGACGGAAAATCCCACCAGTCGCCGCCCAGGACGACCTTCCCTGGGCGCGCAGTATTTATGAAATGGCCGAGCGCCGAGAACCGTTCAAAATCCTCTGCGCGCTCGTCGGGCCTGGCGTGAGCGTCAAAGACGCAGCAGATTGCGTCTTTCGACAGCTCGATCATTTCACTTCCTCGAGCTGCAAGATCGGATCTGCGAGACTTCGGCCGAGCGTCCATTTTTCCGTCGGCGCTTCGGAGTAGAACAGGTCTCGCGAGGTTTCTGCATATCCCACGAGACGGCCGATGTCTGTGGGTAGGATCGCACGATATGCAGTGCCGCCGATCGGCATGGCTTTTGCGACTGTCCAGGCCACAAGGTCCGGCGATGTCGAGACGTTCCCAGCCTGATCAGTCGCGATCCATTCCTGCCGGCGCGCGTCGAATGCAACGAAAGATCCGGCCGCGATAGTCGATAGCGCATTCGTTGAACCACCGGAAATTCCAAGGATCGTTCCGTCCATCAGAACGACTACGAGCCGCGGCTCTGCGATGATCTGGCTTGCGTCACTCGGCAGCGCGATTTTTGAGAACGTCGAGCCATTGTCTTCGGAGACTGCTGCCTGCGCGCCGGAGATAATCCCGATCGTCGCGTCGCGAGCTACGACAGCGCCAGGCGTGAACGGGACAGGTCCAATCCGAGACACATTATTCGCAGTGACTTGATGCAGGGACTCTGGCGTAGCGATGATATTCCGGCGCCGCGTGAGGTCTCTGCAAACAGTGAGCGCCGTCTCGTTTCTCTGCGCGACTGTAACAACGCCGACATTGTCGAAATATGTGTTTGCTGGCGTTCCAGCCGACGCGATTTCGATGGTCACCTGCTCTGATTCCACAGCATCGAGTGAGCATGAGATCGTCTGCCAGAACCCAGGGTTGAGACCGTCTGTGTTCACCGATGCCTGGCGCCCACCTTGGCGAGTTCCGATCGTGTAGGGGTATGCGCCCGTGTTTGAGCCCTGCGTTGTAGACAGAGTCAGGATTTGTGTCGACCCAGAGCTAAAACTTACCTTTCTGCCGACCGGAGGGCGCCACCCACTCGGAATTGTTAGTGTAATCGTTTGGCCAGGGTATTGAGCGCTATTAAGTGAAATCTGAGTCTCGTTAATGAGGTCACCGTTACTCCAGCTCAGAAGCTCCAGTAACGACTTTGCTTCATTTACAGTGCTCGGTATTGCTGCATGATTGACGTATGCACTTCCGCGCCAGCCATTGTTGAACTTAAACTCAATAGACTCGGTGAACTCATTCGATGTTTTTGTATAATTCAGATCTACAACAATATCCTCGAGATGAGTTATGCTTGATGCATCACCATCAATAGCAATCTCAGACAGAGGATCTGAAATTTGCTCAGATGTATAAAATCTGTATGGCCTCACTCCAGCATCATCATCAAAAACAGTCAGATCTGATGTTTTCAGAGTGAGCGTCCCGGTGCTGCCACTTGAGACAAAAACCTCGGCAAGGACAGTGACACTTGATCCGCTGCGGACTTTTGCAGCTTGCGAAATAGCAAAAGAACCATCTCCAGCGGACTTTGCGTCGCGTGTGAGATAGTATTTCGAACCAAGCCTCTGCCGCGGTTGCTGTGTGTTCAGGACAGCCGGCTGAACCCCGCTCTCGAGCGTCCAGCCAGTGATATCTCCGGTCTCAAAATCACCGTTCTCGAGTATCCCTTTTGTCTCTTGCTTGCTCTCGAGTTTTAGCTCTTTGAACTTATGCAGATCTGTCCCGAAATGTGCTTTCCCATCCGTAGTGACGATAACAGTTCCGTCAGCCCCGAGTGTGGAGAACGAACTCGCATCTGATGGAGATCCTGGGATGCGGCTCCACGTTGCGCCGCAGTCGTCAGTATAGCTCAGCGCATTGAGGTGCAGTGCCACGAGAGAGCCAGAGCTTACATCTGGCGCGACCGGGACCATCGGATCTCCGGTTTCCGGGTCAGTGTATGAGTTGTCCGGCGTGTCGATCGTGCCGTCTCCATCGACAGGATCTGATGGCGCTGGCTCAGTCGGATCAGCCGTCGGTGTCTCTGGATCAACTGCAGAGAATGCGAGGTTCTCGGCGCTGATAAACCACTGTCCGAGCCGTTCGATATAGACAGCCTCAAAACGGTCTGCTGTTCCGGCTGCGCGCGGGTTAGATGGGGGGCCTCCAACAGCATTTAGCGTGCTGGCTCCTGAATCGAACTCATACCCAAGGCGACCCCATGTTGCGGTCGGCCATGAGATGTTTGCGTCGACAGCGTGGAAGATGAGAATACCAACGCGCCAAACGCGATAGCGTGATGATCCATCAGGCAGGAGTTGATTTTCTGGAACGGCTGGTGGCTTGTTGAGAGAGATCTGAACATCACCCTCGGCGCGAATGATGTAGTCCCCAAATTTGCCAGGCGAGATGTCACCAGACTTCTGATAGACAGAGGTCTCGACGCGGTTTCTCAGCTCAAGCTGATCATAGATCCTCTGACCGATGTGCTCATGTCCGCGCTTGTCGAGATTGACAGCGCCACCGGTTGCGGATGCAGATCCACCTGCGCGATCGCCAGTGGGGTCAGGGTTTGCGCCGACTGTGGATTTCAGGCCCTGCTGAGCGATCTGCCGTTCAAACATTTATACTGTCGCCTGTTTCGGAATTCCGACCTCCCCAGTCACCGTCACATCAAGATCCAGTTCGAGCTCAGTTGATGCCGCTGGCGTCGTCTGAACGGTCAGGGTTGTGCTCTGGATATCTGTCCCGGCGTTGAAATCTGCGCGTTGTTCCTCGCCGTTTCCACTGACCGAGACGGACACGCGCGCACCAGATGCGACAGGGATATTTCCGGCCGTGCTTACGCTTGCAGTGTCTGCCTGCCCGGTTCCTGCCGCGGCTGCGATAGTCCCGCTCATAATCCTCGAGCCGTCATCTCCACTCCATTTCAGAGAATACTGCACGAGTCGGCCGGTCACTGTTCCGCCGGGGATCCGAGGGTGCGTTAGCGTCACGGTGCAGTCGTCTGTGACCATCGCAGGCTTCGGCATTTTTGCTTCGAAACTCACACGGATGCAGCGAGAGGCAATCCGCGCACGGGCTCGGATTCGCTCGACTGCATGAGCGATAGCTGCCTGTCCGCGGTCAGCGAGGAAGAAAGAGCTCTGGCGCCGACTCGCGAGATAGCTCGTCTCGCCAACGAGGATCCAATTTTCAGCATCTCTTGTTGCGCCTGATGTGTGGTCTGCACGCGCTTTGTAGGTATGTGACCCGTCGATCACCAGATCGTCTGCGAGATAGTCTGTGAATGGCTGCCAGAGAACGGCGCTCGGCAGATCGGTGATGTCGCGCAGATCAATGCTCTCGACCTCCGCGTCACTTCCGACTGCGCCAGACTGAATTCCGGCCTCGACAGAAAACGCGCAGGTCTCAGACCTGTTGAGCTCGGCTGAATAGCTGATGCCGAGCTCTGCGAGCATAGGAGCGAGCTCAGCGCGCTGTGGAATTTTACCAGCTGCGATCCACGCAGGGTCGAGTTCGTCGTCAGGCACGTCGATTTCGCGCTCGAGCTTCTCACGCTGCTGACGGCCAAACCCATCGAGCTGCTCTTTGCAGACAGCATGAGTGATCCTGAACCCGTCGCCAATCGTGCCGCCCTCTTTCGGAAAGTCGCTCGCGAAGGCCTCCGGCGTCATCGTCGAGAGGCCGCTGAACCAGCCGTCATCTCGGAAGCTCGTCGAGATGAGCTGTTTCCAACGCACTCCGAGCGAGACTCCGAAGGTCTTAGCGACGTCGCTGCGGTCATATTGCAGCGACCCATCGAGCGGCATGAGCTGCAAATTCGACGCGCCGCTGAGAGCATCGACGGCTGCAACTCCGCCGCCGGTGCGGCTGTATGCGAGAACCTTCGAATATCCTGCGAGCACCTCAGCTGGATCGTCCTCAGAGCCGTCCGGAATGAATAGAGGGTCGTATCCTGGGGCAACCTTGAGAGACTCGATTACGGCCGCAATCTGCTGATCCACTTCGCCGCGCTTTCCTGTCACCTCGATCGAGAGGGTTTCCGCAACAGAACCGCGTGGGACGCTCGAAACAACGCCGTCGAATAGGAGCACGCCGCTCTCGCTTGCAAGAACGCGCTCGCCAACAATCCCAGACAATGAGGTCCGCGGATTGTCGATGTCGAGCGTCATCAGCGCGAGCTCGGACTCCGCTTGCGAGATTTCGAGATTGTAGGCCGTAAGATCGTTGCGGCTATGAACCGACGCGTCGAACTCATCTGACGCGTCGACGATTGCGAGATACATCAGAGCGCCTCCCATTTTTGGAGGTCTTCATTCCAGCTGTATTCGCTCGTGTCTCCAGGGCATGCGACAGGCGCCTGCCAGACCCCGGACGCGTCGAGAGTCCAGCTCGAAAATGGTTGGGCAGAGATGAACTGGTCAGTGTCTGCATGATATAGCATTCCAACAGATGCAAACCGTTCCCTAACCGACCCATCCGGAAAAGTCTCGATCCAGTTCCCGCCGAGCCCGAGATCTGATGAGAGATATTCCTGGGCACGCGATACCTGCACCGCTGGAATGCTTACGACACGCACAACGCGCGAGCTCTCATCAATTTCTGCGAAGTAAATAGCCATTATGCGATCCGATATCTGATGTAGAGAGCGCCGGAGCCGCCAGGACCTTGTGCCCCGCCGTTTCCTGTGTTGTCAGCACCGCCCTCTGTGTATGCCGCGCCACCGACAGCCGCCACGCCGCCTGTCCCGTCATTGCTCTGCCCAGGGGCTCCACAGCAGACGAACTTTTGCAATCCGATGAAGTCGCTGATATCGATACCAGCCCCGCCGGACCCGGCTTCGGTTGCTGTGGAATCCCCGCCCTTTCCTCCTGCTCCTCCACCACCGCCGCCGCGATACGCGCTACCGGTGGACGGAGTTCCGCTTGCTCCGCCGTTGTTGCCGATCGGGAAAATGCCAGTTCCGGGCGCGAGGGAGTCTGAAAGCCTTTGACCTCCTCCGCTCGCGCCATTGTATCTCCCAGGTGAGACCGTTCCACTGACGCCAACTGCTCCACCGCCTCCTGCAACGCTCATTCCGAGGAAAACAGATGGAGAGCCAGGGAAACCGTGACGCCATGGTTCTCTTTCATAACCCTGAGCCCCACCAGCACCAATCGTAGCTGGATATGAACCAACAGCGACGGACGCCGTGAATTTCGCAAAGCCTCCGCCGCCTCCACCACCTGCTCCGTAGGTCGGGCCGCCATACGGACCTCCACCTCCGCCTGATAGTATGCACACCTCGATCTCTCCAGGCGCGGTGACGACAAAATTGTCGCTGTTTGTGATCTTGTGGGTGCGCCAGTTTTTCAGATCTGCATCTGTCCAGTCCCAAACAGTCCCGCCAGTCGCTTCGACGATCTGGTCTGGAACGGTTGGCTGAACGATCACCTCCGCCGCATCACTCTCCTCAGCAGTAATCGACCAGCTGCGCGACGCCTTGAACTCTTTGTCAGAGCTTGAGATCGCGGTGACCATAACAGTTAGGATCGGCCGGTATTCATAGTATGCGGCGCCGCTCACATTTAGCGTCCGTCCTGTCGGCTGAGCGATCTCAATGCCATCTGCATCATACGCCCGGATCGAGCCAGGGACAGGATCGCGAGCAAGCGTCACGGCCGGGCCTGGCTCTGTCATGATGGACGGCGAATGGATCGTTAGCACAGCACCGGGCCACAGCCCGGAAAGCGCAGGAATTTTCTGATCGCTGCATGAGATATCGACCTCGAGACGCTGGAATGCGCTATCTGAGAGATTGACGAGGTTTCCGTCGATCGTCCGACGCAGATTTGCCGATGCGCTGATCGGCTTCGCAGCGAAATCGATAAACCGATACGCGCCAGGCGGCAGCGGAATTTCTGTGCCATCTTTGAAAATTCGAAGGCTCGATTTGATCATCTGAAAGTCCGTGGGAGTGAGGTCGGGCGAAGCCCAGACTTGAGGTTTTGGTTTTTCGCCATCGCATCCGCGACGTCTTGACTCGCAGTCATGCCGTAGGTCTCACCGCCCACAGTGAGGTTGATCGGTGTGCCTGCCGCAGCTGGGTTCGATTTTCCGGCTGCGGTTTTGAGCTGTGCAGATGCCTGCTGAGCGCTTGGAATATTCACCGAGCCGCCCGTCAGCCAATCTGGAAGGAAGCTTTTCAGCCAGTCATAGACCGCGAGAGCTTCTTTTTTGATGAATCCGAATGCGCCCGTGATCGCAGACGTCCACATATCGACATAGGCCTTGATGACCGTCGCGATGCCATTACCGACCGCGCTTCCGATATTTTTGAGCGTGTCCCAGATCCAGCTGAGAACCGTTTTCCAGGCGTTGATGTAGGCCTTGAACGCGTTCGTGATGTATCCAGCGAACTTGGACGCACCAGCCTTGAGCATACCCCAGAGCCAGTCGAAATTCTTGTAGATCAGCGCCACCCCGCCGACGACAACAGCGACGAGAGCTGCGATGCCGATAGCGACCGGGCTCAGAGCGCCGGCGATTGCTCCGATTGCGGCAACGAGCATTCCGATGAAGATGATAACCGGGCCAAGGATTGCGACCGCCGCTCCGATAACCACCACCCATGTTTGTGTGCTATCAGAGAGGCCTTGGAATTTTTTGGCTGCCCACGAGATCCATTTTGCTACCTTCGCAAGGATCGGGATCAGAACAGCGCCGACTTTTTCCATTGCATCGCCGATATCCATCAGCGCATGCTGCATCTTCCCGGAGTCGAGTTCAGACTGGGCTTTAGCCTGGCCTTTATATTGCTGCTCGAGAGCCTTCAGCATAACGCCCTGGGCCTCGGCAACCCTTCCGGCTTTCGACATGGCCTTGATTTGCTCAGTCTGCTGCGCACTGAATGACACACCGACACGGGTAAGTGCGGTAAGTCCCTTCGCTGGATCGTTGAGAGCCTTCCCGAGCATGATGGCGGAGCTTTGAAGATCCTGCCCGAGTAGAGCAGACATATCGGCTGCGAGCTTCTGCGTCCGGACGAACACATCGCCGGAAACATTGCCGAATGTCAGCAGGTTTGCAGTGACTTTTTGCAGGATCTCTTCGTCGCCGTAGAGCGAGTTATCCTGGATGCTCGACGCCATGTCTTGGAGCTGCTTCGACGTGAAGCCGGCAGTCTGGCCCATACTCGTGAGGGCGGCTTCAACAGACGCTACTGCCTTCTCCTGGACTTTCTGCGCCTCGACAGATTTGTAGAAAAACCCAACGATCGGGGCGGTCAGGCCAATGCTCATGTTGCGACCGATCGACTTCATTTTCGTGCCGGCCGCTTTGAGTCTATGGTCGAGTGTTCCGATGCTCCTGTTGAGATTATCAATCCGCATATTCGCAGATTGAAAAGCCTTGCTATACTCGCGGCCAGTTATGACCCCTTGTTTTTTGAGCTCTTTCAGATTTGCGATATTTTCTTTGATAGATGCGACTTGCTTCGCATGGGTCTTGTCTGATTTAACACCGAGTCTTTTTAGCCCCTTTTCCGCTGCTTCAGCGGCTTTCTTCGTCTCGTCGCTCGAACGCTTAACCGCGTTGTCAGCATTCTTCGCCGCACCCGCGATCTTATCGATCGAACCTGCAAGCTTTTTCATCGACCGCATGGCGCCGTCGACCTGGGCTTTGATTGCAACTACGAGGGGTTTCTTGGACATCTGGCTATAACTTCGCAAAGTCGATGACGTCGTCATCGTCATCGTATTCCTGGTCAGATTCGAAGGACGCTAGAATCCGGTCGAAATCGTTCTTGTCCGCGTGCTGAGCTGCCCTGGCTATGAGCATTGCGTCCTGTAGCTCGTATTGCCGCCGCTCGCGGGCCGCTGCATCAAATGCGAGAACCTGATGCAGCGTGAGTTCATACGGGTCATGGCCGTAGGCTATGAGGCGCTCAAAGAGCGCCGTCAGTCCGCCGACGCCGTTTCGCCGAACCCGAGACCCGCGTTCGCCAGGCCGGCGTGAACCTTTTCCAGCAGCTCATCCGGAATCGAATGCTTGAGGATAGCGTTCAGAATATTGAACTGCTCAGACAGATCGAGCTCGAACTGCGAGACTTCTTCGCGAGTGGCTTTCAAGCCAGCAGCGATCAGGTGGTCAATAACATCGAGACCGGCGGAGCTTAGCGCCTCAGCAATTTTCGTAGCTCGCCCCTCCCCTTCTTCGGTCCATGCATCGAGGAGCGCAGGCGCCTTGCCGACAGCATAAAGAATATCCCCTGCAGCGATGCGGAATACATCCACGTCATGACCGCGGAGTTTCACGGCTGCGACAGGGAGATGTTTTGCGAGCGTTTCAGCGTCTTTTGCGAGTTCAGAAAATTTCATATGTGATCACCTCAGCCTTTGATCTCGCGGAAGACACCGAACTGCGCGCCGGCCGGCTTCGAGGTGTCTTGGACAACATCGAATTTGACTTGGATGGTCGCAGCGTCAGTGCCCTCTTTGCTGAGAGTAAAATCTCCGTCCGGGTAAATCCGGACTTTCGCGTTGTATTTGAAGCGATTTCCTCCGCGGGTCTGGCGCTGGATCACCATCAACTCGCCAGAGATTCCCTCAGATGCAGACAGTGCAGCGATCAAAGCCTTGTCATCAGCGTCAGTGATCGCGGCCGTGTCATATGCGCCAGTGTATGTCGTGATATCGACGAGGAAGGTCAGGATGCCAGCAGCTGCGTCGAGCTTATAGTCTTGCCCCTCAACCAGCGGGTCAGTTCCGTCTGTCAAGCTGGTGATAGTCACATTCAGCGCGCCGAGATCGATGGTGTCACCAGCACTTGCAGATCCGCTAAGCGTGAGGCTGGTCTGCGCGTCCTGATTGATGAGGCCTTTGTTTGCAAGGGACGCCATCGCGATCTGACGGGCGCCAGTTTCACGCAGAACAGCTCCACCAGTGACCTTGCGCTCCGTTACCTCAGTATCGGCAAGGCTTCGGACGCCAGTGATCGACGAGAAAATCTCGTCTTTTGTGACCTCGGTATTGATCGAGATACTCTCGGTATGACCGAGCGACAGGAACACATTGGTGCCGTCGAGCTTGAAATACCCCTCGCCGGCTAGATTTCGGATTTTTTTGACGTCGGGCGAAGCCATTGGCAGGTCTCCTCGTGTGTATATTCATGAGGGATATCTGTCCCAGCCGTTAAAACTGCGCGTCAGTCGCGCTCGATTTCGAGCGAAAGTTCCACAGAGATTCCTGCGATACCGGAGCGATCTGAGACCTCGATCATGTCTTTCCGCAGTCCGGGCTTCGTGCCGTCTCGAATGAGATCCTGGAGCGACGAATTCATGATCTCAGCGCGCAGAGCTGCCCAGTGCCCATTCAGCGCTGAACGCAGCGCCCACGGGTCATCCTCCGGAACAAGCACCTCGATCGACGGTCCGACGCGCCAGAAATCTTGCCAGCTTTCGAGCGGATATCCGTCATCCTCAATGACTTCTTCTTCGCCGGTTCGAACGATAATCAGTGGGAGCTCGTTTTCGTCAAAATCATATGGCCGATCCAGCTCAACTGGCAGCCCAAGAACTCCAGCGATCCGCACAACCTCGTCGACGATCTGGTCGACTTTGTCATTTGCCATTTGTCAATTCCTCCTCATAGAGATCCGCGTATTTGTCGAGCTTGCTCTCGAGAATATGGGACAGCTTTTTGTTGCTGGAGACCGCAAATCTGCGGACAACCTTTTTGAGCACAGCGATCGGTCGGGCGGTCTTTCCGTGGCCCGTGAAGAGGAGCTTTTTCCCGTTCACGTCGGCCGTGAATGTGCCATTCACATCGCGGTTTTCCGGCCCGAAATTCACCCGTAGGAACTGGCTTTTCTCCGGCTTGATCGTCGCGCCGTATTCTCTGACCCGAGCATCAGCCCCAGTGTCCTTGACAACGAGAGTCGCGTTCTTGGCGACCTTGGCGGTGATCCTCTTTTTCCGTGCCGAGGAAACTTTCCCGAGTGCCTTCTTCCCTTCACGCTTCACCTCTGCCCCGATCTTCCGGCCAGCCCGCTTGCGCGCATTCAACTCCTCGCGCTCGAACTCTTTGACAAATCGTCTCGCATCCCATCCGTGCATCGCCATCGTCACACCATCAATTTCACGAGCCCGAGCCCGTCGTTCATGACCCGCTCGACAGACCGCCGCCGGCCGTCAAGACGCACAACAGATCCAGGTTTGGCGCTGGCAGCATCTGCTGCGCGCACTGCGACAAAAATTTTCGAGACAGTTAGCCTGGATCCGCTGCTGTCGATCGTATCAACTTCGACGCTCCAGGAGATATTCGCCGGGATCGTGACGCCATCGAGATCAACAGTATCGTCAAGAGGGGCTAGGTCAGACGCGTCAAATAGTGCGATCGCGTCGCCCTCGATGCGTGCAAGCTTGAGATCTGAGAGACCTGGAACCGTCGATTTTAGAACACTGTCGATGCGATAGATCTGGCCAGTCGCGAGCTGGAGTTTTCCGCCCTTCCTCAGAAGTGAATTTTCCAAGACAACTCCGGAGACGTCCGAGCCTATCAGGCTGTCGCGGCGGCTCGTGCGGAATGCCTGATCACTTTCGACGATAACAACCCGCAGATCAGCAGTATCCGGCCCGCGCGAATAACTCGCGGGGACAGGGCTCATTGCGTCGAAAATGTCATCTGCAAAGTTCATGCGCACTCCGGATTTGAAAGAGGCCCCGCCGTTGCGGGCGGAGCCTCATGTCATCTTACTCGGCTGACCGATCAGACGGTCGTGTCGGAGCCGCCGATCAGCGCCTCGGGGCGCGTCACATAGTGCAGCGGCAGCGACGCAAGCTCGACGCCAAGGCCTTTGCCGTAGGGCAGAACCTCGGGGGTCGCGTAGAACGGGAGGCCGAGCGTGTTCGCGGTTTCCGGGTTGTCCAGCGGCGTCCACTTGGTCTGGAACAGGCCGGGCATGACCGGGATTGCGCGCCACTCGTCGTCGCCAATCGAAGCGCCGTAGTAGGGGACGTGCTTCACATTGAAGAGCTCGAATGCCTCACGCTTACCACCAACAGACTGGCGGTTCACAGCCCCCTCTTGGTAGCGATCATAGAGCGAAGCAACCGCGTCGTTCTCGCGGAAATTCCGCCACGCGGTCTTGCCGTAGACAATCACCACATCCTGGGCCATATCAGCCTCGACGCCGAGGCCGGTGCGGACATGATCGTCGGAATCGGAGAAGAACTCTTGGAGTTCCTTCCTGGTCGCTGTCGCGAGCGCAATGTCGAGCGGCGTCGGCTCAGCGATGCCGGCAGCAGCATAGAAATCGAAGATGACAGTCGTGCCGTCGGACGCCAGCTGCTTACCTTTCACGGTGCCGAAGCGCAGATTTTCGTTCGAGTAGTCGATCCAACGACGAACCGTTCCGGTTTGCTCATTGATGACTGTATCGAGGGTCTCTTCCTGATCCTCCGAGCCGAATGCGCGGACATCCTGAATATCCGAAGCGGCGATCTCGATAACGCGGCCAAGCTTGACCGAGCTGATGTTCATCAGCGAACGGGTGCGGCCAGCGCCGGTAGCCGTCGGCGAGACAGAGCCGCGGGCAGTCGGGTCGATCAAATTAAGGCCGGTTTCGCCGCGCTCGATCTGGAGGCTGGTCTTGCTGAGACGGCCCGTGGTGAAAAACCTGGACAGAAACAGATCCAGCGGGGGCTGGACATTGACTGCGTCAGTCAGCTGACTGAGAGTGAAGTCTGCGAGATTGTAGGACATACCCTATTTTCCTTGGTTAGAAACGGCCGAAGTTGGCGTTCATGTTCGCGATATGAGCGTTCACCCGCGAAGGCTTGCGCTCGCGCATGGACTTGCCCGCTTCAGCCTTTTCCGGGCGGGCAGTCATAACGGCGCCGTCATTGTCGGCGTCCGATTTCATAGAGGCGACGAACTCGTCGCCGGTTTCGTTCGTGGATTGTTCCCGAGCAAGCTTGGCGCCGGAGAAGAGTTCTGCGACATCCTTGCTCGCGGTCATCGTGACCTCGTTGCCATCGACAAGCATCGTCACCTCGACGCGCTCATCCTCGGTGACAGCGACCTCTGCATCGGCCTGTGTCTCGGCTTCGTCGGGAGCTTCTTCTTCCGCGATCGCGAGCATCTCAGCGGGAGCTTTCCCGAGCATGACAGCGGCGAATTCCGGGTCGATTTGCATACGGCTCGATGCCTTGTCCTCGAGCATCACATCCGCGAGTCCGAACTCGATAGCCTGGAGAGGCGTGTAGTATTTCTCAGCGTCCATTGCGGCCGACACCTCTTCGCGAGTGTGACCGGCTTTTTCAGCGCGCGCCGCATACCGATCGAGCATCTGATCGCGGATATTGTCCAATTGCTGCGCGGTTGCGCGGACCTCATCAGCGGTGCCAATCGCGACGCCCATCGGGTTATGGATCATCATCGACGCGTCGCGTGCGATCTTGACCTCGTCGCAGGCCATCGCGATTGCCGAGGCCATGCTGTAGCAGCTACCCCAGATTTCCATCACGACGGTCGCTTCCATCTGGCCGATGGCAGTCATAAGCAAGACACCAGCTGGGACGGAGCCACCGGGGCTATCGCAGCGGATGGTCACGGTTTTCCCGGGGCCATCGAGAGCCTTTAGTTCTGAGACGAGCGACTGCGGATCGACTTCCCAATCGCCAATGACACCGAAAATTTCGACAACAGCGTCGCCGCTGCCGAGCATTTTCACTTCATACCAGGTCTTGCCTGGCTCTGCTTTGTGCATCCGGAATGCTTCTTGCAGCTTTGCGCTCATAGCTCAGTCCAATTCGTTGTTCACGAGGGATATCTGTCCCGGCCCGCTAAACTGCGCGTCTGGAAATCCAAAAAATCAGCCGGTAAGATTGCCGCCAGTTCGTGAGCGGTATTCCGAGATTTCGGCGTCTTTCCATCCAAGGTGGCGTCTGATCATCGCGTCGGTCCAATAGTCCGGAATTGGAGACAGACCGCCCTCGATATCCTTGATGAGATCGTCGAGCTTTTCCCGTCGCACGCGTTCAGGGTCGTCACCCTTTTGGCGGATAATGTCGGAGTGTGTGGAGAAGCCCTTTTCGACCTCGAGATCCCACGACTGCACCTCTTGAAGCTTGTGCAGATACGGGAACGGCTGGCCGACCCACTCCGGATTCAGGAACTCCTCGATCGTTCTGCCATGCGGGACTTTCCATTTTCCCTCGGCAACAGAAATGCGGACGAAAGCATTCCAGATCGGATTCAAGAACCGCTGTGAGAATGTCCCGCGCACTGTCCTGACGTGGCGCTCGAACTGCGAGCTCACAGCGCGGAAGAGGCGGTCATTTACGCCACTCATATCGCCGAATAGGAACTCCAGAGGGATGTTCAGAGCAGCAGCGATATGCAGTGCAATCTGGCGAATGAACGGCGAGAACGAGTTGCCGCTCTCAGCCGGTGCCGTGACGTTGATTTTACCGCCTGGCGGGACCACGGCGACAGATCCGTCTTTCGCTGCTACCAGCGATTCCTCTTTCGGAGGCTGCACCTCTTGATTCAATGAGTTGAAGTATTTCCCACTTGTTGGATCGTAGCTGATATCCCGGAGCTCTTCTTTTTCTTCCGGCGTCAGATCTGGGAGCTCCAACCAGTATGCGATGTTCGCACTCAAGATTTTCCTCAGCAGGTCAGCGCCGAGGTATTTCTCCAGGTCATGAATTTTGATGAGCGCACGCGTTAGCCACGGTTCACCGCGGAGCTGACCAGCCTCCCGAGGAGTGAAGAGGTGAGCGACGAGCTGCGGCCTGAACTTTATGGTCTCTTTTTTATAAGCCTCCGTCGCGTCAAGCGTGTCGCCCGGATGCACCTTGTAGACGTAGTAACCCGCCGGCGAGCCTGCATTGTCGTAAAGGATCCCATCCGTCGCAGACTGTGCGAAAGGCGTCCGCAGCGGAACCATTTCCGTCGGGATAACCTGGATCTGCAAAGGAACTGCAAGGTCCTGCGCCGACGCGCCCTTGCGATACCTCAAAATCCCGAATGCTTCCCCGCCGACAACCCATTCGCGAAATGCAATGCGTTGGACCATCGAGATATCACCGACGCCCTCGGCCCCAGCAGCACGACCCCAAGTTTTCCAGAGCCTCATCAGGTCTGCATCATCGTCAGGGATCGACGGCTTGAGACCAGATCCGATAACATAGCTCTCGAGCACATCGACCGCGTGGGATGCGATGCCGTTCATTCGCTCAGCGTAACGCGACATGCGCGTGATCTCTGGTTTCGATCGGTTCAGCGCGCTGGCGATCGCCTCACCAGTGCCGCGCGGAAGGTCCTTGCGATCCTCGAGCCGGCGCGCAAAATCATAGTCCATCCGCGGCGCAAGGTCGCCGACAGTTCCACTCGATAGTGCCGTCGCGTTGCGAAAAAGTTTGACTCGATTGATCTGTTTCGTCATTGGGTGCCGCCCGTGTTGTTCGTGTCAGCGAGGGGGCGGATCAATCTCGAGCCAGTGACATTAACCGGCTGCCATCCATTCTCAGCTGCGACCCGGCGGGTGATCTCACGCTGGATCTCCTCTGCAACGATGAGCATCTGGGCTGGAGACGAGTAGGTGAACGACTGCCCGTTATATGAAAACGAGCTCACTCCCTTTGCGCGCTGATCGAGGATTTTTCTCCGCAGCGCCTTCAGTTCATCGATCGTGTAGTCTTCGTAGAGGCTGGCAGCCATTGATCATCCCCGGGGTTTTCTCCCGGGGATATCTGTCCCGATCTGCAAAACTGCGCGTCACCGGTAGCCGAAACCTGGCCTGACTTTTATGAGCCCCTGCCGCGGTGTCGGCTTCTGCCGAACTTGCGGCTCAGGCGCAGGCTCAGGGTCTCTGCGCGGGCCAGTTGGCATTGCGAGTTCTGAGAGTTTTGGTTCCTCGCTCGCGGGTTCACTCTCTGTGACGATTGGCCTGATGTCTTCGGCGAGCTTGCGCTTGTATTTCTGGCTCCCTGGCATCGCGCGGAGGGCATGTGTTCCAGCATATGCATAGACGAGGCAGTCCCAAGGCTCTTGGTTTTTCGGACTTGTCCATTTTGTAAGACCAGGGCGGCCCGCAACTGGGACCTGCTTCTCGCGCGTGAGACGGTCGAAGAACTCCCTCGTCATCTCTTCGGCGCCAGGCATCGGGATTGCGGGAAACTCACCTTTTCCTTCCGAAAGCGCGATCGCCAATTCGTCTTTCGCGAGGCTAACGTCGATCGTGTAGAGGATCGGGTTCTTGTTCGCGGCCGTATTCGGCCAGATTTTTTCTTTCCGCGCGCCTGGTGCATTGTTCGCACCGCGGACAGCGAACCAGCGCCGGCGTCCCTTCCTGCGCATCGCCTCAATCCATGAGTAGACGCGCTGAGAGAAGCCACCGTGCGAGTCAATGCATAGAGCGTCCACGCGGTGCGCGACACCGTCTGCGTCCGTGAAGCTCTGAAGCCCGAGGGCCTCAAGACTGTCCCACGCCGCCTGACTTGTCAGTGGATGCTCGTCGAGAACCCAATGGCCGATCTGCGCAAAGCGCCCTCCCCTGCCCCAGGCATAAACACTGGCTTCGAGGTATGACATCGTGCCGTCTTGGTTGCCCTTCTGCACATCGACACCGACGGTGACGACCTCTGTCCAAGTCGGCGCCTCTCCTCCATAATCCACGACATAGTCGAGCAGCTCCTCCGCGTCTGCGCTTTGACCCGCTTCCTCAAAAAACGGAATCCCCTCGACCTCGTTTTTGAAGACCTTGATCTTCTTCATTCCACCGCGGAGAGCAGTCTTCCATTCTCGCGCGATGTCTTTCCATGTCACGAACTGCGATAGGATCTGAGGGTAGTGATAGCCGCGATCAGGATGCCCTGGGTTGTGCGGGATCCACTCACCAGCCTCGAGCATATCCAGGCGAGCTTCCTCTTCAATGCGGCACGCCCGCTCGCCTGAGCACTGATAATAGACATCGCTCAAATCATCATTGTAGCGGACCCCTGCACCTTCACCGTTTCCGAACTCCATGATCTGCTTGTGGCCGCAGTGTGGGCATTTGACATAGAGATGTCGTTGGTCACTGTCGAGGAATTCAGCGTGCGTTCGGCCACCCTGATCGGCCGGAAGAACTGGAGATCCGCCAAGGATCAGCTTTGAGTTCCAGAACGTCGTGCCGCGCTTTTTCAGGCGTGTGAGCTTGTCACCACTTTTGTCATCCCAGTTCTTATCGTCGATCTCATCTGCGATATTGATCCGCGTCGTCAGTCGCCGGAAGTTCCCCTCAGCCGCGGCCCCGCGCATCCGGAAGATCGCACCGTTCTTGAACTTCCGCGTGTGCCACTGCTCCTTCGCCTTTCCGCCAGAGAAGCTGACATTCGAAAGCTCTCGAACCTCGCTTGTGTCTCTGATCATCGGAAGGATTTCGGACTCGTCAAAATCCTTTGCATCGTCATCTGTTGGCTGGAAGAACAGGATCGACGCAGGATCCCAGTGCATATGATAAGCCGATAGCCAGAGCAGAGCTTTTGTGAAGCCGATCCTGACACCCTTCATCATGACAACGCGGCGAATTTTGATATCAGTCATCGCGTCCATTGGCTCGCGCTGCGGGCCAAATGTCTTCCAGCGCCCAGGCTCGGCCGATGTCTCAACAGAGAGGCGTCCGAATTCGTCAGCCCACTGCGACAGCGTCATGAGAGGTTTTGGGGTGAGCGCTGAACGTCTCGTCGATCTCAGTCGAGAACGGCAGCGGTCTATCGTGCGCTGATCAGTCCTCAAGTTCATCGAGAAACTCCGCGCCTGGCAAGTGTCGCGTCTGTGGCTTTGCACCATCCGGCTGATCTGCCGTTAGGTTTGCGAGAGCTCCTTCAACAGCTTTGAAAACAATCTCTTGGCATGCAGCAGGATCACTCGTCTTTGAGAGAACTCGGGCCACGGATCCAGAGATTTGCGAAAGGCCTGCGCGAAGGGCGCCATACTCTTCGGCGATTAGATCCTCGACATCTGGCATCATGACAGCGTCTCCGCGCAAGATCGTAAGCCGGAGCTCTGCCTCATCTGCGCGTGCTTTTGTGAGCCTGACCTTCTCGACCTCGAGATCTTTAGCACCAGCATCCTTCGGCTGGCCCTGCGCCTTCACGAAGTCCACATAGTTCTTCACGGTCTGCACGAGGTCGTATTTCCCGTGACCAACGCGCACCGCAATTCCTTGATCTGCAAGCTGTTGGACGCGCCTTGAGGAAACCCCGAGGATGAATGAGATGCGAGACGAACTCCAGGCGATCGCTTCGTTTTCCGAAGAAGCGTCTGGATTTCCTTCGCTCTTTTCCTGACTGGCTTCGCCCATGTTGTTGCTTATCCCAAATCAGAACCGAAACCCGGTTTTTCAGCGCTCGTAAGTAGCGATTTACCGGGCACTCGGCCCCCTGCATACATAACCCGGCGGGGTCCAGGGTCCCCGGCCGGTTTCATGTTGGATATCTGTCCTGTTTGACCAAACTGCGCGTCACCCTCACCAAATAAGCTCATCGAGCGAATGCCCGCGCGCTTTCAGTTCTTTCCTGAGCAGTTCAAGGCAGTTCCTCCTGCGGCTCGACAGATATTGGTGTGAAATCTCCATCTGTTTTGAGAGTGCAGTGAGAGAGACTGTGTCCTCGGACATAATCGTCTGCCGCATCAGCGCCTGGTCGATTGCCGGAAGATCCACGAGCAGCTCCTCTACAAGACCTCTCAGAGATGCTTGATGCACATCCTCAACAGAAACTGCATCGACGCCGATCCTGTGCTCCTCATCTTGAATGTCACTCGCCGGTGACCTGCTAAGCGTATATGCAGCGGAGACGTCTGCACCTGTGATGCCGAGTTCTGCCGCTGCGGCATTCAGTGCAGCTGATCGGCTATAACCCTCGCCCTCTAAACGAGAAACGATTGCACCGAGCCTATACCTCATGTTCCGGTCCGGCCTGCTCTTCGCCATACTCGCAGGTGTCGAGCTTGATCTCATCAGCTCGAACATCTCATTGCGCGCCAGAAAAAATACGAGCGCAGAGAATTTGCCCTGCTCCGGTTTGAATCGCTCGATCGCCTCAAGGATGCCGATCATTCCAGCGCCCTTGAGATCTTCGACGCTGATACCGCTCTGTTTGAACTGTCCGGCCATTTTCTTGATCATTGGCTCGACACTCTCGATGAGAGCAATGCGTGCATGCTCTGATCCGTTCTCTGTCCATTGACGCCAGAGTTCTGTCTGAAAGTTCTCAGGCCTCATTTAGACACCTGCTCAGTCTGCTCATCTGGATAGATTGTCTGGTCAGTGCGTATCGCAGCCGCGAGCAGCATTCCTCCGAGAAGAGTTCCGAGTAGAGCTCCACCGATCAGATCGCGAAGAATGCGGCGCCGTCCTCGGCTACGTGCGTCACGCTCGAACCAGCACTCAGTGCAGAGCTCTTTCCCTGGCTCGCGCTCATCGACACGCTCAGAGTTTTTCATGTAGCCGCAGCATGAGCACCGGACCATTCGTTTGTTGTTCATCGTCTCTCTCCCTGTTGTTTCAAGGGAGATGGAGAAATCTCAGGAAGATCCAAAATTTCGAGAGGATCGCACGCAAAAAAAATGGGCCGCCCGAAGGCAGCCCATGTAATGCAGGCAATTCATACATTACCACGTATGATATTCACCACTCCGATAAAAAGACCAAAGAACCAGATTGGCAAAAAGAACGCCCCAGATACAGCCTGCAGTGACGCTGTGAATGACGGCTCTGTAGATGCGTCAGCAATCCAAACAAGCCATACCCCAAGTGATGCTATCAGCGCGCACACGATGAAATAGCTCAGGATCGTTAGCGCCATTAAAATCTTTTCGAGAGTTGTCATGCCGCACCGCCTTCTCCGAGCTTGTTCAATACATCGACAAAGATTTTGTCAGTCTCCTTGAGAACCCTCGCGCCGGCGTAGGTCTCTATGAAGGCGGACCACAAAGTCGCAATGAATATGCAGATGCCGATTTCAAAGCTGCTACATGCAACTCCAAAAATGAGAGCCACAACCGGAGAAAAGAAAAGCGTATAGTGAGCTCCGCTATATATAAAACCGCGCCTGAAGCGAGACTGGACAGCCTTCAAGCTTGTGTCCAAAGCATACTTTTTCATCCCAACCTCCTACTTTCTATGCTGGTCTATTGGACTTGGGTAAAACCCGCTCCGATCCAAAATTTCGACAGACAGAAAGACAGAAAAAGTTAGGCCGCCCCGAAGAGCGGACCTGTTAGGCGAGGCGTCGTAGCGGCTATCCTTTCGACGCACGTAGTATCCCGCAGCTCAGCTCTGCCATCCGTAGATGCTCGCCTGTGCTGATATGTGTCCCTCTAATAGTTCCCGCGCGTCCGTAGCTCATCGAGCCCTGCACGCAGCTGCTCTACGTGCTCACGCGCACGCGCCAGTAGGTATGTCCCGTCGAGGAAAGATCTGCTCAGCATGCAGAGGATATGCGTCCTTAGTCTGCGATCGCGTGTTGGTGTATCTCATGGCGCCCGTATTCCACGTCGAGCCACCTGAGAATGCAGGGCCAAATCACCAGCCCAACATGACCAGGAAATTGCACAACCGCCGCAGCAAAGCCCGCTGTTTCTTCTCTTTTTCCTTTACATTACAGAGGTTTGCGGCCTATCGCTCCAAGAAACCGGCCTCATTTCTTTCCCTTAGGTAATGGGACAGTGGGACAGAGGATGGGACAGAGGAATCGACCGTGTGTCCCACGATAAATCCCTGTTTTTCCTTATCTTTTTTACTTTTGGGACAGTGGGACAGAGGAAATACAAAAGTTTTGCGTGAGAAAGATAGAATACGGGGCACGCATACCCGTTATTCTATGTTTTCTATACCGAACTTTTGGAAATTCAGTGTCCCATGTGTCCCATGTCTGTTTTTCTGTTTGTTTTTCGTGGCTTACGCTGTTCCAGAGGCCTTTTTTGTGTGTCCCAAGCAGTGTCCCACTGTCCCACGATTAACCTTATCGGTTACGGCTCCGAAACTTTTTTCAGGAAAGTCAATCCCAAAATTTTAGGATTATAGGACAGGGACACATATCCCTCCCACCCCGAGGAACAAAAACCCTCCCGGGGCTCACATGGGAGTGATAGATGACAAAGAAAACCAAGCTTCCGAGCGTCAACAGGCGGCCAGCTGGCCTGACGCCGAAGATCGAGCAAGCAATTTCGAATGCAGCCGCTGGACTGACCGCGGCAGACGTTGAGGCCTATATCGACGGGCAAGCTGTCGAAGCAGTCTGCGAATGGCTGGAGAAGCGCCCGAGCGTCAAGGCAGAGCACCTTTGGTGGGTTCTCGAGCGGAACTGCAACGAGGACGAGATGCTGGCGGAGCTGGGCGTCGAAGAAGAGGCAGACCCGCTCCTCGACACAATGTCGAAGCTGCGTGATCGCTATGTGTATAGCACATTCAGGGATGAGGTATGGGATCGCCGTGCGAACTCGTGGATCTCGACCCGCGCTATGGACAATGCCGAAGCACATGCAATGCCGCTCGACGACAAGGGCCGCGCCTTCTCAGCGTTTGACGTATTCCGCCGCGATGCGAAGGCTGCCCGCGTGCATAACGAGCGCTACATGCCCGGCGTTGATCGCGAACTACCTGAGGCCGACGGCGTGAAGTGGCTCAATACCTGGAAGGCGCCGTCTGTGAAGCCCGCAAAGGGTGATGCGAGCATGATGCTCGATCACATGCTCTATCTGTGCAACGGTAACAAAGAGCAGGCCGGCCATCTCGCTGACTGGCTCGCCTACACCTACCAGAACCCCGGGAAGAAGATCACGCACGCACCGCTGATCATCAGCAACTATCAGGGCGTCGGAAAGGACACTCTCTCGATCGCCATGAGCCGCGTAATCGGTGAGTCCAATGCATATTGGGTTCAAGACGAAGCTGTAAGCGAAGGCCGTTACCATTTCATGAAAGCGGCGCAGCTTGTCATCATTCCCGAGGTTATGTGCGGAGATCGCCGCGACATTGCCAACAAGTTCAAGCCTCTGATCACGCAGCCGACTGTCGAGATAAATGAAAAACACGTGAAGCCATATACCGTGCAAAACACAGCGAATTTCCTGATGTATTCAAACCAAGAAAACGCTGCGTATATCGAAGACAACGACCGCCGCTATTTCGTCGTCATCTGCAAGCAGAAGCCACGTTCTCCGTCCTACTATGTCGACCTCTACGACTACATCAACGGCGACGACATTGCGTCTTTCGCGCACTTCCTCGCAACCCGTGACCTCTCGAAGTTCAACCCGTCGGCCCCTGCTCCTGACACCGAAGACAAAAAGGTCGTGCAGCGCGCTACCCGTGGCGGCGTCGAGGCATTCCTGAGCGATCTGTGGGAAAGCACTGCGGCCCCGTTCGACGGTGACGTCATCAATCTGCGCGAAGCCCTCGAGACGATCGCTGAGAAGAGAGGCGCCCCGAAAATGACGATCCAGCAGATCTCGGCATTCCTCAAGAAAGTCGGAGGCGGCGATCTCAGCAAGAGGCGGATCGGCCGTGACGGCGGTTCCCAGATTCGCGTCTGGGCTGTCCGCAACTTCGAAGATCTTGAGAACGAAAGCCTCGCTGTGCTCGACAAGTGCTACATCGAGCGCAAGAGCCTCTCAGCTGCCCGCTTCGTTGTTCAGAACTCCGCGACGAGCAAAGCATCCTAACCAGTTCCCGAGCAGCCCGGGTAAGGCTGCAACTCCCATGACCTGCCCCGGCTTCGGCCGGGGCTTTTTTATGCTATGATGCGTCATGCGCAATCGAACCAAAGAGAACATCATTTACAGGCTGCTAGCTCGATTCCGCTTGCTGCTCATGCATCATAGACGGTCATCTGATCGCGCCTTCTCCGAGGCTTTCAAGAAATCGCGCGGCCGCATCGAAGATGACATCGAACTCTGACCGCTGAAAATTTTTGGTTTCTATGAAATTTCCCCAACTCCCTCTCAAGACAGAAAGACAGACAGAGGGACTGGGACGATGGGTGCGAAATTTGACTACAAAGGATTCCAGGACGCGTGGGTGAAAGCCTACCGAGAGGATGGCGATGAGAACGCGTTTAAGCTGTTGCTCGATAGCGTTGAGCCGATCATTCGCGGCGAGGTTCGTCACGCAGCGAAAATCCATCCTCATATCGACCGAGACGATCTTTACTCAGAGGGTGTTGTCGGAGTTATGAATGCGCTCGAGAGGTTCGACCTGTCGAACGAAGCTTCATTCGGGACCTATGCCAGGTTTTGGATCCGCGAGCGTGTGCTGATGTTTGTGCATATGAACAAGTCAGCGACGTCAGCGAAGACAGGCGCGAAGGAGCGCTCGGCGAACCTGCGCGCCCATGCTCTCGTGTCGAGCTATGAGCATGCTGGTATGAGTAACTCCAAAGCAATCGAACAGACAGCTGGCGAGCTAGACACTACAGTGCAGCATGTTAGCTCGATCCTCGTGCGCGATGCAGGCATTGACGTCGCATCCGCTGATGACTACGGGCTTCTCGTTGTAGGCGGGTGCGCTGATGACAGTATGAGCACGATCTCACGCGAAGAGCTCGCTGAGCTCATTGAGAATGCGATCCAAGGACTCGCGAGAGGGCGTGCAAGCGAGAAGCGCAAGCAGTTTGCGCGAGATGTGATGTCTCGTGCGTTTGCAGATGAAGAGAAGGTCGTTCTCAGCACGATCGGCAACGAGCTTGGGGTCACAGGTCAGACGATCCGGAACTGCATTCGCGACGTGACAGAACTCGCGCGCAGAGATCTCGAGAGCCGCGGCCTCAGTCTAGATGATCTACTGTGAGTGGATTCCATAGAATTACAGACAGCTGGCCCTGTTTGTCTGTAACTCAGCTTGTTTCGTCGGAATCCGTATCGTCTTCGACTTTAGTAAGTCTCGGCTGATGCCGTTTCGTAAGACTGCGCAGTGTAACATCTAGCGGCGGACCAGTGCGCGCGAGCTTCTCATAGATCTCGCGGCCGGTCGCAAACCTTTGGTTGTCTGTCTTTTTGTCTTTCATGCTTTGAGTCTACTCCGCAGCTTGACGTATGGCCAGACATTCCTTGATCTGTAAAATCGCCTCATCAGGTGAACGTGCGACGATGTAGATCCCCCCTGCCCTCTCAACAGCCGCCTGAAATCGCTTCTGCACATCTCGCTGCTTCCCTGTAGCGGTCTTGACCTCGATGCCGATCCAGAGTCCATAGAGAACGCCCTGGATGTCAGGCTGACCTGGTATTCCGAACCTGATCGTCCGCTTGCCGTCCATACTCTTGGCGACGCCTGTGTCAGCCGTCCAGAAGATCCCGTCAGGGTGAAACTCCTTGGAGAGCGCCAGTAGGATCCGCTTCTGGATCTCGCGCTCTTTCATTGCAGCACCGCCGGAAGATCGAGTTTGAATCCATTTGCCGCGAGGTCAGCCCGGATTGCTTCGGCAGCTTCTCGATCTCCTCGATCCCACGCCTTCTCCATTCGCGACTTCATGATGTGCTTTGTCGCGTGCCTGGCGCTGTGCCTGTTCCTTGTGCCCGGCCGGCGGGCGACCTGCTCGAGTAGTGCCTTAAAGGTCTGTGCCTGCCCCTGCTCCCGTCGTGCTGCTTTTGCCTGTGCCGCGCGTGCAGCCTCGATCTCTGCTGCCTCGACGGCGCGCAGCTCGATAGCTTTGCGCTGCGAGATCCGCGGGTCTTTGCCGTTGTCGTGCCCGCATGTCGGACAAATCGCGGTGCCGCCTGGGAAAATGAAGAAGCACTCGTCGCAGGTCCGGATCGACAGTCTCTCTCCGCTCTCTGTCTGTCTGTCTGTGCTGACCTCTCCTCCATCGCTCCAGTCGCGCGCCTCTGTCAGCGTGCCGCATCGGAGAGTGTTGCCAGCATGGTCATAGACGGTCCCATGCGCCTTCCCGTCAGCCGATCGAGCGACGCGGCCGAGCTGCTGGACCCAGAGCTGATCCGACTTGGTCGGCCGCAGCGAGATGATGTTTCGGAGGTCTGGTAGATCAAACCCTGCCGAGACTTTGTCGACGCTTAGTAGTAGGCCGCCGGCCGCGAGGTGAGCTATCTTGCGATCGACATCTTCGTCGCTGTCCTGGCCGGTCAGAACCTCGGCCGGGAAGC
>NZ_MPZV01000007.1:0-2500 GCF_002020355.1 Thioclava sediminum
TTGGTTGCGGGAGTAGGATTTGAACCTACGACCTTCAGGTTATGAGCCTGACGAGCTACCGGGCTGCTCCATCCCGCGTCCGTTGAGCGTTTGCCTTTATGTCAGGTTATGAGCCTGACGAGGCGATCGCGTTTTTCAAACTCTTTCGGAGAGTTTGTAGCGATTGCGGGGTGCTCGATCCCGCGTTTGTTTCCCGAGGGCTTTATGTTTTTGCGATCGGGATTTTGTTTGTCATCGTTGTTTGAGAGATGAAGTTTTATCGCTTCTTTCTAGGTTTGGCGGTGACCTACTCTCCCACGTCTTAAGACGCAGTACCATTGGCGCGACGGCACTTAACGGCCGGGTTCGGAATGGAGCCGGGTGTTTTGCTCGTGCTATGACCACCAAACCGAGGAAGAAGCGATGAAGTTCAAGTCATGCTGCGCTTGCCGCCTCCAGCATTGCGCTGGCGCGGAGCGTTCTACACTAAATTAATGCATGCTGTTTGATCGGATGCCAGAGGTCTGGCTTCTACCGGATCAAATCAAGCCAATCGGGCAATTAGTACTGGTCAACTGAACGCGTTGCCGCGCTTACATCTCCAGCCTATCGACGTGGTGGTCTTCCACGGCCCTCAAGGGATACCTAGTTTTGAAGGGGGCTTCCCGCTTAGATGCTTTCAGCGGTTATCCTGTCCGGACATAGCTACCCAGCACTACCGTTGGCACGATAACTGGTCCACCAGTGGTCCGTTCACCCCGGTCCTCTCGTACTAGGGGCAACTCTTCTCAAGTATCCTACACCCACGGCAGATAGGGACCGAACTGTCTCACGACGTTCTAAACCCAGCTCACGTACCTCTTTAAACGGCGAACAGCCGTACCCTTGGGACCTGCTCCAGCCCCAGGATGAGATGAGCCGACATCGAGGTGCCAAACGGTGCCGTCGATATGGACTCTTGGGCACCATCAGCCTGTTATCCCCAGAGTACCTTTTATCCGTTGAGCGATGGCCCTTCCACTCGGGACCACCGGATCACTATGGCCGACTTTCGTCTCTGCTCGACTTGTCAGTCTTGCAGTCAGGCTGGCTTCTGCCATTGCACTCAACGACCGATTTCCGACCGGTCTGAGCCAACCTTCGCGCGCCTCCGTTACACTTTGGGAGGCGACCGCCCCAGTCAAACTACCCACCACGCAGGGTCCCGGATCCCGATAAGGGACCGCGGTTAGACATCAAGCAGGCGAAGGGTGGTATCTCAAGGATGGCTCCACGAAGACTGGCGTCCCCGTTTCAAAGCCTACCACCTATCCTGCACATCACATGCCTGATGCCAGTGCGAAGCTATAGTAAAGGTTCATGGGGTCTTTCCGTCTAACCGCGGGTAGTGTGCATCTTGACACACAGTTCAATTTCGCTGAGTCCACGTTTGAGACAGCGGGGAGATCGTTACGCCATTCGTGCAGGTCGGAACTTACCCGACAAGGAATTTCGCTACCTTAGGACCGTTATAGTTACGGCCGCCGTTTACCGGGGCTTCAATTCGGAGCTTGCACTCCTCCTTTTAACCTTCCGGCACCGGGCAGGCGTCAGACTGTATACGTCGCCTTACGGCTTCGCACAGCCCTGTGTTTTAAGTAAACAGTCGCCACCCCCTAGTTTGTGCCCCCCACCCTCACTTGCGTGAGAATGGGGCCTCCTTCTCGCGAACTTACGGAGGCATTTTGCCGAGTTCCTTAAACGTGGTTCTCTCAAGCGCCTTGGTATTCTCTACCAGTCCACCTGTGTCGGTTTCGGGTACGGTCCGATAGTGGGGCTATTTCCAGGAACTGCTAAGCGGCCCACACAATCCGATAAGTGTGAACAACCCTCGCAATCCGTCACCACCACATGGCCCAGGAATATTAACCTGGTTCCCATCGACTACGCCTTTCGGCCTCGCCTTAGGGGCCGGCTTACCCTGCTCAGATTAGCTTTAAGCAGGAACCCTTGGACTTTCGGCGACAGGGTCTCTCACCCTGTTTGTCGCTACTCATGTCAACATTCTCACTTCTGATCACTCCACCGGATGCCTTACAGCCCGGCTTCACAGTCAGAACATTGCCTCCAATACTCCGAGAACGGAGATAAGGAGGCAGCGTTCTATATCACAGAACGCTCCGCTACCACGCACATCACTGTGCATCCAAAGCTTCGGCTCATGGCTTGAGCCCCGTTACATCTTCGCCGCAAGACCTCTTGACTAGACCAGTGAGCTGTTACGCTATCTTTAAAGGATGGCTGCTTCTAAGCCAACCTCCTGGTTGTTTTGGAAGTCTCACATGCTTTCCCACTTAGCCATGAATTGGGGGCCTTAGCTGTTGGTCAGGGTTGTTTCCCTCTCCACGACGGACGTTAGCACCCGCCGTGTGTCTGCCGATCAGTTCTTCCCGGTATTCGGAGTTTGCTTAGACTCAGTAAGGCTGTGGGCCCCCATCATCCATGCAGTGCTCTACCCCCGGGAGAATACAATCGACGCGCT
>NZ_MPZV01000008.1 GCF_002020355.1 Thioclava sediminum
GGGGACACCAGCTGTGTCCCCACCCGGGGACAAATGTGAACACCCCCTTTTTCCCAGAGATTGACCGCGAAGTCCCCTTTGCGGTAGTCATGTGTCCAGAAACTGGACCCAGATGTCCCCACCGTGTGACATCGGTAAGCACCCAGTAATGACCGGATGAGGAACCTTTACGCATGGAGAAGCTGCCCGAAGCCAAGCCCAAGGGTCACTGGGTCCAGACCGAGCGAGAGGCGCACGAAGCGTGGGCCGCGCTCATGCGCAAGTCACCACGGGCCGCAGAGCTTCTTCACCTTCTGGTTGCACGGGTGGGAGATCATAACGCTGTGGTGGTCAGCCAGAAGACGCTTGCGGCCATCATGGATCGGAATCCGAGAACGATTAAGCGGGCCGTTCGGGATCTCGTGCAGGGGAATTGGATCGAGGTCCGGCAGATCGGCGATACAGGGACCGTCAACGCCTACGTGATCAACGACCGGGTGGCGTGGACCGGGAGGCGCGAGGGGATGCGCTACAGCCTTTTCTCGGCCGCTGTGGTGGTCTCGGACGCGGAACAGCCCGACGAGGCCGATTTGGGCGCTCAGGAGCCGCTCAGAGAGCTTCCCAGCCTCTTCCCGGGGGAACGGCAGCTCCCCAGCGGCGACGGGCTGGCGCCGCCCTCAGAGCCGGCCATTCCCGGCCTTGAGCCTGACTTGCCCGCTCGCCGCAAAGCTGCGAGTCTGGACGAATAGGCGTTCCGATCCCGCCTTACGATCGCTCCGGAGCTGCTGCCCTCCACCTGGCCACCCGGGCGGGGGGCAGCCGTTTCGTTCTTCCCTGTCTCAGCGAAAAGCCCGAGAGGGTCGAGCGCGCCACCGTCCTCGCAGCTCGCAGCGCCGGAGGCGCATGGTTTGAGGTAATCGACAACTGGCAGAGCCAGAGGACCGAGGGGCCCCTTTAGGGGTTTCGGTCCTTCCGCCGGGGGGCTTACCCGGCGGTCCCGCACTCTCAGCAAGCACAGGGCTTGGAAAGGGCGAATAGGCCCTCAAGGTCGAGTGAGAAACGGATAATCACCTGGACGCCTCCCCGTGAGCGTGCCGCCAGGCGCGCCGCGGGGGGGCGTCTCTTGATTAGTAGTATCAAACAAGACCAGTAGGCGCGGGAGGTCACCCCAAGTTCAGCTCGTTTGGGGTGCATCTGGTGCAGCTCGAAGGCTGACACGTTGAACACCCGGTCTTCACTCGGTGTGCATCAACGCACGGTTGTGTTTCCCCCCAGACCCCCCTTCGCCACTCGCGCAAGCGCTCGCGGTTGAAGGGCTTCGGCCCGCAAGGGGCCTCACCCCTTCAAGGCGATAAAAACTCCACCCCTGCCCACCCGTCCGCCAGCTCTGTGGAGGAGCGCTGCCGGGCGGTCAGGCGTGGATTTTTTCCCGCCTTTTAGATCATTAGAGGGGCAAAAAAAAAGATCGTGGAATTTCAAGCACTTGCTGGGGGGGGTGGGGACACCAGCTGTGTCCCCACCCGGGGACAAATGTGAACACCCCCTTTTTCCCAGAGATTGACCGCGAAGTCCCC